>CAVOMF010000002.1:0-1916370 GCA_963696955.1 uncultured Actinomycetes bacterium | reverse complement strand
TCACGAGTCCGGCTCCCACGACCCACAGGATGATCGCGCCGAACGGCAGCGCGGCGAGGCTGTGGAGCGCGGCATCCAGCCCACCGGCTTTGTTGGGATCGTGGGTGATCGCGGCGACGACGAAGAGGACTCCCGTGACCGCGATGGCGATGCCCTTGGCGATGTAGCCGACCACGCCGAACGTGACGATGCCCTTCTTCGCCGTCGCCGGGGGGCAGGGCGAGGTGCTTCTCGAATCCACGCGTGATGCCTCGAATGATGAACGCGATGCCGATCGCGCCGATCGATCACGCCGACGAAGCCGAGCAGCAACACTCCCCCGGGCGTCGCCAGCAGCTTCGCGCTGAACGTCTCCGACGACTCGCGACGAATCCGACTGGCCGCCGAGTGCGTAGACGAGCGCCGTCCACGCGATCGCGATGTAGGCGATCGCCGTGCCGACGTACTTGATGCGGTAGCCCCACTTCTTCTTCGTGTCGGGATTGCGCTCGAGGAAGGCCTCGGCGATCTGCCAGATCGCGAGCGCCAGCAGGCCCAGCGCGATGATCCAGAGCAGCAGCACGCCGACGGGCGTCTTTCGGATCTGCTCCATCGCGCCGCCCTGATCCGCCTCACCGCCGCCGCCCGTCACGACGGAGATCGCGATCACACCGATGACGATGTGCACGATGCCGAGCACGATGTAGCCGATGCGCGCGAGCACGCGGAATGCGGTCGAGTCTTCTGCCGCACGAGCGGCTTCCTTGGGCATGTTCACAGCCGAACGCTATCCAATCGCCTCGAACCGGGATAAGGGCTTGCGGCCGGCGTCGCTATGTGCGTCGACGTCCGCGACGCCCAGACTCAGGAGTCCGCGATCGCCGTCTCGGGCCGCGCCGCACGCCGGTCGCGGTACGCCTCGACAGCGCACCACACCAGAGTCGCGACGGCGATCCCCTCCAGCAGGCCCGGCGATCACATCGCTGAGCCAGTGCGCGTGGAGGTAGGTCCGGCTCCACATCATGAGCACCACCCACGCCACGCCGATCACCCACACGTACCAGCGCCTGAGCACGAGCCCCAGGATGATCACCATCGTGGTCGCGACCGCGGTGTGGCCGGACGGGAAAGGACGTCACCTGCTGCTCGGCGAGCGAGTCGGCCGGGCGTACGCGGGCGACGATGTAGGACATCGGTGCGCCGATCGCGACCACCGAGGATCACCGCGATCGCGAAGGTCGCGGCAGCCCACCGTCCTTTTCGCCACCAGAGGAGGAGGGCGATGATGATGCCGATCACGAACATCCCGATGGTGCCGCCGATCGATGCCGACGATCGAGGCGACCGCGATCCCGGCGTCGGTCTTCGTGGCGACCATGAGATCGTGCCACCACACGTCGATCGGGAGCGGCTGCTCCTTGGCGAACACCAGCACGAACCGCAGGATGACGAACGCGACGGTCGCCGAGATTCCGACGACGAGCGCGATCGGGCGGCGCGGGTCGGGCTCGCGAATGTCCGCCGCAGGCCGGGGTGCGGCGGTCGCCGCCGCTGCGGGCTCGGTGTCGCTCATCGGGGGCCGATCGCGAACACTGGTGCCGACATGACGAGATGCTCAGACCAATTCATCGAACGATCGTCGCAGAGAGCTCCCGAGCGTGACATGGGCTTGACGGCGGGGCCGATCTCTGCCGTTGCCCGCTGCGTCACCAGGCGCCGGGCGCGTAGTCCTTGAGGAACACCCCGAACAGGTCCTCGCCGGCCTCGCCGCGCACGATCGGGTCGTAGACGCGGGCGGCGCCGTCGACGAGGTCGAGCGGTGCGTGGAAGCCCTCCTCGGCGAGGCGCACCTTCGTCGGGTGCGGTCGCTCGTCGGTGATCCAGCCGGTGTCGACGCTGGTCATGAGGATGCGGTCGGTCTCGAACATCTCGCGTGCGCTGGTGCGCGTGAGCATGTTCATGGCCGCCTTGGCCATGTTGGTGTGCGGATGCCCCGGCCCCTTGTAGCCGCGGCCGAAGACGCCTTCCATCGCGCTGACGTTCACGATGTAGGTGCGCCGCGCGCTGCTCGCCGCCATCGACGGTCGCAGCTTCGAGACCAGCAGGAACGGCGCCGTGGTGTTCGCCAGCTGCACCTCGAGCATCTCGAGGGGGTCGACCTCATCGACGCGCTGGGTCCACGAGTTCGTGTGATGGATGTCGGGGATCAGCCCGCCGGCATCGATCGCGGTGCCCGCGGCCAGTCGCTCGAGCGAGCTCGACCCTGCCGCCATCGCCTGCTCGGTCAGCTCGTCGGCACGAGCGGCTGCCGCGGCGAGGATCGGGTGGGCGGTCACCGAGCGCTCCAGCGCCTGCGGGTGCTGGTCGTTCGTGTGGCCGAACGTGACCAGCTCGGGCAGCGGCCCGCTCGGCAGCGGAGCGAGCTCGGCGTCGACGAGCGGCTGGTACGCGCCGGGCGAGCGGCGCACCGTCTGGGTCGCGTTGTTGATCAGGATGTCGAGGCTGCCCGCGGCCGCGACATCCTCCGCGAGCGCGATGACCTGCGCGGGGTCGCGGAGGTCGATTCCGACGATCTTGAGACGGTCGATCCAGTCGGACGCATCCGGAAGGCTGCTGAACCGGCGCACGGCGTCGCGAGGGAACCGGGTCGTGATCGTCGTGTGGGCGCCATCGCGCAGGAGCCGCAGCGCGATGTACATGCCGATCTTGGCGCGACCGCCGGTGAGCAGTGCGCGCTTGCCGGTCAGATCGGTGCGGGCGTCGCGCTTCGCGTGGCTCATCGCCGCGCAGGTCGGGCACAGCTGGTGGTAGAACGCGTCGACGACCGTGTAGGGCTGCTTGCAGATGTAGCAGGCGCGGGCCTTGATCAGCGTCCCTGCCGTCGGAGCCGTCGTCGTGGTCGCGATCGGGATGCCGCGCGTCTCGTCGTCGATGCGGTCGGCCGCCCCGGTGGCGGTGGCGGCGACCACGTCGCGGTCCGCCTGGGCGATCGCGTCGCGGATCTCGCGGCGGCGCACCTTCTTGACGGCCTTGAACATCGCCGCCGTCGCCTGGCGCACCGCGATGAAGTCGGGGTGGGTCTCGTCGAGTCCCGCCATGCCGTCCAGCACCTTGAGGGTGATCGCGAGCTCCGCGGGGTCGATGCCGCTCGGAACGGCGGGGGTGGCGGGGGTCTCGTCAGGCACACGCGATTCTACTTCCGGGCGCATGGGCGAAACCTGTTACCGTGCGACCGTGAGCTCTGCGATCGCCGACGACACCCAGCCTCGGCGGATCCACGTGTCGGCTGCGGTCATCCTCGATGGCGACGGCCGGCTGCTGCTGGTGCGCAAGGCCGGCACCACCGCGTTCATGCAGCCCGGCGGCAAGCCCGAGCCCGGCGAGTCGGCCGAGCGAGACGCTCAGCCGCGAACTCGCCGAGGAGCTCGGCATCGACGTCGACCCGCAGGATCTCCGCGCGCTCGGCTCCTTCACGGCCGCCGCCGCGAACGAGCCCGGATTCCTCGTCGTCGCCGACGTGTTCGCCGCCGACATCGGCTCGCAGCGTCCGGTGGTGGGCGCCGAGATCGCCGAGCTGCGCTGGATCGCGCGGGCGGACGCGGACCACCTGGAGATCGCGCCGCTCGCCCGCGAGTACTTCCTCCCTGCCTGAGCCCGGAGCACACGCGCGAGTACTGTCGGGGTCAGCACCGACCCCATCGCGGCAGGAGAAGACGAATGACGCCGACGGCCCGGCTGACAGCATCCCTCGGCGCTCGACGCACGGCCGATCCCGGCCTCATCGGGCTCCTCGGCTTCGTGATCGCGACCGCCGCCGCCCAGCTGGCGCACCTCGGCGTCCAGGACAGCGACGCGGTCTTCTGGATCGGCGCGGTCTTCGGCGGCATCGTGCAGGTCACCGCCGGCATGCTGTCGTATTTCAAGGGGGACGACTTCCACTTCGCGGTCTACAACGCGTTCGGGTTCTACTGGATCGTCGTCCCCGGCTTCATGCTCGGCGAGGAGCTGCGGATCTTCGAAGTCACCGACGCCGAGCGAGGCATCTTCGCGCTGGGCTTCGCCATCATCGCCCTCGCCTTCGCTCCTGCCGGCGCGGTCCACAACACGGTGCTGCCCATCACGCTGCTGTGCGTGTCCGCCGGCCTCGCGCTCCAAGCCTTCGGCGCGTTCACCGGCGCCCACGCGGTGTCGGTCACCGGCGCCTGGGTCCTCCTCCTCGCCGCAGCGCTCGCCGCCTACATGCTGGTCGAGAAGTTCTACTGGCTCACGCTCGGCAGGCGCGTGGTCCCGCTCGGGCCGCCGTGGCTCGCCGGCAACCCGGACCCGGAGTCCTGAGCGGCGGCGACCTCGCGCTCGCGGAATGCGAGGATCCCGCGCGGCGCCACGACGACGCCGCGCGGGATGAGCCTCACGCCGAAGCGGTCGCGTCCTCGTCCGATGCGGCGAGGTTCTGCGCGCCGAGCCACTCGAGCGTGGCGTCGGCCACGTCGCGCCATCCGGCGTCGATGGTGAGGGAGTGCCCACGACCGGCGAACTCCTGGTAGTCCGTGACGTTCTCGGGCGTGGCCTCGTACAGCTTGACGACCTCGAGGGTGACCGCCTTCGGCACGGTGTGGTCCTCGTCGCCCGACGTGAGCAGCAGCGGGCCGCGCGGCGCGAGGTGCGTGTCGACCTTGGCCGGCGAGTTGCGCGAGAAGTTGGCGCGTGGCGTCCTCGAACAGCGGCCGGCCCGGTCCGGGAATCGTCCACGCCTCGAACAGCGCGTCGGATTCCTCCTCGCTGATGGCGTTGCCGAAGCTGTAGCGGAACTGCTTCGCCGTGAGCGAGACCGTCCGCTTCTTGTTCGCCGGATTGCCGAGCACCGGGAAGCCGGAGCGCAGCTGCGAGAACGGCAGCGTCTTCACGCCCTTGATGGGCGCCGGGTCGATCGCGACGGCGGCGATCGCGAAGTCGTTGGCGAGCAGCTCCTGGGCGATGAGTCCGCCGAACGAGTGCCCGATGACGATCGGCTTGGTGTCGAGCGTCTCGATGAAGTCGGCGTAGTGGTGGCAGATCTGCTCGATCCCCACGTCGTCGAGAGCGGATGCCGCAGCGCGCGTGTCTGCGACGGTGTCGGCGTCGCCGGGCCAGCCGGGCGCGTGCGCGTCGTAGCCGCGCTCGGTGAACAGTTCGACCCAGGGCGCCCAGGCGGACGAGTGGATCCAGAGACCGTGGATGAACACGACGGGTGTGCGCGACATGACGTGCCTTCTTTCGGTTGGTGGTGCGGTGTGGATCAGAGCTCTTTCGTCAGTCCGCCGTCGATGAGGAAGTCGGCGCCGGTGACGTTGCCGGCGCGGTCGCTCGCGAGCAGCAGCGCGAGGTCGGCGACCTCTTCGGGTTCGGTGAATCGTCCGGTCGAGAATCCGCCGCCGCCCTCGATGATGCGGCGGCGCGCCTCGTCGAACGAGACGCCCATGCTCTTCGCGACGGTGGCGGCGACGCCGTTCTCGCCCAGCCAGAGCGGCGTCGAGACCGGGTCCGGGGCTGATCGTGTTGAAGCGGATGCCGCGAGCGCCGAACTCCTTCGACAGCGACTTGGAGAGGTTCCACACCGCGGCCTTCGTGGCCGCGTAGTCGATCACGCCGGGGTCGGGCAGGTACGCGTTGACCGAGCAGATCGTGACGACGTTGCCGCCGCCGCGCTCGAGCAGCAGCGGGATCGCCGCGCGCGTGGTGCGCACGGCGGCCAGGAGGCGTGAGGTTGAGCGTGGCCAGCCAGTCGTCGTCGCTGACCTCGAGGAACCCGGCGGTGCGGGGGGTGACGGCGCCGACGTTGTTGACGACGATGTCGAGCCCGCCGAAGTGCGAGGCGCGCGACACGAGCTCGGCCGGCCCGTCGCCGGTGGAGAGGTCGATGGCGACGGCGAGGACCTGGCCGGTGTCGGACAGCGCGACGAGTTCGTCGGTGATCGAACGGGCACCGGCGACCACCAGGGCGCCCTCGGCGACGAGCGCGCGCGTGATCGCGAGGCCGATGCCCTTGCTCGCGCCCGTGACGACGGCGACTTTGTCCGTCAGATGAAGGTCCACGTTCGCGACGCTAGCGCCGTGGGAGCGCTCCCGCGTGTCCCTGTCGCTCCTACCCTGCGGCCGCCAAGCGCTCCATCGCGCTCGCGCTCGGAGTTCCCGGCTCGGCCGAGTAGAGGAAGATCGACTGGCCGGCGGTGCCGACGAGCGGCAGTCGCTGGTAGGTCAGGGT
The DNA here is from genome assembly GCA_963696955.1 of uncultured Actinomycetes bacterium. Classification (GTDB taxonomy): domain Bacteria; phylum Actinomycetota; class Thermoleophilia; order Solirubrobacterales; family 70-9; genus VAYN01. The sequence goes on along the minus strand of CAVOMF010000002.1, from coordinate 1,910,150 downwards.
GAGCTCGCCGACGACGGGATGCCGCAGCTCGTGCGTTCCGTCGCCGACGCGGATCACGTCCTGGCGCTCCCAGAACTCGCGGAACTTCGCACTGCTGCGCGAACCCTCGGCGACGAGGGCGTCCAGTCGCGCGTCCCCGTCGCGCGTGTCGGCCAGCCCGCGCAGCAGGGCGACGGACCGGGCCGCCAGCCCTTCCCAGTCGACGTGGAAGACCGCCTCCGACGGGTCGGCGAACAGCGACAGCACGCTGTTCACGCCGACCCGGAAGTTCGGGTTCAAGGCCCGCGCCAGCGCGTTGGACGCGAGCACGTCGACGTACCGGCTGTGGACGACCGCCGCCGTCAGCGGCCACGAGTCGATCAGCCACCGCGTGCTGTCGTGGACGACGTCGTCATCGTCGACGGTGTCGCGAGGTGCGAGGGTCGCGCCAGCCGTCGGAGGTAGGCGGCGCCGGCCGGATCGAGCCTGAGCGCCCGCGCGAGCGCATCCAGCACCTGATCGGACGGGTGCGCGTCGCGCCCCTGCTCCAGCCGGAGGTAGTAGTCCGTGCTGATGCCGGCGAGGATCGCCACCTCCTCGCGCCGCAGCCCCGGAACCCGCCGCGTGCCCGAGCTGACCGCGATGCCGACATCCTCAGGCTGAAGTCGTTCGCGACGCGCTTTCAGGTACTCGGCGAGGCGGCCAGGCGAGGTCATTCGTCCGCGGTCTCCTGCTTGCCGCGCATCACGAGCAGCGGATCGACGTTGCCGACGACCTCGTCGTTGCGGCCCTCGTAGTCGAACTGTCCGAGGAAGAACCGCATCGCGTTGAGCCGCGCGCGCTTCTTGTCGTTCGAGCGGATGATCGTCCACGCCGCGTGCTTCTTGTCGGTGCGGTGGAACATCTCCTCCTTCGCGACCGTGTAGTCCTCCCACCGATCGAGCGAAGCGAGGTCGTTGGGCGAGAGCTTCCAGCGCCGCACCGGGTCGAGCTGCCGGATCGCGAACCGGGTGCGCTGCTCGGTTCTGGTCACCGAGAACCAGAACTTGGTGACGTGGATGCCGGAATCGACGAGCATCTTCTCGAAGTTCGGCGCCTGGACCATGAAGTCCTCGTACTCCTCGTCGGTGCAGTACCCCATCACCCGCTCGACACCGGCCCGGTTGTACCAGGACCTGTCGAACATCACGATCTCGCCCGCTGGTCGGAAGGTGCTGCACGTAGCGCTGGAAATACCACTGCCCCCGCTCCCGCTCGGTCGGCATGGTCAGCGCGACCGTCCGTGCCGTGCGCGGATTCAGATGCTCGGTGAACCGCTTGATCGTGCCGCCCTTGCCCGCGGCATCCCTTCCCTCGAACAGGATGATCGCGCGCTTGCCGTTGTCTTCCAGCCAGTACTGGAACTTGAGCAGCTCGATCTGCAGCTTGTACTTCTCGAACTCGTACGCATCGCGGTCCATGCGCTCGGGGTAGGGGTAGCCCTCCTGCCAGGTGTAGACGGGGTTGCCCTGCGGGTCGATCAGATCCGGGTCGGGGCTGTGACCGTCGCGCACCGAGTAGCCCAGCTGACGCAGGTGCTCGATGTATTCGCGGAGTCCCTCGACTCGCTGATCGTCCATGTCTCGTGCCTCTCCTCATCCCGCCACCACAGCCGGTTCCCGCGCATTATCCTCGGTTCCGGTGACCGCCGAGTGTACACACCGGCGCCCGGCGACGCCGAAGCCCTCCCGCGGTGCACGGCGCACCGGGGAGGGCTTCGAAGCAGCGTCAGCTGATCTTGCGGCGGTAGATCGCCATCGCGGCGAAGTACGCCACGATCAGGATGCCGAGGCACCAGGCCAGCGCGACCCAGATGTCGGATGTCACCGGCTGACCGGAGAAGATGTCGCGGATGGTGTCGATGATGGGCGTCACGGGCTGGTTCTCGGCGAACCACGCGACTGCCGGGGGCATCGTGTCGGTGGGCACGAACGCCGAGCTGATGAACGGCAGGAAGATGAGCGGGTACGAGAACGCGCTCGCACCGTCCACCGTCTTGGCCGACAGGCCCGCGATCACGGCGATCCAGGTCAGCGACAGCGTGAACAGGATCAGGATGCCGAAGACGGCGAGCCATCCCAGCACGCTCGTGCCGGTGCGGAAGCCCAGGATCAGTGCGACCCCGACGACGATCACCAGCGAAGCCATGTTCGCGACGAGCGACGTCAGCACGTGCGCCCACAGCGAGCTCGCCCGGGCGATCGGCATGGACTGGAAGCGCTCGAAGATCCCGCCCTGCAGATCCAGGAAGAGCCGGTACGCGGTGTAGGCGATGCCGGAGGCGATCGTGATGAGCAGGATGCCGGGCAGCATGTAGTCGATGTACGAGACTCCGCCGGTGTCGATGGCGCCGCCGAACACGAAGACGAACAGCACCATGAGGGCGATCGGAGTGACGGCCGTCGTGATGATGGTGTCGGGGCTGCGCAGGATGTGGCGCAGCGACCGGCCCGTCAGGACGGTGGTGTCGCCGAGGAAATGGGTGGTGGACATCATCGACTCCTTGTGTCCTGCGAGCGTCGTCGGCGATGTCCACGCCGACAGTCCCGCTGTCTTCGCCGACCAGCGCGAGGAACACGTCCTCGAGGCTCGGCTGCTTCTCGATGTACTCGACCTTGGCGGGCGGCAGCAGCTGCTTCAGCTCGGCAAGGGTGCCGTTGACGATGATCCGACCCTGGTGGAGGATCGCGATCCGATCGGCGAGCTGCTCCGCCTCGTCGAGGTACTGCGTCGTCAGGAGCACTGTCGTGCCGCTGTCGGCGAGTTCCTTCACCGTCTGCCAGACCTCGATGCGCCCCTGGGGGTCGAGGCCGGTCGTCGGCTCGTCGAGGAAGATGACCGGCGGGTTGCCGATCAGGCTCATCGCGATGTCGAGCCTGCGGCGCATTCCACCCGAATACTCCGACGCCTTGCGGCCGCCGGCCTCGGTCAGCCCGAAGCGTGCGAGCAGGTCGTCCGCGATCTTGCCGGGGTTCTTCAGGTGGCGGAGTCGTGCGACGAGCACGAGGTTCTCGCGGCCGGTCAGAATCTCGTCGACGGCCGCGAACTGGCCGGTGAGGCTGATCGACTCGCGCACGTCCTGCGCCTGGGTGGCGACGTCGAAGCCGTTCACGCTCGGCGGTACCGGCATCCTGCTTCAGCAGCGTGGAGAGGATCCGGATGACGGTGGTCTTGCCGGCGCCGTTCGAGCCGAGCAGGGCGAAGATGCTGCCCCGCGCGACGTCGAAGTCCACGCCGCGCAGCACGTGCAGGTCCTTGTAGGACTTCTGCAGACCCGTCACCGGATCGCGGCATCGTTGCGGTGGTCATTGTTCGTCCTCCTTGTCTGAGTCCCTGGATGGTGTCGGTGAGGCGGGCGCGCTCCTTGTCGATCCAGCGCTTGCCCGCGTAGGCTGCGGCGAACGCCTCGGCGAACTCGACCGGATCGTCGCCGACGATCTCGTCGACGGGCGTCTGATCGGCGGCGGCACGCTCCCACAGGTCGGCGAAGTCGTTCAGCATCGTGATCATGACGGCCGGATCGCCGTCGGTGATGCCGCCGTTGTACATGAAGTAGCGCTCGAAGGCCTTCGCGGCCGTCCTGTAGGGCTCGGGCAGCGCCGCGATGCGGGCCTTGTACTGCCGATATGCCTTCTTGTCATCGAGCGACCCGGTGAGGAACTCGATCCACTTCGCGGCCATGATTACTTCTCTCCTTCGTCGATCTGATCGGTGTCTGTTCGCGGTGGAGCTGTTCGATGCGTTCTGAGAGGAAGCTCCACGTCCCCCAGAACTCGCCGAGCTGTTCCCGTCCGCGTCGCGTTGAGCGAGTACACCTTGCGCGGCGGACCCTTCTCGGACGGGACCTTCTCGACGTCCACGAAGCCCCGCTGCTCGATGCGGACGAGCAGCGCGTACACGGTGCCTTCGACGATGTCCGAGAAGCCCTGCTCGCGCAGCTGCGCCGTGATCTCGTACCCGTACGCGCGACGCGCGGTCGAGGATCGCGAGCACGATGCCTTCGAGAGTGCCCTTGAGCATCTCCGTCATCTGGTTTCCCACAGCTCACCTCCTATCTACTCGGTGTTGCTGACTACCAGTAAACGGTAACACTAAGTACCGGTAGTTAGCAACACCGAATAGCGGGCGATTCATGCCCGGGGTCGCAGCAGGGCGCTCCGCGAGGGCGGACGGAGCCTGCGGTTACGCCGCGACCGCGACCAGGCGGTCGGCGATCGCGCGGTACTTCTCGGCCACGGACGGCCAGGACAGCTCCTGCGCGTCGCGGCGCGCCGCCTCGCGCATGCGCTCCGCCGTCTCGTCCGCCTCGACGATGGTGCGAATGGCCGCGGCCATCGACGCCGGGTCTGCGTGCTGGGCGATGAGCCCGGCCCCTCGGCCGAGCAGCTCGACGGCGTGCGGGAAGCCGGTCGCGACCACGGGGACGCCTGCGGCCACCGCCTCGACGAGCACGCCCGACGTGGCCTGATCGCGCGACTCGTACGGCAGCAGGACGACGTCGGCGCTGCCGACGAGCTCCTCGAGCTGCGTCGCGTCGAGGTAGCGATCGTCGAGCGTGACGGTGTCCGCCAGGTCGAGGTCGACGATGAGCTGCTGCAGCGACTCCCGGTACCGTTCGCCCTCGCGGGCGAGCACCTTCGGGTGGGTCTGGCCGGCGATCACATACTCGACCGGAGGGAGGATGTCGCGCAGCTCCGCCATCGCCCGGATACCCCACTCGAGTCCCTTGGCCTCGGAGATGAGGCCCCAGGTCAGGATCCGCTTCGGCCCGGTGCGCGCCGTCGTCGAGGCCGCGCGCGGCACCGACACGCCGTGCGGGATCACGCGGATCTTCGAGTCCTTGACGTTGTACGTCCTGCGCAGGATGTCGCGGGCGTTGTCGGTCATCACGACGACCGACACGGCGAGCCGGCACACGGTGTCGAGGACGTTGCGCTGGTGGGGGGTCGGCTCGATGAGCACCGTGTGGAGCACGACGATCGCCGGGGTCGACAGCGACCTGAGCAGCGGAATGATCTCGTCGCCGTCGGATCCGCCGTAGATGCCGTACTCGTGCTGCACGATCGCGACATCGCAGGTCTCGAGGGCACGGACGGACGCGCGCATGCTCACGCGATTGCCCGAGATCAGCTCAGTGGTCGTCGGAACACGCCCGAACACCGCCGGGGCTGGGCCGCTCTCCCTCACGTCGAGGACGCGCACGATGGTGGGCTCGCGTTCGCCGACCTCGACGAGTGAACTGGCCAGTGCCTCCGTGAAGGTGGCGAGTCCGCAGCGAGTGGGCGGATACGTGGACAGAAAACCGAAGTGGGTCATGGCGACCATCTCTATCGGCCCGGTGCCGATCGACGCCGAGATGCTTCGAGACGTCTGCCAACGGCATCCCTCGTGGAACTACGACGGCGCTGCCGTGGTTCGGTTACACGGCCGATCGAAACCGCCGTGCTGTACTCCGCAGACTACACCACCGTCGTGCCGGGCTCAGGGCCGCCAGTGACCACGACGCCGTGGTCACTCGTCGCTGGTCGGCTCCGGAGAGGGGCCTTCGGACGAGCTCGGTTCCGGGCTCGGTTCCGGGTTCAGGAGCTCGCCGCCGGCTTGGCGCAGAAGATGCACTCCTCCTCGATGTCCTTGGACGCGTCCTTCACGTAAGCGAGGCGCCAGGGCGCCCAGATGCGGAAATTTGCCACGGGCGGTTCATCCTAGGGAAGCCGCGCCCGGACGCGAAGCGGAGGACGCGGCGCTTGATGGCTACAGCCAGCGGCGTTTGCGGAAGTAGAGGACGAGGCCGACCAGGACCAGCGCCATCAACCCAAGGACGACGAAGAAGCCGCCCTCGTTGCCCTGGTCGGGGACCCAGGTGTTCATCCCCATGACGCTGGCGATCAGGGTCAGCGGCAGGATCACGACGCTGATCGAGGTCAGCACGCGGAGGATGTCGTTGAGGCGGTGGGAGATCACCGACTCGTTGGTCTCCTCGAGCGCCTCGGCGACCTCCTTGTAGTTCTCGAGCATGTCCCAGATCCGCTCGTGGGCGTCGACGATGTCGTCGAAGTAGATCTCGAGGTCGAAGTCGGAGGCGAGATAGCGTTGCTTCACCCGCTCCAGTTCGCGCAGGACGGGGCGCTGCGGCCGGATGACTTTGCGGAAGTTGATGATCTCCTGCTTGACGTTGGAGATGTCGCGCACGACCTCCTCGGCCCGCTCTTCGAAGATCTGGTCCTCGAGCGCGTCGAGCTTGTTGCCGATCTTCCGCAGCATCGGGAAGCAGTAGTCGAAGCTGTCGTCGACGAGCCGGTAGAGCAGGTAGCCGGAGCCGCGCGAGAAGAGCTGTTCGCGCAGCTCCTCTTTGGCGCGGCAGCGCTCGAACAGGTACTCGACCGGCTGCAGCGGCAGGTTCGGGATCGTGACCACGTAGTCGGGCCCGACGAAGACGTCGAGCTCGCCGGTGCCGAGCCGGCCCGCCTGCGGGTCGAAGACGGGCAGGTGGAGGACGATGAAGAGGTAGTCGTCGTAGACGTCGATCTTCGGCCGCTGGTTGCGGGAGAGGACGTCCTCGAGGTCGAGGGCGTGGAAGTCGAAATGCTCCTCCAGCCAGGTCCGCTCCAGCGATCCCGGCCACTCGATGTTGACCCAGCGCAGGCCGTTGGAGTCGATCTGCTCGACGTTCGGCTGCTGGGGCTCAGGCGCCGCCGGCTGAGAGACGAGCTCGCCGCGCCGGCCGCGGGGCCGCCGCAGCCTCGGTTTCGGAAGGTTCGGCATCGGCCGGCCCTAGCGTAATCTCGTCCAGCAGCGTCATCTCGTCGCCTAGGTTAGTCGCGCGGCAAGAAATACGTGGATTGCAGCGTGCATTGGTTGCCGCCCGCCGGCGGCTCCTGTATCGTTGCCCGCACATAAGCGCCACATCTAGAGGGGTGGAGGGACTGGCCCAGTGAAGCCCCGGCAACCATCGCGACCGCAAGGTCGAGACAGGTGCCAAATCCAGCAGGTCTCCTGAAGATCGGGACCTGAAAGATGTGGGGGACGTCCGATCGGACCTCGCCCCACAGATGGCGAAGGTCTTTTTTTATGAGCTGGTTCGTAAGAGCGAAATGAGGATCGGATGTCAGTAGAGAGCCTGAAGTGCAAGGAGTGCGGGACCAGCTACGAGCTGGACGCCAGCTACGTCTGCGAAAACTGCTTCGGCCCGCTCGAGGTCGCCTACGACTTCAGCGGGCTCGACCCCGAGGAGGTGAAGCGTGGGATCCAGGCCGGGTCGCAGGGAATCTGGCGCTACCGCGACTTCCTCCCGTTCGAGGGGCACGCGAGCGACCCGCTGGAGCCCGGCCTGACGCCGCTGCTGAAGGCAGACCGGCTGGCCGAGCGGCTCGGGGTCGGCGCCGAGATCTGGATCAAGAACGACGCCGCAAACCCGACCCACTCCTTCAAGGACCGGGTCGTCGCCGTCGCCGTCGCGAAAGCGAAGGAGCTCGGCTTCGAGACCGTCGCCTGCGCCTCGACCGGCAACCTCGCCAACGCCGTCGCTGCCCACGCCGCCGCCGCCGGCCTCGATTCCTACGTCTTCGTTCCCGCCAACCTCGAGGAGCAGAAGCTGCTCGCGACCGGCGTCTACGGGACCAACCTGGTCGGCGTCCGCGGCAACTACGACGACGTCAACCGCCTCTGCACCCAGCTCGCCGAGACCCACCCCTGGGCCTTCGTCAACGTCAACCTGCGGCCCTACTACGCCGAGGGCTCGAAGACGCTCGCCTACGAGACCGTCGAGCAGCTGGGCTGGAAGCTGCCGGACCGGGTGGTCAGCCCGATCGCCTCCGGCTCGCTCTTCACCAAGCTCGGGCGTGGCTTCCAGGAGTGGCTCGACCTCGGCCTGGTGGAGGGCGAGCAGCCGGCTTTCAACGGCGCTCAGGCCGAAGGCTGTAGTCCGGTCGCCACCGCCTTCGCCGAAGGCTGGGACGTCTGCAAGCCGCAGCGACCGGAGACGATCGCCAAAAGCCTCGCGATCGGCGACCCGGCCGACGGCCCCTACGCGGTCGAGCACGCCCGTCGCACCGGCGGCGGCATCGACTCGGTCACCGACCAGGAGATCCGCGAAGGGATCAAGCTGCTCGCCGAGACGACGGGGATCTTCACCGAGACCGCCGGCGGCGTCACCGTCGGGGTCCTCCGCAAGCTGGCCGAACGCGGCGAGATCGCCGACGGCGAGCGGGTGGTCGTCTACATCACCGGCGAGGGGCTGAAGACGCTGGACGCGACCCGCGATACGTTCCAGATGCACGAGATCGACCCCGCCCTCGAGAGCTTCGAGGCCGAGTTCCCGCAGGAGGTAGCCGTCTAGATGAGCGTCACCGTGAAGATCCCGACCCAGCTGCGCGCCGCCACCGGCGGCCAGGCGAAGTTGGAGGTAGAAGGCGGCACCGTCGGCGAGGTCCTCGACGCCGTCTTCGACGCCCACGGCGGCCTCAAGGACCGGATCACCCAGGACGGCGACCTGCGCCGCTTCGTCAACGTCTACGTCAGCGGCGAGGACATCCGCTTCCAGCAGGGCCTAGAGACGTCCATCGAGGACGGCGCTGAGGTAACGATCTTGCCGGCGGTGGCCGGCGGCTGATCCTGACTCCGAACTTTGGGCCCCTATAGGGGCCACAATCTCGGAATCGATGAAGCCACCCGTCGTCATTCTCTGCGGCGGCCGCGGGACGCGGCTGCGCGAGCGGACCGAGTCGGTGCCGAAGGCGCTGGTCGAGATCGGCGGCCGGCCGATCCTCTGGCACGTGATCCAGATATACGCCGCGCAGGGGTTCGACCGCTTCCTGCTCGCGACCGGCTATATGGGTGAGGCGGTGGAGGAGTTCGCGGCGGCCGAACGCTGGCCCGACGGGGTCCTGGTCGATTGCGTCGATACCGGTCTGGATACCCCGACGGGAGGGCGGATTGCGGCGCTGGCAGATGGATTGCGGGGACAGCGCTTCTGTGCCACCTACGCCGACGGCGTCGCCGACGTCGACCTCAACGCGCTGCTCGAATTCCACCGGGATCAGGGGGCTCTCGCCACGGTCACCGTCGTGCGGCCGCACCTGCAGTGGGGCGTCGCCGAGCTGGCCGGCGACGAGGTCACCGGCTTCGTTGAGAAGCCGCGCAGCGAGCACTGGATCAACGGCGGCTTCTTCTGCTTCGAGCCGGGCGCCTTCGACTATCTCGGCGCCGAGAGCGTGCTGGAGCGCGAGCCGCTCTCGCAGTTGGCGGGCGACGGACAGCTGCGCGCCTACCGCCACGAGGGGTTCTGGGACTGCATGGACACCTACAAGGACGCCGTCGTGCTGAACGACCTCTGGAGCGCCGGCCGCGCGCCCTGGCGGATCTGGGACACGGCACCGGTGGAAGCGCCGTGAAGCGCTCGCTCGTCACCGGCGGCCACGGCTTCGTCGCCTCGAACCTGGCCCGGGCGCTGCTCGAGCGCGGCGACGCGGTCACCGTCCTCGATCTGGCGCTGCCACCGAACTCGGGACTGGTCCTGCAGGCGATCGACTCCGAGGTCGAGCTGCTGGAGATCGACCTGCGCGACGCCGAGGCGATCGAGGCGGCGATCGCGGCCGGCGAGTTCGACGTCGTCTTCCACCTCGCCGCCCAGACCCTGGTCGGGCCGGCGATGGCCGATCCGACCCAGACCTTCGAAATCAACGTCCGTGGCACCTGGGGCCTGCTCGAGGCCTGCCGCCGGGCCGAGGTGCCGGCGGTCGTCGTCGCCTCCTCGGACAAGGCCTACGGGCCGAGCGAGGAGCTGCCCTACCGGGAGGAGATGCGGTTGCAGCCCGCCTCCCCGTACGAGGCGAGCAAGGCGGCGGCCGACGCGATCGCCCTCAGCTACCGGCCCGCCTACGGCCTGCCGGTCGCGGTTACCCGCTTCGCCAACATCTACGGCGGCGGCGACCCCAACTTCTCGCGCCTGATCCCGGAGGCGATCGCCGCCGTCCTCGACGGCCGCCGGCCCCAGATCCGCTCCGACGGCAGCCCCGAACGGGACTTCCTCTACGTCGCCGACGCCGTCGCTGCCTACCTGGCGGTCGAGCACGCGGTCGGCGCCGGCGGTCCGGGGGCGGGGGAGGCCTTCAACGCCGGTGGCGAGCGCCCGTTCTCCGTCGCCGAGGTGCTGAGGACGATCGTCGAGGTCTCGGGAACCGACCTGCAGCCGGAATTCCTCGGCACCGGCAATCCGGACGGCGAGATCGACCGCCAATTCGTCGATTCGACGAAGCTGCGCGAGATGACCGGCTGGCAACCCGAGGTCGAGCTCCGCGACGGCCTCATCCGGACTCTGGACTGGTACCGGGACCACGCCGAGCTGCGGCCATGAGACGCGCTCTTGCGCTCGCGGTCCTCGTGATCGCCTTTGCTTCGCTGGTGCCGGCGGGGGCGACGGCGCAGCGCTCGCTTGCAGGGTTCGGTCTCGACTCCGCCGGTCAGGCCACCGTGCTGGTTCCGACCACGAAGGCCGAGGCCCCCGTCGTCATCCGCTTGACCGCTGCCGGGACGCTCGATCCGAGCTTCTCAGGCGACGGCATCCTGCGCCCGCCGTTGGCCGGGCATGCTGTCAGGCTCGCGGTGGAGCCCGGGGGTGGAGTGATCGTCGGCGGCACCAGGGGCCGGAAGGTGGTCCTGCTTCGCTACCGGGCCGACGGCAGCCGCGACCGCAGTTTCGGTGACCGCGGCATCGCCCTGGTCACCTACGGCGGTCCGATCGAGGGCGTGATGATCCAGCCCCGAGGACAGGTGATCGCTCTCGGCACCAGCTCCTGCACTCCCTCGCACTGCGGCTTCATCTACCGCAACCTCGACGTGCTCCGGTACAGCCCGCGCGGCAAGCGCCTGCATTGGTACCGGCTCTCGAAGGAAGCCTGGTACCTGCACGCGGCGGCGATGGACCCGCGGGGAGGTTTCCTGATCGCCGGCGGCGTCTCCGACCTCGGCTACGAGACCTACGACCGCTTCCGCCCCAGCGGGGCCTTTGCCGGGGCGGTCCGCCAGGACGTCGAGCTGAAGGTGGGCAACGGCGAATCGAGCGAAGACGTGGAACCTGGGGTCAGTGGCCTGGTCCTGGAAGGCAACGGCAGGTTCGTCCTCGCCTCCGACATCGCCTCCGAACTGTGGCGGCGCAACCCGAACGGGTCCGCCGACCCCTCCTTCGGCGACGGCGGTCGCGCCGTCTGCAGAAGCTCGGGGGAACAGGACGGGCCCTTCGGCGCGTTTCCCCCGTTCAGCGCCCTGGTCCGCGCTCCCGACGGAAAGTTGCTCGCCGCGGGAGGCGACGGCGACTGTTGGCTCGTGCGCTACCTGGCAGACGGGCGGCCGGACCCGTCCTTCGGCAGCGGCGGTGCCGCGCTTGCGGACAGCCGGATGCCCCCGTTGCAGGGCCTCGCGGTCCTGCCCGACGGCAGCGTGATCGCCGCCGGCTGGGACCCTGGCTCGAAATCCGTGCGACTCGTCCGCTACAGCGCCGACGGCGTCGGCGACCCCTCCTACGGGGTCGAAGGACTGGGCAGCGTCGCCGTGGACCCCACTGGCTAGCCTGGGCTCATGTGCGGGCGCTTCACCAACACGACCAAAGACACGAAGAAGGTCGCCGACCGCTTCCAGGTCGAGCTCGAGAAAGCGCTCGAGCGGAAAATCGCCGCCGCGCCGGCCAAAGAGAGCGCCAAGGACGGGGGAGAGGCGAAGGCGGGCAAAGAGAAATCGCCGCCCGGGTTCGGCCGCTTCAACGTCGCCCCGACCCAGGAGGTGCTGGTCGTCCGGGCCTCGCCCGAGCCCGAGGAGGCCGAACAGGGGGAGCGCGAGGCGAGGCTTATGCGCTGGGGCCTGGTCCCGGCCTGGGCCAAGGACCTGAAAGTCGGCTACCGGATGATCAACGCGAAAAAAGAGAACCTGATGAAAAGCCGGGCCTACGGGCCGCTGCTCGGCAAGTACCGCCACCGCTGCCTGATCGTCGCCGACGGCTTCTACGAGTGGATGAAGGCCGAGGACCCGAAGCAGCCGCGCCAGCCCTGGCACTTCCAGGTCGACGGCGGCGAGCCGTTCGCCTTCGCCGGGCTCTGCACGCGCAAGGAGTGGGCCGACCCGGAGGAGCGCGGATACGACGACGGCTACCTCTACACCTGCACTCTGGTGACGACGACGCCGAACGAGGTGGTGGCGCCGGTCCACGACCGGATGCCGTCGATCCTGCCGAGCCCGGAGGCCGAGGCGGCCTGGCTCGACCCCAAGCTCAGCGCCGAGGACGCGGTGGCGATGTGCGGCCCGCTCGACGCGGGGCGGATGTCCAGCGCGCCGGCCAACCCGGCGCTGAACAAGGTCGGCAAAGGGACGGCGGAGGGGCCGGAGCTACTGGTGGCCCCACAGGAGAGTCTGGACGTCTAGGCGGTACCCCTAGCCGTCGTCGCCTTCTTCGGCTTCCTCTTCAGCTTCTTCGCGTTGTTCGGCTTTGAGTTCTTCGGCTTCTTCGTCGATTGGCGGCGAGCGGTCCGGGAGGGCGGCCTGGGTGCTCGCGGTCGCTTCCCCGGCGCTCGTTTCAAGCGTGCAAGCGATCTTCGCCGAGGGGACGTCGGTCGTCCGCCAGATCGAGAAGAAGGGGAGGACGAGGTCCTGTTTCGGCTTCCCGGCGACGAAGTATTTGATCCGCTCTTCGCCGATCTTGAACGAGGGCCATTCGACCTTGACGCCCTGTTCGGTAGTGAAGCGCTGCGGCCGGTCAGGCACTTCCAGGGAGGCGAGTTCGCCGCCGTGGGAACTGAAGTCCATCAGCACCGTTTCCGGCACTTCCTGGCTATAGATGCCGTCTTCGGAGGAGCGCGGGTAGGTCGCCCGCAGGTCGCCGCCGCTCTGGGCGACTTCGGTGCCTTTCGGCGCTTTGATCCGGCAGACGATGCGGCTGCCGCCGATCGGCGATCCGGCCGAGACGGTCACCGAGGAGGAGACGATGTAGAGCGAGTAGCCGCTGACGTTGGTTCCGGTGGCGCGGATGTTGGTATCGGTCAGCTGCATCGTGCCCTTGCCGCCGGGGACGGGCACCGGCTTCGAGTCCGGTCCCTTGGCGGATTGCACCCATTCCAGGTTCGCCGCTTCGCCCTCGCCCTTGCCGGTGGTCGCCAGCGCCGCGACGGCACAGGCGACGAGGCCGATGGCGATCACGATCAGGGCGCCGCGGGGCGGCCGACGAGCGTCCGCGGGTCCTTGGGGGGCGTCTGCCACAGCGCGACAGTATTGGAATTGGTGACAAATCCGCCTCGCTGCGATACCTCGACCGGTTCTGTGGGTACGTTCCTTCCGTGGCAGGCAAAGTGACCCGGCTCAGCATGGCCGAGGCGAGGCCGCGGACCGTCGAGGTCCACGGCAAGCCGATGAACTTCATCGAGGCCGGTTCCGGACCGGTCCTATTGCTGATCCACGGCATGGCCGGCACCTGCGACAACTGGGAGTTGGTGATCGAGCCGCTGGCGATCAACCACACCGTGATCGCGCCGGATTTCCCCGGCCACGGCTCCTCGGCGCCGGGCGCCGGCGACTATTCGCTCGGCTCCCTCGCCAGCGCTCTGCGCGACCTGATGCTGACGCTCGGGCACGAGCGGGCGACCCTCGTCGGGCACTCGCTCGGCGGCGGCGTCGCGCTGCAGTTCACCTACCAGTTCCCGGAGATGGTCGAGCGGCTGGTGCTGGTCTCAAGCGGCGGCCTCGGCCCGGACGTCAGCCCGATCCTGCGGGCGGCGGCGCTGCCGGGGGCGGAGCTCTTCATCTCCGCGACCGCAGGCGTGGGCAGCCGCGTCGGCGCTGTGGTCGGGCGCGGCCTCGGCCTCGTCGGCCTGCGTCCCAACACCGACCTCGCCGAAGTCACCCGCGGCTACGCCACCCTGACCGACCCGGATCGCCGCAAGGCCTTCGTCGCCACCCTGCGCTCGGTAGTCGGCACCAAGGGCCAGCGCGTCGCCGCCCTCGACAAGCTCTACCTAGCCGAAACCCTGCCGCTGCTGATCGTCTGGGGCGAGAACGACCCGATCATTCCCGTCGAGCACGCCCGCGACGCCCACGCCCAGCTGCCCAGCAGCACGCTCGAGATCTTCGAGGACACCGGCCACGTCCCCCAGCTAGAGCGCCCCGGCCGCTTCATCGCCGTCCTCGAACGCTTCCTCGCCGAAACCGAGCCGGTCGAGTTCGACCGCGAGGAATGGCGAGCGCGGTTCAAGACGGGATAGCCGTGTCGACTTATGCGTCCAAATGGACCTATAAGTCGACACACCAAGGACGCGCCCGACAGGATTCGAACCTGTGGCCTCTTCCTCCGGAGGGAAGCGCTCTATCCAGCTGAGCTACGGGCGCTCACTCGGCAGGTTAACCCGTAACTCCCGTAGGCTCGCCGCCGATGGATCTGGCGGTCACTTTTCTCGGCACCGGCGGTTCGGTGCCTTCGGCGCGGCGCTCTACTGCGAGCGTGCTGGTGGCGCGTGGGGGGGAGCGGTTGCTGTTCGACTGCGGGGAAGGGACGCAGCGGCAGATGCAGCGGTCGCTGGGCCTGGTGCAGGCGGATGAGATCTACCTGACCCACTTCCATGCCGACCATGTCTTGGGCCTGCCGGGGCTGCTGAAGACCTATGACCTCACGGACCGCCAGGTGCCGCTGAAGGTCTACGGCCCGTCGGGGCTCTCCGAGCTCTTCCAGGTCTTCTCACCGTTCCTCGGACGGCTCAAGTACTCGCTCGACCTGATCGAGCTGGCGCCCGGAGAAGTGGTCGAGCACGACGGGTACGAGATGCGAGCATTCGAAGCCGCCCACGGCTCCCGCGCCAACGGCTACGCGCTGGTCGAGCATGAGCGCCCCGGCCGCTTTGATCCCGACGCCGCCGCGGCCGCCGGCGTCCCGGAAGGGCCCGCCTTCGCGGCCCTCCAGCGGGGCGAGACCGTCGAGGGGGAGGGGGGGTCCGTGACGCCCGATCAGGTCATGGGACCAAGCCGCCAAGGCCGCACGATCGTGATCACCGGCGACACCGCTCCCAGCCCCGCCACCGTCTCCGCCGCAGCCGATGCGGATCTCCTCATCCACGACGCCTCCTTCGCCGAGGAGGAGGTGCAGCGGGCCGCCGAAACCGGCCACTCGACCCTCGGCCAGGCCGCCGCCGTCGCCGCCGAGGCGCACGTAAAGCTCCTCGCCCTCGTCCACATCTCCTCCCGCTACCACGTCGGCAAGGTGATCGAGGAGGCGAAAGCGGTCTTCGAGCCAGTCGTAGCCCCCAAAGACTTCGACCAAATCGACCTCCCCTTCCCGGAGCGAGGAGAACCCCACCTGATTCCAAACGGAGCCGTGGAGAAAGGCGGGACCGGGTAGGGCCCTCTCGGGACCCTCCCCATAAGTTGTCCCGAGAGGGCCCTACCCGGTCCCGCCCCCTCGGCGAGGACCCCTACCCCTCCCCGCCGAGCCCGCTGCTACGCTGCCCAAGTCCTTTAACCCGGTCCCGAGAGGCCAGGAAGGAAGCCACTGAAGTGAACGAGAAGGTCGTGCTTGAGCACGACGATCTGAGGCGGACGCTGCGGCGGATCGCCCATGAGATCGCCGAGAAGAACCCCGACTCCGATCGTCTGGCGGTCATCGGCATCCACACCCGCGGCGCCGTCCTGGCCCGCCGCCTCCACGTCTTCCTCGGCGAGCTGACCGGCTCGGATCTGCCGATCGGCGACCTCGACATCTCCTTCTACCGCGACGACGTCGGCGCCAAGGCTCCCGAGGCGCAGCCGGTCGTCCACTCCTCCCACATCGACTTCGACCTCTCCGACCGCACCGTCATCCTCGTCGACGACGTCCTCTACACCGGCCGCACCGTCCGCGCCGCGATCGAGGCGCTCTTCGACTACGGCCGCCCGCAGCGGGTCCAGCTTGCCGTCCTCTGCGACCGCGGCCATCGCGAGCTTCCCTTCCGCCCCGACTACGTCGGCAAGAACCTGCCGACGGCCCGCGAGGAGCGGGTCAACGTCCGTCTCGAGGAGATCGACGGCACAGACGAGGTGACGATCTCCGAGCCCACCCCAGTGGAGGTGAACCAATGAAGCACCTGCTCTCGATCGAGCAGCTCTCACGAGCGGAAATCGAGGCGATCCTCGACCGCGCCGAGAGCTTCGCCGAGGTCGGCCGCCGCGACATCAAGAAGGTGCCGACCCTGCGCGGCCGCACCGTCGTCTCGCTCTTCTACGAGTCCAGCACCCGCACCTCGAGCTCCTTCGACCTCGCCGCCAAGCGGCTCTCGGCTGACCTCGTCTCGGTCAAGGCGGCCGGGTCCTCGGTCGACAAGGGGGAGTCGCTGAAGGACACCGTCGCCACCCTCTCCGCCTACGACCCGGCGGCGATCGTGATCCGCCACCCCTACGCCGGCGCCGCCCAGATGGTCGCCGGCTGGACCGAGGCCGCGGTCGTCAACGCCGGCGACGGCAAGCACGAGCATCCGAGCCAGGCGCTGCTGGACGTCTACACCCTGCGCCGCCGCCTCGGCTCGCTCGAGGGGGTGCGGATCTGGATCGTCGGCGACGTCCTCCACAGCCGCGTCGCCCGCTCCAACCTGCTCGCCTTCGAGCGGATGGGAGCCGAGGTCACCGTCTGCGGCCCGCCGACCCTGATCCCGCGCGGGATCGAGGAGCTCGGCTGCGAGGTCTCCTACAGCCTCGACGGGATCGAGGAGGCCGAGGTCGTCTACGCGCTGCGGATGCAGAAGGAGCGGATGAGCGAGAGCTTCGTCCCCTCGCTGCGCGAGTACGCGGCCAACTTCCAGATCGACAGCCGCCGCCTCAACCCGCGCCAGCTGCTGATGCACCCGGGACCGGTCAACCGCGGGGTCGAGCTCTCCGGCGAGGCGATCGACTCACCGCAGTCGCTGATCACCGAGCAGGTCGCCGCCGGGCTGGTCGTGCGGATGGCGATCCTCTACGAGCTCCTCGCCGGCAGCGAGGGGCAGACCCCCGCCGCCGAGGGCGAGGCCGGCAAACCGACCCCGATCGGGACCCCGGCATGAGCCTCGCCGACGCCCTCGACGTCCGCGCCGGCGAGGCCGCGCACCTGGTCCTGCGGCGGGCGACCGTCCTCGACCCGGTCGCTGGGATCGACGCCGTCCACGACGTCGTCATCCGCAACGGCAAGGTCGCCGCGCTCGCCTCGCCGGGCGAGGCCGATGCCGACGGCGCCGAGGTGGTCGAGGCCGAAGGCCTTCACGCCTTCCCCGCCTTCTTCGATCCCCACGTCCATCTCCGCACCCCCGGACACGAGCACAAAGAGGACGTCGAGACGGGCACCCGCGCCGCCGCTGCCGGTGGCTACTGCGGGATCATCGCGATGGCCAACACCGAACCGCCGGTCTCTACCGCGGCCGACATCACCGCGCTGCGCGAGCAGGCCCAGGCCGGCGCCTCGGTCCCGGTCGGCTTCCTTGCCACCGTCACCAAGGGGATGAAGGGGGGGAGCTGACCGAGATGGTCGAACTGCGCGAAGCCGGCGCACTCGGCTTCTCCGACGACGGCCTGCCGATCACCAACGCCGGCGTCATGCGCCGCGCCCTCCAGTACCAGCACCTCTGCGGCGGCAACATCGCCCTGCACGAGGAGGACCCGGCGCTCTCCGGCGACGGGGCGATGCACGAGGGGCCGGTCTCGGCCGCGCTCGGTCTCGGCGGCGTCCCCTCGGTCTCGGAGGCGACGATGGTCGCCCGCGACTGCGCCCTGGCCGGCTACGAGCGCGCCCGCATCCACGTCCAGCACCTCTCCGCCGCCGAGTCGGTCGAGGTCGTCCGCGCCGCCAAGGCCGCCGAGGTGCAGATCAGCGCCGAGGCGAGCCCCCATCACCTCTGCCTCACCGACGAGGAGGTCCGCAGCCTTGACCCGCACCGCTTCAAGATGAACCCGCCGCTGCGCGAAGAGCGCGACCGCCAGGCCCTGCTCGAGGGGCTGCGCGACGGCACGATCGAGTGCATCGCCACCGACCACGCCCCGCACCAGCCGGAGGAAAAGGAGGTCCCCTTCGAGCAGGCGGCGATGGGGGTGACCGGCCTCGAGACCGCCTTCGCGGCGCTGCACACCGAGCTGGTCCTGCCCGGGACGATCGACCTGGCGCTGCTGGTCGAACGGATGGGTGGCGGCGCCGAGCCCTTCGAGCTCGAGCGGCCGAGCCTGGCCCCGGACGCGGAGGCCAACGTCGTCCTCTGCGACCTCGGCGCCGAGTGGACGGTCGGCGAGGACGGCTACGAGAGCCGCTCCGCCAACTCCTGGTGCGCCGGCAAAAAGCTCACCGGCCGGGTCCTGATGACGGTCGCCGCCGGCCAGGTCGCCTACCGGCTTCGGTCCTTCTCCCTAGGAGTCGCCGCATGACCATTCGCCTGTGCCTTTTCGTTGCCATGACCCAGAAAGGAACAGGCGAATGAGCGCCTACCTGCTGCTCGAGGACGGGACCCGGCTCGACGGGCTCGCCTGCGGCCACGCGGGCGCGGTCACCGGCGAGGTCGTCTTCAACACCGCGATGACCGGCTACCAGGAGTCGGTCACCGACCCTTCCTACGCCGGCCAGATCATCGTCTTCACCTACCCGCTGATCGGCAACTACGGGGTCGCGGCGACGGCGATGGAGTCCGACCGCGTCCACGCCCGCGGCGTCGTCATGCGCGACGCCAAGAACCGCGAAGACGTCGCCACCGCCGAGGGCGGCTGGCTCGACTGGCTCGCCGACTGCGGCGTCCCCGCGATCAGCGGCGTCGACACCCGGGCGCTGGTCCGCCACCTGCGCGATCAGGGCTCGATGCGGGGCGGGATCTTCCCGGCCCAGACGCCGGAAGCCGAGGCCCGCGAACGAATCGAGACCGAGCCGGCGATGGCCGGCGCCGACTTCGCCCGCAAGGTGACGCCGACCGAGCCGGTCCGCTTCGAGGGCGAGGGCCCGCACGTGGTCGGGATCGATACCGGGGTCAAGCTCAGCATCGTCCGCCAGTTGCGCGAGCACGGCTGCCGGCTGACCCTGCTGCCCTGCATCAGCACGCCGGAGGAAGTCCTCGCCGAGGATCCCGACGTCGTCTTCCTCGCCAACGGGCCGGGCGACCCCGCCGCCCTCGACTACGTCGTCGACACCGTCCGCGGCGTCATCGGCCAGAAGCCGGTCTTCGGCATCTGCCTCGGCCACCAACTGCTCTGCCGCGCCGTCGGCCTCGAGACCTACAAGCTGCCCTTCGGCCACCGCGGCGCCAACCACCCGGTCAAGGACCTGGAGACGGGCCGGATCGACATCACCTCCCAGAACCACGGCTTCGCCGTCGTCGGCCCCGGCGGCGAGCCGAAGATCGAGGGCGACGAGCCGGTCCGCTGGGACACCGACTTCGGCGTCGCCGAGCTCTCGCAGCTGAACCTCTACGACCGCACGGTCGAGGGCCTGGTCCTGCGCGACGTCGCCGGCGCCACCGTCCAGTACCACCCGGAGGCGGGCCCCGGTCCCCACGACGCACGCCACCTCTTCGACCGCTTCCTTGCCCTCGCTGCATAACGGAGAGAGATGCCGAAACGAACTGACATCCAGAAGATCCTCCTGATCGGCTCGGGGCCGATCGTGATCGGCCAGGCGGCCGAGTTCGACTACTCCGGCGTGCAGGCCTGCAAGGTCCTGCTCGAGGAGGGCTACGAAGTCGTCCTCGTCAACTCCAACCCGGCGACGATCATGACCGACCCCGAGTTCGCCACCGCCACCTACATCGAGCCGCTGCTGCCCGGCCCGGTGACGAAGATCATCGAAAAGGAGCGCCCCGACGCCCTGCTGCCGACCCTCGGCGGCCAGACCGCGCTGAACATCGCGATGGCGCTGGACGAGGACGGAACCCTGGAGCGCTTCGGGGTCGAGTTGATCGGCGCAAACGCCGAGTCGATCAGCCGCGCCGAGGACCGCGAGAAGTTCCGCCAGACGATGAACGAGGCGGGCCTGCGGATCCCGTGGTCGATGACGGTCGAATCGCTGAGCCAGGTCGAGGAGGCGCTCGCCGACGGCCGCATCACCCTGCCGGCGATCGTCCGGCCCGCCTTCACGATGGGCGGCCAGGGGGGAGGGATCGGCCGCTCGGAGACCGAGCTGCGCCAGGTCGTCTCCGAGGGCCTGGCGGCCAGCCCGATCAACCAGGTCCTGGTCGAGGAGTCGGTGATCGGCTGGGGCGAGTTCGAGCTCGAGGTGATGCGCGACCGCAACGACAACGTCGTGATCATCTGCTCGATCGAGAACGTCGACCCGATGGGCGTCCACACCGGCGACTCGGTCACCGTCGCCCCGGCACAGACGCTGACCGACCCGCTCTACCAGGACCTCCGCGACCAGGCGATCAAGGTGATCCGGGCGATCGGGGTCGAGACCGGCGGCTCCAACGTCCAGTTCGCGGTCAACCCCGAGGACGGCGAGATCGTCGTCATCGAGATGAACCCGCGCGTCTCCCGCTCCTCGGCGCTGGCCTCGAAGGCGACCGGGTTCCCGATCGCGAAGATGGCGGCGAAACTGGCCGTCGGCTACGCGCTGGAGGAGATCCCAAACGACATCACGCGCGCCACCCCCGCCTCCTTCGAGCCGACGATCGACTACGTCGTCACCAAGATCCCGCGCTTCGCCTTCGAGAAGTTCCCCGGCTCCGAGGGCCGGCTTTCGACCTACATGCAGAGCGTCGGCGAGGCGATGGCGATCGGCCGCACCTTCCGCGAGTCCTTCGCCAAGGCGATGCGCTCGCGCGAGCTGGATTCGGCGGTTGAGATCCCCGAGTCCGAGGAGGACCTGCTGGCGGCAATCGCGAGCCCGAGCGCCGAGCGCTTCGACCTCGTCCTCGCCGCCTTCAAGCGCGGCCTCGACGTCGAGGCGGTCCACGCGGCCTGCATGGTCGACCGTTGGTTCCTGCGCGAGCTGCAGGCGCTGGCCACCGAAGGCGATGGCACCGACGGGCTCGCCCGCACCTACAAGGCGGTCGACACCTGCGCCGCCGAGTTCGAGGCGGCGACCCCCTACTACTACTCCGCCCACGAGCGCCCGCGCCACGACGGCACCCCGCCGGCAAACGAGATCCGCCGCGGCGACAACGACTCGGTGGTCATCCTCGGAGCCGGCCCGAACCGGATCGGCCAGGGGATCGAGTTCGACTACTGCTGCGTCCACGCCGCGATGACCGCACGTGAGCTCGGCCGCGACGCGGTGATGGTCAACTGCAACCCGGAGACTGTCTCCACCGACTACGACACCTCGGACCGGCTCTACTTCGAGCCGCTGACGGCGGAGGACGTGCTCGCGGTCTGCGAGCAGGAGCGCCCCGAGGGTGTGATCGTCCAGTTCGGCGGCCAGACGCCGTTGAAGCTGGCGCGGACCCTGGAAGAAGCGGGAGTGCCGCTGCTGGGGACGCCGGTCGACGCGATCGACCTCGCCGAGGACCGCGGGCGCTTCGGCGAGCTGCTGGAGCGGCTGGGGGTCGAGGCCCCGCCCTACGGGACCGCCTTCTCGGCCGAGGAAGCGATCGCGGTGGCGGAAAGGGTCGGCTTCCCGCTGCTGGTCCGGCCCTCATATGTCCTCGGCGGCCGGGCGATGGAGATCTGTTACTCGACCGAGGACCTCCAGACCTACCTGGCTAAATACGTCAAGGCCGACCAGGAGCACCCGCTGCTGCTCGACCGCTTCCTCGAGAACGCGATCGAGGTCGACGTCGACGCGCTCGGCGACGGCGAGCAGGTCTACGTCGCCGGGATCATGCAGCACGTCGAGGAGGCCGGGGTCCACTCCGGCGACTCGGCCTGCGTGATCCCGCCGCTCAGCCTCGGCGAGGAGATGCTGGAGAAGATCCGCGCCACCAGCGAGCGGATCGCGCTAGAGCTCGGCGTCATCGGCCTGATCAACATCCAGTACGGGGTCGCCGGCGGCGAGCTCTACGTGATCGAGGCCAATCCGCGCGCCTCCCGCACCGTCCCCTTCGTCTCCAAGGCGATCGGGATACCGCTGGCGAAGCTCGCCTGCCGGCTGATGCTGGGGGAGAGGCTGGCCGACCAGGAACTGCCCGAGGGCCCGCTGGAGCACGTCAGCGTCAAGGAGGCGGTGCTCCCGTTCGCCCGCTTCGCCGGCGCCGACTCGGTCCTCGGCCCGGAGATGAAGAGCACCGGCGAGGTGATGGGAATCGCCGCCGACTTCCCGACCGCCTTCGGCAAGGCCCAAGCCGCGGCCGGGGTGAGGCTGCCGGAATCGGGCGCGGTCTTCATCACCGTCACCGACACCGACAAGGCCGCGGCGACCCAGCTCGCGACCCGCTTCCACGACCTCGGCTTCGAGGTGATCGCGACCGGCGGCACCGCCCAGGCGATCGAGCGGATGGGAGTGCCGGTGCGGCGGATCAACAAGCTGCAGGAGGGCTCGCCCCACGTCCTCGACCTGATCCGCAAGAGCGAATGCGACCTGGTGATCAACACCCCGACCGGCTCCGGCGCCCGCACCGACGGTTACGAGATTCGCACCGCCGCAGTCCGCCACGGCATCCCCTGCGTGACGACGATGACCGGCGCCACCGCCGCCGCCCGCGCGATCGCCGCCGGCAAGGAGGTCGACGCCGAGGTCCGCTCGCTGCAGGAGATCCACAACGGAACGGTGAGGGCGGCGCAACCGCGATGAGCGCGCCCTTCGGCCGCCGCGCCTGCGAGGTCACCGCCAATGCGGCGAGCGGCGGCTACCGGATCTTCTCCCTGCGCGACGGCGAGGGGCCGAACCCCGAGCCCGGCCAGTTCTACATGCTTGCCGCCGAGCGCAGCTGGGGGGAGGGGGGAGGCCGGCCGTACCTGCCGCGCGCGGTCTCGGTCGCCGAGGCGGCGCCTGCCCCCGACGGCGTCCGGCTGGACTTCCTCATCGAGGGCGTCGGTCCCGGCACCGATCGCCTCTGCGAGCTCGAGCCGGGCGAGCGCGTCTGGGTGACTGGCCCACTGGGCAACTCCTTCTCGACCCCGACGGAGGTCAACCCGGGAGCCGCCGGGGCGATCCTCGTCGGCGGCGGCATCGGCATCGCCCCGATGGCGATCTGGCGCCGCCACCTGGTCGAGCGGGGCATCCCCCTCCGCGTCCTCCTCGGCTTCCGCAACGAGGCCCACTCCGGCGGCCTCGAGGAGCTTTTCTGCGCCGGTGGCAGCCTCTGCCCCGACGTCCGCCTAGCCAGCGAGGACGGCCACGCCGGCCACCAGGGATACGTCACCGACCTGCTGGCGACGATGCTGGCCGGCGACGACGCCGCCAGCGCCGTCGTCTACTCCTGCGGGCCGCCGGCGATGCTGGAGGCGGTGCGGGCGCTCTGCGCCGAGCATGGCGTCGCCTGCGAGCTGGCGATGGAGTCGCCGATGGCCTGCGGCTTCGGCGCCTGCTTCGGCTGCGCCGTGCCAAAACCCGACGGCGGCTACATCCGCCTCTGCGTCGATGGCCCGGTCCTCCGGGGCGATGCCGTGCTCGAGGTGGCACATGCCTGATTTCTGCGGCATCGAGCTCGCCCACCCGGTGATCAACGCCTCCGGGACCTACGACGCGATCGCCGCCCGCAAGGTTTTCGGCGACGAGCTGCTTGCCGACTTCCCCTTCTCGGCCTTCGTCTCGAAGACGATCACCCCCGAGCCCCGGGCCGGCAACGAGCCGCGGCGGATCTGGGAGACCCCGGCGGGGATGATCAACTCGATCGGGCTCCCCAACAAGGGCCTCGAGGGCTTCCTCGCCGAGGACCTGCCGCAGCTGGCCGAGCTGCCGGTGCCGCTGATCGTCTCGGTGATGGCGACCAACCGGAAGGACTTCGCGCGCATGGTTGAGCGCGTAGCGGAGCGGGACGAGGTCGCGGCGATCGAGCTCAACGTCTCCTGCCCGAACGTCCACTCGGGCCTGATCGTCGGCGAGCAGCCGAGCGAGACCGAGGCCCTGCTGGAAGCGCTGCGGCCGCTGACCGAGATGCCGTTGATCGTCAAGCTCACTCCCAACGTCGCCGCCCCCGAGGCAGTTGCGATCGCCGCAGAAGAGGGGGGAGCGGATGCGGTTTCCCTGATCAACACCCTCAAGGCCAGCGCCATCGACTCCGCAACCGGCGAGCCGGCGATCGCCGCCGGTCACGGCGGCCTCTCCGGGCCGGCGGTGCGGCCGATCGCCCTGCAGCAACTGCGCGCGGTCCGCGCCGCGGTCGAGGTTCCGCTGATCGGGATGGGGGGAATTTCCAGCGCCGCCGACGCGGCCGAATTCCTTTCCGCGGGAGCGGGCTTGGTGGCGATCGGGACCGAGAGCTTCCGCGACCCGAGGGCAGGCGCGCAAATCGCGAAAGGGCTGGAAACTGCCATGTCGGACGCTCAGCCACGCGTGCAAGCCCTGCACCTCGACTAGAGGTCGAGACGAATTTTGGGGGTTTTCGCCAAAGTCACCTTGCACGCCCCCGAGCCGCGGCTATACTCGCCGCCCACATGACGGCCTCTCCAGTCAAATCTTCTTCGCTCGCGGCGCCCGAACGATCCCTGGACCAGAGGATGGAGGCCCTCAGGCGCGCCAACGACATTCGCACCGCCCGCGCGAAGCTGAAGAAGGACCTGAAGGCAAACCGGGCGAGTATCCAAACGATTCTGCTCGATCCCCCCGAGTACGTCCTCACCGCCAAGGTCTTCGACATGCTGCTGGCGGTGCCGAAGTACGGCCGCGTGAAGACGAACCGGATCCTCAACCAGTGCCGGATCTCACCGTCGAAGACGATCGGTGGCCTCTCCGAGCGCCAGCGCACCGAGCTCATCTCTCAGCTTCGTCGTTAGCGACCGCCGCAGCGGTCAATATCCCCGGCCGCATGGCCAGCAAAGTCTTCGTCATCACCGGCCCTTCCGGGGTCGGCAAGGGCACCTTGATCAAGGAGCTGCTGCAGGCGGTTCCCGATCTCGAGCTTTCGGTCTCGGCGACTACCCGCTCGCCGCGAGAGGGAGAGGTCGACGGCCGCGATTACCACTTCCTCACCCCCGAGCAGTTCGAGCAGCGCAAAGCCGAAGGCGATTTCCTCGAGTTCGCCACCTACAGCGGCAACCGCTACGGAACCCTGCGCAGCGAGGTCGAACGGCGGTTGGCGGCCGGCCACTCGGTAGTCCTCGAGATCGAGGTCCAGGGCGCCCAGCAGGTGCGGGCCGCCGAGCTGGAATCGGTGCAGATCTTCATCGCCCCGCCGGACCCGGCGGTCTTGCGCGAACGGCTCTCGGGCCGGGGAACCGACTCCCAGGAGGCGATCGACGAGCGCTTGAAGGTCGCCGAGCAGGAGCTCGCCGTCCAGGGCGACTTCGACCACTGCGTCGTCAACGACGAAGTCGAGCGCGCCGCCGCCCAACTCGTGGGCATCGTTCGCCGTGAGCTAGACTCGGCAGCCGAATGATCAAACCACGCGTAGACAAGCTTCTCGAGCACGCCGATTCCCATTACGCCGCGGTAGTCGTTTCGGCAAAGCGCGCTCGCCAGATCAACAGTTACTTCCACAACCTCGGTGAGGGCGGCTTCGGGGAGTACCCGCCGCCGATGGTCGAGACCAACGCCGAGAGGAACTACCTCTCGATGTCGCTCGAAGAGCTCGCCGAGGGCAAACTGAAATACGAGTACCGCAGCTAGCAGTCACAGCGCCCCGCCCCTCGCGGGGCGCTTTCATTAGGGGTCCATGGCCCGGATCCTCATAGGCGTCAGCGGCGGCATCGCCGCTTACAAGGCCCTCGAGCTGGCGCGGCTGGCTACGCTCGCAGGCCACGGCGTCCGCGTGCTGATGACCGAGACGGCGACCCGCTTCGTCGGCGCCGCCTCCTTCGAAGGCATCGTCGGGGCGCCGGTCCTGATCTCCGAGTTCGAGCGCGACCCGATGCGCGGCGCCTTCCCCGGGGAAGAGCAAGCGGGCCACGATCCGATCGGCCACCTCGAGCTGGCCGGCCGCTGCGACGCCTACCTCGTCGCCCCGGCCTCGGCCAACACCGTCGCCAAACTGGCGAGCGGCGCTGCCGACTCGATGCTGACCACCTCCTTCCTCGCCTGCACGGCGCCGCGACTGGTGGCTCCGGCGATGAACGACCGCATGTACGCCGACGCGGCGACGCAGGCGAACCTCGAGACTCTGCGCGAGCGCGGGATCGAGGTGATCGAGCCCGGCCAGGGCAAGCTCGCCTCGCGCGGCGAGTACGGGCGCGGCCGCCTGCCCGACCCCGAGCAGCTGCTGGCCCGGGTCGAGGCGGCACTGCCCGCCGGCGAGAAGCCCTGGGACGGGCTGCGCGTCCTCGTCACCGCCGGCGGCACCCGCGAGCCGATCGACCCCGTCCGCTTCATCGGCAACCGCTCCAGCGGCCGGATGGGGATCGCCCTCGCCGCCGCCGCGGCAAAGCGCGGGGCGGAGGTGACCCTGATCGCCGCCAACGTCGCCCTGCCCTCGCCGGCCGGGGTCCGCCGGGTCGACGTCGAGACCGCAGGCGAGCTGGCGCAAATTGCCGCGCGGGAGTTCGAGTCGGCCCACGTGCTGCTGATGGCAGCCGCGCCCGCTGACTTCCGCGTCAGCGACCCGGCCGAGGGCAAGCTGCAGCGCTCCGGCTCGCTCGAGCTCTCGCTGGAGCCGACCGAGGACATCCTCGCCGCGCTCTCCGGCGGACGCCGCGAGGGGCAGACGGTGGTCGGCTTCGCCGCCGAGCACGGGGGAGAGGCGGTCGAGCGGGCGCGCGGCAAGCTGCAGCGCAAGGGCGCCGACCTGATCGTCTTGAACGACGTCTCCAACCCGGAGATCGGTTTCGAGAGCGAGCGCAACGCGGTCACCCTGATCGGAGCCGAGACGGCAACCGAGGTCCCGATCGACTCCAAGGACGCGATCGCCGAGGCGATTCTCGACGAAGTCGGCCGCTTGCGGGACAAACAGAGTCAGCCGGCAGGCTGAGCGGGCTATACTCACTTCAAGCTTTTTTGTCCGTATGCGTGTCGAGAAGTGGGCCTGGCCCACTTTTTTTACGCCCACACCCCAACTTCACAGGCATGATCGAGCCCACCGAGCAAGACCTCCAGCAGGCGCTTTCCGAGCTGGATCCAGATATCGACCTCGTCGCCCTCGAGAAACCGAGGAACGACTCGCTGCGGCTTTTCATCGACCACCCCGACGGAGTCGATCTCGCACTTTGCGAAAGAGTCACGAAGCACATGAAGCACCTGCTGGTCGATTATTCGCTCGAGGTCTCGTCGCCTGGCCCGAAGTACCGTCGCAACGCCACCGCTTCCGAAAGCAAGGAGTCCCCGCAGTGACCAAAGAGATCGTCGACGCCGTCAAAGCACTGGAGCAGGAGAAGGGGATCTCGGCCGACAAGCTGATGGACGCCCTCGAGGACGCCCTCCTCTCGGCGTACAAGAAGACTCCGGGTGCGGCGAAATACGCCCGCGTCGACCTCGACCACGAAACCGGGGACTTCCGAGTCTTCGAGCTGATCCTGCCTCCCGAGCTGGAGGAGAAGCTGCTGGCCGAAGCCGCCGAGCAGCAGGAGGAGCCCGAAGTCGATCCGGAGACCGGCGAACTGAAAGAGCCCCAGGACCCAGAGCTCGATCCCGAGATGATCGCCCCCTACGAGGACCAGATTGAGACCAAGGACGTCACTCCCGACGACTTCGGCCGGATCGCCGCCCAGACCGCCAAGCAGGTGATCCTGCAACGGATTCGCGAGGCCGAGCGGCAGATGATGTACGACGAGTACCAGGACCGGGTCGGCGAGTTGATCACCGGGATCATCCAGCAGTCCGACAAGCGCTACACGCTGGTCCAGCTGCGCGAGCGGGTCGAGGCGCTGCTGCCGAAGTCCGAGCAGGTCTACAACGAGCGCTACGACCACGGGATGCGGGTCAAGGCGGTTATCACCGACGTCTCCGACTCGACCAAAGGGCCGGCGATCGTCGTCTCCCGGCGCAGCCCGGAGCTGATCAAAAGCCTGTTCGAGCTCGAGGTTCCGGAGATCGCCGACAAGCTGGTCGAAATCGTCGGCGTCGCCCGCGAGCCCGGCTACCGCTCGAAGATCGCTGTCGTCTCCCACGCCGACGGGGTCGACCCGGTCGGCGCCTGCGTCGGCCCCCGCGGCTCCCGCGTGCGGATGGTCGTCTCCGAGCTGCGCGGCGAGAAGATCGACATCATTCCCCACAACGACGAGCCCGCCCGCTTCGTCGCCAAAGCCCTTTCGCCGGCCCGCGTCCGCGAGGTGATCGTCGACGACGAGGAGCGCCAGGCGACCGTGATCGTGCCCGACGACCAGCTCTCGCTGGCGATCGGCCGCGACGGCCAGAACGCCCGCCTCGCCGCCCGCCTCACCGGCTGGCGCGTCGACATCAAGTCCGAGACCGAGTTCGCCTCCGAAGAACACGAGGTCGAGGTCGACGGCGAAGAAGCCTTCGACGGCCGCTGCATGGCGGTGATGACGACCGGCCGCCGCTGCCCGAACGCGGCCCTGCCGGGATCGACTTACTGCGGCCTGCCCCAGCACCAGGCGCTGACGCGCTTCGAGACCAGCCAGGTCGCGGTGCTGGCCAACGTCTCCGAGACCGAGGTCGAGATCCTCGCCGACCCCGACGCAGACCAGGGCCAGGTCGAAGAGATCGTCAACCGGGCGGCAAGCGAATTCGTCGAGCCTGATGAGGTCGCGACCGAGGAAGCGATCGAAGAGGACATCCAGCAGGAGGCAACCGAAGCCGAGGAGGTCGACGGCGAGACCCTCGGCGAGGACCCGGAGGCGGCCGCGTCCGAGAACGGAGCGCCACCCGAGGTCACCGAGGAGGCGGAGCAGGCTTAGTGGCCAAGAAACGGGTTCACGAGATCGCGAAAGCGCAGGGCGTCAGCTCCAAGGAGCTGCTCGATGCCCTGAAAGCGGCTGGGGTGGAGGCCAAAGCGGCCGCCTCCAGCGTCGAGGAGGCCGATGCGCTGAAAGCGATCTCGGCCGCCAAGGGCAACGGCGGCGCCGAAGCTGCCAAAGCGCCGCCGAAAGCCGCAGGCAAACCTGCCGCGGCGAAAGGCTCCCAGACCTCGACCAAACCGGTCCGCGCCGGCGGTGCCCAGCAGGGCGGCGGCGGCGGCGGGGGCGCGAGCTCGAAAAAACGCCGCGTCGTCATCGACTCCCAGGCCTCCCGCCGCGAGCAGGGGGGCGGACCGCCGCCGCAGCGCCCACCGCGCCGCCGCGGTGGCCGCCGCCGACGGCCGTTGCTCGAGGAGCCGCCGATGGGTCCGGCGACGCCCGCCGAGCCCGAGACGGTCAAGGTCAACTCCGGCGCCACCGTGCGTGAAGTCGCCGAATCGCTGGGCCTCGCCCCGGCTGAGGTGATCAAAAAACTGATGATGATGGGCGAGATGGCGACGCTGACGCAGACCCTCACCGACGACTCGGTGAAGGCGATCGCCGACGAGTACGACCGCAAGGTCGAGATCGTCCACGCCGCCGACGAGGAGCCCGAGGAGCCGGAGTTCTCCGACGCCGATGAGGACCTGGTCGAACGGCCGCCGGTGGTAACGATCATGGGCCACGTCGACCACGGCAAGACCTCGCTGCTGGACGCGATCCGCGAGACCGAGGTCGCCGCGGGCGAGGCCGGTGGCATCACCCAGCACATCGGCGCCTACCAGGTCCACCACGACGGGAAGACGATCACCTTCCTCGACACCCCGGGTCACGCCGCCTTCACGGCGATGCGCGCCCGCGGCGCCAAGGTCACCGACGTGGTCGTCGTCGTCGTCGCCGCCGACGACGGCGTCATGCCGCAGACCAAGGAGGCGATCGATCACGCACGCGCCGCCGACGTGCCGATGCTGATCGCCGTCAACAAGATCGACAAAGAGGGCGCCAACCCCGAAAAAGTCCGCGGTGAGCTCGCCCAGATGGAGATCAGCCCGGAGGAGTGGGGCGGCGACACCGTCTTCTGCGAGGTCTCGGCGAAGACCAAGGAGGGTCTCGACAACCTGCTCGACATGATCCTCCTCGTCACCGAGCTGGAGGAGCTCTCGGCCAACCCGAACACCTCGGCCTCCGGTCACGTGATCGAGTCCCAGCTCGACCCCGGCCGCGGCCCCGTGGTCACCGTCCTCGTCGAGCGCGGCACCCTGCGGGTCGGCGACTCGCTGGTCGCCGGGCCGCAATGGGGCCGGGTCCGCGCGATGCAGGACTTCACCGGCAAGGCCGTCGGGGAGGCGGTGCCCGGGATGCCGGTCGAGGTGCTCGGCTTCGATGGCGTTGCCGATGCCGGCGAGTTCGTGCAGACGGTCGACGGCGACCGCCAGGCCCGCCAGATGGCGGGAGAGCGGGCGCACCGGCTCAAAACCG
Organism: uncultured Actinomycetes bacterium; assembly: GCA_963696955.1. Taxonomy (GTDB): domain Bacteria; phylum Actinomycetota; class Thermoleophilia; order Solirubrobacterales; family 70-9; genus VAYN01. The sequence goes on along the minus strand of CAVOMF010000002.1, from coordinate 1,879,793 downwards.
AGGCACTGGCCCGCCGCCAGGGCCGCAAGGTCAGCCTCGACGAGGTCTTCGCTCGCGCCCAGGAGGGCGAGATCAAAGAGCTCAACATCGTCCTCAAGGCCGACGTCGCCGGCTCTCTGGAGGCACTCCAGGACGAGCTCGCGAAAGTGCCGCAGGAACGGGTCGCGATCAACATCATCCACTCGCAGACCGGCGGCATCAACGAGTCCGACGTGATGCTCGCCTCGGCCTCCGACGCGATCATCATCGGCTTCAACGTGCGGCCGCTGCTCGACGCCAAACGGGCCGCCACGCGCGAGGGCGTCGACGTCCGCACCTACTCGGTCATCTACAAAATCACCGAAGACCTGCGCAACGCGATGGAGGGCCTGCTGGACGCGGTCGAGGTCGAGGAGACGATCGGCGAGGCGCTGGTCAAACAGACCTTCAAAGCCTCCAAGGTCGGCCGGATCGCCGGCTGCATCGTCGCCGAGGGCAAGGCGGTTCGGACCGCCAGCGTCCGCTTGATCCGCGAGGGCACGGTGATCTGGACCGGCGAGCTCGGCTCCCTGCGCCGCTTCAAAGACAACGTCCAGGAAGTCGAGGAGGGCCAGGAGTGCGGGATCGTCCTCGAGGGGTACGCCGACGTCAAGGAGGACGACGTGCTCGAGTTCTTCCAGACCAAACAGGTCGAGCAGACCCTGGAGTAGCATGGCCGGTTCCCGCATGCGGCGCATCAACGAGGTGCTTCGCGAGGTCGTGGGCGCCGCAATCTCAGGTGAATTGAGTGATCCACGCATCGGCTTCGTGACCGTGACCGCCGTCGAGACCAGCCCTGACCTGCGCACCGCCAAGGTGTTCGTCAGCGTGCTCGGGACTGACGAGGAGCGGGAGGCGACGTTGGAGGGATTGCGCTCCTCGCACGGGGTGATCCAGTCCCGGATCGCCGCCGAGACGCGGATGAAGCGCACCCCGACGTTGACCTTCCGTTACGACGACACGATCGAGAAGGGCGTTCGCATCTCCGAGCTGTTGGAGGAGGAGGAATGAGCTCCCTCCCCGAAGTCGCCACCACTGACCTCGAGCGCGTCGCCCTCGAGCTGCGCAGCCGCGAGCGCTTCCTGCTGACCGCCCACGAGGGCCCCGACGGCGACGCCCTCGGCTCCCTGCTCGGCCTCCACAAAGTCCTCACCGCCCTCGGCAAGGACTCGGTGATGTTCATGGCCGCGAAGGAGTTCCCGCTGCCGATCGAGTACCGCTTCCTGCCGTTGGAGGAGGTCTTCCACGAGCCGCCTGCAGACATGGCGGACCGCACCGTCGTCTTCCTCGACTGCGGCAACATCGACCGCATGCCAGTCGATTGGCTGACCGACGGCGGCAACGACGTCATCAACATCGACCACCACCACGACAACACCTGCTTCGGCGACATCAATCTGGTCGAAGTCGGCGCCTCCTGCACGGCGGAGATCGTCTACGACCTGGCGCTGCTGCTGGGGGCGGAGCTGACGCCGGAAATCGCCTCCGCGCTCTACGTCGGGCTGATCACCGACACCGGCAAATTCATGTACGAGAACACCAAGGCCCACACCCACCGGGTGGCCGCCGACCTGATCGACGCCGGGGTCGACGTCGACGACACCTACCGCCGCCTCTACGAGAACGTGCCGATAGAGAAGCTGCGGCTGGTCTCGCGCGCCCTCGATGGAATCTCCAGCCACTGCGACGGCAAACTCGCGATCAGCTACATCATGACGGCCGATTACGAGGCCACGGGGGCGGGGGAGGAGATGACCGAGGGCCTGATCGACCACCTGCGCTCGATCGAGGGGGTCCGGGTGGCGGCGGTGATCCGTGACCTCGGCGATCGCGGCCGGGCCGCGCGCAAGGTCAGCCTCCGCGCCAGCGCCGGCGACGTCGACGTCTCGGCGATCGCCCGGGTCAACGGCGGCGGCGGCCACAAACGGGCCGCCGGTTTCTCCACCGATATGGAGTTCGAGCAGCTGGCTGAGTTCCTCACGGCTGAGGTCTCCGCCCAACTCGGCTGCTGAGCATGGCGGGAAACTCCGGCACGGTGCTGCTCTACGACAAGCCGGCCGGCGTGACCTCGCACGACGTCGTCGCGAAGGTCCGCCGCGAACGCGGCGCCAAAGCCGGGCACGCCGGCACCCTCGACCCCTTCGCCACCGGCCTGCTGCTGATCCTGCTCGGCCGCGCCACCCGCCTGCAGCGCTTCCTCGTCGGCCTGCCGAAGACCTACCTGGCGACCGCGCGGCTGGGCTGGCGCTCCAGCACCGGCGACTCCGACGGCGAGCTGGCTGAGACCGGGCGGGTGCCCGAGTCCCTCGAGCTGCCGACGGGATCCGTGCGACAGCGGGTGCCGATGACCTCGGCGGTGCGCGTCGGCGGCGAGCGCCTCTACAAGAAGGCCCACCGCGGCGAAGTCGTCGAGACGCCGGCGCGCGACGTCCAGGTTCACCGGGCCGGGCTCCTCTCCAGCGACGGGGAATACGCCCACTACGAGATCGAGTGCTCGGCCGGAACCTACGTACGCACCCTGGTGGAGACCCTCGAGGACGCCTACTGCTCGGACCTGCGGCGGACCGCGGTCGGGCCCCTCCGGGTCGAGGACGCCGGCGAGGAGCTGAGCGCCGAGCGGGTCGCCGAACTGGTGCCGGCGGTGGCGGAGGCGCTGCGGTGAGCATCAAGGTCACCTCGCTGCCCGACGCCGAGCCCCGGCCCCGCAACGTCGCGATCGGCACCTTCGACGGCGTCCACCTCGGCCACCGGGCGGTGATCGACGGCGCCGACACCGTCCTCACCTTCGACCCGCACCCGCTCGAAGTCCTGCACCCGGCGGCGATGCCGAAACTGATCATGCCCTTCGGGGTCAAGCGCGACGTGATCGAGGGGCTCGGGGTCGAGGAGCTCGTCATCATCCCCTTCGACAAAAGCTTTTCCACCCAGAGCGCCGAGGAGTTCATCGAGCACGTCCTGGTCGAGAAGCTGAACGCGAAGCAGGTCTCGGTCGGCGAGAACTTCCGCTTCGGGGCGAAAGCAAAAGGCGACCCGGCGATGCTGGAAGCCCATCCCGATTTCGAGACCCGGGTCGTGCCCCTGGTCGAGGTCGACGGCGAGACCGTTTCCTCCACCCGGATCCGCGCCCTCGTCGCCGCCGGCGACATGGTCGCTGCCCGCCGCTGCCTCGGCGCCCCGTTCATGGTCGAGGGGACCGTGGTCAAAGGCGACCAGCGCGGCCGCGAGCTCGGCTTCCCGACCGCCAACCTGGTCCCCGACGACCGCCTCGCGATCCCCGGCCACGGCGTCTACGCGGCCTTCGCCAACGGTGTCCCGGCGGCCGTCAACGTCGGTGTCCGCCCGACCTTCGACAGCGGCAGGGGAGTCCTGATCGAGACCTACCTGATCGACCACGAGGAGGACCTCTACGGCAAGACCCTCCGCGTCGCCTTCGTCGAGCGCCTGCGCGGCGAGCGTGCCTACCACAAGGTCGACGAGCTGATCGCCCAGATGCACAGGGACGTCGATGACGCCCGCCGCGTCTGTGCTAGCTTCCAGCGGCCGTCGCGCTGAGTTTGCGCGGCGTTTTTAACGAGATGAGCCTGACGAAAGAGAAAAAGAGCGAGCTGATCGGCAAGTACGGCCGCGGCGACAACGACACCGGCTCGGCCGAGGTCCAAATCGCGCTGTTGACCGAGCGGATCAACGAACTCACCGAGCACCTGCGCGCCCACGCGAAAGACCACCACTCGCGCCGCGGCCTGCTGATGCTCGTCGGTAAGCGCCGGCGGATGCTGCGCTACCTCGAGAAGACCGACCTCGAGCGCTATCGCGCTCTGGTCAAAGAACTCGGCCTGCGGCGATGATCGCGGTCGGGGAGCAAGCCCCCGACTTCACCCTCCGCAACCAGGACGGGGAGAAGGTCTCACTCTCCGAGTACCGGGGCCGCAAGGTCATGCTGGTCTTCTACCCGGGGGACTTCAGCCCGGTCTGCGGCGATCAGCTCTCGATCTACCAGGAGGTCAAGCCGGAGATCGCCGAGAAGGACGTCGAGCTGGTCGGGATCAGCGTCGACAGCTTCTTCGCCCATCAGGCCTTCCGGGAGAAGCTCGGGATCGACACGACGCTGCTCTCCGACTTCGAGCCGAAGGGCGAGGTCGCCCGCGCCTACGGGTCTTACCTGGATGCGCCACTGGGCTTCGCCAACCGCACCCTCGTCCTCGTAGATGAGGAGGGCGTGGTCGCCTGGACCTACGAATCGCCCAACCCGGGCGAGTTCCCCGGCGCCAACGTCATCTTCGACGCCCTCGCCTAGCTGGTCGTGAACGACCTCGGCTCGGCCCCGATCCCCCCGATCGGGCCCGACGACCATGTCTGTGGCAACGGGGAGGAGGGCCTGATCGTCTATGCCGACCTCGGCTGCCCGCACTGCGCCGGCAACTGGAAGCACCTGCGGGAGCGGCCGGGTCGACTGGTCTTCCGCCACTTCCCGGTCGCCAGCAAGCACCCACGCTCGCCGGCGCTACATGCAGCCGCCGAGGGGGCGGGCCGCCAGGGCCACTTCTTCGAGATGGTCGACTCGCTCTACGACGAACGCGGCCGCGTCGACGACCCCCATCTGTGGGAGCGGGTGGAGCGCTTTGGGCTCGATCTTGGCCGCTTCGAGGCCGATCGCCGCGACGAGGCGGTGGCGGCACGAATCAAGCGCGATTTCCAGTCCGGCATCCGCGCGGGAGTGGCGGGCACTCCAGCGGTTTTCGATGCCTGTACCCTTGTCGAAGTTAGAGAACGAGAGTTCTGAAAGCGAAAGGGTCGCCAACCGGGCGGCCGGAGGTAAAAAACTAAATGAGCATGTTTGACGTTACCCGCGTCTCGGTGGATGTCGGCGACAGCCAGATCTCCTTCGAGACGGGAAAACTCGCGAAGCAGGCGGGTGGCGCGGTCGTCGTCCGCAGTGGCGACACGATGGTCCTCTGCACCGCCACCGTCGGCAACCTTCGCGACGTGGACTTCCTTCCCCTCACCGTCGACATCGAGGAGCGGATGTACGCCGCGGGCAAAATCCCCGGCTCGTTCTTCCGCCGCGAGGGCAAATCGAGCGAGAAGGCGACGCTGACCGCGCGCATGATCGATCGCCCGATCCGACCGCTCTTCCCGAAGGGGTGGCACTACGAGACGCAACTGGTCGCGACCCCGATGTCGGTCGACCAGGTGCACCCTTACGACATCCTCTCGATGAACGGGGCCTCCGCGGCGCTGGCGATCTCGCCGGTTCCGGTCGCTGCCCACGTCGGCGCCGTCCGCATCGGCAAGCTCGACGGTGACTTCGTCGTCAACCCGGCCGAGGAGACGCACGAGGAGCTCGAACTCGACCTCATCGTCGCCGGCACCGACGAGGCGATTTTGATGGTCGAGGCCGGCGCCAGCGGCGTCACCGAGGCCGAGATCCTCGACGCCCTCGACATCGCCCACGCCGAGATCAAGAAGCTCGTCGCCGCGATGGAAGAGCTGCAGCAGAAGGTCGGCAAGGAGAAGATCAAGCACGAGGCACCGGAGATCGACAAGGCGCTGCTCGATGAGATCCGCTCCTCCCATGGCCAGGCGCTCGTCGACGCGATCGCCACCGAGGGAAAGCTCGAGCGCTACGAGGCGATCGACAAGGTCAAGGACGAGGTCGTCGGCCACTACGCCGCCGCCCACGCGGACGGCGAGGTCGACGCCGACCGGGTCGCCGAAGTCAAGGCCGCGATCGACTCGATCGAGAAGGACACGATCCGCAAGGCGATCGCCGTCGACAAGAAGCGCCCCGACGGCCGCGCCCAGGACGAGATCCGGCCGATCGAGACCGAGGTCGACATCTCTCCGCGCGTCCACGGCTCCGCCCTGTTCACCCGCGGCGAGACCCAGATCCTCTCCAACGTCGCCCTGGGCACGACCCGTATGGACATGCGGATCGACACGCTCGGCCTGCAGACCACGAAACGGTTCTGGCACCACTACAACTTCCCGCCCTTCTCGGTCGGGGAGGCGGGATTCATGCGTGGCCCGAAGCGCCGCGACATCGGCCACGGCGCCCTTGCCGAGCGCGCCCTGCTGGCGACGATCCCCGACGAAGAGTCGTTCCCGTACGTGATCCGGGTGGTCTCCGAGACCCTCGAGTCCAACGGCTCCTCCTCGATGGGCTCCGTCTGCGCCTCTTCGATGGCGCTGCAGGCCGCCGGTGTCCCGGTCACCGCACCGGTCGCCGGCGTCGCCATGGGCCTGATCAAGGAGGGTGACGACTACATCGTCCTCACCGACATCGCCGGCGTCGAGGACCACCTCGGCGACATGGACTTCAAGGTCGCCGGCACGGCAGACGGGATCACCGCTCTGCAGATGGACATCAAGATCACCGGCGTCACCTTCGACATCCTCCGGGACGCGCTGGACCAGGCAAACAAGGGCCGCCAGTTCATCCTCGGCAAGATGGCGGAGGCGATCGACGGAGCGCGGGAGAAGCTCTCTGCTCACGCACCGGCGATCGAGTCGATCAAGATCGATCCCGAGAAGATCGGGGCGGTCATCGGCAAAGGCGGGGAAACGATCCGCGCCCTCTGCGAGGAGTTCGAGGCCGAGATCGACGTCGAGGACGACGGCACGGTGCGGATCTACGCGCCGACCGGCGAACTGGTCGAGGGCTGCGTCGCCCGCATCAACTCGATGACCAAGGAGGCCGAGATCGGCGATCGCTACGACGCCGCCAAAGTCGTCAAGACGACGACCTTCGGCGCCTTCGTCGAGCTGGTCAAGGGCACGGACGGCCTGCTTCACATCTCCAACGTGAAGCCGGGCGAGCGGGTCGACTCCGTCGACGACGTCCTCAGCGCCGGTGACCTGATCGACGTCACCGTGGTCGAGGTCGACAAGGAGCGGGGCCGGATCGGCCTGCGCCTCACCGAGGACCCCTCGGTTGCCGGTAAATCGCCTGAGGAACTGGCCTCGGTCGGCTCCGGCGACGGCGGCCGCCGCAACGGCGGCGACCGAGGCGGACGCGGCGGTCGCGACCGCGAGCGCGGCGGACGCGGTGGGCGTGAACGCGAGCGTCGCGGCTAGTTGACTGGCGCGAAGCTCACCGAGCTCGATTCGGGCGTACGGGTCGTCACCGAGGAGGTTCCCTCGGTCCGATCCGTAGCGCTCGGGCTCTGGGTCCGGACCGGATCCAGGAACGAGACCCCGGCGCAGGCCGGGGTCTCGCATTTCCTCGAGCACCTGCTGTTCAAGGGCACCGCCCGCTACTCGGCGATCGAGATCTCCGAGCGCTTCGACGGGCTCGGTGCCTCGGTCAACGCCGCCACCGGCAAGGAGACGACGCACCTGCACGCGCGCTTCCTCGACGAGCACACGGAGGCCGTCTTCGACCTGCTCTCCGAGATGCTGCTGGCGCCGACCTACCCGGACATCGACTCCGAGCGCCAGGTGGTGCTGGAGGAGATCGCGATGTATGACGACGAGCCCCAGGACCGCGTCCACGACGTCCTCGCCGAGGCCGTCTTCGGCGAGCACCCGCTCGGGCGCCGCGTGCTCGGCGAACCCGAGGTGATCGCCTCGATCCCGGTCCCGGACATCGAGGCCTACCGCAGCGCCCACTACGCGGCGCCGCAGATCGTCGTCGGCGCCGCCGGACACCTCGACCACGACCGCATCGTCGAGCTGGCGCAACGGCTGGTCAACCCGCCGAGCGGGGGGGAGGGAGCGCCCGCTTCGACCGCCCTCAACGGCGATTCCCGTCTCTGCTTCCTCAGCAAGGAGACCGAGCAGTACCACATCTGCTTCGGGGCGCCGGGCCTGCGCCGCGACGACCAGCGGCGCTACCCGCTCGCGGTCCTCGACGCGATCTTCGGCGGCTCGACCTCCTCGCGCCTCTTCCGTGAGGTACGGGAGAAGCGCGGCCTCGCCTACTCGGTCGGTTCCTACAACGAGCAGTTCACCGATCAGGGAATGGTCGCCACCTACGTCGGCACCCGCGAGGACAACGTCGAGGAGGCCTGCCAGATCATCGGCGACGAGATGGCGCGCCTGCGCACCGAGCCGGTCTCCGAAGAGGAGCTGGTGCGGGCGAAGGAGAGCGTCAAGGGCCGCCTCGTCCTCTCCTCGGAGTCGACGGCGGCGCGGATGACCCGGATCTCGCGGGCAACCCTGTTCGGGCTGCCGATCGAAAGCCTCGACGAAATGCTGGCCAAGGTCGACGCGATCAAGGTCGACGACCTCACCGAGCTGGCGCAGGAGCTCTACGCCGCGGACCGCCTCTCGGCGGCCTGCGTCGGCGCCGACGCAGGCCGTTTCAAGTCTGCCTTGGCACCTGTCAGCGAGGCCCTGGTAGCCGCATGACCCGGGTTGCCGTCGCCGGCGCCGCCGGCAAAATGGGCGCCACCGTCTGCGAAGCAGTCGAAGAGGCCGACGGGCTGGAGCTGACGGGCCGGGCTGACCCAGCGCTTGGCACCGAGCTCTCAGAGGTGCTGCCGGAGGCCGACGTCGTCGTCGACTTCACCGTCCCGGACACCGCCCTGGCCAACGTCCGCGCCTGCCTGGAGGCCGGCGTCCACACCGTCGTCGGCACCACCGGCTTCGACCTCGACGCCGCCCGCGAGGCAGCGGAGGGGTCGGAGGCCAACTGCTTCGTCGCCCCCAACTTCGCGATCGGCGCCGTGCTGCTGATGGAGGTCTCGCAGACGATCGCCAAGCACATGCCCGAGTGCGAGATCGTCGAGCTCCACCACGACCGCAAGCTCGACGCCCCCTCCGGCACCGCCAAGCGCACCCAGGAGCTGATCGACGCCGCCGGCGGCCACGTCCACCAGCCGATCCACTCGGTCCGCCTCCCCGGCTTGGTCGCCCATCAGGAAGTGATCTTCGGCGGCGTCGGCCAAACGCTCGCCGTCCGCCACGACTCGATCGACCGCCGCTCCTTCATGCCGGGCGTCGTCCTCGCCTGCCGCAAGGTGGCAGAGCTGCCCGACCGCTTCACGGTCGGGCTGGAGAAGCTGCTTTAGCAGCCGAGTGGCCGCGCAACGGGATACCCTGGAGCAATGAAGGAGATCAAGGGCCTACTTACGGCGATGGCGACCCCGTTCGACGAGGGCGGGGCGGTCGACCATGACGCCGCGCGACGCCTGGCCGCCCACCTCCTCGAGCACGGCTCGCACGGGCTGGTGATCGCCGGCTCGACCGGCGAGTGCCCGACCCTGACCGACGGCGAGGAGATCGAGCTGCTGAAGGCGGTGCGGGCCGAGGTGGGGGACGAGGTGCTGCTGATCTGCGGCACCGGGACCAACGACACCCGCCACTCCTGCGAACTGACGAAGATGGCCGCCGATGCCGGCGCCGACGCTTCCCTGGTCGTCGTCCCGTACTACAACAAGCCCAATCCGGCCGGGATCCGCGCCCACTTCGAAACGGTCGCCGGAGCCGTCCCTGATCTGCCGATGGTGATGTACAACATCCCCGCGCGGGTGGTTATCAACGCCGGCCCGCAGCTGCTCGGCGAGCTCGGAGCGGTCGACAACATCGTCGCCGTCAAGCAGGCCAACGACGAGGAGCTGGGCCCGATCGAGGGGCTGACGGTCCTGGCCGGCAACGACAACACCTTCCTCCGCGTGCTCGAGTTCGGCGGCGGCGGCGGCATCACCGTCGCCTCCCACATCGTCGGCGATCAGATGCGCGAGATGTGGGACGCCGCGCAGGCGGGCGAGATCGAGAAGGCGCGTCAGATCGACGCCGAGATCACGCCGGTCTACGAGGCGACCTCGGTGACCACCAACCCGATCCCGCTGAAGGCGGCCCTGGAGATGATGGGCCTCTGCGCGGACCGACTGAGACTTCCCCTGGTATCCGCCGACGCCGAGCAACGGGCCGCCATCAAGGCCGGGCTCGACGCCGCCGGCGTCGCGGTCGCCAGTTAGACATCCAAACCTTTGAAGAGAGTGAGTAACTAGTGCCAAGCAAACTGCGAGTGCTGCCCCTGGGCGGCCTCGGCGAGATCGGCAAGAACATGACCGTTGTCGAGTACGACGGTCGCATCGTCGTCGTCGACACCGGGCTGATGTTCCCGACCGCCGAAATGCACGGGATCGACCTCGTGCTGCCGGACTTCACCTACCTACGCGACCGCGCCGAGGACATCGAGGCGATCGTCCTCACCCACGGCCACGAGGACCACGTCGGCGCCCTGCCTTACGTCCTCCGCGAGATCGGCATCCCGCCGAAGATCTACGGCGGCCTGCTGACGATCGGGATGGTCCGCTCCAAGCTCGACGAGCACAAGCTCGGCGAGAAAGCGCCCCTGGAGGAGCTGCCGCCGGGAGAGAAGAGGCGCTGCGGTCCCTTCGAGATCGAGCTGATCCACCTCGCCCACTCGATCCCCGACATGCGCGGGGTCCTGCTGAAGACCGACGCCGGGTCGGTGCTGATGACCGGCGACTACAAGTTCGACCAGACCCCTGTCGACGGCCGCCCCGCCGACGTCTCCCGCCTCGCCGAGCTCGGCAAGGAAGGGTTGACGCTGCTTTGCGGCGACTCGACCAACGCCGATCGACCTGGCATCGCGCCGTCGGAGTCGGCCGTGGGCCCGGCGCTGTTGCAAGAGTTCGGCCGCTGCAAGGGCCGGATCATCGTCACCTCGTTTGCCTCCAACATCCACCGCGTGCAGCAGGTGATCGACGCGGCGGCGCGACTCGATCGCAAGGTCGCGCTCGTGGGGCGCTCGATGCGCAAGAACTTCAACATCGCCTCCAACCTCGGGATCGCGAAAGCGCCGGAGGGGATCTTCATCCAGCCGCGGGAGATCGAGGACTTCCCCGACGAGAAGGTCGTCGTGATCTCGACCGGCAGCCAGGGGGAGCCGCTCTCGGCGCTGCGGCGGATGGCCAACAACGACCACCGCGACGTGCAGCTGCACTCCGGCGACACCGTCGTCTTCTCGGCCACCCCGGTGCCGGGGAACGAGCGGGCGGTGAACGAGACGATCGACCGCATCTATGAGATCGGCGCCACCGTGATCACGGCCAAAGACGCCCCGATCCACGCCTCCGGCCACGGCTGGCAGGAGGAGCTGAAGCTGATGCTGAACCTGACCCGGCCGCGCTACGTGATGCCGGTACACGGCGACTACAAGCGCCTGCGCCTGCACGCCGGGCTGGCCGAATCGGTTGGGATCGAGGGGGAGCGCATCTTCCAGGGCCGTAACGGCCTGCCGCTGGAGGTTGACCGCGACGGTGCCGGCTTCGGCGAGGACATTCACGCCGGCGTCATCTATGTCGATGGCGTCAACATCGGCGAGCCCGACGACGCTGCCCTCCGCGACCGGCGTGAGATCTCTGCCGACGGCATCTTCATCGTCGTCACCACGATCTCCGGCGACGACGGCTCGATCGTCGCCGACCCTGAGGTGATCTTCCGCGGCGTCGCCTTCCTCGAGGAGGCCGATTCCCTCGTCGAAGACCTCAAGGACCTGGTTGAAGACCAACTCGACGAGGCAGCCGACGCCGGCCGCCGTGAGGCTCACCTGATCGAGGAGGACCTGCACGAGGCGATCGGCCGCTTCGTCTGGCAGCGCTTACGCCGCCGGCCGATGGTCCTGCCGGTAGTTATCGAGGTCTGACCCTTATGGAGGGCGCGAGGATACGCGCCCGAAAACTCAGCGCGCCGTGGCAAAGGGCTTTCCATCAGGTCTATAGACCTGCCAATGGTTGAAGCTCCAGCGCGTAGGACAACCTGTCTGGTACAAGCGGCCTGATCATTGGGAACGCGTTCGACTGCCGGGAGGGGCCTGGCAGGGAACGGACCCGAAAGAAAGGACCAGTCCATGAAGAGGCTATCTCTAGCCATATTCCTGGCTGCAGTAATGCTGGTGCCAGCTGCTTCGGCATCAGCAGAACTCACCGGGGAACTCGCAAAATTCAGCAAATGCCCGCTCAGCAATCCTGCTGTGGAAATCTGCTTCTCCTCGGAAACGACGGGTGGCACCTTCACGATGGGGAACAAAACGGTTCCGCTCAAAAATCCCGTCGTGCTGAAGGGTGGAGCCAGCGGACCCGAAGGCATTCTGGGCCCGCTCACCATTTATGCACCCACTGACGGCATCACGCTCTCGAAAACCCCGCAGACCGTTCCGGGAGGGCTTTTGGGTGTCGAAGCGCCGGGTTGGTGGCCTTCGATCCTGCGGAACCTGTTCAACGAAACGATCAACAACGGGTTCACCGGGGTCACGGCCACCGTTGAACTCGCCGGCTCGACTTCGTCGATCAAAGCGAATTTCTTCAACGCGCTTACCCAGAGCGGAACCGTTTTCGGTCTCCCGGTCAAGGTCAAGCTGAGCAACCCGTTCCTGGGGAGCAACTGCTACATCGGCTCGAGCTCGAATCCGATTCAGCTGAACCTGATCACCGGCACGACCTCACCGCCTGCTCCCAACACGCCGATCTCAGGGAGTCCAGGGGTGCCGGAAGAAACGGAAACCTTCCTGGCGCTTAAAAACAATCGCCTGGTCGATAACTCGTTCTCAGCCCCGGGAGCGAACGGCTGCGGGGGAATCCTCTTCTCCTGGGCGGTCGACCCGTTCGTCAACTCGATCGTCGGCGTTCCGTCGGCGGCCGGGAAAAACACGGCCATCCTCGAAGGGAGCAGCTACCTCTCGCCCGCCGAAATTCTGCGCGGACTGTAGGGGAGAGATACAAGCGATAGGGAAACGCCCGCCCCCGGCGGGCGTTTCTTTTTCCGCACGAAAAAGCCCGCCGGAGTTGATTCTGGGGAGAAGCTCCGGCGGGCTAGTGTGTCTCGTCCACCGGGAAAGTTAGGGGCCGCCTCTAAAGCGTCTTTAAAGGTTTGGTGACAGCGTTGCTGTCGCCCGCCAGGGGAATGCGGGCGACGAAGAGGGCGCCGCCCGTCTTCGACTCGGCAGCCTCGACACTGCCGCCATGGGACTCGGCGACGGCGCTGACGATCGCGAGGCCGAGGCCGGTGCCCGTGCCGCGGGCGGTATCGGCCGGTCCCTGGCCGCGGACGAAGCGGTCGAAGACCTGAGCGCGCATCCCGGCGGGAATTCCCGGTCCGTCATCGGCCACTTCGACCAGTGCGTCGCCGTCTTCGTCGTGCAGGGTCAGTTCGACGCAGGAGCCCGGGGGGGTGTGGCGGATCGCGTTGTCGAGCAGGTTGAGGACCATACGGTGGAGCTCGTCGCGGCTGCCGTCGACCCGCAGCGGCCGCTCGTTCTCGACGACGAGGCGACGGTCGCCCATCAGCGGCGCGACCTCGGCCGCGGCCTCTCCCGCGACCTCGGCCAGGTCGAGGCGGCGGTGCACGTCGAAGCGTCCGGCGTCGGCACGAGCAAGCAGGAGCAGGTCGCCGATCAGCCGGCCCATCCGCTTCGAGGAGCGCAGCGCCGAGTCGACGATCTCCTGGTCCTCGGCCTGGTCGCTCCTCTCCAGCGAGGCCTGCAGAAGTTCGAGGTTGGCGAGGACGCTGGTCAGCGGCGTCCGCAGCTCGTGCGAGGCATCGGCGACGAACTCCCGCTGCTTCTGCATCACCCCCTCGCGTTCGGTCCGGGCGGCATCCAGGGACCGGAGCATTTCCCCCAGCGTCCGCGCCAGTTCTCCGACCTCGTCGTCGTCGGCGGGCTTAGGCATCTGCCTGGAGGGATCGCGGGTGGCGGCGATCTCGCGGGCCGTGGAGGTGAGCGAGGCGATCGGCCGCATCGCCCGGCGGGCGATCGCCACCCCGGCGACGATGGCGAGCAGGGTCCCCACGAGGATGCCGCCGAGGATCAGCAGCCAGACGCGCTTGACGGTCTCGTCGACGTGATCGAGGCTGCGCCCGTACTGGACGTAGCCGGTGATGACCCGGTTTTCGTCGAGGATCGGTTCCGTCGCGATCCGCATCCCGTTGTGGTCGGTGAGGCCGAGCTGCGGGGAGCCCAGAGGGTCTTCGCCGGCGTACTTGAGCAGATGGCGCTCGGTGTCGTAGACGCGAGCGGTGGCGTCGTCCGGGAGGACGAACGCTTCCAGCTGCGGACCTTCGCGCGCTTCCGGTTTGCCGCCGAAGGGCGGGTAGATGACCTGGAACTGGCCGGCAAGGATCTTGGCGGCGCTGGTGACCTCGCCGTTGAAGTCATCACGGATTCGTTCGGTCGCGATTTTTCCGATCAGGCCGCCGAAGAGCAGGAGGATGATCAGGGTCAGCCCGGAGGAGACGAGGGCGAGCCGCCAGCGCACCGGCCAGGATCTCGGCTTCACCAGTCGCGGCGAGAGCTTCAACTTAGGCCTTGAGGACGTAGCCGGCCCCTCGTTTGGTGTGGAGGAGGCGGCCCTCGCCGCCTTCCTCGAGCTTGCGCCGCAGGTTGGAGATGAAGACGTCGATCGTGTTGGTGGCGGCCATCGGGTCGTATCCCCAGACCTCGTCGAGGAGGCGCTCGCGGGAGACGACCAGGCGCTCGTTCCGCATCAGGAACTCGAGCAGCTCGAACTCGCGGTTGGTCAACTCGATCTCGCGCTCCCCGCGGCGGATCTCGCGCGTGTCGGGGTTGAGGGTGAGGTCGGCGACTTCGAGCGAAGCCGCGCCCCGCGGGGGGCGGCGGCGCAGCAGAGCCCGAATCCGCGCCAGCAGCTCCTGGCGCTCGAACGGCTTCACCAGGTAGTCGTCGGCGCCGCTGTCGAGGCCGGTCACCCTGTCCTCGGTCTCCGAGCGGGCGGTCAGCATCAGGATCGGGACGTCGCCGTCGCTGCGCAGGCGCCGGCAGACCTCGACCCCGTCCATTCCCGGCAGCCCGAGGTCGAGGACGACGAGGTCAGGGGTGAAGCCGGCGGCGACGTCGAGCGCCTCGACCCCGTCAGCCGAGGTGCGGACCTCGTAGCCCTCGTTGCGTAGCGAGCGGCGGAGGACGTCGGCGATGTCGACGTCGTCCTCGACGATCAGGACGCGGCCACCGATCTGGTCGACTTCGGAGAGCACGAAAGCGATGGTAGCCGCCGAATTGCCCGCTCCGCGCGACTTTTAGAGCGAATTTAGCCGCAGGGGAGTGGGGCTCGGCGTCGAACGGGGGACCATGTTCGTGCGTAAGAAGCGGGGCCGACCGGCCCGCCGCGGTAAAGCTGCCTCGAAACGGAAGCCGAAGGCGAAAGGCGGGCTGCGCCTGCCGGCGAGTCTCGAGCAGCGCCACCTCGACCTGATCGCCCTCTTCCTGATCGCCTTCGGCGTCTACCTCGTCTTCGTCCTCTTCCTCGGCTGGGAGGGGGGCAAGGTCGGCTACGGCACCGAAACGGCGCTCACCTACCTGTTCGGTCAGGTCGGCGCCCGCATCTTCACCGTCCTGCTCCTGGTCGTCGGCGGGATGCTGCTGACCGGGACCTCGGTCTCCGACCTGGCGCGCGGCATCGGCCGTAGCCTGCGAGCGCTCTTCCGCGGTCTCTTCGCCGGCGGCGACACGGCGGCCCGCACCGTCGCCAAGACCCACGCCGACTGGCGCGAGCACCGCGAAGCCCGGGCCGAGGCGGCAACCGTCGCCGGCGCCACCGACGTGATGAGCTCATACCCCGAGGAGAACGAGGATTTCGAACCGACCGTCGCCCTCGCCGAGGAGGACGAATTCGACGCCCAGGTCTTCGACGCCGAGGCTGAGGAGGACGAGACGCACGTCCTCCCGGCCGAGGACGGGGAGGAGGAGGCCCCCGCGGAGCTCCAGAACTACGACTCCGAGGACGCCGTCGCGGTTGTCGAGGAGGGCGATCGTGCCCATGCCGGCCTCACCCCGCTGGGCAGCAAACGTGGCGTCACGATGTCGGAAGAGATCGACTACAGGCCTCCTCCGGCGAAGCTGCTCGAGCGCGGCAAGAACGACAAAGGCCCTGATCCGAAGGACCACGAAGCGGTCGGGCGCAAGCTGGTCGAGACGCTTGGCCACTTCGGGGTCGAAGCGAAGATCGTCGGCATCGTCAGCGGCCCGCACGTCTCCCGCTTCGAGCTGCGCCTCGCCCCGGGAACCAAAGTCAAGAAAGTCACCGAGCTCGCCAACGACATCGCCTACGCGCTCGCCTCGACCGACATCCGCATCCTCGCCCCGATTCCCGGCAAGCAGGCGGTCGGCGTCGAGGTCCCTAACCGCACCCGCAAGATGGTCCGCCTCGGCGACATCTACGCCGGACGCCCCGAGAAGACCTCGCCGCTGGTCGCCTGGCTCGGCAAGGGGATCGACGGCAACGCGGTCTGGACCGATATCGCGAAGATGCCGCACGTCCTCGTCGCCGGCACCACCGGCTCGGGCAAGAGCGGCTGCGTCAACGCGATCCTCTCCTCGATCCTGATGCAGGCCTCGCCGAACGAAGTACGCCTGGTGCTGGTCGACCCGAAGCAAGTCGAGCTCAACCACTACGAGAACGTTCCCCACCTGTTGA
The DNA here is from genome assembly GCA_963696955.1 of uncultured Actinomycetes bacterium. GTDB lineage: Bacteria > Actinomycetota > Thermoleophilia > Solirubrobacterales > 70-9 > VAYN01. The sequence goes on along the minus strand of CAVOMF010000002.1, from coordinate 1,863,375 downwards.
CCCCCGTGGTCACCTCGCCGCGACTTGCCGCCAACGTCCTCTCCAACCTGATCACCGAGATGGAGAGCCGCTACGGGATCATGAGCGAGGCCCGCGCCCGCAACCTGGTCGAGCTGAACCGGGTGCGGAAGAAGAAAGGCGAAGCGCCGCTGCCCCACATCCTCTGCGTGATCGACGAGCTCGCGGACCTGATGATGGTCGCCCCGGCCGAAGTCGAGGACTCGATCATCCGCCTGGCGCAGAAGTCGCGCGCCACCGGCATCCACCTGGTGCTGGCGACCCAGCGGCCCTCGACCGACATCATCACCGGCACGATCAAGGTCAACATCCCCTCGCGGATCGCCTTTGCGGTCTCCTCCCAGACCGACTCCCGCGTGATCCTCGACCAGGGCGGGGCCGAGGCCCTACTTGGGCAGGGCGACATGCTCTTCCGCGGCGCCGGCACCTCGAAGCTGTCCCGCGTCCAGGGCGCTTTCATCACCGAGGATGAGATCGCCCGCATCACCGGCCACTGGGCCAAGCAGGGCGAACCGGAATTCGAGGACGAGCTGCTGGAGACCCCGGTGGAGGCTGAAGGCGAGGGCCGAGACGACGATTTCGACCCCGACAGCGACGAGCTTCTCGACGAGGCGATCCGACTCGTCGTCCAGACCGAGACGGCGTCGGTCTCGATGATCCAGCGCCGCCTGCGGGTCGGCTACACCCGCGCCGGTCGCCTCATCGACATGCTCGAGCGCCGCGGCGTCATCTCCGGCTACGAGGGCTCGAAACCGCGCCAGGTCCTGATCACGCAGGCAGACCTGTCCCGCGTGCTCGGCGGCGACAGCGAGCCCGAGCCGGTTGCGGTCGAGTCGGACCCCGACGCCTAACCAACCCCTTCTAGAAACGGATTCCTTGCGCGACCGCCAAAAGGTCGCAAAATGGGGGTCATGGACGACGGCGTCGGGAACAGGCTTCGCGAGGCCCGCGGGCGGCGCAAGTTCAGCCTGCAGGATGTCGAAGAGGCGACCAAGATCCGCGGCCGCTACCTGCAGGCGATCGAGGGCGAAGACTGGGAGCAGCTGCCGAGCGAGACCTACGCGCGCGCCTTCATCCGCACCTACGCCGCTCTGGTCGGCCTCGACGGCGACCGCCTGGCCGAGGAACAGCGACAGGCCCAGGGGGCGGCGCGGCCGGGCGAGCGGCTGCCAGGCGTCGATCCGAAGCCGCGGCGGGTTGCTCGGACTCGGCGCCGGAGGGTTCCACCGCGGCTGGTCGCAGTGGCCGTGACGCTCGCGGCGGTGGCGGCGCTCCTCGCGGTCGGACTCACGACCGGAGGCGGATCGGACGAGCAGACGGCAAAGCAGCCACATCGCCCGGCCGCCCCTCACGTCAGCCAGGCGGTGCCTCTCCGGTAGCTTCCGGTCGCATGATCCGCGCCGGCATCGTCGTCACCGGGACCGAGGTGATCACCGGTCGCATCTCGGACAGCAACGGCCCCTGGGTCTCCGAGCGCCTGGCCGAGTACGGGGTCGAGGTGGCCCATATCCTCGTGGTCGCCGACCGTCCCGACGACTTGGAGGCGGCGCTGCGCTTCATGGCTGAGCAGGGGATGGACCTGATCGTCACCACCGGCGGCCTCGGCCCGACCGCCGACGACCTCACGGCTGAGGTGGTCGGCCGCTTTGCCGGCCGCGAGCTGGTTCTCGACGAGGCGATGGAGGCGAAGATCGCCGAGATCCTCAAAGGGTTCGCGCAGCGGTTCCGGCTCGATGAAGCGGCGCTGCGCGAGGCCAACCGCAAGCAGGCGATGCTGCCGAAGGGCGCGACGCCACTGGATCCGGTGGGGACGGCCCCGGGCCTGGTGGTGCCGGCGGGGGAGCGAGTCGTCATCGTTCTCCCGGGTCCACCGCGCGAGCTGCAGCCGATGTGGTCGGCGGCGGTGGAGACGGCGCCGGTGCGGGAGGTCCTCGAGCGGGCGACGCCGCTGCGTGCCTACACGATGCGGATGTTCGGGGTGCCGGAGTCCGAAATCGCCAAGAGCCTGCGGGAGATGGAAGCCGAGGGGCTCGAACTGGGAACCGTCGAGGTGACGACCTGCCTGCGCCGGGGGGAGATCGAGATCGACGTCCGCTACCGCGACGAGGCGTTTGAAGTCGCGGAGGCGGTGCGTGAGGGCCTGCTCCAGCGCCACCGCGAAGAGACCTTCAGCCTCGATGGCGAGACGATCGACGCGCAGGTGGCGACGTTGCTGCTCGGCCATCGCCTGGCCCTGGCGGAGTCCTGCAGCGGCGGGCTGCTGGCGGCGCGGGTGACCGACCTTGCCGGCGCCTCGGAGTACTTCGCCGGCGGCGTCGTCGCCTACTCGAATGAAGCGAAGGTTGGGCTGCTCGGTGTCGACCCGGAGCTGATCGAGGCCAAGGGGGCGGTCTCGCCCGAGGTCGCCGAGGCGATGGCGATCGGCGCGATCGAGCGCTTCGAGGCCGACATCGCCGTCTCGATTACCGGTATCGCCGGGCCCGGCGGAGGGACCGAGGAGAAGCCGATCGGCTACGTCTGCTTCAACGCCCGCCTCGCCGACGGCACCAGCATCGCCCGCGACCCGGTGATCCCCGGCGGCCGCCTCGACATCCGCGAACGCTCTGCCCTCGTCGGCATGCACCTGCTGCGAATGCTGCTAGGTGAGAAAGAGGGCACGAAGTAGCGCGCGAAGTTTTTGTTTGAGGCGTTGTTTCGTGCGTAATCGCCCCGTAGCGTGGCGGTCGTGGCAAAGGAGCGACTGAAAAGCCCCCGGGTGCGACTGTTCGTCGCGCTCGACCTCCCGGACGAGCTCCGTGAGGGGATCGCCGCGTGGGGGAGGGAGGCGCTGGCCGATCCCGCCCTGCGGCCGGTGGCCCTGGAGTCGCTCCACATCACCCTGGCTTTTCTCGGGCATTGCGACGAGAAGGAGATCGAGGAGATCGCCGCAATGGTGAGGGATAACGCCGGTCCGGCGCCTTGGCTGGAGCTGCTCGATCCTGAGCAGCGGCCGCCACGGGGCCGGGCGCGCGTATACGCGCTGCCGGCACTCTCGCCGGGAACCGAGGCGTTGCAGGCGGGGGTGGAGCAGGGGCTGGTCGCGGGCGGCTTCTACAAGCCGGAGAAGCGGCCGTTCTGGCCACATGTGACCGTTGCGAGGGTGCGTCCCGAGGGGCGGGGGACGAGGCGGCCGGCGATCGTCTCCGAGCCGCCCGGGAAGCTCCCAAAAGGGCTGTCGGAGGCACGGATTTGCCGCCGGATGACCCTCTACCGTTCTGAACTCAAGCCGACCGGTGCGCGCTACGTGCCGTTGGCACAAGTCGAGCTGCCCGGGTGAGGCAGCAGTTAGGTGATCGAGATGGCAGATAGGAAAACGACCTTGAACGACGTTTCCGCAAAGGAGGCGAAAGCTAAGGACGCCGCGCTGGAGAACACCGTCAGCGGCATCAGGAAGGAGTTCGGCGAGGGCGCGCTGATGCGCCTCGGCGACAAAGGCACGGTCAAGGTCGAGGCGATCCCGACCGGTTCCCTCGCGCTCGATCTCGCGCTCGGCATCGGTGGCGTTCCGCGCGGCCGGATCGTCGAGATCTTCGGCCCTGAGTCCTCCGGAAAGACGACGCTTGTCAACCACATCATCGCCCAGGCCCAGTCGATGGGCGGGGTTTGCGCTTTCATCGACACCGAGCACGCGATCGACCCGGTCTACTCGAGGGCGATCGGCGTCGACACCGACGAGCTGCTCGTCTCCCAGCCCGACTACGGTGAGCAGGCGCTGCAGATCGCCGATCGCCTGATCGCCTCCGCCGCGGTGGACGTGGTCGCGATCGACTCGGTCGCGGCGCTGACCCCGAAAGCTGAGCTGGACGGCCAGATCGGGGACACCACGGTCGGCCTGCAGGCGCGGCTGATGTCGCAGGCGATGCGGAAACTGGCCGGCAACCTCAACCGGACCAACACGGTTTGCATCTTCACCAACCAGATCCGGGAAAAGGTCGGCGTCCAGTTCGGCTCGCCGGAGACCCAGCCGGGAGGACGGGCACTGAAGTTCTACGCCTCTCAGCGGCTCGACATCCGCCGGATCGAGACCCTGAAGGAAGGGACCGAGGCGGTCGGCAACCGGGTTCGTGTCAAAGTCGTCAAGAACAAGGTGGCATCTCCTTTCCGCCAGGCCGAATTCGACATCGAGTACGGGGTCGGGATCTCGCGCGAGGGCGGGCTGCTCGACTTCGGGATCGAGCAGGACCTGGTCCAGAAATCGGGCTCCTTCTTCTCCTACGGCGAGACCCGCCTCGGCCAGGGCCGCAACAACGCCAAACAGTTCCTGGTCGACAACCCGGAGCTGGCCCTGGAGCTGGAAACGAAGATCCGGACGGCGCTGGGGATCGACGGCGAACCGGCTCAGCCGGTCGCGGAGGAGACCCCTCCGGCGGCGGCCGAGGCGAGGGCGGCGTAGGCCGTTTTCGCCTCGAGGCGGGCGGAGCGCAGACCTCTATAGGATCGCGCCTGCGTTATGAGCAACGAGACTCTCTTTTACGCCTGCGGCATCGTCCTCGCCACCTCGGCGCTGGTCGTCAGCTTTGCCGGCCTGAAACTCAAAGGCTTCCCGGGGCGGGCGCTGCCGCTCGTCATCGCCTGGTTCGCGATCTTCGTCCTCGGCGCCACCACCTTCGCGGTCCGCTACGGCGCCGAAGAGCAGGAAGAACGGGCGCCGGAGTACGCGAAAGCCGCCAAGGAGCTCGAAGAGGCCGAAGGCACGGGCGGTTTCTCGAACGAAGGCGGCGCCCAGGGCGGCGAAACCGAGGAGGGCGAAGAAGAAGCCGAAGAAGCCGTGCCTGGTGAAGAAGAACCGGTGGGCCCGACCGAAGGCTCACAGGAAGAAGCGGGCGGCAAACAGGGTTCGAAGGGCGCCGAAGCCTCGACGACGCTGGACCTGGCAGCTGACGCTGCGGCCCTCGCTTTCGACCAGACCGATCTGACCGCGAAAGCCGGGAAAGTCACGATCGACTTCACCAACCCAGCGCCGCTCGAACACAACGTGGTGATCGAAGAAGACGGGAAAGAACTCGCCGGCTTCGAACCGATCATCGAAGGCGAAGAATCGCTTTCGGCCGATCTGAAACCCGGCACCTATACCTTCTTCTGCTCCGTTCCCGGTCATCGGGAAGCAGGAATGGAAGGCACTCTTACCGTCGAATAGACCGGCGCATATCTGCGTCCTCAGTCGCTTGCGTGCAGAGCACGCGGCGCTCCCTGTGTCCTTGATCTGCTTGGTCTATCCGTCGCTAAGCTGATTCCGATGGCCCAGAAATTTCATGTAACGACGTTCGGGTGCCAGATGAACGTGCACGACTCCGAGCGGATGCGGGGGATGCTCTCTTCGTTGGGGTACGAGGAGGCCTCCGAGCGCGGCGAAGCCGACCTGATCCTCTTCAACACCTGCTCGATCCGGGAGTCCGCCGACAGCCGCTTCATCGCCCACCTCGGCGAGGCGAAGCGGTTGAAGTCCGAAGATCCCGAGCGGGTGGTCGGGGTCGGCGGCTGCTGGGCGCAGTCGGTCAAGGAGGAGGTCTTCGAGCGCTTTCCCTTCGTCGACGTCGCCTTCGGCCCGGGCCAGATCCACAAGCTCGCCGAGTTCCTCAATAGCGACTCGCTCAGCGCCCAGGGCTACTTCGAGTTCGAGGACTTCTCCGGCCATCTGCCGACCCGCCGCGAGCGCGAGTTCCAGGGCTGGCTGCAGATCTCCCAGGGCTGCAACTGCGTCTGCTCCTACTGCATCGTCCCCTCGACCAGGGGGCGCGAGGTCAGCCGGGACCCCGACGAGCTGCTCGTCGAGGCGCAGCGGCTGGCTGCCGACGGGGTGCGCGAGGTGACCCTGCTCGGCCAGAACGTCAACAGCTACGGTCGGGATCTGCCGCCGGCGAAGCGGATCGGGTTCTCCGACCTGCTGCGCCGGGTCGACGCGATCGAGGGGATCGACCGGATCCGCTACACCAGCCCGCACCCGAAGGACATGAAGGAGGACGTAATCGTGGCTCATGCCGAGCTGCAGGCGCTCTGCGAGCAGATCCATCTGCCCCTGCAATCGGGCTCGAGCGCCGTCCTCAAACGGATGCGCCGCACCTATAACCGCAGCCGCTACATGGACCGGGTGGCTCTGATCCGCGAGCACGTGCCCGACTGCGCGATCACCACCGACATCATCGTCGGCTTCCCGGGCGAGACCGAGCGCGACTTCGAGGAAACGCTGGAAGTGGCGGAGGAGGTCGGCTACGACGGCGCCTTCACCTTCATCTTCTCGCCGCGGCGGGAAACCGAGGCGGCGACAATGGAGGAGCAGCTACCGCATCCCGTCAAGGTGGAGCGGCTGGAACGGCTGGTCGAGGTCGTCCAGCGCCGCGCCGCCGAAAGGGCGCAGCGCTTCGTCGGCCGGACAATGGAGGTGCTGGTCGAAGGCACCAGCCGCACCGATGAGACGAAGCTGCGCGGCCGCACCCGCCACGGCAAGGCGGTCAACTTCGACGGCGTCGCCGAAGCCGGCGAGCTGGTCGAGGTGGAGATCGAAAGCGCGACCTCGCAGACGCTGAGCGGCGTCCTGGCGCGCCCGCTGACGCCCCTGCTTTGAGAGTCGTCGGCATCTTCGGCCCCACTGGGGTCGGCAAGACCGGCGTCGCCGTGGCTCTTGGAGAGCTGCTGCGCGAGCGCGGAGAGGACCCGGTGGCGATCAACTGCGATGCCCTGCAGGTCTACGAGGACCTCGAGGTGCTAACCGGGACCGCCACCGCGGAGGAGCAGGAGCGGCTCGAGCATCGCCTGCTGGGCTTCGTGCCGGTCACCTCCGACTTCTCCGTCGGCGACTACATGCCGCTCGCCCACCGGGAGATCGACGCGGCGCTGGAAGCGGGGCGGAGGCCGATCGTGGTCGGGGGCACCGGCCTCTATCTGCGGGCGGCGCTCGCCGATCTCTCGCTGAAGAAGGTCCCGTCCGAATCGGAGGAGTCCGAGCTCTGGTCCACCGAGACCAGGCACCCGACGACGATCTTCGGCCTCGACATGGACCGCGCCCAGCTCTACGAGCGGATCAACGCCCGCGCCGAGGCGATCGTCGCCGGCGGTGCTGCCGAGGAGGCCCGCCGCGCCGACGCCCTCGGCCCGGGCCGCACCGCCCGCAAAGCCCTCGGCTTCGACGAGCTCCTCGCCGGCGACCTCGAGGCGATGAAGAAGCGCTCCCGCAACTACGCCCGCCGCCAGCTCGACCTGGATGCGGAAAGTTCCCAACCTCGAGTTCGTCGAGAGGACGGGCCTGAGCGACGAGGAGGTCGCGGTGGCGATTCTGAATAGGCTGGCGCCGTGAAATTCGAGAAGTGGCAGGCCCTCGGCAACGACTACCTGATCTTCGAGCGCGACAGGCTCCCCTGGGAGTTGACGACGACGCGGGTCGAGTGGCTATGCGACCAGCACTTCGGGATCGGCTCCGACGGGGTGCTGCTGCTCTCGAAGAGTGAGGACCCGGAGTTCGTCGCCGAGCTGCGGATCTTCAACCCCGACGGCTCCGAAGCCGAGCTCTCCGGCAACGGCGCCCGCGAGGCGATCCTCTACCTACGCCGCAACGGCTGGACCGATGAGGACGAGTTCGCGATCAGTACCGTCGCCGGGCCGATCCGGCCTACCATCACCGGCGAGCTCACCTGCTCGGTCGACATGGGGCGCGCCTCGACCACCTCGAAGGACTTCCCCTCGGGCCCCGAGGACGGCCGCGGGACGCTGGAGTCGGGCGGCCGCACGTGGGAGTTCCAGCACGTCTCGATCGGCAACCCGCAGTGCGCGATCGTCGTTGGCGCCGGCGAGCTCGATGAGCTCGACCTCGGCGCGATCGGCCCCGGGATCGAAAGCAGTGAGCTCTTCCCCAACCGCACCAACGTCAGCTTCCTCGCCGTCGAGGGCAACCGGGTCCGGGCGCGGATCTTCGAGCGCGGCGTGGGGGAGACGCTCTCCTCCGGGACCGGGGCCAGCGGCGCCGCCATCACCGCCTTCCTTCGCGGCGCCCCGAACCAGCTCGTCGTCGAGCTGGAAGGGGGGGAGTTGCAGATCGAGATCGGCGAGGAGCTGGCGGTGCGGCTCGACGGCTGGGCCGAGCCCGTCTTCGCCGGCGAGCTCTCACCAGAGCTGATCCAGGCGCTCGCCGAGCTTGACGGCGACTAGCACCCCGATCGCATAGATTCCCGCGCCCATGGGCATCGCCGACCCCTCAAAGCGCCTCGAGGCCATCCCGCCGTACAAGTTCCAGGAACTCGAGCAGCAGATCGCCGACAAGCGCGCCGCCGGCATTGACGTGATCAGCCTCGGGATCGGCGACCCCGACGAACCGACCTACCCGCACGTTGTCAAGGCGATGCAGGAGGCGGTCGCGAACCCGACCTACCACCAGTACCCGAGCAACCGCGGGCGGGACGAGTTCCGCCAAGGCTTTGCCGACTTCTACCAGCGCCGCTTCGGTGTCGAGATCAACCCCGCCGGCGAGGTGATCCCGGCGATCGGCGCCAAGGAGTGCATCTACAACCTCTGCTTTGCCTTCCTCGACCCCGGCGACGTCGTCCTCGCCTCCGATCCCGGCTACCCGGTCTACACCGGCGGGCCGATCCTCGCCGGCGCCAGGGCCGAGCTGCTGCCACTGGTCCCGGAGCTGGGCTTCGCCCCCGACCTCAGCGCGGTCCCGGCCGACGTCGCCGCCCGGGCGCGGCTGATGTTCATCAACTACCCGAACAACCCGACCGGTGCGATCGTCCCCGAGGGGTTCTTCGAGATGGTCGTCTCCTTCGCCAAGGAGCACGAGATCCTCGTCGTCCACGACAACGCCTACTCGGAGACCACCTACGACGGCTATGTCGCGCCCAGCTTTCTCGCCACGCCGGGCGCCAAGGAGGTCGGCGTCGAGGTCTTCTCCCTCTCCAAGGGCTACAACATGACCGGCTGGCGCTGCGCCGCGATCCTCGGCAACGCCGAGGCGATACAGACCTACTGGCGGCTGAAGACGAACGTCGACTCCGGCCTCTTCGAGGCGATCCAGATGGCCGGCGTCGCCGCCCTCGAGGGGCCCGAGGGCCCGCTCGAGCGGATGAACCAGACCTACGCCCGCCGCCGCGACCTCGTCGTCTCCGCGCTCGACCAGATCGGCGTCCAGGTGGCCTCGCCGAAGGGCACCATCTACGTCTGGGCCCCTGTCCCCGAGGGCCACACCTCGACCTCCTTCTGCGAGCGCGTGCTCGAGGAGGCCGCCGTCGTCATCTCGCCCGGCTCGATGTACGGGCCCAGCGGCGAGGGCTTCTTCCGCATCGCCCTGACCGCCCCAGACGAGCGGATCGAAGAGGCGGTCGAGCGGATGCGCGAGCACCTCTCCTAGCGCGAACCTCAGACGGCTTCGCGCTCGGCCCTCTTGCGCCAGTAGCGGTCGAGCCCGCTCCACTGGTAGGCGGTCGGTACAGCCTGCAGCAGCTCCTCGACCGTGTCGCCTTCGATCCCTTCGGCGCTGAGAGCGCGGCGGATGCGGGCCTCGTTGTCGGCGTCGTACTCGGGCTTCTCCATCCGCCGTGCCAGATCGGCCTCTTCGCGCAGTTTGGCCTTCACCTTCTCGATGTGGCCCGGTACGTCGTCCTCGATCGCGCCGAAGTGGGTGAGCGCGAGGCGCCGCGGCGACCAGGCGGCGACGGCGTCGAGCGATTCCTCCCAGACCTCGACGTCGATGTCGGGCGGGGGAGTGGGAGGGACGATCAGCTCCGAGGGCGGGATCCGGCAGGCGGCGACGTCGCCGACGAAGGCGGTACCGCTCTCCTCGTGCAGGTAGCAGACGTGGTGGGAGGCGTGCCCGGGGGTGTAGGCGACGCGCATGCCCTGAACGGTCTCGCCACCGGAGAGGACGCGAACGTTGCCCTCCGGCACCGGCAAGATCTCACCCCACAGATAGTTCAGCTTGTCCCCATAGAGCCGCTCGGCGCTGGCCAGCAGCTTCGAAGGATCGATCAAATGCGGCGCCCCACGCTCATGAACGTAGACCTCGAGCTCCGGCCAACGCCGAACCATCGCCCCCGTGGCCGCGGCATGGTCAAGGTGGATATGAGTTAACAGCACCGCCCGAGGCTGCTCACCCCCGATCGCCTCGACGACGGTCGCCAAAGAGGACTCGGGCCCCGGATCGACCAGAACTCCATCAACTTCCCAGCAGCCGATGACATGCGGCCGCCCTAGGTGCTTTACGTCAATCAGTCGCACGGCGGGCAGCCTAAAGGGACCCGGGGGTAGGGGTCGCCGGACCCTCCCCGCTGTTGTCCGCCGACCCCTACCCCCGGGTCCCGCTCACGCCACGGGATCCGGGAACCGCGCATCAGCCTCCAGCGTCTGCCGCAAACCCTCTTCCATCCCCCGCGGCGAGTAGCCCAGCTCCCGCTCGGCCTTGTCATAGCTCGCCCAGAAAGTGACGTTGTCGCCCGAGGTGATCAGCTCGCGCAGGTTCGGCGGCTGGCCCATCACCTTGCCGACCAGCGGCCCGATCGGGACCATCAGCTTCATCAGGCCGGTGGGAAGGTCCCGCTTCGGCGCCTTGCGGCCGCTGACCTTGGCAACGGTCTCGACCGCCTCGCGCATCGTCGTCGCCGGGCCGCTGATCACGTAGGTCTCGCCGAGCTCGCCTTTATCCAGCGCCAGGAGAATGCCGCCGGCGATGTCTTCGACGTGGGTCATGCAGATTCCCAACTCGGGGAAAGGCAGCAGCGGCAGTTTGCCGGCAAAGAACTGCTCCAGCAGGTCGGCGACCTGCGAGGTGTCGCCGGGGCCATAGACGCCGCCCGGCTGGACGATGATCGCCGGCAGGCCGTCGTCGATCATCCCCTGGACGACCTTGTGGGCCTCGAGCTTCGTCTCCTCGTAGTAGGAGGTGAAGTCCGTCTCGGGGTTCTTGTAGCTCTCGTCGACGACCTTGTTGTGGGTGTTGCCGAAGATGCCGACCGTGGAGACGTAGACGATCCGCGGCACCTTCTCCTCGCGCGCCGCCCCCATCACCCGCCGGGTGCCCTCCACGTTGGCGTCCCACATCGCCGGGCGCTGCTTGGCCGGGATTCCGACCTCGTACATCGCCGCAGCGTGGATGACGGCGTCGCAGCCCTGCATCGCGGCGCGGATCGCGCCTTCGTCCCCGAGATCGCCGGAAGCGAGCTCGCAGCCGAGCTCTTTCAGCTTCCCGGCCTTCCCGGGGCTGCGGACGAGGCAGACGACCTCGTCGCCGCGCTGACGCAGGCTGGCGCACGACCTCGCCGCCGATGAAGCCGGTGCCGCCGGTCACGAAAATCTTCACGTACGCCACCCTATCCCGCTTGGGCGCCCGCTTACAATCAGCCTGAGTGGAGAACTCGGCGAACGGAAACGGAATCAACCGCCGCGCGCGCCAGCGGGCGCTGGCGATCGGGGTCCTCGACGGCCGCAGCGAGGCCGAGGCGGAGCCGCTCGCGGAGCTGAGAGAGCTGCTGCTGACGGCCGGTGTCGCCACCGTCGGCACCGCCACGCAGCAGCGCCCCAAGCCCGACCCCGACCGCTACTTCGGGCGCGGCCGCCTGGCCGAGCTGAAAGCGGAAATCGCCGCCTCCGACGCCAACCTGGTCGCCTGCGACGATGAGCTCGCCCCGCGCCAGGAGCGCAATCTGGAGGCGGCGCTCGGCGTGCCGGTGATCGACCGCACCGCCGTCATCCTCGACATCTTCGCCGACCACGCCCACTCGGCCGAGGGCAAGCTGCAGGTCGAGCTGGCGCAGCTCGAATACAACATGGCCCGCATGCGGGGGCTCTGGACCCACCTCGAGCGCCTCGGCGCCGGCCGTATGGACGGCGGCATCGGCACCAGGGGCCCGGGCGAGAGCCAGATCGAGACCGATCGCCGGCTCGCCCGCAACCGCATCTCCGCCCTGCGCCGCCGCCTCCGCGAGTCGGAGAAGAACCGCGGCGTGATGCGGGCCCGGCGCGACAGCTCCTCGCTGCCCCGCGTCGCCCTCGCCGGCTACACCAACGCCGGCAAGTCGACGCTCCTCAACGCCCTCACCGGGGCCGAGGTCGAGGTCCGCGACCGCCTCTTCCACACCCTCGACCCGACGACGCGGACCTTCGAGCTCTCCGGCCGTGACTACCTCCTCACCGACACCGTCGGCTTCATCGAAAAGCTGCCCCACCAGCTGGTCGAGGCGTTCAAGGCGACCCTCGAGGAGACCGTGCTCGCCGATCTGATCCTGCACGTGGTCGACGCCTCGGCCACCGAGGAGCGGCGCCTGGTCGACATGCAGGCGGTCGACGAGGTCCTGGAGGAGATCGGCGCCGGCGAGAAGCCGCGGCTGCTGGTCTTCAACAAGGTCGACCTGCTGAGGGAGGAGGAGCGGCGCGAAACCGAGCTCGACCATCCCGAGGCGGTGCTGATCTCGGCGCAAGAGGGGGAGGGGCTGGAGGAGCTACGGGAGCGGATCGAGGCGGCCTTCGAGGAGACGCTGACCGAGGTCGAGCTGCTGATCCCCTATTCGCAGGGGGGGCGCCTGCATGAGTTGCACGAAGTGGCCGGGGATTTGGAGCGGACCGAGCGCGAGGACGGGGTGCTGGTGCACGCGAAGGTGCCTTCGGCGGAGATGCATCGGTTTAGGGATCTGGCTGTGGCCTGAAGGTTGTGGTGGGGGGAGGGGTGGGGTGCCCCATCTCCAGACACATCTCGCTATGGCTCGCTGTTGAGTGTCTGGTGACGGGACACCCCACCCCTCCTCGACAGAGCTGTGTGCCCTAGGCTTCGCGCCGATGCAGCTGCCTGTGGTGAAGATGAAAGAGGAGGCTCGGGTTCCCTCGCGGGCGCACGAGGGTGATGCTGGGCTTGATCTTTATTCCTGCGAGGCGGCTCATATTGGGCCTGGAGAGCGGTGGAGTGTTGGGACCGGGGTGGGGGTCGAGATACCTGAGGGGCATGCTGGGTTGGTGCTGCCGCGGTCTGGGCTTGCGCGGGAGCACGGGATCGCCCTTGTCAATGCACCCGGTTTGATCGATTCGGGTTACCGGGGCGAACTTCGGGTCCTGCTGCTGAACACCGACCCGGCCGAGACCTTCCGGGTCGCGCCGGGAGACCGGATCGCGCAGCTGGTGCTGACGCCGATCGCCCTCGCCGAGCCGGTCGAGGCGGCGGCGTTGACCGAGTCCTCGCGCGGGACCGGCGGCTTCGGCTCTTCCGGTCGCTAGTTCGTCTGTTCCTTTTTGGTCCCAGGCAACGAAAAGGAACAGACGAAGAGCTAGGCCTGGGCGGCTTGGCGGGCCGACTCGTGGGCTGCGGCCTCTAGCTCGTCGGCCAGCGGCTCGAGCTCGGGTCGGGTGCCGTAGCGGCGTTCGAGCGCCAGGGCGATCAGGTGGTCGGCCAGCCAGGCGTTCTTCGGCAGCAGCGGGCCGTGCAGGTAGGTGCCGATGACGTTGTCTCGGTGCACCCCCTCGAATCCGTCGCGGTCGTTGTTGCCGTGGCCGGCGACCACCTTGCCGAGCGGCTGCGCCTTGGGGCCGAGGTAGGTGCGACCGCCGTGGTTCTCGAAGCCGGCGATCAGCCGCGGGCCGTCGCCGAGGTCGGCCTCGATCGCGACGTTGCCGATCAGGCGGGGGCCCGGATCGCGCACGGTCTCCAGGTCGGCGATCCCAAGACCGGGCAGCTTCTCCTCGCCGAGCTGGTAGCTGTGGCCGAGCAGCTGGTAGCCGCCGCAGACCGCCAGCAGGACGGCGCCGTCGTCGGCCGCCTCGGCGATCGCCTCACGCTTGCTCTCGACCATGTCGGCGGCGACGGCGCGCTGGTCACGGTCCTGGCCACCGCCGATGTAGAAGAGGTCGTGGACGGCCGGGTCGACCGCCTCGCCGGGGCCGGCACCGCTGTGGACGAACCCGATTCCGCGCCACTCGCAGCGCCGCTGCAGGAAGAGGATGTTGCCGCGGTCGGCGTAGATGTTCATCTGCTCGGGATAGAGGCTGAGGACGCGGAGCTCCATCAGGCCTGCCTTTCGAGCAGGACGACCAGCGAGCCCTCGTGCATCGAAGTCGCTGGGATCGCGCGGCGGCCGGCCGGGATCAAACCGTGTGCTGCCGCCTCGGCCTCGAGCGTCTCGGCGCTGAAGGTCGCGATCCGGACCTCGTTCGGCTCCTCACTGAGGGAGCCCTCGGGCGAGACCATCTGTCGCAATCGCCGGACGACGATCTCTCCCGGACCCACCGCCGCCTCGACCGCCAGGCTCGAATAGATCCAGCCATCGACCTCGCGGACGTCGGGGAGGGGGGGAGGCGCGCCGTCGGACTCGGGCATCCCCTCGATGATCGCGGCGGCAAGCAGGCCCCCCGGTCGCAGCGCCGCGGCAATGCAGCGCAGGGACTCGCGCCGCTGGGCGGCAGCGGGCAGCAACTGCAGCAGGTGGGTTGGGGCGAGGACAAGAGAGACCGGTTCGTCCAGCTCGAAGTCGCGGGCATCGCCGACGATCCCCGTTACCGAGAGACCACCAAGCGCATCCGATTTTCGCCCCACCCCGCTGGGGTCAATATCCGAAGCGCGTACAGCAAGCGCCTCGATCAGCTCCGGGTCGCGGTCGAGCCCGACCACGGTGTGCCCGCGCCGGGCGAGGTGCAGGGCGACGCGCCCGGTCCCGCAGCCGAGCTCCAAGATCGGCCCGCCCTGGCGCCCGGCCAGCTCCTCCCAGAGCGGCAGGTCGGCGGCGTAGGCGCCGCACTCGACGTCGTGCCAGATCGCGCTCGCTGACGCGTTCACCGCCAGAACTCCTTCGCCAGGCCGCGGTCGGCGAGCAGCTTCCTCAGTTCGAGCAGAGCGGTGTAGGTGGGGAGGGCGAAGAGCCTGCCGTCCGCCCTCGCCACGGCGTCGTCCAGCGAGCTGCCGATTCCGGGGACGACCTCGATCGCCTCGGTCGGCCAGCCGGCGTACTTCAGCCGCAGCGCCATCTCCGGAGCCCTGGTGCCGGAGCAGACGACTCGGCGCACCGCCCCCGACAGAAGCTCGAAGTCGGCGTCCCAGACCCAGGAGACGTCACGGCCGTCGGCGATCCTGTCGTTGAGCGCGACCCAGAGGTCGATGCCGCCGCGCTCGCGGCTCTCCAGCAGCAGCGTCCGCAGGACCTCGTTGGCACCGGCGGGGTTCTTGATCAGCAGGATCGAGACCGGCACGCCCGCTACCTCGATCGTCTCGACCCGGCCGAATGCCGCTTGCGTCTCCTCCAGCCCCGCCTTGATCCGCTCCGGTGCGACCCCGAGCTGCAGTCCGGCGGCGATCGCGGCAAGGGCGTTGTAGACGTTGTAGAGGCCGGGCAGCGGCAGGTCGACCTCGATCTCCCCCGAAGGCATACGAACCCTCGTCCTTGACCCTTCCATTCCCCGCAGCTCGATCGCGGTGGCGACGACCTCCGGCCGCGGCCGCTCGGCGCCGCAGTTGGGGCACGAGTAGTGGCCGAGGTGGCCGACGAAGGCCCGCTCGTACGCGTAGGGATGGCCGCAGCGGCGGCAGTGCTTGGCGTCGAAGGCATGCTGCAGCTCCGGCAGCGCCTGCGAGTCGTCCTCGATGCCGAAGTAGACGACGCCCTCGCGCCGATCCCCCTCGGTGTCGCGCCCGAGGTCGGCGATCAGCGGGTCGTCCGCGTTGAGCACGAAGCGGGTGCGCCCGACCCGGGCCGCGACCGTCTTCGCCCACTCGTCGGCGAGGGCCTCCATCTCGCCGTAGCGGTCGAGCTGGTCGCGGAAGAGGTTGCCGAGGACGATCAGCGCCGGGTCGAGCTGCTCGCTGACCCGCGGCAGCCAGGCCTCGTCGACCTCGAACAGGCCCTCCTCGCCGCGCTGCTCAAGTAGCGCCGTCGCCACGCCCCAGGTCATGTTCGAGCCGGCGCGGTTGTGGACCGGCCGGCGACCGTCGGCCGCCAGAATGCCGGCGAGCATCCCCGCGGTCGTCGTCTTGCCGTTGGTGGCGCTGATGATCGTCGTCCCGCGATGCAAGCCACCGCCGAGGCGGGCGATCGCCTCAGAATCCAGCCGCAGCAGCACTCGCCCCGGCAGGGTCGTGCCGCCGCCGTGGCCGCTGGCCCGGCTCGCCCGGCCGATCGCGCGGGAGAGCGCGACCTTGGCGCCGAAGAGCCCGCCGGAGGCACCGCCGGCCGCCATCAAGCGGCCCGGTCGCCGGGGACGAGGATCGGGAGGCAGCGGGGAAGGATCCGCAGCTTCACCGGCAGGTCGGTGAGGTGGTCGCCGTCGGCATAGACGGGAAAGGGGCGGCTGGCGTCGAGTTCGAGCCGAGAGGCGCGGAAGGTGGTGACCTCCTCCTTGCCGATGTGGGCTCCCTTGAGAACGTCGCGGAGGCCGCTGAGGAATCGCAGCTTGCCGACCTCGGTGATTGCGACGACGTCGAAGAGGCCGTCGTCGATCTCCGCCTCCGGAGCGATGTACATGCCGCCGCCGTAGACGCTGTTGTTGGCGACGTCGACGAAGTAACCGCTGATCCGTTTGCGTTCCTCGCCGATTGCGATCGTGAAGCGGGCCGACTTCCAGCCGATCAGCGTGCGGACCATCGAGTAGGCGTAGACGAGGTTGCCGCGGATGAATTGGGTTTCGTTGGCGAGGCGGTTGCATTCGGAGTCGAAGCCGACGCTGACGATGCCGAGGAAGCGCTTGCCGTTGGCCTCGCCGACGTCGATCAGGCGGCTGTGGCCGCCGAGGACGACCTCGATCGCCTCCTCGGGATCGTCGGGGATGCCGAGCGCGCGGGCGAGGTCGTTACCGCGGCCGGCGGGGACCAGCCCGACCGGCGTCTCGGTGCCCGCCAGGGCGCCGCCGACAGCGCCCATCAGGCCGTCGCCGCTGACCACCACCGGCACCTCGCCCGATTCCACCGCCCGCAGGGCCAGGTCGACCCCGTGCTCGAGGCTGCGCGTGCGCTCGACCCGGAAGACGGTGCGGCGGGCATCGAGCGCCGCCTCCACCCGGGGCAGCAGCTTCAGCGCCCTGCCGCCGGCGGAGGCGGGGTTGACCAGCAGGGTCAGTGGCATCCCGGCGATCTCCATTCGGCGCCCAGCCTAGAGGGAGCCGCCGACCGGCCCACCGCCACGCAGGCGGGCGACAGAGAAGCTGCCGTCCCCGGCCGCTTCCTCCCAGATGGGCTCGAATCCCAGGCGCCCCTGGCGCCAGCGGTAGAGGCGACCGCCGAGACCGCCCAGGGGGCTTGGTCGGTGGCCGGCGGCGAGGGCGAGGAAGCCACCGGGACGGAGGACGCGGGCGGCCTCGCCGGCGCTGGGGCGAGCGTCGAGGGCGACAAGGAGGTCAAAGTGGTCGGAGGGGAAGGGGAGTGAGCGAGGGCCGCCGTGCTTGAAGGCGATCCGGCCCTCGGGATCGAGGCCGACGCGCGCCCTCGCCCGCCTGATCGCCCCTGCGTCAGCGTCGATTCCACGCACCCGGGCGCTCGGGAACTCGCGGGCGAGGAAGAGCGCGCCCTCGCCCTCACCGCACTCGACCTCGAGGATCCGCTCGGGGTCACCGACGTGGAGGACGGCAGCAGCGAGCGGGGTGAGCAGGGGGGTGGGGGACATTTCGCCTCAGGAACGTTTACTAGGGTTCGCCGCCGTGGAGCAGCAGCCCGACCGCCGCTGGATCATCCTCGCCGTCTTCGCGGTGGTCGCGATCGCGGTCGTGGCGGCTGTCCTGATCGGCCAGGGGGGCGGCTCCGACGAGGAGACCAGCAGCAGCGCCAAAGGCCCGGAGCAGGTCCTCGAACCGGGCGAAGCGGCGACCGCGGTGGTGAAGACCAGTGAGGGCACGTTCGAGATCGCGCTCGACACCAAGCGGGCGCCGAAGACGACCAACTCCTTCGCCTACCTCGCCGAAGAAGGCTTCTACGACGGCCTTACCTTCCACCGCGTCGCGCCGGGGTTCGTGATCCAGGGCGGCGACCCGAAGGGGAATGGCACCGGCGGCCCCGGCTACAGCGTCGACGAGAAGCCGCCGCCGAACCTCTCCTACACCAAAGGCGTAGTAGCGATGGCCAAGAGCGGGACCGACCCGCCGGGCCGCTCCGGCAGCCAGTTCTTCGTCGTCACCGCCCCCGACGCCGGTCTGCCGCCGGAATATGCCCTGCTGGGCAAGGTCAGCAAGGGCTATGACGCGGTCGAAAGGATCGACGCCCTCGGCACGCCGCAGGAAACGCCGAAGCGGAAGATCACGATCGAAGAAGTGACGATCGAGCGGGAATAGGCGCCCTTAGAGGGCGTCTGGCCAAGCAGATCAAGGACGCAAGGCGGAGCCTTTGCTGGTTGCAAAGGCAAGCCGAGGACGCAGAGATGCGCAGCGCCAGGCGTCCTCTAAGCTGGCTCCATGGCCAAGCTGGACGTCGGCGACCAAGCTCCTGATTTCGAGTTGCGTGGGACGGGCGAGAAGACCTACCGCCTCTCCGACTATCGTGGCCGCAACCTGATCCTCGCCTTCTACCCCGGCGACGCGACCACGGTCTGCACGAAGCAGTTCTGCAACTACCGCGACGAAGGCGATCGCCTCGACCAGCTCGACGCCGAGGTCCTTGGGATCTCACCGCAGTCGGTCGACTCGCACGAGTACTGGGTGAAAGAGCAGGAACTGAACGTGCCGTTGCTCGCCGACGAGGACCTGGCCGTGGCTAAGCGCTATGGGGTGACCGGCTGGATCGGCCCGCTGGCGCGCCTCACCGAGCTGAAGGACGCGCCCGGCGGCCGCTATGTGCAGCGGGCGATCTTCGTCATCGACGGCGACGGGGTTGTCCGCCACAAGACGGTCTCGCGGACCGGCAGCAGCTACGAGTCGGTCGGGGACCTCGAGCGCGCGGTCGCGGCGCTCGGTTGATGCCGCTGCAGGAGCGACCGTTTGCGGTCGAGCCGGCGCCGCGGCTGTTCGGCGAAGAGTTGGGGGAGGGACCGCCGGTCGTCCTCTGCCACGGGATCACGGCGACGCGCCGCTACGTCCTTCACGGCTCGAAAGCCCTGCCGAGAGCCGGCCACAGGGTCATCGCCTACGACGCGCGGGGGCACGGGGAGTCCGATCCAGCGCCGCCGGGGGAGAGTTATGGATACCCGGAGCTGGTGGCGGACCTGGAGCGGGTCGTCTCCTCGTGCATAGGGGAGGGAGAGCGCTTCCTCCTCGGCGGCCACTCGATGGGGGCGCACACCGCGGTTGCCTACGCGCTCCGCCATCCCGAGCGGCTGGCCGGACTGGCGGTGATCGGGCCGACGTACCTGGGAGAGATCCAGGAGTCTTCGCTCGAATACTGGGACGGGCTGGCTTCGGCGCTGGAACGCGGCGGGGTCGACGGCTTCGTCGCCTACATCGGTGAGAACCAGGGAATCGATGCGCGCTGGAGCAAATCGGTGCTGCGCTTTACGCGGGAGCGGATGCAGCGCCAGCAGAACCTCGAAGCGCTGGCGCAGGCGCTGCGGGAGGTGACGCGGTCGCGCCCGTTCGGCTCGCTGGAGGAGCTGGGGGGCTTGCAGGTGCCGGCGTTGGTCGTCGCCAGCAACGACGACGCCGACCCGGGGCATCCGTACGAGGCGGCAGCTGCCTATGCCGAGGCGCTGCCGCAGTCGCGGCTGGTCAGCGAGGGCGAAGGTGAGTCGCCCTTGGCCTGGCAGGGCGGCAAGCTCTCGCGGGCATTAGCGGCCTTTTACGCCGAGGCCTTATCTTCCGCCCGATGAATTACCCGAGCGAGTGGACCCTGAGGCGGGCGATCGCCTTCCTCGCCGCCCTCGGGGTTGGCGTCGCCACCTACATCGCCGTCGAGGCGGCCGGCGGCGACGCACCCGCCTGCATCGCAGGCTCTAGCGGCTGTGCCACCGTCGCCAAGAGCTCCTACGCGCACCTCGCCGGCGTCAACATCGCCGTCTTCGGGATCGTCGGTTACGTCCTCCTGTTGGCGAGCGCCTTCTTCGCCAACGACCTGGCGCGCTTCGGAGGCTTCCTCGTCGCCCTCGGCGGCTTCGGCTACAGCGTCTTCCTCACCTATATCGAGCTCTTCAAGATCGAGGCGATCTGCCAGTGGTGTGTCGGCAGCGCAATCCTGATGACGCTCCTCTTCGGCTTGAACGCGACCCGCCTGATCGCCTACGCCGGGGCCGAGAGCGGACCGCTGCCGGACAGGGCATGAGCAACGGCGACCGCAGGAAGCAGACTGCTCCAACTCGCCGCCGGGGCCGTGTTCCTGGCAATCGCGGTGGTTCTCGTCCTGATCGTCGTCAACGCGTCCGACAGCGACGGCGGCGACACCAAGCTCGAGGGAACCCGGGAGGTGAACCGGTCTCTGAAAGGTATCCCGCAGAAAGAAATGGTCCTTGGCGACCCGCAGGCGCCGGTTGAACTCGTCGAGTTCGCCGACCTCAAGTGCCCATATTGCAAAGCCTTCGCCGAAGGGGTGCTGCCGCCGATTATCGAAAACCAGGTCAAGAAAGGCCAGGTCAAGATCAGCTACCGCGTCTACACGATCATCGACGACCAGTCGCAGCCGGCGGGAGCCGCAGCCCTCGCAGCCGGGAACCAGGGGCGCGGCTGGAACTTTGTCGAGCTCTTCTACAGAAACCAGGGCAACGAGCTGAAGCCATACGCCGACGACGCTTTCCTGGAAGCAATCGCCAAAGGCGCTGGGGTCAAGAACCTGAGCCGCTGGAACAGCGAACGCGCCAGACTGGAGCCGAAAGTCGAAGCAACGACCGCCGAAGCTCAAGAACTCGGCTTCACCGGCACGCCGTCCTTCGCGATCAAGGGCCCAAAGACCAACGGCCTCACGCCAATTGAGGACGCAACCTCCACGAGCTCCCTAGAAGCAGCGATCGTAGGGGCAAGCTAAGAGCTCCCTCGGGCCTCTCGGCTCAGGTTGACATAACCACCATTATCGTGCGTTGAATCGGGAAGGAACCGGCTATCGCACGAACGCCGACACGGCCTTTCCCACTTCCAGCGCCGTCAGCGGGCCGAAGCGCAGTGACCACGAGTTGTCCATGTTCTGCAGCAGCTGGCACTTGACGCCAACTCCTACCAGCGCCGCATGGTGCTCCTCGCAGCGTTCGTAGCCGGACGCTCCCTGAAAGACGGCGTCGAGGCCATAACGGCCATCGTCCACAGGCCAAAGCGTCAGGCGGTCGGCAACGGGCCCCGCTGGATAGTCGATCTCTGCGCCCGGCACCGGCCGAACTTTATGCAGCGATCCGGGCGCTCCCCCGAACCAGCGGCCGCACGATCGGCGGTGCCTTGGGCAGCTCGGCGCACTCGAGGTCAGATAGCTCGAAACCGGCGGCTCTGAGCCCGGCGACGGTGTCGCGGTTGCAGTGACAGCCATCGCCGAGGAAGCGCCAGGGCACCTCTAGGCGGTCCTGCCACTTGGCGAGGTCGGGATGGTCGGCGCGAACGTGCTCGAGGAAGAGCAGCTGGCCACCGGGTGTGAGCACTCGGGAGATCTCCCTCAGCGCCGCGGGCTGGTCGGGAACCGTGCAGAGGACGAGCGTGACCACAACGGTGTCGAAACTGTCGTCCTCGAACGGGAGCTCTTCGGCGCCGGCTTCGATCAGATCGGCACCCGGACAGACCTCCTGCGCCCGGCTGCGCAGCTGCCTGAACATGTGCGGGTCAGGCTCCGTCAGAGTCAGGCAGTCGAGTCCCTCGCGCGGGTACAGCTCGAGGTTGAGGCCGGTTCCCGCGCCCAGCTCCAGCACCCTCCCCCGCGCCTGCCTCAGCAGGTCGCGGCGCATCTCGCGCAGACCCGCCTCTTCGGTTGCCGCGAAGGCCCGGTCGTAGAAGGCCGAGAACATCCGGCCCCAGGTGGCGTTGTAGATCTTTCCCATTAGCTCGTTTGCTGAATTTACGGCGCTATGGCGCCCAAAGTTCAGCGAGCGCTGAGATCAGGCCGCGTCGCGTTGCGGCTCGGGCGCTTTCTCGCCCTCCGCCTGGCCCGGCTCGCTGGCCGCGGCCCGCTGCTCGTAGGCCTGACGGGCGCCGTGGTCGACTTCGATCATCAGCTTGTCGACCTTCATCGCCCGGCCCAGCGCCTCGCGCCAGCTGCGCGGCAGCGGCGCCAGGATCTTGTAGAGGATGCCGTTGGCGCGTGGGACGAAGACGTCGAAGCGCGGCACTTCCATCGCGTCGACGATCTCGTTCGCGACGTCGGAGGCCTCGACCGGCTTCACCCATTTCTGGCCGACGCCGCTGGTCAGCTCGGTGTTGACGACGGTCGGCATCACGCAGAGGACCTCGACGCCGCTCCCCCGCAGCTCCGTCCGCACCGCCTCGCTGATGCCGACGACGGCGTGCTTGGTGCCCGAGTAGGTGGCAATCCCCGGCACGCCCGATTTTCCGGCCTGCGAGGCGATGTTGACGATGTAACCGCTGCGCCGCGTGCGCAGGCGCTTGATCGCCAGCTGGGTGCCGGTGATGACGCCGTGGAGGTTGATGTCGATCTGGCGGTGGATCGACTCCTCGCTCTCGTCCTCGAACGGGGTCACCGGCATGATCCCGGCGTTGTTGACGACAGCGTCGATCGGCCCGAGCTGCCGTTCGGCCTCGTCGAGGAAGTGGGCGAAGGAGGAGCGATCGGTGACGTCGAGCGAGAGCGCGACGGTGCCGCCGCCGAGCTCAGCCGCGGTCTTCTCGGCCAGCTCGAGGTCGAGGTCGCCGATGGCGACGCGGCACCCCTTCCTTACCAGCGCCTGGGCCGTCGCCTTGCCGATCCCCCGGGCACCGCCGGTGATCGCCACGACCTTGCCGCTGAGTGAACGCCGCTGCTTCGCCATCGTGCTCCTCCTCCGTTGCGGCGGCCTTCCCTAGGCCGCCGGTTTGTAGACCGTGACCACGGCGGCTCCGCCGAGGCCGATGTTGTGCTGGAGCGCCACCTTCGCGCCCTCGACCTGGCGCTTGTCGGCTTCGCCGCGCAGCTGCCAGGTCAGTTCCGAGCACTGCGCGAGGCCGGTCGCCCCCAGCGGGTGCCCCTTGGAGATCAGCCCGCCCGAGGGGTTGACGACGACCGTGCCGCCGTAGGTGGTCGCTTCTTCCTCGACCAGCTTGTGCGCCTCGCCCTCTGCGGCGAACCCCAGCGCTTCGTAGGTGATGAGCTCGTTGGCGCTGAAGCAGTCGTGGAGCTCGCAGACGTCGACTTCCTCCGCCGCGACTCCCGCCTCCGCGTATGCCGCGTCGGCCGCGGTCCTCGACATGTCGGAGCCGACAATCGTCATGCAGTCGGCGTTCTCGTCGAAGGTCGAGCTGAGGTCGGTGACCATCGACTGGCCGGCGATCTCGACCGCCTGCTCCCAGAGCCCGTGCTTATCGACATAGGCCTCAGAGGCGACGATCGCGCAGGCCGAGCCGTCGGAGGTCGGCGAGCACTGCAGCTTGGTCAGCGGGTCGTGGATCATCTTCGCCGCCTTAATGTCCTCCAGCGAGTACTCGTCCTGGAACTGGGCGTAAGGGTTGTTGACCGAGTGCTTGTGGTTCTTCCAGCCGATCCAGGCGTAGTGGTCGGGTTCGGAGCCGTACTTCTGCATGTGGTCGCGACCGGCGTTGCCGAACATCTGCGGCGCCGGCGGCGACTGCTCGGGGTCGCGGATCTCGAACATCCGCATCGCGTGCTTGTCGAGGGCGTTGGTGCGGTCGGTGTACTTGACCCCGAGGCTGCCCGGCTCCATCTTCTCGAAGCCCAGCGCCAAGGCGCAGTCGGCGACGCCGCCCTTGACCGCCTGGCGCGCTAGGAACAGCGCCGAGGAGCCAGTCGAGCAGTTGTTGTTGACGTTGACGACGGGAATCCCGGTCAGGCCGAGCTGGTAGAGCGCCCGCTGGCCGTAGGTCGAGTCCCCGTAGCAGTAGCCGGCGTAGGCCTGCTCGACGTCCTCATACGGGATGCCGGCGTCGGCGAGCGCCTTCTCCCCCGCCTCTTTGGCCCAATCCGGGTAGTCGCCCTCCTTGCTGCCGGGCTTCTCGAACTTGGTCATCCCGACCCCGATCACGTACGTCTTGTTGCTCAACTCCTCGCTCCCTCCATATTTGGCTGACTGGCCAAATCTACCGTGCCGAGGGGATTAGGCCAAAGCCGCCAAGCGATGAAGGCGATGAGGATGCCGAGGACGGTGCCGATGGCGCGCTCGTCGACGGTCTGGAAGGCGGGCTCCCCGAGGGTGGTGCTGATGACGACCACGTAGGTGGTGATCGCGGCGGTGAAGAGCGCGTACTGAACCGTCAGCAACCCGAAGCTGAGCGCGGCGGCGACGGTCAGCACGACACCGATCACGAGGTCGTCGCCGCCGAAGGCCTCGGCGATCGCGGTGGCGAGGATCAGGCCGATCACGGTGCCGATCGCCCGCAGGGCCAGGCGGTGGTCGGTCTCGCCGCGGTCGGGGCGCATCACGAAGAGGATCGTCAGCGGGATCCAGTAGCCGTGCTCGTCCATCCCCAGCAGCCAGTAAGCAGCGACGCCGGCTGCGAGCGCGGCGCCGAAGCGGATCGCGTGGCGAGCGCTCTGCGACTCCAAGGTCAGGTTGGCGCGCATGGCCGCCATCGCCCCCCTCCCGCTCCAGGCCTTTTCCGGCTCGTCGGCGTCGCGATCGGTGGCGAGCCAGACGAGCAGCGACCAGGCGACCTGGGTGAGACCGCCGAGGGTGGCGTAGAGCAGCGCCGGTGCCGCATCCCCGGCCGGGAGGAAGAGCCCCTGCGCGATCAGCATCCCCAGCGTCACCGAGAGGCCGAGGATCGCCAGCCGCAGCGAGACGCAGAAGCAGTAGCCGGCGAGGATCCCGAGCAGGCCGAGGGCGAGGACCGCGGTCGGCCCGGTCTGGCTGCTCAAAATGCCGAGCGCCGCGGCGATCCCGATCAGCGGCGCCCCCGCTGCCTGCCAGGCGGCCCGGGACCGCGCTGGGGCGTCCATGCCCGGGAAGCCGTTGATCAGGGCGGCGGTGGCGATCGCCCCGGCGCTCTCGGTGTCGAGGCCGAGCTCGAAGACGAGAGTGAGGGCGATCGGGACCGAGAGCAGGAAGCCACGCCTGATCGCCGGCCCCGGCTCGGAGGGCCCGATCGCGAAGAGCGGCGAGGCGTAGAGCTGCCGCGCCCTTCCCGACGCGTTGAACAGCTGCCCTTCGGAGCTTCCAGCCGCCACGCCCGTGAGGGTAACCTGAGGGGTCGTGGTAATCGCCGCCGTCAGCTCCGATCCCGCCGCGGGGGTGGGCATCCTCGCCGCACTTGCCGCCGGGATCGTCTCCTTCCTCTCCCCCTGCGTGCTGCCGCTCGTCCCGGGCTACCTCTCGGCCGTGAGCGGCGTCTCGGCCAGCGAACTGGAGAGCGCCGGCTGGCGCCGCGTGCTGGGGCCGAGCCTGCTCTTCGTCGCCAGCTTCTCGGCGATCTTCATCCTCCTCGGGCTGACCGCGACCGGGGTCGGCTCGGTCCTCCAGGACCACAAGGAGCTGCTGGCAAAAATCTCGGGGGCGCTGATCATCGCCATGGGAGTGCTCTTTGTCGGCTCCCTCTTCATCACCAAGCTGAACCGTGAGTGGCACGTCGACGCCCTGCTCGAGCGAGCCGGGAAAGGGGGCCCGATCGTCGCCGGCGCCGCTTTCGCGATCGCTTGGACCCCGTGCATAGGGCCGACCCTGGGAGCGATCCTCGGCGCCGCCTCGCTATCGGGCTCCGCCGCCCATGGCGCCTTCCTGCTCGCCGTCTACTCGGCGGGCCTGGCGATCCCCTTCCTCCTCACCGCCGTGGCCTTCTCCCAGATGACGACTGCCTTCACCGTCGTCAAGCGCCACTACCAGGCGATCGTCGCCGTCGGCGGCCTGATCCTGATCGCGATGGGCATTTTGATCTGGACCGGCGAACTCAACCAGCTCAACACCGAGGTCATCAACTGGATGGAAAGCTCCGGCCTCGACTTCTACAACGGGGTGTAGCCAGCCTCTCCGAGATTTGGGCCCCTATAGGGCACCAAACTTCGGAGAGGGCAATCAGTTCCCAGCCGGAGCCACCGTCTCGAGCTCCTTCCCCACCGCCTCGACGACCTCCAGCCCGTCGTCCTCCATATCCCGCGAGCAGACAATGCGGAAGCGTCCGGTGCCGATCTCCCCGTCTGGAACCACCGGCAGCCCCCGAATCGTCTCCCAGCCCAGCCGCTCGACCTCGAACGGGTTCATCCGCACCTCCGCCGCCGGGAAGGGGCAGTTGGAGTTGTGCTGGTCGATCGCCTTCGAGATCGCCTCGAGGTTCTTCGCCTCCGGGGAAGCCACGGCTGGAGTTTAGGCCTCTCCTCTATGGGTCCCGTCCCTCCCCCGTCCTACCATCGACGGGTGAGTTTCGAGCGCTGCATCGCCCATCTCGATATGGACGCGTTCTACGCGTCCGTGGAGCTGCGGCGGCGGCCTGAGTTGAGGGGCAAGCCGGTGGTCGTCTGCGGCTCGGGGTCGCGGGCGGTGGTGACGACGGCCAGCTATGAGGCGCGGAAGCTGGCTGGGATCCATTCGGCGATGCCCGCTGCTGTGGCGCGGCGGCGATTGCCGGATGCGATCTATCTGCGGCCGGACTTTCCCGCTTACCGGGAGGCCTCGGGGCAGGTGATGGACGTGCTGCGGCGGAACGTCGAGGTGGTCGAGGTCGTGGGACTGGACGAGGCCTACCTGGACCTGACCGGGATCTTCTCGCCGAAGGCGACGATGCGGCGGGTCGTGACGGCAATCCAGTCCGGGACGGGGCTGACCTGCTCGGTCGGGATCTCCGAGAGCCGGATGCTGGCCAAGATCACCAGCGAGCTCGGCAAGCCGCGGGGCCTCGTCGTCCTCTCCCGGGAGCAGGCACTGGAGCGCTTCGCCGGCCACTCCCCCGGCCTCATCCCCGGGATCGGACCGAAAACGGTCTCGCGCCTGGAGGCGATGGGGATCAAGACGCTCGCCGATCTGCGCCGCTGGGAGCGGCCCGCGCTCGAAGACGCCTTCGGCCCCCGCTCCGGCGCCTGGCTCCACGCCCGCGGCAACCTCCTCGACCAGACGCCGGTCACCCCCGAACACGAGACCAAGTCGCAGTCGACCGAGATCACCTTCGACGTCGACGTCACCCAGCGCGCCGAGCTCGAGCGACACCTCGCCGAGCTCTCCGAGGAGCTCTGCCGCCGCCTGCGCAAGCGCGAGCTGGAGGGGCGGACGATCGGGATCAAGATCCGGCTCGACGACTGGACCAACGTCACCCGCTCGCACACGATCGAGCAGCCGACCAACGACCCCGCGGTCGTCGGCCCCGCCGCCCTCGAGCTGCTGCGCGCCTACGACCCGCAGCGGCCCGTCCGCCTGCTCGGCGTCCGCGTCGCCTCCTTCGAGAGCGACAAGACGGCGGCCGAGCCGGAGCCGACACCGAATCAGCTCCAGCTCGGCTTGGCCTCGTAGCGCCTAGCGCGTGGCCATTACGGTCCCGACGCCCGGGAAGCCGAGCTTCAGCTTCACCGCCCAGGTCAGGTCGTAGTCGCGCCCGGCCACGTACGGGCCGCGGTCGATCACCGGGACCGTCACCGTGCGGCCGTGGTAGCGCAGCTTCACCATCGTCCCGCAGGGGAGCGTCTTGTGAGCGACGCCCATCGTCCCCGGCAGCAGGGTGCCGCCGCAGGCGACGCCGTTGCCGAAGATGCCGGGCCCGTAGTAGGAGGCGCCGGCGAGGCGGTAGGAAGTCAGCTGGCGCTTGGCGCTGCGGGAGGCGCGGACGCGCCGGTCGTGGACCACGAAGGCGCGCACCGCGTGGGTGCCGGTCCGCTCGGGCAGCCAGCGCACGGCGAAGGTCCCGTTCACCTTGGTCCAGACGCCCCGGGCGCCCCCGTCAGGGCCACGGAAGACCAACTTGACCCGGTGGCGGCCGCTCGGCCGCACCTTGCCGCGCACCGCCAGCCCCCTCCCCTTCAGCACCGAGTGCGTCGAGAGGTGCAGGGAGACGTGGGAGCGCGATCGCTCGGGATGGTTGCTCGGCTGGTTCTGCGCCGCCGCCGGCGCCAGGCCGATCGAGAGCGCGGTGGCAGCCGCCACCGCGGGCAGGAGTTTTCGCATCTAAGTTGCTCGCTTTCTGCTGCCTAGCTGGATCGCTGACCCTGCGCTCAGAGGCGAGGGGACTCGGCAGGTCGTTTCTGAGAGAACACGCTAGGTGGCCCCTCGGAGCGCGAATGTGAGCGGACGCACACATTCCCTAAATGCAACGTAAGTGACGTTTCGGCTTAAGACCGCATTCTCCGGAGCTTTACCTGGCCCTGGACCCGTGTGCGAAGATGAATTCGTGACGAAGCCAGAACGACTCAGCGGGCTCGATACGTCGTTCCTCCACCTGGAGCGCTCCGGCGCCCACATGCACGTCGCCTCGACCTCGATCTTCGCAGGCGAGGCGCCGACCCACGCGGAGTTCCGCGACCACATCGCCTCCCGCCTGCACCTGGTGCCGCGCTTCCGCCAGAAGCTGCGCTTCGTCCCCTTCGACCAGAGCCGGCCGGTCTGGATCGACGACCCGCACCTCAACCTCGACTACCACGTGCGCCAGACCGCGCTGCCGGCGCCGGGCTCCGACGAGCAGCTGCGCAACCTCGCGGCGCGGATCTTCTCCCAGCAGCTCGACCGCTCGAAGCCGCTCTGGGAGCTGTGGCTGGTCGAGGGGCTGAGCGGGAACCGCTTCGCGATCATCGGCAAGAGCCACCACGCCCTCGTTGACGGCGTCTCCGGCGTCGACATCACCACCGTCCTCTTCGACCTCGATCCCGAGCCCGCGGGAGCGCCCGAGAAGACGCCGCCCTGGCTCGCCAGCCCCGAACCGACCGATGTCCAGCTGCTGACCGAAGCCTGGCGGGAGCGACTGACCAGCCCGAAGGAGATCTACCGCGGCTTCCGCGCCGCGATGCGCGGCCCGCGCCAGGTGCTGAAGGGGGTTGGCGCGACCTCGAAGATGGTCGGCGCCGGCATGTCCGCTCCCGACTCCGTCTTCAACGTCGAGATCGGGCCCCACCGCCGTTTCCAGATGACGCAGACCGACCTCGGCGACCTGAAGCGCGTCAAGGACGCCCACGGCGGCACCGTCAACGACGTCATCCTCTCGATCGTCGCCGGCGGCATCGGCCGCTACATGCGGGCCCGCGGCCACGACACCGACGGCTTGGAGCTGCGGGCGATGGTCCCGGTCAGCGTCCGCGCCGCCGAGGAGCACGGCGCCCTCGGCAATCGGATCTCGGCGATGATGGCGCCGCTGCCGGTCTGGTGCGAGGACCCGGTCGAGCGGCTGCAGCTGATGACCAACGAGATGGGCGACCTGAAGGCTTCCGGGCAGGCGGTCGGCGCCGAGATCATCACCAAGCTGACCGACTTCGCGCCCTCGACGATCGCCTCGCAGGCGGCCCGCCTGCAGCCGGCGCAGCGCTTCTTCAACCTCGTCGTCACCAACGTGCCCGGGCCGCAGTTCCCGCTCTACGTCCTCGGCCGCAAGATGGAGTCGATCTTCCCGATGGTCCCCCTCGCCCGCCGCCAGGCGCTCTGCGTCGGGATCATGTCCTACAACGGCCAGGTCAACTTCGGCCTGATCGGCGACTACGACGCGATGGCCGACCTCGACAGCTTCGCCCTCGACCTCGAGGCGGCGACCGTCGAGGTGATCGCCACCGCGCCCGCGAAGAAGAAGGCGAAGAAGAAAAAGGCCGCCGCCTCCAGCAACGGCGCCGCTCCGCTCGCCGCCGAACGCTCCTAGGCAACCGGACGCAGTTGTCCCCGGTATGCGGGGAGAAGTGCGTTCGCTTCAGCGCACCAAGCGGCCGCTGACCACGAACGGCAAGCCGTCGGTGAGGTAGTTCCAGTCGAGGTTGCCGACGTTGAAGCCACTGGCACGGGCGTCGGCGTTGACGACCACCGCGGTGATTCGCTTGAACCGGCTGGGGCGCGGCAACCGCACGCTGAGCCGGCCGCCGCCGGCGCGGTAGGCGAAGCGGACCTTGGGCCGGCCGTGGCGCTCGCTGCCGAGCCGGCCAACGAGCGCGATCCCCGCCGCGGTCCCCCGCGGGGCCTGGAGGTCGACGACGACGGCACGGCCGCGGTGCGGGCGCACCCGCAGCAGTTGGAAGGTGGTGTGGTTCAGCATCCGGGTCAACGGCGGTCCGCCGAGCTGCAGGTGGCTCTGGCGGCGCGCATCGGGGAACAGTCGACCCTCGCGGAACCCTTTCCCGGTCCGCCACTCGGCGACGGCCGTCGCGAAACGGGCGAAGTCCTGGCTGAAGTCGGAGGGCCCGCTCACGCGCAGCGCCCGTTCGTAGCTCGCGACCGAGAACCCACCCGGTTTCGAGTCGATCGCCCCTGCCCACGCCTTGCGGATGATCGCGGCGCCGTAGCGGCGCGCCAGCCATTGGTTCCAGACGGCGCTGCCGTACTCCTTGATCGAGCTCGCAGTCAGCGGCGTGTCGTCGAGCTTCACCCAGCGCCGCACGTAGCGCAGGTAATCGTTGATCCCGTTGTAGACCTGGTCCTCCATCCAGGTCGCGCTCGCCTCGGCGAACCACGGGTCCTGGTAGGCGTCGTAGCCGAACTGGAGGATGTGGTTGTACTCGTGGGCAAAGGTCACCCGCAGGTCCTCGAGCGGCTTCGTCCCCGGGAACTCGAAGACGCTGTAGTCGTTGTCGAGGACGAGGTAGCCGTGCAGCCGCCGCGGAATCCGGTGCTCCTTCGTCGCCTGGCCGCGGTCGGGCGCTGCGTAGCCGAAGAGTTCGCCGCCGATCTGCGAGAGGTAGACGTCGGTCTTGCCGTTGCGGCCACCGCGGCGGCCGTCGCTGCGCGGCTCGCGCCAGCCGAGCTTCTCGTTCTCGACCCGGTGTACGCGTTCGGCCACCCGCAGCACCGTCGCGACGAAATCCGGGACCCGGTCGCCGTCGCGGTCGCTGAGGTTCGGCGCGTCGAGACCCTGGTCGACCCAGTGGACGCAGAAGTGGGGCGAGCAGGCCGGCGAGGCCGGCGCCTCGGGAACCGAGTAGGCGTTGCGGTTCGGGTCGTTGCCGTCGGTCGGCCGCCAGCGCGGCGCCAAAAAGGGCTTCTGCGCATCGGAGGCGAGCTGCGCTTCGCCGACGGGACGATTTGCGTTTACAGGGAACGGTTTTCGTCCCGTCGGCGTAGAGAGGGATGCGCCGGCCGGGCTCGCCATGGCGAGGAGGAAGAGAACCGCCGAGGCGCCGGCCAGCTGACGTCGGCGGTTGCGCATGCCCAGGAAACCCTAGCGGCGCGCGAAAGTACCTCCGCCGCGTAACGGGGAGATACTTCCCGGATGCGCGTAGCCCTGGCTCAGATCAACCCCACCGTCGGCGCCGTCGACGCCAACGCCGCCAAGGTCGCCGAGTGGATCGACAAAGCCCGCGAGGCCGGCGCCGACCTGGTGATCTTCCCCGAGCTCTGCATCCCCGGCTACCCGGCCGAGGACCTCTACCTGAAGCAGCACTTCCTGCGCGCCAACCAGCGTGCGGTCGAGGAGCTCGCCACCCACGCCGAGGGGATCGTCGCGATGGTCGGCTTCGCCGAGCCGGCGGCGCAGCCAAGCGACTCTCGCCACGCTCACAACTCGACCGCGATCCTCGCCGGCGGCGAAATCGCCTCGATCTACCGTAAGAACCGGTTGCCGAACTACTCCGTCTTCGACGAGCAGCGCTACTTCATCCCCGGCGACCAGACGCTGGTGACCGAGGTCGACGGGATCGCCGTCGGGTCGACGATCTGCGAGGACGTCTGGCAGCCCGGCCCGCCGGCGCAGAAGGAGGCCGAAGAAGGCGCCCGGCTGATCGTCAACCCCTCGGGCTCCCCCTACCACCGCGGCAAGGGCCGCGAGCGCGAGGCGATGTTCTGCGAGCGCTCCCGCGCCTACGGCGCCTACTTCGCCTTCTGCAACCTGGTCGGCGGCCAGGACGAGCTCGTCTTCGACGGCCAGAGCCTGCTCACCGCTCCCGACGGGAGCGTGATCGCCCGCGCCGCCCAGTTCGAGGAGGAGCTGCTGGTCTGCGAGGTCCCCCACTCCGAGCCCGGCCCGATGGCCGAGCCGCTGGGAGACCTCGACGAGGTCTACGGCGCCCTCGCCCTCGGACTCCGCGACTACGTCGAGAAGAACGGCTTCAAGCACCTCGGCCTCGCCCTCTCGGGCGGGATCGACTCGGCCCTGGTGGCGATGGTCGCCGCCGACGCGGTCGGGCCCGACCGGCTCACCTGCGTCGTCATGCCCTCCCCCCACTCCAGCTCCGAGACCCAGCAAGACGCCCGCGACATCGCCGCCAACCTCGGCTGCGAGCTGCTCGAGATCGCGATCGAGCCGGTGATGGAGAGCTACGAAGATGCGCTCAGCGGCTACCTCGACGAGCCCGCGACGGCGGTGCCGCGCGACCCGACCAAGCCCTCCGAGCCCGACCTCACCGCCGAGAACGTGCAGGCGCGGATCCGCGGCAACCTGATGATGGCCCTCTCCAATCGCCACGGCTGGCTCGTCCTCACGACCGGGAACAAGAGCGAGATGTCGGTCGGCTACGCGACCCTCTACGGCGACATGGCCGGCGGTTTCGCGGTGATCAAGGACGTACCGAAGCAGCTGGTCTACGAGCTGGTGCGGCGACGCAACGAGACCACCGGGCGTGAGCTCGTGCCGGCCTCGGTGATCGACCGTGCCCCCTCAGCCGAGCTGCGGCCCGACCAGCGCGACGAGGACTCGCTGCCGCCCTACGAGCTGCTCGACCGCATCCTCGAGGCCTACGTCGAGCGCGACGAGGGGCGCGAGGAGATGATCGCCGCGGGGATGCCGGCGGAGACCGTCGACGAGGTGATCCGGCTGGTCGACCGGGCCGAGTACAAGCGCCGCCAGGCGGCGCCGGGGATCCGGATCACGCCGCGGGCCTTTGGCAAGGACCGGCGGCTGCCGATCACGAACCGCTTCGGCGGCTAGTCAGCTCGGGCGCGGCCTGACCGCGATCGTCATCTTGGCCAGAGCACAGGGCTTGCCCTCGTCGTTGAGGACTTCCGCCTGCCAGAGCCAGGTGGTGCGGCCGCGGTGGCGGGCCTGGGCGCGCACTTCCACCCCACCCTCGGTAACCGGGCGGAGGAAGCTGACCTCGATCGACTGGCCCATCGCCGCCATGCCGTCCTCGTAGACGGCGCCGAAGGTGGCGCGGGAGCAGACGCTCTCGATCAGCGTCGACATCACGCCGCCGTGCATGAGGCCGAAGGGCTGGCGCAGATCGTCGCGGATCTGCAGCCGAACGCGGGCGTCGTCGGGGTCGTCGCTGAGCCACTCGGTGCCGATCAGCTCGTCGAAATGCACAGCCTTAACCTCAGCGTCTCCGTTCACGACAGCGGACACTAATAGGCTTCCGACCCGGTGGCGCTGTCCGACGACCAGAAGGCGATCCTGCGCCTGCTTGCCCAGCGGGGTGCGGCAGGTTACGAGGATCTATCGGCCCTGTTGGGGATCTCTGTGGCGGAGGTTCATCAGCGTGCTAAAGATGCTGCAGCGGCGCTGGAAGCGGAAGGGATTCCTGCTCCGGAGATTCCGGACCCGACGGGGGGAGGAGTGGGCTCCCCCTCCGTCGCAAAAGATGGGGAGGCTCCTCCGGGGGAACCCACTCCTCCCACTATTCCTGCAGAGCCGCAAGAGCCGATGCCGGAGGTTGTCCGGTCTTCGGAGGCTCCTAGGGCAAAGCCGAAGCCGCCTCCACCCGCTCTTCCGAAAGGCGAGCCGAAACCGCCTTTGAAAAGGGAGCTGAAGCTGCTGGAGGGACGGGGGCTTTGGGCGATCCTGGCCGGGGTTGCGATCGTGGTGCTGTTCGTGGTCTTCATCCTCGTCAGCGGGGGTGGCAATGACGGCGATTCGGGAGATGGCTCGACTGCGGCCTCGGCCGACAGCTGCAAGCTGACCGGGAAGGCGCCGGAACCGACTGGGAAAAACGTCGAAGCGCTGGCGATAGCGGCGGTGAAAACCGGGAAAAACGTCACCCGGGCGGTCCTCAATCCGGTCGACGGCAGCGACGCCAAAGGGCTGGCGGTCTTCGGGCGGGTGAAAAACAGCCTCGCCCTCCAGGTCGCCGCCGAAGGGCTGCCGCCGAGCGGGGAATGCGGCTACACGATCTGGCTCGCCGCCTCCGAGGACAAAATGCTGCCGCTCGCCTCGACCAAGGTCGTCAAAAACGGCGCCATCAACGCCCAGGTCGAAGTCCCGATCGAAATCCTCGCCTACCTCGCCAACGAAACCTTCGGCCAGCTGGCGGTCACCCGCACCGACGAATCACAGCTGAAAGCCTCACTCGCCGAAGCGACGAAGGACAAGAAGGCGCCGGCCTACACCGGCACCGAAGTCCTCCGCGGCGAGGTCCGCGGCCCGATCGTCGGTGCCGCCAAGCGGATCGAAGAACAGAAAGAAAAATAGCCTCGGCTGACGCGGCCAAGCAGACCAAGGACGCAGGGAGCGTGGCGTGCTCTGCACGCGAGCGACCGAGGGCGCCGGTATGCGCCGCGCCGCGTCAGCCGAGCAGCTTGCCGGGGTTCATGATCCCGGCCGGATCCAGCTGCTCCTTCGCTGCTCGCAGAAGGTCAAGGCCCACGCGGCCGACCTCCGCCTCCATGTAGGGCGCGTGGTCGCGGCCGACGGCGTGGTGGTGGGTGATCGTGCCACCGTGGGCGACGATCGCCTCGCAGGCGGCACGCTTGACCGCCGCCCACTGCTCGACCTCGGCGTCGCGACGGGCGCGGGAGATGAAGGTGAAGTAGAGCGAGGCGCCGTCGGCGTAGGCGTGGGAGAGGTGGCAGAAGACGAGCCCCGGCGTCCCCTGGGCGGCGAGCGAGTTGCGGATCGCGTCGCTAACCGCGCTATGGAGCTCACCGAAGCGGCTCCAGGTGTGCGAGGTCTCGAGCGTCTCGACCATCGCCCCCATCCCCATCAGCGTGTCCCGCAGGTAGGGGCCCTGGTAGCGACCGTGCTCCCAGGCCTGGCCGGCGGACTGGCCCAGGTAGGCGGCGCCCCCGCGGCGCAGGGCGCGCACGGTCAGGGCCCGTCGCCGCGCCACGTGCTCCTCGTCGCCCTCGTAGCCGACGATCATCAGGCTGCCGCCGCGGCGCCTGCGGGCGCCGAGGTAGCCGTCGAAGAGCTTGCCGCTGAGCCCGCGCGGACCGGAGAGCGCCAGCGTCCCTTCGGTCTCCTCCTCGTCGGAGACGCGGATGATCTCCGGCAGCCCTGGTCCCTGCGCCAGAGCCCGGACGATCTCCGCCCCGGCGTCGAAGCTCTCGGCCATCCAGGCCTCATAGCGGCGCACAGTGGGCGCCGGGCGA
This sequence comes from uncultured Actinomycetes bacterium, assembly GCA_963696955.1. Classification (GTDB taxonomy): domain Bacteria; phylum Actinomycetota; class Thermoleophilia; order Solirubrobacterales; family 70-9; genus VAYN01. Next base: position 1,828,042 of record CAVOMF010000002.1, on the reverse strand, counting down.
ACCCGCACGGTGACGTCGGGGATGACGCCGAGGACGCCCTCGGAGCCGACCACCAGCTCGCGCAGGGCGGGACCGGCGGCGGTGTGCGGGGTCTCCAGCGTCTGCAGCTCGCCGGTCGGTGCCAGGAGGCGGACAGAACTGACGAGCGAATCGAAGCGCCCGTAGCCACTCGAAGCCTGACCGGCGGAGCGGGTGGCGGCAAAGCCGCCGATCGTCGCGTACTCGAACGACTGCGGGAAGTGACCAAGAGTCAGCCCCTCGCGCCCCAGCGCCGCCTCCGCCTCGGGCCCGCGGAGGCCGGCGCCGAGGCGGGCGTGGAGCGAGCGGCGGTCGACGCTCACGTCCTGCAGCGCCCGGAGGTCGAGGCTGATGAGGCGGCTGTGGGAACCGCGCAGCGGCTCCACCCCGCCGACGACGCTGGTGCCACCGCCGAAGGGGACGATCGCGATGCCCTCGGCGGTGCAGACATCGATGACGCGGCGCAACGCCTCGGCGTCCTTGGGCATCACCACGGCATCGGGCGCGTTCTCCAGCGCCCCGTTGCGTAGCCGCGCCAGGTCGACATAGCCGCGCCCGGTCGAGTGGCGCAGCCGATCCTCATCCGAGGTGAAGACGTTGCCCTCCCCCACCACGTCGATCAGCGGCTTCGGCAGCCCCTCCGCAGCAGCAAGCTCAACCGCCTCGAGGGACCGCGCCAGCGGCCACGGCTCCAGATCTCCGATCCGCTCCCGCAGCACCCCCAGCGCCTTGTCGTCGAGCGTCGGCTCAACCGCAGGGTCCCCCCATCCCCACCACTTCACGTCCCGCCGCGGCCCAATCATCGATTCGCCTGTTCCTTTTCGGTCCTGGACAACGAAAAGGAACAACTGAACAGAGCGCTCATCCCAGCGCCCTCTCGATCCCATCCAGCGCTTCGTCGAGGACGTCGCCGCGCGCCCGGCGCATCAGCGGCGAGCCGAGCTTTGACATTCCTTTCAGCGACTGCTCCTCGGCGATGCTGACCTCGGTGCCGCCGTCCCGCTCGCGCATCCTCACCTCCACCTGCAGCCCCTTCAGGTGCCGCTCGAACGGCGTCCCCGCCAGCTCCTGCTCCCAGACGTAGCGCTCCTTCTCCGCCGAGCTGACGCAGCGGAAGTCGGCCCGTACCCCCCGCCCCTCAGCCGTCTCCAGCACCTGCGTCCAGCGGGTCCGGCGTCCACCGCCCCCTTCGACGTTCTCGACCCGGCCCGTTCGCGGCCACCAGCGCGGCAGGCTGTAGGGGTCGGAGACAAGGCGCCACACCTCTTGGGGAGAGGAGGGAATGATTCGTTTTCGGGTTATGCGAGGCATTGAATAGGGCGCGAAAACCAAGTCTGACAAGGACGCAGGGAGCGTGGCGTGCTCTGCACGCGAGCGACTGAGGACGCAGTCAGACGCCGGTTTGCAGCGTCCTATTCGCCGGCCAGCCGGCGCAGGTCCCGTACGAGCAGCAGGTGCTTGAGATGACTGACCGTCGCCGCCAGGCTTTCGAGGCTCTCCAGGGCCTCCTTGCGCCGCTCCGGGTTGCGCGAGCGCAGCGAAGGACCGAGCAGCGCTTCCAGCAGGTTTGCCTCGCGGTCGGCCGAGGAGCGGAAGACGCGCAGGTTCCTCGCCCCCACGCCGACCCGCGAGAGCTCGTTGGCAGCGCGGACGATCTCGCGATCGGTCTCGTCGTAGACGACTTTCCCCTCGCGTTTCTCCGGCTGCACGATCCCGAAGTTCTCCAGCTCGCGGATCAGCTCCTCGCGGGCGCCGGTCTCCTCGACGATCTCCTCGACCGAGAGGTAGGCGCGCGAGGTGTCGACGAGGATCGCCCGCCGCACTCCCCCCGCGGCCGGCTTGCGCTCGCCGTCGCCGAGAACGATGTCGCCGCCGGCGGCGAGCTCCTGGCGGATCACCCGCAGCGGCAGGAACTCGTCGCGCTGCAGGCGCAGGATCGTCCGGAGCCTTTCGACGTCGGCCTGGCTGTAGAGGCGGTAGCCGCCCGAGGTCCGCCGCGGGGTGAGCAGCTTCTGGTCCTCGAGGTAGCGGATCTTCGAGATCGAGACGTCGTCGAATTCGCCCTGGAGGATTTTGCAGACGGCGCCGATCGTCAGCGCCTTGCGCGGCCGGCTCGGAGCTTCGGCGGTGCGATTCTGCTGTTCGGAGACGGCCATCAGATGCCTATCGCTCCAGGTAGGAGAGCTTGTACTTGCCGACCTGGATCTCGTCGCCGTCGGCGAGGCGGTGGGACTCGATCCGGCGCCGGTTCACGTAGGTGCCGTTGAGGGAGCCGAGGTCGTCGATGTAGAGGCCGTCGCGCCGGCGAACCAGGAGCGCGTGGTTGCGGGAGACGGTGACGTCGTCGAGGAAGACGCCGGCGTCGGGGCTGCGGCCGATGCTGACCCGCTCCTCGGCGACGCTGAAGCTCTCCCCCGCGCGGCCGCCGCCGCTGCGGATGACCAGCGCCGCGCCTGACTCGGAGACCACCTCGTCGATGTCGACCGGCGTCATCTCGCCGGTCTCGTCGACCCGGTAGGTCATCGTCGTCGGGTCGTCGCCGGCCTCTTTCGGCCCGCCCAGATAGGCGCCGCACTTCTGGCAGTAGTTCGCCCCCTCAGGGTTCGCGAAACCGCACTCGGGACAGTGGACAGCCATGGCCGGACCCGCTCAGGCGGCGGGCTCGTCCTCCGGCGACTGCGTCTCACCGGCGAGGATCTTGGTCAGCTGCTCGACGTCGTCGCCCGAGATCATCGACTCGCCCGCCTCGCGTTTGTGGCGCAGGCGGTTGACGAGCTCCGCGCGCAGGATGTCGATCTTCCCGTGCAGGACGCGCCGCTTGTAGGAGATCTCGTTCTCCTCTGCCGTCAGGTTGTCGATCATGTCCTTCAGCTCCTTGTCGCTGAGGGATCCGAGATCGGGAAAGGTCTCCTCCATCGTGCTCCTAACTCGAGGAGGCACTGCCTCCGTTTGCGAGTGACGATGATAGCTGCCTCCCCAATTAAGGTTCAACCCTAGGTTGAAGGTTCGGGTGAACCTGGGCGTCAGCTTGCGGCTTGGCAGTCTGCGGACGGCGCGAATTCCGGTCCGGGCGTAGAGCACGGTGGCGATGATCGCCATCACCAGGCCCCAGATCAACAGCGCGGTGGCGACCCAGCCGGGCGCCAGGAGGGCGAGAAAGATCCCGCCCATGATCGGGAAGACGGAGATGCGGCCGGGCCAGTTGACCTCGATGTCGACGCCGTGGCGGAGCCCGTACTGGGCGAGGAACAGCATCGCCAGCTCGCGCAGGGCGAGCAGCGCCAGCGCCCAGTGCGGCAGCAGGTCGAAGCTCCAGCAGACGACGGCGCCGGCGAGGATCGTGAGGCGGTCGACGAGCGGGTCGAGCAGCGCCCCCATGCGGCTGTACTGGCCGGTGATCCGGGCGAGGATCCCGTCCAGGTAGTCGCCCGCGGCGATCGCCCAGTAGACCATCGCCGAGGCGACGGAGGTGCCGTCGTCGGTGTTGTAGGCGAGGACGAGAAAGACCGGCAGCGCCGCCAGGCGCAGGTAGCCGACCGCGTTGGGGATCGTCCACGGGTGCAGCGGCTCGCCCTTGCGGGTCGAGGGCGGCGGTGGGGCGCTGCGGTCGAGCCCGAAGAGGCGGCGGGTCCGCCCGCGGCCAAAGGGGTCGTGCTCAGTCATCCGGAAGCGCCGAGCAGGCCATCGCCTCAATACGCCTTGGCGAAGATCGCTTCGGTGGTCGCGGGTTTGCCGGTGAGGACGCAGGTCGCGCCGTCGGCAAGGTGCTGGTCGAAGGGCAGGCAGCGGACGGTGACCTTGAGCTCGTCGAGCAGCTGCGCTGACTCGGGGGCTTCGCTCCAGGGAGCCCGTACGAAGCCGCCGGCCTCGGCGTCGGCCGGATCGGTGTCGAACCACTGGCGGAACTCGTCGAAGGTCTCGATGTCGTTGCGGGTGCGCGACTGCAATCGCTCCGCGGCGGCCCGGTGGTAGGCGCCCTGGATCTCGGCCAGCAGTGCTGGGATCGCATCTGCGACCTTGGCGCGCTCCAGCGACTCGGGCTTCGCGTCTCCGGCATCCCGGCGCCGCAGTGCCACCACGCCCTCTTTCAAGTCTCGCGGCCCGAGTTCGAGGACCAGCGGAACGCCTTTGCGCGTCCACTCCCAGCGCTTGTCGGGCGGTTCGCGGTCGCGCAGGTCGGCGCTGACCCGCACCGGCACCCCTTCGAAAGAGAGGTCGCCGATCTCGCGCGCCAGTTCATCGGCGGCCTCGAGCACCGCCGGGCCCTCTTCCCCACGCGGGATCGGGACGATCACGGCCTGCTGCGGGGCGACGGTCGGCGGCAGGCGCAGGCCGATGTCGTCGCTGTGGCTCATGATCAGGGCACCAAGCAAGCGCGTGGAAACGCCCCAGGAGGCGGTGTGGACAAGGCTGCGCTCGCCCTCGCGGTCGAGGAAATCGATCTCGGCCGCCTCGGCGAAGCTCTGGCCGAGGTAGTGGGAGGTGCCGGCCTGCAGCGCCTTGCCGTCCTGCATCATCGCCTCGATCGAGAGGGTCACGACGGCGCCCGGGAAGCGCTCTTCCTCGGGCTTCTCGCCGGTCAGCACCGGCATCGCCAGGAACGAGTCGGCGAAGCCGCGGTAGACCTCGAGCATCTGCTCGGCGTTCTCCCGCGCCTCCCCCTCGCTGGCGAAGGCGGTGTGGCCCTCCTGCCAGAGGAACTCGGTCGTCCGCAGCAGCACCCGCGGGCGCATCTCCCAGCGGACGACGTTGGCCCACTGGTTCACCATCAGCGGCAGGTCGCGGTAGGAGTTGATCCATTTCGCGAACGATCTGCCGATGATCGTCTCCGAGGTCGGGCGGACGATCAGCGGCTCGGTCAGCTTGCCGCCTGGCCGCAGGTGGCCGGGGTTCTCGGGGTCCTCTTCGAGCCGGTGATGGGTGACCACCGCCATCTCCTTGGCAAACCCCTCGACGTGCTTGGCCTCGCTCTCGATATAGCTGAGCGGGATGAAGAGCGGGAAGTAGGCGTTGGTGGCGCCGCTGCGCTTGATCATCCGGTCGAGCTCGGCCTGCATCAGCTCCCAGATCGCATAGCCCCAGGGCCGGATCACCATCGAGCCGCGCACGTGCGCGAGTTCGGCCACCTCCCCCTCCCGGACCACGGCCTGGAACCAGGCCGGAAAGTCCTCCTGCCTAGAGGGAGACACGCCTTTGTTCTTCGACTTGGAAGCCACGGGCCGGAGCCCGGGAAGCTAGTCGATCAGGCCCGGGTAAAGCAGCCGGCGCGCGTCGTCGGCTCCCGGCGCGAGTCCGCGAGAACCGTCGTATACCAACGGTTCTCGCGGGTTCGATCTCGTGCTATTCTCATGCGACTAACACCATTCGCACCGGACGAGCGAGGCGGTTTTCTTGAACTCCATACCTTTTCCCAGCGATGAGCTTGGGCGCGAAATCGCTCGCTGGCTCGCTCCATACGTGGCAGAAGAGCTAAAGCGAGGAGCGCAGGCGCCAGAGCGAAGCGCCTTCACTGCAGAGCAGTGCCGAGAGCTGGCGCGTGAGCTTGGAGTCAACTCGCTTCATCGATCCCATGACTTCTTCAGCAAACTGGACACCGACCAAGCAGTTGACTCGGTGACGATGGCTCGTCATCTCAGTGTCGGCACTCCTCGCAACATCGCCTCGGCAGTAACGACCCCAATCAAGCGGATCACCAAACGGCTCGGTCTCGGTCTCCCTTGGGACGAAGACGAAAACGCCCACGAACGCACCGTCTGGCGCGACCGCGATGGAATTGCGGGGCGGATGCTCGAGGCGATCCGCGAGGAGACCGACCGGCGCTTTCCGGCTTAGGCCCGGGTAAAGCGGCGGCCAGCCGTCGGCGAGGCCTCCTCGTCGAGGAGGACCTTGTCGGACTCGCCGCGTTCGACCGCTTCCTTCTCCATCGCGGCGATCTTCTCGGGGGTGAGGTCGCCGGCGTTTTCGCGCTCGATGTTGGCGACCCACTCGGCGCCCTCCTGGGACTCGGCCTCGTCGAATTCAACTTGGCCGCCGCGATCGAGCGACTTGTCGATCTCCTCGAAGAGGGTGTCGACGAGCTTCTCCTGCGGGACCTTCCGCAGCGGTTTGCCGCCGGCGAAGATCAGGCCCTCGTTCTTGGCTCCGGCGATCCCGAAGTCGGCATGGCTTGCCTCGCCGATGCCGTTGACCGCACAGCCGAGCACGGCGACCTCGACCGGCTCCTCGTAGCCTTCGAGGCGCTTCTCGATTTCCGCCACCACCGAGTCCATGTCGAACTGGAGGCGGCCGCAGGTCGGGCAGGCGATCAGGACCGGGCCGCGCTCGCGCAACTGCAGCGCCTTGAGGATCTCCCAGGCGACCTTGACCTCCTCCTCGGCGTGGAAGGTCGAGAGGCTGATCCGGATCGTGTCGCCGATCCCGTCGGCGAGCAGCGTTCCCAGCCCGACCGCCGATTTCAGCGAGCCGCCCCATTTCGTCCCCGCCTCGGTGACGCCGAGGTGGAGCGGATAGGGAATCTTCTCCGAGAGCAGCCGGTTGGCGGCGATCGTGTACGGGACGTTGGTCGACTTGATCGAGACCTTGAAGTTTTCGAAGTCGAGACCCTCCATCAGCTCGACGAACTCGATCGCGGCGGCGACCAGTGCCTCGACCGGCGCCTCGCGCTCGAGCTCATGCAGGTGTTTGGGCAGCGAGCCGGAGTTGACCCCGATCCGCATCGGCACCCCGGCGGCGTTCGCCTTTACGGCCACCTCGGCGACTTTGTCGCGACCACCGATGTTGCCCGGGTTGAGGCGGATGCAGTGGGCGCCGGCGTCGATCGCTTTCAGCGCCAGCGTGTGGTTGAAGTGGATGTCGGCGATCACCGGGATCGGCGATTCCTTGACGATCGTCTTCAGCGCCTCCGCGTCCTGCTCGCGGGGCACCGCGCAGCGGACCAGGTCCGCCCCCGCGTCGGCGACCTTGCGGATCTGCTCCATCGTCGCCGCCAGGTTCGCGGTCTCGGTCTTGGTCATCGTCTGCACGGCGACCGGCGCGCCGCCGCCGATCGGCACGTTGCCGACGAAGATTTGCCTTTTAGAACTCATTCGGGAACTCCGCGTGTGCGACTGGCGAGCGCCGGACCGAGCGGGGCAAGGACGCAGGGAGGCGCGAATGGCAGCGCCATTCCGCCGACCGAGGACGCCGCCCCGCGACGCGTCCGCCGCCGCCAGGCGTGCGCGGGGGGTTTCCGAATGAGTTCCAAGCCATGTAGAGAGCTTATTGAGGCCGGCCGGCGGGCTACCGGACTTCAAACCCTTCGCCAGTGATCCTGCCGATGTCGTTCGAGAGGCCTAAGAAGAAGAGCATCAGGACGAGGGCGATGCCAACCATCGTCGCCCGCTCCATCACCCGCAGGGAGACCGGCCGGCCGCGGACCTTCTCGACCAGCGACCAGAAGATGTGGCCGCCGTCGAGGGGCAGGATCGGCAACAGGTTGACGAGGCCGAGCGAGAGACTGACGAAGGCCAGCAGTAGGAGGGCGCGTTCGAGGCCCTTTTCGATCACCTGGTGGCCGACGTCGCTGATCCCGACGACGCCGGAGACCTGCTTGCGCTGTTCGGATTCGAAGAGGTGGGTGAAGACGTGGACCGTGCCCGAGGCGACTTCCCAGATCGCGTCGCCGGCTTCCTTGGCGGCAGCACCGGCGCCGATCGGGTGGTTGACGCTGCCGTAGGAGAACCCGACCAGGGCGCGCTCGGCTTCGGAGTCGTAGCGCGGGTAGACGGTAATCGTCTTCAGCGCGCCGCCGCGCCGGACCTGCAGCCGCACCGGCGCCTTGGCCACGCAGCCGTCCACCTGCTTCCCCTCGCACTTGTGCGAGGCGACGGTTTCGCCGAACTTCACCAGCCGCTCTTCGGTGCTGAGGCCGGCGTAGCGGTGGCCGTCGACGGCGACGATCTTGTCGCCCGGCTGCAGGACCTTGGCGGCGGGAGTCCCGTTGCGGGTTTCGCCGACCGTCTGCTGGATCTCCTCGCGCCCGTTGGCGCAGTAGACGCCGAAGAGGATCGCGAAGGCGAGGACGATGTTCACCGCCGGCCCGGCAGCGACGACGACGATCCGCTTCCAGACCTTCTGGCGGTAGTAGGCGCGGTGGGCGACCTCCGGAGGAACGTCCTCCTCCGGGTTCATGCCGGTGATTTTCACGTAGCCGCCGATCGGGATTGCTTTCACCCCGTACTCGGTCTCGCCGCGTTTGATCGACCAGATCGTCGGCCCGAAGAAGAGGAAGAAGCGCTCGACCCGCATCCCGGTCGCCTTGGCGGCGAAGAAGTGCCCCGCCTCGTGGAGGATGATCAGCAGGCAGAAGCCGACGAAGACCCAGAACCAGCTCATGCGGGCATCAACCCCCGGATCTGGCCTTCGCTGCGCTCGCGGGCCTCGGCGTCGGCGGCGAAGAGATCGTCGAAGTGGCCGACCGGCTGCGCCGGCATCTCCTCCAGGACCGCCTCGATCACCGCCGGGATCGCCGTAAAGGGGATCTGCTCGGCGAGAAAGGCGGCGACGGCGACCTCGTCGGCCGCGTTCAGCACGCAGGGCGCGGTCCCCCCCGCAGCGCCGGCCTCGAGCGCGACTCGCAGGCATGCGAAGGTCTCCAGGTCGGGCTCCTCGAAGGTCAGCGACCCCACCTTGGCGAGGTCGAGCTGCGGCACGTCGACGTCCGCCCTCTCAGGGTGGTTGAGCGCGTAGGAGATCGGCACCCGCATGTCGGGATAGCCGAGATGCGCCAGCGTCGAGCCGTCGTTCAAGTGGATCAGCGAGTGGATCAGCGACTGCGGGTGGACGACGACGTCGATTCGCTCGTAGGGGACGCCGAAGAGGTGGTGCGCCTCGATCGCCTCGAAGCCCTTGTTCATCAGGGTGGCCGAGTCGATCGTGATCCTCCCTCCCATCCGCCAGGTCGGGTGCGCGAGGGCATCGGCGACGCTGACCCCGGAAAGGTCGTCGCGGCCGCGGAAGGGACCGCCGGAGGCGGTCAGGACCAGCCGCTCGACCGTCCCCGGCGCCTCGCCATGGATCAGCTGGAAGAGCGCCGAGTGCTCGGAGTCGACCGGCAGCAGCCGCGCCCCCGTCGCCTCGGCCAGCGCCATCACCAGCTCGCCGCCTAGCACCAGGCTCTCCTTGTTGGCAAGGGCGACGTCGATCCCCTCGCTGAGGGCGACGATCGTCGAGCCGAGACCGGCGGCGCCGACGATCGCGTTGAGGACGAGGTCCGGTTCAGTCGAAACGATCAGCTCCCGCACCCCCTCCTCCCCCGTCAGCACCCGTCCGCTCCAGGCGCCGCGGGCGCTCTCGGCCGCCGTCTCGTCGGCAAGCGCAACCACAGGCACCCCATGTTCCCGCGCCTGCTCCACCGTCTTCTCCCAAGCGCTGCCGGCCGCCAGGCCGACAGCCTGCAGCTCCTCAGAGGCGCCGATCACCTCCAGCGCCTGCGTTCCGATGGACCCGGTCGAGCCGAGCACGAGGACCTTCTTCATGCTCGACAGAGGATACGGAGGAGTGGCCCTGGCTGGGGCCCGTCACCGAGTCCGCGTCAGTGTCCGCTATTCAGACACTGACGCGGACTCGCCTCAGTAAACGACCGCGACCGCGAGGTAGTAGCCGACGACGATCGTGAAGAAGACGGCGTCTAGGCGGTCCAGGAGGCCGCCGTGGGGGCCGAAGAGGGTGCCGGTGTCCTTGGTGCCGAGGTCGCGCTTCAGCATCGACTCGAAGAGGTCGCCGATCGGGGCGACGGCGGCGACGGCGGCGCCGATCATCAGGGCGTCCACTCCCGAGAGCCAGTCCTGGTAGAGACCGGCGAACCAGAAGCCCATCGTGCCGATCACGAAGCCTCCGATCAGGCCCTCGACGGTCTTGTTCGGGGAGAGGTTGGGGGCAATTTTGTGGCTGCCGAACATGCGGCCGGTGGCGTAGGCGGCGGTGTCGGCGACGAAGGTGCCGACGAGGACGTCGATCAGCAGCGCCGCGCCGTGGTCGGGCAGGTCGCGGAGGAAGACCGCGTGGGCCAGCGGCACCCCGATCCAGAGGATTCCCAGCAGCGTCACCCCGAGCGAGACGGTCGCCCCTTCGCGATGGTCCCCCCTGGCGGCGAAGAGGAAGAGCAGCGGGAAGGTACCGGCGAGGACGTAGAGGACGTTGAAGGCGCTGCCGAAGTGGGCGGCGACGACGAGGGCGACGACCGAGACATAGGCCGGGATCGCGAGGGGCCGGTAGCGGCTGGTCATCCCCACGTACTCGCCGAGGGCGACGACGCCGAGGGCGACCATCGCCGCCGCGAAGACGAGGCCGCCGGCGACCGTGATCGCGATCGCGAAGACGATCCAGGGCAGCGCGACGAGGATCCGCTTCACCGTCTCGCCACTGCCCCCACCTCGCCGCTTGCGGCGTGGCTGCCGTGGCGGCCGCTCGCGGGGCTGCTCCGGCTCCTCGTCGAAGAGCTCGTCGTCGTCGAAGAGGTCGATTTTCACTGCCGGCTCCCGAAGCGTCGTTGCCGGGTCTCGTACTCGCGCAGGCAGGCCTCGAGCGCAGCGCGATCGAAGTCCGGCCAGAGCTCGTCGCGGAAGACGAGCTCCGAGTAAGCGCATTGCCAGAGCAGGTAGTTGGAGAGCCGCTGCTCGCCGCTGGTCCTGATCAGGAGGTCGGGCTCGTGCATCTCCGGCGCGTAGAGCAGCCGCTGGAACTCCTCCTCGGAGCCCCCCTCGAAGCGACGCGCCGCGTCGACGATCTCGGCCCGGCCGCCGTAGTTGAAGGCGACGAAGAGGACGATGCGCTCGTTGGCAGCCGTCTCGGCTTCGGCCCACTCCATCTGCTCGACCAGGCTCGCCTCGACGCCCTCGTGGCGGCCGATGAACCGCATCCGCACGCCTTCGGCCTTCAGCTCCGGGGTTTCGGAGGCGATCCGCTCGCCGAACATCTGCATCAGCCCCCCGACCTCCTCTTCAGACCGACTCCAGTTCTCGGTCGAGAAGGAGTAGACGGTCAGCTCCTCGATCCCCAGCTCGGCGGCATCGCGCAGCCGCGCCTTCAGGGTGTCGGCGCCGGCCTTGTGCCCCTCCACCACCGGCAGGTCCCGCTGCTGTGCCCAGCGGCCGTTGCCGTCGGTGATGATCGCTACGTACTTAGCTGCGGTCACGCTGCGGTGGCCCGCCCTCAGACTTCGAGGATCTCGGCTTCCTTGCCTTTGAGGAGGTCGTCGATCTCGGCGATTGCCTCGTCGGTCTGTTTTTGCAACGCCGTCTCGGCCCGGCGCTCGTCGTCCTCGCCGGCTTCGCCTTCCTTTTTCAGCTCGCGCAGGTCGCTCATGATGTCGCGGCGGACATTGCGGATCGCGACCCGGCCCTCCTCGGCGACACCATGGACGACCTTGACCATCTCCCGCCGCCGCTCCTCGGTCATCTCCGGGATCTGCAGGCGGATCAGGTTGCCGTCGTTGCTCGGGGTGAGGCCGACGTCGGACTCCTGGATCGCCTTCTCGATCGCTCCCAGGGCGCCCTTGTCGAACGGCGTCACGGTCAGCAGGCGGGCGTCAGAAGCCGCGACGTTGGCGAGCTGCTTCAGCGGCGTCGGGTTGCCGTAGTAGTCGACGACGATGCGGTCGAGCAGGTGCGGCGAGGCGCGTCCGGTCCGCACGGTGGCGAGCTCGCCACGGCTGGACTCGACCGATTTGGCCATCCGCTCCTTCGCGTCGGCAAGCAGTTCGTCGATCAGCTCCACAGGGTCCCGTCCTCGTCAGTTGGCGGGGGAGCTCGACACCAGCGTCCCCACTTTTTCGCCGCAAACGATCCTATCTATGTTGCGCTCGTCGCCCATGTTGAAGACGTAGATCGGCAAGTCGTTGTCCATGCAGAGCGAGAGTGCGGTCGAGTCCATCACCCGCAGGCCGCGCTCGATCGCTTCCTTGTGGGAGATCGCCGGGATGAACTTTGCCTCCGGGTTGGTCGCCGGGTCGGAGTCGAAGACCCCCTCCACCCCGTTCTTCGCCATCAGGATCGCCTCGGCGTGGATCTCGAGCGCCCGCAGCGCCGCCGCGGTATCGGTGGTGAAGAACGGGTTGCCGGTGCCGGCGGCGAAGATCACGACCCGGTTCTTCTCCAGATGGCGCATCGCCCGGCGGCGGATGTAGGGCTCGGCGACCTCCTGGACTTCGATCGCCGACATCACCCGCGTGTGCTGGTCAAGCTGCTCCAGAGCGTCCTGCAGGGTGAGCGCGTTCAGCACCGTCGCCAGCATCCCCATGTAGTCGCCGGTGGCGCGGTCCATCCCGCTCGCCGCCCCGTCGAGGCCACGGTAGATGTTGCCGGCGCCGACCACGATCGCCACCTCCACCCCGCGCTCGCGGACCGCCGCCACCTGCTTAGCGATCCGGTCGACCTCGGCGGCGTCGGTGCCGAAGTCCTGGCTGCCCATCAGGGCCTCGCCGGAGAGCTTCAGAAGTATGCGCCCGAAGCGCGGCTCGGGAGAAGAGTCAGCCACTGAGGTGGGACTCTATTCGCCGACGCGGAAGTAGGAAAAGCGGGAGATCTGGATGTTCTCCCCCGTTTTCGCCGCCAGCTCCTGGCGCAGCTCCTCGATCGTCTTGCCCTCGTGTTTCTCGGCGTTGACATGGGTCTGGTCGAGCAGCGCGACTTCGCTCGCCCACTTGTTCAGCTGACCCTCGACGATTTTCTCGACGACGTTGTCGGGCTTGCCTTCTTCGCGCGCCTTCTCTTCGAAGACCTTCTTTTCGGCGTCGCGTTCGTCCTCCGGTATTTCGTTGGTGGAGACGTACTGCGGCGCCGTCGCGGCCGCGTGCAGGGCGACCTGGTAGGCGAAGACCCGGAACTCCTCGTTGCGGGCGACGAAGTCGGTCTCGCACTGGACTTCGACCATCGCCCCGACCTTGTCGTTGGCGTGGATGTAGGAGGCGACGACGCCCTCGTTGGTGCCGCGGCCTTCGCGCTTGGCGGCGGAGGCCTGCCCCTTCACCCGCAGCAGCTCGACCGCGCGCTCGACGTCGCCGTCGGCCTCGACCAGCGCCGATTTCGCATCCATCATCGCCGCCCCGGTCCGATCCCGGAGCGCCTTCACGTCAGCAGCAGTGATGCTCATTTCGACTCTCCCTCACTCTCAGCTTTCTCCTCCGCGGCCGCGGCCTCCTGCTCCGTCGGCGCTGCCTGCTCAGCGGCCGGAGCCGCGGCCTTCTCCGCCTCTGGCGCGGGTGGCGACGATGCGGGACCCCCGCCTTTTTGCGGGGGGGCCGTATCGGAGACAGGACCCGCGCCCCCAGCGCCCGGTCCCTGCTGTTGTTGTTTGGGCGGCTGCCCCTGAACCTGCTGCGCTTTCTGCTGCGCCGCGGCAGTAGCCTGCGCCGCTTTTTCAGCCTCTTCGGCAGCTTTTTTCGCCTCCAGAGCTTCGACGCGAGCTTTCTCTTCCTCCTCGCGCTTCTTCCGCTCTTCTTCCTCGCGTTTGCGCCGCTCCATCTCTTCGGCGATCCGCTTCTCCTCCTGCACGCGCCAGGCCGAAGAGCCGTCCTCGACGGCTTTGCCGATCGTGCCGATCACCAGCTGGCACGAGCGGATTGCGTCGTCGTTGCCCGGGACCACGTAGTCGACGGGGGTCGGGTCGCAGTTGGTGTCGACCAGGCCGATGATCGGGATCCGCAGTCGCGCCGCCTCGTTGACCGCGATCTCCTCGGTTTTCAGATCGGCGACGAAGACCGCGTCGGGAAGCCGGTCCATGTCGCGGACGCCGCCGAGGTTGAACTCGAGCTTGGCGAGTTCGGCCTCCATCCCCATCCGCTCCTTGGTCGGCAGGAGGTCGAGTTTGCCCTCCTCTTTCCAGCCGTTGAGCTCGTGCAGGCGGGCGATCCGGTTCGACATCGTGTTGAAGTTGGTCAAGAGGCCACCGAGCCAACGTTTGTTGACGTAGGGCATGTGGCATTTTTCGGCCCACTCCTGAATCGTGTCGCGGGCCTGCTTCTTGGTCCCGACAAACAGGACGGTGCCGCCGCCGCTCGCGAGCTCACCGACAAAGCGGCGGGCGTCCTCGAGCAGGGTCTCGGTCTGCAGCAAATCGATGATGTGGATCCCGTCGAGCTCGCCGAAGATGAAGCGGCGCATGTTCGGGTTCCAGCGGCGCGTCTGGTGGCCGAAGTGGACCCCTGCCTCGAGCAGGTCTCGCAGGTCCGCCTGCGGCGTTGCGGTGCCAGCCTCCATGTGAATTTCTCCTTGGGTTGTGGTGAAGCGCCCCGTCCCGCTCCCCGGGACCTGGTGGTGGCCAGGCAGGATCCGGCTCTGCCAACGGACGAGGGTTGATTTGAACAGGAGATTGTAAGCGGCGCGGCTATTCGGCGTGTGCCGCCTCCAGCGCCCGCTCGAGATCCTCGGGCAGCGGCGAGCTGAAGCTGAGCTCCTCGCCGCTCCGCGGGTGGCGGAAGGCAAGGCGATGGGCGTGGAGGAACTGGCGCTCGAGGCCGTAACGGGCTGCGCCGCCGTAGGTCGTGTCGCCGCTCAGCGGATGGCCGATGGCGGCAAAATGGGCGCGGATCTGGTGCGTGCGGCCGGTCTCCAGTCGCGCCTCCAGATACGTCTCCCGCGGCAGCAGCTCGATCACCGTGAAATGGGTGCGCGCCTGCCGCGAAGCCGCCCCCGAGACCGCCATCCGGTGCCGCTGACGGGAGGCGCGGCCGATCGGGGCGTCGATCGTGCCGGTGCGGGAGGCGAGCTTGCCGCCGGCCAGTGCCAGGTAGACCCGCTCCACCTCGCGCTCGCGCACCTGCTCCTGCAGCGCCGCGTGGGTCTCGTCGTCGCGGGCGACGACGAGGAGGCCGCTGGTGCCCTTGTCGAGCCGGTGGACGATCCCGGGGCGCTCGGGCTCCGAGCCGCCGCCGAGGATCTCCGCCAGCTCGCTGACCAGGGTTGGGCCGGTGTGGGACGGGGCGGGATGGACGACGAGGCCGGCGGGCTTGTCGACCACGGCGAGGTGCTCGTCGCGATGGACGATCCGCAGCTCCGGCTCAGCCATCGCCGCCCTCGCCCTCGGCGTCGCGAAGGTAGATGAGGACGATGAGGACGACGCCGCAGGTGATCGCGACGTCGGCAAGGTTGAACGGCGGCCAGGAGCCGACGTCGATGTAGTCGGTCACCTGGTCGGCGCGGACGCGGTCGATCAGGTTGCCGAGCGCGCCCCCGGCGAGCAGCCCCGTCGCCACCCACATCCCGGGCCGGGCCGGGTTGCGGGCGAAGAGGTAGCCGATCAGGGCCAGAGCGGCGACGGTGACCAGGACCAGCCCCACCCCGGCGCCACCGGCGAGACCGAAGGCGACGCCCTTGTTGTGGGAGAGGGTCAGCCCCAGCGGGCCGAGGACGTCGACCTGCTCACCTGGAACGAGCTTTGCCTCGATCCTCGCCTTGATCGCCTGGTCGCCGGCGACAACCACCCCGCAGAGGATGGCCGCGAGGCTCCAGGCACGGGCTGAGGCGCTCACCCGGCGATCAGGTTGACGAGCAGCGCGCGGGCGACGAAGAGGACCAGCAACCCGAGCATCGGGCTGAGGTCGATCGCGAAGCCCCCGCCCCCCAGCGGCGGGATCAGGCGGCGGAAGAAGTTGAGGTAGGGATCGGTGACCTCGACGCAGAAGTCGAGCACCGCCCGCAGGTAAGGGTTGTAGGGCATCCGCGGCACGAAGGAGGCGACGATGCGGATGAAGATCAGGATCACGTAGACGATGATCAGCGCGCTGACGTAGTCGGCGAGGTCGCCGCGGTTGAGCGCCAGCGGGATCATCCGCGCATCCGCTCCAGCGAGGCCCGCACGGCGGCCTCGAAGACCTCACGGGCACCCTCGCGCTCGAGCGCCTGCAGGCCCGCTTCGGTGCTGCCACCGGGCGAGGCGACGGCGCGGCGGAGAGCGGTCGGGTGGCGGTGGCGCAACATCTCGGTGGTCCCGATCGCCGTCTCCACCACCAGCTCGAGCGCCAGCTCCCGGTCGAGCCCGTCCTTTGCCCCGGCCTCGGCGATCGCCTCCACCGCCAGCGCAAAGTAGGCGGGCGAGCACCCCATCACCGCGGTCGCCGCGTCGAAGTCCTCCTCGGGGATCTCGAAGATCCGCCCGAGCACGGACATCTTCATCCAGATCAGGTCGCTTGCCGAGCCGGCCGCGCAGAGGACTCCCTTGCGGATCTCGACGCCGACGTTCGGCATCACCCGCAGGATCCGCTCGGCGCCCGGCAGCGCTGAGCGCAGTTGCGCCAGCGTCGTCACCGCCAGGACCGAGACGACCTCTTTCGCCGCGCCGAGCTGCGGCGCCACCTCCTCGAGCCGGTTCGGCTTCACCGCCAGCACCACCAGGTCCGCGCGGCGAGCGAGCTCCTCGTTGGAGACGGCCTCCCCGCCCATGTTCTTGGCCAGCTCTTGCGCCCGCCCGGAGCCGCTGTCGGAGAAGAGCATGCGCTCGAAATCCCCGACCCAGCCGCGCGCCATTGCCGCGGCCATGCTGCCCGACCCCACGAAACCGACGATCATGGCGCCAGACTACCCAGCGCCCGAAGCCTAGGAGGGATTGGCGAAACTCGCTAGGCCAGTAGCCATGCGGGTTTGCAGGGTCGGTGATTTCACGGATACCTCGCGTTTGCAGGAGTCCTATCCCAGCGCCGAGACCCGTCTGATGCGTCCGGCCCAAGGGCTATTCTGCTGTTACGGGTCAGGCGGACGAGAGTCCGGGGTCGAAAGACTTCCTGACCCGTTTCCTTATCGTCGCCAGCGTACGTAGCCGTAGCCCGAAATCCCTCCGCCCGGCGACTTTCGCAGCACGGGCTTCCAGAGCTTGTAATACCGATCATCCTCGCGAACGTCCTTCTGGTAGAGGGCACCCGCGAGGAAATCCGCGATCTGGACCCCGACGCTGTA
Source organism: uncultured Actinomycetes bacterium (assembly GCA_963696955.1). Classification (GTDB taxonomy): domain Bacteria; phylum Actinomycetota; class Thermoleophilia; order Solirubrobacterales; family 70-9; genus VAYN01. Next base: position 1,811,099 of record CAVOMF010000002.1, on the reverse strand, counting down.
ATGAGATACCTGGAAGAGGATGCCCTCAACCAGGGTTCTCTCGAAGTTCACCCAGATGCCGCCCGTGCCGCCCATGGCATTGTCGACGAACTTTCTGAGGCGATTGTCCTGGCTACCGCGTTGCCGTGAATCGGCGATGACGATGCACGGACAATGGGCATCTTCGCCGTAGCACTCGTTGATTTCGTTCTGAAGACGCTGAAGCGCAAATAGAACGGCGGCGTTGTAGATGTCCTGGCCCTCGCGGATGTAGCCCTTGGCCTTGTAGACATCGTCCTTGAACACGGACACCCCGACGGCGCGGAACTGGTCGGGGTCGAGACGGCTCACCAGGTCTTCGATAAAGGCTTCGCAGTCGCCGTCCTCAAGGTCGGCAGCGGGACCGGTCCCTCGCAGCAGGTTCCTCCACTTCAACTCTTCGGAGGTCGAAAGACCGAAGTCCTCACGGACTTCGTCGTAGATCCGCTGGAGATCGCGCCAGTAGTGCATCGGCATGAAGACATTGGCGATGCAGAACACGGGGCTCACTGAGCCTTTCGTCTGAGCCGGGATCTCGGGGACCCCCGCCTCATCCAGGAACGCAATGTGGGGTGCTGCTTGCTTCATCTGGATCTCGCTTTTGCCGTTCGTCGCTGTGGTCCTTCTTGGGTACGGCAACAGTCCGCCCAAAATACGCAAAGTGCAGGAAAGGGGTACTCCGTGGCAAAACCCGCCGCCATGCAACCAGTCAGCTACTTGGAGACCGGTGTTCTCTACCGGGACGACAACCTGCGGCGGCTACCTCAGTTCCCGGCCGATTGCGTCGACCTCGTCTACCTAGATCCGCCCTTCTTCTCCAATCGCAACTACGAAGTGATTTGGGGCGACGAGGCCGAGGTTCGCTCCTTCGAGGACCGGTGGGAGGGAGGGATCAACCACTACATCGCTTGGATGAAGGAGCGCATGTTCGAGGTCCACCGTGTGCTCAAACCGACCGGCTCGGTCTACCTCCACTGCGACTGGCATGCCTCCCACTACCTCAAGGTGATGATGGACGAAGTCTTTGTCGGCGGCGAACTCCAGAACGAGGTTGTCTGGTACTACCGAGGAGCGGGTGTATCTCCGCGCCGCTGGGGACGCCGCCACGACACGATTCTCTTCTACACGAAGGGAAAGAAGGACTGGACGTTCAACGCTGATCCGGTTCGCGAAGAGTACGCCGACACGACCAAAGAGCGGTTCAAGCACTACATCGGGAACGTGAGGAAAGGCGGCGATTTCGGCCAGCAGAGCCTCAACCCTGAAGGGAAGCACCCCGACGATGTCTGGGAGATTCCGATTGTCGCACCGTCTGCGAAAGCGCGGCTGGGCTATCCCACGCAAAAGCCTGAGGCGTTGCTGGAGCGGATCATTCTCGCCTCCTCAAACGAAGGCGACATCGTGCTCGACCCCTTCGCCGGTTGCGGAACCACTCAGGTTGTCGCTGAGCGGCTGGGTCGCGAGTGGATCGGGATTGACATCAGTCCGACCGCAGTCAATTTGATGCGCCGCCGCATTCTGACCGCCACCAATGGCGCAGCCGACGTGAAGCTCATCAACATGCCGAGAAGCGAAGCTGACCTAAGGGGTCTCCAGCACTTCGAGTTCCAGAACTGGGTGATGCAGCAAACGAGCGCCACGGCCTCCCCCGTGAAAACCAACGACAAGGGCGTCGATGGGCTGTCGTTCATGTATCACGAGCCGATTCAGGTGAAACAGTCGGATAGTGTCGACAGGACGGTTATCGACGAGTTCGAGACCGCTGTGCGGCGAACGGGCAAGGGCACGGGGTACATCATTGCCTTCAGCTTTACGAGCGGAGCGCGGGAGGAGGTGGCTCGGGCGAAGGCCGCCGGGGAAGTGAACATCGTCCTGGTCACGGTTGAGGAGCTGCTGTTGGCGACCGATGCGCTTACGAGGCCGGAGTCGTCCCCCATCGCCGAGGACGTAGTACCTGAGCCACCCAAGCGCTGGCGGGGTCCGACGAGAGATCACAAACGTCTTCTTGCGGCGCTGCGGGAGTCTGCCGATCAGCCGCCCATCATCGCGCCGAAAGCGAATGCGAAGCCATCCGGGCAGGCGCTCGTTGATAGCGCACGCGAACCTGACGAGTAGCGCTCGGTTCCGCTTTCTAGAGCGGTTTTCCGTCCGATCCAACCCATAGCCTGAGCGGGCAAGACTCAAGAAGAAGCCCCCCGCGACGTTGGAGCGTCCGAGGGGCAGACCAACCGAGAGGTTCCTCGCTTGGCATCACCCAAAGTAGCAGGGGGTGCGGCTTCAACGGCCGTGCTTGAACAGCTCCTCGATTCGCCCGAGATTGGGCGGCTGATCGAGGAACTTGCTGCTACCCGCTGGACGGGGCGACCCGGCTACCCACTCCGCACCATGATCGGGCTTGCGCTGGCCAAGCATCTCTATGCCCTGCCGACGTGGACGCGGGTGGTCGCTCTGGTCGCCGAGCACTGGAAACTCCAGCGCGTCCTTGGCTGCGAGGGCGACCCGCCGAGCAAATGGGCGGCGTATCGCTTCGCCGAAAAGCTGCGCGACAACGGCGAGTCTGTCGAGCGCTGCATCGACTCGGTGGTCGAAGGGCTGAAGGCGAAGCTGCCGACCTACGGCCGCGACCTCGCCATCGACGCCTCAGACATGCCGGCATATGCCAACGGGCAGCGGTTCGTCAGCAAGGACAGCCCGGTCGAACGCAACTGGCACACCGACCCGGATGCTTCATGGGGGCACCGCTCGGCGGTCTCGACCCGGCGCGGCGGCGGCTTCTTCGGCTACCGCTTGCACGCTGCGGTCTGCACCGCGACCGATCTGCCCGTCGCGTGGTCGGTGGAGACCGCGAAGGCCAACGAAGTCCGGTTCGTCGGCGAACTGCTCGACACGGCGAAGCGGCGGGGCGCGATGGCGGCAACCGCCGCCTGCGACAAGGGCTACGACAACACCCGCGTCTACGCCGACCTCGCCGAGCGCGACTGCCTGCCGTTGATCCCGCTGCGCCAGACCCCGGACGTGAAGCGCGGCGACCATCGCCCGCCCGAATGCCAGCACGGCGTCTGGACCTTCGCGGGCGCTGACCGCAAGAGGGGCGCTACCAAGTGGCGGTGTCCCTCCGGAGAGTGCAAGCCGGCTTCAACGTGGATCGCCGCCGACCGCCTTCACCCGCTGATCCCGCGAGAGACCAAGCGGTTCAAAGCGGGCTACCGGAAGCGGGCGGCAGTCGAGCGCGAGTTCGGCCGACTTAAGAACCAGTGGGGATTGAAGCCCCTGCGGGTTCGCGGCCTTGATCGCGTTCGACTGCACGCCGACTTGACGGTCTTGACGAAGCTCGCCTGCGCGCTCTCGCGCGCACGGGCCGGTTAACCGATCCCGTGGAGCAGGTCGCGTACCTGCACCCCAAGCGCCTCCGCCAGCCGGACGATCTGGTCGAGTCTCGGGAAGCGGTGGCCGTTTTCGAATCGGGACAGAGCGGCCCGGTCAATGAAGACCTGAGCCGAAAGGTCTCCCTGCGAGATTCTCGCTTCGCGCCGCACCATGAGGAGGTTGAGGCCGAATCGCCTTGCGACCTCCTCCATCACGCCGCCTCCACGAGCAACTCATAGGCGCGTAGAGCGGTCCGGGTCGGCAGGACCGCGCCCTCACAGCGGAAGAGGAGACCGCCTCCGACAAGGTCTCTCACCGCTCTTTCCACCCCGTCGCGCTTCCTGTGGTTCTCAGAGCCGCCGAACTCCAAGATCAGGTCTGAGAGCCGCAGCGTCTCGGGGTAGGTGTCTATGACGTGGGCAAGAATCGCCCGTTCGTCGCGTAGGTCTTCGGCAGCATTGCCCGCTGCCTTACGCTGGCTGTGCATGGGAGCTAAACCCTCCTGTGCCATGCCCCGGGCTGTTCACGCAGCGCCGGGGCGCTTTTGATTCGGACTCGCCGAACCTAGGAGGGACTACCGATGCACTTCAAGACTTTCGCCAATCGTTTCGCCAACCCCTCCTAGGACTGGTTGAAGAAGCCCTTGTCGATCAGCCGCGCCTTTTCCTCGGCGGAGACGTCGACGTTGCGCGGGGTCAGCAGGAACATCTTCTCGGCGATCCGCTGCATACCGCCATCCAGCGCGTAGGTGAGGCCGGAGCAGAAGTCGATCATCCGCTTCGAGAGCTCGTGGTCGGCGGTCTGCAGGTTGAGGATCACCGGCACCGAGCGTTTGAACTGGTCGGCGACCTGCTGGGCGTCGTTGAAGTTGCGCGGGATGACGAGGTGGACCTGGAGGTCGCCGCCGTCGCCGCCGTTGTCGACCGGGCGCAGGGTGCGGGTGCGGCTGGCGGCGATCGGCTCGTCGTCGGCGAAGATGTCGTCGATCTCGTCGCGGCGCGGCCGGCGCGAGGTCGGCAGGCGGCGCACCGAGGAGCCGCCTTCGCCGCGTTCGCGGCGGCCTTCGAAGACTTCCTCGGTCCCGGTCTCGGGCTCGAAGTCTTCCTCGTATTCGGGGCCGTAGTCGTGGTCCTCGGCCAAGCCGAAGTAGACGAGTGCGCGATGCCAAGTGTCTTTGAGAGCCATATCTGCAGCGTGATTCGGCCTTCAGGGGCCGACTCCTTTACGGATTATTCCCAGATTTCGCGGGAAATCACGCGAATAGGCCGTGACCTAGGCGGATGATCGTCGCTCCCTCCTCGACCGCGACCCGCCAATCCTGGGAGGTGCCCATCGAGAGCCGGCCGAGGCCGTGGGCGGCGGCGAGCTCGGCGAGGCGGGCGAAATAGGGCCGCGAGTGCTCCGGATCAGGGCTGAACGGGGGCATCGTCATCAGCCCCGCGACCGTCACCGGACAGCGCTCGATGAACGCTGGCAGCTCCTCCGGATCCACCCCGCCCTTGCCCTCCTCGCCGGAGACGTTGACCTCGACGAGGATCTCAGTGCCCGGCTCGGCGTGCTTCTCGAGCTGGGCGAGAACCGAGTCGGTGGCGACCGAGTGGATCAGCCGGCACAGCGGCAGAACCTGTTTCACCTTGCGGCTCTGCAGGTTGCCGATGAAGTCCCATTCAAAGGCCTCGCCCCAGCGCTCGTGCTTGGCCGCGAGGTCCTGCTGGCGGTTCTCGCCGACCAGGCGCACCCCCGCCTCGGCCAGCTTCCCCATCTCCTCTAGCGGCACGTACTTGGTCGCGACGAGGATCTCGGCCCGATCGCCGACGACCGCCCGCACCTCCTCCAGGTTCGCCGCCAGCCTGGCGGTGTCGATGTCGTGGATCAGCTCCGCCATCTAGCTCTCGATCCAAGCGAGGCCCGCCTGTCGCCCCGTGCGGCCTTCGTCGCGGCGGTGGGAGAAGAAGAGCTCCTGCTCGCAGCTGGTGCAGAGCCCAGCGGACTCGACCCGCTCGACGCCGGCGCGAGCCAGCAGCCGCCGCGCCACCTCCGGGAGGTCGAGCATCCGCCCGTCGGCGATGCCCTCGCCGAGGTCGCCGAAGGCGCCCAGCACCTCCTCGCCGACCTCGTAACAGCAAGGGCCGATCCCCGGCCCGATCGCCGCCGAGGTTGCTCCCACCGCCTCCGCCCCGGCGCCGAGGATGCCGCCGGCAAGCCCGCGCCAACCGGCGTGCATCATCGCCACCCCCTCGGCGCCCGCCAGCGCCACTGGCAAGCAATCGGCAACGAAGACCAGCGCCGCCGCGCCGGGCTGCCGCAGCACGTGCCCATCGGCCTCCAGAACGTTCGCCTGTTCCTTTTCGTTGCTATCGCCCGAAAAGGAACAGGCGAACGGGGGCGCGTGATGGAGGAACAGATCAGTGCCGTGGACCTGGCGGGCGAAGACGACCTGGCCGGGCTCAAAATCGAGTGCCGCTGCGAGCCGCTGTCGGTTCTCGGATACGGCGGCATCCTCATCCTCGGTCAGCAATCCGAGGTTGAGGCTGTCGAAGGGCGCTTCGCTGACTCCGCCCTGCCTGGTCGAGAACGCTGCTCGGGCGCCTCCGAGGTCGGCTTCCAGCCAGCGGACGCCGTCGCGCTCACGCCACTCCACGCGCCGCCTCCAAGGCCACCTTCAGCTCTTGCTCGCGGCTCAATATCTCGCCTTCCAGGCGTCCGCGACGCGCCGCCCGCAGACCCCGGCCGACTGCCGGGCCCTCAGGAACGCCGGCCGCGATCAGGTCGTTGCCGTCGATCTTCAGTTCCAGCCTGCGCCAGGCGGTCAGGTAGTGCTCGATCCAGTCCGCCCCCATCGCCCGCGCCAACGCCAGCTCGACGGGGTCGCGTTTCTCCGCCACCTCCACGCCTTCGGCCGGGCTCGGCGGCCACATCGAGGTCAGCAGCTCCTCGCCGCCCGCCGGGCCGAGGGCGGCGGAGATCAACGCCTCCTCGCGAGGGGCAAACTCGGCCCAGTGCTCGCGCTCGAGCAGCTCGTCGACCGCGCGCATCAGCTCCAGCCCTCCCTCGCGCAGTTCGATCAGCCCCCACTCCGCCAGCAGCTCGTACCCGCGATGGGCGCTCGCTTCGCCGGCCAGTCGCGTCAGCTCTGCCCGCCGGCGATCAGCGGAGACGGTGCAGAGGTCGGCGGCGCGGAGAAGTCGCTCGGTCTCCGGCTCGAGGGCGAAACCGAAGCGCGCCGCGTAGCGGGCAGCGCGGATCGCCCGCGTCGGGTCGTCCTCGAACGACCGCGGATGCAGGACCCGCAGCAGGCCCTGCTCCAGATCCCCCCCTCCCCCGTGCGGATCGATCAGGCGAGGCTCGCCGTCCAGCGGGATCGCCATCGCGTTGATCGTGAAGTCGCGCCGCGAGAGGTCGGCCTCGACGCTCTCAGCCGGTGCCACCACCGGCAGCGATCCCGGCTCCGGATAGGTCTCGGTCCGCGCCGTCGCGATGTCGACCTCATGACCCTCGACCTCGACCTTGACCGTCCCGAAGCGCTCGTGCTCGGCCAGCGAGCTTCCCAGCCTCTCGGCCAGCGCCGCGGCGTCGCCCTCGACGACGAGGTCGACGTCAGCCCGCGGGTGTCCGAGCAGGAGGTCTCGAACGGCGCCGCCGACCAGGTAAACGGGCTCCTCCGCGTGCTTCTGCACGGCCTCCAACTCCGGGTGGGCGTGATGCAACGCCGCCGTCAGGTCGTCCATGGGTCAGAGCCGGACGGGGATGCCGTCTGCGGCCATCTGCTCCTTCGCCTCGCGCACGCGATAGCGGCCGTAATGGAAGATCGAAGCGCAGAGGACGGCGTCGGCGCCACCCTCGGAGATCGCCTCGCTGAGATGCGAGAGCTCACCGGCGCCACCGGAGGCGATCACCGGCACGCTGACCGCCTCGGCGATCGCGCGGGTCAGCTCGAGGTCGTAGCCGTCGTTGGTGCCGTCGCGATCCATGCTGGTCAGCAAGACCTCCCCCGCCCCGCGCTCGACCGCCTCCTGCGCCCAGGCGACCGCGTCACGGCCCTCGACCCGCTTGCGGCCGCCGTTGACGTAGACCCCCCAGGTGGAAGGAGCGGCGCAGGGAGAGGAAGCGACGGGGGGCTCGCCCTCCCGTTTGGCGTCGATCGCAATCACCACGCATTGGGCGCCGAAATGGTCGGCCAGCTCCCCCAGCAGCTCCGGCCGCGCCAGCGCCGCCGAGTTGACCGAGACCTTGTCGGCGCCGGCGTCCAGCACCGCCTGAGCATCCTCGACCGAGCGGATGCCGCCGCCGATCGTGAAGGGGATGAAGACGTTGTCGGCGGTGCGACGCGCAAGCTCGACGATCGTCTCCCGCTGTTCGTGCGAAGCGGTGATGTCCAGGAACACCAACTCGTCGGCCCCCTCGGCGTCATACCGCTCCGCCAGCTCCACCGGATCGCCGGCATCGCGCAGCCCAACAAAGTTCGTCCCCTTCACCACCCGCCCCGCATTCACGTCAAGGCAGGGGATTACGCGCTTCAGGATCGCCATGCGATCAGCTTAAGGCGGCAATGCCCTCGGCGACGCTGAACTTCTTCTCGTAGAGCGCGCGGCCGACGATTGCGCCCTCGATGTTCGGCGCTCCCTCGCGGGCCAGTTCTTCCAGGTGCGAGAGCTCTCCCACGCCACCGGAGGCGATCACCTGGGCCGAGGTCGCCGCGGCGATCTGGTTCAGCTCGCGCATCGCCGGGCCCTCCATCGTCCCGTCGACCTCGATCGCCGTGCAGAGGAAGCGCTGGACGCCGCGGGCGCCGAGGTCGGCCACGGCCTCCGGCGCCTCGACGTCGCTGGTCTCGGTCCAACCGGAGAGCGAGACCTTGCCGCCGCGAGTATCGATCGAGACGACGACGCGCTCGCCGTAGGCGGAAACCGCCGCCTCGAGCAGCTGCGGGTCGCGCAGCGCGGCAGTTCCGACCACGACGCGCTCGGCCCCGGCTGCGAAGACCGCCGCGATCGCCTCCGGCTCGCGCAGGCCACCGCCGACCTGGATCGGGCAATCGACGGCAGCGGCGATCCGCTTGATCGCCTCGAGGTTGCGCGGCTCGCCTGCTTTGGCGCCGTCGAGGTCGACGACGTGGAGAAACTCGGCCCCTTCGCCCGCCCAGCGGCGGGCGGCGTCGACGGGGTCGGCGTCGTAGGTCGTCTCGCGCTCGTAGTCGCCCTGCAGCAGGCGCACGGCCTGGCCGCCGCGGATGTCGATTGCGGGATAGAGGATCACGGCGCGGCCGCTCAGCCGGCGACTGGCGAGGAAACGCAGATGCCGGCGAAGTTCGACAGCAGCCGCAGCCCGGCGGAGCTCGACTTCTCGGGGTGGAACTGGACGCCGAAGACGTTGTCGCGCTCCGCCGCGCAGGCGAAGCGGCTGCCGTACTCGGCGCTGCCGAGCAGGTCCTCTGCGGCAGGCCGGGGCGCGAAGGAGTGAACCAGGTAGAAGGGCGTGTCGGAAGGGATACCCTCGGCGAGGCGGGACGGTCGCTCCCAGCGCACCGGCGCCCAGCCGATGTGCGGGACCTTCAGCCCTTCCGCATCGAGCGCTTCCACCGGGCCGCTCAGCAGGCGCAGCCCCTCGGTGCCCCCTAACTCGGTCGTCTCATCGAACAGCAACTGCAGGCCGAGGCAGATGCCGAGGATCGGGGTGCCGCTCTTGGCCCGCTCGGTGATCAGCTCATCAAGGCAGAATCCGCGAATTCGCTCCATCGCCCGGGGCATCGCCCCGACGCCCGGCAGGATGACGCCATCGGCCGCGCGCACCTCGTCGGCGTCGCGGCTGATCGTCGCCGTGACGCCGACGTGCTCGAGCGCCTTCTCCACCGAGCGCAGGTTGCCTACTCCGTAGTCGAGGATCGCGATCCGCGCGCTCATTCGCTCAGCGTCCCCTTGGTCGAGGGCACGCCGCTCTCCTCGGGGTCGATCGAGACCGCCACCCGCAGGGCGCGGGCGAAGGCCTTGAACGAGGCCTCGATCATGTGGTGGGCGTTGGTCCCCGAGCGGACCCAGATGTGGAGGGTGAGCTTGGCGCTGTTGGCGACGGCGCGGAAGAACTCCTCGGCCAGCTCGCTGTCGAAGCCGGCGATCGAGACGACCGGCAGCTCGGCGGCGAAGTCGCAGTAGGGGCGACCGGAGATGTCGATCGCGCACTCGGCCAGGGACTCGTCCATCGGCACCAGGGCCGAGCCGTATCGGCGGATGCCGGCGCGGTCGCCGAGCGCCTCGTCGAGCGCCTGCCCGAAGACGATGCCGACGTCCTCGACGGTGTGGTGCGCCCCGGTCTCGAGGTCGCCCTGGGCCTCGACCTTGAGCCCGAGGCGGCCGTGCCGAGCCAGCAGGTCGAGCATGTGGTCGAGAAAGCCGACGCCGGTCTCGGCGCTTGCCTCCCCTCCGTCGAGGTCAAGAGAGAGCTTGATCTGGGTCTCGGCGGTCTGCCGCTGTTTTTCTGAAGTCCTGCTCATCGCCTAATCATCGCCGACTCGCCGTGGACGGGGAAGCCCTCGGCGCTGGCGAGGGCGTTTACGTGCGGAGCCAGCTCGGCGGCAGCGCCGTCGATTTCGACGTTGGAGATGCGGCGGCGGAAGGCGCCGGGACCCAGCGGGCCGGCGTAGCGGCCGGCGCCACCGGTCGGGAGGACGTGGTTGGAACCGGCCATGTAGTCGCCGAAGGCGGTGGCGCCGTGGCGGCCGACGAAGACACAGCCGGCGGTCACCGCGCGGTCGGCGAGCAGCGCCGCGTCGGTCTCCAGCAGCTCCAGGTGCTCGGGCGCGTAAGCGTTCGCAAGTGCGATCGCCGCCTCGGTGTCCGGCACCTGCACCAGGGCCAGGGGCGCTTCGCTGACGCTCGGGCGCTCGGCGGCGGCGGCTTCGGTCGCCTCGGCGATCGCATCGAGCACGCGCTCCTCGACCGCCACAGCGACCAGCGGGCTTTCCGGCCCGTGCTCGGCCTGGGCGCAGAGGTCGAGGGCGGCCCACTGCGGGTTGGTGTCGTGGCCGGCGATCAGCATCAGCTCCGAGGGCCCGGCGAGGGAGTCGATCCCGACCTGCCCGTAGACAGCCCGCTTCGCCTCCCGCACCCAGGCGTTGCCCGGGCCGACGATGACGTCGACGGGCGGAACCGTCTCGGTCCCGTAGGCGAGGGCGAAGATCGCCTGCGCCCCGCCCATCGCGTAGACCTCCTCGACCTCGCAAAGCGCCGCGGCGGCGAGGACGAGCGGGTGCAGGCGCCCGTCGGGGCCCGGCGGCGAGGCGATCGCCACCCGGGGAACGCCGGCCACCTGGGCGGGAATCGCGCACATCAGCACCGAAGAGGGATAGGCGGCACGACCACCGGGGGCGTAGACGCCGGCGGCGCCGACCGGGACCTCGCGCAGGCGGACCGTCTGCCCGGCGGGCAGCTCGACCGTGCGCTCGTCGCCGATCTGCGCCTCGGATACGGCGCGGATGTTGGCGGCGGCGAGCTCCATCGCCTCCCGCAGCTCCGGCTCGACCACGGCCAGCGCCGCCACCGCGTCCCCCGGATCGACCTGCAGCGACTCGATCCCGGCGCCGGGGGCGTCGAAGCGGGCGGTCAGCTCCAGCACCGCCTCGTCGCCGCGGGCGACGATCTCGTCAAAGATCTCCTGAACGTCGACTGGGGGCGCGAGCTCGCTCGCCCAGCCGCGCAGCGCCAGCGCGGTTTCGGCGGGGCCCTCCCAGCCGAAGCGGCGCACCCTCATCGGGCGCTCGCCTCGCGCAACTTCGCGGTCAGCTCGTCGATCTCCGCCGCCCGCAGTTTGTGGGCGACCCGGTTGGCGACGAAGCGCGCCGTGCACTCGAGGATCTCCTCGCGCACCTCGAGTTCGTTCTCTTCCAGCGTCCTCCCGGTCGCGACCAGGTCGACGATCCCGTCGCCGAGGCCGACCAGCGGCGCCAGCTCGACCGAGCCCTTGACCTCGATCAGTTCGACCTGGCGACCGGTGGACTCGAAATATTCTTCGGCGATCCGCGGGTACTTGGTCGCGATCCGCAGCATCCCCAGCCGCCGCTGCGCTTCGCCGAGGCGGTCGTTGCCGGTCTGCGCCGCCAGCACCATCCGGCAGCGCCCGAAGCCGAGGTCGAGCAGCTCGTAGACGACCCGGTCTCCCTGCTCCAGCAGCACGTCCTTGCCGGTGATGCCGACGTCGGCGGCGCCCGACTCGACGTAGGTCGGCACGTCGGAGGGCCGCATCGTCACCAGGGTCATCCCCGAGGTCTCGAAGATCAGCGAGCGCGAGTCGCCGCGCAGCTCGGAGGTGTCGACCCCAGCAGCATCGAGAACGTCGAGCGTTTCCCCGAAGAGAGCCCCACGCGGGACAGCGAGTTTGAGCGGCCCGTCAGCCACGGCGCGCCTCCTCCATCTGGGCGGTGTGGACCCGGTCCAGGTAGAGGGCGAAGCCGGCCGCCGAGAGGTCGAGGCCGAACTGCTTCATCAAGCCGTCGTAGCGGCCGCCACCGCCGAGCACGTGGCCGACAGCCGGGTCGTAGACCTCGAGGATGGCGCCGCTGTAATAACCGAGCTCGCGCAGCAGGCCGAGGTCGATCTGGACGCGGTCGGCGGCGCCGCGACGCTCCAGCTCCTCGTAGGTATCGCTGAGCTGCGTCGTCGCCCGCTCGACACCGGCCCCGCCGAGCCCGCGCGCCTCCTCCAGGACCTCCTTGCCGCCCCGCAGCTGGGTCAGCTGGACGCAGGTCTGCGCCTGCTCGGCGCCGATCCCGGCGTCGAGCAGCTTCTGCTCGAGCGCCACCAAGTCGTGTGTGGCGAGGCTGGCGAGGATCGCCTCGCGGGCCTCCCCATTAACCCCGAGCTCCTCCAGCAGCTGCCGGTAGAGGTCGGCGTCGCCGAGGCCGATCACCGCCCGCCCGAGGCCGGCCGCGTCGAGCGCCGCCTCGAGGACCTCGATCACCTCGACCGCCCCCTCCTCCGGAGAGGCGCCGATCAGCTCGACCCCGGCCTGGACGAACTCGCGCATCTGGCCGCGCTGGGGGCGGACCGGGCGATGGCCACTGGCCAGGTAGCTGAACCGGAACGGCGGCTCGCCGTTGGCGAAGCGGGTCGCCACGAGGCGCGCGATCGGCACGGTCATGTCGGAGCGCAGCGTCAGCAGCTCACCGCTCTCGTCGAAGAACCGGTAGGAGCTGCGGGCGGGGCCGTCGGCCCGCGCCATCACCTCGTCGTACTCGATCGCCGGCGTCGCCACCTCGCCGTAGCCGCGGGCTTCGAAGACCTCGATCAGCGCGGCCTTGAGCCGGCGCAGCTCGCGCATCTCGTCGGGCAGGACATCGCGCGTTCCTGGCGGAATCGGGTGGATCATCGGCCTGACCTTACGCGGGGGTCTGAGAAACCCCTGCAATCCCCGCCGCTAGGCAGGGACCTCTGCAGAGACCCTTTCGATCTGCGCGCCGAGCGCGCGGAGGCGCTCGTCGATCTGCTCGTAGCCACGGTCGATCTGGCGGATGTTGCCGATCTCCGAGGTCCCCTCGGCCGCCAGCGCGGCGATGAGCATCGCCATCCCGGCGCGGATGTCGGGGCTCTCGACGCGCTCACCATGAAGCCGGCTCGGACCGCTGACGATCGCCCTGTGGGGATCGCAAAGCGTGATCCGAGCGCCCATCGCGACAAGCTTGTCGACGAAGAAGAGACGGTTCTCGAACATCTTCTCGAAGATCAGGACCTCGCCTTCGGCCTGGGTGGCGAGGGCGAGGGCGATCGAAGTCAGGTCGGCCGGGAAGGCGGGCCAGGGGCCGTCCTCGATCTTCGGAATCGCGTCGCCGAGGTCGGATTCGACCTGCAGAGCCTGACCGGCCGGAACGAGCATGTCCTCGCCCTCGATCTCCGAGCGCAGGCCGAGCCGCTTGAACTGGCGCCTTACCATCGTCAGGTCGGCGGCGTCGACGTCGCGGATCCGCAGCTCACCGCCGGTGGCGGCGGCGAGGGCCATGAAGCTGCCGACCTCGATGTGGTCGGCGCCGATGGCGTGCTCGGCGCCCCCGAGGCTGGTGGCCCCGTTCACGGTCATCACGTTGGAGCCGATCCCGTCGACGCGAGCGCCCATCTTCGTCAGCAGGCGGGCCAGGTCCTGGACGTGGGGCTCGCAGGCGGCATTGGAGATCTGCGTCGCCCCAGGGCAAAGCGCTGCGGCCATCAGCGCGTTCTCGGTCCCCATCACCGAGGGCTCGTCCATGAAGATCTCGCAGGCGCTGAGCCCGCTGGGGGCCGAGAGCTCGATCCAGCGGCTGCCGTCGACGCGGGCGCCGAGGTCCTTGAAGGCGTCGAGGTGGGCGTCGAGGCGGCGGCGGCCGATGAAGTCTCCCCCCGGCGGCGGCATTTTCGCCGCGCCGAAGCGCGCCAGGAGTGGGCCGGCGAGCAGGAAGGAGGCGCGGATCTTGCGCGAGAGCTCCTCGTCGACGGAACCCCCGGCGACATCGCGGGCGCGGAGGCGGACGCTGTTGTCGGCGACCCAGGCGACCTCGACCCCGAGGTTCTCGAGCAGGGCCAGCTGGGCTTCGGTGTCGCGGATCCGCGGCACCCGGTGCAACAGCACCTCCTCCTCGGTCAAGAGGCAGGCCGCGAGGATCGGCAGGGCGCCGTTCTTGTTGCCGGCGACGGTGACCTCGCCGGAGAGAGGCACGCCGCCCTGGATTACGAACTTCTCCATGGTCCGGCTAGGGTAACGACCGCTATGGGAAGGCGACTGAAGGTCGGCATCGCGGTGGTCGTGGCGCTGCTCGCGCTGCTGCTCTTGAACGCCGTGATCACCGGCAACCAGACCAAGAGCGCGGAGATCACCGAACCGGGCGGGCGCATTTTTAAGCTGCCCGACGGCGACCTGCAGGTGGTCGACCACAATCCGCAGGGCGGCTCGCCGATCGTCCTCATCCACTGCTTCAGCTGCGCGATCAACTGGTGGGACGGGATGGTGCCGCGGCTGGAACGGAACCATCGCGTCGTCGCCGTCGACCTGCTCGGTCACGGCGGCTCCGAAAAGCCCGGCTCCGGCTACACGCCCGAAAACCAGGCCAAGGTGGTCGCCGAGGCACTGGAAAGGCTCGAAATCAGCGACGCGACGGTCGTCGGCCACTCCCTCGGCGGCTCGGTAACCGGCGCCCTCTCCCAGCAGGACCCGCAACTGGTCGGCCGAGCGGTGATCATCGACATGCCGCCAGACAGCTCCTACGGCGACCTCGGCTTCATCGCCGGCCTCGCCTTCCAGCCCCTGATCGGGCCCGCCCTCTGGCGCATCAAGCCCGACTTCTCCGTCCGCGACGGCCTCGGCGTCGCCTTCGCGCCGGGCTTCGACGTCCCGGACGCCTTCGTCGAGGACGTCAAGCGGATGACCTACACGTCCTACGACGACTCGCCAGGCGGCGTCGACGACTTCCTGGGCGCCGAGCCGCTCGACCAGCGGATGGCCGATAGCGGCAAGCCGCTGATGGTCCTGATGGGCGCCGAGGAGCAGATCGTCAACGACCCCCAGCGGGCCCTCGACCAGTACAAGGCCGCGGTCCCCGACGCCCAGATGCACCTGATCGCCGGCGCCGGTCATTCCCCGAACGTAGAGCGCCCCTCCCTGGTCGCCAAACTAGTCGACCGCTTCAGCGAGGAAGCCGAATGATTCGGCTCTGTAGAGCCAAACCCACGGTCTCCATGCAACTCAGCTTGCAGTTTCAGAGACCCGTCCGAGGGTAGACCTACAGTACGAACCCATGTTCGATTCGAAGACCAAAATCACCAACCGGCTGACCGACGCCGCAGACCTCCTAATCGACTTCGCAACCCTCGGCGAGTACGGGCTAGAGCCCGTTGGGAGAACTCGCCAGGGTTGCGCAGACCGCCCCGCCCCGAGCGCCCGCCGGCCCCTTTCGGCCCCGCGGGCGCAGGTGCGCGGAACCCACTGCACCCTGCTCCAAGAATCAGGTCTGTTCCGCCAGCGCCGCACCCGCCCCGGCCAACCGGCCTGAGCCGAAATCCCATCGTGGCGCATGCCGGGCGAGAGCTAGAGAGACTCGTAGCGATTCTCGAGGAGCTCCTGCGCCCCGAAGGCCTCCTTATTTTGTCCCCCGATCACGTTAAGGACACCGTGACTGGGCGCCAGCGAGAGGTAGACATCGCGGTGCGCGATTCCCGAGACGGCCCAGTACTCGCCATCTGCGAGTGCCGGGATCGGGCTGCCACCGAGGACGTAACCTGGATTGAGCAGATCGTGACCAAGACTCGAGATCTCGAGGGGAGCCCGCCCGCCATCCTTGTCTCATCCGCCGGCTTCTCAGATGCAGCGAGGCAAAAGGCGCGGTCCTATGGCCAAGACGTACGCCTAGTCACGGACGTGGCGATTGACGAGTTCCGCTCGTGGTTTCAAGTCGAGCATGTGATGGTCGACGAAACCGAGCGTCGTCTGTTGGGCTGCAATATCGAATTGATTCCAGATGATGCAGACGCCTTCGCATTAGGGGTATCGAGTGCTCTCGAAAAGGAGGGATTGGAGGCATGCATCTTCGATCGACAGGTCCATGGGCCAGTTTCTCCTATGCATTTGTTCGAGGAGTGGTACAAGCGAAAACGCGATCAAGTGCAGCAAGACGTGCCACGTTCCGGCCACCCCGTTCAGCGATCGGTTCCGATGATTTTTGCCGAGCCCGAGAAATGCTTTTCGGTTCAGACTGATCTCGGCCCCCGTCCAGTGCGAGCGGTCCGGCTCCTCGTAGAGATCACCCGGACTAAACGCCTCGTGCCCGCCTCGCGGGTCACCCGCTATTCGGATGCTGGGTCTCAACTCGCGGAGAGCGTCGAGTTCAATCTCGAACAAGGACAAGGCACTGTCTCTCTCCACAAAATGGACGAAGGGCCTATTCATGTCCGATATCGGCCCAGTGAGGCGTGATCCGCGGTTCGGGTTCGAGTAGGGCGCGGTAGCGAGGCGTTCGGATAGCAAGCGATCCGCCGGCGGCGAGGGGTGCCGCGTAGCAGCGCTACGCAAGCCACTCGACGGCGGCGCAGCGCGCCGCTATCCGGGCGCCGCAGCCCGCGCCCTACTCGGACGCGGACCGCTAAAGAAGAACCGGCGGCGACCTACTCTCCCAGGGGGTTGCCCCCCAAGTACCATCGGCGCTGAGTGGCTTAACTGCTCTGTTCGGAATGGGAAGAGGTGTCTCCCACTCGCTATGCGCCACCGGAATTTTGCGAGACAGCCCCGGTGGAGCTTGAAAACTGCACAGGCCAATATGGGTAAGTAATTAAATATCCGTCAAGCCCTCGACCCATTAGTACCGGTCGGCTACGCACATTGCTGCGCTTCCACCGCCGGCCTATCAACCTGGTGGTCTACCAGGGGTCTTACTCCCTCAAGGGGATGGGAGAACTTATCTCGAGGACGGCTTCCCGCTTAGATGCTTTCAGCGGTTATCCGTTCCGTGCGTAGCTAACCTGCGATGCCCTTGGCAGGACAACAGATACACCAGAGGCACGTTCATCCCGGTCCTCTCGTACTAGGGATGACTCCTCTCAATTCTCCAACGCCCACAGCAGATAGGGACCGAACTGTCTCACGACGTTCTGAACCCAGCTCGCGTACCGCTTTAATGGGCGAACAGCCCAACCCTTGGGACCTACTCCAGCCCCAGGATGCGACGAGCCGACATCGAGGTGCCAAACCGGTTCGTCGATGTGGACTCTTGGAACCGATAAGCCTGTTATCCCCGGAGTACCTTTTATCCGTTGAGCGACGGCGCTTCCACTTGCTACCGCCGGATCACTAAGCCCAACTTTCGTTCCTGCTCGACCCGTCGGTCTCGCAGTCAAGCTCCCTTATTGCCTTTACACTCTACGTACGATTTCCAACCGTACTGAGGGAACCTTTGGGCGCCTCCGTTACTCTTTAGGAGGCGACCGCCCCAGTCAAACTGCCCACCTGACACTGTTCACCGCCCGGATCACGGCGCGGTGTTAGAAGCCCAGAGCACCAAGGGTGGTATCTCAAGGGTGACTCCCCAGCGGCCAAAGCCACTGGTTCATAGTCTCCCACCTATCCTGAGCGAGATACCCCAGACTCCAATATCAAGTTGCAGTAAAGGTTCACGGGGTCTTTCCGTCTAGCTGCGGGTACTCGGCATCTTCACCGAGACTTTAATTTCACCGAGCCTCTCGTTGAGACAGCGTCCAACTCGTTACGCCATTCGTGCAGGTCGGAACTTACCCGACAAGGAATTTCGCTACCTTAGGACCGTTATAGTTACGGCCGCCGTTTACCGGGGCTTAGCTTCATTGCTTCGCTCCGAAGAGCTAACAAGTCCGCGTAACCTTCCGGCACCGGGCAGGCGTCAGACCCTATACGTCGTCTTGCGACTTAGCAGAGCCCTGTGTTTTTGGTAAACAGTCGGTTGGACCAATTCACTGCGGCCCCCTCAGGCTCCCTCCGTATGGAGTTCACCCTAACGGGGCGTCCCTTCTCCCGAAGTTACGGGACGATTTTGCCGAGTTCCTTAACGAGAGTTAGCTCGCTCACCTCAGTATTTTCTACTTGTCCACCTGTGTCGGTTATCGGTACGGGCACGCGAATCCTGCCTAGAGGCTTTTCTCGGAGGCATGGGATCGGGGACTCGCCGGCGGTAAGCCAGCTGGCATCGCACCTCGCGTCAAAACGCCGCTGCGGATTTTCCTACAGCGACTA
The DNA here is from genome assembly GCA_963696955.1 of uncultured Actinomycetes bacterium. Lineage (GTDB taxonomy): Bacteria > Actinomycetota > Thermoleophilia > Solirubrobacterales > 70-9 > VAYN01. The sequence goes on along the minus strand of CAVOMF010000002.1, from coordinate 1,793,006 downwards.
GCTACGTGCTTGCCCCAGGACGACCATCGCCTGGGATCCCTTACCCTTCCCCGTCCCCCCATCGGTCATAACGGAGACAACGTGGTACAGGAATATCAACCTGTTGGCCATCGGCTACGCCTTTCGGCCTCGCCTTAGGTCCCGACTAACCCTGAGCAGACGAACTTTACTCAGGAAACCTTGGACAATCGGTGGTGGGGAGTCTCACCCCACTTTCGTTACTCATGCCGGCATTCTCACTTCCAGCCACTCCACGGGGCCTTACGACACCGCTTCACGCAACTGGAACGCTCTCCTACCGCGTACAGAACCCGCAGGCCTGCACACCCATAGCTTCGGAGGCTAGCTTGAGCCCCGTTGAATTATCCGCGCCCGAACACTTGACCAGTGAGCTGTTACGCACTCTTTCAAGGATGGCTGCTTCTAAGCCAACCTCTTGGTTGTCTCTGCATTCGGACATCGTTTGCCACTTAGCTAGCACTTGGGGTCCTTAGCTGATGGTCTGGGTTGTTTCCCTCTCGCGTACGAAGTTTATCCCCCGCACACTGACTCCCGAGTTAAATGTAATGGTCTTCGGAGTTTGCCTGAAGTCGGTAACCTGGTAGGGCCCCTAATCCAAACAGTGCTCTACGGCCACAACACAATTACTCGAGGCTATACCTAAATATATTTCGGAGAGAACCAGATATCTCTGAGCTTGATTAGCCTTTCACTCCGATCCACAGGTCATCCGCCCAGTTTTCAACCTAGGTCGGTTCGGCCCTCCACGAGGTCTTACCCCCGCTTCAGCCTGCCCATGGATAGCTCGCTCAGTTTCGGGTCTACCGCCAGTGACTGTGTCGCCCTATTCAGACTCGCTTTCGCTACGGCTCCGCTCATCGCTTAACCTTGCCACTGACGAGTAACTCGCCGGCTCGTGATGCAAAAAGCACGCCGTCACACCCGAAGGTGCTCCGACCACTTGTAAGTCTACGGTTTCAGGTACTATTTCACACCCCTTCAGGGGTACTTTTCACCTTTCCCTCACGGTACTAGTTCACTATCGGTCACCAGGTAGTACTTAGCCTTGGAGGGTGGTCCCCCCAGATTCAGACCGCGTTTCACGGGTGCGGTCTTACTCAGGAACGTCAATCGGTAGATCAGTGCGCTTTCGCCTACGGGACGATTGCCCTCTGTGGTGCGAGGTTCCACTCGCTTCGGCTAACACCTGATTTTGTAACTACCGCCAGACCGGCACGGCCTGGACATGACGCCCTACAACCCCAAACAGGCAACGCGTGCCGCTTACACCTGTTCAGTTTGGGCTGATCCCTTTTCGCTCGCCACTACTCAGGGAGTCTCGGTTGATTTCTTTTCCTCGGGCTACTTAGATGTTTCAGTTCGCCCGGTTCCCTTCCGGAGGCTATGTATTCACCACCGGATGACGCCGCATTACCGACGTCGGGTTTTCCCATTCGGAGATCCGCGGGTCAATGGCTGTTCAGCGCCTCACCGCGGCTTATCGCAGCCGTCCACGTCCTTCATCGACTCCTGGTGCCAAGGCATCCACCGTAAACTCTTACTATCTTGACGGTGAGCGACTCACTCACTCGAAAGTGTGTGAATCGAAATTAAATACCCTCAGAATCCACGTCGCGTGGATTCTGAATTATTGGCCTTGTGCAGTTTTCAAGGTCCACCGAGGCGCACCTCCGGGGAATCCGGAGGTGGTCTCTCAAAACTGAGCAGCGTTACACCAGCTCGAAAGCTAGTGAGAAGCCCGGTCGACGTTCTAGAGAAATCTCCCTAGAAAGGAGGTGATCCAGCCGCAGCTTCCGCTACGGCTACCTTGTTACGACTTCACCCCAATCACGGGCCCCACCTTCGACGGCTCCCTCCTTGCGGTTAGGCCACCGGCTTCGGGTGTTGCTCGCTTTCGTGGTGTGACGGGCGGTGTGTACAAGGCCCGGGAACGTATTCACCGCGGCATTGCTGATCCGCGATTACTAGCAACTCCACCTTCATGGAGGCGAGTTTCAGCCTCCAATCCGAACCGAGGCGCATTTTATGGGATTTGCTCCACCTCGCGGTATTGCTGCCCTTTGTATGCGCCAATGTAGCACGTGTGTAGCCCTGGACATAAGGGGCATGATGACTTGACGTCATCCCCACCTTCCTCCGGTTTGTCACCGGCAGTCTCCTATGAGTCCCCAACTAAATGATGGCAACATAGGACGGGGGTTGCGCTCGTTGCGGGACTTAACCCAACATCTCACGACACGAGCTGACGACAGCCATGCACCACCTGTGATGGTGTCCCGAAGGAAAACCGTGTTTCCACGGCGGTCACCAACATGTCAAGCCCAGGTAAGGTTCTTCGCGTTGCGTCGAATTAAACCACATGCTCCGCTGCTTGTGCGGGCCCCCGTCAATTCCTTTGAGTTTTAGCCTTGCGGCCGTACTCCCCAGGCGGGGTACTTAGTGCGTTAGCGACGGCACGGGAGGAGTCGACACCTCCCACACCTAGTACCCATCGTTTACGGCGTGGACTACCAGGGTATCTAATCCTGTTCGCTCCCCACGCTTTCGCGCCTCAGTGTCAGTAACGTCCCAGCGAGCTGCCTTCGCTATTGGTGTTCCTCCTGATATCTGCGCATTCCACCGCTACACCAGGAATTCCACTCGCCTCTTCCGTACTCTAGTCCCACAGTATCCACCGGCTTTCAAAGGTTGAGCCTTTGACTTTCACAGCGGACTTACGGGGCCACCTACGCGCGCTTTACGCCCAATGATTCCGGACAACGCTTGCTCCCTACGTATTACCGCGGCTGCTGGCACGTAGTTAGCCGGAGCTTCTTGTGGAGGTACCGTCAACCCGCACGGCTATTCACCGGCGAGCCTTCGTCCCTCCTGAAAGGGGTTTACAACCCGAAGGCCGTCTTCCCCCACGCGGCGTTGCTGCGTCACGCTTTCGCGCATTGCGCAAGATTCCCCACTGCTGCCTCCCGTAGGAGTCTGGGCCGTGTCTCAGTCCCAGTGTGGCTGATCGTCCTCTCAGACCAGCTACCCATCGTTGCCTTGGTAGGCCGTTACCCCACCAACAAGCTAATGGGCCGCGAGCCCCTCCCAATGCGGAGGCCGAAGCTTCCTTTAGCGAACAGACTTAAATCTGTGCGCCACATCCGGTATTAGCCCGAGTTTCCTCGGGTTGTCCCGGTCATCGGGGCAGGTTACTCACGTGTTACTCACCCGTTCGCGGCTTTGCCCCAGGGCAAGCCCTGGTTCGTCGCACCACTTGCATGTGTTAAGCACGCCGCCAGCGTTCGTCCTGAGCCAGGATCAAACTCTCCGTGAAATGTACTTCTACAGAGAGCCTGTCATATCTCAGTGGCCGTCGAGTACACAAGTACGACGACCGACATGACGAGGTAAATCAGAACCATCCGGCGCGCTGGCGCACCGAATGGGTCGGGCTTCACATTCCGCAGACCGAAGTCCGCGGAGATGCACGCTGCTCAGTTTTCAAAGACCGCTGCGCTCTCTACGGCGGGACTCGCCGCTCTCGACGCTCGGGGCTGCCCATGGCAACCCCAGAAGGACGAAGGAGTATAGCGCTCTCGCCGCGGTTTGCCTAGCCCCTTGTCGCGGGGCTCAGGCGGCGCTGTCGAAGAGGCTGAGAAAGCGGCGCTTGCCGACCTGCAGAACCTTGCCGGCGAGCGCCTCCCGCGGGAGCTCGAGGATACCGGAGGCGATGGGCTCGCCGTCCAGCTTCACCCCTCCCTGCTGGATCAGGCGCCTCGCTTCGCTGGAGCTCAGCTCGAAGCCCTGGCCGATCAGCTGCGGCAAGAGGATGACGCCGGGCTCGCTGCCGGCATAGGGATCGATGTCCCAGCTGGGCACGTCGTCCGGGATCCCGCGCTGGACAAAGACGCGGTTGAAGTGCTCCTCGGCCCCTGCACCGGCGCCCTCGCCGTGGAAGCGGTCGACGATCCGCCGGCCGAGCTCGCGCTTGGCCTCGTTCGGCGCCCCGGCCGGCTGCTCGGCGCCGAGCAGCAGCCGGTAGTAGGAGGCCATCGCCTCGTCGGGGATGCTCATCAGCTTCCCGAACATCTCCTCGGGCGCATCGGTGACGCCGACGTAGTTGCCGAGCGACTTGCTCATCTTCTGGACGCCGTCGGTGCCGACGAGGATCGGCAGGGTCATGATCGACTGCGGCGCCTGGCCGTAGGCGCTCTGGACATCGCGACCGAAGAGCAGGTTGAACTTCTGGTCGGTGCCGCCGAGCTCGATGTCGGCCTCGATCGCGACCGAGTCATAGCCCTGCAGCAGCGGGTAGAGCAGCTCCAGCGCCGCGATCGGTTGCGCCGCCGCCATCCGCTTCTGGAAGTCGTCGCGCTCCAGCAGGCGTGCCACCGTCGTCTGCGCCAGCAGGCCGAGCAGCGCCTCCGGCTCCATCCGCAGCCACTCGCTATTGCGCCTCACCTCGGTTTTCTCGCGATCGAGGATCTTGAAGGCCTGCTCCTGGTAGGTGGCGGCGTTCTCCTCGATCTCGGCGGCGGTGGGAACCGGCCGCGTCGCCGAGCGCCCGCTCGGGTCGCCGACCTGGGCCGTGAAGTCGCCGATGATGAGGACGACCTGGTGGCCGGCACGCTGGAATTCGGCCAGCTTCTCCAGCACGACCGTGTGGCCGAGGTGGATGTCGGCCGTGGTCGGGTCGATCCCGAGCTTCACCCGCAGCGGCTTTCCGCCCTGCAACTGCTCGGCGAGCCGCCCCTCGGGCAGCACATCGACCGCGTTTCGCGTCAGGTCCGACATCCGGGCAATGCTAGACTGCCGCCTCCGCGCAACGGCCTCTGCCGGTTGCAGCGGTTTCCTTCTTGATGGCCTCCTCGGAACGTAAACCGCGCCTGAAGAAGCTGCGGGTTCTCTTCGTGCTCCTCGGGCTCGGCGTCCTCGCCCTCGTCTCGACGGTCTTCGGGATGATGGCCGCGGTCTCGCAGGACCTGCCGGCGATCTACGACTTCGCCCAGTACAAGGCCTCGAAGAACAGCGTCCTCGTCGACGCCAACGGCGAAGAGATCGGCACCCTCTCGAGCGACCAGAACAAGATCCTCCTCAGCTCCGGCCAGATCTCCCCCAACGTCAAGAACGCGGTGGTCTCGATCGAGGACGCCCGCTTCTACGAGCACAACGGGGTCGACTTCGAGGGCATCGGCCGCGCCCTCGTCAAAGACCTGCTCAGCATGAGCGCCGCCCAGGGCGCCTCGACGATCACCCAGCAGTTCGTCAAGAACGCGCTCGAAGCGCAGGGCGACCGCACGCTCTTCGTCAAGTTCAAGGAGGCGGCGCTCGCCTACCGGCTGGAGCGCCACTGGAGCAAGGACAAGATCATCACCGAGTACCTGAACACGGTCTACTTCGGCGAGGGCGCCTACGGGATCGAGGCCGCGGCGCGGACCTACTTCGGCGCCGCCCATCCCGGCTGCGGGACCGAAACCGAACCCTGCGCGTCGGTGCTCGAGCCCTGGGAGGCGGCAATGCTCGCCGGGATCATCCAGTCGCCCTCGGCCTACGACCCCAAGATCTATCCCGAAAACGCGCTCGCCCGCCGCAACGTCGTGCTCGAAAAAATGGCCGAACAGGGCTACATCTCCGAAGAGCAGATGCGCGAAGGCCAGGAGCAGGCGCTGCCCTCCAAAGCCAGCATCGAACCGCCGAGCCTCGACTCGCGAGCCCCCTACTTCACCGCCTACGTGCGCCAGCAGCTGCTCGAACGCTACGGCCCCTCGAAAGCCTTCTTCGGCGGCCTGACGGTGAAGTCGACGCTCGACCTGCGGCTCCAGGAAGCGGCTGAAGAAGCGGTCAGCTCCTACCTCGGCTACTCGCCCGCGACCGCCTCGGTGGTGGTGATCGACAACCACAACGCCGCGATCAAGGCGATGGTCGGCGGACCCGACTTCGATACCAAGCCCTTCAACCTGGCGACCCAGGGGCATCGCCAGCCGGGCTCCTCGATCAAGCCCTTCACCCTGATCACCGCCCTTGAACAGGGCATCTCTCCCTACACGGTCTACCCCTCCGAAGAGCGCTTCTTCCCGTTCGGGAAAAACGGCGAAGAAACCTTCCACGTCACCAACGACGAGAACTCCTACCTCGGCTCCTGCGACATCGTCTGCGCGACGACCTATTCGGACAACTCGATCTACGCGGCGCTGGCGCTGGAAGGCCTGGAAGGCAAGAACCTTCACGAAAAGACCGGCGCGATTGCCGGGACGATCCACAAGGCCGGCTACAGCGACCCGATCTCGACCAACCCGGCGATGGTGCTGGGCGGCCTCGCCGAGGGCGTGACCCCGCTCGGCTGGGCCTACGCGTATTCCACGATCGGCAACAACGGCGACCGCGTCAGCGGCTCCCTCGCTCCCCGCCCCGGCGACAGCCCCGTCGCCTTCACCCAGGTGACCAACGACGACGGCGAGACGATCAAGGGCGGCGACAACGACTCGACGCACGACCAGGTCTTCGACCAGGAAAACGTCGAAACCGCGAAGGGCATCCTCGAAACCGTCGTTTCCGGCGGCACCGGGACCAACGCCCAGATCGGTGCCGAAGGCCAGTGGGGCAAGACGGGAACGACCGAGAACAACGGCGACGCCTGGTTCTGCGGCGGCATCGGCGACGAAGTCACCGCCTGCGTCTGGGTCGGCTACCCCGACACGACGACCCCGATGACCACCCTCTACAACGGCGGCCCGGTGATGGGCGGCACCTTCCCGGCCCTGATCTGGGCGCGGGTGATCTCCGCCTGGCAGGACATCCAGGCCGAACACGCGGCCGAACGGGCGGCGCGCAAGGCGGCCAAGGAAGAAGGCAAGGACCCCGAAGAAGCCGAAATCGAAGGCGGCTACGTGGCGCCGGAAACCGAAGGCTACGTCGAACCCGAAGGCGAATACGAAGCGACGCCGGAACCCGAAACCCCCGAACCGGCGCCGGAAACCGAAGTTACGCCGGAAGAAGCGGCGCCCGAAGAAGCAACCCCCGAAGCCGCCCCGGAAACCGGCGGCGGCGTCACCGCGGGCTGAGCCTCTCCGAGATCGTCCCCGCTATGGCGAGGACAATCTCGGACGGGAGACGTAGGGGCTGCCGGCGGCGCAGAAGCGCCAGGGCCGCTCGACCGCTTTCGTGATCCCGATCCGGGGGCCGGTAACGACCTCCGGCGGCTCCCCGGCGGGCGGCGCGATCGCGAACGGGTCGCGGCTGAGGTCGCGCTCGTTGTCGCCGAGGTCGATTCCGAGCGCCTCGGTTAGCTTGCCCGGCCCCGAGCAGAGCTCGGTATCGGGCTTGCTGCCGCCGCGGCGCGCCCGCATCTCCTCCACCCCGTGCGTCGGCTCCAGCGCTCGGATCAGCACCGCCGCCGCCTCTCCCTCGGGTTCGGCGACCGCGTTCAGGAGGCTGTGGATCCCGTAGGAGAGGTAGACGTAGGCGAATCCCGGGGGGCCGAAGAGGACGCGGGTGCGCTCGGTCAGCCCGACGTAGGCGTGGCAGGCGGGGTCGTCGGCCTCGTAGCTCTCGGTCTCGACGACGATGCCGCCGCGGCCTTCGTAGAGGAGGGTGCAGCCGATCAGCTCGCGGGCGACCGCGTGAACTGAGCGGTCGAAAAAATCAGCCCCCAACGGCCCTGCGGGCCGTTGGGCCCGGCGAGGGGGCTCGCGCTTCAGGCGCGCTCCTCCTGGACCCGGGCCTGGACCGCCGCCAGCGCCTCCCGAGCCTCGGCGATCTGCCGCGCCAGCGGCGCCGAGCCGGTGCCGCCGGCGATCCGCTTCGACTCCAGCCAGCTGCTGCGCCGCAGGACCTCGTAGTAGGAGTCGTCGAGGTGCTCGGAGCGCTCGCGCAGCTCCTCCGGGGTCAGCTCCGAAAGGCTCTTGCCGCGCTCGACGGCGTCGCGGACGAGGCCGCCGACGACGCCGTGCGCCTCGCGGAAGGGGACGCCGCGGCGGACCAGCAGGTCGGCGACCTCGGTCGCCGCCAGCATCTCGTCGCCTGAGGCCGTCTCCATCCGCTCGCGGTCGAACTCGATCCCCTCGAGCATCCCGGCGGTGGCGTCGAGGCAGGCCTCGACGGTGTCGATCGCGTCGAAGAGCGGCTCCTTGTCCTCCTGCATGTCCTTGCCGTAGGTCAGCGGCAGCGCGTGCATGACCCCGAGCAGCGTCTGGAAGGAGGCGGCGACGCGCGGGCTCTTCGCCCGCAGCAGCTCGGCCGAGTCGGGGTTCTTCTTCTGCGGCATGATCGAGGAGCCCGAGGAGAAGGACTCGTCGAGCTCGCAGAAGCCGAACTCGCTGCTCGACCAGATGACGATTTCCGAGCCCAGGCGCGAGAGGTGCATCGCGCAGGTCGAAGCGGCGGAGAGGTAGTCGAGGACGAAGTCGCGGTTGGATGCGCCGTCGATCGAGTTGTGGCTGACGTGAGCGAAGCCGAGATCGGCGGCGACGCTCTCACGGTCGATCTCCCAGTTGACGCCGGCCAGCGCCCCGGAGCCGAGCGGCATCACGCCGGCGCTGTCGAGGGCGAACTGGAAGCGGAGGACGTCGCGGGCGAGCATCCAGAAGTAGGCGAGCAGGTGGTGGCCGAGATAGACGGGCTGGGCGCGCTGCAGGTGCGTGTAGCCGGGCATCGCCCAGTCGGCGTGGGTTTCGGCGAGGCCGAGCAGGCGCTCCATGACGCCGCCGCAGAGCTCGATCGCGCTCAGCGAGTGGTTCTGGACGACCATCGCCACGTCGGTCGCGACCTGGTCGTTGCGCGAGCGGCCGGTGTGGAGCTTGCCGGCCAGCGGCCCGATCTCCTCGCCGAGCAGGCGCTCGATCGCCATGTGGATGTCCTCGTCGCCGGCCTCGAACTCGAATCCGTGCGTGCCCATGCGGACGCGGACCCGCTCCAGGCCGGCTTCGATCTGCGAGAGCTCGCCCTCGTCGAGGACGCCGATCCCCTGCAGGCCGCGGGCGTGGGCGATCGACTGGTCGATGTCGTAGATCGCCAGCTGCCAGTCGAAGGGCAGCGAGCGGTTGAGGCGCCAGAAGCGCGGGTCGGGCTCTTTGCGGAAGCGTCCCATCGGGGCGGCGATTATGCCCTGACTCAGCCCTGAGCGAGGGCCTCGGCGAGCTCCTGGCAGACCTGCTCCACCTGCGCCTCGCCCATCGTCGGGAAGAACGGCAGCGCCAGCGAGTCGGCTGCGGCGGCTTCGGCGACCGGGAACTGGCCCTCGCGGTAGCCGAGCTCGCGCAGGTGCGGGAAGAGGTGGATGCAGGGCAGGTAGGCCTTTGAGGCGACCCCGCGCTCGGCGAGGCGGGCGATCGTCGCGTCGCGATCGGCGCCCCGCGGGAGGCGGACGGTGTAGACGAACCAGCTGCGAAGCTCGGCGCCGCGGCCGGGGATCGGCGTCCGCAGTCCTGCGATCGCCTCCAGCCGCTCCGAGTACATCCGCGCCACCGCGGCGCGGCGCTCGAGCAGCGAGTCGAGCTTCTCGACCTGGGCGACGCCGAGGGCGGCGGCGAGATCGGAGAGGCGGTAGTTGAAGCCGAGCCGGTCGTGGTCGAGCCAGCCCATGTCGACGGCGCGGCCCTGGTTGCGCTCCGAGCGCAGCCGCGCCGCCTCGTCGCCGTCGCGGGGGACGATCATGCCCCCCTCCCCCGTCGTCATCTGCTTGTTGGCGTAGAAGGCAAAGGTGGCGAGGTTGCCGCGGGCGCCGACTTTGCGCCCCTCCGAGTCGACCGCGCCGAGCGCCTCGCAGGCGTCCTCGAGGATGCCGAGCCCGTGCTTCGCGGCAAGCGCCTCGAGCTCGGGCATCGCCGCCGGGTAGCCGAAGATGTGGACCGGCAGCAGGCCGACCGTCCGCTCACCTACCGCCGCGGCAGCGGCGGCCGGATCGATGTCCAGGGTCTCCTCCTCGACGTCGACGAAGACCGGCTTGGCGCCCTCGTAAAGAAGGCAGTTGGCGGAGGCGACGAAGCTAAACGGGCTCGTCACCACCTCGTCGCCCTCCCTCCAGCCCAGCATCCGCACCCCGAGGTGCAGCGCCGTGGTGCCGCTGGAGGTCATTACCGCGTCCTCGACCCCGAGCCAGGCGGCGAACTCGCGCTCGAAGCGCTCGCCCATCGGGCCGAGGGATAGCCGGCCCGAGCGCAGGACCTCGAGCACCAACTCCTCCTCGCGGGCGCCGATGTCCGGCTTGGCGAGGGGGATCTGTTGGTTGTCAGCCATCACTGGAACGCGTACTCCAGCGAGTCGACCAGCGCCTCCCAGGAGGCCTCGATGATGTTCTCCGAGACCCCCGTCGTCCCCCACTCGCGCTCGCCGTCGGCGGAGTCGAGGAGGACGCGGGTGACCGCGCCGGTGCCATGGGCTTCGTCGAGGATCCGCACCTTGTAGTTGGTCAGCTCGATCTCGGCGAGGTCCGGGTAGCGGTCGGCGATCGCCGTGCGGAGGGCGCGGTCGAGTGCGTTCACCGGCCCGTTGCCCTCGGCGGCCTCGAAGTAGCGCTTGCCGTCGACCTCGACTTTGACCGTCGCCTCCGTGGTCACTTCGCCGTCTTCGTGTTTTTCGACGACGACGCGGAAGCTCTCGAGCCGGAAGAGCGGCTTGTAGGTACCGGCCTCACGCCGCAACAGCAGCTCGAAGGAGGCGGGCGCTGCCTCATAGTGGTAGCCGCGGTGCTCTCGGTCCTTGAGGCTCTGGACGGCCCGCCCAGCCGCCGCGTCGTCGAGCTCGATGCCGGCGTGCTCGGCCTGGCTGCGCATGGTCGCCTTGCCGGCCAGCTCCGAGGCGACGATGTCGCGCTCGTTGCCGACCGTGGCCGGGTCGAGGTGCTCGAAGGTGCTGGCGTCGGCGGCGACCCCGGCGGCGTGCATGCCCGCCTTGTGGGCGAAGGCGTTGCGCCCGACGTAGGGCTGGTCCGGGTTCGAGGCGAGGTTGCAGAGCTCGTCCAGGTAGTGCGCGGTCGGCGTCAGACTCGCCAGCTCCTCGGCGCTGACCACCTCGAAGCCCATCTTCAGCTGCAGCGCCGGCAGGATCGAGGTCAGGTTGGCGTTGCCGCAGCGCTCGCCGTAGCCGTTGATGCAGCCCTGGACGAGCCGCGCCCCGGCTTCCACCGCCGCCAGCGAGTTCGCCACCCCGCATCCGGAGTCGTCGTGGGTGTGGATTCCGATCTCGACCGTGTCCCCCACCGCCGCGACGACAGCCGCAGTCGCCTCGGCGACGTAGCCCGGCAGGCTGCCGCCGTTGGTGTCGCAGAGGGTGACGTTCTCGGCCCCGGCCTCGGCCGCTGCCGCCACGCACTCGAGAGCGTAGGCGCTGTCTTCGCGGTAGCCGTCGAAGAAGTGCTCGGCGTCGAAGAAGGGCCGCTTGCCCTGCTCGCGGCAGAAGGCGATCGAGTCGGCGATCATCGCCAGGTTCTCCTCGCGGCTGACCCGGATCACCTTCTCGACGTGCAGCGGCGAGCTCTTGCCGACGAGGCAGACCGCGGGAGCGAAGGACGCCGCCAGCACCGCCAGCGCCTCGTCCTCGGCGGCGGCGCGGTCACGGCGGCGGGTCATCCCGAAGGCGACGATCGTCGCCTTCTCCAACTCGACCTCGGCGAGGCGCTCGAAGAGCTCGGCTTCCTTCGGGTTGCTGCTGGGGAAGCCGGCCTCGATGAAGTGCACCCCGAGCGCGTCCAGGGCCTGGGCGACCTTGAGCTTCTCGCCGACCGAGAGCGACATACCGCGACCGCCCATCCCGTCGCGCAAGGTGCTGTCGTAGAGCTTCACTTGTTCCATCGGTACTGCCTTTCGAGTCGTAGAAGATCGGGTGGGCCGGAGCCCGGGCGCGCGGACGTGCCGCGCCGGCCGCTTATGCGGCGGGGGTAATTCGCCCGATCGACTCCGAGCCGTTGGCCCCGGGGGAGTCGGTTGCCTGGGGAGCCGCAGCAGCTTCGGGGGTCTCGACGAAGTCGAGCCACTCCAGGTACTCCTCCGCCTTGCCGCAGAGGGCCGCTTCGAATTTGGCCTGCACCTGGCGGGTGATCTCGCCCGGCTCGCCGAGCGGGTGGTCGTCGATCTCGCGCACGGGGACGAGCTCGGCCGCGGTACCGGTCAGGAAGACCTCCTCGGCGAGGTAGAGCTCGGCGCGGGCAATGTCGCGCTCGACCACGGTGTAGCCGAGATCGCGGGCGATCTGGATCACCGACTTGCGGTTGATCCCGTCGAGGATCGAGGCAACCTGCGGCGGGGTGGCGATCTGGCCGTCGCGGACGACGAAGATGTTCTCGCCCGAGCCCTCGCAGACGAAACCGCGTTCGTCGAGCAGGATCGCCTCGTCGTAGCCGGCGTTGGTCGACTCGGTCTTGGCGAGGATCGAGTTGAGGTAGGAGCCCGAGGCCTTGGCGTGCGGGATCGAGCCGCCGGGGCTGATCCGCCGCCAGCTCGAAACCTTGGCGCGGATGCCGCCGTTCTTGCTCTCCTCGCCGAGGTAGGCGCCCCAGGGGAAGGCGGCGATGATGACGTCGATCGGCGCGTCCTTGGCGTAGAGGCCGAGGCTGCCGTAGCCGCGGTAGGCGAGCGGGCGGATGTAGGCGGAGCGAAGGTCGTTGCGGCGCAGCAGCTCGTGCGTGGCCTGCCGGATCTCCTCGGCCGAGTAGGGCAGCTCCAGGTAGTAGAGCTCGGCCGACTTCTCAAGCCGGTCGAGGTGATCGTGGTGGCGGAAGACGGCGGGGCCGCGGGGGGTCTCGTAGCAGCGGATGCCCTCGAAGACCCCGGTCCCGTAGTGCAGGCCGTGGCTGAGGACGTGCGTTTGAGCGTCCTCCCAGGCGACGAACTCGCCGTTTCTCCAAATCAAATCGACCGGATCCATGTTGCAGAGAAGTATGCCCGATTTGTAAAGGGCTCCGACCGCCAGACCGCGAAAGACAGTCAGAACCCGAACGAGAGGACCAATAGATGCGCATCCCCCGCCCCCAGCTCAACTACGCCAACGTGATCGCGACGATCGCGCTGTTCGTCGCCCTCGGTGGCGCCGCCGTCGCCGCCGGGCTGCCGCGGAACAGCGTCGGCACGAATCAGCTCAAGCGCGGTGCCGTCTCCGCGGCGAAGATCAAGCGCGGCGCGGTGACCGCGGGCAAGATCGCCCCCAAGGCCGTCGTCGCCGGCAAGCTCGGTGCCAACGCAGTCCTGCCGGGCAACCTCGGCAACGGGATCATCAGCACCAACAAGCTCTCCGACAGCTCCGTGATCGCCAGCAAGATCAAGAACGGCGTCGTCACCACCAACAAACTGAACAACGGTGCCGTGACGACGGCGAAGCTGGGCGACGGCTCGGTCACGCTCGGCAAGCTGGCCGACAACGTCGCGCCGCTGATCGGAACGCTGAAAAGCGGCCAGACGCTGCGCGGCACCTTCGACCTCGGCGACACCGCCGGGGTGATCGGCGACCTCACCCGGGCCGGCGTCAGCTTCCAGTTCCCGCTGACGAACGCGCCGACGGTGACGGTGCTGAAAAAAGGCGAGACGAGCGCCAACTGCGCCGGCCTCGGCGGCGGCCAGACCCCGGCGGCGGCCGGCGGCAACCTCTGCGTCTACGTCACCGAAAGCAAAAACCTCGACCCGGCAACCCCGCTCGTCGCCGAGAACAACACCCGCCTTGGCTTCGGCCTGGTCGCCAAATCCGAAGCGGCCGGCGAGTACTACGCTTACGGCCAGTGGGCGGTGACGGCGCCATAAGCGCCACCAGCTCAGCGAGTCCGCGACAGTGTCTGGATAGCGGACACTGCCGCGGACTCGGCCGAATCACCGCCGGAAAGTGCGAATTACACAGGTCTGCCGGTGCCCGCTGTGCCACCAGCAGTAATCGTCGACGAAGTGGATCTTGTAGCGATCGTTCCAGTAGACGATGCCGTGTTCCTGCAGGAAGTAGACGGTGATAGTCCCCCAGTAATCGTTGGATCCCTGCCACCAGCTGACCCCGCACTTCACCTTTTCCCGCTCGATCCGTTCGCACCCGATGCGTTTGGCATGCCCTCTTTTCCAGCGCGACCCGAGTTCTTCAGCCAGGGATCGAGCCACGAGCGATCGCGCCCGAACGACCGACATGAACGGGAGACGCAACCTCGGGACGGTCGCATCCGGAGCCGGAGCACCCTGTTCGGTGGCCGCTATCCAGCGCGAGACCCACGACGAGATGCGATCGACACGGGTGAACACGTTCGGCTCGTCGGTGCTGCATTCAGGGTCGCCCAAGCTCGTGATGCCCACCTCGACCAGGCTCCCCGACGCATCACGCGCGATCGCTGGACCGCCGCTGTCGCCGTGACAGGTTGCAGTGAAATAGTTGGGCGGATTGATCGCGCAGAACTGCACCTGCGAGGTGAAGAAGGGGTAGAAGGCCCCGGCCGCACGCTGACAGTAGGAAGAGCCCTGGATCACAGTTTCGGCCGCCTGGAGAATCGGCGATATGGATTCGGATTGGCCGCTCGTCTTTCCCCAGCCGGCAATCGCGATCGGGGTTCTGGGCGCCAAGAGCGCGGCGTCACCGGAGGTCGCCATGCGTATGGGCGGAGCGGCGGTCGACCGCGACAGAATTAAGAGCCCGGCATCTCCGCGGAGAAACCCCGGTTCGAACCCCGGATAGACGACTACCTGCCCCACGTCGAAAACGTTCTCCGCAGTAGCCCCCCGCAGATCCGCCACCCCGGTCGCAACCGCATACTCCTCAGGTGAACGAAGAGTGCCGTTTTCGATGTTCTCGGCGCAGTGTCCGGCAGTCAAGATGACCCGTGGAGAAACGACTGCGCCCGTGCAGAAGCTGATTTCCGAGCCCTTTTCAGCCTGGACAAAAGCAAGCGAGGGAAGGGATGCGATGGAGACGGGGCTGCCTCCAACGATCGAGGCATGAGCTCTTCCGCGCGCGGACACCGAGGCCGGCGACATGACCGCCAAGACTGCGAAGACCACTGCGATGGCCAGCAGCGCCTTCAAGGTCAAACCTCTCCTGAGCATCATTCGACCAGCTTCCAAGTCCCGCACGCTCGGGTTTCGAAGTACGGCGATTCGATCGTCAGGATCTGGTGCTTATTGAAGCCGCCGTTTTCGATGATGCCTTCGACGCCACCGCCGCCTACTTCGCTCAGCAGGGCCCAATAGCAGCTCCCTCCGCCAGGAGCTTCGTAGGTGCCGGGCAGATAATCGCTTTCGATCTTCCAGACGCCATCGGTGATCGTTCCCTTGGCGACCCTTTCTTCTGCCCCGCCGAGTTCAGATTCGGTCGTGGAGAGTTCGCCTTCGACCGATTCGAGTTCCTGCTTGGTGGTGGAGACGGCATTCTCAAGAGAACCCGTTTCGGCCTTGGCGTCTTGGACGATCTGCGAGGCCCTGTCTTCCGCCTGAGCCGTCAGCTTGTCAACTTCGCCTTCGATCGCGGCGACCCGCTCCCGCGCAGATGCGGCTCGTTCACCACTGGCTTCGACCCGTTCTTCAAGCGTCGCGATCTGTTCCTTCAGCTCGTCTTCTTCGCTGTCGGCGCTGGTGATGGCGCCGCCGATGCCCATGAGCAGGAGGGCTCCGACGACGCCTATCGTCCACTTTGCCCACGTCGGAAGCCGGTTCCACCAGCTCCATCCCGGTCCGCTGCCAGCCGGATTGGGTTTCAACTCGCCCGCCATCTCAGCACCCGTACTTCTGCGCGAGCACCGTGACTAGCCTGCCTTGCGGTTCGTCTTGTTCGCAAACGGTGTGGTGAGAGGGCACGACGTTGCCGAAGGTCGTGTTGGTGTTTTCGGCGTTCCTTTCGTATCCCGCTGCTGGCGCCGCCTGAGCCTTCTGCGCGGCACGGGCGGCCCGGGTTGCTTCGCGCTGCTGACTTTTGGCCTCGGCCTTCCCTGCTTCGGCTTCGAATTCCGCCTTTTCCTTTTCCAGCTTCAGCGCTTCGAGCTGAGCGGACTCAGCCGCACTGGCGGTGGATTCTTCGCTGGTAGTCGACGATTCGCCGCCGCCACAAGCCGCGAGTCCGAAGACAAGACAGACGACTAGAACACTGGTGAGAAACCTCAAATTGACGCCTCCCCGACGCGTTTCTAAATAGATACAGCTGAGAATCTATTCAGATTGCACGGTCACGGGTCGAGTACTGAGGCGCCCTAGGGGTGTAGCTCCTCCAGAACCGCCGCGGTCATCTCCTCGGTCCCCACCTCGCGCTCGGTGAGGGGGTGCTCGCTGGTCGGCGGCTGGATGACCGTGCCGGAGGCGAGGTCGGGGGTGCGGAGGCCGCGCTCGAGGACGGCGTCGACGGCGGTCTCGATCCGGGCCGCGTCGTCGCCGCGGCCGAGACCGTGGCGCAGCATCATCGCCGCCGAGAGGAAGGTCGCGAGCGGGTTGGCGCAACCCTGGCCGGCGATGTCGGGGGCGGAGCCGTGGACGGGCTCGAAGAGCCCGGGGGCACCCTCGGCACCGAGGCTGGCGCTGGGCAGCATCCCCAGCGACCCGGTCAGCATCGCCGCCTCGTCGCTGAGGATGTCGCCGAAGAGGTTCTCGGCGAGGACGACGTCGAAGTCAGCTGGCCGCGAGACCAGCTGCATTGCCGCGTTGTCGACCAGGAGGTGTTCGAGCTCGACGTCCTCGTAGTCGGCGGCGACGTTGCCGACCACCTCGCGCCAGAGGCGTGAGGTCTCGAGCACGTTGGCCTTGTCGACCGAGGTCACCCTGGGTTTGCGGCCGGTGCTCTCGGCGCGACGCCTCGCGGCGTCGAAGGCGGTGCGGGCGATCCGCTCGATTTCCTCGACCGAGTACTCGCAGGTGTCGTAGGCGGAGCCGTTCTCGCGACCGGAGGCGCCGAAGTAGATGCCGCCGGTGAGCTCGCGGACGACCAGCAGGTTGGTGCCGGCGATCCGCTCTTCGCGCAGCGGGCTGGCGCCGACCAGGGCCGGACTCGGGCGCACCGGGCGCAGGTTGGCGTAAAGACCCATTCCCTTGCGCAAGCCGAGCAGGCCCTGCTCGGGACGCGGCGCGTTCGGGTCGGTGGTGTCCCATTTCGGCCCCCCGACGGCGCCAAGGAGGACCGCATCGGCGCCCTTGCAGGCATCAAGGACCTCGTCGGTGAGGGCGGTGCCGTGCTCGTCGATCGAGCAGCCGCCCATCAACCGCTCGTCGTAGGAGAACTCGCCGAGGGCGTCGAGAACCCGCCGCGCGGCAGCCACGATCTCGGGTCCGATCCCGTCGCCGGGCAGGACGACTATGCGCGGGGTGTCGCTCATCGGCGCCGCACTCTACGCACCTCGCTCTTCGTCTGTTCCTTTCCGTTGCCTGACAACGACAAGGAACAGCTAAATAGCTCTCGCCTCGATGTTGAGGCGGACGTAGTCGAGCATCAGCGGCTCGCCCTCCTGCCCCAGGACGGCTTCGGCGAACGGGCGGCGCTTCTCCTCCGGCAGCTGGTCGAGGACCGGGCCGAGGGTGACGGTGGAAATGAACTCCAGCGGTCGCGACGGCTGCACCGGCTTCGGCTGCAGCCAGCAGCGGGGGTCCTCGAAGCCGGCCTCGCGCAGGCGCGGCTCGGTCTCCTCCGGCGTTGCGAAGTTCCAGAGGCCTTTGGCCTGGGTCAGGTGCTGGGCGTACTCGGGGTCGGCGGCGACGGTGGCGATCGCGACCGCGTGGCGGGCGACGTTGCCGTGCCCGCCGCACTGGGCGACGAGGCGGCCGCCAGGTTTCAGCGCCGCCCGCAGACGGCCGAAGAGCGCCTCGTGGTCCGGGATCCAGTGGAAGGTCGCGGTCGAGAAGATGAGGTCGACCGGCTCAGGTAACTCCAGCGCGACCAGGTCGGAGACGAGATAGTCGGCGCGGTCCCCGAGCCGCTCCCTTGCCTTCTCGACCATCGCCGCGGAACCATCGACGGCGACGACGCGGCCGTTCGGCAGCCGCTCAATTAGCTGTTCGGTCACCCGGCCCGAGCCGCAGCCGGCGTCGACCGCCACCTCGTCGCCGCGCAACTGCAACCGCTCCAGCACCTCCATGCCCCATTCGAATTGGGGATCGGAAACGGCGTCGTAGGTCTCGGCGTCCCACTCGCGGGCACCGGTGTTCATCGGCTCCTTGAACTGGTCGGCCATCGCGGCCTCCCTTCTCTCTACAGGCTGGTGGTGACCGGACCCAGCGAGGCGGCCGGCCCGGTCTCGAACTTGTCGATCGCGCCCCCGTTTTCGAGCGTGATGCCGATGTCGTCGAGCCCGTTGAGCAGCCGGTTCTTCACCTCGTGCTCGATCTGGAATTGGAAGACGCCGGCGGCGCAGTTGACGGTCTCGTCGTCGAGGTCGATGCGCGCCTCCCCCGCTTCGGCGACGACCCGGCAGTGCTCCTCATCGAGGATCGCCGGCAGCAGCCCGATCTTCGTGCAGTTCGAGTAGAAGATGTCGGCGAACGACGGTGCCAGGATCGCCTGGAAGCCGAAGTCCTCGAGCGCCCAGGGAGCGTGCTCGCGGGAGGAGCCGCAGCCGAAGTTGGCACCGGTGACGAGGATCGGGTTCGGCTCCAGCTCGATCTCGCCGTCGCGGATCCAGTCGTAGAAGAGGAACTCGCCGAAGCCGGTCCGCTCGACCCGCTTGAGGAACTGCTTGGGGATGATCTGGTTGGTGTCGACGTCGCTGCGGTCCAGCACCGAGACCTTGCCTTCGATTCGGTCTACGGGTCGCATCTTCAGCTCCAATCCCTGATGTCGACGAAGTGGCCCTCGACGGCCGCGGCGGCGGCCATTTTCGGGCTGACGAGGTGGGTGCGGCCGCCCTTGCCCTGGCGCCCCTCGAAGTTGCGGTTCGAGGTCGAGGCGCAGCGCTCGCCTTCATCCAGCGTGTCCGGGTTCATCCCCAGGCACATCGAGCAGCCGGCGACGCGCCAGTCGAAGCCGGCGCTCTTGAAGACCTCGTCGAGGCCCTCTTCCTCGGCTGCTTTCTTCACCTGCTGGGAGCCGGGGACGACCATCGCGCTGACGCTCGAAGCGACCTTGCGGCCCTCGACGATCGCCGCCGCCTCGCGCAGGTCCTCGATCCGCGAGTTCGTGCAGGAGCCGATGAAGACGCGTTCGGGCGCGATCTCGGTCATCGGCGTGCCGGCCTGCAGGCCCATGTAGGTGAGGGCGCGCTCGGCCGCTTCGCGGTCGGCGGGCGAGTCCAGCTCGGCCGGGTCGGGGACGCGATCGGTCACCTCGACGACCTGTCCGGGGTTGGTGCCCCAGGTGACCATCGGCGAGATGCCGGAGGCGTCGACCTCGACCTCGGTGTCGAAGCCGGCATCGGGGTCGGTCGGCAGCTCGCGCCAGCGGGCCATCGCGACCTCGAGGTCGGCGGGGGCGGCGGGGCGTCCCTTCACCCACTCGAAGGTGGTCTCGTCGGGGGCGATCATCCCGGCGCGGCCGCCGCCCTCGATCGTCATGTTGCAGATCGTCATCCGCCCGGGCATCGTCAGCGCCTCGATCGCCGGGCCGGCGTACTCGACCGCATAGCCGGTCATGCCGCCGGTGCCGAGGCGGCCGATCGTCGCCAGGATCAGGTCCTTCGGCGTGACCCCGTGGCGGAGCTCGCCGCCGTAGTTGATCCGCATCGTCTTCGGTCGTTTCTGGACCAGGCACTGGGTGGCGAGAACGTGCTCGACCTCGGAGGTGCCGATGCCGAAGGCCAGCGCCCCGAAGGCGCCGTGGGTCGAGGTGTGGCTGTCGCCGCAGACGATCGTCATTCCCGGCTGGGTGACCCCCAGCTCCGGGCCGATCACGTGGACGATGCCCTGGCGGTCGGAGCCGAGCGAGTAGATCGGGACGCCGAATTCCTCGCAGTTCCGCTCCAGGGTTTCGACCTGGACGCGGGAGAGCTGGTCGGCGATCAGGCGCGCGGCCATCGTCCCGTCCGTCGGGGTGTTGTGGTCGGCGGTGGCGAGGGTCTTGTCCGGGCGGCGGACCTTGCGGTTCGCCAGCCGGAGGCCGTCGAAGGCCTGGGGCGAGGTGACCTCGTGGACCAGGTGGAGGTCGATGTAGATCAGCCCCGGCGAGACCTCGTGCTGCTCCCAGATCTTGTCGAACATCGTCTTTGGCATTTCTCTATGACCTCCTGAGGCCGGCGGCAATCACGGCGAGGAAGCGGGTTGCCTCCTGGCCTTCGTTCTCAAAGTGGTGCGGAAGGTCGGCGTCGAAAGTGACGCTGTCGCCTTCCTGAAGCTCGTGGCGGGTGCCGTCGACGACCAGCGCCAAGGTGCCGGCGAGGACGACCGCGGTCTCGCGGCTGCCAGGCTCGTGCATCGGCGGGTCGGCGCGACCGCCGGTACTGGCGCCGGGCTCAAGCACGTGCAGGGAGACGTCGGCACGCTGGCCTGGCAGCGGCGGCGTCAACTCCTCGAAGCGGTGTCCCCCACGCTCGGAGTGGCGGCGACCGGCGGCGCGGCTAATCGCGACGTGCTGCCCCTCGTCGAGGCGCAGCAGCTGCGAGAGCGTCAGCTCGAGGCCGGCGGCGATCTTGCCGGCGACAGCCAGGGTAGGGCTGGTCTCACCGCGCTCGACCTGCGAGAGCATCGGCGCGGAGACGCCAGAGCGCTCGGCGAGGTCGCGGAGGGAGAAGCCCATCGCGTCGCGCAGGGCGCGAATGCGGGGGCCGACGGGGGGAGAATCGGAGGCGCTCGAAGGCTTAGTTACAGTGGGGGCCATGGCTGTACGTTATCACGGACGTTTGTAATGCCGCTGCCCGAGCCTCGCCTATCGCTGGTCTGCAACGGCGCCGGGCCGGTGCGACCTCCACTGCGGCAGGTAGAGGTTGCACCGGCCCGGCTTGGGCGGTCTTCTTTCTTCTTCTTTATCTATTTATCTCCAGCAAGACCCGAAGATCAGAGGCGACCTCGTCCGGTTCGTCATCGAGTTGGTTCCAGGTGAGGTGGGTGACCGTGTAGCCGTGGACGTTGAGGATGCGGTCGCGGGCTCGGTCTTCTCTGAAGGCAGAGCGCGACTTGTGGCCCTGCCAGCCGTCGAGTTCGACGATCTGGTTCGTGCCGGGCCAGTGGCAGTCGACCTGGAAGCTCTTGCCGCCGGCCTCGATCGGGTGGTTGAAGTGGCATGGGGGGAGGCGGTGGCTGCGCAGGAAGGGGCCGAATCGCTCCTCGAGTGGGCTTTTGCGCTCGCCGGACGGTTCGTCCTTAATGCCTTCGAGGGCTGCCTTCACCTTGCGAATGCCCCTGCGGCCGGGATAGCGCTCGACCAGGTCCCAGAGCGAGAGCGATCCCCAGAGCTCGCGGTATTCCATCTCGCGCAGCAGCGCCTTGACGATATAGAGCGGCTCAGTGGCGGCGAGGTCGAGGATGGTTCGCGGCGCGGTGGTTACCGGGATGCCCTCCTCGACCGTCCGCTCGTCAGCAGGCAAGTGGGAGACATGGCGGCGGATCAGCTTCGAGGAGCGGGTGGGATGCGGGACGGTCACATCGATCGTGGTGCGCGAGGTAGGCCGGAGCAACCAGAGTGCTGCTGCTGAGTAGTGACTCAGGACGGCATCAGGTCCTGAGGCGAGGACGGCAGCCATCCAGCGTCCCTCCCTTGGGATCAATCGATGACCCAGCGCGTAGACGCCGGCCTGCACCGGGTGCAGTCGTCCCGCCCTGATTCGGCGGCCGATCGCTCCTGGCTTGAGGCCGAGCTCGATCAACTGCTCCCGGGAGACCACCCCGTGCTGCCTCTTCGCTAACTCCGCAAGCTCACGATCCGTTCCGCGAGTCCGCGTCAGTGTCCGTATATCGGACCTTTTCGCGGATTCGGTGGGCACCCGGTCAGGGTGGCGGGTGCGGAATCACATTTGGTGCGCGGTTTGGGTCAGCTCTCACACCTATGTGCGCCTGAAACGTGACTTCCCGCCCAGGGGACGCGGGTGTCCCTCTCACATAGGCTCAAGAAGTCACGTCGGCACCCTCAAGTCCGCCTCAGCTGCGCGACGGTCTCTGGGAGAGGGACACCCGCGTCCCCCTCCCGACCGAGGGGCCTATGGTCCCCGGCCGAGGTCCTTTACGGCCCGGGCGTACGCTCCACGGCCGCTTCGGCCGTAGCCGCCTCCGCCTCGCGCGTCGCCGCGCCTTCCAGGGCGTTGGACAGCGCCCTTACGTAGGCGCGGGCGCTTGCCTCGAGGATGTCGGTCGCCACCCCCTGGCCGGTGGCCAGGCGACCCGCCGCTCGCAGCTGGACGGTCACTTCGCCGAGGGCGTCCTCTCCCCCGGTCACCGCCTCGACCTTGTACTCGACCAGCTCGCACTCGGTCTCGGCCGCATTCTGGATCGCGTGGAAGATCGCGTCGACCGGGCCGTCGCCGCTTGATTCGCCGACCGACTCCTCGCCGGAGGGCAGCGCCACCGCCACTTTGGCCACCGGCGGGCGCCTGGTCCCGGCCTCGACCTCGAACCAGGCCAGCTCGTGGGCTTCGGCGCGGTCGCGCATCTCGTCGGAGACGATCGCCTCCAGGTCCAGCGCGGTCACCTGCTTCTTGCGGTCGGCGACCTCCTTGAAAGCCTTGAAGGCGTTGTTCAGCGCCTGGCCTTCGACCTTGAAGCCCAGTTGCTCCAGGGCGTCTTTCAGCGCGTGGCGGCCGGAGTGCTTGCCCAGGACGATCGAGTTCGACTCCAGGCCGACCTCGGTCGCGTCCATGATCTCGTAGGTGCTGCGCTCCTTCAGCACGCCGTCCTGGTGGATCCCGGACTCATGCGCGAAGGCGTTCCGCCCGACCACAGCCTTGTTGGGCTGCACCGAGTAGCCGGTCAGGCGGCTGACCATGCGGCTGGTGCGAACGATCTCGCGCGTATTGATCCCCGTGTGCAGGCCGTGGACGTCGGAGCGGACGCCGACCAGCATCGCGATCTCCTCCAGCGAGCAGTTGCCGGCCCGCTCGCCGATCCCGTTTATCGCGCACTCGACCTGCCGCGCCCCCGCCAGGACGCCGGCGTAGGAGTTGGCGACGGCCATCCCCAGGTCGTCATGGCAGTGGACCGACATCTCGACCTCGCGCAGCGCCGGCACCAGCTCATACAGGCGCCGGAAATAGTCGGCGTACTCCTCCGGCGTCGTGTAGCCGACGGTGTCGGGGATGTTGACGACGGTCGCGCCCTCCTCGACGGCGATCGCGCAGACTTCGGCGGTGAACTCGATGTCGGCGCGGGTCGCGTCCATCGGCGAGAACTCGACGTCCTCGCAGTAGGACTTGGCCAGCGTCACCGCCGCCCGCGCCTGGCCCTTGACGTCCTCGCGGTCGGTCTGCAGCTGGTGCTCGATGTGGATGTCGGAGGTGGAGATGAAGGTGTGGATGCGCGGGCGCGCAGCCTCCTTGATCGCCCCCCAGGCGGCGTCGATGTCGGCTTTGTGGGTGCGGGCCAGGCCGCAGATCGTCGGCCCCTCGACCACCCGCGAGATTTTCTGGACGGCCTCGAAGTCGCCTGGCGAGGTGATCGGGAAGCCGGCCTCGATCACGTCGACCCCCAGGCGGGCGAGTTGCTGGGCGATCTCGACCTTCTCGGCGGTGTTCAGCGAGATCCCGGGCGACTGCTCGCCATCCCTCAGCGTGGTGTCAAAGATATGGACGCGGTTGGCGTCGGATTCGGTGTTGCTCTGGGGTCCCATCGGACCTCTCCTTCTCTCTCTGATTCGAATGGCCTTGTTCTCTCGCGGCTATCGCGCCGCCCAGCGCTATTCCCCCCGAGGGGGGAGGAGAAGGAGTAGCGCGAGGCTCTCGAGCCGGAAGCTCATTCGGCTCCGAACCTTAGCGTAGGCTGCGCGAATCGCAAGCCCGCAGGCCACCGAAACGCCCCAGAAGACCCCCTGGCTCGCCCTCCTCGCGATGGGACTCGCGGTCGTCGTCATCGCCAACGACTTCTCGGCGATCAACGTCGCCCTGCCGACGATGGAGCAGGACTTCGAGACCAACGTCAACACGATCCAGTGGGTGGTCAACGCCTACGCGCTCACCTTCGGGGTGCTGATCGTCACCGGCGGCCGCCTCGCCGACATCTTCGGTCGCCGCAACGCCTTCTTCCTCGGCACCGCGATCTTCGCCTCGATGTCGGCCCTCGGCGGCATTGCCCCGACCGAGACCTGGCTGATCGGGGCGCGGGTGCTGATGGGGGTCGGCGGGGCGCTGATGTGGCCGGCGATCCTCGGCATGACCTACGAGCTGCTGCCGGAAGAGAAGGCCGGCCTCGCCGGCGGGATCATCATCGGCGCCGCCGGCCTCGGCAACGCGATCGGGCCGCTGATCGGCGGCGTCCTCACCCAGGAGCTGAGCTGGCGCTGGATCTTCTTCCTCAACGTCCCGATCGCCGCCTTCGCCGTCGGGGTCACCTGGTTCCTCGTCCACGTTAAAGAGCCCGAGGCCGGTGACCGGAAGATCGACTACAGCGGCATCGCGGCGATCTCGGTCGGCCTCGTCTCGCTGCTCGTCGCCCTCGACCAGGTGGCCGACTGGGGCTGGAGCGACCCGCGGGTGATCGGGCTGCTGGTTCTGGCGGCGGCGATGCTGGTCGCTTTCCTGCCGCTCGAGCGGCGTGCCGGCACCCACGCGCTCGTCCCCAAGGAGGTGATGCGCAACGAGAGCTTCACCGCCTCCTGCATCGCCATCCTCTTCATGTCGGCGACCTTCTTCGCCTCGCTGCTCTACCTGCCGCAGTTCATGGAGAAGCAGCTCGGCTACTCGCCGCTCGAAGCGGGCGTCGGGATGCTGCCCTTCCTCGCCACCTTCGCCCTCGTCTCCTTCGTCGCCGGCCCCCTCTACAACCGGCTCGGCGCCAAGGCGCTGGCCGTCTTCGGCGCCGCCTGCATCACCCTCGCGCCCTTCCTCTTCTCCCTCGTCGACAGCGACTCGGGCTACAGCACGCTGGTCCTCGGGATGGTCGTCCTCGGGGTCGGGATCGGCAGCTTCTACCCAACCGCGACCACGGCGGGGGTCACCTCGGTCGACGAATCCCAGACCAGCCTCGCGGGCGGCATCATCTACATGTTCCAGATCGCCGGCGGCTCGATCGGCCTCGGCCTGACGACGACGGTTTTCTCCGGTGCGGTGCCACCGTTCGTCGACGGCATCCAGGCCGCCTTCCGGCTCGACGGGGCGCTCTCGCTGATCGGACTGCTGGTCACCGTCGCCTTCGTCGGCGGCAGGCTGCTCTCGCCGAAGCCGGCGCAGAGCGAGGCTTAGCCGCGGGATCTACGGCTTCGAGCCGGTGTAGTCCGCCGGGCCCAGCTTTTCGGCGTCGTTACCCGCGCCGCCGTGCAAATAATCGGAGCCGGGTCCCCCTTCGAGACGGTCGTCGCCTACCCCTCCGTAGAGCAGGTCTTCGCCGGAGCCCCCAAACAGCCAGTCGTTGCCGCCGTGGCCGTAGAGCTGGTCGTCGCCAGGGCCGCCGACCAGCTTGTCGGCCGCCCCGCCCCCGCGCATGCGGTCGTTGCCCGACCCGCCGCGGAGGGTCGCCGGAACCAGGATCTTCGGCGAGATGATCACCGAGTCGCTGCCGGCGCCGGCATTCACTTCGAAGCCGCCGATCGCCTTCGCTTCGCAGGTCAGCTCGTGCACGGACCCTTCTTCGTGGCTGCAGATGCCGCCCCCGGCTTCAAGCGGGGAGAGCGAGTCGATCAGGTAGTCGCGGCCATCCGGGCTGAGCTTGACGTCGAAGACGTCGTCGCCGGGCCCGGCCGTAAGCAGCAGGGTCACCGACTTTTCCGGCGCAGCAGCGGCCGTGGCGGGGCAGGCCACCAAGACGAGGATCAGGAAGGTGAGAAGTTTCTTCATGCGTGAGGAGAGCGGCCCACATGTCCCTGCGGCCGCATTTCCCCAAACAACCTAAACCGCCGGAGGTTTCGCCGAAAGGCGAGAGCTAGAGGTCGACCGAGCGGCCGTTGGAGAAGCCCTCGACGCCGAGGATCTTGCCGATCGTCTCCTGGTTGACGGGCGCGTTGGTGGTCAGAGCCATCACCGCCCGCTCTCCCCCGCTCTCGGCGCCGACGGCGGCGGAGACGATGTTGACCCCCTCCTCGCCGAACATCGTGCCGACGCGGCCGATCATCCCGGGCTGGTCGGCGTAGCGGAAGACCGTGATGTGGTCGGCGAACGGCAGGTAGAAGCTCTCGCCCCAGGCGGCGACGAGGTAGGGCACGTTGCGTGGGCCGACGCCGGTACCGGCCACCTCGACCGCCCCGTTGGCGGTCTCGATCCGGACCTTGACCAGCTCGGTGAAGTCCTCGGCGCTCGCGTCGGTGGTCTCGGAGAGGTCAATCCCCCGCTCCTCGGCCATCTGCGGCGCGTTGACGAGGTTGACCGGCTCCTCGGTGTGGCCGGAGAGGATCCCGGCCATCACCGCGATCCCCAGCAGGCGCGTGTCGTGAGAGGCAATGCCGCCGCGGAATTCGGCGCTCACCTTCTCGATGGCGCCGTCGCCGAGACCCTGGGCGAGGCGGCCGAGCTTTTCGCAGAGCGGGACAAAGGGCGCCAGCGCCTCCATCGCCTCCGGCCGCACCGCGGCGATGTTGACGGCGTTGGTGACGACACCGCCGGTCAGGGCCGCGGTCACCTGCTCGGCGGTAACGACGCCGGCGCGGTCCTGCGCCTCGGCGGTCGAGGCGCCGAGGTGGGGCGTGACGACGACGTCACCGCGGGCGAAGATCGGGTGCTCGGTGAAAGGCTCGGAGGGGAAGACGTCGAGCGCGGCACCCGCCAGCTTGCCGGACTCGAGGCCAGCCATCAGCGCGTCGAGGTCGACGAGCTCGCCGCGGGCGCAGTTGACGAGACGCGCCCCGTCCTTCATCGCCGCGATCGTCTCGGGGTTGATCATCCCCGTGGTCTCCGGGGTCTTCGGCGTGTGCAGGGTGATCAGGTCGGCCCGCCCCAACAGCTCCTCGATCGACTCCGCGCCCTCGACGCCGAGGTCGCGGAAGCGCTCGGCGGAGACGAACTTGTCGAAGGCGATGACCTCCATATCAAAGCTCTGCGCCCGCTTGGCGACGAGCTGGCCGATACGGCCGAAGCCGATCACCCCGAGGGTCTTGCCGTAGAGCTCGGCGCCCTTGAACTTGGCGCGGTCCCAGCGGCCGGCGACGAGCGATTCGTGCGCCTGCGGGACGTTGCGGAAGAGGGCCAGCGCCAGCGCCAGGGTGTGCTCGGCGGCGGCGACCGAGTTCGATTCCGGGGCGTTGGCGACGATGATCCCGCGCCGGGTCGCGGCGGGGATGTCGACGTTGTCGACGCCGGTGCCGGCGCGGCCGATCACCTTCAAGTTCGCGGCCAGCTCGATCAGCTCCGGCGTCATCTTCGTCGCCGAGCGGATCAGGATCGCGTCGTACCGGGAGATCTGTTGACGGAGTTCCTCGTCGGACATCTCGAGGCCGAGGTCGACCTCGAACTGCGAGCGCAGCAACTCTACGCCGGTGTCGGCGATCTTCTCCTTGACCAGGACCTTCACGAGGCGACCCCCTTGACGTTCTCAACCGTCCAGTCGATGCAGGCGGTGAGCGCCTCGACGTCATCGGGGTCAACGGCGGGGAACATCCCGATCCGCAGCTGGTTGCGGCCGAGCTTGCGGTAGGGCTCGACGTCGACGATCCCGTTTGCGCGCAGCGCCTTGGCGAGCGCGGCGGCGTCGACCAACTCGGCGAAGTCGATCGTGCCGACGACCAGCGAGCGTTTCGCCGAGTCGGCGACGAAGCAAGAGGCGTAGTCGCTGCGCTCGGCCCAGCCGTAGAGGCGACCCGAGGAGTCGGAGGTGCGCTCGACGCAGCCGCCGAGACCGCCGAGGCCGAGCATCCACTGCACCTGGTCGTTGAGGAGGAACAGGGTCGCCAGCGCCGGCGTGTTGTAGGTCTGCTCCTTGCGCGAGTTGTCGAGCGCCGTCTGCAGCGAGAGGAAGGCCGGCTGCCAGCGGTCCGAGGCCCCGTCGAGCTCCTCGATGCGGGCGATCGCGGCGGGGCTCAGGGCCGCCAACCAAAGGCCGCCGTCGGCGGCGAAGCCCTTCTGCGGCGCGAAGTAGTAGGCATCGGCCTGGATCGCGTCGAGCGGCAGGCCGCCAGCGCCGGAGGTGGCGTCGACCAGGACCAGGGACTCGGCCGCGCCCTCGGGGCGCTGGACGTCGACCATGACCCCGGTCGAGGTCTCGTTGTGGGCCCAGGCGATCACGTCGGCGGCGGGGTCGGCGACCGGCTCCGGGGCGTCGCCGGGCTCGGCCTCGACGACGATCGGGTCCTGTAGGAACGGTGCCGCGGCGGTCGACTTGGCGAACTTGCCCGAGAACTCGCCGTAGGTCAGGTGCAGCGCCCGCTTGCGCACGAGCCAGGCGGTGGCCGCCTCCCAGAAGGCGGTGGTACCGCCGTTGCCGAGGGCGATCTCGTAGCCGTCGGGGAGCGAGAAGAGCTCCGAGAGCCCGGTCCGCACCTCGCGGACGAGGTCCCGCACCGGCGCCTGGCGGTGCGAGGTCCCCATCAGGTCGGAGCGCTCGGCCAGCCGCTCCAGCGCCTCCGGGCGCACCTTCGAGGGCCCGCAGCCGAAGCGGCCGTCGGCGGGCTTGATCTCGCTGGGAATCTGCACGGTCGTCTCTGGCGCCATCGGGCTCGACAGGTTATTGACCAAGGCGGGCGACTGCCGCCGAGCCCCGGCATAGCCTGATTTCGCTGTCTCTAGACAACAATCGGAGGAGAAGACAATGGAGTCATCGATCCAGACCAGCCCCGAGGGGGTTCCGCGACAAGGGTTCTTCGCGGCCCTGATGGACACCCGCTTCGACAGCCTGATCACGCCCAGCCTTATCCGGTTCCTATATGTGGTCGCCATCGTGATCCTCGCGCTGGGAACGTTGGCGGTGATCATCGCCGGCTTCGCAGAAAGCGCCGGTTCGGGAATCCTGCTGCTCATCCTCGCCCCGATCGGAGCGCTGATCTACCTGATCGTCACCCGGCTCTGGCTGGAGTTGATTGTGGTCGCCTTCAAGATCCGCGATGCCGCCGAGGAGGTCGCCGTCAACACCCGCAGACAGGGCCCCTGACGTCCGCGGGCGACAGCTGGCAGGCCGGTCAGCTGTCGCCGCCGGGGCCGGAGTTAGGCTCGGCAGCGCGATTTGATCGCCGTCCACGACGAGGAGAGACCCATGTATCCAGTCAATTACGAAGCCGACTTCAACCCGGCTCCAAACCGATGGACCACCTTCTTCCGGCCGCTTCTGGCGATCCCGTGGATCATCGTCGCCCTGTTCTGGGGGATCCTCTTCCTCTTCACCCACCTCTTCGCCTGGGTCGCGATCATCGTCACCGGCCGGTATCCGGAATGGCTCTACGAGTTCAACTCCGGCGTCGTCCGCTTCGGAGTCCGCACCGGAGCCTGGATCTACCTGCAGACCGACGAGTGGCCGCCGTTCGGGCTCACCGACGACCCGAGCTACCCGATCCGGGTCAACATCGCGCCGCGGGCGGAGAGCCAGAGCCGGCTCAAAGCCTTCTTCCGGCTGATCCTGGCGCTGCCGATGCTGATCGTCTCCTACGCGGTCAACTACATGCACCTCTGGGTGGCGGTGATCGCCTGGCTGACGATCGTCTTCCGCGGCTACCAGCCCGAGGGGGTCAACAACGCGCTGACTTTCGCCAACAGCTTCTACGCCCGCCTCTACGGCTACGTCGCCCTGCTGACCGACGACTACCCGCCGATCGGCGAAGAGAAGGCCAATGGGGCCGGCGCGGTCCCCACCACCACTCCCCCGGCCCCGGTGAGCCCGAATGTCTGAGGGCATCCACAAGGGCGACGGCTACGCGGTCGCGCAACTTGACGACCTCGGCGAGGGCTGGGGGTTCCGCAAGGTCCGCAAGGAGCTCGGGGTGACCGCCTTCGGCGTCAACGCGATCGTGATGCCGCCCTCCTACGAGTCGGGCAAGCACTACCACGAGGAGCAGGAGGAGCTCTACTTCGTCCACCAGGGGCGGATGGAGATCGACCTCGACGGGACCAAGCACGAGCTCGGTCCCGGCGGCTTCGCCTGGGTCGACGCCAAGGTGGTGCGAAGCCTCAAGAACCTCAGCCCCGACGAAGACGCGATCTACATCTGCGTCGGCGGCAAAGACGGCTACGTCGGCCGCGACGGCCGCCTACCGGAGGGGGAGACGAGCCCTCGGGGGCCGATTCAGGAGTGACGGGTTTTGTAAGGAGGTGGTGGCAGGGGGTGCCTGGGAGCACCTCCGCCGGGTGGGGCGTAACCAGCTGGCGCATCGAGCGGCAATGGCCCGGCTCCATGCCAAGTACCCAGTCACCCCCTACCACCACCTCCACCCAATCGAGCTCCCAATACGACCAAGGTTCGCCAGCTCTCAACAAGAGACCGCGCTACCTCCTCCGAGCGAGCTGGGTCGCGACTCGAAACCGCTCGACGGAGGGACCCTGGAGGGGGTCCCTGGGTACTTGGCATGGAGCCGAGCCAGCGCGGTTCAAGGCGTTAGCCGAAAAGCGAATCTCTCGGCGGAGGTGCTCCCAGGGACCCCCTCCAGGGTCCCTCCCCACAACGCCTTACTTCGTATCTTTGAACCCCTGGTCGATCCAGGGCATCATGCCGCGCAGGTCGCCGCCGATGTCCTCGATTTCGTGGCCGGCGGCTTCGCTGCGCATGCGATCGAAGTTCTCATTGCCGGCGCGGTTCTCGGCGATGAACTCTTTGGCGAAGTCGCCTGACTGGATCTCGGAGAGGATCTGCTTCATTGCTGCCCGGCTCTCCTCGCCGATCACCCGTTTGCCGCGGGTCATGTCGCCGTACTCGGCGGTGTTGGAGATCGAGTAGCGCATCCCCTGAATGCCCTTTTCGTACATCAGGTCGGCGATCAGCTTCAGCTCGTGCAGGCACTCGAAGTAGGCGAGGCGGGGGTCGTAGCCGGCCTCGACCAGGGTCTCGTAGCCGGCGCGGACCAGCTCCGAGGCGCCGCCGCAGAGGACGGCCTGCTCGCCGAAGAGGTCGGTCTCGCACTCGTCTTTGAAGGTGGTCTCGATCACCGCGGCGCGGCCGCCGCCGATCCCGGAGGCGTAGGCGAGGACGAGGTCGTGGGCTTCGCCGGAGGCGTCTTGGTGGACGGCCATCAGGCAGGGGACGCCGCTGCCTTCCTCGTACTGGCGGCGGACCAGGTGGCCCGGGCCCTTCGGCGCGACCATGCCGACGTCGACGCCCGGGGGCGGCTCGATCTCGCCGAAGTGGATCGCGAAGCCGTGGGCGAAGAGCAGCAGGTTGCCGGGGGCGATCCCGTCGCTGATCTCCTCGCGCCAGACCTCGGCCTGTTTCTCGTCCGGCAGCAGGATCATCACCAGGTCGCCGCGACTGGCGGCTTCGGCGACGTCGAGCACCTCGAGCCCGGCCGCTTCGGCCTTGGCGCGGCTAGAGGAATCGGGACGGAGGCCGACGACGACGTCGATGCCGGAGTCCTTGAGGTTGAGGGCGTGGGCGTGGCCCTGGGAGCCGTAGCCGAGGATGGCGACGGTCTTGCCGTCGAGCTTGCCCAGGTCCGCGTCTTTGTCGGAGAAGATGTCGTCGGTTCGCATGGGGCGGCAGGCTAGCGGAGCGCCCGTCGCATCAGCTTGCCGGAGGGGGTGCGCGGCAGCGCCGAGGCGAGCTCCACCCGCTTCGGCACTTTGAATCCCGCCAGCGACTCGGCGCAGTGGCGGCGCAGCTCGTCCGGGTCGACCTCGGTCCCGCTCTCCAGCACCACGACCGCGGTGACCGCCTGCTGCCACTCCGGGTCCTCGCGACCGATCACCGCAGCCTCGGCGACGTGCGGGTGGCGCAGCAGCACCTCCTCGACCTCGGCCGGGATCACGTTCTCGCCGCCGCTGACGATCATGTCGTCGATCCGGTCGCGGACGTAGAGGAAGCCCTCCTCGTCGATGTGGCCGAGGTCGCCGGTGTGCAGCCAGCCGTCGGCGTCGGCCTTACCGGGGGCGACGGTCGGGCCCTGGACGAGGATCTCGCCGTCGACGATCCGCAGGTGCGTGGTCAGCAGCGGCCGCCCGGCCGAGCCGAGCTTGCGCCTGGCGTCGGCCGGGGCCAGCGTCGTCACCTGCGAGCAGGTCTCGGTCAGGCCGTAGGTCTGGACCACGGTCGCCCCCTTGGCGAGCGCCTCTTCCAGCGGTTCTTTCGGCACTGGGCCGCCGCCGACCAGGATCGCCCGCGGCCGCGAGAGGTCGACCCCCGCCTCGAGCAGCCGGGTCAGCATCGTCGCCACCAGCGAGACCTGGGTGACGCCGTCGCGCTCCAGCGCCTCCCCCACCCGGTCGACGTCGAAGCCGTCGTGGACGACCGCGCCAGTCCCGTAGATCACCGCTTTCATCACGATCCCGAGGCCGGCGATGTGGCTGAGCGGGACGCAGCAGAGCCAGCGGTCGCCCGGCTCGACGCCGATGTTGAAGGCCGAGCCGACCGCGTTCCAGAGGAAGTTGCCGTAGCTGAGCGGGACCGGGCGCGGCGCCCCGGTGCTGCCGCTGGTGAGGACGCGACAGCAGATGTCGTCCATGTCGTGCTCGCCGAGCAGCGGCAGGTCGGCCTCGGTCTGGGTCAGCATCCCCGGGTCGTCGAGGTCGATGATCGGCTCCTCGGCGGTGACGATCGCCGCCCGCTCCTCCGGGGTTAGCCGCGGCCCCAGCGGCAGCAGCGCCGCGCCGAGCTTCATCAGCGCGTGCATGAGGACGACCTGCTCGCGGCGCGGGTGCATCGTCAGCGCCGCGGTCGAGCCGCGGCGGACGCCGTGCGCGGCGAGCCGCCGCGCAACCCAGGTCGCCTCCGCCTCGAGCTCGGCGTAGGTCATCTCCGCCCCGTCGGCGAGCAGCGCGGTCCGGTCGGGGCAGCTCAGTGATCTCTGCGAGAGCCAGTCGTCGAGCTTCATCGGGATATCGTCCCCATCATGCCCAAACGCCACAAAGGAGCTCCGCCCGAGCAAGATCTCTACGCGCCGATCGAGTGGCGCGCGGGCGCGGGCGACTACGAAGACATCCGCTACGAGATCGGCGGCGGGATCGCGAAAGTGACGATCGACCGCCCCGACGTCCTCAACGCCTTCCGGCCGCAGACGCTGATCGAGGTTTCGCGGGCGATGGAGCTGGCGCGCGAGGACGAGGAGGTCGGGATCGTCGTCCTCACCGGGGCCGGCGAGCGCGCCTTCTGCTCCGGCGGCGACCAGACCGTGCGCGGCGACACCGGCTACATGGCCGAGGGCGCCTCGGTCGGGCGCTTCCACGTCACCGACCTGCAGGTGCAGATGCGGCGGCTGCCGAAGCCGATCGTGGCGGCGGTCGCCGGCTACGCGATCGGCGGCGGCCACATCCTCCACCTCTGCTGCGACCTGACGATCGCCGCCGACAACGGGGTCTTCGGCCAGGTCGGCCCGCGGGTCGGCTCCTGGGATGGCGGCTACGGCGCCTCGCTGCTGCGCGACCTCGTCGGGACGAAGAAGGCGAAGGAGATCTGGATGCTCTGCCGCCAGTACGACGCCGACGAGGCGCTGGAGATGGGGCTCGTCAACACGGTCGTGCCGCTCGCCGACCTGGAGCGGGAGACGGTCGCCTGGTGCCGCGAGATGTTCGCCCTCTCCCCCTTCGCCCTGCGCCTGGTCAAGGCGAGCTTCAACGCCCACGAGGACGGCTACGCCGGCATCCAGCAACTTGCCCACGACGCCAACCTCCTCTTCTACGGCTCCGAGGAGGCCGCCGAGGGTCGCGAGGCGTTCAAGCAGAAACGCCAGCCCGACTTCTCGCAGTTCCCCCGCCGCGCATGAGGATCTGGCTGATGGCGGCGCGGCCGCGGACGCTACCGGCGGCGATCGCGCCGGTCCTCGTCGGGACCGCGGCGGCGGTCAACTGGGCTGGCGACCTGCCGCGCTGGGGCGCCTTCGTCGCCGCCCTCGTCGGCTCGATCTTCATCCAGATCGGGACCAACCTCGCCAACGACTACTCCGACGCCAAGCGCGGCGCCGACACCGCCGACCGGCTCGGCCCGGTGCGGGTGACCGCCAGCGGCCTGGTCACCCCACAGCGGGTGATGACCGCGACCTGGATCGCCTTCGCCTTCGCCGTTGCCTGCGGCCTCTACCTCTGGAGCGTGGCCGGGATCGGGATCTTCGTGATCGGGCTCTTCTCGATCGCCGCCGGCGTCCTCTACACCGGCGGCCCGCGGCCCTACGGCTACGAGGGCTTCGGCGAGGTCTTCGTCTTCCTTTTCTTCGGCCTCGTCGCCGTCAACGGCTCCTACTACGTGCAGTTGGAGGAACTCGACGCCCTGCCGCTGGGGCTCTCGATTTCGATCGGCTTCCTCGCCGCCGCGATCATCGTCGTCAACAACGTCCGCGACGTCGAGACCGACCGCCGCGCCGGCAAGAACACGCTGGCGGTGCAGATCGGGCGGGAGCGGGCGGTCCAGCTCTACAAGGTGCTGATCGGCGGCGGCTTCCTCGTCCTGCCGATCGCCCTGGTCGCCGGCGAAGCGAGCCTGCTGCCGCTGATCGGGCTGTTTGCGGCGCCGCTGGCGATCAAACCGGTGAAGACCCTGGAAGAACGGCGCGACGGTCCCTCGCTGAACGCGGTCTTGGGGCAGACGGGGGCGCTACTTGCGGTCTTCAGCGTGCTGGTCACGATCGGGCTGCTGATCTCCGCCTGAGAGACTCGGGGCGTGCGCCTCAGCTCGGTCGAGCTCATCCCCTACGCGCTCCCGTTCAAGGAGCCGTATGTGACCGCGCGCGGGTCGTTGACGCAGCGGGAGATGGTGCTGCTGCGGGTGCGGGACGAGGACGGGGTCGTGGGCCTGGGCGAAGCGGTGCCGCTGGCGTTGCGGGGTGGGGTTGGGTTGGCGGAGGTGGTCCGGGAACTGGAGGCGTGGGGGGAGGCGCAGGAGCTCGACGGGCTCTCGACTCCCGCTCGGTGCGCTGTTGAGACCGCGCTGATGGATCTGCGGGGACGGCGGACCGGAAAAGGGCGGGGTAAGGGGGCGCGGGACGAAGCGGTTGAGTGCAATGCTACGTTGGTTGCGGGGCCGCCGGGCGCGGTGGCGGCCGAGGCGGAACTGTGGGCTGAGGCGGGATTTACGACCTTCAAGCTGAAGCTCGGCGCCGAGACCGCAAACGAAGCCGATATTCGACCTGGTTCGCGGTCTCGAGGATCCGACGTCGAGCAGGTGCGGGTGGTGCGGGAGGCGCTTGGGCCGTCGGTGCGGATTCGGGTCGATGCGAACGAGGCTTGGGATCTGGAGACGGCCGAGGCGACGCTGGCGGCGTTGGAGCCGTTCGGGATTGAGTTGGCGGAGCAGCCTGTGGTGGGGTTGGAGGCGATGGCGGCGCTCGCGGCGAGCACCTCGATCCCGCTCGCCGCCGACGAGAGCGTCGCCTCGCTCGCCGAGGCCGAGGACGCGGTCGCGCTTGGGGCCTGCGCCTACACCGGGATCAAGCTCTCGAAGGTGGGCGGCCCTGAGGCGGCGCTGGCGATCGCCGACGTCCTCCCCGCCTACGTCACCAGCGCGCTTGACGGGCCGGTGGGGATCGCGGCGGCGGCGCAGGTCGCCCTCAGCCTCGCCGAGACGACGCACCCCGAGCGCCTTCACCTCGCCCACGGCCTCGCCACCCAGCGCCTCTTCGGCTCGACGATCGCCTCGGTCGAGTGTGAGCTGCGAGACGGCATGCTCCACCTGCCACCTGGACCGGGCCTCGGCATCGAGATCGACGAGAAGGCGCTGGAGGCCCACCGCCTCTAGCCTGCCGGCACGGCCCCGAGCCGAACTGCATCAACTTCTACACCCAGCAGAAGTAGAAGTTGATGCAGTTCGGCTCCTGTACACCTCACTGGCTCCATGGACCCCACCAACGCCAATACCGCTCTTGCCTCGGCCTTCGCCGAGGAGCTTGCTCGTGGGGGGCTGCGGCTGGCGGTCGTCTCCCCCGGCTCGCGCTCGACGCCGCTGGCGCTGGCGCTCTGGCGGCAGCCGGGGATCGAGGTGAAGGTGATCGTCGACGAGCGCTCGGCCGGGTTCTTCGCCCTGGGGGCGGCGCAGGCGAGCGGCGAGCCGGTGGCGCTGTTGTGCACCTCGGGGACGGCGCTGGTCAACTACCACCCGGCGGTCGTCGAGGCCGACGAATCGGCGATTCCGCTCGTCGTCCTCAGCGCCGACCGGCCACCGGAGCTGCGCGGGATCGGCGCCGGGCAGACGATCGACCAGATCAAGAGCTTCGGCTCCTCGGTGCGGTGGTTCTGCGAAGTCGGCACCCACACGGCCGACGACAGCGGCCTGCTGCACTACCGCTCGGTCGCCTGCCGCGCCCTGGCCGCGGCCCGCGGCGAGACGCGGCCGGGCCCGGTCCACCTGAACCTGCCGTGGCGGGAGCCACTGGCGCCGGTTCCGGTCGAGGGCGCGGTGACCGCCACCGACGAGCTGGCCCTGAACGGCCGCGACGGGCGGCCGCTGACGGCGGTAACCCACATCGACCTCGAGCCCTCGGCCTTCCTCCTCGACGAGGTCGCCGGCCACATCGGCAACGCGATCTCCGGCGTCATCGTCGCCGGCCGCCAGCTCGACCCGGAGCTGCGCGAGCCGCTCGCCCACCTCGCCCGCGTCGCCGGCTTCCCGATCCTCGCCGACCCGACTTCGCAGCTGCGCTGCGGCCCACACGACCGCTCCCATGTCGTCGCCGCCTACGACCTGCTGCTGCGCGAGGAGCACTTCGCCCGCTCGGTCGTCCCCGACCTGATCCTCCGCTTCGGGGCGATGCCGACGAGCAAGCCGCTGCGGACCTGGATCGAGGCGAGCGACGCGGACCAGATCGTCATCGACCCCTACGGGGGCTGGAACGAGCCGACCAATCGGGCGGCGGCGATTCTCCGCGCCGACCCGACCGAGCTGGCCTCTGGCTGGGCGGCCCGGATCGAAGGGCTGGAGGGGCGGGAACGACCGCTGCCCGAACGCTGGATGGCCGCGGAGCGTACGGCGCAGGCGGCGCTCGACGAGGCGCTCACGAACGCGGAGATCTCAGAGCCCGCCCTCCACCGCGCCCTCGGCGGCGCCCACCGCGACGGCGACCTCGTCTACACCAGCTCGAGCATGCCGATCCGCGACCAGGAGGCCTTCCTCGCCGCCTCCCGCACGGATGTCCTCTTCCTCTCCAACCGCGGCGCCAACGGCATCGACGGCCTCGTCTCCTCCGGGATCGGCGCCGCCCAAGCGAGCGGCCGCCCGACGACGATCGTCACCGGCGACCTCGGCCTCCTCCACGACATCGGCGGCCTCGCGGCCCTGCGCGACGTCGAGACCCCGGTCCGCATCGTCGTCATCGACAACGACGGCGGCGGCATCTTCCACTTCCTGCCGCAGGAGTCGGCGCTCGACAGTGAGGAGTTCGAGGCCCTCCTCGGCACCCCCCGCGGCGTCGACACCGCCAAGGCTGCAGCGCTCTTCGACCTCCCCCACCGCCGCCTCGATTCGCTTGTCAATCTGCCCGAGGCGCTGAGCGCCGGCACCGGCCTGATCGAGGTGAAGACCGAGCGAGGGTCGAACGCTGACCTGCACCGCCAGATTGCGGCGCGGGTCGCCGAGGCCGTTCGCAGCCTCAGCTAGAGCGCAACACGCGCCAGCGAAACTTCGCCGGGGTCAGATCGGGGACGCCGTCAGTGTTGACAGCACGCACCTTGAAGAGGTGGCGGCCGATCTTGACCTTGTGCTTGAAGGGCGACCGGCATGGCTTGAACGGCTTGCGGTCGAGCTTGCATTCGAAACTCGAGCCGGCCTCGTCGGTGCCGAAAGTAAACTTCGCCAAGCGCTTGGTAGTGCGCTTCCTCGGGTGTTTGCCAAGCCAGGTCTGCGGACCCGGCTGCTTGGGTGGGGGGGCGGATTTGTCGGTAATCAGGGC
Source organism: uncultured Actinomycetes bacterium (assembly GCA_963696955.1). Lineage (GTDB taxonomy): Bacteria > Actinomycetota > Thermoleophilia > Solirubrobacterales > 70-9 > VAYN01. Next base: position 1,755,143 of record CAVOMF010000002.1, on the reverse strand, counting down.
CGGCTCAGGCGCCGGCGCCCAGTCGAAGCCGCCGGCCGAGTTGAGGGGGCCGATGTCCAGCGGCACCGGGGTCCCCGATCCGTCGGCGTTTCCGATCATCGCCACGCCATCGCGGGAGAAGACGATCTTCGTCCCGTCGGGCGAGTAAGCCGGGGACGTCTCGCTGGCGCTGGTCGCAAACAGCGGCGTGGTCGGCCCGCCGTCGATGCTGACGCTGTAGATGTCGCGTGGGCCGAGGAACATCGAGGTCGGCACCTCGGTGAAGGCGACGGTCGAGCCGTCGGGCGAGACCGACGGTTCGTTCTCGAGGAATTCGTCGTCATCGGCGACCCCGGTCGCTTCGGTCAGCGGCGGCGCAGCCAGGGCCGCCGGGACCTTGCGGATGTCGAGATCGCCAGTCTCCGAGCCCATCACCACGGTCTGCCCGTCCGGGGTGAACTTGGGGAAGTAGTCCTCGCCCGAGCCGTTGAAGAAAAGCTCCTGGCCGCTGCCGTCGGCGCTCATCGTCCAGATGTCGCGATCGGTGTATCCGGGGAAGGGCGACCACTGGTTCCAGACGATCCGTTTGCCGTCCGGGGAGATGGCGGGCTCCTGGTCGAGGAGGTTGTCGTGCGTCAGCTGGTGCGGGCCGGTGCCGTCGGTGTTCATCACCCAGATCTCGGAGGTCGCCTGCGAATCGACCCCGAAGGCCATTACCTTTCCGTCGGCGGAGACCGAGGGATAGAAGGCGACTTCGGGCGGTCCTTCCGGTTCGGTGACGACGTCGGTGACGTTTTCAAGCCCGCTGCCGTCGGCGTTGACGGCCCAGATGTCGTACCCGCAGCCGACGTCGCAGGCATGGAAGTAGATCTTGCCGTTGACGCCTGGGGACGTAGCGCCGACGGAGCCGGCACCGAGCAGAAGGGCCAGCGCCGCGATCGTCGCCAGCAGGATTCCGCGCCTCACGAAGAGCATCGCGCTCACCCTAACCGGCCTCTCTGACGCCGTCGAGACCGGCGGACGAATCGCCCTACTCCGCAAGCAGCGGCAAGAGTGCCCCGAGCTTTACCTCGGTCTCGGCGAGCTCGGCGGCGGGGTCGGAGCCGGCGACCACGCCGACGCCGGCGAAGAGGTGGGCCTGGCGGTCGCGGAGGAGGGCGCTGCGGAGGGCGACGCAGAATTCGCCGTCCTCGGTCGCGTCCATCCAGCCGACCGGGGCGGCGTACCAGCCGCGGTCCATGCCCTCAAGGTCGGCGATCGCGGTGGCCGCGGCTGCCCAGGGCTCGCCGCCGACCGCCGGGGTCGGGTGGAGGATGCCCGCCAGCTCGATCGCCGAGTGGGGCTCGGCGAGCTGGGCGATCACCGGCGTCGCCAGGTGCTGGATGTTCGCCACCTTGACGATCTCCGGCTCGGCGCCGGACTCGACCCAGACCGCGTGCGGGCGCAGGGTGCGGACGATCCGCTCGGCGACGATCTGCTGCTCGCGGCGGTCCTTGTCGCTGCGCAGAAGCTGCTCGCCGAGGTGGTCGTCGACGGCGGGGTCGGAGCTGCGCCGGGTCGAGCCGGCGAGGGCGACGGTGGAGACGCCGGCCCCCGAACGCCGTACGAGGAGCTCGGGGCTGGCGCCGATGAAGGCGGCCTCGGCCGTCCCGCAGCAGAAGCAGAAGCAGGCCGGGAACTGCTCGCGCATGGCGCCGAAGACGGCGGCGGGGTCGTGGGCGGCGGCGGCGTCGACGATCACCTCGCGGGCGAGGACGATCTTGCTCACCCCACCCGCGGCGATCCGCGATGTGGCGCCCCCGACCGCGGCTTCGAACTCGCGCGGCGGCCGGGCGCTGCGGATCTCGGCCCGGGCGGTCGGGTGCGGGTCGAGCAGCGGCAGCGGCGCTCCCAACCGCAGCCCGGCGAGCCGCGCGGACAGCCTCTCCCCCGCCCGCTCCACCTCTTCCCCCGGCCGCACCACGGCGTTGACGGTGAGGAAGGCCCTGCCCTCGCTGCGGCAGATCGAGACCTCGGGCAGAACCATCGAGGCGGGCGATAGCGAAGACCAGGTCGGGGTCGTGCCGCCGTCGGGGTCGAAGGCGAAGCCGCCGAGCCAGACCGCACCCGCACCCGCCGGCAGCCCGCGGGGCTCCTTGACGACCGCGTCGCCGCCGACCCGCAGGCACTCCTCGGCGACCTCGGCGAACCGCCGCGCGCCCCGCGAACTGGCCTCGTGGGCGACGCCGAGCCCCGCCAGGGCGAACTCGCGGTCGGGCTGCTCCCAGCAAAACCAGCGGTCGCTCGCCAGGCGCGAGGCGAAGATGAGAGCGCAGGGATCGTCGACCGCGACCTCGCTGGTGACGCTTACGAGGGTGCGTCCTCCCCGCCCGGCGGCTTTGTCGAGGGCCGCGGCCAATGACGCGGTCAGGGCGTTCTCAGACAAGGACGCAGGGAGCGCCGTGTGCTCTGCACACAAGCGACTGAGGACGCCGTCTGAGGACGCCCTGGACCGTCATTTCAGTCGTGGCCTCGGCCGATTGCTATCTCGCCCGTGCGGACCATTTCCACCAGCCCGTGCGGGCGGACCATCCGCTCGAAGGCCTCGATCTTGTCGGCCGAGCCGGTCACCTCGATCGTCATCGTCCGCCGCGCGACGTCGACGATTTTGGCGCGGAAGATCTCCGCGAACTGGATGATCTCGGCCCGGTTCTCGACCGCCGAGGAGACCTTGAACAGTGCCATCTCGCGGGCGACGGTCTCCTCCGGCTCCATGTCGCGGATCTTCAAGACGTTGACGAGCTTGTGCAGCTGCTTGGTCACCTGGTCGATCGGGTGGACGGCCCCGTCGAGGGTGAGGGTGATGCGGGAGACGCTGGGGTCGTCGGTCGGCCCGACGGCGAGCGTGTCGATGTTGAAGCCGCGGCGCGAGAAGAGCCCGGCGACGCGCGCCAGCACGCCCGGTTTGTTCTCGACCTGGATCGAAAGGATGTGCTTGCGGCCGCTGAGCTGTCCGGCCACGTGCAGATCCTCGAGCTTGACGACCTGAGGCGTCCCGGCCTCCATCATGACCCCCCTGACACTGCGCATATCTGCGTCCTCGGTCGCTTGTGTGCAGAGCACACTGCGCTCCCTGCGTCCTTGATCTGCTTGATCAGGGTGGTCATCCGCTCACTGCCTTGCCGGGCGACTCGACCATGTCGCGGGCGGCGTTGCCCGGCGGGATCATCGGATAGCAGTTCTCTTCGCGGGCGACGCGGACGTCGAGCAGGACCGGCCCCTCGTGCTCCAGCGCCGCGACCATCTGCTCCTCGAGGTCGGCGGAGTTGTCGCAGCGCATCCCTTTGGCGCCGAAGGCCTCGGCCAGCTTCACCCAGTCTGGGCTCGAGCCCATGTCGACCGAGCTGTAGCGCTTGTCCCAGAACAGCTCCTGCCACTGGCGGACCATGCCCATGTAGCCGTTGTTCATGAGGAAGATCTTCACCGGGACGTTCTCGGTGACGCACGTCGCCAGCTCCTGGATGTTCATGATCAGGCTGCCGTCGCCGCCGACGCAGACGACCTGCTCGTCGGGGCAGGCGACTTTGGCGCCGATCGCGCTCGGCAGGCCGAACCCCATCGTCCCGAGGCCGCCGGAGTTGATCCAGCGGCGCGGCTTGTCGAAGCCGTAGTACTGCGCCGTCCACATCTGGTGTTGGCCGACGTCGGAGGTGATGATCGCGTCGCCCTGGGTGGCGCGGTGCAGCGCCCGGATCATGAACTGGGGTTTGATCTCGCCGCCCTGGTCGCTCGATTCGTCGTAGTAGAGCGGGTGCGCGTCCTGCCAGCCGCGCAGCGTGTTCCACCAGTCGTCGAGGCGGCTGGAGTCGGTCTGCAGTGCCCGGTACTCGCGGGTCAGCTTCGGCAGCACCTGCTTGGCGTCGCCGACGATCGGGATGTGGGCGCCGACGTTCTTCGAGATCTCGGCCGGGTCGATGTCGATGTGGATGACCTTGGCATGCGGCGCGAACTCGTCGAGCTTGCCGGTGATGCGGTCGTCGAAGCGGGCGCCGACGCAGACGATCAGGTCGGCTTTGTCCATCGCGTGGTTGGCGGTCCAGGTGCCGTGCATCCCGAGCATCCCGAGGAAGCGGTCGCTCGAGGCCGGGAAGGCGCCGAGGCCCATCAGGGTCGAGGTGACCGGGAAGCGGTCGGAGTCGACCAGCTCGCGCAGCTCAGCCGAGGCGTCGGCGTTGATGACGCCGCCGCCGGTGTAGAAGATCGGGCGGCGCGCGTTCGCCAGCGCTTTGGCGGCGATCCGGATCTGCTTGATGTTGCCCTCGGTCGAGGGCTTGTAGCCGGGCAGTTCGACCGGCTCGGTGCGCGGCTGGTAGTCGATGTCGGCGCGCGAGAGGTCCATCGGGATGTCCAGCAGCACCGGCCCCGGCCGCCCCGTCGAGGCGAGGTGGAAGGCCTCGTGCACGTACTCGGGGATCTGGCGCGGGTCGGTGACGGCGAAGGAGTGCTTCACGAACGGCAGCGTGGCGCCGAGGATGTCGGCCTCCTGGAAGCCGTCGGTGCCGATCAGCTCGGTCCGCACCTGGCCGGTGATGAAGACGGTCGGGACCGAGTCCATCATCGCGTCGGCGATCGCGGTGACGAGGTTGGTGGCGCCGGGGCCGGAGGTGGCGAAGGCGACGCCGACGCGGCCCGAGGCCTGGGCGTAGCCCTCGGCGGCATGGCCGCCGCCCTGCTCGTGGCGCACCTGCACGTGCCGGAACTCGGCGTCGACCATGGCGTCGTAGGTCGGCAGGTTCGCCCCACCGGGGATCCCGAAGACGTCCTTGACGCCCTCGGCCTTGAGGCTTTCCATCAACGTGTCGGCGGCGCGCATAGGAACTGGCGATGGTACCAGCGGGCCGCCTTTGCCCTGCTCCCGCGGAAGGGTGTTGTTACGCCTGGCCCGCGGGCGACTTCGCCGGGTTCCAGCGCGTCTTCGGGTCGATCGCGGTCTCGATCACGCGGCCTTTGTGGCGCTCGATCGCGTGGATGATCGACTCGACCAGCTCCTCGCCCAGCAGCGTCGGCTCGAGGCCGAGGTCGAGGAGCTTGGTGTGCATGGCGTTGTAGTAGTGCTCTTCCTTCTCGACCCGGGGATTCTCGTAGTGCTGGATATCGACGCTGTAGCCGAGGTGCTCGCCGGCTTCCTTGACCAGCTCCGCCAGCTGTCCGACCGAGAACTGCTCGGTGAACTGGTTGAAGACGCGGAACTCACCCGCCTCGGCGGGGTTCAGCGCTGCCAGTTCGACGCAGGCGAGGGTGTCGCGGATGTTGAGGAAGCCGCGGGTCTGCCGGCCGGCGCCGTAGACGGTCAGCGGGTGGCCGATCACCGCCTGCACGCAGAAGCGGTTGAGGACGGTGCCGAAGAGCTCGTCGTAGTCGAAGCGGGTGACGAGGCGCTCGTCGCGGGCCGTCTCCTCGGTCTCGACGCCGTAGACGACGCCCTGGTTGAGGTCGGTCGCGCGCAGGCCCCAGGTGCGGCAGGCGAAGTGGATGTTGGTCGAGTCGTGGACCTTGGAGCAGTGGTAGAGCGAGCCCGGCAGCTTCGGGTAGGGCAGCGTGTCCTTGCGGCCCTTGTGCTCGATCTCGATGTAGCCCTCCTCGATGTCGATGTCGGGCTGGCCGTACTCGCCCATCGTCCCGAGCTTGACCAGGTGGGCGTCGGGGACGTGGTCGCGCATCGCGAACAGCAGGTTGAGGTTGCCGATCACGTTCGCCTGCTGGGTTTCGACCGCGCGCTCGCGCGAGAGCATCGAGAACGGCGCCGAGGCCTGCTGGCCGTAGTGGACGACCACCTCGGGCTTGGTCTCGGCGACGACCTCGTCGAGGAAGTCGCCGTCCTCGACGGCGCCGACGTAGCTGCGGATCTGCTCGCCGGAGACCTCGCGCCAGGCGGCGATCCGCTCGTCCAGCTCCCCGATCGGGGTCAGCGAGGCGGTGCCGTGTTCGGTGTGCCAGCGGCGGCGCGAGAAGTTGTCGACGACGGAGACGTCGTGGCCGCGAGCCGAGAAGCGGAGCGCCGTCGGCCAGCCGAGGTAGCCGTCGCCCCCGAGGATGAGGATTCGCATGAGGGCGGCACTTTAAACGCTCGGGCGGCGCGCGGGACCGATGCTCCTAGTTGAATCCGGGCGGTGATGAGTGGACTGGCGGCGCGACATGGAGGCCGGGTGGGCCTCGCGGCGCTGGTCGCGATCCTGCTGCTCGGGCTGGGCCTGCGGCTGAACGAGGCCTGGGACGGCCGGGCGCCGGTTTACGACGCGGCAGCCTACGCGGCGATCGCGGCGAACCTGGAGGAGGGCGAGGGATTCACGGTCGGCCCGCAGGCGACGCAGCCGTCGAGCAACTACTCCCCGGGCCTGCCGCTGTTCGTGGCGGGGTTGTACGCGGTGACGGGCGGCGAGCACGAACAGCTCGCGCGGGTCTTATTGGCAGTGATCGGAACTCTGAGCGTGTTGTTCGCCTATTTGATTGGCCGGAGGCTGGGGCGGGCACTCCAGCGACCCAAGGCAAGTGAGGTCGCTGGAGTGCCCGCCCAGGATCCGCGGTTGGTGAGTTTTGCGGCCTATAGCCCGTATAACTCACCAAACGTATGGCCGGCGCTGCTCGGGGCGCTGGTGGTGGCGGTGTACCCGGCACTGCTCGAGTACCAGGGGATGTTGATGAGCGAGCCGCTGGCGGCGATACTCTTGTCCGGGGGCGTATTGGCGGCGCTTTGGGCCTGGGATGGCGGGCGCTGGCGCTGGCTGCTGCCCGGGGCGCTGTTCGGTGCGCTGGCGCTGACGCGCCCGGAGTATCTGGGGGTCGCGGTGCTTGTCGCAATCGTGATCTTCATCCGCGAGGCGCGGAACTGGCGCCCGTCGCTGATTCGCGCCGGGATCTTCCTTCTCGCCGCGCTCGTCGTCATCGCCCCCTGGACGATCCGCAACGCGGTCGCGCTCGACCGCTTCGTCCCGATCTCTACCGGCGGCGGACAGGTGCTCTTCGCCGGCACCTACCTGCCGTCGGATGGCGACCCGGAAAAGGTCGGCGCAGAAGTCGTCGCCGAAAATCCCGAGCTGTTCTCGCCGCAGGACGCGCAGCGATTGCGGCTCGAGCAGATCCTCGCCCGCCTCGCCGCCGACCGCTATCCGGGGATGGAAACCGACAGGGCGCTCTCGAAGCTGGGCAAGGAACAGCTCTGGGACGACATCTCCGAAAATCCGGCCGACTACGCCGGCTTCGTCGCGACGAAGGTCTGGCGGATCTGGTCACACGGGCCGCGGGACGTGATGCGGGAGCCCGCCTGGGAGGTCCTCCACTGGCTCCTCGTCGCCTTCGCCCTGCTCGGGCTGGGGATACTCGCCTGGCAACGCCGCTGGGAGGCGCTGCTGCTCGGGACGATCTTCCTCGCGATCACCGCGATCAGCGCCCTCCTCGTCGCCTCCCCCCGCCGCGTCCTCGTCCTCGTCCCCCTCCTCGCCGCCCTCCTGCCCGTCGCGATCGGCTCAATCCAGGATCGTTTCCAGTATTTGCCGTCCTATAGCAAGGGAAAGTCTGGAAACGACCTTCACCCGGATAGCCTGGGCGCCTCTTGAACGCCTTCGCCGAGTGGATTCGGGCGCTGCCGCAGCGCTATGGGAAGCGGACGCTGATCGCGCTGGGGCTGATCGCGCTGCTGGGGCTGGCGGTGCGCGCCTACGTGGTCGTCAACCCGGTCGAGCACCCCGGGGACGACTCTCGCGCCTATTACGCACTCTCGAAGGCGCTCTACACCGAACAGAGCTTCGGCGGGCCGGAATTCGATGACTCGAGCGACTGGTCGCCGGGCGCGCCCTTCCTCTACGCCGCCTCCTTCTACGCGACCGGTGGCGCCAGGGAAGGGACGGCGCGGATCGTCGAGGCGCTGCTCGGGGTGGCGACGATCCTCGTCGTCTTCGCCCTCGGCTGGCGGCTAGGCGGGCGCGAGCTCGGCCGCTGGGCCGGCCTCTTCGCCGCCTTCGCCGTCGCCGTCTATCCCCCCTTCCTCCACTCGACCGGGGAGCTGATGAGCGAGCCGCCGGCGATGCTGACGCTGCCGGCGGCGATCCTCGCCTTCTTCTGGGCCGGCGACCGCGAGGGAACCTGGCGCTGGCTCCTCCCCGGCCTGCTGTTCGGCCTGACGGCGATGTTCCGGCCCGAGTACCTGCTAGTCGGCGCTGTCTTTGTCGGCCTCGCCGGGATTCGCATCTGGGAGCAGCGCGAATGGCGGCTCGGGCTTGCCGGCGCCGCCGTCCTCCTCGTCGCCATGGTCCTGCCGGTCCTGCCCTGGACGATCCGCAACGTCGTCGTCCTCGACCGCGTCGTCCCGATCTCGACCGGCGGCGGCAAGGCGCTCTACGTCGGCACCTACCTGCCCGCCGACGGCGAATACCAGCGCGTCAAGGAGGACCTGGTCAAACGCTACTTCAGCTCTCCCTTCCCCCGGACCTCCGAGGAACTCGACGAAATCGATCCGACCCCGCTCTTCAATGAAGTCGCAAGGGAAGTCCAGAAGGAACATCCCGACCTGACCCGGGACGAAGCGCTCGGCAAGGCGGGCAAGGAAAACTTCGACAAGTACTTCGGCGAAGACCCCTGGGGGTATGCGGCGATGACCGTCCGCAAGGTCGGCCGGATGTGGAGCAGCGGCGTCGGCGAAGCGATGAGCAGCACCGCCGGCCGCGCCGTCCAGATCCTCCTCGTCGCCCTCGGGCTCGCCGGCTTCATCCTCCTCGGCTTGCGGCGGCGCTGGTGGGAGCTGGTCGTTCTGGCACTGCCGATCGCCCTCGTCACCTTGGTCGGCGCGGTGTCTCTGGCGGCCCCGCGGCGCAACGAGGTGCTGATGACGCTGGTCTTTCCACTGGCCGGTCTCGCCCTCGCATCCGCCCTTGCGGCCATATTCTCCGGTCGCGAATGGTCCTCAGAGCAGGCATCTTCCCGGCCGAGCTGACGGCGCTCCGCAGCGCCGGCCTCCTGATCGCGATCTTCATGGTCGCCTACGCGGTCGTGCGCCGGCATACCCTGCGCAACGCCGACGTCCTCATCCTGATCGCCAGCGGCCTCGGCCTGGCGCTGGTCGCGGGGACGGAAATCGTCAACGGCCTCCTCTCCGCCTTCTCCTTCGAGAAGGGCAACGGCGGCCGCATCCTCGGCCTCGCCGTCTTCGCCATCTTCGTCCTCTTCCTGCTCACCCTGCGGGCGCTGGCGCAGTCCGCCCGCAACAACCGCCAGCTCGCGGCCGCGCTCGAGGGCCTGGCCTGGGAGGAGTTCCGCCAGGCGGGACTGCCGGAGCGCTTCCGCGACAAGATCGCGATCCTCATCCCCGCCTACAACGAGGCCGAAAACATCGGCACCGTCCTCGGCCAGATCCCGCCCGCCGTCTGCGGCATCCGCACCGAGATCCTCGTCGTCGACGACGGCTCTCGCGACGGCACCGGCGACGTCGCCGCCGAACACGGTGCCGCGGTCGCCCGCCACGTCACCAACCGCGGCGGCGGCGCGGCGCTGCGGACCGGGTACAGGCTGATGGTGGAATCGGGCGCCCAGATCGTCGTCACCCTCGACGCCGACGGCCAGCACCGACCCGACGAGATGGAGCGCCTGGTCAAGCCGATCGTCGACGGCGAGGTCGACATGGCCCACGGCTCCCGCGTCCTCGGCCACGCCGACCGCAACCACTTCGCCCGCGAGCTGGGGATCGTCTTCTTCAACCGCCTCGTCTCTTTCATCACCCGCACCCACGTCACCGACTGCTCCAACGGCTATCGCGCAGTCCGCACCACCGTCCTCCCCCAGCTGGTCCTCCGCCAAGAGCAGTTCCACACCTCCGAGTTCATGATCGAGGCGATCAAGCGCGGCATCCCCGCGACCGAGGTCCCGATCACCGTCGACCAGCGCCTCCACGGCCACTCGAAGAAGCCCGCGGCCTTCCGCTACGGCGCCGGTTTCGCCAACGCGATCGTCAGGACCTGGCTGCGCTGAGCTAGCCGGAGCGGACGCCGGGGTGCCGCACCGCGGCTGGGTCCGGCAGGTAGAGGTCGGTGCCGCAGCGGGGGCAGACCTGGACGTAGAGCTTGAGGGTCTTGTGGCAGTTCGGGCACTGGCGTTCGGGTTCGTCCTTCTCGACGCGGTAGAGGATCACGGCGATCAGGCCGAGCAGCGGCAGGACGATCCCGATCAGGAACCAGATGAAGAACGAGCTGCCCTTGCCCTTGCCGATGATGCCGGTGCCGAGGCCGAAGAAGAAGGCGATGACGAGGTACTCCACACCTCCATTCTTGCGCGTCGGCGCGGGCGAGACCGATCGTCCAGTGGGGGCGGCCGGCTTCAAGGGGAATGCGGCCACAACCGACCTTCATGTGAGGCCCCCTTCGAGGGGTTGGGTCCGCATGGCGATCCCACAGCACAAACCAGTCAACGAGAAGCGGAAGCACAGGCGCCGCAAGCGCCAGCATGTCTGGAAGGACAAGCACTTCCGCTGGGTCCCCGACGGCCAGGGCGACTGGCGGGTGCAGGCCTACTTCTATCGCCACCATCACAAGCCGAAGCGGGGGCACTATCGCGGTCCCGGTAGGAAGCCGCCCAGGCAGGCCGCGGCAGCGGCCCCCGCTCCGGTTAACCCGGACCCGCGTCCCCCCGGCGCCTTCCAGGGCGCTTTCGGCTACGCCCAGGCGGTGCGGCTGCTGCAGCGCGCCGGCTTCGGCCCGGTGCCCGGCCAGGCCGACCAGCTCGCCTCGATGGGGCTGGTCGCGGCGGTCCAGTCGCTGACCCGGCCGAGCGGCGGCGCCGTCCTCAGCGGCCCCGCACCCCGCGACGACGACGGCAACCCGCTCGCCCCCGCCGACGCCTGGGGCCACGACCACCTCTGGTGGCTCGACCGGATGGTCCGCACCGACCAGCCCTTGGTCGAGCGGATGGCGCTGATCCTCCACGACTGGTTCGCGACCTCGCTCGCGAACGTCTCGAAGACGCAGCAGATGATCGACCAGTCGAACCTCTTCCGCAGCCGCTGCTTCGGCTCATTCCTCGATCTCTTCAAGGCGGTGACGATCGACCCGGCGATGCTGCAGTGGCTGAACGGCAACGAAAACAACAAGTGGGCGCCGAACGAGAACTACGCCCGCGAGATGATGGAGCTCTTCAGCCTCGGCGCCGACCGCGGCGCCTACAGCGAGGACGACATCCGCGAACAGGCGCGGTCGCTGACCGGCTGGCGCAACGACTGGTCCGGCGAACTCGGCGCCTACAACTTCCGCTTCGACCCGAACCGCCACGACAACGGCACCAAGACCGTCTTCGGGCGTTCCGGCAGTTGGGGCTGGGAAGACGCCTGCCGGCTCTGCGTCGAGCACCCCCTCCACCCCTCCTTCTTCGTCGCCAAGCTCTGGAGCTACTTCATCCCGGTCGCGCCCTCGACGGCGGTGCGGGAAGGGCTGGAGAGCACCTACGTCGGCTCCGGCTGGCAGATCCGCCCGGTGCTGGAGGAAATCCTGATGCGGCCGGAGTTCTACGAAGGGCCGCCGATGGTGAAGCCGCCGGTCGTCCAGCTGGCCTCGATGCTGCGGGCGCTCGGCCGCTACGTCGACACCGAGGCCTGGAGCTGGCTCTGCGAAGAGGCCGGGCAGCGGCTCTTCTGGCCGCCCAACGTCTCCGGTTGGGACGACAACCGCTGGCTCGACACCTCGCGGATGCGGGCGCGCTGGAACATGGTCACCTACGCGCTCGAGGAGGTCTCGGTCGATGCCTGGAACGACGACTACAGCACCACCGAGACGCCGGAAGAAGCACTGGCCCGGGCGCTGGCCGCCTGGGGCTCGCCGGAGCTGCGCGCCGAGCACCGCGACGAGCTGCTCGACCTCGCCGGCCGCAGCGAGAAACTGATCATCGCCAACTGGCAGAAAGGCCCCTACCGGGCGCTGCGCCAGAACGCCCTCCTGCAGCTGATCGGCGTCAGCCCGGACGTGATCCTGCAATGAGCGGGCGCCGTCAAACCCACTCCTGCTGCAGCGGCTACACCCGCTCGCAGCTGCTGCGCTCGGCCGCCGCCGAAGCCGGCAAGGGCCTGCCGGCAATCGAGCCGGGGATGCCCGAGCCGGCCGGCACCGGGCTCTCGCGCCGCAGCTTCCTCTCCCAGAGCGCCGGCCTGGCGCTGGCGGTCTACGGCGCCTCGAAGATCCCGCTCTCGGCCTTCGAGACCGGGATCGCCCAGGCCGCCCAGGGGGACAAGATCCTCGTCTCGGTCTTCTTCGACGGCGGCATCGACGCCCTCAGCGTCCTCGCCCCGGTCGGCGACCCGCGCTACCAGCAGTTGCGCCCGAACCTGGCCCTGCCGCCCGGCGCCGGCACCAGCTTCGGCGAGGACCCGAACCTGCAATGGCACCCGGCCGCGGCGGCGCTGGCGACGCTGCACGGCGAGGGGAAGGTGAGCGCCTTCCCGGCGATCGGCTACGACCATCCCGACCAGTCCCACTTCACCTCCCGCCATTACTACGAGATCGGCGAGCTCCAGGTCGGCTACCGCACCGGCTGGCTCGGCCGCTACCTCGACGCGGTCGGCAACGACGAAAACCCGCTGCAGGGTCTCTCGCTCGACGGCTCGCTCTCGCCGATGATCGCGACCGCGGAAAAGCCGGTGGCGGCGATCGACAGCGTCGACGGCTACGACCTCTGGTCGCGGGTCAGCGACCCGATCGAAGCGGAGATGTTCAAGAGCTTCGCCCACTTCGGCTCGCTGCCCTCCGACTCGCCCGGGCTTTCCCAGGTCCGCCGCGCCGCCTCCCAGACCGACAAGCTGCGCCAAGACCTCGCCGGCGTCGGCGACTTCTCCAGTCCCGTCGCCTATCCCGACACCTGGTTCTCGCACAAGCTCGCCGGCCTCGCCGCCTACATCGCCTTCGGGCTGCCGATCCGGGTGGTGACGCTGCGGGCGCCGGGCGGCTACGACACCCACGCCGACCAGGCCGGGGACCTCGAAGCCAACCTGCGCGAGACCTGCGAGGGGATCCTCGCCTTCCAGCGCGACCTCGAGGCACGCGGCCTCGCCGACCGCGTCCTGCTGGAGATGTGGAGCGAGTTCGGCCGCCGCCCGGAAGAGAACGGCTCGCTCGGGACCGACCATGGGGCCGCCGGCTGCGCCTTCGTGATCGGCTCGCAAGCCAAGGGCGAGATGGTCGGCGAGTTCCCGGGGCTGGCGACGCTCGACCAGGACGACAACCTGCGAGCGACCAGCGATTTCCGCGGGATGTACTGCTCGCTGCTCGAGCAGTGGCTTGAATTCGACGCCGAAGCGATCATCCCCGGCGCCTCCGGCTTCGCACGGCCGACCTTGGTGAAGCCGTGAGCCGCGGGCTCGCCGCGGCGGCCGTGGTCGCCTTCGTCCTCTTGTTCGTGGCGACGAAGACGACCGCAGCGCCCGCGGCCGCCGCCAACCCCTCGGCGACGAGCGAATGCAATTGGGAACGCCACGCGAAGCGGGTGGTGAAGCGGGTGCGGCGCCACGGCAAGGCGCGCCGGGTCGTCCGCTGGCGGCACTGGTGGACCTGCGTCCCGGCGACTGACGCTCCGCCCGCGTTTGTCCCGGCGCCGCCCGCGACCCCGCCGTCGGAACCGGAACCCGAAGCCAACCGCCTCGCGGTCAAAGGCGTCGAGTACTACTTCGTCCTCTCCCGGCCCAGCGTCAAGGCCGGCGCGGTAACGATCGAACTCAACAACCAGGGCGAAGACCCCCATAACCTCAACCTCCGCCTCGAAGGCTCAGGCGAAGAACCGCACCAGCTCGCCGAAACGAACTCCCAGCAGCGCACCGTCGCGACCTTCGACCTGCCGGCGGGCAAATACCACCTCTGGTGCTCTCTCCCCGAACACGAGGAAAGAGGGATGGCGACCACGCTGCTGGTCGATTAACGAGTCTGTCTCAGACCCCCCGTATAGGGGGTCTGAGACAGACTCACTAGAGCAGCGGCTTCGGGTGGCCGATCGAGCCGACCTCGGAGAGGTCGCGGCGGAAGGGCAGTCCGGCGGTCCAGTCGAGGACGGCGCGGACCTTGCGGGCCGAGCCCGGGATCTGGCTCATGTGGTAGGTCCGCGCCATCCACCAGGCCGGGAAGCCGCGGAAGGTGCGGTCGCCGATCTTGCCGACCGCCTTGTAGCGGCCGAGGTTGACGAAGGCGGCTTCGGACTTGTACTCGTAGGGGGCCGGAGTGCCGATGCCGAGCTCGGCGGCGATGTTGCGCCCGGCCACCGGGCCCTGCCGCACCGCCGTCTGCGCGGTCGGCGGCGAGGTGCCACCGCTGGGATCGGGGACGGCAGCGCAGTCGCCGATCGCCCAGACCGAATCCATGCCCTGCACCCGCAGGTAGTTGTCGACAGGGACGCGACCGCGCTCGTCGAGTGGCACGTTCAGCTCTTTTAGGATCGGCTGCGGCGCCACGCCGGCGGTCCAGACGACGGTCCGGGTCGGCAGCACCTCGCCGTTGGAGAGCCGGGCGCTGTCGGCGGTGACCTCCTCCAGCGTCGTCTCCATGCGGATGTCGATGCCGCGGCCGCGCAGCTCCCGCAGCGCGTATTCGCCGAGCTCGCGGTCGATCTCCGGGAGGACACGGTCGGTCGCCTCGACCAGCACCCAGCGCATCCCGTGCAGGCGGGCGCGTGGATATGAGTCCATCGCGTCAGCGGCGAAGTCCTGCAGCTCGGCCAGCGCCTCGAGGCCGGCGTAGCCGCCGCCGACGAAGACGTAGGTGAGCAGCTGCTGGCGCCGCGCCGGGTCCTCGGTCGCGTTTGCTTCCTCGAGCGTCTCGATCACGTGGTTGCGGAGGTAGATCGCGTCGGCAAGGCTCTTGAAGCCCACCGCATGCTCGGCCAAGCCCGGCACCGGCAGCACCCGCGAGACCGAGCCGAGCGAGAGCAGCAGCTGGTCATACGGCAGCTCTTCGGTTTCGCCGTACTTGGCCCGCAGGGTCACCGTCTTCGCCTCAGGGTCGTGACCGACGATCGCCCCGATCCGCAGATAGGTCCGCTTCAACATCTCCCGCAGCGGCGTCACCACGTGCCGCGGCTCCAGCGTCCCGGCGGCCGCCTCAGGCAGAAACGGCGTATAGAGCGCAAAGTTCGTCTCATTGACAAGCGCCAGGCGAGCCGACTGCTTCGGCATCACCCGCTCCAGCTCCCGCGCCGCCGCAGCGCCACCGAAGCCACCACCCGCGATCACGACGTTCCAGGCCATAACTCCAACCTAGCACGCTTGTAACAAGTTGTTACAAAGTGCCGGTTGTGACGTGAACCCCACCATTCGCCTGTTCCTTGTCGTTGCCTGACGCCGGAAAGGAACAAGTGAATGGCCGGCTACAGCTTCTCCTGAATCAACCGGTTGACCTCGCCGCCGTCGGCGCGGCCTTTGGTCTCTCGCATGACGGCGCCGACGATGGCGCCGACGGCCTTGTTGTTGCCTTCGCGGATCCTCTCGACGGCGTCGGCGTTTTCGGCCATCGCCTTCTCGACGATCGCCGCCAACTCGCCGGAGTCGGACATCTGGGCGAGGCCCTCGCGCTCGACTATGGGCTCAGGGTCTCCCCCCTCGGCGACCAGCGCCGCGAGGACGGTCTTGCCGCTGCCGTGGGAGATCTTCCTCTCCTGGACCATCCGCACGAGCGCTGCCAGGGCCGGCGGGGAGACGCGGGAGTCGGCTGCGCCTCCCTCGACCTCCGCCTGGCGCAGCGCCGCCGCCAGCTCGCCGGTCACCCAGTTGGCGAGGACGCGGGGCTCGATCCCGCCCGCGGCTTCGACGACCTTCTCGAAATAGCCGGCCGTGCGGGGGTCGGTCGCCAGCGTCAGCGCCACGTCGCTAGCCAGGCCCATCTCCTCGTAGCGCTCGATCCGCGCCGCCGGCAGCTCCGGCAATGCCTCGCGGGCCTCGCGCAGCATCTCCTCGGTGGGCACGATCGGCACCAGGTCGGGCTCGGGGAAGTAGCGGTAGTCGTGGGCTTCCTCCTTGGAACGAAGTGAGGTGAGGCTGCCGCTCGCCGGATCGAAGTGGAGCGTCTCCTGCTCGACGGTCCCGTCGCTCTCGACCAGCTCGCGCTGGCGGGCCAGCTCGGCTTCGATCCCGCGCTGGAGGAAGCGGAAGCTGTTCATGTTCTTCAGCTCGGTCTTGGTCCCGAGCTCCTCGCTGCCGGCCGGCCGGACCGAGACGTTGGCGTCGACCCGCAGGCTCCCCTCCTCCATGTTGACGTCGGAAACGCCGAGCTGGCGGACCGTCTCGCGCAGGAGCCGCGCCCAATTGGCCGCTTCGGCGGCGTCGCGGAGGTCGGGCTCGGTGACGATCTCGACCAGCGGCGTGCCGCCGCGGTTGAAGTCGACCAGCGAGGCGCCGGACCCGTGGATCCGGCCCGATTCGCCGACGTGGATCATCTTCGCCGCGTCCTCCTCGAGATGGGCGCGGTGGATGCGGACATCGCCGAGCCGGCCGGGTCCGCAGATCGGAATGTCGTACTGGCTGATCTGGTAGGCCTTCGGGCTGTCGGGATAGAAGTAGTTCTTGCGGTGGAAGATCGAGTGCGGGGCGATCTCGCACCCGAGCGCGAGGCCGATCTGCAGCGCGCAGCGGACAGCCTGCTCGTTTGCCACCGGCAGGACACCGGGATGGGCGAGGCAGACCGGGCAGGTGTGGACGTTGGGCTCGTCGCCAAACGACAGCTCACACCCACAGAACATCTTCGTTCTGGTCGCCAGCTGGACGTGGATCTCCAGCCCGATCACCGCCTCGAGCTCAGCCATTCCGATCCCCCGGCTTGGCGTCGAAGCCGATCCCCTGCTCGAGCGCATAGGCGGCGTCGAGCAGCTTCTGCTCGGCGAAGGCGGGCGCGGCGATCTGGAAGCCGACCGGCAGCTGCGGGCCGCCGCCTTCGGGCTCGGCGAGGCCGGCCGGGATCGAGATCGCCGGGATGCCGGCGAGGCTCATCGGCACCGTGAAGAAGTCGTTCAGGTACATCGACAGCGGATCGTCGGTCTTCTCCCCCAGCCCGAAGGCGACCGAGGGCGCGGTCGGGGTGACGACGAAGTCGACGTCGGCGAAGGCTCCCGTGAAGTCTTCGGCGATCCGCGTCCGCACCTTCTGCGCCTGGCCGTAGTAGGCCTCGTAATAGCCGGAGGAGAGCGCGTAGGTGCCGAGCATGATCCGCCGCTTCACCTCGGGACCGAAGCCCTCCGAGCGGGTCGTCTCGTACATCTGAATCAGGTCGCCGTCGCCGCCGGCGCGCATCCCGTAACGGACGCCGTCGTAGCGGGCGAGGTTGGAGGAGGCCTCGGCGGGGGCGATCACGTAGTAGGCGGAGATCCCGTGCTCGGAGCTGGGAAGCGAGACCTCGGCGATCTCGCCGCCGAGATCCTCGATTCGCTTCAGCGTCTGCTCGAAGACCGCGCGGACGCCGCTGTCGTAGTCGTCGCCGCGGAGCTCGGCGGGGACGCCGAAGCGCAGGCCCGAGAGGTCCTCGCGGTCGGGCAGCGAGACACCGCCCTCGATCCCGACCGAGGTCGAGTCGCAGGGGTCGTGCCCCTGGAGGATGCCGAGCAGCAGCGCCGCGTCGGAGACGGTGCGGGTCAGCGGCCCACACTGGTCGAGCGAGGAGGCGAAGGCGATCATCCCGTAGCGGGAGATCGCGCCGTAGGTCGGCTTCAGGCCGACGATGCCGCAGAAGGCGGCCGGCTGGCGGATCGAGCCGCCGGTGTCGGTGCCGATCGCCCAGGGCGCGAGGCCGCCGGCGACAACCGCCGCCGAGCCGCCGGAGGAGCCGCCGGGGACGCGCCCGCGGTCCCACGGGTTGAGCACCGGGCCGTAGGCGGAGTTCTCGTTCGAGGAGCCCATCGCGAACTCGTCCATGTTGGTCTTGCCGAGGATCGGCGCGCCCGCCTCGAGCAGCTTGCGCACTGCCGTCGAGGTGTAGGGAGGCCGGTAGCCCTCGAGGATGCGGGAGCCGGCGGTGGTCGGCACCCCCTCGGTCGTGAAGATGTCCTTGACGGCGATCGGGGCGATGCAGTCGCGCTCGACCGCGATCGCCTTCCCCTCCCCGGCGTCCTCGTCGCGCCAGAGGTAGGCGTTCAGCTCGTCGCCGCCGGCGGCCTCTTTCCAGGCGGCGGTGTACTCGCTCGCGGCGAGGTCACCGGCGACCATCGCTTCGTGCGCCTCGAGGGCGGTGAGGTCGAGTAGAGCCTTCATCTATTCGGCCTGCGGCGAAGGCGCGCGGAAGGCGCCGTCCTGGGGTTCTGGCGCCGAGGCGAGGGCGACCTCGCGCGGCAGGCTCGGCCGCGGCTCATCGGGCCGCAGCACGTTCTCCAGCTTGACCACGTGGGAGGTCGGCTCGACCCCCTCGAGGTCGAGGTTGCCGATCCGGTCGACGTGCTCCAGGATCCCCGAGAGCTCGCCCACCATCGTCTCCACTTCCTCCTCGGAGAGGCTGAGGCGGGCAAGCCGCGCCACGTGCAACACCTGGTCCCGCTCGATCATCGCCGCGATTCTAGGTGGGGATGGAAACTGGCTGCTCAGCCAGTTAGAGTGCCCGCGATGCAGGGACCCGCCGCCGAGAGATTCGTCGTCTTCAACCTGCGACTGCTCGCGGTCACCTTCGCCGTCGTCGGCATCCTCTTCATCGCCGTCCCCAGCGGTGTCCTCGACGTCATCTCCGACATCGGCGAATGGTTCGGCAACGACAACCGCGCCCCCCACACCCAGGAGTACCTGTGGCTGGCACTCGCCTTCGCCTACATGGTCGTGATCACCGGCATCTGCCTCGTCGCCCAGGCCGACGTCGTCCGCTACCGGCCGCTGCTGTTGGTCCTCGCCGCCGGCAAGACCGCCTCTTCGCTGGGGTCGCTCGCCTTCTTCGTGATCCAGGAAGAGGTTTTCATCTACCTGCTGAACTTCCTCGTCGACGGCTTCCTCGCCGTGCTCGCCCTCTGGCTCTGGGTGCTAGCCGGGCGCGTCGGCCGCCCCGCCGCCCCCGGTTGACAGCGCCCGCCAGGGCTCTCAACCGCTGAGCAACGCACCCTGAGCGCGATCTGCGCGGCGATGGCGCCGGGCATCGACGGCCTGCCGGCGGCAGAGCGCGACGTCGACGTCTCCGGGCCGGTCGCCGACTTCCTCCGCTCGCTCTCGCCGATGGTGCTGATGCGGCTGAGGCTCGGCCTCCGCGCCTTCGAGTGGCTGCCCTTCCCCTGGCGCTTCAGCCGCCTCGACGCCGAAGCCGCCGAAGACTTCCTCGCCAAGCTCGACTCCTCCCGCTTCCCCCTCTACCACGACCTCCTGCTGATGGCGAAGCTCTTCTCCACCCTCGGCTACGCGGTCGCGCCGGAGGTCGAGGCCCGGATCGGGACCGTGACCACCTGCGCGCTCGCCGACGGCTCGCTGCCCGCGCCGGCCGGCTCGCTCGGCGAGACCGAAACGCGGGGCGAGGGTGAGGAATGCGACGTCGTCATCGTCGGCTCGGGGGCCGGCGGCGCGGTCGCGGCTGCGGAGCTGGCCGAAGCGGGCCTCGATGTCCTCGTGCTGGAGGCGGGCGACCACTACAACCGCGACAACTACCCGGAGGGCCGCCTCGAGGCGATCACGACGCTCTACCGCGAAGCCGGCCTGACGATCGCCGAAGGACGCCCCCCGATCCCGGTGCCGGTGGCGAAGGTGGTCGGCGGCACGACGGTGATCAACTCCGGCACCTGCTTCCGCGCCCCCGAGGAGATCCTCGAGAACTGGCGCCAGGAGTTCGGCGTCTCCTGGGCTCGCGACCTCGACGCCGACTACGCCGAGGCCGAGGACTTCCTCCGCGTCACCCGGCTCGACCCCAACCGGATGGGGCGAAACGGCCAGCTGGCGATGGAGGGCGCCGAAGCGCTCGGAGTCAGCAGCGGGCCGATATCCCGCAACGCCGGCGACTGCGTCCAGTGCAGCTCCTGCCCCTATGGGTGCGCGATCGATGCCAAGCGCGGGATGCACGTCAGCTACCTGCCCCGCGCGGTCGCCGCCGGGGCGCGGGTGCGGGCCGGGGTCGAGGCGCAGCGGGTCCTGGTCGAGGACGGGCGCGCGGTCGGGGTCGCCTGCTCGGCCCGCGACGCTTCGGGCCGCAGCCGTCCCTTCACCGTCCGGGCGCGGCGCGCGGTGATCGCCGCCGGCGGCGCCCTCGGCACGCCCGAGCTGCTTTTGCGCTCGGGTCTCGGTGGCTCCCAGGTCGGCCGCAACCTCCACATCCACCCCGCCTGCTGGGTCGGCGCCCGCTACGAGGAGGAGGTCCGCGGCTGGGACGGCGTCATGCAGAGCTACTACGTCGACCAGTGGGAGCACTCCCACCGCGTCCTCCTCGAGGCGACCTTCACGCCGCTGGCCTTCGGCGGCGCCTGGCTCGTCGGCACCGGCGCCGAGCACCAGCGGGCGATGCTCGACTTCGGCCGCATCGGCTCGATCGGGGTCCAGCTCCGCGACCTCTCCAGCGGCCGCATCGGCCTCGCCAACGAAGGCGCCCTGCGCGCCAACTTCAACCTCACGGACGACGACGCCAGCCGCGTGATCTTCGGGATCGCCCGCGCCGCCGAAGTCCACTTCGCCGCCGGCGCCACCGAGGTCTACCCCAACATCCCCCGCGCCGGCGTCCTGAAGCCGGGCGACCTGGCGACTTTCGAGGCGACCCGGTTCAAGCCCTCAGAGCTGCGCCTTGAGGCCTTCCACCCGATGGGAACGGCGCGGATCGCGGCCGATCCGCGCCGTGGAGTGTGTGCGGCCGACGGGTCCGTGAACGGGACCCACGGCCTTTACGTCGCCGATGCCTCGCTTTTCCCGACGGCACCGGGGGTCAACCCGATGATGACCATCATCGCCTTCGCGAAGCAGGTCTCCCGCGGGCTGGCTACTGGGGTGGCGGACCGCCCTGGCCGGAGCTCGGCGGGGGAGGCGGAGGCGGTGGCGTAGCCGAAGGCGGCTGCTGTGGTGGAGTGCCGCCGGCGTGGCTGCCGCGACCGCCGCTGGAGAGCTGGTCGCCGAGGTCGCCGAACGAGGTTCCCTCTTCCTGCATCGCCCGGTAGCCACCGTAGGTGATCCCGGCGGCGGCGAGCAGCCCCAGGTAGACCCCGATCGCGCGGCCGACGTCGACGCCGGGGAGGCCGCCGGTGTCGAGCGGCGGATCGATGATCCGGTAGAGGATGAAGAGGACCGAGAGGCCGCCGAGAATCGCCACCGCGGCGTTGATCGAGAAGGGCGGCTCGACGATCGCGTCGGAGAGCCGGATCACCGCGACCGCGACCGCGACGACAACCGTCAGCAGCATCAAAAGGTCGATCCAGCTGAAGACGTCCCAGGCGTTGCCGCCGGCGCTGACAGTGAATAGGTTGTCACCGCCGGAGACGCTGACCGTGAACCAGTCGAAGAACATGAAGATGAAGAGAAGGACGGCCGATACGCCGGCGATCTTCTCCCCCGTACTCAGCCTGTCCGCATCCATCTTTTCCTCCTAGAAGTAGCGATTCAAGGAGATATACGAGAAAGAGGTGAAAAAACCTTGTCTCGGGCCGCCTGGCCAAGCGATGCAAGGACGCAGGGAGCGTGGCGTGCTCTGCACGCGAGCGACCGAGGACGCCGCAGCGAGCCGGTCAGGTGGTTCGAGACCGGGCCGCCTGCAAGGTGTTCGAGAGCAGCATCGCGATCGTCATCGGCCCCACCCCGCCCGGAACCGGGGTGATCGCCGCCGCAACCTCGGCGACCGCCTCGTAGTCGACGTCGCCGGCGAGGCCGTCCTCGAGCCGGTTCATGCCGACGTCGATCACCACCGCACCGGGCTTGATCGCCTCGGCGCCGAGCAGGCGCGGGACGCCGACGGCGGCGACGAGGACGTCGGCGCGGCGGCAGGTCTCATCGAGGTCGCGGGTGCGCGAGTGGCAGATCGTCACCGTCGCGTTCGCCCCCAGCAGCAGCCGCGCGACCGGCACGCCGACCAGCTTCGAGCGGCCGACGACGACCGCCTCCGCCCCCTCCAGCTCGACCCCCTCGTGGCTCAGCAGCTCCATCACCCCGGCCGGCGTGCAGGGAACGAGGCCAGGGGTGCCGTGGGCGAGCAGGCCGGCGTTGACCGGCGTCAGCCCGTCGACGTCCTTCTGCGGGTTCAGCGCCTGCACGACGGCGTCGGAGTCGAGGTGGGCCGGCAGCGGCAGCTGGACGAGGATGCCGTCGACCTCGTCGTCTTCACCGAGCTCACGGACCAGGCCCAGCAGCTCGTCTTCCTTGATCCCCGCTTCGAGCCCGTGGTGGACCGAGCGCATCCCGACCTCCTCGGTCGTCCGGCGCTTGTTGCGCACGTAGATCTCCGAGGCCGGGTCCTCGCCGACCAGGACCGTCGCCAGGGCGGGGGTGCGGCCGGTCTCCTCCTTGTAGGCGGCGACGTCGACCTTGACCCGCTCGCGCACCGCGGCGGCAACGGCTTTGCCGTCGATCACCCGGGCGGCCATGCCTCAGCGCCTCCGGATCGGGGCGTAGTCGGCCATCAGCTTGCGCTCGGTGCCGTCGCCGGAGAAGCGGACGATGACCACCCCGCCCGGCTCGACCCCGGTCACGACCCCGTCGCCGAAGCTGGCGTGGACGACGTCGTCGCCGGTCTGCAGCTCCAGCGCCGGGCTGGGGTCGACGGCCTGCGACTGCGCCGGCGTCACGTCGTTCATCACCGAGGTGCTCCAACTGGTGCCGAGGCTGCGGGCGGCGGTCGAGTGACTCTCGGTCAGCTCCGCCGGCAGCTCGTCGACGAAACGCGAAGGCAGGTTGTGCTCGGCGCGGCCGAACAGGCGCCGCTCGCGTGCCCAGGTCATGTACAGGCGCCGGCGGGCGCGGGTGATGCCGACGTAACAGAGGCGCCGCTCCTCTTCTTCGCCCCCCTCCTCGAGCGCCCGCATGTGGGGGAAGGCGCCCTCCTCGCAACCGACGATGAAGACCGCGTCGTACTCCAGCCCCTTGGCGTTGTGGAGCGTCATCAGCGTCACCAGCTCCTGCTCGGAGCTGAGCCCGTCCTGCTCGCTGTAGAGGGAGATCTGCTGCAGGTACTCCTCCAATGGAGAGATCTCGCTCTCCCCCTCGCGTTCGCGCTCGATGTCGAACTCGGCGGCGCCGCCGATCAGCGTTTCCAGGTTTTCCGCCCGCCCTTCGGCCTCGATCGTCCGCTCCGCCGCCAGCGCTTCGAGGTAGCCGGTCTCGTGCAGGACCGCCTCCAACAGCGTCGCCACCGGCCCGCCTTCGTCGGCGCGTTCGCGCAGCCCGGCCATCGTCTCGTAGAAGCGACCGAGCGACTTGATCGCTTTTCCGCTCAGGCCCGGCACCTCCTCGGCCCGTTCGATCACCTCCCAGATCGGCAGCCCGGTGGTGTTGACGTGGGAGGCGATGCGGCCCTGGGTCGTGTTGCCGATTCCGCGCCGGGGCGAGTTGACGACGCGGGTGAAGGAGACGAGGTCGGCGGGGTTGACGAGGAGGCTGAGGTAGGCGATCGCGTCCTTGACCTCGGCCCGCTCGTAGAACTTGGTGCCGCCGATCACCTGGTAGGAGACGTCGAAGCGCTGCAGCGTGTCCTCCAGCACCCGGCTCATCGCGTTGGTCCGGTAGAAGACCGCGACCTCGGCGCGGGAGACGCCGTCCTCCTCTTCCAGCCGTTCGATCTCACCGGCGACCCAGCGCGCCTCCTCGTGCTCGTCGCGGAGCTCGTTCAGCTGCACCTTCTCGCCCTCTTCCTTATCGCTCCAGAGCGCCTTCGGATTGGTTCTTCGCTGCCTGTTGTTCTCAACGACGGCATTGGCGGCTTTGAGGATGGTCTGAGTCGAGCGGTAGTTCTGCTCGAGCTTGACGGTTTCGGTGTCGGGAAAGTCATCCTCGAAATCAAGAATGTTGCGAATGTCTGCGTGCCGGAACGCGTAGACCGACTGGTCCTCGTCTCCGACCACCATCAGATTGCGGTGCCCGCTGGAGAGAAGTTTCAGCAGCTGGTACTGAACCCTGTTGGTGTCCTGGTACTCGTCGACGAGGACGTGGCGGAAGGTGCGGCGCCAGCGCTCGCGCACGTCCTCGAAGAGCTCGATCACGTTGACGGTGCGGACGAGGAGGTCGTCGAAGTCCATCGCGTTGGCTTCCCGCATCCGTTTCTCGTAGAGCGGGAAGGCTTCGGCGACGATCTCCTCGAATTCGCCACCGGCGGCTTCGTTGTAGGCGTCGGAGTCGACCAGCTGGTTCTTGGCGCCGGAGATCTTCGCCTGCACCGCCCGCGGCGGGAACCGTTTCGGGTCGACGCGAAGCTCGGTGAGGCACCGTTTCAACATCCGCAGCGAGTCCGCCTGGTCGTAGATCGTGAAGCCCTTCGAGTAGCCGAGCCGCTCGGCGTCGACCCGCAGCATTCGCGCGCAGGCGGAGTGGAAGGTCGTCACCCACATCGCCCGCACCGAGCGGCCGACCAGCTGCCCGACCCGATCGCGCATCTCCGCCGCGGCTTTGTTGGTGAAGGTGATCGCGAGGATCTCGCCGGGGCGGGCGGCGCCGGTGGCAAGCAGGTAGGCGATCCGGTGGGTGAGGACGCGGGTCTTGCCGGAGCCGGCACCGGCCAGGACCAGCAGCGGCCCTTCCCCGTGTTCGACCGCTTCGCGCTGGGGCGGGTTCAGCCCCGCGAGCAGGCGCTCAGCCGGCGCCGCACCGGGTTCGGTGGGGGCGCCGGAAGACGGGGCATCCGCCTCGGAGTCGGTGTCGGAATGCTCCTGCAGGCTCACCCGGCGAGCATAGCCACGCACCCGGCGGGGCTCACCGGATCCCTATCCGCACGCTTCATAGAGTTCGATCGTCGGATCGGCGGAGCCGCCGAGGAACATTTCTTCCAGTTCGGACCGCGACATCTTGTTCAAGGCCTTGCGAATGCAGTCGACCGCCTGCGGTTCGGTCGCGGTCTCCCCGCCTTCGAAGCCCTCGACCATCCGCGGGACCACCTCGGCAAGATCGAACTCGGTGAAGCGGACGAATTCCTCGAGCTTCCAGCCGTCTTCGTCGACCAGGGCGACGAGGATGGTCTGGCCAGCGATTTCGCCGCCGGTGATACCGATTTCGGCCGTGGCCTTTTCCCCGTTGACCTTGATGTCATGCACCCTGACCGGCGGGTTGTCGCTTTCTTCGGCGCGGGCGTTCTGTTCGCACGACTCCACGGTGTCGGTGCCACTGCTCTGGAACGTCTGCTCCAGGTACGTCTGCGTCATCAGCTCCGTGCAGCTCTTCGGATCGGTCTTCACCAGAGCGGTTTCGATCGTCTCGGTGATCTGCGCCTCATCACTCTCGGTGTCGTCGCTCCCGCAGGCAGTGAGACCAAGGGCAGCCATAACCATTGTCAACAGAAGTACGCGGTGTTTTTTCATCAGGCCCTCCACGCCGGTTTACCTTGCCCGAAGCCACTACCGCAGGGCCACGACCCGTAAACATGGCTGTCTGAGACTGACCGAACTTCAGCCGCCCGCCGAAGAGCGGCCGGTGCGGGGCTCGATCTTCGCCGTCTCCGCGCTCGGCCCGTTGCCGCCGTCCAGTTGCGCCAGCCGCAGTTCGACCTCGGCGATCCGCTCGGAGAGGGCTTTGATCGCGTCGGCGATCGGGTCGGGGAGGTGGATCCAGTCGGCGTCGGGGCCTTCGACCTTGCGGCCTTCGAGGCGGACCGGATGGCCGGGGTTGCCGACCACGGTGGCGCCGGGCGGCACGTCCTCGACGACGACGGTGTTGGCGCCGATCTTCGCCCCGTCGCCGACCGCGATCGGCCCCAGCAGCTTGGCGCCGCTGCCGACGGTGACGTTGTCGCCGAGGGTCGGGTGGCGCTTGCCGCGCTGGAAACCGGTGCCGCCGAGGGTCACCCCCTGGTAGAGCGTCACGCAGTCTGCCGATCACCGCGGTCTCGCCGATCACCACCCCGGAGCCGTGGTCGATGAAGAACTCCTTGCCGATCGCCGCCGCCGGGTGGATCTCGATCCCGGTCACCGCGCGGGTCATGTAGGCGATCGCCCGCGGCAGCAGCGGCACCCCGGCCTCGAACAGCGCGTGGGCGGCGCGGTGGGCGAGCAGCGCCTGCACCCCGGCCCAGCTGGTGACGATCTCGAAGCTGGAGACGCCCTGGGCGGCGGGGTCGCGCTGGCGCGCCGCCGTGACGTCGGCGCGGATCTCCTTGACCAGCCGTTTCCAGCGATTCATGGTGAGAAGAAGGGTAGGGACATGTAGCGCTCACCCGAGTCGCAGACGATCGTCACCACCCTCTTCCCGGCCATCTCCGGCCGCCCGGCGACCTCGAGGGCCGCCCAGATGTTGGCGCCGGCGGAGATCCCGGCCAGCACGCCCTCCTCCTTCGCTACCCGCCGCGCCATCTCCAGCGCGTCCTCGTCGCCGACGGAGAGGATCTCGTCGACCACCTCGCGGTCGAGGATCTCGGGAACGAAACCGGCGCCGATCCCCTGGATTTTGTGCGGGCCGGGTTTGCCGCCGGAGAGGACGGGAGAGCCCGCCGGCTCGACCGCAACCACCAAGGCCTCGGGCGCCCGCTCCTTCAGCATCCGGCCGACGCCGGTGATCGTGCCGCCGGTGCCGACGCCGGAGACGAAGGCGCCGACCTCGCCGTCGGTGTCGCTCCAGATCTCCTCGGCGGTGGTCTGGCGGTGGATCTCGGGGTTGGCGGGATTCGAGAACTGCATCGGCATGAAGCCCTTGCGTTGCTCGCGGATCTCCTCCGCCAGCGCCACCGCCTCGTTCATGCCGCCGAGCGAGGGCGTCTCGCGCACCTCGGCGCCGTAGGCGCGGAGGAGCTTGCCGCGCTCGCGGCTCATCCCCTCCGGCAGGGTGAGGATCAGCTCGTAGCCGCGGGCCGCACAGACCATCGCCAGGGCGATGCCCGTGTTGCCGCTGGTCGGCTCGACGACGACCGCCTTGCCGGGCTGGATCTGCCCCTCGGCTTCGGCGGCATCGATCATCGCCACCCCGATCCGGTCCTTGACCGAGCCACCCGGATTGAAGTACTCGAGCTTGGCGCAAACGTCGCCCGGCAGGTCGCCGGAGAGCCGGTCGAGCAGGACCATCGGCGTGTTGCCGACGACGGCCGAGGCCTCAGCTCCGATGCGCATCGCGCGAGTCTAGCCCGGTGCCCAGACCGGGGAACCGGCCAGGGCACCACCGCGGAGCGTCTGCGGATGCCGCGGATCGCGGAGGCTGATGCGGACGAGGCGCGGCCCGGCCCCGGGGCGCGCCACGGCAATCAGGGAGCCTCCGCCAGGGGCGAAGGCGGGTGAGGCATAGCCGACCTCGCGGGGGAACCTCCGTCGCCCGTTCCGGGCCCGATTGGTGAGGGCGCCGAGGCGGCTGCCGTCGGGGCGCATCGTGAAGATGTCCGCGGCGGTGCCGGGACCGAGCGTGAACGCGATCCGGCGGCCGTCGGGACTGATGTCCGGGTCGAATGGCTCGGCCCCCTGCTTGAGACCGAGAGTGAGGACGCGGCGGCGGGTGCTGTCCGGGCGGATCGAGCAGACGTCTTCGATCCGCGAGCCGAGTTCACCTTCGCCGCAGGTGTAGACGATCTGGCGGCCGGTCGGAGACACCACCGGGGCCGCCTCTTGGCGCGGGCTGCCGGTAATCAGGTTCAGATTGGAGCCGTCGAGGCGGACCGAGTAGAGATTCCCTTCGCTGTCGATACCGCCGGAGCGGACGAAGACGATGCTCTTACCCGATGGAAAGAAGGTCGGTTCCGACTCCTCGACACCCTCTGGGGTCCCGGTCGCGAGCTGCCTGAGCCCGGTGCCGTCGATGCCGATGGCGAACAGGCGAGAGGCGGAGCCGGAATCACCGCCGCTTACCTGGCGGGAAAAGACGATCGTCCGCCCATCCGGAGAGAGCTGCGGGTCCGCATCGGAGGGATCGACCGTCAGCACCCGGGTCGAACCAGGCGCCCCTGGAAGAAACACCCGCAACCCCGTCGTCTTGTAGGGAGAGCAGCAAGCGGTGTTCGAGGTCTCCGGCCTGACGCCGAGATAAACGATCGGCCCGTTCCGTCCCGGCCAGGCGGCGGCCGCCCGGTCGCCGAGGACAGCGGCGACGCCCAGCGCCAACGCCAAGAGCGCGAGAGCCACGGCAATGAAGCGATCGCGACAGCTCATGCCTCCAGAGTGCCAAGAAACCGTGGCCCGACCCAGGACAACCTTGGCAGCCTCTCCGAACTTTGGTCCCCTATAGGGACCCAAATCTCGGAGAGGCTCAGATGAAGTACATGCCGCCCCAGGGCGCTACGCCGCATTGGCAAGCGGTCGGCCATCATCATGCGCCACTTATCCGCCAGTGGGTGCACCCGGTGTCACGGCGCAACCCCAACGTCCTGGCTGCATTTGCTGATCTTCTGGGCGTCAAGCGGGATATACGGGTTTCCCCCTTCTAAGGCTTTCCGACAAGGGATCCCTACGTCGTCCTTAAGTTCGTTCACAACGGCTTCCAACGCCGCCAGTCGGACGACAACCTTGTCCGCCCACGGCTCAGCGCATTCTTCGTCGTATTCCTTGAACGGAGTCGTTTTCCCGCATTCGTCCCTAACCCGAGCATCTTCGGCCTTCTGCCCTTCATCCTCGCGCAGGGCGTCGATCAGCCGCTGCACCTCGGCGGCGGACGTGGCAGGCGCAGTGGCAGTTTCGGTCGCTAACGACTCGGTCCCCCCGCCTCCGCAAGCAGTGAGAACTAGCGCAATCCCAACACTGAGAACACTCACAAGTACCTTCATATGCCAGCCAATCTATTAACCGCCGGAGGGTTCGTCCCAGCGCTCCTGGCGGCCTCCTCTTTACGCTGACGCTCCGCCTTCATGTGGGCGTCGAGCAACCCCGCCTCCTCAGTCTCGAAGTTGGGCAGCAAATGGCCATAGCGCGGTCCAGCAGAGTAACGCGGCCCGATCTAGATGAAGTACATGCCGCTGTCGGCCTCTTCGGCCTCGCGGCGGGCGACTTCGGCAATCGTCGTCTGGCCGAAGACTTTGCGCAGGGCGGTGACGCCCTCGGCCCAGATGCCACCCGCCTCGTCGGCCTCGGCGCCGACTTTGCCGTCGAGGGCCTGGACGACCTCGAGGACGGTGATCTCTTCAGCCGGGCGGGCGAGGGTGTAGCCGCCGCGCATGCCCCGGTGGCTGGTCAGGAGACCGTTGCGGCGCAGGGTCGAGAAGAGCTGCTCGAGGAACTGCTCGGGGATGTCGCGGCGTTCGGCCAGCTCTTTGATCGGCACCGGACGCTCCCCGGCCCTCGCAAGCTCCGCCAAAGCGACAACGGCATATCGCGACTTTGAGGTAATTGAGATCACTAGGTCTTTCTACCGCACCCTTCGGCTGGGTAGGATCGGCTCGCGGGCGTCCGAAAGGGCATCCAGTCCCCGCGAACACAAGCCACTCTGATCGGAAGCAGTCCTGAGCGAGCCCCCACACTGCCTGGTGATCGACGGCCAACCCCTGGTTCGGCTGGGGATCCGCGGCACCCTCGAAGACCGTTTCGTCATCCACGAAGCGCCTACCCGCGACGAGGCGCTCGACCTTGTCCGCGACGTCGGCTTCGACATCGCGATCGTCGACATGCGCTGGCGCGGCAACGGCGACGGCAACTCGATCACCGGCGCAGAGGCGATCCGGATGCTGCACCGGACCAGCCCTGGGCTCGGGATCGTCGCCCACGGCGAGCTGCCCGAACGCCACCTCGCGAGCGCCGCGCTGCAAGCGGGGGCAAGCGCTTACGTCGCCCGCACCGCCGGCCCCGCCGAGTTGCGCCGCGCGGTCGATGCCGCCGTCGCCCAGGAGCCCTTCGTCGACCCGGCGGTGCCACCGAAAGGAAGCCGCGGCAAACTGACGCGCCGGCAGCGGCAGATCCTGCAGCTGCTAGCCAACGGCGAGTCGACCACCGTCGCGGCGCGCGAACTCGACCTCAGCGAAGAGACGGTGAAGACCCACACCAAGCACGTCCTCGCCCGCCTCGGCGCCAGGAACCGCACCCACGCGGTCGCGATCGCCCTGCGCGAGTGCCTTATCGACTAAGCGATCGCTGCGAAGCGGGACGCTCGACGCGAGTAGGCGTGCCCACGAGGGACCGATCCGACCAAGCAGGTCGGCGGACTCTGACGAGTGAATGGCGGCGCCATTCGCGAGGAAGAGGCGGCCGAGATGCGACGGTCGGGCGGTTCATCGTGGGTGCGGATGCGAGTGGAGAGTGTCCCGCGAAGCTCAGATCCAGCCTCGGTCGCGCGCCGTCAAAACGGCCTGGGCGCGGTCGACGGCGCCGATCTTGCCGTAGACGTTGTGGAGGTGGGTGCGGATGGTCGAGACGGAGAGGTGCATTTCGCTGGCGATCTGCTTGTAGACCATGCCCTCGGAGAGGTGGCGGAGGACGTCAAGCTCGCGACTGGAGAGCGGGCAGGGCTCGCTGATCCGGGAGGCGTCCTGGGTCGGCAGCGGCAGCTCGTAAAGGAGGTCGCGGAGCGCTTCCGGGCTGAGGCCGCAGCGCTCAGCGCTGACGCGCAGCCGCTCCGGCGCGATCGCCTCTCCCTGGCAGTAGTGGGCGACCATGTCCGCGGTCGCGATCATCGCCGCCAGCCCCTCGGCTTCCTCGGAGTGATGGCGCTCGATCGCAATCGCGATCCGCGAGGGCAGGTTCCAGCGGCGGGCGAGGACGCCGCCGACGAGGGCGTGGTCGATTCCGAGCTGCTCGCGTTCCTCGCGCAGGCGCTGCTCGGGGGTGCGGGAGACCGCGTCGAAGTAGACCTTGTAGCCGGGGTGCAGGCGCGAAATTACGAGGCGGCCGACGTCGTGGAGCAGGGCCGCGACCGCGAGCTCGTCGCGTTCGGCCCAGCCGACGATGCGGCCGATCTGGTCGGCGGCGCGCTGAACGGCGAGGGCGTGGACGCGGAAGCGCTCTGGCTTCAGCTCCCAGCCGCCGTTGGAGTCGAAGAAGTCGAAGCTCGCCGCGGTGCCGGCGAGGGCGAGGACGCCGGCCGGCTTCAGGACTTCGAGCGCGGCCGGGATGCCGGCGATCCCACCGGCGACGATGCCGCCGCGGTTGGCCTGGCGCAGGACCGCGACGGTCAACGCGACGTCGCTCTCGACGGCTTCGATGATCTCGCCGACGCGGGCGGTCTCGGCGGTCGAGGCGGTGATCACCCGCTCGCGCGACTCGATCAGGACCGGGAAGCTCTCGACGGCCTCGAAAGCCTCGGCGAGGCGGCTTCCCGGTGCCGCCGCTCGGGAACCCGTTTTCGGGGTCTCGTGCAGGGGCACCTTGCCGTTGCTTTGCGCTGCAGTGAGGCTCATTGGCACAACACCATCGGCAGCAAACGCCTATGGGTTTAGCTCAGAAACCTCGTCTGACCCTAATTTTGTGGAGCAAATACCGGCTTGATCAGGCTGCTGAGAGGCGTCCTGCGGCCGCGCGGATGCGCTCCAGCGAGCGCTCCTTGCCGAGCACGGCAAGGGATTCGAAGATTCCCGGCGAGACCGAAGTGCCGGTAATCGCGACGCGGATCGGCTGGTAGAGCCGGCCCGGCTTGAGGTCGAAGCGCTCCAGCAGAGGCGCTAGCGCCGCCTCGATCTGCGCCGGGGCGAAGGGCTCGACGTTCTCGAGCGCCGCGGCAACGGCTTCGAGCACCTCCCCCGTCCCCTCTTTCATCACCTTGCTCCAGGCCTTCTCGTCGGAGACCGGCGGCTCGAAGAGGAAGCGGATCAGCGGCCAGACCTCCTCCAGGGTCTGCGCTTTCTCCTGGGCGATCTCGCAGGCCGCGCGCAGCGCCTCATCGGCCTCGCGACCGAGGTGCTGGGCGACGGCGGCGGTGTAGCGGTCGAGCGGCAGCTCCCGCATGAAGCGGCCGTTCAGCCAGCGCAGCTTCTTCTCGTCGAAGATCGCCGCCGATTTGCCGACGTCCTCGACCCGGAAGCGGCGGACCAGCTCCTCGGTCGACATCAGGGTGGTGTCGTCGTCGGTCCCCCAGCCGAGCAGCGCCAGGTAGTTGCGAACCGCCGCCGGCAGGTAGCCGGACTCGCGCAGCTCCTGCACCGAGGCGGCGCCGTGGCGCTTGGAGAGCTTCTTGCCGTCGGGGCCGTGCAGAAGCGGCAGGTGGGCGTAGCGGGGCGGCTCATGGCCGAGCGCTTCGAGGACGAGCAGTTGCTTCGGAGTGTTGGAGAGGTGGTCGTCGCCGCGGACCACCTCCGTGATCCCCATCTCGGCGTCGTCGACGGCGACGGCGAAGTTGTAGAGGACCGAGCCGTCGGCGCGGGCGATGACGAAGTCGTCGTAGCTGGCGTTGGGGAAGGCGACGGGGCCGCGGATCAGGTCGTGGACGACGGTCTCGCCCTCGTCGGGAACCCGCAAGCGGATCGCCGCGGTCTCGTCGTCGGCCGGGATGCCGCGGTAGCCGCGGCCGGTCCCGTGCTCGGCCTTCCAGGCCTCGACCTCCTTGCCGGTGGCGTGGTCGCGGTAGGCGTGGCCGGACTCGAGCAGCTGCGCCAGCGCCTCGGCGTGGCGCTCAGCGCGGCCCGCCTGGGAGACCGGGCCGATGTCCCAGTCGAGCTCCAGCCAGCGCATCGCGTCGAGGATCTGGGCGACGTTCTCCTCGGTCGAGCGCTCGCGGTCGGTGTCCTCGATCCGCAGCACCAGCTCGCCGCCGCTGTGACGGGCAGCGAGCCAGTTATAGAGTGCCGTCCTCGCTCCGCCGATGTGCAGCGCACCGGTCGGCGAGGGGGCAAACCTGAGACGGGAGTTATCGCTTGGCATGTTGATCGGAGCGCATGTTTCAACCGGGGGCGGACTCGCCAACGCAGTCCAGCGCGGCAAGGAACGCGGCTGCGAATCTATCCAGATCTTCCACCAGAGCCCGCGGATGTGGCGGCCGACGAACCACGGCCCCGAGGATTTCGCGGCTTTCCACGAGGCGATGGACGCCTCTCCGGTCGAAGCGGTGATCATCCACGCGGTCTACCTGATCAACTGCGCGACCAAAGACAAAGAGCTGCGAAAGAAGTCACTCACCTCGCTGACCCATGCGCTGCGGGTCGGAGACGGGATCGGGGCCAAGGGAGTAGTCCTCCATCCCGGCTCGCAGAAAACCGACCCGCTGAAGCCGTCGCTCAAGCGAGCTTCGAAGGTGATCGCCGAGGCACTGAAGGAGACCGACTCGTGCCCGCTGCTGATCGAGCAGACGGCGGGCCACAAAGGTCTCCTGGCCCGTGATTTCGACCAGACCGCCGAGCTGATCGAGCTCGCCGGCTCCGGCAAGCGCCTCGGCCTCTGCCTCGACTCCTGCCACCTCTTCGTCCAGGGCTACGACATCACCGACGAGGCCCATCTCGGCGCCGTCCTCGACGAAGCCGACGCAAAGGTCGGGATCGAGCGCCTCGGCGCCGTCCACGTCAACGACGCCGCCGTCCCCCTGGGAGCCTGCCTCGACCGCCACGCCAACATCGGCAAAGGAGAGATGGGCAAAAGAGGCCTCTCAGCCTTCCTCTCCGAGCCCCGCTTCGAGGGCCTCCCGGCAACCCTGGAGACGCCAGGCCCGGAAAAGAAGGGCTCCTCGAAAGCCGAAGTGACTCTCGCGAAGCGCCTGCGGCGCGAAGGCCTAAAACGCCGAGGGAAGTAGGCGGTAGAGAGGGTGCCGGTGGGGGTCCCTGGGAGCACCTGCGCCGAGAGAGTCGGGGATGGGCTAACGCCGCATAGGTAGTTGACTCGGCTCCATGCCAAGTACCCAGGGACCCCCACCGGCACCCTCCACGACACGGGCTCTACTTCGAGGGCTTCGCGAGTCCGCGAAAACCGTTGCTCATGAGTATCCGGCTCCGTCCGGCGCCGTCCGTCCGCTGTTCCTTTTCGGCGTCAGGGACCGAAAAGGAACAGGGCAAGCTCAGGACCCGAATTGAGCTGTGCGGAGTGTCTCCTCGGCCTCCACCTGAGCGAAGCGGTGAATCTCCGGAGACTGTCGCGGAGGGCCTGCCCCTCCCTACCTCACCCGTTCCAGGCACGGCGACGAGGGCCGCGCACCCCTGCCCGGCCCTCGCTATCTCCCGCCGTAAGTCTTTATTTGATGTGGAAGCCGGAGATCGCGCGG
This sequence comes from uncultured Actinomycetes bacterium, assembly GCA_963696955.1. GTDB lineage: Bacteria > Actinomycetota > Thermoleophilia > Solirubrobacterales > 70-9 > VAYN01. Next base: position 1,721,041 of record CAVOMF010000002.1, on the reverse strand, counting down.
GAGATGACCAGGCGCTGGATCTCTGAGGTTCCCTCGAAGATCGTGTAGATCTTCGAATCGCGGTGCATCCGCTCGACCGGGAACTCGCGGGTGTAGCCGTTGCCGCCGAGGATCTGGATCGCCCGCTCGGTCACCCAGACGGCGACCTCGCCGGCCTTGAGCTTCGACATCGAGCCCTCGGCGTTTTCGAATTTGTGGCCGTTGCGGCCCATCCAGGCGGCGCGCCAGACGAGCAGCCGGGCGGCGTCGATCTCGAGCTTCATGTTCGCCAGGTCGAAGGCGATCGCCTGGTTCTCGACGATCTTGCGGCCGAACTGTTCGCGCTCTTTGGCGTAGTCGAGCGCGTACTCGTAGGCGGCCCGGGCGATCCCGAGCGCCTGCGCGCCGACCGTTGGCCGGCTTGCCTCGAAGGTCTGCATCGCCGCCTGGGATTTGGCCTTTTTGCCCTCGCGGACGCGAGCGAGGCGCTCGTCGAGCTTCTCTTTGCCGCCCAGCAGGCAGGCGCCTGGGACGCGGCAGTCGTCGAGGTGGACGTCGGCGGTGTGGGAAGCGCGGAGGCCGTGCTTCTTGACCTTGGCACCCTGCTCGCAGCCCGGCGTCCCCGGCGGGATCACGAAGGCGGCGTGACCGCGCGAGCCGAGCTCGCGGTCGACCGAGGCGATCACGACATGGATCTCGGCGATGCCGCCGTTGGTCGCCCAGGCCTTCTGGCCGTTGAGCACCCATTCGTCTTTCGCCTCGTCGTATTTGGCGCTGGTGCGGATGCCGGAGACGTCGGACCCGGCGTCCGGCTCGGAGGCGCAGAAGGCCGCGAGCTTGACGTCGTCGGCGGTGCCGAAGCACTGCGGGATCCACTCCCCCATCTGCTCCGGGGTTCCCTGCCCGAAGATCGCGGCGACGGCAAGGGTCGTGCCCATGATCGCCATGCCGATGCCGGCGTCGCCCCAGAACAGCTCCTCGTTGGCAACCGGGAGCGTCAGGCCGGTCGGATCGGCCCAGAACTGCCCCATCGCTTCGAAGCTGTAGAGGCCGATCTTGGCGGCCTCCTGGATCACCGGCCACGGCGTTTCCTCGCGCTCGTCCCACTCCTCGGCGGCGGGCCTGACGACGCCCTCGGCGAAGCCGTGCACCCAGTCGCGGATGTCCTTCTGATCCTGGTTGAGCTCAAGCGTGAACTGCGGTTCACCCTGAGCCTCGGACGTGGAGTTGGCCTCGTCGAGCAGCGCGTTCGCGTCGACGTCGGCGACGGAGGAATCAGCCATGGCGGCAAATTCTACACAGAACGATGTCGTGTCACGAAACCGCGCAGCGGTTAAATCGGGTCCGCGATATCGCGCAAATCGAAGGCGCGCAGGCCCTCGGTGCCCCCGTCGGTGCAGTCGAAGAAGCGCTTGTTGACGCAGCCGTAGGACTCGCCTTCGCCCTCATAGGCGCGCTCGACCGAGAACTGGCAGTGCGGCAGCGGTTCGCCGGTCATCTTGACGCCGCCGAAGCCGCCTTGCTCGAGCACTGCGCCGAGCTCGACCTCCGCCGCGTAAACCTCCTGCATGCAGCCGACGTACTGCTCGCCGTTAAGACGGTCGACGAAGCTGTAGAGGTAGCGGCAGCCGAGCTCGATGCAGCCGCGCGGCTCGACCATCTTGTCGCAGAAGGAGCGGCACTGACGGCACTCGCCAGCCGTGGTGCGCGTAGCGGTCATTAGAAAAGCTTAGGGATGCGAGACCGCGGAACCAAGCGGTTTCCTGGCTACGCGGCCAGCGGGGCAGCACGAAGCAGGTGGTCCAGCTCGGTGCGGAGCATCCCGGACGGCTTCACCCGGTAGCCCTCCCCCACCTTGAACCGTCGCTCGCCGACCACGAGGTGGACCTCGGAGTCCCCTTTGTGGTGCTCGAGTACCGCCTTCAGTTCGTCGCAGAGCTCGTTGCTCCAGCGCCTGAGGTCGATCGGGACCTCGAATGGACCGGAGGGGACCGCCGCGGCGGTCGCCGTTGGAGCCAATTTCGCCGCCTTGGCGATCTCCGCCTCGTCGGGTTCGAAGCGCTGCGCCTCCTGGACCACCAGCTTGGTCTCGCCGCGGTCCTTGTGGTCGAGGCGGCCGCGGACAAGGACGATCGCGTCGGGCTCGATCACCGAAGCGCTCTCTGCCTGGTCAGCCTTGAAGACCAGCATCTCGACCTGCCCCTCGACGTCGTCGAGGGTGGCGAACATCATCTGGTTGCCGCTCTTGGTGCGGATCTTCTTGCAGTCGACGACGATCCCGCCGACCGTCACCCAGGCGCCGTCGGGTTTGCTCGCCAGCTGGGCGATGCCGCAGTCGACCCGCGCCCGCAGCGCCGGCCCGACTTCGGTCAGCGGGTGCGAGGAGAGATAGGTGCCGAGGGTCTCCTTCTCCATAAAGAGCATCTCGGCGCGGTCGAACTCGGCGGCGGGGATCGGCGGCCGGTGCTGGGCCTGGGACTGGGCGCCCCCTCCCCCGGCCTCTTCGCCGAAGTCGAAGATCGAGCCCTGGCCGAGCTGCGCATCGGACTGCGCCTTCTGGCCGGCCGACTGCGCCGCCGGCAGCGTCTCCAGCATCCCTTTGCGGCTGTCGCCGGTCGAGTCGAGGGCGCCGCACTTGACCAGGCATTCGATCGCCCGTTTGTTGACCGCGCGGCTGTCGACCCGCTCGCAGAAATCCCAGATCGACTCGATCGGTTTCTCCTCGCGGGCGTGGAGAATCGCCTCGACCGCCGCATGGCCGACGTTCTTGACCGCGTCGAGGCCGAAGCGGATCGCGTTCTCGGAGACGACGAAGCTGTGGCCGGAGGAGTTGACGTCGGGCGGCAGCACTTCGATCCCCATCTCCGCGCAACGGTTGACGAAGAAGGGCACCTTGTCTTTGGTGTTCATCACCGAGGAGATCACCGCCGCCATGTACTCGGCCGGGAAGTTGGCCTTGAGGTAGGCGGTGCGGTAGGAGATCAGCCCGTAGCAGGCGGCGTGGGACTTGTTGAAGGAGTAGTCGGCGGCGGCTTCGTTCAGCTTCCAGAGATCCTGGGCAACGTTCTGGTCGGTCCCGGACTTCGCCAGGCCCTCCATGAATTTGTCCTTCATCGTCGCCATCAGGTCGCGCTTCTTCTTGCCGATCGCCTTGCGCAGGTCGTCCGCCTCGGCACCGGAGAAGCCGGCCATCTGGCGGGCGATCTGCATCAGCTGCTCCTGGTAGATGACGCAGCCGTGGGTCTCCTCGGTGATCGCCTTCAGGCGGGGATCGGGATAGCGGACCGTCGAGGGATCGCGCTTGCCTTTCGCATAGGTGGGGATGTAGGCCATCGCGCCGGGCCGGTAGAGAGCACCGAGGGCGACGATGTCGGCGAACTCGGTCGGTTTGACTTTGCGCAGGGCGTCGCGCATCCCCTCCGACTCGAACTGGAAGACCCCGGTCGAGTCGCCACCGGCCAGCATCGCGTAGGTCTTCGCATCGTCGATCGGGATCTGCTCCATGTCGACCCGCTCGCCGCGCGAGCGCTCGATGATGTCGATCGCGTCCTCGATCACGTCGAGGTTGCGGAGGCCGAGGAAGTCCATCTTCAGCAGGCCCATTTCCTCGATCGGGTTCATCGAATACTGGGTGACGATCTTGTACTGGCGCTCGGGTTTGCCGGACCCGTTGCCGTTGCCGTTCACGGGCGCCGCCGGCGCGCTCTTGTCCTCGGCCAGCTGCAGGGGGACGATCTCGTGCAGCGGCCGGTCGGCGATGACGACGGCGGCAGCGTGGATCGAGTTGTTGCGGATGATCCCCTCGAGACCCTGCGCGACGTCGATGATCTTCTTCGCGTCGGCGTCCTCGTCGTAGGTCTTGCGCAGCTCCTGGCCGCTCTTCAGGCATTCCTCGAAGGAGGGGCTGCGGCCCATGATCGGCTCCGGGATCTGCTTCGCCAGGCGGTCGCCGGTGGCGTAGTCGAAGCCGAGAACGCGGGCGGCGTCGCGGGTGGCGGCGCGCGGCGCCATCTTGCCGAAGGTGATGATCTGGGCGACCGACTCGCGGCCGTATTTGTCGCCGACGTAGCGGATCATCCGCTCGCGGCCGCGGACCGAGAAGTCGATGTCGATGTCCGGCATCGATTTGCGGCCGGGGTTGAGGAAGCGCTCGAACATCAAATCATTGGCGAGCGGATCGAGGTCGGTGATCCTCAGGCAGTAGGAGACGATCGAGCCGGCAGCCGAGCCGCGGCCGGGGCCGACGGCGATCCCGCTCTGCTTCGCATAGCTGACGAAGTCCCAGACGATCAGGAAGTAGGACTCGAAGCCCATCTCCTCGATCACCCCGAGCTCGAACTCGAGTCGCTTGACCGCCTCGGCCGACGGCGGGTCGCCGTAGCGAGCCCGCAAGCCGTCCATCGCGATCCGCCGCAGCATCGCCCCCGGCTCCTCGCCGTCGGGGGTCGGGTAGCGCGGCAGCAGCAGCTTGCCGAGCTCGATCTCGATGTTGCAGCGCTCGGCGATCTCCAGCGTCGTCGGCACCGCCTCCGGCCACTCGGCAAAGGACGCGGCCATTTCGGCGTTGTCCTTGATGTAGAACTCGTTCGTGTCGAAGCTCATCTTCGGCATCTGCAGCGTCGACTTCGTCTGCACGCAGAGCAGCGCCGCGTGGTTGTCGAAGTCCTCGCGCCGCAGGTAGTGCACGTCGGCGGTCCCGACCAGCGGCCGGTTCAGCTCGCGGGCGAAGCGGACGATCCCCTGGTTGGCCTTGTCCTGCTCTTCGATCCCGTTCTTCTGGACCTCGAAGTAGACCTGCTCGGGGCCGAAGGCCTGGATCAGGTCGTCGAGGTGGGCCCGGGCATCGTCCTCGCGCTCTTCGATCAGGCGGCGGCAGAAGCGGGACTGCAGGCAGCCGGTGAGGACGATGACGCCCTCGGCGTGCTGGGAGAGCAGCTCCATGTCGACGTTCGCCTTGCCGCGCGAGAAGCCCTCGAGGAAGCCGGCGGAGGTGAGCTTGACCAGGTTCGAGAAGCCTTTGTCGGTCTCGGCCAGCAGCGTCAGGTGGTTGCGCTCGTACCGGGTCTGTTCCTTGATCGCGCGGCGGTCGTCGACCAGGTAGGCCTCGAGCCCGGGCATCGGCTTGATCCCGTGCTTCTTACAGGCCTTGTAGAGGTCGACGGCGCCGTTCATGACGCCGTGGTCGGTGAGACCCAGGGCGGGTTGGTCGAGCTCCGCCGCCCGCGCCGCCATCGCGTCGATCTTGCAGGCGCCATCCAGCAGCGAGTACTCGCTGTGGGCATGCAGATGTACGGCGGACCCGGAGCTCAAGAGGTCTTCGATCATGCCAAGCGGAGACGACGGACCCGCGACGGTCTCGTCACGCTTTTGCGCTGATTCCGGGTTACTTCAGAGCTGGGTGACCAGCAGTGCGCCGACGATGCTCGCCGTCATGCTCACCATGCCGATCACAAGCGTCCGATTGAGGCCATCGAGACGAGCCTCGATTGAGTTGAAACGAGCTTCGACCGCCACAAAGCGCGTGTTCATCTCCTTTCGGAGTTCTCGCACTTCGCCTTTGAGCTCGCCCTTGGTCTCGCGAATTTCACTCTTGACCTCGTCGAAGCCCTTCTCCACCCGGACGTTGAGGTCGTCGAGGCGCTCGTCGCTCCACTTTTCCCTTGCCATCACCGTCATGGATCGAACCATAGGACTCGTGTTGTCACGGGTGGCGCGCAAAAGCAAAACTTTCGGAGAGGCTCCTGCGCAGATTTGTGAAATCAGCCGCAGACCCAGGCGCTGGAGCCGGAATCGGCCCAGATTTCGGCGGCGATGCGGTCCTGTTCGGCCTTCGGGGCGTTCTGGGGTTCGCCCTGTCCGCCGTAGAGTTCCCAGGTCGAGGGAAGGATCTGGTAGGCGCCACCGGCGCCGCTGGAGGGGTTGACGGCGCCGTAGTTGCCGCCGGACTCGCACATCACGATGTAGGTCGGGATCGAGTAGGGACCGCCGAGCCAGCGGCCGACTTCTTCTTCGGCTTCGGCTTCCGATTCGGCGAGGTGGGCTTCCTGGATCTCCTCGACCCACTGGGAGATGTCCGTTTTCAGCGTCGCCAGCGAGGCTTCGCGGCTGCCCTGCAGCGAGGCCAGGCGTGCGGCGGCGGCCTCGGCCGCAGCGCGGACGTCGGCAATTTCGGCACGCGCGTTTTCGAGGCGTTCGTCGTAGGCGATCGCTTCCGCCCGCAGATCGGCGACCCGCAACACCTGGCTGTGGACCGCCGCCCGCACCTCGGCGACGCGGTCGGCGAGGGCACTGTCGGCTTCGGAGATCGCCCGCAGATAGTCGCTCTGGGCGACGAAGTCTTCGTAGTCGCCGGAGCCGAAGATGAGGTCGGTGGTGTTCGGGGTGCCGTTCTCGTAGATCGCGACGAGGCGCTCGGCGAGGACCGCTCGCGAGCGCCGCAGGCGCGCTCTCTCGACCGCGAGCCGGTGCTGCGTCGCCACCAGCTTGCGCTCCAGCTCGGCGGCGCGCTCGCGGCCTTCGGCCAGGAGCGCGGTCAGTTCTTCCTCTTCGGCGGCCGCGTCCTTGGCTTCGCCTTCGGCGCTCGCCAGTTCCGCCGTCGTCGACTGCAGCCTGCGCCGAGAGCGAACCCGCCTCGTCGCGCGCCGAGGACAGCTTCGCTTCCAGCTGCTCGGCTTCGGTTGCGCCGGCGCTGCCAACGGCTACGGCAAGCCCCACCAGCAGCGCGCAGAGCAGCGCTGCGGCGCAGATCCCGAGGAGATTCCTGCTGAGACGAAGCGGCCGCACGAGGGCGGCTGAGGCTAGCGAGCCAGCGTCAAAATCCCTGCAAGTTGTCGATAACCCGCAACAAAGGTTGCGGGTGGCGGTTCAGCCTTCGGGGACTTCGCGGGTGGCGACGTAGGCGATCAGCGCCACGACCGCCGCGCCCAGGATGCCGAGCCCGATCCGGGTCTCGCGCCGGTAGCGCCGGCGCAGGAAGCGGAAGGCGAACTTGACCGAGGCTTTGCCCACCCGGTTGTACATCAGCCCTCCCCCCGCTCGCGAAGTTGATGCGCCATCCGCGACTGCAGCGACCAGAGCTCGATGAACCCGGGCGAAGCGGTCTGCTTGAAGAGACCGCCGGACTCGGAAAAGCCGGCCAAGCTGGCGTCGTAGACGGCGTTCGGCGAGGAGCGGGTGACGACGCGGACGCTGCCTTTATAGAGGCGCAGGCCGATCTCCCCCGTCACCTGGGCGTTGACCGCGTCCATGTAGGCGTCGAGGTCGCCGCGCAGTGGCTCCCACCAGAGGCCGGCGTAGACGAGGTAGCCCCACTTCTGGTCCAGCGCCGGCTTGAACTGGTTCTGGTGGATCGTCCCGACCAGGCGCTCGAGCTCCTCGTGGGCGGTGAGGACGATCGCCGCCGCCGGCACCTCGTAGATGTCGCGGACCTTGAGGCCGACGATCCGGTCCTCGATGTGGTCGACGACGCCGACGCCGTGCCGGCAGCCGATCTCGGCCGCCCTTTCCAGCAGCTCGACGAGGTCGAGGCGCTCGCCGTTCAGCGAGACCGGCAGGCCCTGCTCGAAGCCGACGGTGACCGTCTCCGGCTCATCAGGCGCCTCCTCGGGGCGAGTCACCAGCTGGAAGACGTCGTCCTCGGGGGCGCGCTCGAGGTCCTCGATCCAGCGCCCCTCCGAGGAGCGTCCCCAGAGGTTGTCGTCGATCGAGTAGGGGGCGACCTCGGTCCCGCCCTTGACCGGAATCCCGTTCTCACGCGCGTAGGCGATCTCCTCGTCGCGGCCCATCGCCCAGGTGCGAACCGGCGCGATCGTCTTCAGCTCCGGCGCCAGCGTCGCCACCGTCGCCTCGATCCGGACCTGGTCGTTGCCCTTGCCGGTGCAGCCGTGGGCGATCGTGTCGCAGCTCGACTGGCGCGCGTACTCGACCGCGAGCTGGGCGATCAGCGGCCGGCCGAGGGCGGTGAAGAGCGGGTAGCCGTTGCCGTAGACGGCGTTGGCCTTGATCGCCGGGGCGACGAACTCGGCGGCGAAACGCTCGCGGGCGTCGACGACGTGGCACTCGACCGCCCCCAGCTGCAGCGCCTTCTGTTCGATCACCTCGTAGTCCTCGCCGGGCTGGCCGAGGTTGACGGTGAGGCAGACGACTTCGGCTTCGTAGTTGTCCTGGATCCACTTCAGCATCACGCTCGTGTCGAGCCCGCCCGAGTAGAGCAGGAGGACGCGATGGACGTTGGCGGGATCCGCCTCGTAGGTGGCGGTCGGTTGGGGCTGAGGACTCACGGGGCCGCAAGTCTGCCACGCCCTGACTGCGCAGGGCGGCGTCCTCGGTCGCTCGCGTGCAGAGCACGCCACGCTCCCTGCGTCCTTGCCCTGCTTTGTCAGCAACCCTGCTAAGGCGCTTCTACGCCGCCGGAACCGCCTTCTTCGTCCGGCGGCGGCACTTCTTCTTCGGGTTCTCCTTCTTCCGGAGCTTGTTCGTCTTCTTCGACCGTCGGTTCTTCTTCGGTCGTGGTCGTCGTCGATTCCGTCGTCGTGGTCGAGCTTTCGGTCGTCGACGGCGTCGTCGCGGTCGATTCGAGGCTGGAAGTGGTGGTTTCGCCGCTGTCGTCGTTGTTGGCAATCACGATCACCGCGATCAGCAGACCGACGATCACCGCGACGAGGCCGGCGACGAGCAGCCGCATGTTGCCGTGCGGGGGTCCTCCGTCCGGCCCGTGGCCGCCGGGGCCGCGGTCTTCGGGTCCCATCAGGCGAGTCGGGTCCTCGTGCATCGTCTTCTAAGCCTCCGGTCCGAGGATCGCGTCGAGGATCGCGTCGGTGTCCTCGATCTCAAATCCGTTTCGCAGCCGCTCGGCGATCTCCTCTCTGCTGCTGCCGGAAACCGCTAGCTGCGTCGCCAGCAGGCGGGCACCGGCGGGGTCGCTCTGGGGCACCGGAGCCAGGGGCTCATCGGGGGGATTGGGGGGCACTTCGGCCTCGTCCACGGCACGGAGCCGAGGCGCGGGGGCGCGCTCGATCCTCGGCACCTCGACCTCCTCCTGCTCCCCCTCGCCGGAATCGTCGAGAAGCCGGTCCCTGGCCACTTCCAGGGTCACCTGCAGTCGCTCGGCGTCGCGCTGCAGCGTGATCGCCTGGCCCAGCAGGGTGTCGACCAGCCGCGAGAGCTCGCCGAGGCGATCGCTGCTCTGGCGCTCGGCCTCCGCCCGCGCCTGGGCGAGGTAGCGCCGGGCCTGGGTTTCGGCGTCGTCTATCACGCTCTCGGCCGCCCGCTCGGCGGCCTCGACGATCGCCTCCAGGCGCTCGGCGGTGTCGGTGCGCAGGGTCTTCTTCGAGGGATCGTCCCGTCTGCCGCGGCGGCTCATCGCTGGGCGAAGCCTAGAAGCGATTCGGAGATCAGGCCGACCGCCTGATCGACGTGGTCGGAATCGATCACCAGCGGCGGCAGCAGGCGCAGCGTGTCCGGGCGGGGGGCGTTGACGACGAGACCGCGCTCGAGCAGGTCGGCGCCGACCGCGGCCGAGTCGATTCCCTCCTCGAGGCCGACCCCGACCATGAGCCCGCGGCCGCGGGTCTCGTGGACGCCGTCCAGCTCCCGCAGGCGCTCACAGAGGTAGGCGCCGAGCTCGCGCACATGGCGCAGCAGCACCGGGTCGTCGACGAGCGCCAAGACCGCGGTCGCGGCGGCGGTGGCGACCGGGCCGGCGGCGAAGGTCGAGCCATGGTCGCCGGGCTCGAGCACGTCAGCGGCGCCGGGGCCGGTGATGCAGGCGCCGATCGGGAAGCCGCCGCCGAGCGCCTTGGCGCTGGTGAGGACGTCGGGCCGGACCGGCGTCTGCTCATACGCCCAGAGCGAGCCGGTGCGGCCGATCCCGGTCTGGATTTCGTCGAAAATCAGCAGCGCGCCCGCCTCGTCGCAGGCCTGCCGCGCCGCCAGCAGCGCCTCCTCGGAGATCGGGAAGACGCCGGCCTCGCCCTGGATCGGCTCGATCAGGACCGCGGCGGTGTTCTCCCCCACCGCCTCGCGGAGGGCTTCGGCGTCGTTGCGCGGCACAGAGCGGAATCCCGGCAGCATCGGTCCCAGCGCCTCGTTCGTGGCCAGCCCCGGCGTCGCCGAGAGGGCGCCGTAGGTACGGCCGTGGAAGTCGCTCTCGAAGCTGATGATCTCCGGGGCGCTGACGCCGCGACCGTGGGCGTGCTTGCGGGCGATCTTGATCGCGCACTCGTTCGCCTCGGTGCCCGAGTTGGAGAAGAAGACGCGGCCGCCGAGGCTCGACTCCGAGAGCCGCTCGGCCAGCTGTGCCATCGGCTCGGTGTAGAAGAGGTTGGAGACGTGCATGAGGCGATGGGACTGCTCGCGCACCGCCTTCACCACCTCCGGATGGCAGTGCCCGACCGAGCAGACCGAGATCCCGGTGAGGAAGTCGAGGTAGCGCTTGCCCTCGGCGTCCCAGAGCAGCGGCCCTTCGCCGCGGACGAAATCGACCGGCGCCCGCTTGTAGGTCCGCATCAGGTAGCGCTCCTCGAGCGCCTGGGTCTGCTCGAGGCCGATGCCCTCGGCGACGTCGGTCATGGCGTGACCATGGTGCCGATGCCGGCGTCGGTGAAGAGCTCCAGGAGGAGGCTGTGCGGGACCCGGCCGTCGATGATGTGGGCCGACTGGGCGCCGCCGCGGATCGCGTCCGTGCAGGCCTGCAGCTTCGGCCGCATCCCCCCTTCCAGGCTCGGCAGCTTCTCGTCGACCTCGGTCACCGTCGCCTGGGAGATCCGCGAGCTTTCGTCGCTCGGGTCCTCGAGCCAACCGACGACGTCGGTGAGGAAGATCGCCTTGTGGGCGCCGATCGCAGCGGCGACCTTGCCCGCCGCCTCGTCGGCGTTGACGTTGTAGGACTGGCCGCTGCGGTCGGAGGCCGAGGAGGCGATCACCGGGATGTAGTCGGCGGCGATGTGGTTGAGGACGTCGACGTCGACCCGCTCGATCGAGCCGACGAAGCCGACATGCTCGGCGTTCGCCACCGGCGCGACCTCGAAGAGGTTGCCGTCCTCGCCGGAGAGGCCGACGGCAGCCTGGCCGTGGCGGTTCAGCCGCTGGACGATTTCCGAATTGAGCTTCCCCGCCAGAACCATCTGCGCGACCTCGACGGTCTCCGCGTCGGAGACGCGCAGGCCCTCGTGGAAGCGGACCTCGAGGCCGAGCCGCTCCATGTAGCGGGTGATCTCAGGGCCGCCGCCGTGGACGATGATCGGGTTGAGCCCGACGTACTTGAGGAGGACGACGTCGGTGGCGAATGCTTCCCGCAGCTCCTCGTCGAGCATCGCCGCGCCGCCGTACTTGATCACCACGGTGCGGCCGTGGAACTCGCGGATGTAGGGCAGCGCCTCGAGGAGGGTGGCGACGCTGCTGTCGTGCTGGGCGTGGGCGCTGTTGGTCCTGTCAGTCATGCCGGGTCCAGTCATGCCGGGTCACGTCGTGTATTCCGCGTTCAGCTTTACGTAGTCGTAGCCGAGGTCCGAGAACCAGACGTGGGCGCTGTGCTCGCCGCGCCCGAGCCGCAGCCCGATCTCGGCCTCCTCGACCTCGGCGCCCAGCTCGGCGGCGTCGATGTTCTCGGCGCCCAGCTCCGGCAGCACCTCGCCGGCCAGGGCGGCACCGGCGGCCTGGGCGATCCGGCCCCAGTTGGGGTCGCGCCCGAACAGCGCCGTCTTCACCAGCGGCGAGTTGGCGATCGCGCGGGCGACCCGCTCGGCCTCGGCCTGCGAGGCGGCCCCGGTCACCTCGATCCGGGCGGTGCGGGCGGCGCCCTCGCCGTCGCGGACGATCTCGATCGCCATCTGCATCAGCACCGCCTCCAGCAGTCCCTCGGGCAGCGGCTGCCCGGAGGCGCCGGAGCCCTGCAGCAGCACCATGTCGTTGGTGCTCATCTGGCCGTCGACGGTGATCCGGTTGAAGGAGGCATCGACGGCGGCGCGCAGGCGCGCGTCGGCGTCGGGGACGACGGCGTCGGTCTGGACGAAGCAGAGCATCGTCGCCATGTTCGGCTCGATCATCCCCGCCCCCTTCGCCTGGGCGGAAAGCGTCACGCCGCCGGCGCGCAGGGTGCAGCGCTTCGGCCAGCGGTCGGTAGTGAGGATCGCGTCGGAGAAGGCGCCGCCGCCGTCGGGCGCGAGCGTCTTCGCGGCATCGGCGATACCGGCGAGGACGGCGTCGATCGGCAGCGGCACGCCGATCGTCCCGGTCTCGGCGACGGCGACCTGGTCAGCCGCGAAGCCGAGCTCGGCGGCCGTCCGTTCGCACATCGCCCGCGCGTCGGCCAGCCCCTGCTCGCCGGTCTCGGCGTTGGCGTTGCCGCTGTTGACGACCGCCGCCCGAACGTCGCTGCTGTCGACCTCGTCCCGGCAAACTCGGATCGGCGCCGCCGCGGAGGCGTTGCGGGTGAGGACCATCGCCGAGGCGACCTCCTCGGCGTCGCAGACGACGAGGCCGACGTCGGTGCGCCCGCCACCCTTGAGCCCGCAGTGGGCGCCGCCGGCCCGGAAGCCGGGGGCAAGCTGGTTGGGGTCGAGCTCGTCGATGCCATCGGGAGCGTTCACCCAGCGTGAGCGAAAAAAAGAACCGCTCATCTTCTCGCCTGTTCCTTTTTGGGGACTGGCAACGAAAAGGAACAGATGAAGGGGCGGGCGGCGGTCATGCGAGGCCTTCCGTCTCCTCGAGCCCCAGCATCAGGTTGAGGTTCTGCACGCCCTGGCTGGAGGCTCCCTTCCAGATGTTGTCGATGGCAGAGAAGGCCATCACCTTCCCCCGCTCCTCGACGGTGACGTAGACGTGGCACTCGTTGGTGTCCCGCACCGCGCGCAGGTTCGGCGGGCCGTCGAGGACGTGGACGAACGGCTCGTCCGCGTAGCGCTCCTCGTACAGAGCCTGGATCGCCTCCTTCGAGGTTGCCTCGCCGAGCGTGGCGAAGCAGGTCGCCAGCTCGCCCTGGTCGAGCGGCAGCAGGTGCGGGACGAAGGTGACCGGTACCGGGCTGCCGAGCGCCGCCAGCTCCTGCTCGATCTCGGGCCGGTGCCGGTGCCCCTCGGTCTTGTAAGGGAAGGCGTTCTCGGTCATCGCCGAGAAGTGGACGAGGTCGTCGCTACTACGCCCGTAGCCGGAGGTGCCCTGGGCAGCCGAGATGAAGACCTCCGAGAGCAGGCCCTGTTCGGCGAGCGGGGCAAGCGCCAACACGCTCGCGGTCGGGTAGCAGCCGGGGGTAGCGACCAGCTTCGCCTCGCGGAGCTGGTCGCGGTAGATCTCGGTCAGGCCGTAGACGCCGGAGCCGAAGAGGTCGGGGGCGCCGTGCTCGCCGTACCAGCGCTCGTAGGTCTCGAGGTCGCGGAGGCGGAAGTCGGCGGAGAGGTCGACGACGAGGATCCCCTGCTCGCGAAGCGCCGCCACCGTCGGGGCGGCGGCCCCATGCGGGTAGGCGACGATCGCCGCGTCGACTTCGGGCAGGTTCTCGAGGTCGAGCTCGGTCAGCTCGATCGGAACCCGGTAACGCGGATAGAGGTCGGCCAGCCGTTTGCCCGCGTCGCTGCGCGAGGTCGCGGCAACCAGGTCGAGGCTCGGGTGGTCGTGGACGATCTGCGCCGCGAGCGCCCCGGTGAAGCCGGAGGCGCCGGCGACCAGCACGCGCTTATTCACGCAGCGTCCCCCCGATCCCGTCGATCGACCTCACGATCGACTTTCTCAGGGAGGCAACCTCCCCGTCGGTGAGCGTGCGATCGGGCGCAGAGAACTCGACGGCGAGGGCGAGGCTCTTGCGACCGTCGCCCACCTGCTCGCCGCGGAAAACGTCGAAAACCTCTGCCTTGGTGCAGTACGGGGAGGCCCCCTTCAGCACCGCTGAGCGGACCTCGCTGGCAGCGACGCCCTCAGGCACCACGACGGCAAGGTCCTCCAGCACCGGCGGATAGACGGTGACGTCTTCGTAGGACTCCTCGCCGACGGTCGCCGCCGCGATCAGCGGCGCCGAGTCGATTTCGAAGGCGACGGCGGCATCGAGGTCCCAGGTCCGGCAGACCAGCGGGTGCACCTCGCCGAGCCAGCCGGCAACCACGCCATCGATCGAGACCGCGGCGGAGCGGCCCGGGTGCAGGAACGGCTGCTCGCCCGGCGCGAAGGAGAGCTCGACCCCGAGCTGCCGCGCCAGCGCCTCCAGCGCGCCCTTCAGCGCGAAGAAGTCCGCGGGCTCGCCGCCGCCGCGCCACGAGCGCTCGCTCAACGACCCGGTAGCGAGCGCCGCCAGCCGCTGCGGCTCGGAGAACGGCGCCGGCTGATCCCCCGCGAAGTGACCCGCCAAGGGATCGACGGGACGATTAGCGTTCTCACCAACCGCTTTTCGTCCCGTCGGCGGGTCCTGGCGGTAGACGCGGGCGGATTCGAAGAGGGCCAGGTCGCTGGTGCCGCGGGCGGCGTTGCGGGCGGCGACGTCGAGGAGCGAGCCGAGCAGGGTCGTCCGCATCGCCGACTGCTCCTCGGAGAGCGGGTTGGCGAGCAGGACCGGGTTCGCGCGGGCGTCGTCGTCGGGGATCCGCAGGCGCCCGGCCTCGCCGGGGTCGGTGAAGCTCCAGCCGACGACCTGGTCGAAGCCGAGATCGCGGAGGCCGTCCTCGGCCCGCCGCCGCAGCCGCTGGTCGCGGCTGAGTCCGCCGACCGCCTCGCCGGTCGCCGGTAGCGTCGTCGGCAGGTGCTCGTCGATCCCGTGGACCCGTGCCACCTCCTCGATCAGGTCGACCTCGCGGGTGACGTCGTAATGGCGGTCGGGCGGGACGACGACCTCGAGGTCCTCGCCGGCCGGCTCGACGCCGAAGCCCAGCTGCTCCAGGTAGGTCTTCTGCTCGGACTGGGAGATCGCCATCCCCAGCAGGCCCACGACCCGGCTCGCCCGCAGCGTCAGCCGCCGCGGCTCGGGGATATCGGCTGCCTCGTCGATCGTTCCCGGGACCATCTTCGCGCCGCAGAGCTCGACCAGGAGTTGCGAGGCGATCCGCTGCGCCCGCAGGCAGAGCGCCGGGTGCAGCTGCTTCTCGAAGCGCGCGGAGGCCTCCGAGCGCAGGCCCAGCATCCGCGAGGTCCGGAGGATGTTGGTGCCGCTCCAGCAGGCGACCTCGAGCAGGACACGGGTCGTCGAGCCGGAGACCTCGGAGCGCTGGCCGCCCATGACACCGGCGATGCCCGAGGGACCCTCGCGGTCGCAGACGAGGACGGTCTCGGTGTCGAAGGTCCGCTCGACGTCGTCGAGCGTCGTCATCTTCTCGCCCTCGGCCGCGGTGCGGACGATCAGCTCGCCGTCCGGGACCTTGTCGAGGTCGAAGGCGTGCAGCGGCTGCGCGGTCAGCAGCATCACGTAGTTGGTGATGTCGACGACGTTGTTGATCGACCGCTGCCCGGCCGCCGTCAGCCGCGCCTGCAGCCACGCCGGCGAGGGACCGACCTCGACGTTGGTGAAGACGCGGGCGGTGAAGCGCGGGCAGAGCTCGGGGACGTCGACCCGCACCGAAGCGTAGTCGCCGGCCTCCCCCGTCCCCTCGGCGGGCGCGTCCTGCGCCCAGGGATCGGGCGCGAGCTCGGCGCCGGTGATCGCGTGGACCTCGCGGGCGACGCCGTGGACGCCGAAGCAGTCGCTCCGGTTCGGCGTCACCTCGATCTCCAGCACCGGCTCGGCCAGCGGCAGCACCTCGGCCAGCGGCGTGCCCGGAACCGGGCCGTCGTCGAGGACCATGATCCCGTCCGCCTCCTCGGCGACTTCGAGCTCGGCGGCCGAGAGGATCATCCCTTCAGACGGGACGCCCCGCAGCTTCGCCTTGCGGATCTTCATCCCGCCGGGCATCGTCGCCCCGGGCAGGACGACGGCGACGGTCTGGCCGGCGTCGACGTTGGGGGCGCCGCAGACGATCGTCCGCTCGCCCTCGCCGACGTCGACCCGGCAGACGCTGAGGCGGTCGGCATTCGGGTGCTGCTCGCGCTCGAGCACCTTGCCGACGACGAAGCCCTCGCTGGAGGGCGGACCGAGGGTCTCGATCCGCTCGACCTCGGTCCCGGTCATCACCAGCCGGTCGGCGAGCGCAGCCGGGTCGAGCCCCGGGTCGCAGTACTCGCGCAGCCAGCTGTACGGGACCCTCATGAGAACTGCTCCAGCATCCGCACGTCGTTGTCGAAGAAGCGCCGCAGGTCGGGGATGCCGTGGCGCAGCATCGCCACCCGCTCGACCCCGATCCCGAAGGCGAAGCCCTGGACCCGCTCGGCGTCGTAGCCGTGGCCCTCGACGAAACCGAGGACGTTGGGGTCGACCATGCCGGCGCCGAGGATCTCGATCCAGCCCTGGCCCTTGCAGAGGTTGCAGCGCTCGCCGCCCGCCAGCTCGCCGCTGCCGCCGCACTGGAAGCAGGAGACGTCGACCTCGACGCTGGGCTCGGTGAAGGGGAAGAAGTGCGGCCGCAGGCGCAGCTCGCGCTCGGCGCCGAAGAGCGCCCGGCACATCGCCAGCAGCGTCCCCTGCAGGTCGGCGAGGGTCAGCCCCTCCGCGATCGCCAGGCCCTCGACCTGGTGGAACATCGGGCTGTGGGTGGCGTCGGAGTCGCGCCGGTAGACCTTGCCGGGGACGAGGACGAAGATCGGCGGCGGCTTTGCCTCCATCGAGCGCACCTGCATCGGCGAGGTATGGGTGCGCAGCAGCACGTCGGGGTACGACTGCACGTAGAAGGTGTCCTGGAGCATCCGCGCCGGGTGGCCGGGCGGGTGGTTGAGGGCGGTGAAGTTGTAGTAGTCGTGCTCGATCTCCGGCCCTTCGGCGACGTGGTAGCCGAGCCCGACCATCGTGTCCTCGATCAGCCGCGTGGTGCGGGCGATCAGGTGCGGGTGGCCGACCGGCCGCGGCGGCGCCCCGGGCAGGGTGACGTCGATCCGGTCGCCGGCCAGCTGCGCTTCGAGCTCGGAGGCGTCGAGCCGCTCGGCGCTCTGCTCGAGCAGCGCTTCCAGCTCCTTGCGGGCGCGGTTGGCGGCGCCACCCACCTGCCCCCGTTCCTCCTGGGGAAGCTCGGCGATCCCGCGCAGGACGCTCGTCAGCTCGGCTTTGCGGCCGAGGTAGCGGACCCGCAGCTCCTCCAGCTCGGCGCTCGAGCCGGCGCCCCCGATCGCCGCGGCGGCCTCGCCCCTGATCTCCTCGATCCGCTCAAGCATCGGGCCGTGCCTCCGTCATCGCGAGCGAAGATAGCCGCTGCGCGGCAATCGCCGCCGCCGCGGCGACGTTGAGGGAGTCCGGGCCGCCCGCGCGGAGGGGGATCGTCACCTTGCGCTCGCAGCGGGCGAGGACCACCTCGGGAAGCCCCTCCCGCTCGGCGCCGAGGCACACCGTGGCGGCACCCGTAAGCGTGTCGAGTTCCTCCCCCCCGTGAGGGACAAAAGCGACACGCGGCTCAGGGGTCGCGTCGATGTCGGCCTTCACCGGCGGCGTCGAGAAGATCGATCCCATGCTGGCGCGGGCGGCCTTGGGCGAGAACGGGTCGGCGCTGCCGGGGCCGAGGACGACGGAGCTGCCGACGAGGGCGTCGAGAGTGCGGATGATCGTGCCGACGTTGCCGGGGTCGCCGACGCCGTGGAGGTAGAAACACGGCGATGCCGCTTCCTTGGCCCACAGCAAGGGCCAGACCGCGATCACCCGCGTGCTCGACCCCAGAACCGAGAGGTCCGCCAGCAGGCTCGGGTCGACCTCCTCGCCGTCGATTTCCGCGCCGGTCTCGACCAGCACGAACTTCGGCTCAACCCCGGCCGCCAGCCCCACCTCGAGCAGGTCCTCGCCCTCGGTCGCGAACAGGCCCTCGCGCTCGCGGTGCTTACGCTCGCGCAGCTTGCGGACCAGCTTCAGCTTCTCGTTTTGGGGGCTCTCGATCATCGGATGGTTCTGTTGGTGGTGTTTCTTCTTCCTGGCGGTTTCGTCTCCTGGAACGAAAAAGCGGGCCGAAATTCGGCCCGCCCGGGAGAGAGGAATATCGGTGTTGCCGCTAGGCGGCCGCACCCTCCCGGGCTAGCTCCACAAATCGGCGGAAGGCCTCGCGGTCGTGGACGGCGATATCGGCCAGCATCTTGCGGTTCACCTCGACCTCGGCTTTGTTCAGGCCGTGCATCAGTTCCGAGTAGCTCATGCCCTCGAGCCGCGCGGCGGCGTTGATGCGGGTGATCCAGAGACGGCGGAAGGTCCGCTTTTTGTTGCGCCGGTCGCGGTAGGCGTACATCCCCGACCGCTGCACCTGCTCTTTGGCGAAGCGGTAAGAGGAGTGCTTGCGGCCGAAGTAGCCCTTCGCTTCCTTCAGCACCTTGCGGCGCTTCTTGCGCGCGTGGACGCTGCGCTTGACGCGGCTCACCTGCCGCCTCCGAGCAGGGTCCGCACTTTCTTCTGATCGCTTGGCGCGATGTCGACCGGTTTCGCCATCTTCCGCTTCCGCTTCGGCGACTTTTTCTCCAGGATGTGGCTGGAGTAGGCGCGACGGCCGCGCAGCTTGCCGCTGGCGGTCTTCTTGAAGCGCTTCTTGGCGCCGGAATGGGTTTTCATCTTCGGCATCGGGTCCGCTATTGAAGCAGATACGCTGCCGCCGCGATGCGCATCCTCTACGTCGTTGGAACGCGGCCGAATTTCGTCAAGACCGCCCCGGTGATCGGCGCCCTGCGGGCGCGCCACCCCGAGGGGCGCCACGCGATCGTCCACACCGGCCAGCACTACGACCGGCTGATGTCCGAGGTCTTCCTCGCCGAGCTCGGGGTGCCGGCGCCCGACTACATGCTCGAGGTCGGCTCCGGCAGCCACGCGACGCAGACGGCGCGGACGATGGAACGGCTGGAGCCGGTGCTGGCCGACGAGCAGCCGGACCTGGTGATGGTCCCGGGCGACGTCAACTCGACCCTGGCGGCGGCGCTGACCGCGGTGAAGATGGGAATCCCGGTCGCCCACATCGAGTCGGGCCTGCGCAGCTTCGACATGACGATGCCCGAGGAGGTGAACCGGATCGTCGCCGACCGCTTCTCCGAGTGGCTCTTCCTCCACAGCCCCGAGGCGGTCACGAACCTGCGCGCCGAAGGGATTTCCGAGGAGCGCATGCACATGGTCGGCAACACGATGATCGACACCCTGGTCGCGCTCGAAGGCCGCTTCCGCGCGGCCGGCGCGGCGGCGCGGCTCGGGTTCGAGCCCGGCTCCTATCTCCTGGTCACCCTCCACCGCCCTGCTCTCGTCGACGGGCCGCTGCTGGGCGAGACGGTCTCCCGCCTCGCCGCACTCGCCTCCGAGATGCCGGTCCTCTTCCCGGTCCACCCACGGACGCGGAAGATGATGGAGGGCCTTGAGCCCGACGCCCCCGGCCTCCACCTCACCGATCCGCTCGGCTACCTCGACTTCCTCTCGCTGATCGCCGACGCCCGCGCCGTCCTCACCGACTCCGGCGGCATCCAGGAGGAGACGACCTACCTCGGCGTCCCCTGCTTCACCCTCCGCGACAACACCGAGCGACCGGTCACCGTCACCTCCGGCACCAACACCCTGCTCGGCCTCGACCCGGCCGCGATCTCCCGTATTCCGGCCGTCCTCGCCGAGGGCCGGCAGACGCCCCCGGGGCCGCCGCCACTCTGGGACGGGCGGGCGGCGGAGCGGATCGCCGAGGTCGTCCTCGGCTGACGACTACGCGTTTTTCCTCGCCATAGCGAGGACGACCGCGGAGTGGCTCAGGACTCGGGGGCGGCGTCGGCCGCCGCCGACTCGTCGCCCTCCTCGCCACCGGCGATCTTGTCGACCTCTTTGCTCGGCCCCAGCAGCATGCTCATGTTGCGGCCTTCCTGCAGCGGCGCCGACTCGATCACGGCGAGGCCGTCGAGGTCTTCGAAGAGCTTGTTGAGGAGGTCGCGGCCGCGCTCGGGGTGGGCCTGCTCGCGGCCGCGGAACATGATCGTCACCTTGACCTTGTCGCGGTGCTTGAGGAAGCGTTCGACGTGACCCTTCTTGGTCTCGTAGTCATGGGTCGCGATCTTCGGCCGCAGCTTGATTTCGCGGATGTTGACCTGCTGCTGGTGCTTGCGCGCCTGCTTCTGCTTCTGCTCCTGCTCGTACTTGTACTTCGAGTAGTCGAGCAGGCGGGTGACCGGGGGCTTCGAGCCCGGGGCGACCTCGACCAGGTCGAGGTCGGCCTCCTGGGCGCGTTTGAGGGCGTCGTTGATGTCGACGATCCCCAACTGCTCGCCGTCGGCGCCGATCAGGCGCACCTGCGGCACCCGGATCCGCTCGTTGATCCGGGTGGTGTCGCGCTCTGGTGGGCGCCGATCGAACCTTCGCGGGACCGGCACTATCGGAGGCGGGACTTCAAGAGGACGAAACGGTAGGCAGGCACGGGGCGTTCAGCGGCGGCGGTGAAGTTTTTTCGTGCCAGCGATCAAGTTCGGCGCAGTATAGAGACCGCAGCGCGGTTCGTGAACCCGGTCACTCAGCGCTCCGCGGTCTCGGCCTCGACGCGAGCGGCGAACTCGGCCAGCGATGTCTCCCCCAGGTCGCCGTCGGCGCGGGAGCGGACGGCGACGGCGCCGTTCTCCGCCTCGCGGTCGCCCACCACCAACATGTAGGGGTAGAAGCCGATCGTCGAGGCGTCGCGGATCTTCTTGCCGATCGACTCCGAGCGGTCGTCGATCGCGACGCGGACTCCGAGATCGCGAAGCCGATCGTGGGCCTCGCGGCCGTAGTCGTTGTGGCGGTCGGAGATCGGCAGGACGATCGCCTGCACCGGCGCCAGCCAGGTCGGGAAGCGGCCGGCGTAGTGCTCGATCAGGATGCCGGCGAAGCGCTCCATCGAGCCGAGCAGCGCGCGGTGGATCATCACCGGGCGGTGGGCCTGGTCGTCGGCGCCGGTGTAGTAGAGGTCGAAGCGCTCGGGCATCTGGAAGTCGAGCTGGCAGGTGCCGCACTGCCAGGAGCGGCCGAGGGCGTCGGTGATGTGGAAGTCGATCTTCGGGCCGTAGAAGGCACCGTCGCCCGGGTTCAGCGTGTACTCGCGGTCCTGGCTATCGAGCGCCTCGGCCAGCGCCGCCTCCGCCTTCGTCCACTGCTCCTCGGACCCCATCGACTTCTCCGGCCGGGTCGAAAGCTCGACGTGGACGTCCTCGAAGCCGAAGCGCGCATAGAGCTCATCGATCGCCTCGCAGATCGAGGCGACCTCCTCGCCGATCTGCTCCTCGGTGCAGTAGACGTGGGCGTCGTCCTGGGTGAAGGCGCGGACGCGCAGCAGCCCGTGAAGGACACCCTCGCGCTCGTTGCGGGAGACGCGGCCGAACTCGGCCAGCCGCAGCGGCAGCTCGCGGTAGGAGTGGCGGTCGGCGGAGTAGACGAGACAGGCGCCCGGGCAATTCATCGGCCGCAGCGCGTAGCGGCGGTCGTCGTCCTCCATGAAGTACATGTCGTCCTTGTAGTTGTCCCAGTGCCCGGAGCGGTGCCAGAGGCTCTCGTCCATCACCTGCGGGGTGGCGATCTCCTGGTAGCCGCGCTTGCGCAGCTGGTCGCGGACCTCTGTCTCGATCGTCCGCAGCATCGTCGTCCCGTTGGGCAGCCAGAAAGGCATCCCCGGCGCCTCCTTGCGCAGCATGAAGAGGCCGAGCTGGGGGCCGAGCCGGCGGTGGTCGCGTTCCTTGGCCTGCTCGAGGCGCTCGAGGTGCTGCTCGAGGTCCTTCTTCGAGAAGAAGGCGGTGCCGTAGATGCGGGTGAGGCTCTCGCGCTGCTCGTCACCGCGCCAGTAAGCGCCGGCGACCGAGCTCAGCTTGATCGCCTTGATGCGGGCGGTCGAGGGGCCGTGGGGGCCGCGGCAGAGGTCCTCGAAGGGGCCGTTGCGGTAGAGCGAGACCGTCTCCACCCCCTCGTCGCGGACGAGGTCCTCGATCAGCTCGACCTTGAAGCCCTGGTCCTGGGAGCGGAAGATCTCGAGCGCCTCGGCGACGGGGACGTCGCGGCGGCTGAACTCCTCGTCGGCGTCGATGTGCTCCTTCATCGCCGCCTCGATCTTCGGCAGGTCCTCGTCGGTGATCCTCGTCCCCGCCGGGAACTCGAAGTCGTAATAGAAGCCGTTCTCGATCGGCGGCCCGATCGTCACCTTGGTGCCGGGATAGAGGTCGACGACCGCCTCGGCCATCACGTGAGCGGCGTCGTGGCGGATCAGCTCCAGTGCCTCGGGGTCGCGGTCGGTGAGGATCGCCACCTCGCCCCCGCTTGCCGGCAGCGGCGCCGCCAGGTCGCGCAACTCGCCGTCGACCTTGATCGCCAGCGCAGCCTTGGCGAGCCCAGGGCCGATCGCGGCCGCCGCGTCGGCGCCCGTAGCGCCAGCCGGCAGCTCCAGCGGCTTGCCGTCGGGCAGGGTGAAGGTGGTCTTCTCGGTCGCGGCCTCCATGAGCTGGCAATGGTACGGGGCCTTCAGCGCGCGGGTCCCTGCCGCGCCTGCCGTTCGGCGATCAGCGGACAGGGGGTCTTGCCGGGACGGGGGTTCCTGACCCGTTCCAAAGTCCAGTCGTCTTCCTGGCGGATCACAAACCTCACCCCGGGCGGCACCTTGGGTTCCTCGGTCGACTGGATGCAAACGCGGCCGCCGCGCAGTTCCCAGGCAAGGAACGGCGTGCCGTGTTCCTCTTCGAGCAGGCGCGGCGAGGCGTAGACGAGCGTCGGCCCTTCGCCGACGACCTTGCGGTACTCGCTCAGCTTCGAGGAGTAGGAGGTCGGACCAACCGGCGCGTTGGCGAGCGCGAGCAGCGAGCAGACACCCGCGAGGGCAACAAACGCAGCCGCAACGATGCCGAGGATCCATTCCCCTGTTCCTTTTCGGCGCTTGACAACGGAAAGGAACAGGGGAAGTGCGGCCAGCGGCAGGAGGATCGTCAAAGCGACGAGCGGCGACGCGATCTCGATCGCCTTTGCGGCCGTGTAGGGAGTGCCCCCGATGCGGGCGGCCGTGTACGCGAGGGCCGCGGCGGCGACGCCGGCGAGGATCGCCCTCTCGCGGCGCCGCCAAAGATGGACGAGGCCGTAGAGGAAGAGCGCGAGCGCGAAGGCGATGCCGAGGTAGTAGGCGACCGCTGGGACCGCCCCGTCCCCGGGTGCCAATCGGAAATCGCCCGAGGGCCAGATCCCCAGCGCCTCGAAGGGCGAGATCTGGCCGAAGAGGTTGCCGAGGCCGGGGCCGTTGGGATCGAAGGTCTCGAAGCTGTGGAAGTCGACCATGCGGCCGACCTCTGGCAGAGCGCCGACAAGGAAGACGACGAAGGCGAGGCCGAGCGCCCGGGGCGCGGGCCGCGTGAGCAGCGCCCAGATCACCGCCGCCGCACCGAGCCAGATCAAGCCGGGGAAGCTGTAGGCGTAGATGGAGCCGACCGCGATCAGAGCCGCCGGGACATAGCGGAGCGGAAGTTCGCCCCAGCCGCGATCCGCCTCCCGCAGCGCGAGGACGAAAGCGAGCAGGAAGAGCGCCTGCATCGTCTCCTTGAAGGCGCCCTGGGCGAAGTAGGAGGCGACCACGTAGGCGAGCCCGACGAGGAGGGCCCCGGCGCTCCGCGGCAGGCACGGCAGATCGGCGAAGGCCGCCAGCGCGGTCAGGCAGGCGAGCACGGCGACGCCGATCGTCAATCCGCTGAACCCGTGCACCAGCCCGACCCCGAGGCCCTTGTCGAGAGCGACGACGATCGAGTGCGGGCCGAGCGGGTAGCCCTGCGCGAGCAGCTGGGACGAGTGTCCTTCGGCGAGCCGATCCGCCGCCAGCAGGTGCTGGGACATGTCGGGGTTGAAGCTCGTGCCGAGGATCCCGAAGTGCCCTTCGACCGCGAAGGGAAGCGCGGTGGCAAGAAGGGCCCCGAGCGCGACCGGCCATCCGGTACGAACGGCCTCCGCACCGCCCTCGACCCGGCCCCACAGGTAAGCGACGGCCGCCACGCTCAAAACCAGGACGGTGATGGCCGAGATGACCCCGTCCCCCGGCAATCGCACCGTCCCCCAGCAAACCGCGCAGAGCAGCGCCAACCCCACCGCCGGCGCCAACCAGGACCACCTCCGTCCCCCAGAGAGGCAGACCGCTGCCTGCCCGATCGCCAGCGAGGCCGCGCAGATCGCCACCACGGCTGCGTAAGTCCCGATCACGAGGCGGCGAGCCTAGAGGACCAAGCGGCCTCTAAGCCCGGGTTTGCTGAACGTCACTAGATTTACTCAGAGATGAGGCTCTTCCTCAGCGCATTGTTGAGCTTGGCGGCAATCGCATTTCTCGCCCCGGCCTCGGCAATGGCGGAAACCGACTACGACTGCGCCGACTTCGCGAACCAGGCCGAAGCGCAGGAATACCTGCTCCCCGGCGATCCATACAGACTCGACGGAGACGACGATGGAGTCGCCTGCGAGGACCTTCCCTGCCCTTGCAGCTACGAAGAAGGCTCGGGTAGTGGAGGGGGCAGTGGCGGCGACGAAGCGACGAAGCCGCCTCCCTACCACCTCAGCAAGGGAGCAGCACGCAGCGCCGCCCATGCCCTGCTCTGGAAGTTCGTGCGACGAAACCCGAACGTCACGTCGGGATCCTTGGGCTCCTGTCGCCGCATAGCCGAACGACGAGTCGACTGCCGGGGGGTTGCCCGCGGCCGCACCGACACCACGAAGACCACGTGTCGCCTTCGCATCGTCGTGCGCGCCGTCAATCGGCGACCCAAGGCAAGGCTCGCTTCGACTCGCTGCACCAGCCGCCACACCCGCGGCTGACGATCGCCTCGGCGTACGCTTGGCAGGATGGCCTTCGTACCTCCCTCCCGCCACCTTCTCCGGGCCAAGGACCTGGCCGACTCGCGTTATTACGAGCCGCTCGAGGTCGACGACCTCGCAAAAGCCGCCGGCCTTTCGAAGGCGCACTTCAGCCGTGAGTTCCGGCGCACCTTCGGCGAGTCGCCCTACGTCTACCTGCTGACCCGCCGGCTGGAGCGGGCGGCGGCGCTGCTGCGGAACACCGAGTACTCGGTCGCCGAGATCTGCCTCGAGGTCGGCCTCCAGGGCGTCGGCTCGTTCACGACCAGCTTCAAGCGGATGTACGGGATGACGCCGACCGAGTACCGGGCCGACGCTCCCCCCGCTTCCGCCCACGCCGTCGTCCCGGCCTGCGTGGTCCGTGCCTACGGCCGCCCGCAACACCGCACGATTCGAGAAGACGGGGGCTCCAGCCCGGCCTAGCATCGCCTCCAAGCAATCCCGAGAAGGAGGAAACATGAAGATCTCAACCGCACAACTTTGGGTCCACGACCAGGAGGAGGCGCTCGCCTTCTACACCGAGAAGCTCGGCTTCGATGTCCGCTCCGACGTCACCCTGCCGGAGATGGGCGACTTCCGCTGGCTCACCGTCAGCCCGCCCGACCAGGAGGACGTCGCCGTCGTCCTGATGGCGATCCCCGGCCCGCCCGTCATGGACGAGCAGACCACCCGCCAGGTCGAGGAGCTGATGGCCAAGGGTTTCTCCGGCACCGTTTTCCTCACCACCGACGACTGCCAGGCCGACTACGAGCAGTTGAAGGCCCGCGGCGTCGAATTCACCGAGACGCCCGAAGAGCGCCCCTACGGCATCGACTGCGGCTTCCGCGACCCGTCAGGCAACAGCCTCCGGCTGACCCAGGTGAAGCTGCCGGCGAACGTCTGAGCAAGGAGGTGGAGGTCCCGGCCGAAGCCGGGACCTCCGGGCGGGAGAGAGAGTCAGGGGGCGGAGCGGTGCTCTTCTTCCAGCGGCTCGCCGTAGACGACGAGGCCGTGGATGCAGATTACGCAGATCGCGAAGACGCCGAGCGCCCAGAACGGGTAGGCCCCGCCGACGGCAAGCAGAGACCCGATCGCCCCCAGGCTGGCGGCGACGATCCCGATCGTGCGGCCGAAGGTCCCACCGGCGAACAGCGAGAAGCCGGCGAAGACCTCGAGCAGACCGATGAGCAGGGTGACCCAGCCCCAGGTGTGCAGGTTGCCGAGAACGAAGTGGTTTTCACCGACCCAGAACTTGGCGTCGGCAATCGCTCCGATGCCGTAGATGACGTTCAGCACTCCGGCGATCACCAGCAGAATCGCCACGAAGACCGCTCGACCCAAACCTCTCATTCGGGTACTCCTTTCACGGCTCCGGGGAGCCTCGGGGTTGCAGAGGCACCGTAGAGCCGCCCCAACCCGGAGCCATCGGTAGATGACCGCATAGACCACTGCGGAAAAAACCCAGCAACCGGCGAGGATCTAGCGTGCTCTCAACTGGGCAGGCATTCGAGGTAGCGAGATGACACTTCGAGCGTGCCGGAGTTGAGCAGGCTCGCAACCAGTTCGACGGTGCAGCGTTCGCGTTCGGTCGTCTTGCGGGTCCAGATCGCTTCGCCGAGGATCGTGGTCCGGCTGTTTCGCTGCAGCCCGACGACCTTCACCGGCTTTTCGGCGACTCGTTCGGCTTCGGGCTCCATCGCTTCCCTCGCCCGCGCGAACGTGAGATAGCGCTCGCGGCGGCAGACGGGCCGCAACTTGGCCGAGGCCGAGCTTCCTTCGCCGCGGACGATCACCCTCAGGTTGCAGGAGGTTTCGAAGTTGGCCGTGCGCCCGTCGGTGAAGAAACGGCAGACGACCCGGTACTTGGAGCGACGAGAACAGCCGTTGAACTCGACACCGCTCACCTGTGCGTGGGCACTGTCGTAATGCTGCGCCTTCGCCCGGGCGGCCCGCTTGGCCGCTCCCTTCTCCAGCTTCGGCGGTTCCGGCGGCGGGGGCGGTTCGGCCGAGCCACCGCCCCCACCGGAGGGAAGGTCCTCGCAGGCAACCCCGTCGTTATCGCCGTCGAGCCCATAGGGATCGCCCGGCAGCAGGTATTCCTGCGCTTCTTCCTGAGTTTCGAAGTCGGCGCAGTCATAATCGACCGCCATCGCCGACCCAGTCGGCACGAGCAGAAAGGTCCCGGTGGAAAGGAGCAGAAGCGAGATGCCGGCGCAGAGGCGTCTGATTGCGCGACCCTAATCGAGTAAGAAGAACCCCGCTGTCTGGAATCTCGAATCCGAACTTAGTCCTCTGGCGCCCATCACCCGAGTCGTCGGTGGCTCTCCATAGGCTGGCTTAGTGGAGATTGAGCGCTTCGTCTGGACGGGACACGCGCGTATGCGTCTTGCCGAGCGTGGACTGGATGTAGTCGATGTGGAGCAGGCGATCAGAAGCGGCCATGCGGGGTGAGAGGTCAACGACGGGCGCGCGGAATGGCTTGTCTCCGGTGTCCTGTCCGATGGAACGCCGTTCGAGGCGATCTATGACCACCCACATGGCGACGACGAGGCGGCCGTTCGAATCGTTTCCGCATGGAGACTGGATTCGTAGCCGATGGGCGGCGCTACCCTTTGAGAACGATGTTTGCCTATTACGACCGAGACGCCGATATCGCCTGGTTTCCCACCGGGGAATCGAGCGATGTCGTCAGCGAGCGCGTTCCCGGCGGCTTGCGAGACTACGACCGGGCCAGCCACCAGCTCGTGGCAATCGAGGTCTGGGACGCCAGCACGCGCCTGCCTGCCAGCATCCTCGATGCGCTGCCTGCGCCTACTGCGGCACAGGGCGCGGCCGCCTGAGCCGCCCTAAACCCCACCGATCCGTTGGCCGGTGCGATGGGCGTAACTGGGCTCGAACCAGTGACCTCCGCCTTGTCGAGGCGGCGCTCTCCCAACTGAGCTATACGCCCGGGATTGCGGAATCTAGCAGCGGTGGACGGGTGGCTGGTGGGCGGTTAAAGGTTCCGCTGCAACGGTCGATGCAATTGGTGCAACTTTCCGCACTTGCCGGTGTTTCTTAGGGCGAGCTTGCAGAGTTTGAGGACCGACGAGCCAGCGACTTAACACTCTCTGGTGGTACGTCCTTCGGAATGAGAGGGCCCCCGCGTGGGGCCCTTTTCCGTTCTCGGGACTCTGCTTCTAGACGTGGTCACTAGGCAGGTGCCAGCGGCGCGGCGCGATCAGCTCGTCGGCCTCCCGCGGCCCCCAGGATTCGGGCTCATACGGGATCGCGGCCGGCGGCTCCCGCAGGACCGGCTCGGAGACCTCCCAGAGCCGCTCGATCGCCTCGGAGCTGGTGAACAGCGTGCGGTCGCCGAGCATGACGTCGTGGATGAGGCGCTCGTAGGGATCGAGCGCGGTCTCCGGGCCGCCGAAGGTGTCGGCGTAGCTGAAGCGCATGTGGGCCTCGCCGAGCTGGATCCGCGGCCCCGGCACCTTGGCGAGGAAGGAGGCGGAGATGCTGCCGGGGTCGCCGAGCTCGAAGGTGAGGTGGTCGTGGCCGAAGGACTCGGCGATCTGGTCGCAGTCAAGCGGGAACATCCGCCGCGGCGGCTGCGCGTAGGCGATCATCAGCAGGTGGCGGCTCTCGGCCAGGCGCTTGCCCGAGCGCAGGTAGAACGGCACCCCCTCCCAGCGCCAGTTGTCGACGAAGGCCTTGACGGCGACGAAGGTCTCGGTGTCGGAATCAGGGTCCACCCCGTCCTCGTCGCGGTAGCCCGCGTACTGGCCACGGACGACGTTCTCGGGCCGCAGCGGCGACATCGCCTCGAACACCTTCTCCCGCTCGATCCCGAGCTGTCTGGGCTCCAGCGAGGTCGGCGGCTCCATCGCCACGAACCCGAGTACCTGGAACAGGTGGGTGACGATCATGTCGCGGAAGGCGCCCGTTTCCTCGTAGAAGGAGCCGCGCATCTCGATCGAGAGCGTCTCCGGAATGTCGATCTGGACGTGGTCGATGTGGTTGCGGTTCCAGACCGGCTCGAACATGCCGTTGGCGAAGCGCAGCGCCAGCAGATTCTGGACCGCCTCCCGTCCCAGGTAGTGGTCGATGCGGAAGATGCACTCCTCGGCGAAGACCGAGTGCAGCCGGCGGTTGAGCCTGCGGGCCGAGTCGAGGTCGGTTCCGAACGGCTTCTCGATGATCACCCGGGCGCCGCGGCCGAGCCCGAGGCTGCCGATCTGCTCGACCGTCCCGGCAGCTGCTTGCGGCGGCAGCGAGAGGTAAAAGAGCACCTCGGCCCCCTCCCCCAGTTCCTCGCGCGCCTCGGCGATCGCGCGGTCGAGCTCGCCGAACCCCTCGCCGACGCCGGCGAAGCGCAGCGACTCGGCGAACCGATCCCAGTCCTCCGCCTCCCCGGCCTCGCGGCTGGAGCCGGAGACCGAATTCCGCGCCAGCTCCCTGAAGTCCTCGTCGCCGAGCGCCTTGCGAGCGGCGCCGATGATCCGGAACCGCTCCGGCATCAGCCCCACCCGCATCAGGTGGAACATCCCCGGCAGCAGCTTGCGCTTGGCGAGGTCGCCGCTGGCGCCGAAGAGGACGATCACCTGCTCGTTCGGAACTTCGTGCTGGTCGGTCCGCTCAGCCATCGCCTCAGCCTATGCTGCCCTCCCATGGCCGAAGCCGAAACCAGGAACGGGGTGCGGTACGACTCGGTGGCGCTCGACCGGGTGGACCGCCGCTTCTGGCGCGGGATCTGGGAGTCGGTCCCGGCCGAGGTCGCCGCCGAGCGCGGCGTCGAGGTGCGCCAGTTCGGCCCGATCCAGGTGACGGCGGTGAGAGCGCTGGGCCAGGTCGGGATGCTGAACCTCGTCCTCGGCGCCGCCGAGGCCCCGGAGCGATCCGATCTCGAGGCGGCGGTCGCGTGGGCCGAGGAGCGGTCGACCCCCTACGTCTCGGTCACGCCCGGCCTCCCCGGCAGCGCGGCAGCCGAAGAGTGGCTGCGGAGCCAGGGATTCGAGCCGACCTACGCCTGGATGAAGTTCGTCCGCGATCCGCACCCGCCGCGCTTCCCAGCCCCCGACGGGGTCGAGGTCGTCGAGGTGACGTCGCCCGACCAGGAGCCCTTCGGGACGATCGCCGCCCTCGGCTTCGGGATGCCGGCCTGGGGCGCGGACCTCTTCGCCCACCTGCCGGGGCGGGACGGCTGGCGCTGCTACGTCGCCCGCGTCGACGGCGAGGCATGCGGGTGCGGGGCGATGGTGATCGAGGACGGAGTCGCCGAGCTCGGGATCGGCGCCACGCTCGAGGCGGCGCGCGGGCGCGGCTGCCAGACCGCGCTTCTGCGCCGGCGCATCAGCGACGCCGCCGAGGCCGGCTGCCGCACCCTCCTGGTGGAGACGGGAGAGCGGGTGCCGGACCGGCCTTCGGCGAGCTATCGCAACATCCTCAAGGCGGGCTTCGACGAGGCCTACCTGAGGCCCAACTGGCAGCGCCGCCGGGCCTAGTACTCCTCCCGCCGCCGCGGCTCGAACCCGGCTCGGTCGACCTTGCGGTGGTAGCGCTCCCCCACCTTGCCGCCCGACATCGCGGCGAGGGCGGTGGCGATCAGCGCGAGGACGAGGGCGATGGCGGCACCGCCGGCCAGTGAGCCTTCGTCGATCGGGATCCTCGGCAGGTTCAGCTGCGAGAAGAGGTTGTATTCGGAACCGGCGATCGCGCCCAATACGGCGAGAACAACGGTCGCGACCAACCCCATCAGCCAGACACCGAGGCCCTGGCGGCCGCCGTCGAAGCGGGACATCCTCCCGGCCACGTAGCCGCCGGCGTAGTAGCTGATCGCCAGCACCGCGATCAGGAGGATGCCGCCGAGGATGCTGATCGTCTCGGCGTTCGCTTCCGCCTCCCCTTCACTCAGGTCGGTGAGGCCGATCGCCGCCCCCGCCGCGCTGAGCAGCGCGGTCAACAGCACCGCGATCCCGACCGCCACCAACCAGCCGAAGAAGGCCGCCCCGAAGTTGAAACCGCCGTATTCGTCGCGCTGGCGCTCGCGGGCGACCGCCGGCCCGGCCGCCGCACCCCTATCGCGGCCCGGCACCCGATCACGCACCCCGTTGCCGTTCTCGGTTCGGCGGTCGACCGCTTCGCGGTCTTCGGCCGCACTTTCCCTGGTCCTCTCAGCCATCTCTTCCTCCTGGTCCCTGGTTGCCGTTCGGTGACTGGTTGGACACCCCCAAGTACCCACCCCGACGAGGTCTAAGCGATTGAACCCTGGGAAGCGGGCCTCCGTATGGCGGCAAAAGGGACAACACGAAAGAAAGGAACGATGATCAGAAAGAGCGCAGCTCTATTCGTCACCGCGATGCTCGCCGGAGCGCTGGCGGTGGGCCTCTTCGCCGCGCCGGCCCAGGCGGCCCTGCGGCACATCGACGGGGCCGTGGCCTCGAAGAACTCCGACAACCGCACCTTCAAGCTCACCGCCCAGAACGGCAACACGGTGCAGATCAAGGTCAACGGCGCGACCGAGTTCGACCGGCTCGCCGGCTTCGGCGCCCTTCACAAGGGGATGCAGATCGAGGTCGAAGCCAAGCGCACTGACAGCGGCCTGCTCGCCAAGAAGATCGAGCCCCGCGCCGGCGGAGGCGGGGGTGGCGATGACAACGGCGGCGGCCATGGTGGCGGCGCCGACGACGGCCCCAACCACACCTAGTCAGTAGTCAGACCAGAAGGACCCCGGGGAGCGCCTCGAGGTTCTGGACCAGCGTCCCCCCGGCGATCCGGGGGGACGCTGCCTGTCCCCCGAAGAGCAACGTCAAGCGCGGATGGGTGCGCCGAGCCGCGGCCGCAACCTGATCCAGCTCGGGCGCCAGCTCCGGCATCGTCGCCGAGAGGGCGAGCAGGTCCGGCGTGAGCGAGTCGAGCGCCTGCAGGAGGGCGGCGATCGGCACATCGGCGCCGAGGTAGATCGGCTCGAAACCGGCCTCCTCGAGGACGTCGGCGGCCATCCGCAAGCCGAGCGCGTGCTGCTCGCCCTCCACGGTTGCCAGCATCACCCGGCGCTTCACCGGGGCCGGCTCGTGCTCCGTCCCCGTGCCGACCCAGACCGGCGGCCGCAGCGCCGCCAGCACCCGGTGGGTGAGCGCGGTTGCCAGGTGCTCATCGGCGATCGTCAGCGCCCCCTTTGCCCAGAGCTCGCCGACCTCGTACATCGCCGGGGTGATCACCTGCTGGTAAAGCCCGGGGATGGTCATCCCGCCGGCGAGGGCGGCAGCGGCGACGCGGAAGGCGCCAGGCGCATCCGCGGCACGCACCGCGTCCAGGTACAGACGCGACAACTGCGCCGGACTGCGAACCGCCCCATAGTTCTTCGAGTTCTCAGCCCCTGCCGAGTTCTCGGTCACTCTCATAGAGTATGGACGCGTATCGATACAGGCAAGCCCCCAGGGGTGCCAGTAGCCGTTAATTGCAGCCCGCTTCGAGAATTCGCATTGCCGAAGGTCCGCTAGAGGCGGCAGACTCTCGGTTGGTGCCTGGCGGCCCTACATCACCCGAAGGCCAGCTGGGTCTGGCGAAGGCAGTTCGCGAGCTGCGTAAGAAGGCGGAGCTGACCCAGGCTGCCCTCGCCGAGCGAGCGGACCTCCCGCCCACCACCATTGCCCGTATTGAGAGCGCGATGTACGACCCGTCGTGGGGCGACATGCGCCGGATTGCCCGGGCCTTGGACGTCTCGCTAGAGATGCTCTCCGAGCTCGCCGAGGAATACGAGTTGGACCGGGAAGTTTGACTTAGCTTCTTCCTGGGGATGGACGGGCGGGACCCGTATTCCTGACCCAAAGGAGAACTATGAGCATCGTCACGATTCTGATCATCATCATCCTCGTCCTCCTCGCGATCTACCTCTTCCGGCGCGTCTTCTAGGCCCGCCGGGGAGCCGCCGGTCCGCCGCGGCTAGATCCGCATCCAAGAGGGCAGGAACACCCGACCGCCTACCCTGTCCTATGTCCGAGAAGGGGAGCCAGCGCAGTCATCACCTTGATGCCATCCGCGTCTCGGCGATCCTCCTCCTGATCCCCTACCACGCCGCCCGCTACGTCCAGAAGGGCGACGGGGACCCCAGGATCGTCGACGCCGTCGTCTGGTTCGTCCACGCCTGGCACATGCCCTTGTTCTTCGCCATCTCCGGGTTCCTGGCGGCGAGCGCGCTGCGGCGATCCTCCGCCGCTCTCCAGGTCCGTGCCCGGTTTCGCCGGCTCGGGGTGCCGTTGGCAGTGGGGATGCTGACGGTCGTGCCGCTGGCCAACCTCTTCGTCATCGGAGCGGCGAGCCTCTGGCCCCGCAAGGGCGCGCTGCCGCCGAAGCGCGAACTGGACCTCGCCAACGTCTTCAGCTTCACGCCGCGCCACCTCTGGTTCATCTCCTATCTGCTGATGATCTCCCTGCTCGCGATCGGGGTCTGGCTGGCGATCCAGCGGGCGCCGAAGATGGGGATCGCGATCAACCGCGGCTTCCGCCGGCTGATGACGTCGTGGTGGGCGGCTCCGGCCCTCGCCGCGATCAGCGCCGCGATCCTGATCACCAAGACCGGCTGGGTGGCGGGCGGTTCGGCGTCCAACTCGCTGATTCCCGCTCCGACCCTCTTCGCCTACTACAGCTTCTTCTTCGTCTTCGGCTGGCTGCTCAGCGGCCAGAGCGATCTCATCGAGAACCTGAAGCGCGGGGCCTGGCTGCGGCTCGCCGCCGGGGTGCTGATCGCCGTCCCCGCCTTCCTCCTCTTCTACGACAACGGCGACTTCACCGGCAACGTCGGCACGCCGGGCGTACTGGCCGAAATCGACGAGCTGCGTCTCTACGGCCTCTTCACCGTCGGCATCGTCTGCTGGCTCACCCTGTTCGGCATCTGGGGCGTATTGGCCCGCTACGTTCGCCGGGAATCGCGCCTGCTGCGGTATCTGGCAGATGCAAGTTTCTGGATCTACCTCGTCCACATCCCCTTCCTGGTCGCCCTGCAGAGCTCGCTCTCCACGACCGGCCTGGCGATCCCCGTGCGCTGGGGGCTGGCCGTGACCGGAACTCTTGCGCTGGCCATCGGCTCCTATGCCTTGATCCGCCGCACCCGCGTGCTGGCGACGAAGTGGGCCCGCGCTCGCGCGGCCCCCGGCTAGGCCCGGTCCCCCTCAGCCCAAGGCGAGGCGCAGGCGCAGGCGATCGAGGATGAGGAGCGCGCCGAGATTCCGCAGGGCGTATCCCTGCCGCAGGCCGGCGGGCCGGAAGTCGATCGCGGTGCAGGGGGGACAGAGAACGCTCGGATGGACACCGTCTTCGCTCAAGCCCAGATCAGGCACACCCCTCGCGGACATCTGCGCCCAGAAGTTCCAGAGAGGCAGCGCCCGGTTCTCGGCGAGCGCGGCGATTTCGGCATTGAAACGCGCGACCCGCGGCGAGAACCGCGGTTGCGCACGAGGCGGGATCGTGCTGATCACCGGAATCGTCCCGGCGTTGGAGACGAGCCGGACGACGTGGGAGAGATCCCGGCGGAACTCGACTGCGCTGAAGTCCTCCAGGTCGTTGGTTCCGAACATGATCAGGGCCACGGATGGGCGCAGCAACTGCAGCTCACAGCTGACCGCGGGCAGGCCCTGACACTCGGGGAGCGATTCTCTCGGCGCGAGGGCATCGACCGCCCGCCATCCGCCCACGGCCGCCACGCCAAGGCGCGAGTAGCTGTTGCTGACCGGACACTGGGCTTCCTCGACACCCCGAGGCACCGGGGTAGCGCCGAAGAATTCCAGCGTCTCGCGCACCTCGCTCCAGGTCCCGAGACGCGGCGCCCCACACGCGAGTCCCTGCACGAACGATGGCGAGGCGGTGATGCTGTCGCCGATCTTGGCGAAGACCCCAGGGCGATTGCCATAAGCCTCGCCGCGACGCACGACCTTCTCGAGATGGCCGAGGACAGGAGGATCGAGGGACGGGACAACAGGCAGCTCTTCCCATTCGGCAGCGGAGGACCCGCGGCTGAAGACGGAACAGAGCGCAAGTAAGGCCAAAGCGACGAGAACAGTTCTCGCGGCGAGGATTCCAGGGTGCGGGCGCGTCATCGGCTCGGAGCACCTTACGGCTGGATGGGCTTCGACTCAGCCGGTCGAAGCGGTGCGCTCCTCCAGCCATCCGATGATTTCGTTCGGAGTCGCCTCTCCAGCGGCGATCCGCTCGACCATCGGTGCATCGGTGTCGGGATCGGAATCACGAATCGGCCGTGCGTTAGCTGCCAAGAAGCGCTCCACCGCTAGAAAGGCACAGCGCTTGTTGCCATCGGGGAGCGGGTGATTTCGCGCCAGGTGCTCGACTAGAACGGCAGCCTTCTCAATGAGGGTCGGATAGGCGTCCTGGTCGCCGAAGCCGGCGCGGGGCGATGCTAAGGCAGAATCAGCCAAGGCGATACGGGGCAGCCGAGCAATCTGCTCGGGGGTCGTTCCAAGCACCTCAGCTGCAATGCGGCAGTAATCGACGAACGTGACGTAGAAGACTTCGGCCACTTTTCGAGTGGCGGGCTACTGCGCCAGGCGGCGCAGCGTCTCCTCATGCGTCTTCATCGCCGCGCGCAGATCGCGACGCTGCTCCTCC
Organism: uncultured Actinomycetes bacterium; assembly: GCA_963696955.1. Classification (GTDB taxonomy): domain Bacteria; phylum Actinomycetota; class Thermoleophilia; order Solirubrobacterales; family 70-9; genus VAYN01. The sequence continues at coordinate 1,685,661 of CAVOMF010000002.1, read as the reverse complement.
GGGGTGCCCGGCAGTCCCGATTTCATATCGGGCTTCTCAACCGTCTTCTTTGGGGTGCTGGGAGCTTGCGGTTTCATCGCCGACACATTGTTGCATCCAGGTTCTACGCCATCTGAAATCCGAGCCGCATAAGAGGCGCCTACCAGAATCGAACTGGTGTAAACGGCTTTGCAGGCCGCTGCGTAGCCACTCCGCCAAGGCGCCGGAACCCGTTGAAGCGTAGCGGCGGAAACGGGATCGGGGCGGGCGGTGGTGGGCGCCCGGCGGTGCCTACTGCTCGTAGTCCTCGACCGTGCCGCCGTCGCGGACGCTGGCGTCCTCGGGGTCGTCGCCGGCGCGGCGGAGGGCGCGGCGCTGGCGGAGGTAGTCCCAGGCCTTGTCGAGTTGGAGTTTGAGCTCGTCTAGGCGGGCGTGCTCGTCGTCGTCGAGGCCCTCGCCCTCGTGGCGATGGAGGAGTTCCTCCTCTTCCTGGACCAGCTTGTCGATGCGGTCGAGTACCTGTTGGTCGTCCATGGCGGCAGTTCTACCCGGCTGCGGAGGTTTCGACAACCTCGAAGCGGATGCCGGCTTTTTGGAGGCGCTCGAGGAGGGCGTCTCCCATCGCCGCCGCGGTGGTCAGCTGGCCCGAGCGCTGCGGCAGCTCGTCGAAGGCGAGACAGAGGCCGGACTCGGCGAGCATCTTCGAGGTCTCGCTGTAGCCGGGGTCGCCGCCGCTGACCTCGGTGACGACGCGCTGGCCGCCGCCCTCGCCAACGAAGACGACCTTGAACCAGCTCTTCTCTCGTTTCTCCGCACTCGGCCCCTCGCCGGGCGATTTCATCTTCAGCAGCAGCTTCCGGGTCGGCGGCAGCTGCGCGAGGGTGAAGCCGGTGCTGACCCCAGCGGCGAGCGCGGCGACGCTGCTCAGATGCTTGGCGACCATGTTGTGGCCGTAGGTGAAGTTGGGGCCGTAGCGGTCGAGGGAGGCCGCGGAGCGGCGTACCACCGGACCGTCGATCGTCGGCAGCGGCACCGTCCAGCCGCCGCGCTCGGGGTCGCGATGGACGCGAGCCGGCGCGGCGTGGACCTCCCGGCCCGACGGCCGCTGCTCGAGCCGGCGTCGCTCCTTCGCGGCCCCCATCGTCTGGCGGGCGCGGCCGAAGGCGTTGATCGCCGAGTGGTAGGTGCCGCCGGAGAAGCTCGCGTTGCTGCGGACATAGCCGTTGACCGTCAGCGGCACGCCCTCCGGCAGCTGCTTGACCGTGAAGTAGGCGCCGAGGTCGTGCGGGATCGAGTCGAAGCCGCAGCAGTGGACGATGCGAGCGCCGGTGCGCTGGGCCTCGGCGTGGTACTTGGCCCACATCCGGTCGACGAACTCGGGCTCCCCGGTCAGGTCGACGTAGTCGGTGCCGGCCTCCGCACAGGCCGCGACCAGCGGCTCGCCATAGAGGATGTAGGGACCGACCGTGGTGATGACGACGCGGGTCGACTCCGCCACTTCGCGCATCGCAGCGGGATCGCCGGCGTCGGCCTCGATCAGCTCCGGCGCCGGGGCGTCCGGGGTCGCCGCCGCGAGCCTGGCCGCGACCGCGTCGAGCTTGGTGCGGTTGCGACCGACCAGCGCCCAGCGTTTCCCGCCGGGAAGATGGGCAGCCAGGTAGTCGGCGGTCAGTCCGCCGGTGAAGCCGGTTCCCCCAAAAAGAACCAGGTCGTAGGGCCGCGAGGCATCCATCTGCGTAATTCTCTCAGGGAAGACGATGCGGCGCGCAAGTGGAACGGGCGTCGCAGACGACCAGTCAGCGACCACGACGCCCGTTGCACGTGCACTAGTCCAACGGTCACGCTTTACAAACGTCAGTCCAAAGTAAAGAAATAGATATGGGCGCTGGATCTGATTTTTCCGCAAATAGCGACAATTCCCAACTTAAGGAGTTCGTCAACTTCTGCGAAGAGGCGATCGGAAAGAGCTACGAAGGCCCTGCCGCCTTCCACGAGTTCTCGGTCGCGGACTTCCGCAAGTTCTGGCGCCTCTTTCTCGAATGGGCCGATTTGCGCCGCTCGGGCGAGGCCGATCCGGTCTGCACCGACGACCGCTGCGAGTTCGCAACGTTCTTCCCGAACCTGCGCCTGAACTACGCCGAGAGCCTGCTCGAGCCCACCGATCCCGAAGCCGACGGGCGGGTCGCGATCGTCGCCCGCCACGGCGACGGGTCCCGCCAGGAGCTGACGCGACGCGAGCTGCGCGAGCAGGTTCGGCAGCTGGCCACCCACCTGCGCGCGCTCGGCATCGGCAGAGACGACCGGGTCGTCGCGATCGCCGCCAACAACGCCGAGGTGATCGTCGCGGCGCTCGCCGCCGCCACCCTCGGAGCCACCTTCTCCAGCGCCGCCCCGGAGATGGGGGCGCCCGCGATCCTCAGCCGCTTCGAGCAGCTGGCGCCGAAGCTCCTCTTCGCGAACACCGGCAGCGGCAGCCTCGCCGAGGTGATCGAGGGTCTGCCATCGCTGGAGACGGTGATCGCCCTCGACGCCAAGAACCTGCCGGCGGAGACCACGGCGCCCGTACTCCGGCTCGACGACCTGCTCGCCTCTCCCCCGCCCGCGCCACTGTCCGAGGACTGGGAGCGCTTCCCCTTCAACCACCCCCTCTTCGTTCTTTTCACTTCCGGGACGACGGGGCCGCCGAAGTGCATCGTCCATGGCGCCGGCGGCACCCTGCTCGAGCACCTGAAGGAGCACCGCCTCCATGGCGACCTGCGGCCCGTCGACACCCTCTTCTTCCAGACCAGCGCCGCCTGGATGATGTGGAACTGGCAGCTCTCGGCGCTAGCCTGCGGCGCCCGGATCGTCGTCTACGACGGCCCGATCGCCGAACCGGGGACGCTGTGGGAGCTCGTCGCCGAGGAGAGGGTCACCGTCTTCGGCACCAGCCCGCCCTACCTGCAGCTCTGCCAGGACAGCGGCTACTCGCCGCGCCGCGCCGTGCCGCCGCGGGCGCTGCGCTCGGTCCTCTCGACCGGCTCGGTCCTGCGCGACTGGCAGTACGACTGGGTGGCCGAGGAGGTCGGCCCGGTGGCGCTGCAGTCGATCTCCGGCGGCACCGACATCATCGGCTGCTTCGTCCTCGGCCACCCCGAGCTGCCGGTCCGGCGGGGAATGATCCAGTGCCGCAGCCTCGGCCTCGACGTGGGGGCGCTGGCGACGGAGACGACGCCGTCGGGGTCCCGGGTCGGCGAGCTCGTCTGCCCCAACCCCTTCCCCTCGCGGCCGCTCGGGTTCCTCGGCGACGGCGACCGCAGTCGCTTCCACGACGCCTACTTCGCCCAAAACGAGGGCGTCTGGACCCACGGCGACCTGATCGAGTTCGACGAGGACGGACAGGCGCGGATCCACGGCCGCTCCGACGGCGTCCTCAACATCCAGGGCGTCCGCATCGGCCCGAGCGAGATCTACCAGGCGTTGCGCGAGGTCCCCGAGGTCGCCGAGGCGATGGCGGTCGAACAGCGGCGGCCCGAGGGAGCGCGACTCGTCCTCCTCGCCGTGCCCCGCAACGGCGCCGAGCTCGACGGCGAGGTGGGCAAGCGGATCCGCAAGGCGATCGCCGAGCAGACGACGCCCCTGCACGTGCCCGAGCTGGTGATCGCGGTCCCCGAGCTGCCGGTCACCCACAGCGGTAAGCGCTCCGAGCGCGCCGGCCGCGCCGCCGTCGAGGGCGAGGCCCCAACCAACCGCAAAGCCCTCGCCAACCCCGACTCGCTGGAGCGAATCCGCGCGGCGGTCGTGGAGACCGAAGCGGCGCTGGCGCGGCGCGACCGCGCGGCGCTCTCATCAGACCGCCCGACGGTGGACAAGCTGCGGGCGTTGTGGGAATCGGTGCTCGGCCTGCAGGGCATCGACGGCGGCGACGACTTCTTCGCCCTCGGCGGGACTTCGCTGCAGGCGGTCCGGGTCTTCACCCAGATCCGCGACCGGCTCGGCGTCGACCTGCCGCTCTCGGTGCTGATGGAGGCGCCGACCGTCGCCGAGCTCGCCGTCGTCGTCGACGATCCCGGCAAGCACTTCGAGCCGCTTGTCCTGATGCGGAGCGGCAGCGATGGGCCGCCACTCTTCTTCGTCCACTCGATCTGGGGCGACGTGTTGGGGATGCGCCAGCTCGCCGTCGCGATGTGCGCCGACGTCACCGTCTACGGGCTGCGGGCGCGGGGGCTGCAGGGCGAAGAGCCGCAGCGCAGCGTCGAGGAGATGGCGGCGAGCTACGTCGAGGTGATCCGCTCCCAGCAGCCGCACGGCCCCTACCGGATCGCCGGCCACTCCTTCGGCGGCCTGCTCGCCTTCGAGATCGCCTGCCTCCTCGCCGACCAGGGCGAGGAGATCGCGTGGCTGGGGTTGATCGACGCCGAGCTCAGCACCGCGGCGCACCCGCCGGCCCGCCGCTGGGGCCACCGCCTCGCGCTCCTCTACCACTACGCCCGCGCCGCACTACGCCAGCCGCGGGAGGCGCTGCGAGCCCTGCTGGAGGCGGTGCCGAAACTGCTGCGCCGCGGCTTCTCCCGCTTCCAGCGCGACGCCGCCCTGGCCGAGTCGGAGGCAACCTGGATGGAAGGCGCCTCCGCCGCCCACCAACGCCTCGCTAACCACTTCCTCCAGCTCGCCGCCTCCTACCGCCCGGGCCCCTACCGCGGCTCGATGACCTACTTCCTCCCCACCGTCCGCCGCTTCCACCTCTTCGCCGATCCACTTCCGGTCTGGCGCCGGGTTACCGCCGGCGAGATCGAGATCGAGCGGGTGCCGGGACCCCACGTCGGCATGGTCTCCGGGGAGCCAGGCGAGGTCGTCGCCCGGCAGATCGACTGCCACCTAGCGGCTAAGTAGCAGCCGCTTCGGGGGTGCCGACCTCGACCGGGTGGCCGCCGTCGCGCCAGACGCCGACGCCTTGGCCGACGTGGATGACGTCCTCGAAGCCGGCGCGCTGGAGGATCGAAGCGGCGAGGCCGCTGCGCTTGCCACCGCGGCAGATCGTCGCGATCTGGCGGTCGCGCGGCAGCTCCTCGAGCCGGCCGGCGAGGTCGGCGTAGGGAACGTGGAGAGAGCCGGGGATGTGCTCGCCCTCGTACTCGGAAGCGTCGCGGACGTCGAGGATCACCGGGCCGCCGTCGCCGTCGGTGCGGCGGGCGAGCTCCTCGGGGTCGATCAGCTCGATCCGGTGGATCGGCCGGTCCTCGAGCCGCCAGGCGGTCATCCCGCCTTCGAGGTAGCCGCGCACCGCGAGGCCGACCGAGGCCAGCAGCTGCGCGGCCTGGCGCTCGTCGCCGCTGGAGGCGGCAACCATGACGATGTCGCTCCCTTCGGGGACGACCCGCGAGACCTTGGTCGCGAAGCCGGTGTCGTATGAGGAGGAGCTGATCGCGCCCTCGATGTGGGCCTCGTCGAACTGCTCGTTGGTGCGGCCGTCGACGACGACGGCGCCCTGCTCGACCAGCTCTTCGACCTCGTGCGGGCTGAGCGGCGCCGGCGTCCCGAAGTCCTCGACCAGGGGCCCGCGGTTGAGGCCGACGATGCGCTCGATGTTCGGCGGTTTGTCGCCGAGCGAGCCGACCTGGTCCTCGATGAACTCCGCTTCGTCGCTGATCTGCAGAGCGCGGTTGTGGCGCCGCTCGAAGCCGATCGTCGAGGAGCTCTTGAGGTCGAGGCCGGAGCCGCCGCAGAGCGAGCCACCAAGGTGGCCGGGCCAGACCTCGACTTCGTCGGGCAGGACGAGCAGGCGCTCGTGCAGCGAGCGGAACATCCCGGCGGCGCCGTCCCGCGGTTCGACCGCGAGGTCGGGGCGGGCGACGTCGCCGATGAAGAGCGAGTCGCCGGTCAGCAGCGCCCAGGGATCGCCGCCGCGGCCCTTGTCGCTGAGCAGGAAGCAAGTGTGCTCGGGCCGGTGGCCGGGCGTGTGGATCGCCTCGACGACGAGGTTCCCCAGCTCCAGCTTCCAGGGGTCGGCGAACGGCTCGTGCGGATACTCGGCCTCGGCGAGCTCGTGCACGTGGACCGTCGCCCCGGTGCGCCGGCAGAGCCGCCCGTGCCCGGAAACGTGGTCGGCGTGATTGTGGGTCTCGAGCACGTGCCCGATCCGCACCCCGTGCAGGCTCGCCAGTCGCCGGTAGGGATCGATGTCCCACTGCGGATCGACCACCACCGCGACCCCCGATTCCCGGTCGGCGACCAGGTAGGAGGCACAGCCCAGGTCCTCATGAATGATCTGGCGAAAAAGCATCTTCGACTTCCCCCTCTGCAGGCTAGCGCGCCAAGCCCGCCGCCACAGCTAGAATGCCCTCCGATGCGGCTGTAGCTCAGCTGGCTAGAGCGTCTGCTTGCCATGCAGAAGGTCGAGGGTTCGAATCCCTTCAGCCGCTCTCAAGAACCGAAGCCCCCTCCGACCGCGGTAGAGCTTTTCCCTCTTATAGATGTAAAAGCTCTACCGCGTTCTCAGCAGGGCTTCCTGTAGTGGGTGCCGCAGATCCCCCAAAAACCCAATAGCCAGAGAACTTCTCGAGGATTCGGTGGTCGTGCGACGGCCCGCTTTCGCCCCTACCTCTTAATTCCACAGCTCGCGGCGCAGCATCTCGTTGCCACGCTCTAACTGGTCGAGGGTGGCGTTGGCTACGGAGCGGACTCGGGTGGCGCGGTTGATGCGGGCCTGGATGTCGCGGTGTGACTTGTTGGTGCGGCGGGCGACGTCGCCGACCAGGCGGCTGCGCTCGCGGCGCAGCCGCTCTCGGGCCGCGTAAGCCGACTCCCGCTCGGGCTCGGCGTCCTTCGACGGGGTCTCGGATCTGGTTGGACCGGTCGCTTTCTTCGCCGGCTTTGGATCGTCGGTCGGAAAGAGCTGCAGCGTGGTTTCGCTCATGATCGCCTCGTCCAGCTCGGCGTCGCCAGAGCTGAGGGCAGCGAAGCGTTCGCCCGGCTCGCTCCGCTCTGGGGCCGGGTCCTCGATCTCTTCGCCCTCCTCCTCCCCCATCGGCGTGAGGTCGAGCGCGTGTCGGCGCTCAAGCTCGATCTCGTGGGCCAGTGCCTTCAAACGCGAGTCGGCCGGCATCAGCAGGTAGCTCATCTGGCGCCTTGGCCTCGGCGTCGCGCGGATGAAGCGGCCGACCACCTGGCGGAAGAAGAGCTCGGTCCGGGCCGCCGTCGCATAGACGCCTACCCGCAGGCGGGGGATATCAACTCCCTCGGAGACCATCAGGACCGAGACCAGCCAGCGCCGGTCGGAGGCGGCGAAATCGGCGATCCGGCGGCTGGCGCCGGGCTCGTCGCTCATCACCAGCTCGGGTTGCTCGCCAGAGATCGACCCGAGCCGGGCCGCGATTGCCCGCGCGTGCTCCTGATCGGAGGCGATCACCAGGCCACCCGCATCGGGGTGGCCGTCGGCGCGCACCTCGCTCAATCGGGCATCGCCGTCGCGCAGCACCTCGCCCATCCACTCGCCCTCCGGGCTCAGTGCCGTCCGCAGGCGCCGGGCCGCCTCGGCCGCCGGCAGGACGAGGTCGAAGTCGGCGCTGCGGAGGCGCCCGTCAGAGAGCCACTCCATCTCCCCGTCGTAGGGCAGGAAGGTGATCGGGCGGCAGACCCGGTCGACCAGCGCCTGCGGATAGCCGTAGGCATAGTCGGCTCGGCTGAGGCCCTCGTCGTCGTAGACGACCCAGGGAATGGCCGAGTTGTCGGAGCGGAACGGCGTCCCGGAGAGAAGCAGCCGGAAGCGGGCGCCGTCGAAGGCCTTGCGGGTCTGCAGGCCCCAGGCGGCCAGATCGCCCATGTGGTGAGGCTCGTCGGCAATCAGCAGGGTGGGCCGGCGGGCGGCGGCCTGCCGGTGGACCTCCGGCCCCGCCGCGATCGTCTGGTAGGTGACGGCGACACCGTGGAAGTCAGCCGACTCCGGCCCGTCCGAGTTCGGCCGGTTCGGCTCGAGGTCGATGCCGTAGCGGGCGGCATCGGCGGCCCACTGGCGGCAGATGTGGGTGGTCGGCCCGGCGACGACGACGCGCGAGACATAGCCGGCGCTCAGCATCCGGTGGGCGATGTGGAGGCCGAAGGTGGTCTTGCCGGCCGCCGGCGTCGCCGAAGCCAGGAAGCTGGTGCCCGAATGCGCTCGCACAGCCGCGGTGGCCTCCTCCTGCCACGTGCGGAGGGGTCGGGCATCGGGCCAATCCGGAAGCGACCGGCCACCTGCCCTGTCGCCGATCGGGTGCTTAGAGGAGTCGTACAAGGGCGGGCAAGCTTAGGGTCGCCCGCGGCGGAGCGCGGCAGAGCTTTTCCCCCTTATAGATGCATAACCTCTGCCGCGGGTCAGGCGCTTACGATTTTCGGCGTGGCTGAGCAGGTTCCAGTGGTCGGCGACGTGCTCTCGACGATCGAGCGGCGGGAATGGAAACGGCTGGAGCGATTGCTCCATCCTGCGGTGCACTGGACGACGGCGGTGGAGGAGCATCTGCACGGCCCGGAGCAGGTCATCGCCTGCCTGAAGGACGACCCGCCGCCGGCGCCCCCCGCCTACCACGAGGTCCGAGACGGGCTGATCCTCCGCTGGATCGATACGCCGGGCTGAGCCCGTTGTTTCATCTACTGAATATTGGGTATACTGCTGCCGTTCCCACATGATCCATTCCCCACCGACGCGAGGCAGGAGGAGCGCGAGAAGCAAGTTCGGCGCCGTCGTATCCCTGGCTACGGCTGCCCTGTTGCTCCTCCCCAGCCTCGCGTCGGCTTGGGCGCCGGCCGGTTCTGCCCCGGTCCATCCCGGCGTCCAGACCTTCACGCAGGGAGCCCAGTGCACCTCGAACTTCGTCTTCCAGGAAGGCTCGACGGTATACCTCGGGCAGGCCGCCCATTGCTCGGGCACCGGCGAAGCGACCGAAACCGACGGCTGCACGAGCGCCTCGCTGCCGGTCGGCACCGCGGTCGAAATCAAGGGCGCCGGCCAGAAAGGCACCCTCGCCTACAACTCCTGGCTGGCGATGCAGGCCGCCGGCGAGAGCGACCCCGACACCTGTGCCTACAACGACCTCGCCCTCGTCCGCCTCGACCCGGCGGACGTCGGGCGGGTCAATCCCTCGGTGCCGGGCTACGGCGGCCCGACCGGGGTCGGCACGGTCGGCGACCTCGGCTCGACCGTCTTCTCCTACGGCAACTCGGAACTGCGGCTCGGGATCACCAAGCTGAGCCCGAAGCAGGGCACCGTGATCCAGAACGAAGGCGGCGGCTGGAGCCACATCGTCATCACCCTCACCCCCGGCGTCCCCGGCGACTCCGGCAGCGGCTTCATGAACGAAGCCGGCCAGGCCTTCGGCGTCCTCAGCACCCTGCAGCTGGCACCGCTTGCCGGGACCAACGGAGTCGGTGACCTACAGCAAGAGCTCGCCTATGCCCGCTCCCACGGCTTCCCCAACCTGCAGCTGGTCAAAGGCACTCAGCCGTTCAAGCCCGACCTGGTCGGCGCCATCCTCGGCGCCTAGCGCCTCGCTACTCGCGCAGCTCGGAGATCAAGTCGTCGAGGTCGAGCGGGGTCGTCCCCATCTCGACGCCTTTGCCGTCGGCCGCCATCGGCCACTGCTCTCGCGGCCGGTCCCAGTAGAGCTCGACCCCGTTCTGGTCGGGGTCGGAGAGGTAGAGCGCCTCGCTGACGCCGTGGTCGGATGCGCCCTCGAGCGGCCAGCGCGCCTCGCTCAATCGTCGCAGCGCGTCGGCAAGAGTTCGGCGGGTCGGGTAGCGAACAGCCGTGTGAAAGAGGCCGGTGGTACCGGGCGGCGGCGGCGAACCATTTTTCGAGGACCAGGAGTTGAGGCCGATGTGGTGGTGGTAGCCGCCGGCGGAGATGAAGGCCGCGTCGGCACCCCAGCGCTGCATCAGCTCGAAGCCGAGGATGCCGCAGTAGAAGTCCAGCGCCCGGTCGACGTCGGCGACCTTGAGGTGTACGTGGCCGATGTCGACGCCGGGATCGATCGGTTCGCTCATCGCTCGCCATCCAGCGCTTCGTTGACGAGGCGGTCGGCGTCGCCGTTCTCGGCCCGCCGCACCCACCGGATCGACCAGGAGTCGAAGCCGCCCAGCGCCCGCTTCACCTCTTCGTGCAGCGGTTTCAGGCCGGCGTTTTTGACCTTGTAGCGGCCTTCGACCTGGCGCACGACCAGGTCGGAGTCGCCGACCAGCTCCAACTCCCCGACGCCGTGGGCTGCGGCGAGCTCGATGCCCCGCAGCAGCGCCTTGTACTCGGCGACGTTGTTGGTCGCCTCGCCGATCGTCTCCCCCGCTTTCTCGAGGACACTGCCGTCGCCGTTGCGGAGGACGACGCCGATCGCCGCCGGCCCCGGGTTGCCGCGGGACCCGCCGTCGAAGTTGACGGTGACCCGGCTCACCGGCTCCGCGCCCCCTCGGCGGCGAGGCGCAGCTTGCCGTCCTTGCCGACCGCGGCATTCCACTGCTTCGCCGCCGCGTCGAGCTGGTCGATCTCGCCGCCCTTGCCGAGCTCGAAGACCGGCCGCAACTCGTCGGCGATGTCGACGCCCCACTGGTACCAGGAGAGCTCCCAGGCAACCGTCACCCGGACCTCGTCGGGCGACCCGGCCGAGGCACCCACCGAAGCCCGCGGCCGCCCCAGCGTGCGGGTGAGGCCGACGACGGCCCGCCCGGCCTCACTCGCGTTGAAACGGGCGACGGCGCGCTCGAAGGGCGGCGGCGCGTCCACCGCGGGCAGCGGTCGCGGCCGGCGGGGCTGAGCAGGCTCCGCGGCGACCGGAGCCGGCGCGCCGGGAGGGCGCCTGCGACGTCGCAGCAGCCCGCGCAGGCGGCCTCTCCCCTCGTGTCCCCGCTCCTGGCGCTCGGGGTCATTTGCCCCCGCCGGTCGCCAACCCAGCCGCTCGGCGCGAGCGACGCAGAGCTCACAGACCAACTGCTCCTCGCCGCTGCCGCTGTAGTCGTGCACGCGCTCACCGGCGAGGATCGTCCGGCCGCAGATCGCGCAGGTCGCTCCCATCACCCTTGTTGGAGATGCGACTTCAGCCGCATCACAGCCTTGGTGTGCAGCTGGGAGACGCGCGACTCGGTGACCCCGAGGACCTCGCCGATCTCGCGCAAGGTGAGGTTCTCGTAGTAGTAGAGCGCGACGACCAGCTGCTCGCGCTCGGGCAGCGAGCCGATCGCCTCGGTAAGCCGGTCCTTGACCTCGTTGGAGGCGAGCGCCTCCTGCGGGTCGGCGGCGCCGTCGTCAGCGATCGTGTCGAGCAGGGAGACCTGGTCGCCGGAGGAGTCGGAAACGGTCCAAAGCTCGTCCAGCGCGTAGACCGAGGAGTTGGCGATCTCCAGCAACGCTTCCTGGAGTTCTTCTTCGGTCATGTTCAGCTTCGAGGCGAGCTCGGCCTCGCTCGGAGCCCGCTGCAGCTCATGCTCGAGTTTGGCCTGCGCGGCTTCGATCTCGCGGGCGCGAGAGCGGACCGAGCGCGGCACCCAGTCGAGCGAGCGCAGTTCGTCGATGATCGCGCCGCGGATCCGGGTCATTGCGAAGGTCTCGAATTTGATCCCGCGCTCGGGCTCGAAGCGCTCGATCGCACCGATCAGGCCGACGAGGCCGTAGGAGATCAGGTCAGCGTCTTCGACGTGCGAGGGCAGCCCGGCGCCGAGGCGGCCGGCGACGAACTTGACCATCGGCGAGTAGGCGACGACAAGTCGCTCGCGGGCGCTGTCATCCCCCTCGCCCTTGTAGCGACGCCACAGGTCACGGAGCTCTACCTCTTTGACGCCCGTTTCCATCAGGTAATCCTAGGTTCGTTTGCGGGGGTTTGGCTCATGCGCGGGGGTGGCTTGCAGCGTAAGTGTCACGCAACCGAGCCGCGTCGACCCGGGTGTAAACCTGGGTGGTGGAGATCGACGCGTGACCCAGTAGCTCCTGAATCGTACGCAGGTCGGCGCCGCCCTCAAGTAGATGCGTTGCGAAGGAATGTCTGAGTGCGTGAGGTGACACCCCGGCGGCGAGGGCGGCCTCGCGAGTCCAGAGGCCGAGGCGGCGGGTAATGTCGGAGTTGGAGAGGCGGCGGCCGCTCTTCGAGAGGAAGAGAGCCTGCTCGCGAGGATCGGTGACCAGCGCGCGGCGGCCTTTGTCGAGATAGCGCCGCAGCGCCTTCTGCGCCGGCTCGCCGACCGGCAGCAGCCGCTCCTTCTGCCCCTTGCCGAGCACGCGCAGCTGCTCGGTCTCGAAATCGAGCGAGCCTTCGTCGAGGTTGACGATCTCCTCGCAGCGCAGACCGCAGGAGTAGGCGAGCTCCAGCATCGCCCGATCCCGCAGCTCAAGCGGCGTGCGCGCCGGAATCCGCTCCAGCAGCGAGCGCATCTGCTCGGTGGTCAGGACGGTCGGCAGCTTCTCGGAGCGTTTCGGGCTGGAGACGAGCTCAGCCGGGTTGGCGCCCACCTTCTCGATGCGGACGAGGTAGCCGTAGAACCCGCGGATCGCCGCCAGCTTGCGGGCGACGGTGGCCGGCGCAGCACCGGCATTGGAAAGGCCGGCACCGTAGCGGCGGACGTCGCGGTGACGCACGTCTCCCGGATCAAGTCCCTGATCTCCGGCCCACTCGGCAAAGCCACCGAGGTCGACCCCGTAGGCACGCCGGGTGCGCTCGGCGGAGCCACGCGCACGAAGATCGCGGTCGTAAGCCGCTAGAGCATCCGTCCAGTTCACGACATCAGGTTCTTCTTATCTCCCTTAGGTCCTGCGACCAGAGGCGTGGAGGCCAAGCAGATCAAGGAGGAGAGAGGGAGCGTGCTCTGCACGTGACCGAACGACGACGCCGATATGCGCAGCGTCTCCGCGTCTCTGGTCAGCCGATGAAAATGGGCGTGCCTACTTCGACTTGGTCGTACAACTCTTCGACGTCGGGAATCGCCATGCGGACGCAGCCGTGGGAGGCGGCGCTGCCCAGCGAGTAGGTCTCTTCGGTGCCGTGGATCCCGGCGCCTTCGTAGATCCCCATCCAGCGGGCCTTGATCGGGTTCGACGGCCCCGGCGGAATCGTCTGCCCAGCCAGGCTTCCGGCCCAGTCGGAGAGCGGCACGTGCCAAACCGGGTTTTCTTCCTTTTCCTGGATCGCGTAGAGGCCTTCGGGCGTTTCCAGCCCTTCCATGCCGACGGCGACGGTGTAGGTCTTGGCCAGCTTCAGGTGCTTCCAGAGGCGCAGGGTGAAGGTCGAGCGGTCGAGGGTGAGGTAGGACGGGTACTCGGCGGCGACCTGCTTTTTGGTCACTTCCGGCGCGATCGAGTGGACCTTGGCCTTGATCGCGTGCGGCGCGTTGGCGTTCAGGACCGCGGCCTTCAGGTCCTTCTCCAGCTGGTTGTCGCGCAGCTTCCGCCCCGGTTCACCGGCGACGACTTCAAGCGAGTCGCCGGTGGCTTCGACGTCGGCGTCCTTCGGTTCGCGGTTGACGTCTTCGGCGACCTTGCGGACGAAGCGGTTGACGGCCGGCACCGAGTATTCGACTTCGGGGGTGATGCTTTCCTCGACTTCGCCGCCGCTGACGTAGCGGACCAGGCGCCCGGGCAGTCCCCCCTCCTGGCTGTCTTCGAGCGCCTCTTCGACCGCCCCATCGAGGTCGGCACGGATCTTCAGCTGATCGCCGGAGAGCTCCCAGGTTTCACCGTCGAAGCCAACCTTGAGCGAGTGCTTGAGCGGCGCCAGCAGCTTGCGGTGCACTTTCGCCACCGCTTCTTCTACGTTCAGCCCGCCGACATCGACGCCGCCGACGGTGACGCCGTCGGCAATCTCGTCCTTCTGGGTGCTGTCGTAGGCGTAAGCGCCGCCGACGACGAGGACCAGCAAAAGGGCGGCGATCAACACCGCTATCGAAGTCTTCGTTCCCATCTGGACTGGACTAACCCTCAGTACGTTGCGTTCCCGGTTTACAAAGTCTAGGCAGTCGCCTGATTCGGCCTATCGGGCCCTCTTCCCTGCAATTTCGCATGTGCTCCGGTTCTATCGGCAGCGGCGGCGGATATCTTTCGCGGACGGTGCGCACCAAGGACGAAGTCCGCGAGGAGGTCTGGAAGGCGATGGAACGCGAGGGCGTTTCGCGCTTTCCCGGTGCCGAGGGACGGATCCCGAACTTCGCCGGCGCCAAACTGGCAGCCGAGAAGCTTGCCGGCCACCGCCTCTGGAAGCGAGCGCGGGTGATCAAGGCGAACCCGGACTCGCCGCAGACCCACGCCCGCCGGATCGCGCTCGAAGAGGGCAAGACAGTGATCATGGCGGTGCCACGGCTGCGTGACCCCCACCCGTTCCGGGTGCTCGACCCGAAAAAGCTCTCGAAAGCGGCGATGAAAGAGGCCGCCACTATCAAGGGCGCGCTCAAGCACGGTCGCGTCGTCGCCCTCGACGACCTGCCGGAGGTCGACCTGATCCTCTGCGGCTCGGTCGCGGTCAACCTCAGCGGCGCCCGGGTCGGCAAAGGCGGCGGCTACCACGACCTCGAGTACGGGATCCTCGCCGACGCCGGCAAGATCGACGACCACACGACCGTCGCCACCACCGTCCACCCGATCCAGATCCTGCGCCAGCACCTGATGGTCACCGACCACGACCTCCCGGTCGACCTGATCGCGACGCCGCGGGCGGTGATCGACGTCGAGCGCCAGTACGTGCGACCGCGCGGGATCCTCTGGGACCACCTGCAGCCGCCGCAGATCCGCGAGATCCCGGTTCTGGAAAGGATGGGGTATGCCTGAGGACGCGAACCTGCCGCTGTTCCCGGCCGCCGATTACGGCGAGCCGGACCCCGAGTGGCTGAAGATCGACTGGCGCCGGCACTTGCACCAGGTCGATCTGCCGGGCGCCAAGGGGGTCAACTACGCCGAGATCGGCGAGGGCGACCCGATCCTCTTCATCCACGGGATCGCCGGCTGCTGGCGCAACTGGCTCGAGAACCTTCCCTACTTCGGCCGCACCCACCGCGCGATCGCCCTCGACCTGCCCGGCTTCGGCGACAGCCCGATGCCGTCCTGGCCGATCACGATGGGCGACTACGGGCGGTTGATCCACGACTTCTGCGAGCGGCTTGGGATCGAGAAGGTGGCGGCGCTGGTCGGCAACTCGATGGGCGGCTTCATCGCCACCGAGGCGGTGATCGAGGAGCCCGACCGCTTCGACCGCCTGGTCCTGATCTCCGCCGCCGGGGTCAGCTTCGCCGAGTGGGAGGGCCGCTCGTTCGACGCCGCCAGCCGCATCTTCAAAGCGGCGATCCCGATGATGAGCGGCGAACGACGCTCCTACTGGACGCGGCCCCGTGGCCGCAAGCTCGCCTTCGGCCGGATCTTCCGCAACCCGAATAAGCTGCGGCCGGAGCTGCTCGCCGAGCAGGTGCGGCCGGGACTGCAGGCGCCGGGCTTCTCCGACGCGCTGACCGCGATCTGGGGCTACGACACC
The DNA here is from genome assembly GCA_963696955.1 of uncultured Actinomycetes bacterium. GTDB lineage: Bacteria > Actinomycetota > Thermoleophilia > Solirubrobacterales > 70-9 > VAYN01. Next base: position 1,670,239 of record CAVOMF010000002.1, on the reverse strand, counting down.
CGCGCCCGCCTGCCGGAGATCGAGATCCCGACGATGGTCGTCTGGGGCCTGAACGACCAGATCGTTCCCGTCGAGGGAGCGATCGCGTACCACCGCCTGATTCCACGCTCGCGGCTGGAGATCTTCGAGCGCACCGGCCATTTGCCGATGCTGGAGCGGCCGCGACGCTTCAACCCGCTGCTGGAGGGCTTCATCGAGTCCGCGCAGCCGCTGCGGGCGGCGCAGGACACCGCAGTCGGCTGACGATTGGTGAGTTATAGCCCCTATAGGGACGCAAACTCACCAATCGCTATTTAGGTGACGGCACCTTTCGCCGCCGAAGACACCGTGGCCGCGTACTTGGCCATCACGCCGGGGCCGAAGGGCGAGGGCGGCGACTCGTAATCGGCGACCCGCTTGGCGATCTCCTCGTCGGAGAGGGCGACGCTGAGGCTGCGATTGTCGATGTCGACGGTGATCTCGTCCCCCTCGCGGATCGCCGCTATCGGGCCGCCTTTCGCGGCCTCCGGGGCGACATGGCCGATCATCAGGCCGCGGGTGGCGCCGGAGAAGCGGCCGTCGGTGACCATCGCCACGCTCTCCCCCAGCCCCTCGCCGACGATCGCGGCGGTGACCTGGAGCATCTCCCGCATCCCGGGGCCGCCGACCGGTCCCTCGTTGCGGATGACGACGATGTCGCCGGGGTTGATCTGCTGGTCCTTGACCGCACGGAAGCATTCCTCTTCGTTCTCGAAGACCCGGGCGGGACCGGTCTGCTGGCGCCGCTCGGTGCCGGCGACCTTGACCACCGAGCCCTCGGGAGCGAGGTTGCCGCGGAGGATCGCGAGGCCGCCTTCGGGCTTCAGCGGGTCCTCGACCGAGCGCACCACTTCCTGGCCCGGCGCCTCGGTCGCCGCCGCGGCTACCTCGCCGATCGTCTTGCCGGTGACGGTGATCGCCTCGCCGTGGAGGATTCCGGCTTTGGCGAGACGCTCGAGGATCACCGGCACGCCGCCGGCCGCGTAGAGGTCGGTGGCGACGAAGCGCCCGCCCGGCTTCAGGTCGGCGAAGAGCGGGGTGCGGCGCGAGATCTGCTCGAAATCGTCCATCGTCAACTCGACCCCGACCTCGTGGGCAAGCGCGATCAGGTGGAGGACCGCGTTGGTCGAGCCGCCGGAGGCGCAGACGCAGGCAATCGCGTTCTCCAGCGACTCGCGGGTGAGGATCCTGCTCGGCCGGAGATCGTTGACGAGGACGTTGATCACGAGCTCGCCGATTTTCTCGGCGACGGTCGGCTTCTCGTCGTCTTCGGCCGGGACCATCGCCGAGCCGCCGGCGCTGATCCCGAGCGCCTCGAAGGCGCAGGCCATCGTGTTGGCGGTGAACTGGCCGCCGCAGGCGCCGGCGCCGGGGCTGGCGACGCCCTCGAGCTCGTGCAGTTCCTCGTCGGACATGTCGCCGGCGTTGTGGGCGCCGATCGCCTCGAAGATGTCGAGGATGGTGACGTCGCGGCCGTGCCAGTGGCCGGGGGCGATCGAGCCGCCGTAGAGGAGGACCGAGGGGACGTCGAGCCGGGCCAGCGCCATCGCGCAGCCGGGGATCGTCTTGTCGCAGGCACAGAGGGCGACGATCGCGTCGAACTGGTAGCCGCGCGCCATCAGCTCGATCGAGTCGGCGATCACCTCGCGGCTGACCAGCGAGGCCTTCATCCCCTGGGTGCCCATCGTCACGCCGTCGGAAACGGCGACGGTGTTGAACTCCATCGGCGTGCCGCCGGCGGCGCGGACGCCCGCTTTCACGTGCTCGGCCAGCGCCCGCAGGTGGAAGTTGCAGGGCATCGCCTCGGTCCAGGTGTTGGCGATCCCGATCGTCGGCCGGCTGAGGGCATCGTCGTCGAACCCGATCCCCTTCATGTAGGCGCGCGCGTGGGCGCGGTCGGGCCCGTCGAAGACGGTCGCCGAGCGGGGACGGGGCAGCTTGGTCGCGGTGTCGCCGTTAGTGCTCATGGCAGGCAAATCTACTGAGGGCCAGCGCCTAAGCGTGCCCCGTTTTGGAGCCTGAGACGGCCGACATGGTCATCGCAGCCCGAGCGCGTTGACCGGCCCCGGCCCCTTACCGATGTCGCGAAGCCCGGCGCCCACCGCCTCCGAGGCGATGGCGCGAGCCTTGCGAGCCGCTTCGAGCGGCGTCTCTCCTCGGGCCAGATATGCAGCGAGCGCCGAGGAATGGGTACAGCCAGAGCCATGCGCAGCACCATCGGGGTGTCGCTCACCAGGAATTTCCACCACCTGATCGCCATCGTAGAAGAGGTCGACCAGCGCTTTGCTGTGGCCTCCGGTTACCACGACCGCCTGCGGCCCGGGCGCATGCGGGCCGAGCGCCTTCGGCCCAAGCGCCAGCACGCCCCGCGCCAGCTCCTCCTGGCTCGCCTCCTCCCCCAACCCCGTCAGCACTCGGGCCTCGGGGATGTTCGGCGTGACCACCGTACAAACAGGGATCAGAACATCTACGAGCGCCTCCCTGGTCTCGTCGTCGAGGAGAACGGCGCCGCTCTCGGCGACCATCACCGGATCGATCACCACGGGCGCGTGCTGAACACCCATGTAGGTAAGACCGACTGCGACCGCGTCGATCACCTCCGGGGAACCGAGCATCCCGATCTTGATCGCGTCGGCGCCCATGTCTTCGGCGATCGCCAGGATCTGGGCGAAGACGGCTTGGGGCGAGACCAACTCGACCATTTCGACGCCGCGGGTGTTCTGCGCAGTGATCGCAGTGATCGCGGTCATCCCGTGCACCCCGCAGCGCGCAAACGCCTTCAGGTCGGCCTGGATCCCGGCACCGCCGCCGGAATCGGAACCGGCGATTGAGAGCGCAGTCGGTGGTTTGTTGCGAGCCATGGAAGGGGGAGCCTAAAGAGACGCTTCGTTGGTTGAAGGAGCCAACGTCCGCGAGTAGGTGCCGAGGTCGGAGCAGATCAAGTAGCCGAGGAGCTCCAGCTTGGCGAGCGCCGCGGCGCTCGCGGGCGCCGAGAGACCCGTGGCGACCGCCACTGCGTCGCAAGTTGACGCGCCGGATTCCACCGCGGCAAGGACCGCTTGCAGGTCGGGGTCGAGGGTGGCGGCGGGGTCGGGGCGTTCTAGTTGGCGCCCCGGGCCGAGCATTGCGTCGAGGACGTCCTGGGCGTCGCGGATGACGTGGGCGCCGCTGGCGAGGAGGGCATTGGGGCCGGCGGAGGCTCGGGAGGTGACCGGGCCGGGGACGGCGCCGAGGTCGCGGCCCAGGTCGGCCGCCAGGTCCATCGTGATCAGCGAACCGGAGCGCTTGGCGGCCTCGACGACGACGGTCATCCCCGCCAGTGCCGCCATGATCCGGTTGCGGGCCGGAAAGGTCCACTTCCACGGCGGCGCCCCCGGCGGCAGCTCCGAGACGACCAGTCCCTGCTCGCAGATCTGCCGCCACAGCCCCCGGTGGCTTGCTGGGTAGGCAATGTCGGGTCCGCAGCCGAGGACGGCGATCGTGCGACCCCCGTCGAGGGCGCCGCGGTGGGCGCAGCCGTCGATCCCGAAAGCCATGCCGCTGACCACGACCATCCCGGCCCGGGCCAACTCCCTTCCCAGCTCGCGGGCGATCTCGCGTCCGTAGGAGGTGGCGCGGCGGGCGCCGACGATCGTCACTGCCCCGAACGGCTCCAAGCCGTCGAGCAGGCCAGGGTCGCCGCGGCCGATCAGAGCCCAGGGCGCGTCGGCGGCGTCACGGAGCGCGGCCGGGTAGAGATCGCCGTGGCGGCAGCAGGCCCAGCAGTCGGCCACGAGCAGTTCTTCGCTCAGGCGCTCCTCACTTAGCGCCGCAATCCGCGCCAGCAGCTGCGCGGCAACCTTCGGCGCTGCCACCTCGACCAGCTCCTCGTTCGAGAGGCGCAGTAGTTCGGGCGAGCGGGACCCGACCTCGCCGGTGGCGATGCGCTCCACGTACGGCGCCAGCGCCGCGAGAAGCCAGGAGCGCCGCAGGCAGTCGAGGCAGGCGCCGGTCTCAGCCATGGTCGCGCCTCCGCATCTGCAGAGCCTGCGCCATCTGCTCCTCGCCGATCTCGCCCAGCCCGGCGAGGTCGGTGAGCGTCTGCGCCAGCCTCAGCGCCCGGTCGTGGGCGCGGCCGCTGAGCCGCCGGCGCGAGTAGAGCTCCGCCAGCAGGGCGGCGCCGCCCTCGCTGAGCGGGCAGCTCCTCGCCTCCGTCGGCGTCATCTCAGCGTTGCAGCGGCCGGCGCCGAGGCGGTGCTCCTGGCGCTCGCGGGCGGCGCAGACCCGCTCCCGCACCGCCGCGGAAGCCTCGCCAGGAGCACCGCCGATCTCGGCTGCGCTCGGCTGGCGCACCGCGGCGAGGACGTCGATGCGATCGGCAAGCGCCCCGCTCAGCTTCCCTTGGTAGCGCTGCACCTCATACGGCGAGCAGGTGCAGTCGGGGTCGGCTTCGCCGCGGCCACAGGGGCAGGGGTTCGCCGCCGCCACCAACATGAACCGGCAGGGAAGGCTGCGCTGGCCGCCAACCCGGGCGATCGCCACCTCCCCGTTCTCCAGCGGCGCCCGCAATGCCTCCAGGGCATCGCGCCGGAACTCGCAGAGCTCGTCCAAGAACAACACTCCCCGATGGGCAATCGTGATCTCTCCCGCCCTGATCGGCTGGCCCCCGCCGACGAGGCCGGCGGCGCTGATCGTGTGGTGCGGGGCGCGGAACGGCCTTCCTCCCGGCAAGCCGGTGCCGAGGCGACCGCAGGCGCTGGCGATCCGCGCCACTTCGAGCGCCTCCGAAGGCGCCAGTGGCGGCAGGATCGAGGGCAGTCGGCTCGCCGCCAGCGACTTCCCCGCTCCGGGCGGGCCGACCATCAGCATGCTGTGGCCGCCCGCCGCTGCCACCTCGAGGGCGTGCCGCAAGTGCGGCTGGCCACGCAGGTCGGCTAGGTCAGGGGCGCCGGCGGCAACGCTCGGCAGCAGCGGCAACGGCTGCGGCCGCGGCGGGCTCCATTCGCCCTCGGCCAGTCCGAGCAACTGGCCCAGCGCTTCCACCGGCACCACGTCGATCCCCTCGGCCAACGCTGCCTCGGCGCCATTCTCGGCGGGGAGCACGATCGCCTTCGCCCCTTCCTGCCGCGCCGCCTCCGCCATCGCCAGAGCTCCGTACACCGGCCGCGTCGCACCGTCCAGCGCCAGCTCGCCGACCAGGGCAGCGTCGGCCAGCCCCTCCCACTGCAGCTGCTCGGAGGCGCTGAGGAGGGCCGCGGCGATCGCCAGGTCCATCCCCGGGCCCGCCTTGCGCAGGCTCGCCGGAGCGAGGTTGACGACGATCCGCCGCAGCGGGAACTCGAAGCCGCAATTGACCAGCGCCGCCCGCACCCGCTCCCGCGCCTCGCGGACGGCGGCATCGGGGAGGCCGACGATCGTGAAGTTCGGCAGCCCCCGGTGGACGTCGACCTCGACCCGCACGGGGCGGGCGGAGATGCCGTCGAGGGTGAAGGTGCGGGCGGTTGCGAGCACGACCGCCACGCTAGGCGGCTTCGATTCACGCGTTACGCGCAGAAACAAATTCTTTAGGACCGCAAGGGGGGCGAGTTTGTGACTTCCAAACCCTTAGGCCCATATGACCGTCGCCAGACGCCGCACCGGCCAGATTGCCGAGGACCTCGTCGCCGAGTATCTGGTCGCCGAAGACTGGGAGATCGTCGAGCGCAACGCCCGCACCGGCTACGGGGAGCTCGACATCGTCGCCCTCGACGACAACGTCCTCGTCTTCCTCGAGATCAAGGGCGCCCGCGCCGGCACCAGCTATGGCCCCGAGCGCCCGATCTGCTCGATCGACTTCCGCAAGCAGCGCCGGGTCCGCCACCTCGCCACCGCCTGGATTTCCGAACGCCGCGACCAGCCGCGCTACGACGACATTCGCTTCGACGCGGTCGGGGTCATCCTCGACGCCGGCGGCCACCCACTCGACGTCGAGCACCTCAAGGGCGCCTTCTAGGCGAGCTCGAGCTGGGAGTAGGCGACGCTCTGGAACGAGCGGCGGTGCAGCGGCGAGATCCCGATCTCCTCGATCGCCTGCCGGTGCTCGGGGGTCGAGTAGCCGACGTGCTCCTCGAAGCCCCAGCCCGGGTGCAGGGCGGCGACCTCGCGCATGTAGCGGTCGCGGGTGACCTTGGCGATCACGGAGGCGGCAGCAATCGCGCCGCTGGTCGCATCGCCCTTGATCACCCGTCGATGCGGCACCGCGCATCTCGGCAGGCGGAACCCGTCGACCAGGCTGATCGCCTCATCTTCCGGCGGCTCCAGTCGCTCCAGCGCCAGCGCCAGCGCTTCCATGTTGGTGACGTGCAGCCCCCGGCGGTCGATCCCGGCCGCGCAGCGCACGACGACGCTGACCCGCTCGGCCGCCCGCAACACGCACGGATACATCTCCAGCCGCCGCTCCTCGGTCATCTGCTTGGAGTCGTGCAGGCCGCTCAGCGCCCGCCGGTCGGAGACGGTGAGCCGCTCGTAGTCGATCAGCACCGCGGCCGCGACCAGCGGCCCGGCCAGGCAACCGCGCCCCGCCTCGTCGGCGCCGGCGACGTAGCGGCTCTGCAGGCCGCGATCGAAAGCGAAGAGGCGGCGGCTGCGGGCGAGCCGGCGCCGGTGCGTCTTGCCCGGTTTGGGCTTAGGGGCCATCGGAGGAACCCGCGTGTGCGGCCGGCGCGCGCCGGACCAAGCGGGGCAAGGACGCAGGGAGGCTGAATAGCCGGAGGCTATTTGGCCGACCGAGGACGCCGGCCCGCGCAGTGTGTCCGCCGCCGCCAGACGTGCGCGGGGGCTCCTCTGATGGACCCTTAAAGTCCGCCGATGCGGCTTGGGGGCCAGTAGGTGGCAAAGGCCTCACCGATGATCCATTCCTTGGGGACGGGTCCCCAGAAGCGGCTGTCGTCGCTTGCCCCACGGTTGTCGCCCATCATGAAGTAATGGTCGGGCGGGATCGTGATCTCTTTCGGCAAATTGCAGGCCGGAGCGGCGCCACAGGGGTTGATGTAGGGCTCGTCCGTCTTCTCGACTCCGTTGACGACCGGATGGCCGTCTTTGACGGAGAGCGTGTCGCCGGGCCCGGCGACGATCCGCTTGATGAAGTTCTGGTCCGAGCGCTCGGGCGTCGGTTCTGGACACGGTTCGCCCTGTTCCGGCGCTCCGCCGGGGACCCCGCACCGGGGGCTTCCGTCGGCTCCGGCCGGCGGGTGGAAGACGATGACGTCGCCGATCTGCGGGTCCTTGAAGTGGTAGACGAAGCGGTTGACGAGGACGCGCTGGCCGACGTCGAGGGTCGGCTCCATCGATTCGGAGGGGATCTGGTACGGCTTCACGATCCAGGCCTGGATCGCCAGCGCCAGCCCGAGGGCAAGCACGACGATGACGACCAACTCGAGGAGCCCGCCGCCTTTCGATTCCGGCTTCGGGATCAGGCGTTTCAGGCTGCCGAGTCCTCGTCGGAGTCGCCGTCGCCTGACGGCTCCTCGTCCTCGGCATCCTCGGGCGCTGCGGTGTCCTCGGTCTCCCCGGCCTCGGACGCATCCGCGTCCGTCTCGGCTGCCGCCTCCGGCTCCGCTGGAGCCTCGGCCTCCGGTGCCTCCTCAGCCTCTGGTGCCTCCTCAGTCGCCTCCGCCTCCGCCTCGGCGGCCGGCGCCTCTTCCTCGGCGTCCTCCGGAGCCTCAACGGGGGCCGCAACCGGCACGACCTCCTCCTGGCTGACGCCCTCGGCGTCGACCGCGGTGGACTCGCCCTCGGCTGCGCCGGCGACTGCGACAACGTCGTCGTCGATCCCCCAGCGCCGCTCGGCGACGCGCGCGGCCTTGCCGATGCGGCCGCGCAGGTAGTAGAGCTTCGCCCGGCGCACGTCACCGCGGGCCGCGACCTCGAGTTTCTCGATCTTCGGCGAGTGCAGCGGGAACGTCCGCTCGACCCCGACACCGAACGACTGCTTACGGACGGTGAAGGTCTCGCGCACGCCGGAGCCCTGGCGCCGCAGGACGACGCCCTCGAAGACCTGGGTTCGTTTGCGGCTGCCCTCGATCACCTGGAAATGGACGCGGACACGGTCACCAGGGGCGAAATTGGGCAGGCCCTGCCTCAGCTGGGCGCGCTCGATGCTGTCGATTACAGAGCTCATAAGAGGGATTGCTGCGAGAAAAAACCGCCGGGACCCAGTTGCGGGAACCGCGCGGTCGCGGAATGGTAGCTATTCCGCGTCCTTTTCGAACTGCTCGGCCCGCAGCCGGCTCTGCTCGAGCCGCCACTGCCGCACTTTGCCGTGGTCGCCGGAGAGCAAAACCTCGGGCACCTCCCAGCCGCGGTAGCTCGGCGGGCGGGTGAAGTGCGGGTACTCGGGCATCCCCTCGAGGGCGTGGCTGAAGGACTCCTCGACGGCGGAGTCCTCGTGGCCGAGGGCGCCGGGGAGCTTGCGCATGAGGACGTCGGCGACGACCATCGCCGGCAGCTCGCCGCCGGCGAGGACGTAGCGGCCGATCGAGAGCTCGTCGTCGGCGAGGTGCCGGTGGACACGGTCGTCGAAGCCCTCGTAGCGACCGCAGAGCAGGGCGACGTGGGGCTCGGCGACCAGTTCATCGGCGATCGGGTCGTCGAGCAGTGGCCCGGTCGGCGAGAGCAGGACGATCCGCGGCCGCGGCCCGTCGCCATAGGTGGCCTGCAGCGCCGCGTCGACCACGTCGACCCGCAGCACCATCCCGGCACCGCCGCCGTAGGGCGAGTCGTCGACCTGGCCGGCGCTCAGCGGGGTCGAGTCGCGGTAGTTGACAAGCCGGAACTCGTTGCCCTCGCGGAGCGCGTTCTGGACCGAGCGCTGCGTCTGGAACCAGTCGAAGGCCTCGGGGAAGAGGGTGAAGACGTCGAGGCGCACGCGCGGGCGAAGCGCCTCAGTCGAGGATGTCGACGATCACGCGCCGGTCGATCCGCACCGCGGCCGCCTTGGCGATCGTCCGGATCGCGTTCGCGATCCTTCCCCCTTTGCCGATCACGCGACCGAGGTCGCCGTCGGCGACCGAGATCTCGTAGACGAGGTCACCGTCCTCTTCGAGCTCCTCGACCACGACCGCCTCCGGGTCCTCGACGAGGGCCTTGACGAGAAACTCGAGCAGCTCCGTCATCTCTAGGTGCCGGAGGCTTTGATGCCCTTGGTCCGCAGCAGGGTCGCCACCGTCTCCGAGGGCTGGGCCCCGTGCTCGAGCCAGTGGCGGGCGCGATCCTCGTCGATGTTGATCGTCGAGGGCTCGGTCTGCGGGTTGTACTGGCCGATCGTCTCGATCGTGCGGCCGTCACGCGGCGAGCGTTTGTCGGCGACGACGATGCGCCAGATCGGGTTCTTCTTGGAACCCACGCGTCTAAGTCTGATTCGGACTGCCATAAGGCGGGGCAGGTTACAGAAAAGGCGCACCCGGACGCGAAGCGGAGGATGCGCCGACTGATCTGGGATTAGCGTCTGCGGGCCCTCGGGCGCGGTGCGCGCTGGTTTCCGCCCGCCAACTGGGCCATCTGCTGCGGCGTCGGCATCCGCCCGTTCGCCATCGATTTCATCAGCACCCGCATCTGGTCGAACTGTTTGACCAGGTGGTTGACCTGCTGGACTTTGGTCCCCGAGCCGTTGGCGATCCGTTTGCGCCGGGAGCCGTTGATCAGCCCCGGGTTGGCCCGCTCCCCCGGCGTCATCGAGAGGATGATCGCCTCGACGCGGTCGAGCTCCTTTTCGTCGATGTCGGCGTTCTTCAGCTGCTTCATCGCCCCCATGCCCGGGAGCATTCCGAGGATTCCGCTCAGCGGCCCCATTTTGCGGACCTGCTTCATCTGCGTGAGGAAGTCCTCGAGCGAGAACTGGTCCTTCCGCATTTTCTCCTGCAGCTCTTCGGCTTCCTTCTCGTCGACCTGCTGCTCGGCCTTCTCGATCAGGCTGAGGACGTCGCCCATGCCGAGGATCCGCTGCGCCATGCGGTCGGGGTGGAACTTGTCGAAGTCCTCGATTTTCTCGCCGGTCGAGGCGAAGAGGATCGGCTTGCCGGTCACCGCTTTGACCGAGAGGGCGGCGCCACCGCGGGCATCGCCGTCGAGCTTGGTCATGACGACGCCGTCGAACTCGGCCACCTCGGCGAAGGATTCGGCGACCCCGACGGCGTCCTGGCCGGTCATCGCGTCGACGACGAGGAGGACGTCGTGCGGGCGCGTCTTCTTGCGGATCTTCGCCAGCTCGGCCATCAGGTCCTGGTCGATGTGGAGGCGGCCGGCGGTGTCGACGATCAGCACGTCGCGGCGCTCGGCCTGGGCCTGGTCGAGCGCCCAGGAGGCGATGTCGACGGGGTCAGCCTCGGTGCCCTGCTCGTAGACGTGGGCGCCGGCGCGGCCGCCCATCGTCACCAGCTGCTCGACCGCGGCCGGGCGGTAGACGTCGCAGGCGGCGAGGGCGACGTCCTTGCCCTCCTTCTTGAAGAACTGGGCGAGCTTGGCGCAGGCGGTCGTCTTACCGGAGCCCTGCAGGCCCGCCATCAGAATCACGGTCGGCCCGCTGGTCGCCATCGCCAGCTCCGAGCCGGTGCCGCCCATCAGCGAGGCGAGCTCCTCGTTGACGATTTTCACCACCTGCTGGCCGGGATCGAGGCTTTCCAGCACGTCGGAGCCGAGGCAGCGTTCCTTCAGCGTCTTCGTGAAGGCTTTGACGACTTTGAAGTTGACGTCGGCCTCGAGCAGCGCGAGGCGGATCTCGCGCATCGCCGAGTCGACGTCGGACTCGCTCAGTTTCCCGCGCGAGCGGACCTCGGAGAGGGTCGACTGCAGGCGCTCAGATAGCTGGTCGAACATGTCCGCGCAGCTTACGGGACGCTCGTCTGTTCCTTATCGGTCCCAGACAACGAAAAGGAACAGACGAATGGCTACTCGGCGAGCAGCGCTTTCGCGTAGTCGCCCGGGTCGAAGGGGCGCAGGTCCTCGAGGGTCTCGCCGACGCCGATCAGCTTCACCGGGATGCCGAGGTCGGAGGCGATCGCGAGAGCGATGCCGCCGCGGGCGGTGCCGTCGAGCTTGGTCAGGACGACGCCGTCGACTTCGACCGCCTCGGAGAAGATTTTCGCCTGGCGGAGGCCGTTCTGGCCGGTCGTCGCGTCGATCGAGATCAGGGTCTCGTGCGGCGCCTCGGGGATCTGCTTCTGGATTACCCGGCAGACCTTCGCCAGCTCGTCCATCAGGTTGGTCTGGGTGTGGAGGCGACCGGCGGTGTCGACAATGACGACGTCGGCGTCGCGGGCGCGGGCCGCGTTGATCGCGTCGTAGGCGACGGCGCCCGGGTCAGACCCCTCTTCGCCACGGACGAGCTCGGCGCCGGCGCGCTCGGCCCAGGTTTCCAGCTGCTCGGCGGCGGCGGCGCGGTAGGTGTCGGCGGCGGCCATCACCACGCTGAGACCCATTTCCTTGCTCAGGTGCCAGGCGATCTTGCCGATAGTCGTCGTCTTGCCGGTGCCGTTGACCCCGACCATCATCAGGATCGCCGGCTCGGCGCTGAGGTCGATCGGCGCCCGTCCGGTCGAGGCCACCTCGGCGAGGATCTCGATCAAGCGGTCCCGCACCGCGACCCCGTCCATCGGCACCGCCCCCGACTCGACCTCCTGCTCAAGCCGCTCGACGACCGCGGCGGTGGTCGGAGCCCCGACGTCGGCCAGAATCAGCGCCTCCTCCAAAAGCTCCCAAGTCTCATCGTCGATCTTGTCGAAGAGGCTGGCCGAGATCTCCTCGGTCAGCGCCTGCCGGCTTTTCGAAAGGCTCTCCCGAAGTTTCCTGAAGACCCCGCGCCGCTGCTCCGGCGCCTCTTCCTCGGCGGTAACCACCGCAGAAGCACTCCGCGCCCCCAGATCAACGATCTCCTGCCAACTAGTAGCCACGACGGAGAAAACTACCGACCCTCAACCCCTGTCGTAGGAGGGGTCGATACCCCGTCTCCAGACACTCAACAGCGAGCCATAAGCGAGATGTGTCTGGAGATGGGGTACCGACCCCTCCCCATCATCAAGCCACAGCAGAAAGACCGGGCGCCTCGCCTTCACCGTCGTCCTCGGCAACATCCCGCGGCAGCCGCTTGGAAACGATCTTGGTGACGCCGTCGCCGCCCATGCTGACCCCGTAGAGGACGTCGGCGGCGTCCATCGTCCGTTTCTGGTGGGTGACGATGACGAACTGGGCGCGGTCGGAGAAGCGGCGGATCAGCTGCAGGAAGCGGTCGATGTTGGCGTCGTCGAGGGCGGCCTCGACCTCGTCGAGAATGTAGAAGGGGCAGGGCCGGGCGAGGAAGACGGCAAAGACGAAGGCGAGGGCGACGAGGGACTTCTCACCGCCGGAGAGCAGCTGCAGTTTCCGCGTCGACTTGCCGGCCGGGGTGACCTCGATCTCGACCCCCTGCTCGTCGCGCTGCTCTTCCTCCTCCTCGGGCTCGGGCTCGGCGTCGGTCGGTGCCTCCTGCTCGCCCGCCGGGCGCTCGTCGTCGCGGACCGGGCGCAGGCTGACCCGGCGCAAGCGGCCGCGGCCGCCCGGGAAGAGGTGCTCGACCATCTCTTCGAAGTTTTTGGCGGTTGCCTCGAAGGTCTCCTCGAAGGCCCGCTCGATCTCCTCGTCGATGTCGCGGATCAGCGACTCGAGCTCCCGCATCGAACGCTCGATGTCCTCGCGCTGCGCCTGCAGCGACTCCACATGCTCGCGCGCCTCCTCGTACTCCTGCTCGGCCAGCGGGTTGACCGGGCCGATCTGCGCCCGCCGCCGCTCCAGCCGCTCCAGCTTGCGGTCGATCTCGCTGCGCGCCTCCTCGGCCAGAGCCTCCTCGGCCGGCGGGATCTCCTCGCCCAGCCGCTTGGCGATCGCCGCCAGCTCGCGCGCGGCCTCGGCCCGGCGGTCGCCGAGGTGGGCGGCCTCGACCTCGGCCCGGGTCAGCTCGTCGGAGGTCTCCTTCATCTGCGCCTGCAGCTCGAACTCCTGCTGGGAGCAGCGGCGCAGCTCATCGGCGATCTCGTCGCCGTCGTCGGGGCCGCCGACCACCTTGCGCTCGATCGCGTCGACCCGGGCGCGGATCGCTGCCCCGGCCGCTTCAGCGGCCTTCAAGGCGCTTCGCACGTCGTCGAGCAGCGCCTCGCCGGCGGCAAGGCGCGCGCGCATCCGCTCGCGATGGCGCTCGCCGAGCAGCCCCTCGGCGCGTTTGGCGTGGCGGGAGGCGCGCTCGGCGCCTTCGCGGACGTGGCCCAGCGCCGACTCGCGCGCCGACTCGGCGGCATCGGCGGAGCGGGCGACCCCGAGGCCGTCCGTAGCCGTCCGCAACCCGGCATCGATCTCCCCCAGCTCCTCTTCCAGCTTCCGCGCCCGGTCGCCCGGCGAAGAGCCCGGGCCGACGTCGAGCGTCAGCGGCCCCATCTCCGTCCGCAGGTTCTCCAGCCCCGCCTCCAGCTCGGCCTCGCGGCTGGAGAGGTTGGCGACCCGGACCGCGACCCGCTCCTGCTCGCCGCGCAGCTTCGTCAGCAGGCCCCAGGCCTGGGTGCGCTCACGGTCGCGAGCGGCGAAGCGCTCCTCGGCCGCCGAGCGCCGTTTTGCCACCTCGGAGAGCTGTTCCTCGAGCTTGCCGCGTACCCCGCGCGCCTTCGACGCCGCCTTTTCGGCGGCGGCAGCACGGTCGGCGCCGAAGCGCAGCTCCTCGGAGACCAGCTGCGCCTTCAGGCCCAGCTCCTCGCGCTCGATCCGCGCCCCCAGCTCCGCCGCCTGCGCCTGGCGCTTCAGCGGCCGCAGCCGCGCCCGCGCCTCGCGCTCGACGTCAAGGGCGCGATCAAGGTTGTCCTGCGCCGAGCGCAGCTTCAGCTCGGCCCGCCGCCGGCGTTTGCGGTGCTTGCCGAGACCGGCTGCCTCCTCGACCAGGAGCCGCCGCTCACGCGGCTTCGAGTGGACGATCGTCTCCACCCGTCCCTGGCTGATCACCGAGTGCATCTCGCGGCCGAGGTTGGTGTCGGAGAGGACGTCGGTGACGTCGGCGAGGCGGCAGCGGGCGCCGTTCAGCCGGTAGCCGCTGTCGCCGGAGCGGTCGAGCCGCCGCTCGACCGCGATTTCGGAGAACTCGGTGGTGGCGCGGCCGTCGGAGTTGTCGATCGTCACCTCGACCTCGGCGGCGCGGCGCTGGCTGATTCCTTTGCCGCCGGCGGAGATCACGTCCTGCATCGAGGCGCCGCGGATCGCCCCCGGGCTCTGCTCGCCGAGCGCCCAGAGGACGGCGTCGGTGATGTTGCTCTTGCCGGAGCCATTGGGGCCGACGATGACGCTGACCCCTGGGGAGAACTCCAGGGTCGTGCGCTCGGGGAAGGACTTGAAGCCCTTCATCGAGATCGACCTCAGATACATGCGCAGGCACCCCGCATCGCCCGAATGCTCCCGGTCCCCTCGGACGCAACAGCCGCTGGATTAACCCCCAAGATGCGCCAATGCCTCCTCGGCGGCGATCTGCTCGGCCGCCTTCTTGCTCCGCCCTTTCCCCCTCCCGACCCGCTCGGAGTCGACGATCGCCGCCACCTCGAATGTGCGCTGGTGCGGGGGACCCGTCGCCGCGATCACCTCGTAGATTACGCGCGCTCCGCGCTGGGCCAAAAGCTCCTGCAGGGCGGACTTGAAATCGATCCGGGTCTCGGAGGCGAGCTCGATCCGCGGCTCGAAGGCCGCCGCCACCGCCGCCGCGGTCCGCTCGAAGCCGAAGGCGACGTAACAGGCCCCGATCAGGGCCTCGGTCGCCTCCGGCAGCGGCCGGCCGCCGTCGAGGAGGATCTCGGCCGGGATCGCCCCGACGATCCCCTCGGGCTCGTTCGCCCGCAACATCTCCGGCACCCCGAGCAGCGTCCCCACCTCGGCGCAGGAGACCCCGCTGACCGACTGGTTGTGGACCTTGGTGAGGCCGCCTGCGGCGAGCTTCTGGAAGCTCTCGTAGACGCGGGTGGCAACGGCGAGGCCGAGGACGCTGTCGCCCAGGAAGGCGAGGCGCTCAAAGGAGTCGACCCGCCGCTCGGTCCAGGAGGAGTGGGTGAGCGCCTGCCGGCGCAGGTCATCGGGCAGCTCGTCGATCAGCGCGGCCAGCGCTGCGACGGGGGAAGCCGGCTGGGGTGCCACCGCTCAGGCGGGCGCGTGCTCGAGCACGAAGCCGACCGCGTCGCCGACCGTCTTGATGTGGGTCGCCTGCTCCTCGCTCACCGTCACGCCGTAGCGGTCCTCGAGCTCCATCACCAGCTCATAGAGATCCAGCGAGTCGGCGTCGAGGTCCTCCTTGAAGCGGGTTCCCTCGTCGATCCGCCCGATCTCGACTTCGAGCTCCTCGGCGAGGTGCTCGCGAACCAGGGTCAGGACTTCGTCGCGGTTCATCTTGTGTCTTGTTTATCACTCGGCTCTGTCACCGGCGAGGGCGCCGCGGCCGGCGCCGCCCTCGGCCAGCAGCGCCGCAGTGCGGCCGACGGCGTCGACTTCGGCGCAGCGCGCGGCGAGGCGGACGGCGTTGGCGATCCCCTCGGCGCCGGAGCTGCCATGGCCGACGAAGGCGATCCCGCGCAGGCCAAGGAGGATCGCGCCGCCGGTGGCGTCCGGGTGGAGCTCGCGGCGAAGCCCGTTCAGGGACGGTTTCAGCAGCAGCCCACCGACCGCGGCCATCGGGTTCGAGCGGGCGGCGTCGCCGACCGCCGCGGCGACCGTCTTCGCGGTGCCCTCCAAGAGCTTCAGCGCGATGTTGCCGGTGAAGCCGTCGGTGACGACGACGTCGGTCTTCGCCGCGGGGAGGTCTCGTCCCTCGACGTTGCCGGCGAAGTTGATCCCCGCGGCGCCGCTGAGCAGCCGGTGAGCCTCGACGACCTCCTCGCGTCCCTTGCCCGACTCCTCGCCGACCGTGAGCAGGCCGACGCTCGGATCTTCGACTTCGAGGACGGCGTCGCTGAAGGCGGCGCCGAGGAAGGCGAACTGGACGAGATGCTGGGCACGAACCTCGACGTTGGCACCAACGTCGAGGAAGAGGACCGCTTTGCCGGGCACCGGCAGCTGCACGGCGAGCGCGGGGCGCTGCACGCCCTTGAGGCGGCGCATGCCGAAGGTCGCGGCGGCCATCGTCGCCCCGGTCGAGCCGCAGACTGACGAGCGCGTCGGCGCCACCCTCGGCCACCTCACGGGCGGCGCGGACAACCGAGGCTTCCTTCTTCGCCCGCACCGCCGGTACCGGGTCCTCGTCGTTGCCGATGAACTCGGCGGTGTCGACGACCTCGACCTCCTGGACGTCGTCGAGCCCGAGCGGGCGCCGCGGTCCGAAGACGCGGACACCAATCCCGTCGGCGGCGGCCAGGCGGGCGCCCTCTGCGAGCACGTCAAAGCCCTGCTCAGCGCCGTAGCCGTCGAGGGCCACGGTCACCGCGCGGTCCTGCGCCACGATTACTCGTGCGTGTGGGGCGCCGAGGGATCGGCGATCCGCTGGGCGACGACCTCGCGCCCGGCGTAGGTGCCGCAGGTCGGGCAGACGCGATGCGGCAGCCGCGGGCTGTGGCAGCGCGGGCAGCTATTCAAGTTCGGCTTCCCAGCCTTGTGCTGAGCACGCCGCTTATCGCGCCGCGCACTCGAAGTTCTCTTCTTAGGGACAGCCATCGGTCGCGGGATAGTAGCGGCCAGCAGCCAAAAACGTGTCGCAGACGGTGACGGGGACCCCTCTCCAGACACTCAACAGCGAGCCATAAGCGAGATGTGTCTGGTGAGGGGTCCCCGTCACCGTCCTCAGTACACCGCTCGCACCACCGCCAGATCATCTTGCTGCCAGGTGACCGTCCCTCCGCTCCATGCTGCTAGGTCTTCGGCGGTCTCGGGGAAGTCGTAATCCTCCTCGATCGGGGCGACCTGTACGTCTGCTTTGACGATGTCGCCGATGACGAAGGCTCGGGCTTGGTCTTTGACCTGGCGGAAGAGGTTTTTCTTCAGGTCGCTGCGCAGGTGGTGGATCGAGAGGACGCCGATGACGAGGTCCCAGGGGCCCTCGGGCAGGGGATCCTCGATCCGCGCCAGCTGCACGTCGTCGTACATCTCCCGCGCCCGGAAGACCATGTCGGCGCTGGAGTCGAGGCCGATCACCCAGGAGTCCGGGTAGGCCTCGATCAGGCGCCGGGTCGTTTCCCCCGTACCCATCCCCAGCTCGAGCACCCGCTCGGGTGGGAACGGGATCGCCGCGATCGCCTGCTCCTGCAGCTCGTCGTAGCGTGGGACCTCGGAGCGGATCAGCTCCGAGTAGGTGTCTGGCTTCCAGTCGAATTGACCCATTTCGTAACCTCGTCGGGAGCATGTCACAGGCGCCGCAGACGATCATCGACCTTTCCCGACTGACGCTGGCCCATGGCGAGGGGAAGCGGATCGACGTGCCGGTCGCGCTGGAGCCCTTCGAGCTCGCCGGCCAGACCTACAAGCCCGACCCCTGGGCGCCGACGGTACGGCTCGAGGTCTCGCGCCCCAGCAACGGCTTCGCCTTCCGCCTCACCTTCTCGGTGCATCTGGAAGGGCCCTGCATGCGCTGCCTCGAACCAGGTCAGCTCGACCTTGACGTCGAAGCGCGCGAGATCGACCAGGCCGGGACTGACGACCCGGAACTGCGCAGCCCCTACGTCTCCGAGGACGAGCTCGACATCGGCCGCTGGGCCCACGACGCGACCATCCTCGCCCTCCCCACCCGGATCCTCTGCCGCCCCGACTGCGCCGGCCTCTGCCCGATCTGCGGCGAGTCCCTCAACGACAACCCCCACGAGCACGAGGAAGCAACCGACCCCCGCTGGTCAGCCCTGAAGGACCTGAAACTCGAGTAGCCGACAGCGCATCGGAGTTTGACCACACCCTGGTGTGGCGAATCTCGGCTGCGCCCGAGCTTGAGAGCCCGCCCTAAGGCTGCTGGTCGAGCTCGGGCTGCGGCTGTTCCTCCTCGCGGCCGGCTAGCCGGTCGCGGCCACGCTGGACGGCGGCGAGGAACTTCTGCAGGTTCACTTCGAGGGTGTTGAGGATCTCGTCGGCGTAGTCCTCGGCGCCGAGGCGGATTTCGCGCTCGCGGGTGCGGGCGTCCTCGACGATCTCGTCGGCGGCGCGCTCGGCCTGCTTGGTGACCTCCTCGTCGGAGATCAGACGAGCCTGCTGCTCGCGAGCCTCGCGGACGATCCGCTCGGCCTCGCGTTTGGCCTCCGCCAGCATCTCCTGGCGCTCCTTGACGATCCACCGCGCCTGCTTGATCTCCTCCGGGATCGTCGCACGCATCTGGTCCAGGAGGTCGTAAATCTCCTCCCGATCCACGCGCACCTGATCCGTCAACGGGACCGGACGGGCGTTGTGAACTACGTCATCGAGCTTGTCTATGAGGACCAGGACGTCCATATGAAGATCGTAAGCCTACGTGTATGCGGGGGTTTTAGGGATCAAGCCGATAAAAGAGCGTTTTTTTGCAACGCGGCGCCCAAGCGGACGGACTGGTGTCGCACAGCCTACCTGTCGGGCAGGCGGTCTCCCAGAGCCGCTGCGACGGCGGCCGGAACGAGGTCGGAGACGTTGCCGCCGAAGGTGGCCATCTCCTTCACCCCGGTGGACGAGAGGAAGCTGTAGTGGGGAGAAGCGATCACGTAGATGCTCTCGATCCCCGGGTCGAGCTTGCGGTTCAGCTGCGCCATCTCGAACTCGTACTCGAAGTCCGAGATCGCCCGCAGCCCCTTGACGATCGCCTTCGCCTCGTTTTCGCGGGCGAACTCGACCAGCAGGTTGGCGAAGATCTGGACCTCGACGTTCGCAAGATCGGCGGTCGCCTCCTCGATGAACGCCCGGCGCTCCTCGGCGGTGAAGAGCGTCTTCTGCTTGCGCACCGGGTTGTTGACGACGCCGACGACGACGCGGTCGAAGACGTTCGAGGTGCGGGTGATGATGTCGAGGTGGCCGTTGGTGACCGGGTCGTAGCTGCCGGGACAGACGACCGTCCCGTTCTTCTCGCTCATCGGCTCGCCTCCGCGTAGATGGTGACGTCGGCGGCGCCGTAGCGGCGCTGCCGCAGCGGCTCCAGCGAATCGATCCGCAGCGGCCGGCGGGCACCACTCTCGACGACGGCGCGGCCGTCGGCGGCGAGCAGCTTCGGCAGGTGGATGTTGAGGTCTTTGGCCACGAGGTCGGCGAGTCTATAAGGGGCATCGATGAAGACGAGGTCGAATTTCCCCGCAAACGTGGCAGACGAAACCTCTCCCAGCCAACGGCCGGCGTCGGCGCGGACCAGCTCGGCCCGCTCGCCGAGGCCGAGGCGCTGGACGTTGCCGAGGGCGGGACGGGTGTCACGGTCGACGAGGACGGCGCGCTCGGCGCCGCGTGAGAGCGCCTCGATCGCCAGCGCCCCGGTGCCGCAATAGAGGTCGAGGACGAGGGCGCCGGCGACGCGGTCGCCGAGGGCGGAGAAGACCGCCTCGCGGACGCGGTCGGAGGTCGGGCGGACCTTCCAGCCTCTGGGGGCGACGAGGCGCTGGCCTTTCAGCTCGCCGGCGATGACTCTCATAAGAAGCGCTCTCTCATCAGGGCCACTTCATAGGGGAATCGGGTCGGCCGCGCCGGTGCCGAAGCGGCGGTGGGCGGCGTCGAGCAGCGGGCCGAGGCCGGGATCGGAGAGGGAGCCGTGGCGCTGGAGCAGGGCCAGCACCTCGTGGTGGGCTTCGAGCAGCAGCGGGCCGTCCTCGGGCAGCTTGGCGACGGCGAAGCGGGCGAGGCCGCTCTGGCGGGTGCCGAGGATCTCCCCCGCTCCCCGCAGTTCGAGGTCGATCTCGGCGAGCTTGAAGCCGTCCCCCTCCCGCGCCACGGCGGCGAGTCGCTTCTGCGCCATCTCGCCGGCTTCTTCGGCGAACAGCAGGCACTGGCTCGGGTGCTCGCCGCGGCCGACCCGCCCGCGCAGCTGGTGCAGCTGGGAGACGCCGAAGCGCTCGGCTCCCTCGATGATCATCACCGTCGCGTTGGCGACGTCAATCCCCACCTCGATCACCGTGGTCGAGACGAGGACGTCGGTCTCCTGGGCGGCGAAGGCCCGCATCGCCTTCGCCTTCTCGGTCGAGTGCATCTGCCCGTGCAGGAGCCCGACCCGGAACTCGCGCAGCTCGCCTTCACGGAGCCGCTCGGCCTCGACCGCAGCCGCTTTTCCCGCCACTTTCTCCGACTCGCCGACCAGCGGGCAGACGACGAACGCCTGTCGCCCCTCGCGCAGCTGCTTGCGCAGGAACTCGAACGCCGTGCCGCGCTGGTCCTCGCTGACGAGGTGGGTGGTCACCGGCTGGCGCCCGGCCGGCAGCTCGTGCAGGGCGGTGGTGTCGAGGTCGCCGTACTCGGTCAGGGCGAGCGTGCGGGGGATCGGCGTCGCGGTCATGTGAAGGACGTGCGGCGCCATCCCCTCCACCCCCTTCTCGTCGAGGGCGCGGCGCTGGGAGACGCCGAAGCGGTGCTGCTCGTCGACGACGACGAGGCCGAGGCGGGCGAAGCGGACGGTCGGCTCGATCAGCGCGTGGGTCCCCAGGATCAGTCCCACCTCGCCGCTGGCGAGCTGGTCGAGGGCGCGGCGGCGGACCGGCGCCGGCGTCGAACCGGTCAGCAGGGAGAACGGGATCGCCTCTTCGGCGAGCAGCCTGCCGAGGGTGATCGCGTGCTGCTCGGCGAGCGTCTCGGTCGGCGCCATCAGCGCCGCCTGGAAGCCGGCTTCGAGCGCCCGCAGCATCGAGTAGACGGCGACGACGGTCTTGCCGGAGCCGACCTCGCCCATCAGCAGCCGCTGCATCGGCTCGCCGGAGTCGAGGTCGCGCTCGATCTCGTCGAAGGCCTGCAGCTGGTCGCCGGTCGACTCGAAGGGCAACGAGTCGAGCCAGCGGGCGACGAGGTCGCCCGGCTTCCCCAGCCGCGGCGCCGGCCGCGCGGTCCGGTGGCTGCTCTTGCGGCTCGCCAGCAGCGCCTGGTGGAGGAACAGCTCTTCGAAGGCGAGGCGCTCGTAGGCGGGCTTGAGTTCTTCGGCGTCCCTGGGGAAGTGGACGACGGTGAGGGCGTCGCCGACGGACGCGAGGTTGCGGCGGGCGCGGAGGTCGGATGGGAGGCCCTCGATCGCGTTCGGGGCGAGGGCGATCGCCTGCTCCACCCAATCGCGGATCTGGGCGGGGCGGAGGGATTCGGTGGCTCCGTGGACAGGGACCATGCTCTCGGCCGCCGGGTCCCGTCGCCGGTTGTTCGGGGACCCCTGCGCAGGATGCTCGGGGTCCCCGGCGCCCTCGCCACCCGCAGAAGCAGCGAGCTCCCATTCGCTTACTGCGAAGCCTTTGCCGCTGTATTTGCCGGTCATCAGGAGCTCGGTGCCGGGAGTGAGCTTCGCGGCGACCCAGGGTTGGTTGAACCAGGTCGCGCGGACATGGCCGGTTGCGTCGCCGACTTTGACGCTGACCATGCGGAGGCGGCCTTTGCGAAATGGACGGGGTTGCGATCCCTGTACTTCGACCAGAACAGTCGCGGTCTCCCCCGATTTGAGGTCTCCCAGCTCCCTGATCCGCAGGTCCCGGTGCCTTCTGGGGACGTGGTAGAGGAGGTCGCCGACGGTTCGGAGGCCGGCGGCCGCTGCCGCTTCGGCGGTTTTCGGGCCGATGCCGCGGAGGGCTCCCAGGCCCTGCTCGAGGACGCTCGGGCGCGGCCAGTGCAGTGGCGCGTTCAGAAGCTCGCCGCGCCCCAGCTCGCGCTCGCCGGCGAAGGACCGCACTACTGGGCGGCCAGCAGCCACCACCAGCTCGGCTGTCCCCCTCGTGGGTCTCGATCTCGACCCCGTCGGGGGCATGGGTGTCGAGATCCTCGAGCGCGATCGGCGCCCCCTCGCCGGCGATCACGGTGACGATCTCGGCGCCCTCGGCGAGGTGCTGCAGGGTCTGGGTCAGGGTCGAGCCCGCCCCGCCCCAGGCGACGATCTCGCCGCCGGCGAAGCCGACCGCGTCGCCCTTGCGGAAGCGGCCCTGGGCGTCGTCGCGGGCGGCGGGGGCGATGCCGCCGGTCCCGACGCCCGCCAGCGCCTCCTCGAGCCGCTCGGCGTTTTCGTCCAGCGATGCGTCGGGGTCGAGCTCGACCAGCGCCAGCAGGCTCGCCTGCTGCGATGTCGCCGCCACCACCCGGGCCGGTTTGTCGGAGAGCTCGCAGGCGCGCTCGGCGGCCATGATCACGTTCGAGGAGCTGGGCAGGACGAGGACCTCGTCGGCGGCGACGCTGTGGATCCCGGCGAGCAGCTCGTAGGTCGAGGGGTTGAGGGTCTCGCCGCCGGGGACGACGTGGGCGCCGAGCTCGCCGAACAGGCGCAGGAGGCCGTCGCCGGCGGCGACCGCGACGACGCCGGTGCGGCCCGAAGCGAGGCGGGCGTCGCGCTCGGCCATCTGCTCGCGCATGTCGGCGACGTCGAGGTTGGTCACCTCGCCGACCCCGTCGAAGACGGCGACCGCGGTCTCGGGCTCGTCGGTGTGGACGTGGACCTTGAGGGTGGCGTCGTCGCCGACGACGAGGACCGAGTCACCGAGCCTCTCCAGCCGCGGCAGGAACTCGCGGTTTTCGAGGCCGCGGCCGGAGACGATGAAGTTGGTGCAGTACCGGTAGCGGCTGTCCTCGTGGTGCGGGAGGCTGCGGCGCGGAGGCTCGTAGTGGGCGACCTCGGGCTCGTCGCCGTCCCCGCGCAGGGCGGCGACGACACCGGCGAGGATGAGGACGAGGCCATGGCCGCCGGCGTCTACGACGCCGGACTCGCGCAGCACCTCGAGCTGCTCGGGGGTGCGGGCGACGGCGCGCTCGCCGTCTTCGATCGCCCGTTCCAGGACCTTGGCGAGGACGGCGTCCTGCTGCTCTTCGCCGGCGTCGCTGCCGAGCCGCTGCTCGTCCTTCTCGAGGTGGGCGAGCTGGCGGGAGAGCGAGTGGGCCATCTCGCGGAAGACGGTCAGCATCGTCCCCTCGGCCGGGTCGCGGACCGAGTCGTAGGCGGCGTCGGCGGCACGGGCGAAGGCGGCGGCGACGAGAGTCGGGTCGATCAGCTCGCCGGGGCGGCTGGCCAGCTCCTCGGCGGCGCCGCGGACGATCTGACTGAGGATGACGCCGGAGTTGCCGCGGGCCCCCATTAGCGCCGCCCGCGCGAGGGCCTGGACCAGCTCGGTGCGGCCGACCTCGTCGACCGACTGGCCGTCGAGATGGTCGAGCTCCTCCATCACCGCGCGCAGCGTCATCGCCATGTTGTCGCCGGTGTCGCCGTCGGCGACCGGGAAGACGTTGAGGTCGTTGACCTCCTGGCGGCGCGCCTCCAGGGAGGCATATGCAGAGCTGATTACCCGCCGGAAGCGGGCGATCTGGGGTTCGGGCATCTGCAGGGAATCTAGTCCCCGGCCGCGACGTGAGATCGTTCACGCCTCGCCGCCCCCTGCATTGGTACGGTGCCCGCGCCAATGCGTCGCTTTGCCACCTGGACCACCGGTCACCGCAAGACGGTGATCATCAGCTGGATCGTCGCCCTCTTCGCGATGGGCGCGATCTCCGGCATGGTCGGGGCCGACTTCAGCGAAGAATTCAGCCTCCCGGACTCCGACTCCAAGGAAGCGCTCGACCTCCTCGAAGACAAGTTCCCGGCGCAGTCGGGGGAAGTCGCCCAGATCGTCTTCAAGGCGGAATCCGGCGTCGACTCGCCGGCCGTGGAACGGAAGATGAAGACGGTCTTCGCCGAAGTCGAAAAGGAACCGCACGTCAGCGAAGTCGCCAGCCCCTACGGCAAGGGCGGTGGCGCCGCCGCGATCAGCGACGACGGCAAGATCGCCTACGCGACCGTCCAGTTCGACGTCGCCGGCCCCAACCTCGACACCGAGGAAGCCAAGCGGGTGATGGAGACGGCGCAGGACGCCGGCGGCGACGGCCTGCAGATCGAGCTCGGCGGCTCGCCGATCGAGGAAGTCCGGGGCGAAGAAGAAGAAAGCTTCTCGGAGGGGATCGGCGTGCTGGCGGCGATCATCGTCCTCCTGTTGACCTTCGGCTCCGTGGTGGCGATGGGGCTGCCGCTGATTACCGCCCTCTTCGCCCTCGGGGTGGGGATCAGCTTCATCACCCTCGGCACCCACGTCTTCAACACCGCCGACTTCGCGCCGCAGCTTGCCTTCATGATCGGGCTCGGCGTCGGCGTCGACTACGCCCTCTTCATCCTCACCCGCTTCCGCAACGGGCTGGCGGAGGGCTTCGAGCCGCAGCAGGCGGCGATCGCCGCGATCGACACCGCCGGCCGCGCCGTCCTCTTCGCCGCGATCACCGTGATCATCGCCCTGCTGGGAATGATGTTGCTCGGCCTCAGCTTCCTCTACGGGGTGGCGATGGCGGCGGCGATAGCGGTCTTCTTCACGATGGTCAGCGCCCTGACCCTGCTGCCGGCGCTGCTGACGATCGTCGGCCGGCGCGTCGACCGGCTGCGGATTCCCGGCCTAGGCCGCGGCCGCCGCAGCGTCGACGAAGGCACCTGGTGGGAGCGCTGGAGCAACAAGATCCAGCGGCGGCCGTGGACGGCGGCGCTGCTCTCCGGCGCCCTGCTGCTCGCCCTCTGCATCCCGACCCTCTCGCTCCGCCTCGGCACCAACGACGCCGGCACCGACCCGGCGGGGACGACCACGCGCGAAGCGTACGACCTGCTCGCCGAAGGCTTCGGGCCGGGCTTCAACGGGCCCTTCGTGATCGCCGCCGAACTGCCCGAAAAGGGCAACGACGAAGTCCTGCAGGATCTCCACAACCAGCTGCAGGACGAAGAAGGCGTCGAAGCGGTCACCGACGTCACCCTCAACCCGAACAAGACCGTCGGCGTCTTCCAGCTCTACCCGACGACCTCACCGCAGAGCGTCGACACCACCGACCTGCTCGACCGCATCCGCGGCGAAGCGATTCCGGAAGCGGAGGCAACGACCGGGGCGCAGATCCACGTCGGCGGCGTCAATGCGATCTTCGAGGACTTCGGCAACGCGATCTCCGAAAAGCTGCCGCTCTTCATCGGCGTCGTCGTCCTGCTCTCGGCGCTGCTGCTGATGATCGTCTTCCGCTCGGTCTGGGTGCCGCTGAAGGCGATCGCGATGAACCTGCTCTCGATCGGCGCCGCCTTCGGGCTGATCGTCGCCGTCTTCCAGTGGGGCTGGGGCGCGAGCCTGATCGGCGTCGACAGCACCGGCCCGATCATCGCCTTCTTCCCGATCTTCCTCTTCTCGATCGTCTTCGGACTCTCGATGGACTACGAGGTCTTCCTGATGTCGCGGATCCACGAGGAGTGGGAACACACCAAGGACGCCTCCGAGGCGGTCACCCGCGGTCTCGCCCTGACCGGGCGCGTGATCACCGCCGCGGCGGCGATCATGGTCACCGTCTTCGCCGCCTTCATGCTCGGCGAAGACCGGATCATCAAACTCTTCGGCCTCGGCCTCGCCTCGGCGGTCCTGATCGACGCCGTGATCATCCGCTCCGTCCTCGTCCCGGCGATCATGCAGCTCCTGGGCGCCCGCGCCTGGTGGTTCCCCGACTGGCTCGACCGGATCCTGCCGAAGCTGCACGTGGAGCCCGAAGAGGGCGACCCCTCGCCGACGGGCGAGCACCCGGTTGTCGCGGCGGCCGAGTCGGACGGCTAAGCGGCGCGGGCGGCGCTGAGGGCGCGGCGGACGTCCGCGGCGATGCGGGCGGGTTCGTTCTCCATCTGCGTGTCGTCGTAGCGCAGTACGGAGTAGCCGGCGGCGCGAAGGTCGAGGTCACGGGCGTGGTCGTCCTCGAAGGCGACCGAGCCGCGGTGGTAGGCCCAGAAGTCGGTCTCGACGACGAGGCGCTCATTGCGCCAAAGGAAATCGACTTCCCAACGGCCTAGCTTCACGTTGACCTCTGGGTGCAGGAGGCGGTAGCGGTCGACGATGGCGAGGAAGAGCGACTCGAGGTCTGAGCGGGTGCGGTCGGTGGTGAGGTGCTCGAGGCGATAGCCCTTGAGCTCGGCCTGTCGGGTGGCGCGGCGAAGGAGATGGGACGGCAGGAGAGTTGAGGCGCGGCAGTCCTCAAGGGTGCGAGAGACGGTCGTAACGGGGATGTTGTGGCGGTAGGTGGTAAGGAGCCTTCCCCCTCGCCCTCCTTCTTGCTGCGAGTAGGAGGGCGAGGGGGAAGGCTCTGGGTGCGGGTTGAGGGAGGAGCACCGGTGGAGGTGGATTCCTCGGCGGCGGGAGCGGCCCGAGGTTGAGGGGACGGAGATGTGGACCGGGCCGTCGATCGGGCGCAGGAGCTCCCAGAGGACGACGGCGGAGACGTGGCTCACCACCGCTCCTTCGCCGCAGGCGAGCACGGCTGCCATGAAGCGTTCTCGGAAGCTGAGCGGCGGGTGTCCAACCGTGTAGATCCCTTGATGGGAACGGTGCAGCTGACCTTTGCGAACGCGGATCGTGATCGCTTTCGATCCCAGGCCGCACGCTTCGAGCTGCCGCCGCGTCACCGCCCCATGCTGCCGCGCGGCGATTTGAGCGACCCGAGCGTCCGCAGTGTCGAGTTTTGCGTCCATATGGACGCATAAGTCGACAGGGCCTCGGTCTCTCCCCCCTACCCCGCTGCTTTTTCGCGCCTTTTGGGCGCTTGAGGAGCTAGGCGGCCTTAACGACCTTGCCCGCCTTCAGACACCTCGTGCACACGTAGGTCCTGAGGGGGCGGCCGTTCTCCTGGATCCTCACCTTTTGCAGGTTCGGATCGAAGCGGCGCTTGGTGGCGACCATCGAGTGGCTTCGGGACTGGCCGAACGCTGGTCCCTTGCCGCAGCTGTGACATACCTTGGCCATCGGTCGCGGGATGGTACAGGGTGCGGGTGCCCGAAGGCTAGCCGCCGACCTCTCGCTTCAGCAGGGCCATGCGGGCGACCGTTAGGGCGGCGTTGCGGCCCTGGTCGCGCTTGTCGCCACCGGCCCTGGCCAGCGCCTGCTCCATGTTGTCGCAGGTGATGACGCCGAAGGCGCAGGGGACGCCGGTCGCCAGCTGCACGTCCTGGATGCCGCGCGCGGACTCGGCGCAGACGAAGTCGTAGTGGTCGGTCTCGCCGCGGATGACGACGCCGAGGCAGGCGACGCCGCCGATCTCCTGGCCACCGCTCTGGCGGGCGTTGTCGCGGCGGACGCCGTCGATGATTTCTTTCGCCGCGAAGGGGAGCTCGTAGGCGCCGGGCACCGAGTGGTGGGTGACGTTGCCGATCGGCACGCCCGCCATCTGGAAGCCGTGGTCGGCACCGTCGAGGAGGCGCAGCGCCAGGTCCTCATAGAAGCGGCCGACGACAACCGCGAAGCGCAGCTTCTCCAGCTTCGCCTTCTCCTCGTCGCCGAACTCCTCGAGGAAGCTCCCCGCCTCAGCCATCGGCGCCCTTGCCGTCGCGGCCCTCGCGGGCGTCGCGCTCCTCCTCGTCGTGGATCATCTCCTCGTCGAGCGCCAGGCCTTGGTGGTGCAACAGGTGACCCATCTTGTCCCGCTTGGCGCGCAGGTAGGCGTCGTTGTGGGGGTTGGGGACCGACTCGATCGGCACCTGCTCTGAGACCGAGAGCCCGTAGCCCTCCAGCCCGACGATCTTTTTCGGGTTGTTGGTGAGGATGCGGATGCTGGTCAGGCCGAGGTCGCCGAGAATCTGGGCGCCGATCCCGTAGTCGCGGAGGTCGGCGGGCAGGCCGAGCTTGAGGTTGGCCTCGACGGTGTCGGCGCCTTCCTCCTGCAGCTTGTAGGCCCTCAGCTTGTTCAGCAGCCCGATCCCCCGCCCCTCCTGGGAGAGGTAGAGGAGGACGCCGCGGCCCTCGCGCTCGATCATCGAGAGCGCCGCTTCCAGCTGTTCGCCGCAGTCGCAGCGCATCGAGTGGAAGACGTCGCCGGTGAGGCACTCGCTGTGGACGCGGACGAGCACGTCCTCGGCCCCGTCGACCTCGCCCTTGACCATTGCCACGTGGTGTTTGTCGTCGACCAGCGAGCGGTAACCGACCGCCTGGAAGTCGCCGAAGGCGGTGGGCAGGGCGGTGCCGACGACGCGTTCGACCAGCTTCTCGGTCCGCCGCCGGTAGGCGATCAGCTCGGCGACCGTGATCATCTTCAGCCCGTGCTTCTGGCAGTACGGGACGAGGTCGGGGACACGGGCCATGGTGCCGTCGTCGTTCATCACCTCGCAGATCACCCCGGCGGGCGTGAGGCCGGCGAGGCGGGCGAGGTCGACGCTGGCCTCGGTATGGCCGGTCCGCTCCAGGACCCCGCCCTCTTTCGCCCGCAGCGGGAACATGTGGCCGGGGACGACGATGTCGCGCGGGCCCGACTCGGGGTCGATCGCGACCTGGATCGTGTGGGCGCGGTCGTGGGCGGAGATCCCGGTGCTGACCCCGCCGGCGGCCTCGATCGTCACCGTGAAGGCGGTCTGCAGCGGCGCCTCGTTCTTCGCCGCCATCAGGTTCAGCCCCAGCCGTTCGCAGCGCTGCGCGGTCAGCGCCAGGCAGATCAGACCCCGCGCCTCCTTGGCCATGAAGTTGACGGCCTCCGGCGTCGCGAACTGGGCGGCCATCACCAGGTCGCCCTCGTTCTCGCGGTCCTCGCCGTCGCAGACGACGACCATGCGGCCGGCGCGGATCTCCTCGATCGCCTCCTCGATCGGCGCGAACGGGCTCTCCCCCGCCGTCGCCCCCTGGTCTTGTCTCTGCGTCTCAGTCATCGTGCTCACGCCTGCTCCTTTCGGCGAATGGTGACATCAATCGCTCCACGTACTTCGCGACCACGTCGCACTCGACGTTCAATCGGTCTCCTGGCGCCAAATCGCCGAGGTTCGTCCGCTCCAGGGTCTCAGGGATGAGGGAAACCTCAGCCCAAGAGTCGCCCAAATCCGCGACGGTGAGGCTGACCCCGCTGATGGTGATCGAGCCCTTGTCGACGACGAACTGCAGAAGCTGGGCGGGGAGGTCGACGCGGACGCGCCGCGCGAACCCGTCGTCCTCGACGGACGAGACCGTGCCGACGCCGTCGACGTGCCCCTGGACGATGTGGCCGCCGAGGCGCTCGCCGACCTTCATCGCCAGCTCGAGGTTGACCTTCGAACCCTCCTCGACGGAGTCGAGCGCGGTGACCTCGAGGGTCTGGTTCATCGCCTCGGTCTCGAAGCTGTTTCCGTCGACGGCCGTGGCGGTGAGGCAGCAGCCGTTGACCGCGATCGAGTCGCCGAGGGCGAGCTCGCCGGCAAGACGGGAGGCGATCCGCAGCTTTGCGCCCTCCTCGCCGCGATCGAGCAAGGCGACGGTTCCGAGGTCTTCGATCAGCCCCGTGAACAACTCACCACTCCTTGAGCCGGGCCGTGATCAGGACGTCGTCACCGAGGGTCTCGGCTGAGGACTCCAGGGCGACGAGGCGCTCTGGCGCCGCCGGGGAGTCGGGCTCTGGTTGACGACCGAGAAGCACTGGGGCGACGAAGGTACGGGATTCGTCCACCTGATCGGTGGCGATGAAGGCCGATGCGAGCGTCCGGCCGCCCTCCAGGAAGAGGCGCGTTACTTCGCGGCGGCCTAGTTCTCGGAGGGCTGACTCGATATCGGAGGCAGTGAGGATCTCGGCGCCTGCGTCTTTGAGAGCAGCGACGCGATCGGCGGGTGCATCCGGGGCGACGACGGCGCAGACGGGCGCCTGGTCGGCGGTCTGGAGGAGCTGCGAATCGAGCGGCAGACGTGCCTGGGAGTCGAAGACGACGCGGAGCGGCTGGCGGGCGCCCTCGACGCGGGCGGTGAGCAGCGGGTCATCGGCGAGGGCGGTGCCGATGCCGACCGCGATCGCGTCGGATTCGGCGCGCCAGAGGTGGACGAGCTCGCGGCTCTCCGGGCCGGAAATCCAGGGTGAGTCGCCCGGTGCAGTGGTGGTCTGGCCATCGAGCGACACCGCCATCTTGAGGACGACCAGCGGCAGGCCGGTACGGGCGTGCTTGCGGAACGGCTGGTTGAGGCGGCGAGCGGCGGTCGCCTCGGCGCCGGAGGCGAAGGCGACCTCGACGCCGCCGTCGCGGAGGATGCCCAGGCCGCGGCCGGCGGCCTTCTCGCTCGGGTCCTCGGAGGCGATTACGACGCGGCTGATCCCCGCCTCGAGGATCGCCTCCACGCAGGGCGGCTGCCGCCCCTGGTGGGCGCAGGGCTCGAGCGTCACGTACATCGTCGCCCCGGACGGGTCCTCGCCGCGCTCGCGACAGTCGGCCAGCGCCGCCCGCTCCGCGTGCAGCCCACCGAGCTCGGCGTGAAAGCCCTCGCCGACGATCTCGCCGTCGCGCACAATCACCGCGCCGACCAAGGGATTGGGGCTGACGCGCCCGCGTCCTCTCTCAGCAAGCTCCAGAGCCCGCCGCAGGTGGGTTTGGTCCGTGGAAGTTACCTGGGCATCCATCGTTGACTGACTCGTCAATCAGTCTACGCTCCTCGCGTGGGTGGCGACGATGCGGGACCCGCGCCAGTTGGGCGCGGGGGTCGTATCGGAGACAGGACCCGCGCGCCGAGCGGCAGGCACCGGAATATGAAGCGCGAATACGCTGAGAGCGTGAAACTGATCATCCAGATCCCCTGCCTTAACGAGGAGGAGACTCTCCCTCAGACGATCGCCGACCTCCCCCGCGCGGTCCCCGGCATCGACGAGGTCGAGTTCCTCGTGATCGACGACGGCAGCACCGACCGCACGGTCGAGGTCGCCCGCGAGTGCGGCGTCGAGCACGTCGTCCGCTTGACCAACAACAAGGGGCTCGCCGCCGGCTTCCAGGCGGGCCTCGACGCCTGCCTGAAGCTCGGCGCCGACGTCGTCGTCAACACCGACGCCGACAACCAGTACCGCGGCGCCGACGTGGTGAAGCTGGTGGCGCCGATCGTCGCCGGCGAGGCCGACATGGTCGTCGGCGACCGCCGCGTCTCCGAGATCGACCACTTCTCCGGCCCGAAGAAAGGGCTTCAGCGGCTCGGCAGCTGGGTCGTCCGCCGCCTCTCCGGCACCGAGATCACCGACGCCACCTCGGGCTTCCGCGCCTACAACCGCGAGGCCGCCCTGCAGCTGCTGGTCGTCGACAACTTCACCTACACGCTGGAGAGCCTGATCCAAGCCGGGAAGATGTTGGTCGCCGTCGACGAGGTCGAGGTCGGGACCAACCCGCAGACGCGCGAGTCCCGCCTCTTCGCCTCGACCGGCTCCTACGTGCGCCGCAACGCGCCGGCGATCCTCCGCATCTACGCCCGCTACGAGCCGCTGCGCGCCTTCGCCACCGCCGGCGCCGTCGTCCTCTTCCTCGCTCTCTGCGCCTGGCTGCCGTTCCTGATCGACGCGATCTTCAACGGCGACAGCACCGGCCACGTGCAGTCGCTGATCCTCGGCGCCGTCCTCTTCATCGCCGCCATCCAGCTCTTCGCCCTCGGCGTCATCGGCGACCTCCTTGCCGGCCAACGGGTGATGACGCAGCGGGTCTTCGAGCGGGTGCGACGGGTCGAGCTGAAGCTGGGCATCGAGCCCTCCCACTACGAGCGCGGCGCCGCCCCGGTCGGCCGCGAGAGCGCCGAGTGAGCGAGAAGGGGCGCAGCGGCGGCGAGGAGGCGAACGCCGCCGAATACGGGAAAACGGCGAGCTTCCTGGCGATCGGCGTCGGCCTCACCGGCCTGATCACCTACGCCTACTTCTTGATTGCCTCTCACACGCTCTCGAAGGACGATTACGGGCAGATCACCGTCCTCTGGTCGGCCGTCTTCATCACCATCTCGACCCTCTACCGGCCGGTCGAACAGCTGCTCAGCCGCCACGTCTCCGAGCGGCTGGCGAAAGGCGAACCGCTGCGGCAGGAGCTGCGCGTCGCCTCGACGATCCAGATCGGGCTGGCGCTCTTCTTCGCCGTCCTCGCCCTCGTCCTCCGCGGGCCGATCCAGGACGACCTCCTCGAAGGCAACGAAACCCTCTACTGGGTCTTCTTCGGCGCCGTCCTCTTCTACGCCGCCAGCTACTTCGCCCGCGGCTTCCTCGCCGGCCAGCGGACCTTCGGCCTGTTCACGGCGCTGATCCTCTCCGAGTCCTGCTTCCGCACCCTCTTCGCTGTCCTGGTCGCGGTCGGCCTGCTGAGCGGCCAGTCCTGGGTCGCGGTCGGGATCGTCGCCGCGCCGAGCCTGAGCCTGCTGGTGGTCCCGTTCGCCTTCGCCCGGCGGGCCAAGAAACAAGAGGTCGAGCAACGGCAGCAGTCGCCGACCGACGCGCCCGGAAGCGAAGCTGAGGACGCGGCGGATTCATCGGAGTTCACGATGAAAGAGGGATCCGGCTTCGCCGCAGCCGTGCTGGTGATCATGTTCAGCGAACAGGCCTTCCTCAACGCCGGCCCACTGATCACCCGCGGCCTCCAGGACGCCGCCGCCGCCGGCTTCATCTTCAACGTGCTGATGCTGGCGCGGGCGCCGCTGCAGCTCTTCCAGGCGGTCTCGACCAGCATCCTCCCCCACCTCACCAGCCTCCACACCTCGACCGCGCCCGACAGTGAGCGCGAATTCCACCGCTCGGTCCGCGGCGTCCTCCTCGGCGTCAGCGGCTTCACCGCCTTCACCGCGATCGTCGTCCTCATCGCCGGCCCGAAGCTGATGCAGATCGCCTTCAGCAACAAGTTCACCTACGACCGGCCGGGGCTGCTGCTGGTGACCCTGGGGATGGGCCTCTACCTCGGCTCGGTGACCGTCAACCAGGCCTGCCTCGCCCAGGGGCAGGTGCGGCGGGCGGCGGTCCGCTGGATCTCCTGCGCCGCCTTCTTCATCGCCTGGAACTTCCTCCCGATCGTCAGCGACGAGTTCCGCCGCGTCGAGATCGGCTTCGCGCTGACCGCCGGCGTCCTCTTCGCCCTCCTCTACCTCGTCTACCGCTACCCGCACGGTCGCGCCGAGGACATCCCGCGCGAGGGCTCGACCGAGGAACTCGAGCTGCGGCTCGCCTCGATCGACGAGAACACCTGAGCCGCTTCCTTTAGGTTCCCTCGATGGGGCACCATGACGCCGAGCTGATCCTGATCGCCGGTGCCCTGCTGGGCGCCGGGATCCTCGGCGCGCTGCTCGCCGACCGGGTCCGCGTCCCGGGCCTGCTGCTCTTCCTCGCCCTCGGGATGCTGGCCGGCTCGCAGGGGATCGGCGGCATCGAGTTCTCCAACATGGAGCTGGCGCGGACGCTGGGCACGATCGCGCTGATCCTGATCCTCTTCGAGGGCGGGCTGACGGCCGGCTGGTCGGAGATCCGGCCGGTGCTGGGGACGGCGGCCTCGCTGGCGACGATCGGCACGGTGCTGACCGCCGTCGTCGCCGGCTTCGCCGCGAAGCTGATCTTCGACATCGGCACCCTCGAAGGGATGATCGTCGGCGCCGCGATCGCCGCGACCGACTCGGCGGCGATCTTCGCCGTCCTGCGCCGTTCGACCCTGGAGAAGCGGCTGGCGCGCTCGCTCGAGGGCGAGTCCGGGATGAACGACCCCGTCGCCCTGCTGCTGGTGATCGGCTTCATCGAATGGATCCAGGAGCCCGGCTTCGGCCTCGCCGACATGGCCGGCCTGCTGGCCGTCAAAATCGCGGTCGGGATCGCCGTCGGCTACCTGGTCGGCCGCCTCGCGGTGGCGGCGCTGAACGCGGTGCGGCTGCCGACCGACGGGATCTACCCGGTGGCGACGATCGCGATCGCCGCCCTCTCCTACGGCCTCGCCGAGGTCGCCCACGGCTCCGGACTGCTCGCCACCTACCTGACCGCGCTGGCGCTCGGCGGCGCCAGCATCCCCGCCCGTCGCACCGTCGTCTCCTTCCACGAGGGGCTCGGCTGGGTCGCCCAGCTGGCGCTCTTCATCCTCCTCGGCCTGCTGGTCTTCCCCAGCCAGCTCGACGACGTGGCACTGAAGGGGCTGGCACTCTCGGCCGTCCTGATCCTGGTCGCCCGCCCGCTCGCGACCTTCGCCGCCACCGCGCTGGCGCCGCTGAACGCGCGCGAGCGCCTGATGCTCGGCTGGGCCGGGCTGCGCGGCGCCACCCCGATCTGGCTCGCCACCTTCCCGGTCGTCGCCGGGATCGCCGGCGGCGAGGAAGAGTTCGCGATCGTCTTCTTCGTCGTCGTCACCTCGACCCTGGTCCAGGGGGCGAGCTTCGAGCCGCTGGCCACCCGCCTCGGGCTGACCACCGACGAGCCGGCGCTGCCGCGGCGGCTGCTGGAGTCGGGACGGATCCGCCGCATGGGCGGCGACGTGATCGCGTACCGGATACCGGAGGGGGCCGCAATCGCCGGTCACCGGGTCCGCGAACTGGAGCTGCCGCGCGAGGCGCTGGTCAACGTGATCGTCCGCGACGGCAACGCGATGCCGCCGCGAGGTTCGACCGAGCTGCAGGTGGGCGACGAGCTTCACATCCTCGTCCGCAGCGAGCTGCGCGACGAGGTCGAGGGCCTGACCGGCCACTGGGCCAAAGGGCCGATCGGCAGGCCGGCCCCGCCGGCGCTGCCGCGGCGCGGTGCCTCACAGGTCTTCACCGTGCGCCCGGCGCGCGGAGACGGGGAGCTCGGCGAGGAGATCGATGGCATCCCGATCGTCCGGGTGATGCGCGACCGCAGCGAGCGGGGCGCCTATCTCGTCGCCCTCGCCGACGGGCGCTACGCGGTGCTGAGCGCCGGCCTGGTCGCGATCGGCGGCCGCCGGGCGCTTGCTGGATGGTGCGAGGGCCGCGCCGCTCGGGAGGACGTCGATGCCTCCGAGCGGGCCTGGTGGCAGGAGGTGACCGGCGCGCTTATCGCGCGAGGGCGAGCGGGCGGGGGTACCCCTTCTGGGAGCACCTCCGCCGAGAGTGACGTTGGTGGCTGACCGTCAATGTCTTCGGCTCGGCTCCATGCCAAGTACCCAGAAGGGGTACCCCCGCCCGCTCTCGATTGCCTAGGTGGCGCCGGCTGCTGCTGCGATTTCGGTGTAGGTGGTTGCGGGGTCGTCGGCTCCAAAGATCGCGGAGCCGGCGACGAAGAGCTGGGCGCCGGCGGCGGCCAGCGGACCGGCGGTGCCTTTGTCGACGCCGCCGTCGACCTCGATCGCGGCGCCACCGACCAGCGGCATCAGCCGCTCGACCTTCTCCGGCGAGGTCTTGATGAACGACTGCCCGCCCCAGCCGGGATTGACGCTCATGCAGAGGACGATGTCGGCGAGCCCGCGCAATTCCCCCACCGCCTCGACCGGGGTCCCCGGATTGATCGCGATCCCGGCCAAGCAGCCGAGCTCGCGGACGGCGGTCAGGGTGCGGTGGGCGTGCGGGGTCGCCTCCTCGTGGAAGGTGATCGAGTCGGCCCCGGCCTTGGCGAAGTCGGCGATCTGGCGCTCCGGCGCCTCGATCATCAGGTGCACGTCGATGACGCCGCCGGCATCGTGGACCTGGTCGGCGATCCCGCTGAGGACCAGCGGCCCGATCGTGATCGGCGGGACGAAGTGACCGTCCATGACGTCGAAGTGGATCACCCGGGCGCCGGCGTCCATCACCTCGGCGACCTGGGCGCCCAGCCGGCCCATGTCGGCGGAGAGGATCGACGGCGCGACCCGTTTCTCGCCGAGAAGCTCCTGCATCCGCTCGCTCACGGCCGGGAGCCTATATCCGGGCGTGGCTGGCAAGGACGCAGGGAGCGTGGCGTGCTCTGCACGCGAGCGACCGAGGACGCAGCCAGGCGCGTCCGGGCTACGCCTCGCGCAGCATGGAGGAGCCGCACGACTGACATTCCATGTCGGCGGTGTGGCTCATCCGGGCGATCGTCTGGTGCTCGCCACAGTTGGGGCACTGGGAGACGAGTTCGAAGCGGCTGAGGCAGTTGACGCAGCGCAGGCGTCCCGGCAGCTGGGTCGGGCGCAGCCAGGGCTCGCCGCAGTTCGGGCAGGGGGCGCGGCCAAGAGGGTTCGAATCCTCCTGAGTTGACTGGTGGGGGTCGCTCATCGGCTAATCATGCCTGGTCGTGCAGGCGCACTGAAAACCGCGGCCGGCGGCGAAAGTTTCGCTATCCCGTTCTGGTCATCCGGGCGATGAAGAATCCGGTGGTGAGGTCGCGGTCGGGGCGCAGCTGCAGGCAGCGCCGCTCGGCCGGGGCGGCGAGCTCCGGCGCCTTGGTGCCGAGGTCGTCGAGCTCGAGCGGAGGAACCTCGCCCAACTCGGAGGCGCGCAATAGGGCGGCGACCCGGTCCTCGTTCTCGCGGCGGGAGATCGTGCAGGTCGAGTAGACGAGGGTGCCACCGGGGCGCAGCACCGAGGCGGCGGCACGCAGCAACCCGTCCTGGATCTCGGTCAGCCGCCCGATCGTCTTCGGTGACTTGCGCCAGCGCGCGTCGGGACGCGAGGCGAGGGCGCCGAGGTCCGAGCAGGGGGCGTCGAGGAGAACGCGGTCGAAGTCCTGCCCCACCTGCGCCTCGCGGGCGTCGACCTCGATCACGGTGACGCTGCGAAGGCCGAGGCGGGTCGCCTGGTCGGCGACTTCACCGGCCCGCGTCGGGTCGAGCTCGACCGAGATGAGGACGCCACGGTCGCCCATCCGCTCGGCGATCTGCCCGGTCTTGATCCCGGGGCCGGCGCAGAGGTCGAGGACGTGCTCCTCGGGTTGCGGGTCGAGCACCTCGACCACCGCCACAGAGCCGCGGCTCTGCGGCGTCAGCTCGCCGGCGGCGACCGCCGCCGGGACCGCCTCGCCGGTGCGCCCGGCGATCACGATCGACTCGGGCGCGGCGAGCGGCCAGGCGACCTCCGGCGCGCGCGCCTCCACCCCAGCCTCACGCAGCCGCGCCAGCGTCGTCTCCCGGTCGGTGCGGAGCCGGTTGACCCGCATCGCCACCTCGGCGGGCTGGTTGCAGGCGGCGAGGGCCGAGCGCGCCGCGTCGGCGCCGAGCTCCTGCCACCACATCTCCGCCAGCCACTTCGGCACCGAATCGGCGACCGCGGCGGCGGCGGGATCGGCATCGTTTTCCAACAGCTGCGCGACCAGCTGCGGGCGCTCGCGGATCGCCCGGCGCAGGACCGCGTTGACGAGCCCGGAGGCGTGCGCCGCGCCACCTGCCTTGGTCAGCTCGACAGCCTGGTCGACGGCGGCGTGGTCGGGCGTCGCATCGGCGAACAGCAGCTCGTAGAGGCCGAGCCGCAGCGCCGCCAGGACCGGCGGGTCGAGCAGCCTGGTCGAGCGCTTTGCCAGGCGTTCGATCGCGACGTCGGCGGTGCCGCGGCGCTGGACGGCGCCGTAGGCGAGGCGTTGCGCCTGGGCGCGGTCGCGGCCGCTGAGACCGAGCCGGTCGGCCTCGGCGCGGAAGGCGCGCTCGGTGAAGGCGTCGTCCTCGAAGGTCGCCCGGATCGTCGCGAAGGCGAGGGCGCGGGCCGGGGAGACCCGGCCGGATGCGGCCGGGGCCCGGTCGCCGGCGCTCACGAGCCCGGCAGCGAGTGGCCGCGGAGGTAGGCGTCGGCGGCCATCGGCTTGCCACCGGGGGGCTGGACGACCTCGAGCCGCAGCGCTCCCTCACCGCAGCCGATCAGGAGAGCGCCGTCGCGCTCCTCGAAGCGGCCGGGCTCGAGCGCCTCGTCGACGGCAACGGCGCGGCGGACGCCGAGCCGCTCGCCGTCGGGCAGCTCGAGGTAGGTGCCGACGTGGGGGTTGAGAGCACGGACCTTGGCCGCCAGCTCGGCCGCCGGGCGCTCCGGGTCGAGGCGCCGCTCCGCGGGCTCGATCTTCTCCGCGTAGGTGATGCCGTCCTCGTCCTGCTCAACAAACTCGAGCGTGCCACCCGCCTGCAGGTCGAGGGCACGAACCAGCAGCTCCCCGCCGAGCTCGGCGAGCCGGGCCGAGACGGCCTCGAAATCCTCGCTCTCGTCGAGCGGCACCTCCTCGCGGAGGGCGACCGGACCGGAGTCGAGGCCGGCGGTGAGCTGCATGACGCAGACGCCGGTCTTCTCGTCCCCGGCCATGATCGCCCGCTCGATCGGCGCCGCCCCGCGCCAGCGCGGCAGCAGCGAAGGATGGACGTTCAGCATCGGGTACTCGGAGAGCAGCGGCTCGCGGATCAGCTGGCCGAAGGCGCAGACGGCGACGGCCTCAGGCGCGGCGGCGCGGATCCGCTCCAGCGCACCCTCCTCGTTGACGTTCTCGGCCTGCAGCAGATCCAACCCCAGCTCCTGCGCCGCGATCGCGGCGGGCGGCGGCTTCACCTTGCGGCCGCGGCCCTGGCGGCGGTCGGGAGGGG
The DNA here is from genome assembly GCA_963696955.1 of uncultured Actinomycetes bacterium. Lineage (GTDB taxonomy): Bacteria > Actinomycetota > Thermoleophilia > Solirubrobacterales > 70-9 > VAYN01. The sequence goes on along the minus strand of CAVOMF010000002.1, from coordinate 1,631,940 downwards.
TGACGACGAGCGCGGGCCGGTGCGGCGAGCCTGCCAGGCGCCGCAGCACCGTGGCGGCGAACTCCGAGGTGCCGAGGTAGGCGGTCCTCACGCTTCGGCGGGCGGCTCGCGCAGCTCGCCCTCGTCGACGATCTCTTCCTCCGAGGAGGGGCTGTAGCTGCCGCCTTCGCGCAGGGCCCGCAGCGCCGCCTTGCGCTGTTCGCGCGGGGTGCGGTCGAGGATCAGGACCCCGTCGAGGTGGTCGATCTCATGCTGGAGGACCCGCGCCTCGAGCCCGGCGGCCTCGATGACGACCGGTTCCCCCTCGACGTCGCGGCCGCTGAAGCGCGCGTAGAGCGGCCGCTCGACGTCCATCGTCACCCGCGGCAGGCTGAGGCAGCCCTCCTCGGCGACGGCGAACTCGTCGGACAGCCACTCGACCTCGGGATTGATGAGGGCGGTCGGCTCGCTTTCCGGCCCGGCCTGGAAGACGAGCAGGCGCCGCAGGACACCGAGCTGCGTCGCCGCCAGGCCGATCCCGAGGCTGTCCTGCATGATCGCGATCATCCGCTCGACCTCGGCGCGCAGCTCCGGGCCGAAGCTGGAGACCGGCGAAGCCTTGCTCTTCAGCACCGGGTCGCCGAACTGGACGACGTGGGCGAGTGCCGCTTCCCGACGCTCCACCATCTCGAGTTCGAGCCGGCGCTCCTCCGCCTCGCGCTCCTCCGTCCTCACCTCGTCGCTCATCGAGGCTGAGTCTAAAAGGCCAATCCGTTCTGATACTTCCTGCGTGGATGAAGAAGGGCAAGCCACGGATCGCGATCGCCACCTGCGCCGGTTACCCCGAGCTGAAGGGGGACGACGAGCGGCTTCGCGAGGCGCTGCGGGAGCGGGGATGCGAGGTAGAGCTCGTCGTCTGGGACGCGGAGGAAACCGATTGGGGCGCCTTCGACCTCTGCCTCGTTCGCTCGACCTGGGATTACCACGACAAGCACGCCGAGTTCCTCGCCTGGACGCGGCGGGTGGAGCAGAAGACGACGCTGCAGAACCCCGCCGATCTCATCGCCTGGAACAGCGAGAAGACCTACCTGCGGGAGCTGGCGGAGGCCGGCGTGCCGACGGTCCCAACCGTCTGGATCGATCGCGGGTCGCAGATCCAAGCGGAGGAGATCCTCTCCCGCGAAGGCTGGGCGGAGGCGGTGATCAAGCCCGTAGTGGACCTAGGCGCCAGAAATCTGCACCGAGTACAAGCGGGCACCGGCGCAGCAGACCAGGCACTGGCGACAGTCCTCGCCCGCCACGACGCAATGGCCCAACCCTTCCTCCCCTCGTTGGAAGCAGAAGGAGAGCTCTCCCTGATCTACATCGACGGAACCTTCACCCACGGCGTCCGCAAGCACCCAGCCAAGGGCGACTTCAGAGTCCAATCAATCTGGGGCGGCACCTTCGAGCCGGCCACGCCCGAGCCCACCCACCTGCAGATTGCCGAGCAAGCCCTAGCCCATCTCGACGAACCACCTCTCTACGCCCGAGTTGACCTCGTCAACGACCTCAGCGGCAATCCCTGCCTCATCGAGCTGGAGCTGATCGAGCCCAACCTCTACCTCTCAACCCACCCGGCCGCCGTAACCCGCCTGGCCAACGCCGTCCTAAAAAGACTGTCGTAGAGGGGGCGGGCACCCCGTCACCAGACACTCAACAGCGAGCCATAAGCGAGATGTGTCTGGGGATGGGGTGCCCGCCCCCTCCCCCCACAACGCTCACTGCGGGTCGACGTCGACCCCGATAGCAACGTCCTTTAGCGACCGATCCGCAGCCCGACGCTCGACCACCTCCCGCACCGCCGAAACAGTCCCCACCCGCTCCTCAGCCTTAATCAAGATCCGCCGCCGATGCCGGTTGCGCACCCGGAACATCGGCGCCGGCCCCAGCAGCTCCGACCCCTTCGGCAGCGACCGCCGCAGGTCCCCGGCCACGGCGACCGCCGCCTCGTCAACCTTCACCTCGTGCTCGGAGGCGAAGTTGATCCGGGTCAGGTGCGAGAAGGGCGGGTAGCGGAGGATCTCGCGGCGGTTCAGCTCCAACTCGAGGAAGCCGGCGGAATCGTGTCGGGCGGCGTGCTCGATGCTGGCCGCGTGCGGCGCCAGGGTCTGCACGATCACCTCTCCCCCGGCCTCGCCGCGGCCCGAGCGCCCGGCCAGCTGGGCGACCATCGCGAAGGTCCGCTCCTCGGCGCGGAAGTCAGGGAAGCGGAGGGTCGCGTCGGCGTCGAGAATCGCGCTCAGCGTCACCTCGGGGAAGTCGTGGCCCTTGGCGACCATCTGGGTGCCGACGAGGACGGCGCTCGGGGCTTCGTCGAAGCGGGCGAGGATGCGGGCGTGGGCGCCGCGCTCGGCGGCGGTGTCGGAGTCGAGGCGCATCACCGACATCGGCTCGAGCCGCTCGCGCAGCAAGCCCTCGATCCGCTCGGTGCCCGCGCCGGCCTGCGAGAGCGTGGTCGACCCGCACTCCGGACAGGCGCGCGGCGCCCGCTCGGAGTGGGCGCAGTGGTGGCAGACGAGGTGGCCGCTGTGGCGGTGGACGATTAGTGAGACGTCGCAGTTGGGACAGTCCCAGTGGTGACCGCAGGAGCGGCAGGTCAGCCAGGGGGCGAAGCCGCGGCGGTTGATCATCACGATCGCCTTGGCGCCGGCCGCCCGCACCCCCTCCAGGGCCTCCCAGGTCTCGGCGTGGACCGGGCCGGAGCGCGGGTCGGCCTCGCGCATGTCGACGAGGTGGACGGGCGGCATCCGCCGGCCGTCGACCCGTCGCGGCAACTCCAGCCGCGGCAGCTCCAGCCAGCTCTCCGGCCGCGGGGTCGCGGTGCCGGCGACCAGAACGGCGCCGGTGTCGGCGGCGCGTTTGCGGGCGACGGCGCGGGCGTCGTAGGTGGGGTCCCCTTCCTGCTTGTAGGAGGCGTCGTGCTCCTCGTCGATGACGATCAGGCCGAGGTCGCGGACCGGGGCGAAGACGGCCGAGCGGGGGCCGACGCAGACACTCGCCTCGCCGCTGCGCAGCCGCTGCCACTCGTCGTAGCGCTCGCCCGCCGAGAGGGCCGAGTGGAGGACCGCGAAGCGGTCGCCGAGGCGGGCGCGGAAGCGGGCGACGGCCTGCGGCGCGAGGCCGATCTCCGGGACGAGGACGATCGCCCCCTTGTCCCGCTCCAGCGCCGCCTCGACCGCGGCCAGATAGACCTCGGTCTTGCCGGAGCCGGTGACGCCGTGGAGGAGCAGCTGCCGCTCGGAGCCGGCCTCGCCGTCGAGGGCGGAGACGAGTGCCGCGACCGCCTCGGCCTGCTCGGGGAGCAGCTCGGGACGGGTGGCGGCGCCTCTGAGGCCGGGCTCGCCGGGGATCCGACGGACACTGACGGTGCGGGTGGAGACGAGGCCGCGCTCCTCGAGCCGGCGCAGCGTCTGGCGGTCAGAGCCGACGGCCGTCGCCAGCTCGCCGCCCGACATCTCGCCGGAGCGCAGCGCCTCGAGTGCGGCGCGCTGTTTCGCTCCCAGGCGCTCGCCCCCGTCGAGCGCCGCCTCGCCGGCGGGCAGGATCGCCGCCCGCAGCTCGGTCTTCGCGCGGACGGTCCGCCCCCCGCTGCCGGTCCCCGTTCCCGGCGGCAGCACCAGCTGCAGCCCGCGCGAGGGCGTCGAGCAGTACTCGCGGGCAATCCAGAGCCCGAGCCGCACCAGCTCCGGCGTCGCCCCCGCCTCCAGCGCCTCGATCGGCTCGGCGAGGCGCTCGGGCGGCAGCTCGGAGGCCTCGGCGACCTCGACCACGACCCCGAGCAGGCGCCGCGGCCCGAACGGCACCCGGACGACGCTGCCGACATCGACGTCGGCCATCGCCTCCGGGCGGCGGTAGTCGAAGGGACCGCGGAGGGCGCGGGCGGTGGTCAGGGGCTCGACCCGGAGAATCGTCACCGGTCGAGGTTATGGAGGGGGGAAGATGCCCCCGCCGGGAGTTCCCGCACCGTCCGGCAAACCGTGGCGAGGCGCCGTTGCAGGTCATATGCTGGCCGCGTGAGCATCAACCTCCACCCCGGCGAGCGCGTCCTCTTCGAGGGCCACCCGTCCTGGCGGGCGATCCTCGGCTTCTACCTCAAAGGCCTCCTCGTCGCCGTCGTCCTCGGCGTGATCGCGAAGCTGATCTGGAGCGACGGCACCGCCTTCCTGGTGATCCTCGTCGTCCTCGCCCTGACCCTGCTGATCGGCTTCGTCAAGCGGGTGGCGACGACCTACACGATCACCGACCGCCGCCTCAACATCAAGCGCGGGATCATCTCCAAAGAGGTCCAGGAGACCCGCCTGGAGCGGGTCCAGAACGTCAACTACCGCCAGTCCGTCTACCAGCGCCTGATGCAGATCGGCGACGTCGACTTCGACACCGCGGCAAGCGACGACTACAACTTCGTCTTCAACGGCGTGGCGAACCCGAGCGACGTCGTCGAAGCGGTCGACAAAGCAACCGGCGTCACGTCGGCCGGAACGCACGGGCTAGGCGAGGCCCAGCCGCCGGGACCGCGGTAGCGACTCCGAGGTTGTCCTCGCCATAGCGGGGAAAAGTTCGGAGAGGTGTTCCTCATCCATCCGCCTTTGTGCTTTTCCCCCGGAGCGCGCTCGAGGCGCGGCCACCCTGCACCCTTACTTGCTTTGTGAGGGTGCAGGGTGGCCGCGCCGTAAGTGCGCAACGGTCTTCCGGAGGATGTCCTCCACGTGGCGTGGTTCGTATTTCACCTGGTAGTGAGAGAACCGCAGCGGGGTGAGACCAGAGGCGACATGTCTCTGGAACCGAAGCGCATCCCGGCTCTGTGCCGAAGGCGTGCGGTGATAGCGCCAACCGTCCGTCTCCACCACAAGCCCCAACTCAGGCCAGAAGAAGTCGACCTCGAACTTGTCGACCATCACTTTCGTCAGCGGCGTAGATAGCCCGGCGGCGGCGGCCAGCGGCCGGAAGAGCCGTTCGAGCTCGTCGTCGGAGAGGCGGAAGGTGTGCTCGTCGAGGATTCCTCGCAGTGGGCGGACGCCGGGCTCGCCGGGGCGGTCCTCGAGCGCCTTGCGCAGCGAGTCCGCGTCGATTACCTCGAGCTTGTCCGCCTCGTTGATCGCTCGCTCGACGGTCTTCGGACCCGCAACCGTCGTGAGGTCGAGGAAGGTCCGAACCGGCGTGGTGAGTGGAATTCTCAGCCGGGTCGTCAAATCGGAAAGAGGCAGGGTAGGGCGACGGTGGCAGCGGACGCCGCGGATCCGTGCTTCCGAGGTGCGTCTGACCGTGACGTCGATGTAGACGCGATGCTCCTCGCCGAAGCCCCAGAGAGCCGCGGCGCTGCGGTGGCTCAAGGCGGCATTGGGCCCGCAGGCGAGGACGGCCGCCATCCACCGTCCCTCGCGGTTCAGCTGAGATCGCCCAACCACGTAGACGCCACGGACGATCGGGTGGAGTCGTCCCGTCCGGACCCGGTGTTCGATGCCGCTCTTGGTGAACCCAAGGTCGAGTAGCTGCGCGCGAGCTACGACTCCGTGCTGCCGCCGCGCCAGCCGCCAGGCCGCCGCGCTCCGTCTCTCCGAGGTTGTCCCCGCCATAGCGAGGATAAGTTCGGAGAGGCTCGCTTCTCGCCCCCCTACCCCGCCAGTTGTTCGCTCTTTTTCCGGCTAACGCCGGAAATTTCCGCTAGGCCGCGGCGGTCTCTGCGCCTGCGGCGCTTCTCAATGCGTCGGCGCGGTCCGTCTGCTCCCAGGTGAAGTCCTCGTCGCTGCGGCCGAAATGGCCGTAGGCCGCCGTCTTCTGGAAGATCGGGCGGTGGAGGTCAAGGTACTCGCGGAAGGCGCCGGGGCGCATGTCGAACTCGGCCTCGACCAGGCGGGAGATCTGGGCGTCCGGCAGCTTGCCGGTGCCGAAGGTCTCGACCATCAGGCTGACCGGGTGGGCGACGCCGATCGCATAGGCGACCTGGACCTCGCAGCGCTGGGCGAGGCCGGCGGAGACGACGTTCTTGGCGACGTGGCGAGCCGCGTAGGCGGCCGAGCGGTCGACCTTGGACGGGTCCTTGCCGGAGAAGGCGCCGCCGCCGTGGCGGGCCATGCCACCGTAGGTGTCGACGATGATCTTGCGGCCGGTGAGGCCGGCGTCGCCGACCGGGCCGCCGATCACGAACTTGCCGGTCGGGTTGACGAGGAACTCGCCCTGCAGCTCGGCCTCGTCGAAGCGTCCTGGTACCTCGGCGTTCAGCACCGGGAGGATGACGTTCTCCCACAGCTCCGGCTTGATCTGGCTCTGGGAGTCGATCCCCTCGTCGTGCTGGGTCGAGATCAGGAGCTTTTCGACCGCGACCGGGCGGCCGTCGGCGTAACGGACGGTGACCTGGGTCTTGCCGTCGGGGCCGAGGTAGCCCATCGAGCCGTCCTTGCGCACCGCCGCCAGCCGTTCGGCGAAGCGGTGGGCGAGGTGGATCGGCATCGGCATCAGCGCCTCGGTCTCGTCGGTGGCGTAGCCGAACATCATCCCCTGGTCACCGGCGCCGGCAACGTCGAGCTCGTCGTCGTCGGAGGGGTCGACTTTGGTCTCATAGGCCTGGTCGACGCCCTGGGCGATGTCGGGCGACTGCTCGTCGATCGAGGTCAGGACCGAGATGTGGTCGCAGTGGTAGCCGTAGTCACCGTGGTCATAGCCGATTCCCCGCACCGTCTCGCGGACGATCTCCGGGATGTTGAGGTGGACGTCGGTGGAAATCTCCCCCGAGACCACGGCCATGCCGGTGTTGACGAGGGTCTCGCAGGCGACGCGCCCGCCCGGGTCGTCGCGCATGATCGCGTCGAGGACGCCGTCGGAGATCTGGTCGGCGACCTTGTCCGGATGGCCCTCGGTGACTGACTCCGACGTGAAGAGGTACTCGCCCTCGGCGAGCGGCTTGGAAGATGACATGGGCGGAAGAGTAAAGGAAATTAGAGTGGCGGGCGCCGGGGGTCAATCTCCGTAGCGGCGGCGGCCTGACGCCGGGACGAAATCGATGATCAGCGGTACGCCCTCGAGCTCGTAGGTCTCCCGCATCCGATTCTCCAGGTAGTAGGCCCAATCGCGGGTGATCACCTTGCGGTCGTTGACCTGGATCGCGACCCGCGGCGGGCTCTCGCCCACCTGCGCCGCGTAGTAGAGCCGCAGGCGCTTGCCGCGACGGGACGGCGGCGGATTCTTGGCGACGGCATCGGCGACGAAGCGGTTCAGCTCCGGCGTCGGCACCCGCTCAGCGGCCTTGTCGGCCAGCCGCAGCGCCTTCGGCAGCAGCGCGCCGACGTTGCGGCCGCGTTTGGCCGAGACGGTGATCACCGCCGGGCGCAGCCGCAGTTTCCGCTCGACTCGGGCGCGGGCGTCGTCGATGTCGGTCTCCGTGACGTCCCACTTGTTCAGCACCAGGAGGCTGGCGCAGCCGGCTTTCATCGCCATCTCGGAGACCCGCAGGTCCTCGGCGGTGACGCCCTCGGCGGCGTCGCAGACGACGATCGCGACGTCGGCTCGCTGAACCGCCCGTTCCGAGCGCAGCTGCGCGTAGTAGTCGACCGTGCCGGCGACCTTGGAGCGCCGCCGCAACCCGGCAGTGTCGACAAGGACCACAGGCCTGCCGTCGACCTCGAGGCGGGTGTCGATCGCGTCGCGGGTGGTGCCGGCGATGTCGGAGACGATCACCCGGTCGGAGCCGAGGAAGGCGTTGACGAGCGACGACTTGCCGACGTTCGGCCGGCCGACGACGGCGACTCGGATCGCCTCGTCATCATCGGCCCGCGGCCCGCGCTCGCCGAGCGCGGTGACGGTCGCATCGAGGAGGTCGCCGGTGCCGAGGCCGTGGGTGGCAGAGACGGGCAGGGGGCCACCGAGCCCGAGCGCGTGGAATTCGGCGGCGATCCCGTAGTCGTTGGCGCGATCGGCCTTGTTGACGACGACGAGCACGGGGACGTCGCCGCCGCGCAGCGTCTTCGCCAGCTCGGCGTCGCCGGCGCGGAGGCCGGCGCGGCCGTCGACGACGAGCAGGATCGCGTCGGCTTCGGCGATCGCCTCCCGCGCCTGCGCCTGCACGTCGCGCGCCAGCTCCGCCTCGTCACCGAGGTCGATGCCGCCGGTGTCGACCAGCTCGAAGGCGACCCCGTTCCACTCGGTCGCCAACCGCTTGCGGTCGCGGGTGACACCAGGCTCGGGCGAGGTGACGGCCTCGTTGCCACCGACCAGACGATTGACCAGCGTGCTCTTGCCGACGTTGGGGAAGCCGACGATGGCGACCGTAGGAAGGCTCATGCGAGGCCCCGCTCGCGGGCGAGGGCGACGACCCTGGCGACGACTTCGTCGAAGGAGAACCCCGTGGTGTCCAGCTCGACCGCGTCCTCGGCCGCGTGCATGCGCCCCGTACTCGCGCTCGGTGTCGCGGGCGTCGCGTTGGCGCTGTGCTTCGAGCACGGCCTCGACCTCCTCGCCGGTCTCGGCCGCACGGCGGCGGGCGCGCTCCTCGTCGGAGGCGGTGAGGAAGATCTTCAGCGGCGAGTCGGGGCTGACGACGGTGCCGATGTCCCGCCCCTCGGCGACGTAGCGGCCCGCGGAGATCAGCTGCCGTTGGCGCGCGACCATCGCCTCTCGGACCTGCGGGTGGACGGAGACGCGAGAGGCGGCGCCGCTGACCGCGGGCGAGCGGATCCCGCCGCTGACGTTGCGCTCGCCGAGCAGGACGCGGGGGCCGTCGAAGTCAATCTCCAGACCCTCCGCCAGCTCGCCAAGGGCCTCGCCGTCGTCGAGGGCGACCCCGTCCCAGAGCGCCGCCAGCGCCACGCAGCGGTACATCGCCCCGGAATCGAGGTACGTAAAGCCGAGCTCGCCGGCGACGGCGCGCGCGACCGTGGACTTCCCGGCCCCGGCGGGCCCATCGATCGCGATCACCATGCGCGGAGCAGCGTATTCAGCGGCGGGCGAGGGAGGCTAGATCCGACTCGAAGCCGGGGTAGCTGACGGCCGCTGCCTCCATGCCGTGGACCTCGACGCCCTCGCGTGAGGCGAGGCCGGCGACGGCGCCGAGCATCGCGATCCGGTGATCGCCGTGGGAGTCGATCGAGCCGCCGCGGAGGCCGCCGGTGCCCTCGACGACCATCCCGTCCTTGGTCGGCTCCACGTGCCCGCCGAGCGCCCGCAGCGCCGCGGTAACGGTCTCGATCCGGTCGGACTCCTTGCGCCGCAACTCCTCGGCGTCGCGGATCACCGTCCTTCCCTCGGCGAAGCAGGCGGCGAGGGCGACCAAAGGCAGCTCGTCGATCGCGAGCGGGATCTCGGCGCCGCCGACGTCGGTGGCGGTGAGGGGCGCGGAGCGGATGCGGAGGGTGGCCACGCGCTCTCCACCGATTTCCAGTTCCCGCTCGCGCTCCACTTCGACCCCCATCCGTTCGAGGATCGTGAGCAGGCCGGTACGGGTGGGGTTGACGCCGACCCACTCCAACTCCAGCTCGCTTCCAAGCACGAGAACTGCAGCAGTGAGGAAGAAGGCGGCTGAGGAGATGTCGGCGGGGACGAGAAGGTCGTCAGGTTCGAGTTTCTCGGCGGGCTGAATCGCGACGACGTTCTCTTCACTCGTCAGTGATACACCCGCTGCTCTAAGCATTTCCTCGGTGTGATTACGGCTCGCCGCCGGCTCAACGACCTTGGTCTCCCCCTCAGCGAGCAAGCCGGCGAAAAGCAGGCAGGACTTGACCTGCGCACTCGCGATCGGCATCTCGTAGGTGATGCCGTGCAGCGGTGCGCCGCGTATCTCGAGCGGCGGCAGCCGGTTTTCGCGAGCGGAGAGGTCGGCACCCATCTCACGCAGTGGGATCGCGATTCGGTCGACAGGGCGGCGCCGGATCGACTCGTCGCCGTCGAGCCGCCAGTTGCCCTCTGCCTGTCCGGCCAGCCATCCGGGCAGCAACCGCAGCAGGGTCCCGGCATTGCCGACGTCGATGTCCGCCGGTTCAGGATTTCGCAGACCGACCCCCTGAATCCGCAGCTGAAGACCACGCGCGCCTGCTACCCCCTCCTCCTTACCCAGCCTTTCCTCGGACACCTCCGCACCGAGTGCCCTGATCGCCTCAAGCGTCGATCGCGTGTCGGCCGCGTCCAAGTACCCCTCTACGATCGTTTTCCCCTCCCCCATCGCCGCGATCAAGGCCGCCCGATGGGAGATCGACTTGTCGGAGGGCGGGCGCAGGGACCCGCGCAGCGGTCCCGACGGCGCGAAGCGGGTGCAGCTCATCTGGCGACCCTATCTACGACTCGTCGGCGTCGACGACGCTGACGGTGTGGCCTAGCTCGCGGACCAGGCCCTCCGCCTTGCGGGCCTGCTCGTCGCCGCCGACCCAGAGGGAGACCGCGCCGGAGGTCATGTCCGGCGCCGGGTGCAGCGCCATGTCCTCGATATTGACCCCGGCCTCGGCGAGCGCCAGCGCCAGCTCGGCGATCGTCCCCGGCTTGTTGGAGACGACGATGCGGAGCTCTCGCAGCGGCCCGGCCTCGGACTCGGCTTCGAGCAAGCGGCGGCGGTCCTCGCCGGCGGCGCCGTGCCAGGCCGCCAGCGCCTCGCGGTCGCCGCTGCGGATCAGCTCCGCCGCCTCGCGGAGGCGCGCCGCGACCGAGTCGACCGACTCGGCGACCGCGTCGCGGTTGCTGGCGAAGATGTCAGCCCAGATCGCCGGGTTGGAGCCGGCGACGCGGGTGGCGTCGCGGAAGCTCGGTCCGACGTCGGGCAGCCGCTCGGAATCCGCGGTCAGCGAGTGCGCCGCCTCAGCGGCGAGGACGTTGGCGAGGACGTGCGGCAGATGGCTGATCGTCGCCATCAGCTGGTCGTGGCCGGCGGGGTCGATCGCCTGTGGGCGCGCGCCCAGGCCGGTGAGCGCCCGCTGCAAGCGGTCGTAGAGCAGCCCGCTCGAGCGCTCTGTCGGGGTCAGGTACCAGCGCGCCCCCTCGAAGAGGTCGGCGCGGGCGTTCTCGACCCCGGCGGTCTCGGCGCCGGCGAGCGGGTGGCCGCCGATGAAGCGCTCGTCGCCGCCGACCGCCTCGACCAGCTCGCCCTTGGTCGAGCCGACGTCGGTGACCACGGCCTCGGGACCGGCAGCCGCCAGCGCTTCGCGCGCCTGCGCGGGCAGCGTCGCCACCGGCGCGCAACAGAAGACGAGGTCGGCCTCGGCGCAGGCCTCCTCCAGGGAGCCGGCCGCGCGGTCGATCGCCCCCAGCTCGACCGCCCGCTGCAACCGCTCGGGGTTGCGCCCGCAGCCGACAACCTCGGCGTCGAGCTGCCGCCGCGCGGCGAGCCCGATCGAGCCTCCGATCAGGCCCACCCCGAGGACAGCGATTCTCATACGGGCAGGGTCACCTTCATGAACCGCGGCGCGCCTCCACGGCCGAGGCAAACCGATCGAGCGCCGAGACGGTGTCCTCCCAGTCGATGCAGGCGTCGGTGATCGACTGCCCGTAGGTCAGCTCCTCGCCCGGGACCAGGTTCTGGCGCCCCTCGACCAGGAACGACTCCAGCATCACCCCGACGATCGCCTTGTTGCCGTCGGCGACCTGGTCGGCGATGTCGCCGGCGGCGAAGAACTGCTTCTCCGGGTCCTTGCCGCTGTTGTCGTGGGAGGCGTCGATCACCAGGCGCTCCGGCAGGCCGGCGACGCCGAGGGTGACGAGCGCGTCTTCGACCTCGGGCGGGTAGTAGTTGGGCTCGCCGTGGCCGCCGCGGAGAATCAGGTGGCAGTCGGGGTTGCCGGTGGTGTGCAGGATCGCCGGCGCGCCGGCGTCGTCGATCCCGGCGAAGGCATGCGAGGCGGCCGCCGCCCGCACCGCGTCGACGGCGATCTGGATGTTGCCGTCGGTCCGGTTCTTGAACCCGATCGGCATCGAGAGGCCGGAGGCGAGCTGGCGATGCGTCTGGCTCTCCGAGGTCCGCGCCCCGATCGCCCCCCAGCCGACGCAATCGGCGATGTACTGCGGCGTGATCGGGTCGAGGAACTCGCAGCCGATCGGCAGCCCGGTGTCGAGGACCTCCAGCAGCAGCTTGCGGGCGATCCGCAGGCCGGCGTTGACGTCGCCGCTTTCGTCGAGGTGCGGGTCGTTGATCAGCCCCTTCCAGCCGGTCGTCGTCCGCGGCTTCTCGAAGTAGACGCGCATCACGAGCAAGAGCTCCTCGCGCAGGTTCCGCGCCGTCGCGCTCAGCTTCGTCGCGTACTCCATCGCCGCTTTCGGGTCGTGGACGCTGCAGGGCCCGACGACGACCATCAGCCGCGGGTCCTTCCCCTGCAGGACGTCGCGGACTTCTTCGCGCCCGCGCACCACCGCTTTCGCCCGCTCCTCGCCGAGCGGCAGCTCCGCGAGCAGCCGTTCGGGCGGTGCAAGCTCAACGATTTTCGCGATCCGCTGGTCGCGGACGCCGTCTCGTTTCGCCCCCTCCATTCCGATGAACATTTTGCCTATGCCTTTCTCCAAACCCTGGAAATCGTACTTTCTGGTTGCCGGCTGCCGGGTCGGGTCAGCGCGCGCGCAACGCGAACGGGTGCCCTGGCGCCCGGCCGGAAGAACCTGGTCTTCGCGCGGCGCGCAAGCGCCGGGCCGAACGCCTAGCTAAATCGCCAATAGGTGAGGTAGCCGCACGCGACGGCAGCGTCGTACGAAGCGGTGCCGGTCGCGGATGTGGCCTTGTCCAACCTCACGCAGAGGTTTTATCACGAGCAGGCTTTTAGTCAAGTAATTCCGACAGGCCACGCAGGAAGCGCTCGTTCTCCTCGGCGGTGCCGTAGCTGACGCGGATGTGGCCGGGGTCGCCGAGGGCTTTGCCGGGGCGGACGGCGATATCCCGCTCACCGAGGCCGGCGAGGACCGCGGCTTCGTCGGCGTCGCCGAGGTCGACCCAGGAGAAGTTGGCGTGGGTCTCGGAGGTGGTGAGGCCGAGGCCACGCAGGCCCTCCTCGACGGTGAGCCGGGCGGCGATCGTGCTCTCGACCCGGCGCAGGACGTCGTCCTGGTGGAGGATCGCCTCCGCCCCGGCCGCCTGCGCGAGGGCGTTGACGCTGAAGGGCTGGCGGACCGCGTCGACGGCGGCGCGGAACTTCGGCGAGCCGATCGCGTAGCCGACGCGGAGGCCGGCGAGTCCGTAGCACTTGCTGAAGGTGCGGAGGACGACGAGGTTCGGGAAGTCGGCGAGCAGGTCCAGCGTCGCGTCGGGGTCGTCGTGGGTCTGGAACTCGACGTAGGCCTCGTCGAGGATCACCGTGGCGTGGGTCGGGATGCGCTCGAGGAAGGCGGCGATCTCGGCGGCGGGGATGTGGGTCGCGGTCGGGTTGTTGGGGTTGCAGACGATCAGCAGCTGCGTCGCCGCCGTCACCTCGGCCGCCATCGCGTCGAGGTCGTGGACGGCTCCCTCGGCGAGCGGGACGCGGATCTCGCGGGCGCCGGTCAGCGCCGGCAGGTACGGGTACATCGAGAAGGAGGGCCAGGCGTAGACGATCTCCGCCCCCGGCTCGCAGAGCGCCTCGGCGGCGGCGAGGAGGATCTCGCAGGAGCCGTTGGCGACGGCGATGCGGCCCGGCTCGGTCTCGTAGCGCTCGGCGAGGCGGCGGCGCAGCAGCGTCGCGTCCGGGTCCGGGTAGCGGTTCATCGCTGCCGCCGTCACCTGGATCGCCTCGACCACCTTCGGGTGCGGCGGGAACGGCGACTCGTTGGAGGCGAGCTGGGCGATGTTCCCCGAGGCGATCGCCTCGGGCGCCTGCCCGGTCGGGACCCCGGCCTGGTACCCCGGCATCCGGGCCAGCTTCTCGGCGAAGGTGATGGTCACTGGGCGGCCTCGAGGTCGGTCCGCAGTTTCTGCGCCTCCCCCACATACACGTGCACGGGCTCGTGCCCGGCCGGGGCGTAGAAGTGCAGCATCACCCGGATCACCCGCGGCATCGAGCCGGGGACCGGAATCTCGCGGCAGCACATCAGCGGCACCGCTGTCAGCCCCAGATCGCGCGCCGCCACCGCCGGGAACTCGGCATCGAGGTCCTCGGTGGTCGTGAACAAACAGCTGACCATCGCCTCCGGCTCGAGCCCGTTGCGCTCGATCAGCTCCCGCATCAGCTCCTCGGTCGCCGAAAGGATCGCCGCGGCCTCGTTGGCCTCAGCCTGGACCGCGCCGCGAACCGCGAAGAGCCGCTCCTGCGGACCCTCGTAACGCCTCGATTTCAGGTCGCCGTTCTCGCTCACACCCGCATCTTTCCAAAGCGAGGGGGGCGAAACCTCCAGCGGTGCGCCTTATATCCGCATAGCGAGCAAAAGGAACACCGATCGGGGGCGAGCCATCGCCGCGCTGGCGGAGCGGCAGCATGGGGTGGTCGCCCGCCGCCAACTGCGATCGCTAGGCATGAGTGAGGCGGGGATTTCCCGAAGCGTTCAGGCGGGACGCCTCCACCTGCTCTTCCGCGGCGTCTACGCCGTCGGGCACCGCAACCGCGACGAGCGGGCAAGGCTGCACGCCGCCGCACTTGCATGTGGATCAGGGGCGGTCATCTCTCATCGCAGCGCCGGAGCCCTCCTGGGGCTCCTCGACAAGGGACCGGTCGTAATCGATGTCATCGCGCCGCCGGCCCGCGGGCGCAAGATCGACGGGATTCGCTTTCACCGGGTGCGGCCACCGCGGCGGGATGAGGTTGGGACGGTTGACGGCATTCCCTGCACGAGCCCGTCGCGGACGTTTGTGGACCTCGCGGGAACTGTCGGCGACCGGACGCTGCGCGAGCTGCTTCGAGCGCGCCGCGCAACGACAGATGCTCGACATCACGGCGATCGAGCGCTCGATGGATCCAGGGCGCAGGGGAATGAAGTCGCTGCGCGCCCTCGCGGCGGAATGGCGCCGCGCAGCACCCCTGACTAAGAAAGGGCGCCTCAAGAGCCCGCTCGAGGCGAAGGTGCTGCCGCTGCTCCTCCGTCGCGACATCCCACCTCCCCTCCTCAACGCCCCGGTCCAGATCCCCAACGGCCGCATCGAGGTCGACTTCCTCTGGCCGGCCCACCGCTTCGTCGTCGAGGCCGACAGCCGCGCCTTCCACTCCACCCCGCTCGCCTTCGAGCGAGACCGCTGGCGGGATCGAGAACTCCTCCGCGCGGACTACACCACCTACCGCGTCACCCACCACGAAGCCGAACGCGAAGCCGCCGCCGTGGCGGACACCATCGCGGGAACTCTGGCGCGGTTGGTAGGGGCCGCCTCACCCTCCCACCCAGCCAAGTAGGAGGGTGAGGCGGCCCCTATCGAGAGGCTTCTCGCAATTCAGCAACCTCCCGGTCCGAAAGCCGCCGCGCCTTGCCCTCGGGGAGATCGCTCAATCCCAGCGGGCCGAAGCTGACGCGCCGCAGGGCCGATACCTCGTTCCCCACTGCTTCGACCATCCGCCGCACTTGCCGGTTGCGGCCTTCGCGCAGGGTGATCTCGATCTCGCGCTTGCCGAGGCGCTTGACCTGCGCCGGAGCCGTCGGACCATCCTCGAGCTGCACCCCACCCCGCAGGCGCTCCAGGTCCCGATCGGCGATCGCGTCGCGCAGCCGCACCCGGTAGGTCTTCGGCACTTCGTAGCGCGGATGGGTGAGGCGGTTCGCGAGCTCACCGTCGTTGGTCAGCAGCAACAGGCCGGTCGTATCGACGTCGAGCCGGCCCACCGGATAGAGCCGCGCCTTGGTCCGCACCAGCTCGACGACCGCCGGCCGCCCACCGGGCTCCCGCGCCGTCGAAACCACCCCTGCCGGCTTGTTCACGACCCAAACCTCCCGAGCCTCCGCTACCACCGGAGCACCATTGACCCGGACGTCATCCCCCTCGCCGACATCCCGCGCCGGATCGGTCACCACCTCCCCGCCGACGGTGACAACCCCCTTGCCAATGATCTCCTCCGCCTTCCTCCTGGAAGCGACGCCAGCATGGGCAAGGAACTTCACCAACCTCACGAGCGTGGACCCGAGGGGGGTCCCGACGGACCCTCCCCATCAGTTGTCCGGCGGGACCCCCCTCGGGTCCACGCCCCGATCACTCGGATCGCTGTTCCCCCGCCTTCAGCAGGCGCTCGCGCAACTCGCGCTCGTCCTCCGGGCTCGGATCGAACTTCGAGGGGTCGGGCAGCTGGTCGAGGCCGCTGAGGCCGAAGAGGCGCTCGAAGAGCTCAGTCGTCTTGAAGATCGCGGCGCCGAACTGGGAGCGGCCCGACTCTTCGATCAGGCCGCGCTCGGCGAGGCTGGTCACCGCCGACTCGGAGGTGACGCCGCGGATACGGGCGATCTCCGGCCGGGTCACCGGCTGCAGGTAGGCGACGATCGCCAGGGTCTCGGCCTGCGCCTGGGTCAGCGGCGGGGTCCGTGGCTTCGCCAGCAGGCGCCGCGCTGCCTCCTCGCTGGCCGGGTCACTGGCGAGGCTGAACCCGCCGCCGACCTCGCGTAGCACCACCCCGCGCCTGCCCTCGGCGAGGTCCTCGCGCAGCAGCTCGATCGCCTCCTCGATCTGGCCCTCGCTCGCCTGCGTCGCCTCGGCCAGGTCCTGGGCAGAAACCGGCTGCGGCGAGAGGAAGAGCAGCGCCTCGACGGTCCGGGAGAGGTCGCTCATGCGCCCTTCCGCGTGGCGTCCGGCATCGCCCTCTTGACCCGGATCGGGCCGAAGCACGAGTCCTGCTCCCAGGTCACCTCGCCCTTGCGGTAGAGCTCGAGCATCGCGAAGACGGTGACCGCCTGGGTCAGCCGGTCCTCGTCGCCGAACTCCTCGTCGAAGTCGAAGTCCTTGCGCCGCAGGAGCGCGTCGCGCACCGCCCGCAGCCGCCGTTCCAGCGAGACGGTCGGGCGGATGTGGCTGATGTCGACGTCGGGCGGCTCGGTCAGCAGGTCGCCGAGCGCCGCCCCCAGCTGGTCGGGGTCGTAGACCGCGCTCGCCGCCTGCACCGCGACCCGCCGCAGCTCCGCCGGCAGCGGCGCCGAGCGGTAGAGGTAGCCCCGCTGGCTCTCGAAACGCTCGGCCAGCTCGGCCGCGGCGTCGCGGTAGCGCCGGTACTCGAGCATCCGCGCGATCAGCTCCTCAACCGCTTCCTCGGGCTTCAGCTCGTCGAGCTCTTCCTCGGGGCTCGGCAGCATCAGCCGCGACTTCAGCTCCAGCAGAGCGGCGATGAGGACGAGGAACTCGGTCGCCACCTCCAGCTCCAGCTCGCCCTCGCGCTCGAGGTGCTCGACGTAGGCGACGACGACCTCACCCAGCTGCAGGTCGAGCAGGCTGACCTCCTCGCGGAGTACGACCGCCATCAGCAGGTCGAACGGCCCGGCGAAGACGTCGAGGTCGAGATCGAGGTCGAGGTCGGTGACGGCCATCAGGACAGACTAGCCCCGGCCTAAGCGGAGCCGTAGCCCATGCGCTCGCGCACGTCGGCGAGGACCGGGGCGGCCAGCGCGGTGGCCTTCTCGGCGCCGATCGCGAAGATGCGGTCGAGCTCCGCCTGGTCGGGGCGCAGCTCCTCGTAGCGCGCCTGCACCGGCTCGAGCAGCTCGACGACCGCCTCGGCGACCGCCTTCTTGAAGTCGCCGTAGCCGGCGCCCTCGAACTGAATAGCCACCTCAGCCGGAAAGTCCTGACGGCCGATGGCAGCGAGGATCTCGAGCAGGTTGCTGATCCCCGGCTTGCCTTCTCGGTCCCAGGCGATCTCATCGCCCGAGTCGGTGACGGCGCGACCGAACTTCCTGCGAATCGTGTCGGGTTCGTCGAGGACCAGCACCGTCCCCTGCTCGGTGCCACCGGTCGTCGACATCTTCCGCTCCGGCTCCTGCAGGTCCATGATCCGCGCCCCGACCTCGGGAATCCGCAGCTCCGGCACCACCAGGGTGTCGCCGAAGCGGGCGTTGAAGCGGCGGGCGATCTCCCGCATCAGCTCGACGTGCTGGCGCTGGTCGTCGCCGACCGGCACCTCGGTCGCCCGGTAGGCGAGCACGTCGGCCGCCATCAGCACCGGGTAGTAGAAGAGCGCCGCCGAGGCGAGTTCGCGATCCTTGCCGACCTTTTCCTTGAACTGGTGCATGCGGTTGAGGTCGCCGTGGGCGGTGACGGCGGAGAGCAGCCAGGTGAGTTCGGTGTGCTGGTGGACGTCGGACTGCCGGAAGAGGATGCAGCGCTCGGGGTCGAGCCCGGCGGCGAGCAGGATCGCGGCGGTGTCGTAGACGCGCTCGCGCAGTTCGGCCGGGTCGTATGGGACCGAGATCGCGTGCAGGTCGACGATGCAGAAGATCGCCGGATCGCCGCGGTCCTGCCCCTCGACGTACTGGCGGATCGCGCCGATGTAGTTGCCGAGGTGCTTGCGGCCGGTCGGCTGGATGCCCGAGAAGATGATCGGCTTCGCCATGCGGGCCGCAGCCTACTCAGGCGGGTGCCGATTCCGGCGCCTCGTCCGAGCGCTCGCGCTCGGCGCAATCGGCGTCAATGCCGTGGCCGCACTCACCCGCCTGGGCCGAGCCGCGGCTGGGGATGGCTTCCCGCCGCCGCTCGGGGTTCTGGACGCCGAGGCCGGCGACGATGCCGCCGATGATCATCAGGATGCCGGCGATCCCGATCCCGAGGCGGAAGGACGAGGTCGACGCGTCTGCCGCCGCCTGCGTCACCCGATCGGCTTCGGCAGCGGAGAGGTTTTCGGCCACTGGGACGGCGAGCGGCTTTTCCTTAGCTTCTTCGACCGCCGTCGTCGCGGCCGACGAGAGCGGCGCCGCTCCCAGCTGATCGTCGAGCTTGGCGCCGAAGTTGGCGGAGATGACCGCCCCGAGGACGGCGATCGCGAGCAGGCCGGCGACGCGGGAGACGCCGTTGTTGACCCCCGAAGCGATCCCGACCCGGTGTTCGTCAACCGAGTCGAGAACGGTTGCGGTCAGCGGCGCCACCGTCGCCGAGAGGCCGACCCCGAAGACGAGCAGCCCCGGCAGCACGTCGGTCAGATAATTGGTCCCGGTGTCGATCCGCATCATCAGCAGCAACCCGATGCCGCCGGCGATCGGGCCGACGGTCATCGGCAGCCGCGGCCCGGTGCCGGAGGCCATGCGGCCGAAGCGGGGCGAGAGGAAGAACATCAGGATCGAGATCGGGGTCGTCGCCAATCCGGCCTCTAGCGGCGAGTAGCCGACGACCTGCTGCAGATATAGCCCGACGAAGAAGAGGCCGCCGATCAGCCCCGCGTAGGTCGCCAGCGTGGTCAGGTTGGTGACCCAGAAGTTGCGGATGCGGAAGAGGCCGAGCGGCAGCATCGGGTGGCGGGCGGTCGCCTCGCGGAGGATGAAGAGGCCGAAGCAGAGGACGCCGATCGCCATCGAGGCCCAGACGACCGGGTCGCTCCAGCCGCGCGAGGGCTGCTCGATCAGCGCGAAGGTCGGCCCGCCGAGCCCGATCGCCGAAAGCGCGATCCCGGCCCAGTCGATGCCGAGGAAGGCGTCCTCGTCGCGGCTCTCCTCGACCGAGTGGAGGGTGAGGAGGACGGTCGCGGCGATCAGCGGGATATTGACCCAGAAGATCGCCCGCCATGAGGTGATGCCGATCAGGGCGCCGCCGCCGGCCGGCCCGAGCACGGTCGCGATCCCGGTCCAGGCGGTCCACGTCCCCACCGCCTTGCCGCGCGCTTCGCCCTCGAAGGTCGAGGCGACGATCGCCAGCGAGCCGGGCACCAGCAGCGCCCCGGCAACGCCCTGCAGGGCCCGGGCGACGATCAGGAAGACGTCGGTGGGGGCGATCGCGCAGAGGATCGAGGTGACCCCGAAGCCGACCAGGCCGATGACGAAGATCCGCCGCCGCCCGAACTGGTCGCCGAGGCTGCCGCCGACGAGGAGCAGCGAGACCAGCGCCAGGGTGTAGGCCTCGACCACCCACTGCTGGCCGGCGAGGCCGACGTCGAGCCCGTCGCTGATCGCCGGCAGGGCGACGTTGACGACGGTGCTGTCGAGGAAGACGACCGTCGAGCCGAGGATCGTCGCGATCAGCGTCAGTCGCTGCGAGCGGGACACGCGAGGAGTCTAGGGACCTCTAACGGCCGCTCATCCGTACTCACTGCATGGGAGCGACTGCGAAAACCATCTTCTTGGGGGCAGCGCTGGCGATAGCCATCTGCGCCGGCGCCGGCGCCAAGGGCCTGGACACCGAACCGGCCCGCGACGGCGTCGCCCCACCCTGGTCCCCCTACCGCTACATGACGATGACTCCCCGCCACCCGAAGGCGGAGGGGCGGACGACCACGCTCGTGCGGGTCAACCGCGAGGGCGGCGAGATCGACCGCTGGTGGTTCCTGCGCGGCAGCTGGCTGACCCCGCCCGTCGCCTACGACCTCAGTGGCGGCGGCCTCTCAGGTGACGGCAGCACCCTCGTCCTCTCGGCCTACCGCTACGCCTATCCGCGGCCGGACCGCTGGAGCAGCCGCTTCGCGATCATCGACACGCGGGAGACGCAGGGCTTCGACCCCGCCGAACCGAGAAAGGAAGCCCACCCGGTGCAGCGCTTCAGCCTCGACGGCGACTTCCGCCTCGCCGCCGTCTCCCCCGACGGCTCGACCGTCTACCTCTACCGCTACCCGCGCGCCGGTTATCCGGGGGGCTACGAAGTGCGCGGTTATGACATCGACGCTGGCAGGCTGCTCCCAATTGCGCTCTTCGACAGCCGCCGCCAGCGCCATCGGATGGACGGGATGCCGGTGACGGCGATCGCCGGCGCGGATGGCCGCTGGACCTACACGCTCTTCGACGACGGCAACAGCGGCGCGGCGCCCTATGTACAGGCGCTCGACACCGCAGCAGGCCGAGTGACGACGGTCCCCCTCCCGCAGCTCGCCGGGCGTCCGAACCCGTTTCTACTCGACCTGCAGCTGGGGACGGGCGGCAACAAGATCTTCCTCAGCGCCAGCTCCGCGGTCCAGGGTCGGCCGGGGACCGGGCCGCTGCTCTCGATCGACACCAACAGCTTCGCGGCGCGGCGGCTCGGCAAGGGCTCGATGGCCTTCACCCGCACTCCGCGCCAGCCGGGCAACCTGCTCGGCCGCTACAAGGTGATCGGCCACTCCACCGCCGGCCGGCCGATCGGTCTGCACCAGTCCGGCGACCCGAAGTGGAGCGGCGAGCTGCTCGTCTTCGGCTGCATCCACGGGGGCGAGTGCGCCGGCGCCGGGATCGAACCGGTGTCGGCGCTGAGCGGCGGCTGCCCGGATCCGAGCGCCGACATCTACGTCCTCGCCAACCTCAACCCCGACGGGGAGCTCGCCGGCTCGCGGCTGAACGCCCGCGGGGTCGACCTCAACCGCAACTTCCCCTCTGGGTGGAAGCGGGCCGGAAGGCCCTTCAGCCCCGAATACTCGGGGTCGCGCCCCTTCTCCGAGCCGGAAACCCGCCTCGCCGCGCAGGTAATCCGCGCCGTGCGGCCGGCGGCGACGATCTGGTTCCACCAGCACCGCGGCCCGCGGCCGTTCGTCCGCGCCTGGGGGCAGAGCGTCGAGGGCGCCAGGAAGTTCGCCCAATTGGCGCGGATGCCGTTCCACGCGATGCGCTGGCCCGGCGGCACCGGCCCGAACTGGCAGAACCACAACTTCAGCGGCGCCGCCTTCGTCGTCGAGCTGCCGCGGGGGGAGCTCGGGCCGCGGATGCGCGAGCGGCTCAGTACGGCGATCGTGCGGATGGGCCGGTGGGTGCGAGAAGATTGAGATGTCCGAAGGGGGTGGAGCTTGGGAAGTGAGAGCGGTGCGAACGAGCGGCGGCTCGTCCGCGAAGCCCAGGATGGCTCGAGCTCGGCCATGGCCGAGCTCTACTCGCTGCACTGGCGGCGCGCCTACCGCGCCGCCTACCTCGTCGTGCACGACGCCGCCGCGGCCGAGGACGTCGCCCAGGACGCCTTCCTGGCCGCGGTCGACGCCCTCGATCGCTTCGACCGCCGCCGCCCCTTCGCCCCCTGGCTGCACCGGATCGTCGTCAACCGGGCGCTGGACTGGGCGCGGCGCGAGAGCCTGCGGCGGCGGGTCGCGCAGACCGAGTCGGTCTTCGAGCCGCTGCCGCCGCCCGAAGAGGTCGGGGGCGAGATGATCGCGGCGCTGAAGGAGCTGCCGGCCGAGCAGCGCGCCGTCGTCGTCCTCCGCCACCTGCTCGAGTACACGCCCGGCGAGATCGCCGCGATGCTCGAGCTGCCGCGGGGAACTGTGAACTCGCGGCTGCGCCGTGGGCTCGACCGCCTGCGCGAGACCGCGGAGCTGGAGACGGTTGCGGAGGAGCGACGATGAGCTGCCGCGACCCGCTCGGCAAGGTGCTGCGAGAGCTACCGATCCCCGAGCCGCCCGGCGCCGAGGAACGTGGACGGCGAATCGTCGAGGTGGCATTTGCAGAGCGAACGAGTAGCCAGAGCGATCGCTCCGAACTTCGGGGGGCTAGGACCCCCACAACTTCGGAGAGGCGAAGCCGCCGGCCGCTCCCCCGCCTCGCCCTCGCGCTCGCCCTGGCGACGCTGCTGGCGGCGCTGCTGCTCTCGCCGGCCGGGGCCGCGGTCCGCGGCTGGGTCGACGACGTCCTGACGGCGGCGCCGCGGCCCGAGCCGACCCTCGGCGACGTCCCCGGCGGCGGCCTCCTCGTCCAGAGCGCCGAGGGTCCCTGGGTGGTCCAGCCGGACGGCTCGCGCCGCCTGCTCGGGAACTACGAAGAAGCGACCTGGTCGCCGCGCGGCCTCTACGTCGCCGTCGCCACGGGGCGGACGCTGAGCGCGGTCGAGCCGGACGGGACCCCGCACTGGTCGTTCACGGCGCCGGCTCGAGTTGCCGATCCCGCGCTGGGCGCCGTTCGGCACCCGGATCGCCTACCGCTCGGGGGCGGACCTGCGGGTGATCGCCGGGGACGGGACCGAAGACCGGATGCTCGCCGGCTCGACGGCGGCGGTCGCGCCCTCCTGGTCGCCCTTCGGCGACCCGAGCCTCGCCTACGTTTCCGGGTCGGGGGCGCTGTGGATCGTCAACAGCGAGAGCGGTGAGGCCCTCGCGGCCGCCCCCGCCCTGCCCGGCGTCTCGCAGGTCGAATGGGGCGCTGACGGCAAGGCGATCCTCGAAGTGTCGCGCCAGGAGCTGCGGCTGCGCGAGGTGCAACCGCGGAAGCTGGCGCCAGGGCCCTCGATCGACCGTACGCGCCGCCTGCCGCCGCCGGAAGGAAGCACCGTCGTCGACGCCGCGCTGGCGCCCGGCCGCCAGACCGTCGCCGCCGTATTCACCGACTGGCGCGACCACGGCACCAGCAGCTCGGTCGTCCTTTACGGACCAGGTGGCAAGCCGCGACACCTGCTGACGCTCCCGGGCAGCCTCGGCGAGGTCGCCTGGTCGCCGGACGGGAAGCGCTTGCTCGTCGCCTGGCCCGCCGTCAACGAGTGGCTCTTCCTCCCGGTCGGCCGTGGCCGCCAGGAGGCGGTGGCCAACATCTCGACCGCCTTTGCCCCAGGAGAGCGCGCCGCGAGCTTCCCCCGCCTCGAAGGCTGGTGCTGCCTCCGATAACAACGAATCCGTCTCAGGCCCCGTATACGGAGGTCTAAGACGGATTCGATGGCTCGCGAAGCTGGGCGGCCGGGGTGAAGAAATTGCGGTACGCCAAAAGGGTCGCCACGAGAGCCGAGATCGAGACGCTTCCCAGCAGGGTGTAGAGGAGGATCAGCTGCAGGCGGACGGCGTCGGTGGGGCTGGCGCCGGCGAGCAGCATCCCGACCATCGTCCCCGGGAAGAAGATCAGGCCGGTGGTCTTGGTCGAGTCGACGAGAGTGATCATCCCCGAGCGCAGCGAGCGGCGGATGGTCGGGGCCGCCGCTTCGCGGGGGGTGGCGCCGAGCGCGAGAGTCGCCTCGATCCGGGCGCGCGCGTCGGCCATCTCGTCGCCGAGGCGGTTGAGGGCGACGGCGCTCGCGGTCATCGCGTTGCCGATCACCATCCCCCCGACCGGGACCAGGTAGCGCGGGGTCGGGTCGAAGATCCCGAGGGCGACGACCAGGCCGAGGGTGCTGGCGCCGGCCAACGCCAGGGCGATCAGCAGCGGACCGAAGGAGCCGGGCACCTTGTCGGCGCGGTGGCGGGCGGTGATCGCGCCGAAGAACACCATCACCGCCAGCAGCGCCAGCACCAGCAGGATCGTGTCGGCCTCGAAGATCAGCTTGATCGCGTAGCCGACCAGGGTCAGCTGGACGATCGAGCGGGCGGTGGCGACGGCGATGTCGCGCTCGAGGTCGGCCCGCTGCCAGAAGGAGATCGCCGCCGCCAGCGCCACCAGGACCAGCGAGGCGGCGACCTGCCAGAGCTCGACGTGGATCGAGGTCGTGCTCACGGCCGCGCCTCCAGCTCGACCACGCGGTCGCCGAGCCGGCGCGCCTGCTCAGGATCGTGGCTAACCAGGACCAGCGAGAGGTCGGACTCGCTGCGCAGCCTCGCCAGCGTCGCCTCGACCGCGTCGCGGGCGGCGTGGTCGAGGGCCGAGGTCGGCTCGTCGAGCAGGAGCACCGCGGGGCGCTGGGCCAGCGCCCGCGCCAGCATCGCCCGCTGCTGCTCGCCGACCGAGAGCTTGGAGACGTCGCGGCCGGCGAAGCTCGGATCGAGGCCGGCCCGCCGCAGCGTCTCCTCGACTTCCAGCGGCTCGATCGGCGAGCTCGGCCGCGTAGCGGAGGTTCGACTCGACCGTCCCCTCGAGCAGAGCCGGAAGCTGCGGGACCAGCGAGACCTCGCGGCGCAGCGCCAGCGGCTCGTAGGAGCCGAGCGGGCGGTCGCGGTAGAGGATCTCGCCGCGGCTGGGGTCGGCGAGCCGGTTCAGCAGCCGCAGCAGCGTCGACTTGCCGGCGCCCGAGGGGCCGACGATCGCCGTCGCCCCCTCGGGAATCCCGGCGCTGAAGCGGTCGAGGACGGCGCGGCCGCCGCGGTCGAGGCCGACATTTCGCAGCTCGAAGAGCACCCGGCGCAAGATAGTTGCCGAACCGTTCGGCTTATGTAGTGAGAGCGCGTTGGGCTGGAACAATCCGGGTAGGAGAATCTGCGTATGGCGAGAGCAATTTGGAGCGGAACGATCAGCTTCGGGCTACTAAATGTGCCCGTGAAGCTCTACAGCGCGGTGGCGCGCCGCAACATCGCCCTGCGGGAGATCCGCGAGGCCGACAGCGCCCGGATCAAACACCGCCGGGTCGCCGAAGGGACCGACGAGGAGGTCCCCTACGAGAACATCGTCAAGGCCTATGAGCTCTCGCCGGGCCAGTACGTGCCGCTGAGCAAAGACGAGATGGCGGCGCTGGCACCAGAGAAGACGCGCGCGATCGACGTCCAGGACTTCGTCGACATCGAGGAAATCGACCCGATGTACTTCGACAGCCCCTACTACCTCGGCCCCGCCGAAGGCGCCGAGAAGGCTTACTCGCTGCTCGCCGCGGCGATGGAAAACAGCGGCAAGGCGGCGATCGCCCGCTTCGTCTTCCGCAACAAAGAGCACCTGGCGGCGCTGCGCTCTGCCGACGGCGTCCTGACGCTGACGACGATGCGCTTCCATGACGAGGTCGTGCCGCCTGGTGAGCTCGACGTGCTGCCGGAGAAGAAACAGAAAGTCGCCAAGCGCGAGCGCGAGATGGCCGAGCAGCTGATCGCCTCGCTGAGCACGGAATTCGACCCGGACCAGTACCGCGACGAGTACCGCGAGCAGTTGCTGGCGCTGATCGAACGCAAGGCCGAAGGCAAGGAGATCGTCGCCCCTGAAGCCGAGGAACCGCAGGCAACCAAAGCCCCCGACCTGATGGCGGCGCTGGAGGAGAGCATCGCCGCGGTCAAAGGCGAGGACGGCGGCAAGGCGAAGGCGAAATCGAACGGCAAAGCCGCCAAGAAGAGCAAAGCGAAAGCGAAAAGCTCTTCCCGCTCCAAATCCAAAGCCAAAGCCTCGAAATAGGCTCCTAGGCCGTGGGCGAGACGCGGCAGGTCGAGGTCGACGGCAAGGAGCTGCGCCTCACCAACCTCGACAAGGTGCTGTACCCGGAGGCGGGGTTCAGCAAGGGCGAGATGGTCGACTACTACGCCAAAGTGGCGCCGGCGATCGTCCCCCACCTGAGCGGCCGCGCGGTGACCCTGCGCCGTTTCCCGGAAGGTGTCGACGACCTCGACTCGGCCTTCTTTGAGAAGCGCTGCCCGAAACATCGGCCGAAATGGGTGAAGACGGCGAAGGTGCAGGCGGGGCCGCGGGCGGGCGTGATCGAGTTCTGCGTCTGCGACAGCCTGCCGACCCTGGTCTGGATGGCGCAGCTGGCGGCGATCGAGCTCCACCCCTCGCTCTCCCGCAGCCGGGCGCCGAAACGGCCGACCGTCCTCGCCTTCGACCTCGATCCCGGGCCGCCCGCCGACGTCGTCGACTGCTCGCGGGTGGCGCTGCGCCTGCGCGAGGTGCTCGCCCAGCTCGAGCTCGAGAGCTTCGTCAAGACCTCGGGCTCGAAGGGGATGCAGCTCTACGTGCCCGCTCAACACCAAAACGTCCTACGAGGAGACCCGGCCCTTCGCCCAGGCGCTGGCGCAGCTGATCGCCAAGCAGGACCCCGAGAACGTGCTCGCGAAAATGGGCAAAAAAACCGATCGCAGCGGCAAGGTCCTCATCGACTGGTACCAGAACAACGAACGCAAAACGACGATCTCCGTCTACTCGCTGCGTGCCCGCGAGCGCCCCACCTGCTCGACGCCAGTGAGGTGGGAGGAGGTCGAAGCCGTGGCCGACTCAGGCGATGGTTCGAAACTCGTCTTCGAGGCAAGCGACGTGCTCGAGCGGATCGAGGAGCACGGCGACCTCTTCGCCCCTGTCCTGGAGCTGGAGCAGGAGCTGCCGCAGCTTTGACGCCGCCGGCGGGTTGAACAGAGCATGCGAATCGCGGCGATCTCGATAGTGCTTCTCGCCTTGGCGGCGGCGGTCGCAAACGCATCACCCGAACCGCCGCCGCCCGGGACGCCGCCATCGCTGACCGGCCTGGAAATGACCGAGCGGACGATCCTGGCGCCGAGCACGCCGAAGAGCACGCACTCGAAGCTGCCGCGGAAGACGGTCTTCTCTTTCTTCATCAACCAGAACGCGACCTTCAGCGTCGTCTTCAAACAGGTCCGTAAGGACGGTGGGCTGGTCCGCCGCGGAGCGTTTACCCGCGACGGCGTCACCGGCAAGAACAGGGTCCGCTTCGAAGGCAAGCTGCCGAAGCCGAAGGGCGGCATCCAGTTCCTCTCCGCCGGGCGCTATCGGGCTTTCTTCATGTCCTACAACGAGAACGGGAAATCCCCTGAGGCCTCGATCGGGTTCCGCGTCGTGCGCCCGAAGAACTAGCCGCGTTGCCGCTCAGTCGAGCTGCTGGCGCACGACCGGCTGCCTCGTCGCTTTGACCTCGTCGAGGCGGCGGACGGGGGTCGTGTAGGGGGCGTTCTTCGCCAGATCCGGGTTGTCCTCGGCCTCGGCGAGGATCTTCTCGATCGCCTCGGCGAAGGCGTCGAGGGACTCCTTGGCCTCGGTCTCGGTCGGCTCGACCATCAGCGCCTCGTCGACGAGGAGGGGGAAGTAGACGGTCGGCGGGTGGAAGCCGAAGTCGAGCAGGCGCTTGGCGAGGTCCAGGGTGGCGAGGCCGAGATCGCGCTTCATCGGCTTGCCGGAGAGGACGAACTCGTGCATGCAGTGGCGGTCGAAGGCGATCGGCAGGCGCTCGCCGGCGCGGCCCTCCGCCAGGCGCGCCTTCAGGTAGTTGGCGTTGAGGACCGCGGTCTCCGAGGCCTCGCTGAGACCGTCGCCGCCGAGGCTGAGGATGTAGGCGTAAGAGCGGACGAAGACGCCGAAGTTGCCCTGGAAGCCGCGCAGGCGGCCGATCGACTTCGGCCGCTCAAAGTCGAGGTCGAAGCTGGGGCCGTGGCCGTTGGAGCCCTCGCGGCGGACCACCTGCGGCCGCGGCAGGAAAGGCTCGATCCGGTCGGAGACGGCGATCGGGCCCGCCCCCGGGCCGCCACCGCCGTGCGGCTGGCTGAAGGACTTGTGGAGGTTGACGTGGACGATGTCGAAGCCCATGTCGCCAGGGCGCGAGTGGCCCATCACCGCGTTGAGGTTGGCGCCGTCGTAGTAGAGCGTCCCTCCCGCCTCGTGGATCAGCGACGCGATCTCGGCGATGTTTTCGTCGAAGACGCCGAGCGTGTTCGGGTTGGTCAGCATCAGGCAGGCGACCTCGCCCTCGTTCTCGGCCAGCTTCGCCCGCAGGTCGCCCATGTCAACCCCGCCGACCTCGTCGGTGGCGACTTTGACCACCTCGTAGCCGGCCATCGTCACCGAGGCCGGGTTGGTCCCGTGCGAGGTGTCCGGAGCCAGCACCTTGGTCCGCTCTTCGCCGCGGTCGGCGTGGTAGGCCCGGGTAAGCAGCAAGCCGGCGAGCTCGCCATGGGAGCCGGCGCTCGGCTGCAGGCTGACGTGGGGCAGGCCGCAGATCTCGCTGAGGCTCTCCTGCAGCAGCCACATCAGCTCCAGGGCGCCCTGGGCTCGGCGCGGGTCCTGCGCCGGGTGCAAGCGGGCGTGGCCGGGCAGCGCCGCGACCCGCTCGTTGAGCCGCGGGTTGTGCTTCATCGTGCAGGAGCCGAGCGGGTAGAAGCCGGAATCGAGGTCGAAATTGCGGCGCGAGAGCCGGTTGTAGTGGCGGACGATCTCCGGCTCGGCGATCTCCGGCAGCCGCGGCGGCTCGACGCGGAGCAAGTTCTCCGGGATCAGCTCGGCGAGCGGCTTCTCCGGCACTTCCGCCGCCGGCAGCGCAGCGGCGCGCCGTCCCGGCTTCGACTTCTCGTAAATCGTCCGCGCCCGTTCGGCCTGCATCGGAGTCTCGATCAGCGCCATCAGGCCGCTCCTCCGACTTGTGGTTCCTTTTGCACGCCATCCGTGCGAAAGGAACCGCGGAACTCTGCGACGGCGGCGCCGAGCGCCTCGGCAAGCTCGTCGATCTGGGCTTTGGTGCGGCGCTCGGTGATCGCGACAAGGAGGCCGTCCTCGAACTCGGGGTACTCGCGGCCGAGCGGGTAGCCGGCGGCGATCCCGCAGTCGGCAAGGCGGTCGAGGACTTTGTCGACGGGCGCATCGAGCCTGACCGCGAACTCGCGGGCGACCGGCGCCTCGTGGAGCAACTCTACCCCCTCGACCGCGGCCAGCCGCTCGCGCGCGTACGCCGTCCGCCGGACCAGCAGCTCACCAAGCTCGCGGAAGCCCTCGCGGCCGAGCCAGGCGAGGTGGACCATCGCCCCGAGGGCGTTCAGCGCCTGGGCGGTGCAGATGTTGTTGGTCGCTTTCTCGCGGCGGATGTGCTGCTCGCGGGTCTGCAGCGCGAGGACGAAGCCGCGGCGGCCGTCGACGTCCTCGGTTTCGCCGGCGATCCGGCCCGGCATGCGGCGGATCTGGGCCTCGGTCGCACAGAAGAAACCAAACGAAGGGCCGCCGAAGTCCAAGCGGTTGCCGAGCGGCTGCCCCTCGCCGAGGGCGATGTCGGCGCCGCACTCGCCCGGCGGCTTCAGGATTCCCAAGGTCATCGGGTCACAGGCGACGATCAGGAGCGCCTCGTGCTCCTTCGCCGCCGCCCCGAGCGCCTCGACGTCCTCGACCGCGCCGAGGAAGTTCGGGCTCTGGAGGAAGACGGCCGCGGTCTCGCCGTCGACCGCCGCGCCCAGCGCCGCGCCGTCGGTCAGCCCGCCCTCGAGCCCGACCTCGACCACCTCGGCGCCGTAGCCGACCGCGTAGGTCCCGAGCGTCTCGCGGCTGTGCGGGTGGACGCCGCGGGAGACGACGAACTTGCGGCGTTTCGTCGCTCCCATCGCCAGGTAGCCCGCCGAGGCGACCGAGGAGGGCCCCTCGTAGAGGCCGGCACTGGAGACCGGCAGCGCCGTCAGCTCCGACATCGCCGTCTGGAACTCGAACATCACCTGCAGGCCACCCTGGGAGATCTCCGGCTGGTAGGGCGTATACGGGGTCAGGAACTCGCTGCGCGAGGTGATCGCGTCGACGATCGCCGGCACGTAGTGGTCGTACATCCCGGCACCGAGGAAGCAGACCTGCTCTTCGGCGTCGGCATTGCGGGTGGCGAGCGCCGCCAGCCGCTCGTAGACCTCCGCCTCGCCCATCCCGTCCGGGAGCGCCAGCGGCCGGCCGAGGCGCAGCGCCTCGGGGATCTGCTTGAAGAGCTCGTCGACCGAGCCGACGCCGATCGCGTCCAGCATCTCCTGGCGGTCGTCGGGCGTCGCTGAGGTGTAGCGGGTCACGCGGGTAAGGCTAGGGGACGAGGATGCCGGGCTTTCCGGCTAGCGGTCCAGCATCTTGCGGTATTCCGCGACCCCGAGCAGGGTCTCCGCCTCCTCAGGCGAGGTCAGCCGGACCTTGACCAGCCAGCCCTCGCCGTAGGGGTCCTCGTTGACCTTCTCGGGGTGGTCCTGGAGCACGTCGTTGACCTCGACGATCTCGCCCGACAGCGGCGCGATCACGTCGGAGACCGCCTTCACCGACTCGACCTCGGCGTAGGAGGAGTCTTTCTGGATCGCCGCGCCGACCTCGGGCGGGTCGAAGAAGACGACCTCGCCGAGCGAGTCCTGGGCATACCAGGTGATCCCGAGCGTGGCCTGATCGCCCTCGATTCGGGCCCAATCATGTTCCTCGTGGTAGCGCAGGTCGTCGGGGTAGCTGCCTTCGGATGATGCCGGTGCCACGGCTCAGCTCCTTTTCGAGTAGAGGGGCTTGGAAGCTATCCGGGCGGGACGGTGCTTGCCGCGCACGTCGATCTCGATCTCGGTCCCGATCTCCGCAAGCTCCGAGTTCACGTAGGCCATCCCGGCGCCGACTTCGAGCGAGGGCGAGAAGGTGCCGCTGGTCACGACGCCGATCTGCTCGCCGCCATGGAGGACCGGGTTGCCTTCGCGGGGGATGCCCTTGTCCTCGATCTTGAAGGCGACGAGCTTCTCGGCGGTGCCCTCGGCGCGGGCGCGGGCGATCGCCTCCGAGCCGATGAACCCGGTCTCCTCCTTGCAGCACCAGCCGAGGCCGGCTTCGACAGGGTTGCGCTCCGGGGTCAGCTCGTTGCCGTGCAGCGGATAACAGACCTCCAGCCGCAGGGTGTCGCGGGCGCCGAGCCCACAGGGGACGACGCCGGCGTCGAGCAGCTCGGCCCAGATCGGGGCGGCGACCTCGGGGTCGATCAACAGCTCGACCCCGTCCTCGCCGGTGTAGCCGGTGCCGCAGGCGAGCGCCGGGCGGCGGCCGACCTGGACGTGGGCGACGTGGAAGCGCGGCGGCAGCTCGATCCCCAGCGCCGAGGAAAGGACGGCGCGTGCGTGCGGGCCCTGGACGGCAAGCATCGCGTAGCGGTCGGCGACGTCGCGGACGATGACGTCGAAGTCGCGGCTCTGGCGGCCGAGCCAGGCAAGGTCGGTCTCGTGGTTGGCGGCGTTGGTGACGATCAGGTAGCGGTCGCCGCCGAGCCGGTAGGCGAAGAGGTCGTCGAGGACGCCGCCGTCCTCCTGACAGAGACAGGAGTACTGGGCGCCGCCGATCGCGATCTTGGCGACGTCATTGGAGAGCACCCGCTGCAGGAAGGCGAGCGCGTCGTGTCCCTCGACCTCGACCTCGCCCATGTGCGAGACGTCGAACATCCCCACATGCCGCCGCACCGCCGAGTGCTCCTCGCGGATCCCCTCGTAGGTGACCGGCATCTCCCAGCCGGCAAAGGGAACGATCTTCGCCCCTAGCTCCTGGTGCTGCTCGAACAGAGGGGTGCGCCGGGCGGCCGCAGTGGTCACCCAGCCAATCTATTGAACTGCTCGCGCCTACTCTTTGAGGAAGCCGGGAACGTCGATGTCGTCGTCGGACACACGCAATTTCCGGATGTCCGTGTCCTCAGCCGAAACCCGCGGCCGGCTCTCATACCGACGGCGGACGCGCTGCGGCGAGCGAGCCAGGAGCTCGAAGCCCTCGAAGCCGGTGGCGATCA
The DNA here is from genome assembly GCA_963696955.1 of uncultured Actinomycetes bacterium. Taxonomy (GTDB): domain Bacteria; phylum Actinomycetota; class Thermoleophilia; order Solirubrobacterales; family 70-9; genus VAYN01. Next base: position 1,599,926 of record CAVOMF010000002.1, on the reverse strand, counting down.
CCGTCACCCGGACCTCGTCTTTCATCGACTGGTCGACGACGGAGCCGAAGATGATGTTGGCGTTGTCGTCGGCCTCGGCCTGGACCAGCTGGGCCGCCTCGTTGACCTCGAAGAGGCCGAGGTCCTCGGGGCCGGTGATGTTCAGCAGCATCCCGGTCGCGCCTTTGATCGACTCCTCGATCAGCGGCGAGGTGATCGCCGCCTTGGCTGCGTCGAGGGCGCGGGCCTCGCCGGAGGCCGAGCCGACCCCCATCAGGGCCGAGCCGGCGTCGCGCATGATCGTCCGCACGTCGGCGAAGTCGAGGTTGATCAGGCCGGGGATCGTGATCAGGTCGGTGATGCCCTGGACGCCCTGGCGAAGGATGTCGTCCGCCTGGCGGAAGGCCTCGAGGACGCTGGTGCGGCGCTCGACGGCCTGCAGCAGCTTCTCGTTCGGGACGATGATCAGGGTGTCGACTTTGTTGCGCAGTTTCTCGATCCCCTCGAGCGCCTGCTGCATCCGCCGTTTGCCCTCGAACTCGAACGGTTTGGTGACCGCGCCGACGGTCAGGGCGCCGATCTCCTCCTTGGCGATCTCGGCGATCACGGGGGCGGAGCCGGTGCCGGTGCCGCCGCCCTCGCCGGCGGTGACGAAGACCATGTCGGCGCCCTTCAGCGCCTCCTTGATCTCGTCGCGGCTCTCGGCCGCCGCTCCGGCGCCGACCTCGGGGTTGCCCCCGGCGCCGAGGCCGCGGGTCAGCTCCTGGCCGATCGAAAGCTTGATGTCGGCGTCGCAGGCCTGCAGCGCCTGCGCGTCCGTATTGACGGCGACGAACTCGACGCCTCGAATTCCGGCGTCGATCATTCGGCTGACGGCATTGGTGCCGCCGCCGCCCGCGCCGACGACCTTGATCACTGCCAAGTAAGTGGATTCCATCTTGAGTTGAGCCTTTATTCCGTCCGAGCCTTCAGCAACACTCTAGGGTTTGAGTCGCCGCTCTAAGCACGGAAATTGCGCTCAACGTAGGGCATTGCGCCCACTCTGTCAAACGCCCAATAGACATCCTGCAGCCTCCAAGTCTCTACCAGTACTTGAGGGTTTGGCTACTCTCACCCTCAGGTCGAGACTTTTCGACGCCGCTCTACAAAGCCCTTTCTCCCCCTTGAGAAGTGGTTCAGGGTGCGGGCGGAAGTTCATGTTCCGTGCCCTCGAAGACCGGCCGACTCGGGGCGGTCACGTTTACATAATCGAGGGCGGTTACCGAGGGATCGGCCAGGATCGCGGCGGCCGCATGCCACTTCTGCCTCGCCTGGGTGGCGTCCCCGAAGCGCACTTCGATCCCCGTCGTCAGTTCCACGTCCACCCCGCTCTCGCCGTAGAAGCTGCCGGCGACGTAGGGGCGGAGCTGGTCGGGAACGGCGGCGAGGACGCGCACCTGTTCCAGCGCCGGCCCGCGGACCTGTCCGCCCTTCGGGAGCTCGTCGAGCGATAGCCGCGGCAGCGGCGGTTCCTCAGGTAGCGGCAACCACCGCACCAGTGCCCCGTTGCCGGCGACGCCGATCGCTTCGTCGCCTTCGCCGATCGCCGCCGCCAGCTTCGGGACCTCTACGTGGGGGTCGGCCGAGCCGGCGCGGGCGAAGAGCCAATAGACGCCGAGCGCCACGACCAGCACCGCCGCAACCGCCGCCAGCACTCGGGTGCGGGTCACAGCTGCCAACTCTCCGGCCACTCGACCTCGCCCAGCACCTGGACCTCCGGTTCTAGCTCGACGCCGAAGCGCTCGTGGACCCGCCGCCGGCCCTCCGCCATCAGCTCGAGCACGTCGGCGGTGGTGGCACCGCGGTCGTTCTCGACGAAGTTTGCGTGCTTCTCGGAGAAGCGGGCGCCGCCGTGGCGGAGACCGCGACAGCCGGCCGCCTCCAGCAGCTGCCCGGCCGAGCGACCCTCGGCGCGCTCGTCCTCAGGGTTCTTGAAGGTCGAGCCGAAGGTTTTGATCCCCGAGGGCTGGGCCTCACGGCGGCGCTCGCGCATCCCGGCCAGGGTCGCCTTGATCTCCTCCGGGTCGGCCGGCTGCAGATGAAAGGCGGCCCGGGCAACCACTTCGCCCTCGCGCAGGTTCGAATGCCGATAGGTGAAATCGAGGTCCTCGGGGCCGCGCCTGTCGACCCCGGCGGCGGTGGCGACATCCACCCACTCCAGCACCCGCGCCAGCTGGCCGCCGTAGGCGTTGGCGTTCATCCGCACCGCCCCGCCCGCGGTGCCCGGGATGTTGACTCCGAACTCGAGCCCGGAAAGTCCCCAGTTGGCCGTTTTCGCCGCCGCCGAGGGAAACCGGTAACCGCCGCCGCAGACGACCCGCTCGCCATCGCGCTCGATCGTCGCGAGAGCGCCGCCGAGCTTCAGCGCCAGGCCGTGGAAACCGTCGTCGGCGACCAGCAGATTGGAGCCGGAGCCGATCACGCCGACGGCGATGTCTTCGGCATCGGCCCAGCGCAGCGCCGAGACCAGGTCATCGATAGCGCGGGGATGGGCGAACCAGTCGGCGGCGCCGCCGGTCCGCACCGTCGTGAACCGCGCCAGCGGATGCCCCGCTTTCACTCCCTCGGGCGGCCCGCTCATCCGGCCTTCTCCGTGACCAGGGCCTCGCCGAGCCGGAAGATGTCTCCGGCGCCGATCGTCACCAGCACCGTCCCCTCGCCGTAGCGGTGGCGATCGTCGTCGAGGCGGGCGGAGAGAGCGCGCTCCGCCAACTCGGCCGTCGGCAGCCACCAGACCGGCCCACCCCCCATCCGCTCCGCCGCCGCACGGGCCACCTGCAGGCCGCTGACGCCGGCCAGCTCGCCGACCGGCTGCTCGCGCGCCGGGTAGACGTCGAGGACGAAGGCCTCGTCGGCGAGGGCGAGGGCGGCGCCGAACTCGGTGGCGAGCGCCTTCGTCCGCGAGTAGAGGTGGGGCTGGAAAACGGCGAGCAGGCGGGAGGGCCGCAGTTCGCGCAGGGCCGAGAGCGCCGCCCGCACCTCGGTCGGGTGGTGGGCGTAGTCGTCATACATATGGACCGGGCCCCGCGCCCCCTTCAGCTCGAGCCGGCGGTGGACGCCGCGGAAGCCCGCGAGCGCCGCGGCGGCGGCGCCGGTGTCGAAGCCTGCGAGGCCGATCGCCGCCAGGGCGGCGCGGGCGTTGCGGCGGTTGTGCTCGCCGGGAACCGCCAGGTTCAGCTCCTCGGGCCCAGGCGAGCGGCCGTCGAAGCGCACGACCTCGTCACCGTCGAGCCAGCCCATCTCCTCGTCGGCGGGCACGACCAAGCCGCGCGCCGGGCCGGCGAAGGCGACAAAGGCCTCGTGCAACTCCGCCAGCGAGCCCCAATGGGAGTGATGGTCCATCTCGACGTTGGTCACGACCGCCACCTCCGGCCGCAACCGCAGGAAGCTGGCGTCGCTCTCGTCGGCCTCGGCGACGACCCAATCCCCCTCGCCCCAGCCGGCGTTGGCGGTTCCGCCGTCGGGCCCCAAGCCGGGGACCTCGCCGCCGACGAAGAAGGCCGGATCGGCGCCGATCTGCCGCAGCGCCCAGACGGCCATCGCCGTGGTCGTCGTCTTGCCGTGGGTCCCTGCGATCGCGATCAACCGCTTCTCGGCGCAGAGCTCGGCGAGCAGTTGGCCGCGGTGGATCGGCTCGATTCCCCGGCTGCGCGCGAGCGCGAGCTCGGGGTTGTCCTCGGCGATCGCGGTCGAGACAACCACTTCTGCCCCCTCGGGCAGGCTGGCCGCGTCGTGGCCGACCGCCGGCTCCAGCCCCGCCTCACGCAGGCGCTCCATGTATGAGGAGTCAGCCCGGTCACTGCCGGTGACGGTGGCGCCGAGGCGAGCGCAGACCAGCGCCAGACCGCTCATCCCGGCGCCGCCGATGCCGATGAAGTGCAGCCGCCGCCCGCTCCAATCGCTCATCCCGCCGCCTCCAGGACCTCGTCGGCGATCCGGCGCGCGGCGTCGGGCTTGGCGAGGCCGCGGGCGGCGGTTGCCATCGCCTCCAGCCGCGCCGGGTCGCCGAGCACCGCCGCGACCTCCTGCCGCAGGTGCGCGGCGCTGAGCTCGGAGTCGGCGAAGACGGCGGCGGCTCCGGCGGAGCGCATCCACTCGGCGTTGGCGCTCTGATGATCGGCAGTGGCAAACGGATACGGGATCAGGACCGCAGGCCGGCCGGCGGCGACCACCTCGAAGATCGAGCCGCCGGAGCGGGCGACGACGAGGTCGGCCGCGGCGAGGCTGTCGCCGAGATCCGGCTCGTAATCGAGCAGCGTGTAGCGCTCGTTGTGCGGCGCCGCAGCGAGCCGCTGCTCGAGCTCCGCGAAGTCGCGCTTCCCGGCGATGTGGAGGACGTGGAAGTCGCGCACACGCACTTCGCCCCGCATGCCGGGGACAACTGCGTTCGGCCCCTCGGCGAAGGCCTCGATCGCGGCGAGGTTGATCGAGCGGGCGCCCTGGCTGCCGCCGAAGACGAGCAGGCAGCGGGCGTCGGTGGCGATGCCGAAGCGCTCCCTCGCCTCGGCCCGATCGGCTTCCAGCACCGCTTTCGGCACCGGGCGACCGGTGACCAGGTACCGCTCCCCTTCCCGGCCGGCGATCGGGAAGGCGAGGCAGACCCGCCGCGCCCGCCGCGCCAGCAGGCGGTTGGCGAGGCCCAGGTGGCTGTCGGCCTCGGTCAGCACCAGCGGCGTCCCCGTCAGCACCGCGGCCAGGCCGGCGGGCCCGGCGACGTAGCCGCCGCCGCCGACGACGACGTCGGCTCCCCGCCGCCGCAGCACCCGGCGCGCGGCGCCGACCGCGCCCAGGGCCTCGAACCCGGCCCGCGCCGCCTTCAGCGGGTTGCGGCGGTCGATCCCGCGCACCTTGACGAGGTCGATCTCGTAGCCCGCCTTCGGCACCAGCTCCGCCTCCATCCGTCCGCGCGCGCCGAGGAAGCTGACCTCGGCGCCGCTAGCCCGAAGCTCGTCGGCGACCGCCATGGCGGGCACGACGTGCCCCGCGGTTCCCCCCGCCGCGATCACCACTGCTGGCTTTCCTGGCACCTTTAGCTCGGCTCCTTTCGCGTGCGGGCGAGCGCCCGCCATCGATGGCGCGCAGTTTGCCAGCGCCGGTGGGCGTCGACTTGCGCGCCGCGCCCCTGGCGCCGCCGCGGGCCACGTTGAGGATCAGGCCGACGGCGAGCAGGCTCGCCATCAGGCTGCTGTTGCCGTAGGAGACGAAGGGCAGCGGCACGCCGGTCAGCGGCGCCATCCCCATCACGGCGAAGAGGTTGATGACCGCCTGGACCAGGACCAGCGAGGTGAGCCCGGTGACCAGCAGCTTGCCGTAGACGTCCTTGGCCTTCTGCGCGGTTTTCAGCCCGGCGTAGCCGAACATCGCGAAGAGGCCGACGACCCCGGCGATCCCGACCAGCCCCAGCTCCTCGCCGATCACCGCGGTGATCATGTCGGTGTGGGCCTCGGGCAGGTAGAAGGCCTTCTGGACGCCGTTGCCGAGGCCCTCGCCGAAGATGCCGCCGGAGCCGAGGGCGATCTTCGCCTGCGCGGCCTGGAAGCCGGCGCCGCCGGCGTCGGCACTCGGGTTGAGGAAGGAGGTGAGCCGGGCCATCCGGTAGGGCTCGACCACGGCCATCAACAAGGCCAGAACGGCGATCGCGAGGCCGATCTTGCCGAGGTCGGCGGGGCGCATGCCGGCGGAGACGAGGAGGGCGGCGACGGAGAAGGCGATCACCATCGTCGTCCCCATGTCCGGCTGCAGCATGATCAGCAGGCTGGAGGCGCCGACGACGAGGAGGAAGGGCATGATCCCTTCCAGCGAGCGCACACGCTTCGGCTTCCGCGCCAGCAGGTCGGCGCCGTAGAGGATCAGCGCCACCTTCGCCAGCTCCGAGGGCTGGACCTGGAGGAAGCCCCCGCCGAGCCAGCGGGTGGCGCCGTTGACTTCGGTGCCGACCGCGAGGACGGCGACGAGGAGGAAGATCGAGCCGGCGAGGAAGACCGGCGTCAGCTCGCGGATCACCCGCAGGCCGTGCCGGGAGGCCATGAACATGATCATCAGGCCGACGGCGCCGAAGAGCAGGGTGCGCTTGAGGTAGAAGGCGCTGTCGGAGAGGCCGCCGTCCTGGAGGATGCGGGTGGTCGAGCTGGCCGAGAAGACCATCACCGCCCCGAGCGCGAGCAGGCAGAGCGTCGCGGTCAGCAGCATGTTGTACTCGGGCGGCAGCGGTCGGCTGCGCTTCTTCGGCTTCGCCTGTTTGGCCCGCTTGCCGCGGTTGACCGCTATCGCGCTCATCGCGCCAGCTCCTCGACGATCTCGCGGAAGCGGTCGCCGCGCGCTTCGAAGTTCTCGAAGGCGTCGAAGCTGGCGCAGGCGGGCGAGAGGAGGACGACCTCGCCGGGCGCGGATGCCGCGGCGGCGCGGCGGACGGCATCCTCGAGGTCGACGCAGCGGTGCAGCTCGACCCCCGCCTCCACCACCGGCGCCAGCTCGCGCGCCATCCGCTCGGTGGTGGCGCCGACCAGGTAGGCAGCGCGGGCGCGCTCGACCAGCGGCGCGACCAGCGGCTCAAAAGGCTCGTCCTTCTCGCTGCCGCCGAGGATCCCGTGGACGCCGCCCTCGAAGGCGCGGATCCCGACAGCGGCCGAGGCGACGTTGGTCGCCTTGGAGTCGTTGACGAAACGGACGCCGTCGATCTCGGCCACCGGCTCGAGCCGGTGCGGGACGCCGGCGAAGCTGCGCAGGCCCTCGCGGACGGCCTCGCGGTCGATCCCCATCGCCAGCGCCGCCGCCGCGGCGGCCATCGCGTTGGCGACGTTGTGCTCGCCGAAGAGGCCGAGCTCGGAGACCGCCAGCAGCGGCTCGCCGTCGTAGAAGATCGTCCCCTCGGCGACGGCGACTTCGCAGTCGGGGGCGGCGCCGACGCAGAAGGCGACGCGGCGGCCGCAGCCGCCGAGGTCGGTCCCGGCGACGAAGGGGTCGTCGGCGTTGTAGACGGCGACGTCGTCGTTGCCCTGGTTGGCGAAGATCCGCAGCTTCGCCGCCAGGTAGTGCTCGAGGTCGCCGTGGCGGTCGAGGTGGTCGGGGGCGAGGTTGAGGAAGACCGCGCACTCGGGGGCGAAGGCGACCGTGTCTTCGAGCTGGAAGCTCGAGCACTCGCAGACGATCGTCGCCTCGGGGTCGACCTCGCCGACCAGGTCCGAGAGCGGCGTGCCGACGTTGCCCGCGACGGCAACCGGCTCCCCCGCGGTGCGGTAGAGGTGGCCGAGCAGCTCGACCGTCGTCGTCTTGCCGTTGGTGCCGGTGACCCCGAGGAAACGGTTCGGCAGCGCCCGCCAGGCCAGCTCCATCTCCCCCATCACCTCGATGCCCCGGTCCAGCGCCGCCGCGATCACCGGCGCCTCCCGGGGTACACCCGGGCTCTTGACGACGGTCCGCGTCCCATCGAGTTGTGCCAATCCATCCGTATCCAGGAAGACTTCGACGCCCGCCCCCTCCAGCCCTGCCGCCTCCTCGGGATGCCCGGAATCGACCGCCAGCACCTCCTCGCCACGAGCCGCCAGCATCCGCGCCGCCCCCTGCCCGGAACGTGCAAGCCCCAAAATGAGAAAAGGTCCTCGCGGCAAGGGGGGGCGAATTTCCTTGGCCTGAACCCTTATAGACACATGCCACAGCTTCGCGAGCGCCCCCGATACCCCTCTGTTCAGATGCCGCCCGGTGGTGATGTACGCTTATACACCATGAATCGCCGAACCCAGATCTACCTCGATGCCGATCAGACCGCCGAGCTCGACAAGCTCGCGGCGGCCGAGCGCACCAACCGTTCGACGATCATCCGCCGCGCCATCGACGCCTACCTCTCCCAGGGGGAGCGGGACGCGGCTGCTTGGCGCAGGCAGTGGCAGGAGGCGGTCGCGGAGAGCGCGGGGATAGCTCCTTACCTCGAAGAGGGGGTCGAGTACGTCGACAAGCTCCGCCGTGCAGAAGCCAAGCGCAGCGAGGAATTGGGCCTGTGAGCATCGTGCTGGACACGACCGTCCTCATCGATCACCTGCGGGGCTCTGCCTCCGCCGGGGAATACTTCGCGGCCCTCAGCACGTCGCCGACCTGCTCGGAGATGACCAGGATCGAGATCCTCCGGGGGGTCAGGACCGCGGAGCGGCGAGGAGTCCAGCGGATGTTCGCGCTGATCACCTGGATTCCGGTCGACGAGGCGATCGCCAACCGCGCCGGGGAGCTCGGCCGCCGCTGGCGCCGAAGCCATCCCGGGATCGGAGTCCCGGATCTGGCAATCGCCGCCACGACCGAACTGCTCGAAGCGGAGCTCGCCACCCTCAACCTCAAGCACTTCCCGATGTTCGAGGGCCTTCGCGCCCCTTACTGACGGGCGAACTGCTTGATCTCGGTGGCCAGCGACTGCGGCTGATCGATCGGGATCAGGGTGTAGCAGTCGGGCAGCTCGACGTAGGTCGAGTTGGGAAAGGATTCAGCCAGGCGGCGGCCCTCGGCGTTGGGCATCATCGTCCCCTCCTCGTCCCAGACGACCAGGACCGGCCGCTCGAAGGTGCGCAGCTTCGGCGTTGCGGCACGGATCTCACGCTTGCCGTGGCGGACGTCGCGGACGTAGCGGCGCGTGTCGCGGCGGATCTCCGCCCGCTTCAGCGGCTGCAGCCAGCGGTGCATCAGCTCATCAGGGACGCCGCGCTTGCTCATCCGGCCGTAGGTGAAGGGGAGTCGGCGAAGCATCGGCGAGGAGAGGGAGAAGCGCATCACCCCGAAGCCGCCGGGCAGAAAACCTGAGAGGGCGGCGACCTGGCCGGCGACGCCCGGCGGGTAGTTGCGATCGGTCTCGCAGGAGACGAGGACAAAGGCGCCGACGCGATCGACCCCGCCGTGGGAGATCATCGTCTGGGCGCCACCCCAGTCGTTGAAGCAGACGACCGCGTCGGCGAGGTCGAGGCGCTCGAGGAACTCGGTGACGATCCGGCCGAGCCCGGGCAGCGAGAGGTCGGCGTCAGGTCGCAGTGGTTTGCGTTGAGCTCCCAGCGGCAGCACCGGCGTCAGGCAGCGGAACTGCGGCGCCAGCTCGGCGATCACCCCGTCCCAGAGAGCCTCGTCGTGCGGCAGCCCGCCGATGAAGACGAGCGGCCTGCCCTCGCCGCCCGAATCGCCATAGTCGATCGGACCCGCGGTGACCTCTACCTCTGGCATCGGCTAACTCCCAATTGATTGCTGGTAAAGCGTAAAGCCGATTCCCGAGCAGACGGCGGCGATGATCCAGAAGCGGAGCATGATCTTCGTCTCCGACCAGGCCATCATCTCGAAGTGGTGGTGCAGCGGCGCCATCAGGAGGACGCGGCGGCGGAAGGTTTTGAAAGCAAAGACCTGGAGCAGGACCGAGAGCGCCTCGATCACGAAGATGCCGCCGATGATGATCAGCAGGACCTCGGTCTGGGTCATCACCGCCAGCGCCCCGATCGCGCCGCCGAGGCCGAGCGAGCCGGTGTCTCCCATGAAGATCGAAGCCGGGAAGGCGTTGTACCAGAGGAAGCCGATGCAGGCGCCGACCAGACAGGCGGAGAGCAGCGCCAGGTTCTGCTGCTCGTTGGCCACGAAGGTGATCGCCGTGTAGGCAAGGAGGACGATCGCGCAGGAGCCGGCGGCGAGGCCGTCGAGGCCGTCGGTGAGGTTGACGCCGTTGGAGGTGCCGGCGATCACGAGGAAGACGAGGACGAGGTAGAGCGCCGGGCCGAGGTCGATGCTGCCGTCACCGATGCGGAAGTACAGCGTCGGCTCCAGCCCGACCTCGTGCCGCGCCACCCACCACAGCGCCAGCGCCAGCAGCAGCTGGCCGATCAGCTTCCAGCGGCCGGCGAGGCCGAGCGAGCGGCGTTTGACGATCTTGATGTAGTCGTCGGCGAAGCCGAGAGCCGCGCAACCCATCGCCACCCCGAAGACGGCCATGCTCTGGGCGTCGCGGTCGGAGAGGACGAGGAAGGGGACGCAGATCGAGGCGAAGACGATCAGCCCGCCCATCGTCGGCGTCCCCGCCTTGGTGTGGTGCTCCTGCGGGCCGTCCTCGCGGATGTGCTGCCCGAACTCCTTCACCCGCAGGTATTCGATGAACTTGGGGCCGAGGAAGATGCAGATCAGCATCGCCGCCATCCCCGCGATCAGGACTTCGCCCATCAGCCCTCCTCCGCCGCGACGAGGTCGGGGAGCGCCTCGGCGACCGTCTCCAGGCCGGCCGAGCGCGAGCCCTTGACGAGGACGGCGTCGCCGGGTTCGAGCCGCGCCGCCAGCAGTTCCGCCGCCTCGCCGGGGTCGGCGACCAGCTCGTCGGGGTCGTAGTCGCGGGCCGGAAGGCCGACCCCGATCACGAAGTCGACGCCGGCGCCGCGGGCGTGCTCGCCGACCTCGCGGTGATAGCCGGACGAGCCAGGCCCGAGCTCGCCCATCTCGCCGAGGACGGCGACGGTGCGCTCGGCTTCGAGGCCGGCGAGATGGTCGAGCGCCGCGCGCATCGACACCGGGTTGGCGTTGTAGCAGTCGTTCACGAGGACGATGCCGCCGGGGAGCTCCAGTCGCTCGCCGCGGAAGCGGCTGAATCCTATGTCCGCAGCCCGGTCGGCCATTTCCGCGAGGTCGGCCCCGAGGGCGACCCCGGCGGCGATCGCGGCCAGAGCGTTGGTCAGGTTGTGGGCCTCGATGAAGGGGAAGTGGAAGGTCTGGTCGCCCAGCGGGGTCCTGACCACCGCTTCGGTCACCCCCTCGGCGACGTTGGCCTCGCGCGCCTCGACGTCGCCGCCGGGGCCGAAGCGCAAGACCTCGGCGACCGGCTCAAGGTGCGGCTCGAGCTCGCCTGCCTCGACCGGCGCCACCGCGGTCCCGCCCGGCGGCAGGTCGTCGAGAATCTCCGCCTTGGCGGCGGCGATCGCCGTGACCGAGCCGAGCAGCTCGACGTGAACCGGGCCGACGTTGGTGATCACCGCCACCTCGGGCTCGGCGATCGCGGCAAGCTCGGCAATCTGCCCCTTCCCCCGCATCGCCATCTCCAGCACCAGCAGCTCGGTGTCCCCGGGCGCTTCGAGGATCGTCAGCGGCAGCCCGATCTCGGTGTTGAGGTTCTCGCGGTTGGCGTGGACCGAGCCGGGCAGCAGCGCCCACGAGATGTCCTTGACCGAGGTCTTGCCGACCGAACCGGTGACCCCGACGACGCGAGCGCCAAGCGAGCGCCGCCAGGCGCGAGCGAGCGCCTGCATCGCCGCCAGCGGGTCCTCGACGACGAAGACCCAGGGGCGGCGTTCGTCCTTGGGACCGCTATTCCGGTCCAAGGACGAACGCCGGTCGGGTGAGACGACCGCCCCCCAAGCCCCGGCCTCGATCGCGGCGGGGGCGAAATCGCCGCCGTTTCGCTTTTCGCCCTTGAGGCCGAAGAAGAGATCTCCCGGCCCCGTCTCGCCGGAGGCGATGGTTGCGCGCTTGGGCGAAGCCGGCTCGCCCTCGGCGACCACCTCCGCGCCCATTGCCTCGGCTATCTCCTCCGGCGTCAGCCTCACGCCGGGCTGCCCAGCTTCCAGAGCTCCTCGCGGGCGACCTCGCGGTCGTCGAAGGGGATCTTGCGCCCGTTCTCGAACTCCTGACCCTGCTCGTGGCCCTTGCCGGCGATGACGACGGTGTCGCCTGGTCGTGCCCGGCCCAGCGCCAGGGCGATCGCCTCGCGGCGTTCGACGACGACCTCGAGCTCGGCGGTGCCGGACGCGCCTTCGGCACCGGCGGCGACTTCGGCGATGATCGCTTCGGGGTCCTCCGAGCGCGGGTTGTCGGAGGTGACGACGGTGAGGTCGGAGAGCTCGGCCCCTGCCCGCCCCATCTTCGGCCGCTTGTCGCGGTCGCGGTCGCCGCCGGCGCCGAAGACCGAGATCACCCTGCCGGTGGTGAGGCGGCGGGCAGCCCGCAGCACGTTCTCCAACGAGTCCGGGGTGTGGGCGTAGTCGACGAGGACTATGAAGCCCTGGCCCTCGTCGACCGGCTCAAACCGTCCCGGCACCCGGCTCGCCCGCGCGAGGCCGGCGGCGGCGATCTCCGGGCCGACCCCCATCGCCTCCGCCGCAGCGAAGGCGCCGAGCGCGTTGGCGACGTTGAAGTGCCCTGGCAGCGCCGTCCGCAGCTCGATCTCGCCGACGCCGAAGCGGGCGCCACCGGCGTCGAAGGAGACGTCGCGGGCGCTGTAGTCGGCCTCGGCGCCCTCGGCCGAGAAGGTCACGCATTCGAACTCCTCCGCCAGCCGGCGCCCGTAGGGATCGTCGACGTTGACGATCGCCGTCTTCGGGCCCATCTCGAAGAGCTTGCGCTTGGCGAGGAAGTAGTCCTCCATGTCGGCGTGGAAGTCGAGGTGATCCTGGGTGAGGTTGGTGAAGATCGCGACCTCGAAGTGGATCGCGTCGGCCCGGTGCAGGGTCAGCGCGTGCGAGGAGACCTCCATCGCGCAGGCCTCGTCGCCGCCCTCGAGCATCGCCCGGAAGGTCGCCTGCAGCTCGATCGCCTCCGGGGTCGTCCGCACTACTTCCTTCTCCACCCCGCCGACGATCTGCTTCACCGTTCCGAGCAGCCCGCAGGGGAAGTTGGCCGCCTTGAGGATCTCGTGGAGGAGGAAGGCGGTCGTCGTCTTGCCGTTGGTGCCGGTGACGCCGGCGACCCGCAGCTGCGCCGTCGGGTCGCCCCAGAACCGCGCCGCCAGCGGCGCCATCGCCGCCCGCGAGTCCGCGACCACCACCTGGGTCACGTCGAGTTCAGTCAGCTCCCGCTCGACGACCAGCGCCGAGGCCCCTTCCTCCACCGCCCGAGCCCCGAACTCATGCCCATCCACCTTCCCCCCCACCACGCAGAAGAAAAGCGTCCCGGGCTCGACCTTGCGACTGTCGTAGACGAGGTCGGCGATCTCGACGGCGGAGTCGCCGATGACCCGCGCGCCCGGGTAGCCCGCGAGGAGCTCGTTCAGTCTCATCGAGGCGATTCTAGGTCGGCGGTCGGTGGGCTATTCCTGCGGGACACCGAGATACGGCAGGGCGAATTCGGCGATCTGGCCGAAGGCCGGCGCCGCCACCGAGCCGCCGTAGATTTCCCCCTGCGGCTGGTCGACGATCACCGCCGCCAGCAGCCGCGGGTTCTGCGCCGGCGCGAAGCCGATGAAGGAGGCGACGTATTTGGTGTCCGAGTAGGTCCCGTTTTCGGCCACCTCGGCGGTTCCGGTCTTGCCGGCGAGGGTGTAGCCGGGGACGGAGACCTCAGAAGCGGTACCGCCCGCCGCGAGGACGCCCTCGAGCATTTCCCGGATCTGCGCCGCGACCTCGGGAGAGATCACCCGCTTGCCCTTTGGCTCATGCACCGGTTCGTCGCCGATCTTCTTGATCAGCTGCGGTGGGCGCAGGCGGCCGCCGTTGGCGATCGCGGTGTAGCCGGCGACCATCTGGATCGGGGTGACCGAGAGGCCCTGGCCGATCGACTCGTTGCCGAGGGTCGAGCCGGAGTATTCGTCGAGGTCGAGCAGCAGGCCCTGCTCCTCGGCCGGGTACTGGATCCCGGTCGGGCGGCCGAAGCCGAAGCGGCGGATCCACTTGTCGAATTTCTCTTCGCCGACCAGCCCGCCGATCGTCGCCGCCCCGACGTTCGAGGAGTGGGAGAGGATCGTCGCCACGCTCATCGTCTCGGTTCCCCGTTCCTCGGCGTCTTCGATCGTCCGGTCGGCGACGTGGAGCACCGGCGGCAGGACGAATTCGCTCGTCGGCGTCACTTTCTTTTCCTCCAGCGCCGAGGCGATCGTGAAGGCCTTGAAGGTCGAGCCCGGCTCATAGGTGAAGCCGGTCGCCTTGTTGAGCAGGTCTTCGTTGCTGACTTCGGAGAGGTCGGCGGGGTCGACCGGCGGCCAGTTCGCCATCGCCAGCACCTGCGAGGTCCGCGGGTCGACGACGATCGCCGTCGCGCCCTTCGGCGTGTACGTTTCGCCGACGCCGGCCAGGGCCCGTTCGGTTTCGCGCTGGATCACCGGGTCGAGCGTCAGCTGGATGTCTTCGCCGTCTTCGGCTTCCTCGACGGTTTCCAGCCGGATCGGCTCGCCGAGCGCGTCGTTGACGATCCGCCGTTCGCCATCCTGGCCGCCAAGGACGTCTTCCTCGCCCGCCTCGAGCCCGGTCAGCCCCTCGTTTTCGGAGCCGACGGCGCCGATCACCTGCCCCGCCATCTCCCCCTGGGGGTAGGTGCGGCGGACGTCGGGGAGCTCGCCGATCCCTTCTAGGTCGAGCGCTTCCACCTTCGCCGCCGTACCGAGGTCGACTTTCTGGGCGAGATAGGAGAAGCCGCCTTCGGCGGTCAGCGCTTCCAGCACCTCGTCCTTCGGCTGGTCGAGGATCGGCGCCAGTCTGCCTGGCCGCGGCCGGCGGGTTCTTCACCTGGTAGGGCGTCGCGTAGATCGTCGCCGCGTCTTCGGAGGCGGCGAGCTTGTTGCCGCTGCGGTCGAGGAGGTCGCCGCGGAGGCCGGGGACGGTGACGACCTCGGTCTGCTGGTAGGACGCCTGCGAAGCGAGGCTCGAGCCCTGCACCCCCTGCAGCCAGAAGGCGCGGCCGACGATGAGGAGGAAGCAGAGGAGGAAGGCGCCAAAGAGGAGACCGATCCGCCGCTCGATCAAGCGCATCGGCGGGAGTTCCTAGCCTCCGGCGGCCGCGAGGCGGGCGGCGGCCGTGGCGAGGTCGGCGGGGTCGAACTCGACGACCCTCGGGTCTTCGCTGGTCGGCATCGCGAGGCCGGCGGCGGCGGCCTGGCTGCGGATGCGGGCGGTGCTGTAACGCTCGGCTTCACGACCCCCGAGCATCGAGTTCTCCTTTTCCAGGGCGGTGATCTGCTCGTCGATCTTGCCGGCGGAGGCAGCGAAGCTGAGGGTGGCGACATTGAGGGCGACGATGCCGACGAGGAGAACGCCGAGGACCCCGATCCAGGCGCGGCCGCGGGTCATCCGCACGACCAGGCCCGAGTCGGGGAGTTCGCGAACCGCGACCGCGGTGCGGCCGGCGGCGACCGCGAGCTTGGGACGGGTAGAGGCGGGAGCGCGATTCGGAGCCGGCTTGCGAGAGGGCGCGCGGCGTGCCAGTGCCGGCGCCGCCTTGCTCCGCACCGGTTTGCGCGCCGGCGCTTTGCGTTTCGGCGGCTTCGTCCGCGAGGGCGCCGGGGCCGGCGCGGCGGTGCTGCGGCGGGCGGGAGCGGCGACGGCCATCAGCCTGCCTCTCCCACGAGCTGGGCCTCGGCGATCTTCCGCGCCGCCCGCAGGTGGGCCGAGCGCGAACGCGGGTTGCTCTCGGCCTCCTCGGGGCTGGGGGCGATCGCCCGCCGGGTCAGGAGCTCGGCCTCGGGCTCGTGCTCGCAGACGCAGACCGGCAGCTCGGGCGGGCAGACGCATCCCTGCGCCTTGGCGGCGAGGAACTGCTTCACCGGCCGGTCCTCGAGCGAGTGGAAGGAGATCGCGGCGAAGCGGCCGCCGACCTTGAGCTGCGACCAGGCGAGTGGCAGCGCTTCGTCGAGCGCCTCGAGCTCGCCGTTGACGGCGATCCGGATCGCCTGGAAGCTGCGCTTGGCGGGATGGCCGGCGCCGAAGCGAGCCGAGGGCGGCATCCCCGCCTTGATCGCCTCGACCAGCTCGCTGGTGGTCGAGAGCGGCCGGCGGCGGACGATCTCGCGGGCGATCCCGCCGGCGTAGCGCTCCTCGCCGAAGCGGCGCAGGACTTTGGCGATCCGCGCCTCCGGCCACTCGTTGACGAGGTCGGCGGCGGTGAACTTCTGCCGCGTGTCCATCCGCATGTCGAGGGGCGCGTCGTAGGAATAGGAGAAGCCCCGCTCGCGCGCGTCGACCTGCATCGAAGACATCCCCAGATCTACATAAACCATGTCTGGGCGGATTCCTTCGCCCTCCAGGGCGCGGAGTCCTGCTGCGAAGTCGCTGCTGATGAAGAGGGTTCGGCAGGGCACCTCGGCGGCGAAGCGGTTGAAGCGCTCCTGCGCGGCGGGGTCGCGGTCGATCCCGATCAGCGTCCCCTCCGACCCGATCAGCTCGGCGATGCGACGGGCGTGGCCGCCACCGCCGAAGGTGCAGTCGACCGCCGTCTGCCCCGGCTCCGGCGCCAGCAGCGAGACCAGCTCGGGCGCCAGTACGGGCTCATGCTCGCTCATGACCACCTCGACGGGACGAAGTACCGCTCTGCGCGTCGGCTCCACATATTCGATCTGCCTCGCATTCAGTCTCATGATCACGCGGCCCCGGCGGAAGCCAGCCCCTCGGCGATCTCGGGTGCAGCGGCGTCGAGTTCTTCCTCCTGCTTGGCCCAGGCCTCGGCGTCCCAGATCTCCAGGTACTCGCCGGCGCCGATGACGACGCAGTTGCCGTCGAGCCCGGCGTGCTCGATCAGCGGCTTGGGGACGCGGATGCGGCCGGCGGAGTCCAGCTTCTCGTCGAAGGAGCCGCCGTGGAAGCGGCGGCGCAGCGCCCGGGCGTCGCGGCCGAAGGGGCTGTGGGGCGAGAGGAAGCGGTCCGAGAGCTGCTCGAACTCGCTGGTCGTGTGCACCCAGACGCAGGGGTCGAAGCCCTTGGAGAGAACGATTCCATCGGCCAGTGAGGCCCGGAAGCGAGAAGGGACCGTGAGGCGGTCCTTGGAATCGAGGCTGTGCTCGTAGAGACCCCTGAACGCCACTGCGGCGAGTCCTTTCTGAGCGGGAGGGCCGGAAAAGAGTTGGACCGGAGTGATGAGGTGGGAGGAGCCTCACCACCCCGGTCCTGGGCTTCAACTCGATCGCCACAATAACCCACTCTCCCCCACTTTGCAACACCCCCCTCCATTGCAACCCCGTTTGCATCCGCCTCCGAGTGTTCGTCTGTTCCTTTTCGTTGCGTGACACGGGAAAGGAACAGACGAACAGGGGGGCGGTAGATTGCGCCACGTGAGCAGCCCTAAGCAGACGCCGGTGGTCGAGGAAGCGGTCGTGACCGGCGTCCCCGACGACGCCAACGACCTCCGCGGCATGCACTTCAGCCGCTTGATGCGAACGCCGCTGACGCTGATCCTGATCGCCGCCCTGACCGCGATCGTCTTCGTCGCCTGCCTGATCTTCATCGGCGCCCTGGTCGGGGCCGGCGGTGCCCTCCTCGCCCTCCTGTTGGGAGTCGTCGTCGTCTTCGTGATCGCCGACAACCGCGCCGCCAACGACTTCTTCGAGGTCTACGCGGCAAGCCGCGGCCTCACCCTCGTCCACGGCCGCGGCCGGCTGCCGCAGGCGACGCCGCTGCTGCGCAAGGGCGACGACCGCTACACCGAGCGCACCCTGACCGGCCCGATCGCCGAGGGCCTCGACGGCACCCTCGCTCTCTACACCTACGAGGAAGAGACCCGCGACTCCGACGGCGACAAGCAGACGAACTACTACCGCTACACGCTTGGCCTCGTCGAGGTCCCCGACTGCGCCGGCTTCATCCCCGAGCTCTACTGCCAGCGCAAGTTCGGGCTGCGGGCCCTGGAGAAGTTCGAGGACGCTTTCCGCGGCGACAAAGAGCGGGTGACGCTGGAGAGCGAGAAGCTGCTCGAGAAGTACGAGATCTTTGCGACCAAGGAGCAGGACGCCAACTGGCTGCGCCAGCTCTTCTCTCCCACCTTCATCGTCTGGCTTACCGACGCGGCGCCGGACAAGTTCGCCTTCGAGCTGGTCGACGGCACCCTCTGCTGCTACGTCAGCGGCCACAAGGAAAACGCCGCCGAGCTCGACGCGATCGCCGCCGCCACCAGCGCCGTCGCGCAACGGCTGCGCGACGAGGCGCTGGAGTAGGTAAGAGCAGCCGCCTCAGAAGCCGGCGAGCAGGGTGCCCGCGTTGGCGATCAAGCCGGCGGTGATCATCAGCAGCACCGAGGGAACGAGGATCAGGGCGACGACGAGCTGGATCTTCGGCGCCGCCTTGGCGGCGCGGTCCTCGACTTCGCGGTGGCTGTCGCGGCGCAGCGCCGTCGCTTGACGGCGCAGCTGCTCGGCGAGCGGCGAGCCGAAGCGGCGCGAGCGCTCGATCGCCGCGACCAGTCTCGCCATCTCGCCCCCGGGAACGCGACTGCGCAGGGACGCCAGCGCCGCGCTGAGCGAGACGCCGGAGGAGATCTCGGCGAGGGTGAGCCGCATCTCCTCGGCCAGCGGCCCTTGCCCAGAGCGCGCGATCTGCTCCAGCCCGGCGGCTGGCCCGCGCCCCGCTCCGGCGCTGACCGCGAGCAGGTCGAGGGCATCGGGGAACGCTGCGACCAAGCGCCGGTGACGTTGCCGGAGCTGCCGCCGGCGCCAGGCTTCAGGTGCGAGAAAGCCGGCGACCGGCAGCGCGACGGCAACCACCAGCGCCATTCGCCCGGGGGCCGCCGGCGCCGCGAGCACGGCAGCGGTCCCCCCTACCAGAGCGCCGAGGACCTTTCCCGGCAGCGCCGAGCGCAGGGACACCTGGCTCTCCAGCGAGCGGCGGAGTCGCTCCATCGGCAGCTCCCGCAACGCCGCGGCGGCAAGCAAGACCGCCACCGCCGCCAGCAGCCCGGCGCCGCTCACTCGACCACCTGCGCCAGGCGCCGGATCGCCAGGAAGCCCAGCACCTGCAGCACCGCCGCGAGCGCGAGCAGAACCGCGGCCGGCGGCGAGGCCAGAAGCGTGGCGAGGAAGCCGGGCTCGAGCAGCTCGGCGAAGACCGCCCCGCCGGTCGGCATCGCCACCACCAGCAGGCCGGTGAAGCGGGCCTGGGCGGTGGCCGAGCGGGCGTCCTCGGCGACCCGCTCCTGCTCTGCCGCGCCGGCGGCGAAGCGCCGCAGCAGGCCCGCCAGGTCGCCGCCCGCCAAGCGTTGACTCAGCAGCGCCGCGACGAGGGCATCGACGCGCTGGGAGCGCATCCGGCCACGCCAGCCGTCGAGCACCTCGCCGGTCGGCGCACCGATCTCGAGCTCGCCCGCGAGCTGCGCCAGCTCGCCGGCCGCCGGTCCATCCAGGGAACCGATCGCCGCCCCCAGTGACGCTCGCAGCGAGCGGCCGGCGCTGAGGGAGTCGGCAATCGCGGTGGCGACCTCCGGCAGCGCCCGCTCGACCCGCCGGCGGTAGCGGCGGCGGCGACTGGCGATCCCCCACCCGACCGCGGCCGGGCCGAGGATCGCGAGCAGCGCCGCCAGGAGCCATCCGGCGAGGAACCAGCCGGCGAGCGCGGCGGCGCCGGTGCCGAGGACCGTCAGCCGCCGGCGCTCGACGCTCGACGGCAGATAGCCCTCGCGCTCGATCCTCTCCAGCGGCTCCAGGGCGAGGCGAACCCATGCCGCCACCGCGGGGCTGGCCAGCAGCGCCTCCCGCACCGCCAGCGCCCCGAGGCAACCGGCGAGCGCCGCGATCGGGACCGCCGTCGTCATCCCAGCTCGGCGATCTCGGTCACCCGGCGACCGCCGTCGGCTTCGCGCTGTAGGTGGACGACGACGTCGATGCCGCGCCGAACCTGCTCGGCGACGACGGCGTGCGGCAATCCCACCCCGGCCATCAGCGCCAGCGTCTCCAGCCGCGCCAACGCATCGGCGGGCGAGCTCGCGTGCACGGTCGAGAGGGCGCCGTCGTGGCCGGTGTTGAGGGCGGTGAGAAGGTCGAGCGCCTCGGTCCCCCTCACCTCGCCGATCACGATCCGGTCGGGCCGCATCCGCAGGGCGTTGCGCAGGAGGTCGCGAATCGTCACCTCCCCGCGCCCCTCCACGCCGGCCGGACGGCTCTCCAGCCGGACCACGTGCGGCCGCTGCAGCCGCAGCTCCGCTGCGTCCTCGATCGTCACCACCCGCTCGCCGGGGCCGATAAAGCTGGAGAGGGCGTTCAGCAGCGTCGTCTTCCCGGAACCGGTGCCCCCGCTGACCAGCACGCTGCGCCGATCAGCGACCGCCGCCTCGAGCACTTGTCGCTGCTCGGCACTGAGCGTGCCGAGCTCGACCAGCTCGTCGGGTCCCGGCCGCGAGGCACCGAAGCGCCTTATGGAGAGCGTCGGCCCGTCGATCGCCAGCGGTGGGATGACGACGTTGACCCGGGAGCCGTCTGCCAGGCGCGCGTCCACCATCGGGCTCAGCTCGTCGATCCGCCGGCCGAGCGGCGCCAGGATCCGCTCGATCGCGTTGCGCAACTCCTCTTCGCTGTCGAACCGGATCTCGGTCTCTTCGAGCAGACCGCTCCGCTCGACGTAGACACGTTCGTGACCGTTGACCATCACCTCCTCCACCGCCGGATCGGCGAGCAGAACCTCGAGCGGCCCGAGGCCGACGCTGTCGCGGACGATCCGCTCGACTACCTCCTCGCGCTCGCGGTCGGGCAGGATCGCAGCGTGCTCGTCGACCAGCAGGCGAGCCGACTCCGCCAGCTCACCGGCCGGCGTGTGACCGGCGGCGGCTTCCGAGCGGCGGCGCTCGACCAGGCGCCCCCGCAACGAGGCGCTCAGCTCGGCAACGTCCCTCTCGCGCAGGTCCATCGCTGACCTATCCGGCTGGGATCACCGTGATCCGACGGGCGAAGCTTTCGGCGGCGAGGAGGCGCAAAGCCTGGGCCCGGGTCAACCCCAGGGTGACGCCGGCTTCGCCGGGATTCCCTTCGCTCGCTGCCCCGAGGGCGAGCAGCGGCACAGCGGCGGCGGCGATGTAAGTCCTGCCATCGCCGGAGCCGGTCGGTTCGCTCGTCACCGCCACGTCGACCTTCGAGCCGACGGGTTGAGACCCGAAGGCGTTAAGGGCGCCGGCGCCGCCGACGGTGATTTCAACCGGCCGTCGGTTGGGCGCCAGGCCCCCTGCCACCCGGCGGGCGTGCGGCGGACGCAGCTGGGTCGCCAACAGGTAGGAGCCGGCCGGCACCGCAACGGCGGGGACGAGCCCGATCGCTGCGCCCGGATTGGCGAGTGCCGCGGCTGGCACGAAGCGAACGGGGATCTGCCTCACCTCGAGCTCGCCCCCAGCGACACCCGCATCGATCTTCTCGCCGGCCCGGAGGTCGGCACCGGCGACCACCACCGGCCGCAGGGCGCCGTAGCCGCGGGTGACGCTGTCGCCGTAGCCATCGGCGATCGCCGCCGCGGCCGCCGCGGCAAACAGAGCAGCGACCAGGAAGCCCAGCGACCGACCGCGGCGACTCATCGTCTTCCCTCGCTTACCGGCAGCGCCAGCCTCGCCTCGCTTCCCCCGCCCGATCGAACCAGGCTGAAGCGGCCGCGGTGCTGAGCTGCGACCCGTCGCACGATCTGCAAGCCGTGACCGTGGCGCCGGCGGCCGGTGAACCGCCCCCGGGAAAGAACTGGATTTCGCGCCGCCGCACCTGCGCCGCCCTCGTCCCTTACCGACAACCGGCAAAGCCCCCGCTCGACCTCGGCTTCCAGCGCGACCGCTCCGCCGCCGTGCTCGAACGCGTTGCTGATCATGTTGTCCACCACTTGCGCGAAGGCGATCGGGCGCCCGTCGAGCTCTCCGTCACCTCCCGACCAGACCAGCTCCAGGGACCGGCCGGCGCGGGTTGCGATCGGCCGCCACCGCTCCACCGTCGCCTCGACGATCGGTCGCACGAAGAAGCGTTCCGTCTCGGTCAAGCTCGAGCAGCCATTGATCTCGCGATCGAGTTGATCGACCGCCGCTACCGCCATCTCCAAGCTGCCTGCGACCGGACCGCCCGGTCCCGAGGGGGCCGAGACGAGCAGCGAGAGTGCCTGCAACGGACGCCGCAGCTCGTGCAGCGCCGCGTTCAGCAGGGTCCGGCGCCGCGCTTCGCGGAAGGCGACAAACCCGCCTGCCATCGCAAAGGAGGCGGCCATCGGCAACCCGGCCGCGACCGCTGAGGAGTCGAGGGCGATCATCTATGCGCCCCTGCGTTCGATCATGGGGAGCTAAGCCGCGCCGCACTGCATTGTCTCCCCCTACCATCCCCGGAGAAGCCGGAAATCGCGGCTTTCGGTGACGAGAAGCAACGCCCGTCCTCCCCTTGCGGTCTCGGCCAGGCGCGTCGGGAAGGACGGGCGTGAGCAGTTAGACCCGCGGCAAGACAGTTCGGTTCCCAAAGTCTTTTTTGCGAACTGGAACTGAATGCATAAGTCGATTTTCTTCACTGTATTTTTCCCTTCCGAAATGATTTTCCGGGGAGCGTTTTGGAATACTTGTCTAGTAACTCGGGTCTTACTGCTATCGATTGTCACTCGGCCCGAACAAAGAAACGGAGGGTCTTCCTTTGCCACAGTCCCGCACTTCCCCAGAGGGCATCACCCAGCAGGTAGCGAAGGCGCTCGCGCATCCGCTTCGGGTCCGCATCCTCAGCTCCCTGCACAAAGGGATCTCAAGCCCGAACCAGCTCGCGCAGGAGCTCGGCGAGCCGCTGGGCAACGTCAGCTATCACGTGAAAACGCTGCTCGAGTACGACTGCGTCGAGCTGGTGAAAACGGAGCCGCGCCGCGGTGCCGTCGAGCACTTCTACCGCGCCACCAACCGCGCCTTCCTCAGCGACTCCGACTGGGCCAAGATCCCGGCCTCGGCCCGCAAGGGGATCTCCGGCTCGATCCTCGAGTCGATCGGGCAGAGCGCCACCGAGGCGATGGCGGGCGGGACGATCGAGGCGCGCAGCGACTCCCACCTCTCCGACACCCCCCTCCTGCTCGACGAGCAAGGTTGGAAGGACCTCAACAAGGTCCTCGCGCAGACGGTGAAAGAGGCGACCAAAATCCAGAAGGAAGCCGGCGGGCGCCTGAAGAGCAAGAAGGACGGGATCTCCTCGAAGCTGGCAATCATGCACTTCGAAGTGCCGAGCGCGAAAGGCAAGAAGTAGCGGCGCGCCTTAGGCGGCCACCAATCGATATCCCCATCCCCAGCAGTTGACGACGAAGCGGCCCTTCTCGGGGTCAAGGCTGCGGCGCAACCTGCTGGCGTGGGAGTCCAGGGTCCTCGTCTTCGAGGGACCGCGGTAGGCCCAGACGGCGTCGAGCAGCTCTTCCTTGGTGAAGACGCGGGTCGGGTCCGAGGCGAGGACGCTGAGGAGGTCGAATTCCTTCCTCGTCAGAGCGACCTCGCGCTCGCCGACCGTGACCTGGCGGCGGATCGGGTCGATGACGAGATCGCCGACCCGCCGCGGTCCGTCCTCGGGCTGCTTGCGGCGGCGAAGGACGGCGCCGATGCGGGCGCGCAGCTCGGGGTAGCGGAACGGCTTCACCAGGTAGTCGTCGGCTCCCGAGTCGAGCCCGCGGACGCGGTCGGTCTCGCCGCTACGGCCGGTGAGGACGATCACCGGCAGGCGCGGGTCGAAGCGGGAGTCGACCCCGTCGGCCTCGCGGATCTCGCGCAGGACGTCGAGACCGGAGGCGTCGGGCAGAGACAAATCAAGAAGCAGCAAATCCGGATGGTTGTAGCGACAGAGACGCAAGGCGTCCGAGGCGCAGGGGGCGGGCATGACCCCGAAGCGGTCGGCGGCAAGGTGCTCGCAGAGCAGGTCGAGGGTGACGTCGTCGTCCTCGCAGACGACCAGGCTGGCTATCTCTTCTCGTTGGGGGAGCATGGGAAGCCTGAGTCCTCAGGCGCGTCGATCTCTCCCCCCTCGCCGGGGATTTCCCCGCACGTTGGGGTCTCCAGGACCGCGTCGGCGCCCGGCCACCAGACGACCCGCCGCGGCGGCACCCGGCGCCTTACCCCGATCACCCGGCCCTCGCGGTCGAGGAAGAAAAGGTCGAGCTGGAAGCGCATCCCGAAGGTGTGGACGCTGGAGCAGCGCGGGATCAGCAGCCCCGGCCCCGCCGCGGATCGATCGCGCCGGCTGAGACCGCGCAGCCGGGTTCGGAAATCTCCCGCAATGGGGAAGGATCGGGGAAGATGATCCACCCCCTTCTAAGGCCAGAGCGGCCGCGGTTCTCCCCCCACCGATGAGCGCAAAGCCCAAAGTCGCGATCTTCAGCCCCAACCCGATGGTCTCGATCGCGATCGAGTCCTTCAGCTCCGAAGGCGGCGACGACATCCACATCCACGCCGCCGGCCAGGGAGTCTGGGTAGCGAAGATGGCGGCCGAGCTCGGGGCCGAACCCGTCCTCTGCGGTTTCATCGGCGGCGAGGTCGGGGCCGTCCTGCGGCCGCTGCTGGAGGAGATGCCGGGAGAGCTGCGGCTGGTCGAGACGGCCGAGGCGAGCGGCGCCTACATCCACGACCGCCGCAGCGGCGAGCGCGAGCCGATCTCCCAGAGCGCGGCGCTGCCCGCTTCTCGCCACGCGGTCGACGAGCTCTTCTCGGTCACGGTGGCGGCGGCGCTCGACTGCGACCTGCTCGCCGTCTGCGGCCCCTATCCCGACAACACCGTGCCGCTGGAGATCTACGGCGGCCTCGTCGCCGACGTGAAAGCAAACGGCAAGCCGGTCGTCGTCGATCTCTCCTCGCCCCGCCTCGAGAAGGCCCTGGAGGGCAAGCCCGACCTGGTGAAGATCAACGACTGGCAGATCGCCGGCTTCATCTCCGGGCCGGTCGACACCGAGGAGCGGATGCGGGCGGCGATGGAACGGCTGCGGGACGAGGGGGCCGAGAGCGTCATCGTCACCCGCGCCGGCGACCCGGCGCTGGCGCTGCACGACGGCGAGTTCGTCGAGCTGAAGCCGCCAAAGTTCGAGCGCGGCAGCCGCGAGGGCTGCGGCGACTCGATGATGGGCGCGCTGGCGGCGACGATCGCGGCGGGACGGAAGTGGGACGAGGTTCTCCGCCTCAGCGCCGCGGCGGGAGCGACCAACTTCCTCCGCAGTGGCCTTGGCACCGGCTCCCGCTCGGTGATCGAAGAGCTAGCTCCCCGCGTCGAGCTGCGGCGCGTACGGGACCTCTAGCGGCTCTCCGTTGACGATTGCGTGCGGGGCGGTCTCGGCGATCCATTCGAGATGGGGGGCCAGCAGCTCGACCTCGCGCAGGCGCTCCAGAGCCGGAGAGATCCGCACCGGCCGCCCGCCGCGGACCGTGTGGGCGTCGCTGCTGAGGACGTGGACGAGGCCCTTCGCGGCCATCGCCAGCATCCCGGCGGCCATGTTCTCGCGGAGGAAGAAGTCGGCGGTCGCCTGGATCAGCGCCCCCTCCGCCACCAACGCCGCCATTCGCTCGAACATGTCGGCGGAGAGATGGCGCTCGGGGTGGGCGATGATCGTGCGATGGCCGCGGTCGGCGAGGTAGCCGACCCGGCGCAGGAGGCTGTCGTCGAGCGGCCCCGGCGCCGGCTCCAGCAGGATCCAGCCGCCGCCGCCCAGCGAGAGCAGCGAGAGCTCCTCCTCGCCCAGGCCCTCGACCGCGGTCTCGGCGACCTCGCCCCCCTGAAGGATCTTCACCCCGACCAGTTCCCGCTCCAGGCGCGCGTTCAGGCCCGCCACCCGTCCCGCCAGCTCTTCGATCCGGACGTCGTGGTCGTGGCGAATGTGCGGGGTCGCGCAGACGGCTTCGATCCCGTCGGCCTCGGCCTGGCGCGCCATCGCGACGCTGTCATCGGCGTCGCGGGCGCCGTCGTCGATCGCGTCGAGGATGTGGCAGTGCAGGTCGATCACGGCGGCTCCCACAGTTTGACTACCCATTTTGGCGCTGAAGAAGTGCAACATCGCCGCCAGGAGGGCTTGGCCGGATCTGCGTGTGCGGCTGGCGAGCGCCGGACCAAGCGGGGCTAGGACGCAGGGAGGCCGAATAGCAGCGCTATTTGGCCGACTGAGGACGCCGCCCCGCGCAGTGTCCGCCGCCGCCAGACGTGCGCGGAGGTCCGGCCAAGCCCTCCTAAGTGCAACCGGGCGTTCAGGCACAGGCCCGAGCCGGCACGCCTTTACGATGATCGGCAAGATCATGGACCTGCTCACGCCGGGCTTGCGTGAGCGGACTGGCTTCAACTCATGGATAAGAAGACGACCCGCAGAGGGAATTACGAGTCCGGCTCCGACTACGTGCTGGAGTACGGCGAGCTCCGCTTCGCTTTCAACGAGGAGGACTTCGCGCAGCGCGTCGAGCAGGCGGCGGTGAAGCTCCGCTTCGTCGACCAGGGGCTCAGCGGCGAGGAGCTCGACGACCTCCTCGACCTCGCGGTCAGCGGCGAGATCGCCGAGCCCAGCTCCCGCCTCGGCGAGCACATCAACGAGAACTGGGAGGACCTGGTCGGGCCCTCCAACCGCAGCCTCGTCCACTGGATCCGCCGCCTCGTCTTCCGCGGTGCCTGGCTCGACCAGCGGGTCAAGGAGGGCGAGCTCGACGTCGTCTTCGACGAGCGCACCCAGACCTTCGGCTACGTCCAGCCCGATCGCAGCAGCGACCTGATCGAGCTCAGCAAAGAGCCGAGCTGGCGCCGCATCGCCTACAGGCGCTGAGCCGCCCTAACCGGCGCATTTCGGCGTCCTCAGTCGCTCGCGTGCGGAGCACGCTTCGCTCCCTGCGTCCTTGAACTGCTTGGTTAGGACGACTCAGTGCGCTCTAACGCAGCAACTACCGTCAGCGACCCTCCGCCCTGGGCACCCTGGGCGCGGCCGGCGTCGAAGAACTCCTTCGCGGCCTCGGCGTCCTCATAGGCCTCGCCGAGGCGGGTGAGCGAATCGACGAGGAGGATCACGTCTTCGCCCTTGCCGGCGCGGGCGGCGGCCTGGCCGAGGGCGTCTGAGGCGTGCCGCGGCTGGCCGGCGGCGACGATCTCCGCCTGCGGGGCGTCGCGCTTCCAGTCGGCGAGCTCCTCCGGGCTGGGGTCGATCAGCAGGGCGACGGGGTCGGGACCCTTTGAGTCGGCGGCAAGATCGGCGGCAACGCTGCGCAGCAGCGCCGTGCAGGCCTCGCGGCTCTCGGCGCAGAGAACGGCCTGGCGACCGGCCTCCGGCGGCAGCAACAGGCCCTGCAGGGTCACCCCCTGCTTGCCGCGGCGGCCGAAACGGCGGCGCCTGCGACGGCGCGGTTTCGGCGTCTCGGCGGCCGGAACCGCGCCCGGCTCGGCGGCGGGCCGCTCGACCGGCTTGGGCGCGGGCTCGGGCTCGGGCTCGGGCTTTGCGGCCGACTCGGGAGCCGGTTCGCGCTCCGAAGCTTTCTGGGGGCGCTCGCGACGCCGGCGTCGCGGCCGCTCACTCGGCTTGTCGCGCTCAGCGGCGGGCTCGGCGGCTTTGCCGTTTCCGCCCGCCAACTGCTCGACGAGCTCGCTCTTGGTCAGCATCCGGAACTTGGGCACTTTGGCCTCGGCGGCCAGCAGGTGCAGCTCGGACAGGGGCTTTTTTTCCAGCTCAGCCTTGTTCATCGGAGGCGGAGACTATTCAACCGACCCGACCGGTGACCGCCCCGGCGCCGCGGCGGGATCGGTTCCCTCCTCGGCGGCGACGGCGGGCCACGCCTCGGCCTCCCGCGAGCGGCGGCGGCGCGACCACCCCAGCTCGTCACCGAGCACGTCGGCAACCGGTCGGACCGCCTTTGCCGTGCGCAACTCGGGCGCGGCCAGAACCCCCAGCCGCGTCCGGCGCAGAAGGACGTCGCCGACGCTACGCGCCTGCTCCTTGCGGGCGGCGAGCGCCACCTCGGCGAGCAGGTCGGGGCGGCCGGGGACGATCGGACGGGCGAGCTTCGGGTCCTCGCGGGCGATCTCCAGCACTTTGCGGGCTGCGTGCCCGTAGCGGAAGGCGAGCTGCTCGGTCGCCTCCTCCCCGACGCCGGCCGGCGCCTCGAGGTCCTCCGGCCGCGCCTCCATCCCCAGCGGGATCTCGTCGGTATGACAGGGCGCGGCGCGTCCCTCGCGCTCGACCAGACGATCGACCGTCTGCTTCGCCATCCGCCTCCAGGTGGTGAGCTTCCCGCCGGTGATCGTCAGCATTCCCGAGGAGGTCTCATACAGCTCGGCTTTGCGGGAGATGTCGACCGACTTGCGTGGGTCGCCGGTGGAGATCAGCGGCCGCACCCCGGCGTAGGCGCCGACCAGGTCGGACTCGCCGAGCCCGGTGCCGAAGAACTCGTTGACCGCCTCGAGCAGGTACTCCACGTCGTCCCCCGCCGGGCGCGGATGGGCGGTGTCGCCGTCGAAGTCGTTGTCGGTGGTGCCGACCAGGGTGCGCCCGTACCAGGGCAGGGAGAAGATCATCCGGCCTTCCCCGGCGGGGACGATGCAGGCGGCCTTGCCCATCGGCAGGTCCTTCTCGTCGATCAGCAGGTGGGTGCCGCGGCTCGGGGAGATCCGCGGCACGTCCTCCTCCCCCAGCAGCTCCTCGGGGCGGATCTGGTCGGCGAAGACGCCGGTGGCGTTGACGACGTGGTCGGCGCTGACCTCGACCCGCTCGCCCGACTCCTCCTCGACGAAGGCGACGCCGTTCGCCCTGCCGTTGGCGGCGAGGACCTCGGTCACCTCGGCCCCGTTCAGCATCACCGCGCCGAAGCGCTCGGCCTCGCCGAGGACGGTGAGGACGAGGCGGACGTCGTCGGTCTGGCAGTCGTAGAAGAGATAGGCGTCGTGGGGGTCGCGCGGGGCCAGCGCCGGCACCAGCTCCAAAACCTCGTCGCGGTCGATCGTGCGGTGGCGGTCGGGCGACCAGTAGGAGTCCTCTTCTTCCTCGCGAGCGCGGCGCTCGCGGCGGCTGCGGCCGGCGCGCGTGGTCGCCATCACGTCGTACATGTTGAGCCCGAGGCCGAGTTTGCGATCGCGGCGCTCCTCCCCCAGCGCGGCGACGAGGAATGGCGTCGGGTAGACGAGGTGCGGGGCCAGGCGGACCATCAGCTGGCGCTCGAGCAGCGCCTCGCGGACGAGGCCGAGGTCGAAGTTCTGCAGGTAGCGGAGGCCGCCGTGGACCATCTTCGAGGAGCGGCTGGAGGTGCCGGCCGCGTAGTCGCCGCGCTCCAGGAGGGCGACCGAGTAGCCGCGCGAGGCGGCGTCGAGGGCGACGCCGGCGCCGGTGATGCCACCGCCGATGACGACGACCTCGAAATGGTTGCCGGCGATCTCCTCGATGGCGCGGGCGCGGGTCAGCATCAGTCGAGGTAGGTGGTGGTGCGGTCGGCGCCGGGTC
Organism: uncultured Actinomycetes bacterium; assembly: GCA_963696955.1. Taxonomy (GTDB): domain Bacteria; phylum Actinomycetota; class Thermoleophilia; order Solirubrobacterales; family 70-9; genus VAYN01. The sequence continues at coordinate 1,570,884 of CAVOMF010000002.1, read as the reverse complement.
GCTCCGGCGCGGGCTTCTCCTGGCGCGGGTGGCCGAGGTGGAGGAGGCCGACGAAGCGCTCCTCTTCGGGCAAGCCGACCGCGGCGCGCCCCTCCTCCCCCCGCAGCAGCCCGGGCGTCCGCCAGTAGCCGGCGAAGCCGCGGGCGTGGGCCGCGAGGAGGACGATGTAGGAGGCGGCGGCGGTCGCATGCAGGTCCTCTTCTTCTTCGACCGGGTCGCCGCTGAGCAGGCAGGAGACGACGACGAGAGTCGGGGCGCGGTCGAGCTTCGCCGCCCCCTCCGGCCCGGCGATCTCCTTCAAGCGCCCGAGCGTCCGCGGCCCGATCACCCGGAAGCGCCAGGGGACCGTGAGGTTGTGGTTCGGCGCCCAGCTCGCCAGCTCCAGCAGCTCCTCGATCTGCTCCCGCGGCAGCGGCTCCGGGCCGAACGCCTTGTGCGTGCGGCGGGTTCGGATCGCAGTCTCGACGTCCATCCGTCGAGGGTATAGCGAGCCGGTACCTCCAGCTGGAGAGGCAGCGCTAGCCGACGACTCCGGCAAGGGCCGCGAAGCCGCCGGCCATAACCGTGCAGATGGCGACGAACCCCTGGACCATCACGTGCTGCGTTTTCATCTGAAGCCCCTGCATTTCGCAGAGATTCGTCTCGATCCGCTCCAAACGCTTATCGACCTGCTCGAACCGTTTGTCAACCTGCTCGAACCGTTTGTCAACCTGCTCGAACCGTTTGTCAACCTGCTCGAACCGTTTGTCGACATCCTCGAGGCGTTCGTCGACCCGCTTGAAGCGTTCATCGACCTTTCCTTCGAAGGTGTCGAAGCGTTCCTCGACCCGTTTCTCGAAATGGTCGAGGCGTTCGTCGGTCCAGTTCTGCCGGGGCATCATCGTTACGGCCATGATCATAGCGTAACAGTTTGTCTGCAACAGAACACGCGACGAAACGACCGGCTCAGCACCAACTTTGTCCCGACTTGGTGGCTTAGAGGCCGTAACGCCAGCGCATCCAGCCGCGGCGGCCGGCGAGGCCGGCGCCGAAGAGGAGGCAGCCGGCGAGGAGGCCTAGGAGGATGGCGCCGGCGGTGCTGCCGGTGGAGTCTTCGCTGGTTTCTGAGGCCGGGGCGCCAGAGGCTTCCGAGGCAGACGCGCCCAGGGGGGCGGTGCCGGCGTCCCCCTCCGGGACGCGACCACCGGTGGACGGGAGATTGGGCAGAGCCCCCGAGCCGCCTTGGCCGGATGGCGCTGAGTGTCCCGGAGGGGGAGCGCCGGTACCGCCTTCCAGGGCTTCTTTCAAGGCAGATGAGGAAGGCCCGGGCGAAGTCGAAGGGATGTGGAGGCCTGGGATCACGCCGCCAGGGGAAGAGTTGGTGGACGCGAGGGGCTTGGGCTTCGGCTTCGGCTCGCGCGGGGGCGCTGGAATCGGGAGGTGGTCGCCGGCGAGAGGGACCAGGGCGTTGGCGGTTACCCAGACCGGGGTCGTTTCGTCGCCCGGAGCCTTGAGGAAGTAGCCGTTCTCGGTCTGCAGGTCGCGGATGTAGGCGAGGGAGCTCTTACCGGGACCGAAGCCGGCCGGGTCCTTGCCGGCCGCCAGCAGCCCTTCCGAGGTCCAGGCGGTTGCCTGGGTGTTGGCGGCGAGGTTGTTGCCGGGCGCGAAGCCGCCGTTGTCTCGCTTGGACTTGCGCAGGAATCCGAGGGCCCGGTCGCTGGCATCGGAGCCGGGCGTCAGCACCTGCACCACCGCGCCGGTGATCTCCGCAGTGCCCTCCTCCCCCGGCAGGTTCCCCCAACCGCCATCCCTGCCCTGCACCTTGCGCAGCCAGGCAACGGTCGGCGAGGCCGCTTCGTTCTCCCCCGCCGCCCGCAGGGCGAGGACGGCGTAGGCGCTGGTTCCCGGCCAACCCTGGTAGGAGCCGTTGTCGCCGCGCTTGGCGAGCAGCCGCTCGACCAGGTCGGCGCCGCCGAAGCTGCGCGGGTCGACTCCGGCGGCCTCGAGGGCGAGGATCGTGCGGGCGATGTCGCCCGCGTCCTTGACTTCCTCGAGGTGGTTGCGGAGGAAGTCGACGGGCGTTTTGCCGCCCTTGCTGACGTCGAGCGGGTTGCGATCGGCGGCCGCCAGGCCCAGCATCACCCATGCGGTTATTTCGGCACCGGCCTCGCGCTCGGCCGAGGCTGCGAAGCCACCGCTGGGGCGCTGCTGGGACTCAAGCCAGGTAGTGCCACGTTCGACAGGGGACGCGGCCTGCGCGGCTGGCGCGCTCAGAGCGAGGAGCGCGAGAAGAAGCAGCGCGGCGACACCGCCGCTGCGCAGGGCGCCGCGAAGAGGACGGGACGGGGCCGCAGCCGGCGCCGCCCGCCGCTCCCATTCGAAGCGCTCGCGGAAGCGGGTCAGCATCCGCACCATCGCCGGCCCGGCGACCAGCGCCAGGACCACGTTGCCGAGCACGTGCGCGACTTCAAACGGGATCGCCCGCGCCTCGAGCGCGAGGAAATGCCGCAGCGATAGGTCCCCTCCGTACGTCGCCATCAACGAGAAGTTCAACAGAGCGCCGTAGAAAATGCCAGCAAAAGCGCAGATTGCCGCGAGGCTGAGGCGGCCGGCGTTGCGGGTTCCGAGCGCCAACAGCGCCCCGAGAACGCCGCAGAGGCCCCATCCCGCCATCTGCCACGGCGTCCACGGGCCCTGGCCGAACCAGAAGTTGGAGACGAGCGCGGTGAGGGCGCCGACGGCAAAGCCGGGCGCCCCGCCGAGGGCGTAGCCGGCGAAGACGACGATGTCGGTCGTCGGCTTCACGTTCGGGAAGGCGGCGAAGGCGATGCGGCCGGCGATCGCCAGCGCCGCCAGCGCCGCGACGAGGGCAACGACCTGGGCCGGCGGCCGCGAGCGCTCATACCAGGCGAAGCCGGCGAGGATGACGGCACCGACGATGAGGAAGCTGGCGAGCTCCCAGGTCATCGCCCCTCACCCCTCAGCGCCGCCGCCCCCTGCTCGGGGGTGACGACGCCCGGCAGGTCGAGAACGCGCGCCACCTCGGTGGCGAAGTACCAGCCGCCGGAGAGGATCTCGACGCTGGGGCCGTCAGCGATGACGACGCCGTCGCCGAGCAGGACCACGCGCTCGGCGAACTCGGCGGCGAACTCGACGTCATGGGTGGCGACGACGACAGCGGCGCCTCGGGGCGCCTTAGTGGACCTGTCGGCAACTAAGGCGCCCCGCCCCGAGAGTTGATGGATCAGCTCGACGAGCTCGCCCTTACGGGTGCGGTCCATGCCCCGGGTCGGCTCGTCCAAGGCGACGAGGCCGGGGAGCAGCTCGCCTTCCATGCGACCGGCGAGCGCGATCGCCAGCGCCAGCCGCTGCCGCTCGCCGCCCGAGAGGTCGCGCGGGTCGGCGTCGACCTTCTCTTCCAGGCCGACGACCTGCAGCGCCGCCGCCCCCTCGTCCCCCGGCAACTCGTCACCGACCCGCTCGCGGACCAGGTAGTCGCCGGGGTTCTGGGTCAGCAGGGCGATCGAGCCGACCTCGACCTTGCCGGCAACCGGCTCGTGCAACCCGGCCGCGGTACGCAGCAAGGTGCTCTTGCCTGCTCCGTTCCGCCCCATCAGGGCGACCCGTTCGCCGTGGCGGATCGTCAGGTCGATCCCCTTCAGCACATCCCTCACATCTTCGCCGCGATCGAGCGCCACCCAGAGGCTCTTTGCCCTGAGGGCGGAATCGGATTTCGGCGCGGGGTCAGATGGATGGGGATCGCTCACCCTCCTACTTGCTCGATTAGGAGGGTGAGCGATCCCCATCCCTCGCAACGTTTGGCGGGCGGCGCGGACGCCGACGGGGAGCGGGTCGATTCCGGCAAGGGAGAAGAGGCGCGCGGCGGGAGTCTCAAGGGCGGGATCAGCGCTTTGGGCCCAGGCGAGGAACTCCGCCGGGGCGCCGTCGAAGGCGATGCCCCCAGCCTCCATCGCGACGACTCGGTCTGCGGCGGCCAGGCAGCGCTCCAAACGGTGTTCGGCAAGAAGAACCGCCACCCCCCACTCCTCGTTGAGGCGGCGCAGGAGCCAGATCAGCTCGTCGCCGGCGACCGGGTCGAGCTGGGAGGTCGGCTCGTCGAGGAGGATCAGGCGGGGCCGGGTGACCAGGGCGGCGGCAAGGGCGACGCGCTGCAGCTCACCGCCGGAGAGGGTGTCGACGGCGCGGTCGAGGAGGTGCGGGATCGCAAGGGCGAGGGCGACCTCCTCGACGGCGCGGGCGCGGTCGGCGGGCTCGTCGCCGCGCATCTCCAGCGGCAGCTCGATCTCGGCGACGACGGTGGTCGAGACGACCTGCGTCTCGGGGTCCTGGGCGAGGTAGCCGACTGCGGCTGCGAGCTCTCCCGGACCCGAGGCGATCGCGTCGAGGTCGGCGACTCGCACCTCACCCTCGATCTCGCCGCCGTGGAAGTGCGGGACGAGGCCGCAGGCGGCCTTCAGCAGCGTCGACTTGCCGGAGGCGGAGCGGCCGGCGAGGAGGACGAACTCCCCCGGCGCGACCTCGAACGAGACGTCGACCAGCGCCGGCGTCGCTGCGTGCGGATAGGTGTAGCCGAGCCCATTGACAGCGAGCGCGGGCGCCCCCCCGCGTCGAATCGCCAACTCAGACACGGGCCACCTCGCTCCCAAGGTCCCGCGCTTGCCGCCGACGGGACGAAAAGCGGTTGGACAGACCGCTTTTCGTCCCGTCGGCGGAGTGCCTTTGGCGGCGCCGGTGTGGCGCCAGGCCGCTGAGGGCGACGATGGCCGCGACGAGGAGAGTGGCGGGGCCGAGGCCGATCTCGATCGAGGGGTAGGTCTGGAAGTCGTCGGCGCCCAGGGCCTTGCCGGCGATCGCGACGGCGAGGACCACGACGGCGACGGCGTAGAAGCGGCGGTCGTAGCGGGAGCGAGCGCGGCGGTTGCGGGGGCGGGGGGCGTCGAGGGGCGGCTGGGGAAACCCGGGTGTGCGATCTGGCGAGCGCCGGACCAAGCGGGACAAGGATGCAGGGAGGCCGAATAGCAGCGCTATTTGGCCGACCGAGGACGCCGTACCGCGCAGCGTCCGCCGCCGCCAGGCGCGCGCCGGGGTTTCCCCAGCGGCCCCCAGGCTGTAGCCGCGCAGCTCCAGGGTGGCGGCGACGTCCACCGCGCGGTCGAGGGAACCGGCGAGGAGGCGGCGGGCGAGCGGCGCCTTGCCGACCTCGGCCGCGGCGGGGCCGCGCAGGCGTGCGGCGTCGCGCAGGCGTGCGGCGTCGGCAGCGGCAACCGGAACCAGGCGCGAGACCAAGGTCGCGGTGAGCGCCGAGCGCCCGGCCAGCGGCCGCAGCACCCGCAGGACGCGGTCGGGGTCGACGCAGGCCGAGTAGACGGCGGCGGCGATCATCGTCACCGCCGCCCGCAGGCCGCCCGAGGCGCCGGCGATGATCGCCTCCAGGGTGACGTTCACCTGGCCGAAGAGAGGCCAGTCCCCCAGCCGTGCGAGGACGGTCTCGCCGCGGCTGACGACGAGCGCGTTGACAACGACGATCAGGAGCGCCAGCGCCAGGCCCATCTTCAGGGCGACTCGCACCGCCCGCTGCGCTCCGGCCAGCAAGCCGGCGGCGACAGCCGCCAGGCCCGCGGCGATCAGCACCAGCGGGTTCGAGTAGAGGAAGGCGACGGCGACGATCGCGCCGAGGTAGGCAACGGCGGCGCCCGGCGATGCCAGCTGCAGCGGCCGCGGTCGCGGCTGGTAGGCGAAGGGTGATTTCACGGCGTCCCCGGCGGCAGTGGATAGACCAGCGCGCCATCGGCGGCGAGCGCGTAATGGTTGCGCAGCAGGTCAGGCTTCAGCGCTTCGGCGGCGCGATCGACCGCCGCACTCGTCCCTCCGGTGACGACCCAGACAGGGAGGCCGCCGTAGCGGTTGGTGGCGGCGACGAGACCGGCGTCGGGACCCAAGTTGTCCTTCGCCTGCCCGGCTTCGTCCAGTGCCACTAGACCGTTGCCGTCGAATTCGGCGAAGACGCCGCTTTCGGTCGGCCCCATCCCGATCAAGCGTGCGATCGGGTCCCGCTGCACCTGGCTCCACGGCCCGACCAGGATTCGCAGCGCCTTTTCCGGCGCGCCGGAGGCGACGCGGACGCCTTCAGCCTCCAGGGCCGCTCGGGTCGATTCGCAAGCGCGTGGTTCCTTTTGCACGTCATCGGTGCGAAAGGAACCACGGAACAGGCATTCGACCACGACCGGATGGCGCTCGCCGCCGATTCCCGCCTTGAACGGGGCCGGCCAGGAGCCCACCACCTCGGGGGCGTGGTTGACCGCGGACCAGTTGCGGTAGTCCCACCAGATCCGCTCCTGCCCTTGGAGGTCGTAATCGGCGGCGCCGATTTCCGCTTCCTCGCCGTCGACGTAGAAGAACCAGTCGTAGGGGTCGCCACCGCGGTTGTCCTCCGCCACCCCGTCGATCGAGTGGACGAAGCCGCCGCCGTAGCGGGTCGAGACGTCGGCCTCGCCTTCGAGCACCCGCATCACCGTGTCGGATTCCTTCGCCGCCACCGTCGTTTCCGCCATCGGCACCTGGCCGTAGTCGCGGGTCACCGTCAGCCGCACATCGCCGACGTCGGCGCCGGGACCAAGGCCGCAGCCGGCGGCCGCGAGCAGCGCCAGCAGCGCGCTCGCGACCGCGATGCCGCGGCGGGACCTCATTTAGGGCACTTGCCCCCGAGGCAGACCGGCTCGCGGGCCGAGGGGATCTCCCCCGTCGCGCGGGCGATCAGCTTCGCCGGCTTGCTGAGGGTGACCGTGGTTCGCCCTGCGGCGTCGGTCGGCGCCGCAGCGCCCGGCACCTTCGCCCCGGACTGCGGCTTGCGGCGGCCTTTTTCGTCATAGGCCCAGACCCGCACCGTGAACGACATCCCGGCCTTCGCCGTGTCCGGCGCGCTCAGCACCAGCTCTTCCGGGTACTTGTAATCAGGCGCTTCGGTCTTCGCCAGCGCCCACAGCACTTCGTCCCCCGGCTTGATTTTCGCCGAGTCGCCGCCCACCGAAAGCGACTTGTGGTTGATCTTCAGGTACCAGGACGAGCCGCCCTTGGCGACGCTCGAGCCGATCCCGCAGAGCGCGATCCCGAAGTCGAAGCTGTCGCTGATCAGCAACGGCCGCAGCGCCCCGATCGTCTTCGAGCCGCTGGCGAGCAGGCCCATCGCGGTGGTCCCCTTCAGCTGCGCATCCTCGCCACTGCCGCCGGTTCCCGGCCCGAAGCAGGTCGCCTTGGGGCTGGTTTTAACAGCGGTGTCCTTCATCAGCACCGGCTTTTCGGCCAGCACCTTGCCGCCGCTGCCGACCACGCGGAGCTCGGCGAGCGGGCCCTTGGCCGCGGCCACCGCGGCGAAGGCGAACGTCAGGGACAGAGCCAGCGCGCAGACGGCCGCCAGCCGGAAACGAATACTCCTTGGCATCTAAGCCACCCTTTCCTCGAGGGTTGAATTGGCAAAGGCCGGGGACAGGTCTCCTGGCTTCCGGGATCAGGGAGGACGCGCCTTCCCGGGGACGAGGTGTCGTCCCCAGTGGCCGGCGCGCGAGGCGCCTGCGAACTCCTCCACCCGGTCACAGTGGCGGGACCACGCCGGACTTGCACCGGACTTCCCTTGACCACCGACCGATATGTACGGGGCGAGTCTATCCCGCCGCGGCGTCAGGGTATGGGTGACATGGAGCGCCCCCACCCCCACCACAGGCGAGGTCCACACCGCACGCCCGGCCGCCACACGCACTGGCGGGTGGCCCGGCACCGGCACCGGCTGCTGCGCGCCGGCGGGCTGGCGGCGCTGCTGGCGGTGGTCGGCCCGGGGATCCTCGCCGGGCTCTCCGACGACGACCCGGCCGGGATCACCACCTACTCGATCCTCGGCGCCGAATACGGCTACGAGCTGCTCTGGGTGCTGGCGATCTCGACCGCGGCGCTGATCGTCTTCCACGAGGTCGGGGTGCGGCTCGGCGTCGTCACCGGCAAAGGCCTACTGACCCTGGTGCGCGAGCGCTTCGGCGGCCGCGGCGCGCTGCTTGTGGCGAGCGCCCTGGTCATCGCCAACACGGGGACGATGTGCGCCGAGTTCGCCGGGGTCGCGGCGGCGATGGACCTGCTGACCGGGACCAGCCGCTACCTCACCGTGCCGGCGGCGGCGATCGCGATCTCGCTGCTGGTCCTGCGCGAGAACTTCCACCGGGTCGAGCACCTACTGCTGGCATTGAGCGCGGTCTTCGTCTCCTACGTCATCGCCGGCGTCCTCGCCCACCCCGACTGGGGCGAAGCGGCGAAGGGGCTGGTGGTGCCGAGCATCCCCCTCAACCGCGACGCGGTCCTCGTCGCGGTGGCGACGGTGGGGACGACGCTCGCCCCCTGGGGACTCGCCTTCATCCAGTCCTACGCCGTCGACAAGCAACTGAGCGTGAAGGACCTGCGCTACGAGCGCGCCGATGTCATCGTCGGCGCGCTCCTCACCGGGGTGATCGGCCTCTTCGTCGTCGTCGCCTGCGCCGCCACCTTGCACACGCAAGGGATCGACATCAACGACGCAAGCGACGCGGCGCGGGCGCTGGAGCCGCTGGCCGGCAACGCCGCCGCGACCCTCTTCGGCCTCGGCTTCCTCGGAGCGGCGCTGCTGGCGGCTGCGATCGTTCCCCTCTCCACCGCCTACTCGATCTCCGAGGCACTGGGACGGCGCACCGGACTCGACCAGACCTTCTCCGAGGAGCCCACCTTCTACCTGGCCTTCGGCGCCGTCACCGCGGTGGGAGCGGGGCTGGTCCTGATCCCCGGCGCACCGCTGATCCAGATCCTCTTCCTCAGCCAGGCGCTGAACGCGGTCCTGCTCCTCGTCCTGCTGCCGTTCATCCGCTCGCTCGCCAAGGACCGCGGGCTGATGGGTGAGAACGCGCTCGGCCGCTTCGACCGCGTCTCGACGGCGCTGGCGCTGGTGGTCGTCGCGGTCTCGGTCCTCGCCCTCGGCGTCCTGGCGCTGCTCTGAGTCAGACGCCGAGCGCGAGGTCGAGGACCATCATCACCGCGGCACCGCCGAGCAGGCCGACGGTCGGGCCGAAGAGACGCCCGCCCTTGTAGGCGTCCGGCAGCAGCTCGACGACGATCAGGCTCAGCATCGCCCCGGCGGCGAAGGCGAAGGAGAACGGCAGCAGCGCGTTCACCTGTTCGACCGCGAGGTAGGCGATGACGGCGCCGATCGGCTGCGGGGCGCTGGTCCCGACCGCCGCCCAGAACTGCCGTGCCCGGCCGTAGCCGGCCGCCTCCATCGGGATCGCCACGCTCGTCCCCTCGGGGACGTTCTGGATCCCGATCGCGAGGATCACGAAGAGCCCCAGCCCCTCCCGCTCAGACGCGTACGCGGTCCCGATCGCGAGGCCCTCGGGCAGGCTGTGGACGAAGAGGACGGCGAAGACGAGCGCCGAGGTGCGCGCGCCCGGCCCGCTCCGCCCCATGAACGCCGCCTCGTGGTCGAGGCGGCTGCGGGCGACGCCGAGGAGGACGCCGCCGACCGCGAGCCCGGCGAGGAGGTCCCAGACCGACCCTTCTTCGGCCGCCGGCAGCAGCAGGCCGACGATCGAGGCGACACCCATCACCCCGGCGGCGACCCCGAGCAGGAACGGCGTCAGCGCCGCCGCGCGGGTGCCGAGCAGCCAGACCGGGATCGCGCCGAGGCCGGTCGCCAGCATCGTCGCCGCAGGCGGCGAGGAAGAGGACGAGGAGGTCGGGCACGGACGCAAGCTAACGCCCGCCGCCCCGGTCAAATCAACTGCGGCGTTTGGCCGCGCCTGCGTCGAAGGAGGCGACGCCGACGACCAGGGCCGCCAGCGGCTCCTCGCTCGCCGCCGCCCGCTCCCGGCTCTGCTTGGCGATCAGCTCGTAGCGCTCCAGCACCTGTTCGCTCGCCTCGATCGCCTCCTCGCGGCCGAGCTCGTCGACCGCCAGGCTCATCCAGCTGAGGACCGCGTCGGCGCTGTCGACGTTGCCAGCCTCGGCGGCGCGGCGGAAGGCTTTCGAGAAGGTCCGCAGCGACATCTCGGTGGCGCCGCCGCGGATCGAGGCGGGCACCTCCCGCAGGTCGCGGTGGCCGAAGAAGGAGCGCGGCACCGCGCGGTAGAAGTGCTTGACCGCGCCCCGCACCGGCTCGGTCCGGGTGATTTCGACGCAGCCGCAGTCGACCAGCACCTTGAGGTGATAGTTGACGCGGTTGAGGGTGCCGCCGATCGCCCGCTTCATCTCGATCGGGCTCGCCTCGCGTTCCTGCAGGAGCTCGAGGATCTCGACTCGGACCGGGTGCGACAGCGTCCGCACGAACCAGCGGTCCGCCAGGTTCTCCTCGCCTTCCACGGGCGGAGTCTCTTCAGGGTTCGCGGCAGGTGTCAACCGTTAATCGCTAAGCCGCCGCTTACTGACCGGCGGAACCTTGAAGAGCCCGAAGACCGAAGAGACGCGGAAAGGCGGCGCCTCCTCGCTCTGCTCGCGTTCGGCGCTGCGGCGCTCGACGTCGGCCATCGCCAGCCGCGCGGCTTCGTAGATCTCCAGCCCCTCCTCGAGGCCCTGCTGGTCGAGCACCATCGGCGTCCGGCTGAGGTGGAAGTCGCGGTCGCCGGCCACCGTCTGCTCGCGTTCGGAGGCGACGAAGTCATCGATCACCGCCTGCATCGAGACGGCGAGGAAGCCCCTGCGCCTCGACCGGGTGCATCTCGTCCCACTCGTCGGTCTCGACCAGGACCCGCTCGGTGGCCCGGTAGATGTGCTTCATCGCACCCTGGACCTTCTCTTCTTCGACCAGCTCGGCGCAGTCGAGCTCGACCAGCCGCTTCGCATGGTGGGAGACGTTCGGCGTCGGCACGCCCAGCTCGCGCGCCATTTCCACCGGGCTCGCCGGCCGTTCAGCCAGGATCCGCAGCATTTCCGCCCGCAACGGATCCGAAAGCGCAATCAATCGGTTTTGGCGCGCCGCACGCCGCCCTGCTCGGTTCGCCAAGTGACTCCTCCCCGGTAGACGCTCAGAAGCCCTGAGCACTTAACGCTACCCCGGTTTTCGCCCAAAGCGTTTGAGTCCGGTCAACCTTTATCCAGCAACAGAAACTCTCCATTTGAGGAGACCTCGGAGGTAGGCTGGCGGCGGAGTCCTGAGATGAAGCTGAGCAAGCACCCCCCGGCTGCGCCGATCGCCGGCATCTCCAAGGCGGCTTAGGAGCGCGATTCTGGTCCCGATCTCCGATCTTCGCTGAGCGAGACTGCAGACATTTGTCCACAGCCCGATTTCTGCTCTTAGGGTGCCGCCACTTTGAGATCCCGTTCTAAAAGCGGGGTCTCTTTCAATCAACTCTAGGTAGGAGGAGATTCGATGAGCAGGGGACTTCGCCGGCAGGCGCCGGCGCTGGTGATTGCCGGCCTGGCGCTGGTGGCGGCGCTGAGCGGGACGGTCTACGCGGCGGGGAAGATCAACGGCCGCTCGATCAAGGTGAAGTCGATGCCGGGCAACCGGCTGGCGATCGGATCGGTGCCCGGGAACCGGCTGAAGCCGGGGGCGCTGCGGGGCAACCAGCTGGCGCCGGGGTCGATCACCGGGGTCCAGATCGACGCCTCGACCCTGGGCCAGGTCCCCTCGGCGATCCACGCCGACACGGCCGAGTCGGCCCGCGACGCGGAGACGGCGCTGCAACGCGGCCAACGCCGAGAACGCGCGCACCGTCAACGGCTACGAAGTCGGCTGCAAGAGCGGCACCCGCCCCTTCGCCGGCGCCTGCTGGCAGATCCACGGCGAGCGAATCCGCCCTCAACGCCCCCGCGGCAGCAGCCGCCTGCGCCAGCCAAGGCGGCGAGCTGCCCGACGCCCTCTCGCTGGTTGCGTTCTCGCAGCAGCCGGGGGTGACGCTGGCGGCAGGAGATGAGTGGAGCGGGGAGATCCCTAGCTTCACCGCGAAAAACTCATACAGCGTGTTGACGGTTACCTCGACCGGAGAAATTGACAGCACCGTCTCCACCGCAACCAAGCACTTCCGCTGCGTCCTGCCGCTGGTCGGCTAACCCTTCCCGTTCGCGGGAGGGGCGGGGGTACCTCCTCCAGACACTTAACACGAGCCATAAGCGAGTGTGTCTGGAGGGGGTACCCCCGCCCCTCCCCACAACCACCCCGCTAAACCTCAGCCTCCAGCAGCCGCCGGTAGTACCGATAATCCCGCCGCTCCGGCCGCAAATTGCAAGCCAAAGCCAGGTGATGCCGAGCCCGCCGCTTCTCCCCCGTCTTGCTGAGGGCGCGGCCGAGGCAGAAGTGGGCGAAGTCGTTGACCGGGTGGGACTCGACCACCGCCTCGAACTCGGCCGCGGCCGGGGCGAAGCGGCCGGAGCGGAAGTAGGCGCGACCGAGCGCCTCGCGAACCGAGGTCTTCTCCGGCGCCCGCCGGGCGGCCTCGGCCAGGGGCGCGGTCGCGTGCTCGAAATCGCCGTCCTCGAGCAGCTCGAGACCGCGACGGTACAGCGTGTAGGTGGGCTCAGAAGGGGCTTCGCCGCTCACATGCAAATTGTAGGAGGCGGGCGAAACGTGCTTGCTAGCAGGGTAATTCCCACAGGGCAAAAGATCTACCCTGCTACCCTGGTTACAGGGGTCGGCAGAGGCACCTCCCGCCGCCCCAATCGTTTTATGAGCACTGCTACCGCGAAAAAATGGACCTGCGATCAATGCGGGGTCAGCGTCTCCCGCCTCGGCGGCGAGAAGGTCGAGCTGCCCGCAAGCTGGGCGACCGACAAGCATGGGACCTTCTGCCTCCTCTGCCGCCGCGAGCGCGCCGCCCAGGCCGCCCTCGACGCCGCCCCCGAGGGCAACCTCGAAGATCGGGCCAAGCTCCGCCGCGCCGCCCTCGTCGAGTTCGAGATCCGGCGCCGCCCCGGCCACGGCAACGGCGAGATCGCCAAAGCCTGCCGCTCCTCGGTCGCCGCCGTAGTCGCGGCCCGCAAACGGCTGAAGATCCCAGCGCCTAGTTAACGCATCCGACTTTCGACCCACCAGGGTGGGGAGAAAGTCGGATACGCCGCTAGACCCGCGTCCGCTCGGCGAGGTCGCTGAGCAGCGACTCCATCCCGCGCTCGCCATGGATGCGGCGCTGCCGGTCGGCTCCGTTGCCCTCGGCGATGATCCGCTCGATCTCTTCCAGCGCCCCCTCGCCGCCGAGGTCGGCGGCGTAGGGACGGGCCTCCTCGAGGGTGCCGCGGGCGACCTCGGGGGCCGGGGCGGCGGTGCTCTCGTCGACCATCAGCCGCGCCTCGAGGCCGTAGCGCTCGGCCTGGAAGTAGGACTCCTCGATCGCCTCGCGGGCGAGGCCGGGGGCGCCGGGGCGGTCGATCTCCTTCGCCGCCAGGGCCTGGATCAGGGCGGCGATCGCGGCGTTTTCCTCCGGCCGCGGCTGCACGTCCATCCCCCGCACCTCGACCGTCCCCAGCTTCGGGTGCGGGCGCACGTCCCACCAGATGTAGGTGTAGTCGGAGACGCCGGCGGCGGCGATCAGCTGGTCGGCGACGCGGAGGAAGTCCTCGTAGTCGCGGAAGGCGCGAGGCAGCTCGAAGCGCGGGATAGCTGCGGACGGCGGCGGCGCGGGCGCTGGCGAGGCCCGAGTCGGCGCCGTCGCGGAAGGGCGAGTTGGCGGTCAGCGCCGCCAGCAGCGGCAGGTGGTGGCGCATCGCGTTGGCAACGGCGACGGCGGTTTCGGGGTCGGGGACGCCGACGTGGACGTGGAGGCCGCAGGGCGGCGTCGCCAGCAGGCTCGCGAGGTCCTTCTTGACGGTCTCGTAGCGGGCCTTTTCGACCAGGTCCGGCTCGCCGGACTCGGCTGGGTAAAGACCGGAGCCCATCAGCCTGGCGCCGACGTGCGGCGACCGCGCGCCGCACCTCCGCCAGCTCCCTCACCGCCTGCCCGGCGTCGAGGCAGACGCCGGTCTTGAGCTCGATCTGGGTGGCGAAGATCTCGGTCGAGATCGCCTTGCGGTGCTCCTCGTCGATCCGCTCCAGCACGCCCTCGCCGTCGGCGACGAGGCCACAGCCCGCGTCGACCAGCAGCAGCTCCTCCTCGACCCCGATCGTCAAGGGCGTCGAGGAGCCGAAATTGTGCTCGCGGGCGTCGTTCTCGGTTTTGGATTGAGTCCCCATTGCGGTGTCTCCGCGAGCTACCCCGGCCTCGATCTTCTTTAACCCCCTCCTATCCTCGCTCGGGTGCCGATCGGGAAACGAATGAAAGTCCTGCGGGAACCGGGCTTCCGGCGGCTCTTCGTCGGCCGCACCACCTCCTTCATCGGCGACGGGATGGCGCCGGTGGCGATCGCCTTCGCCGTCCTCGGCCTCGGCGGTTCGGCGACCGACCTGGGCATCGTCTTCGCCGCCCACAGCCTGCTCCTGATCGCCCTCGTCCTCGCCGCCGGGGTCGTCGGCGACCGCATCTCGCCGCGGCTCTCGATGCTCGGTGCCGACCTCGTCAGCGTCGCCACGGCGGCGACGATGGCGGCGCTGCTACTGAGCGGCAGCGCCGAGATCTGGCAGCTCGCCGCCCTCTACGCGATCCAGGGCGGCGCCACCGCCTTCTTCAAACCAGCCTCGGGCGTGATCGTCCCCCAGATCGTCCCCGTCCGCCGCCTCCAGGAGGCAAACGCGCTGCTGGAACTCTCGCGCTCGCTCGGCAAGGTCGTCGGCCCGGCGCTGGCCGGGATCATGCTCGGCCTCGGTTCCCCCGGCTCCGCCCTCGCCCTCGACGCCGCCACCTTCGCGGTCAGCGCCATCTCGCTGGTCGGGCTGCGGGCGCCGCGGGCGGAGGCGAGCGAGGAGCAGGCCTCCTTCTTCAGCGACCTGCGGCACGGCTGGCGCGAGTTCTCCGCCCGCAGCTGGCTGGTCGCCGTCGTCATCGGCGCGGCGCTCTCCAACGCGATCTACTGGCCGGCCTTCCAGGTGCTGGGGCCGACCGTGGCGCAGGACTCGCTGGGCGGCTCGAGCTCCTGGGCGGTGATCGCAACGGCGATGGGCCTCGGCGCGGTCGCCGGCGGCGCCGTCGCGCTCTCGATCCGGCCCCGCCGCCCGCTCCTCGTCGGCGAGGGGTTCGTGATCCTGATCGCCCTGCCGCTGGTGGCGCTGGCGATGCCCGCCTCGACGGCGCTGATCGCGGCCGCCGCCTTCGTCTCCGGCGCCGTCGGCAGCCTCGCCCAGATCCTCTTCGAGACCGCCTGGGTCCAGCACGTCCCGCCCCCGGTCCGCACCCGCGTCAGCGCCTACGACTGGTTCGGCTCGCTGGCGCTGGAGCCGCTCGGCCTCGCCCTGGTCGGCCCCGTGGTCGTGGCGATCGGCACCTCGGAGACGCTTTGGCTCAGCAGCGTCGCCGTCACCCTCTGCATCGCCGCCGCCTACGCGGTCCCCAGCGTGCGCCGCCTCGAAGTTCGGGTCGACGAACCGACCCCCACCCCGCCCCCACGCCCGATCGAGGCGGGGGACTGAGGGGGCGCGGCAGAGGTTTCACGCCTATAGCGGCAACAAGCTCTGCCGCGATCAGCTTCACATCGTCCGCAATGCCGCTTCGGCGGCGTTGTAGCCGTTGATGCCGTGGGCGCCGGCGCCGGGTGGGGTCGCCGCCGAGCAGATGAAGACGCCGGGGATGCCGGTCGAGTAGGGGACCGAGTGGATGCGGGGGCGGAGCATGGTCTGCAGCGGCGTGTTGGCGCCGCCGAGGATGTCGCCACCGACGAAGTTGGCGTTGCGGGCCTCGATCTCGGCCGTCGTCGTCACCGTCTTGGCGACGATGCGCTCGCGCAGGCCGGGGGCGAAGCGTTCGATCGCGTCGAGGGTGGCCTCGGTTGCGTCGCCGTCGTAGCCGCTCGGGACGTGGGCGTAGGCCCAGACGGGGTGCAGGTCGCCATGCGAGCGACCGGGGTCGGCGAGGTACTGCTGGCCGACGAGGACGAACGGGCGGTCCGGCATCCGGCCGCGGTTGATCTTCGCCTCGGCGTCGGCGACTTCCTCCAGGGAGCCGCCGACGTGGACCGTTCCCGCCCGCCGCGCCGCCTCCATCGTCCAGGGCACCCCCTCCTGGACGGCGAGGTCGAGCTTGAAAGCGCCCGGCCCGTACGTGTAGCGGCGGTAGGCGCGGGCGACCCGGCTCGGCAGCCGCTCCCCCGCCACCTCGAGTACGCCACGCGGGGTGAGATCGAGGACGACGGCGTCGGCGGCCGGCAGCTCCTCCAGCGAGCGCACCCGGCGCCCGGTCTCGATCCGCCCGCCGTGCTCGCGGATCACCGCCGCCCAGGCCTCGGCGAGGGCGATCGAACCTCCCTTCGCCACCGGCCACCCGTAGGCGTGGCCCGAGCAGACGAGCGCCATCCCGATCGCCGAGCTGAGCGGCCGGCCCAGCGGCGCGTAGGAGTGGGCGGCGACGCCGCCAAAAAGGGCCGCCGCCTCCGGCGTCCCCAGCCGCCGGCCGAGGACGGTCGCGGGCAGCGCCGCCGGCAGCCCGAAGCGCGCCAGCCGCAACGGATGGCGCGGAAGGTGGATGAGCGGGTGGTAGACGTCCTCGGTGAGCGCGTCGTAGCTCCGCGAGGGCGGACCGAAGACGCGCTCCCAGGTCTTGCCGGCAGCGCCAAGGCCAGCCGCAGTCGCCTCCAGCGAGCGCAGCATCACCCCTCCCCCGCCGCCGTCGAGCGGGTGGGCGAGGTCGACCTCCGGCCAGGCCCACTCGAGCCCGTGGCGCTCGAGGCCGAGCCCGGCGACCGCCGGCGAGGCAACCGCCATCGGGTGGGTGGCGCTGCACTCGTCGTGGAGCAGGCCCGGCTCGTTCAGCTCCGAGGTGCGGGTGCCGCCGCCGATCCGCTCCTCGGCCTCGATTACCGTCACCTCGACCCCGCGGCTCGCCAGCGTCGCCGCGCAGGCGAGGCCGTTGGGGCCGGAGCCGACGACGACGGCGGTGGCCATGCTCAGCCGGCGCTCTCGGCGTGGACCGGGAAGGGCTCGTCGCCGACCAGCCAGGGCTGGCGGACGACCATGTCGCGGACGTCGACCCAACCCTCCTCGATAAGCCCGTCGGCCGCGTCCCAGATCCGGTAGCGCTGGCGCTGCTCGTGCGCGGGCTGGGACTCGAGCGTCACCACCCGCAGCTCCCCCGGCCCGAAGTGGCAGCGCTCCTGCACCGCCGCCAGCAGCCGGTGGTCGTGGAAGTGGCCATCGCCGAAGTTGTAGCCGAGGACGACGCCGGCAACGAGCTCGCCCTCGCGCACGTCATAGGCCTCGATGTCCTCGACCGCCCGCGCCGAGAGCGCGTTCAGCGCCCGCCCGTGCGAGTGCATCGAGCGGAAGGCGAGCCCTTTGTAGACGAGCACGTCGATCATCTCCGGCTCGTAGAACTTCTCCAGCTGCCTGGTGACGATCGGGGCCGACTTGACGATCTCGCGATCGAGCTTCTCCTCGGCCCCCTCCCCGCCCTCAGCCCCGCGCCGGAAGAGCCACTGGCTGGTCGCCCAGTTGCCGGCGTAGTAGCGCATCGAGGGCAGGAAGGAGACGAGGTCGGGACGGAAGTTCCCCAGCACCGGCAGGCCGACGCAGAGGATTCCGAGGATGACCAGCAGCAGCGGGTCGTCGATCGTCGACCAGGGCGTATCGGCGTAGTGGCCGAAGAGGAAGAAGAGGCCGAAGATCATGAACACGTTCCACTCCAGCGGCACCGCCAGCGGGAAGGTCGAGAAGATGTGGACGTGGAAGAGCACCATCCCCGCCAGGGCGAGGGTGCCGAGCAGGCCGCCCTGGGTGAGGAGGAGGATCAGCGGCAGGGTGAACTCCGTCGCCGTCCCCAGGTGGGCGTCGAGCTCGCCGAGCCGTGAGGGCCGCAGGTCGTGCGGGTGGTCGCGGTAGAGCCGGCGCTTGAAGGCCCGCGATTTGTTCCACGGGGTGTTGCTGATCATTACCGTGACGACGAAGGGGAAGTGCCGGTTCAGCTTCGAGGACGCCGCCCCCCACCAGATGCAGAAGAAAACGAGCTGGGCGGCGATCACCAGGTTCGCCACCGGGAAGAGGAAGATGATCGCGAGGCTGCCGTAGATCTCTGCCCGCGCCGCCAGGAACGGGACCTTGTCGCGGAGGCCGAGAGCGCCGAGGAAGGCGAGCAGGACGCCGACCGCAACCGGGTCGAGCACCTCGCCGCCCGAGAAGAGGAGGAAGAGCGCGCTCGCCAGCAGGCCCGCGTAGAGCCCGACGTCAAGCCAGGTCCGGGTCGTCCCGCCGGTGCCCGGCACCTTCTCCGGCCAGGGCGGCAGCCGCGTCGTCCCCGGCCGCAGCCAGTAGAGGACGCCGCCGATCATCGGGCTGAAGCGCAGGGTCAGCGGCAGCGAGCCGGCGCCGAGCCCCAGCACCTCCCAGAGCATCGTCCAGATCACCGCCTTCTGGAAGACGATCGGCTCATACCAGGCGGGCCAGCCGCTGGTGGCGAAGATCAGCAAGCCGCCGAGACCGGCGTAGGCGAGGATCTTGAAGACGTAGAGGAAGTAGACGGCGACCGGCGTCCCGAAGCCGTTCAGGGCCCAGTCCTGGGCCAGCGGTTTGATCCGCTCCAGGTGCGGCAGGCGCCGCCACTCGGAGACCTCGAACGGCGGCGGTGCGGGATCTAGGAGGCCCATGCGTCCAAAGGATTCAAGTAGTCCTAAAAGTCGATCGACTGGCTGCCGATGACTCTATGTCTTGTCCGCGGAGCCGCCAACTTCGACCCCGCCCCCTGGGGCCAGCTCCCTCTGGGGCAGCCACGGCGGTGGCTCCCGCCCTGCGCCCGTGCCCGCGGCGAGCGGCGGCTCCGGCGGCTCCGGCAGCGGCCAGCTGACTCCACTCTCGCAGCGCCTCCTGCGGGGCGCCGGCGCGCTCTCCGTGCTCCTCGTCCTCGTCCTCGTCAACGCCTTCCTTCACGAGGATGAAAGCGGGCTCGAACTCAACCCGGTCGCCGCAGCGGCGCAACGGGTGGAGAAAATCGACGGCGGCCGCATGTCCCTCTATTTCGTCTACAGCTCGCCAGCGATCCCGCAACCCGTCGCGGCCAGCGGCGGCGGCGTCTTCAACGAAAAGACCCACCGCAGCCGCATCGCCATCCAGTTCCGCAATCCGGCCACCGGTGAGCAGATGCGACTGGTCGAGATCGACGACGGCGACGACAAGTACGAGGGCGGCAACGTCGTCGAGGGCGTCCTGCCGCCGGGCAAGCAGTGGGTGCGGACGAGCAAGTCCGAAGAGTCTGAGGAAGACGAAACGCCCCTCAACATGGAGGACTCGATGGACCTGCTCGACGACTCGGGCCAGGTCCGCATGGTCGGCCACGCGTCGGTCAACGGGAGGGCGACCCGCCACTACCGCGGCGAAGTCCAGCTCGCCGACCTCGTCGACCTCCTGCGCGCGCGGGGCAAGGACACCGAAGCCGACGCCTACGAAAGCATCGAGGCCGTCTCGCCGGTCCAGATAACCGCCGAAGCCTGGGTCGACCGCAGGAACCTGCTGCGGCGGATGCGGTTCGTGATGCCGATGCCGGGCGACCCCGGGCAGCCGCCGATGACCGTCGACATGCGGATGGAGTTCTTCGCCTACGGCGCCGAACCCGACATCCGCGTCCCCGACCCCTCCACCGTCGTCGACGGCCCGCTCGACGCGCCGCCGACCACCGCGACGACGAGCTGACCCTTCCCTCCCGGCCCTGGCAGGCTGGGAGGATGCGGTTGACGCCGGAGCAGATTGCTTTGCTTCCCGACTGCTGATGCAAGCCTTTGGGGGTCCCCACCTTCTACGACCGCGACTCGCTGAAGCCCGGGGACAGCATCATCGACCGTATTCACGAGGCCCTTTCGCATGTCGCCGTCGTCCCTGTCTACCAGCAGCCGGTGGAGCGCTTCAAACTGGGACATGGAGAGCTGACGCTCGGCATCGAGGGACCGGCGTTCAACCTTTGGGAGGCCCTCCTGCATTTCCCGCGAGAGAAATTCCCGATGTTCGTGGCCGGAGAGATCATTCACCGCTCGGAACCGCTGGGGCGAGCGGGAGTCGGCTCGCCCTGATCGACCGAGCAGCCCCGCCGTGAACTCGGCGCCAGCTACCTCCTAGCGCGCCACGAGCCGCGCGTTGTGGTGGGCGCGGTGGTGGCGCTTCTTCTTGCGCAGCTTCTTCTTCGGGTGTGGCGGCGGCGGTGCCGCGGTCTGTCCCGGGGGCGGCGTCACCAGCGGCGGTTTCGTCTCCGGCGGCCCACAGCCAGGGTCGTGCTCGCAGTCTTTGCCGACTTCGCCGGTCGCCGCGATCTCAATCGGGATGCCACTCCAGTCGGCGCCGTCTTCGTAGGCGTTCTCGGCCTCGAGGCGGATGTAGTGCTCGCCGGGTTCCATCCCGGAGACGTCGGCGTGAACCGGGACCGGGTCGCTGCCGGAGCCGATTTCCTCGGCGCTCTCGACGCAGGGCACCGTGTAGCCGAGCCGGATTACGCCGGTCGCGTCATGCCATTCGAAGAAGCGGAAGTCGTAGTGGCCGACCGGCAGCCAGCGGAACCGGCACCCGGTCACCTCATGGCCTTCGGGGTCGACGGTGCCGAAGAGATGGGCGACGGCGCTGGTGCCCCCGCTCGCGGGCGAGGTCGTTAGCAGCGGCGCCGGCTCGTTCGGCGTGGTGAAGGTTTCGTCGGGCCCTTCATAGGTCCCGGCGGCGTTCTTCGCCACCACCCGCCAGTGGTATTCCCTCCCCGGCCACAGGTCCGCCTCCCAATAGGCGGGGATCTCGGCTTCCCGCAGCACCGGATCGTCGCCGGCGGGCACCGTTCCGTCCCAGAGGTAGTGGTACTCGTTGTAGTTCCCGGCTTCGGGCCCGTATTCGACTTCGTATTCGGTTTCGAGACCGTTCGGGTCGACCATGAAGCGCAGGGTCGCCGACTGGTTGCGCAGCGGGCTCGGCGTCAGGTATTCGACCTGCGGCGGCGCCGAAGCGGCCGCTACTGCCGGCAGGCAGAGGAATGCCGCCAGGGCCAGACAGATAGTTGCGCGCCGCACAGGCGCAGAGTACTCGCTACCAGTCCGCTAGATATGCGCGACGATCGAGTTGCTGGCAATCGAGCCGGCGGCCGTGCAGGCGCTGGCTGCGACCCGACGAACTCGTTACCGCAAGCCGATCGGTCGAATCAGAGCTCGGCGGTCGCCGCGTAGAAGTCCTCGGCGGCCACCCCCCAGACCTCGCACTCGAAGCGCTCGCCGTCGCGTTCGCGCGGCTCCGGCAGGGTCTCCTCGTACCGCCAACCGAGCTTGGTCACCGCCTTCTTCGCGGCAACGTTGAAGGCGGGGATCTCCCCGTAGACGCGGTCGACGCCGAACTCCTCGAACGCCTTCGCGATGGTCAAAGCCTCGGCACGGCTGCCGATGCCGCGGTGGCGAAGCTCGTCCTCGCCGATCATCGCTCCCAGCTCCGGGCCGGACTCACGACTCCGCAGCCCGTAGAGGGCGGTGAAGCCCACGGGCGTCTCGCGGCCCTCGACCAGGATCGCGAATTTGCGGTCGTCGCCGGCGTCGTCCATCGCCCGGCGCACCCAATCTTCCGCTTCCCTGAGAGTGAACTCGGGCCGCTGCTCCACCAGGGTCTTCGTCGCCTCCCTGTTGTTGAACCAGCGGTGGACGTGCTCGACGTCGTCGGATTGAAAGCGGCGCAGGCTGACCATAATCGTGACGTCTCCCAGCAACCCAGTACCGCTACGGGGATTCGAACCCCGGTTTCCGGACTGAGAATCCGGCGTCCTAGTCCCCTAGACGATAGCGGCGAGGATGCGGGCATTTTAGCGGGGGCGGGACGGCAAGGGGCGAGACGTCTGTCACAGGGCGGCTTCTTCTGGCGGGCGGGGGTGCGCGGGTCGCAACCGGTAAATTGGCCTCCCGCGCGGCTGTGGCGGAACTGGTAGACGCGCACGGTTCAGGTCCGTGTGGGCGAAAGCTCGTGGAGGTTCGACTCCTCTCAGCCGCATCGAGTCTGTCTCAGTGCCCCGTATAAGGGGTCTAAGACAGACTCGGCGCCGGTCGGCTTCGGGCGCGCGGGCCGCGTTGGCGGCGATCTGGTCGACGAACTCGGGCCAGAGCGCTCGTGGCAGGTCGTGGCCCATTCCCTCGACCAACTTCAGGCGGGCGCCGGGGATCGCCTTGGCGGTGGCGCGGCCGCCGGAGGGGTTGACGAGGACGTCGCTCTTGCCGTGGATGACGAGCGCGGGGACGTCGAGCTCGCGGAGCTTCGGGGTGCGGTCGCCGGAGGCGGTGATCGCGTGCAGCTGGCGGGCGACGCCGGCCTCGCTGTGGCCGCGGTCGAAGGAGAGGCCGGCGATCTCGCGCACCCGCTCCTCCTCGAAGGGATAGCCGGGCGAGCCGATCACGCTGAAGGTCTTCACCACCCGCTCGATCATCGCCTCGCGCTCGCGCGGAGGTTTGCCGAGCAGGAGGCCGAAGGTGCGGTAGCTGGGGTGGCCGACCCGGCGGCTGCCGGTGGTCGACATGATCGAGGTCAGCGAGCGGACCCGCCGCGGCTCCTCGATCGCGCACTGTCTGGACGATCATCCCGCCCATCGAGGCGCCGACGAGGTGGGCGCGAGTCGATCCCCAGGTGGTCCATCAGGCCGAAGGTGTCGGCGGCCATGTCGCGGAGCAGGTACGGCGCGCTGCCCCGCCGGCCGACCGCCATCTCGAGCAGGTTCGGCACCCCGGCGGCGCGGAGCTTGGTCGAGCGGCCGATGTCGCGGTTGTCGAAGCGGACGACGCGGAAGCCGCGCTCGGCCAGCAGCGCGCAGAACTCCTCCGACCAGGCGATCATCTGCGTCGCCAGCCCCATCACCAGCAGCAGCGGCTCCCCGTCGGGGTCTCCCATCTCCTGGTAGCAGAGCTCGATCCCGTTGGCGGGCGCCATCTGCTCGTCACCGAACTGATGCATCCGGGAATCGTACCCACGCTGGCTGCCCAGCCAAACGTCGGCGTTCGTCCTTTGTACCCCTATAGGGCGACAAAGGACGAACGCCGACCGGTAGAAAGGAACGATGCGGACGGCGATCGTCTCCGACCTCCACCTCGGCGTCGCCTCCGACGAGGACGTGCTGCGGGACCCGGCGGTGCGGCGGCTGCTGCTGGAGGAGATCGCCGGCGCCGACCGCCTCGTCCTCCTCGGCGACGCGATCGAGCTGCGCAACCTCCCCCTCGGACCCTCGCTCGAACGCGCCCGGCCCTTCTTCGAAGAGCTCGGCGAGGCGCTCGGCGACATCGAGGTGATCCTCGTCCCCGGCAACCACGACCACCGCCTCGCCGAGCCGCTGCTCGACGAGCTCTCGATCGCCGGCCGGCCGACCCTCGGCCTCGAGCACCACCAGTCCCCCACCGGCCCCGCCGCGCTGGTCGACGGCTGGCTCGGCCGCGCTCGGCTGCGGATCGCCTACCCCGGGCTCTGGCTGCGCGAGGACGTCTACGCGACCCACGGCCATTACATGGACGCCCACCTGAGGCTGCCCCGAGCCGAGTGCCTGGCCGCGGCGCTGGTGGCCCGCATCTCCCGGCCGCTGCCGAACCCGGCGACCCCGGCCGACTACGAACGGATCCTCCGCCCCCTCTACGGATTCGCCTACGGCCTCGCCCAGGTGCTGCCGATCAAGCGCCGGCGCAACGGGCCCTTCGAGCGCGCCTGGGAGGTGCTCGCCGGCGAAGAGCGCACGACCACCATGGGAGCCCGCGCCGCCCGGGCCGGCTTCCCGCTGGCGATCCGCGGCCTCAACGGCCTCCTGCGCGCCGACTTCGAAGCCGGACGTGACGCCGGGGGCGATCTTCCGCACCGGCGTCGAAGCCACCGCCGAGATGGCGACCCAGCTCGGCGTCGACGACGTCCACGTGATCACCGGCCACACCCACCGCGCCGGCCCGCTGCCCACCGAACCCGAGTGGGCCCTCCCCCGCGGCGGCCGCCTCCACAACACCGGCAGCTGGGTCTTCGCCACCGCCTTCCACCAACCCGGCACGCCCCCGAACTCCTACTGGCCAGGAACCGTCACCTGGCTGGAAGACAACGAACCCCCCCGACGCGTACAGCTACTCCACAGCTACTCCCACGAGGAGATGAGCGACCTGATCAACCGCTCTGCGTAGAGGGGACGGGGGTACCTCTTCTGGGCACTTAGCACGAGGCGGGCAAGCAGCGACCGGGCGACAGCAACAGAACGTTCCCCCCGCCGAGCTGCGCCCAGAAGGGGTACCCCCGTCCCCTCCCTCAACCAAGCCAGTCAGCGATGATGCCGCCGATCTCCGGCCCCGCATCCTCCTGGAGAAAGTGCGAAGCGTTCTCGATCGGCCGCGGCGGCGGGAAGTTGAGCTGGCTCGAGACCCGCTCGCCGACCGAGAACGGCAGCACCGGGTCGGAGTCGGCCCAGAGGACCAGCGCCGGCCGGTCGTCGTCGCGCAGCGCGTCGGCGACCTTTTTCCCCTCGGCGGCGCCGGGGGCGTCGGGCTCGGTCGGCAGGATCAGCGGGAAGGCACGGGTGCCTGCCTTCGAAGGGCCGTCTATATAAGGAGCCTCGTAGGCGGCGATCACCTCGTCGCCAGGGTCGTTCTTGCAGCCGCCGCGGACCAGCATCCCGACCGGGACCTCATCGCTCGAGCGGACGAACTCGCGGAAGGCGAGCCAGGCGTCGCTCATCTTCTGGTGGCCGGTGAAGGGACCGGTCTCCATGATCACCAGCCTGCTGATCCGGTCCGGGTGCTCGACCGCCAGCCGCAGCCCGATCGGCCCGCCCCAGTCGTGGACGACCGCGGTCGCGTTGCGCAGATCGAGTTCCTCCAGTAGCGCCGCCATCAGCTCGACGTGGCGGTCGTAGGTGTACCAGCCGACGTCGGTGGGCTTGTCGGAGCGGCCGAAGCCGGCGTAGTCGGGGGCGATGCAGCGGTAGCCGGCATCGCGCACCGGCGGGATCACCTTGCGCCAGAGGAACGACCAGGTCGGCTCGCCGTGGAAGAAGACCACCGGCTCCCCCTCCCCCTCGTCGAGGTGCGCCAAGCGGCAGCCCGTCCACTTCGCGGTAGCGGGACTCGAAGGGATAGTCGGGGAGGCCCTCCAGATGCTCGTCCGGAGTGCGGACGCTCGACGCTCGTCGCTCATCCTATGCCGAAGGATTACCCTCCCAATCCAGATCCGAATTCCAGACTTTCTCGGTCGACTTTGTGCTACGGTGCCCGCCTCATTGAGCAGTAAGTTGCTCAAGAACGTAAGTTAGTCGACATAGAAAGGAAACATTTAGATGCGGAACGCTCGCACTACTCGGCGGCGCGGCGTGAAGATCGGCCTCCCGGCCGCGCTTCTCGTCCTGCTCCTCGCAGTCTTCGCCGCTGGATGTGGCGGTGGTGACGACACCACCGGTTCGGACTCCGGCTCCTCAGGGGGCGGCAAGCTCGACGTGGTCGGTTACTCCACCCCGGAAGCCGTCTACACCGAAGGCCTCGAGCCCGCCTTCGAGGACAGCTCGAAAGGCGCGGGCGTCAGCTTCAGCAACTCCTTCGGCGCCTCCGGCGACCAGAGCCGCGCGGTGGCCGCGGGCCAGCCCGCATCGGTCGTCCACTTCTCCCAGGCCGGCGACATGGAACGGCTCGTCGAAGAAGGCGAAATCGTCGCCAAAGACTGGGACCAGAACCAGTACAAGGGCATCGCCGAGAACTCGGTCGTGGTCCTCGTCGTCCGCAAGGGCAACCCCGAGGGGCATCGAAGACCTTCGACGACCTGCAGAGCAAGGACGTCGACGTCATCACCCCGAACCCGTTCAGCTCCGGTTCGGCCCGCTGGAACATCATGGCCGTCTACGGCAACGCCGATCGAGGTCGGCAAGTCTCCCGAACAGGCGCTGGACGAGGTCCGCACCGTGCTCGAAAAGACCGTCGCCCAGCCGGGCAGCGGCCGTGACGCCCTCTCGGCCTTCACCCAGGGCCAGGGAGACGTCCTCCTGAGCTACGAGAACGAGGCGATCAAGGCCGAAGAGGAGGGCGAAGACGTCGAATACGTCGTGCCCCCGGCGACGCTCCAGATCGAAACCCCGATCGCGGTCACCAAAGACGCACCGGAGCCCGCCGCGCAGGACTTCCTCGACTTCATCTGGTCAGATGCGGGTCAGGAAATCTGGGCCGAAAACGGGTACCGCCCGGTCAACCCGAAGCTCGTCGACGAGAAACAGTTCCCGACCCCCAAGAACCTGTTCTACATCGCCGACTTCGGCGGCTGGGGCAAAGTCAACGATGAATTCTTCGACGACGAAACCGGCTCGGTCGCCGAGATCGAGAAGGAACTCGGAGTCTCGACGAGCGGCTGATGGAGGCACACCCGGCAAACCTCCCCGCTCCCAGTCAGCACCGGGCAGGCATCCGCCTGCCCGGTCTGGGCGTCGGCTTCGGCGGCGGCATGGTGATGCTCTACCTGAGCATCATCGTGCTGCTGCCGCTGGCAGCGGTCGCCAGTGAAGCCTTCACCGGCGGCATCGGTCACTTCTGGGAACAGGTCACCTCGCCGCTGGCGATAAAGAGCCTGAAGCTGACGGTCGTCTGCTCGCTGATCGTCGTCGTCATCAACGGCGTCTTCGGCACGATCCTCGCCTGGCTCCTCGTCCGTGACAAGTTCCCGGGCAAGAGCCTCGTCAACGCCGTCATCGACCTTCCCTTCGCGCTGCCGACGATCGTCGCCAGCCTCATCCTGCTGACGCTCTACGGCGCCGACAGCCCGCTGGGGATCGACTTTGCGTTCACCCGGACCGCGATCGTCGTCGCCCTCTGCTTCGTCACCCTGCCCTTCGTCGTCCGCGCCGTGCAGCCGCTGCTGCTGGAGATGGACCGCGAGATGGAGGCCGCGGCAGCCTCCCTCGGGGCCGGCAACTTCACGATCTTCCGCCGCATCATCTTCCCCAACCTCCTCCCCGGCCTCGCCGCGGGAGTCGCGCTGGCCTTCGCCCGCGCCCTCGGCGAGTTCGGCTCCGTGCTCCTCTTCGCCGGCGGCAACCCGGACACGACCGTCTCCTCGGTCTTCATCCGCAACCAGGTCGAGTCCGGCAACGAGGTCGGCGCCGCCGCCGTCTCGGTGGTGCTGCTCGTCGCCTCGCTGCTGCTGCTCGCCTCCGTCTCGCTGATCCAGCGCTGGAGCGCTCGCCATGTCTGCGCTCGAGTTCTCCACGTCGCAAGGACGTCGCGGCGAGGGGCGCTGATGACCGCCAATCCCGCCAGCCGCTGGGGCCTGCGGGTCCTTGGGCTCGGCTACCTGACGATGTTGCTGCTGATCCCGCTGGTGATGATCTTCTACAAGACCTTCGAAGAAGGGATCGGGCCGCCGCTCGACGCGATCACCTCGCCCGACGGCCTGCACGCGCTGAAGCTGAGCGTGCTGATGGTCGCGATCGCGGTGCCGCTGAACACGATCTTCGGGATCGGCTGCGCGCTGCTGCTGGTCCGCCACAAGTCGAAGCTGAACCCGGTGATCGACGCGGTCATCAACCTCCCCTTCGCGGTCTCGCCGGTCGTCATCGGCCTCTCGCTCTACATCCTCTACGGGACCGGCGGCTGGTTCGCCTTCATCGGCGAAGAAGGGTTCAAGATCCTCTTCGCGGTACCGGGGATGGTCCTGGCCAGCATCTTCGTCTCGCTGCCCTTCGTCGTCCGCGAGACGGTGCCGGTGCTGCAGGAGATCGGCACCGACCAGGAGCAGGCCGCCTCCACCCTCGGCGCCAACGGCTGGCAGACCTTCTGGAAAGTCACCCTGCCCTCGATCCGCTGGGGCGTCGCCTATGGCGTCGTGCTCACGACCGCCCGCGTGCTGGGCGAGTTCGGGGCGGTGACGATCGTCTCCGGCTCGATCAACGGCCAGACCCAGACGCTGCCGCTGTTCGTCGAGAAGCAGTACGCCAACTTCAACTCAACCGGCGCTTACGGCGCCTCCCTGGTGCTGGCGCTGCTGGCGCTGATCACCCTGTTCGCAATGAACCTGCTGAAACGAAAGGAGGACGCCTGATGGGAATCTCAGTCGAGGGAGCAAACAAGCGCTTCGGTGACTTTCAGGCCCTCAACGACGTCTCGATTGAGGTCCCCGATGGGTCCCTTACCGCCCTGCTCGGCCCCAGCGGCTCGGGCAAGTCCACCCTGCTGAGGGCGATCGCCGGCCTCGAGGACCTGGACTCCGGCCTGGTGACGATCAACGGCGAGGACGCCACCCGCAAGCCGGCACAAAAACGCGGCGTCGGGTTCGTCTTTCAGCACTACGCCGCCTTCAAGCACATGACGGTGTACGACAACGTCGCCTTCGGGTTGAAGATCCGCAAGTGGAAGAAGCCCGAGACCTCGAAGCGCGTCCACGAGCTGCTGCAGCTGGTCCAGCTCGACGGCCTCGCCGGCCGCTTTCCCTCGCAGCTCTCAGGCGGGCAGCGGCAGCGGATGGCGCTAGCCCGGGCGCTGGCGGTCGAGCCGCAGGTGCTGCTGCTCGACGAGCCCTTCGGGGCACTCGACGCAAAGGTGCGCAAGGACCTGCGGACCTGGCTGCGGCGCCTCCACGAGGAGATGCACGTGACGACGATCTTCGTCACCCACGACCAGGAGGAGGCGATGGACGTCGCGGGCCAGCTCGTGGTGATGAACGAGGGCCGGGTCGAGCAGTCGGGCACCGCCGACGACCTCTACGAGCACCCCGCCAACGAGTTCGTGATGAGCTTCGTCGGCGAGGTCAACCGGCTCGGCGACCACTTCGTGCGCCCGCACGACATGGAGGTGGTCCTCGATCCCGACGACCGCACCCAGGAGGGCCTGGTCCAGCGGATCGTCACCCTCGGCTTCGAGGTCCGGGTCGAGCTCGTCCTCTCCGACGGGACCGAGGTCTGGGCGCAGCTGACCCGCAACGAACTGCAGCGCCTGGAGCTGCGGGAGGGCCAGATCGCCTACCTGCGCCCGATCCAGGCCAAAAGCTTCAACGGTGGCTCGCCGTCCAATTCCCCAGGGGCCTCGACTCCCCTCGGGACCCAGGACGGCGGCGACGCAGGTTTACCTGCAGCCGTCTGAAGGGGCGACGGGGTGGGGCGTCTTCTTGCCGGGTGACGCCCCGCCCCACTTCGCCAGGTCGTCCGGCTAATCCCTCAAACCAGCGCGCTCGCGGGCTAGCGCGCGCTTACGGCCGCCCGGGAGGAGGAGCCTCAACATCTCTCCGAGCGTCATCCCACGCTCTCCCACCATCGAGATCGGCCCTCGTGTGGGCTGAAGGCCAGAAGTGGATTTGGATTTAGCGGGCGCTGCCATGCGGAGATCCTAGACCGTCCCTGCGATGGCGACTACCCAAAGAGCCACCTCGACGGCCAGCAGGCCACTGGCGAGCTGGAGGAAGGCCGCAAGCTGTTCAAGGCCCACGCGGTTCTCGAGGTAGCTACCGTGCAGGAAGATTGAAAGGTCCCGGTGCAATTGCTCAACCGGGACAACCTCCGCAGACCCGACATAGGACTCGATCATCTCGCGGGGATTCGCCGCACCCTCCCATGGTCGCGGCCAGAGAATGACAAGGGAAGAGGTGGCGACGGCCATGAAGCAGAGCAGGGCCAGCCATGAGACGAGGCTCGAATTGCCGCCTCGAAACGCTTGGGCGGCGAGAAAGGAGGTCGTGACCGCAGCGACCGAGAAGAGCAGGCCCGCTCGGGCTCGAAAGCTCTCGACCACCGCCTGCTGCTCCGAGAGGGCTCGAACCGCCTCGTCGTAAGCGACTTTGTAGAGAAAGTCCTTGGCCACGGACTTCTAAGGGCTGAGGAGGTCCATTCTCTCCCCCCTGCCCCGCAACACGCGGCATTTGTTATTCTTGACTTAGTTGGTTTGCAAAGCAAGAAAGGAGACAGGGTGGACAAGCGAACTGCCACTACGACGTTCCGATCGCGGGGTCGATTGGCCGGGCTGGTGCGGGATGAGTACCCGGCCGGGGTCGGGCAGAACCGGACTACCCAGACCGGCAACCGGGAGTCGGCCCTGAATGGTGCCGACGAGGCGCTCTTCTACCGGGCGCGGTTGATCCTCGGGGACTCCCTCCCCCGCCCCCAGCGCTGATATCTGAAACCCTCTGGGCATGAGCCCGCAGGAGCAGGCCGGTGAGCCGATCACCCAGGCCGGAATCGAAGAGCTGAGAGCCGAACTCGCCGAGCTCGAAGGGCCGGCCCGGAAAGCGATGGCGGCGCGGATCAAGGTCGCCCGCGAGGAGGGCGACCTGAAGGAGAACGCCGAGTATCACGTCGCCAAAGAGGACCAAGCCCACCTGGAGACGAAAATCAAGCGCCTTCAGGAGCGGCTGCGGAACGCCGTCGTCGTCGAGGTCTCCGAGCTCGACAGCGACTTCTTCTCCTTCGGCCGCACCGCCGAGGTGCTGGACGAATCCAAAGGCGAGACCAACGCCTGGACCCTGGTCGGCTCGACCGAGGCGAACCTGGCCGAAGGCCGGCTCTCGGCCGAGTCGCCGATCGGGCGGGCGCTGCTCGACGCCAAGGTCGGCTCGACGGTCAAGGTCGAGACGCCGAAAGGCGACCGCGCCTTCAAGGTCCTGAAGCTGGTCGCTTGATCCGCGGATGCTGAGGCTGCGCTCCTCCGTCGCCCACCACCGGGCCGAGGAGTTCGGGGCGCTGCTGCGCGAGCTCGAAGGGGTGCGCCGGATCGTGCAGACGACCGAAGAGGGCAATCCCACCCCGTCCTACGTCTTCGTCGCCGACGTCGAGCCGGCGGTCGCCGACCACCTGCTGGAGGAAATCACCGCGCTCGGGCTTGACGTCGACGACTACGTCCTCAGCAAGGTCGAGGTGATTGCCCCCCAACACCGCCACCACCGCGGCGACGGCGGCGTCGACGGCTTCGCCTGGGTCGAGGTGATGGGACAGGCGCGCGCCAACTCGCGGCCGCTGGCCCGCTACCTCGCCCTGATCAACGTCGCCGCGGTGATCGCCGCCCTCGGCGTCATCACCAACAGCTCGATCCTGATCGTCGGCGCGATGGCGGTCAGCCCCGACCTGCTGCCGATCTGCGCCACCGCGGTCGGGCTCGTCGGCGGCCGCTACGCCCTCGTCCGGCGCGCCTTCACGACGCTCGTCCTCGGCCTCGGACTCGTCGTCGTCACCGCGATGATTCTCAGCGCACTGCTGAAATGGACCGGCCTCCTCCCCGACGGCTTTCAGGTCGAGGAAAGCAGCCTCGCCACCCTCGCCCACACCGACTACTCGACCGTGCTGATCGCCCTGGCGGCGGGGGTCGCGGCGATGCTCTCCTTCGAGACCCGGGCCAGCACCGCGGTCGGCGTCGCGATCTCGGTGACGACGATCCCCGCCTCCGCCTACCTCGGCGTCGCCCTCGGCGGCGGCGGCATCGAGCACGCCCTCGGGGCCGCGGTGGTGCTGGCGATCAACGTCTCGCTGCTGATCCTCTCCGCAACGCTCACGCTGGCGGTGCAGCGATGGCTTCCGAATCGTTCGGGCGCTCCGGTCTAGCCGCCCCCGGCGGCTGCGACCAGGGCGCCGGCTCGGGCCGCCGCTCGTCGTAGAGGACCTCGCTGCCGGAGAAGCGGTCTTCCCAGGCGCGGCGGTTCTCCCTGAAGACGATGCCGAGGAAGCCGATCCCGAAGGTGAGGACGCTAAGGCCGAGGCCGACCAGGCGCCTGAAGCTGCGCCGTGGCGACAGCCGGTCCTCGCTGAGGCGGATGCCGAGGAAGCGCATGCCCGGGGTCTCGCCGGCGAGGGACCAGAAACCGACCAGGTAGATGGCGCCGAAGGAGAGCCAGGCGGTCGAGCCGACGGCGATCGCCAGGCCCGTCCCGCCTTCGCCGTTGCCGCCGAAGGCGTTCGCAACCAGGGTGACGAGGGCGACGAAGGCGGTGAACGCGAGGTTGACGAAGACCCCGTCGATAGCCATCGCCAGGCCGCGGCTGACGACGCCGGCGCGGTCGGTCGGCAGCAGCCGCTGCGGGCGGAAGAAGATGCGGCGGGCGAGGCGCTCGAAGCGGTTGTCGAGGCGGCGGGCGAGGTTGCCGATCGTCCGCCCGATGTCCTCCAGCAGTCCCGCCCCCTGGGCGCTGATCGCCGCCCGTACCTCCGGCGCCTCGGCGATCCGCTCGACCAGCTGCTGCACCTCCTCGCTGGCCAGCAGCCGCCGCCAGACCTCGTCGACGAGCTCGGAGTCCATTGCCTCGAGCAGCGCCTTCTTGACCTTCTCGCTCTCGAGTGCCCCCTCGACCGCCTCTTCGACGACCGGGCCTTCGAGGACGCGCGCCATCGCCCGCTCGACCGCTTTGCTCTCGACCGCGGCGACGATCGCCTCCTCGGCCGCAACTTCCACCGCCCGGTCGATCCCGGTCGCCCTGGTTACCGAGCGGGCGCCGCGAACGCCGGCACCCAGCAGGCGCGCCGGAATCGGAGCCCTACCGTTCTGGGACGCTCCGTTCTCCATCCGCCGACTCTAACCGCTCCAGCAAGCGATCCAGAAGCTCTGCTTGGGCGGGGATGATCTTCTCCCGCGCCCTCCGCGGCTCGAACCACTCGGCCTTGTCGACCTCGGGGAACTCCTGCTGCCTGCCGCTGCGCGGCGGCCACTCCATGCTGAAGGTGTTGCTGACGAGCGCGGCGGGGTCGAACTCCGCCTCCGCGGCCCAGGCTTCGACGACTTTGCCACCCCGCTGGCGGATCGCCCCCAGCTCGATCAGCTGCTCGGGGTCGAGCGCCGGCGCCGCCCCCAGCTCCTCTTCCATCTCGCGGATCGCGCAGGCGCGCGGTTCCTCTTCCGCCTCGATCTGGCCCTTGGGAATCGTCCAGGCGCCGCCGTCTTTGCGGGCCCAGAACGGCCCGCCCGGATGGACCAATAGGAACTCCACCTCGCCGCCCTCGCGGCGGAAGAGGAGGATGCCGGCGCTACGCGGAGAGGCCATCGCCCCGAGTCTTACCCGACTCGGGGCGATGGCTGAACCTCGGTCCTTCAGCCGCCGATCCGGTAGGCGACCAGTTCCGGCTGCTGGCCTTCGGCGCTGGCGATCCCGGCCGGGACGACGATCGTGTCGCCACTGGCCGCGACGCCGCTGTTCGAGCCTGCGGGCAGGCTCGCCGACCAGACTTCGCCACCCGATTTGGCGTCGACGCCGTGGACGGTGCCGTCGAAGGTGGTGAAGAAGACGACCTCGTTCATCACTACCGGCGAGCCGTAGGCCGCCGCGACGTATTCCTGTTCCCAGATCACCTTGCCGGTTTTGATGTCGAGGGCGACCATGCCGCCCTGCAGTTCGGCGGTGTTGCTGAGCGTCTGCTGCGGCGTCACTTCGATGCCGCCGTTGACGACCGGCACGAAGACGGTCGTATCGCTGGCCGCCGGGGGTGCGATCGCGCCACCCAGGTTCCCGGGCAGGATTTCACCGCCCTTGATCTTCGCGGCTTCCCCCTTCATCGCCAGGAGGCCGTCGTCGTCGTGGCCGTTGTGTTTGCCGACCGGCGTGCTCCAGACCGGCTTGCCGCTCTTCGCGTCGACCGCGGTGACGATCCCGTTCTTGCCCGAGCCGATCGCAACCTCACGGCTGCCGGCTTTGGCCAGAATCGGCGGGTTCTGGAAGTCCCAGTCGTAGAGGTCGTGCGGGGTCTGCTGGTAGTACCAGTCGAGCTTGCCCGTTTTCGCGTTCATCTTCACCAGCGAGTTGGTGTAGAGGTTGGGGCCGGGACGGCTCGCGCCCCACGGCTTGCTCGCCGTGCCCGGGTAGGGCACCGGATTGCCGGTCCCGAAGTACATCGAGCCTTGTTCGTCGAAGGTCGGCGGGTACCAGAGGCCGCCGCCGGCATTTTCTTTCTTGTTACCCCAGAGGCTCTTGGGGACGGTGTCCCAGCTCCATTTCTGCTTCCCGGTTTTGGCGTCGAGGGCATAGAGGGTGCCGACGCCGCCGCCCTGATATTCGGAGTTGACGTTGACCGGGACGGTCGAGACGTAGACGAGGCCGTCGCTGTAGCCGGGCGCCATGTCGATCGCCAGCGGGCTTTCGGCGATCGGCACCGACCACAGTTCCTTGCCGGTTTCCTGGTCGAGGGCGAAGGCTTCGCTCGCCGTCGCGCCGAAGACCATGCCGTCGGCGACAGTGACGCCGTTCGGCCCCTGGGTCGCCGATTCGGACTGCCAGGTCCATTCGACGTCCCCGCTCTCGAGGTTGATCGCCTGCACCGTCGGATTCGAGGTCCTGGATGTAGACAACCCCGTTGCTGATCACCGGGCTGGTCGCGTAAGCGCCGTAGGTGCTCTGCGCTTTCGAGGGCAACGTCCAGGCAACGTCGAGTTCGGAGGCGTTTTTGCCGTTGATTTCGCCTTCGGCCTCGCGGGTTCCCGCCTGGTCGACGTTCGGCCAAGCGTCACCCGTCAGCTTCGCTTCTCCCGAGCTGGAGGAGGAGTCCGATGAGGATCCGCCGCAACCTATGAGGGCGGTCAACGCCGCCAATAAAAGCAGCGCAGCCCAAGTCTTTCCTGACTTCATCCCTGACATCCTCTGCTTCCTCCTAGTCGAGTGATAGAGATTTGTCCTGCATCTTCGCCGATTTCGGCGCAGTCGATATGTCGAGTTCCTCGAGCAGCGGTTGCAGCACCCGGTTCGCCAAGCAGGCCGAGGCTGCCGAGGTTGGCGAAGCCGGGGCCCTGGCGAAGACCGCCGAGGCCGGGGATGTGCAGCCGCGGCCGCACGCCTTCCAGTTCGAGGCCGCGACCGATCGGGACCTCGAATTTCGGCGGGCTGTCCCAGAGCGGGCCGCACTGTTCTTCCACCTCGTCGCGGACCGCGTCCGGGAAGAGGCCGCGGAGCTGGCGCAAGAGGTCGAAGCCGGTGCAATTGACGACGAAGTCGTAGCGCTGGGACATCTCGCCGTGGGCGGGGCTCTCGAATTCGAGCAGCGCCGCCTCGCCGTCCTCGGCAAGGGAGACGTGGAGGGCCCGGCCGGTGACGAAGGAGAGGTGGTCGTCGTCGGCGATCCGCTCGAGCACGCTGGCGTCGAAGACGCCGCGGTCGCAGTGCTTGACGAAGTCCCGCCGCGTTTCGATGTCGAGGTGTTCCCAGCCGACGTTGTCGGGATCGGCGAAGACGCGGTTCTCGAGGAAGCTCTCGCCCCGGCTCAGCGGCAGGGTCGGGGTGTAGATCGTCAGCCGCGCCTGCGGCCGCAGGTCGCGGAGGAAGACGAGGGCGCTGAGGGCGCTCTCCCCTCCGCCGACGATCGCGATCTCCACCGGCTCGCGCTCCGGTATCCGTGCCAGTTCCTCGCGGCGGCTGTCGCAGTGGAAGACCCGCGCCTCGACCTCGGGGTCGTGCGGGAAGTGGCGGTGGACGCCGGGCCCGGTGAGGATGAGGTTGCGACCGGTGTGTCGCTCGGGGTCCTCGAGCCGGCCGCGCTCGGCGACCTCCGCCCGCCAGCCCTCGTGCCCTTCGGCGAGCCCGATCTCGGTCACGCGGCCGTCGTAGATGCTCACGCCCTCGGTCGCCCGTTCCAGCACCCAGCCCAGGTAGGCGCCGTAGTCACGGTGCATCACCGAGGGCGAGCCGGAGTTGACCCAGGCCGCGTATTCGTGTCGCTCCATCGCGAAGCGCTGCCAGGTGAACGGCAGCAGCGCGGCGTCGATCTCGTCACCGAGGCTGCCGAACTGGCGGCTGCTCTGGTACGGGAAGCCGACGTCCTTGATCGGCGGGATCGCCAGCGGCTCCTCGCCCGAGGTCATCCCGTTGCGGCCGAGCCAGGAGGCGGCGGGCTCGGTTTTCTCGATCACGGTCATCGAGATCTCTCCCAGGCCGAGGGTGTTGATCGTGTGAACCTTGGCGGCGAGCGCCGCCGCCTTGGCGCCGGCGCCGACGATGAGGATGTCGCTCTCGCTCATCGCTTCCTCCTAGACGGGGGCCAGGGCCCGCGGCCCCGCCGGCTCGGTCTCTCTCGGTTCGGCGATCACCATGCCCTTCTGGTCGGGAGCGAAGGAGATCGCGCTTTTGCGCGCCCGCTCGGCGTCGTTCTCGACCGCCCGCAGCTCGGTCGTCTCGAGGACGATCCGCAGCACCCGCTTCATCTCCATTTCCGCGTAGCTGGCGGCGAGGCAGCGGCGGGTGCCGCCGCCGAAGGGGATCCAGGTGTAGGTGCCGGGCTGCTTGCCGACGAAGCGCTCCGGCAGGAAGCGGTGGGCTTCGGGGTAGTGGCGCTCGTCGCGGTGGATCAGGTGGATGCAGGGGGCGACGGTCGTCCCCGCCGGCAGCTCGTAGCCGCCGAGCCGCAGCGGCTCCAGCAGGTTGCGGACGACCACCGGCACCGGCGGCCGCAGCCGCAGCGTCTCCTTGACCACCGCGTCGAGGTAGGTGCCGTCGCCGCCGACGAGGTCATCCTGGAGCTTGCTGAGTTTGTCCGGGTTGCGCAGCAGCCGCTCGAAGGTCCAGGCGAGGGTGCTCGAGGTCGGCCCGTCGGAGAGCAGGGTCACCAGTTCGTCGCGCAGATCCTGGTCGCTCATCGGCGAGCCGTCCTCGTATTCGGCCCGGACCAGCATCGAGACGACGCCGAGGGTGCCGCCGTCGGGTTCGGCCTTGCGCCGCCGCACCTCCTCCATCACCGCCTCCTCGACCGCGCCCATCGCCTCGCGGTAGCCGCGGCTGCGGATCACCCAGCCGGGGCCGAAGAGGGCGAGCCGCGCCAGGTTGCGCGGTTCGTTCATCCAGGTGGTGAGGCCGCGCAGCCGCTCGCGCAGCGGCTGCAGGCGCGGCGTGTTCGGAGTCGGGGCCGAAGACCGCCCGCATCACCACGTCGAGGGTGATGTCCTGCATCCGCGGCCAGAGCGCGAACGGCTCCCCCACCGGCCAGCGGGAGATCTCCTGCCGCGCCACCGTCGCCATCATCTCGGCGTCGGCCTGCACCGCCTTGCCGTGGAAGGAGGGCAGCATCAGCTTGCGCCGGGTCATGTGTTCGGGTTCTTCCAGCAGCATCACCGAGCGCGGGCCGAGCAGCGGCCCGAGCAGCGGGTTGGCGGTGTCGACGCCGACCGCCCGCCCGGCGGTGAAGACCTTTTTCACGTCGTCGGGGTCGGCAGAGGATCACCCAGTCGCCGTAGTGGCGGATCCGCAGGGTGAAGGTGTCGCCGTAGCGGCGCTGGCACTTCTCCAGCCAGGGCAGCGGCCGCTGGGTCCAGCCGACCGCCTGCAGGGTCGCGGGGCAGCCGCGGCCCGGGTGGCAGCGAGCTCATGCCGCGTCCTTGCCGTCGGTGGCCGCGAGCTCGTCCATCAGCTCGTCCTCGAGCCGGCAGGTGGTCGCGATCAGCAGGTCGAAGAGGTCGGACGAGAACTCCTGCGGCAGGTCGTGCTCGGCGCCGCGGGCGAGGTAGCGCTCGCGGACGACCTTGACCCGCTCGGGCTGCATCATCGGGATCCCGTGCCGCTCTTGTAGACGGCGACTTCGCGGCAGATCTGCAGCCGCTCGCCGAGCAGCCGCGCGATCTCGTCGTCGATCACGTCGAGGCGGCGGCGAAAGGGCTCGAGACCGTTGGCGCTCATCGCTCCCTCGTCTCCGAGCAGACCGGTGGCGAAAGCGTGGCTGCAGTCGGCAAGCTCGTCGAGCGCGTAGCCACCCTCCTGGATCACGCAGACCGGCAGGCCCGAGCGAGCCAGCAGGCGGCCGATCTCGGCGAAGATCTCCGGCCGGAAGCTCCAGCCGCCGTGCGGGTCGCCGCGCCACGGTGTCGTAGCCGAGCGAGACGACGAGGGCGCGGGCGATCTCCGAGAGGTCGTGGATCGAGTGCGCGACCTCGGCCAGGTAGGTGTCTTCGTCGGGGCTCTCGGCGAAGGCGACGGCGCGTTCGCCCGGGCAACCGCGGCAGCGGCGTCCCCGGCGGCAGGTTGGTGACCGGCGCCGCGTGCAGCGAGTGCAGGGCGGCGACCGGGCCCATTCGCTCGACCAGAGCCGAGGTCCCGTTCGGGTAGTGGAGATCGAGGTCGATGATTCCGACCGGCTTCAGGCCCGCGTCGCTGAGGCGGCGGACCGCGGCGACGGCGTTGTTGAGGTAGCAGTAGCCGGCGTGGAAGGCGGGGCCGGCGTGGTGCCCGGGCGGCCGGCAGACGGCGTAGGTGAAGCGGGCGCCGTCGAGCAGCCGCTCGGCGGCGGTGATCGAGGTGCGGATCCCCTCCAGCGCCGCGGCGACCAGCGCCTTGTTGACCGGGATGTCGGGCTCGAGGCCGGGCGGAGCGAAGTCCGGCATCACCACCGGCTCGGCGCCGTCGAGCTCCGACAGCGCCCGCAGGTAGTCGGCCTCGTGCAGCGCCCCGCAGCGTCTGCTGCACCTCCTCGTCGGCAGCGTCGGCGTCGACCGGGCGGACGCCGGAGTGGCGGACCAGGCCCGCCCGCAGCTCGACCAGGCGCTGGTTGGAGTCCTGGCCTTCGATCAGCCGTTCCCCTTCGCGCACCCAGAAGGCGGCGTCGCCGCTGCCCTGGCGCTGCTCGACCATCAACAGCTCAGCTCACGCGCTCCGCGCTCATGCGAGCAGCCTCCGCATCCGCGGCCCGAGGTGCTCGAACCCGTTGCGCTCGTAGAAGGACTCGGTCGAGGCGATCGCCGCGAAGGTCTCGCGCGGCAGGCCGACCTCAAGCCGGCTGACCCCGCGAGCTCGCGCCTGGGATGCGACCGCCTCGACCAGCTCCGCCCCGACGCCGCGACTGCGCCAAGCCCCATCGACCCAGAGGTCCTGGATCGTCGCGTAGATGCCGGGAACGTGGATCGCCCGCTGCCAGCTGGCGCTGAGGACGCCGACGATGCTCGCCGTCGGCCTCCGCGATCAGCACCGAGCCGCCCGCCGGATCGTCCAGCAGGGCGCGGACCTCAGTTTCAAGTTGACTGCGCTCGGGGCGGCGGCCGCCGAGCTCGAGCAGGAGGCTCTCGACCGCGGTCGGCAACCGCCTCGACGTCGTCGACCCCCGCCTCGCGAACCGTGGCCCCGGTTGCCACCGGCTCGGTCACGCCGCCTGCACGCCTGCCTGGCGACCGGCTCCAGCTCGACGCTCCAGGCCTCGCCGGGCTCGTCGCTGCCGGTCACGGTCCGCGCGATCGCCGCCATCGGCGCCCGCGCCTTCAGCAGGATCTCGTCGAACTCCTCCTCGGGGTCGGACTGCATGACGATCGCGCCGCCGGCGCCGATCGTCGTCCGCCCCGGCCGCATCACGATCGTGCGGATGACGATGTTGAGGTCGGTGTAGCCGTCGGCGCCGAAGTAGCCGATCGAGCCCGAGTAGACGCCGCGCGCCTCCTCCTCGAGGTCGTCGATGATCTCCATCGTCCGCTCCTTCGGGGCGCCGGTCATCGAGCCGCCGGGGAAGGTGGCGCGGACGCAGTCGACCGAGCTGCGGCCGTCCTCGAGGTGGCCGACGATCGTCGAGACCATCTGGTGCACGGTCGCGTAGGGCTCGATCACCATCAGGTCCGGGACTTCGACGCTCTCGAGGTCGCAGACGACGCCGAGGTCGTTGCGCAGCAGGTCGACGATCATCAGGTGCTCGGCGTAGGTCTTTTCGTCCTCCTCCAGCTCGTTCGCGGCGCGCCGCGTCCTCGGCCGGGTCGTCGACCCGCGAGATCGTTCCCTTGATCGGCCGCGCCATCACCTGGCGCTGGCGGTCGACCGAGATGAAGCGCTCCGGCGAGGAGCTGACGATCGCGTTCTCGCCGAAGCTGGAGGAAGGCGGAGAACGGCGAGGGGTTGGTGCGCCGCAGCTGCCGGTAGAGCTCGAACGGGTCCGGGCTGGCGTCGGTCGAGAACTGGTCGGTGAGGCAGACCTCGTAGGACTCGCCGGCGAGCAGTTCGGCCTGCGACTTGGCGATGTCGGCGAGGTAGCGCTCGCGGCCGCGGCCGGAGTGGAAAGCTGACGTGGCCGCCCGGCTCGCTCGGCGGCGCCAGCGGCCGCTCGGCCGGCGGTGCGGCGATCGCCTCGCGCGATCAGCTCCTCGGCCGCGTCGAGCCAGAGCTCGGCCTCGGGGTCCTCGCCGCGGCAGAGGGCGAAGAGGTAGGTCTTGTCCTTGGTGTGGTCGACGGCGACGACGCGGTTGGCGAGCATCATCGCCGCGTCGGGCATGTCGGAGCTGTGGACGTTGGGGGAGCCGCAGTCGGCCTTCAGCTCGTAGCCGAGGTAGCCGACGTAGCCGCCGACGAGGCCGCGCTCGACCCCCTCCGGCGGGTCGACCTTGATCCGGCCCAGCTCGCGGTGCAGGTAGTCGAAGATCGACTTGTGCTCGACCGTCTCGACGCCGCCGCGGTTGACCAGCGACCTCGCCGCTGTCGACGTCGTAGGTGACGAAGCAGCGGTCGGCGCCGGCGCGTGGTCCCCATGTAGGAGCACTGGGCGAGCCAGGTCGGGGCGTCGGCGCTGTCGAGCCAGAAGGAGGGGTCGTGCTCGGCGAAGAGCCGTTCGTAGACGTACTCGGTCGGCGCCTCCCCCTCCAGCGTCCGCATCCGCAGCTCCAATTCGCCCGCCTCCCCCTGCGGGGCGGTGCGCGGGGCGGCTTTGGTCGGCCGCGGCGCGATCGTCGCCCGGCCGGATGGCTTCTGCGGGCGCTCGTAGCTCGCCGCCAGGTCGAAGAAGTTCTGGGCGATCTTCAGCCCGTACTCGGTCGAGATCGACTCGGGGTGGAACTGGACGCCCCAGATCGGCCGCTTCGTGTGCTCGACCCCCATCACGACGCCGTCGTCGGCCCAGGCGACGACGTGCCCTTCCGGCCCGGGCGGGCTGGTGATCGCCAGCGAGTGGTAGCGGACGACCGAGAAGCCCTGCGGCACGTCCTTGAAGAGGCCCTTGCCTTCGTGCATGACCCGGCTGAGCCGGCCGTGCATCGCCATCGGCGCCCGGTTGACCGTCGCCCTCGAGCAGGTTGCCGATCCCCTGGTGGCCGAGGCAGATGCCGAAGACCGGGACTTCGCTGTGGCGGAGGATGTCGCGGCAGACGCCGAAGTCGTGCCAGCGGGACGGGTGCCCGGGTCCCGGCGAGAGCACGATCGCGTCGAAGTCCATCCTTGTCAGCACCCGCCAGCAGACCGCGTCGTTGTTGACCACCATCGGCTCCTCGCCCGAGGCCGCGGCCAGCAGGTGGAAGACGTTGTAGGTGTAGGAATCGTGGTTGTCGACCAGCAGCGTTTTCATCTCAGGCTCCCTCTAGTCCCAGGCCGCGCAGGCCCTGCTCGAGCACCGGCTGCACGACCGCCTCGACCTCCGGTGCGCGCTCGTCTTCTCGGTACCAGCGCGCGAAGTGGGAGAGGTACTTGGAGAGCGGAGCGACGTCGAACTCCTCGACGGCGCTGCGCAGGTGCACCCGGTAGTGCTCCGACTGGACCACGGCGAAGCGGTAGTCCGGGTCGGCGGCCGGACGCTCGCCCTGGATCTCGGCCGAGGCGTGGTGGGCCTGCGCGCGCGCCAGGTCCCAGCCGAGGCTCCCTTTTCCTTCCACCAGCAGCTTCTCCTTGCCGAACTT
The DNA here is from genome assembly GCA_963696955.1 of uncultured Actinomycetes bacterium. GTDB lineage: Bacteria > Actinomycetota > Thermoleophilia > Solirubrobacterales > 70-9 > VAYN01. The sequence continues at coordinate 1,529,379 of CAVOMF010000002.1, read as the reverse complement.
GACCTGCTTGGTCGTCGGCTGCAGGAGGAAGTAGCCGAGCGCGACCTGGCGCCGGCACCGTCTCGGGGTGCGGGTGGCGCGCCATCTCCTCCGCCAGCTCGGGGTTCTGCTTCAGCTCCTCCTCCAGCCACTCGACCAGCTCGTCGATCAGCAGCGCCCCTTTCTTGCGCGGAGCTGATCGATTCGTTCTCGCGGGCGACCATGCCGTGGAAGATGTCGTGGGTCGGCGGCCCTCCCCCGCGGGCCGAGCCGTTGCCGTTGCCGTTCTGCAGCCCCATCTCGTCGATCAGCTTGCGGCGGCAGGTGACGTGGGCGACCCACTCGTTGCCGCAGACCTGCATCGAGATCACGTCGTCGAGTTCGTCGGCGGCGGCCCAGTAGGCGAGCGCCCGCATGTGCTGGGTCGGCAGGCCGTCGGAGCGGACCAGCGGCATCTCTTCCAGCTCCTCGCGTTCGGTCTCGTACATGACCATGTCGTCGCCCCAGCGCTTGGTCAGCGTCCCGGCGGCGAGGCCCTGGTTGGTGAACTCGGCGACCTCGGGCAGGTAGTCGGACTCGTAGATCACCTTGTCGAAGGTGATGCCGAGGCTGGCGAGCGTCTTGCGCTGGCCGGAGACCACCCAGGAGCGCGTCCGCGACCACAGTTCCAGCGCCTTCTGGTCGCCGCCGAGGACCCGCATCATCATCTCGTCGGCTTTGTCGTCGTACTGGGTCGACTCGCGGGCGACCGAGTCCTCGGCGCCGTCGTCGCCGCCGCCCGCCGTTGCGGCTGGCGGTGACGTAGTCGGCGTAACAGAAGCCGACGAAGTGGTCGGACTTCTCGTCGGCGTCGGGGCCGGCGTCCTCGCCGGCGCGGGTGGCGACGCCGGCCATCGCCTCGCCCATGCTGCGGCCGACGTCGCAGATCAGGCTGCGGTTCTCGACCCGCGGCGCCGGCCTGCTTCAGCGCGCCGGCGATCGCGTTGCCGACCGCGAGGTTGCGGAGGTGGCCGATGTGCAGCGCCTTGGTCGTGTTGGCGCCCCAGAAGTAGACGGCGTAGCGGTTCTCGGCGGCCATGTCGGCGAGCTCGGCGTCGCGCCGGCGGCCGTGGCGCGGATCGCCTCCCCCTGCGCTTCGATCCACTCGTCGGCGAGCTTCAGCGGTCGGCTGCTTGCCCTCGCGGGAGATCGAGGCGACCCAGTCCTCGGCCTCGATCCGGTCGAGCGCCGCCACCGCGGCCTCGTCCTCGCGCCAGTCGGCGCCCTTCGGCAGCCGTGGGATCAGCATCAGGTCGAACTCGGGGTCGGGCCGGTACGGAGCCCGCGCCGCCCAGAGCACCTGGCCGTCATCGCCTGCGGCCGCCTGATCGAATCGGTTGAAGATGTTCTCGCCCATAGCTGTGATTTCGAACGCTTCTGCCTCGAATTGGTTGTTCGAAATGCACCCGCCGGGGCTCGAACCCGGATCTTCGGCTTACAACGCCGACCCTTTAACCGATTAAGGCACAGGTGCTAGCTATGTTTCCCTGCCTTGAGCGAATCCCTGATTGCTCAATTGCCGCGGCAGCATAACCGCAACACCTGCGCGCGTCAAATCTTTTGACTAAATGCTCTGGATCCGGCGCAGGAAGCGGCGGGTCTCGTCCCTCTGGGGAGAGTCGAGGACCTGGCCGGGCGGCCCCTGCTCGAGGATCCGGCCCTCGTGGAGGAAGGCGACCTGGTCGGCGACCTCGCGGGCGAAGCTCATCTCGTGGGTGGCGATCAGCATCGTCATCCCGTCGCGCCTTGAGGTCGCGGACGGCCTCCAGCACCTCGCCGACCAGCTCCGGGTCGAGCGCGCTGGTCACCTCGTCGAGGAGCAGGGCGCGGGGCGCGGCCGGCGAAGGCGCGGGCGATCGCGACCCGCTGCTGCTGGCCGCCGGAGAGGTTGTCGGGCCGGTCGTCCTCGCGGCCGGCGAGGCCGAAGCGGGCCAGCAGCGCCCTCCCCCGCTCCTCGGCCTCGGCGCGGGAGGCACCGTGGGCGCGCATCTCGCCGAGGACGACGTTCTGCAGCGCACTCAGGTGCGGGAAGAGGTTGTAGGCCTGGAAGACGAGTCCGAGGCGGCGGCGGACCGCGATCGGGTCGACGGCGGGGTCGGTGATCACCTCGCCGTCGAGGAAGACGTCGCCGTCGTCGACCTCCTCGAGCAGGTCGATGCAGCGCAGCAGCGTCGACTTGCCCGAGCCCGAGGCGCCGATCAGGGCGACCGCCTCGTGCTCGCGGACGCTGAGGTCGATGCCGCGCAGGACCTCACGCTCGCCGAAGGACTTGGTGACGCCGCGGACCTCGAGCACCGGCTTGCCGGCCGCGCTCACCGCACCGCCCCCTCCGGGCCGCCGAGGCGATCGACGATCCGCGCCGTCGGCACCGTCACCGCCAGGTAGAGCAGCGCCGCCGCGACCAGCGGCGTGAAGTTGAAGGTCAGCGACTCGATGATCTGGGCTTCGCGGAAAGCCTCCAGCGGGCCGAGGATCGAGATCAGGGCGACGTCCTTCTGCAGGGCGACGAAGTCGTTCAGCAGCGGCGGCGCCACCCGCCGTACCGCCTGCGGCAGGATCACGTGGCGCATCGCCTGGGTCTCGGTCAGGCCGACGGCCAGGGCGGCGTCGCGCTGGCCGCGGTGGACCGAGTTGATGCCGGCGCGGTAGACCTCGGCGACGTAGGCGCTGTAGGAGAGGACGAGAGCGATCGCGCCGAGGACGATCGGGTCGTTCGGGGTTCCGCTCAGTTGCAGCGCCGGGACGCCGAAGCCGATCAGGAAGACGAGCAGGATCGTCGGGATACCGCGGAAGAGGTCGACGAAGACGACGGAGAGCAGGCGCACCGGGAACATTGCCGGCGAGCGGGCGATCCGGATCAGCGCGACGACGAGGCCGACAACGAGGATTGCCAGCTCGGCGATCAGGAAGATCTTGACGTCGAGCCAGAAGGCCTTCAGCACGTCCGGGAAGGATTCCTTGAAGACCTCCCAGTTGAAGAAGGTCTCGCGGACTTCGGGCCAGCCCGGGCTGGTCAGGATCAGCGCCGCGAGGCCGCCGAGGACGACGATGCTGGAGAGCGCCGCGATCGCCTGGCCGCGGCGATGGCGGCGGCGCTTCGCCGCCTCCCGTTCGAGGCGACGACTGATGGGCATCAGCCCAATTCGGGCGCCCCGGCCGCTTGGCTCATCCAGCGGTCGGTGATCTTCTGCAGTTCACCCGAGCTTTCCAGCTCTTCGATCGCTTCCGAGACGCAGGTGGTGAGCGGCGAGTCCTTCTCCAGCAGGGCGCCCCACTGGTCGCCACCGGGGGCGCTGAACTGGCCGACCACGGTCGCCTGCGGGACCTGGACCGCGGTCAGGTAGAGCGCCGTCGGCAGGTCGACGACGACGGCATCGATCTGTTCGTTCTTCAGCGCCTGGACGACGTCGTTGGAGCTGTTGAAGACTTCCGGGCGGCTGCTCGGCTCGATTCCGGCTTCGGCGGCTTCGAGACTGGTGGTCCCGACCTGGACGCCGAGCTGCGCGTCCTGCAGCTCTTCCAGCGAGGTCGCCTGCGCCGCGTCCGAGCTCTTCAGCGCCACCACCGCCTGGTTGGCCGTGTAGTAGGGGGCGGAGAAGTCGACGGCTTTTTTCCGCACCGGAGTGATCGAGATCTGGTTGACGTCGAAGTCGAAGTCTTTCGGCCCCGGCGCGAAGGAGGAGTTGAACGACTCGATCGTCCACTTCACTTTCGCCTTCGGGTAGCCGAGCTGCTTGCCGATCGCATAGGCGACGGCGCTCTCGAACCCTTCGCCGTTGGTCGGGTCGTTGTCTTCGAAGTAGGGCGGGTAGGCGGGGTTGTCGGTGGCGACCGTCAACACCCCCTGCTCCGTGGTCGGCAGCTTCCCCGGCTCGCAGCTGCTCGCCGTGGCGCCGCCGGTGGTGTCGTCAGAGCTGCCACCACAGCCGGCGAGGAGAAGGGCGGAGAGGAAGAGTGGAAGGAAGAGCTTCTTCAGGTTCAGTGACAAGACCGCGCGAGCCTAACGAACGGAGAGGCGGAGAGCGGGGATTCTTCTAGGAACGCCGGGGTATAGAGTTAGGCACAGTCACCCCAAGGATGTTTCTTACCGCCCCCCGCCGTCCTCGGATCGGGGGGCGGTTCCGTATTTGGTCTCGAGATCCTCGGCCAGGGCGGCGAGCTCGGGCAGCGCCACCCGCAGGCCGCCGGCGATCCGGCGGACATTGCCCCAGGTCGGGTTGACGCGGCCGGACTCGATGTGCGAGATCCAGGTCGGGTGGATGCCGGCCGTCAGGCCGAGCGCTTCCTGGCTCAGCTGCTCCTCCCGGCGCAGCTGCCGAATCGCCTTGGCGAGACCGACCTGTGGTTCTTCCCGCCGCGGCATCTACGGAAGGGAATTTGCCTCCCGCCCCCGCGTCCATAGAGGTGGGCACAAAGATGACTCTGAATAACGCCTAGCCAGCTTTCTTCCGGTACGCGTTGATCCAGGCTGCCGTAGGCGAGAACCAATTTCAGGGGGCTGGTTTCTCGCCAGAGTGGACACGAACGTATGTTCGCATATCGGTGCGGATATGGATAGGGCAAATGCGCCCCGGCCCGCTCGATGATCGCCCCTACCCTGCTTCCGCTCGGGCGGCTTCCAGCTCTTCTTCCACGGTCGAGGTCTGGTTGGGGATTTCGATGCGGCGTTCGAGGACCGGGATCGCCTCATCCGGGCGCCCGCTCAACCGCAGGGCGTTGCCGAGGTTGAAGAGCGCATAGGCGTAGGCGAGTTCTTCGCCCCCTTCCGGGAACGAGCTGACGGCTTCTTCGAGGACCGGGACGGCCGCCTCGTATTCACCGGCCTGGATCAATTCGTAGCCCTGTTCGTTGAGGGCGCTTCCCGCGGTCGGGTCGCCCCCTTCGGGCGCCGGAACGGGCGCGGCAGCCGTGGTCGATTCAGCTTCGGGCGCGGGCTTCTTCGTCGGTTCGGGTTTCGCCTTTGCCGACTTTGCCGACTTTGGCGCCTCTGCCTGCTTCCCGCCCTGGTCAGGCTTGTCGTCGCCGCCGCCGAGAGCAACCAGGGCGACCGCCGCGACCGCGACGACGCAGGCGACGAGAGCGGCGAGCGCTCCCCAGCGACCCCGGTGAGGGCCGGGGCGATCGAGCACGGGCGGCGCAGGCATCGGCTCCGGTTCGGGCGTGAACGCCTGGGTGGGCTGCTCGACGACCTGCGTCTCGCGCTCGAGGGTTGCCAGGGCCTGGCGGGCGGAGCTCGGGCGGGAGTCCGGGTCCGCCTCCGTCAGCCACCCGATCAGCCCCTCCAGTGCCGGCGACGGCGGTCCGCCGCAGGTGCGCAGGACGACGCCACAGGAATAGAGGTCCGACTGCTCGGTCGCCGGCTTCCCCTCCATCACCTCTGGCGCCGCGAAGCGCTCGGTGCCGAGGATCAAGCCCGTTTTCGTCAGCGCCGTCGCGTCGCGCGGCTGGGCGATGCCGAAGTCGATCAGCTTCGCCGTCCCATCCGGTTCGACGACGATGTTGCCGGGCTTGATGTCGCGGTGGAGGATCCCCGCCTCGTGGATGTGGGCGACCGCATCGAGCAGTTCCCGCGCCAGCCGCTCCCGGTCCACCTCCACCCCGCGCTCCAGCCGCGCCGCGAGGTTCTCACCCGGGACGAACTGCATCACCAGGTAGGGCCGTTCGCCCTCTTCGGAAAAGTCATAGACGCCGACCAGGTTGGGATGCGAGAGCCCGGCTGCCGTCTGCGCCTCGCGCCGGAACCTCGCCACGAACCCGGGGTCGCCGGCGATCGTGTCGGAGAGCACCTTCACCGCCACCGGCCGCTCCAGCACCTCGTCCTCCCCGAGCCAGACCGCGGCCATGCCACCGTGCCCGAGCGTGCGCTCGAGCCGGTAGCGATCCTTCAGCAGTTCCCCGGTGCCGATTGCGGCCACGGGTTTCCCCTACCCGGATTGCGGGCGGAACTACTCGGCGAGGCTGCCGTAGCGCTCACCGGCGGCGAGGCGGGCGGCGGGATGGAGGCGGATCGCGTCGGGCCAGAAGCGGGACCCGAGCCGCAACTGCAGCAGGGTCGAGCGCAGCAGGGCCTCGCGGCCGGGGTCCCAGCTGAAGCCGAAGAGGTCGCGGATCTGCGGGGGAAGCAGGCCGACCGAGATCAGCCGCACCGTTTCGGTGACCGGCAGGAAGGCAGCACGCAGGAGGCCCGTGTAGGGCGGCTCGAGGATCATCCGCTCGGCCTGGTCGCGGCGCTCGTCGGAGATCCAGAGGCTGCCGTCTTCGAGGCGGCCGGCAACGTAGTCGTCGAGGTCGGCGACGGTGGCCGGCATCGAGTCCGGCGGCAGCCCGAGCAGCTCCCCGACCTGCCGGTATTCGCTCCAGTAGCGCTCGCGATCCGCGGCGGCGAGGGAGCCGAAGATGCGCCCGTAGTAGACGAGCGCCGAGTCGGCGAGCGTGGCGAGGACCCAGAGCCCGAGCTCCGGGTCGCCGGCGTCGTAGGCGGTCCCCTTGGCGATCGGGCCGTAGTCGGCGGGGACCTTGCCGCCGACGCGGCGGTGCATCGCCTGCACGACCCGGCCGGTCTCCTCGGCCTCCCCCGCGGTCCCGAAGTAGATCCGGGACATCCGCTCGTCGGTGCGCAGGAGGCGCGCCTGCGGGTCGTCGAAGATGACCGAATGGCGCTGGAACCCGACCACCGCCAGCGGGTCGCAGGCCTGCATCAGCAAGGCGCGGACGCCGGAGAAGAGGACGAGGCGCTCGCGGTGCAGCCGGCGGACCATCGAGTCGGCGGCGAAGAACCCGTCCACCTCCGCGGCCCGCAGCTCGCGGCCCTTCGGCAGGCCGGGGATCAGGGAGAGGACGCTGGCGGGTTGGAGCACTTCTGAAAGGTAGCCTGCGGCCGATGCGGGCTGTGAAGGAGCGGATGCGAGCGGGGAGCTCTACCCCGGTGACGACCCGGAGCTGATCCGCGAGCTCGCGCTGGACGCGATCCCCTACGGGCGCGCCGAGGAAGAGGACCGGTTCCGCCGTGGGCCGAACTATCTCTTACCATCGAACCCATGCCCATCCAGCGCATGGAACACGTCGGCATCGTCGTCGACGACCTCCCGGCCGCAATCGAGTTCTTCACCGCGCTCGGCCTCGAACCCCGGGGCGAGGGGACCGTCGAAGGCGACTGGGCGGGACGCATCATCGGCCTCGAGGACGTGAAGTCGGAGCTGGCGATGCTGCGGACCCCGGACGGCCACGGAGAAATCGAGCTGGTGAAGTTCCTCTCGCCGTCGTACCAGGGCGACGAGACCCCGGCGCCGTCAAACGCGCCCGGCATCCGCCACCTCACCTTCCTGGTCGACGACGTCGACGCCACCGTCGCCGACCTCCGCGCCCGCGGCACCGAGCTCGTCGGCGAGGTCGTGGACTACAAGGACGTTTACCGCCTCTGCTACGTCCGCGGCCCGGCCGGAATCATCGTCGAGCTGGCGCAGAAGCTCAGCTGACGAGCCCCGCACGAACCGTGCAAGACGCCGACCACTGAGGGTGTGGCTCCCTACGGATGCCCCGCTCACCCGGCCGGCCTAGGTTTGGCTCGGGTTGATGAACGTGCCGCGACTACCGAACCGAGACGATGCAGCGGGATAGCTGGGGGCGCCTGGCGAAAGAAGGTTGGGCATTTATCGCGATTGCCGTGATCGCCTTCGTCGCCGGAATTCTCGTCGGCGACCTCGGCGCCTCGCCGAAGACGGAAACCGTTGCCGTGTCCGCACCCGCGACGAACGAAGGAGAAGTCGAAACCGGTGGCGAAGTGACGACGGGCGCCCAGCTCTTCGGCGGCGCCGACTGCGGAAGCTGCCACACGCTGGCCGCGGCCGGAACGACCGGAACCACCGGTCCCAACCTCGACGAATTCCTCGCGCCCGATGACACCACGGCGGGCGTCGAAGAGATGCTCGTCGACCCGAACGTCGAGCTTGCCGAGGGCTACCCGGCGAACGTGATGCCCCAGGACTACGGCCAGACCTTCTCGAAAACGGAACTCCACCAGCTCGCCGAATACCTGGTCGCGACCACTCCGGCCAAACCCGATCCTTCGGGAAGCGGTTAGTTAGACCAGCCCGACTCTTCAGGCGCCATCTGCCCGTCAGAATGGCGTCGTGACCGAAAGCGAGGGATCGGCGGAGGTTTCGCCGACGGCCCAGCGAGCGCTACGGCGATCGGCTCACCTATATAGAGGCGGACCTGCCGGGGATGGCGCAGCGAAAGCGCGAGGCCCTGGCCGGAATGGAGTCGCTAAGCGAGCGCCATCGCGTCGTCGACCTGGACGTCCTCCAGGAGGGCGGACCCGGCAGCTTCGAGGCTCTGGTCGAGAACCTGGATCCAGCCGGAGGGCTGGCAATCGTCACCGAGGGGCTGCTGGTCTACCTGGACGACGACACCGTCGACGCGCTTTGGGCCCGATTCGCCACCGCCCTCCAGCGATTCGACCAGGGCGTCTACCTTTCGGACCTGCGCTTCGCGAGCCCTGACCCGGGGCTTCCCGAGCGGGCCTTCGGGGTGATGCTCGGCGCCTTCGTGCGGGGAAAGATCCACGCCTATCCCGGCGATCAAGCCGCAGCCGAGGCGGCGCTTCGCAGCGCCGGTTTCGAGGATGTCCGGCTGCACCGCGGCAATGAGCACCCGGCGGCCGCGGACGCTCGCAGCGACCCGGGCGCAGCCATGATCTGCATCATCGAGGCCAGCTGCCCTTGAGGGTATATCGGGGAGACAGGCTTCGCGGCTGGCCTCAGGCCCGAGCCCTGGCCGAATGGCAACTCGGCGGGTAGGGTCGTGAGACCCGATGAAGGAGGAGCTCGATGAGTGTCCTGATCCGCTTTGCCCCCTCTGCCCTGACGACCGCCCAGTACGACGAGTCCATCCGCAAGCTCGAAGCCGCCGGCGACTTTCCCCCCGACGGACTCGACTACCACGTCTGTTTCGGCACCGAGGGAAGCCTTCGCGTCAGCGAGATCTGGGATTCCCGGCAGCAGCTCGACGCATTCGGAGAGCGACTGATGCCCGTCCTCGCCGAGGTCGGCATCGACCCCGGCGAGCCGGAAATCGTGGAGATCCACAACATCGTCAAGCGCTGACGGGCGACAGAGCGCGGAGCGCTTTGGACGCCCAAACGGGGCGGCGCGGTGCTGCATCGCCTTAAGCGGACGGTATTTGAACCGGGTCAAGGGGCGGCGGCTTGATTGGTGATCGGCGCAAGTAGCCGTGGTATACCGACTGTGGTGGCGACTTTCGGGCTCCTCCACGGCGCATGGCACGACTCTTCCTGCTGGGAGCCGCTGACCAAGTGCCTCAAAGCGCTGGGGCACTTCACCATCACTCCCGAACTTCCGCTTCACGATCCCAAGGTCGGGTACGAGCAGCGCGCCCGGGCGGCGACCGAGGCGCTCGCGAAAGCCGATGGCGAGGTGATGGTCGTGGCCCATTCGCAGAGCTCGGGGTTGGGAACGCTGGTGGCGGCGGCGCGACCGGTCTCGATGCTCGTGTATCTCTGCCCTCGCATGGGCGGCGTGAAGCTGCCGGACGACGCTCCTGCCCCCTTTCGCGAGGGGTTTCGCTTTCCGCCCGACCTGCCGGACGGAACGTCGGAATGGGACCCGGACAGCGCCTGCGAGGTGATGTACCCACGACTAGCGCCCGAGAGAGCGCGGGCGCTGGTGCAACACCTGCGCCCGATGGCGATGCCGCCCGACGACTACCCGCTCGACGAGCATCCGGATGTGCCGACCGCCTTGATCTACGCAGCCGACGACGAGTTCTTCGAGCCCACGTTCGAGCGCTTCGTGGCCCGCGAGGTGCTGGGCATCGATCCGATCGAGATTCCAGGGGGCCATTTCCCGATGGCCGAGGACCCTGGAGGCCTCGCCGAGCTTTTTGATCGCCTCGCCCGCGGCAGCGAACAGGCGTAATTGCACCGCTACGGCGATGCCCTCTTTACTCCGTAGAACACCGGAGAGCATCTCGGCCATATTCCAAGATGGCAGATGGTCTCGAAGTTTATTGTCTACATCGGGGAGACAGGATTTGAACCTGCGACCGCTCGGCCCCCAGCCGAGTGCGCTACCAGACTGCGCCACTCCCCGTGGGGATTCCATTCTGACGAATCAGCGCAATGGCGGGTACCCTCCCTTGGGCGCGCGGCGGTAGCTCAATGGTAGAGCCCTAGCCTTCCAAGCTAGTTATGCGAGTTCAATTCTCGTCCGCCGCTTTCCTTCAAGAGCGGGCAGGCGGGTGCCGATGAGAGCCTCGATGCGCGCCGCAACCTCGCTTGCCCTGGTCCTCGCTCTCCTCGTCGCCGGCTGCGGTAGTTCAGACAACGGGGAAACCGGGGCTTCGGCTTCGGAAGTCGCCTCCGGCTCCGCTTACGTCGATTGGCCGCTGTTCGGCCGCGTTCCCGCTCGCACGCACTACCTCCCGGCCGAGGAGAAGGCGCTGGATCCGCCGCTGAAGCAGGCCTGGTCGATCAATACGCATGCGCTGATCGAGTTTCCGCCGGCGATCCATGGCGGGGTCGCCTACGTGATCAACAAGTACGGGAACGGGAAAGCGGTGCGGCTGAGCGATCGCAAGGTGCTGTGGGAAATCAACATCCGGCCCAGCGACAAGGGGAAGCCGAACTTCGTCACCGCTCCTGTCTATTACCGCGGAGCGGTATATGGCGCCTTCCTCACCGGTCACCTCGCCGCCGGCGACGCGAAGACCGGGAAGAAACTGTGGGTGCGGAAGCTCCCCGCCCACCTCGAATCCTCGCCGCTGGCGGTCGACGGCACCCTCTACCTCGGCACCGACACCACCAACCTGCTCGCCCTCGACGCCGCCGACGGCAAGACGCGCTGGAGCTTCAATGCGCCCGGTGCGATCAAAGCGAGCCCCAGCTACGACGAAGGCAAGGTCTTCTTCGCCGACTACCAGAGCAGCATGTTCGCGCTCGACGCCGACACCGGCAAGCTCGTCTGGCGCAGCAACACCAGCAAGGTGCCGCCCTACGGCCGCGGCGGTTTCTTCTCCTCCCCCGCGATCGCCTTCGGCCGCGTCTACGCCGCCCGCGACGACGGCACCGTCTACGCCTTCGACGAGAAGACCGGCAAGGTCGAGTGGCACTTCGACACCGGCGACTACGTCTACGGCTCCCCCGCCGTCGCCCAGGTCCCGGGCACCCCGCCGACCGTCTACATCGGCGCCGAAAACGGCCGCTTCTACGCCCTCGACGCCCGCACCGGCAAGCCGCGCTGGCAGAAGGGCATCGGTGGCCCGATACCCGGCACCGCAATCGTGATCGGCCACACGGTCTACACCTCGAGCTTCAAGACGCAGGAGACGAGCGGCTTCGACGTCCGCACCCACAAGCGCACCTTCCACCTCAAGGAGGCCGGCTACACGCCGATGGTCTCCGACGGCGAGCGCCTCTACCTGGTCGGCTACTACGACCTGATCGGCCTCGAACCGAGGTAGCGCAACCGATTTTCGGCACACCCCGCTGTGTCGAAAGTCGGAAGCGGTTACGGGATCGGGCTGTGGGCGCGGCCGGCGTCGAGCTCGAAGATCCTGAAGTCGGTCCCGAGCACCGGCTGGGAGACGTTGTGGACCGGGGTCTCGCCGATCCTCCCGTCCGGGGAGCCGGCATGGGCGTGGCCGTGGAGGACGAGGTCGGGACCGTGCTCGAGGATCGGCGCCGCCAGCCGGTCGGAGCCGAGGAAGACCCAGATCTCGCGTGGCTCTCCCTCCAGCGTTTCTTCGGCCGGCGAGTAGTGAAGGAGGACGATCCGCAACGGGCAGGTGGCGACCTCACGCAGCCCCTCCTCGAGCGCTTCCACTTCGGCGGTCGCCTCGGCGTAGACCGCCCGCAGCGAGGGCTCGCCGAAGTCGGGCAGGTGGCGGGGGGCGAAGCCGCCGACGAAGCCCTTCACACCGACGATCCCGACCTCGACCTCGCCGACCTGGCAGACGGCGGCGGCGCGGTTGAGCATCTGGACGCCCCCCTCTTCCAGCCGCCGCAGGATCGCCTCGGCTTCGTCGGCGTGCCAGTCGTGGTTGCCGAGCACCGCGTAGACGGGCGCGTCGGTCGCCGCGGCGGCCTCGCAGAGGATTTCGGCCTCGTCGAGCCGCCCGTGGCTGGTCAGGTCGCCGGCGACGAGGACGAGGTCGACGTCGTCCCCCAGCCCGGCGAAGGCGGAGACGATCGCCTCCCGGTTGGAATCGCGGCAGTGGATGTCTCCGGTGGCGGCGATCCGCAGCCGCTGCGAAGCGGAAGATGAAGTCACAGCCGTTTCCCTACCCGCCTCAGGCGGCGTTTATCGGAGCCGTGGACGGGGCACCGAAGAGGGGCATGGCCGAGAACCTGGGCAAGAGCGAGGTCGCCGATGAGCTGACCGAGAGCCTGAAGCGGGCGGCCGCCGCTCTGCAGGAACAGGGCATCCCGTTCGTGCTCGGCGGCGGGCTCGGCTGCTGGGCCCGTGGTGGGCCGCCGTCGAGTAACGACATCGACCTGATGGTCAAGCCCGAAGACGCCGAGCGCGCACAGGAGGCGCTCGCCGAGGCGGGGATGCGGCCCTCCTCGCCGCCCGAGCAATGGCTGCTGAAGGCCCACGACGGCGAGATCCTCGTCGACGTGATCTTCGAACCCTCGGGGATGCGGATCGACGACGAGGTGATCGCGCGCGGCGAGGAGCTGAGCGTGATGGCGATGCGGATGCGGGTGATGAACCTGACCGACATCCTGATCACCAAGCTGATGGCGCTGGAGGAGCACAGCGCCGACTACGGCGACCTGATCCTGATCACGCGCTCCCTGCGCGAGCAGATCGACTGGGCGCGGCTGCGAGAGGCGACCGCCGCCAGCCCCTTCGCGCTCGCCTTCTTCGCCCTCGCCGACGGGCTCGAGATCTGCCCGGCCTCGGAACGGCCGGCGACCGTCGAGGGTTAGAAGCAGCCGGTTCCAGCCTCCGGCCCAACTATTGTCCCCACCATGGCCGACCGGGAATCGGCGCAGGAGACATATGACCGCTTCGCGCCGGTCTACGACGAGTTCACCTCAGCCAACAACTACGAGATGTGGCTGGGGGAAGTGCTGCTGCCCGAGCTCCAGAAGCACGGGCTGCAGCGGGGCTGGGCGCTCGACGTCGGCTGCGGTACCGGCCGCGCCTTCGACCCCCTGCTCGACCGCGGCTGGCAGGTCGTCGGCTGCGACGGCTCCACCGGCATGCTCGCCCAAGCGAAAGAGAAATTCGGCGAGCGCGTGCAACTGATCCACGCCGACGCGCGGGAGCTGGAGTCGATCTCCCCATCCCCCGACAACCCCGGCGGCGAAAACTTCCAGCTGATCATCCTTCTCAACGAGGTCGTCAACTACCTGACCGAGGACGGCGACCTCGAGCGGGCCTTCGCAGGGATCCGCCGCAACCTCAGCCCCGAGGGCCTGGTCGTCTTCGACGCCAACACACTGCTCTGGTTCCGCGAGAGCTTTGCCTCAGGAAAGTCCGAGGAGATGAGCGCCAGGGGCTGGGACTGGCATGGGCTCAGCCAAGACGTCGAACAGGGCGCTATCTATGAGGCGCGTTTATCTGGACAGGGCGTCAAGTCAAATGTTCACCGACAGCGGCACTGGACGCCAGAGCAGGTGGAGGAGACGCTGAGGACCGTCGGCCTACGCCCCGTCGCGGCACTCGGTCAGCGCGAGGAGGATTGGCAGGTGATTCTCGAGACTCCGGTCAACGAAGACCGGGACAGCAAAGTCATCCACATCGCCGGGCGTGAAGAACGCCACAGCCCTCCTGAACCGGACGCCCCTTAGCGCGAGCCGTTCCGCCGCCGCGGGGGCATCTTGAAGAGGACGATCGAAGAGGAGACCGGGATCCCGGGATCGTCTCCCGCGAGTCGCGCAGCGCTGCGTGCCGCGATCTCGGTCATCTTCGCTTCGTAGGCGATCGCCGCCTCGAGAGCCTCGTCCAGGCCCTCGTCATCGAGCAAAAGAGGGTGGCGGGTGATCGCGAATTTCTCGTCTCTCCCCACGATCGAGGCCCGGCGCGACGCGGCGAAGTCGTCGACGATGTGTTGCATGAATTCGTCGGTCAAGACCTCCGCCACGTCCGGCTGGGCCTCCGAAAGCTCGGCCCAGTCCTCGAGGTCGAGACGCGGTTCGTCGGTCACTCGGTAGAAGTGCTCGACGACTCCGCGGACAGGTCTGTTCTCGACTTCTTCGACGCAGTTGTACTCGCTCAGCTTGCGGACGTGGTAGCTGATCGTGGGAATGTCGGCTTCGAGCTCGCGGGCGACTTCGGCCGGACTGATTGGTCCGCGCGCGCGGATCAACCCGAAAGCTTCTGCGCGAAGCGGATGCTGCATCGCCTTTAGTCGGTTCTGGGTCGCTTGTCGGCGCTCAGCTTTGGTTGCCACGGGATTCCTTTCGAAGTCTTGAGTGCTTGATCCTAATCCCTTGCTGAGCATTTGGGAAGTGAAATTGGACACCCTGATAGTGGAACGTCCTCCACCAATGTAATCCTCTCCACCATGGGATTACCGCCAGGAGAGGAGGTGACAACATGCAGATCTCGACGCAGAGGATTGCCCCTATCGTCGCCGTGGGAAAGGGGACCTGATGACAGGGTCCCAGGCCGAATGACCAAGGGATGAGATATGGCTCCCGGGCGCAAGCCTGGGGCGGCCGGGAGCCCTTTCAGCCCTTCCTGCCGCCGGGATGGCGGCGGCAGGAACGCACCAACGAGACGGGGCACCTAGGACTCGAACCTAGAATCGCCGGTTTTGGAGACCGGTGCCTTAGCGCCAGATTTGGCTCTGCAAAGCCATTTTCAGAAGGTTTTTCGGACCGAGGGAACGCCAGAGGGAACGGGAGAGCAGCGAAAATCTGAGCTCCTCTCGGCGATGAATCTGTCGAGGCGCTCCCGGGCGTGCTCCAGCTCCCCCGGGAGGACGTGGGTGTAGCGCTGCAGGGTGATGCGGGCGGCACCAGGCTGATATTCGGGCGTCTTGTGCCCCATGATCTGCGAGCAGACCTTCGGCGAGACGCCGGCATGGTCGAGCCAGGTGGCGGCGGTATGCCTTGCGTCCTGAAGGCCGATCGGCTCCAGGCCGTGCGCGTGCCAATGCGGTCGGACCCTCCTCTGAACGCCCCGCATGGATCTCCTGCCGCTCTTGCGGATGCGTAGAGGCGGACAGACCTTGCCCTTCCTGGGCCTGCCCTGTGCCAGCCACTCTTCGCCGAGGAGATCCTGCAGCGGAGCTACTAAAGGAACGACCCTCCACGAGCCCCCTGGTTTGCGCCCCTCCTCGTCTCCGGCCAACTCGGCGGCGCCGAGGCAGAGATCCACGTGGCGCCAGTCGAGGACTTCGATCTCCTGCGAGCGGGCTGTGCCGTAAGCGGCAAGCGCGTACGGGAGCGCGTCTTGTAGCGCATCGCGCGGGGCTCGTTTCACACCGACTTCGATCTCCTCGGGCGCCTGCCACCAAAGGGCCTCGAGTAGGCGGGCAAACTCAGCGGGAGTAACGACCCGGTGCTCAATGGTCCGTTGATCGAGCGGCAACCTCACCTCGCGAGCCGGATCGTGGGAGGTGAGCTCCCGCTCCCGGGCGAACCGGTAGAGCGCTCTCAGCGCATTTATGACGGAGCCGATCCGCGAAGCGGATAGATGCCTGCGGACCAGCCCGTCGATCAACTCTTGAACATCGCCTGGACTCACCGCATCGAGATCGCGCCAGCGCATCTCAAGCGGCACCTGGTTGAGTGATTCCAGGTCCTCAACCGAGCGAGGCCGGTAGGGGCGTCGCCATTTGTTGAGCGCGACACCCTGCCGCGCCTCCCTGATGAAGCGATCCTTGGCTTCATCGAGCGTAACGCTGTTGCGCGGCTCGGGCGGCTCCTGGTCGAGCACCCCAGGAAAGGCGCTCTCCAACCAGCGCTCTAAATCCCGTGGGCGATACAGCCGCAACTGCCCTGAGCGGACGCACCGAAGCTCGGGTTGAACATGGCGCTGGAAGTGGCTCAGGCTCATGCTCAACGCGCGCGCCGACTCCGCTCGCGTGAGGAGGAGCCTCGGAACTACCGCACCCTGTCCACCCCCGGCTCCGACCTCGGTGCTCGCCGTTCGGCGCCGGCCATCCCGTTGCCCTATCTGGCTAGATGCGCTCATGCTGGTCCTCCTCTGGCTGGCGGGATGCGCTGCGATCGGCATCGGCGGCGATCACAGGCTCTACGGCGAAGGAGGCCGGATCGCCCTCCTCGACGCCGGCATGACGATTTTCGCCGTTCAAGGCGGAACCGGCAAATCCGACCTGATCTCCGTCTTTGGCGGATCCGGTGTCGAGACTCGCCAGCGCCCGATAACTGGCGTTACGTAGAGCGGGCGGCCCCACCAGCGGTCACACGGTCTTGCTGGCTACGCCGCCGCTCGAAGCTCCGGTTGCGGAGCGACGTTGACGACGACGTCGAGCTCGTTCACCCATTTCCGCTTCTTGGCGCGGTCATGGAACTTCTGCGCGTGTGCCCTTCTCACCGAGCGTTCGGCCGCAGACCTGTCATAGGCAGGATCGATCAGTCGGGAGAGCGGCGAGAAGACGTCGTCGGTGATCTCAGGCTCGGCGCCGGGCCGGTGCATCCACTCTCCCTGGGCTTGGCCGATCGTAAAGGCGTTCAACTCGGCCGCCGCCCAGCGCGTCATCGGAATCCCCACCTCGTCGCTTCGGTCGATCCAGTTCATCAGGAGTGCGGCATCGGGCGCGATCGGGACACGGATCTCCAGCATCGTCAACGGCCCGAGCCCCTGACGGGGGAAGGGCCGAGTGCATTCCACGTTCATCGGCCACAGGACGACAGGGTGGTCGGAGTAGGCCAGCAGCGGCCCCTCGAAGCGCAGGACGTGCCAGCGCATCAGAGACAGGATGCCGGCAACTTTGATCGCGTAGGCCAGCATCGTCACGAGCCGATAGGTCGAATCGAGATTAAGGTCTATGACCTGACGCCGCGCGAGATCGAGATCGCCACCGACCGCGGCGAGATGCTTCGGTTTGAGGTCGCTTGCCTTCAGTTCCTCGAGCACCGAGCGATGGAGCTCCTCGTGGTGTTCGAAGAAGGCAGGCCCGCGCATCATCTGGGTGCCGAAGAGCTGGGCCAGCGCTCCCTTGCGCTCGATCGTCAGCGGCTCGCCAGCGATCACCTGCCGCAGTGCGGGCGTGGCTTTGTTCTCTACGTGGGCGAGCGAGGCCTCCATGTCGTCGGTCTGGGTGCCGTGCCGAGGCCGAGTGCGCCGGTAGTAGGGACCTCGGGCACCAGCGACCTTGGTTGACTTCAACTCGCACCCTGAGCGTCCCGGCTCATGCACGGCAACCTGACGCCCCTCTCCCTCCCAGGTCCGCTGATACATCCGCGGCACGATGTGGCCATTGTCGACCTTCGGGCAATCGGCCGCGGAGATCGTCAACGTCGGCCGGTCGGGAGTGCGGGTCGACTCCGCGTGTTGGACCCGGCGTGCGTGCTTTCGCTTCTGCTGGCGGCGCCTCACGGATTGAAGATAGGAAGCGACGCGGCGGCTGGCGCTTGGACTTCGGCTCCCATACGTCTGGCGGCGCAGTCCCTGTTCCCTATTTGCGACCTGGCCTGAGCGTCTATCGGTCCGTGCAGCGACATACGCTGAGGTCGTGAAGGATCCTCCCGCATCATCGGCGCCAGATCCTCGTCGCGACGATCTCCTCGCCGAGTATCGGGCGATGGCGGCCAACGTCTCCGAGCAGCGCGATCGGGCGGAGCGTCTGCAGAACCTGGCAGACGATGCCCGCGCTCAGGCCGAGTCCCAGGAATCCGCGCTACGGGAGCTAGGGGAGCTAGTCGGGATCGACCCGCAAATGAGCTTGGAGCAGCTCGATGCTCGTCTACGTGGACAACGCCTCCAAGAGATCGCCGTCCGGGTTCTCAGCGAACGCCACCCCAGGGGTGAGCCAATCCACTACAAGCAGTGGTATTCCCTGCTGCGGGAGGCCGGCTACTCGATCGGCGGCAAAGATCCCCAGGCCACCTTCTTAGCGTCGATCAGTCGCTCCCCTCACATCGAGTCGATTGGGCGACGTAGCGGCCTCTACGTGATCGCCGGCGGCAAAGGCCGCGGCGACGAAGAGTCCAACTCAGCTGCCGCGTAGCCCCGTAGATTCAGGAGCGCTGGAGGCGTCGCGAGGCGCAAAATCTTCCTGCTGTCTCCGCAAAGCTCGAGGGGATCCGTAGATACGGTAGCTACGTCGTCCGGAGCCCTCTCTACCTTTCTTTGGGAACACGTGAGGCTACTGTGAGGAGGCTTCCCCAGCCATGAGTGATTTCGAGTTTCCCGATCGCGGCTTCGTCTTCTGGCCCGTTGGTTGCGGCGACAGCACGACCATCGCCGTCGACGAGGATGTCGTGGTCCAAGTCGACCTCCACCATGTCGAGGACTCCGAGAAGGACGACGACCCGCGGGTTCCGGTCGTCGACGAGCTCGTGGAACTCCTGCCGACCGGCAGCGATGGCAAGCCCTACCTGGCCTCGTTCGGTGCGACGCATCTTGACAAGGACCACATTCAGGGGTTCGCCGAGCTGCTCGAAAGGGTCACGATCGGCGACCTCTGGTTCACGCCCCGCGTTCTCTGGGAGCAGGACCAGGACGAACTCTGCGATGACGCGGAGGCATTCATCGAGGAGGCCGAACGGCGGATCAAGAAGATGAAGGCGGAGGGCGCCGTCGGGTCAGGGCACCGCATCCGCATCATCGGCTTCTCCGACACGCTGAAGGAACACAGCGACATCTACAAGGATCTGCCCGAGGGGTTGGTGACGGTCCCGGGAAGTGAATTCCACTCGGTTGACGGCGACGATCGCTCCGAGGTCTTCAGGGCGTTCGTGCACGCGCCCTTCAAGGAGGACGCCGAAGCCGAGCGCAACCACACGAGTTTCGGCCTGCAGGTCACCCTGACCGACGGCGATACCTCTGCCCGGGCTCTCCTGCTCGGGGACCTCTCTTACCCGACGCTGAAGCGCATGTTCGAGCGCAGCGAGGACGATGATCTTGCCTGGGACATCTTTCTGGCGCCGCATCACTGCTCGAAGAGTGCGATGTACGGGCGTGACGAGGGCGAGACCGAGGACTCGCTCAAGCAGGACTTGCTCGACGAGATCGAGGCTGCCGCGGGCGAGGATGCCTACATCGTCGCCAGCGCCCCGCCTATCCCCGAGAAGGACGAGGACGGAGCGAATCCCCCGCACCTGATCGCCGCCCAGCGCTACAGGGAGATTGTTGCCGCCGACCACTTCCTCTGTACCGGTGAGCACCCCAACGCCGAGGAGCCCGAGCCGATCACTTTCGAGGTAAGCGAGGAGGAGGTTTCGCTCCGTGCTGCCGCCGGCATCTCCAAGTCACGCTCCTCGGCGCTGCCGGGTGCGGTGGAGACGGCTCGCGGGGCAAGCCGGGCCCCGGCTGCGGCAGTGGGCTTCGGTCGCCACTGACGTGGCCAGGACGCCCGGACAGGAGCTGGCGATCCGCCAGCTCCGTTCGATCGAACTCGCTTCTCCGCTCGGTCTGGAAATCGTCGAGATCGGCGAGCCGAGCCCGGAAAACCCGCGGATGTGGGCTCGAATCTCCCTGGACTGCGCCGGCATCCCCTCGGAGCCCGCGGGCATCAAATTGCGAGAGCGAGAGCGGATCAGCATCGGGATCGACCCAGACTTTCCCTTCGACTCTCCGGCGACTTGGGTCCGCCACGGCCGCTGGGCGGGAACCCCTCATGTTCAGTGGCGGCGCTTCCTGTGTCTCTACGCAGCTCCGGCGGTCGAGTGGAACCCGGCCGGAGGCATGTACAGCTACATCGAGCGGCTGTTCCAGTGGCTGGAGCGCGCAGCTGTCGGGAGCCTCGATCCCAAAGGCGCGCCACTGCATCCACCTGTCGCCTACACGACCCCAGGGGCGCCGCTCATCATTCCGCGTACCGATACCCCGGAGGTTGAGGGCGAGCCCTGGCTGGGCTACGTCGAATTCGAGCACCCTCACGAGCGTCGCTATGACCTCTTCGGCTGGATGCCCGCCTTCAACTCGCAGGGGGAGCTGAACAGTCCGCCTGAAAAGAGCGTGCCAGCTGTGTTGCTGAACGAGCCGATGGATTGGGAGTTTCCCCGAAATGTGGCCGATTTAATGCTGGCGCTGGACAAGCGAGGGGTCAGCATTCGCAGCCTGATCGCCCACCTTGGCTTCGCTGCCGCCTTTCGTAAGGCCGATCAGCCATTACTGGTCGTGATAGGTACCCCAATGCGCGGGATCGCGGGCGGGGCCTTGTGCCAGCACCTCACTGCCTGGCGGATTCCTTTCGAAGAGGCCGATCAGATGACCCTCACGCTGCGCCGATTCTCCGAAAATGAGGAGAAGCGGGAGATCGGTCAAAAGGCGATCGATGCAGTGTTCGAGTGGGCGGGTTCTGCGAAGGCCGAATGGTGCCCAGTGCGCGAGGCACGACCGGAGGTGACTGTCCGCAGGGATGAGGACAGCCCGTTGGGTGCCTTCACCGACAAGACCGTCGCGATCTGGGGCTGCGGCGCCCTCGGCGGCCCGATTGCGGAGTGGATCCTGCGCGCCGGTGCCCACCGCGTGCTCCTTTACGACAGCGCGATTGTCACGCCGGGCGTCTTGGTCCGCCAGCCATTCGTGGATGCCGATCTAGGCAGCTCAAAGGCATCCGCCTTGGCCGCGCGCTTGAAAGCAATCGATCCCGCCGCTTCGATCGAGCCCCACTTCGAGGATGTGTTGAGCGGCCCGCTGGAACGAGAGAACTGGCATGACGGCGCCGACGTCGTCATCGACGCGACGGCGTCGGTCGCCGTCCAGTCAAAGCTCGAGCAGGCCCGGCGCCTCCACCCTCAGAACATGACGGTGGTCACGACGATCGTGGGCCACACCGCCGAGCATGGCATCGCGACGATCTCCTTCCCTGCGCACAGCGGCGCCGGCGCCGACACGCTGCGGGCGACCAAACTCGCCTGCGCGACCACACCGCACCTTCGCAATTTTCTGCAGGAGTTCTGGCCAGATCCACCTCGGACCGACTTCTTCCAGCCGGAGCCTGGGTGCTCAAGCCCTACCTTCCAGGGTTCCGCCGCCGAGGTCAACGCACTCGCTGCCAACCTGCTGACGAGTGTGGCGAGAGATCTCGCTGCCCCACCCGAGGCAGATACCGCGGTCACCCATCTTCTCGCTCTGCCGGGCGCCACACATCGTGGCCCGCGCAACGCTCGCCTGGGTTGGACCCCGGCCGTGACCATGTCTGACGCCACCGGTCGTTTCGAGCTCCGGATCGCCGACGCTTGTCGCAGGGGGATCCACGCCTGGGCAAAGTCGGCCGAACGACGGTTGCCGGAGATGAGCGAGACCGGCGGCGTGCTCTTTGGTCTGCGTGACGAAGCCGCCGGTGTGATCTGGATCGATGAGGTGTCCGGGCCGCCGCCCGACAGCATTGAGACGCCCGAGGAATTCCTCTGCGGCACCGACGGCGTCGCGGGGCTCGCCGAGGAGAAGGGAGAACGGACGACGGGCTCCGTCGATTTCCTCGGCATGTGGCACACCCACCCCGGTCAATCACCGGCCTTCAGCTCACGCGATCTCGTCGGGATGTTGGAGCTGCTCGAAGCCTCGGATTCACCCAGTGCCAGCGGCCTAATCTTGATCGTGGGCTGGGCCGCGAGCAAGCCCAGGCTCGGGGCATACGTCTTTGAGCACGATGAGCTCCGTCGAGATCAGGCCACCATCAACGTCCACGAGCCTCGGGAGCTGGTCCTACCGACTCCGGCGCGCCGAGATCTCGGCCTGGCCCTCTCCGGCGGCGGCTCACGTGCGATTGCCTTTCACCTCGGGTGCCTGAGAGCCCTCCACGACCGGGGCGCGCTTGAGCGCGTTCAGGTCCTTTCAGGCGTATCGGGCGGCGCGATCGCAGCCGCCGCCTACGCCTACCGCCAGGAGAGCTTCGCCGATCTCGACGACCGTCTTGAAGAGCTGCTTCGTCGCGGTCTTCAGCGCGAGATCATGCGCCGGGCCGTCCTCAGCCCGCAGGCGCTCAACTCGCTCGCCGCGCACCTCGTCGCCGGCACCGCTGCATTCGGTGCACGTGCGCTGGCTCGTGTGCGGGGGCGGGCGGCACCGGGTTCGCCAGTGCGACGGTGGGCGACTCGCACCGATGCGCTCGAGGCGACGCTCTCGCGGCGGCTCTTCGGCGAGGTCACGCTGGACGCCTCGCGCCGGGAAGACTTCGACGTCATCCTGAACGCCTGCGACCTGCGGACCGGTTCGGCGGTGCGCTTCGGCAGTCGCGAAAGCGGTATCTGGCGGCCCCACCTCGGCAGCTTCGTGGACCCGATCCCGGTGGCCACCGCGGTCGCCGCGTCAGCTGCCTATCCTCTTCTCCTGCCGAGCATCGACCGCGAGTTCGCCTTCGAAGGTCGAGACGGCGAGCACCGGCGAGAGCGGATTGTCTTGAGCGACGGTGGGCTCTTCGACAACCTGGGCACGAGCTGCTTAGAGCCTGGGCGCTCCAAAGAGCACTCCTACAACGTGTTCGACGTCGACTACATCGTGGCCTGCGATGCTGGCCGCGGGCTGCTCGACGACGCCTTCCCGGTCGGCCCACTCGCCCGACTAGGTCGCTCATTCGAGGCTACCCACCGCAAAGTGCAGGACGCCAATCGCAGCCGCCTGCACAGCTTCGCCGCCGACGGTCGACTTGCTGGCTTCGCGATGCCGTACCTCGGACAACAGGACGGGACGCTTCCCTGGGTGCCCCCGGATCTCGTCCTGCGGGAGGAGGTTGCCTCCTATCCGACCAACTTTGCGCCCATGTCGGAGACCGAGATCGCCAAGCTCGCCCTGCGCGGTGAGCAGCTGACGCATTTACTTATTGAGCGATGGTGTCCGGACCTTTGAGATGGGCACGTCGATCTTCTTCAGCCATAGCACTCGCGATCGCAGATGGTGCGAGTGGCTCGCAGCCGACGCAGCGAAGTTCGGGGTAACCGCCTACCTTGCGGAGCACGATCCGCAGCCAGGCAGGCAGTTAGCCGAGAAGGTCAAGCGGAATATCAGCAAGTGCAACGCCCTGGTGGTCCTGCTCACGGAGAACTCCGTCTCATCGTCATATGTTCAACAGGAGGTTGGCTGGGCGCTAGCGAAGGACAAGCTCGTCATTCCGCTCATTCAGCCGGGAATCCCCTCAACGAGGCTCGCAATGCTGCAAGGGGTCGAGTACATCGAGTTCGACTTCCACAATCCCCGACCTGGAAAAGAAAGTCTCGCTGGAGAGCTCCAACGCCTCGCTGAGCATCAGCGCAAGCAGGGGGAACTGGAGACCTTGATCGCCCTCGGGCTCTGCGTGGGCTTACTGGCGCTACTCCTCAACGAAGGCGGACCCGTCGGAACCCTCGCCGCGAGTCCTTGATGAGGCACTGATCTCACCCCCCAACGCCCGATAACCCCCTCTCATGGAGAGCCCGAGATCGCCGGCCGCCCTCCACCGATGACGGCCTATGTCAAGAGCGTGCGGCAGGACATTCCGTCTGTGGCGTCCGTCCTGAGACGGCGCCCCTACCACCGCGCTACCTCGCAACGGATACCTGGCCGGATGCCGCTTCTGCTTCTCGCGCAAGGCAGGAGTGGCTCGAGCCGCAGGGACACGCGCTCTAGGGATGCGATCTCGCCATGACGAAGAGCAGAAGCTCTGCGATCGAGATAGCTTGGGCTTCATGCTGGTTCCCGAAAACCACGAAGGCGACCATCCGGAGCCGTCGAAGGGCAACTACCTACTGAATGCAGACGGTTCCGGCACCGGGACCATCGACACTCCAGCTCAAGGTGCAATCGGAGTCGTCCTCAGTGACCCCGAGGGTCACCTCGTTGCTGAGATCTCCAAACGGATCGGACCCGCCATCAACACCGTTGCGGAGTATCGGGCTCTCATCGAAGGACTCAAGCTCGCCCGCAGTCGCGGAATCCAACGCATCCGGGTGTTCCTTGACTCGGAGCTCGTGGTCGACCAGGTAAACGGCCGCGCGAAGGTTCGCAAGGAGCGCATCAGACCCCTGCACACGGAAGCGTGCTCCCTGCTCCAGGAGTTTCCCAACATCAGGATTTCGTGGGTTCCGCGAAAATGGAATGCCGGAGCCGACGCACTTGCAACCAAAGCGCTTCGTGGTCGCTGAGCGCAGGGTGCACACATATTCCCCAACCCAGACCTGAGCCGTGGTCTTGACTTCCGCTTCCGCGTGAGAGCAGCGGTGGTGCGCGGGCGAAGCCTTGCCTCAGCGATAGGCGCGACCTCGGGGCCGGATAGCGAGGACGTCGATCACCTTCTCATTCGATCGTCGATCGAAGAGGACGCGCCACTCGCCGACGCGGAGCCGCCAGAGGCGCTCCGGGCCGCGAAGGCGCTTGACGTCGCCCTCGGGAAGCCCGCCGATCGCGGCGGCAATGCGCTCACGGTCCTTCCGACTCAGCTTGCGGAGAGACTTCAGGGCAGCGGGGCGGATCTCGATCCGCCACTCGCCCGGGTCAGCCAGCGTTCAGCTCCGCCTCGGCCTCTGACCAGGAGATCCCCGCCTCGCTCCGCGCCTGCTTGACGGCCCGAAGGTCCTCGTCGCTCAGCTCCTCGTCGTCATAGGGAGCGGCGTCGAGCTCGGCCGCGACGGGGTCCTGGGCGCGCCGCAGCAGAATCGCCGCCGCGGGCAGCGATTCGTCGGGCAGGGCGTCGACGAGTTTGTGGAGCTCGGTCTTGGTCATCGCCGTCAACGGTACCACCGGCTCGCGCCCGCATCGCCAGCTGCTGGAGGACGAACGCGAGCTGGGGCTACCGCCCCCAACGCCCGATAACCCCCTCTTATGGCAAGCCGCGTGTCATTGCTGACTCCGGTTCGCCGTTCATCCCGTGAATTGAACTTGGATCCGGCAGCGTCTTTCTACCGAAGGCGGCAGTTCCGGGTACGGGGGTCAACGCGATCGACCAGGGCGACGTCGCCGCGGCCGCCGGGGCCGCAGTCGAACCGGGTGTCGCGGGTGTTGTCGCGGCCGTAGAGGCGGTCTTCGCCGCGCTCGCCGCGCAGGGCGTCAAGGCCCAGGCCGCCGACCAGGAAGTCGTCGTCTCCGCCGCCCTCGAGCGCGTCGTCGCCGCCGCGGCCGAGGAGGATGTTGCGGGCCGCGCTGCCGCGAAAGACGTCGTCGTGGGGACTGCCCTCGATGTTCTCGACCGTGGTGCCGATCGTCGTTGGCGGAAAGTCCTGTCGGGCGGGGCAGCCCGGCGGGAAGATCCCGCCGGGGGCAAAGCCGGCGGAACCGCCGATTTCGGCTTCCACCCCTTGGTCGCTGCGGGCAAAGGAAACGCTGTCGACCCCGGGACCCCCGGCGAGCACCTCGCCGTTGCAGGCAAAGGCGATCAGCAGGTCGGAGCCGGCGCCGCCTTCCAGTAGCGCCCCGCCGGTCAGGGCGTCGTCTCCGGACCTGCCCCGCAGGACATCCCCTTCGCGCGAGGCATAGCCGTCGAGGCTGTCGTCGCCGGCGCCGCCTTCGATCGTGTCGGCGCCGCGGTAGCCCCTGACGAAGGCGCTGACGGTGGCCGGGACGGAGGGATCGATCCGCAGCGTGTCGCCGGCGGAGCTGCCGCTGAGCAGGACCGCTTCCGGGGTGCCGGAGAACGGGCAGCGGACCGCTTCCGCCGAGATCGCTTCGCAGCTGTCGCCGGTCACGACTGCGACCCCACGCGCGCTCAGCAGCCAGGCGCCATCTGCGATCGAGACGACTGCTTCGATCCCGGGGCGCCCCTCGGCGAAGTTCGGGAGGTCGACCACCGCGCTGAGGCTGCCGCCGCCCGTGGAGCCGGCCGAGTCCACCTCGAGCGTCGGCGGGGAGGCCGGAGCTTTGCCTTCGCTGTCGAGGAGTTCGAGCAGGCGCGCTTCGCTGGGCGCGGAGTAGGACGTGGTCCCCGGAAGCTCGCAGGAGTCCTGGCCTTCCACCCCCCGGCAGCGGTCCTTGCCGGTGCCGCCGTAGGCAGTGTCCCCCGCTCCAGCCCCGACCAGGTCGTCGATGCCGCCACCGCCGAAGAGGACGTTGGGGGCCGCGTCGCCGCGAATGACATCGGCGAAGGGGGTGCCGATCACGTCCTCGATCCCGGTGAAGGTGTCCTCACCGTCCCCCGAGGCCGAACCGGCGGCGAGGTCGACCTCCACGCCCCCTTCGCCGAGGACCACGTTGCCCTCGCCGGAGACGGCAAAGGAGACGGTGTCGTGGACGCCGGCGCCGCCGTCGATGTTGTCGCGGCCGAAGTCGGGGCGCAGCAGGTCACCGTCGCCGGCCCCGCCGGAGAGACGGTCGTTCCCGACGCCACCGATCACCTGGTCGGAGCCTCCCGCCCCGCCGTCGAGGGTGTCGTCCCCGAGCCCGGAGTCGAGGAAGTCGCCCGGCCCGGCACCCCCCAGCAAGCGATCGTTCCCCCGTTTGCCGATCACCGTGTCCGCGCCGGGGCCAGCGAGCACAATGTCGCTGCCGTTGCCGGCGACGATTTCGTCGTCCCCCGCGCCGGTGTCGATGCGGTCGCTGCCGACGCCGCCTTCGACCGCGTCAGCGCCGCCGTAGGAGCAGATCCGGTCGTTGCCGCCGCGGCCGTCGATCCGGTCGCGTCCGGGACCGGCGACGATCACGTCGGCCTGGGCGGTGCCCCGGACCGCACCCTGGGCGACGATCGTCGCCGGCTTGCCGAGGCAGTGCGGGGGCGCTGCTCCGACTCCGGCCACCGCGATGAAAAAGCAGCAGATCGCGCCCGTGCCGATCGCGAGGGTCTTCGTTTTGACCTGGTGCATCTCCTTACCCACGCAGTTCGCTGCCCGTTGCTAGCGATACCGAGTCAGCATCATCGCCGTGTTGCCGGGTCCGTTGCCCCCGAAGCGCTCGAGCTGCACCCAGCCACCGGCAACGACCTTGCCGTCTGGCTGGGTCAGGGCGGCGCGGGCGAGGCTCTGGGAGCCGGGCGGGGCGGTGTGCCAGACGCCGGCTTCGCCGAATGAGCGGTCGCGCCGGCCGTTGGGGAGGAAGCGGCGGGAGGTGAAATCTTCGTGCCCTGGTTCCTCCTGCCCGCGGGTGTAAGGGGCCAGTTCGCCGCCGGTGACGAGGGCACGGCCGCGACCGTCGATCGCGATTGCCAGGGGTTCGAAGCTGAAGAACTGGACGCCGTGCTTTCGCGGCGCCGGTTCATGCCCGTCGATCGGGGCCCGTTCCATATAGAGCGACCGCCCGAAGGAGCGGTCGCGACGGCCGTCGGGCAGCAGGCGCAGGAAGGCGATCGGCTCTTCGGAACCTTCTGGAAAGAGAGGGACGCAGAGGACGATGCGGCCCCGGGAATCGACGGCAAAGGGCGCCTCGAAGAAGGAGATGATCCTGAGCGAGCGTGCCCCTGGCTTTGCGAAAGCGACTCTGCCGTTCTTGCCGAAGCTGCGGTCGATCCTGCCGCCGGCGGTGAGTCGGTAGAGGACGTATCGCTGGTGGATGTAGCCGGAGACCAGGAGCTTGCCGGAGGGGAGAGCCTTGACCTCGGTGAAACCGGTGTAGCCGCTGAAGCGGCCGCTACGCCGCGGAATGATCCTGAAGCGGCCGTTGCGGCCGAAGCTGCGGTCAATCTTTCCATTGGGTCGGTAGGCGACGACGACGGCGCCCGGGCGCCTCGGACCGGCGCCCGGCGTGCCGCGGGGGGCGGCGATGAGGTCCCCGGCGCCGATGATCGTCCCGTCGCGCCTGACCACCACGTCGTGAAGGAGTTCGCCCCCGCCTCCGGTCCCGATCGGCCGCCCGTTGAAGGATGGACGGGGAACCACCTTCCCCCCGCGGCCGAATGCAGGATCGAGCCCGCCTCTGGGCATGAACCGGGCGATTGCAGGGGCGAACTTTCCATAGTTTTCGTAGAAGCCCGCGAGCAGAACCTTGCCGTTCCGCAGCCCGGCGACCGCTTCGGCCTGCAGGACTCCGCCGCTTTCCCGTTTGCGGGAAGAGATACTCACGGGGCGGGTGAACCCGTTCCTACCGAAGCCCCGGTCGGGCGAGCCGTCGGGATTGATGCGGGCCGCGGCGAAGTACTGCCCGTCGCGCGCGATCGGGTAGACGGCTGCCAGCATCTTCCCGCCTCGGGCGGTTTCCAGATCGGCGATTCCGCCCACCTGCTCGAGGTCTTCGGGAGGCGTGAAGCGCGCTTCGACCTGGGAGATCCCGTCCGTTCCGAAGGTGGTGTTGGTGGGATCGGCGGCGAGCGCCGCCCCGGCCGTGAGCGCAAGCAGCACGGCACAGCCGATTAATGCTTTCTTCAGCGCTTGGACCCCGCTCATCGTCTCCTTTGTAACCCCCTCGGTTCGGGAAAGTCGTTAGAACGGCGGCAGCTGCGCGCCCCGAAAGTTCGCCAGCCGCCCGAAGTTGCCGCCGCCGGCAATACCCAGATACCCCGATTGGTAGGTCGTATCGCTCGCCGAGAGGAGCTGGGTGAATTCACCCGACGCTCCCGCGGTCCAGGCCGAGAGGACGCCGGCTTTGTGCACCAACGCGAACCGACCCCCAACCGCCAGTGAGACGTTGGTCTGCGAAGCCAAGGTGGTCGGCGTGCCGGTCACCCACTTCACGAGCGTGACCGTGTAGGTGCCGGTGTTGGCGGTGGGTTCGGTGAAGCGGAGTTCGTAACCGCTTCGCGCGGACGCCGGATTCGGCATGTTGAGCAGCAGCTCGAAGTGTCGGTTGGCGAGGCCCGGTCGCGCTTTCAGCGTCGCCGCGACGGCGTCACCAGAACCGGTGTCGGCGAAGGTCGCTTTCGTCCAGTAGGCGCCGTTGATCGCTTCGGTGACTTCAAAGGCGTCGTAGGGGCCCCACCCTTCGCTGGCCACCACCTGGCCGGTCCGGTTGGCCGAGGCGTAGTCCCAGGCGAGCGCCGCCCAGGAGCCTCCCCCCGAGAGGGGCAGCTCCGAGGTCGCGAAGGCGTCGTCGAGCCGCAGGGCGCCGAGCGCGGCGGTCATGTTCGTCACCGACGGCAGAAGCTGGCCGATCTTGAAGTTGGTCAGCCTGGTGACGTTCCCCGAGGCCTCGACGCCGCCGTTGCCACCGCTGAAGGCGCTGTCGGTGCCCGACAGGATCTGCGTGAACCCGGAACCGGTGTTGGCCCACGCTCCCACCGTGCTTCCTTCGTCGACGAGAGCGACCGAGCTGCCGGCGGCAAGCGCGTATCCGGTTTTCGTGGCAAGAACGGTTTCCGTCCCGGCGGACCACTTCGCCAGGATCACTTCGTAGACGTCAAGCGAGGTCTGCACGAACCGCAGCTGATAGCCGCTGCGGGCACCTCCCGGCGTCTGCATGTCGAGCCAGACGGCGAAGTAACGGCTGGGGAAGTTGTTCCCGGGGCCGGAAGCAACCGTCACGGCGGCGGCGGATCCCGTCCCGACGTCGGCGACAGTGGGCTGGAAGTAAGCGCCGTTGATGGCGGGGTGCGCCTGGACCGCGCTCCATCCGCCGCTCCAGTCTTCACCCTTCCCGGACGCCCAGCCGAGCACCGACCATTTGGTGCCGAAGTTGGAGACGGCGTTGGTCGTACCGTTGAACGGATCCGTCACGGGCAGCGCGGCGAGGTTGGTGGCCGCCGGCGGGGTTTGCGTGGTGAAACTCCGATCGACACCAATGGTCGTGGCGGCAACGCTCGTCGCCACCAGGCGGAAGTGGTAGGTCGTACTCGGGGTCAGGCTCGCGACCGCCTCGCTGACGGTCACTTCGCCGGTTCCCGCACCCACTTCTTTCGGACTGACCGGGACTTTGGTCCCATAGGACGTGGTCGGCCCGTACTCGAAGTAGTAGCTCGTCGCCGACCCTTCGGGGTTGACGCCGCCCCACAAGGTGGCGGTTTTCTGCCCGACGCTCGCAGCAAAGTAGGTCGTCGCTTTCGGGGCTTTCAGCGTCACGAACGTCTGGTCGAAGCCGTTTTCCGTCCCGGCCGCGTTCGTGGCCACCAAGCGGTAGTGGTAGGTCGTGCCCTGGGTCAGCCCGGTCAGCGCCTGGCTGACGGCCACCTCGGTGAAGCCCGAACCCACCGCTTTCGGGCTGAGCGGGATTTTCGTCCCGTAGGCAGTGGTCGTCCCGTATTCGAAGTAGTAGCTCGTCGCCGACCCTTCGGGGCTGACGCTGCCTTCGATCGCCGCCGTCGTCGTTTTCACGGCGGTCGCCCCGCCGGTTTCAACTTCCGGAGTCAGGTTCGAGCAATCGTCACCGACCCCGTCGCCGTTGGTGTCGGTCTGTTCGGGGTTGTAGATCCTCGGGCAGTTGTCGGATCCGTCTTCGACGCCGTCTCCGTCCTGGTCAGCCATCTGGCAGGCATCGCCGATTCCGTCCAGGTTGCCGTCGGCTTGGTCGGGGTTCGAGCTGGCCGGGCAGTTGTCGAAGTCGTCGGCGACGCCGTCGCCGTCTTCGTCGCCTGCGGGAGCGGAGACCGGCAGGTATTCGGCGATCTGCGCCCGGCTTGCGGCGAGCATCGAGAAGATTTCGCCTTCGCCGGGGACGCCTTCGTAGGAGATGAACTCGTCGAGCCTGCCGGCGAGGAGGTTGGTGGCGCCGGGCCCGGCGCCGAGGAGGCTTTCCGGAGAGAGCGCCGGAGCGGGCATCACGTCGGAGTCGTAATCGAGCTCGTAAGGGAAGCCGTCGACGTTCAGCGAGATCGTCTCGCCATCCAGCGAGGCCACGACCTGATGCCAGTCGCCTGCCGAGACTGGTTCGGAGACCACCGTGGGCCCACCGAACAGCAGGTTCGTGGTGAAGACGATCGATCCGTTCGGCGCCCGGTAGAGGAATGCTCCCTGTCCGCTCCCGGCGCTCGAGAAGAGGTATTCGCGTTTACCCGCCGCTGCGGCGAACTTGACGTAGACCGAGGCGGAATACCCTTCGCCGCCTTCGGGGGCGGCCTGGCCGTTCAGATCCACGTACGCGGTCGAGCCGTCAAGCGATATCGAGGATCCTCCTTCTACCCCTTCGTCTTCGAGGAGGGCGCTTTCTCCGCCCAGGACCGGACCGGGGCCGCCCACCGCGGGGCCGACGCCTTTGGCCATGTAGGTGGCCGGGGATTCTTCGTCGAGCGCGTTGGCGGCAGTCGTGCCGGTGGTCTCGTCGAGGCTGAATTCGGCGGTCGAAAAAGCGGTTTCTTCCCCGGGTTCGCCGGCGAACGCCGCCAGGGTCGAGATCTGGCCCGTGCTGCTGGTCGAAGCCGCCGCCGCTTTGCCACCGCCACCTTCTTCATTGGGTTTGCGGTCCAAATTGGGCCACGGGCCTTCCTGCTGCTTGTCGCTGTACTTGGCCTTCTTCTTGACCACTCTGCAGCTCGCTTTCAGCTTCTTGGCCGGTGGCCGGTACTGCAGGTCCCACTTTTTGTCGACATGGGCGATGTCCCCGTCTTTTTGTCCGCCGCCGCAGTCGACCCACAGTTCAGGGTGTGCGTTGTTGACGAGGAGCGTGTCGGCCCCGCTGGCTCCGTAGAGCCTGTTTTCACCACCACGCCCGAGGATGTAGTTGTGGTTCTCGTTGCCGCGGACGAGGTCGTTCTGGGGCGAGCCCTCGAAGGCGTTGAAGTCCTTGAACGTCTCCGGCCCACCCTGCGTGCCGCAGTTGCGCTCGTACGTTTGGACCAAGTTGGTGCCGAGCCCGCCAAGTTTTTCTTCCTGCATGTTGGCGTAAACGCCGAAGTCCGGGAGCAGGTGGAACTGAGCGTTGTCTTCCGCTTCTTCGGCTGCCTCTTTTGAGTCCGGGGCGTCGGAATTGAATTTTTGGTCGAAGGCGTAATAGGAATCGCCTTCGCAGATCCGCGAGTTGAGGAAGAGGTCGTCGTCGGGGCCGCCTTCGACTTTGTCCGCGCCTTCGCTCTGCGCGAGGTCGTCTTCGCCACCGCCGCCGAAGAGCCTCTCCCCTACGCCGGGGGTCTGCTGGATCCCGTCGACGATCAGCTCTTCTATCGAGTCGCCGAACAGCCTGTCGCTGCCGGGGCCGCCACTGAGCAGGATCGCGCCAGGGCGCGCTTTCTTCTCGCCGCTCATCCTGGTCACGTCGTCGCCCCCGCTGCCGTAGATGACCAGGGCCCCCAGGCCCCCTTTGACCGACAGCGATTTGTTCACTGCCCCGGTGACCTTGACTTGATTGTCCGCCACGTTGGCGGACAGGGTCTCGCCCGTCCCGCTACCGATCACGTAAACGTTCTTCTCGAGGCCGGCTTGGTATACGTCCGCAATCGGCTTGGCGGGGGGATTGTAGGCACCGCGCGCGCCGTTGACCCAATCCGCGCCATCTTTGTCTGGCACCAATCCGGCGCCGGCGTTGAAGACCATGTCTTCACCGGGACCGGGGTCGATGCTCGTTTTCGCTACTTCGCCTTCGATCCAGTCGCCGAACGGCGAACCGACGATGCGCTCGGTTTCTCCCTTCTTCAGGGTGTCGGTGCCGCCACCCTGGGCCGGATCGCCCCCGATAGCCTGGACCAATTCGCCTTTCTCATCAGCGAAGCGGATGTAGACACCGGCTTCCGTGATCGGAGGGAAGCTGGCGATGCCGCTTGCCGTCGCTTTCTGTTTCGCGCTCGCAAACAGGTCGGGCCGGCCGGTTTTCGCGCTGTCGTTCAACAGTTCCGCTTCGGCGAAGCCCGGTGCCAGCACGTCGGCGAAGCTCACCGTGTCGGTGTCGCCCCCGCCGAAGAACTTGTCGGGACCCTGGCCGCCGCGAAGGGTGTCATTGCCTTCGCCCCCGGCCAGCGGATCGTCCTCCCCGGGGCCGCCGTCGAGCACGTCCGCGCTGTCCCCTCCGAAGAGGTCGTCGTCCCCGTTCCCGCCATAGATGTAGTCGGCCCCACCTTCGCCCCTCAGCACGTCGTTCCCGCCGCCGCCACGGATGATGTCCGCGCCGTCGCCGCCCTTGATCGTCTTGGTCTTGGGGTTGCCGATGATCACGTCATCGCCGTCGAGGGCTACGACTTCGGTGATCTTCTTGGACGGCACGAGCGTGTCTTTGCCGCAGGTGCCGATCAAGCGGGTGCCCCTGGGTTCAGGTTGAGCGGGGCCCTGGCACCCGGCGGCCAGAAGCGAGAACGTGCCGCCTCCCGATCCATCGGAGGGCTCGACCGCCTGCTCGTGTGGCTGTTTGATTTCCAGGCTCGCGGTTGCGATGTGACCGAGGCCGTCCGTCGCCCGCGCTTGGACGCTCGTCCCGGCCGGGGCCGCGAGGAGCGGTTCCCAGGGAATCTGGGCCCCGCGCACGAAGTTGGACGGGCAGACTTTCGCGGTGCATTCGGCCCCCAGTTCCATCACGACTTCTCCGCCGAGCAGGATCTGCACCGATTCGACTCCCGATCGACGGCCCGACGACGGAGTCGGGCTGCCGTCGGTCGCTTCAACCTTGAAGTGGAGGCCGTAGCCGCCTTCTTCGAAGATCGCACCGCTCAGGAGCGGCGTCGACGGGGCCGAGGTGTCGACGATGAAAGCGCGCCGAGCCGGCGTCGGATCGGCGACCGTGGTTTTCCCCCTCACTTCGAAGACGTGTTCGCCCTGCGCGAGGCCGGTGTAGGTCTTGCTGGTCGTCGCGCAGCTCGAGAAGGAGGCCCCGTCGAGCCTGCATTCCATGCTCGCCGTCACGTTCGTCGAGTAGGTGAAGGTGGCTTCGGTGACGCCGATCGCCCCATCGGGACCGGAGTTGATGGTGGTCTGGGGCCCGCTCGTGAGCACCGTGAAGGCGGCCGTCGCCGGGGTTGCGTCGACGTTGCCGGCGCCGTCGATCGCGCGGACGCTGAAGGTATGTGCGCCGTTGGCAAGAGCGGTGGCGGGGGTGTCGGTGGCGCCCGGGCCCGAGCAGGCACGGAAGGCTTCCGCGTCGAAGCGGCACTGGAAGGCCGATTCGGCCTCCGTGGAGGTGAATTCGATCGTCGGCGTCGAATCGTCGGTGGTCGCCGGCGGCGCCGAGGTGATGGTCGTGTCGGGGACGGTCGTGTCGACGCTGAAGGCGCGTACTTCTTCGGCTTCGTTCATCGCCGCGTCCCGAGCTTGGAGGCGGAATTCGTAGCTGCCGTCGGGCAGGTTGCTCGGCGGCGTGTACGAGGAGGTGGTGGTGCAGGGCCCGAAGGGCGGTTCCCCTTCTTCGCTTTCCGGTTCGCCTTCGGCTTCGAGGAAGCAGGCGACGGTCCCACCCGAAGCGTTGAAGTTGAAGGTCGGCCGTGCTTGGTTGGTCGGCCCTTCGGGGCCGCTGGTGATTTCCACTTTCGGTGCGGCGGTGTCGACCGTGAAGGAGGCGACTGCCGGGGTCGGGTCGGCGACTTCCAGCTGGTTGACCGCGCGAACCGAGACAGTGTGCGCGCCTGCGGCGAGCGCTTCTCCCGGATGCCCCTCCAGGGCTTCGTAGGTGGCCGGTCCGCAGGGTACGTAGGACATTGCGTCGAGCTTGCATTCAAACCAGGCTTGCGGGTTGCCGGACCGGTAGCCGAAGGTGGGTCGCGTCGCGCTCGTCATTCCCTTCGGGCCAAAGACGATCGTCGTGTCGGGCGGGCCGAGGACGTTGAATTCGCGTTTCGCCGGCGTCGGATCTTCGAGTCCGATGCCGCTGGTTGCTTTGACTTCGAAGCTGTGCAGGCCTTCTTCTAGTTTGGCGGTGGTGTAGCCGGTCCCGGGACAGCTGACCCAGGCGCCCGTGTCGACGCGGCACTGGAAGGTCGATCCGGCCACGGTCGAGTGGTAGGTGAAGGTCGGCGTGTCGGTTTTGGTCAGTCCTTCCGGGCCTGAATCGATGATCGTGTTCGGCGCTTCGATTTTGAACGTCGTCTGCGAGCTTTTCGTGTAGCCGACTTGGTCGGTGGCGACAACTTCGACGGTGTGGGTTCCCTGGGAGAGGCCGACCAGGCTCTGGCTGTATTTGAAGCTGAGTGAGGCGCCGCAGCCCGAGGTCGTGCAGCTGCCGGTTTTCGTCTGTTTCAGCTGTCCGTCCAGGTACACCTTCACTTCTTTGACGCCTGAGCGCGGAACGCCGGGGCCGCCGTCGTTGGCGTCGATCTGCAGTTCGTAGGTCGTAGGCGTGGTGGAACCGCTGAGGCCGAGGGTCGGTGCCGTGCCGTCGACGTAGATCGTGCCGCTGGCCGATCCTTTCTTCGCGGTCGGGTCGGAGACCTGGACCGTCACACCGACCGCTCCTTCGGCATACCCCGAGGTCGTGAACCCGATCGTCCCGCTCCTCGACCCGGCACAGGGGTTGTCGTAGGTGCCGGCGCACCAGGGCTGGTTCCAGCCGATCGAGGCGGGCGAGGTCATGGCGACGCTCTGCACGCCGAGGCCGCCGTCGGCAGCGGCCACGCTCAGCGAGCGTGCGGTGCCGTCCTTTTTGAGCCAGCCCGTGGGCAGGCCGATCGAGACGCTCGGGTTCTGCCAGTCGTCGAGCCAGATGCCGACGCCGCCCGCCATCAGGTGGCGATAACAGGGCGATTCCCTGCCCCGCCAGTCGGTGCTGAGGCCGAAGATCAGCGCCCGGCCCCAGGTGGGCAGGCTGGTGTAGTTC
This sequence comes from uncultured Actinomycetes bacterium, assembly GCA_963696955.1. GTDB lineage: Bacteria > Actinomycetota > Thermoleophilia > Solirubrobacterales > 70-9 > VAYN01. The sequence continues at coordinate 1,493,767 of CAVOMF010000002.1, read as the reverse complement.
TGGTTTTTTGCGTCGTTGAAGCGAAGTTCGTTCCAGCCAACGCCGCCCTCGCCGTTCCACATGCCCTCGTAGTCGTATGGCTGGTAGTCGCGGGTCGGGTCGTTGCAGGGGTTGTCCTGACGCCAGAAGGGGTTGATGGTGGCGGCGGCCAGGTAGCTGCCAGCGTTAGGCGCCGGGCGGACCCACTGGCCCCACTGGTCTGACCCCAGGTTGCCCGGGTCAGACCAGACGAACAACCCCTTGCCGTCGTACCCTGGGAAGCCGCCGGGGTCGGCGTAGGTACCGTGCGCCCACCAGCCACCGGGGCTGGTCTGGAAGTAGAAGGCCGAGAGGCCTTGGAGGTTCTGCCCGGCGTACCACCAGCCCCAGTCCTGGTAGATCGTCGGGTCGACGAGGATCGGGTAGGCGAGGTCCTGACCGCGGTGGTCGACGGCGAGGACCAGCGAATCGTCCTCAACCGTCATCTCGACAGGGATCGCGGTTCCCTGCGCGTCGTGCGCCCATGGCTTCGGGACGTAGATGCCGACCTCACCGTCGACCACCACCTCGGCGCTGCCGGCCGGTCCCGGCCGCAGCTTGGCGCCGGGGGGCAACTGGAACTGGAAGCGGAACGTCTCGGGGCTCGCCGGCGAGCGCAGTACGTCGAACAGCTCCACCCCGGTCGAGGTCGGCGAGACGATCAGGTCGGTGTCGGTGCCCACGTCGACTTCGGGAAAGAAGAGGTCGCTGTCGCCTTGCGGCCGGGCGGCGCTGCCTTCGGCGCCCACCTGGACGACGGTCACCCCTGCTTCCGGCAGGGTGACCCCTTCCTCGACCGAGGCCCCCACTTCGACCCCGACCAGCGGGTTTTCGAGTTCCCAGCCGTCTTCGGCGGGAACGAGACCGAGGTCGACTTTGGCGAGTTCACCTTCCTCGTCCTCCGCCCGCACCGGCATTCCGGCTTCCAGCAGTTGCGTCTCGCCTTCGCTGGTCACGGTGGCGGCGTCGGCTTCGACCACCCGCTCCAGCCGGGCGTCGCTGAGAAAGCGGGCGGGATCCTGGTCGAGCTCCTCGAAGGTCGGAGCGAAAGCCGAGAAGGCGAGCTGCTGGGCCTCGGCGGCGCCGAGGTCCGCGTAGGCGCTGAGGGAACGCAGCCGCTCGGCGACCGCCTGCGGGCTGGCGAGCTCCTCCTCGCGGCGGGCCAGGTCCTCCAGGTAATTCTTGTGCCCCGCCGCCAAGGCCGCGGAAATCGCGTCGGGATCCGGCAGGGGCGCGCTCGCCGGGGCAGGATTCTCAGCGGCGCGAGCGTCCTCCCCCCCGCGCGCAACCTGCCCGGTCGCCAAGGCCGCGAGGAGGACCACGAAGAAGGCCAGCCATCGCAGTTCGGTTCGCCCGCTCACAATGAGCACTCCGTCCGGGCTCTATTGGCTGATGGATGATCGACCCGTGCGCGACCGGCACTGCCAAGCGGTACCTCGAACACGAATATTCCCCCTGCCAAATGGAATGGACGGACCTGCGTACTTGGGAAGTACCCATTCACTCAGCTTTCAACCTGTCAATACCGAGAATGCTCGCCGCGGGCCGAGGTCTGGTGTCAATCAAGCCGATCCGGACCCGGGCGGAGATCCTCGCCGCCCTCACGCCACGCGCAGCCGCCGGCAGAGCAGGAACTGGAATGGCCGTCAACCGGCCATCCGTCCTCGCGCACGGACCGACGCAACTTCGGCTCCTTCACCGCCGGACTACAGGGCGCTTCTCAAGTTGAGAAGAAGCGCTAGAGCGGGAAAGGCGATCATCGAGGCGATGCGAGTTCAAGCACTAAACTGATCGCTGGCCGTGCTCATCGGACTGGACCGACCGGCCGTCGGCGAGAGACCGCCTACAACCGCTTCGGCACCTGGCAAGCCGCGCTGGATCTAGCGATAAAAGTCTTTGAAAGTGGGCTCCCCCACGCCCGATAACTCCGCCTTATGAATAGGCGGGCAAAGCGGCGCGTCAATCGCCGGAGCCACTCCGGAGGATGGTGATACCGCTCCTCCCTGCCAGTACGCACAGAATCGTGAGAGCGGTATCCCGCTCGCCGATGAGTACGGAGACGACCAGGGCCGCTGCCACCACGATCCACAATGCGGCAGCCGCGGCATCCTTGGCCAGCACGGCAACTTCGCGCGCCAGCACTGTCCGTCGTCGTCTGCGCTCGACCAGGTCCGAGCCGAGCGCAATCTCTTCCCGCGCGACCGCTAGTTCTTCGCGCCGGCCCTCGTTTTGAACCCGATCCTCGGCACGCTTCGCCACCGCTTCAACCAGGCGAAGTTCCGCCTCTTCGATTCGCCTGGCAGTCCTGGGTCGTCTCTCCAGGGCTTTCTCTATCGGGTGCCTCTTCGGGACCAGCAACTTCGTCTCTCTGACCGTCGCCAACCCCTCCCTGCCCGAGGCCGCGACTGAAAAGACGAATTACTGTCGACAGCACATAGGTACTCCCTAACAGGATTCGGCGGCCCCGCGGGCAGGGCCCGGAGCCGCTGCTTCTCAAGCTCGCCGTATCCAATGAATGAATCTCTTCGCCGCCCTAATAGGCGACTAATCCTTGCGGTCTATGACCGCGGAGCCTTTGAAGCTATGTCCGCCAGCCAGGCTCTGAGAGAAAATCGCGCTGTAGCGCGTCACAACTCAGATAGGGTCAAAGCCCTCACCCCGCTGAACTGCCGAAATTGTAATGACTGGCGGACGGGCGCTGCCAGCGCAGTGACTCGGAGAAGGCCTCGGTTCTGAATCGCATCCGGATCCCGGGTTCCGCCGCGGAGTCGGTCGAACCATGGCCGGCTACCCGAGCGAGCGAACCGCTGGACCGAACGGCTTAAAACCCGTGGAACCTCGTTCTGGCAGAAATCCGCGCTCTGCCAGAACTCCCCGACGATCACGGCATATCCACGCATATCGGGCTCAATTGCCGGCAAATCACGAGCGGCGCAAACCCGCTTGCCATGCAATGCCGCGACGGGGTTCCCGGTGCAATGGGACAACGAGGGCATGTCGGCATCCGGTCTTCTTCAAGCGGACGCGCCTGCCGCGTTGACGGACGACTTAACCAGCGGGGACCTAGTTCCACATCGAGCTACCCGGGAAGATCCCCCGAGGGAACGGCGGGGGAACGAGAGGTTCAGAACGGACCAATTTTAGAGCTAGAAACCCGCAAATTGCGGACGTTCCTCTCCAGATTAGACCGGTGCCTTAAGTCGGCAGGCACTTCCGACTTTTGGCTCTACAAGCGGGCTTGAGCGGGGCACCTAGGACTCGAACCTAGAATCGCCGGTTTTGGAGACCGGTGCCTTAGCCAGTTTGACCCCTTCCCCCTCGCGCTACAGAGCCAAATCCTCGTTGACGCCGTCGCCAGGGGAATGCCTAGGGGAATGAAGCGACGGGCGGATCGCATCGGCCTGTGCGTGGCGCCCGCTGCGTGGACCCTGCCAGGGGAAATGCTGAAGCAGACTACCTCGACCTGGCTGCGGTCGGCATCCCCCGAGAGGGCTGTCGCAAGACGCGGCGAATAATCTCCGCGTCGCTGGCTTTGGGAGACGCCGCGGCGGTTCACTAGTCAGAATCGGAACCGATGCCGTCCCCTGCCGACACCTGGAGCGCTGCAACCTCCACGCCCGGTCTTGCCCCGGCCCGAGAGGCTGAAATGACCGAGTTGGTCGCTCAGGCCACGGAAGAGTGGTGGCGATTTCGACAGGCGCCTGACTTCGTAGCGCGGGAGATCGTCGGGCCTCTGGGCGTAGCCGATCTGGTGGCGGTCCAATTCGACCATGGCGCGCTGAGGGATCGGAGGAAGGCCGAAATACAGCCGACTGACGACCTCCTCGCTTTGCGGATCATTGCCGCTTGCCGCCGTAGGTCATTCTCCGTCGCCGAACTAGCTGGTCTCCTCGGGATCAGCGATTCTGGGATCAGGCGGGCCGCCCGCATCGGCATTGAAACCGGCGCTTTGGCTGAGGATGGAAGAAGTGTCCGTCGCTATCGAACGCACCAATCATGGCGCCCCGTTGGCCGACGGATGGTCGCAGCGGAGTTGAAACGATCCGATTGGCGGCGGGCGATTCACCAAGCGTGGGCGTACCAGGCCTGGTCAAACGCGGTGTGGCTCGTACTCGGGCAACGCCCTCCGCAGGATGCACCTGCGGAGATCGCCCGGGCTGGCGTCGGACTTGCCTACCTTGGCGAGGACGAAGGTCTGAACGTGGTCGTCCGCCCCGCGAGAGCGCGGCGTATGTCTGGGGTAATCAGCGCGTGGGCCGCCGAGCAGGCGCTGCAGCACGCGCTGGCAAGCGGAGACGAACCGGGAGCGATCCCTACACGAGGCTCCGCCAGACCGATAGCCCCGCTGGCGTTGCCTGGCCACTAAGCCCAGAGGTTCCTTTCCACTGCGCCCAAAGGTTCTGGGCGGATTCGATGGTCGCCCGGACGGCGTCTCGGCGGGCAGCGCGGTCTGAGCCGGCCGCGGCTTCGGTCAGGGAGGCCAGCGAGTAAAGACTGTGCTGGGCAGAGGCGTTGTGGTCCCAGGCGCGCCCTTTGGCCAAGGCACCACAGAACGAGCACCCGCACTGGCTGTACCCCGTCGCATTCGACAGCCGGCCGTGATCGGTCGACAGCACCGGATGGAGCAACTGCCGCTCAAAGTACCCCTCTACTCGCGGAGGAGAGGGTTGCCCGCTGCGCCGCCTGATGACAGTCCGGTGGTAGAGCCAGGACTCTTGGCTCATCCCGGCCGAGAAACCCCAGGCACCCCAGGCTAGGGAGAGCCACCCCACGATCCCGCTCTGGATCAGCAGAACCTTTCGCCGGTCATCCGCCAGGGCCGCGACGACGAACCGGAGCTTCCCGAGTACGGAGGCGTCGCCCGCAGCGTCCCGTTTCGCGAACCTGATCCGCAGGGCAATGCCGATCGCGTCGGGCAGGTCGGTCAAGAGGTTGAGGACCAACCTGCATGCGTTCTGGTTTTTGATCCAGTCGTCGTGGAGACAAAACTCAGCGAACCAAGGTGGGTCGTCGTCGGGCCGTTCTGCCCAGGCGCGTCGGATCGCGTCTACTTGGTCTTCAAGGCCCTTGGGATAGTCGCCAGCTTCGAGCTCCGCACCGGGGACGACCAAGGCATCCACGTCTAGTTCCCTCTGCTTCTTGAGAGACTCTTTGACGGTCGCATTCCACTGGGCTTTCGTGCTGGGAGCTGCGCTGCACCCAAGAGGCCATCGGCACTTTCCATTTCGAGGCGATCTCGTAGGCGGAGCCGGAGGGCAGGATGGGCGCCAGTTTCCCGGCCTTCGTTTTGTCCTCCTCAATGCCCCGGAGGTGCACTGCTCCGAAATCGAGCAGCAGGCCAGGGGGCGCTTTCGACTGTTTACTCCTTGCCTCCGCGACGGCAGACAGCCGATCATGGGCTCGACCCCTGGAGGTGTGCTGGACGAAGAAGACGGGGGCGTCAGGAAGGGTCAGGCGACAGCCTCCATCACTGATTCCAGCGCTTCGGCTGCCGCGTCAGCGCGTGGTCGACGGTATGCATCCGGCCGCAGGAGAAGTTCCAGAACCTCCCTGACCTCGTCGCTCACGCCATCCGCGTCCTCCCATTTGGGCCAGTCCTCGTCTCTGATCCTCTCCTCGAGAACCTCGATCGCAACGGTTTCTCCCACGACGAGGAAGGGGTGCTTGCCTTCGGTCAGCAGCAGGTACAGCGTCACACCGGCGCCGAATACGTCTGATCGCTTCACCGCCTTTTCCTTCCTGAGCTGCTCCGGAGACATGTAGAGAACGGTCCCCATGAGGTCGGGATACGCCGTGAGCGTGTCGCCGAGCATGTCCCGGACCAAGCCCAGGTCGAGGATCACCGGCTTTGACCAGTCGTCGTCGCGAATAGCGAGGTTCCCCGGCTTGATATCGCGATGCACCTTTTCTACTGCGTGGATCGCGGCCAGGCCGCGAAGCATCCCCACCCCAGCCGCAAGCGCCTCGTCCTTGCTCGGCCATTCGCCATCCAGCACGCGGCTTCCAACCGATCTGCCCGGCACATACTCGCCGATGATGTAGGGGTAGCCGGTGCCGGCGTGCTCAAGGGAGCTAGCTTCGGTGAACCCCATGACGAAGTGGCTATCGACGGCCTTCATGGCGCCGATCTCCTTGGCGACGCGCGCGCTGTCGCCTTGGACGATGACCTTTAGGACCTCGTCGCCACCGCCGTTGCGGCGGATGCGCCAAGCGTCGCCCTGGGCGCCTCGGTCGAGGAACTCGATCTCCTCCAAGCCGTCCACGGCCGAGCGAATCGCGGCCTCTGGAATGCGGGGGTCGCTCATATAAACCGGAGCAGTATCAGACCGGGTGGTTCGATACCCCCACGACACCGCGCGCTGACGTCCAACACCCGGCCTAGCGTCCTCAGCGCGGCGGGCTGACTCCGCATTATTTCGTCGCGCGGGCGCACGTCAGAGCGGAGACCGGATCGTCGGCTGCTCGCTCCACCAAGAACTTGTCGAACAAGACCCGAGCCCGCTCCAGCTCGCCCGGCAGCATGTGGGTGTAGACCTGCAGGGTGATTCTGGCGGCGCCAAGCTGATACTCGGGGGTCTTGTGGCCGACGAATTCTGAGATCACCTTGGGCGAGACGCCGGCATGATCGAGCCAGGTCGCCGTGGTGTGGCGAGACTCGTGCAGGCCGATCGGAGTCAATCTCTGTTCTTGCCAGCGCTTGTGGATTCTGGCCTGGAGGGTGTTGAGGGCGAGAAGGCCGGACTTGCCTTTTTTCCGCGGCGGACACACTTTTCCGCTGGTCGGTCGGCCCTGGGCCTCCCACTCCTCGAGCAGCAGATCCCACAAGGGCTTAACGAAGAAGATCACCCGCCAGGAGCCGCCGGGCTTCCGACCGGCCTCGTCCCCGGCAAGCTCGCCTCCGCCAACGTCAAGGTTGAGGTGTTCCCAATCGAGGATCTGAATCTCCTGATGGCGGGCGCTGCCATAGCCGGCAAGCGCGAATGGGAGCGCGTCTTTGCGAGCGGCGTCTCGGTCGCGGGTCTTTCCTTCCTCCTTCTCGGCGGGGGTCGTCTCGAAGATGGCGGCGATCAACTTTCCGAATTCGGCAGGCGTCGCGACCCGGTCGCGGGGCTTGGCATCGCTCGCCGGCAGCCTGATCTCTTTGGCCGGATCGAAGTCGGCTAGTTCGTGCTCCTTCCCCCACCGATAGAGAGAGCGGATCGCGTTGACGATCGAGGAGATTCGCGAGCTGGAGAGCTTGTGGGGCCCGGCGCTGCGAGCGTCAACCATCGCCTGAATTTCGCCTCGCGTGACGCGGGTGAATCGACGGCGAATGATCTCCTCTGAGACTTGGTTGAGCGCTGATTCGAGGTCGTCGGCAGCGTTCGGCTTGTAAGGGCGGCGGTGTTTGTTGAGAGCCTTTCCATCCTTGACGTCTTTAATGAATTGGGTCCGGGCCTCGCCGAAGGAGATCGTCGAGGACACCGGGACCTCGCCCTTCCGCAGAGATGCCTGGAGGTCCGCCCGCGCCGGCCTGGCTTCGTTGATGAGCCGGAAATGGCGAGTCTTGCGCGTGCGGTGAGCGATCCGATCCCAGGCGGTCCCGAAGTAGCTCGGGGTGCAGTTGCAGGGACGATCCTGCTCGACCCGGCAGCCCTCTCTGTGGCGGGCGAAGATGCCCTGGTAGCGGGTTTTCGTGTCGACACCCGCCATCAGCTCACCGCCGACCTGGAACGGACACCGCGCCCTCGGCCCACCGTTCCAGGTCGGCAAGCCGATACAGCCGCAGCTGCCCCGAGTACACGCAGGGCAGGAACGGCTGCACATGACGCTGGAAGTGGCTGAGGCTCATCCCGAGGGCCGCTGCGGCCTCGCGGCGCGTCAGCAGCACCCGCCCGAGGGGCCATTTGAACGGAGGCTCGGAGGCGGCCGTGCGATCGAGGGTCGCCATCACGTTTTTCGGGCTGTGTGGGGTCCTCCGTCCATAAAGGTGCGACGGAGCGCGCGCCCGTTTCGTCCCACTGAAGAGCGTGGTCGCTTGCGTTCATCACCTGTATTGAGTCCGCTGGGACAGGAATTCGCCCCCTCCTTTCGTCTGGCTGCGTCGTCTGCCCGCCACGCCCGAAACGGGCGGGCAGGCGACGCGCGAGGGCCCAGGGGCGAGGGGACTAGAGACCCGGCGGATGGCTAGCGACGAATCCAGCCTTGCTGTGCTCCGCATAGCCCGGGCCGTGGGCGAAGTTCGTTTCCGAGGTCCCCCAGTCGCGGCCGGCGATGGTCACAAAGACATGGGCAGCGTTGGACCAGATCGTGACCTGCTTGCCCGGCCCGCTCGGGTAGGCGCTGGCGAAGTCGCCGGAGACGAGCGGGCCGGTGTCCGTGAAGCCGGAGAGGACAAGGAGCCAGCGGACCGCTCCCGAGCAGTCGAGGCCGGCTTCACTCGCGCCGAAGACCTTTTCCCCGCCGGCGCTCCAGCAGTACTCGCCGCCCGAGGGACCGGGCTTCGCAGCGTGGCCACCGCCCCAGCAATAGTGCAGGCGCCGGGATTCGATCCAGCGGGCGACGCTTTCGAGCCGTTCGAGTGCCTCGCCGCCGATCCCGGTCTGGCAGGTGACCGGCACTGCGCCGAACCGCTCGGCCGCTTCCAGCACCTTCTGCACGTACCACTCGGCGTGGTTGTAGGCGAAGAGCGCGTCATGCCAGTTCCGCGGCGCCCCCGAGGCATGGAGCAGGTTGGCGGTGGCGAAGATGGAGTCGGGGATGCTGTAGGGGTCCTTGATCCCGTCGCCGTCGGCGTCGACGCCGAAGGGCGGCCAGCTTTCTTCCAGGAACTGCCCCGGCCCCATCGCGCCCATGTAGTTCTTGGTGCCGGGCGCCACCCCCGGCAGCTTCGAGCGGCCGAAGTCCGACTCCACGTAATGGACCGCGGCGACGATCGAAAAGCCGCGCGGGCCGAGGTGGTAGCGCTCGGCGGCCCGCGCCAGCCAGGGCACGTAGTTGGCCGGCACCCCGCCCGCGGCCCTCGGCGCGGCGGCGCAGGTTGCTCCCGACTGGCCGACCGCCGAGGTGGCGGCGGTGATGAAGAGGCCGATGAAGACGAGCAGCGCGAGGATGCCGGCCGCGACGGTCACCGCCACCTTGACGCCGATCAGGCTGGCGCCGACGCGCAACGCAAATAGCCCCGGGGTGCCCCTGCCTGATCGGCGCTCGCTCACTCCGCCGCCCTCGCCGCCAGCCAACGGCCGCCCCGCAGGACGAAGACGAAGGAGAGCTCCTCGGGGCCGTCAGCTCGTCGCGCAACCCCGCGGACCAGGGCGCGATCGGCGCTCGGGTCGAGGAAGGCGGTTTCGACTACGACGATCCGCGCCGGCTCGCGCCCACCGAGCTGGCGCGGAGGGGCACCCAGTAGATAGCTGGCGAAGCCGGCGGTGCTCAGTCGGCGAATCGAGCGCCCGACCGAGGCCGGAACTTCGCCTACCTCGTAGCGCAGGAAGGCCTCGATGAACGTCCTTGACGCCCTGTCGAGGTGGGCCTTGCGCCGCTCGGCGGCGGCGAGCAGGGGCGAGCCCGGAAGGGGGACGGCGACCGGCGCCGCTCGTCGCTGGAGCGCCGGAGCCGGTGCGCCTGGCGCCATCACGACCGCAAGGGCGACCAGGCCGGCTGAGAGCAGGAGGAACGCGGCGATCCGGGCGGGTGCTGAGATCAGGAACCGCCTCGCGAGATGTTTCGCCCGTAGGTGGCATCGGGCGCATGCCGGCGCTGACGGCGGAGCCGCGCGAGCCGCTCGCGCCGCTCGGCCGGCGATTCCTCCCATCGCTGCCGGGTGCCCTCGGCGAGGTGGCGGGCACGGCCGCGGACGCGGCCGGGCTCGCTGCTCGCCACCTCCAGGCGGCGCTCGTCGCGGGCGCGGGCCTTCTCGATCCCCTCGATCGCGCGCTCGCGCTCGACGCCACGCAGCTCCTCGAAGTGGCGGCGGTCGAGTCCGACGCGGTGGGCGTGGTCGGCAGGGTCGGAGGAGCGGCGCACCAGCTCTCGGTCCTGGGCCGCGAAGCTGGCGAGGTCGTCCTTCGAGAACCGCTCGCCGGTCTCTTCCCTGGTGCGGGCAGTGCGATCCAGCAGCCGCTTCGCCGACTCATAGCGCCTCCACTCGAGCTCGGTCGGCGGCCGGGTTGCCGGCGAGGAAGCGCCCGCACGCCGCGGCACGGCGGTGAGGTCCCCGCGCGCCTCCTTTGGGCTGACCTCCTGGCGCGGCCATCGGTGGGCGGAGCGTGACTCGAACGCGCTCACCGTCTGGGCGGCTTCGCTGTGGCGGCGCTCGGCGAGAGCGCGTGCCGATGTGCCGAGCGACTCGCGCGCGGTCTCGCTCGTCAGCTGGGCGCGCTCCGCACCGCGGGCACGCACCCAGCCCGCACCTCCGCGTGCGGCGCGGCGAATACCGGAGCCGCCCTGGCGCAGCGCCCCCCGCGCGAGGCCGAGGGCCGCGAGCTGGGCGACCACGCCACGGCCCGCAACCTTCTCGGCCTCGCCGACGCTGAACCAGCCGACCAGTTGCGCCCGCTTGAGGAAGACCGACCAGGAGAAGGCGCAGGCAAGCAGGAAGCCGGTGGCGCTGCCGCCGGGTCCGTCGACCTGGCCGAGGATCGTGATCCCGAGCAGGACGATCGAGAGGAAGGCGGCGTAGATCACCTTGGCGATCACAGCCCCGAGCAGGGTCAGGCCCCAGGTCTTGAACGCCCGCCGCCCGGCGTCGCCGAGCAGCGGGAAGAGGAGAGCGAAGGGAGCCACGAGCAGGAGGACGAAGGCGATCGCCGCCTGGCTGAAGAGGCGGATCGCGAGCCAGGCGAGGAGCAGGACCGAACCGAGCAGGCTGATCGCGAAGAGCGCCAGCATCGAGAGCCGGGTCAGCACCCCGTCGCCCCCCTGGGCGGCGACCTTCGGCTTGTAGTCGTCGTTGTTGTCGAAGTAGTCCCAGAGGGCCTGCCGCGCGGGGCTGCCGGGCGAGGAGCGCAGGTAGAGGTCGATCACCCGCCGCGGCCTGCCGTAGCGGCGAGCGGCGAACTTGCCGCAGGCGTCCTTGGCCTCCTCGACGCCGAGGTCGGCGAGCTCGGCCATCAGGGCGAGTGCTCCCTGGTCCTCGCAGAACTTCTCATCGGCCTTCTCCACCGCCTCGGGCGGAGGCCGCGAGAGCGCCCAGCCGACGTCGGAGAAGTCGAGGCCGGCGAAGGGCACCTCGACCAGCCGCGCCCACAGCCGCGACATCGCTTCCGCGTAGCTGCCGGACGGGCGCGAGGCGCCGCCGGCCTGGGGAGCGCCGATCACCCCGAGGGCGACGCGATCGGACATCGTGGCGAGACGGCCGACCGAGGCCTGCGGCTGCTGCACCACCCAAGGGCGATCACGAGCATCGCGACCGCGGCCAGGGTGCCGCCGACTCCGGCGGCGAGCTCGCGGCGGAGGAGGGCCTTGTAGGCGAACCAGATGCCGCCGCAGACCACCGCCGCAGGGAGCCACGGCTGCGTCACCCGCGCATACAACCGCCCGACCGCGGCCGAGATCTCGTGCATCGTCTCGCCTTCGGCGAAGGGGTTGAGGGCGAAGGCGAGGCCGAGCAGGGCGAGGACCAGCTTCAAGACGAAGATCAGCCCGAGCCAGAGCCCGTTCAGGATCATCACGAACCCCTTCGTGAAGGTCCCCGTCGGCGCGTCGACCCCGGTGTCGATGAAGACGTCGAAGCCGTAGTTGGATGCCGGGTAGGTGCTCTCCGGCGTCCCGTTCGCTTCGCAGCTGAGGCGGGTCTCGCGGTCGCGGATCTCGGCGACGCGGTCGCAGACCGGGTTGCCGATCCCGAGGCCGCTCAGCGGATCGACCTGGCCCGACGCCCCCGAGCTGCCTGGCCCCGGCCGCGGTGGCGGCTTCGGCGGGGTCGGTGAGCTGGCGATCCGGCGCCGGAGTTGGCGCCTGCCCGTCGTCGTGATGGCGATCATCGGAGGCTGCCGTGCCCCCTCCCCGCGCCGGTGAAGCACCGCCATCTCGCCGCGGCGCCGCATCGGCGGTGGCGATCAGAATCAGGGCCAGGGCCAGGGCGAGGACGGGCGCGCTCGTCCTCGCCGCCGTGCAGGCTCGCGGGCTCATCTCCTCACCGCTCCCGCCCTTTCGAGCCGCCCTGCTCGAAGCCCCGCACCAGCCAGTCTGGTGGCGCGATCTGCACCGGCGCCACCTGACCCTCGAAGTCGCGCATGTAGCAGCGCCCTGCCCGGTAGGACATCAGACGGCCGATCGCGGCCGGGTCGTCCTCGTCGAGGCGCAGGAGCGAGAGCGCCCGGCGGGCCTCGGCCTCGGTCTCCACGCCGAAGGCGAAGAGCGCGCCGACCAGCGGCTCCAGCCGGTCGATGTCGCCGAGCATCTGGGTCGCGAGGATCGGGGTGATGTTCGAGCGAGCGGCCCATGCGGCTGATCCGCTCAAGCAGGCGTCTGACCCTGGCTATCGGCGGTGAGGACCGAGACCTCGTCCATCGGCAGCACAGCGTGGCGGTCGGGTGTCGGCTGCGCAGAGTCGCAGTGCGTAGGCAGCGAGCAGGCGCAGCACCGCGAGGCCGATCCGCTCCTCCTCGAGCAGCTCGGCGCGGGCGCGTCCCCGGCAGCGGCAGCGTCAGGTTGCGCGATCCGCAGGGAGACCACCTGGGCCCCGCCGACCTCGGGCGGCTCGGCCTCGGCATCGCCGAGGCCGAGCCGGGCGAGCCCGGAGGCATGGACCTCCACGGCCTTGCCGACGGCTCCGCGCGTCGGGGTCGTCTGAGGCCGCGAGCCGCCGCAGCACCTCGGTGGAGTTGCGGGCGCCGGCGCCGATCGCCTCGGAGACGGCGAGGCGCAGCTGCGTCTGCCACTCCGGCGGGACCGGCGCCGGCAGGATCGAGACGAGGAAGCTGTAGGTGAGGTCCTCGCGGGTCTCCTCGGGCGCGATCCGCATCGGGTCGAGCAGGCCGCGGTAGCGCTCGGAGCCCGAGAGATCGATCTCCTCCAGCCGCTCGGCGACCCCGGGCAGGCTCGCGCAGACGGTGGTCGCCCTTGGGGTCGATGTCGACGATCAGCGAGCCCTGCAGGAATGCCTGCCAGACGGACGAACTGCTGGAACGACGTCTTGCCCGAGCCGAGGCTGCCGACTGCGAGCAGACGGTCGGCGGCCGGCTCTGCTGGCAGGCCTCGGCGAGGTCGAACTGGACCGGCTGGCGCGAGCCGGTCAGGGTGTGGCCGATACAGGGCCCGATCCGCGATCCGGCGTGGCTGATCGCGTGCGGGACCATCGCCCCGACCTGGTCGGGCAGCAGGTGCTCCTTGTACTCGGGCAGCGGGAAGGTGGCCGCCGGCAGCGAGGCCAGGAAGAGGCGGTGCTGCTCGCCGCCGGGGCGGTGCAGCTGCACCCGGCCGTAGCTCTCGCGCAGGCGCTCGACCCGCTCCTCCAGCTCGGCCTCCTCGCGCCCGGCGACGGAGAGGAGCAGCGCGCGTGCGCAGCAGCGGCGGGCGGTCGCCGCCGCCGAGCACCGCCTCCAGCTCGCGGGCGGCGGCGGGGCGCTCGGCGCCTTCGACCGAGGGGCCGTGCGCCCCGGCCGCTTCCTCGTCGCGCGATCTGGTCGGCGTCGACCTTGCGCTTGGCGACCTGCCGGCGGGCCTCGCGGTTGACGAGGAACTCGACCGAGAGCGTGGCGTCGACCGGCGAAGCCGAGCTCCAGCGGCGCGAACATCAGCTCGGCCGCGGGGCCTGGCACCACCGTTTCCTCGGGCATCGCGCCGAGAACGAGCTGGGCCTGGTGAGCGCGGCCGCGCTCGGAGTCGATCACCAGCGAGCGCCGCCCGATCGTGCACGCGGCTCTCGTGCAGGCGCAGGAGGTCGTGGCCGTAGGGCTCGAAGCGCTCCTCGCCGTCGGCGTCGAGGAAGCTGAGCGCCTGCGGCGCGAAGCCCTCGTCGGTGTCGGGCTCGCCGAGGCCGCGGGTGTAGGCGCGGCGGATCAGGGTCGCCAGGCGCCGGGCGCCGACGCGCTCGCAGTCGAGGTAGCCGAGGACGCGGTCGTGGACCTTCTCCTCGAGCCGGCGCGGAGCGCCGCGATCTGCGCGGCCGCGAGAGGCCGCGCGTGCTCCTCGAAGCCGAGCCGCGAGGCGAGCGCGCGCCAGGCCTCGGCCGCCACCTCGAGCGCGCCGCCGAGGGGCCCGCCCGCCGGGGCCGGCGCGAGGCGCACCGCGAGGTAGATCTCGGGCGGCAGCGCCTCGCGGCGCTCGAAGCGCCGCAGTGTGTTCGGCAAGGTGCTCGGCGAAGCGCTCGCGCGTGGCCGTGGCGGGGGTCGAGCGTCGCCAGCGCCCGGCGCGCGTAGGCGTCGGCGTCGAAGGCGCGGGCAGACGCGGAGGATCTGGAAGTCGGACTCGATCGTGTAGGCGAGCGCCTCGAGGCGCTCGCCTACCTCGATCTTGCGCTGCTCGGAGAGCCCCGGGTAGCTCTGGCCCGTCGAGCTCGTAGACCGCCCAGGCGTCGGTCGGCGTCCGCAGGACGAGGTTGCCCCAGAAGAAGTAGTGCGGCGTCCTCACTCGAAGATCACCTCGCGCCCGGCCGGGACCTCGACGACGCGGCCACGGCGTAGCGGGCCGGCACCGGTGGCGCGAAGGCGCCAGCGCCGGGCGGCGGCGATCCGCTCCCCGCGGGTCCGCCCTCCGCCCCGGGCGCCCTCGGCCCGAACCGCGACCGGGTAGCGGAGCAGCACCCTGGCCGGGCCGCGCAGGCGCCCGCGCGGGTAGGCCGGGGAGCGCAGGTCGGCGGCGACCGTGACCGTTGGCTGGGCGAAGGCGAGCTCCCCGGCCCGGGGGCAGCGGCGCAGTGCGGCCAGCGAGCGCGGCCGCAGGCGCCAGGTAACCAGGCCCGCGCAGGGCGCGGTGTGGGCTGCGGCCGTCGATCTCCCAGGTTGCGAGAGCGCCCAGGCGGCTGCGATCGGCAGGACGCCGAGGCGAAGCGATGCGGGCGGCGCCCGAGCAGGAGACCGAGGCACCGGGACGTGCCCTGCCATCGCCAGCGCGGCCACGCCGGCGAGCCAGTAGCCGAGCGCGCGCAGCTCGAGCCCTCCGGGGAGCGGGATCCGCCAGTTCTGGATGCGGAAGATGCGCCAGCGCCGCCGGAAGACGAGCCGGTAGGAGCGGATCACCTTCAGCTGACGTGGGCTCTGCGCGGCGCGACCCTCCATCTCAGAACACCGTCTCGGCGATTCCTTTGGCGAGCGATTCGACCGACTGCGGGGCTGACGAAGAAGATCAGCGCGACAAGCGTGCAGAGGATCACGCCGACGGCCGACGCTGATGTTGCGCGAGGCCAGCGCCCCGATCAGGAAGAACCCGGCGAGAGCGATCAGGACCGGCGGGCCCCAGTCGCTGAGCATCCCGCCGAGGCGGTCGCCGGCGGCTCTCACCTCTGCCCCCGCCGCTCTGCCCCATCGACTTGCTGACGGCGGCCTCAGCGGTGGCGAGGCCGCCCGTGCCGAGGGCTCTCGAGCCCGTCGGCTGCGCGGCGGCGAAGGCCGCCAGCAGCAGGGCGAGGCTCCCGAGGGTGATTGCGATCCTGCGTTTCATCTCCTGCCTCTCTTCCTGTTCATGGGTTCTCAGCCCGCGGTCGGGATGACCTCGATGAAGTCGACGTAGGGCCGCTCGCGGAAGGCGATCCCGAGTTCGTAGGCGAGCGTGTAGGTGGCGCCGCGCTCGTCGATCGCTTCGACGCTCGCGAGCACGGCGCGGGCACCGCTGCGCCCGAGCCAGTCGAGCCGACCGAACGAGCGGACGCGGAGGGGAAGGGTCGGCAGGGTGACCTCCGCGCCGGGGGCGAGGTCGGCCTTCAGGTTCTGCGCCGAGCCGGCCAGGTAGTTGCGCAGCGCCCGGGCGGCGACGGCCCTCAGCCGCTCGTCCTCGACCGGGCTGCGGGAGACGGCGGGCGCCTCGCGGCTGGTCGCGGGCGCCCCGACGAAGGCCGGGTAGCCGAGCAGCGAGAGCGGGCCGCCGCGCTCGTGGGCGACGGTCACCGTCAGGTAGACCGGGAGCGGCTGGGTGTCGATCGCCGCCGGCGACGGTGATCGCCCGCCCGCCGCTCAGCGCCGGCTGGTCGGAGGCGACCTCGGCCCAGATCACCGCCTGGCTCCCGCCCGCGGGGAAGAAGCCGGCGTCCGCGTCGACGGCATCGGAGAGGAAGGGCGCAAGCGCCCGGCTGCGGGCGGCGGGCCGCTCGGCGTCGTAGCTCAGGTAGGCACGGGCGAACTGCAGGGCGAAGGCGCGGCTGGGAGCGTCGGCCGCGGCGGCGATGCGGGCGGGAGCGCTCACGCCTGGGGGGTCGACGAGGGAGCGCAGCCCGAGCAGCAGGAGCAGCGCCAATACCCCGAGGACCAGGTAGCGGGGTGCGGCGGCGCGAAGGGCGGCGGCGCGCTCGGCGAGTCCTCCGGGCGCCCTCATCGCTCGATCCCGAACTCGGGGCGTTCGGCGGGAAGCGGAGCGGCAGGCGCCGGGGCGGCGGCCGCAGGCGCAGCCTCAGAGGCGGCTTCCGGCATGGGCGTATAGGTGACACTGGGAGCGCTCGCCCCTTCGGCGGGCGGTACCGGGCGCGGCTCCTCGGTCTTCCCCGCCGCTCGCCGCTCGCCGGGACGCGGCCGCCGAGGCCGGCGGGGAGCGTGATGGGGCCGAGGTGCGAGGTGCGGGGCCCGGGTGACCGGCGCTACCTCGGGCGCCTCCGCGGCGGAGGGCGAGGCCTCGATCGTTGGCGGCACCGGGTCGGCCGGGCCACCGCCCGATCGGGCCAGGAAGGCCACCGCCCCCACGGCGGCCAGGGCGAGGAGGGCAAGCGGCCAGCCGGGACGCAGGCGCGACAGTCGCGCGGCCCCCGGCACAGGGACGGTGGCGGTCGGCTGCTCCTCGGGTCCGCTCCAGGGGTCGGACCTCATTTCCTCCTCGCCGAGGAGGAAGACCTCATCGCGTTTGCCAGCCATGCCCCCGAGACGGAGGCGGCGTGGGTTTCGATACCCCCTGCCCGAGTCTCAGCCGTGGAAGCCGACGCCCGCGCCCGCGGGTTCGGCTTCAGCGGCTGAAGACGAGGAGGTGGAGCCGCTCCCCGAGCTGCCCTGGCCGGCGGCCGGGCGCGCCGAAGCGGACGGCACCGCTGCGCTTTCGGCCGGGGGGCTGACGACAGACGGGCCACCGAACTCGCCGCGAGGTTCTTCGCTACCCGGGGCGGTCACTTCGGCTTCTTCGGGCGAGGCGGCGAGTGGCTTGCTTGGCAACGGAGCAGCCGCTGCCGAGACCGGCTCGCTGCGGGCTGGCTCGGGTGCCGGTTCCGCGGCCGGGACGGGAGCGGGCGCCTCCTCGGCGCTGGCGCCGGGGCGATCGGCCGGTCGCTCCTCGCGGACCTGCGCGGGTGGGCGGTCGGGCTGGGACGGCGTGACGATCCCCGGGCCGACCGCGCCCGTCAGCAGGCAGGTCGCCGTCGTCGCCGCCCCGGCGGTGCAGACGGCGGCGATCTTCTGACCGGTCGAGAGCAGGGCGCCGGCCGGCGCCCCGTCGGAGCCGCCGAAGGCACCCCCGGCCTTGTAGGCGAGGGTGCGGATGCGCCCGCCGCCGGCGTGCAGGCCGTCGAGGAGCGAGGCGCCCCAGCCGCCGAGCCCCTCGAGGGCGCCGGCGCGGCCGAAGTGCTCGGCGCCGGCGTAGCCGAGGACGGCGGCCGAGCCGAGGTCGTGGAGGCGCTCATGCAGCGAGGCGAGGAAGGCCTTGCAGGGCCCGCAATGGGCGAGGTGGGCGCGCAGCAGCGCCAACTCGCCCTCATCGCCGACTCCGCTCACCTCTTTCTCCACCACCAGGCGGCGCGCCTGCTCGCGGATCTCCGGGCAGAGCTCCGAGCCCTCGACGGCCTCCATTCGCGCCCGCGCCTGCGCCGTCGCCCGCAGCACCAGCTTCTTCGCCGCCGGCAGGCTGATCCCGCAGTGCCGGGCGATTTCGGGCACCGTCATCCCGAGGCCGTAACGCAGCAGGATCGCCTCGCGATAGTTGCCGCGCATGCGGCCGAGCGCCTCCCGCAGCCGGGCCGCGTCCTCGCGGCCCTCGGCCCACTCGGGCGGCGGCGGACCCGCCGCCTGGACCTCTCCGGCCGCTTCGAGCTCGACGGTCGGTCGCACCGCCCGCGCCCGCAGCTGGTCGATCGCCTGCGTTGCGGACGCTGGCGAAGAAGGTCGCCCGCAGGTTCTCCGGCGGGCGGCCCTCGGCGGCGAGGCGGTGCAGGCGGATCAGCACCTCGGCCACCGCGTCCTCGGCGTCGGCGCGGTTCAGCGAGCCGCCGAAGCGACGCAGGACGAAGGCCTCACCGAGCGGCCGCAGCCGCTCGCACTCCAGCGCGAAGCGGGCGCCGCTGACGCGGGCGCGCAGCGAGGGTGCGGCGGTGGCCGCCTCCATCAGCGCCCATGCGGGCGCCCCACAGCGCCTCGGCACCCTCGCGGGCGCCGGCGAATCGGTCTCATCGCCACCAAGACGGGCGGCGAGCTGGTTTCGATACCCCCTGCCACGTCATCTTCAACACCGCAGGCGGCCCGGAGGCGCGAGGCGGGGAGGCTTCCCCGCCTCGCATATCCGTCCAGCCCTATTCGACAGACAGGGCCGAGGGCGGCCCCTCGGCCTCCGTCTCGTTCTCCGCGGGACGCATCCCGCCGGAGAGAAATTCGACCCGGGCGGCGGCGATCGAGTGCTCCGAGCGCCTGCCGCCGCCCGCCTCCCACTCGCGGTAGCGCAGGCGGCCGCTGATCGCGACGTGCCTGCCCTTCCGCAGGTAGGTGTGGCACCTCTCGGCTTCGTCTCCGAAAGCGGCGACCGTGATGAATAGCGCCTCCCCGGCGGAATTCCGCTCGGCGACCCTCATCTCGCAGACCGTGTCCTCGCCGTGGCGCTCGAGGACTGGATCGCGGGTCAGGACGGCGGTCATCGCAACGATGTTCATCTTCTCCTCCTAGCGGGCCGCTGCCGGCCCGGTTGTTGATCGAAGCTCGGTGCCCGGGCGCTGGCGAAGCCAGGGCGGGACGACCCGGACCCGGGCGCTGCGCCGAGCGCCCGGGTCCCCGAGGCGGGCGACGATCGCCTCTCCCCGTCCGAGCCGCTGCAGCTCGGAGGGGTTGACCTCGAAGCGGTATCCGCGGGTGCGGGTGCCCTCATCGCCCGCGAGGCCGAGGCGGTTCGTCTTCGCCGTCGTCTCCCAGGTCGGGACGGTGCCGATCAGCCTGCGCGACCCACTCGGCGTCCTCCTGACCGCCGATCCGGTGGCAGATCACCGCCGCGACGGTGGCCCCGATCCGCTCGCGGACGGCGGGGCCGGCGGCGCGCAGGTCGGCGAGCGTCTGGGTGCCGAGGGCGACGCTGAAGCCGGCGGCCCGCCCACGGGTGTAGAGGCGGTCGAGGGCGGGCGCCTCGAGGGCGCCGAACTCGTCGATCGCGACGAAGGTGCCGACGCCCCGGCCCATCAGGGAGCTGGCGACCGCGCCGAGGTCGAGCAGCGCCATCTGGGCGATCGTGCGCCCGACGTTGCCGGTGCGGTCGGTGTCGAGACGCAGGTAGACGACCTCCCGCGCCTCGATCGCGGCCCGCAGGTCGACCGTCTCGACCCCGGCGCGGGCGGGGTCGAGCCAGGCACGGGCGAACTCCGAGCTCGCCAGGTTCCGCAAGCGCGCCCGCAGGCCGACGATCGCCCGCTTCTCGTCGGCGCGGAGCGACCCGGCGGCGCCGATCAGCTCCTCGCGCAGCCCGGGGTCCTCCAGCTCGGCAGACGAGGTTCTCGAGCTCGTCGGGATCGCAGCGCCCGGCGACCGCCGCCAGCGTCAGCGGGGCGGCGGTCGCGTCGAGGGCGCGGATTACGTTGCGCAGGAAGGGCGACGCCGCCTGGCGGTAGAAGTCGGCGTCCTCGGAGCCCCATGCCTGGGCGGCGATCAGCCGCTCGGAGCGCTCGTCGACGCTGCCGCGGGCAAGCGGGTCATAGCCGCAGGGGCCGCTCGGCGAGATCACCCGCAGTTGCACTCCGGCCGCGCTCGCCGCGTCCTCGGCGGCACGCAGAAGCGCCGCATCGTTCTTCGCCTCGACGACGACGGCGCCGAAGCGCGAGCGGACCACGTACTCGACCAGGAGCGCCGCCAGCGAGGTCGTCTTGCCGGCGCCGGTGGCCCCCGGCACGAGGACATGGGCGCCCGAGGAGGCGCTGCCGCGCGGCACGCAGACCAGCTCGCCCCGCGCGGTACGGCCGATCGGCAGCTCGTCGGCCAGGGCGCCGGCGGGACGGCAGTGCTCGGCGAGCCGGCGGCGGGCGCCGTCCAGCGGCCGCAGCCGCCGGGCGGCGGCGATCTCGCGATCGGCGCCCGAGCGCCGGTCTTCGAGTTGGCAGTGGGCGGCCCAGCCGAAGGCGCCGAGGGCAAAGCCGCAGATCGCCGCAGCGGTCGGAACGCCGAGGGCCGCCGAGGGGGCGAGGAGGACGAGGAGCGCGAGCGCGAGCGCAGCCGGCGCCAGGGGCACCAGCCCCCAGGTCCAGGCCAGCCCCCGGCGGCGGCCGAGCGCGGCGATGGCGATCCCGAGGGCGCCGCCCACCGCCAGCAGCGCCAGCGCCCGGAGCGAGACCTCGGCGAAGGCCGAGGCGCTGGCGAGGGCGTCATGCGAACGGCTGGCGGCCATGCCGACTAGACGGCGGCCGCGCCCGGTTCGTCCCACCCACGCCTAGCGGTCGCGGCCCTCGATGTCGTCGATCGCCGCCAGCAGGTGCTCAATCAGCACCACCTCGGCCTCCTCCCACGTCGGGAACGGCCCGTCCTCACCGTCCTCGAGGCCGTCGTAGCAGTAGCCGTCGTGCTGAACCCGCCAGCCCGCATGCTCGCCGTAGGACCAGCTCTCGGAGATGTACCAGTGACAATCGCGGTCCTTGTGGCAGTCAGACGCGACCGCCTTGAAGTGCCGTTTGATCAACTCGGCGATCTCAGCCTCGCGGCCGGCCGTTGCGGCGCTCACTGGCCGACCACCCAATGCGCCGAGGACCCATAACCGACGATCTCCGAGTCGCGGACCCTGGCCGCGCCGCCGCGCTCGGCCATCGCGCGGCCGACCGCCCGCCGGTCGACCGCGCGCTCGGCGAAGCTGCTCTTCGCCCGGCCGCGCAGGCGCTCCAGCTCCGCCTCGGCCTCCGCGCTCGTCGTCGGATAGGCAAAGGTCTCTCCGCAGGCGTTGGCGAGGCGGCGCAGGTCGCGTAGCTGGTCTGCTCGGGGTTTCTCGGACGTCTCGCTGACGGTCTCCATGTCGTGCTCCTTCAGGGTTGCGGTGTTCGCTTGCGAAGCGACCCAGCCCCGGGGAAGGTCACTCGCGCACCGAGCGCAGCGAGGGAAAGGGAGCGCAGCGACCTTGCGCGAGGGGCCGACCGGGGCAGGGTGGAGCGCAGCCGCGAACACCGAGGCCCGAAGCACCGCCGGTGACCGGCTGGCCCTAGAGCTCCTCGACCCGGACATAGCGAGCGGTCGCGGTCCGCTCGACGGCTCGGCCCACCCCAGCCAGCACACGGGGCGAGCAGTGATAGACGACCCCGCGGAAGCGGCCCTCGGCGACGGCCCGACGCCAGGAGCGCAAGATCAGGTCGAGGCGCTCGGGGCCCTTGAGGCTCAGCTCGACCTCGATCGCCTCGGGAGGCTCGCCGTCCCCAGAGGTGGTGATCAGGTCGCAGCGGTGCAGGCGCCGGCCGCCCTCGATGCGCAGCGAGTAGATCCGCCGACCCTCCTCCCGCTCGCGGGCCAGCATCTCGCGCTCGGAGAGCAGGCGCGCCCCGTCTCGCTCCATCCCAGCCGCCAGCCGCGCCACCGCGGCCTCGTGGGTCGCACTCGCGCCCGAGATCCGCGCGGCGCCGAGGTGGCGGTGGCCGCTGAGTCGCAGGCCGGCGGCGGTCGGGACAATCAGCCGTTCGGCGCCCCAGAACTCAGAGCCGGCCTCGATCATCCGGGCGCGCCGCAGTCGCCGCTCGCGGGCGAAGGTGACGCTGCGGGCGGTCCCGGCCCAGACAGCGACCGCCTCGCGGGGGACGAGCCCGAAGCGTGCGATGAAGCCGAGCACCTCGACGTCACGGGCGCTGAGGCGATCGGTTCTCTTCCCTCCGGCCATCGTCGCCAAGACGGTCGCCGGCGGCGAAAAGGGACACACACAAATAGAGCCCGGCGCCGCAGCGCCGGGCTCTATCGGAGGACCGCCGAGCTACTCGGCCAGCGCCGGGACGATCGTCTCCGCGATCACCGAGTGCTTGGAGCGCTTTCGCGGTTTTCCTTTGCCTTCGGGCTTGGACTCCCATTCGCTGTAGATGAGGCCGCCCGAGATGATGACGACGGCGCCCTTGGCGAAGGCCATGCACCTCTCGGCCAGGTTCTCGCCGAACTCCGGGTCGTCACCGAAGGCGGCGACATCGATGAAGACCGATGGGCGACCGGGATCGATCTGGCGGACGCGCATGTTGCAGACGGGTCCGCGTTTGGTGTCGCGCTGCTCGGGGTCGCTGACGAGCTTGGCTTTGAACGGCTCTACCTTGATCATCTGATGCTCCCTTCGCCCGCTGTGGGCTGGTTTCGATTACGCAGCGACAAAGCCCCCGGGAAGGTGGGGCGCGCACCGAGCGCAGCGAGGGGAAGGGAGCGAAGCGACCTTGCGCGCCCCACCGGCGGGGGCAAAATGGAGCGGAGTTGAGAAAACAGCTCGCCACGGGGGACGAGCAGAGGGGCCTCAGCGTCGTTCGTCAGGCAGTGTCTTCGGGCCCGAACCAGCGCATCAGGAGCCGGCCCACCCTTGGGCCGAAGAGGTAAGCCAACGACCGTCGGGCCGAAAGCAGATTCCATCCCGTTACCAGCGAAATCATTCCGGCTGCACCGAGGACGAAGACAAAGGCCGATGCCAACGGAACGGCACGCGACCACGACGCAGGGAAAACGCCTTGGGCAGCAGCAGCGCAAGCGATAACCAGGATCACCGTGGCTACGACGAAACTCGCCCAAGAAAGGGCCTCGGCCACCTGACGGGAGCGCCTGTCCAGGCGGCGCCGATGGCTTTCCGCCACCCGACGAGCCTCAGCCGTTTCCGACGCCGCTCGCTCTTTCTCGGCCGCGATAGCCGCCTCCGCCTCCCGGCGAAGCGCGCGCTCGTTATCGCGTTCGACCTCGACCTCGGCCCGCGCCGCTGCCTCAGCATGTTGGAGAATCTGCGAAATCGTCCCGGTGACCAGAGCGGCCGCTTCACCGGAGGTGGCATTCATCAGCTCGAGCCGGGCGTCGGGTGAATAGAGCAAGAGACCGACCTGCTCCTCGGAGAGGGCTCCTCGCTCCTGGAGGCGGCGTACCTCTTCGAGATATTTCCGCCATATCTCCTCGGGGGGATTCAGTGCCGCGTAGCTGATCGCAATGATTTGCCGGCGAGGGAGATCCGGTGCCTGCGCCGGGTTCATCAGCCATGCGAGAGCCGCCAGGGCATGGTCGGTCATGCACATCGGAACGGACCGCGAACCGAAGTGCTCGGCAAAGAAGATGCGGCCGGCATGGGCAAGGCCACCGTTGGAGGTCACCATCACGGCATCGCAGCTCTCGATGTGCCGACGCACCTCGCCGCTGCGAAGCCTGTAAATGGCGGTCAGCGATTTGAGGTCCTTTTCCATTGCCCCCTGTCGGCTGTAGTGGACCTCATCCTGCAGAGCGACTTCCAGGTCTTGCTCCGAGATGGCTTCGTGCTCGGAGTGGTCTGGGGTTTGCACAACCTCGATTCCCTGTTGGGCAAGGCGATCTCGCAAGCTCGCGATGACCATCTCGACGTCGCTGCGGCCCATGTTCTCCGCGGCGAAGAAGTCGACGACGTCGCCGGGGATGTGGTCGCGCTGGATACCGGTTCTGTAGGTAGCGGCCGCCGCGTCCAGAACACCCTCAACCTCATGCAGCGTGTGCTCGAAGATGCGGAGCTTGGCACCCTCTTGGTCAGCAGCTGCAAGAGCTCTTCTGCCGGCACGCGATAGGGCTCCTCGGCGTAACCGAGCCCACACAGGACGATGGGCGTGTCGAGGAACACCGCGATGTCGCAAAGGCGGGTGCGGCCCCCCGCGAACTCCGCCGGCAGGAAGAGGACGTTCGCGAGCATCGTGCCTTTGACGATCGTCACGAGGTAATCGAAGGCCTGAGGCTCCTTCTTCGCAAGATCGAGGACAAATTGGCTCGTCAGGACCGATCCGTCTTGGTCGACCTTTGGCAGGTCGACAACGGGGTCTCCGTCGACGACGGCGCCGAGAATCGGCTCGGCCAGCACCTCGACGTAGCCGAGCAGTGCCGTCTCCGCCTGCTCCTCGCTCCACTCCCGCCCCTGGCGCGCTGCAAATGCAACCAGGAGATCGACCAGGTGTGCATGCTGGCGCAGCACATCGGCCCGGGTGGAGCCCAGGTCGATCTGTGCGAGGGCATCGGGCATCCGAACGTAGACGCGGTGGCGACGTTCAACCAGCCCTTCGCGCGCCATCCGCGACAGGAGCGTCCGCAGTGGACCCTGTGGGATTCGCAGGCCGAAGGTGGCCTCGATCAGTTCCTGCGTCTCAGGCATCGAGATCTCGTCGCGATCCCCGGAGCGGAGGCAGTGGGCGACGATGGGCACAAAGTTGGCGATGTAGTCCTTGTCGTCGTCCCAGTTGACCTTGATCACCGCAAGAGCGGAGATCGCCCGCAGGAGATCCGGCTCCGAGGGCGCGAGGGCGGTACTCATGCCGCACCCCGCGCTTCAAAGCTCTCCCCTAGAAACGTTCCGTCCCGGCCTGCAGTCACCTCAAACTCCTCTTCTCAATTCCCTATGCGAGCCAGTCAGCCTAGGCGGTCCAGGCGACGCTTCCACCGCGGTTTCCCGCGCCTTCCGCGCTTTGCAGGCAAAAAACGGTGTAAATCCGTGCCCAAAGACACTCGATTGCAGCTCAAAAACTCAGCACCCCTCGGTTGAAGTCCCTCTTCCCCCTTCTTCTACTGCCCCCGCGCCACGCTGACCACGGACACTCTCATCGTGAGGGTGCGTGGTCAGCGTGGCGCGGGGGCCTCATTGCCGCTTGCGCCAGGGCGGTGCTGCGGACGGGGAATCCTCAGCCTTGTCCGCAGCTTCGAAGCCACGGACGACGGTGCCCGCACCCGCATAGGAGTCGATCACCTTCGTGAGCGGTTGGCCCTGTAGTCGTCGAGAGCGCGAAGAAAGGCGAGCACCCGCCGCCCGAAGGAAGGCAGGGCGAATACAGCCGCGACGACGATGGCGATGTAACTGAAAGCAGTCGGCTCGACGAAAGGCATCCTGGGTCTAGAGATCCTGGAGGAGTTCCGTCCCCGACCGCCGACCCTGCTTCGGGCAACCACTGACTTCTAGTGCGTGCTCATTTCGTGAGCGCCCGCAGCGCCGCCCGTCCCTCGGCGAGACAGCGGTTCACCTTGGTGTAGGTCCAGCCCTGGCGCTCGCAGATCTCCCGGTAGGAACAGCCGAGCCCGAGCAGGATCAGCGCCGTCCTCTCATCCGGCTTCAACTGCGCCAGCGCCGCGAAGAACTGCTCCACCGCCTCGGCCCGCTCGACGTGCTCGCCGGGGTCCCCCCATCTCGCCGCGAAGTGCGAATCATCAGTGGTCCACCGGCCCGACGTGCGCGCGGACCGAGTACGCCGCTGGCGTCCCTGATCCCACGCCCGATGTTTGACCGCCAGGCTCAGCCAGCGCACCGCGTCAACACCCGGAGGTCCGTTGTAGAAGCGGAGGAAATCGACGCTCGCGTTCTGCAAAGCCTCCTCGGCCTCGGCCTCGCCGGGAGAATGCCGACGGGCCTGGCGAACGAGCGCAGCGCGCCCCTCGCTCATCGCCTGCTCGAGGATCGCCGCCCTGCGGCCCGCCCGCTTGCGCTCTGTCTGGCTCGCCATGCCCCGCCCCCGCGCACGAAGTGCGCGACACTGCGGGGTCTGGCGAGCCAGATGGGGGGCGGCCGGGGTCGGATCAGGGCGCTGCGCATGCGCGGCCCGAGCCCCAATGCGCGGCGAGCACCGATGCCGCTAGCGTCAGAAGTCGAGGAGACAAGCCAGGCGAAGAGCCGCCTGACTCGGCACCAGGAAACTGCCGTTGCGGTTCAGAAGCCCGACGCCGCCGAGAGCAGCGACGGCGCGATGAATTGCGTCGAGCTGGCGAAAATCATCAGCGTCGGACACGAGCTCGCGGCTCAACTCCTCAAGCGTTAGCTGAGACGGGTGCCGGGAGAGCATCAAGGCGATCACGGCGGATTCGATCGCGGTGTCCTGCTCCGCGGTGGTGGCTTCCTTGCGTACGTCGATGTGCGGGCGCTCGCAATCGCGCCCCTTACTACGGTGGTCTTGCATGGGAGGTCACTCTCCTGTGCCGGCCCCGGGGGTGTTTCTGCACCGCCCGGGGCGTTTGATGGGATTCGCATTGGACCAGGTGGGCCGAACTCCAGACTCTCCCCCTCCGTTTCACTTCGTCTCAGGCGTGAAGGCAAGTCTTGGCCAAACCCGGACAGGATTTATTCCTCTAGCCGTTTGAGGATGTCCAGATCATTTTTGAGCTGCTTTGCGAAGCGTCGTTTGAAATGAGGGTCGGACCGGCGGTTGGCGACCAGCTCATACAGCGCCGCCCGAACAAGTTCCGAGACCGGGACATCGTCAACCCGCGCCACGATGGCGAGTTCAGCCGAAAGGTCGGCGGGGAGCCGAAGCGTGGTCACCTTCATGTCCTCCCGGGCTGGGCGGGGTCCGCGGCGCGGCTCAATCGCCGACATCGGTCAGACCGCCGCGGCCACGTAGAAGGCGCCACGGCTACTGGGGCCGGGAAGCGACCATTCGATCCCGCGCAGCAGCACGTCGACTTTGACTTCGAGGACAGCGGCGAGCTTCACCAGCGTGTCCGCCCGGGGGAGACGCTGACCGGCCTCGACCTTGCCGATCTCGGTCCGGTGCAGCGAGCAAAGGGCCGCCAGCTGCTCCTGGGAGTAGCCCGCGCTTCGGCGGGCGAGAAAGAGGTTCCGGCCGAGGCGGCCGGCGAATTCGTTTGCGGTGTCTTGCATTGGAGGAATCTCTCCTGTGCCTGGCCCCGAGGCGTCAGCGCCACCGGGAGCTTCTTTCCGTTTTCACCGCATCAGGCGAGTTGCGCCGAAAACTCTCCCCCCACCCACAGAGCTACCGGACTCGAAGGTGGGGATCCAGCTCCTCGGCGGCGGCATCGAGGCCGGCGAGGGCGAGGTGGTGGCCTGCCTTTCCGGCAAGGTCCTGAAGCGCCTGCAGGTGGTCATAAAGCAACCGTCGCCGCTCGGAGGTAAGCGCGCCCTCGCCAGCGGCGAGCAGGCGCGAGCGCATCTCGGCCTGCCCTCCCCCGGCGACGCCGCTTTCGGCAACCAGCACCGAAGCACAGTGCTCTCCCTCCACATAGGCGCTACGCAGCTCCAGGCCAAGAGCGGGAGAGGTGCTCGTGAGGACGAGCACCGAAGCACCCGCCTCGCAGAAAAGAGTCTCGCCGTCGACGGGCGTACCGTCGACGACGAAGGCGATCGGCAGCACGGTCCGGGACATCCAAGGACCGTAGCGCGCCGATCCGACCTATTCGAGATCAACGAGGCGCAACGCGATCCACTCCACCTCGCCGTTGACGAGCGGGACCTCCCCGGGGTAATGCCCGGCCCACACCTGACGTTCCCATCTGTCGAACTTGTAGCGGGAAGCCCTGATCCGCTCGCTGGGAGTCATCCGACCGAGGCGCTCCAGGAAGGTGGCGAGCCGGTCGCGGTCGTTGAGGGGAAGAGAAGGCCAGGCAAGCGGTGGGCGGGAGTCAATGCTCCCGCCCACCGCCGTGACCTGACCTCCTCCGCTACCGCGTCGCACGGCCGCGGCGCGGGCGCGCCGCCTTGACCTCGGCCGCCAGCAGCCTGACCGCCTCCCGGCCTCCCCGGGAGAACCAGCCGACCCGGTGGCTCCTCGCGATCGCCGCCTCGTCTGCCAGCTCCGCGGCGATGATCGCCTCGGTGAGGAGCTCGATCACCTCGCCTTCGCTCCGCGCTTCCTCGACCCGCTTGCATAGATACTCGTGGCAGGCCGTGCGGTCGGCGTAGACGATCTTCTCCCGCGACTCGCCCGACTTCAGCGTCTTGCGCTCGACCTCCCGCAGCTGCGGCAGGACCAGCCTGATCCCCGCCGCCGCGAGGCCGTCGTGATCGCAGAGCAGGATCCCGGCCAGCGCCTTGGCCCGGTTGAGGCCGTGCTCCTTGCGCCCCGAGATCCCCCGGCGCTCGATCAGCTTGCGCCCGACCGATTCGTTGAACCGCTCGGCCGAGGCCTTGGCGGCCTTTGCCTCCTCACGCGCCTTGGCGCGGGCCTCCTTCTCGTCGTCCTTGGTGGCCGGCTTTCCCGCCTTCCTGGCCGCCTTGACCCGCCGCTCCTCCTGCTCGCGGGCCTCCTTCACGATCCGCTCGAGGTGCCGCTCGGCGAGGTCTCCGGCCAGCTCGCGATCGGTAATGAACATCGCCGTCGTCGACCAGCCGCCGTGGTCAGCCTCGACCTCGACAAGGCAGCCGGCGGCCCTCGCCGCGTCGATCTCCAGCTGCCCGAGACGGATCTGGGTGGGGGCACCGGGGAGGTGAGGCCTTGCCTCGAGCAGCTCCTGCTGCAGCCGGGAGCGCTTCTCCTCGTCGGCGATCACCTCCAGCGGCACGCTCGTCGGCTCGATCATCGTCGGCGGGTCCTCGAACCTCGCCCTCGAGACCGCGTAGAGCACGTCGTCGAAGGAGCCGACGAGCGCTCGCGCCTCCACCTCGCCCCGCTGGGCCAGCTCGCAGGCGCAGACGGCGATCCGCGATGAGACCTTGGCGATCCGGCGCAGGTTCCGCTCGGCCTCCAGCGGCACCGCCCCACTGGCGAAGAAGGGCAGGCACCCCTCGGGCAGCTTTAAGAGCCGCCTCCGCTCGCCGACGTAGGCCGCCGATTTGCCGATCCGCGCCGCGACCTCCTTGTCGGTGCCGAGCTTCTCCAGATCGGCCAGCCGCAGGATCGCCCGCGCCTCCTCGACCGGGTTCAGGTCCGCCCGGATCAGGTTCTCGGCGAGCGCCGCCGCCAGGGCGCCGTCGCCCTCGCGGATCAGGACCGGGACCTGCTTCAGCCCCGCGTCCCTCGCCGCCCTCAGGCGCCGCTCGCCGGCGACCAGGACGAAGTGGCTGCCGCCGTTTGGCCTCACGGTCAGCGCCTGGGCGATGCCGTGGCGTTCGATGCTGGCGACGAGCTCGCGGTGCTCGTCGGGGTCGAAATCGACCCTGGGGTTGAAGCCGTCCTCGACGTGGATCGCGTCGATGTCGAGCACGGCCGTGCTGGGTTCGCTCATCAGAGCCTCCTGCT
The DNA here is from genome assembly GCA_963696955.1 of uncultured Actinomycetes bacterium. Classification (GTDB taxonomy): domain Bacteria; phylum Actinomycetota; class Thermoleophilia; order Solirubrobacterales; family 70-9; genus VAYN01. The sequence goes on along the minus strand of CAVOMF010000002.1, from coordinate 1,464,345 downwards.
CTCGCGCCCACGCCCGATGCGTGAGCCGGTGACCCCGACCCGCACGCGCAGCGTGCGAAAATCGGGGTCCCGGCGAGCGCAGGAGGTGCGGGGCCTGCCCCCCGCGGGCTAGTGACGCACGCTGGCGCGGTGATGGCCGCGCCGCTTCCCCCGACAGCGCTTCGGGCCGTGCCTCACCGCTTGCCTCCTCTTCGCGCAGCGGCGCTTGGCCGCCGCCTTCACCGGTTTGGCCGCGGCGGGCAGCACCCGCAGCGTCAGCGGATCGGAATCGCCCTCCACATAGGGGAAGCCGACTGCTTCGCGCACCTGGGCACGCATTTCGTAGGTCGTCGGCCGCGTCGTGCGCCTGAACGGATACGTCATTTCGAAGTGACCGCCGTCGCGGGTCCGGTAGCGGCGAAAGGCCAGCCAGCCCTGTCCGCTCCTCACCTGCAGGACGATCGTCACTTCGTCGTTGTGGGGGCCGGGGATCTCGCCCTCGAAGAAGGCAGATTCGCCGTTGTAGACAGTGGTCTTCCTGGCCCGCAGGGTCGGGTGGACGACGGTGCGCAGATTCGCGGCGGCGCTGAGCTGACGGGTGCCGTCGCGATGGATCGCGATCACCTCCCGCGAGGGCCCGGACGGGACCGGGAAGCGGTAGCCGCCCTCCCCATCGGTGAGCGCGATGCCGAGGAAGTCCCGGCCGCGGTCGGTCTCCACCCGGGTGAAGACGCATACCGGCGAGGTAGCGATCGCCCCCGAAGGGCTGAGGACCGAGCCGGCTAGCACCGTCCCCTGGCCCTGCTGCAGGGTCTGGTCGGCCTCGCCGCCGAGTGCCGCTCTGATCCTGGTGGCACCGCGCACCGTCGAGCGCTGGCAGTCATAGGTGAGCGGTGCCGTTACGGGAGCGCCGACGTTGCCCTCGGCGTCGCTCAGTCGCAACCGCAGCTCGTAGGCACCGGCCGGGCCGGGGGCGTCGAGGTCGCCGATGGCCTGGATGTTGTCGCCGGTGACGGTGGTGCTCGGCACAACGAGCTGTCCCGCGGCATTGAGCACCTCGTAGTGGGCGGCGGCGATCGGGGCACCGGCGTCGACGATGTTCCGCCAGCGCAGATCGAAGCCATCGGCCGATCGCGGCGTCGAGGGCGAGGTCAGCGACAATCCCTGAGGCGCGGCGGGCGGCGTCGTGTCATGGGGGATCGGGACCGTAGCCGGCGGCCCGGTGAGGCCGACCTCATCCTCGAGCCAGACCCGCAGGGTGTAGTCGCCGGCCGTCTTCGGGCCTTCGATCCCCTCGAGCTTCGTCGGGTTCGTACTGCTCGCCACCTTCTTCGCCACCACGACGTTGCCGTCGGCGCTGACGATCTCGTAGTGGACCTTGGTGATCGGGGAACCCGGATCGCCCGGAAGGGTCCAATTCGCTCCGAAGCGGTCGAGATAGCGAGCAGGATTCGGAGTCGTGATCGCAAGCCCTCCCGGCGCGGGCGGGGCGGTGTTGTCGACGCGGATGGAGCGCTGATCGCAGCTCTCTCCGCCGCTGCCCCCGATCCCCGCAGCCTGGCCGTAGTCCTGCGAGCAGACCTGGACGGTGTGGACGCCGTCTGGCAGTGAGGCGGTATCCAGGGTGTAGGTGCGGCCCCAGGGACCGCCGACCGGACAGGGCTGGAAGTCACGGGCGAACTCACCGCTGGACCCGTTGGCGTCGATGTTGCAGCTCCCGCGCCAGTCGATCGAGTGGCGCTCGCCCCCGTCGACCCGCAGGCGCTCGAAGCGCATCCCCGATCCGAGGTCGGAGACATCCCACTTCACGTCCTGGTTCCCTCTCGCCCACTGACCGGCGAGCATCCCCTGTCCGGTGTTCGTCAGGTTGATCTGGGACGGACCGACGTCGTTCAGGGTCAGGATCATGGTGTTGGCGTCGACTGCGTTGAAGTTCGTGCGATCGCATCCCGCCTGCCTGAAGCAGGTCAGCTCGAAGACGAAGCGCCGGTACTTCCCGTAGCCGCCGAAGGGCCAGAGGTGCGACGCGAAGGTCGAGGTGGTTGCCCAGCAGACGCCGTCGCAGCTGCCGTTCTGCACTCCCGAGCCCTGCATCAGGACGTGCTGACCGTTGCCGTCCCAGCCTTCCACCCAGAACCGCCCCCGCCAACCGTCGTTGAAGGCGTTCGGCTCCCGGGTGTAGCCACCGCCGGCGACGATGTCCACCCATGGTGGAACGGTCCAGGAAATGCTGCCGTAGGCGCTGTAGCCGGCGCTGCCGCTCGCCTGGTTCTCGGCGATTCGAAGGAAGGCGTTGTTACCCGCCGGGAAGGGGGCCGGCCCGCAGTGGTTCTCGAAGGTGAAGATCCCGCCGGGATTCTGGGCCGAGGCGGTATTCGTCGCCGTCTGGAATCCGTTGGAGCCGTTGTTACCGGCACAAAGCACCATCTTGTAGAAGGCGGCTTCGGCCTTCGGGGTCGCTGCCACGCAGAGCACGGCGACGCCGACGCAGAGCAGCATCAGGCAATAACCGACCAGCACCGGCCGACGGGCCGGAGGATTCTTCCGGGGTGACATACGGGCCTCCTTGTGCTCGCCCCGGGACCGGGGCGCTTCCTGGGCATTCGGTTCTGAACTCACACCCCCCAGACGAAGGAGCGGCGCAATGCGATACCCCTGCGGTGAAGATCCGCGAACCGAGTCGTTTATATGCGCACTCAAACAACCCTTGGCGCTCAACGGTTCGGAGTAGGTGACTCGGATATCCGTTTAGAAAACCCCCGCGAGCTAAAGGTCCGCGGGACAGCGCCTCACGCGGCGGACGGCAGCGGGCCCAGCGATGGCAGAGCCTCCAGGTCACCGCGGTCCCACAGCCGGTAGCCCACCCCCCAGCAGTTGACGACCAACCCTTCGGCGCCGGCCGCCGCGAGTTTCCGGCGCAGCCTGCTCGCGTGGCTGTCGAGGGTGCGGGATTTCGTCGTGCCGGCGTGGTCCCAGACGGCCGAGAGCAGCTCCTCCTTGGTGAAGACCCGGTCGGGTCTCGCCGCGAGGACGGCCAGCAGAGCGAACTCTTTGTGGGCGAGGTTGACGGGAACCCCTCCGACCATCGCGATCCTGCTTTCCGGTTCGACGATGAGCGGCCCACGCACGAGGGCCTCACGGGGAGCCGGTTCGGTGGTGAAGGCGCCGGCCTCGAGGTCGCCACGGCAGGCGATGCGCCAGTTGTGCTCGTCCTCCCGGCGAAGCCGCAACTCCCAGTTCCCGGCCTCGCTCAGCCTCGCCTCGATCTCGCCTGCGGTCGTCTGGACCGCGACGCGCGTGAAGCGGCCCGGCCCGAGCGGCGCCAGCGGAGCGCCCTCGATCGATTGATGCGTCCATGGGTCCTCCTAGCTCGTTGACGGATGTCGCCGAGCCACCCGGCAGGGGACGGTGCGAGCGGAACCCGAGCGCAGCGAGGGCGCAGAGCGAGGCCGGCGGAGCCGGCCTTGGAGCGAGCGCCGCCCCTGCCAGACTCAGGGTGCCATCCGTCACTCAGCCTGAGGATCAACGGATGTCAGGTTCTCGATGACCACCTAGTGCCGCTGAGCGGCACGGGTGGAGTCCCTGCGAGCAAACGCCTACGGTCGATAGGCCGGGTACATGATGCCTCGTCGGCTGCTCATCGGCCCCTCAAACCCCACGTCCTACCTAGATGGCCAGATCAATCGTCAAGCCGCGATTTCCAAAAAGGGTGGTCGCCAATCCGCCTTAAACGTGCATTTGCACCGAGAATCCAGAAATCGAGAATGATCGGTCCGATAATGATCTTTCCAACGACATCTAGCAGAAGGGCGATGGGCAATAAAGAATCGCGGCGGCAATTATCACCTCTCGATGGCGGCCACGGATCGACCTTGGGCCAATAGAGCATCACTAGGTTTCTACTCCCACCCCACCGAATCGGTGCAATCCCCAGGCCAACTTCATCCAGAGCTGGCGACTCTCAGGCCGGCGAAGAACCCTGTCTACAGGCGACACACACTCTAGACCAGGATAGAATTGCTTCAAGAGGGATAAGTCACCTCGAAGGCTACTTAGCGCGCTTGACGATGCTGAAGTGACGCTTATCGTGTTCGCAGCGTAACAACACCCGAGGCGCATCCGTCCCGAAAAACCGACATTTCCACAACAAGCGCGGGGAGTCGCCTCTGCTCAAGTAGGTTTCCGGTTCACTCGGCATAGCAGAGGTCAGCCTGTCAATGGCATCGCAGCTGAGTCTGCTCGTTTCTGGGCGATCAACCCCCGCAACGCCGCCGTATTCACGGTGGCACCCCGACGTGATCCCTGCAGCCGTTTTGGGATCCGGACATCCAGCTAAGAGCACGCTCAAAGCGACGCAAAGGCCGATCAGACCGAGAATTCTCCTAAAGGGCATCAACCGAACAAGACCCCCCGTTTTCGATCCACTCCTGGGTGACCTCCCAGTGCCCGTCCCAGCGCTGTTGAAATCCATTTGGCCATACCCAGATTTGCATTGCCATTCTATTGTCAAAATCCAATACGTCCCCGTCGTAGGTAAACGCCGTCGCAGTGATCCTCGATCTTAGCCAAACCGTCAAGTGAATGTGTTCGCCAGCATATACTCTGTATGGTTGATTGAACCCAGCGCCACACAAATCGACTTCGAGCTCTGGAAAGTAATACCAGGGACGCCACGATTCTCCATGCACCTGAGTTCCATCCTGCCAATATGCGGTCGCGCGTCCTTTTTCAGTCTTCTTGTAGTGATAGGACGGGTTTCTCTCTTCGACCCACCACACGCCGCAGCCCAGCTGTGAACAGCGCTTGTACGGTTTGACCACTTTCTCAGGGATCGAACTCGCCTGTGCAGTACCGGTTGCCGGCGGATCTGGAGCCGGGATGATTTCTTCGCCCTTGCCACGACTCGCGATGACCGTTTTTGCTTCCGCTTCCGTGAAATACCCGGAAGCCGGAGGCGGGGGAGTAGGTTCTTCTTCTTGTTCCGCTTCGTGTTCCGCTTTTTCGCGTTCTTCGATTTCTAGTTCGTCTTCAGGCCCCTGTATCAGCACCGGAGCGGCGTAGCTCGTCTCCCAGCCCGAGCCCGCGAGGATTGGGTAGACAAAGGCGGTGCTATGGAACTCGACCCTGAGGGTGAGGACGTTTCCATCTACTTCAAGAGAGGTAGGGACCCCTCTGCCAGTTGCATCGTGAGCCGGTTCTGCAGTGACTAGAAATGCGCGTTTGCCGCTTTCATAGAGAACCTCAGCGTGGTCGGAATCCGCAAGCTGCAGCACCTGACCTTCTTCGAGGGGAACCGTCCATGAGTATTTTTCGGGGCTTGCTTCTGATCGAATTGCTTGGAAGACCATTACACCGTTATAGTCAGGACGAATCACGGTGTCGACCTGACTGCTTGCGTTTGGCGAGACACCGGCAACCCCTTCTACGACCGAGGTATCGGAAGTACCTTCGCTAACTTTCGGGATAATCGTCGTTTCCCCGTACGGGCTATTGATAGTGAAGCCGGCCGCCGGATTGGTGCTCATCGTGGTTAGAGTGGGCACGCCGGTGCTTGAGATTTTTGAGCCTTCCTGATGAAGTTCGGGGTTGTCACCAAATTCAATCTGTTTGGGCTCTAGAAGCTCCTCATTTGGGGCAATCGGAGCTTCTTCGGTGGTTTCTTCCACCGCTTCAAGCGTCGCTTCGGCTTCTTGGGTTGAAATATGGCCTTCGGGGTCGACATTGATGGTCCATTGGAATTTGGCAGTGTTTCCCGCGCCGTCGGTGGCAACGATTTCGGCCGGATGGGATCCACCCGCATATGGAGCCATGCTGATCTGTTTGCTCAGTGTCTCATTGCAGCCTCCGTCTGGACACGTCTGCGTTACGGAGGCGACCTGCTGTCCATCGATCCTGAAGGCGATCGACGTGACCCCCGACCCCCCGTCGTTCGCGGTGGCGTTGAAGCCATAGGTTTCCTGTTCGACCCAGCCCTCCGGGGCATTGACAAGCTCACCCCCTGCTTCGAGGACCGGTTTGACCGTGTCAGGAGCAATCTGGAAGGAGACGGTGCTTTCCGTGCTGCGGCCCAGGCCGTCGGTCGTCTTCACTTTGGCGCTGTGGCTTCCTGCGGAGAGGGCTTTCGATTCCACCGTCCATTGCGGCTCGATCATGCAGCTGGACCCTTTGCAGGTCCCATGAAGACCATTTTGCTGACTGCTGTCGAGCCATAGAGCGGTCGTGATTTCCGATTTCGGCACCTCCTGAGTCCATTTCTGGACCCTGAAATGGCCGGGGTCGGCAACCCAGATGTTGCCGGTCGCGTCGACCGCGATCCCAGTCGCAGTCGAAAAGCTGAATCTGCCGCTCCCATTCGCGCCGAACTGGCCGAGGTATTTGCCGCCTTCTCCGAACTCCTCGACTCGGTTGTTTTTCTGATCCCCAACCCAGATGTTGCCCGAGGAATCCGCCTCGATTGCAACAGGTGCTCTGAATTCGCCGCCGCCGGCCCCTTCTTTGCCGACCGCCCGACGCAAGACGATGCTCGAGTTCCATTGCTCAATCCGGTTGTTGCCGGTATCGGCGACCCAAATCGAGCCGTCGGGGGCGACCGCGATGCCGGCCGGTTCCTTCAACTTGCCGGGTTCGGTTCCCAGGCCGGAGACGTTGTTGAGCAGGGTGCCCGTCGGACCGAACTTCTGGATCCGATTGTTGCCGGTGTCGGCGACCCAGATGTTGCCGCCAGCGGTCGAGGCGATCCCCTTGGGTGATTTCATCTGCCCCGCGAGACTGCCGGCGCTAGCGGCCTGGCAGATGTTGCCCGAGGCCGCGGTGCAGAGATTTTTTTCGGGTTCGGTACCGCCGGCATCGACCTTCGTTTTGTTGACGCCGGTCCCGAAGGCCAGGACGAATTCACCTTTTTCGTTGAACTCGACGATGCGGTTGTTGCCGGTGTCGGCAACCCAGACGTTGTTACCTGGATCGGTGGCTAGTGACCTCGGGGAGGTAAGTTGCCCTGCTCCGCTACCCGCGACGCCGGCGGTCCGCAGCCATTTTCCGCTTGCGTCGAACCCCTGCAAGCGATTCAGTGCTGAGTCGAGCACCCAGAAGTTGCCGGAGTTATCGGCGGCGACGTCGACCGGTGCTGCGAACTGGCCATTACCTGCCCCAAGGCCGCCGACAAAGGATGCATAAACCGGGAAGCCTGGCAACGTCCAGCGGTAGGCCTTAAAGAAGTACTGGTCGGCGACCCAGAGTGACCCATTCGCGTCGATAGCGAGGCCCCTCGGAGTTCCCCAAGGGCTTCCAGCTGCGTCTTTGAAGCTTTGGATGAAGTTGCCGGAGTCGTCGAACCCCTGCACTCGACCATTGCCGAAGTCGCTGACCCAAATTGCTCCCGTCGAGTCGGCCTCGATCCCTGAGGGATTCTGGAATTCCCCGGCCCCGGTGCCTTTGGTTCCGACCGCCCGGGCGAAAACGCCGCTGGAGGTCCATTGCTCGATCCGATTGTTTCCTGAATCAGCCACCCATATCGAGCCATCGGGGGCGACCGTGATGGCCGTAGGCACTTGCACTTTCCCGGGTTCGGTTCCTTCGCCAGAGACAGTGCTGAGCGGGTTGCCGGTCGGGCCGAATTTCTGGATCCGGTTGTTGCCGGTGTCCACGACCCAGATATAGCCGACGGAGGTCAGGGCAATCCCCTTGGGCCCTTTCATCTGCCCCGCGAGGCTGCCGGCGGTAGCGGCCTGGCAGATGTTGCCCGAGGCCGCGGTGCAGAGATTTTTTTCGGGTTCGGTACCGCCGGCATCGACCTTCGTTTTGTTGACGCCGGTCCCGAAGGCCAGGACGAATTCACCTTTTTCGTTGAACTCGACGATGCGGTTGTTGCCGGTGTCGGCAACCCAGACGTTGTTGGCGGCGTCAACAGCCACCCCCCAGGGCGTTTTCAGTCTTCCGTTGCCCGAGCTACCGGTACTTCGCAGCCATTCGCCTTTTTCGTTGAACTGCTGCAGTCTGATTGGCCGTGCGAGTTACCGAGTCGATGACCCAGACATTGCCTTTGCCGTTGGTGGCGGTGTCAACCGGTTCAAAGAAGCGGGCAGTGCCTTCGCCGTAGGTCCCGCCAAGTGCCGAGGCATAGGTGGCGGGGCTCCCGAGGTTCGGCGTTTCGAAACCGCCCGACGTCGCAGTCGACTTGGCCTTGAGGACGTAACGGGGGCGTGAGGGTCCGAGGCTCGCCTGTTCGGTCATCGAGCCGCTGAGCGCCAGGGTCGGCGGCGTGGCCGCGTGGGTTTCAATCGTCAGCGATTTAGTCGCTGAGATGCCCACCGCGTTGGTGGCAATCACTTCAATCGTATGTTCGCCTTCGGCGAGCCCAGCGGTGTCCAGCGTCCATTTTGCTGAGAGCGAGCAGTTTCTGGTCGCGCATTTCGGTGACCATTCTTCTGCTTGTTTTCCTTGCATCGACACGGCTTTGCCGTCAAGCTTGATTTCAGCTTTGGCAATGCCCGACTGCGGGTGTTCGGTGTTGCCATCAGAACCTGATGCATTGAGGACGTAGCTGGCACGGCGGGTGCCGAGCTGTTCCTGTTCGGTGATCGATCCCGTCAAGGCAAGGGTGGGCGCTATGTGATCCACCCGGACCTCCTCCCAAGACCCTGCTGATTTGTTGCCGACCGGATCTTCGGCGACGAGTTTCAGGTACCTGATCCCGGTTGGAAGCAGATTCGGGTTATACGTCAGGGGTTGTTTCGCCTCGGAAGAACTCCAAGAGAGAGGACAAGCGGAATCCCCGACGCCAACGCATCCGTTAAATGCCTTCCAGACAGGGGGGTCCTGCCCATTCGCTTCAGATTCTTCGGTACTGGCCGAAATGGCGAAGACCCCAAGACCGGAATCTCCCGTTGAGAACTGCAGCGGTGGCGCGGCTTCATTCACCCATTTCGATTGGATCGTGGGCACCGGAGCCTGTGGCGGGATGTCGTCTCCCAGCTCCACCTGGGCGTAGCCGGCGTAGACATGAGCGGAGCTTTCGCCGGTATTTTCGGTTGCATTGATGCTTACCTCGGCGACCTTGCCGTTGGTGTTCGCGGCATTTTGGAAGTCATAGACGTAGGCAGGTTCGTTCGTTCCGTGTCCGACCTGGCTGGTGTGGGTGTAGTAGCTGATCCATCCGGAGCTGCTGGGATTCCAGATCCCGGCGAAGAGATATGGGCTCGGGGACGGACTTAGAGCCGACCAAGTCAGATTCGACAGTTTGAATCGCTTGATGTAGCTGGTCGGGGGAGTCGCGTCTTTGAAATAGCGCGGAACTGCGTAGAGGATCGTTGCGTGGTCGCCGGAGTGCTGCTGGCGCCGGGCCCAGATATGCATCCCGTGCCCGTAGCTCCAGATACCGTTGGTCGCTTCCATATGGCGTTCGATGCCGCTCCATGACGATTCGTGAACGTCATAACCCCACTCTTCGCGGCTATTGCACGCGTAATAGGGTTCCGACTGGAAGCTGTTGCTGCAGATGCCGGCATCGGTGCCTTTGGCAGCCCATTCGTAGGTTTGGAACAGAGGGTCGACGAGGATCGGCAGGGGAGTGCTCCCTTTGGGTTCGACTTGGACCCTCATGGTATTTCCGCTGACCTCGAGATCGACCGGCACTGCCTCACCAGAGGCGTCGATCGCAGTGGGCGTCGGCACGCTGAGGAGGAGATCCTCGCCTGATCGAACCTCCGCCCCGCCCGCTTCGGTGGCCGCAAGGCTTGCACCCGAGGGAAGCGAAAAGCGATAAGTGGTGACGTCAGGGGAATCTGCGCTACGCAGCTGGGTGAGCGTCTCGACGCCGGTCGGCGCCGGTGAGATCGCCAGGTCGGTGTCATCGGCAACATTGGGATAGAAGGCAACGCTGCTACCGCTGATCGAGGCGGAACGCTCGTTGGCGAGACCGGCCATTTCGATGCTGATCCCGGATTCCGGAAATTCGATTTCTTCGCCGAGTTCTCCTGGAATCCGCGTTTCCACCAGCGGGGCGACCGGTTTTAGGATGCCGTCCTGGCGTTCCAAGCTGAGGTCCACGGTTTCCTCCCCCTCCCCTGCCTGAAATGGCACAGTCGAGTCAACAAGGGAGGCGTTGGCTGCTTCTGCGGGCACCTCGGGGGGAGGGCCGGTGACCTTGCGTGCTTCCGCTTCGGGCATCGTTTCGGCGGCTTCGTCTCGCCCTAGGTCACCCCCGAGCTGCGGTGCGTCGACTTCGGAACCAACGCCTGGCTCGTCCCCGTCCCCCGCCTCAGTCTCAGCCGTTTCGGGATCGGGCAGAACGGCGACGTTGGGACTAAGGAGCGTAGCTTCCTGAAGTTCGTCGTAGACCCCAGCTGCAGCTTCGATCGCACCACCGAACACGCCGTTCAGAAGCCCCACTGCTTCTTCTCGTTGCATCCCTTCCAGAGACACTCCTTCTGCGGCGGCCGGATCCGCCAAAGGGGCCAGAGCGCGTTCCGAGACTCCTGATTCGATAGCAGTAGCGACGTCCGCCTGACTCGGAAGTGGCGCGCCCGTTTCGCCACTGGTGTTACCGGCAGCAATCGCCGACGCCGAAGCAACGACAGCGACCAGTAGGGCCAGTGCCGGCATGAGGACTCCGGTCGCCCGGAGCGTAGGTCGGGGGGTCCTCTCTGGGGAAACAGTAGACAGCCCATATTTTCTCGATGACACGCCTCGGACACCCCTGCGCCTAGTGAACACAACTCTCCCTTTGATTCGCGGTTTCACGACCCCAGGGGAACTTGGCAGCCACCAGGATCTCGGGGGAACCCAACACGAAGGAGAGTTGAATTGGAATACCCACTATTTACTTTCAACCAGGCTAGCCAATACCCGGACACTGGCTATTGGTCTTTGTGTCTATTCACTGGAAAGACCCAACAACGGTCTTCTACTTCGGGAGCAGGAGCCCCGATCTGGCCCTTTCTGGACAAGCTGACTGCCACGGGTCCGAACAGGTCCGATTTGCTGGGAACTGCGGCGTCTTTCGTTTTTGGGGGCTCGAAGGGGTCCATTCGGGTACTGGCTGGAGCCCTCGACCTAGAGCCGCATCGTTGCCGCTGGTCGAGCTCCGGCACCGGGAGCGCGTAGGGACTCGAACCCGAAGAGACAGACGGTCACCGATTTCTCAGTGCCACCACCAGCTTGGGACTTCGCTCGGCGATGGTCACTTTCGACCTGAATGCCGGCGAGTTCGCGCAGTGCCGTCTCGAGGATCTGCTTTACATCCCGCTGGGCCTGCGCATCTACCGTCATCGGAGTCAGGCTCAGATGGATGCCAGGCTGAAAAAGACGGTCAGCGGCGAGCGAGGCGCCCGCGTCGGCGTAGAGGTGTCGCAATATGTGAATGGCGACCTTGTGTTTCGCCGGTTCTGGGATGCGATCCCATGCGCCTGGGGGGATCACCATGCTCCGTATTGCTCGATAGTGACCACCACGCCCCGGCACCGAAGGGTCGTCTCCGATCCAACCGCCCTCCCGAAGGCGATCGATGTGATGCCTGACCGAGCTCTTTTTCTCGCCCAGCGCATCAGCAAGCTCGCTGGGACCCGCCGTGTGTTCACAAAGAAACGCATAGACACGCACCCGCAACTCGTCCGAGAGAATCCTCATCAGCTCATGGTCGATGAAGGCTGCGGGCGGAATAAACCCGGGCCTTCCGTTTTGCAGCTCCAGGCCAACGCTTCTGCCGTTTGCGCTCATCCGCTGAATCCGCTCGGGCCGTAGCCCACCAGGCCACTCCGCTGCAACCGGCGAAGTTGGTAGTTGACTTGGGCTACGTTTGCCCGGGTTCCTGCGAGATCGCGGTGGACGTCGAGAGGGGCCAGTGACCGATCCGGGTTTTGTTCATACAACTCCCAGATCCGCATCGCGAGGGGATGCATCAGATCTCTGGCGCGGCCCTCCATCTTCAAGCACACTTGCTGATCCGGACCACCGGGAGGAGTCGCGCCTCACTGATCTTCATTTGTCGCTCACTTTCACCCTGGAGACGGTTGCCGAAAGAACGTTGTGACCTTCACACATGAACTGTGTTGTCGCGCGCTGTTTTGCTTTCCGAGCGTTTCGATCGCTGATCTGGGCCTTCAGCTTCTCGTTACGGGTCGTGGTGGCCTCGACAACGAAGTCGATGTCGGATGGCCGAGTTCCCCCCTGGGTTGTCTCTGCGGGGCTAGCCATCGGCGATTCCTAGGTTGGCCACGCCTATCGACTTGTCAGCCGCAGGCGAGGTGGACACCGCAGACGACCAGTCAGCGACCGCGATGTCCACTTCGCCTGCCGTTCCCTCCCCGGCAGGATCGACGAGGGCCCCTGGCTCGCTCATGCTGTCGGCGCAAACTCGGCAGAAACCGACGACCCGAAATCCGCGCCCCGCCGAGCGCGCAGCCTTCGACCGGACGTCTCGGGGGGCACGTTGTGGCGCAGGGCGACCTCGCCGGGGAGGCCGCGCAGGATCAAGATGACAGCCGCGATCGCGGACCCCGCGGCAGCCACGGCGAATGCTCCCCCGGTGCCGGAGATCGCAGTGACCAATCCCGATGCCAGGAGCCCGATGGCGATGCCCATCTGCATGACTGCTTCGCTTCCGGCGAAGACCCGGCTGCGGATGCCATCCGGGGTCGACTTTTGCACCAGGGTCGTCTGAGTGACCTCCCAGAATCCCTCACCGATGCCGCCGATCGCCATCCCGATCAAGGCGATGGCGAAGATCGGGGCGACGCTCACGGCCGTGAAGCCGAGCGCGATCACAAAGGCGGCGATCGCCACGAGGAGGACACGCCGAGGTTGGCCTTCGAAGCGCCTCGCAAGAGTCGCTCCGGCCAGCGAGCCGGTTCCCCAAAGGCAGATAAGTCCCGCGTAGCCGACCGAGCCGACGCCGAAATCGGTGGCGAGGACGACCTCGGCCGGAATGCTCACTCCTACCCCGACAAACGCGATCCCATAGGCCAAGGTCAGGGGCCGCAGGAGCCGATGGTCGCGGAGGAAGGTGAAGCCGGCGGCTAGCTCTCCACGGCGGGAGAGGCTTGCTCGAAAGTCTCCCCTCACCGAGCCGATCACCGCAGCGGAGATGAAGAAGGTGATCGAGTTCAGCACAAATACAACGGGGGCACCGGCCGTGGCGAGCAGCAGGCCGGCGATCGCAGGGCCGATGAGGGCGCCCGCAATCCCGGCCCTCGCTATGGCGACGTTTGCGCGGTCGAGATTGTCGTGCCCGACCACAGCCGGCAGGGCGGCGTTGGTCACGGGAACCAAGGGGGCGTAGGCCATCGACGCGAGGACGCGAATCGCCAAGAGCGCCGCGGGCGAGCCCGAAGCGAGAGCGAGGGAGAGGAAGCAGATGGCGCCAGCGAGCTCAGAGGCGATCATCACCTTCTTGCGATCGTGATGGTCCCCGAGGAGGCCGGCGATCGGGCTCAGCACCGCAGGGACCGAAAAGGAGGCGAGCGCCGCCGCGGCGACCACGGTGGCGGAGTGGGTCTGTTCGTAGAGGATTGCCGACAACGCCCAAAAGGCGGCGCTGCCCCCTGCATAGGTGACACCCCGGGAGAACGCGAGTCTGCGAACAGCGCTGGTGGCGGCACAGTGGCGCCGCCTATTTCTGCCAAACAAAATTTCTTCTACCGCGCCCGCCACAATTTCTCGTTCTGAAGGGTTTTCTACGGTCGGCATATCTCGACCGCTGGCGAGCAAGTTTCGGTCAGGAAATCCGCAATTTCAAATTCAATTGGTAATAAAAACGGTTCGTGGGAGCCTCAGCCCGCTACCTCCATCTCCCCCCTGATTTCGTCAAGGAGGCGCTCGCCTTCCTCGACCGACTCCTCCCAATCCTCCATAAAGGAGTCCGGGGGACACGTCCACAGGCCGGCCATCATCGCCTCTAGAACACGGGCGGCGTCGGCGAGCGATACCTCGGCTGGGATGTCGTCGACGCGCGGCAGCCTCACAGCCGCGGCAGTCTTTGCTACCTAAACGCGAACTTCAAATTCAATCGGCGATAAAAGACCGCCGTCTGCCTAACCGTCGCAGTCGGCTTCGGGATCTTCGAAGTTCGCGAAGAAGAGGGTGACCAAATGGGGCGGCGAGGAGCGATGCCCGGCTCGCTGCCGGGAATCGCTCACCACCTTCCGCAGCCGCTCGCGGCAGTGTTCGAGGGTGAAGCGGACCTGCTGGCGACCGCGGTCATCCAACAGGAAGGTGCAGAAGGTGAGATGTCGATCCTGACGGGCATTGAAAGAGCCTTGACGAAGGGCGTCCTCGGCTTTTTTGCAAAAGCCGTCGAAGACGGGCCAGCTCTCGGCCTGATGCGCCGCATCCGGGATGCCGGCCCAAAGATCGGCATCGAAGGCCTCGGGTCCGGCCGCCTTGTAGAAGACCGGCGGAGGATCGCCTGGGAGTCCGAGTCGGATGAGCCAACCGAGTTCGGTAAGCGACTGACATCGGCGGTCGATTGCCTGCAGCGACTCCTCCACGTCCAGCTTCGCCTTGAGCTGCGTAGGGCTCATCGCCTCGTCGTGCAGGGCATGGAGGATCTGGAGGTTGAGCGAGTCGCCGAAGACCTTTGCCATCCGGGTTGAAAGCGGCAGATCCCCCTCGTCGCCGAGCTGCAACGGGTGTTTCACTTGACCTTCAGCGACCGCCAACTCAGAGCCGCTTTTGAGTGGCAGCGATTCGAAACCGGCGAGAGCGATCGTCATCAGGACTCCCAGCTCAGGCTTGTCGGCTAGCCGGACTTTCGCGTCCAGCTGCTCCTGGGTGAGCGAGAAGAAGCAGTCGCGCAAGCAAGCCATCGCCTCCTGCCACCCCCGGTCGTCCATCCACTCCGAACAGCAGGTGAAGAGCCGGCCCCCCGAATCAGGCGCGTCGACCGCCCCCCTCCCGAGCGCGGCTCCGATCCGCTCGCCGAGCAGTCGCAGGCATCGGGCCGTGAACGCGATCTGGATCGAGGTCGGAAATTCGATCCAGGTGTCGTCGTCTATGACTGGCAGCTCGGTGGCCCGATAAAGGTCGCGTGATCGCCCCCTACCGGCGACGGTCTTAGGGCGGACCTTGCGAAGCCATCCGTGCTTCTCGAGAACCTTGAAGTGCCCTAGCACCATTCCGTACGAGCTGCCGCCGTACTCCTCGATCCATTCCGTGGGCCCCATTTCACGCCGGTAGAGCTCCGTCTGGATCTTCATCCGGATCGGGTGCATGTAGAGCACGCCCAAGCGGGCAAGGTAGGAGGCATCGCTCCGCGCCAGAACCCGGAGCCGCCCAACGGACTTTTTCGTGGGCGAGCTTGGGCTGGGCATAGGAGGCTCAGCACAAGTAGCAGATGCCCTAGTCGCCTTCTATGGACCCGCCGTCCATTTTTGGGCTTCTATTCCGGTTAAGCAATAAAAAAGGGGGGTGAGAAAATGCAGCTCTCAGCAGAGAAGCACGCGGCGCCTGTTGCGTCTATTCAGAAGGCAGGGTAGGCGCAGAGCCGCTTGACGGCCGCCCCGGTGCGGAACAGAACCGGGGCGGTCTCAACACCACGCTGATCGCCGGCGCCGGGTTTTTATTTCTGGTGCGGAGTACGAGAAAGACTGAGATCCGTCGAGCAGTCAGGCGATGAAGAACCCGACGGTCTTGAGGTTCCGGTGCCGGCGATCAGTTCCCGCCCGCGGAGAAATCGAGATACCCAACCCACCCGGACTGATAACCGAGGCTCTGAGCAGACCCACCGCCGCAGATCCCGCACGTCTGCAGATCGGTCCCAAACCAGAGAACTCCGTCGGGGGCGACTGCAAGTGAGCTGGGCGGAAGCCAACAGTTGTCATCGAGACAAACCCGGGGACCGAGTTCCCCATTGGGCGACATCCACCCCATCACTCCCCCGACCGGGCCGGTCGTGAACCAGATCCTTCCGTCCGGCGCCACGGCGAGCTGCCTGGTCCCATTTCTCGCAGGAACCTTGAACTGCGTGACCTTTCCAGCCGTGGAGATAAAGCCCAGACGATTGTTGCCCCGCCGCGCGTCCCGATTTCCCTCCGTGAACCACAGACCTCCGGATCCAGCGGCGATGCTACGGGGCGCGGTCCTAGGCAGGGAGAAGAGCGTCCTCTGTCCCCAGGGCGTGAGGCGACCGATCTTGTTCTTCTTGCGCAAGGTGAACCAGATATTCCCGTCGGGGCCGGAGGCGATGTCGGTGAGCCCGCTGTGGCGTGCGAACTGGAATTGGCTGATTTCGCCGGTTAGCGACATCCGGCCGATCTGATCCTTGACCGGGATGGTGAACCAGAGCGCCCCGTCGGGCCCGGAGATTAGTTGCGCCGGCCCGCCTCCCGGAGGCAACTGGTGGACCGTCAGCTCACCCGAGGCACTGGCCCGCCCGAGAATGCCGGCAAATGGATCGGTAAACCACATCGCGCCGTCGGGACCTTCGGTAATCGACGCCGAGTACATGCTCCTCGTGGTGCCGGGGATCGGATATTCGACCACCGATCCGTCGGATTCGAGCCGCCCAACGACGGAGGTCCGTTCAAAGGGCCCCCGACAAACCACAGTTGTTCATCTGCGTCGAAGGCCACCGAGTAAGCGTGGGCCCCACTCCCGAGTTCGAACGTGGTCGTGGGCGCCTTTGGCGCCGTCGCCTGGGTGGCCGCGGCCGACATGAAAAAGTACGCGGCCACTAGGCCCAAGGCGAGGCAAGCTCTATGCATGTGTCGGGGCATTTGCCTTACGCCAACTCTATTGATGGAGCGGAGTTGCGGATTCGAACTCGCGACCTTCGGATTAAGAGTCCGGCAGCGGTCCTGCCAAGAAGTCAAGCTTGGCTCTTGGTCCGTTGATGCCACCGCTCAAGGAATCGGGCGCGTTCCGCTGCGACGGTGAGCTCAGACGAGCCCAGGGGGTGCGTGGCGGCATCGAAGAAGTAGATGTCGCTTGCACTGGCCCGTAGCTTGCCGTATATGTCCGACTGCTGTTCGCGCAGCCTCCCTTTTTGTTTCTTCCGCATGGAAATCGCTACCGGCCGCTCTGGATTGGCGTTGATGGCCTCGATCAAATGCCGGTCTTGGTCGCCGAGGGCATGCCCGAAGACGACCAGAGGACCTTCGGCCTCTTGGAGCTGTTCATAGGCAAAAGCGAGGTAGTCGTTGCCCTCGATCGCCCGAAGCTTGTCGCGAGGGGACGCCTCGGTGATCAGAAGAGGTCGCGCCTCCGGATCATTAGCGATGGGCTTGCCGAACTGGTCGAGCAGCGTCTGCGCGGACTTCGTCAACTTCCTGGTGACACCCGATCCCTCCACGATCAGGTGGAGAGCTCCGTGCATGTAGTACACGGGCCGCGCATTCGGGAAGAGGTCGCAGTCGTCGGGGTCGAACTCATTGCGGCCGTTCCCCCAAAAGCAGTCGCAGAAGCGCCCGTAGTTCTCGTTATAGCCAATCGACCAGTAGATCAATAGGTCGTAGCTCGTGCTGAAAATCGCGTCGTATCGACGCAGCTCCGCCTTGATCGCTGACAGCGTCTCCGACGGGACCTCGGTCCATTCGAGGTGAACCCGCCGCACCGCGGCTCCAAGCGCGGATTGCACACTGCGGAACCGTTCCCTATACGGCTTGCGGCTACGGCCGAGGACGTCGGCCAGCGAGATACCGTCACGCAGCTTCGCCAGCACGACCTCGAAGTTGGTCGTGCTGAACTCCTCGAAGATCGCAATATCCTCGTCTTCGAGGCTCCCATCGAAGTCTTTGCATGCCTCCTCGTAGAGCGAGTCATAGGCGAAGTAGGAGGAAACGTTTATCGACATCCCGTTGCCGACCAGCAGGCTCTCCCAAGCTATGTCGTCAAGGTCTGCCCAATCCTCGAGCCGGCCGTCTGGAGCGCGATCTGCCACCGACTCAGGGTAGCGTTGGGGTCACCGCTCAGGGGAATGTCCAGGGGAATGAAAGGGGTCGAATTCAGCCTTTTTCTGACTTCCGCTGACCTCCGTTGACCTCGGCCCCTCTCGGCCGCCACCTAGCCGCAAACCCGCTCCAGAGGCGGGATCACGACTTCCCAGGCCGAATCCAGAGAGCGGGGCACCTAGGACTCGAACCTAGAATCGCCGGTTTTGGAGACCGGTGCCTTAGCCAGTTTGGCCAGTGCCCCAGGGTGCTTCGGAGCCAAATGCTAGTTGACTGCGCAGCAGCGCCGCAGCGGCGAAGGGGAAGACGAGCGTCGAGAGCATTGCGGCGCCGACCAGGCCGGCCGCGGTCGAGGTCTCCATGTGGCCGGCGTCGACGGCGATGGTGGTGATCGCGACCACCAGCGGCAGCTCGGTTGCCGAGTAGAAGGCGAGGGCGGCGCGTTCCCGCCGCTCGAGGACGCGGCGGTAGAGGAGCAGCGCCGGCGTTCCGCGCACGATGAGGAAGAGGCCGAAGAACATCACCAGCTTCGCCAGTGCTTCCGGCGAGCCGAGGGCGTCGAGGTCGAAGGCGATGCCGCTGGTGACGAAGAAGAAGGGGACGAAGAAGCCGAAGCCGACGGCGGTCAGCTTCGACTCGAAGACCGCCAGCTCATGCCCCTGCAGGGCGAGGCGGGTGATCAGGCCGGCGACGAAGCCGCCGAGGAGGACGTCGAGCCCGATCTTGCTCGCCAGCAGGACGAGGCCGAAGACGAGGACGACCGTGACCCGCACCGCCAGCTGGCTGCTCGCCTCGAAGGTGCGCTCGAAGGCATTCCAGCCCCGCCCGGCGAGCCGCACCGAGGCAAGGGCGACGCCGATCGCCATCGCGATGAAGGCGACGAGGATCGCCGCCTCGTGGATCGGATGGTCCGTGGAGAGGAAAAGCGCCACCAGCAGCACCGGCCCGAACTCCCCCGCCCCACCCGCCGCCAGCAGGTAGGTGCCGAATCGGGTCCGCAGCTGACCGCCGTCGCGGAGGATCGGGATCAGCGTCCCGATCGCCGTCGTCGCCATCGCCGCGCCGGCGTAGAGGAAGGTGTCGATCACTCCGAGCGCGGCGAGGATGGCGCCGATCCCGAAGGCGAGCACGACCGAAAACAGCCAGCCGGCTCCTCCGAGCTCCATCGGCTCACCGCGGATGCGCTCGAAGTCGATCTCATAGCCGGCGAAGAAGAAGAGCATGCCGAGGCCGAGGTTGGCGAAGAAGCTGACGAATTCGTCGGTCTTGGCGAGGTCCAGGACCTGCGGGCCGATGAGGATGCCGAGGAAGAGCTCGACCACGACGACCGGCGGCGCCAGGCGCGCCGGCAGCACCGCCACCGTGACCGCCGCCAGCGCCGAGACGAGGACGATGGCGAAGAACGACTCGACGTCAACGTGGATCATCCGCGCAAAGTGAACAGCACGCGCGTGCCAGGCGCTCCCGGCTCCAGCCAGATGCGGCCGCCGTGGGCCTCGACGATCGCCTTGGCGATCGCCAGCCCCAGACCGGCGCCCTCCTCGCCGCGTGAGGCGTCGCCGCGGTAGAAGGCGTCGAAGACGCGGCCGGCGTCGGCGGCGGCGATCCCCTCCCCCTCGTCGTCGACCTCGACCTCGACGTCGCTCCCCTGCGCCCGCGCCCGCACGGTGACGCTGCCGTCGGCGGGGGTGTGGCGGATTGCGTTCTGGATCAGGTTGAAGAGGACCCGCTGCACCTTCTCGGCATCGGCGGCGGCGACCAGCCCGCCGGCCGGCAGCTCGGCGGCGACCCGCACCCCGCGCGCGTCCGCCTGCGCCCGCATTGCCGCCACCGTCTCGTCGATCAGGGGGCCGAGCTCGACCTGGCGGATCGACCAGGAGATCTCCCCCGCCTCGATCCGCGAGAGCTCGAAGAGGTCGTCGACGAGGTCGCTGAGGACCCCGACGTGGGTGCGGATCTCCCCCAGGTAGCGCTCGCGCGTCTCCCCCGTGGCGACGCCGTCGTCGATCGAGTCGACCAGTAGCCGCAGCGAGGCCAGCGGCGTCCGCAGGTCGTGTGAGGCGGCGGCGACCAGCTGCCGGCGCGCCTCCTCGACCCGCCGGTTGGCGCGCTCCTCCATCGCCAGGCGGGAGGCGAGGGCGCCGGCGAGGGCGACCCCGGCGGCCGCCAGCAGGGCAAGGGCGATCTGCTCGGCGCCCATCCCGTGCGGGACCGCGACCGCGGCGGCGCCGGCGAGGAAGGCGGCGAGGGCGATCGCGACGGCGCGTCTCATCTCCCGCCCCCGCTCACGCCTTGAACCTGTAACCGACGCCCCAGACCGTCTCGACGAAGCGCGGCTCGGCCGCCTCGTCGCCGAGCTTGCCGCGGAGGCGGCGGATGTGGACGGTGACCGTGCTGGTGTCGGTGAAGAAGGGGTATTCCCAGACCGCCTCCATCAGCTGGTCGCGGGTGAAGACCCGGCCGGGGCGGGCGGCGAGGTAGGCGAGCAGGTCGAACTCGCGCATCGTCAGGTCGAGCTCGGTGCCGTCGAGGAAGGCGCGCCTGCTCGCCGGCTCGACCCGCAGCGGCCCGCGCTCGATCGGCGGCTCGGCCTCCTCCTCGGCCGGCGGCGGCGAGACGCGACGCAGCACCGCCTCGACCCGAGCGACCAGCTCGGCCGGCGAGAACGGCTTGACGACGTAGTCGTCGGCGCCGTGGCGGAGGCCGACGAGGCGGTCGGACTCCTCCCCGCGCGCGGTCAGCAGGATCACCGCGACCCGCTTGCCGGGCCGCTCGTGCAGGCGCCGCAGGACCTCGATCCCGTCGAAGCCGGGCAGCATCACGTCGAGGACGACGAGGTCGGGCCGGTGCAGCTCGGCGAGGCGGAGCGCCTCGGGGCCGTCCATCGCCCGCTCGACGCCGAACCCGGCGCGCTCGAGGTAGCTGCCGACCACCTCGACGATCGTCGGCTCGTCGTCGACGACGAGGACGCTGGCGCTTGCGGGGTCGGCCATCGCCAGGATTCTCCCGCCTGCGGGGGCGCTAGCCGAAGGTGAAGGCATAGCCCATCGTCCCCGCTTCGGGTTCGAGGCGCAGCAGGTGCTCTCCGACGCGCGGCAGGTCGACCAGTTCATAGAGGCGCTGCGAGCGCACGGTCACCGTCCCGCCGTGCACGTCGGCCCCCGCCGCGGCGCCGATCGGCTTGCCGTCGAGCGTGACCTTGACCCGCCGCGGGCGGCCGTCGACCGTCCCCAGCACCAGGTAGACGCGCCGCGCCCCGAAGTCGAGTGCCAGCGCGCCGCCGGCGGCGGTCACCGAGTCGAGTTCGATCCGCCAGGGGCCGCGGTAGGCGAATTCGTTCGGCGGCACCCGCGGCGGGGCGGAGAAGTCGTGCAGCCCGGGCGAGAGTTCGGCGTTGGTGAACCGTTCGGCTCGCGCCGCCCCGAGGTAGGTCTCTGGCGTCGTCACCCCGGCTTCGGGTTCGATCCCCCGGGCCCCCACCATCGGCTTGCCCACCCGGCCCCCGGCTTCGGCGAGGAGATCCCGAATCACCTGCTCTTTCTCCTCGTATTCGCCCTCACCGAAGTGGACGTAGCGGACGCGGCCGCGGGCGTCGATGAAGTACTCCGCCGGCCAGTACTGGTTCCCGTAGGCGTTCCAGGTCAGCTGTTCGTTGTCCTGGGCGAAGGGATAGCGGAGGTCGTTGCGCTCGATCGCGTCTTCGACGTTGCCCGCCTCGCGCTCGAAGGGGAACTCCGGGGTGTGGACGCCGACGATCGTCAGCCCGTCCTTGCGGTAGCGCTCGTCCCAAGCCTTCAGGTAGGGAAAGGTGCGGATGCAGTTGATGCAGCTGTAGGTCCAGAAGTCGACGAGGACGACGCGCCCGCGCAGCCCCCGCAGGGTCAGCGGCTGGTCGCCGGGGGTGTTGAACCAGCGCTCGTTGCCGACGAATTCCGGCGCCTCGCCGAGCACCGGCAGGCCCGATGCCTTGCCCCGCGGATGCGGGCTCCCGTCGGCGACGAACTTCGGCGCGTGGCCGGGGGCGCGGAGGTCGGCGAGAGCGTCCTGGGCCGAGGCGCTGTCCTCGAGCGCTTCGCTGGGGTTGACGAGGAAGCTCGGCAGGTCGCTGGCGATCGCGTTTTGGAAGCGGATGTCGTAGTTGCCGAGCATCGCCAGGCCGACGGCGACCATCACCGCCCCCATCGCGATCTGCAGGCCGACGCCGCGGCGGGCCAGCGGCGCGATCGCCCGGCGGCCGCCCAGCATCAGGAAGTAGAGGACGACGGCGGAGCCGATCCCGTAGCTGAGCGCGACCGCGAGGCGGCCGGCGGTGAACGGCTGCGAGGCGGAGACGGTGATGACGCCGGCGAGGATCGGGCCGGCGCAGGGCGCGTAGACGAGGCCGAGGCTGAGCCCAACCACCGTTCCGGACCAGAACCCGTCCCCGCCGGCCCGCGGCCCGCCGGCGCGGGCGCCGAGCCGGCTCAGCCAGGCCTCGACCCGGGCCGCCAGCGGCGGCGCCATCAGGGTGAGGCCGAAGCCGATCAGGACGGTGATCGCCAGCTTGCGGAGGAAGTCGTCGGGCAGCCCCAGGGCGGCGATCACGTAGACGAGGGCGACGGTGGCGAAGGTGAAGGAGACCGCCAGTCCGGCGACGATCCCGAGCGGCCGCCGCCGGCCACCGGTGGCGCCGGCCGAGAGCGCGATCGGCAGCACCGGCAGCACACATGGCGAGAGCGCCGTCGCCGCGCCCGCGAGAAAACCGAAGAGAACGAGCAGGGCCATCCGGGGGACGCTACGGGGAAAATGTGACGGGAAAAGAAACGAACTCCTGGGTTAGGGTGATCCGCATGGCCGACTACTCCGATCTCAAAGCCCTGTTCATCAACTGCACGCTGAAGCGCAGCCCCGAGACCTCGAACACGCAGGGGTTGATGGACAAATCGATGGCAGTGATGCGCGCGCAGGGGGTCGAGGTCGACTCGATCCGGGCGATCGACCACGAGATCGCGATCGGGGTCTGGCCCGACATGACCGAACACGGCTGGGACGCCGACGAGTGGCCGGCGATCTACGAGCGGGTGATGGCGGCCGACATCCTCGTCCTCGGGATGCCGATCTGGCTGGGCGAGAAGTCCTCGGTCGCGACGCACGTGATCGAGCGCCTCTACGGCAACTCGCACCTGCTCAACGACAAAGGGCAGTGGGCCTACTACGGCCGCGTCGGCGGCTGCATCGTCACCGGCAACGAGGACGGGATCAAGCACTGCGCGATGAACGTCCTCTACTCGCTGCAGCACCTCGGCTACACGATCCCGCCCCAGGCCGACTCGGGCTGGATCGGCGAGGCCGGGCCGGGCCCCTCCTACCTCGACGAGGACTCGGGCGGCCCCGACAACGACTTCACCAACCGCAACACCACCTTCGCCGCCTGGAACCTGATGCACATGGCGCGCATCCTCAAGGACGCCGGCGGCATCCCCGCCCACGGCAACCAACCGGAGGAGTGGAAAGCCGGCTGCCACTTCGACCTGCCGAACCCCGAGCACCGGGTCTAACGGCTCGGTCCCGGTTCAGCCTGTCCCTCGTCGGCGATGCGGGCGGAGGGACTTGAACCCCCACGGGCCGAAGCCCACCAGGACCTAAACCTGGCGCGTCTGCCAAATTCCGCCACGCCCGCGTGGCCGGCCCGAAGGCCTTAACGCGCGGCCAACGGCGGCGCGTCGCTTACAGATTCTATGATCGGGGCGTGGCTGTAGGAGAGGTGAGGCCGGGTTACGAACTTTGGCGCCCGAATCGGGAAAAAGCCGGTTCGGTGACGACCAAGTTCGTCGTCGTGCTGCTGCTGGCGGCGACGGCGGTCGTCGCGGCGCTGATAACGATCGGTGGCTGGTCCCTGCTCAAGGGCGGCGGCGGCATGGGAATCGTCTGCGCGATCTACGCAATTCTCTACGCCTTCTTCGCTTTTCTGGTGGCGCGCTGGAACCGCGGCATCCTGCCAGTGGTAGCGGCGCTCTCGATGATCCTCGCGATCTTCTGCGCGGTCGGTGCAGAAAGCTGGTTCAACCGCGACCGCGCCGGCTTCGACGAGGCTCTCCTTCCCTCCTCGCTGATCGGCCTCTTGGTAATCATCCTCGGGCTCCTGCAGATCGTCCTGATCGCTGCTTCGCTCTACGCCTTCAACCAGGAGTGGCACGTCGAGGAGGAGCGCCCGATCGGCTCGGGCGAGGATTACGGGGCCGGCGCCTCGGGCCATCCGCAGCCGGCCTGATCCGGCTTTATCGTTCAGGCGGCGCCGGAGTGGCGGAATTGGCATACGCGATCGACTCAAAATCGATTGCCCTTGCGGGCTTGTGGGTTCGAATCCCACCTCCGGCATAAGTGAACGCGGCTAGCGGCGAGTTGCTGTGGGAGCCCTCGGCCGAGCTGGTCGAGCGCTCGCGGCTGCGCGAATTCATCCGCTGGTTGGAGCGCGAGCGCGGGCTCGGCTTCGGCGGCTACGCCGAGCTCTGGCAGTGGTCGGTCGATGACCTGGAAGGGTTCTGGTCGGCAATCTGGGAGTTCTTCGAGGTCCAGGCGGACGGCGACCCGCAGCCGGCCCTGGCCTCGGCGGAGATGCCTGGTGCGCGTTGGTTCCCCAACACTTCGCTGAATTACGCCGAGCACGTCTTCGCCGGCAAGGACGACGACGCCGTCGCGATCCTCCACGCCTCCGAGCTGCGCGAGCTCGGCGAGCTGACCTGGGGGGAGCTGCGGCGGCAGGTCGCCGCCACCGCGGCGGGGCTGCGGGCGCTCGGGGTGGAGCGCGGGGATCGGGTCGTCGCCTATGCGCCGAACATCCCGGAGGCGATCGTCGCCTTCCTCGCCACGGCCTCGATCGGCGCCGTCTGGTCGAGCTGCTCGCCGGACTTCGGCTCCGCCAGCGTCATCGACCGCTTCGCCCAGATCGAGCCGAAGGTCCTCTTCGCCGTCGATGGCTACCGCTACGGCGGCAAGGACTTCGACCGCCGCGACGTCGTCGGCCAGCTGCAGGAGGCGATGCCGAGCTTGGAGCGGACGGTGGTCCTCCCGTACCTCGGCGAGGACCCTGACCTCTCAGGGTTGAGCGAGGCGATGCGCTGGGACGAGCTTCTCGCCACCGGCGGGGACGCCCCGCTCGAGTTCGACCGCGTCCCCTTCGACCACCCGCTCTGGGTCCTCTACTCCTCCGGCACCACCGGCCTGCCAAAGGCGATCGTCCAGGGCCAGGGCGGGATCCTGCTCGAGCACCTGAAGAAGCTCAACCTCCACGTCGACTCCCACCCCGGCGACCGCCTCTTCTGGTTCACGACGACCGGCTGGATGATGTGGAACTTCCTCGTCTCCGGGTTGCTGACCGAGGCGGCGATCGTCCTCTACGACGGCAACCCGGGGCACCCCGACATGAACGCGCTCTGGGACCTGGCCGAGCGGGCGGGCGTGACGATGTTCGGCACCAGCGCCGCCTACATCGGCGCCTGCATGAAGGCCGGGGTCGAGCCTGGGTCGGGGCGCGACCTCGGCGCCCTCAAGGCCGTGGGGTCCACCGGCTCCCCCCTCTCGCCCGAGGGCTTCGACTGGATCTACCGGCACGTCGGCGAGAACACCTGGCTCTTCTCGACGAGCGGCGGCACCGACCTCTGCACCGCCTTCGTCGGCGGCGTCGCGACGCTGCCGGTGTACCGCGGCGAGATTCAGGCGCGGGCGCTTGGGGCGGCGGTCGAGGCCTGGGACGAAGACGGCGAGCCGGTGGTCGAGGAGGTCGGCGAGCTGGTCGTCACCGAGCCGATGCCGTCGATGCCGATCTACTTCTGGGGCGACGAGGACGGTAGCCGCTACCGCGAGAGCTACTTCGAGATGTTCCCCGGCGTCTGGCGCCACGGCGACTGGCTGGAACTGACCCGGCGTGGGACGGCGATCATCTACGGCCGCTCCGATTCGACGATCAACCGCGGCGGCATCCGCATGGGGACGGCGGAGATCTACCGGGCGGTGCTCGGGATCGAGGAGATCGTCGACGCGCTCGTCGTCGACCTGCCGCGGACGGGGACCGACGGCTGGATGCCGCTGTTCGTGGTCATGCGCGACGGCGCCGAGCTGGACGGGGAGCTGCCGCGGGAGATCGCCCGGCGGGTGCGCGAGCAGTGCTCGCCGCGCCACGTCCCCGACGAGGTCTTCGAGATCACCGAGGTGCCGCGCACGCTCAGCGGCAAGGTCCTCGAGGTGCCGGTGAAGAAGATCCTGATGGGGGCGCCGGTGGAGAAGGCCGCCAGCCGCGACTCGCTGGCGAACCCTGCCTCGCTCGACTACTTCGTCGACATGGCCAAGCGGCTTGCGGTCTGAGCGAGGATCCGCGCGACGTAGTCCGGTTCGTAGCGCACCTGCTCGTGCGTGAAGCGGAGCTGGGTGAGGCCGGCGGCGGTGTGGGCTTGGTCGCGCAGCCGGTCCCGCGCCTGCTCGGCTGGAGTGCGGTGGTAGCGCAGCCCATCGGTCTCGACGACCAGGCCGAGGTCGGGCCAATAGAAGTCGACTTCGAACCTGTTCACCCACTGGCCGGTGAGCGGCACCGGTAGGCCGGCCTTCCGCGCGAGCGGCAGAAAGCGGCGTTCGAGCTCCTCTTTGGTGAGGCGAAAGGTGCGCCGATCGAGGATGTGGCGGAGCCGAGCGACGCCGGGCCCGCCGGTTCGCTCCTCCAGCGCCCGGCACAGTCGCGGTGGGGTTACAAGGTTGTATTTGTTGGCCTCGTTGATCATCCGCTCGACGCCAGGGCGATCGAGGCGCA
Organism: uncultured Actinomycetes bacterium; assembly: GCA_963696955.1. GTDB lineage: Bacteria > Actinomycetota > Thermoleophilia > Solirubrobacterales > 70-9 > VAYN01. Next base: position 1,437,708 of record CAVOMF010000002.1, on the reverse strand, counting down.
GCGACATGTCGATGAGGGTCTGGATGGGAGTGGTGACCGGGATGCCGTACTCGCGAGTGAGGTCGCGCTCGAAGTTGAGCGAAGGCCGTCGGTGAATTCGAAGGTCCCGATGGCGCCGGCGAGAAGGGCTGGGTAAGGAGATCTCCACCAGATCGCTCTGCTCAGAGCCGAAGCGCCAGAGCGCAGCAGCGCTGGAGTGACTGAGGACAGCGCCTTCACCGCAAACGAGCACTGCGGCCATCCAGCGACCGTGGTCATCGAGAGAAGGTCGGCCTACCGCGTAAACGCCTCTCCGAACCATGTACAGCCGCCCGTTTTCGGTCCGGTGCCTGATGGCCTTCGGGGAAAAGCCCAGCGAAAGAAGCTGCGCACGCGCGATTACCCCGTGCTGTCTCCGCACGAGCCTCCAAACATCAGAGCTGCGCCGCGATTGGTGAGTTGAGGCCCCTATGGGGGCACTAAGTCACCAACCGTCTTCGACTCGCCCCCTTACCCAGCCCGCTGTTTGTGCAACTTGCGCGCTTAGACCATGCCGAGGCCGCCGGAGACACCGAGCGTCTCGCCGGTGACGTACGTGGCGTCGTCACTTGCCAGGAACGCTACTGCGGCCGCTACCTCCTCGGGCTGGCCCAGGCGACCCATTTGGGTGGACGACTTCATCGTCTCGATCACCTTCTCGCCGATCTCGCCGAACTCTTTGGCGCCCATCAGGAGGGGGGTCTCGATCGGTCCGGGGGCGATTGCGTTGGCGGTGACGCCGTAGCGGGCGGCCTCGCGGGCGATCGCCTTGGTGAAGCCGATGACGCCGGCCTTGGCGGCGCTGTAGGCGGCCGAGCCCTTGGAGCCGACGCGGCCCGCCTCGGAAGAGATGTTGACGATGCGGCCGTAGCCGCGCTCCTGCATCCCCGGCAGTGCCGCGTGGGTGCAGTTCATGACGCCGCCGAGGTTGATGTCCAGCACCTGCCCCCACTGCTCCGGAGTGATGTAGACGAAGAAGCCGAAGTTGTCCATGCCGGCGTTGTTGACGAGGATGTCGGGCTCACCGACGGCGGCGATCGCGGCACGAGCCGCCTCAAGGTCGGTGACGTCGAGCTCGACCGAGTGTCCGGCGATCTCGTTTGCCACCTGTTCGGCCCCCGGCAGGTTGAGATCGCCGATCCAGACCTCAGCGCCCTCCGCGGATAGCCGGGCGGCGATCGCGGCGCCGATTCCGCTCGCACCTCCCGTGACCAATGCCTTGCGTCCCTCCAGCCTCATGCGCCGGGAGCATAAACTGCGCGCCTCAATCTTCGAGGGCATCTATTTTTGGCCCTCCTCAATATTTGAGAACCTCAAATTTTGACTGACTCAAGCGAACCTATTCCGATTATTGGCGGCACCGGGGCGCTTGGCGCTGGGCTGGCGCGGCGCTGGGCCAAGGCCGGCGTCCCTGTCGTCCTCGGGTCCCGCTCGGCTGAGCGGGCCGAGGAGGCGGCGGCGAAGGTGCGCGCGGACGTCCCTGACGCTGACGCGACCGGGTTCGAGAACGCCGAGGCCGCAACCAAGGGACAGATCGTCTTCCTCACCGTCCCCTTCCGCGCCCAGTCGGAGAACCTCAACAACCTGCGCGAGGCGCTACAGCCGGGCCAGATCCTCGTCGACTGCACCGTCCCCCTCGCCGCCGCCGTCAGCGGCAAAGCCACCCGCTCGCTTGGCGTCTGGCAGGGCTCCGCCGCCCAGCAGGCGCAGGAGATGGTCCCCGACGGAGTCACCGTCGTCTCCGCCCTCCACACCGTCGGCGCCCCCACCCTCGCCGACCTCGACGCCGAGCTCGGCGAGGACATCCTCGTCTGCGGCGACAAAAAGGCGGACAAGGCGCGGGTTGCGCGGCTGATCGAGCTGATCCCCGGCCTGCGCGCCGTCAACGCCGGCGCCTTGGAGATGGCGCGGATCGTCGAGCAGCTCACCCCGATGCTGATCTCGGTCAACACCCGCTACAAGACCCACGCCGGCATCCGCCTCACCGGCCTCCCCGACGGCGACCACTGGGCCTAGTGCGCGTTGCCCTTCTGGCCGGCGGCACCGGCGGCGCCAAACTCGCCGCCGGGATGCAGGAGGAGATCGGCTCCGACCTGGCGGTGATCGCCAACACCGGCGACGACATCGAGGCGCTTGGAGTCCACGTCTCCCCCGACCCCGACCTCGTCACCTACTGGCTGAGCGGCGAAATCGACGCCGAGCGCGGCTGGGGCATCCGCGACGACAGCTTCACCGCCTTCGAGCGCCTGCAGCGCCTCGGCGCCCCCAGTTGGTTCGGCCTCTCCGACCGCGATCTCGCTGCCTGCCTCTACCGGCGCCAGTTCCTCGACGACGGCGGCCGACCGACCGACGCCCAGGCGCAGATCGCCCGCGGCCTCGGAGTTGAGGCGCGGGTGCTGCCGATGACCGACACGCCGGTCCGCACGCAGGTCATCACCCCCACCGGCAGGCGCGCCCTGCAGGAGTACCTGATCCTCGACGGCGGCCAGCCACCGGTCGAAGGCGTCGAGCTGGAGGGGATCGAGGCCGCCGAGCCGACGCCGGAGGTGCTGGCGGCGCTCGCCGAGGCGGAGGCGATCGTGATCGGCCCCTCCAACCCGGTGATCAGCATCGGCCCGATCCTCGCGACCCCCGGCATGCGCGAGGCGATCGCCGCCTCCCCCGCCCCGGTCGTCGCCGTCAGCCCCTACGTCGCCGGCGCCGTCGTCAAGGGCCCGACCGACCGCTTCATGGAAGGGATCGGCCGCCCGACCACCGCCGCCGGCGTCGCCTCCCTCTACGCCGGGCTGATCGACGCGATGGTCGTCGACGAGGGCGACCCGGACCCGCCGCCGGCCGAGGTCGAGACCCTGGCAGCGCCGACCCTGATGGATGGCGCGGCCGGTCGCGTCCGCCTCGCCCGGATCGTGCTCGACTACGCCGCTACCCTCGCCTCACCTTGAAAGCCACCGCGGTCCTCCCCGTCAAGCACCTCGGCGCGGCGAAGCAGCGGCTCGCCGCCGGAATCGACGCCGAGCGCCGGCGCGAGCTGGCCGGGGCGATGGTCGCCGACGTCCTGGAAGCGATCGCCGCCGCCCGCACGATCGAGCGCATCATCGTCGTCAGCGGCGACCCGGTCGCCCAGGAACTCGCCGCCGAAGCGGGCGCTGAGGTGGTTCCCGACCCCGAGGACGCCGGGCACGTGGAGGCGGCCCTGGCCGGGATCGCCAGGGCCGAAGTAGAGGGCGCCGAGGGGGTCGTCCTCCTCGCCGGCGACTGCCCCCTGCTCGACCCCCGCGAGCTCGACCGCCTCCTCACCGGCGTCCCCGACCGCTACGTCGGCATCGTCCCCGACCGCCACGGCACCGGCACCAACGCGCTCCTCCTCAGCCCGCCAAACGCGATCGTCCCCGCCTTCGGCGAGGGCAGCAAAGTCCACCACGTCGAGGCGGCGCGGGCGGCAGGCATCCCGTTCTCTCTTGAGAACCTGCCCTCGATCGAACTAGACCTCGACACCCCCGCCGACGTAATCGCACTACAGCGCGAGCTGGAGCGGCAGCCAAAGCGCGCCCGCCGCACCGCCAAGGCCCTGGGGATATGAGCGCCGAATTCGTCTGTTCCTTATCGGCCCTGAGCACGGAAAAGGAACAGACGAATGGGTGAATTGCGCGTCATCCCCGTCGAGGGGCTGCCCGAGGTGACGGAGGGGATGAAGGTCGGCGAGCTGATCGCCGAGCGCGCGGACCTCGAAACAGGCGACATCGTCGTCATCTCCCAGAAGATCGTCTCCAAGGCCGAGGGACATGTACGGCGGCTGGCGGATATCGAGCCGTCCGAGCGCGCGATCGAGTTGGGAAAGAGGCTGGGTAAGGAGGCGGGGCTCGTCGAGCTGATCCTCTCCGAGAGCCGCGAGGTCCTCCGGGCCGAGCAAGGGGTCCTGATCACGGAAACCCACCATGGCTTCGTCTGCGCAAACGCGGGCATCGACAGCTCGAACCTCCCCGAGGACGGCACCGTCTGCCTGCTGCCCAGGGACCCCGACACCTCCGCCCGAACCATCCGCACCGAACTAGAGACCGTGTTGAAGGGGACGGGGGTGACCTCCTCCAGACACTCAACAGCGAGCCATAAGCGAGATGTGTCTGGAGGGGGTCACCCCCGTCCCCACCCTCAACCAGCAGTCGTCATCACCGACAGCTTCGGCCGAGCCTGGCGCCTCGGGCAAGCCGAGGTCGCAATCGGCTGCGCGGGCCTGGCGCCACTCGACGACTGGCGCGGTAAATGCGACTCCAGCGGCCGCGAACTCACAGCGACCGTGATCGCAATCGCCGACGAGATCGCCGCAGCGGCCGACCTGGTCCGCGTGAAGGACTCCGGCGTCCCCGCCGCGATCGTCCGCGGCCTAGGCCACTACTTGAAAGCGGAGGACGGCCCCGGCGCCGCCGCCCTCCATCGCCCCCCCGGCGAAGATTTGTTCAGATAGCCGCTAGTCGCGGTCCCGGTCTTTGCCGAGCGCGTCCTTCGCCTTGTCGGTCGCCTTGTCGAGGCCGTCCTTGACTGCGCCCGAGGCCCGGTCGACCTTGCCTTCGCGCTTGAGGTCGTCGTCGCCGGTCAGGCTCCCGGCAGCCTCCTTCACGCGTCCCTTGGCGTCGTCCTTGTTGCGGATCTCGTCGCTCATCGCATCCCTTCCTGGCTTGCTTACGTAGGAACTCACCTACCCGAAGGAGCGACAGACAGAACCGCGGCGCCGCGAAAGCGGCCGGCGCGCAGGTCGTCGAGCGCCTGGTTGGCCTCCTCGAGCGGGTAGACCTCGACCTCGGTCTGGACGGGAACTTCGGGGGCCAGGGCGATGAACTCCTCGCCGTCGCGCCGGGTCAGGTTGGCGACCGACCCCAGCGTCCGCTCGCCCCAGAGCTCGGCGTAGGGAAACGAGGGGATGTCGCTCATGTGGATGCCGGCGCTGATGATCCGCGCTCCCTTCGCGCTCGCCCGCAGCGCCGCCGTCATCAGCGCCCCGACCGGCGCGAAGACGATCGCCCCGTCGAGCTGCTCCGGCGGCGCCTCCTCCGAGGACCCCGCCCACTCGGCGCCGAGCTGCCGCGCGAAGGCCTGCGTCTCGGCGTCGCCGCCCCGCGTGAAGGCGAACACGCGCCGCCCTTCGTGGACCGCCACCTGGCAGAGGATGTGCGCGGCCGCGCCGAAGCCGTAGAACCCGATCCGCTCCGCCTCGCCGACCAGCCGCAGCGCCCGGTAGCCGATCAGCCCGGCGCAGAGCAGCGGCGCCGCCTGCGTGTCCGGGTATCCCGCCGGGATCGGGAAGCAGAAGCGCTCGTCGGCGACTGCCACCTCGGCGTAGCCGCCGTCGACGTCGTAGCCGGTGAACCTGGCGCGGTCGCAGAGGTTCTCCCGCCCGCTGCGGCAGTAGCGGCACTCGCCGCAGGTCCAGCCCAGCCACGGGACCCCGACCCGGTCCCCGGGCGCGAATCGCTCCGCCCCCGCGCCGGCCGCACGGACGCTGCCGACGATCTGGTGCCCCATCACCAGCGGCAGCTTCGGCTCGGTGAGGTCGCCGTCGAGGATGTGAAGGTCGGTGCGGCAGACGCCGCAGGCGTGGACGTCGATCTGGACCTGGCCGGCGGCGGCGGTCGGCTCGGGCAGCTCAGCCGGCCGGAGCGGCCGCCGCTGCTCCTCGAGGATCATCGCTCGCATAGGTCTCGATGGTCTCGTACAGCGTCGTCCGCTGCGCCGGTTTCCGCCCCGCCGCCTGCGCCGCCGCGATCAGCTGCGCCGGCTCCAACCGCACCCCGTGCTGGGAGCCGGCCATGCGGGAGATGTTCTCCTCCATCAGCGTGCCGCCGAGGTCGTTGACCCCCCACCGCAGCGCCTCGGTCGCCCCCTCCAGCCCCATCTTCACCCAGCTCGCCTGCAAGTTCGGGATCGTCCGCCCCAGCGCCAGCCGGAAGGCGGCGGTGTGCTTGAGGTTCTCCGCCATCGAGATCTCCTCGATCCCGTGCGTCCGCCCCAGCATCGTGTTGAAGGGGATGAAGCTGAGCGGGACGAACTCGGTGATGCCGCCGGTCCGTTCCTGCAGGGCGCGGACGACCCGCATGTGGCGGGCCAGCTCCCGCGGCTCCTCGATGTGGCCGAACATCACGGTCGAGGTCGAGCGCAGGCCCGCCCGGTGGGAGGCCTCGATGATCTCGACCCAGCGGTCGACCGGCAGCTTGTTCGGCGAGATCCGCTGGCGGACGCCGTCGTCGAGAACCTCCGCCGCGGTCCCCGGCGTCGAGCCGAGCCCGCACTCGAGCAGGTACTCGAAGACCTCCAGCGGCTGTTTCCCCGAGCGCTCGCAGGCCCAGTTGATCTCCATCGGCGAATAGGCGTGCAGATGCAGCTGCGGCGCCACCTCCTTCGCCAGCCGCAGCCAGCGGCCGTACTCCTCCAGCGAAAGGTCGGGATGGATGCCGCCCTGCATGCAGAGCTCGGTCGCCCCGAACTCGACCGCTTCAACAATCCGCGCCGCGAAGTCCTCCTCGCTGACTTCATAGGCGTCAGGCGAACGCTTCCCCTGCCCGAACCCGCAAAAGGCGCAGCCGACGACGCAGACGTTGGTGAAGTTGATGTTGCGGTTGACGACGAAGGTGACGGTGTCGCCCGCCAACTCCGCCCTCAGCTCATCCGCAGCAACCCGCATCTCCTCGATGACCTCGGGGCGGGTCTCTGCGAAGAGAGCCGTCAGCTCGTTCTCGGAAAGCCCCAGGCCCTCGCGTCCCTTGGCAATCGCCTTCCCAGCCAAATCAGGAGCGATGACCTCTTCCGATTTACGTCCTGAGCCCTTGCGTGGGATGAACGACCAGTACTTGAGCTTGATCACGTCCAGGACCCCCTGCTCCATCCATTCGGGGTCCATGTACTGCGGGTAGACGCACAACCTCTCCGTCAGCGCAAAGCCCTTGGGCGCCAGCTCCTTCCGCACCTGATGGGGCGACGGGAAAGGCTCCTCGGGGGAGATGTGATCTCCGTTGGCACTGAGACCCCCGAGATCGGTAGCGCCAGCCTCAACCAACTCAGGCCAGAACTCACTCAAATTCGGCGGCACCTGAACCCCGACATCGGGCATGAGCCGCTTGCACTCCTGGATTAGGTGCTTGATCTCTTCGGTTGAGACCTGGGATGCCCATGGTGGGAGGGGCGACGGGGACACCCCCTCCAGACACCCCTCGCTATGGCTCGGCGTTGAGTGTCTGGAGGAGGTGTCCCCGTCGCCCTGCCATCGGATTTCAGATTTGGCGTTGGCGATGTCGGCTACCTCGGCGCCGTAGTAGCGCGGGTGCGGGACGAAGTTCTGGAGGATCACCTCTTGGAGGTGTCCGTGGCGCTGGTGGCTGGCCGCGAGAGCTTCTAAGGCTTCGATGCGCTCGTCGGGGGTCTCGCCGATGCCCACCAAGATGCCGCTCGTAAAGGGGATTTTCAGTTCGCCTGCTGCTTCGATCATTGCCAGGCGGGCCGCTGGGTGCTTGGTTGGGCTGCCGGCGTGGACAGTGTCCATCAACCGCTCGGAGGTGCTCTCCAGCATCAGGCCCTGAGAGGCCGTCACCTCTCGCAGACGCGCCAGGTCTCGCTTGTTGAGGACGCCGATGTTGGTGTGCGGGAGCATGCCGCGCTCCAGCGCGCGTTCGCAGGCCCAGACGACGTAGCTGGTGAAGTCTTCGTGGCCCCAGGTCTTCAGCCGTTCGGCGACCACCGGGTTCACCTCGGGGCGCTCGCCGGTCAGGACGAGGAGCTCCTTGGCGTTTCGCTTCAGTGCCTCGTCGAGCTGTTTTTCCACGTCCTCAGGCGCATGGATGTGCGCCTGATGCGTGGCGAAGGCGCAGTACTTGCAGTAGCACTGGCAGGTCCTGCTCAGCGAAAGCGTGAAGTTTCGGGAGAAGGTGACCCGGCGCACGCCGCCCAAGCTACTGCACCGGCCGCTCCGGTTTACGAGCAAAAAAAAGGCGCCACCCGATCGGGTGGCGCCTGAAAGTCGATTCGGCCTTTTCTAGGTGGCCGGTTTGTCGCTGGTCGGGGTGGCCCGTTTCGGGACCGGCGGCCGGACGTGCTCCGGCGGTTCGGTCGGCGGCAGGCCACCCGGCTCCAGGACGAAGCGGTAGACGGCAGCGGCGAGCAGCGAGCCGACGATCGGGCCGACCAGGAAGGGCCAGACGTCGCCGAATTCGTTGCCGACGAGCGCCGGGCCGAACCAGCGGGCCGGGTTGAAGCCGGCGCCGTCGAGCGGGCCGATGACCATCACCAGGAAGCCCAGAGTGGTGCCGATTGCCAGCGGCGCCCACTCCTTGAAGCTCTTCTCCGAGTAGACGGCGGTGAGGATGACCAAGACGAGGACGAAGGTGCCGATCATCTCGACGATCGCACCGGCGGTGTTGCCGGCGAGGAGCCCGCTGACCGCAAGAGCGCCGTAATTCGTGGCGCGCCCCTCGTCGAGCAGCAGCCCCTTGGTCAGCAGCGCCCCGAGGACGCCACCGGAAAGCTGGGCAAGCATGTAGATGACGCCGTCCAGCGGACGGATGCGGCGGATCACGATCGCTGCGAGCGTGACCACCGGGTTGAAATGCCCTCCGCTGACCACCCCGAACATCACGATCAGCCCGAAGAGCAGGAAAGCGTGGACGAGTCCGACGACGGCGAAGTCCGATCCGAACTGCGCCTGACCGCCGGTCGAAACGAACAGGACGACGACACTGGTGATGAAGAAGACCAGCAGCAACGTGCCAATCAACTCAGCCAAATATGCGGCTAGACCTCTCTCCTGCACTGTTTCCTCCTCGATTTCCCGTAATCAGGTAAGCGGCGGCAGTCTACTCATATTCGCTGGATGAATTAGTTTTCCCGACTGAATGAGACGGGCTGTCGCGCTGCTGGCGGCCGTCCTCGCACTGGCCGGCGCCGCCGGCTGCGGCGGGGGTGGCGCGGAACCGGGCGCGCCGAAAGGCGCGACCCTCGTGCTCGACTTCGTCCCCAACGCGGTCCACGCCGGCATCTACGCCGGCCTCGCCCGCGGCTACTACCGCGACGAAGGCGTCGACCTGGAGGTGCAGCCGCCGGGCGAATCCTCCGATGCCCCGAAACTGCTCGCCGCCGGCAAGGTCGACTTCGCGATCCTCGACATCCACGACCTCGGGATCGCCCGCGAGCGCGGGATCGAGCTGGTCGGCGTCGCCCCGATCGTCCAGCGGCCGCTGGCGGCGGTGATCGCCCGCGGCGAGGGGCCGGTGAGGCGCCCGCGCGAGATGCAGGGCCACCGCGTCGGGGTCAGCGGCCTCCCCTCCGACGAAGCGGTCGTCGACTCCGAGGTCGAAGCCGACGGCGGCGACCCCGCCCGGGTCGAGCGGGTGACGATCGGCTTCACCGCGGTCCCCTCCCTCGCCGCCGGCAAGGTCGACGCCGCGACCGGGTTCTGGAACGCCGAGGGGGTGGCGCTGCGTCGCCAGGGGGTGCCGATCCGCATCTTCAAGGTCGACGAGTTCGGCGCTCCCCCCTACCCCGAGCTGATCCTGACGACCTCGCAGAAGACCCTCGAAGACGACCCGGAGCTGGTCGACGCGGTCGTCGCCGCGACCCGCCGCGGCTACGAAGCGACGGAGGAGAACTCCGCGGCAGCCCTCGACGACCTGCTCGCCGCCAACCCCGAACTCGACCGGGCCGAACAGCAGGCGCAGATGGACGTCCTCCTGCCGATCCTGAAGCCGCGGCCGTTCGACCTGCCGACGCTCGAAGAATGGGCGGCCTGGGATCTCCGGCACAGCCTGCTCGAACAGCAGCTAGACGTCGAGAAGGCCTTCGACCAGGTCGGGTAGTTCGCGCGCCATTCGCGAGCGCGGCACGACCTTGTCCACCCCCGCCGCTTCGGCCGCCTCCTTCGTCGCCACGTCGACGTGGGAGTAGTAGCCGAGCACCGGCATCCCGAGGCCGACCAGGGCCTCGGGGTTCTCGACATCGAGGTCGGCGACGATCAGGTCGATGCCGTCCCAGGTCGACTCCTCGATCGACGCAGAGGCGAAGACCTCGTGTCCCGCCGCCTTCAGCGTCTCCTGGACCTTGCTACCGAGCATCAGGTCGGTAGCGATACTGAGGACGCGCGCCACTAGCCGGCCATTAAAGGGAGCGGCGCTGGCGGAACTCTTCCCGCACGCTCTCCGGCCGGCCCCACATCTGCACGACCTCGGAGCGGCCCTCGCGGACCTCGGCGACCCGCATCTCGCCGGTGACGCCGTCGGCGTCCAGCTTCTCCAGCACGCCCTTCACGGTCTCCGCCGCAGCAGCGTGGCCGAAGCTGTGGGCGACCAGCAGGCGCCACTGCCAGGGGCTCTGGAGCGGGTGCTGGTAGACCTGCGCGTTGACCTGGCTGAGGGCGGTGGCGGTGTCGACGTACTGCGCCGGATCCTCGATCCGCATGTCGACCTCGAGGTCGGTCCAGTCGGGTGGAAGGGTGTCGAGGATCTGCTGGAAGTCGGGGGCGAGGGGCATTGCTCGAAGCGTAGTGGAGGGCGAGGGTTGGGGGACCCACTCCAGACACATCTCGCTTATGGCTCGCTGTTGAGTGTCTGGCGAGGGTCCCCCAACCCTCGCCTCGAGCCGGAATGCCCCTCTACCCGAAGAAGAGTTGGAAGAGGAGGAAGGCGTTTAGGGCGATGATGAGGCTTGCCAGGACGCCGGCGAGGGCGCTTAGCCACCTTGGGTTTACCAGGTCTCCCATGACCTTTTTGTCGGCGGCTATGAGGAGGAGGGGGACGAGGGCGAAGGGGATTCCGAAGGAGAGGACCACTTGGCTGCCGACCAGGGCTTCGGTGGGGTCGAGGCCGATCGCGAGGACGAAGAGGGCCGGCGCCAGGGTGATCGCGCGGCGCAGGAAGAGCGGGATCTGGCGGCGGATGAAGCCCTGCATCACGACCTGCCCGGCCATCGTCCCAACCGAGGAGGAGGCGAAGCCGGAGGCGAGCAGGGCGATGCCGAAGATCGTCGCCGCCTGGTCGGAGACGAGCGTCTGCAGCCCGTCGTAGGCGCCGTCGATCGAGTCGACCCCGGTCAGGCCGCTGGTGTGGAAGAGGGCGGCGGCGACGATCATCATCGAGAGGTTGACCAGGCCCGCCAGCGAGAGGGCGATAACGACGTCGACTTTCTCGAAGCCGAGGATGCGCTTCTTCTCCTCACTATTGCGGCCGACGATCCGCCGCTGGGTCAGCGCCGAGTGCAGGTAGACGACGTGCGGCATCACCGTCGCGCCGATGATCCCGGTTGCCAACAGGATGCTCTCGGTGCCGGCGAAGCCGGGGACGACGAGGTGCTTGGCGATTTCGCCGCCGTCGGGGCTGGCGTCGAAGAGCTCGTAGACGAAGGAGGCGACGACAACGCCGACCAGGACCGAGATCCCGGCCTCGAGGCGGCGGAAGCCCATCCGCTGCAGGGCTAGGATCGTGAAGGCGCCGATGCCGGCGATGATCCCGGCCGGGAAGAGCGGGATCCCGAAGAGGAGGTTGAGGCCGAGGGCGGCGCCGACCACCTCGGCGATGTCGGTCGCCATCGCCACCAGCTCGGCCTGCAGCCAGAGGCCGATCGAGGTGCGGCGCGAGAAGCGCTCGCGGCAGAGCTCAGCCAGGTTCTTGCCGGTCGCAATGCCCAGCTTCGCCGACTGGGTCTGGACCAGCATCGCGATCAGGTTGGCCGAGAGGACGACCCAGAGCAGCAGGTAGCCGAACTTGGCGCCGCCGGAGATGTTGGTCGCGAAGTTGCCGGGGTCGATGTAGGCGACGGCGGCGATGAAAGCCGGGCCGAGGAAGGGCCAGATCCGGCGAAAGCCGCGGTGGTGGCCATCGAGCGAGCGGTAGGCCGCTTCGGCGACCGCGGCCTCGCCGGGGAGGACGTCCTCGACCTCGGCTGCCCGCCGGGCCCGCAACTCTTCGGCGACGGCCTGCCCGGGCGGTGCGCTCACCGCGCGCTCCCCCAGGTCGGCGGCACCAGGTCAGGACCGGGGATCGGCGTCCCGTGCGGGTCATGGCGCGGTTCGCCGAGTTTGGCCGCGATCAGCTCCTCGAGCTCCTCGGAGATGTAGTGCTCGAGCACCTCCGCCTCCTCGTGGACCCGGTCCTCCGGCATCCCCAGCGCCTCGGAGAGGTAGGCCTCGATCAGGCGGTGGTGGCGGATAACCTCGAGCGCGACCTTCTCCCCCGCCGGGGTCAGGCTGACGCCCTTGTAGGGGAAGTACTCGACCAGGCCGAGCTCGGCGAGCCGTTTCAACATCGAGGTCGCAGTTGCCGGGGTGACCCCTATGCGCTCGGCTACCTCGCCGTTGAGGACCAGGCCGTCGCGCTCTTGGGAGAGCGCGTAGATGGTCTTGGCGTAGTCCTCTATGGCTTGGGAGTTAGACATGTCTAAAAGAGTTTGACACGTCTAAAAGACGGGCGTTGTGAGGGGGTTGGTGTGGTGCCTCCTCCAGACGCAGCTCGCTTATGGCTCGTGCTAAGTGTCCGGAGGAGGCACCACACCAACCCCATGCGAGCCGTCTTTAGACTTCGGTGGATGGCTGAGGTCTTGGTGGAGCTCGATGCGCAGTACCGGCAGCTTCGGGAGGAGTGCGGGTTGGTCGAACGCGAGTTCGGGCTCTTGGTCGTCGAAGGGTCCGAGGCGGCGGAGTACCTGCAGGGGCAGTTGACGAACGACATCGAGGCTTTGGAGCCGGGGCAGGCAACGCATGCCGCCCTGCTCGACCGCAAGGGGCATATGCAGGCCGATATGCGGGTGCTGCGGCCTGGTGAGGAGCCCGCGCTTTGGTTGCTGCTCGAGCCGGAGGGGTTGGCGGCGGCCTCGCGGCATTTGCAGATGTACAAGATCGGGCGTGAGGTCGAGGTGGTCGATGCGAGCGGCGATTACGCGCTTCTCTCCCTGATCGGGCCGCGGGCGACTGAGATCGCGCGCGCGGTCGAGGCCACCGCGCTGCGCACCGGCGAGGGGGTCGACCTGATCGTCCCGATCGCCGAGCGGGAGCGGATTCATGCCGAACTGATCGGTGCCGGGGCCGTCGACGTATCCCCCGAGGCGGCGGAGATCCTTCGTATCGAGACCGGTCAACCGCGCTTCGGGGCCGAGATGGGGACGGCGACGATGCCCGCCGAGGCCGGGATCGTCGAGCAGGCGGTCAGCTTCACCAAGGGCTGCTACATCGGCCAGGAGACCGTCGCCCGCCTCCACTACAAGGGCAAGCCGAACCGGCACCTGCGCGGCCTCCGCTTCAACGGCCCGGCGCGAGCCGGTGAGCCCCTGCTGCTGGGCGAGAAGGAGGTCGGGACGGTGGGCAGCGCCGCCCTCTCCCCCGCCTTCGGCGCGATCGGGCTGGCGATCCTGCGGCGCGAGGCGGAGCCCGGCGCGACCCTCGCCGTAGGTGAAGATGGCGTTACGGCGCAAGTAGTCGCCCTCCCCTTCGGCTAGATTCAGCCTCGCATGGGCCGAGGGAGAGCTAGGAGGGATTGGCGAAATCCGCGTATGCGATCTGGCGAGCGCCGGACCAAGCGGGGCAAGGACGCAGGGGGGCTGAATAGCAGCGCTATTCAGCCGACCGAGGACGCCGCCCCGCGCAGAGTCCGCCGCCGCCAGGCGCGTGCGGGGATTTGGCCAATCCCTCCTAAAGCGGTGGCGGTTGCCGGTCTGATCGGCGCGACCGCGCTGTTGGCGGGCTGCGGCGAATCCCGCCACGCCAACGAGCAGCGGCCGAACGTTTCGACGCGGATCAGCATCACGATCAGCCCCAAACGGGTGATCGTTCAACCGCTGGCGATCGGGGTGCGGGCGGAACCGACGCAGGAGATCCCGCAGAACGAAAACGACCCCGAGCCGCCGATCAAGACGGGCAAGCCGCTCGACGTCACCGTCGTCACCGCCAACCAGACGCCGACCGACGTCAAAGTGAAGATCCGCGGCGGCGAGGTGGAAGAGGAATCGAACACCGTCTTCGCCCGCAGTCCGGGCACCTTCCAGATAAACCTGCCGGCTGGCTCCTACACCGTCACCGCAGTAGGGCTGCCGGAGGCGCAGCCCGGCCACCTGACGGTGGGCCGGTACCGCGCCTCCTCGCAGAACGACGTCCTGCTGCCCTAGCCAGAACCTTTTCCTGAGAACCTGTCCCTGAACAGGGCCTAGCCGACGTCGAGCGGCCACTGCGCGCCCTCGGCGCCCGCAGCGTCGAAGAACGACCGCATTGTGTATTCGCCTGGCAGCGTGATCGGCAGGTGCTGGGTTTCCGGATTGCCGCCGCAAACCGCGCCACCTGGGCCGATTGTGCTTGTGCCTGTGAACTGAGACCTGTTCGATTCCTACCAGGATTTCGGCGTTTGCTCGAAAAAACTTTTGTATTTATCGTGCGAGCCTCGACCACGGCTCCGGCAAAGCCGCTGCAAGCGACGTTTCAGGTGGGGCTTGGCGTCTGAGGTCGTTGCCAGGATGGCTCGCATGATCTTTCTTGTGCTTATCTGCCTCGCCGGCCTTGTCGCCGCCGCCGTCATCGCCGCTCAGAAGGCCGCTGCCGCCCGATCCGCGACCGACCGAGCTGCCGCCCTGGAGACCGAGCTCTCTGAGGCCCGGGCGGCGGAGGACCAACTTGCTGCGATGCGAACCGAGCTACGCGGACGGGACGAGCAGCTGGTGGCGGAGCAGCGGATCTCTGGCGAACGCGAGGCGGAGCTGACGCGCCTTCGCGGGGAGCACACGCAGGATCGGCAGGTCGTTCTTGATCAGGGCAACGAGATCAAGCGTCTCAAAGAGTGCATCGACGGCTTCCAACGCAAGCAGGAGGAGCTGGCCAAGAGCACGCTGGGTGCGGCCGAGAGCAACCAGCGAATCGAGAGCACCCTTCTCGACTGGACCCGCCAGATCGCCAGTCCCCAGGGCCGCGGCGCCTTCGGAGAGCTCGCGCTTCGCAACCAACTGCTCTCGCTCGGTCTCGAGGAGGGTCGGGATTTCTCGAAGCAGGTAACCCAGGAAGCTGGGCGGCAACGGATCGATTTCGTCATCAATCTCGGCGACTCCGTCGTTGCGATCGATTCGAAATTAGCCAACGATCCCGGCCTCAACGGCCTCTCCGAGGCCCTTGCCGCCGGAGACCCGGAGCGCCTCCGCGAATTCGGCCGCAAACTTCGCGAGCACGCCAAGTCGCTGGCTCGGAAGGACTACTGGAAGGGGCTCGAGAGGAGTCCCAGCATGACTTTCATGTACGTGCCGATCGAGGGGGCGATGCATGCCCTCACCGCTCTGGACGACTTCGATGCGACCAAGTTCTTCAACGAGACCCGTGTTTGCGTCATCACCCCTGCCCAGGCTGGCGATCTCGATGATCCTGGTCGCCGAGGTATCCCATGCCGAGCGCAAAGAGGAGCACATCGAAGAGCTCCTGAGCCGTGGCTACACGATGGCCGAGGCGATGGGCAACTTCCTCGACAACTACGCAAAGCTCGGGAAGAAGCTGGGCGAGTCGGTCAGCGCCTTCAACGGCGGCGCGGCGATGGTGACGACGCATGGCCAGGTCTGGCAACAGGTCGTCAAACCCCTCAGCGAACTCGCCCCGAGCAAGTCGATCGAGCCCAAACTCCGAGAGCTCGAGCCGCCGAGGGATGACGTGGTCGACCTCGCCGAGCGCTACCGCGCCACCGGCGACGAGATGCGCCGCACCTCCGACGCCGCCTGACGTTCCCCTGTTCCTTTTCATTGCCCGAGAACGAATAGGAACAACTGAATGAGTCAGCGCCGCGGGTCGCTGCGGGCAACGCCGGCGGCTCTGAACTAGGATTCGGCGCCCCTACTCAGACGACGCGGAGGAGCCGGTTTTGGCCGTTGACACGAGTGCAGTAGCGAAGTTGGATGTGGAGCCCGGGACGCTGCCGGAGACGATGGCGGCGTGGGTGATTCGCCAGGAGCGCGAGGGAGAGCCGAAAGACGCCTTCCAGCTCGAGCAGATCGAGGTCCCCGAGCCCGGCGCCTTCGAGGTGATCGTCCGGGTGATGGCGGCCGGCGTCAACTTCAACAACGTCTGGGCTTCGCTCGGCAAGCCGGTCTCGATCTTCGGCTACGGCGACCACCCCGAGTTCGGCCACCACATCGGCGGCTCCGACGCCTCCGGCGTCGTCTGGAAAGTCGGCGAGGGCGTCACCCGCTGGAAGGTCGGTGACGAGGTCGTGATCCACTGCAACCAGGCCTCCTACGAGGACGTCGAGGTGCACGGGCTCGACCCGATGGCGGCACCGAGCCAGCGGATCTGGGGCTACGAGACGACCTGGGGCTCCTTCGCCCAGTTCACGAAAGTCCAGGCTCAGCAGCTGCTGCCGAAGCCGCGCAACCTCTCCTGGGTCGACTCCTCCTCCTACGGGCTCACCTACTTCACCGCCTACCGGATGCTGATGGACCAGTGCCACCTGCAGGCCGGGCACAACGTCCTCATCTGGGGCGCCGCCGGCGGCCTCGGCGTCTTCGCCGTGCAGCTCTGCAAAGCGGCCGGGGCGAACGCGGTCGGCGTCGTCTCCTCCGACGAGAAGGGCGAGCTGATCAAGAAGCTCGGCGCCGTCGACTACGTCAACCGCAACGAGTTCCGCGAGATGATGCGGACCGACGACAACCTCACCGACCCGGCCGCCGACAAGGAGCGCTTCAAGGCCTCGCGCGGATTCGCCAAGCGGGTCAAAGAGATCCTCGGCGACGCCCCCGACATCGTCTTCGAGCACGTCGGCCGGGCGACCTTCCCGACCTCGGTCTTCACCGTCAAGCCGTTCGGCAAGGTCGTCATCTGCGGCGCCACCTCCGGCTACCAGCTCGACTTCGACGTCCGCTACCTGTGGATGAAGCAGAAGCAGATCCTCGGCTCCCACTTCGCCAACGCGTACGAGTGCATGCGGGCGAACCAGCTGATGGCGGAGGGCAAGGTACGGCCGGTGCTCTCGGAAACGATGGGCTTCGAGGGCGTCCCCCACGCCCACCAGCTGATGCACGAAAACAAGCACCTCGGCAAGATCGCGATCCTCGTCGGCGCCGAGTCCGAGGACGAGGGCAAGTACGAGGACGGGCCCGGCGCGATCCGGGCGGAGGTAGGTGCCTGATGGAGGTCTGCACGCTCGACTGGCACATCAGCCCCTTCCGGGCCGACCGCTTCCTCGACCTCTGGGAACCGGCGGCGGCGAAGGCGCCGGCCTACGGCGCCAAGAGCTGGTCGCTGACCCGCTCGACCGACGACCCGCTCGCCTTCCGCCAGACGATGGCCTGGGAGAGCCGGGCCGACTTCGAACGCTACTGGTACTCAGACGAGATCGGCCAGGCCCGGGCGGCGATCATCGACCTCTACGACATCCCCCTGCTGCCCGCCTGGCACATCCTCGTCGCGGCCGAGTAGCGCTTCCGACTTACGACCCACCCTGGTGTGTCGAAACTCGGAAGCGGCGTGAGCCCTACCGCTTCGGCGGCAGGATCTTCCAGCTGAATTTCGCCGGGGTCGGGTCGGTCTTCCCGTTGGCGCTCGCCCAGACCTTGAAGTTGTGGCGGCTGGGCTTCAGCTTCTTGTAGGTCTTCGGTGAGCTACACGGCGCTTTGCGCTTGCCGTCGAGCTTGCAGAAGAAGGTCGCCCTGGCGGTCGGGTTGGCGGCGAAGGTGAACTTGGCCGTCTTCGAGCGCGTCTTCGCCGGCGGATGCTTGCGAAGAATCGTCGCCGGGGGCTTCGATTTCGGCGGCGGGGGCGGGGGCGGTGGGCCGCCCGTGTAGGAGGCGGTGTACTGCGCCTGGCTCGTGCTCACCTTGATCGGGTGTTCTCGGTTGCCGCCGTCGGACCAGCCGGCGAAGGTGTAGGTGTAGCCGCCCAGCGTCGCGGTCGGCGGCGCCGAGATGAGGATTTCGGAGCCGTCGATCGCCGGGGTCGAGAAGGGCGAGGGCCGGGTGTCCGAGCCCGCCAGGAGCTCGATCCCGGGCGGGTTCGAGAAGAGCGAAACGTCGACCGTCCGCGGGGCGATTTTGATCGTCGCCGTGCCCGAGAGGCCGCGTTTGTCGGAGACGCGAAGGACAGCTTCTATGTAGGAGGGGTACTCGTGCTGGGGCGCGGTGAATTCAGGCGCGGGGACACCCGAGAAGGTCTGCAGCGGGTGGACGTGACAGGCGTTCGGGTTGCTCAGGTCAGGGCAATGGGCCATCCGCGTGACCCAGTAGTACGGCAGCGGCTCGTTGATCGTGTTGCCTTTCGCGTCGACCGCATTCCCGCCGAGCTTGATGTCGTCGCCGACCCCCCACCTGAACCCCGCTTCCGGTTTGGTGATCGTCACCGTCGGCGGTTTGTCGCCCGGATAGACGGTGATGCGGGCGGTACTGGAGAGACCTTCGTCGTCTTCGACCCGGACCACGACCACTCTGTTGGGGCTTTCGTGGGCGGTTTCCCGCGCTTCCTGTTCCGCCTTGGTGAAGGTCCGTGCCTGCGTCGTGTCGCTGCCGGAGATCTCGAAGACGCCGTCTTCGTCGAGATCCCATTCGTAGGTGAGGGGATGGCCGTCGGGGTCGGAGGATTCGCCTGCGTCGAGGACGGTGTGGAATTCGTTGCTGCCGTCGTAGGGGCCGAAGGGCGGAGTCCCCTTCAGCTTTGCGACCGGCGAATGAGGCCTGTAGGCGATGCGGTGGATCGAGCCGTCGATCCCGCCCTCGCTCAGGAGGTCGGCGTAGTAGAGGAAGTGGTCGGGCCCTTCGGCGATCTTGACGCCGGGGTAGATGTTGCCCTCGCGCAGGAAGCGTTCCGTGGTCGCCGGGTCCGGCTTGCCGTCGGCGCCCGGGTACATCACCCAGAAGCAGCCGCGAACGGCGTCAGCGAAGAAGAGCGCGCCCCTGTATTTGGCCGGGAATTCGCCTTCGACGGTGCCTGGGGTTTCGCTTCCCTCGTAGAAGGAGAGGCCGCTTACCGCCGAGCCCGCCTGGGTCGGGCATTCGTCGCCCGGCACGACCGTCTGCTTGTGGCTGTAACTGAACAGGGGCAACGAGGTCGGGTTGGGGTTGGGCGGATACATCGCCTTGCAGACCTGGAGGTCGTAGTCGTCGGTGAGTTTCCCGAACTGGAATTGCCGCCCGATCCCCTCGTAGCAGGGCCAGCCCGAGTTGAAGAGCGTGCTCGGGGGCGCCTGGAAGCGGTCGATCTCCTCGATCTCCGAGGAGCCGACGTTGCCGGTGTAGATCTCGCCGGTCTCGGAGTCGAAGACGAAGCGGAAGGGGTTGCGGAAGCCCTTGGCGATCGTGCGCCGGGTGTTTTCGTCGCTGCCCCCGATCAACGGGTTGGGGTGAAACGGATCACCGGTGAAGGCTTGGCCGGTGTCCGGATCGATGCGGAGGATCGCCCCGTTCAGCAGTTTCAGATTTTGAGACCTGAATGCTCCGCCCTGGACGTTGGGTAGGGGTTCGTCGGGACCGCTCTCCGGCGCCACGCCTTTGGCGGTCGGTGGATCGCCGCAGGGATTCGCTTCGCCGACCGGCGGTCCCAGCTGGCCGTAGTCCGCGATCGATTCGTAGGCGGCGCCGTCGCCACCGCTGACGTAGAGGGCGCCTTCGGGCCCGAACTGGAGCTCGCCGATCGAGTGCGAGGAGAATTGCTGGCACCAGCCTTCCAGCAACGGTTCCTCCTTCGGCCGCCCGTCTTTTTCCACGGCTTCGTTGGTACCGGCTTTTTCTTCCAGCCGCACCAGCCGGCCGCTGACCAGGCAGTTGGCACTGCTGTTCTGCTCCGGACAGCCAGGGTCGCCGCTGTTTTTCAATTTCCCGTACTCGGGGTTTTCCGGGTCCCAAGGGGTCCCGAGGATGTGATCCCAGGTGTAGAGCGCGTAGACGTAGGGGCGGCCTTCGTCGAATTTCGGGTCGAGCTCGAGCCCGAGCAGGCCGCGGTCGCCGTTGTCGTAGACGTCGCCGCGCAGGTCGGCGAACACCGTCGGTTCGGTGTCGGTGAGGCCGTCGAAGACGAGAATCCGCCCTGGCTTCTCGGCGACGAAGATGCGGCCGTCGGCGGCGAAGCGGAAGTTGACCGGCTGTTCGAGACCGTCGAAGACGACTTCGTCCTGGAAGCCCTGCGGCAGCTGTGGTTCGGCACTGGCACCGGCGGGGATAGCTAGCAGCGCGATGAGCGCCGCCAGGATGCCGGCGATCGTCGCCGATAGGGACCGTCGTCTCCTCACCCGCGCTCCAGCGGCGCCATCGTCAGGCCGGCACCCTCGAGCTGCTCCCAGTAGTGCTCGGCGGGCTCGCGCGGGCCCGACCAGACAATCGCCTGGCCGCCGCTGTGGATCGCGTCGGCGATTTGGTAGCCCCGGTCGAGCGAGACGCCAGGAATCACCTGGGCCAGCGTCTGGGCGACGTGGTCGAAGGTGTTGTGGTTGTCGTTGCGGACTATCACGCGCCAGTTACCCCCTAAACCGGAGCCGGGGCCGGAAGTTTTGGGGCGCTCGATCGTGCTCGTCGACATTCGTCTGGATTATGCCCCTGAGGAGGTCTTCGGCGGGAGCAGCCGGGGGCTAAAACGGGCTCGGGACGCGGACGACGACGTCGTCGACGCTGGCGATGATGCCGTTGCCGTTCTTGATCGTGCCGACGACGACGGTCGAGTTGCGCCCCGTGAGGTCGCCGGCGGCATCGTCGACGGCTTCGCCGACCAGGGTCTTGCCGACGTAGGCGAAGAGGCGCGCCTGGCCCTTTTCGGGGCCGCTGGTGACGTTGACCGCCCGCAGCCGCAGCACGTTCGCTTCGTTGACCCCGGCGATCGCTTTCTCGTTCTTGGCGATCGCCAGGTATTTGGCGCCGGCGCCGGTGACCTTGACCAGCTGGGCCTTTTTCTGGCGCGGGAAGACGAGCAGCTGGTACTTGGACCCTCCCCCGGCCCGCAGCTCGAGGCCGAGGAAGGCCTTGCGCTGGAGATTGGAGGGGGTGCCGCTGAGCAGGCGCTCGGTGGCGGCGATCTCGAGGTCGCGCCCGAGGACGGGCGTGCGGAAGGAGCAGGCGGCCGTTTTTTTGCCGAGCGTGACCCGCATCGCGCCGTTGGCGCCGGCGCGGGCGCAGTTGGCGCCGGAGAGCTTGACCATCTCGCTGCGCTGGGCGAGCGTCTCCATGCTGTTGCGGTAGATCCCGATCATCGCCGCACCAGCAACGGCGCAGACAAGCACGCCGGCGGCAAGCGCGGCAAGGAAGGTGGCTGCAAATCGGCCCTTCACGAGTCGCCAGCCTAAACACAGGCGAGGTCGAAAGATGCGGCCACGAGCGATCTGAACGGTGGATTTCGGCCTCCCCCGCCCGGCGTTCGTCCTTTTCCGGATATATGCCCGGAAAAGGACGAACGCCGAAAGGCAAATATCATTCGACTCATGAGCGACCACCGACTTCCCCAGCCCGACCGCCCGTGGGTGATGCGCACCTACGCCGGCCATTCCGACGCCCGCCGCTCCAACGAGCTCTACCGCAAGAACCTGGCCAAGGGCCAGACGGGGCTCTCGGTGGCCTTCGACCTGCCGACGCAGACCGGCTATGACCCCGACCACGTCCTTGCCCGCGGCGAGGTCGGCAAGGTCGGCGTCTCGATCGCCCACAAGGGCGACATGCACCAGCTGTTCGACGGGATCCCGCTCGACGAGATGAACACCTCGATGACGATCAACGCGACCGCCGCCTGGCTGCTCGGGCTCTACGTCACCGTCGCCGAGGAGAACGGGGTCGACCGCGCCCAGCTGAAGGGGACGACCCAGAACGACATCATCAAGGAGTACCTCTCGCGCGGGACCTACGCCTTCCCGCCCGAGCCCTCGATGCGGCTGATCGCCGACATGGTTGCCTTCAGCGTCAACGAGGTCCCGAGCTGGAACCCGACCAACATCTGCAGCTACCACTTGCAGGAGGCTGGGGCGACGCCGGTGCAGGAGATCGCCTACGCGCTCTCGACCGGGATCGCCGTGCTCGACGAGGTGAAAGCGCGCGGCCAGGTCGCCGACTCCGACTTCCCCAAGGTCTTCGGCCGGATCTCCTTCTTCGTCAACGCCGGCATCCGCCTGGTCGAGGAGATCGCCAAGCTGCGGACGATGAGCGCGCTCTGGCAGCAGATCGGCCGCGAGCGCTACGGCGTCAGCGACGAGAAGATGCTGCGCTTCCGCTACGGCGTCCAGGTCAACTCGCTGGGCCTGACCGAGGCGCAGCCGGAGAACAACATCCAGCGGATCGTGCTCGAGGCGCTGGCGGTGACGCTCAGCCGCGACGCCCGCGCGCGGGCGATCCAGCTGCCAGCCTGGAACGAGGCGATGGGCCTCCCCCGCCCCTGGGACCAGCAGTGGAGCCTGCGGATCCAGCAGGTGCTGGCGAACGAGACCGACCTGCTCGAGTACCCCGACGTCTTCGAGGGCTCGGTGGTGATGGACGGCCTGGTCGAGGAGCTGACCGCGGGAGCGCGGGCGGAGATGGCCGTGGTGCAGGAGCACGGCGGCGCCGTCAAGGCCGTCCCCTACATGAAGGCGCGCCTGGTCGAGAGCCACCGCGAGCGGGTGGCGCGGATCGAGGCCGGCGAGCAGAAGGTAATCGGCCAGAACAGCTTCACCGAGACCGAGGACTCGCCGCTGACGGCGGGGTCCGACGGCGGCATCCTCACCCCCGACCCCGAGGTCGAGCGCGAGCGGGTCGAGGCGCTGGCCGAGTGGAAGTCCGGGCGGGACGAGGCCGCGGTGCAGGCCGCGCTCGCGGACCTGGCCAAGGCCGCCGCGGACGACAGCGTCAACATCATGCCGGCGACGATCGCCGCCGCGAAGGCGGGGGCGACGACCGGCGAGTGGGCGCAGACGATGCGCGACGTCTTCGGCGCCTACCGCGCCCCGACCGGCGTCGACGGCGCCTCGGCGCCGGGAGAGCGCGAGCAGATGGAGGCGATCCGGCGCCAGGTCGACGAGACCTCGGAGAAGATCGGCCACCGGATCAAGATCCTGGTCGGTAAGCCCGGCCTCGACGGCCACTCCAACGGCGCCGAGCAGGTGGCGCTGCGGGCGCGCGACGTCGGCATGGAGGTGATCTACCAGGGCATCCGCCTCACCCCCGAGGAGATCGCCGAGTCGGCCTTGCAGGAGGACGTCGACGTGGTCGGACTCTCGATCCTCTCCGGCTCCCACCTGGAGCTGATCCCCGAGGTGGTGCGCCTGCTGCGGGACGAGGGCGTCGAGGTGCCGGTGGTGGTCGGCGGGATCATCCCCGTCGCCGATGCCGAGCGCCTGCGCGAGGCCGGGATCGCCGGCGTCTACACGCCGAAGGACTTCGACGTCAACCGGATCATGGGCGAGATCGTCGAGCTCGTCGGCCAGCGGGCCGGCGCCGGCGCCGCCGCCTGAGCAGCCGCTCCGCAGCCCCGGGCTCGCGTCCGCCGACCGCTCTCGCAACAATGGTGCGATGAGCGAGCTGAACGGCGACCGGACCGCCTGGCTGCGGTGCTACCGCTGCTGGTCCCAGAACCTCGAGATCCAGATCCACTACGACGCGATCCGCCGGGTCGACCCGGAGTCCGGGGCGCTTGCCGAAGGCGTCGACGAGGTCCAGGAATCGGTCGTCCAGTGCCTCGACTGCATGCACGACCAGCCGCACCTCACCTTCGAAGGCGACCACGTGGTGCCCACCGAACCGCTGGGAGCGGATGGTCGCCGGCACCCCCTGGGTCGCTTCCTGCACGGTCCAGGTCGACCAGGACCGGGTCGAGAGCTGCTCGGGCCCGGAGGCGATCGAGTTTCTCACCTACGGCGCCTTCGGCGACGCCGGGGTGCGCGAGTTCTTCACCCACGTCCGCTTCCACAAGCACGACGAGGACCAGATCGTCATCCACCTCCTGGTCGAGCTCTACGCCCGCTCCGCCCAGGAGGCGACCGAGGTCCTCGAAGCCGCGGCCCAGGGCCAGCTCGAGATCACCTCGCTCGCCGAGGAGTCACGCCCCCCGGCGCACGCCTCGGGCGAGGCGCACTAGCCGAAGCGGCGCCAGCACCCGCAACCCCACCTCAACCCGCCCGAACTGCATCAACTTTTCTTCCCTGAAGAAGCAGAAGTTGATGCAGTTCGGGCGATGAGAGCTCGGCGCACGTTCTCGAGGAAGGGAGCGGGGTTCCGTTCGAGCATCTTGTAGGTCGTTCTGTGCACTTGGTACCCGGCCGCGATCAGGTTCACGTCGCGCTGGTGATCGTCCTCGAAAGTCAGTCGGTCGCCGTGATGACTCCAGCTGTCGGTTTCGACGATCACCTTCTGCTCCGACCAGAGGAAGTCGACGAGATGCCCTTCGACCAGGACATTGACCGCCGGAACCAGAGAGCAGACCTCCCGCCATAGCGCCAGAAAGTCGACCTCCGAGACGCTTTTCGTCTCCAGCGCCTCCGGGTTGACTTCAAGGGCGATCCTCCGCAGCTTGCCGACGCCCTTGCATCCGCGCCGGCGCGTGATGATGCGAGCGAGCCGAGCCCAGGAGAAACCGTCGCGCTTGTAAGCCTGCACGAGCATCCGCTCCAGCTGTTTCGAGTCTCTGCGACCTGCCAGGTCGAGCAGCACCCGCTCCATCCTCGCAACCGGGATGCCCCGTTCGAGGGTCACTTCGTACTCGAAGAGCCTTCGCGTCTGGTGAAGCCGCACGCCGCGATGCCCGCTCGGCTTGAATCCGCCCGACTGCCTCAGGACCTCGATCGGCCCGCGTGAGCCACAGAGCCCCCAGAGCGCTCCGGCGCTGAAGTGCGACAGCGCCGCCCCTGGACCGCAGGCAAGCACAGCCGCTATCCAGCCGCTCTCTCGAGTCACTGGTCGATGCCCGACGGCGTAAACACCTTGATGAAGTGGAACCAACAGGCCAGACCGCAGGCGTCTCAAAATCAGGTTTCGATCCACGCCTGCCTCCAGAAGCTGGCGATGCGCAACCACGCCATGCTGTCGCTCCGCCACCGTGCGAACCACCGCCGTAGCGGTCCGATTTCTCATCGGAACCCCCCACTCTGAACTGCATCAACTTCTACTTCTTCAGGGCGTAGAAGTTGATGCAGTTCGGGGCCGGCCGCTTTGATCCAGGGCATGGGCGGAACCCTGGCGGGCATTGGCGCACTTGTGGCGCGTGGATTGGGCCGACTTTGTGACCCTCATTGTGCTGAATTGTGACTTCGGGTGCCGGGGCCCCCTGAGACCGCGGCGAGTGCTACTCGACGTTGTCGGCGGCCGGTTCGGGCGACTCGCCCGGGTTCTTCTTCGGGACCAGGACCAAGCGCTTGAACTCGGCGACGAGGACGCCGTCCTGGTTGAGGACCCGGGTGTGGACCTTGACGATGCCGCGGTCGGGCTTCGATTTCGACGGCTTGACGTCGAGGACCTCGGTCTCGCAGAAGAGGGTGTCGCCGTGGAAGACCGGGTTCGGGTGGCTCAGTTCTTCGGTTGCCAGGTTGGCGATCGCCTTGCCGGAGATGTCGGAGACCGACATGCCGAGGGCGAGCGAGTAGACCAGCGGCCCGACGACGACGTTTCTGCCCTGCTGGGAGCCGCTGGCGTAGACGTCGTTGATGTGCAGCGGGTGGTGGTTCATCGTGATCAGGCAGAAGAGGTGATCGTCGGCCTCGGTCACGGTCTTCGCCGGCCAGTGCTTGTAGACGGCGCCGACCTCGAACTCCTCGAGGTAGCGGCCATAGCTATGCGCGCCGGTCGCCTCGCGCTCGGCCTGGTCGGTGGTCAGCTCGTACGTCTGGTCAGTCATCGGGGGTTTCGTCTCCTTCGAAGTTTTAGCGGCGGGCATCCTATCTAGACTGCGCGCGATGCAGATCGGGATCATCGGCCTGGGCTACGTCGGCCTGCCGCTCGCCGTCGCCTTCGCCGAAGCGGGCTGCGAGGTGGTCGGCCTCGACGTCGACGCCGCCAAGGTCGCGACGCTGAACGAGGGTCGCAGCTACATCGAGGACGTGCCGAGCTCGGTCCTGGAGCCGCTCGGCGAGAGGCTGCGGGCGAGCGGCGACTACGGCGACCTGGCGAGCTGCGACGCGGTCATCCTCTGCGTCCCCACCCCGCTCAGCGACTCGCGCGAGCCCGACCTCACCTACCTCGTCTCCTCGGCGACGGCGCTGGCCCAGGTGCTGCGCTCGGGCCAGCTCGTCGTCCTCGAGTCGACGACCTACCCCGGCACGACCCGCGACCGCCTGCTGCCGATCCTCGAGGGCTCGGGCCTGACCGCGGGCAGCGACTTCCACCTCGCCTTCTCCCCCGAGCGGATCGACCCCGGCCGCACCGACTTCACCGTAAAGACGACGCCGAAGCTGGTCGGCGGGATCACCGAGGCCTCGACCGAGCGGGCGCGCGAGCTCTACGCGGAGATCTGCGACACCGTCGTCGTCCTCTCCAGCCCCGAGGCGGCCGAGCTCTCGAAGCTCCTGGAGAACATCTTCCGCTCGGTCAACATCGCCCTCGTCAACGAGCTCTCCCAGCTCTGCGACCGGCTCGGGATCGACGTCTGGGAGGTGGTCGAGGCCGCTTCGACCAAGCCCTTCGGCTTCATGCGCTTCGACCCCGGCCCCGGGATGGGCGGCCACTGCCTCCCTGTCGACCCCTTCTACCTCGCCTTCCGGGCGCGGCAGCTCGACTTCTACCCGGAGTTCATCGAGCTGGCGGGGAAAGTGAACCAGGCGCAGCCGGGCTTCTGCGTCGAACGGATCGAGCGGGCGCTGAACGGCGTCCGCAAGCCGGTCAACGGCTCGCGGGTCCTAATCCTGGGCGTGAGCTACAAGGGCGGCGTCGGCGACATCCGCGAATCGCCGGCGCTGAAGATCATCGGCCGGCTGCAGGATCTCGGCGCCGAGGTCACCTACCACGACTCCTTCGTCCCCGAGCTGCCGGGACACGGCCTTGCCAACATCGACCTCGACGAGGGACTGCGGGAGGCGGATGTGGCGGCGATCGTCACCGCCCATCCCGATGTCGACTACGAGGCGGTGGTCGCCGCGGCGCCCCTGGTGATCGACTTCCGCGGCGTCACCCGCGGGATCGAGGCCGACAACCTCCTCCGCCTCTAGCGACTCCGAACTTTGGTCCCTTATAGGGGCCCAAATCTCGGAGTCAGTGAACTTTACGGAGGCGGTTCCGTTCCTCTTGCTTCTCCACCACCTGGGAGATCAGCTTGACGACGTTTGAATCGCCGTTCGCCTTGATGTGGCCGGTCTCGGCCGCGCGGCGGTAGCTCTTCAGCGTCCCTTTCTCCGCCAGCTCGTTGAACTGGGGCCGGTCGATTTCGACCAGCACCCGCTCGTCCTGCGCCAGGTCCTTGGAGATCTTCGGGCCCGGTAGCTCGACCCGGTAGAGCTGGACGTCATGTTTGGCCCTCAACTCGAGGCCGAAGACCAGCTTCAGGTTCGCCAGCGCGGGGACTTCGGCCTGAAACCGCTCGACAGCGGTGCGGATCAGGTCCGAAGTCGATGCCATCTGGCTAGCCGCGTCCCATCAGATCTTGTGCCGCTGGAGCAACTTCTTGCCGATCACCATGCGCTGGATCTCCGAGGTTCCCTCGCCGATCAGCAGCAGCGGCGCGTCGCGGTAGAGGCGCTCGATCTCGTACTCCTTCGAGTAGCCGTAGCCGCCGTGGATGCGGAAGCTTTCTTCGACGCAGTACTTGCCGCACTCGGAGGCGAGGAGCTTGGCCATCCCGGCCTCGAGGTCGGAGCGCTCGCCGGCGTCCTTCATCCGCGCTGCTTTGCGGGTGACGAGGCGGGCGGCCTCGAGCTGGGTCGCCATGTCGGCGAGCTTGAACTGGATCGCCTGGTGCTGGGAGATCGTCTTACCGAAGGTCTTCCGTTCCTGGCTGTAGCGGAGGGCCAGCTCCAGCGCCCGCTGGCCGATGCCGACGCCGCGGGCGGCGACGTTGACGCGGCCGACCTCGAGCGCGTCCATCATCTGCACGAAGCCCTGGCCGAGGCCGGCCTCCTCGCCGCCGAGGATGCGCTCCGGCGGGCACTTGTAGCCGTCGTAGACGAGCTCGGTGGACTCGACGCCCTTGTAGCCCATCTTCTTGATCTTGGGCGGGACGTTGAGACCTTTGAAGTCGCCCTCATTGGTTTCCTTCCAGGGCTCCTTCTCGGTGATGAAGCAGGTCATCCCCTTGTAGGGCGGGTCGGCCTGGTTGTCGTTCTTCATCAGCACGAAGACGACGCTGGAGCCGAGGCCGTTGGTGACCCACATCTTCTGGCCGTTCAGCTCCCAGTTGCCGTCCTCGCCCTTCTTGGCGGTGGCCTTGATGCCCTGGACGTCGGAGCCGACCTCGGGCTCCGACAGCGAGAAGGCGGCGCGGATCTCGCCGGTCGCCATCTTCGGCAGGAAGTACTCCTTCTGCTCGTCGGTGCCGAACTTCATCAGCAGGTAGGAGCCGATGAAGTGGGTGTTGACGACGCCGGAGATCGAGATCCAGCCGCGCGAGAGCTCTTCGACGATCATCGCGTAGGTGGTCAGGTCGAGGCCCATGCCGCCGTACTCCTCGGGGATCGTCACCCCGAAGAGGCCGAGCTCCTTCATCTGCTCGACGATCGGCTCCGGGAAGGAGTCCTCGTGGTCGTAGTGCTCGGCGTTGGGGATGATCTGCTCGTCGGCGAACTGGCGGACCATTTCGATGATCGCTTCCTGCTCGTCGGTCATTTCGCGGTAGGCGGCGGTGTCTACGGCCATGGCTCCTGCTTCGGTCGGGGAAGGTCGGCTAGCGCGGCGCGGATGCGGCGGCGCTCTGGAGAGCCAAGGATATAGACGCGGGATCGAGGGCGGGGTCGATCGCCCGCAGCGGCGCCGCAGCCTTCAGCAGCATCTCCTCGTACTCGCGCGCGGGATCGGAGCCGAGGACGATCGCGCCCCCGGCGCCGACCGTGGCGCGGCCGCCGGCGAGGACGATGGTCCGGATCGCGACCGAGAGGTCGGCGGCGCCGCCGAGGCCGAACCAGCCGATTGCGCCGGAGTAGATGCCGCGGGGGGCGCCCTCGAGCGCGTCGAGGATCTCCGTCGTCCGCTTCTTCGGGGCGCCGGTCATCGAACCGGGCGGAAAGCAGGAGCGGACGGCGTCGAGAGCGGCGGCCTCGGGGCGCAGGCGACCCCGCACCGAGGAGACGAGCTGGTGCACGGTCTCGTAGCTCTCGACGGCCATCATCTCCGGCACCTCGACGCTGCCGACCTCGCAGACGGCGCCGAGGTCGTTGCGCAAGAGGTCGACGATCATCAGGTTCTCGGCCCGGTTCTTCTCGTCGGCGGCGAGGGCGGCGGCGAGGGCGGCGTCTTCGTCGGGTGACGAGCCGCGGCGGCTGGTGCCCTTGATCGGGCGGGCTTCGGCTTCGCCGTCGCGGCCGATGCGGAGGAAGCGCTCGGGGGAGGAGCTGAGGACGGTTAGGTCGCCGAAGCGAAGGTAGGAGGCGAACGGGGCGGGGTTCGCGCGACGCAGTTGCCGGTAGAGGTCGAGGGGATCGACGGCCAGTTCGGCGCTCACCTGGTTCGTGAGGCAGATCTCGTAGGTGTCGCCGGCGAGGAGGTGGTCGATCGAGGCTTTGACGTCCTCCAGGTATTGGTCGCGGGAGCGGTTGAGGTTCAGGGCGTTGGGAGGCGGGACGGGTGACCCTCGGCGGACAACAGCGGGGAGGCTCCGGCGAGGGTCACCCGTCCCGCCAACCGGCAGCGTTCTCAGCTTCGTCTCTGTCGCCTCAAGCCAGGTCTCAGCCGCTTTCTCTTCACCCAGCCTGTGCAGGCAGAGCAGGTAGGTCTGGTCTTGCTCGTGGTCGAGGGCGATGAGCCGATCGCTGAAGATGAAGGCGGCGTTGGGGTGCTCGGATTGGTGGGGCGAGGCGTAGCCGCACTCGGCCTTGAGCTCGTAGCCGAGGTAGCCGACGAAGCCGCAGTCGAACTCGAAGGGGAGATCCGGCAGGTCATCGGGACTCCTTTGAGTGACTCTAAATTTGAGGTAGTCAAATATCGAGTTTGTGGAATTTTGGTCGTGGGTGATCATCTCGGCTAGTGGCCCGCTCGCGTCGCCCATGAAGGAGAAGCGGGCTCGGACACCAGGGCGGGAGCTGTCGAGCCAGAAGGCGAACTCGCTCCCGCCGTAGAGCGAGACGAACGCAGACTCAGCCTCAACGTGGGTGTCGAGGCGACGCACCCCGAGCGTAATCGTCTTCGCCTGTTCCTTATCGGTCTCTGGGACCGAAAAGGAACAGGCGAATGATGGGCGGGCCGGCGTGAGGTCGCGGAAGTTGGCTAGGAGCCTTGTCCCGTGCTCGGTCGCTATCGACTCGGGGTGGAACTGGACTCCGAATTGGGGGCGCGCTCGGTGTTCGACGGCCATCGGGATGCCGTCGCAGGTGGCTGTCTCTCGCAGGGTGCTCGGCAGCGGGCGCTCTAGCGCCAGCGAGTGGTAGCGGGTCGCCTGGAAGGGGCTTGGGATGCCGGCGAAGAGCCCGGTGCTGTCGTGCTCGATCGCCACGACGCGACCGTGCATCGGCTCGGGCGCCCGCTTCACCCTGCCCCCCTCCACCCAGCCGAGTCCCTGCATCCCGAGGCAAACGCCGAGTAGAGGCTTCTCGCAGCGGCGGATCACCTCCGCGCAGACGCCGAAGTCCGCCGCCCGCTCCGGTCGCCCCGGGCCGGGCGAGATGACGACGTTGTCGAACTCGAGGCGCTCCAGCTCCTCCCAGCTCGCCTCGTCGTTGCGAACGACCAAGGGCTCACTGCCGTTCACCTCGGCCAGGAGCTGGAAGAGGTTCCAAGTGAAGGAGTCGTAGTTGTCGATCAGCAGGGAGCGCATCGACCGGGCCGCGCAGGCAAGATACTGCCGTGGCGATGAGCGACCGGCGACCGGATCCGGATATGGGCGTGTTCGAGACGGTGCTGGTCGTCGGGGGCGAGCCGGTGGAGCTGGACAGGCACCTGACACGGTTGCGACAAACCTTGGCCGTGGCCTACGACGAGGGGCTTCCCACAGGCGCCGAGGAGAAGCTTCGGCATGCAGCAGAGGGAATCTCGCTCGGACGCCTTCGCCTCACCGTCGCTCCCGGGGAAGACCGCCTCCGGCACGACCTACTTGCAGGTGGGGTCGTGCCGGAGGCGGTCTTTCCGGCGCGCGGGGCGAGACTGCAAAGTCACCAGGTCACGGGCGGCCACGGACCTCACAAGTGGGTCGATCGGCGCGGGATGGAGCACCCCGACAGCGGCACCGGTCAGCTGATCTGCGACGGCGACGAACTGCTGGAGGCGGGCTGGGCGAACCTCTTCGCGATCCGCGAAGAGACGCTCTGGACACCTCCGATCGACGGCCGCATCCTCCCCGGCACCGCCCGCGCCGCCGTCCTCGAGATCGCCGCCGAAGAGGGGATCGGCGCCGAAGAGCGCCCGATTCGCCCCCGAGACCTCCTCGATGCCGAAGAGACCTTCCTCACCAACTCGATCCGCGGCATCGAACCGGCAACCGCCCTCAACGGCACTCCGCTACCGGGCTGCGGCCCGATCAGCCGTCGCCTCGCCGACGCGCTGCGCCGACGCTGGGGCCTGAGTGACCCGGCTGCTCACAAAGCCGCCGCAACCGCCCCGAAACAGAGTCAGCTCTCTCACTAAACCGACGAAACCGCTCCTCGAATCGAGGTGCCGGCGCCGGGGTGACCTTCTCCTCGTCCTCGTGGGCCGCCCACCCCTCCTCGCCCCTCACCGGCGGATGCTCTCCCACTTCTCTTCCGGCGGGTGGCGACGATGCGGGACCCCCGCCAGTTTGCGGGGGGGCCGTATCGGAGACAGGCCCCGCCGGTCGAGCGTCCCTGGCAGCCGCCGCCGCCCGAGCGCTCTGCTCCGCCGCCTCGGCCGCCCGCTTCGCCTGTCGCGCCGCATCAAGCGCCATCTCCCCCACCTCGCGCACCCCCTCCTCGGAGGCCCGGGCGATCACCACTGCCTCGTCGATCCGCTCCTCGAGCTGGCTCACGCTCGGCACGGCGCCGCGAGGCACCAGCCAGTCCTGCGTCGTATCGCGTTCCGACCCCTCGATAAGTGAGCAATTTACGGTCGTCGCAGGCGGCAAAATCCGCACCCTCAACTAGATTTAGCCGCCCCGAACTTCGAACCGACCCGAGGAGCACGTTGAGACACCCCAGAGACTTCTTCCTGCCGCAGGCGATCGGCGCCCCGGAGCCGCTCCGCGAGATCCCCGTCAAGCCCTCGCGGATGATCCACTTCCTCGACTTCTCGAACGAGAAGATGGTCGCCAAGGCCGGCGCGATCGCGGAAACGACCGACATCCTGCTCGGCAACCTCGAGGACGCGGTCCCGGTCGACCGCAAGGAGTCGGCTCGTGCCGGGCTGATCAAGGCCGCGAAGGAAAACGACTTCGGCCAGACCTCGCTCTGGACCCGGGTGAACGCGCTCGAGAGCCCCTGGGTGCTCGACGACTTCACCCAGCTGGTGACCGAGATCGGCGACCAGCTGGAGGTGATCATGGTGCCGAAGGTCGAGGGCGCCCACGACATCCACTACGTCGACCGCCTGCTCGCCCAGCTGGAAGCGAAGGCCGGCCTTTCGCGGCCGATCCTCGTCCACGCGATCCTCGAGACCCCGCAGGGCGTGGTCAACCTCGAGGAGATCGCCAACGCCAGCCCGCGGATGCAAGGGATGAGCTTCGGCCCGGCCGACCTGGCGGCGGCGCGGCGGATGAAGACGACCCGGGTCGGCGGCGGCCACCCCGGATACCGGGTGATGGAGGACCCGGCCGACCCGGAGAATCCCGAGGCCGACCGCGTCAGCGCCCAGCAGGACCTCTGGCACTACTCGATCGCCCGCATGGTCGACGCCTGCACCTCCGCCGGCATCCTTCCCTTTTACGGCCCCTTCGGCGACATCAAGGACACCGCCGGCTGCGAGACCCAGTTCCGCGCCGCCTTCCTGATGGGCTGCGTCGGCGCCTGGTCTCTGCACCCGGTCCAGATCGGGATCGCGAAGAAGGTCTTCAGCCCGCCGCCGGACGAGGTCAAGTTCGCGAAGAAAGTGATCGAGGCGATTCCCGATGGACGCGGCGTCCACATGATCGACGGCAAGATGCAGGACGACGCCACCTGGAAGCAGTGCAAGGTGATGGTCGAGCTGGCTGAAATGCTGGCTGAGAAGGACCCAGAGCTCGCCGAGGCCTATCGCTCATAAGTAGTTACCGGGTCCTTTCCCCAGTTATTGGGGAAAGGACTTTTTTCTAATAGACGATCCCGTAATCTGGAGTCACGGGTTCACCCGATGCAGCCGCTCATGTGATCCAAAGCTGCTGCCGATACGGACTTTGCGTTGATAACCGCAACCCCCCATCCGTTTCGGACTTACAGATAGAGCCCCAGTCGACCCCGTTCCCGCTATGCAATCTTCAACTGACGTCCCCTTCGATCCCCCGTTCAAGCCACAGGCGGCAACCAGGGAAGCCCTGGTTCAGGACCGCCCGACCCTCGGCGCAATGCCGATGGCGAGACGGGGACCCGGGATGTGGGTGCTGCCGCTGGTCGACTTCGTCTCCTCCTCGGTAGCCCTCGGCGCCGTAACCGCCTTCGCCGGCGTCGCCTTCCTCCCCGCCTTCCCGGTAGCCGCGGCCGTCCTGCTCGTCGTCTACGCGCTGCTGGGCGTCTATGGCAACCAGTCGGCGCGGGCCGAAGAGAGTGACAGCGGCTGGCGGATAATCCGCTTCCTGGTCGCCGGCGCCTACGTCTGGACTGCCTCGCTGCTGACCCCGCTCGGCAGCGCCGAGCAGCTGAGCCTGTGGATCGGCTTCATCGCTCTCGACAGCGCTTGCCGCGCCCTTCTCACCCCTTACATCGAGCGCATGCACCCGCAGGAGCGCTGGGTCCTGGTCGGCGACGAGGAAGTTGCCGAACGGTTGCGCGCCTATGCGCCGCTGAAGAAGTACGCGAACGTCGTCGGCACCGTGCCGCCGGCCGAAAAGGACCCCGGCACCGCCGGCCGCGTCGCCGCCCTCGAGGTCGTCGAGCGCTACCACGCCGACCGCGTCGTCATCTCCAGCCAGCACGCCGACGACGAGGGCCTGCTGGAACTCGTCCGCGCCTTCAAGTCGATCGGCGTTCCCGTCAGCCTGCTGCCGCGCCCCCTCGACCTGCTCGAGGCCCAGTCCGCGGCACCGCGCCGCGTCGGCGGCGTGCCGCTGATCGAGGTCGAGGCGCTCGCCGCCCGCGGCGCCATCCCCTACAAGGGCCCTGACCGCCGCGCCATCCGCACGACCAAGGTCAGCGTCGTCGTACCGGCGATGAACGAGGAGAAGAACATCGGTTCGGTCCTCGCCGAACTTCCCGAGGGCCTGCACGAGGTGATCCTCGTCGACGGCAACTCGAAGGACAACACGATCGAGGCCGCCCGCCAGGCCTACCCCGGCATCCGCGTCACCAGCCAGAGCGGCCGCGGCAAGGGGGATGCCTTCCGCACCGGCTTTGCCGCCGTCACCGGCAACCTGGTCGTGATGCTCGACGCCGACGGCTCCGCCGACCCGGCCGAGATCCCCCGCTTCGTCGACGCGCTGGAGGCCGGCGCCGACTTCGCCAAGGGCTCCCGCTACATGGACGGCGGCGGCAGCGCCGACATCACCAAACTGCGCAGCCTCGGCAACCTCGTCCTCAGCGGCACCGCCAACAAGCTCCACGGCACCGAGTTCACCGACCTCTGCTACGGCTACAACGCCTTCTGGGCCCGCTGCCTCCCCTTCATCTCCCTCGACGTCCCCGGCTTCGAGGTCGAGACCCTGATCAACCTCCGCATGGCCTCGGCCGGGATGAAGATCGTCGAGGTCCCGAGCTACGAGAAAGAGCGGATCTCCGGCGTCAGCAACCTGAAGACCTTCCGCGACGGCTTCCGCGTCCTCGGCACGATCTTCAAGGAGGCCCGCCGCCGCCGCAACCTCCACCACCCGCGCCACAACCTCGGCAAGGCCGAGGTTGCCGAAGAGCGCGCCAAGGCCGCCGCTTAGGCCGTCCTTTCGGGAGCTGTTCGGTAGGGACACGCTGTTTGAACTCGAAACTGAGCGAGGGGATGCCGCCGCTGTGGCTGCCCTCTGGACCGAGGCCCACACAGCTGACCCCCGGGGAGGCCGAGAAGTCCCCTAGAGATGGGCGGATAAATACAAGGCGAGGGCCGCGTGTGGCTCGACTCAGGGGAGCCCCAGCTGTTCCGTGGTGCCTTTCAGACGCATACGGTGCAAAAGGAACCACGGAACGAGAGCTCGACCGCAGAAGGGTCGGCGCCCCCTCTGACAAAGGCTCCAGAAGTCACGGTGGCGCCCTCTGATTCGCTCAGCTGCGCGACGGTCTTTGGCAGAGGGGTGCCGACCCTCCCCTACCGAATGCCCCGAGCCTTATCCCGCTGCGCGGGCCGGCGGGGGGATCGGACCGCCGACTATGCCGCCGAACTCGTTGGGGCGGTAGGCGCCGGGGGAGATTGCCTTGTGGAAGGCGTTCTTGTCCTTCTTGCTGCGCTCGATCGGCCAGTTGGTGCCGCGGTCATCGACGTCGTACCAGATGACGGCGCGGACCTTGCGGTACTTGTGGCGGACCTTGGTGAACATGTCCTTGATCCAGTTCGGCTTGCTGCCGCCCTTGTCGCTGGAGGCGACCTCGGCCAGCATCATCGGCTTGGTCGGGGCGACCTTTTTGACGATCCGGCGATAGGTGCGGTGAAAGACCTGGTTGAAGGTCTGCCAGCCGGGTGAGCCGCGCCGCTGGCCCCAGTTGAAGCCATCGAGGGCGGTCCAGTCGACGTAGCGGTCGCCTGGATAGAGCTCACCGAGGGGCGTGAGGCTGTTGTAGAGGTCGACGTTCGGGCACCAGACCCAGGTGACGTTGGTGGCGCCGACCTCCTCGAAGATGTCGTGGACGTGGCGCCAGGCCGCCTTGAACTGGCCGGGCGTGTTGCCGTTGACCCCCTCCGACCAGGGGAACCAGAAGCCGTTCATCTCCCAGTCGAAGCGGAGGAAAAAGGGGTGCCCCCAGGCCTTCGCTTTGGCCGCGAATTCGCGGATGTAGGAGTCGTAGCGGCCGCTGAGGAGGGTGCCGAGGTTGAAGTCCGGCTGGTCGACGCTGGGGGGGCTGGCGGTCGAGTTCCAGCTGAAGACCGGGATCGCACCGTAGGCGCGGACGTTTTCCAGCGGGGTCATCGGGAATTTCGTCATCGTGCAGCCGCTGTCGCTGCATTCGGCGAACGGGGAGCTGAACTCGATCAGCGACAGACCCTTGCCGGCGATCTGCTCGAAGCGATAGACCGGGTTCATGTCCCAGGGCGCCGCTTCGCCGGTCATCTGGTCGCCGATCTGGGCCCCCCAGTAGAGCGAGGCGGGCGGGCGCTTCTTCGCCCCGGCCACCGGCGCGCAGACCAGCATGGCCAGGAACAGGCCGAGGAGCCAGAAGACTCCCGCCCTGGGAGCGAACTTGAAGTGTCGGTGGCTATTCGTCATCAGCTCAGTTGCGCCTAGAACCCCGCTCGGCGCTGGATGCTTCGCCTCTCATCATCCTGCATACGGATGAATGGGCGAGGAAGATCAGCGCAAAGGCAAGATCGGGCCCCCAGTAAGGGCGCCGAACCGGTTGTTCGCGAAGGCAGGCTTGCGGATGCCCTTGGCGAAGGCGCGGGTGGCCGGCGGCGAGCTCTCGAGCGGCCAGTCGACCATGCGGTCGACGGTGTCGAAGTAGACGAGGGCGCGCACCCGCGGGTACTTGCTAGGAAGGTCCGCGAACATCTTGCGAAGCCAAGCCGCCTTGTGGCCGCCGAAGGAGCTGGTCGCGAACTCACCCAGCATCATCGGCTTGCGCTTGGCAACTTTCGTGACCAGTTCCTTGTAGGCAGGGTCGAAAAGTTCTGAGAAGCTGCGCCAGGGCTTGGAGTTGACCGGGTTGCGGCCCCAGTTGTAGGCGTCGAGGCAGGTCCAGTCGACGTAGGCGTTACCCGGGTACAACGGCTTCAGCGGGTTCTTCTTCAACCGCTTCGCGGTGTCGGCGTAGGGACACCAAACCCAAGTGACGTTGCCAGCGCCGACGGCGACAAAGAGGTCATGGATACGCCGCCAGGCGGCGACGTATTCGCCCTTCGAGTTGCCGTTCGCCCACTCCGACCAGGGGAACCAGTTGCCGTTCATCTCCCAGTTCGGGCGCAGGAAGAAGGGGTGGCCCCAGTCGCGGGCTTCGGTTGCGAACTGGACGATGTAGGAGTCGTAGCGGCCGGAGATCACGTCGGCGAGCTGGAAGCCTGGCTGTTCGGCGCTGCTGCGGGGGCTCGATTCAGCGCCCCAGCTGAAGAGGGGAACCGCGCCGTGGTTGCGGATGTTGTCCATCCCTTCCAGGGGGAACTTGTAGGGGCGGCAGGGCTGGCGGCTGCAGTCTTCCCAGGAGGAGGAGAACTCGATCAACGACATGCCCTTGCCGACCAGCCCCTCGAGGAAGGCCACGGGGTTCATGTCCCAGGGGGCATCGGTGCCGGTGATCTGGTCGCCGACCCAGGCGCCCCAGTACATCGGCTTCTGCTTCGGCGGCTTGGGATGGTGCGGTTTCGCCGTCGCGCCCAGGGCCGGCGCTGCGAGCAGGCAGCAGGCGAGGAACGCCAGGACCAGCGCCACGACCGGACGCGCCCCCCCTGGTGGGCGCTTCAGCTGAAGCCGAGCAGACAGAGCGGCAAGTGTAGGGAACCGGCTCGGCGGCATCGCGCCGCTCAGCTGGGCGGCGGGATCGCGCCGCCGGAGAGCCCGCCGTAGCCGGCGCCGACGTAGGCGGTCTGCGCAACGCCTTCCGCGAAGGCCGCGGTGGCCGTGCCGGAAGTCTCGATCGGCCAGTCCATGCTGTCGTCGAATTTGTCGAACCACAGGAGGGCGCGGATCTGCGGGTATTCGGCCGGCACCCGGGCGAGGGCGTCGCGAATCCAGTCGGCCTTGGAGCCGCCCTGCTCGCTGGAGCCGACCTCGCCGAGCATCATCGGCTTGGAGGGAGCGATACCGCCGGCGATCTCGTCGTAGCTGCGGCGGAAGAGCTGGTCGAAGCTCCGCCAGCCGCGCGGCGAGGCCGGGTTGGTGCCCCAGTTGTAGCCGTCGAGACCGGTCCAGTCGACGTAGGCGTCGCCGGGATAGAGCGAGCCGAGGTCATGGAGAGAGTGGCCGGGATCGACGAACGGGCACCAGACCCAGGAGACGTTGGTCGCGCCGGCGGCGGCGAAGATGTCGTGGACGTGGCGCCAGGCGGCGACGTACTCGCCCTCGGCGTTGCCGTTGACGCCCTCGGCCCAGGGGAACCAGTTGCCGTTCATCTCCCAGTTGAAGCGGAGGAAGAAGGGGTGGCCCCAGTCGCGGGCTTCGGCGGCGAATTCGGCGATGTAGTCGTCGTAGCGGCCGGAGATCACGTCGGAGAGCTGGAAGTCGGGCTGGCTCAGGGTCGAGGGGATCGCCTGCGAGCTCCAACTCAGCACCGGGATCGAGCCGTGGCCGCGGATGTCGTCCATCGGCTCGGTCGGGAACGAGTAGAAGGAGCAGCCCGAGCCGCCGCACTGGGCGAAGGGCTGGAAGAACTGGATCATCGAGGCCGACTTCCCCGCCCCGCCCTCGAACTGCGTGACCGCGTTCATGTCCCAGGGGGCCTGGTCGCCGGTCAGGTGCGAGCCGATCGTCGCGCCCCAGTAGAGCGGCTGGGCGACGCCGCTGGCGACCGCGGGCTTGCGATTGCAACGGCGGCGGATGCGCGCGGTGCCGGGCCGGCTGGAGCGGCGGGTGACGCAGCGGTTGCGCCCGACCAGCGCCCGGGCGTCGCCCAGGCGGGCATGCTTGGCTGCCCGCTTATCGCCGTCGAATTTGCCGCCCCCCGAGGCGGCGAGGGCGATGCCGGCGCTGAGCAAGAGGATCGCCGTCGCCAGCCAGGCGACGTGGGCGGCAGAGCGGGTCGAGAAGCTTTTGGCCATACAAGGGCCATCGGCGAATTCCTGCCTCGTTCCAGCGTCCGTCCGTCAACTGGACATATGTCCAGGTGGGGTTGAAATCCCCGGATCAGCTCTGCGGGAGGACCTTCGTCGCGCTGAGGCCGGCGAAGCTGTTGCCGAGGTACGCGGAGCTCTGGATGCCTTCCCCGAAGGCGGTGGTGGCGCTGCTCGAGGTCTCGATCGGCCAGTCCATGTTGCTGTCGAATTTGTCGAACCAGAGGAGAGCGCGGATCTGCGGGTAGTCGCTCGGCAGCTTCGCCAGCATGTCCTTGATCCAGGCCGCCTTGGAGCCGCCGTACTCGCTGGAGGCGACCTCGCCGATCATCATCGGCTTCCCCGGCGCGATCGTTTCGACGATCTTCTGGTAGGTCGCCTTGTAGACGGTGTCGAAGCTCTTCCATTTGTCCGGCTTGCTCGGGTTGGTGCCCCAGTTGTAGCCGTCGAGGCAGGTCCAGTCGACGTAGGAGTCGCCGGGGTAGAGCGAGGCGAGCGAGGTGCTGCCGCTGTACTCGACGTTCGGGCACCAGGTCCAGGTGGCGTTGGTGACGCCGACGGCGCTGAAGATGTCGTGGACGTGGCGCCAGGCCTGCGCCGATTCGCCGGGCATGTTGCCGTTGACGCCCTCGTGCCAGGGGAACCACTTGCCGTTCATCTCCCAGTTGAAGCGGAGGAAGAAAGGGTGGTTCCAGGCCTTCGCCTTGGTCGCGAATTCGCGGATGTAGGAGTCGTAGCGGCCGGAGATCACGTCGGAGAGCTGGAAGTCCGGCTCGTTGTTGGTCGAGGGGATCGACTGCGAGCTCCAGCTGAGGACCGGGATCGAGCCGTGGAGGCGGATGTTTTCCAGCGGCGTCGTCGGAAAGTTGTAGAAGGAGCAGCCGGGGTTGCAGTTGGCAAAGGGCTGGAAGAACTGGATCATCGAGGCCTTCTTGTGGACGCCTTCCTCGAACTTGGAGACGGCGGTCATGTCCCACGGGGCCTGGTTGCCGGTCAGGTGGGAGCCGATCGTCGCGCCCCAGTAGAGCGGGCCGCTGCTGGGCTGTGGCGCCGGAGCGGGTTCGGGGGCCGGTTCCGGGGCCGGTTCGGGTTCAGGATCGGGCGCCGGCGTTGAGTTGGCGACGGTCACGGTCACTTTCGTCGCCGCCTTGGCGCCTTTGGCGCCGTAGGCGGTGGCGCTGAGGGTGTGCGAGCCGTTGCTGAGCTTGGTCGTGTCGAGACTGTAAGAGAAGGGCACGCTGGTGTCGGTCCCTTTGCCGACACCATCGATGGTGAATTCAACCTTGCTCGGCGCGCCCGCCAGGACCGAGACCTGCCAGGCGATCTGCCCGGAGACGGTCGCCCCGTCGACGGGCGAGGCGGTCGCGACCGAGAGCGCTTCCTTGCTGCTGCCGCTACTGGTGGTCGTCTTGGTGCGGGAGGCGGTAGTGGTGACGGTGGTCGTTTCCGTCGTCCCCCCCAGCTTCTTCGCCGGGCCGATCCCTTCGGCGGCGAAGGCGCTCGGCGCCGACAGCGCGGCGAGGGCGAAGGCGAGAACGGAGAGGGTTGCGAGGTGGCGGATGCGGGACATGCCCGCCTCTCATCGGCCCACCCCCGGCGTGCTCCAGCAAGCTCTGCCCTGGTGGACGTTTATGCCCGAGCCGGACGCTTAATTTTAAGTACCGAGCTGTAGAGATCGAGCAGCGCCGCGGCGCACTCGTCCCACGAGGTGAGACTCGGGGAGCGCTGCGGCAGGGGCTTTCCGAGCTCCTCGATCGCCGCCGCGGCGATCTCCTCCGGCGAGGACTCGAGGGGAATGCCGCGGCCGAACCCGTCCTCGGCGATCTCCGACAGGCCCCCGGCTTCGGCAACCAGCAGGCGGCGGCGGGCGGCGGCCGCCTCGAGGGCGACCAGCGGATGGCTCTCGAACTCGCTCATCAGCACGACCAGGGAGACGCCGCCGAGCAGCTTTGCCATCCCGCCGGGGTCGTCGGAGGGGACGCTGGTGATCTCGACCCGCTCGGCGATGCTGAGCTCCTCCGCCTGGCGCCGCAGCTCCTCTTCGTAGGGGCCCTTGCCGACGATCAGAAGCCGCGCCCGCGGCTCGCGCTCGAGCACGTGCGGGAAGGCGGCGAGGACGCGGTGGTGGCCCTTGTAGCGCTCGAGGCGGCCGATCGAGGCCAGCGTCGGGGTCTCCGGCTCGGTCCCGGCGAGGTCGGCGTCAGAGAAGCTGAGGTCGGTGCCGTTGGGGATGAAGGCGAAGCGCTCGGGCGGGACGCCGAGGGCGGCGCCGTACTGCTCGACCTCGAAGCGGGCGATCGAGACCAGGCGCGCCGACCGCCCCAAGAGCGGCCGCAGCAGCAGCATCTGCGCCCGCCGCGAGCGGTTGCGGAGCTCGGAGGAGTGGCCGCCGCCGTGAAAGGTGACCACGTAGGGGATGCGCAGGGTGAGCGCCCGCAGCATCGCCAGCGGCGCCACCAGCGTGTGGTAGCTCTGGACGTGGACGAGGTCCCACTTCCCCCGCCCCATCTCGCGCCAGATCCCCGGTGCGAAGTACCAGTCGCGGCCGCGCGGCCAGGCGCGGACAGTGCGAATGCGGACGCCGTCGCGGGTCTCCTCCTTCGCCTTCTTGATCTCCGGGTCGGTGCAGAGGACCTCGACGCGGACGCCGGAGGCCGCCATCCGCCGGCTGACCTCCATCACGTGCCGCTCCACCCCGCCCTGGGCGAGGGGGCTGCGCGGGGTGACCATGAGGATGCGCGGGCCGCTGCCGTTGGCGCTCGGGTGGGCGTCCTCGGTGCGGTCGGGCGCGGCGACCCCGGAGCGGACCCGCAGGTAGTCGACGCTGGTCGCCGCGAGGCCGAGGAAGATCATCGTCGCGCGGCCGAGGCCGCCGGCTTCGCCGCGGAGGGCGTCGCGGAAGCCGCGGAGGACGCCGAGCGGCAGCGTGCGGCGGACGTAGGAGCGCTCCGAGGAGAGGCCGTCGTCGCTTCCCACCATTCCGGTCAGCACCGCCTTCGAGCGGCCCTCGGCGCGGCAGCGGTCGACGAAGTAGCGGACCGTTCCCCGGGCCGCCGGGACCACGTGCTCGACCTTGGCTGCGGGGTCGTAGAGGATCTCGGCCTCGGGCCAGCGCTGGTGGACGCGGATACTGAGGTCGGTCTCCTCGCAGCCGACCGGGAGGCTGCCGACGCGGCCGAGGTCGTGGCTGAAGCCGCCGACCTCGACCAGCGGCGCGCGGCGGAAGGACATGTTGGCGCCGACCAGGTTGCGGACCGGCTCCAGCTCCTGCGGCATCCCCGAGTGGGTGCAGCCGACGACCCAGTCGAACTCGGCCGGGAACCAGGCGGGCTCGCCCTCGACCCAGCGCGGGCGGACGGTGCCGCCGGCGCCGAGGACCTTCGGGTCGGCGTAGGCGCGGGCGAGGTGCTCGAGCCACTCGGGGGCGGCGATCGCGTCGTCGTCGAGGAAGGCGACGACATCGCCCGTGGCCTCGGCGACGCCGGTGTTGCGGGCACCGGAGAGGCCCTGCTGCTCGCGGTTGGCGACGATCTTCAGGTCGGGCCAGAGCCGCTGCACCTCCTCCAGCAGCTCGGGCGCGTGGTCGATCACCAACACGACCTCGTGCGGCGGCAGCGTCTGGGCGCGAAGCGAAGCGACCGCTTCGCCCATCACCGGCAGCCGCTCGGGGGTGAAGGCGCAGATCACCACCGAGATCGTCGGCACGGTGACGTTGCGCTCAGCGCGGGGCTCGCTTTGCACCGGCGGGATTCTGGCAGGCCCACCGCCCCTCCTCGTGGCAGGCTGTGTGCGTGCGAGTGATGATGCTGGCCCAGTCCTTCGCCCCGATCGTCGGCGGCGAAGAGCGCGTGGTCGAGGACCTGAGCCGGGAGCTGGTCGCCCGTGGGCACGAGGTCTCGATCGCCACCCTGCAGCAGCCGGGGAACATGACGCCGGGCGAGGTGGCGGGGGCGCGCGTCTACACGCTCCGCAGCACCAGCTACCGGATCACCCAGACCCACCAGGACACCGAGCGCCGCCACGCGCCGCCGGCCCCGGACCCCGAGACCGTGATCGACCTGCAGCGGGTGCTGCGGCGAGAGCGACCGCAGCTGGTCCACGCTCATAACTGGATCGTCCACTCCTACCTGCCGCTCGCCCGCAGCTCCCACAGTGCGCTGGCCCTCTCGCTCCACGACTACGGGCTGATCTGCGCAACCAAGCGCCTGCGCCGCCACGACGAAGTCTGCTCGGGGCCGGCGCCGCTGAAGTGCCAGGTCTGCGCCGGCGAGCACTACGGGCCGATGAAAGGGCTTGTCGCGGCCTTCGGAACGCGATCCAACGAGCCGCGGCTGCGGCGGCACGTCGACGTCTTCCTCCCGGTCAGCTCGAC
Source organism: uncultured Actinomycetes bacterium (assembly GCA_963696955.1). Classification (GTDB taxonomy): domain Bacteria; phylum Actinomycetota; class Thermoleophilia; order Solirubrobacterales; family 70-9; genus VAYN01. The sequence continues at coordinate 1,394,363 of CAVOMF010000002.1, read as the reverse complement.
GGTCGAGCAGCTCTGCCGAATCCGCGGCGACGAGTTCTCGCGGGTGATCCCGAACTTCATCGGCGAGCTGCCGCAGCCCGACCTCGACGACCCGCGCCTGGAGCAATTGCCCGATCAGCCCTTCATCCTTTTCTTCGGCGACGCGACCGTGGACAAGGGGGCCTGGCATTTGGCCGAGGCCTACCGTCAGCTCGACGATCCCCCGCCTCTGGTCTTAGTGGGCCGTTGCTACATCGACGAGCTGCGGGAGCGGCCGAACGTCTTCCCGATGGGAGCCTGGCCGCACCAGCTGGCGATCGAGGCGCTGCGGCGCTCGCTGTTCTCGGTCGCGCCCTCGCTCTGGCCGGAGCCGTTCGGGCTGGTGGCGTTGGAGGCGGCGGCGGCCGGCAAGGCGATCGTCGCCTCCGACATCGGCGGCCTGCGCGACATCGTCGTCGACGGCGAGACCGGCCTGATGGTGCCGCCGGAAGACCGGGCGGCGCTGAGCGCGGCGATGCAGCGGCTGATCGCCGACGCGGATCTGCGACAGCGGCTGGGCGCGGCGGCGCGGGAACGGGCGGCCCAGTTCAGCCCCGGGACGATCGTCCCGCAGTTCGAGCGCGCCTACGAGGCGGCGATCGCCAGGCGGCACCCAAAGAACTAGCCGTACATATTTGCGCTGACATAGAAGATCCTGCCGCGTTGGCAAGGACAAATGGACCAGTCCGCCCGGCGCAGCAGCCGGCTTCTTCTCGCCGGCACGCTGGCGCTGTTCCTGCTCCGCTTCGCGCTCTCGTTGATCCGGACCGGGCCGGTGCTGGTCGCCGATGAGATCGGCTACCTGACCAACGCCAGGGTCCTCGACGGCGGCGTCCCCGGGCAGATGGATCTGGCGCCCTTCTACCGCGGCGGCTACTCGCTGCTGATCGCGCCACTGCTCGAGCTCGGCGGCAGCCCCAGCCTCACCTACCACCTGATCCTGACCCTGAACGCGGCCCTGGCGGCCTCGGTCTTCCCCCTCCTCTACCTGCTGCTGAGGAGGTTCGCCGGGGTCCGGCCCGAACTGGCGATCTGGGCGGCGTTCGCCGGGGCGCTCTACCCGGCGCTGACCGTGCTCTCGCAGGCGGCGATGTCGGAGAACGTGCTCTTCCCGCTCGTGGTGCTCTGGCTGATCGCCTTCGCCGGACTGCTGCAGGAGCCCCGGAAAGGCGGTGACCTCGCCTGGGCTGCGGGGCTCGGAGCCGCAGCCGGGGGCCTCTGGGCGGTCCACAACCGGATGTTCGTCGCCGTCGTCCTTGCCCTCGCCGGGATGGCCTGGCTGACCCTGCGCGGCCGCCTGCGCCCGGCCGCCCTCGCGCTCGGCATCGGGGTCGTCGCCCTCAGCCTCTACGGGGTGCACGTCCTCGACGGCTACCTGATCGACCACAACTACGGCGGCTCGGCCCCCGACGAACTGAGCGAGCGGATGGACGAGATCTTCGCCTTCGGCGGGCTGCGGACGGTGCTGGCGAATCTGATCGGCCAGACCTGGTACCTGCTGGTGGCGACCTTCGGCCTGGCGGCAGTCACCGTCACCGACTTCGCCCGCCGCCGAACGCCGCTGACCGGCGTGCTCGTCGCCCTGACCGCCCTCCTGCTCCTCGTCTCGGCCGCCGCCTTCCCCGAACGGACGCGCCCGGACATGCTGATCTACGGCCGCTACGCCGAGGTGGTGGCCCCGGCGCTGATCGCCTTCGGCCTCGCCGCCCTCCCCCAGGTGGTCTGGCGGCGGCTCGCCTGGCCGCTGGCGGGGTTTGGGGGGCTGACCGCGCTCGTCGTCCTGATCCGGGCGACTGCCTCGGACCCCGACGCGCCGAACCGCTGGAACATCTCGGCACTGCCCTTCGTCACCGTGCAGTTGGGGCCGGCGATCCTGATCGGGGCGGCGGCGGTGGCGCTGGCCGGGGCCTGGTTGCTGACGCGCGCCTCAGCGCGGGGTGAGCGGGTGCTCGGGCTCGCGGCGATCGCGCTCTTCCTGCCGGTCCTCGCCTACGGGGCCTGGAACCCGGTGCGCAGCTCCGAGCGGGCGGTTTACCCGGCCGGCTGGGAAAGTCCGGAGGCGGTGGTGGAGAATGCCGGCTCACCCCCCGTGGCCTACGACCTCGACCACTACGACACGATCGGGCTTTACGCCGTGCAGTGGTTCTTGCCCGATAGCCAGGTGGTGCTGTTCGAAGGGAGCAAGGAAGCGGCTCCGGCGCCGTTCGTGTTCAGCCGCGACGAATCGCTCTGGCACCTGCGACGCTCCTGCCCCGATGCCGGCTGCTGAGGGCGCCTCGCTGCAGGGCCGCCTTCGCGCCGACGCCTACCTGCTGCTCCACGCCGCCGGCGGCAGCAGTCTCTCCCGCCACTACCGCGAGTTCCTGCGCCAGGACCGCGAGCGCTCCTACCCCGAGCCCGGGACGTTGTTGGCGGCGACGCTGGAACACGCGGTCACCACCGTCCCCCACTACCGCGGCGTCGCCACCGTGGCGGAAATCTCAGCCGACCCCTTCACCGCTCTCGCCCGCTTCCCGCTGCTCGACCGCGACACCGTCCGCGCCCACTGGGAGCGGATGCTGAGCACCGACGGCGACCACAGCAAGTGGGTTGAGAACACCTCCGGCGGCTCAACCGGGGAGCCGGTGCCGCTGCTCCAGGACCCAGAGCACATGGCGCTGGCGGTGGCGGCGCGCGAGGTCTACTCGACCTGGGCCGGCGGCGGCCTCGGCGATCCCGAGCTCTACATCTGGGGTTCGGAGAAAGACCTCGAAGCCGGCGTCGAGTCGCTCCGCAACCGCTTCGGCAACAAGCTGCTGCGGCGCAGCCTGCTGAACGCCTTCCTGCTCACCGACGAGGCGATCGAAGCGATCCTCGAGCGCCTCCGCAGCGGCCCACCCCACCTCGTCCTCGCCTACGCTCAGGCCGCCTACGAGGTCGCCCGCTTCGCCTCCCGGCGCGGCATCGAGGTGCCGCCGCAGCGGGGGATGATCGCCACCGCCGGCACCCTCTACGGGTTCATGCGCGAGCAGCTGGAGGAGACCTTCGGCTGCACCGTGCTCAACCGCTACGGCTCCCGCGAGACCGGCGACATGGCCGGCGAGTGCGAGCACCGGACCGGCCTCCACGTCCTCCCCTGGACCTGCCACATCGAGGTCCTCGGAGCCGACGGGCGGCCGGTCGGCCCTGGCGAGGAGGGCGACGTCGCCGTCACCGGCTTCACCAACCGGGCGATGCCGCTTATCCGCTACCTGATCGGCGACCGGGCGCGGCTGCCCGAGCGCGAGGTCGAGTGCCCCTGCGGCCGGCGCACCCAGATGCTGGCCGAGGTGACCGGCCGTAGCGTCGACATGTTCCTCGGCCCCGACGGGCAGATGGTCGACGGCGGCTACTTCACTTCGCTGATGTTCTTCCGCCCCTGGCTGCGCCAGTTCCAGGTGGTGCAACGCGCCCCCGACGATGTCCTCTTCCGGGTCGCCACCGAAGCCGAGGTACCGGCGGGGGACCGCGACGAGATCATCGCCAAGACCAAGAGGGTGCTCGGCGAGAGTTGCGCGGTCTCCTTCGAGCAGATGGTGGCGATCGAGCCGAGCGTTTCCGGCAAGCTCAGGTATACGTTGCGCGACTTCTGAGCGGCGCCCGGTCGCGCAACAAGATGGTGACGACGAAGGCGACGCCGACGATCTTGCCGAGCGCCCAGCCGAGGCCCGCCCCCTCGAGTCCCATCGGGGGCAGCAGGAACCAGGTCGCGGCGATCGCGACGACGAGGGTCGCCCAGGTGGCGATCGCCGCCTCGCGCAGCTTGTGCCGGACCCGGAGGGCGGCGAGCGAGAGCTGCAGGACCGAGTCGAAGGCGGCGGCGCCGACCAGGATCAGCAGCAGGGTGCTGCCTTCGTCGGCGTAGTCCTGCCCGAAGAAGCCGAGGATCTGCGGCCCGAAGGCGATCAGGACGAGGGCCGGCGGCCCGGCCAGCAACAGCACCTGGCGGGCGGCGTGGCGGACGTCGCGGCGGAGGTTCTCGGGCTCGTGGGCACCCTCGGCGAAGAGGGCGTTGCCGATCGCCGGGGCGATGAAGAAAAGGGCGCTGGAGACCATGAAGGTGGTGTAGAAGAAGGCGTTCTGTTCGGGGCCGAGGCGGGCGGAGACGAGCACCGGCAGCAGGTAGCTGGAGGCCTGGGCGCCGAGGTTGATCGACTGGTGCCCGGCGATCAGGCCCTTGATCTCCCCCAGCTCGCGGCGCCAGCCGGCGAGGGTCGGGCGGAAGTCATGGCCGAGCGCCGGCAGCTCGCGGAAGATCGCGACGACGTCGATCAGCAGGAAAGAGGCGGTCCAGACGCCGAGGATCCAGGTCGTCCCCTCGACCGGGACCACCGACTCCAGCGGGATCAGGGCGATCCGCAGCAGCGCCGCGGCGGTGTTGCGGAGGAAGGAGAGCCTGGCGTGGCGCTCGGCGATGCAGGCGTAGTCGATGACCAGCGAGCAGGCGGCGCCGGTGACGCCCAGCGGCAGCAGCAGGAAGGTGGCGTGGCTGAGGCCGCCCTTGAGCGCCGGGATCAGCGTCGGCAGGAGGACGGCGGCGATCGCACCGCCGACGAGGCTGGCGACGGCGGCGAGCGCCAGGCCGGTGCTGACGGTGATCGACCAGTCGCGCCCCTCCGTCCGCGAGGCGAGGCGAGAGACCAGCACCTGGCCGAGGCCGAGGTTGGTGAAGACGGAGACGAAGAGCATCGCCGAGATCAGCGCCGCCGAGCGGCCGACTTCGGTCGCCGACATCGTCCGCGCGGCGACCAGCCAGAAGCCGAAGCCGAGCAGCGAGGTCGCTGCGGTCGTGCCCATGATGTAGACGCTGTTGCGGAACAGCGACTGCTCGCCGAGGCGCCTCAGCCGCTGCCACCCGTGGGCGAGGCGAGATCGATGCATGATCCGGAACGATTCTGTCAAGGAGCGGCGGCGGAACCGATGCTCTTCCTATGCTGCGCGACTTGGAGTCAGCTACCCCTGCCCCGGAAACTCTCCGCCTCCAGCCCACCCGCGGCTTCAGCCGCGTGCTGGCGCCGAGGGAGCTCTGGCGCTACCGGGACCTGGCCGGGCAGATCGCCCTCCGCGACATCACCGTCCGCTACCGGCAGACGGCCCTCGGCGGCGCCTGGGCGATCCTGCAGCCGATCGGCTTCATGGTCGTCTTCTCGCTGATCTTCGGCAACGTCGCCGGCCTCTCGTCGAACGGCCTTCCCTACCCCCTCTTCAGCCTTGCCGCGCTGGTCCCCTGGACCTTCTTCTCGACCGCGCTCCTGCTCGGCTCCGACAGCCTCGTCGCCAACTCGGCCCTGGTCTCGAAAATCTATTTCCCGCGCATCTTCATGCCGGCCGGAGTGATCGTCGCCGGCTTCGTCGACCTCGCGATCTCCTTCGTGATCCTGATGATCATCGTCTTCGCCTGGGGCTTCGTCCCGTCGGTGGCGATCCTCACGGTGCCGCTGCTGGTGGCGATCGCGGCGGCGGCGGCGCTCGGGGTCACCTCGGCGCTCTCGGCGGTCAACGTCCGCTACCGCGACGTCCGCTACGTCGTCCCCTTCGCGATCCAGATGTGGCTCTTCATCACCCCCGTCGTCTATCCCAGCAGCGAGCTCAGCGAGCCCTGGCGGACGCTCTCGGCGATCAATCCGATGGTCGGGGTGGTCGAAGGCTTCCGCTGGGCGACCCTCGGGACCGGCAACGCCCCCTGGGACCTGATCGGGATCTCCGCCGTCGCCGCGGTCGCGTTCCTTGTCGCCGGCCTCGCCTACTTCGACCGCGTCGAGCGCGCCTTCGCCGATTTCGTCTGATGAGCGACGTCGCGATCCAGACCAGCGAGCTCGGCAAGAGCTACAAGCTGGGCGTCAAAAGCGCCGGCTACGGGACCCTGCGCGAGGCGATCGTCGAAGCGGCGCAGCGGCCGTTCCGGCGGGGTGGCAAGAGCGAGAAGGAAGCCAAGGGCGACACGCTCTGGGCCCTGCGGGACCTCTCGCTGGAGATCCGCACCGGCGAGGTGGTCGGGCTGATCGGACACAACGGCGCCGGCAAGAGCACGCTGCTGAAGATCCTCTCGCGGATCACCGAGCCCTCGACCGGCTACGCCGACGTCACCGGCCGGGTCGGCTCGCTGCTCGAGGTCGGGACCGGCTTCCATCCCGAGCTGACCGGGCGCGAGAACATCTACCTCAACGGCTCGATCCTCGGGATGCGGAAAGCGGAGATCCGCACCCGCTTCGACGAAATCGTCGAATTCGCCGAGATGGAGCGCTTCCTCGACACGCCGGTGAAGCGGTACTCGAGCGGGATGTCGGTCCGCCTCGCCTTCGCCGTCGCCGCCCACCTCGAACCGGAGATCCTCCTCGTCGACGAGGTCCTTGCGGTCGGCGACGCCGCCTTCCAACGCAAGTCGCTGGGGAAGATGAACGAGGTCGCGAAAGAGGGCCGGACCGTCGTCTTCGTCTCCCACAACCTGGCGATCATCCAGGCCCTCTGCACCCGCGGCATCCTCCTCGAACGGGGCGAGGTGAAGACCGACGCCCCGATCACCGGGGCGATCGACAGCTACCTGCGCACCCTCGAGAGCGCCGCCTCCGACGACCTGCTCGAGCGCACCGACCGCGACAGCCGCGCCTACGACGAGACCCTGGTGCGGCGACTGGAGATCCACGACGCCGGCGGCGGCCACCCCAACGTCGTCGTCGCCGGCCGGCCGGCGACGATCACCGTCGAGGTCACCGAGCACCTGCCGACGATGGAGTGCCAGCTGACCATCGTCAACAGCCTCGGTCAGCCCGTCTGCACCCTCGACAGCGAGATGTCGGCCCCGGTCGACGTCCGCGAGGCCGAACCGGGGACGCGGCTGGAGTGCCAGATCGAGTCGCTGCCGCTGCTGCCGGGGCGCTACCGGATCGACGTCATCGTCAAAGCCAAGCGGCACATCCAGGACGGGCTGCAGGCGGCCGCGCTCTTCGACGTCGAGCCGGGGATGGTCGCTAACCGGCCGATCGCCGCCGAGGCCGAAGGCGATGTCGTCCTCCCCCACTCCTGGCGGCTGCCGGCATGAGCGAGCCGACCTTCGCGATCGTCATCACCGCCTACGAAGCCGCCGCGACGATCGCCACCGCGGTCGACTCGGCGCTGGCGCAGACCCGCCCGGCCGAGGAGGTGATCGTCGTCGACGACGGCTCCGAGGACGACCTGATGGCAGCGCTGCGGCCCTACGAGGGCAGGATCAAGTTGACCCGGCGCCCGAACGGCGGCGGCGCCGCCGCCCGCAACACCGGCTGGCGAGCTGCCGAATCCGACTTCATGGCCGTCCTCGACGCCGACGACGCCTACCACCCGCGCCGGCTCGAGGCGATCGCCGGGCTCGCCGCCCGCGAGCCCGACCTCGACCTCGTCACGACCGACGCCCGCCTGCTCGCGGGCGGCGAGCCCGCCGGCACCTTCGCCACCTTCACCCCCTTCGTCCACGAGAACCAGCGCACGGCGATCTTCTGGACCTGCTTCGTCGGCGGCTGGCCGGCGGTCAGGCTCAGTCGCCTGGAGGCGATCGGCGGCTTCGACGAGGACATGCGGATCGCCTACGACTGGGACTGCTGGCTGCGCTGCCTCCTCGACGGCGCCGGTGCCGGCTTCGTCGACGAGCCCTACTACGACTACGTGCTGCACCAAGGGAGCCTCTCGGCGAGCCGCGCGCCGAGCCTCTGGGAGCGGGCGCGGCTGTTGGAAAAGGCACGGGGGAACCCGAACCTGCGGGAGGAGGAGCGACCGGAGCTGGAGCGGGCCGTGCGCATGCACCGCTCGCGGGCGGTCGACGCCGAGACCCAGGCCGCGATCTACGGCGACGGCGAGCGCGCGAAGCTCGCCGGCCTGGCGCTCGCCCCGCGGCTCGAGCGGCGGGCGCGGCTCGGCGCCGCCCTCGGCTTCCTGGCGCCGCCGCTGGCGCGGCGTCTCGTCCACGAAGACAGGCCGGCCGAAGAGCGGCTGCCGACGACGGCGTGAGATTCAGCGTCGTCATCCCGACCTACCGGCGGCGCGAGCGGGTGCTGCGCCACGTCGAGGCGCTCGCCGAGCAGACCTGGAAGGACTTCGAGGTGGTCGTCGTCGACGACGGCTCGGGCGACGGCACCGCCGCCGCGCTGCGGGCGCTGGAGACGCCTTTTCCGCTGACGGTGCTCGAGCAGGAGAACCAGGGCGCGGCGCAGGCCCGCAACGTCGGCGCCCGCGCCGCCGCCGGTGAGCTCCTGCTCTTCCTCGACGACGACATGGAGGCCGACCCGGCGCTGCTCGCCGAGCACGAGCGCTCCCACCGCGAGGGGGCCGACCTGGTCGTCGGCGACATGCCGCTGCACCCGGACTCACCGCCGGGGCTGCTGAGCTGGGGGGTCGGCGTCTGGGCGCAGACCCGGCGCGAGCGGCTGACCGAGAGCGGAGCCGAGCCCGGCCTCGACGACCTGCTGACCGGGCAGATGTCGATCTCCCGCGAGGCCTTTGAGCGGCTCGGCGGCTTCGACACCTCGTTCACTCGCGAAGGCCTCTTCGGCGGCGAGGACATCGACTTCAGCTACCGGGTCGTCAAGGCGGGGCTGCGGGCGGCCTTCAACCCGGCCGCGATCAGCTACCAGTACTACGCCGTCGACCCCGCCGCCTACCTGCGGCGCTCGCGCGAGACCGGGCGCTCGGAGGAGGAGCTCGTCCTCAAGCACCCAGAGCAGGCCGACCGCCTCGCCGCCGCCCCCGACTTCCACACCCGGCGCAGCCGCTGGCTGCTCGGGCCGCTGGTCAAGGCGCCCGAGTGGGTGGGCCTGCCGCTGCGCAAGCTGGCGGTCGCGGCGGCGCGCAGCGGCCGCCGCGACGTCTACACCCGCCGGCTCTTCTTCGGGATGCGGACGGTCGAACACCGCCGCGGCGCCTGGCTGGCGCGGCGCGCGGCCGCCACCGGCAGCGTCACCGTCCTCGCCTTCCACGCCGTCTCCGACCTCGGCGACGATCCCGTCCTCGCCGAGTACGGGGTGCCGCCGGCGCGCTTCGCCGAGCACCTCGACGCGCTCTCTCGGCGCGGGTGGAGCTTCGTCGATCTCGACGCCGTCCTGGCCGCGCTCGACGGGCGCGCGCGGCTGCCCGAGCGGGCGCTGCTCGTCACCTTCGACGACTGCTACCTCGATCTCCTTAGCGAGGCGGCGCCGCTGCTTGCCGAGCGCGGCATCCCCGCCGTCGCCTACGCCGTCGCCGGCCTCACCGGCGCCGCCAACGAGTGGGACCGGCCGCTCGGGGCGCGGGAGCTGCGACTGCTGGACGGCGAGGGGCTACGGGCGCTCGCCGCGGTCGGGGTCGAGGTCGGCTCCCACGGGATCAACCACCGGCAGCTGACGAAGCTGCCGCCCGCGGAGGCCGCCGCCGAAATCCGCGACTCCGCCGCAGCGCTGGAGGCGCTGGGGCTGCCACGGCCGCGGACCTTCTCCTACCCCCACGGCGAGTGCAACTCTGAGATCGAGGCCGCGGTCCGCGAGAGCGGCTACGAGGCCGCCTTCACCGTCACCGCCGGCCGCGCAGAGCGCGGCAGCGACCGCTACGCGCTGCCGCGGATCGAGGTCCTCGCCGGCGATACCCCGTCGCGGCTGCGACTGAAGCTGGCGACCGCCTCCTGGCCGCCGGCGCTCCGCCGTCGAATCCTGCGACTGACCCGAACGAGAGAATGATGGCCCACCGATGCTCGGCCTGAACAAGATCCCCGCCAGCCAGAGCCCGGCGGCGCGCAAGCTCGCGCAGATCGTCGGCTGGCGGCTGCTGGTCCCGGTGTTGCGGACCCGCAGCCGGCGCCGGCTCGCTCGCCTGCAGCCCGGCGCGACGACCGTGGTGACCGTCAACTGGAACTCCTGGACCCACCTCGAGGTGCTGATCGACGTCGTCCGGCGGCGCAGCCCGGCGGGCACCAGGATCATCGCCGTCGACAACGGCTCGATCGACGGCTCGCGCGAGCGGATCGCCGCCGCTGCCGGCGTCGACGGCCTGCTGCTGCCGGCCAACGTCGGCCACGAGCTGGCGATGGACCTCGGCGTCCTGCTGGCGGAGACCGAGTACGTCGTCGCTCTCGACGTCGACGCCTTCCCCCTCCACGAGGACTGGCTCGACCGCCTGCTGGCGCCGCTCTCCGCAGGCGCTCAGGTTGCCGGCGCCCGCCTCAACCGCAACTACGTCCACCCCTGCTGCTGGGCAATGCGCAAGGCGCGCTTCGTCGAGCAGGGCCATTCCTTCCGCGCCCACTACGTCCCCCGCACCGAGGGTCGCGACGCCTCCGGTGACGTCGGCGAGGAGATCTCCGAAGCGGAGGCGCCGAACGTCCACTTCTTCGAGATCACGAGCCAGCGCGGGCCGGGCGACGTCGGCACCGTCTTCGGCGACCTCGTCTACCACAACTTCTACGCGACCCGGTTCAACGCGACCTCCGACCAGACCCTCGACGGCGTCGTCGTCGCCGACGACTCGGCCAAGGCCTGGGACGAGGCGCTGGAGCGCTACGTCGATTGACCCGGCCGGCGCGCCAGCACCAGGGTGGCGCTCGGCTTGCCCCAGGTGAGGCCGAACCGCTCGAGCCGAACCGCTGCCGCCAGGAAGGGAAAGGCGAGCAGCCGAACCGGCAAGGGCGAGTCCTTGATCCGGTCGCGGATCTCCTGCGCGGCGGCGGCGAGGCTGCGATAGGTCGGCCGCATCTCCTCCGGCTCGAGGCCGGCAGCGCGGAGGTCGGCGGCGATCTCCTCGCGACCGTACCCGTGCCTGATCTCCTCGCGCCAGATCCCGGTGCTGCCTGGGAGGACGGGGCTCCAATCCTTTTCGGGCACCTGCAGCGCCAGCAGGCCGCCCGGGCGCAGCGCCCCGGCGAGGGTGCGCAACGCCGCCGCGTCGTCGGGGATCTCGTGCAGGGCCTCGAGCGAGACGACGGCGTCGAAGTCGCCCTCGGGCAGCGGCTTGGTCAGGTCGGCGGGCTGGAAGCGGACGTTGCCGAGCGAGCGAGCGGCGGCGCGCTCGCGGGCGCCCTCGAGGAGGTCGGCGCGGAGATCGACCCCGAGCAGCGCCCAGTCCGCGTGCCGGCGAGCCAGCGAGAGGGTCAGCAGCCCATCGCCGCAGCCGGCGTCGAGCACCCGCAGCGGACCTCTCGCCTCGCCGGAGATGACTTCATCGCTGAGGGCAAGGCGCAGCCGGCGCGACGGCGCCATCAGCGCCAGCCGCTCCTCGAGGATCGCGCGCAGCTTGCCGAGGATGTTCATCAGCGCATCATTTCCAACCCGGCGGCGTCTCCGACTTTGGCCCCACCCCGCTGTGTCGAAAGTCGGATGCGCTTCGGACGGTCGACATGAGGCAAGGTTGGTGCGCGGCTCCCTGGCGGACGCGGCTGCTGCGCCGGCTGCGGGTTCCGGCGGCCGCCCTGGCGCCGCTTGCCCACTTCTCTGAGCGCTGGCGGGAGCTGCAGGCCGACCTCGCCCACTGGTCACGGGTGCGGAGCGAAGTGAGCCCGGAGGAGTGGCGGCGGCTGAGCAGCTCCTACTCCGTCCTCGTCTACCACCGCTTCGCCGGCGAGCTGAAGCCGGGCCAGGAGCGGATCGACATCGCCCCCGGTCGCTACTACCGCCATCTGCGGGCGCTGCGCCTGCTCGGCTTCAAGCCGCTGCCGCTGGCTGATCTGCTCGCCTTCCACCGCGGCGAGCTGAACGAGCTGCCGCGGCGCCGCTTCGCCGTCACGGTCGACGATGCGATGGCCGACGCGGTCGAGCCGCTGCGCCGCACGGCCCACCTCTCCCCCCAGCTCTTCGTGCCGACGGCCGAGCTCGGCGGCAACGCCCACTGGATCGACGGCGAGCCGGTTGCGGGCTGGGAGGAGATCCAGGAGCTGGCGCACGCCGGAGTCGCGATCGGCTCCCACACCCGCCACCATCGGCGCCTCAGCCAACTGGGCGAGGCCGAGCGCGAGGTCGAGCTGCTCGGATCCCTTGCCGAGCTGCGCGAGCACATCCCCGATGCCATCGCCGTCATCGCCTACCCGAACGGCGACCACGACGACGCCGTCTGCGAGGCAACCGAGGCAGCGGGCTACGAAGCGGCATTCACTACCGAGAAGGGCCGCAACGACTGCGCCAGCGACCCTTTCCGCCTCCGCCGCGTCAGCGTCCACGGCGCCGACGGCGCCTTCGCGGTCCTCTGGAAGGTCCTCACCGGCGAGGCCCTCCCAAGCTGGTGGCTGCGCTCCCGGCGCTAGCCGCCTGCCTATCTGCGGATCAGCCAATCCCAGATCGAGGCCCCGTCGCGGCCGTTCAGAGCGCGCAACCTGAGACCGGCGAGAAGGGAGATCGCGAGCTGCGGGCCCGGAGCCGCGAAAACGATGCCGGCGATGGCCCCGAGGAGGAAAATGACAAGCAGGGCATACCGTTCGACGCGCCGGTCAAGGCGCTCCCACCTCTCAGTTTCGAGCTGGGATCGCCTGCGCTCGTCCCAGTCGCGTTCAACGCTGGCAATCGGAATTGGAGCCGACGACTGATCACCCTGTTCCCCGATGGTCGGCCCACCGCCTGGATCGGTGAACACTCTCTTCCTTTCGCCGTAGCGGACCGTGTGCAGGCGATCTCGCCTGTCCCTCACTCGGTTTACTCAAATACCCTGCAAATATTTTTTATTACCACGTGGTGAGCTTCCGATAAAAAGCGACATTAGCAGTGAAAATACTTATGTCAAGAAGCCACAAAACCGTGACTACATGCAGTGTTTATAGAAGTTTTGACTATTACGAAGAACTGTACAGTCATAACCCATAACTCACCTGCAAAATGCAACATTAGTACGTTTTACACAACCAAAAATGAGTGTACGACACGTACAGTTAAGTGTGGAGAAGGTCCTCTTCGATGAGTCCCAGGAAGGTCGAGCGAGCCAGTTCGATCGGTATGGGGTCGCCTTGGGACTCGAGCTGGAGGTGGCGGAAGTCGCTGCGGCTATGGGTGATCCAGGTGAGGAGGCGGAGGCGGCGTAGGTTTTCCTCGCTGATCCCGAGGGCGCTCGCGTACTCGGCGAAGGCTCTGGCGGCGACGCAGCCGTACGGAGTCGCCGGGTCGAGCAGGCGAGCGTAGCTCTCGCGGGTGCGGCCACTCTCCAGCGCCTTGTCGAGGACGAAGGCGCAGTTGGCGAGGAGGTAGACGAGGTCGAGGCCCGGCAGCCCGGAGGGCTCTGAGGACTCCCAGTCGAGCAGGACCGGCTCCCCGCTCGGGGTGATGAGGACGTTCCAGGGCGAGCAGTCGCGGTGCTCGACCACAGACGGCAGGTCGCCAAGGCCGTCGAGAAGAGAGCGCGCTCTGTCGAGGAGAGAGGAATCGACGATGGGCCCGAATCTCTGTGAAAACCAGGCGAGGGCATCGCGAGCCGGTACTTTCCCATCTATATGAGGGGTTTTCGCCGGCTCGACGTGGCGGTCGGCCCCTCCAGCGAGATCGACCAGCACGTCGGTCACTCGCACCGCCACCTCCTCGAAGTTCTCCGGACTCAGCGTGTCGAGCAGGGACTCGCCCGGGACCGCCTCCTGGACGACCGCGAGGCGTCCGGCGCGCGAGCCCTCGCCGACCAGCGAGGGCACCCCGTCCAGCTCGGGCCGCTCCTCCCGCAGCCGCCGCAGGACGCTCGCCTCGCGCTCGAGCCCGGACTCCGCCTCGGGCACGCGGGCGAATTTGACGGCCTTGGCCGGTTTCTCCTCCCCTGCCTCGAAGGCAAGGCCGACCGCCTTGTTGATGCTGCGGTGGCCGGTGGTGAGGAGCAGGAGCGGAGATGAGGCTGGGACGGGAAGGTCTCCCGCAGGCGCATCTGGGGGGCTCCCCACAACGTAGATCGGGGCAAGGAGGCCGGCGCGCCTGACCAGGTTCCAGAGCTTGCGCAGCGCCGCGCCGACGAGCGACCTCGGCGCCCGGCTCTTCAGCAGGTATTCGACCGCCTCCTCGGAATCCAGCGGCAGCCAGAACTGGGGCAGGCGATGCGGCAAGGGCCCGGCCCAGTAGGCGCGCACGTCGGTGTAGCCGGCGTCCTCGGCGCGCCGCCGCACCCGCCGCGCCCGGCCCGCCCAGGGAAAGCGCCAGTGACCCACCAGCTCGGCATCCGGCAGCAGGAAGCGCCAATCCCGCCGTCGCAGCAACGGGTTGCGCCGCGACTCCGGCATCCCCTCAAGATCGCGGTAGAGGTTGTTGCCGCTATAGGCCCATAACCTCTGCCGCGACCCCAGCAGGTCGCTGTAGACACTCGTGACCTGCTCCGCCATCTGCGGGCGGGTGAGTCCCTGGTCCACCCGCTCGCGCGCCTGCGCGGCCAGCTCGCGGCGCAGGTCGGCGTCGCCGAGCAGCCGTCGCAGCGCCGCCGCCAGTGCCTTCGGGTCCCCGGGCGCCACCAGCAGGCCGCTGCGGCCGTCTTCGATCAGCTCCTCGGTGCCGCCGATCGCCGAGGAGACAACGGGGATTCCCGCCGCCATCGCCTCCAGCACCGCCAGCGATGACCCCTCATACAGCGACGGCAGGCAGAAGACGTCGCAGGCCGCCAGCAGCGCCGGCACGTCCTCGCGTCGGCCGAGGAAGCGGACGCGGTCGCCGAGGCCGATCTCCGCCGTCCGCGCTTCCAGCTCCGCCCGCTTCGGGCCTTCGCCGGCAAGGACGAACAGCGCCTCCGGCACCTCGGCGATCGCCTCCAACAGAGTGTCGTGGCCCTTCTGGGCGTCGAGCCGTGCCGGGGTCAGCACCAGCGGCCGCGTCTCTGAGCCGCCGAGCTGCTCGCGCAGCCCCGGCGGAGCGGCAACGGCGACCCGCTCGACGTCGACGGCGTTGTAGACGACCTCGACCTTCGCCGCCGGCCAGCCCAGCCGGTCGACCAGCTCGGCGGCGATCTCCCGCGAGACCGCCAGGAAGCGGTCGACCCCCCGCGCAAGCCCGCGCAGCTGCCAGTAGGCCGAGTGGTCGGGCGGCTCGTAGGCGCCGACCTGCACCGTCCCCAAGACCACCGGCACCCGCGCCAGCACCGCCGCTGCCAGCCCCCACTTGCAGGCCACCGGCGAAGTCATGTGGGCGTGGAAGACATCGGGGCGCTCGCGCCGCAGGAAGCGAGCGAACGCTGGCACGCGAGCGGCGCCGCCCAGCCCCAACGGCATCGGCGCGACCCGCCGCACCGGCACCCCGATCGCGGCCGCGCGCGCGGCGAGCGGCTCGACCTCCGGGGCGTCCTCGAGCAGCAGGGTCGGCTCCCAGGCCGCCCGGTCGAGCGATTCGAGCAGCATGAACATCGCGTTCTCGGCGCCGCCGAGAACGCGGCTATCGGTGTAGAAGAAGACTGACTGGGCCACGCTGCAGCTCTCGGGAAAGGTTCGACAGATCGCCCTCGTCGTTTGATTCGCGCAGCTCCGCGTCCACCCCTGCCCAGAAGGCGTAATCGAGGACCGGGCGGTAGAAGAGCGGGAAGCGCCAGGCGCCGAGCCGCTCCAGCAGCGAGCAGAGCGCGAAGACGGCGGTGCTGGTCGCCGCCGTCCGCCGCGTCGCCCACAGCAGCAACGCGCGCACGGCCAGCCAGGGCCGCGAGCTGTCATCGGGGTTGGCGAGGCGCAGCGAGCCGAAGACCTCCGGGTGGTTGCGGGCCATCTGCACGGTGGTGTGGCCTTTGGCGAGCGTGTCCCGCTGCAGGCCGCCGAGGTCCTTGTCGTAGCTCTGGTAGGCGAGCGCCTCGGGGTCGTAGCCGATCTCGACCCCCGCCTTGCGCAGCCGCAGCGCCAGCTCGACGTCCTCGTTGCCGTAGACCGCGAAGGAGTCGTCGAAGCCGCCGACCTCGCGCATCACCTCGGTCCGCAGCGAGGCGTTGCCGGTGAAGAACGAGCGCGGCAGCGCCAGGTGCTCGGGGTCGGAGAGGCGCGAGAGGTGGAGATCGAACTTCTCCTTCACGTAGCGGGCCGCGAGCGGGCTCCCTTCGTCGAGCTCGACCGGGACGGCGCCGAGGACGCAACGGCGCGACCCCGGCGGATGGTGGGAGCGGTGCCGCTCGACGAACTCGGAGACAACCCGCATGTCGTCGTCGAGGATGATCGCCACCTCCCCGCGGGCTGCCGCCACGGCAGCGTTGCAGGCCCCGGCCCTGCCACGGCCCGGCGGCGAGACCCAGCGCAACTCGAACGGGGCCGAAAACCCTTCGAGCATCTCCAGCGTCCCGTCGGTCGAGGCATCGACCGCGACGACCACCTCGTAGGACTCCGGCGCGACGCTCTGCCGCGAGAGCGACTCGAGCACGGCCCGCAGCGCCTCGCGACGCTGGTGGGTGGGGATGACGACGCTGACCTGCGGCCCCTCAGCCATCAGCGGCTCCTCCTCGCAGCGCCCGCGCCTCTTCGAAGACGGCGGTCTGGCGCTCCGCCCAGGCCTCGGGGCTGTGGTGGCGCTCGGCGAACTCGCGCGCCCGCTCGCCAAGCCGCCGGCGCTCGGAGCCGTCGGAGAGCAGCGCCGCGGTCGCCGCGGCGATCTCCGCCTCGCTGTCCGCGACGGCCAGCGGCGGCTCCTCACCAAAGCCGGTGTAGCCCTCGGTCCCGCGGCTGGTCGTGACGACCGCCTTGCCGGCGGCCATCGCCTGCAGCACCTTCATCCGCATCCCTCCCCCGGTCCGCACCGGCGCCATCACCACCGCCGCTTCTTCGAGGTGCGGAACAACGCTGGGCGCATCGGCGACCACTTCGACGCCGTCGCCGGCCAGCGAGAGGACCTCCGGCGGCGGCGCGCTGCCGACGATCCGCAGCCGTGCCTCCGGCGCCCGCTGCCGCACCGCCGGCAGGATCTCACGCGCCAGCCAGAGCGCCGCGTCGCGGTTCGGCGGGTGGTGGAAGGCGCCGACGAAGAGGATCGTCCCCGGCGCCTCCCGCGCCGGGTCGGCGACGGGCGGCAGGACCAGGCCGAAGGGGTCGACGCGCACCCGCTCCGCCGCCTCCGGGGCCAGCGAGGCGATCGAGTCGGCATCGCGCCGGCTGAACACCTGGACGAGGTCGAAGTGGCTCCAGGCTTCGCGCTGGAAGCGGTGCCAGCGGCGCCAGTCGAGCTCCCCGAAGGCCCAGCCAGGCCACTTGCGCGGCCCGCCCGGGCGCCGGTCGACCGGGCGCGGTCGCAGCACCTCGTGGTGGGTGAAGACCGTCGGCACCCCGGCCGGATAGCGGAAGACCGACATCGCGCTGTCCTCGATCGCGACCACGTCGAAGGCGCGCCCGGCGCAGGCCTCGTCGATGGCCCGCTGGATCTCCGGTGCCGCGTACCAAACGGTGCGCCAGGGCCAGCGGCCGCGCGCCCACCTGCTCGCCATCCGCAGCTGCCGCCGGCGCCTCGCCATCCCCGGCGGCGGGCGCCGGCGGTCGGCGACGTGAACATCAACGCCCTCATCACGCAGCCACGCCACCGCCTCCTCTTCCCCGGGCTCGTCGCCGAGCGCGGTGACCAGCGTCACCTCGTGGCGCTGCCGCAACCCCAGCAGCTCGGCGTAGAGGAGGACCGGGATCGCCCCGCCGCCGTCGGCCTGCGGCGGCACCGGGACGGCGAGCAGAACCCTCATCCGGCGGCGAGGACGTCGCGGTAGGCCTGCTCGAAGCGCGGGATCACGGCCCCGGCGGCGAACGACCGCGCCCGCTCGCTCGCCGTCCGGGCGAAGCGATCGCGCTGCTCGGGGTCGCTGATCAGCTGCTTCATCGCCGCCTCCAGGGCGCCGACGTCTCCCTGCGGCACCAGCAACCCGGCGTCGTCGCCGATCATGTCGACGTGGCCACCGAGGGTGGTGCCGATCACCGGTCGGCCGCGATTCATCGCCTCGGCGACGGTGGCGCCGAAGGGCTCCGGCCACAGCGAAGGCATCACCCCGAACAGCGCCCGGTCCCAGGCGGCCATCACGGCTTTGTGGGGGACGTCGGTGAGAACAACAGCCTCCTCCGGGAACGGCTGCGGCGAGTCGCGCTCGTAGGTCCCCATCAGGACCAGCGGCGGGGGCGACTCCAGTCGTTCGTAGGCCTCGAAGAGGGTTTCGAGTCCCTTCACTTTGCGGAAGGCGCCGACGTAGAGGATGAACGGCTCCTCCGGCAATCGCGCCAGGTAGGCGCCGACCTCGCCGTCGGAGCTGTCGACCGGCTCGTCGGGGGCGACGTCCTGGAAGCTCGGGATGGTCACCTGGACCAGGCCCTCGGGCGCCCCGCCAGGCCCGAAGAGGTGGCGGACGGTGACGTCGTGGACGAAGGTGCTGACGCTGTGCAGCCCGGCCATCTTCCGCGCCAGCAGCGGCCGACAGGCGTAGACCCCCGCCGTCGCCGCCAGCCCCTTGGGAGCGCCGCCGTAGTAGTCCGTCGCGCAGGCCGCGCACTTCAGCGGCGCCGGCCCGGCGCAGGGCTCGCCCTTGCGCAGCAGCGTCCGGTTGGCGCAGAAGTAGCCGTAGTCGCGGGCGGAGACCAGCATCGGGATCCGGTGCCGCCCCATCGCGACCGCCACCGAGAAGGCGAGCCAGCCGTAGGCGTGGATGACGTCGGGTTCGAAGCCGTTGATCAGTCGCCGCAGGCCGGTGATCGTGACCGGATCGGGGAACGGCGGCTGGTGGCGCTGTCCCTCGTCGCGGATCAGCGAGCGGAACGCGGTCCGCACCTGCCGCAGCCGGTGGACGGTGACGTGCTCTTCCCAGTCGAGCGGCGGCATGCCCCCGTGCCAGGTCGTGGCGACGGCGACGTCGTGGCCGCGCTCGGCCATCCCGGCGGCGATCAGGCGCGCCTGCCGGTGGGCACCGCCGATGAACGGCGGGTAGTGGTCGGTGGCGATCAGGATCCGCACTAGGCCTGCAATCTTCCCAGCACGCGGTTGGCGCCGGGTCGCTTTCCGGGGAAGAGAAAGAGCTCGGCCAGCCGCCGCGCGAGCCGCCGGGGCACCACCGTCTCGAGCGCAAACCAGGCGACGAGCAGGGCCTTCATCGCCACCGAAACATCGCTGCGACGGCGGGTCGCTCGCAAGGCGTCGCCGAGCAGAGAGAGGCGGCCATCGCTCGCCACCGGATGGCGCTCGGGCTCCAGCCGCAGCGAGACGAGGCGGTTGGCGAGGTCGGCGTAGGAGAGGATCCGGGCTGGCCGCTCCAGCCCCAGCTGGTCGGCAAGCGCTTCCAGCGCGCGCGTCGTCGCGCCGGCGAAGACGATCGCTTCGCGGACGTGGTCGAGGTCGATCTCCTCACCCGCGAGCTCGTAGGAGTTGCCGCCGTGGACCCGGTAGGAGGCGCAGACTTCATCCAGCAGCGCTGCGTCGCCCAAAAGCGCGGTGAGGTGGACCAGGTACCAGTCGGCGCCGCTGCGGGGATAGCCGGCGGCGGGGATCGGCAGGATCCGCCGCACCGCCTCGGTGCGGAAGCCGGTGCCGCCACCCGGCAGCCAGGGCAGGTCGAAGGGCGAGGCGAGCTCGGCCCGGCGCTGGTCGCCGACCGGCGCCCGCAGGTGCCCGCCCGGCTTGATCGCGCCGGTCGGGTTGCCCTCGGCGTCGACGATCTCCATCGGGAACTGGACCTTCGAGAGCTGCGGCCCGGCGGCGAAGGCGGCGGCGACCCGCTCGGCGGCGTGCGGGCGGAGGACGTCGTCGGCGTCGAGAACGAGGAGGACCTCGCCGCGACAGCGCTCGAGCCCGGCGTTCAGCGCCGAGGCCTGCCCGCCCTGCTCCTTCAGCACCACCTCGACCCGGTCCTCGAAGCCGCGCAGAACCTCGCGCGAGTCATCGCTGGAGCCGTCATCGACGACGACGACGCGGACCTCGGGATGGGTCTGCGAGCAGGCGCTCTCGATCGCCTCCGCCAGGAAGCGGCCGTAGTTGTGGTTGGTGACGACGACGTCTACGGGAGGGAGCTGCGAGCTCAAGGGAAGGTCGTCTGCCTCGGTAGCCAGCTGTTCACGCGCCGGTAGACGTGCTCCGGCCGCCCCTTCCGGTAGAGGGTGGCGACGACGTGGGTCCGGCCGCCTGCCCGCGGCGGGACGTCGACTTCGTAGACCTGTTCCTGGCCCGGATAGAGGTGGACCCGGTAGGTCTTCGACTGGCTTTTCCCGAGGCTCACCTCGAGCCTGTAGGAGGTGTAATCGTGTTCGTTGCTGATCACTCCGACCGCGACCGCGTCTTCGCGCGAGTCGGTCGGCAGCATCCAGAGCGCCGAGAAACCGACCGCGTTCTTCGCCGGCAGCGGCTTCTGGGCGAGGACGAGGGCGGCACCGGCGATCAGCACCGCGACGGCGACGATCGCGAGTGAGGCGGGCGCCGGGTGCGGGATCGTCGTCCGCCGCCGCGCCTGGCGATCAGCCGGATCGCGCCGCAGCGCGGCGCCGCGGCTGGCGGCGATCACGACCAGCGGCAGCAGCACCGCCCAGCTCGCCGTCCGCAGGCCGAAGGGGAAGATGTTGAGGACGAAGGCGCCCAGCACCAGCGTCATCAGGCTGGTGGCGACGCTGAGGACGATCCGCTTCGGCAGCGCCAGCTCCCGCGAGCCGAAGGCGGCGGCGACGATCGCGTAGCCGGGCAGGAAGAGGGCCAGCGGCAGCGCCGCGAACAGGCGCACGATCTCCCACGGCACCAGGGCCGCGACCAGGGCGCAGAGCATCGCCGCCCCACACGCCCTCTTCAGATCACGGTGCCCCCTCATGGGCGATCCCTGAGGTTGAAGACGGAGATGCGACCGCTCTGCCAGATGCGGCCGACGGGGATGCGGGCGAACTTGTGAACCACGCCCGGCTCTCTCAGCGCGCTCCCGTACTGGTCCTTGACCGTGAAGTACATGCCGCGCAGGGTGTCCTCGGAGTTGAGGCGGCGGTCGGCGACGACGTAGGGCAGGTGGTGCTTCTCCAGCAGTGGCAGCTGCCAGCTGCGGAGCTGCGGTTCGTCGACGATGTCCTCGATGTCGGGGCCCTGGCCGCCGAAGGCGACCTGGCCGCCGGGCGCCAGGAGGGTGCGCGCGGTGGCTTCCGGCGCCGCGAAGCGACTGCCGTCGAGGCGCTCGCCGGCCCATTCGGCGAGGGCCAGCGATTCGGAGTCGATCTCATTCCCGTCGGCGGTCGCCTGCAGCGGCCGCGCCAGCTGGATGTCCCAGGGCCAGCCCGAGATCGCGCCGCCGGCGAGGACTACCCCGAGGGCGCCGGTCAGCAGCACCCGGCGCCGCAGCAGGTTCGGGCCGCGGCGCAGGAACTCGGCGGCGCCGTAGATGCCGATGAAGGCGACGCCGAGGAAGAAGTAGCCGCCGGCCCGGTTGCCGGTCTCCCAGGCGGCCGGGGCGAAGCGCAGCGTCAGCGCCGCGAAGAAGGCCAGCGCGCCGATGCCCAAGAGGATGACGAGCGGCTCGCGGCGCTCGTCGCGCCGCCGCAGCACTCGCAGGCCGAGGAAGACGATCGCCGCCAGGGCGACGACGGCAAGCAGGGCGACCGCCCGCGCCGCCAGCGGGGTCGAGGCGACGGTTTCGGCCGTAGTCGAGGCCTGGTGGAAGAGCGTCCGCGGCGCCGACTCCCCCGAGGCGGTCTTGACGATCGCCTTGATCGCCTCCTCGAGGACCGGGAAGAGGTAGCCGGTGGTCGAACGGGCGGCGATCAGCAGCCAGCCGAGGGCGGTGCCGACCGAGAGCAACGCAAACGGCCAGGGGTTCGGCCGCTCGACCTTCATCACTCGGTAGAGGACGGCGAGGGCGACGAAGATCGCCGCCAGCGCGTAGGAGCTGAGGTGGTGGGTGATCGTGATCGCGAGGACGCCGAGCACGATCGGCACCGCCCAGGCGCCGCGGCTCGCCGGCGGCGCCTCCTCGCGTTCGACGAAGGCCATGAGGACGACCACCAAGAGCGGCAGGGAGAGCGACTCGTAGGAGAACTGCACCCCCCAGAAGAGGAAGTTGGAGGTGCCGGCGTAGATCGCGACCCCGAGCCCGGCCCCCCGGGCCGAGCCGCTGAGTCGGGCGAAGAGGAAGAAGAGCGCCGCCATGAAGGTGAGCCGGGCGGCGCCGACGACGAAGATGCCGGCGCCGTAGCTCGACATCCCGGTCAGCGACATCAGCGCCGAGGTCGCCCCCTCTAGGCCCGGGTAGTACGGGGTCGTCGGGATCGCCGGGTTGAAGTGGTAGAGGTGGTGGTACTGCTCGATGTTGTGGGCGTTGAAGGCGTGGACGAACTCGTCGGAGAAGGTGAAGAAGATCGAGTCGTGGACGAGCTTGACGCCGTACAGGGCGAGGCCGAGTAGGAGGATCAGCCCGAGGCGCTCGCGGTAGGTCGGCTTGGTCGAGCTGAGCCGGAAGAAGATCGGCAGGGCGATAATCAGCAGCCCGACCCAATAGATCAGCTCCGTGGGAGCCAGCGTCGCCCGCGCCAGCGCGTTGGCCATCGAGCAGAGGAAGAGCCCGACCGCGGCGAGCAGCGCGATTACCGGCAGCGATTCGAGCCTAGCCTGCACCATGAAACCTTACGGTCGGCATTCGCCCGCGGTTGCCATAGCCCTGCATGGGGACGGTCGGGGCGCCGTCGACGCCCCGGACCGTCGCCGCATCAGCCGAGGCGCTGTTCGAGCGCTTCGAGCTGGGCGCTGACCTCGGCCGGCAGCTTGTCGCCGAACTCGGCCAGGTGCGCTTTCACCTGCGGCAGCTGCTCCTTGACGAGGTCGAGGTCGACCGTCAGCAGCTCCTGCATCGCCTCCGCAGAGATCTCGAGCCCCTCGGTGTTGATCTCGCCCTCGGCCGGCAGCAGCCCGACCGGGGTCTCGATCGCCTCGCCCTCGCCGTCGCAGCGGCGGAAGACCCACTCGAGGACGCGGCTGTTCTCGCCGAAGCCCGGCCAGAGGAACTTGCCGTCGGCGTCTTTGCGGAACCAGTTGACGTAGAAGACGCGCGGCAGCTGGGCGCCCTCGCGCCGGCCGATCGTCAGCCAGTGGGCGAAGTAGTCGGCCATGTTGTAGCCGCAGAAGGGCAGCATCGCCATCGGGTCGAAGCGCAGCTGGCCGACGGCGCCGGCGGCGGCAGCGGTCGTCTCCGAGGACATCGTCGCCCCCATGAAGACGGCGTGCTCCCAGTCGTAGGCTTCCTGGACCAGCGGCACCACGGTGGCGCGGCGACCGCCGAAGAGGAAGGCGTCGATCGGCACCCCGGCGGGGTCCTCCCACTCCGGCGCGATCGAGGGGCACTGGGCGGCGGGGGTGGTGAAGCGCGCGTTCGGGTGGGCGGCGGGTTTGTCGGACTCGGGGGTCCACTCGTTGCCGTGCCAGTCGATCGCGTGCGCCGGCGGCTCGCCGGTCATCCCCTCCCACCAGATGTCGCCGTCGTCGGTCTTGGCGCAGTTGGTGAAGATCGTGTTCCGCTCGATCGTGTCCATCGCGTTCGGGTTCGTCTTGTGGCTGGTGTTGGGAGCGACGCCGAAGAACCCGGCCTCGGGGTTGACCGCGTAGAGGCGGCCGTCCTCGCCGAATTTCATCCAGGCAATGTCGTCGCCGACCGTCTCGACCTTCCAGTCGGGCAGGGTCGGGACCAGCATCGCCAGGTTGGTCTTGCCGCAGGCCGAAGGGAAGGCGCCGGTTATGTACTTGACCTTGCCCTCGGGCGAGGTCAGTTTGAGGATCAGCATGTGCTCGGCGAGCCAGCCCTCGTCGCGGGCCATCGCCGAGGCGATCCGCAGCGCGAAGCACTTCTTGCCGAGCAGGGCGTTGCCGCCGTAGCCCGAGCCGAAGGACCAGATTTCGCGGCTCTCCGGGTAGTGGACGATGTACTTGTTGGCCTCGTTGCAGGGCCAGGAAACGTCTTCGACGCCCTCGGCCAGCGGCATCCCGACCGAGTGGACGCAGGGGACGAAGTCGCCGTCGGAGCCGAGCACGTCGAGGGCGGCCTTGCCCATCCGGGTCATGATCCGCATGTTCGTGGCGACGTAGGCCGAGTCGGTCAGCTGGACGCCGATTTCGGAGATCTCGGAGCCGAGCGGGCCCATCGAAAAGGGGACGACGTACATCGTGCGGCCCTTCATCGAGCCCTTGAAGAGGTCGTTGAGGGTGGCGCGCATCTCGGCCGGGTCGCGCCAGTTGTTGGTCGGACCGGCGTCCTTCTCCTGCTCGGAGCAGATGAAGGTGCGGTCTTCGACGCGGGCGACGTCGCCGGGGTCGGAGAGGGCGAGGTAGGAGTTCGGGCGCTTCGCTTCGTCGAGGCGCTCGAAGGTGCCGGCGTCGATCAGGGCCTGGGCGAGGCGGTCGTACTCCTCGGCGCTGCCGTCGCACCAGTAGACGGAGTCCGGTTCGGTGAGCGAGGCGATTTCGTCGACCCAGGCAAGCAGTTTCGAATGGGTCGTCAGCTCGTCTGGGGCAGTGGTCAGGTCGCTCATTCGCCTCTCTCTAATTCTCGGGTTTGATGTCGATCATCGTTATGTCGGCATCCTTGTTGCGGATTTCCAAGGTCGCTACTTCCCGCCTGTCATCGGAAAAAATCACGACGCAGCTGAAGGTCGCGCCCGGGTCTACAGACTCGTCGGAAGGGCATTCGACCTTCTGAATCTTTTCATGGATTGATGATTCGAGGCTGGCTTGGATGGTGTCCTGAAGCTTCACCTTGTCCACCACGGTCCCACATCCGTACAGCGCCACAAGCGCCGCGAGCAGCGCAAATGCAGCAAAAAACCGGCAGCCGAAAGGGATATTCGGCCCGAGACGGGCGGGGGACACCCGGGGCAGTAAAGCAGGGCGGGGTGACGCGGTTGTGGGTTTGGGGCGGAGTTGGTGGGGGTCCCTGGGAGCACCTCTGCCGAGTGGGTCCGGGATTGGCTGCCGCCCCGGGCGTGAATGGCTCGGCTCCGTGCCAAAGTACCCAGGGACCCCCACCGACTCCGCCCACCCGGGCCGCGTTTGGAGGGACGGGAGGTTCCGTGGTTCCTTTTGCACGACATACGTGCGTTAGGAACCACGGAACCTGGGTGGGACGACGATCTTCCCGGGGTCTTGGATAGGGTTCCGCGCCGCGATGCGGTTCTACGAGTACGAGGCAAGGAAGATCGTCGAGTTGGCGGGGATTCCCGTCACCAAGTACGGCTTCTGCACGAGCGCTGAGGAAGCGCGCAAGGTCGCCGAGGAAATCGGCGGTCCGGTCGTGATCAAGTCCCAGGTGCTGAGCGGCGGCCGGATGAAGGCCGGCGGCGTCAAGTTCGCCGACACGCCCGATGAGGCGGCCCGGCACGCCGAGGAGATCCTCAAGCTGGAAATCAACGGCCACATGCCGCGCGGCGTCCTCGTCGACCCCAAAGCCGAGGTCAAGCAGGAGTACTACGCGAGCGTCGTCTGGGACGGCACCGCGAAGAAGCCGCTGATGCTGTTCAGCGACATGGGCGGGATCGACATCGAGGAGGTCGCCGAGACCCACCCCGACCACGTCGGCAAAGGCCACGTCTCCAACCTCCTCCCCGTCGGCGACTTCGAGGCCAAGCAGGTCGTCGCCGCCACCGGCGTCACCGGCTCGCAGCTGAACCGGGCCACCCCGGTCTTGGCGCGCCTCGCCCGCCTCTTCCGCGAAAACGACATGACCCTCGCCGAGATCAACCCGCTGGCCGAGCTGACCGACGGCAGCTTCGTCGCCCTCGACGCCCACATGGAGATGGAGAACGAGGCGGTCGGCAGGCAGAAGCAGCTGCTGCGCGAGGCGCTGCAGATCGCCGAGGACGACACCCGCGAGACCTACGAGCCCTCTGACTTCGAGAAGAACGTCGGCGCGATCGACGCCGCCGACCACCGTGGCGTCATCCAGGGCAAGGACCACGGCTTCACCGGCAACCTCGGCCTCGTGATCGGCGCCGGCGGCGGCTCGCTGACGCTGACCGATGCGGTCCGCAACCAGGGCGGCCAGCCGGCCAACTACTCGGAGATCGGCGGCAACCCGTCGGTCCAGAAGGCCTGCGGCCTCGCCAAGGAGGTCCTCGAAAAGGACGGCGTCGAGAAGATCGCGGTGATGATGTCGATCGTCTCCAACACCCGCGTCGACATCGTCGCCCGCGGCGTCATCAAGGCCTGCCTCGAACTCGGCAAGGATCCCGGCGAGACGATCGCGATCTTCCGCATCCCGGGTGCCTGGGAGGAGGAGGGCTTCAAGATCCTCGAGAAATACGGGGTCGAGACCTGCGACCGCTCGGTCTCGATGTGGGAGGCCGCCGGCCGCGCCGTCGCCAAGATCCAGGGAGCGCCCGCCTGATGTCGATCCTGCTCGACAAGGACACGACCTTCATCGTCCAGGGGATCACCGGCCGCGAGGCGGTCAACCTGACCCGCGAGTGCCTCGACTACGGCTCGAAGATCGTCGGCGGCGTCACCCCCGGTCGCAAGGGCCGCGAGGTCCACGGCGTCCCGGTCTTCGACACCGTTGCCCAGGCGGTCGAGCACCACGGCAGCCCGATCGACGGCTCCGTCGTCACCGTCCCCCCCGCCTTCACCAAGGACGCCGTCCTCGAGGCGATCGAGAACGGGATCAAGCTGATCGTCATCGTCACCGAGCGGATTCCGCGCGGCGACGTCGCCCAGATGGTCGAGCTCGCCGAGATGCGCGGCGCCCGGATCATCGGCCCCAACTGCCTCGGCCTGATCGTCCCCGAGGTCTGCAAGATGGGCGGCATCGGCGGCCCCGCCAAAGACGCGGCGAAGGCCTACCAGCCGGGCCGCGTCGGCGTGATGAGCCGCTCCGGCGGGATGACCACCGAGATCTCCTCCTCGCTGACCGCCGCCGGCCTCGGCGTCTCCACCGCCGTCTCGATCGGCGGCGACGCGATCATCGGCTCCGCCTACGCCGAGCTGATGCCCTACTTCGAGGCCGACGAGCAGACCGAGGCGATCGTCATCTACACCGAGCCCGGCGGCCGCATGGAGGCCCAGCTGGCCGAATGGGTCAAGGACAACAACTCCCGCCTCCCGATTGTCGCCTTCATGGCCGGCAAATTCATGGACGACGAGGAGATGAAGGGCATGTCCTTCGGCCACGCCGGCACGATCGTCGAGGGCAAAGAGGACACCGCGACCGAGAAGATCGCCCGCCTCGAAGCCGCCGGCATCCGCGTCGTCGAGCGCATCGACGAGATCCCCGACGTCGTCAAGGAAAAGATCGGAGCGACCGCCTGATGGCCGAGACCCTGAACAAGGTCTTCATCGACGTCTCCGTCGAGGACTCGATCCGCAACGACGCCGCCCTAGCGGCCAAGCTCGAGGAAGTCTGCCCCGTCGACATCTTCAAGGACGCCGGCGGCAGCGTCGAGATCGTCGACGCCAACGTCGACGAGTGCGTCCTCTGCCGCCTCTGCATCGAAGCCGCCCCCGCCGGCACCGTGCACGTCAAGAAGCTCTACGACGGCACCGAGCTCTCCTAGCTCCAACCGCTTCCAGAATCACGAAGACCCGCCGAAGCGGGTCTTTTCTCGTGCGGGGGAGCGACCCCCGAACCGCCTGACAAACGTGCGTCGAGAGTAGCGCTACGAGATAAATCCGTCAACGGGGGGAGAACTTTGCCCTCCCAGGCCTTAAGGAGGTGGAGGACGAAGCGGCGAGGCGCCGCAACCGCTTGATAAACGGGCAGTCCGGAGTAGCCATCCGGATGGGGTTCGAGTCCCCCGTCCTCCGCAGAACTTGCTGTCGGGCAGAGGATCTATCACCCTCTGCTCGGCAGCTTGATCCTGTGCGATGCCTCACGTTACGCCGATATAAATTTATATTGCGGTAACGTTTACACCGATGGATGCATCGGTTCGTACGCGGCTCTCTCGGGACGACCGCATGGAGCAGACTCTGGGGGCAGCTCATTTGCTGTTCGCCGAGCGTGGCTATGCGGCGGTGACGATGGATGAGATTGCGGCGGCGGTGGGCGTAACTAAGCCGCTGCTCTACAACTACTTCGGCAACAAGGAGCGGCTCTACATCGCCTGCATGGAGCGGGCTGGTGATTCCTTGATTGCGACGATCGCCGAGGCGGTCTCCGAGACCGCCAACCCGGGCGACGCGCTCGGGGCCGGCGTCCGCGCCTTCTTCTTCTTCCTCGACACCGACCGCTCCGCCTGGGCGGTGCTCTTCGACGAGACTCTGCCCCAGGCCGGTGAGGTCTTCGACCGCGTCGCCGCCTATCGCGGCCAGATCGTCGACCTCGTCTCCGCCTCGTTGCTGGCGCAGCTGCCGATGCGGCGACGCGAGGCCGCCGAAGTCGAAGTCGAAGCGCTCTCCACCGCCCTGCTCGGCGCCTCCGAGGCGCTCGCTCGCTGGTGGCTGCGGACCGAGGCGATCAGCGCCGAAGACGCCGCCGAGCTCCTCATCTCCACCGTCGAGCCCGGGTTGCGCGAGCGCTCGACCCCCACCCCCACTTCCAACACCCCCCAAGGAGGACCCTCCCCGAAATGAACGCCAAAACCCGCAAAGTCGCCGTCGTCGGCGGCAACCGGATCCCCTTCGCGCGCTCCAACAGCGTCTACTCGCACGCCAGCAACCAGGACATGCTGACCGCCGCCCTCGACGGCCTGATCGACCGCTACGGCCTCGACGGCGAGACGCTCGGCGAGGTCGCCGGCGGCGCCGTCCTCAAGCACTCGCGCGACCGCGACCTGACCCGCGAGAGCGTGCTCAGCACCCGTCTCGCCGCCGAGACCCCCGCCTACGACGTCCAGCAGGCCTGCGGGACCGGCCTGGAGACGACGATCCTCGTCGCCAACAAGATCGCCCTCGGCCAGATCGACTCCGGCATCGCCTGCGGCGCCGACACCACCTCCGACGCCCCGATCGCCCTCAACGAGGGCCTGCGCGAGACGCTGCTGGAGGCCAACCGCGAGCGCTCCACCGTCGGCAAACTCAAGCAGCTGACCAAGGTCCGCCCGGGCCACATCGTCCCCGCGATCCCCCGCAACGAGGAGCCGCGCACCGGCCTCTCGATGGGCGAGCACTGCGCGATCATGGCGACCGAATGGGAGATCGGCCGTAAGGAGCAGGACGAGCTCGCGGTCAAGTCCCACAAGAACCTCGCCGCCGCCTACGAGCGCGCCTTCCTCGACGACCTGATGACCCCCTACATCGGGCTCGACCGAGACCAGAACCTGCGCCCGGATTCCAGCCTGGAGAAGCTGGCGAAGCTGAAACCGGTCTTCGGCGGGCCCGAGGGAACGATGACCGCGGCCAACTCGACGCCGCTCTCCGACGGCGCCTCGACCGTCCTCCTCGCCTCCGAGGAGTGGGCGAAAGAGCGCGACCTGCCGATCCTCGCCTACATCACCGAGGCGCAGACCGCCGCCGTCGACCACGTCCACAAGCGCGAAGGACTGCTGATGGCGCCGGCCTATGCGATGCCGCGGATGCTCGACCGCGCCGGCCTGACCCTGCAGGACTTCGACTACTACGAGATCCACGAGGCCTTCGCCGCGCAGGTGCTCTGCACGCTGAAGGCCTGGGAAGACAGGGGCTTCTGCTCGGAGAAGCTCGGCCGCAGCAAGCCGCTCGGCTCGATCGACCGCAAGAAGCTCAACGTCAATGGCGGCTCGCTGGCGGCCGCCCACCCATTCGCCGCGACCGGCGGGCGGATCGTCGCCAGCCTCGCCAAGCAACTGAACGAAGACGGCAAAGGCCGCGGCGTGATCAGCATCTGCGCCGCCGCCGGCCAGGGTGTCGTCGCGATCCTCGAGGCCCCGGGAGGTGCCAAGTAACGATGGCTGACCGCTACTCACAGGTTGTCAACGCGCCGCTGGTCGGCACGATCGCCAAGCAGCTGGGTCTGCCCCAGCCGGTCTCGCTAGACCGCTACAAGGAGGGACAGCCGGTCGTCGCCGGCCCGGTCCTCTCCGGCGCCGCGCCGGAAGGCCGCCTCGGCAAAGCGGTGGCCGCCGTCCTCGACAGCGTCAAGGCCGAACGGGCAGGTGCCGAGGGCAAGGCGAAGGCGCTCGTCTTCGACGCCACCGGGATCGCCGGCTCGGCCGAGCTGGTCGAGTTGCAGCGCTTCTTCTACCCCGCCGTCGCCCGCCTGCAGCGCAGCGGCCGCGTCGTCGTCCTCGGGACGCCGCCGTCCGAAGCGGGCTCGACCGAGGCCCACATCGCCCAGCGAGCGCTCGAGGGCTTCACCCGCTCGCTCGCCAAGGAGATCGGCGGCAAGGGCTCGACCGCCCAGCTCGTCTACGTCGAGCCGGGCGCCGAGGACCAGCTGGAGTCGACGCTTCGCTTCCTCCTCTCGCCGAAATCGGCCTACGTTTCCGGCCAGGTCGTGCGGATCGGCAAAGGCGTCGCGCCGAGCCCGAAGCTCGACTGGGACAAGCCGCTCGCCGGCAAGGTGGCGCTGGTCACCGGCGCCTCGCGCGGGATCGGCGCCGCGATCGCCGACACGCTGGCGCGCGACGGGGCCGAAGTCGTCGGCCTCGACATCCCGCAGATGTCGGCTGACCTCAAGGCGGTGACCGAGGCGATCGGCGGCCGCTCGATCGAGGTCGACATCACCGCCGAGGACGCTCCCGAGAAGATCGCCGCCGAGCTCTCCGACGGCGTCGACATCGTCGTCCACAACGCCGGCGTGACCAAAGACCGGACGCTGGCGAAGATGCCGGAGGAGCGCTGGACCCAGCTGATGGAGATCAACCTCTCCAGCGAGGAGCGGATCAACGAGGCCCTCTTGGCGAAGAAACTGCTGCGGCCGAACGGGCGGATCGTCGGCGTCTCCTCGATGGCCGGGATCGCCGGCAACAACGGCCAGACCAACTATGCCGCCTCCAAGGCCGGCGTGATCGGGATGGTCGAAGCGATGGCGCCGGAGCTGGCCAAACGCAAAACGACGATCAACGCCGTCGCCCCGGGGTTCATCGAGACCCAGATGACCGCAGCGATGCCGATCGGCCCGCGCGAAGCCGGCCGCCGGCTCTCCAGCCTCTCCCAGGGCGGGCTGCCGGTCGACGTCGCCGAGACGATCGCCTGGTTCGCCAGCCCCGCCTCGACCGGGGTCAGCGGCAACGTCGTCCGCGTCTGCGGCCAGAGCCTGCTGGGGGCCTAGATGGCGAAGACCCTCGACAGCTCCCCCAGCATCCTGCCGCTCTACGCGCGCGCGGCGCTGCCGATGATCCCGGGTGCCTCGATGCTGCCGTTCGTCCCGGGCGGCGGCGGCGAGATCCCCGACGGCCTCGACCTCGAGCTGGCCGGCGTCAGCGCCAAGCCCGAGGACGTCGCCGCCTACGCCAAGGTCTGCGGCTTCGCCCTCCGCGACACCCTGCCGCCGACCTACCCGCACATGCTCGCCTTCCCGCTGCACATGGCGGTGATGAGCGACGGCTCGTTCCCGTTCGGCGCGGTCGGCCTCGTCCACGTCGAGAACTCGATCGTCCAGAACCAGCCGATCGGGATCCACGAGGAGATGACGATCCGGGTCCGTCCAACCAAGCTGCAGCCGCACCCGAAAGGGAAGACCTTCTCGCTGGAGACCGAGGTCCTGGTCGAGGGCAAGGTGGCCTGGGAAAGCGTCAGCACGATGCTACGCCGCGGCAAGGGCGACGAGAGCGCCAAACAGGAGCGCGGCTTCGAGTCGCTACCCGCCGAGGCGCCGGCGAGCGCCGAGTGGAAGCTGCCCGGCGACCTCGGCCGCCGCTACGCCGGCGTCTCCGGCGACCGCAACCCGATCCACATGTACTCGCTGACCGCGAAGCCGCTCGGCTTCCCCGGGGCGATCGCGCACGGGATGTGGTCGAAGGCGCGGGCCCTGGCCCAGCTCGAAAGCAAGCTGCCGCAGAGCTTCGAGGCCGAGGTCCGCTTCCGCAAGCCGATCCTGCTGCCGGCGCGCGTCGAGTTCGCCGGCCGCGAGCAGGAAGGGGAGATCCTCTTCGCCGTCCGCGACGCCAAGAAGGGAACCCCCCACCTCGACGGCCGTGTGCGGCCGCTGGGCTCGAAACCGAAATCCAAATCCGCCAAGACCGGAAGGAAAGACATCAAGTGAGCACCACCACCGAGAACAAGGGAGTGGCGGAGCGCAGCATGGGCTACGGCCTGCGGGCGCTGAACCGCCTCGCCGGCTCCGACCTGCTGGACCGCATCCGCCTCCGCAAGCAGGTCGAGAAGGCCCTCTTCCAGGGCACCAAGAACGGCTTCCGCGGCGCCACCGCCGCCGGGCGCACCTTCAAGGCCGCCCAGCAGCTGGGTAAACCCGCTCGCCAGAAGAAGGGCAAGTCGAAGGGGCTCTTCGACCTCTCGCCCGACGACGAGCAGCAGATGTTCCAGGAGGGGGGCCGCGCCTTCGCCGCCGACCAGATCCGTAAGGCGGCACTGAAGGCCGACGAGGAGCGCGAGACGCCGAAAGAGATCCTCGACCAGGCGAACGAGCTCGGCGTCAACATCCTCGGCGTCCCCGAGGAGCTCGGCGGCGTGATGACCGAGCAGTCGGCGGTGACTAGCGTCCTGATCGGCGAGGCGCTCGCCCACGGCGACATGGGCATCGCCTACGCGGCGATGGCGCCCGGCGCCGTCGCCACCGCGATCGGCCTCTGGGGCTCGGCCGAGCAGGAGGCGACCTACCTCCCCGCTTTCACCGGCGAGGACATCCCCGCCGCCGCCCTGGCGATCCTCGAGCCGCGGCCGCTCTTCGATCCCTTCCAGCTGGAGACGAAGGCGAAAAAGAAAGGTGACGAGTGGGTCCTCAGCGGCACCAAGTCTCTGCTCGCCCGCGCCAAGGATTGCGAGCTGTTCGTCGTCGCCGCCGACGCCGAGGGCATCGGACCGGCGCTCTTCGTCGTCGAGTCGGGCGCCAAAGGGCTCTCGATCGAGGACGAGCCGGCGATGGGCCTGCGGCCCGCCGCCACCGGCCGCCTCCTGATCGACAAAGTGAAGCTGCCGGGTAGCGCCCTGCTCGGCGAGGGGAGCGCGAAAGCCAAGGACTACGCCGCCTGCGTCAACCGCTCGCGGATCGCCTGGTCGGCGCTGGCCAGCGGCACCGCGCAGGCCGTCCTCGACTACGTGATCCCCTACGTCAACGACCGCCAGGCCTTCGGCGAACCGGTCTCCAACCGCCAGGGCGTCGCCTTCGTCGTCTCCGACATCGGCATCGAGTCGAACGCGATGCGGCTGGCGACCTACCGGGCGGCGAGCCGCGCCGACCGCGGCGAGAGCTTCGACCGCGAGGCGGCGATCGCCCGCAAGCTCTGCACCGACAAGGGGATGAAGATCGGCTCCGACGGCGTCCAGTTGCTCGGCGGCCACGGCTTCGTCAAGGAGCACCCGGTCGAGCGCTGGTACCGCGACCTCCGAGCTGCGGGCGTGATGGAGGGCGCCCTGCTCGTCTAGGCGCTGCCTAGAGAGCGAAAGGACTGAAGATGACGATCAACCTCGAGATACCGAAGAAGTTCAAGCCGCTGGCGAACCAGGCAAACCAGGTCGCCACGGAGGTGTTCCGCCCGATCTCGCGCAAATACGACGAGGCCGAGCACACCTACCCGAAAGAGCTCGACATGCTGGCGTCGCTGATCGACGGCATGAACGAGGGCTCCGACATCGGCGGCGCCGGTGCCGCCGGCGTCCGCCGCGAGAAAAGCGACGACGGCACCAACCGCAACGGCTCCAACCTCTCCACCGTGCTCGGGATCATCGAGCTCTGCTGGGGCGACGTCGGCTTGCTGCTCTCGATGCCGCGCCAGGGGCTCGGCAACTCGGCGATCGCCTCGGTCGCGACCGAGGAGCAGCTGAAGACCTACGGCGGCAAGTGGGCGGCGATGGCGATCACCGAGCCCGAAGCCGGCTCGGACTCGGCCGCGATCCGCGCCACCGCCGAGCTCGACGGCGACGAATACGTCCTCAACGGCGAGAAGATCTTCGTCACCTCGGGCGACCGGGCGGACCTGATCGTCGTCTGGGCCTCGCTCGACCGCTCGAAAGGGCGGGCGGCGATCAAGTCGTTCATCGTCGAGCGTAACAACCCCGGCCTGAAGCTGGACCGGCTCGAGCACAAGCTCGGGATCCGCGCCTCGGACACGGCCAACTTCACCCTCCAGGACTGCCGGGTGCCGAAAGAGGCGCTGCTCGGCGACCCCGAGGTGAAGGAGAAAGGCTTCGCCGGGGTGATGGAAACGTTCGACAACACGCGGCCGCTGGTCGCGGCGATGGCCGTCGGCGTTACCCGCGCGGCGCTCGAAGAGACCCGCAAGCAGCTGAAAGCGGCGGGCGTGAAGATCGACTACGACGTTCCCGCCAACAACCAGCACGCCGCGGCAGCCAAGTTCCTGGCGATGGAGGCCGACTACGAGGCCGCCTGGCTGCTCACCCTCCAGGCCGCCTGGATGGCTGACAACTCGAAGCCGAACTCGCTGCAGGCCTCGATGGCGAAGGCAAAGGCGGGGCGCACCTGCGTCGACGTCACCCTCGGCTGCGTCGAGCTCTGCGGCAGCGTCGGCTACGGCGAGAACGAGCTGCTGGAGAAGTGGGCCCGCGACTCGAAGATCCTCGACATCTTCGAGGGCACCCAGCAGATCCAGCTCCTGATCATCGCCCGGCAGTTGCTGAAAAAGACGTCTGCCGAACTTCGGTAGCCAGGTAGGTAGTTGGTACGGGGTCGTATGACAGTTGGTTGGCAGACTGCTCGCTGGTTTGGCCAAGAAGGCGGACATCAAGCAGTTCCGGCAGGCATGCGCAGAGTTACGCATGTCAGCGCAGGAACGCCGCGACGCGAGCATTGATCTCCACGCCGACAAGAAGACCACCGGCAACCGCGAGCACATGGACTATGGAGATCTGCTGGCTTGGTTGCGACAATGGAGGGAAGAGCGCTGATGGCAACTGTCGTAGCCCTAGATTCCTCGCCTGCGAATGTCCTGCGTCATATGCGCGGAGCGATCACCGATGCTCGTTTGGGATATCCAGATGTCTTGCATGTCGAGATCAAGGACTCGGCAGGGGAGACGTGGCAGCTGGCGACTCAGGATGCCGATTGGACTCCGACTGATCCAAGGGAGCTAGTCGGCCAGAGAATCGAGGACGCCCAAATTGACGAGGAGAGCGGCGAGCTTCGCTGCCAACTTTCAAATGGGTCTCTCCTCGATGTCAAACCTGCGCGTAAAGAGGCCGACGACGATCCTCCGAATTGGGAGCTGATCACTCCCGGCGGAGTCCTTTTGGAGTTTGGTCCCGGTGTTCGGTGGCAGATCAGCAGCGCCGACGAGCCGATTTCATCCCGCCGCTAATCAGCGTCAGGCAGACTGGCGGCGTGAACCTGATTGAGGACTTGTTGGAACGATCCCCGGCCTCGCGGCTGGGGATCGTTTCTATAGACGCCGAGGGGAATCGGCGCGATCACTACTTCGGGGAACTAGTCGCTCAGTCGGCGGGACTCTCCGGCGCCTTCGCGGCGCGCGGGGTGAAGCGTGGCGACGTGGTGATGACGTTGGTGGGCAATCGGATCGAGTGGGTGCTTACTTTGCTTGCCTGCTGGCGGATGGGGGCGGTGGCTTTGCCCTGCAACACGATGCTGCGGCGGCATGACCTGGAGCATCGGATCGCTGCCGCGAATCCAAAGTTGTGCGTGGGCAAGGAGGCGCTGCTGGCGGAGATGCCCGAGGGTGTTCCGCTGATGACGATGGCCGACGTCGCCCGCGTCCTCGACGAGGATCGGCCGCAGGAGGCGCCGGCGGCGGTCGAGGAGATGGCGCCGGAAGACCCTGCGCTGATCGTCTTCACCTCCGGTACCACCGGTGAGCCGCGCGGCGTCGTGCACGGCTACCGCTACCTGCTGGGCCAGCGACTGCAGGCCGAGCACTGGTTCGGCTCCCGCAAGGGGGACCTGGCCTGGTGCACTACCGCCACCGGCTGGTCGAAGTCGGCTCGCAACGTCTTCCTCGCCCCCTGGCTGACCGGCGCCGCCGCGGTCATCCACGACGGCCGCTTCGAGCCCGCCGAGCGGCTCGACTTCGCCGAGGCGCTCGGCGTCAACGTCCTCTGCCAGGCGCCGACCGAGTACCGGATGCTGGCCCGCCGCGCCGCCCTGCGGCCGCTGCCGGCGCTGCGGCGGATGGTCTCCGCCGGTGAGCCACTCGACCCGGAGACGATCGCCACCTTCCGCGAGGCGACCGGCCTCGAGCCCGCCGACGGCTACGGCCAGACCGAGACCGGCCAGGTGACCGCCAACCTCATCGGCGAGCCGGTGCGGCTGGGCTCGATGGGCAAGCCACTGCCGGGGATCGAAACCCGGATCGTCGAAGGCGAACTCCAGCTCCTCGCCCACTCCACCCCCACCTTTTTCGCCGGCTACCTCGACGGCGAGCGCTTCGAGGGCAGCTGGTGGCGGACGGGCGACCTCGTCCGCGAGGAGGACGGCTACCTCTACTTCGAGGGCCGCGGCGACGACATCATCCTCTCCTCCGGCTACCGGATCGGCCCGACCGAGGTCGAGTCGGCCCTGCTCTCGCACCCGGCGGTCGCCGACGCCGCTGCGGTCGCCTCCCCGGACCCCGAGCGCGGCGCCGTCGTCCGCGCGATCGTCGTCCTCCGCGACGGCGGCGAGGGCGACAAGACGCTCATCAGCGAGCTGCAGGAGCACTGCAAACGCGAGACCGCCCCCTACAAGTTCCCCCGCCTCGTCGAGTTCGTCCCCGAGCTGCCGAAGACGAGCAGCGGCAAGGTCAAGCGCGCGCAGCTGCGGGGCGAAGTTCCGGCGTCCTAGATCGCTACGCCGCCAGCGCCTCGGCCGCGTCAACCGGCCGACCGAGGTGGAAACCCTGGGCCATGTCGACGCCGTACTCGCGCAGCAGCTGCGTCGTCGCCTCGTCCTCGACGAACTCGGCGATCGTCCGCTTGCCGAGGCCGCGAGCGATCTCGACGATCGCCTTCACGGTCAGCTGGTCGGCATCGTTCCGCGGCATCTCGCGGACAAAAGAGCCGTCGATCTTGATCACGTCGAAAGGCACCTTCTTCAGGTAGGCGAAGGAGCCGAAGCCGGCGCCGTAGTCGTCGATCGCGACTTCGCAGCCGAACTCCGAGAGGCGGTCGGCGAAGCCGGCGGCGGCGTCGTAGTCCTCGATCCGCGCCGTCTGGGTGATCTCGAAGGTGCAGCGGGCTGGGTCGGCCTCGCCTTCGTCGAGCCGCCGTTCGATGTATTCGAGTACCGAGAGGTCGGTCATCGAGGCGCCCGAGATGTTCATGTGCAGGGAGACCGGGGCGCCGGCGTGCTCGCGCTCGGCGATCATCCTCAGCGCCTGGGCGACGACCCAGCGGTCGAGCTCCTGGACCATCCCCGAGCGCTCGGCCGCCTCGATGAAGGAGGCGGCGGGAAGCAGCTCGCCGTCATCGGCGGTCATCCGCAGCAGCAGCTCGTAGCGCTCGATCCCGCCCGAGGCGAGGTCGCGGATCGGCTGCGTCGCCAGCCGCAGCCGGTTCTGGGTCAGCGCGTCGCGGATCCGGGCGCTGGTCGTCTGCGTCCGCTTGGCGTTGCCGCCGTTCTCGCCGGGAGCGTGGAAGAGCATGATCCGGTTGCGGCCCTCGGCCTTCGCCTGGTACATCGCCTGGTCGGCGGCGACCAGCACCGCCTCGGCGCCCATCGCCCCCTGGCCGCCGAACATCGTGATCCCGACGCTGATCGAGGCCTCGCCGAGGTCGAGGTTCAGCGGCAGCCCCTCGGCGACCTGCGAGCGCAGGTCCTCGCCGAGCTGCATGGCGCCCTCGGTGTCGGTCTGCGGCATCAAGATCGCGAACTCGTCGCCGGAGAGGCGGGCGACGAGATCGGTCGCGCGGACCCGTTCGCGGAGGATCTCGGCGACGCGGCGGATCAAGGTATCGCCGGCCTGGTGGCCGAGGCGGTCGTTGACCTCCTTGAGGCCGTCGATGTCGATCACCATGACGGCGCCGCGGCCGCCATAGCGGGCGCTGAAGGAGACGTACTGGTCGAGCTCGGCGCGGAAGCGGCGCCGGTTCAGGAGGCCGGTGAGCGAGTCGTGGTCGGCGAGAAAGCGCAGTTCGGCCTCGGTCCGCTCGGCCCGCTCGAGTGCGCCTTGGACCACCGCCCGGTCCTCGGGCGGAAGCTTTGCGAGCACGGCATCGACGGCAGGGTCCGGCTGGCCTTGTGACTGGTTGTTCTTCACGTGAGTGACGGTATTGGGTTACCCAGCGGTAGGGATTCTCTCTCCTATCAACGGCTGTTCCAACCCAAGTTTCTAGGACCAGCCGAACCCAATACTTGACTTCTCGGTCCCCGGGTAGGTTGAAGGCGATGCCGAACCGCCTCGCCCGGGAGACCAGCCCCTATCTGCTCCAGCACCAGGACAACCCGGTCGAGTGGTACCCGTGGGGGCCGGAGGCGCTGGAGCGGGCGCGCGAGGAGGAGCGGCCGATCCTGCTCTCGGTCGGCTACTCGGCCTGCCACTGGTGCCACGTGATGGAGCGCGAGTCCTTCGAGGACGCCGAGACGGCCGCCTACATGAACGAGCATTTCGTCAGCGTCAAGGTCGACCGCGAGGAGCGGCCCGACGTCGACGCCATCTACATGGAGGCCGTGCAGCAGATCAGCGGTCACGGCGGCTGGCCGATGACGGTCTTCCTCGACCCCGACGGCGTCCCCTTCTACGGCGGCACCTACTTCCCGCCCGACGAGAGCCGCGGCATGCCGAGCTTCCGGATGGTCATGGAAGCGGTCGTGCACGCCTTCGAGACGCAGCGCGAGGAGATCCGCGAGCGGGCGCCGCAGGTGCGCGAGCGGCTGAGTGCGATCAGCGACGTCGAGCCGCGCGACCTGCCAGGCGAGGCCGACCTCGCCGAGGCCGTGCAGGGCCTGCTGGCGCGCGCCGACCACCGCAACGGGGGCTTCGGAGGGGCGCCGAAGTTCCCGCCGGCCTCATCGCTGGAGCTGCTGATGGCGCGCGGCGAGACCGGGGTGGTCGAGCGAACCCTCGACGGGATGCTCGCCGGCGGCATCTACGACCAGCTCGGCGGCGGCTTCGCGCGCTACTCGGTCGACGCGATCTGGCTCGTCCCCCACTTCGAGAAGATGCTCTACGACAACGCCCTGCTGGCGCGGGCCTACCTGCACGGCTGGCAGGTGCTGGGGCACGAGCGGTATCGCCGCATCTGCGAGGAGTCGCTGGACTGGATGCTGCGGGAGATGCGGGGGCCGGAGGGGGGTTTCTACTCGGCGCTGGATGCTGATTCGGAGGGCGAGGAGGGGAAGTTCTATGTGTGGACGGAGGGGGAGATTCGGGAGGTCATTGGGAAAGACCCGAACTGCAGCAGCCTCTCTAGTTCGCAGGTAGAGAGGCTGCTGCAGTTCTACGGGGTCAGTGAGCGGGGGAACTTCGAGGGTTCGAACGTGCTGCATTTGGCTGGCGGCGCCGAGGCCGAGGAGCCTGAGGGGTTGACTGAGATGCGAAGGGCGCTGCTCAAAGCGCGGGCGCAGCGCGTGTGGCCTGGACTTGATGACAAGCGGCTCGCTTCGTGGAACGCTCTCGCTATCGCGGCGCTTGCCGACGCCGGCGCGGTTCTTGGCCGCGACGACTACCTCGACGCGGCCCGCGCCTGCGCCGAGTTCGTGCTCGGGCAGCTGCGGGATGGACAAGGCAACCTCCTGCGCACCTACAAGGACGGCCGCGCTCACCTCAACGCCTATCTGGAGGACCACGCCTTTCTGCTCGAGGCGCTGCTGGCGCTTTACGAGTCGACCTTCGAGGAGCGCTGGTTCGTCGAGGCGCAGGCACTGGCGGAGACGACGATCGAGCGCTTCGGCGACCCGGAGCGCGGGGGCTTCTACTCGACCTCTACCGACCACGAGGAGCTGATTGCGCGGCGCAAGGAGGTTGGCGACCACCCGATCCCCTCCGGCAACAGCTCGGCGGCGATGGGAATGCTCCGCCTCGCCGCCCTGACCGGCGAGCGCCGCTACGAGGAGGCGGGCACCAGCGTCTTCGCCCTCTTCGCCAAACCGGCAGTCCAGCACCCCGACGCCTTCGCCCATCTGCTGCGCGCCCTCGACTTCCACCTCTCCCCCACCCGCGAGGTCGCGCTGGTCGGTGACGAGCTTGGCGACCTGTCCGCAGTCGTCCGCGAGCGCCCGCTCTTCCACCTCGTCCTCGCCGGCGGCCCGGAAGGCACCAGACAGCCACCACTACTCGCAGGTCGCACCTCGGTCAACGGCAAACCCGCCGCCTACGTCTGCGAGAACTTCACCTGCCAACTCCCGCTCACTGACCCCAGCGAGCTACGCGCTCAGCTCTGAGGGAGGAGGGGTGTCCCTCTCGGGACACTCAACATCGAGCCATTGGCGAGATGTGTCCAGAGAGGGACACCCCTCCTCCCGACCCTCAGAGGATCGGGAGGAAGTTTTCGATCTCGTAGGGGGTGACCTGGACGCGGTAGTCGTCCCATTCTTGCCGCTTGATCTCGACGAAGCGGCGGAAGGTGTGCTCGCCCAGCGTGCGGAGGACCAGCTCGGACTCGGCCGCAACCTCGATCGCCTCGCCCAGGGTCGCCGGCAGCTGCTCGATTCCCTGGTGCGCCAGCTCCTCCTGGGAGAGGTGGTAGAGGTTCTGCTCCATCGGCTCGGGCAGCTCGTAGCCCTTCTCGACCCCTTCCAGCCCCGCCTGCAGCATCGCCGCGAAGCAGAGGTACGGATTGGCGGCGGGGTCGGGACAGCGGAGCTCGGCCCGCGTCGCCCCCTCCTTGCCGGGGTGGTAGAGCGGCACCCGGATCAGCGCTGAGCGGTTGCGGCGCGACCACGCCAGGTAGACCGGCGCCTCGTAGCCGGGGACGAGGCGCTTGTAGGAGTTGACCCACTGGGCGAAGAGCGGCGAGATCTCGCGCGCGTGCTTGAGCTGGCCGGCGATGAAGGACTTCGCCACCGGCGAGAGGTAATACGGGTCGTCCTCGTCGTAGAAGGCGTTCTTGCCGTCGCGGCTGAGCGACTGGTGGACGTGCATCCCGGAGCCGTTCTCGCCGAACAACGGCTTCGGCATGAAGGTCGCGTGGTAGCCGTACTTCATCGCGTACTCCTTGACGACGATGCGGTAGGTCATGCAGTCATCGGCCATCTCGAGCGCGTTCTTGTAGCGCATGTCGACCTCGTGCTGGGAGGGGCCGACCTCGTGGTGGGTGTACTCGACGTGGATCCCCATCTTCTCCAGTGCCAGCACCGTCTCCCGCCGCAGATCCGAGCCGGCGTCGAGGGTCGTGAGGTCGAAGTAGCCGCCCTCGTCGAGGGGCTCGGGGACGCCACCCTCGGGCTTCGCCGAGCGGAAGTAGAAGTACTCGAGCTCGGGGCCGATGTTGTAGGCGTCGAAGCCGAGGTCTTCGGCCCGTTTCAGCGCCCGCCGCATGATCCAGCGCGGGTCGCCCTCGTAAGGCCCGCCGCCGGGGACCTGGATGTCGCAGAACATCCGCGCCACCGCGTCCTCCTCCGGCCGCCAGGGCAGCAGGGCGAAGGTCGCCGGGTCGGGCACCGCCAGCATGTCGGACTCCTCGATCGGGTTGAAGCCGGTGATCGAGGAACCGTCAAAGCCCATACCGCCGCCGAAGGCGTCCTCGAGCTCAGAAGCGTTGACCGAGAAGCTCTTCAGCTGCCCCAGCACATCGGTGAACCAGAGGCGGATGAAACGAACGTCGTGCTCGCGGACGAGCTCGATCACGTCGGCGGCGCTGCGGGGTTGATCGGCCATGCCTGGGTTGCCTCCTTGGCTGGGGAAGGCCGCAACGATAGAGCGAATGAGCCGCAGAGGTGCCGAACCACGTAATACGGGTAGAGAAAAGAGTTCCCGACCGGCTTGAAAGCGTCCGCGGAACTCGGTATAACTTACGACAGGTAAGTAAGCGGCTAAAAGTAAAGTAAAGGCCACGTAAGGGCTCTGTAAAGACGAGTGCCGCCCGAGACAGAGCTAGGAGCGAGAAACACGTGACGGTAAAAACCGCAGTAAGCAGATTCCAGATCCACGACGAGCTGACGGCGCCCGATGAGAGCGCACCTCTCATCAAGAGCATTCAGGCCGCCGGCGGCGCGGTGACGAAGTTCGTCGGCGTGCTCGCCGGGGCGCCGGCTGTCCTGCGCGCGTATACGCGGATGCGCTCGGAGCTTCGCGGCGGAGTCCTGCCGCAGGCGACGAGGGAGCGGATCGCGCTCGCCGTAGCAGAGTTCCGCGAGGACAATTACAGCATCGCCCAGCACGCCAAATCGGCCCGCCGGGCCGGGCTCGGCCTCGATGAGGTCTCGAAAGCCCGCAGCTTCGATTCCTCCGACCCCAAAGAGGCCGCCCTGCTGGTCTTCCTCAAGGCGACGCTTGACCCGGAGGGTCCCC
This sequence comes from uncultured Actinomycetes bacterium, assembly GCA_963696955.1. Classification (GTDB taxonomy): domain Bacteria; phylum Actinomycetota; class Thermoleophilia; order Solirubrobacterales; family 70-9; genus VAYN01. The sequence continues at coordinate 1,352,098 of CAVOMF010000002.1, read as the reverse complement.
CACCCCTCCACCTCCACGAGGAGGCGCGGGAAATCGGTTGGAGCGACGAGGAGATCCTCGAGGCGGTCGGGCACCTGGCCCTGAACGAGTTCCAGAGCCTGATCGCGAGCGCGGCAGCTCTACCCCAGGATCAAGGTGGTCCCAGGGCGCTTCCCCCGGTTGCTTAGGTAGTTGAGGGGGAGGACCCTCCCCTACACGTATTGAGGTTCGTCAGCGACCCTCGACGAGAGTGGCGGTGTAGAGCAGTCGCGCGGTGGTGTATTTGCAGCCGTAGGTGGCGCGGGTGCCTACTTTTTCCTGCGGTTCGCCCTGGCGGATATCCGTCGCGTTCTTGCAGGCTTCCGGCTCGCGGCTGGCGCGCCAGACGTTGTTCGCGTCGAGGTCCTGCGCAAAGGCAGGCGCCCAGGTCGGGACGGTGATCCCGACGATGTCGCCCTTTTCGACTTTGAGGTTGGCGCTGAACTTGACCGTCCTCCCCAGGTAGGGCGTGAGGACCTGGACCGAACCCTGGCGCCGCAGGTTGTAGCGGGGCGGGTTGGTGCCGGGAACGCGGTGGAGGATCGCCAGGCGGGCCTGCGGTGGGGTGCCGAAGAAGCCGTTGAAGAAGGTTCGCTGGCTGCCGGTCGGCTGCGCCAGGGTCAGCGTCCAGGAGGTGATCTTGCCGTCGTGGGTGACGAGGAACGGCAGCTTCGTCTGGCCGTTGCTGACCTGGAAGCCGGTGACGCTGCCGACCGCCTGGCAGGGCAGCTCAGGGCAGGAGGGGTCGGGCTCGGTCGAGGTCTGGCCGAGGATCACCGTCGTCCTACCGACCTTGGCCGCATCGCTGCTCGCCGCGAGGCCGACGAGAAGTATCAGCGCGCAGGCGAGCAGGCTGAAGAGCGCTGCGCGGCCCCTACGGGTGCCGGCGGCGGCTATTGCTCCCTGCGAAATCCTCCACATCAACGCTTGCTCCTCTCGTCTTGGACCCTGCCTAAACACGGCAGCCTAGCCCGAGGAGCGGCCGGAGCGGCTAGTTCAGTTGCTGCGGGCGCTGGTGGCGTCGTCGATCGCGACGGCGTAGCGGACGCGGCCCACGCCTTCGAAGCCGAGCTCGTCGCTGACCGCTTTGGTCAGGTCCCAGGCCCGGCCTTTGACGTAGGGGCCGCGGTCGATCACCTGCGTGGTCACCGCCTTGCCGTGGTAGACGAACTTGACGGTCGTGCCACAGGGGAGCTTCTTGTGTGCGACGCCCATCGTGCCCGGCCGCAGGGTCTGGCCGCAGGCCGTCTTGTGGCCCCAGAGTCCGGGGCCATACCAACTGGCGCCGCCGTAGCGCCAGCTGCCGAAGGTGTGTTCGCCTTCTTCTTCGGCCGGCGGTTCGTAACCGGAGGCGCCACCGGTGGCTGCCTGGGCACCAGCCACGACCCCGGCGAAGAGGGCGAGAAAGGCGGCCAGGGCAAGCGCCCAGCGCAGGGAGATTTGTCTGATCGTCTGCATCTCTTTCCAAGCGCTTGCGGGGTTAGCTGACGGGCTCGCGCTGAAAGAGCTGCGCTACGCGGCGGTCGCCGCGACTCGCCCCAAACCAATTGGGTCCCCCGCTCCCCGCGGTATGTAGGCGGAGATTCAGCGGATGTGGGCGGCAGATTAGCAAACGCTAAGACAGAATTCCGTGCAAGCGTCGTTTCCACCCTTTTCCCCACTGGGACGAGGAGAAGTCTGGAAACGACCCGGACATAGAAGAGGCCCCCTTGCGGGAGCCTCTTCCTTAGCGGGCCTGTAAGCCGGATCCTGTCGTGAGCGGCCATCTATCTCTGCGGCCTACCTGGACCTCGCCGAGCCGGGTCGACGGTCCTGCTTGGCCTTGCACCGGGCGGGGTTTGCCTGGCCGCCGCGTCACCGCGACGCCGGTGCGCTCTTACCGCACCATTTCACCTTTGCCTGTGCGCGACGCAGACTGCAGCCGCGCCATCGGCCGTGTCATTTCTGTGGCACTTTCCCGCGGGTTTCCCCGGGTGGGCGTTACCCACCGCCCTGCCCTGTGGTGTCCGGACTTTCCTCGAGGGGTTTTCTCTCCCCCCGCGGTCGCTCGGCCCGCCCCTCAAGGGTAGCTGGGCGGCCGCTCATCGCAAGGAATCCGGTCGATCTGACAGCGACGGGACGAAAACCGGTTACCCAGACCGCTTTTCGTCCCGTCGGCGTAGACTCGCCGCGATGCGAACGGCAGTGGTGACCGGCGCCGGCAGCGGCCTCGGCCGCGCGATCGCGGCCGAGCTGATCGGGCGCGGCTACCGCGTCCACGTCACCGACGTCGACGCCGGGGCAGCGGACCGGGTCGCCGCCGAGGAGGTGGCGAAGGAGGTCGGCAAGCTGACCGAGCGCCCGCGCCCGATCCTCATCGTCCCCCGCTGGCGCGGCCCCTTCCTCCGCTTCGTCGACCTCTTCCCACGCCTCTCCCTGCGGCTGCTGCCGCTGGTGATGTGGGACGCCCGCCGCAGACAGCGGCGCTACAAAAAGCTGATCGAGTCGGGGCGCTGGCCGTAGAGCCAGCCGAAGGTGAATTTTCCACGCCAGAGGGGGGAAAATTCACCAACTACACCTTCCGAAAGACCCCCACGACTTTGCCGAGCACTCGCGCCTCGGTCGTCAGGATCGGTTCCATTTCCTCGTTTTCAGGCTGTAGGCGGATGTGGTCCTTCTCGCGGAAGATCCGCTTCACCGTCGCCTCCTCGCCGATCAGGGCGACGACGATCTCGCCGTCGGCCGCATCGTCGCTGGGGCGCACGATCACGTAGTCGCCTTCGAGGATGCCGGCGTCCTTCATGCTTTCGCCGCGGATCTGGAGGATGTAGTCGCCGTCCTCGCCGCCGATCACGTCCGGCACTTCGAGGTACTCCTCGATGTTCTCTTCGGCGAGGATCGGCGCGCCGGCGGCAACCTGCCCGACCAGCGGCAGCCCGTTGCCCGGCGAGATCGTCCGCTTCGCCTTGTCGAAGAGCAACTCGATCGCCCGCGGTTTAGAGGGGTCACGCCTGACCAGCCCGAGCTTCTCCAGGTTCGCCAGGTGCGCATGCACGGTCGAAGAGGAGTGCAGCCCCACGGCTTTGCCGATCTCCCGCACCGTCGGCGGGTAGCCGGTCTTCGCCGCGTACTTGCGCATGAAGTCGAAGATCTCCTTCTGCCTCTTGGTCAGGTCCAGTTCCATCGTCGTTCCGGTTTCCTCCGATGCCGGGTCAGCAGGGTCAAAGAGCCGCAAATTGCCTTCGAACACTTGTTCGCAAGGCTACCGCCTCCCCCGGATGCCCGCAAGCTGCGGCCTCCGATGCACGCAAACATCTAGAATCGAGCGCCCTCGAGCGGCTGTGGCGGAACTGGTAGACGCGCAAGGTTGAGGGCCTTGTGGGTGGAAACACCCGTGATGGTTCGACTCCATTCAGCCGCATCGGAAAGCCCCCGTTTGTCGGGGGTTTTTCTGCTTGCGGGCCCCTTTGAATAGGACCCCTAGACCCGTGGTGCGCCAGTCAGACGGCATTGATGCTTCATCTGAAGCACCGGCCTGGAGCGTGGGGCCTAAGCGGCAAGGTATTGCCGCCGCTCAACGGTTCGCAGATGCCGCTCGAGCGGGAAGGCTTCGAGGCGTTTTTTTGCCTCGGCCCGTTGGCGCTCCCGCTCCTTATCGTTGCCAGCGCGCGAAGCAAGCTCAAAGTCCCGCAGGGGCTCGGTGGCGTGCCCGCGCGCATTATCGGGGCGGCTTGCGTGCTCCAGTTCGATGAGGCAAGGGATCAGGGGGTCATCGGGGACGGCATCGAGCAACGCGTATAGCCACTGCGAGGCGAGCGCGTGCGTTCGGCTGTAGATAACTGGAATTCCCCCTGGGCCTCGTGAGTCGAGGTATGCCTCTACGAAGGGGCGGGCGAGGCCGAGAAAATGCGCCTGCTTAGACACCCCGTAGGCGGAACGACGGAGTGCGGCTGGGTAGAGACCGAGCGCCCGCACCGCCGCTGCGGCGGCGCCGTTGGGAAGTGAAGAACGAAGCGCCACCAGCAAAGCCTTTCGTCCCTCCACGAAAGAGGCAACCCAAGTCAAGAGCGCAAGACTCCGGACAAACGCTTGCCGCTCGTAACCAACGCGATAGGCGGCACGAGCGATTACCAGCTGGCTGCGTGACCGTAGCTCGAGTTGCGCAGGCGTTTGCAAACCGGTCTCTCCCTCTGCATCGCGAAAGGCCCCCTCGGACGCGTTCGCTACATCGAAAGCCAAGCGGGGATCTCCGCCGGGTCCATCGCAGGCCGGCTCGATCACGCTCTCTAAAGACTCCAGGGCCCGACTTGGCTCCTCGCCGATCACTTGCAATCTTTTGAGCTCGGCCTTTGCGTCGTAGACCGCTCGATGGGGATCCTGGTTCTCGAACCAGTCGGTGCTCAGGCGATCCAAATCGATGGGTTCCATTGATTCTCCGAGTGGAAGCAGGATAGCACCAAACGATGCAAGACCCCAGTTTTCCGTCCATATAACAGACTTAAAATAAGGGGCTTACGTCCTTTTGCCGTCCTTTTTTGTATCCTGCCCGCCCATGCGCTTATGGTCAATGGCTTTGGTATGCGCTCCCGAAGTCTGTCGGGGGTGGCAGCTAGCTTCCGCGTGTGGCGTTCGTTAGTGACTCCATGAGGCGACGCGGGACCAACCTGACGCATGGCGATCTTGAAAAGGGTCTCCGAAGTTCGTCGACCACTGCCGAGCGCATTCGCGCGTTGCTTGCCTTGGGGATCCCCCCTGAGGTCTTAGCCCGGGGTCTCGGTGTGCGCAGTGCCAGCACGCTACGAAACTGGATGAATGATGAGATCGCCCCACGCCCAACCACTGCCATTGCTCTCGATGACCTCCGCCTCACGGCGCAAGTCCTGCACGAGGCCGGTCTTCCTCCTGCGCGCATCGGCAACTGGCTAGTCAGTCGAAACGCCGAATGGCTTGAAGGGCAGCGGCCCATTGATTGCATTGCTACCACCCCAATGCGAGTTCTTTCCGCCGCCCAAGGCACCGCCATTGAGCTCATGGGCAATTCTGCGGAGGAAAACGAGGGGCTTCCGAGACTGCTAACCACGGAGCGTCCGGGCGAGGCGGAGCGATAGCGCGCTCTTTTCGCCATTCGTATTTATGGCGGGGAGGGCGACGCGAGGTGGCGACCGGCAGTCAGACAACCGCTCGCGCAGGCAAAGCGGCGGTTAGCGCCGCGCAGAAACCAGATCAAACGGCACTGCTGATCTCTCAGCCGCACTCATGGTCAGGGACCGTCCGTTCCCATCTCCCGGTTCATCTCCTCGGCCAGCGCCGGGTGCCGGTACGGGCCCTCTTCCCGTAGCGCCTCGATGATGCTGCGCCTCGTCTCCTCGTCTTTGTTCTGACTCAGCTTGCGCTTCAGCTCGAAGCGGTCGATCGGGATGCGGAGGCCTACGGTGCCCTTGGCGATCGGGATCGCGTAGTCGCGCTCCAGGTAGGCGGGGTCGGGGACCTGGCGCTCGAAGTGCTCGACCAGGCGGGTGAGGACGGCGAGGTTCTCCTCCTCGCCGAGGACCTGCGGGGTGCCATGGAGGTGGGCGACGGTGAAGTTCCAGGTCGGGACTTTGCGCTCCTGCGGCGAATACCAGCTCGGCGAGATGTAGCCGTGGTGGCCCTGGACGATCACCAGCACCTCGCCTTTGTCGATCTCGAGCACCTGCTCGTCGGGCCGGCCGAGGTGGGTGAGCAGGGTCAGGCCCTCGGCCTCCTCGTCGAGCAGCACCGGGTAGTGGGAGGCGCCGAGGCCCGAGCCGGTCGAGGTCACCAGGGTCGCCCACGGGTGCTCGCGCACCAGCTCGCGGACGTGGGCCGGATCATCGGAGGCGAACAGCGGATTAGGCCGCACCGCTCACCCCCACTCCTCCTCCAGCAGCCCGTACACAACGCTGTCGAGGTAGCGACCATCGACCAGCTCGGTCTCGCGCAGCCGGGCTTCCTCACGGAAGCCGAGGCGCTCGGGGATCGCCCGGCTGCGCCGGTTCTCCGGCGCGCAGTGGATCTCGACCCGGTGCAGCTCCCACCCGTGGAAGGCGTGGTCGAGGAGGGCGCGGACGACGGTGGTCACCGTTCCCCGCCCCTGCGCTGGCTCGGCCAGCCAGTAGCCGATGCTGGTGTTGCGGTTGATCCAGTCGATCGAGTGGAAACCGGCGACGCCGACGATCTTGCCCTCCGGGGCGATCCGGGCCTGGAAACCGTCATCGCGAGCGAGCTGCTCCTCGGCCTCGGCGATGAAGCGCTCGGTCCCCGCCAGGTCCTGGCCCGCCGCCCACGGCATCCAGCGCGCCAGGTGCTCGCGGTTCGCCTCGATCAGCGCATAGAGCTCGGGGGCATCCTCGGTCTCGAGAGGCCGTAGGCCCAGCGAATCAAGCTTCGGCGAGAGCATCGCCGGAGGAGCCCAGGGCCTTGTCGATGAACGGGCCGAGCAGCTCGGCCACACCCTTGGCCGCGTCCTCGGCGGAATCGCCCGGGGTCGTCACGTAGCTGATCGAGAGGCGCACCAGACTCTCGGCCAACATCCCCACGTCCTCCGAGGGGGCCTCGGGCCAGCCGTCTTCGATCACCGCCGTCAGCCGCGAGGCCGCCCACTGGACGACCGGAAGGCCCTGGGTGGTGACGAAGGGCAGCATCCCGCCGGTGCCGTCGTCGGAGAGGAGGATGCTGATCAGCGGGTCGTCGGCGGCGGTGCGGAGGAAGTGCTCGAGCGCCGCCAGGACCGCGGCGCGGGGATCGTCGCGGTGCTCGAGCACCGCTTTTTCGACATCGTCCATGAACCGTTCGGCCTCGTGGATGACGAAGGCAAAGCCGAACTCGTTGCGGTTGCCGAACTCGTTGTAGAGGGTCTGGCGGCTGACGCCGGCCCCCGTGGCGATGTCCGCCATCGTGATCTCCGACCAGGTCTGCCGCGCCAGCTGCTCGCGGGCAGCGTCGAAGACGGTCTGCCGCAACAGCTCCCGCGCGGCCTCCTGGTAAGGCATTCTCCCGTTCGACACGCCCATATCGTGCCAGCGGCGGCGATCAGGCGTCGGCTGAGACGGGCTCGAAGTCGACCTTGTCGCGGACGCCACAGTCCGGGCAGGCCCAGTCGTCGGGAACCTGGGCCCACGGCGTCCCGGCTGGGAAACCCTCCCGCGGGTGACCGGCCTCCTCCTCGTAGACGTAGCCGCAGCTGGGGCAGCGCCAGGCGCTCACACGGCCCGCCCGTAGCGCTCCAGCACCCGGCCGAGCCGGCGCGGCTGGATGTTGCAGCGGGTGACGTCGCCGCCGTAGTGGTCGAGCAGGCGCGGGTCCATCACCCGGCGCCAGAGCGGCGGGAACCAGGCGAGGACGATCATCCCGGCGTAGCCGGTGGGCAGCTGCGGCGCCTCTTCGACGTGGCGCAGCGCCTGGTAGCGGCGGGTCGGGTTGGCGTGGTGGTCGGAGTGGCGCTGCAGGTGGTAGAGGAGGACGTTCGAGGCGACGTTGTTGCTGTTCCAGCTGTGTTCGGGCAGGCAGCGCTCGTAGCGACCGTCCTCGCGCTTCTGGCGCAGGAGGCCGTAATGCTCGAGGTAGTTGACGACCTCCAGCAGCGAGAAACCGATCACCGCCTGGACCAGCAGGTAAGGCAGGACGACCGCGCCGAAGACGATTCCCAGGCCGGCGAAGAGAACGATCGTCATTGCCCAGGCACCGAGGATGTCGTTGTGGACACCCCAGTGCGACTTGCCCAGCCGGTCCAGGCGGGCGGTCTCGATCCCCCAGGCGGAACTAACGCTGCCGCGGACGGTACGCGGCAGGAAGGCCCAGAAGCTCTCCCCGAGGCGGGAGCTGGCGGGGTCCTCGGGAGTGGCCACTTTGACGTGGTGGCCGCGATTGTGCTCGATGAAGAAGTGTCCGTAACCGGTCTGCGCCAGCGCGACTCGGCTCAGCCACTTCTCCGAGGAGGCGCGCTTGTGGCCGAGCTCGTGGGCGGTGTTGATCGCGATCCCGCCGACGACCCCCATCGTCAACGCCAGGCCGATGTTTTCAACCAGGCTCAGGTCCCCGCTCGCCCACATCCAGCAGGCGAAGACGAGGCCGGCGTACTGGATCGGGATGAAGAGGTAGGTGCACCAGCGGTAGTAGCGGTCCTGCTCGAGGAACTTGAGGACGCTGTCGGGGGGATTGGTCGGATCGAGGCCGATCAGCATGTCGAGGATCGGGAAGATCCCGAAGACGAGGAGCGGGCCGAGGAACCACATCCCACCGAAGCCGGTGACCCAGACCCAGAACGCCGCGAGGAACGGCGAGAGGGGGACGATGATCCCCAGCAACCACGCGTAGCGCTTGCCATCCGTCCACGCCGCCGGGTTGACCTCGACGTCGTGGTGGTGATGGTGATGAACGGGTTCCGCGTGCGCCTCCAAAGCCTCTCCTTGTCAATCGCCCCCAGTTCGTCCGTGAGTTTTACATAGATCCCAGATATGTCAAGGGCGACTACAGGGCAGCGCGAAATGTCCGCAGGATGCGGAAGCTGCGGTGCCAATGAGCTGCCTTTAGATCTTCAGCAGCAGGAACGTGTTCAGGACAAACAGAACCGCGAAGAAGACCGTCGCCCGATCGAGGTTTTTCTCCACCATCGAGCCGCCACCGAGGCCGCTGCCGCCGGCGCCGCCGATGCCGAAGGCACCGGAGAGGCCCGCGTCTTTCCCCGAATGCAGAAGCACGAGGAAGATGACGACGATGGCGATGACCACCTGGATTACGGAGAAGAACGTGAACACGAGCGTGGAATTCTAGCTCCGCTCAGCTTTTTCCGGCTCGCGGGGGTGCGCCCCGTTGCCGTTGCCCCTGCCGTTGCCGTTGCCCACCCCGTCGAGGATCTCGATCGCCTCGCGTCGCAGCTCGGCGTCGAGGACGGCAAAGTCCTCGTCGGAGAGCTTGCCGGCGGCGTGGTCGAGCTCGGCGTCGCGGATCTCGCGGTACTTGGCTTCCTTGCGGGCGTCGGCTTCGGTGCGGACGAGGGCGCCGCGGCGGCGCCCGCGGGTGGGCCAGAGGGCGATCAGGGCGCCGGCCAAGGCAATGAGACCGCCGATCCACATCCAGGTGACGAGCGGGTTGACGATCACCTTGAAGGTCGAGGCGGCGTTGGTCTGGAGGAAGGTCTGGGCCACATTCCGGGCGGCCAGCGACTGCAGCCGGGAGATTTGTTCGAGCGCCTGCGCTTCGCGTTGCGAGTTGCCAACCGACGCCCGCATCAGCGCTCCCAGCGCTTTGCACTCGGGTGGCGACCCCGGAACCCCGCGGATGCAGGCCTGGAAGCCCTTGTCAGCCGCCCGCACCCCTTGCTGGACGTCGGCGATGTTCGGCTGCTCGGCGATCCAGAGGTCGTGCCACGGGCCCGGGCGCAACCCCACCTCGCTGGTCGCCTCGCCGGCGAAGAAGCTGCCGATCGTCCCCGAGTCCTGCCCGGTCGGGCGGAAGAAGCGCCGGCTCGGCCGCACGTAGCCGACGACCTTCCCGTCTTCTTCGATCCGCAGGACCGAGCCGAAGGTGAACTTCTCGGCGTCGACGGCGACAATCGGCTTCACATAGGTGATCGTCCGCCCGTCGATGACAGTGCTCTGCCCTGGTTTCAGCTCGACGTCGCGGTTGGTCTGGAAGCTGGAGGAGGCGGCGATCCCGATCAGCAGGACGATGATGCCGACGTGGACGATGTAGCCGCCGTAGCGACGGCGGTTGCGGCTGACGAGGCCGACGAGCGCCTGCGCCCCGGGCTCGCCGGTGAGCTGGCGGCGGGCGGCGGCGCCGGTCCAGAACTCCTGCCCCAGGCCGGTCAGCGCAAAGGCCGCGAAGGCGAAGAGCGCCAGCGCCCAGAGGTTGCTCTCGGCGTTGGTGAAGAGGACCAGCCCGACGGTGACGACCGCCGCCACCGCAAGCGGCAGCCGGAAAACCCGCTTCGCCGACTCCCAGCTGACCCGCCGCCACGCCAGCAGCGGCCCGATCCCGGTGAAGACGACGAGGAGGATGGCCAGCGGCGTCGTGTAGCGGTCGAACCAGGGCGCCGCGAGGGAGGCCTTCTCGCCGGTGAAGAGTTCGGAGATCAGCGGGAAGAAGGTGCCCCAGAAGATCACCGCGGTCATCCCGACCAGGAGCAGGTTGTTGACGAGGAAGACCGACTCGCGCGAGGCGAGCGAGTCGATCCGCTTCTCCGAGCGGAGGTCGTCGAGGCGGCTGACGATCAGCGCCGCCGAGCCGATCAGGACCACCCCGATCAGGCCGAGGATGTAGGGCCCGACGGTGTTGTCGCCGAAGGCGTGGATCGACTGCAGGACGCCGGAGCGGACGAGGAAGGTGCCGAGCAGGGCCATCGAGAAGGTGCCGACGATCAGGCTCGCGTTCCAGACCTTCAGCATCCCCCGCTTCTCCTGGACCATGATCGAGTGCAGGAAGGCGGTGCCGAGCAGCCACGGCATCAGCGCCGCGTTCTCGACCGGGTCCCAGGCCCAGTAGCCGCCCCAGCCGAGCTCGGTGTAGGACCAGCGGGCGCCGAGCAGGAGGCCGAAGCCGAGGAAGGCCCAGGCGATCAGGGCGAAGCGGCGGGTGGCGCGGATCCACTCGGCGTCGAGGCGGCGGGTGACGAGGGCGCCGATCGCGAAGGCGAACGGCACCGTGAAGGCGACGTAGCCCGAGTAGAGCATCGGCGGGTGGATCATCATGCTCGGGTGCTGGAGCAGCGGGTTGAGGCCGATCCCGTCGGCCGGTGCCGGGTCGAGCGTCGCGAAGGGGTCGACGTCGGGCGCGAACAGCATCAGGCCGGTGAAGAAGGCGGCGACGCCCATCATCACCGCGGTCGCCCAGGGGACCAGGTCGCGCAGCTTGTGCCGGGTCGCCCAGAGGGCGGCGCTGGCGGCCAGCGAGAGGACCAGCGCCCAGAGCAGCAGCGAGCCCTCCTGGCTCGACCACATCGCCGCCAGCTTGTAGCCCGTCGGCGTCTCGATCGAGGAGTGTTCGGCGACGATGTTGAAGGAGAAGTCGTCGCGGGCGAAGGCGGTCTCGATGATCACCACGCAGGCGATGACCAGCCCGCTGAAGGCGTAGACAGTGCGGCGCGAGAGGGTCAGCAGGCGCTCGTCGCCCTTGCGCCCGGCAAGGGCCAGGGCACCGGCGGCGAGAGCGGCGAGAAAGGCAAGCCCTAGGAGGGCGCTGCCGAGGCTAGCCATCAGACTTGGTCGTGAACTTCGACGGGCACTTGGTGATCAGGGTTTCCGGTTCGCCGACGAAGGTGCCGCTCTTCATCGCGCCGGTGAGGACGATCTCGCGGCCGCCGCGGAAGGGATCGGGGACGGTCCCCGTGTAGGTGACCGGGAGCGCCTCACTCGAGCCGTCGCGGTCGACGGCGCGAAAGGCGATCCCGTTGCCCTCGCGCTCGATCGAGCCTTTGACGACGCGGCCGGTCATCTCGTAGCTGGTGCCCGGGGTGGCGGCGAGTAGCTCGGAGGGTTCTTTCGCCTCGTTCGAAGCCGAGAAGGAGGTGTAGATAAGGGCTACCGCGAGCAGCACGGCGGTGCTGAGCGCGACGACGAGCCGGATCTTCCGCTTCCGCTGAGGGTCCAAGAGCAAGCGGGATTATCGCAACTGCGAGAATCGGGCCATGGCCGACGACCCAGTCCTTCTCATCACCGGCGCCAGCAGCGGCATCGGCGCCGCCTCCGCCCGCGCCGCAGCCGGCAGCTACCGGCTGGTCCTGGCGGCCCGCCGTGAGGAGGAGTTGCAAGCGCTGGCCGAGGAGCTCGGCGGCTCCGAGCGGGCGATCGCCGTCCGCTGCGACGTCACCGAGTGGGACGAGGTCGAGGCGCTGGCTGCCGCCGCACTGGAGCACTTCGGCCGCATCGACGCCGTCTTCGCCAACGCCGGCTTCGGCGCCGCCCGCGGCTTCCTCGAGGAGTCACCCGAGCACTGGCGATCGATGGTCCTGACCAACGTCTACGGCGTCGCCCTGACGATCCGCGCCACCCTCCCCCACCTGCTCAAGCGCGGCGACGGCCACTTCCTTGTCACCAGCTCGATCGCCGGCCGGCGGGTCCTCCCCGGCTCGCTCTACTCGGCGACCAAGTGGGCGGCGACCGCGATCGGCGAGGCGCTGCGCCAGGAACTGCGCCAGATGCACGACAACCACGGCATCCGCGTCACCCTGATCGAGCCGGGGATGGTCGACACCCCCTTCTTCGACAACCGTCCCGGCGACAGCGCCCTCGGCGACGACGACATCGCCCGGGCGGTGATGTTCGCGCTCGAGCAGCCCGAGGGCGTCGACGTCAACGAGATCCTGATCCGCCCGATCAGCCAGTCGAGCTAGCGCTTCCGGCTTTCACCACACCCTGGTGGGGTGAAAGTCGGTTACGGCAGGAGGAGGCGGACGAGGCGCCAGTAGCCGCGCAGCACCAGCTGGGCCGGCCGAGAGCGGGCCAGCGGCGAGATCAGGTCGGAGTCGAGGTCCGGCGTCAGCATCGCCGCGAACTCGCGGGCGCTGATCGCTCGCTGCCGCTGGACCTCGCGGCGCTCGCGCAGGAGGCGCGGCAGCCAGCAGAGGAAGGCCAAATTCGCCCGCAGCTTCTCCCTCCCCCAGCCGCCCGTGGCAGATACGAGCAGGAGCGCGATCTCGGTCGCCAGCAGGGCCGGGGCGAGCAGCGCCAGCAGCGGGGCGGGATAGGTGCGCACCAGGAAGGCGAGGCGGTTGCGCTCGAGCCAGAACCACTTCTGCTCGTTGGCGCCGAATTCGTAGTCGTGGGCGACGAGCGCGGTGGGCTCGATCCCGACGGCCATTCCCCCCGCCCACAACCGCACCGAGAGGTCGACGTCCTCGTGGTAGAGGAAGAACTCGGGTGGAAAGCCGCCCAGCCGCCGCCAGTTCTCCGCCGGGATCGCCAAACAGGCGCCGGAGGCGACGGTCACCTCACCGGCGGACGGCGCTCGGTCGAGCGGCCGGCCGTGACCGCCGGCCCAGGTGACGCCGGTGAAGTGAAGTGGATTGCCGGCCGAGTTGACAGAGCGAAGCTTGCCGTCGGCGACCAGGGCCTGCCACGCACCCCAAGCACGGCCGTCCGCCCAAGGGCGGCGGATCGCCTCGCCGAAGCCCGGCTGCGGAGTCGCGTCGGGGTTGAGGATCACCAGCAGCTCGCCCTTTGCCGCCTCAGCGCCGGCATTGATGCCGGCGGCGAAGCCGGCGTTGCCACCCATCGGCACGATCCGGGCGCGCGGCGCCAGCTCCCGCACCATCTCGGCACAGCCGTCGCCGGGCTTGTTCTCGACGACGATCAGCTCGTCGTCGTCGCCCAGCTCAAGGAGCAGGGCGGGAAGGGTCTTGGTGAGGTCGTCGCGGTTCTCGTAGGCGACGATCAGGACTGAGAGCGTCGGGCGCACCGGTGCGGAGGCTATTCGGCCATCCGCACCGGTGCTGACGCGTGCTGAGTACGGCTCCTACTTCTTGCCCTTCTTCTTGCCGCAGGAGACGACGTTCAGCTTGAACTTCTTAGCGTTCTTCTTCTTGCCGTTCTGCCCCTTCATGTTCACGATCGCCCGCTGCTTCTTGGCGCAGAGGTTCTGTGAGTTGACGAGGAGGCTCTTCTTGCCGCCCTTCATGTTGAGGACGAACTTGCTCACCGGCACGTCCGGCACCGCCCGGAAGACCGTCTTCAGGCCCCCGGTGCTGCCGCTGCCGATCGCGCCGCGCAGGTAGATCTCCACCTGGCCGCGCAGGTCGACCAACAGGTCCGGCAATTTGTTGTTGGAGGACACGAGGTACACCTTGCCCTGCAACTTCTTTTCGAGCAACGGCGATTTCGCCCACGCCTTGCCGTAGACCGAGGCCTTCGGGCAGGTGTGGGAGGCCAGCTGCGGACGGGTGCAGACGGTGCCGATGTGGCCCTGTTCGAGGAACAGGGAACGCGGCATCGTCACCGCCGTGCGGGCGATGTTGGCGTCGCCCTTGCGGGCGGTCAGCGTCGCCTTCAGGCGTGGGTACTTGTTCCGCACCGTGCCGCCGTACAGCTGGATCTTCAGCTTCGGCTTGAAGCCGAGCTTGTTGCATTCGATCGCCTGGAACGGATCGCTGACGGCGTAGGAGCTGAACGCGGCCGGGTTGGTCGGGTCAGCACCGCCACCGTTGATCGTTCCCTGCGTCGCCCCGGCGGCGCAGTTCGTCGGGTTGAGCATGAATTCGTTGCGACTGACGTCGAGGTCAATCGTGCGGATATCCAGCTTCACCCCGCCGAACACGTCGGGGATGACGTCGGAGACCGCGTGGATCTGGGCGGTTTCCGGATCGAGGTTGAGCGCCACCCGGACGACCACGTTGCCGAGATCGAACGGGCCCGCCACCGCCGGGGTGATCGTCACCATCGAGAGCGCCGCTCCCTTGTAGGGACCGGCCAGGTAGGCCTTGCCGCCCAGCTGCAGCGGGTTGGCGCCGCTGCCGGACTTGGTCGTGACCGTGCCGATCTCGCTGGCACTGGAGCAGCTCGCGCTGGCCTGCTCGGCTTTGCCGCTCTTGCCCCCGGCGGCCGCGATGGCCCCCTCCGGGCAGTAAGGAATGCCGGCGAGTTTGCCGGTCAGCCCCTTCGGCAGGGTTACGTCGACGACCTTCAGCTCCTGCTCTCCGTCCCGACGCGCGATGTTGACGTGGAACGGCGAGTAGGCGCCGGCTTTCTGGCTGTCCGTTTTCGCTTTGTAGAACGGAGAGAACTTCCGCTCCGCCAGCGTTTTCGGGCAGGCCCCGCCGGTGGGATCGTTGGCGAGGGTGACCGAGGAGCTCACCGGCTTCTGTTCGCCGGGTCGCGCCCACGGTTCGAAGCGGCTGGTCCCGCTCGCCGAGCAGATCGGCGGGCTGGTCAGCACGTTTTTCGCCCCGTCGATATGGACTTTGATCGATTCGAACGGAACCTGGGGCAGCCCTTCGGGCAGCTCACCGCCGAACTGGTTGACCAGCTTGTCGTTGAGAACCACCGTCAGGTTTCCGGTCGTTTTGTTCGCCACGACACGGCCTATCAGGCGGGCGTTGATGTCCTCGTGCTCGCTCTTGGCTTCGAGCAGGATCCGGAACTGGTCGCCCGATTCGGGATCGCTGCTGTTCTGGGTGCCGACGTAGACGTCGCCAACCAGCGGCTCACTCAGTGGCGGCGACACGACTTCGACGCTGCCGATGTCGGAGGCTGCGGGACATTCGTTGTCGAAGACCCGCTGGCCCTTCTTAAACTGATCGTCCGTGCAGGCCACGAGGCCCTGGGCGCCCGAGGGGTTGATGCCCATTCCCTCCGGCAGTACGACTTCCGCTTTGCGGACATGTGACTGCGAGATCCCGTCAAACCGGTCGGGAACGGACGACGCGGCGGGATCAACTTCTTCCACTTCCCCGCCTTCTTTCGCAGGATCGAAGGGGAGCGTCGTCGTCACGGTCGCCGGGGCAGGAGAGTCGACCTCGTTCGTTCCTGGGTCGACATTAAGCCCCGGGTTAAAGGGAACCCGGTCGCAGCCCGTCGGTGCTACCCCGGGCGGCAGCTTCCCCTCGAAGGCCGTAGAGCCTTCTGGGAAGGTCGGGTTCGGTTCGCCCCATGACTCTCCCCGGAACCAGGTCGAGTAGAGATGCGGCCACTCGTTCGGATCGAAGCAGGTGGTCGGCGTCGTGATGTGGGTCCCATCCCCGGACTGGCCGAACGCGATCAGGCGGCTTCTCAGCGTCGAGACCCCGATCGACGGTTCCGGCAGGGCGATCGTGAAGTACTCGTGGAAGTCGCTCTCCCACGCCACGTCACCTTTGAGTTCGATTTTTTTGCTGAAGCCGATGTAGAAGCCGAGCCGGGCCGGTTCCCCCTCATTCGGTTCGAGGTTGTAGACGGCAACCCGAGTTCCTTTTGCCGGGGTCGGCGTAATCACGAATCCTTTGGGAAGGAAGGGACCGGTGACGGGATCGCCTCCGGGAACAGGCACCGCGTTCGCCGTATTAACGACGAGCCACACTTCCTCGCGGCCGACGATCGTGTCTTCGGCGCAGGCCGGGATATGCCCCGGTTTGCCTCCCGAGCCTGGAATTTCGCCGATCGCTTCGAATTCCGCCTGCGAACACTGAGGACTGCTCTGCGGGTTCTCGGTGAAGCCCGGCGGCAGATCGACTCGCTCGGTTTTCAGCACCCGGTCTTCGAAGGGAAGCGGATCCGAGGGGTCCTCGATCAGGGGTTCTTTTACATCGGCGATTTCCGTTTCGTGCCTGACGATGTACTGGTCGAAACCGAACGGAGGATGGCCTCCGGCTTGCGTGTAGAAGATTTCCGGAGTAGTGGGAGAGCAGAACGGTTTGCTGACGTCAGTCGGGTTGGTCGGTTTCGGCGCTTCCGGCACTTCCCCCACCTGATTTTCATAACAGGTCCCGGACTGCCAACCGTCTGCCGCCGTCGGCGGTTCGTTCTGCGGTTCGATTACGTCCCCGGTATCGGCTACGGCCACCGCGGACAGCGAGAGCAGAGTTCCAAGACACACAAGAAGCAATGCGACTGAGCGCTTTGCCATCAATTTCCTCCTCGTTTCCCTTAACGAGGACGCCCCCTGTGGCGCCCAGATTCAGGCACCTCCCGCGAAAAACATTACAGGGCAACGCGGGTCTTTCAAGTACCTGGTGGTGTTACTACCCAAGTAACCGTGACACCGATTTGTGACGTAACACCTTTTGGTGTTGCGTCATAAACGACGGCAAGTCCGGGGTTGAACCTTCTGCTACCCGCGCCGCCGACGGATCTAACGCCGCTTCCCTTTGCACGGCGTCCGCAGCTTCGGCTTGCGGTTCAGTTTCTTCCCGTTCTGCGCTTTCATCCGGATGATCGCCCTTACCGGCTTCTGGCAGAGATCGACCGAGTTGACCAGCAGGCCTTTCTTGCCGCCCGGCAGCGTCATCACGAACTTGCTCACCGGCACGTCAGGCACTCGCCCGAAGGTGGTGCGGATGCCGCCCTTGAAGCTGTCGATGCGGCCGACGAGGTCGATGTCGACCTGGCCCTCGAGGTGGGCGACCATGTCCGGCAGCGTGTTGTTGGAGGAGCGCAGGTAGACGGGGCCTTCGAGCGGTTTGCCGAGCAGCGGCGTGAAGGCACGCGCCTTGCCGTAGATCGACCGTTTCGGGCATTTCTCCGCCGCGAACTGGACCCGGGTGCAGACCGTCGCCAGGCTCGCCTGGTCAAGGAAGAGCGCGTGCGGCAGCGCCACCGAGGCCTTGCGGATGTTGGCGTCCTTGCCGCGCGCCTTGAGGACCGCCCGCAGTTTCGGGTGCTTCGCCCGCTGGGTCTTGCCGAAGAGGCGGACGTTCAGCTTCGGGCGGAATTTCAGCTTGCGGCAGCCGGTTCCCCTGGCGGCGTCGGCGACTTTGAAGGCCGAATAGGTGCCGGGGTCGAGCGGGTTCCCCCCGCCGCCGTCGATGGTCCCCGCCGTCGCACCTTTGCGGCAGTTGGTGCCGGTGAGGGTGAAGTCTTTGCGGTTGACGTTGACGAAGACCGAGCGGATGTCGAGCTTGGCGCCGCCGAAGACGTCTGGGATGGCATTCGTCCGCGGGTGGATCTGCGCCGTCTCCGGGTCGAGGAAGAGCGGCACGCGGACGACGACGTTGCCAAGGTCGAAGGGCCCGGCGATCGCCGGGGTGACGACGACGATCGAGACCGGCGCGCCTTTGTAGCGGCCGGCAAGGTAGACGTCGCCCTCGACTTTGAGCGGGTCTTTCCCCGTGCCCGCCTGGACGACGGCGGCGCCGATCCTGCTCTCCTTCGGGCAGACCGCGTTTTTCCGCTCGGCGGCGCCGGAGCGGTTTTCAGTTTTCTCGATCGTGTCGGGCGGGCAGTAGGGGACGCCTTTCAACTTCGCGGTGGCCCCTTCGGGGAGGACCAGGTCGACCCCCTTCAGCTCCTGCTGTCCCTGCGGCCGGTTGATCTGGACGGCAAAGGAGGTGAAGGTCTTGACCGCGTCGGATTTCGGGGCGGCGCGGAAGCCGGGCGCGAACGGCCGCTCGGCCATCGTCTTCGCGCATTTGCCACCGCCGGGGGCGGAGGTGAGCGTGAACCCACCTTCCTGGGGACCGCTGTCGGGAGTCCCCGACCATGCGGTCATCGCGTGCGTGGCGGCGTTCGGACCGCAGGTCGGCGGGCTCGTCAGCAGGCCCTTGCCGTTATCGAAGTCGAGCTTCACCGAGGTGAACGGCACCTGCGGGTTTTCCTTGAAGACGGTGGTCAGCTGCCCGGTCGCCGGGTCGGCCTTGACGTTGCCGATCAGCCGCACGTCGACCCCGTAGCGGCTCGAGACCGCATTGAGGAAGATCCGGTAGAGGTCGCCGGAGGCCGGGTCGCGGTTCAACTGCTGGCCGAGGTAAACGGTGCCCGTCAACGAGCCCGCCGGCAGCGGCGGCGTTTCGATCGCGGCGGTGCCGATCTTCGACTTCTCCGGGCAGGCAACCGGGTTGCGGGTGCCCTTGCCGAACTGCTCGTTCGTGCACATCTCCAGGCCGGGCGCGGCAGCCGGATTCAGGCCCATCCCGCGCGCCAGGGTGACGACGGCGTCCCTGACGTTGGAGTTGGCGATCGCGGTGCCGGATTCCTCGAAGGGCACCTTGACCTCGACGGTGGGACCGCTGGGCGAATCGACCGCCTGGGTGCTGGGGTCGACCGCCGTGGTCGGCTCGAACGGGACTTTGTCGCAGCCGGTCGGCTTGATCCCTGGCGGCAGCGGCGCCTCGAAGAATGATGAGCCGTTGGGGAAGCTGGGGTTGGGATTTTCTTTCGAGTCGGCGCGCAGGAGGGTCGAGTAGACGTGCTCGAAGCCGGGCTGGGCGGGATCGAAGCAGGTGCTCGGGAGCGTCAGGAAGGTTCCGTTGCCGGCGCGGCCGTTGAAGACCAGCCGGTTCTTGAGGATCTTGCCGAGCGGCGATTCTGGGACCGCGATCGTGAACCCCTCGTGGTAGTCGCCCGACCAGTCGACGTCGGCTTCGAGGAAGACTTCGTTGCTGAGGATGCGGAAGCCGAAACGGGCCGGCTGTCCCTCTTTCGGGACCAAGTTGTAGACGGGCACTTTCGTCAGGCCGTCGAGCGGGCCGACGGGAACACCCAGTTCCGCTGCCGTCACAGCGCTGGTGCCGACCAGGGAGCCGGGAGCGCTGACCGCGCACTGTTCGGCCTGGAAGCTCGCGAGCTCGCACCGCGGCGTCGCCTGCGGGTTGACGCTGAGCCCAACCGGCAGCTCGACCCGCAGGGTCTTCAGGATCCCGACCGGTTCTTCGGTGCCGGGGAGCGGCACGCCAGGAACGAGTTCGGTCGGTTTGTTCTTGACGATGAACTGGGTGAGGCCGACGTTCGGATGGCCGGCCGCCTGGGTGTAGAACAACTCGGGCGTATCGGGGCTGCATTCCGCCGGCGCCGGCGGATCCGCGACACAGGTCCCCGCCTGCCAGCCGTCGGCGGCGGTCGGCGGGTTGTGCTGCGGGGCAATGATGTCGCCGGTGTCGGCCACGGCGAGAGCCGGCAGCGCCAGCAGCGCTGCTGCAGCAAGCACCGCCGCGCGACGAACGATTCCGGTCCCGGACCCCCTCTGCATCGCGAGTCCCGTACCCGCCTCCGCGAGCCGGCTAAACAAGAACGTTCGCCTAGCGCTTCTTGCGCTTGTGCTTCTTGCAGCCCGGCGTCCGCAGCGGCAGCTTCTTCACCTTCAGGCTCTTGCCGTTTTGGGCTTTGAAGTTGAGGAAGGAGCGGTTCGGGTGCTTGCAGAGGTTGCGTGAGTTGACCAGCAGGCCCTTCTTGCCGCCCTTCATGTTGATCGTGAACTTGCTCACCGGGACGTCGGGGACGGGGTAAAAGACGGTCTTCATCCGCTCCTTCGCCGAGCTGATCACCCCGCGCAGCCGCACGTTCACCTGCCCGTGCAGGTCGGCCAGCAGGTCGGGCAGTTCGTGGTCGGAGGCGACGAGGTAGACAGGCCCCGCCACTTCGTCGTCGAGCAGCGGCGACTGGGCGCGGGCGTATCCATATACAGAGCGGGCGGGGCAATCGGCGGCGGCGAGCTGGACCCGCGTGCAGATCGTCCCGATATGGCCCTGGTCGAGGAACTGCGAGTGCGGCAGGGTCAACGCCGCCCGTTTGATGTTGGCGTCGCCTCCCCTCGCCACGAGCGTTGCCCGGAAGGCCGGGTGCCCGTTACGGCGCAGCGCTTTGCGGCCGCCGATCAGCTTCGTGAACAGTTTCGGTTTGAAGCCGAGTGCCCCGCAGTCGCTCGCCTGGAAGGGAACGCTGACCCCGAAGGCGCTGAAGCTGGCGGGGTTGGTCGGGTCGCCACCGCCGCCGGCCAGCGAGCCGCTGGTCGCAAACGGTTCGCAGCTGGTCGGGTTGAGGGTGAAGTTCGGCCGATCCATTTTCATCTCAATCGAGCGGATGCTGAGCAGGGTGCCGCCGAAGACGTGGGGGATCGGGTCAGAGACGGCGTGGATCTGCGCCGTTTCGGGATCGACGAACAGCGCCACCCTCACCACGACCGTGCCGAGGTCATAAGGCCCGGCCGTGGCGGGGGTGACTACTGATAGGGAGAGAGGAGCCCCGTGGTAGGGACCTGAGAGGAAGACCTTGCCGTCGATCTTGAGAGGGGCGGAGCCGGTGCCGGCGGCGACCGAGGCGCTGCCGATCTGGCTCTCGGCGGGACAGCTCGAGCTCGCCTTCTCCTCCGCACCCGCCCGGCCGGCAGCGGCCGCCAGCGCCGCCTCCGAGCAATACGGGATTCCCCGCAGCTTGCCGGTCATCCCCGGCGGCAGGACGACGTCGGCGCCTTTCAGCTCCTGCTGGCCGTCCTCGCGGGTGATCCGGATCGAGAACGGGCTGAAGGCCCCGGCCTTCGAGCTGTCAGGACCCGCCCCAAAGGCAGGGCCGAAGGGCCGCTCGGCCATCGTTTTCGCGCATTTGCCGCCACCAGGGGCGCTCGTCAGCGTGAAGCTGTCATTCGGGGTGGCGGTGTTATGGGCCCACGGCTCCGACCAAGGCACCATCATCGCCTCTGCTTTACCGGGACCACAGGTTGGCGGGCTGCTGAGCACCGCTTTGGGACCGCCGTTCAGGTTGACGTCGAACTCTTCGACCTGGGACTGCGGCGTGTCGGAGATGGTGGTGGTGAGCTGGCCGGTCTGCGGATCGGCGCTGACGTTGCCGACCAGGCGAACGTCGATCCCGTAACGCGCCGAGACCGCGTTGATGAAGATCCGGTACAGGTTGCCCGAGAGGGGGTCGCGACTCTGCTGCTGCCCGGCGTAGACGAACCCCTTCAGGGCCGGCCCTTCGTCGTTTTCCTCCGGCAGCGCCGGCGAGTCGATCGTCACCGTTCCGACCTGCGAGGCGGCCGGGCAGGCGACCGGGTTCCGGGTGCCCTTGCCGAACTGAGCGTCGGTGCAGGCCTGGAGGCCGTTCGCGGCCGAGGGATTGAGGCCCATGCCGAGCGGCAGGGTCACTTTCGAAGCCTTGGTCGTCGAGGTCTGCTGTCCGTCTTCTTCTTCCAGGTGGGGGATGTGGATGGCAATCTTGGTCCCCGCGGGAGAGTTGGTCTGGTCGGTTCCCGGATCGAGGCTCAGGTCGGGGTCATAGGGAATCGACTCGCATTCTTTGGGGGAGGTACCCGGAGGAATCGGGGACTCGAGCGCCGGTTCGGCGCTCTGCGGCCAGACGTATCCCGGTTCGGCGAATTCGCCGTAGGAGCCGGCGAGGAGGAAGGTCGAGTAGACGCTGCCCGATTCGACGAAGGCTTCACCGAGACAGGTGCTCGGCGTGGTGATGAAGGTTCCGTCGCCTGCCCGGCCGTTGAAGACCAGGCGGTTTTTCAGGATCGCGCCGCTGTCGCTTCCCAGCAGACCGCCGAGCGCTTCCGGCAAGGCGGCGGGGACCTCGATCGTGAAGCCCTCGTGATAGTTGCCGGACCAGTCAGCGTCGCCTTCCAAGAAGATGTCGTTGCCGGCCAGTTCCAACCCGAAGCGGGCGCTCTCACCGTCGACCGGGACGACGTTGTAGACCGCGGCCTGGAGGGGCACCGAAGCACCCAACAGGGGGTCGGCGGCAGTGACGTAGCTGTCGCCGACGTGGGATTCGGGCGGGCACCCGGAAGGGTCAGCTTCGAAGGTGGCGAGCGGGCAGCGTTCGGTGGCGCCGGGATTGACGTTGAGCCCGACCGGAAGGTCGACCCGGACGCGCGCCAGTTCCGCGTCGGGCGTCGGGCCCAGCGTTCCGGGGCTATTGGCGACGATGAACTGGGTGAACCCGTAGTTCGGGTGGCCGGCGGCCTGTTCGAAGAACCAGTCTTCCGTTTCGACGGAGCAGACTTCGGCGCCGGGGGCTCCGGGGTTGGCGGCTTCGGTGGCGCAGGTCCCCGCCTGCCAGCCGGAGTTCACCTGGGGGTCGTGGGGATCGGTGGGCGGCGCGATCACGTCTTCCGTGTTCGCGCCCGCTGCCGCCGGTACCAGGGCGAAAAGGCAGAGGGACAAAATCGCTAACCACGCAAGTTTCGACACCGGATTTTTCCTCCCAAGAAGCATCCTCAACGAAAAGACTACCCGAAATTAATGAGTTGAGTCAATATTTTTGGGTAATATCGGCTCATGCCAACCCAGAACGGACATTCCCCCAACGGTCATTCACAAAACCGCGGTTCCCTTGCAAATCAGCCGCAAAATGGGCATAACGGCGACAGCCGTTCTGCGCTTCCCGTCAACTGGGAGCGGCTGGCCAGGGCGACGGCCCATCCGCTGCGCGTCTCGATCCTCGAAATTCTCGGGATCGACGGCGGGCGGGTCCTCTCCCCCAGCGATCTCAGCCGCGAGCTGCAGATCCCCCTCAGCAACACCAACTACCACGTCACCGAGCTGGCGAAAGCCGGCTTGATCGAACTGGTGCGGGAGCGTCAGGTGCGCGGCGCCACCGAGCACTTCTACCGCCTGCCCGAGGCCGCTACGGCCACCGCAGGCGGGGAGCGCGAGGAGCCGGCAGAGGAGGTCCAGCGCGCCTGGGCGATGGCCTAAGCCACACCCAGGCGCGTGCTTTCACGCGTCGAGTTCGATCGCGACCTCGTATTTGTCGACGCCGACCCGCTCCCCCATCCCGTCGCCGGGCGGGCTCATCGAGTTGAGTGTCGCATCCCCCTGTCGGTAGTCGTCCTCGGTCTCGTAGAGGGTGATCGCCATCGAGCGGCCGCCCTCCCTGTCCTGGAGCAGGAGCAGCTTCTTCGCCGGCAGCCCCTCCGGCGGGCCTGACTCCGCGTCCTCGCGAATCCCCGCGGCGGCCTGGTCGAGGGCCTCCGCACTCGCGTTCTCCCAACGTGCAACCCGTGCGTACATGATTTTCTCCTCTCGGCGGGTGACAGACCTAGCCGACCACCTTTGCGGCTCTAAATCAACCCGGCCGATCTGCCGATCTGGTCAGCATGGCCAATGAGCGCTCCGGCGCCCAGCTGCGGGCGATCATCCGCACCCAGACGGAGATCGCCGCCAGCGACCTCGACCCGAAGGCGATCATGCGACTGATCGCCGAACGGGCGCAGGAGCTGACTGGCGCCAGCGCTGGGCTGATCGAGCTGCTCGAGGGCGAGGAGATGGTCTACGAGGTGACGACGGGGGAGGCGACTCCCTTCCTGGGCATGCGGCTGAAGGCCGCGGCGAGCATGTCGGGCCTCTGCGTTCGCGAGGGAGAAGTCCTTCGCAGCGACGACACCAGCCGCGACCCCCGGGTCGACGGCGCCGCCTGCAAGCGGGTCAACGCCGCCTCGATGCTCTGCGTGCCGCTCGCCCACCACGACGAGACGATCGGCGTCCTCAAGGTCTACGCACCCGAGAGGGACCACTTCGACGACGCCGACGTCGAGACGCTCGAGATGCTGAGCGACCTGATCTCGGCCCACCTCTCCCACGCCAACCTCTTCGAGACCGAGGCGCAGGAGAACCGCCGCGACGCCCTCACCGGGCTGCAGAACCGTCGCGCCTTCGAAGAGCGGCTGCCCGTCGAGCTCGCCCGCGCCGCCCGCTCCGGGCCGCTCTCCCTCTGCCTCCTCGACCTCGACGGCTTCAAGGGAGTCAACGATCGCCTCGGTCACCCGGCCGGCGATCAGGCGCTGCGTGAAGTCGGCCGCATCCTCGACGGCTCCCGGCTCGCCGACGACTGCTTCCGGATCGGCGGCGACGAGTTCGCGCTGCTGATGCCGGGAACCGACGAAGCCGAGGCGCTGATCGCCGCCACCCGCATCGTCAAAGAAATCCGCGCGGCCGCCTTGGGCCAGGGCGTGATCAGCGCCTCCTTCGGGACTGCCACCCGGATCGATCACGACGGCGAGGCGCTGATAGCCGCGGCCGACAGCGAGCTGCTGGCCGCCAAGGACCGGCTCTACAGCCGCACGGACGGCTGGGACCAGTCCACCTGAGGCTGCGGTCGGCGTAGAATCCGGCCCGCGCGGACGTAGCTCAGCTGGTAGAGCGCGAGCTTCCCAAGCTCGAGGTCGCGGGTTCGAGACCCGTCGTCCGCTTTCCCCGTGGGCCTTCGCTCTCTCCTCGCAATCATCGGCGTCCTCGCCGTCGTCGGCCTGCTCGTCTTCGGGCTGGCCAGCAAGGGCTCCTCGCGGCTGCAGCCGGGCGACGCGGTGCCGACGACCTCCCTTCCCCTGCTCGAAGGGGACGACAGCGAATCGCTCGCCGACTACCGTGGCAAGTGGGTGCTCGTCAACTTCTGGGCTTCGTGGTGCATCCCCTGCCGGGCGGAGGCGCCGGCGCTGGAGGAATTCCAGCAGCAGCACGGCAGCTCGCGGTTCACGGTGCTCGGCATCGACACCCAGGACCTGAGCGGCGACGCGCAGGCCTTCGTCGAGCGCTACGGCCTCTCCTACCCGCAACTCCGCGACGGCAACGGCGACAACGCCGACGAATACGGGACCACCGGGGTGCCGGAGAACTTCCTCGTCGATCCCGCCGGCAAGGTGCAGGTGGTGGTGCCCGGGCCGATCGGCGAGGAGAAGCTGCGCGAGGAAGTCGCGCCACTACTGCCCGGGGACGGATCTTGAGCCGGCTCGTCCTGCTCATCGCCGTCGCCTCGGCCCTGCTCGCTCCGGCGGCCGCCGCCGAGCAGGCCGCCTCGCTGACCGAAATCGAAAAGCAGGTGATGTGCCCCGTCTGCGGCACCCTGCTGCAGCTGGCCGAATCGCCACAGGCCCAGCGCGAGCGCGCTTTCATCAACCGCCTGATCGCGGAAGGCCGCAGCGAAGAGCAGGTCAAGGACGCCCTCGTCGCCGAGTACGGCGACGAAGTGCTCGCCTTGCCGCCCCGCTCCGGCTTCAGCCTCTCCGCCTACCTCGTCCCGATCATCGCCTTCCTCGTCGCGGTGGCGGCGCTTGCGGCTGGGGTTCTGCGCTGGCGCCGTGGCGGATCGGGCGGCGGCTCATCGAGCCCGGGTGCCGGGCCTAGCGACGAGGACTCCAAGCGCCTCGACGCCGACCTCGCCCGCTACGACCTCTGAACCTCGTCTGTTCCTTTTCGGCAAATGACAACGAAAAGGAACAGGTGAATTAGGGGGCGACGGCGATTGCGCCGAGGAGCGGGGCCGGCAGGCTGTGGATGGCGGTGCGGATGGCGCGTCCCGATCGGCCGCTGGTCGCAGTTGCGGGCAGTCCCGCAATGGTCGCGTCGGCTTGAAGGGCCACAGCTCGACAGGCGGCCGGCTCGCCGAGCACGGGCGGCGCGAGCAGTAGCGTCAGCTCGTAGGCGGTGCGGAGCTTCTCGACCATGTGGGCGAAGCTCTGCAGGCCGAGCAGGGTCTCGGCTTTGCTCGCCGGGCGGCCGCCGCAGACGCAGACGAGCGGATCGCTCGCGCCGGCCGTCGCCGAGCCCGCCAGGACCACCGGCTGGAGGATCTCCTGCGGCTCGGCCTCCCAGCGCAGGTACTCGTGCAGGCCGGGCGCTGCCGCCAAACCGACATGAGCCGCCAGCCGCGGCTGGCCGAGGTCGCAGTCGACGAGGATCGCGCGGCGGCCCGAGGCCGACGCCGCGGCGGCAACGGCGATCGCCGCGACGGCGGTCGCCTCCCCCTCTCCGGCGAGCGCGACCACGCGGCGCTCGGCCAGCCGCGGCAGCAGCTGTGTCAGGCTCGCGAAGTCCCGCCGCCGCAAGGCCCAGGCGCGACCGTCGGCCGGCCCTGTGACCTCGGCGAGGACGGGAATGCGGGAGCGGCCCCGCAGCATCACATCCGCTCGGGCGCGGAGATGCCCAGCAACCCGAGGGCGGCGGCGATCGTCTGCTTGGTCGCCAGGCAGAGCGCCAGCCGCGAGCTCTCGACCCCCTCGCCCTCGGCGCCGACGACCTGGCAGTCGCGGTAGAAGGCGTGGAAGTCTGCGGCGACCGCGGTCGAGTAGGCGCAGATCCGGTGCGGGGCCCGCCGCGCCGCCGCCACCCGGACCTCTTCGGGGAACTCCAGCAGCCGCTTGATCAAGACCTTCTCGCTCTCCTCCAGCGGCGGCCGCCTGACCGCCCCGGCAGCGGCCTCCGGCTCCGCCCCCTCCCCCGCTTTGCGGAGGATGCTGGCGATGCGGGCGTGCGCGTACTGGACGTAGTAGACGGGGTTCTCGCTCGACTGGCTGCGGGCCAGCCCGAGGTCGATGTCGACGGTGGTCTCGTGGCTGCGCCAGAGCATGAACCAGCGGGTCGCGTCCACCCCGATGTCGTCGAGCAGCTCGTCGAGGGTGACGAAGTCGCCGCTGCGCTTCGACATCTGCACCCGCTCGCCCTTTT
This sequence comes from uncultured Actinomycetes bacterium, assembly GCA_963696955.1. Lineage (GTDB taxonomy): Bacteria > Actinomycetota > Thermoleophilia > Solirubrobacterales > 70-9 > VAYN01. The sequence goes on along the minus strand of CAVOMF010000002.1, from coordinate 1,325,301 downwards.
CGACGATGTGGACGAGGCTCATCAGCAGCGCCTCGAAGCGCTCGGGGTCGGCGCCGAGCGCCTCGATCGCGGCGCGGACCCGGGCCACGTAGCCGTGGTGGTCGGCGCCGAGGACGTTGATCAGGCGGTCGAAGCCACGCTGCAGCTTGTCCCAGTGGTAGGCGATGTCCGGCGTCAGGTAGGTCGCCTCGCCGTTGGAGCGGATCAGGACCCGGTCCTTGTCGTCGCCGAAGTCGGTCGTGCGCAGCCAGAGCGCGTCCTCGTGGCGGTAGGTGTGGCCGCGCTCCTCGAGCTCGGCCAGCGCTTCGGTGACCTCGCCTTTGGCGTAGAGGCTGCGCTCGGAGAACCAGGTGTCGAAGGTAACGCCGAAGCGCTTCAGGGTCTGGCGAACCTCTTCCAACATCACCTCGATGCCGCGGCTCTCCAGCGCCTCGCGGTCGTCCGGCCCGACCCCCTCGGCCTGCAGCCGCTCGGCGATCTCGGTGACGTAGGCGCCGGCGTAGCCGTCCTCGGGCGGCTCGGTGCCCCGCATCCGTGCCGCGATCGAGTCGGCGAAGCGGCCGATCTGGCTGCCGGCGTCGTTGACGTAGTACTCGCGCTCGACTTCGTGGCCGGCGGCCTCCAGCAGCCGCACCAGCGAGTCGCCCAGAGCGGCGTTGCGGGCGGTGCCGACGTGGATCGGCCCGGTCGGGTTGGCGGAGACGAACTCGACCAGGACCTTCTCCGGGTTCTCGGCCGGGCTCAAGCCGAGGCCCTCGCCCGCCGCCAGCAGATCGCCGAGCGCCCGCAGGTACCAGGAGTCGCCGAGGAAGAAGTTGACGAAGCCGGGGCCGGCGACCTCGATCCGCTCGAGGTCGGGAGCAAGCTCGGGGTTGGCCTCCAGCTCACCCTGTAGTCGCTCCGCAACCGCCCGCGGGTTGTCGCCCAGGGAACCGGCCAGGAGCATCGCCGCGTTGGAGCTGTAGTCGCCGAGCTCGGGCTTCGGCGGGCGCTCCAGGGTCGGGGTCGGCTTGGTCGGCTGGCCGTCGCGCAGGGCGCGCGCGGCGGCTTCGACCGCCCCCCGCAGGGCGGCGACTGAATCGGTTGCGCTCACGGGCCAATCGTATGGACCGAGACTCAACCGCGTTACCCTCCCCGCTCTTGCGCGTAGCCGTCCTCAGCGATATCCACTCCAACCGGCAGGCCCTCGAAGCCGTTCTCGCGGCGACGGAGGAGGCCGGGGTCGAGCAGACCTGGTGCCTCGGCGACATGGTCGGCTACGGCGCCGAGCCCGATGCCTGCACGGCGCTCGTGCGCGAGCGCTGCAGCACCTGCCTGGTCGGCAACCACGACCTGGCGCTGCTGGGGGCGCTCGACATCTCGACCTTCTCCGAGGCGGCAGCGGCGGCGGTCGAATGGACGCGCGCGAACGTCAGCGAGGAGACGCTCGAGTTCCTGCGCTCGCTCGAGCCGACCGCATCGCAGAGCGGCGTCGGCCTCTTTCACGCCTCGCCGCGAGACCCGGTCTGGGAGTACGTGCTCTCCACCGACCAGGCCGAAGCCGGCTTCGAGGCTTGCGAGGAGCGGGTGAGCCTGATCGGCCATTCCCACATCGCCCTCTTCTTCGTCCGCGCCGCCGGCAGCCATGGCGGCCACGCCCGGGGCGCGCAGGCGAGCGACGGCGCCGAGGTCGAGATCGAGGAGGGTGAATGGCTGCTCAACCCGGGCAGCGTCGGCCAGCCCCGCGACAGCGATCCGCGCGCCGCCTGGCTCGAGCTCGACACCGAACGCTGGCTCGCCACCTACCACCGCGTCCCCTACGAGATCGAGGCGGCCGCGGCGGCGATCCGCGAGGCGGGTTTGCCCGACGTCCTGGCGGAGCGGCTGGTGGTCGGCCGATGAGCGCAAAATGCAGGGCAAATATCGATCCCCAGCCTTTCTCTAGACTCGAATCATGGGCCGTCTGACCTCTCTCTTAATCGCCTTTGCGCTTGGCGCCGCCAGCGCCGTGGTCCTCGTCTCCTGCGGCGGCGGCAGCGACGCCAAGCTGCTGCCGGGAACGACCGCCGACCAGATCGAAGCGAACCTGAACCAGGTCGAGGAACTCGCCGCCGAGGAAGACTGCATCGGCGCCGAAAACGCGGTCGCCACGGTCACCGCCGAGGTCGAAGAACTCGAAGGGGTGGACCTGAAGCTGAAGGCGGCGCTGCAGGAAGGGGCCGAAAGGCTGAGCGTGGTGGTCTCCCGCTGCGACGAAGAAACGACCAGCGAAGAAACGGAACCCGAGCTGGAAACGGATGTTGAACCGGAAGTGGAAGACGAAAAAAAGCCGAAGAAGGAGAAGCCGGAAAAGGAAGAGAAAGGACCGGCTGAAAAAGAAGAACCGACCGAAGACGAAGGTCCTGAACTGCCGCCGCAGTCGAACGGCAAAGGCGAAGAAAAAGGTGGCGGCGGCGAACCCCCCGCCGAATCCGAAGAAGAAACTCCGCCCAGCGGCGGTGTAGGTCCGAGCGTGGGGGTCGAATGATGGAGGCAGGCGGAGGCACGCTCTCGGGGCGCTACGAGACCGCAGAGAAGCTCGGCACCGGGGGGATGTCGAACGTCTGGAAAGCGACCGACCGCATCCTCGAGCGGACGGTTGCGGTGAAGGTGCTGGCCGAGCACCTCTCCGACGACGAGCGCTTCGTCGCCCGCTTCCGGCGCGAGGCGTTGGCGGTGGCGAAACTGATCCACCCCAACATCGTCCAGGTCTACGACACCGGCGTCGACGAAGGTCGCCACTACATCGTCATGGAGTACGTCGAGGGGCGCTCGGGGGCGCAGATCCTGCAACGGAGCGGGCCGGTCGAGCCGGAGGTCGCCGCCGAGATCGGGATCCAGGCCTGCGCCGGGCTCGACTACGCCCACCGGCGCGGGATCATCCACCGCGACGTCAAGCCGGGGAACCTGATGATCGTCGGGGGACCTGTCGGCGGCGGCGAGATGATCGTCAAGCTGACCGACTTCGGGATCGCGCGGGCGATCGAGCAGACGCGGATCACCCAGGTCGGTTCGGTCGTCGGCACCGCCGCCTACCTGGCACCCGAGCAGGTGCGCGGCGAGGAGGCGACGCCGGCGACCGACGTCTACGCGCTCGGCGTCGTCCTCTACCAGTTCCTCACCGGCCGCCTGCCCTACGAGGGCTCCTCGCTGGCCGAGCTGGCGGTGCGCCAGCAGAACGAGAAGCCGCTGCCGCCCGACACCTACAACAGCGAGGTGCCGGAGACGCTGGGCGCGGCGGTGCTGCGGGCGCTCGAGGGCGACCCGAACCGGCGCTACGCCAGCGCCGACGAGCTCGCCGCGGGGCTCCGCCTCGGGCTCGAAGGCGGCGACGTGACGCTGCCGCTGGAAGAGGGGACCTCGGCGACCCGCGTCCTCGGCGGCGACACCGCCGCGACCCGCCACATGGGCCGCGACACCGCCCAGACCGAGTACCGGCCGGCGCCGTCGCAGACCCGGCGCCCGCAGCCCCGGGTCGCCCCGGCCCCGGCCGCCCCGCCGCCGCGGGCGGCGCAGCCGCGCAAGCGCGGCGCCTTCTCCCGCTTCGCCCGGTTCGTCCTCGCCGCGGTGGCGCTGATCCTCGTCGCCGCCGCAGTAGCCACCGCCGTCATCCTCACCACTGACAAGGCCGCCGGGGTCAAGGTCTCGAGGGTGGCTGGCGACACGATCGACAAGGTGGTCGAAGAAGTGAAGGAAATAGTCCGAGACAACAAGGAATAGGGCGTTCGCGGGAGGGGCCGGTGGGGGTCCCTGGGAGCACCTCCGCAGCGTCAGACGGGGATTGGCTACCGCCTCAAATGCACTTGGCGCTGCTCCGTGCCAAGTACCCAGGGACCCCCACCGGCCCCTCCCTTAGGCGTTCCAGGGGGTTTTCCCGGAGAGGATGGAGGTGCGGTAGGTGTTGAAGGTTCCGGCCTTAATTGCTTTGCGGGCGTGGGTCGTGAGTTCGCGCATGTAGGTGAGGTTGTGGAGGACGATTAGGCGGACTGCGGTCAGCTCTTCGGCGCGGGAGAGGTAGCTGATGTAGTCGCGGTCGTGGCGCCGGCAGGCCGGGCAGGGGCAGCCGTCGACCATGGGGTCGCGGTCGCCGACCCACCTCCCCTTGCGCATGTCGAGGCGCCAGCGCGTCTCCGGTGAGGGGGCGAGGGCGACGCCGTGGCGGGCGAGGCGGGTGGGGACGGCGCAGTCGAAGACGTCGAGGCCGAGGGCGACGCCGCCGAGCAGGTCGTCGACCTCGCCGATCCCGAGCAGGTGCTTTGGCGCCTCCTCCGGCAGCAGCGGCGCCGTCATCGCGAGCACTCCCGCCATCTCCTCCTTGTCGCGGCCGAGGGTGCCGCCGATCGCGATCCCGTCGACCCCGGCCTCCGAGATGGCCTGCGCCGATTCCCGCCGCAGGTCCTCGTGGGTGCCGCCCTGGACGATCCCGAAGACGGCCTGGCGCTCGGGGCCGTGCTCGCCGTGCCAGGCGAGGCAGCGGTCGAGCCAGCGATGGGTGCGCTCGGTCGAGCGGGCGGTGTACTCGCGATCGGCGTGGAAGGGCGTGCACTCGTCGAAGACGAGGGCGATGTCGGAGCCGAGCTGCGCCTGCACGCTCATCGAGACCTCAGGCGAGATGAAGAGCTCGGCTCCGTCGCGCGGCGACTGAAAGCGCGCCCCCTCCTCGCTGATCTCGACCTTGGACCCGTGGTCGCCGGAGCGGCCTGAACCCTTGACCTCATTGGCAACGCCGCCGTGGGCGAGCGAGAAGACCTGGAACCCGCCGGAGTCGGTGATCACCGCACGCTCCCAGTTCATGAACCCGTGCAGCCCACCCGCAGCGGCGATCCGCTCCGGCCCCGGCGAGACGAAGAGGTGGTAGGTGTTGCCGAGGATCAACTGGTAGCCGAGCTCGGCCACCTCGGCCGACTCCAGCCCCCGCACCGTCCCCTTCGTCGCCAGCGGGATGAAGGCCGGCGTCTCGATCGGCCCGTGAGCGGTATGGATGACCCCCGCCCGGGCGCTGCCGTCACGGGCCTCGATCTCGAACTGGAGTCGCTGCGGATCGCTGCGCACGGCGGCAGCGTATGGGTCGGCGGAGTTCGGCCGGCGACTGCCGGGCTACGGCAGTGCTACCCGCCGCTCGCTACAGGTCGCTTCCGCGATTCTTCCTGGATCCTCTTCTTCGTCTGCTTCGCATAGTCCTCAGGCGTGATCTCGCCTTTCAAGAGCTGCAGGTAAAGCTCTGATGGACCCGTCGAAATAGAGCCGTGCGCCATTTAGATTCCCTTGGTCGGATCGGATGAATCTGAAGCGAGATTAGACGATGCCCCGGCGGCAGAATGGAGGGTCCGAACGAGGCTGATGAGACCCCCAAGCAGCTCGATATACGTGAGATCGCCTTTCAAGAACGCGCCTTTCTCACTGGAGAGCACGTTCAGAACGGCGACTGCCTCATCGCCGACCACGATCGGCATCGAGGCAAGCGAGCGGTAACTGCGCCTCTCGATTGCCATCGGGTGAGGCTGCCAACGCTTGTCTTCCTCGACGTTGTCGGTCCACTGCAGCCTTCTGGTCTCGAAGGCATGCCCCGCGAGGGACGCCCGCGGCAGGAAGAAGTTGGCTTTCCTCCCGAGTGAGTGACCGGACTCATAGAGCATTCGGAAGCTCTCGCCGGAGTCGTCGAGCTCGAGCACGGAGAGTCTGATCTGCTCGCCTGCGACGGCGCTGAGCCCGTACCCGGCTGGACCCAGAATTCCCCGCTCGATCAGGTTCTCAAGCGAGACCTCCAGTCGACCGGCCTCGAAATCCCGCAGAGCCAGAATCGCGTCCCTGAGGAGATCCGCCTGGTAGCTGGCGAGATCCTCCGGGGTGCGCCGCGAGATTCCCAGCCGATACCCGATTGCCAGAGCGCCGGCGAAGAGCAGCAGAGCGACCCAGAGCTGGATCGATGCGTCGATGCGAGATACGCCCCAGGCAAGCCCGAGCATGATTATCCCCGCGAGCACGTTCTCGAGTACCCCCCGCACCGTAGGCATGAGGCGATGCTAGTTCCGCCGGAGGCGGTATTGCCCTCAAGCGATCAGCGAGCGGCCGGTCATCGCCTCGGGCTGGGGAATGCCGAGGAGGGCTAGGGCCGTGGGGGCGACGTCGGCGAGGATGCCGCTGTCGCGGAGGTCGATTCCCTTGCTGGTGACGACGAGGGGGACCGGGTTGAGGGAGTGGGCGGTGTTGGGGGAGCCGTCGGGCTCGAGCATGTGATCGCAGTTGCCGTGGTCGGCGGTGACGATGCAGGCGCCGCCCTTGGCGGTGACCGCCTCGATGATCTTGCCGAGCTGGGTGTCGACGGTCTCGACGGCTTTGACCGCGGCGGGGATCACGCCCGTGTGTCCGACCATGTCGGGGTTGGCGAAGTTGATGATCCCGAAGCGGTAGCTGCCCCCGTTCCAGTGGGAGACGAAGGCCCCGGCGGCGCCTTCGGCATTCATCTCCGGCTTGTGGTCGTAGGTAGGCACGTCGCGCGGCGATTCGACCAGCGCCCGCTCTTCCCCCTCCACCTCCTGCTCCTTGCCGCCGTTGAAGAAGTAGGTGACGTGCGCGTACTTCTCGGTCTCGGCGACGTGGAGCTGGTTGCCGCCGGCGGCGGCGATCGTCTCCGCCAGGGTCGTCGCCGGCCGCCGCTCAGGGAAGGCGACCGGGTAGGGCCAGCCCTTGCGGTAGGAGGTCATCGTGGTCAGATCGAGTGGGGCGGCGCCGGCGCGAGAGAACTCGTCGAAGCCCGGCTCGGCGAGCGCCCGGGTCAGCTGCCGAGCCCGATCGGGCCGGAAGTTGATGAAGATCCCGACATCGCCCTCGGCGGCGCCGTCGTAGTCGCCGATCACCGTCGGTTTGACGAACTCGTCGGTCTCGCCGCGCTCATAGGACTCGGCGATCGCCGCGGCGGCGGTGGGCGCGTGCAGGCCCTGGGCGTGGACGATCGCGTCGTAGGCGAGCTTGGTCCGCTCCCAGCGGGTGTCCCGGTCCATCGCGTAGTAGCGCCCGCTGACGGTGGCGACGCGGCCGGCGGCGTGCAGCCAGCGCTCCAGTTCCTCGACGTAGCCCTTGCCGCCGTGCGGGAGGGTGTCGCGGCCGTCGGTGAAGGCGTGGAAGACGACGTCGGGCACGCCCTCCTGGGCGGCGAGCTCGATCGTCGCCTCGATGTGCTCCCAGCCGGAGTGGACGCCGCCGTCGGAAACGAGCCCGAGCAGGTGCAGCCGCCCGCGCGGGCTGTTGCGGGCACGCTCGCAGGCGGCGAGCAGCGCCTCGTTCTCGAAGAAGCTGCCGTCGGCGACGGCGTCGTCGATCCGGGCCAGGTCCTGCTTGACGATCGCGCCGGCGCCGAGGTTGAGGTGGCCGACCTCGGAGTTCCCCATCTGGCCCTCGGGAAGGCCGACGTCGCGGCCCTGGGCGGAGAGCTGGGTGTGCGGGAACTCGTCCCAGAGGCGGTCGAAGACCGGCGTCTCGGCGAGCGAGATCGCGTTGCCCGGCCCCGGCTCGGCCAACCCCCAGCCGTCGAGGATGATCAGGGCGAGCGAGGGGACGAGCGGGCTCATCTATCTCAGTCTGCCGCGTCGATGATCGCCGCGAATTCCTCGGCGTCGAGCGAGGCACCGCCGACGAGGGCGCCGTCGACGTCGGGCAGCGCCAGCAGCTCGGCGGCGTTGGCCGGCTTGACCGAGCCGCCGTAGAGGATCCGCACCCGATCGGCGGCGCCGCCGCGGGCGCGCAGCACGTCACGGATGAAGGCGCACACCTCCTGCGCCTGGTCCGGGGTCGCAGTGCGGCCGGTGCCGATCGCCCAGATCGGCTCATAGGCGACGACGACGTTCTCGATCTGCCCCGGCTCGATCCCGCCGAGGTCCGCCTGCAGCTGGCGCTCCAGCACCTCCTCGGTCTCCCCCGCGTCGCGCGCCTCCTCGCTCTCGCCGACGCAGAGGATCGGCTCGAGCTCGGCGGCGAGGGCGGCGGGGACCTTGCGGGCGAGCGCCTCGTCGGTCTCGTTGAAGTACTGGCGGCGCTCGGAGTGGCCGAGGACGACCGCCTCGACGTCGAGCTCGACCAGCATCGGCGCCGAGACCTCGCCGGTGAAGGCGCCCGAGTCCTCCTCGTGCATGTTCTGGGCGGCGACCTTGACCGCGGTCCCGTAGCGGCGCTCGACCACCGCGGTCAGCGCCGTGAACGGCGGGCAGATGACGACGTCGGACTGCGTTGCGGCGATCCGCGGCAGCAGCGTGTCGACGAACTCGGCCGCCTCGGCGACGGTCTTGTGCATCTTCCAGTTGGCGGCGATGTACGGCGTGCGGTCAGGCACTCGCGATCTCCTCTCCAGCGTCGAGCAGGGCCTCCACGCCCGGCAGCTTCTTTCCCTCCAAGAGCTCGAGCGAGGCGCCGCCGCCGGTCGAGACCCAGTCGACCTCGTCCTCGAGACCGAACCGGTTCAGCGCGGCAACGCTGTCGCCACCGCCGACCACCGTCGTCCCCGGCGCCGCGGCAACCGCTTCGGCGACGACGCGGGTGCCGGCGGCGAAGGGCTCAAGCTCGAAGGCGCCCATCGGCCCGTTCCAAAGCACGGTGCCGGCCTCTTTCACAGCTTGCGCGTAAGCCTTCGCACTGCGAGGCCCGATGTCGAGCCCCATCCAGCCCTCGGGCACCTCCACCCCATCGCTTTCTTTGCGCTCGGTCTCGGCCGCGAACTCGCGCCCGAGGACCAGGTCGACGGGCAGCGCCAGCTCGCAATCGGACTGCTTCGCCCGCTCCAGCGCCTCTCCCGCCAGCTCGACCCCCTCGACCAGCGAGTTGCCGGTCTCGATCCCCTGTGCCTTGAAGAAGCCGAAGCACATCGCCCCGCCGATCAGGACCTTGTCGGCGACCTCAAGGAAGCGGTCGATCACCCCGACCTTGTCGGAAACCTTGGCGCCGCCGAGGACGACGACGAGCGGCCGCTGCGGATCCTCGACAACCCTGGTCAGTTCGGTCACCTCGCGCTCCAGCAGAAGGCCGGCGTAGGCGGGCAAGTAGTTGGCGACGCCCGCCGTGCTGGCGTGCGCCCGATGGGCCGCGCCGAAGGCATCGTTGACGTAGACACTGGCAAGCTGAGCCAGGTTTTCGGCCAGCTTCGGGTCGTTCTTCGTCTCCCCCGGCTCGAAGCGGACGTTCTCCAGCAACAGCACGTCGCCGGGACCGAGAGCGCCACAGGTGAGGTCGACGTCGCCCTCGATCACGCCCGGCGCCAGCTTCACCTCCGTCCCCAGCAGCTCGCCCAGTCGCTTCGCCACCGGCGCCATCGAGAGCGCCGGGTCCGGCTTGCCCTTCGGCCGCCCAAGGTGCGACACCAGGACCAGTGCCGCGCCCCGCTCGCGCAGCAGTTCGATCGTCGGCAGGGCGGCGCGGATGCGGGTGTCATCGGCGACCACCCGCTCGCCGCCCTCCTCCTTGAAGGGGACGTTGAAATCCACCCGGACGAGGACCCGGCGCCCCTTCACGGGGGCGTCGCGGACGCTTGCCTTGTCGAAGCCCATCAGCCGGTCGGGCGGAACGCTACGGGAGGACCTTGCCGGCCAGCTCGACGCAGCGGTTGGAGTAGCCCCACTCGTTGTCGTACCAGCTGATCACCTTCGCCATGCGGCCGTCGCCGATCACCATCGTCGAGCCGGCGTCGACGATCGAGGAGTGCGGATCGCCGACGATGTCGGTGGAGACGATCGGGTCCTCGGTGTAGGCGAGGATGCCTTTCAGCGGGCCCTCGGCGGCCGCTTTGAGGGCGGCGTTGATCTGGTCGGGATCGACCGGGTTCGGCGTCGTGAAGACGAGGTCGACGGCGGAGCCGGTCGGGACCGGGGCGCGCATCGAGAACCCGTTCAGCTTGCCGTTCAGCTCCGGCAGCACCAGGCCGACGGCCTTGGCGGCGCCGGTCGTGGTCGGGATCAGGTTGAGGGCCGCGGCGCGCGAGCGGCGCGGGTCCTTGTGCGGCATGTCCTGCAGGCGCTGGTCGGCGGTGTAGGCGTGGATCGTCGTCATCAGCCCCTGCTCGATGACGAAGGACTCGTGCAGGACCTTGGCCAGCGGCGCCAGGCAGTTGGTGGTACAGGAGGCGTTGGAGATGACGTGGTGGCTGTCGGGGTCGTAAGCGGAGTCGAAATTGACGCCGAGGGCGACGGTCACGTCCGGTTCGGTCGCCGGAGCGGAGATGATCACCTTCTTGGCGCCGGCCTCGAGGTGCTTGGCGGCGTCGGCGCGCTTGGTGAAGAAGCCGGTCGACTCGATCACGACGTCGACCCCGAGATCGCCCCAGGGCAGGGCGGCCGGGTCGCGCTCGGAGAGGACCTTGAGCTCGTCCCCGCCGGCGACGATCGTGTCGCCGGCGAGCTCGACGCCGCCGGGGAAGCGGCCGAGGATCGAGTCGTACTTGAGCAGGTTGGCCATCGTGGCCGTGTCGACGAGGTCGTTGACGGCGACGAAGTCGATGTCCGCGTTGGCCTCCTTGGCGGCCCGGAAGACGTTGCGCCCGATGCGACCGAAACCGTTGATGCCGACCTTCACAGCCATGAACAAATTCCTCCTGATTTTGTTTGGGGAAGCCGATCCTATGGACTCGGCGTTCCCGGCTCCGGCTAGTCGGAGCCGATGGTGATCTCGATCTCGTACCCGTCGGGGTCCTGGAGAAAAGCGGAGTAGGAGCCGGAGCCGTGCGAGCGCTGCTCGCCGGGGTCGGCAACGCTGATGCCGCCCGCTTTCACCCCATTCTCCCAGGCCGCCTTGACCGCGACGATCCCCAGCGCCGAGAAGCTGAGCAGGCCGAATCCGGGCGCCGGGTCGTGCTTTGACGAGACGAAGAAGACGGGTTTGGCGATGCCCCAGCCGATCGTCTGGTCCTGCTCGAAATGGCGCCGCCATCCCAACGGGGCGAGCATCGAGTCATAGAAGGCCGCGCTGCGATCGAGGTCGGCGACCTCCAGGAGGACGTGGTGAAGCATGAGAGGTGGAGGCTATAGATCTAGCCGGACTTGGGAGTCCATCTAAAGAACCTGATCGCCAGCAGGAGGCCGGCGATACCCCAGAGGGCGACGATCGCGAGGTTGTCCCAGGAGACGGCGGAGCCGCCGGCGGGGACGTAGGCGTCGAAGAAGGCGTCGAAGAAGTGGCGAACCGGGAAGAGGTCGGCGAAGGTGATGACGCCGTCGGGCAACTGGTCTTCGGGGATGAAGACGCCGGAGAGGAAGTAGAGCGGCAGCAGCATCGCGTTGACGATCGCGGCGGCGGCGTCCTGGGAGGGGATCAGCGCCGTCAGGGCGATGCCGAGGCAGCAGAAGGCGGCGGCGCCGATGACGAGGGTGAGGAGGATCGCCGGCAGCCGGTCCCAGGGCACGTCGGCGCCGAAGAGAGCGCCGATCGCCGCCAGCAGGACCAGCATCATCAGGGCGACGACGATCGAGTTGCCGACCCGGCCGGCGATGAAGACCCAGGGCGGCATCGGGGTGCCGCGGCCGCGCTTGAGGCGGCCGTCTTCGCGGGCGATCACCAGGGTCATCGCCAGCGTCTGCATCGTCGCCGAGATGATCGCCAGCGACATGATCGCCGGCACGTAGTAGGTGGTCGCGTCGATCCCGCCGCGGACGTTGACGTCTTCGCCGCTGAAGACGAGGGCGAGAATGAGGAAGAGGATCACGGGGAACATCACCGTGAAGAAGACCGACGCCGGGTTGCGCCAGAAGGCCTTCTGGTCGTAGCGGAACTGGTGGCCGACGAGGGCGAGGCCGGTCACTCGGCAGGCTCCGAGGCGGCGGTCAGCTCCAGGTAAACGTCCTCGAGCGATGGCCGCGTCACTTCCAGCCCCTCCAGCGGCTCGCCGTCGGCCAACGCCTTCTCAGTCAGCTCGTGCAGGGTCTGCACCGGCGTCATCGTCTGCAGGACGACCTCACGGCCGTTCTGGCGGTAGCGGATCGTCGTCTCGCCGCGTTCGCGTTCGCCGAGGTCCTCGGGGGTGCCGCGGGCGACGATCTCACCGGCAGCGATGATCGTCACCCGGTCGGCGAGGCGCTGCGCCTCGTCCATGTAATGGGTGGTGAGGAAGACGGTCTTGCCGAGGTCGCGGAGGCCGGCGATCACGTCCCAGGCCTGGCGGCGGGCCGAGGGGTCGAAGCCGGTGGTCGGCTCGTCGAGGAAGAGCAGCTCGGGGTCGCCGACCAGGGCCATGCCGACGTCGAGGCGGCGCTGCTGGCCACCGGAGAGGCGGCTGGCGCGCTCGTCGGCTTTGCCCTCGAGGCCGACCAGCGCGATCACCTCCTCGGTCGGGCGCGGCAAGCGGAAGTAGCCGGCGTAGAGGTCGAGTGACTCGCGCACGGTCAGGTAGGGGTCGAGGCGGCCGCTCTGGAGGACGATCCCGATCTGCTCGCGCCACTCGCGCCCCGCCCGCTCCGGGTCCTCTCCGAGCACCGAGACCTCGCCGCCGCTGCGCTTCCGGTAGCCCTCGAGGATCTCGACCGTCGTCGTCTTCCCCGCCCCGTTGGGGCCGAGAAACGCAAAGACCTCGCCGCGCTCGACCTCGAGGTCGATACCGCGGACAGCCTCGGTAGCCCCATAGGACTTCCGCAAACCACGGATGGAGATGACAGCCTCAGCCAAGGAGGGGCGATTCTAGGGCGGGCCGGGGGAGTCTCGCCGGACCCTCCCCGCTGTTGTCCGCCGAGACTCCCCCGGCCCGCCCCCCAACCACCCCTCAGCCACCAAGCTCTACGTCCCGGTGCTTCACCCTGACGATCACGTCCTCGCGTGACGCGAGGTCGCGGCGGATGCGGTCGGCGACGGTGATCGAGCGGTGGCGGCCGCCGGTGCAGCCGACGGCGATCGTCAGGTGGCTCTTGCCCTCTGCGACGTAGGCCGGGACGAGGAACTCGAGCAGCGGCAGCAGGCGGCCGTAGAACTCGCCCGCCTGGGTCCCCTGCTCGACGTAGTCCGGACCTCCTGCGTCCAGGCCGGTCTTCGGCCGCAGCTCGTCGACGTAGTGCGGGTTGGGCAGGAAGCGGACGTCGAGGGTGAGGTCGGCGTCGCGCGGCGGCCCGTTCTTGAAGCCGAAGGTGAGCAGGGTGAGGGCGAGCTTGCCGGTCTCCTCCTGGCCCAGCAGCTCTTCGGTGATCTGCCGCCGCAGCTCGGCCCCGGTCAGGTCGCTGGTGTCGATCACCTTGTCGGCGCGCTCGCGCAGCGGCGCCAGCAGCTCGCGCTCGGCCCGGATCCCCTCGACGATCCGCCCTTCCGGCGCCAGCGGGTGGCGGCGGCGGGTCTCCTTGTAGCGGTCGAGCAGGATCTCCTCGTCGGCCTCGAGGAAGAGGACCATCGGCCGCAGCCCTTCGGTCTCGAGGTCGTCGAGCACCTGCAACAGGCCGTCGAAGTACTCGCCGCCGCGGACGTCGGAGACGACGGCGGCGCGCTCGACGCCGCTGCCCTCGTGGCGGAAGAGCTCGCCGAGGCCGGCGATCATCCGCGGCGGCAGGTTGTCGACGCAGAAGTAGCCGCCGTCCTCGAAGGCGGCGATCGCCTCCGACTTGCCCGCCCCCGAGTGGCCGGTGATGACGACCAGCGTCACCTGCTTCGCCATCGCCACCTCAGTTGGTCCGGTTGAGCTGCTCATGGATCTCGCGGCCTACTTTGCCAGGCAGACCGGGCACTGCCTCGAGCTCCTCGCGGGTGGCGGCGAGAAACCGCTCCGGCGTGCCGAAGTGCTGCAGCAGCGCCCGCTTGCGCGCCGGCCCGACGCCGGGCAGGTCGTCGAGGACCGAGCCCTCGAGCATGCCGCGGTCGCGGCGGCCGCGGTGGTGGTCGATCGCGAACCGGTGCGCCTCGTCGCGGACCCGCTGCAGCAGGCGCGAGGCCTCCGAGTCGGCGGCGAGGTCGAGTGGCTGCGAGCGCCCCGGCACGTAGACCTCCTCCAGGCGCTTGGCGAGGCTGACGACGGTGACGCCGCGCTCGGTGAACGGCGCCAGCGCCCGCACCCCCGCCGCCAGCTGCCCTTTGCCGCCGTCGATCAGGATCAGCGAGGGGAGCGAGGCGAAGCTGGCGTCGCGTTTGCGGTCGTGCGGGCGAGAGGTCGGCCTGTTCGAGGTAGCGCGCCATCCGCCGCGCAGAGCACCTCCTCCATCGAGGCGAAGTCGTCGGGGCCGCCGTTGCCGACCCCGTCCTCGCGCAGGTCGCCGCGGACTTTGAAGCGGCGGTAGTCGGACTTCTTCGTCGCCCCGCCCTCGAAGACGACCATCGAGGCGACGGTGTGCTCGCCGCCGATCGTCGAGATGTCGAAGCCCTCGATCCGCACCGGCAGCTCCTCCATCCCCAGCGCCTCGGCCAGCGCCGCCAGGACTCGACCCGGCGCGTGCGGCGGTGCTCGCGCCGCAGCCGGTCCTGGTCGAGGGCGAGCTGGGCGTTGCGCTCGGCCAGCTCGCGCAGCCGCCGTTTGTCGCCGCGCTCGGCGGCGCGGACCTCGACCGGGGAGCCGCGGCGCTCGCTCAGCGCCTCGGCCAGGACCGCGGCGCGGTCGCGCAGGTAGGGGCCGACGACGATCGTCCGCGGCATCGAGGGCGAGGCCGAGTAGTACTGGGAGATGAACTCCTCGGCGACCTCGGCCGGCTCGCGTTCGCCCTCGTTTTCGAGGTAGAAGCTCTGGCGCTCGGCGAGGATCCCGTCGCGGACCTGGAAGACCTGGGCGTTGGCGTCGGCGCCCTCGACCGCGACCCCGATCAGGTCGGCGGTGCCCATCGTCGCCCCCGCCACCCGCTGGCGCTCGAACAGCGAGCGGATCGCTTTCAGGCGGTCGCGGTGGATCGCCGCCCGCTCGAATTCCTGCGCCGCGGCGGCGGCCTTCATCTTCTCCTCCTCCTCGCGCTCGACCTGGCGGTAGCGGCCGGAGAGGAAGTCGACGATCGCCTCGATGTTGTGGCGGTACTCCTCCTGGCTGATGTAGTCGACGCAGGGCGCCCCGCAGCGCTTGATGTAGTAGTCGAGGCAGGGGCTGCCGGAGCGGCGGCCCGGCTCCTTGCCCTCGCAGGTGCGGAACTGGAAGAGCTTGCCGAGCAGGTCGAGCGTCTCCCGCACCCGCTTGGCGCTGGAGAAGGGGCCGAAGTAGGCGCGGCCGGAGCGGTGCTTCTCGCGGGTGAAGTAGACGCGCGGGTAGTCCTCGTCGAGGCTGACGCGACGTAGGGGTAGGACTTGTCGTCGCGGAGGCGGATGTTGAAGCGCGGCCGGTGGCGCTTGATGAAGCTCTGCTCGGTCAGCAGCGCCTCGGCCTCGTTGGCGGTGACGAGGCTCTCGATGCGGTCGATCCGCGAGGTCAGGCGGGTGTCGCCGCCGGAGAAGTGGGAGCCGATCCGTTTGCGGATCGAGCGCGCCTTGCCGACGTAGAGCAGCTCGCCGTCGCGGTCGTAGAAGAGGTAGACGCCGGGCTGGTCGGGCAGGGATTTGCGCTGCTGGGCGATCCGCTCGGCCCGGGTCAGCGCCTTCTCGCCGCCGTCTTTCCGCCTGCCTTCTGCCATCCCCCTAAGGGTAGGCTGCTGGCCACTCGGCCAAACCGAACGCCAAGAGGGAGAGAGATGAGCACCGAGACCGTCAACCCGCCGCAGCTGAACACGATGCGGATCGAGATCGACGGGGAGATCGGCACCCTCACCCTCGACCGGCCCGACGCCTTCAACGCGATGAGCCCGGAGATGATCGGCGAGATGATCGTCGCCTTCGGCTGGCTCGCGGACCGGGCGCCGCTGCGGGCGCTGATCGTGACCGGGTCCGGCAAGGCCTTCTGCGCCGGCGGCGACGTCACCTGGTTCCGCAAAGGGGTCGAGTCCGACGAGATCGACCTGCCCTCCGACGTGCGGCGCGGCGCCGAGGCGCTGCACCAGGCGATCATCGACCTGCGGCGGATCCCCTATCCGGTGATCGCCGCGATCAACGGGCCGGCCGCCGGCGCCGGGCTTCTCGCTGGCGCTCGCCTGCGACATCCGGATCGCCTCCAGCGCCGCCTTCTTCGCCCCCGCCTACGGGCGCATCGGCGCCTCCCCCGACGGCGGCATGACCTACTTCCTGCCGCGCGTCGTCGGCCCGAGCAAGGCGCTGGAACTGCTGCTCGACGACCCGAACCTGAGCGCCGACGAGGCGCGAGGAGCTGGGGCTGGTGAGCGAGGTCGTCGAGCCCGACGAGCTGATGCAGCGGGCGCCAGGTGCTGGCCGGCGAGCTGGCGAAGAAGGCGCCCCACTACGTGCGGATGGCGAAGAAGCTGGTCGGGGTCAGCATCGAGAACTCGATCAACGACCACCTGCAGCTGGAGCGGCACGGAATCGCCGACTCGATGGCGACCGAAGACCTCCGCAACGGCGTCGAGACCTTCTTCAGCGGCGGCACGCCCGAGTTCCACGGGCGCTGAACCGGGTGGCGCCGACGCCCGTATCGCGACTAGAGTCGACTGACCAGTCCCCGCGGGAAAGGAACCGAAATGAAGAAACTCGTAGCCCTGTTCGCCCTGCTCCTCGCCGCCCTGGCGCTCGCCGCCTGCGGCGGCGGCGACGACACCAGCACCGGCGACGGAAGCCGCCGACGACGCCGAAACGAGCTCAAGAAGCGGCGAAGCGCGAAGAAGGAAGCCGAAGGCGGCGAGCGCCGAAGCCGAAGGCGGCAGCGCCGGCTCGAGCTCGACTTCGAAGCCGACCCCAGCGGCGCCCTCGCCTTCACCAGCGACGAAGCGACCGCCAAGGCGGGCAAGGTGACCGTCAACTTCACCAACTCCTCGCCGGTCCCCCACGACGTCGCGATCGAAGACTCCAGCGGCGAAACCATCGCCGAAACCGAAATCCTCGCCGAAGGCTCCGACTCGACCACCGCCGAACTCGAACCCGGCGAATACACCTTCTACTGCTCCGTCCCGGGCCACCGCCAGGCCGGCATGGAAGGGACGCTGACCGTCAAGTAGCCGCAGCCGAGCACAGCGGTGCGCCTTTTACCCCTTATAGGGTGCAAAAGGCGCACCGCTGGAGCTGGCAGCCCGAGCCGAGAGGAGAGACAGATGGCCCACAGTGAGCAACGCATCGCCTTCGTGCAGTCCTGCTGGCACAAGGACCTCGTCGACCAGATCAAGAAGGGATTCACCGCCGAGATCGCCGAGCTCGGAACGCGGCGGAGAACGCTCGACTTCTTCGAGGTGACGGGAGCCTTCGAGATCCCGCTACATGCCCGCCGGCTTGCCGAGACCGGCAACTACGACGCGATCGTCGCGGCCGGCCTGGTGGTGGACGGCGGCATCTACCGCCACGAGTTCGTCGCCGAAGCGGTGATCGGCGGCCTGATGCAGGTGCAGCTGGAGACCGGCGTCCCGGTCATCTCGGCGGTCCTCACCCCGCATCACTTCCACGAGCACGAGACCCATCGCAGCTTCTTCTTCGACCATCTCGAGACGAAGGGGACCGAGGCGGCGCGGGCCTGCGCCCACACGGTCGAGGCGCTCGAGCGGCTGCCTTCAGCCGGCTGAGGCCATCACCCGCGTCACCGAGTCGCCGACGAAGCAGGGCTTCTCGCCGCCCTCGACCTCGATCGTGAAGCGGGTGATGACCTCGTACCAGCCGCCGCCCTTCTCCTCGACCGAGACGACCTCGGCTTTGGCGCGGATCCTGGAGTCGACGGGGACCGGGGCCGGGAAGCGGATCTTGTTCCAGCCGTAGTTGACGCCGAGGGCGAAGCCGGTGGAGGAGATCAGCTCGTCGCGGAAGCCGTCGACGGTGGCGAGGGTGAGGTTGCCGTGGGCGATCGTGGTGCCGTAGGGGCTCTCGGTCTTCGCCCGCTCGGGATCGACGTGGATCCACTGGTGGTCGCCGGAGAGCTCGGCGAAGGCGTCGATGTCGGCCTGGGTGATCGTCCGCCACTCGCTCGGCCCGACCTCCTGGCCGACCAGCGCCTTCATCCCCTCGACTCCCTGGACCTCGGTGGGCATCGGCGGCAGTCTATTCGCTGCTCAGTTGGGCCAGAACTCGGGGTCGAGGGAGCCGTCGCCGTCCTTGCGGGGGCCGAAGACGATCACCTCGAGACCCTCCTCGCCGGCCTCGAAGGCGCGGGTGACTTCGGGTGAGACGCGGATCGCGTCGAGCGTCTCGACCTCGATGATCTCGTCGTCGAGCTTGAACAGACCGTCGCCGCGGACGACCACGTAGACCTCCTCGGCGTCCTCGTGCTTGTGGCCGAAGGGCTGGCGTTTGCCCGGCTTGAGCCGGTGGAAGCTGAAGCCGGTCTCCTCGGTCTCGAGGTCGCCCTTGGCGAAACGGGCCTCCATCGCGTCGCCGTGGCCGAAATCCGCCGCCGAGTCCTTGACCTCTTCCAGCTTCTTATGGGTGAAGGGGTTGCGCATCGGGTCCTTTCGGTCGCTGACGTCAGGAGCAGGCTACCCCGGTCGCAGTAGCCTTGACGCGTGGTCGCTCCTGTCAGTCGCGTTCTCTCCAAGAGCCAGCTCGCGACGCTGGCCGAGCACGGCGAGGAGCGGACCGCCGCGGTCGGCGAGGAGCTGTTCCGGATCGGCGACGAGACCTACCCGTTCATCGCCATCCTCGAGGGCGAGGCCGCGGTGCTCGACGCCACCGGGCACGAGATCGTCCGCCACGGCGCCTCCGGCTTCCTCGGCGAGATGAACCTGCTCTCCGGGCAGACGGTCTTCCTCACCGCGGTGGTGACCGAGCCGATGCGCTACATCGCGGTCGAGCGCGGAAAGCTGCGCAAGCTGCTGCTGCGAGGACGCGCCGCTCTCCGACATCCTCCTCTCGGCCTTCGTCCAGCGGCGCGAGCTGCTGCAGCAGCGACAGGGGATCGGGGTCGAGATCGTCGGCGGCCGCGGACTCGGCCCCGACCCGGCAGCTGATCGACTTCGCCAAACGCCAGCGCCTCCCCTACACCTGGACCGACCCGGCCGAGAGCGCCGAGGCGGCGCGGCTGATCGACGGGCTGGACCCGGCGGAGATGCCGCTGGTGCGGCTGCCCGGCGGTGGCGAGCTGCGGGCGCCGAGCGACGGCGAGCTCTCGCGGGCCCTGGGGATCGGCCTGGAGCTGGAGCCCCGCGAGGAGGTCGACCTGCTGGTGATCGGCGGCGGGCCGGCGGGCCTCGGCGCCGCCGTCTACGGAGCCTCGGAGGGCCTGGAGACGCTGGTCGTCGAGAGCACCGGGCTGGGCGGCCAGGCGGGGACCTCGCGGCGGATCGAGAACTACCTCGGCTTCCCGGCCGGGATCACCGGCAGCGAGCTGACCAGCCGCGCCGTCACCCAGGCGCGCAAGTTCAACGCCCGCACCGCGACCCCGTACCGGGCTCGGGAGCTGGAGCCCGGCGACGGGCACCACACGGTTCGCCTCGAGGAGGGCAACGAGATCGCCGCCCGCGCGGTGGTCATCGCCACCGGCGCCGAATACCGCAAACTCCCGGTCGAGAACCTCGAGCGCTACGAGGGGATCAGCATCTTCTACGCGGCCGGGCCGCCGGAGGCCCAGATCTGCGGCGGTCAGCGGGTCGGGGTCGTCGGCGGCGGCAACTCCGCCGGCCAGGCGGCCGTCTGGCTCGCCCGCGGCGGCGCCCTCGTCACCCTTCTCCACCGACGTGCCGAACCTCGGCGAGACGATGTCGAGCTACCTGATCGGCGAGCTCGACCGCTACGGCGTCAGCGTCCGCGACCGCAGCGAAATCGCCGAGCTGCACGGCGAGAACGACCAGCTCGAAGCGGTGACCCTGACCGACGGCGACCCGGCTCCCCTACTCCTACCTCTTCCTCTTCCTCGGCGCCTCACCCTGCACCGACTGGCTGGGCGAAGCCGTCGCGCGCGACGAGAAGGGCTTCATCCGCACCGGGACGGAAGTCGGAGCCGAGGGCCTGCTGGAAACCAGCGTCCCCCGCGTCTACGCCGCCGGCGACGTCCGCGCCGGCTCGATCAAGCGCTGCGCGATCGCCGTCGGCGAGGGAGCGGCCGTGGTCCGCTTCGTACACGAGCACCTGACGCCGACCGCGGTCAAGCCGTAGCGCGTGTCGACTTAGTGGCCCCTGAGGACACTAAGTCGACACGCAGGGGACCGTCTCCACCTGCGAGGAGAGCCGACCATCGCGCAGGGCATGGATCGCGAAGCCGGGCGGGTCGACCCAGGTGACCTCGTCGTGCTCGAAGTTGGGGCGAACCTGGCAGGTAGGTGCTGGGCGCCGCGAGGACCGGACAGCCGGCCAAGAACCGAGGTGGCGACGCGATGCAAGTGCCCGCCGACGATGGCCCGCAGCTGCGTGTGGCGATTCACCACCGCGCCGAGCGCTTCCCGCTGTCGATCGCCCTGAGGTTGATCGCGTCCCACTCCGGGATTCCGGTCGTGAGCGGCGGGTGGTGCACCGCCAACACCGTCGGCCGCTCGGGTTCGGCTGCCAGTTCCTCGTCGAGCCAGGCCATACGCCCTGCGTCGTAGCGACCGGGGTCCTGCCCGGGCACGTTCGAGTCGAGGAGCGACGAGGCGAAGGTCGCCGACCGAGGTCGAGTAGTTGATCGGCTCGTCGCCGGCCCCGGGTAGGTCGAACGCTTTACGCAGGCGCGCGCGATCGTCGTGGTTGCCGGGAACGACGTGCAGCGGCACCTCGAGCCTGGTGAGCATCTCGCGCGCGACCCGGTACCCCTCCTCCGCCCCGTCGTCGGTGAGGTCGCCGGATACGAGCACTGCGTCCGGCGCGTTCGGCAACGACCTAACCGCCTCGATCACCGCTGCGAGCCGCGGAATCGGATCCTTCCCGTCCTCGTTGCCGCCGACATGGAGGTCGCTGAGCTGGACGAGAAGGGTCGACCTCCCCATGCTCATGCTGGGACCGGGACGGAGACCACCTCGAGACCGTCGATTCCTTCGAAATCGCGGGCGTTGCAGGTATAGACGGGCAATCGGCCGGCCAAGGCAATCGCAGCGATCATCGCGTCCTTACCTCGAGCTACCGACTTGCGTCCCGACTTCCGCAACGAGGCTGAGACGCTCCCGAAGACCCTTGCGGCATCGGCATCGAAAGGAAGGGGGTTGAAGTCAACCTCCGCCTGCTGTAGGTGGGAGAGACGGCGAGCACGCTCAACCTCGTCGGTTGCGACCAGGGGTCCGACGCTGAGCTCGGCCAGAGTTATCGCGGTGATCAGCGGCACAGCAGGGAGCACCTCGTGACCCGATAGACGGTCCCGCAGGATCACCACCGACGTGTCGAGGACGCCTCGTATGTGCTGGCTGGGGATGGTCATAGCTCCCAGTCGACGAAATCGTCAACCTCGGCGCGGAACGCCTCGGTATCGATGGGGGGCAGATGTCGCGACCTCTCGAGAATCGCCTCGGCGGGCAGGTCCGGACGCAATGGGCGCAGTTCGGCCACCGGCTTACCGTCACGGGTTATCGTGATCCGCTCCCCGTTCGCGGCCCGGTCAACTATCTCTCCCCCTTGGTTTCTCAATTCTCTGATGCTCACGTTGCTCATTCCTCCAATGTATCACCGGTGATACAGCAGATATTCATTATTCGATCAGTCGCACTTCGAAGCTCGGCATCGCGATCGCTCCCGCTCCTCCGATCAGGGCGAGGATGCGGGTGACGTAGGCCTGGGTCTCCGGATAGGGCGGAATGCAGTGGCAGGCTTCGACCGGTGCCGGGCCGGCGTTGTAGGCGGCGAGGGCGAGTTCGGGGGAGCCGAACTGGCGCAGGAGGTCAGACATTAGATGGGCCTCGGCGTCGATCGCCGCAACCGGGTCGTAGGGGTTGGTGAGGCCGTAGGCATCTGCCGTAGATGGCATGAATTGGGCGATTCCCTGAGCCCCTGCCGGGGAGCCCGCAGTCGGGTCGAAGCCGGACTCGGCCATCAGCTGCCCTGCCATCAGCGCCGGTGGCACGTTCCAGCGCGCAGCCGAGCGGAGGATCGGGTCCCGGTACCGGGGCGGGACGAACGAGGGCAGGTTGGTGGAAGTGAGCGACGAAGCGCTCCCACCTCCGGCTACATCGACTGCTTCCCCCGCGGGCGAGCAGGGCGCCGGGCCGGCCTCGAAGCCGTAGTGCCACGCCTCCCAGCTATACCTCTGGACGAAGCCGAATCGTCCGGCGTTGGCGGCGAGCCAGCCGTAGGCGGAGGAGGGGCCGAGATCGAGCTCGGTCGCGCAGCGGTGGAGCGATTGACCAGGCGGAGCCACCCAGGTGGGGTCGGGGTGAGCGGCGAAGAGTTCTGCCTGCTCGGCGTCGGAGCGGAAGCCCGAGACGACGAGGAGAGCCACACCGTCGGCGCGAGCCGCCGCCGCCATCTGGTCGTAGGCGGCGGCGACGTCGGGCCGCATTCCCTCCCCATCCCGCATCACCAGCGGCCCGCCATAGCCTCCCCCGGTAGCCATCGCCGTTCCGGCGCCCGCAGTGGCGCCTCCGTAGGGCGTCCCGGCTTCGGCGACCGCGGAGGCCTCCACCCGATGGCCGTCCGCTTCCCGCAGCCCGGCGACAAGGGTGACCTCAGCCCGTACAGGCGCAAACGTGGCCGCATCCGGGAAGCGGACCCGGACACGATCCGGATCGACCCCGTTAGCTCTCGCCGCGGCCAACCCCGCCGCCCGGGCGCGTGCCAGATACGCCGCCTTCTCGAGGTGCTCCCGGTTGGGGCGGCCATCCTGCAGCCGGGGTGGCGAGAGAAACCGCGGCAGGTCGTCCCGCATTGAACGGACCGCGGAGATCGCGACGAGGTCAGCCGCTCGCTGGGCACGGCCTTTGCCGGTCACCGCCCCCGCGATCGCCACTAGGGCCAGAGCGGCAATGAGCAGGAACAACGACCCTCCCAGCGCCAGGATCAGCGCTTGGCCCGACTCTTCCCTCGCCCTGCTCATCGCGCCGCCCCCGCCTGAGTCAGCTGCCGGACCAGTCGCTCAGAGAGGCCGCCGGCAGCACCAACGGGAAGAACTCCGAAGAGGGCGCGACGCTCGGCAACCCAGGTGAGACGGCGCTTCAAGACCGCCGCTCTCACCCCGGAATCGAGTAAGTCCCGCACCGCAAGCGCGATCAGCGCTCGATCGCTGCTCAGATCTGCGCGCAGCAGAACCGCCGTAACCTCGAAGGCCGGCTCGGTGAGCGCCAACTGCAGGAGCCCTGACGGCAGGTGAACCACCGCCCCGGCTTCACGCGCGGTCGCTGCCGCCGCGGCGGCGGTAGCAAGCCCCTCCGCATCGGCCGCCACCGCGAGGTGGCAGACCTGGCCTCGGGCGGCGACCTTCGCGTCTTCCAGGTAAGCCTTCAACCTGCCCTCCAGTTGCTGAGCCGCAGCGGAGGCGATCAGCGTCGGCCGCGGTGCCCGACCGCCGACGACGATCAGCAGCGGCGCGGCGTCGAGTTCAGCGGTGGCACAAGCCAGCGCGGCCGCGGCGCTGCGCGAGCCCTCGGCCTCGCCGACCGCGGTCACCAGGACGGTCGGCGCAACCTTCAACGGGTTGACGAAGACCGTCACGGCGCCGGCCTTGCCGCCGCGCTGCTGCTGACCTCGAGACGCTCGGCGACCGCGCGGAAGGGCGAGGGCGGGCGCAGCCGCACCGTCACCTCCCCGCCCTCGACGGCAACCGAGACGTCGTCATGAGCCCAGCCGGGCAGAGCATCGCGGGCCGCATCGGCGGCCGAGCTCCCGGAGGCGATCGCCAGGGCCCCGGCCTCGGCGGCACCGTCGGCAAGCGTCATCGCGTACCCGGCGGCGAGCAGTTGCAGCGCCACCAGCGCCGAAAGCAGGAGAGCCGGCAGTGCCGCGACCAGCTCGACGGTCGCCTGTCCCCGCTCATCCATCGCCGCCCTCCAGGCCGCTGCCGGCTCCGACCCGAACCCGCGGCAGCGATGGGACGAGGCGCGGCACCTCGACCTCGACCGAGACCCCAGTTCCCTCCTCCACCCCGGCCCCCTCCTCCACCCTCGCCCCCTTCCTCATCGAAGGCGGGAGCGCGGCCCGCGCCGCGGTGGAAGCGTCCCCACCGACCAACGCCGCCCGCGCTCCCGCCCGCGCCGCCACGCTGGCCGACCAGAGCGCCTGTCCGGCAAGCGCGATCTGCGCGGCCACCAAGAGCGCCAGCAGCAGGAACGGGACCACGGCGACCAACTCGACCGACGCGGTCCCCTCCTCCCCGTGCGCTGCTCTTCCGGCCCTCGGCGACATGGCCCAAACCTGCCGAGTAAATCCGCACACGTGGCGCGCAGATCGCAAAATCTTTGCCTCGATTTACGAGCGCCTTCGTAAACTGAGGGCGTGCGCACCGCTCGCAACGTCGCGATCATCATGCTGCTGGCGATCCCGGTCGCCTTCACGGTCACTGGCGGCAACATCGCCGAAGCCCTGCTCACCGCCCTGACGATGGCGCTCCTGGCCGGTCTCGCCTGGATGGTCTACACCTTCAGCCGCGAAAACCAGCTGACCCTGGCCACCCTCACCGACGCCCGCCGGGCCCTCCTTTACGGCGCCATCGGGTTGATCCTGCTGCTGATCGCCGGCACCGACAAGCTCTTCGCCAGCGGCGGCGGCACGCTCCTCTGGATCCTCCTCTTCGCCGCCGCCGTAGCGGCCATATGGCGAGTGTGGATGGACGCCAACACCTACACCTAACCCCCGTGGGAGGCCCGAGGGGAGGGGGTCGCCGGACCCTCCCCTCTGTTGTCCGCCGACCCCCTCCCCTCGGGCCTCGGAATCCCTACTTGCTCGTCATCACGATGATGCCGATGACGATCGCCGCGCCGACGCAGGCAAGCGCCACGCCGCTGACCACCAGCGCCGCCGTCGCCGCAACCGGGCGCTGGCTGCGGTTCAGCTCGGCGAACTGACCCGCCCCCCAGATCCCGAGCGAGAAGAGGAAGGTGACGCCGATCCCGGCGACCAGTGATGCCGCGACCGTCTGCAGCAGTTCGTCGGTGTGGACGATCGTCGCGATCACGCCCCGGTCGCCTCCACCGGCGCCCCGCCCTGGGCCCGCCGCGCGAAGGCGGCGGCGACGAGCGAGAGCGCCATCAGCGCGACCAGGACCGGACCCAAGGCACCCGTCCCGAAGATCCGCGTGATCCCGTAGGTGAGGGCGCCGATCCCAGCCGCGGCGGGCAGGGTCAGCAGCCAGGCGACGAAAATGTTGCCGGCGACGCCCCAGCGCACCGCCGAGAGCCGTTTTGCCGCCCCCGAGCCCATCACGCCGCCGTTGATCACATGCGTGGTCGAGAGCGGGAAGCCGAAGTGGGTCGAGGCGAGGATCACCGCCGCGCCGGCGCCCTGGGCGGAGAAGCCCTGGGCGGCGTCCATCTTGATGATCCGGGTGCCGGTGGTCTTGATGATCCGCCAGCCGCCGCTGTAGGTGCCGAGGGCGATCGCCGCCGCCGAGGAGGCGATGACCCAGAACGGCGGGTCGGCTTCGGCGCCGAGGGTGCCGTTGGCGATCAGGGCGAGGGTGATGATGCCCATCGTCTTCTGGGCGTCGTTGGTCCCGTGCGCCAGCGCCAGCAGCCCGCCGGAGACGATCTGCCCGTAGCGGTAGCCACGGGAGACGATCCCCGGTCGCTGCTTCCCCACCACCCGGTAGGAGATCCCGATCGCGAACCCGGCGACGAGGAAGGCGAGGATCGGGGCGACGACGGCCGGGATCAGGACCTTGCCGACCAGCCCTTCGGCGAGCACCGCGTCGAACCCGACAGCGGCCACGGCCGAGCCGACGACGCCGCCGATCAGCGCGTGGGAGGAGCTCGACGGCAGCCCGAAGTACCAGGTGATCAGGTTCCAGGCGATCGCCCCGATCAGGCCGGCGAAGACGATCGTCGGGGTGATCACTTCGGCGTCGACCACGTCTTTGGCGACGGTCGCGGCGACGCTGATCGAGATGAAGGCGCCGACGAAGTTGAGCAGCGACGCGAAGCCGATCGCCACCGACGGCCGTGCCGCCCCGGTCGAGATCGAGGTGGCGACGACGTTGGCGGTGTCGTGGAACCCGTTGGTGAAGTCGAACGCCAGCGCGGTGGCGACGACGAGGACGAGGATTACGTCGGAATCCACGGCCTCAGCTGTTCTTGATCACGATGCCCTCGAGGATCTGAGCGGCGGTCTCGGTCGCGTCGATCGCCTCCTCGAGCACCGCGAACATGTCCTTCCAGCGGATCACGACCATCGGGTCGATCCCGTTGGAGAAGAGCGAGGCGACGGCGTCGCGGGAGATCCGGTCGCCGTCGTTCTCGAGCCGGTGGATCTCGATCCAGTACTTGTCGAGGTCCTTGAACGAGGGGAGGTTCTCCAGCCCCATCGCCAGCTGCTCGCAGGAGGCGACGAGGACTTTCGTCAGCGCCTGGGCCTGCTCCATCGGCGCCTCGATCTTGTAGAGGCCGAGGAAGTCCGCCGCCTCCTCGGCGAAGTCGACGATGTCGTCCATCTGCGTCGCCAGGTTGTAGATGTCCTCGCGGTCGATCGGGGTGACGAAGGTCGAGTTGAGACGCTGGACGATTTCGTGGGTGATTTTGTCGCCCTCCTGCTCGGCGATCACGATCTCCCGCGAGAGCGCGCCCGAATCCGGCCACGTATGCATCATCTCGTCGAGCAGCTTGGCCGCGCGAACGGAGTTCTGGCCGGCCTGGTTGAAGAGGTCGAAGAAGGTCCTGTCGCGAGGGAGGAGCGAGAAGCGCGCCACTGCGGCGCATCCTAGTGGGCGACGGCGACACCCGCGTGTACGGCTGGCGAGCGCCGGACCAAGCGGGGCAAGGACGCAGGGAGGCCGAATAGCAGAGCTATTTGGCCGACTGAGGACGCCGCCCCGCGCAGTGTCCGCCGCCGCCAGGCGTGCGCGGGGGTGTCGCCGTCGCCCGCCAGTGAGGCGGCCGGTCCTAGTGACGCGAGACGACCGGAGTTTCCGCGGTCGGCGGACCGGCCAGGTGCTCGGCAGCGCGGGCGGAGTGCCGTGCCATCAGCTCCTCCTGGGCGCTGCGCATTTCGCCGTCCGGCTGGCACCGTGACCAGGCGCCGTCGGAATCGAGCTCCCAGGAGCTGGCGTTGTCGGCGAGGCAGCGCTCGAGCACGTCGAGCAGCTCGGCCTTCAGCGCCGTGTCCTCGACCGGGGCAATCAGCTCGACACGGCTGTCGAGGTTGCGCGGCATCAGGTCGGCCGAGCCCATCAGCACCCGCGTCTCCTCGCCGCGGCGGAAGACGTAGATGCGCGAGTGCTCGAGGAAGCGGCCGACGATCGAGCGCACGGTGATGTTCTCCGAGACCCCCTCGACCCCGGGCCGCAGGCAGCAGATCCCGCGCACGTTGATCTCGATCTTCACCCCCGCCTGCGAGGCCGCGTAGAGCGCCTGGATGCAGCGGGCGTCGACCAGCGAGTTCATCTTCAGCGCGATCCGCGCTTCTTCGCCGGCCTTGTGGGCCTCGGCGGTACGCTCGATCTCGGCGACGATCTGGTCGCGCATCGTCGTCGGCGCGACCAGCACCTTGCGGTACTCGGCCGGGCGCCCGTAGCCGGTGAGGAAGTTGAACATCTCGGCGACGTCGGCGCCGAGGTCGGGATCGGCGGTGAAGAGGCCGAGGTCGGTGTAGAGCCGGGCCGTTTTCGCGTTGTAGTTGCCGGTCCCGACGTGGACGTACTCCCGCACCTGCTCGCCCTCGCGGCGGGCGACGAGGATCGCCTTCACGTGCGTCTTCAGGCCGGGGATGCCGTAGACGACGTGGACGCCCGCCTCCTCCAGCGACTTCGCCCAATGGATGTTCGCCTCCTCGTCGAAGCGCGCTTTCAGCTCGACCATGCAGACCGCCTGCTTGCCCCGTTCGGAGGCGCGGATCAGCGACGGCACCAGCGGCGAGTCGTCGCTGGTCCGGTACACGGTCTGCTTGATCGCCAGCACGTCGGGGTCGGCGACCGCCTGGGCGACGAAGCGTTCGACCGAGTTCGCGAAGGAGTCGTAGGGGTGGTGGACGAGGATGTCGCGCTGGCGGATCTCGGCGAACATGTCGACCCCCTCGTCGTCCTCGCCCTGGAGGCGAGGCTGCGTTACCGGCGTCCAGGGCGGGTAGCGCAGCTCGGCGTGGCCGGGGACGTCGGCGATCGAGTTCAGATCGGCGAGGTCGAGTAGGCCCTCGATGTCGTAGACCTCGCGGTCTTCCAGCCGCAGCGCCTCGACCAGCTGCAAGCGCAGCTTCGGGTTCATCCTCGACTCCACCTCGAGCCGCACGACCTCGCCGAAGCGGCGGCGGCGGATCTCGTCCTGGACCGCCTGCAGGAGGTCGTCGGCCTCGTCGGAGATCGTGAAGTCGGCGTCCCGGGTGACGCGGAAGTAGCCGTGGTCGATCACGTCGATGCCCGGGAAGAGGGCGTCGAGGTTGGCCGCGATCACCTCCTCGAGGGGGACGAAGGTGAGGCCGCCGTCGCCGAGCGGAAGAAAGCGGCCGAGCAGCTCCTTCGGCACCTTGACCCGGGCGATGATCTCGTTGCCGCTCTCGGAGTCGCGCAGCAGCACGCCGAGGCTGAGCGAGAGGTTGGAGATGTAGGGGAAGGGGCGGCCGAGCCCGATCACCAGCGGCGTCAGCGCCGGGAAGACCTGATGTTTGAAGCGGTCGTCGATCTCCCGCCGCTCCTCGTCGGTCGCCGTCTCCAGGGTGACGATGCGGATTCCCTGCTCCTCCAGCGCCGGCCGCAGGTTGCCACCGAAGGCCCCGCAGAGGCGGTCGTCGAGCTCCAGCACCCGCCGCTGGATCGCGTCGATCTGCTCGGTCGGGGTGAGCCCGTCGGGGCCGCGGGCTTCGATCCCGGCGTCGAGCTGGTCGAAGAGGCCGGCGACCCGGACCATGAAGAACTCGTCGAGGTTGTTGGCGTAGATGGCGCAGAAGCGGACCCGCTCCAGCAGCGGCACCTCGGGGTCCTCCGCGAGTTCGAGAACCCTCTCGTTGAAGTCGAGCCAGGAGAGCTCGCGGTTGAAGTAGAGGGCGGGGTCGTCGATCGACCCATTATGCGGCACGGGCTACGACCTGCGGGCGCGCCGCAGCGGCGCCGTCGAGAGCCCGCCGGTAGCCGGCGGCGAGCTGGCTCATCGAGCGCTCCCAGGAGCGCTCGCGGGCGGCGCGAACCCCGGCTTCGCCGAGCTGCCGGCGCAGAGCCGGCGAGGATGCGAGCCGCAGCAGCGTCCCCGCCAGGTGGTCGGCGTCGGGTCGGCAGAGGAGGCCGGTGTGGCGGTTCTCGATCAGCGCCGCCGGGCCGCCCTCGGCGACGGCAACGACCGGCAGGCCGCTGGCCGACGCCTCGAGAATGACCTGCCCGTAGGTGTCGGTGCTGCTGCAGAAGAGGAAGGCGTCGGCGCTCGCGTAGGCGCGCGGCAGCTCCTCGCCGGCGAGCCACCCCAGGAAGGTGGCGCTCTCGCCGAGACGTTCCCGCAGCTCGCCTTCCTCGGGGCCGCCACCGGCGAGCAGCAGGTGCAGGCGCGGATCGGCGGCGTGGGCGCGGAGGAAGGTCTCGGCGAGCAGGTCGACGCCCTTCTCGCGGGTGAGGCGGCCAGAGTAGAGCACCTTGATCTCGCCGGGGAAGGCATCGCGGTCGGCCTTCGCGGGGTCGAAGCGTTCGACGTCGACGCCGCGCTCCCAGCGACCGACCCGCCCCGGATCGGCCCCGAGGGCGACCACCGAGGCGTCGGCCGAGGGGCTCGGCGAGAGCACAGCAGCCGGGGCCGAGTAGAAGGCTCCGAGGCCGGCACGGGTCAGCGCCTCCAGCGCCTCGTCGCGGCTGCGCATGCCGGCGTAGGTGGCGATCTCGGTGTGGTAGCTGGCGAGCAGCGGCACGCCGGTGATCCGGCTCATCAGGGTGGCGGCAATCCCCGCCGGGCCGGGGGCGGTGACGTGGACGAGGTCGTAGGAGCCCTCGGCCAGCGTCTCGACCAGGTCGGGGAGGCCGGGGACGCCAAGGGTCATTCCCTCGTAGAAGGGGACCTCG
Organism: uncultured Actinomycetes bacterium; assembly: GCA_963696955.1. GTDB lineage: Bacteria > Actinomycetota > Thermoleophilia > Solirubrobacterales > 70-9 > VAYN01. The sequence continues at coordinate 1,295,333 of CAVOMF010000002.1, read as the reverse complement.
AGCTCGGCCGCGGCGGGCAGGCGGCGGTCGACGCCGGGGTCGGTGCCGACGATGTCGACCTCGAAGCCCGAGACGCCGCGCTCGCGGATCTGTTCGATCGTGTGGGTAACGCCGTGCATCGAGCCGATCCCGTCGGCGATCACCGCAACCCGCTGCCGCTCGCCGCGGCGGTCGCGCAGCTTCGCTTTCTCGGCGCCGAGAAACGCCGACGCGGGCGCGTAGGGAACCGCCGGCACCAACGCCTCGAAGAGGCCGGTTACCGCGGCGGGGAAGTCGCCCGCAGCGACAGCCCTCGCACCACCGTCGATCGCCACCCGCAGGCGCCGATCGTGGGTGCGGCGAGCGCGGCGGTAGAGGTCTGCGTGGGAGAACTCGTCCGACTGCATGTAGGCGATCAGCTCGCGGCCGCGGAGATCAAGGCCGACCCCGTCGAGCCATGCCTCAAGCAACGCCCGCGCGTCCTCGGGGCCGACGTCAGCTCGCGATCTTTCCCTCACGGGCAGCACCCTCCCGGATCACCCGCTCGGCCATCTTCAACACAGCGGCCGGATCCGGACCACCCACGCCGCCCGAGGGGACGGAGGGGAGCCCCTCGCCGGACCCTCCCCGCCGTTGTCCGCCGAGGGGCTCCCCTCCGTCCCCCACCGCCAAAGACCGAGTCGCCAAGGCCATCGCGGCGTGCGCCCACTTGGCGGCGCTGCCCTGTTCCCCGTGCGCTTCGACGTCGCCACGCTGCAGGTGGGCAAGAAACTCTTCCGGCGTCGTGGCCGCGGGCGCCTCGGTGAAGGTGCGGCCGATGTCGACGCCGGCGTGGTCATCCGAGCCACCGATGCCGATCCCGCCGTGCGTCTCGATGTAGATCGCGGCGGGGGCGTTCAGCTCGGCGGCTCGGGAGCCGTTGCGGACCTCCCAGACAGGGAAGAGCTCCGCCAGTCGCCGCCGGTGGCGCCGGGTCAGCGGCGCGGCGACGTTGAAGAAGGGATGCGCCAGGGCGCAAGCGATCCCCTGCTCGTGGAGGTATGCGGCGCAGGCTTCGACGTCGCCGGAATGTGCCTGCAGCCACTCGTGGTCTCCGGGGGTGACTCCGTAACAGAGGACGTGCACCGCCTGGGGCTCGCCGGCGAAGCGGGCGGTCAGCTCCTCGGAGACAAAGCAGTCGGGACGATCGGCGAGCTCGAGGCAGCCGTCGATCGTGTCGTGGTCGGTGATCGTGACGAAGTCCATCCCCCGCCGCTTGGCGAGCTCGTAGACCTCCTCAGGAGGCGTCGCGCACTCCGGCAGTCCCAGCGAACGCTGGACGCCAAGCTTCGAAAAGTGTGACGCGGTGGAGTGGCAATGCATGTCAACGCGGGAAGTCATCGGTGCTCTCCCTTGCTCGTTCTCTTTTCACACACAGAGTTCGGCATCGAACGAGGCAGCGTGTGAAAAGCCCGATAACGCGGGTTAGGGCGATGGCCCTTGGCTTGTTTGGGGGGAGAACTTACGAGCGCCCCGACCTTACCTAGGAATGACAGGGCGCCGAACACGCAGCCTCATCCGAGTCCTGACCGGGGCTGCTCTCACCGTCGCCCTCGCAGCCGCTTTCCTGATCCCTATCCCGGAGGAGTTGCCCGCCGTCGCTATTCGGCAGGCGATCCTCTACCGGCTGGAGGCAGCTCTTCTCGTCTTCTATGGCTGCCTGCTCCTCATCACCCCGGCCTTCTCCGGCCTACTCCGCGGGCGATTGCCAGTCGAGATCTCGACGCGAGGAGCGAAGTTCGCGGAAGAGGCGGATCAGTCGGCGAAATCGAGCGGGAAGAGAATCGAGAAACTCAGGGGTCTCATCGACGACCTCACCGATAGACAGGACAAAGCCGACATCCAAATCAAGCAGTTGAAAGAAGCGCTGCACGTGACAACGCATAACCAGCGATAGGTTCAGAAAGATGACGGAGCAAGAACAAAGAGCCCTAGCCCGGCGCCTCGCCGACAGATCAAGCGTTTTCGACTTCGAGGAGGCGCTGGAACTCGTGCGGTACCGCCCAGCAAGAGCCGAAGAACTGATTCGCAATCGGGAAGAAACCGAGAGGATGAAGGAGGAATTCGCCCGCCAGGATGAGCGGCGGCGACTAGCTTTCATCGAAGACTTCGGCTACGAGCCGCACCGCCAGGGCTCTTGACCCTGACGGCGCGGGAACTGGTCGTCTGCGACGGTTCTAAAGCGAGGAGGCTGCTTTAAGGCCCGCTTGTTTGACGACCTTGGGGAGCGGTGCGAAATCGAGCGCTGCACCGTATTTCTGGCCGATCGTCAGGCAGTACTTCGCGAACTGAATCAGGGCCGTATTCTGGGGAGCGTCCCGGGGGACGATCATGTAGGTGAAGGTCGACAGCGGGTAGGCAGTCGAGGCCTTCTTCGGGGGGTTGGTGATGCTGATGGCGTTGCTCGGTCCGAGCTTCTTCACGGTCGAGGCCGCGCTCGAGATGTTCTCGATGTTCGGCAGCGCGTAGTAGCCCGCGTTGTTCTGGATCGAGGCGGCGTGGAGGCCGGCGGCGATCAGGTAGTAGGCGGAGATGTAGCCGATCGCTCCCGGCGTTTTCACGACCGTTGCGGTGACACCGGCGTTGCCTTTGGCACCGACGCCGGCTGGGAAACCGACCGTCGTCGCGTAGCCGACTTCGCTCTTCCAGGCGGGGCTGATTTTCGACAGGTAGTTGGTGAACGTGTAAGTGTCACCGGAGCCGTCGCTGCGGAAGACCGGGGTGATCGTCAGGCCAGGCAGTTTGACCCCCGGGTTGATCGCCTTGATTTTCTTGTCGTTCCACTTCGTGATCCGGCCGAAGTAGATACCGGCGAGGATCTTGCCCGTCAGTTTCAGCTTCTTGACACCCGGGATGTTGTAACCGAGCGCAGTCGCTGAAAGCGCCCACGGGATCTGCACGCAGTTATTGCAGGCAGCGGCCTGTTCAGGGGTCAGCGGAGCGTCGGAGGCGCCGTAGTCAACGGTGCGAGCGGTGATCTGTGCGATCCCGGTTCCGGAGCCGACCGCCGAGTATTTGACGGGGATGCCTTCTTTGATTTCGAAGTTGCTGATCCAGTTGGCCATCAGTGGGGCGACCAGCGTCGAGCCGGCTCCCGTGAGACCGGCGGCCGAGGCGGCGGCGGGCGCGACCGAAACCGTACCGCCGACCAACGCGACCGCCGCGATCAGCGCTGCGAGCAACCTGTTCCGAAACAATGCGGGTCCTTTCGAGTTTGATTTCACACCCGCAGCCTGTCCGGAACAGTTCGCGGAATTGTTTCAATCCCGTAAACCCGCGAAGTAACAACACTGTTACAAGAGCGCCTGGGCGACTACTTAGCCTGCCGCGGAATGGCCACCGCTTCACCCACGGTTCGGGTCGGCACCCGCGGCGCCCACGTCAGCCGGCTGCGCCGGCGCCTCGACCGCTTCGGCGACCGGGCGCTCTTCGGCGTCTGCCTGGCGGCGGCGCTGGTCGCCGGGGCGACGATCGTCCTCGTCGGCTACCAGATCGTCGACGGCGCGCAGCCGGCGATCTCCAAGTTCGGCTTCGCCTTCGTCTACGAGACGACCTGGCAGCCCAACTTCGGCGTCTTCGGCGCCGGCTCGGTCCTCTTCGGCACCGCGGTCACCTCGGCTTTCGCGCTTTTGCTTGGGGCGCCGATCGCGATCGCGATCGCCCTCTTCCTCACCTTGCTCGCCCCCAAGCGCCTGCGTGGAATCATCGGCCCCCTTGTCGAGCTGCTGGCGGCGATCCCCAGCGTCATCCTCGGCTTCTGGGGACTGCTCGTACTCTCCCCCTTCGTGCAGTCGAAGCTTGAGCCGACCCTGCACGGCAGCTTCGGCTTCCTGCCGATCTTCGGCGACCAGCAGACCACCGGCCTCAGCGTCTTCACCGCCAGCCTGATCCTGACGATCATGGTGATCCCGATCATCGCCTCGATCTCCCGCGATCTCTTCTCCTCGGTCCCGCCGGAGCTGCAGGACGGCGCCAGCGCCCTCGGTGCCACCCGCTGGGAGGTGGTGCGGGGGATCGTCCTGCCGACCACCGCCTCGGGAGTCGTCGCCGCCTGCCTGCTGGGCCTTGGCCGCGCCCTCGGCGAGGCGATCGCGGTCTCGCAGGTGATCGGCGCCGGCTCGACGATCCAGGCTTCGCTGTTCGAACCCGGCGACACCCTCGCCTCGCGCATCGCCCTCCAGTTCCCAGGCGCGCTGACCGAACTGCACAAGGCCTCGCTCTTCTACCTCGGAGTGATGCTGCTGGTGATCGGGCTCGCCTCGAATCTCGTCGCCCAGTGGATCGGCCGCCGATTCACCTACGCGGGAGCCAAATGAACGCCGGGCCCGCTCTCGACCCCACCGCGCCGCTGGTGCCGAGCGGCAACCTGCGGCGCCGCCAGATGGTCAGCCGCGCCGCCGAGATCGCCGCCACCGCCGCGGCCGTCGCCGCGATCGCCGTCCTCGCGCTGATCATCTACACCGTCGTTTCCCGCGGCGCCAAGTCGATCGACCTCGACTTCATCTTCACCGGCTATCCGACGGGCGTCGGGCCGATGCTGCTGGGGACGATCGTGATCGCCCTCGTCGCGACCCTGATGGCGATGCCGATCGGCGTCCTCATCGCCCTCTTCCTCACCGAGTACGCGGGTTCGCGCGCCGCCTCGCCCCTCCGCCTCACCCTCGACCTGCTGAACGGCCTGCCGTCGATCATCCTCGGCCTCTTCGTCTTCGCCCTCCTTGTCAACCACAAGCAGCAGTCGGGTTTCGCCGGCTCGGTGGCGCTGGCGATCATCGAGCTGCCGCTGATCGCGCGCGGCTCGCAGGAGGTGCTGCTGCTGGTCCCGGCAGCGCTGCGCGAAGCCTCCGACGCGCTCGGAGTCGCCCGCTGGCGCTCAGTGCTGACGGTCGTCCTCCCCACCGCGCTCGGCGGCATCGTCACCTCGACCGTGCTCGCCGTCGCCCGCGCCGCCGGAGAGACGGCGCCGCTGATCCTCGCCACCCCGACCTTCGACCCCAAAGCCTTCTCGCTCAACCCCTTCGAAGCGATGCCGAACGTCCCGGTCTGGATCTACAAACTCTCCGAAGAAGGCAACCCCGAAGGCTTCACCGAAGCCTGGGGGCTGTCACTGCTGCTGATCTCCTTCATCCTCTTCGCGAGCCTCGGCGCCCGGGCGCTGCTGGCCCGCAGCAAACGAAAGCTGAGCTCATGACCCACGCCGTTCCCTCTCGCCTGCGGATCCGGCCGGGCGACCCCGCCACGGCCACCGCCACCGCGCCGGCCTTCACCTCACCCCAACGGCCCGAGCTGGTCTTCGAGGCCCGCGGCGTCTCGATCTTCTACGGCGCCAAGCAGGCGCTGGCGGGGGTGAACCTAGGGATCGAGCGCGGCCAGATCACCGCCCTGATCGGCCCCTCCGGCTGCGGCAAGACGACCTTCCTGCGCAGCCTCAACCGGATGAACGACTCCGTCGCAAGCTTCCGCATCGAGGGCGAGGTCCTCTACCACGGCCGCGACATCTACGGCGACCGCGTCGACCGGGTCGAGGTTCGGCGACGAATCGGGATGGTCTTCCAGAAACCGAATCCGTTTCCGAAGTCGATCTTCGACAACGTCGCCTGGGCGCCACGCAACCTGGGGATGCGGCGGGGACTGGACGAAAGGGTCGAGGGGGCGCTGCGCGGAGCGGCACTCTGGGACGAGGTCAAAGACAGGCTGCGGGACAATGCCCTCGGGCTCTCCGGCGGCCAGCAGCAGCGGCTCTGCATCGCGCGGGCGATCGCGATCGAACCCGACGTGCTGCTGCTCGACGAGCCGGCCTCGGCCCTCGACCCGATCGCCACCGCGGCGATCGAGGAGCTGATGCACGGCCTCAAAGGCCGCTTCACGATCGTCATCGTCACTCACAACATGCAGCAGGCGGCGCGGGTCGCCGACCGCACTGCCTTCTTCAGTCTCGAGACCGGCGGCGTCAAGCCGGTCGGCTCCCTGATCGAGGTCGACGCGACGGAGAAGATCTTCAGCTCGCCGCAGGACCCGCGGACCCGCGACTACGTCAGCGGCCGCTTCGGGTGAAGCGCCGCTCCGCGGCGTTCAGCGCTTGAGGATCTCGTCGCCCGAGACCTCGGCCAGCAGCGGCCGGCCGCACTGCCAGCAGAAGGTGGCGCCGCTCGAATGCGGGGCGCCACAGCCGGGGCAGGAGGCGGCGGCACCGGTCTCGTCGGCGCGCATGATCCGCTCGACCTCACCCAACTCGGCGTCGGCGTCCTGCAGCAGCACTGCCCGCTTGACGATCACCTCGACGTCGATGCTGTTGCGGACGACCATCTCGTAGACGAGGCCGCCGAGGTCCCACTGTAGCTCCGCCACCCGCGCGGCCAGCTGCTCGCGCCGGCGCGGCAGGTCGACCGCGGTCCCTTCCTGGGGGGCCGCCGTCATTCGAAGAATTCGCCTTCGAATTTGCCGTTGTCGCTGCAGCCGGCGACGCTGGGATCGCAGTCGCCGCCGACTTTCTGTTCCGGCGGCGCGATCTTCACGCCGGGCGCTGGTTCGAAGACTTCTTCGGTCGCCTTGCTGGCGCCGCTGCTGCCGGTGGCCGCCTTTTCCTTGGCCTTCTTCACGTTGGCGGCTTTGGCTTTCTTGCCGCCTGCGGCCGCGGCAGCGCCGCCTCCGCCGGTCGTCGCGGTAGCCGCGGTTTCGGTTCCGGAACCGCCGACGCGGATGATCTGCGGCGCGGCGCTTGCCGTCGGCTCGCTGCCGTTGCCAGAGCGCCCGATCAGGACTCCGACCCCCAACGCGAGGACGAGCGTCGCAACCGCCGCGACCATCGAGGCGTTGGCGGAGAGCAGGCGCCGGCGGCCGGATGGCGGCGCCGCGGCCTGCGCCTGCTGCGGGTGCGGACGCCGCGAGACCTCCATGTAGTTGACCGCGTCCATGACCGGTAGCCGGGGGTCGCCGCGGCGCTGGCCGCAGTGCAGGCAGTAGCGCTGGTCGGGCGCGAGCGGAGAGCCGCAGGCTGGGGCAGGCGTCGGACACGCGAGCATCATCGGGGCCGACCCCTAGTGCTGATGTTGAAGAGTTGTAAAGAGGGCGGAATCAGGATTTTCACAACCAGGGGCGGGAGCGTGGCGATACTCGCGCCGTGCCATCCCCCCGAACCCGCGCGGTGCCCTCCCTCCGCGCCCTCGGTGCAGCCGTGCTGCTGATGCTGGCCCTCGGGGTGGTGATCGGTTCGGCGACCAACCAGCTTGCCCGCAGCGCCGGCGTCAGCACGATCCTGCTCGAAGGCGGCTCCCCGCCGGCCCCCGAACCGAGTCCGGAACCGACCGGCGCCGAACCCGAAACGGAAGCCGGCGGCGAAGCAGCGAACCCGATCGCGACCCCCTCCTCGGTACCAGCCGAAGTTCCGGTGATCGAAGAGCCGCTCGAAGCCGAACCGGAACCCCCCGCCGCCCCGATCGAAGAAGAACTGCCAACCGGCCTGCCGGAAGCAAAACACGTCTTCGTGGTCATGCTGGGCACGAGCGGCTACGAAGAAACCTTCGGCGAGAGGTCGACCTCCCCCTTCCTGAAGGAAGAGCTGCCGGCGCAGGGCGAGCTACTCGAAAACTATTTCGCCGTCGCCCCGAGCGAGCTGGCGAACACAATTGCCCTTCTCAGCGGGCAGGGCCCGACCCTGGCGACCGCCGCCGGCTGCCCAACTTACGACGAGGTCACGCCCGGCAGCGAAAGCGCCGAAGGGCAGGTCGAAGGCGACGGTTGCGTCTACCCGGCGACGACCAAAACCTTGATGGGGCAGTTGAGCGAAGCCGACCTGACCTGGAAGGCCTACCGCGAAGGGGCGGAAGGGTGCCCGGCACCGCCCGCCGATCCCGCCACTCCGCCCGACGCGTCGAACCCCTTCCTCTTCTTCCACGGCGTGCTGGACCGCCCCGACTGCGCCGAAACCAACGCCGGCCTCCCACAGTTGGCCACCGACCTGGAATCGCCGCCGGAGAAGTTCCCGACGCTCGCCTACCTCGCCCCCGCCCCGGAAACCCCCGCCGACAAGTTCCTCGAACTGGTCGTCCCCCAGATCAAGGAATCGCTCGCCTACAAGGACGGCGGCATCATCGCCATCACCTGGGCCCAGGCGCCGCAGCAAGGCGAAAACGCGGACGCCAGCAGCTGCTGCATCAGCCCGGCCTTCCCCAACCTGCCGGCGCCCGTCACCGAACCGCCGGCGACCGGCCCGGTAAAGCCCAGCGGCGGCGGCGGGCGCGTCGGCCTCCTCCTCATCTCCCCCTTCGTCGAACCTGGAACGACCAGCGAGACCTACTTCAACCATTTCTCCCTCCTGGCCACGATCGAGGACCTCTTCAGCCTCGAAAAGATCGGCTATGCCGCCGAACCGGCAATCACCGGCTTCGACGAATCGATCTTCAACGCCGCCGGCTGAGAAAGCGGCAAATTCGGAGATCCCGTCTAGCCAGCAGGGGAGAAATCTCTGCCGCCCCGCCCTTATCCCCATATGTCCGGGAGATTCACGCGCCACGCAGTTAGAGGTCTGATCGCCGCTGCCCTACTCGTGGCCTTCTCGATATCCGCCTTGGCGCCTGTCCCGGCGGAGCTCCCGGCTGCCGCCCTCAATCAGCCTGCTCTCTACCACCTGGAGATCTCGCTGCTCGTCTTCTACGGCCTCCTCCTGCTGATCACTCCCGTGCACTCAGCACTGGCCTGGGGCAGATTGCCGACGGAGATCTCTACCCGCGGCGCAAGGTTCGCCGAGAAAGCCGATCACTCGGTGAAGGAGGTTGAGGCAGCGATTAAGGCCTTGGAAGGGGAGAACAGTTTGCTCTTCGAGGGGCTTCGTACCGCTCGAGGCGAAATCAGACACCTGAGAGACCGTGACAACACATGACTGGGGGTAGATTCGAAGCTATGACCGAGCGTGAATTGAGGGACTTGGCATGGCGGCTCGCCGACGGCTCAACCGAGTTCGATTTCGACTCGGCCTTGGAGTTCACCCGAGACGAGCCCACGCAGGCGGAAGAAATGATCCGGCGCCGGGAAAGAGTGAAACGAAACGCTGAGAAGTTCGATCGTCTCGGCGAAGAACGCAGGCGCGCGCTGATCGAAGACTTCGGCTAAGCCCCGACGAGCTCCTGTTCGCCGTTGAGGCTGCCGTTGAGGAGGTCGAGGATTACTCCCTCGCGGAGGCCGCCCTTGCCGATCTGGAGGGGCTGGCCGAGGAGGTCGGAGAGCTTCTCGAGCAGGAGGACGCCGGTGGGGAGGATGCGGACCCGGGTCGGATCGAGCTCGAAGCGGCGGCCGACGTCGGCGGCGGGGTCGCCGCAGAGGACGCGGATGCCGCGCTCCAGGGTCTCGTACTCGAGCACGGCGCCGACGAGGCGACGCAGCGAGGTGGCCGAGCCGCCGACGGCGACGGCCTGGGCCGGGCGCTCGATCTCGACCCCCTCGAAGATGTCCTCGATGCGGTCGCGAGCGCGGCGGATTTCCGCCGCTGAGGGCGGGTCGGAGGAGATCAGCTCGTCGGCCAGGTTGCCGGAACCGACCGGCCAGGAGCGGACGCTCTGGACGCCGTCGGGGACAGTGCCGAGGATCACCTCGGTCGAGCCGCCGCCGATGTCGACGACGCCGACCAGCCCATCCGGAGCGTGGCCGAGCGTCTTAGTCGCGCCGATGAAGGAGAGCCGGCCCTCCTCCTCCTCGGGCAAGACCTCGATCGGGACGCCGGCAGCGGCACCGACCGCCTCGGCCACCTCCTCGCAGTTGCGTGCGTCGCGCACGGCCGCGGTGGCGACGGCGCGGATCTCGGTCGCGCCCATCTCCTGTGCCAGCCGCACCTGGGTGGCGACGACCTCGCCGACTTCCTCGATTTTCTCCGCCGCGATCCGGCCCTTCTTGTCGACCGCCTTGCCGATCCGCGTATAGGCCCGCTGCTCCATCACCTTCTTCAACTGCCCCTCGACCGGCTCCGCAACAAGAAGTCGCGTCGTGTTAGAGCCAATATCTATCGCCGCACAAAGAGTCACAGGCATCCCCCACATCTTCCCAGGGGAACCGGATCTCAAGCGCTACGAGGGATGCGACGCGTCCTCGAACTCCCGAAACAACCCGGTGACGACGAAGGCGACCTGCTCGCCGATGTCAACCGCGTTGTCCCCCACCCGCTCGATCGCCCGCGCCGCCAGCAGCATCGTCATCGCCCACTCGCGCCGGTCGGCCTCGTCGCCGATCTCCAGCGCCAGGTGGAAGCACTCGCGGTTGAGCGCGTCGACGGCGTCGTCGCGCCGGACCAGGTCCCGCGCCATCTCGACGTCGCGCTCCTCGAAGGCCCGCTTCGCCTGCGTGATCAGCGTCTTCGTGTGCGCCCCCATCTTCACGATCAGCTCGATCATCCGCGGGTCGACCGGCGCGTAGTTGCCGGTCAGCGGGATCACCTTGCAGACGTTCACGCACTGGTCGCCCATCCGCTCGATGCTCTTCAGCACGTGCAGCAGCGCCGAGATCAGCCGCAGGTCGGTGGCCACCGGCGACTGCGTCGCCAGCATCGTGATCAGGCTCTGGTGCACCTCCAGGTAGCGGCCATCGATGCGGTCGTCGTCGGCGATCACCACCTGCGCCAGCTCGACGTCCTGGTTCTCGACCGCTTCCATCGTCCGCGCCAGCGCGATGTTGACCAGGTCGAGGCCGCCGAGGGCGCTCGCCTCCAGCGTCGCCAGTTCCTCCAGGTACTCGCTGCGGGCTATTTCCGGCATCGCTCGCTCTCCTCCCGTCTCAGCCGAAGCGGCCGCTGACGTAGTCCTCGGTCTGCTTCTCGGTCGGGTTGGTGAAGATCTGGTCGGTCGCGCCGACCTCGATCAGGTGCCCCGGCTTGCCGGTCGCGTCGAGGTTGAAGAAGGCGGTGACGTCGCTGGCCCGCGCCGCCTGCTGCATGTTGTGAGTGACGATGACGATCGTGTAGCGGCTCTTCAGCTCCGAGATCAGATCCTCGATCGCCAGCGTCGCCAGCGGATCCAGCGCCGAGCAGGGCTCGTCCATCAGCAGCACCTCCGGCTCGACCGCAATCGCGCGGGCGATGCAGAGCCGCTGCTGCTGGCCGCCGGAGAGGCCGGAGCCCGGCTTGTCGAGCCGGTCCTTGACCTCCTCCCAGAGGTTCGCCCCGCGCAGCGAGCGCTCAACCACCTGGTCCTTCTGGGACTTCGGCACCCGGCGCGAGTTGAGATTGAGCCCGGCCGCGACGTTGTCGTAGATCGACATCGTCGGGAACGGGTTCGGCTGCTGGAAGACCATCCCGATCAGCCGCCGCACCTCGACCGGGTCGACGCCCTTGGCGTAGATGTCCTCGCCGTCGAGGGAGACGTGGCCGTCGACCCGCGCCCCCGGCGTCAGCTCGTGCATCCGGTTGAGCGAGCGCAGGAAGGTCGTCTTGCCGCAGCCGGAGGACCCGATCAGCGCCGTCACCTTGTTCGGCGCGATCGTCATCGTCACCCCCTCGACCGCCTGGAAGTCGCCGTAGAAGAGGTTGACGTCGCGGGCCTCGATCGTCTTCGCCCCGCGGCCGGCGGCCGTCGCCTCTTGGCCCTCGGTCCGCACGGATCCCTGGGGTTTGAACATCTGCTTTTTGCTCCTTGCCTCCACTGGCTCAGCGGATCTCGGTTTTGTAGCGTCGGTAGACAAGGCGGGCGGCGATGTTGAGCAGCATCACGATCGCGATCAGGGTCAACGCCGCGGCCCAGGCCTTGTCGTAGGCCGCCTGTTTGAAGACGCCCGGCGAGCGATACTCGTTGTAGGCGTAGACGGCGAGGTTCTGCATCCGCCCGTGGAACGGGTCGGAGTTCATCGAGTCGACCACCCCGGTGGTCACCAGCAGCGGCGCGGTCTCGCCGACGATCCGGGCGATCGCGATCATCACCCCGGTGACGAGACCGGCAAAGGCGGTCGGCAGGACGACCTTGACGATCGTCTTCCACTTCGGCGTCCCCAGCGCGTAGGCGGCCTCGCGCAGGTGGTTGGGGACGATCTTCAGCACCTCCTCGGCGGAGCGGATGACGATCGGGATCATCAGCACCGAAAGCGCCACCGAGCCCATCACCCCGAGGCGGATACCGGGGCCGAGGAAGATCTCGAACAGCGCGTAGGCGAAGAGGCCGGCGACGATCGAGGGAATCCCGGTCATCACGTCGACGAAAAAGGTGAGGGCGCGGCGCAGGCGTCCCTCCCCGTACTCGTTGAGGTAGATCGCCCCCATGATCCCGATCGGGACCGAGATCGCCGCCGCCACCGCGGTGATCACCAGAGTGCCGACGATCGCGTGCGAGGCACCGCCGCCCTCGCCGACCACTCCGCGCGCATCGGAGGTGAAGAATTCGAGGCTGAGGCCGGGAATGCCGCGCTTGGTCACCTCGTAGACGAGCGAGATCAGCGGGATCATCGCCAGCGCGAAGGCGCCGGCGATCAGCACCGTCATCAGCCGGTCCTTGGCCCGCCGGCGCCAGCCGGCGCCGCTGGCGAGCAGCGAGGAGGGGCGGGCGGGCTCGGGGCTGTAGGTGGCGCCGGCGCTCTCCATCTCGCCTCCCTATTCGTGGTTCTGGCGGGCGATGACCGCCCGCGCCGCCATGTTGGTTACGAGGGTGATCGCGAAGAGCACCAGCCCGGTGGCGATCAGGGCGTTGATCGCCAGGCCCGAGGACTCGGGGAAATCGAGGGCGATGTTGGCGGCGATCGTCGAGGGGTTCGCCTGGCTGATCAGGTTGAAGGTGACGGCGCCGGAGACCGAGAGGATGATCGTCACCGCCATCGTCTCGCCGAGGGCGCGGCCGAGGCCGAGCATGGCGCCGCTGATCACCGACGATTTGCCGAACGGCAGGACGGTCATCCGGATCATCTCCCAGCGGGTCGCGCCGAGCGCCTGCGCGCCTTCGGTCAGCTTGCGCGGCGTCTGCGCGAAAGCCTCGCGGGCGATCGCGGAGACGATCGGCAGGATCATCACCGCGAGGACGATCCCGGCGACGAGCATCGTCCGCCCGGTCGCCGAGGCCGGGCCTTCGAAGAACGGAACCCAGCCGAACTTCTCTTCCAACCATTTCAGCACCGGGACGGCGGCGGGACCGAGGACGAAGATGCCCCAGAGGCCGTAGATGATGCTCGGGATCGCCGCCAGCAGGTCGACCATGTAGCCGAGCGTCTGCGCCAGCCGCGGCGGCGCGATGTGGGTGATGAAGAGGGCCGCGGCGATCGCGAGCGGGACGGCGACGATCGCGGCGATCGCCGAGGCCAGCACGGTGCCGAAGGCCAGCGGTGCGACGTAGTCGAGGAAGGTCTTGCCTTCCGGCAACTCGGAGGCGGCGGCGGTGAAGGCCGGGTAGCCCTCGGAGACGAGGAAGATCGCGACCCCGGCCAGCAGGGCGAGGATCGTCACCGCGGCGACGACCGCGGTGCGGGAGAAGACGCGGTCACCGAGGCGGCGGCGCCCTCCGGACGCCGCCGCCAGCAGTTGACCTGCGTTGGTCGTGGTGTCGACCTGGGGCAAAGGTCCCCTAACCGGCTTCGATCGCTTCGATCGCCGGGGTCACCTTCGACGTCAGAGCCGAGGAGAGCGGGGCCGAGCCGGCCTGTTCCGCGGCCAGTTCCTGCCCTGCGGGGCTGATCACGTATTCCAGGTAGGCCTTCACCGCGGCCGCTTCGTCGGCCGAGTCGTACTTGGTGCAGGCGATCAGGTAGGAGGTGAGCACGATCGGATAGGTGCCCTCCGATTCGGTCTTGCGATCGAGTTTGTAGGCGATCGTGTACTTGCCCGGACTCAGTTCCTTGTCGAGCGGGGACTGCTCGAGGACCTTGGCCGCGGCCTCCGGGGTCGGTTCGGCGTATTCGGGACCGACTTTGATCTTGGCGATGCCGAGTTCGCCGGCCTGGCTGGCGTCGGCGTAGCCGATCGCGCCTTCGCCGGCGGCAACCGCTTCGACCACGCCGGAGGTGCCAGATGCGGCTTCGCCGCCTTTGACGGGCCAGTCGCCGCTGACTTCGTAGCTCCAGACGCTCGGCACGACCTCGGAGAGGTATTCGACAAAGTTCTCCGTGGTCCCCGACTCATCAGAGCGGTTGACAGGGGTGATCCGGGTGTCGGGCAGTTCGGCACCGGGGTTGTCGGCGGCGATCGCCTTGTCGTTCCAGCTGGTGATTTCCTGGTTGAAGATCTTCGCCAGGGTTTCGGGGTCGAGCTGGAGCTCTTCGACGCCGGGGAGGTTGTAGATGATCGCGATCGGCGAGATGTAGTTCGGGACCTCGATCAGCTGGCCGGTCTTGCAGCGCTGTTCGGCCTTTTCGAGTTCGCCTTCTTCGGGCGAGAGGGCGGCGTCGCTGCCCGCGTAAGCGGTCCCGCCGGCGATGAACTGTTCCCGGCCTCCGCCCGACCCGACGGGGTCGTAGGAGATCGTCACGCCGGAGTTTTCGTTCTCGAATTCGGCGATCCAGGCTTCCTGGGCGGCCTGCTGGGCGGTCGAGCCGGCGCCGGCGATTTCACCGGAGACGCTGCCACCGCCGCTGCCGCCAGAGGTTTCATCGCCGCTGCTGCCACAGGCGGCAACGGCGATCGCGAGGACGATCGCGGCGCTCAGCACCACGAACCACTTAGAGCTGGTCAACTCTTTCTCCTTCGGGTCGATTCATAGGTGGCGCCACCCTCGCAGCGGCCACCTGGAACCTTGTTACGTCCCTGTGTCGAGCATGTAAAAAAGATGTAAAAGGCGCCTAGGAGCTGTCAGGCATCGGGAGCGAAGCGGTAGCCGATCCCGTTGTGGGTGTGGATCAGCTGGGCTTCGGGGAGCGCTTCGCCGAGCTTGGCGCGAAGGCGGCTGACGTAGACGTCGACCGAGCGATCATCGCTGCGCGGGGTGCCGCCCCAGACCTGGGAGAACAGCTCGTCCCGGGTCATGATCCGCTGCGGGTGCTCGGACAGCGTCACCAGCAGCTGCAGCTCGCGGACAGTGAGGCTGAGCGGGCGGCCGTCGACGAGCGCGGCGTGCTCTTCGGGCTTGATCTCCAGCCGTCCCATGCGCCCGAGCATGGCGGCGAGCGTCCTGACCGCGGTTATCCGGGCGTGAAGGTGTTGTGAACGACTTGTGAATCCGGCTCGGGTTTGTGGACGCCCTCGGCGACCGGCTCGGGCGCCGGGCGCAGCTCCTCGGCGACGATCCCGGCCGGTTCGGGATCGAAGCGGTAGCCGATGCCGAAGTGGGTGTGGATGTATGTCCAGCTCGGCGAGAGGCTTTCCAGCTTCTTTCGCAGCTTGCGGACGAAGACGTCGACCGAGCGGTCGCCGTGGGCCATCGCGTAGCCCCAGACCCGCTGGTAGATCTGCTCGCGCTCGAGCACCTGCCCTTTCTCCTCCGCCAATAGGTAGAGGAGCTCGAACTCGCGTCGGGTGAGGTCGAGTGCCACATCGCCGACGAAGGCCTGGAAGCGGTCGGGGCGGATCTCCATCTCGCCGACGGCGAGCGGCGTGGCCTCGTGCTCCTGACGGCCGCGGCGGCGGCGGCGCGAGACCGCTTCCAGCCGCGCGATCGCCTCCTCGGGGTGGCAGGGCTTGGTCATCCAGTCGTCGATCCCGAGGCGCAGGCCGCGCACCCGTTGGGCAACCGTCGAGCGGCCGGTGCAGACGACGAGCCCGAGGTCGGGCAGCATCGAAGACACCCGCTCCAGGTAGGCCCAGGCTTCGTCACCCAGGACGGCCGGGTCGACGAGGAGCGCATTCAGCTTCATCGCCACCAGGTCGCGCGGCGGCACGGGGCCGGTCTTCTGGCTGAGGTGCCAACCGGCCGCCTCAGCGCGGCGGGCGAGAACGGTGACGAAGCCGCTGTCGGTATCGAGGACGGCGATTCGGATAGCCGGATTGTATGCAGGTCGGAGGGCGTGAACTCCCTGCGTTCACAGGATTTTCACGAGTCCCTACCAAACCGCCTCGAATTTGCGGGGAGCTGGACGCTTGGGTCAGTGGATCGCGCCGCTCGCGGCGAGAACCAGCACCAGCGCGCCCAACGCCACCCGGTAGACGACGAAGACGCGGAGCGAGTGCGTCCCCAGGTAGCGCAGCAGCCAGGCGATCGAGAGGTAACCGGCGACGAAGGCGACGATCGTGGCGATCACAGTTGCCCCGACCGGCGGTTCGCCGGGTTCGCCGATCTTGCGCAGCTCGAAGAGGCCGCTGAGGACGACCGCCGGGATCGAGAGCAAGAACGAGTAGCGGGCGGCGTCGACCCGGTCGAAGCCGCGCAGCAGGCCGGCGGAGATCGTCGCCCCGGAGCGGGAGACGCCGGGGATCAGAGCGAGCACCTGGGCGAAGCCGATCGAGATTCCATCGCGACCACTCATCTCATTCAGGTGGCGGCGGCGGGTGCCGTAGTGCTCGGCGGCGAGCATCACGAAGGAGAAGAGGATCAGCGCCGAGCCGATCAGGTAGAGGCTGCGGGCGCCGGACTCGATCTGGTCTTTGAAGATGAAGCCGAAGACGCAGATCGGAATCGTGCCGAGGACGATGAACCAGCCCAGTCGCGCGTCTGGTGGAGGCACGGGGAATCGGCGTCCGCAGCTCATGCAGCCAGGCCGACGCGATCCGCCAGAGGTCGGCGCGGAAGTAGAGCAACACCGCCGCCATCGTTCCCAGCTGGATCACCGCGGTGAACCCGGCGCCCGGGTCTTCCCAGCCGAGCAGGGCCGGGACGATCCGTAGGTGACCCGAGGAGGAGATCGGCAGGAACTCGGTCAGCCCCTGGACAAAGCCAAGAACGATCGCTTCGAGAGTGCTCATCGCCGCGAGAGGCTATTCGGATGCCGCCGAACGGAACATAAAGAGCCGGCGGCGACGCCCCTCGGTGCGCTAGATTCCCGCCCGTGAAGCGCACCGCCGCAGCCCTGCTCTCAATCTGGGCCCTGATCCTGGTCGCCGCGCCAGCGGCTCTCGCCGACGAGGGCGTCGGCCTTGCCGGCCCGACGACCGACAAGACGGTGACCTTCTTCTGCTTCGGCGTCATCGCCTTCTTCGCCGCCCTGGTCATCGTACTTTCGCTGATCCAGAACCGCCTCGAGCGGCGCAAGGATCAGCGCAAGTCGGACCTCGCGCGCTTCAACTAAAAACGAGACTCGTTTTCATTTAGTAGCCTCGGCTCGGTGCTCGAGCCCTTCCAGCTGCCCTTCGTCCAGCGTGGACTGATCGAGGTCCTGCTGCTGGCGATCCCGGCCGGCCTGCTCGGGACCTGGATTGTGATGCGGGGCCTTGCCTTCTTTTCCCACGCGGTCGGCACCGCCGCCTTCCCCGGCCTCGTCCTCGCCGACGGGCTCGGCTTCGCCGCCCCGCTCGGCGCTTTCGGCGCCGCCCTCCTCTTCACCGCCGGCGCCGCGGCGCTGCGCGGCCGCCGCAACGAGGACGACGCCGTGGTCGCCCTGGTCCTCGTCGGCTGCCTCGCCGGCGGCGTCATCCTCGCCAGCGACGTCTTCGGATCCGGCTCCAACGTCGAGACGCTCCTCTTCGGCAGCCTCCTCCTCGTCGACGGCGGCGACATCCGGCTGGCCGCCCTCGCCGCCGCGGCGACGCTGCTGGCGAGCGCCCTGATCGGCCAGCACTGGCTTCGCAGCGGCTTCGACCCCTCGCTCAGCGATCCGAGCGGGCCGAGCCCGCGCGTCTTCGACGCCGTCCTGCTCGGGCTGGTTGCCCTCGCCGTCACCGCCGCCCTCACCGTCGTCGGTGCCCTTCTCGTCAGCGCCCTCTTCCTCGTCCCGGCGGTGACGGCGCGGCTCGTCACCGAGCGGCTGGTGAGCTGGCAGCTCGCTCAGCGTCGCCCTGGTCGCGGTCGAGGGTACGGCGGGCCTCTGGCTCTCGGTCGAAACCGACGCCCCGCCCGGAGCGACGATCGCCTGCGTCGCCGGCGGCGTCTTCGTCCTCGTCGCCGCGGCGCGCGCCCTCCGCCGCAGGCCCCAGGTGGCAGCGGTCGCGGCTGCTCTCGCCGCGGTCGCCCTGATCGGGGTCGGCTGTGGCTCGAACGGCGGCGACCCCGGCAAGGTCGACGTCCTCGCCACCACCACCCAGCTCGGCGACTTCGCCCGCGAGGTCGGCGGCGAAGCGGTCGCGGTCGACCAGATCCTGCAGCCGAACAGCGACCCGCACGAGTACGAGCCGCGGCCCTCCGACGTCGAGGGGGCGGCAAACGCCGAGGTGATCTTCGCCAGCGGCGACAACCTCGACAGCTGGATCGGGGAGATCGTCTCCGACAGCGGCAGCGACGCCGAGGTGGTCGACGTCGGCGCCCAGGTACCGGTTCGCTTGCCAGGCGAGTCCTCCGGGGCGGAGGCCTCGAAGTACGACTCGCACTGGTGGCACGACCCGCGCAATGCCGAGGCGGCCGTGCGGGTGATCGAGCGCGCCCTCGTCGCCGCCGACCCCTCCCACCGTGCCACCTTCGAGCGCAACGCCCGCGCCTACCTGGCGCGGCTGCGAGCGCTGGACCGCGGGATCGCGAAGTGCATCGCCTCCGTGCCGCCGGCGCAGCGCAAGCTCGTCACCGACCACGACGCCTTCGGCTACTTCGCCCATCGCTACGGGATCGAGGTGATCGGCGCCATCATCCCCTCGCAGACGACCCAGGCCCAGCCCTCGGCCAAGGACCTCAGCGAGCTGGCGCAGACGATCGAGGCCGAGAAGGTGAAGGCGATCTTCCCCGAGAGCTCGCTGAGCTCGAAGGTGGCCGACGCGATCGCCCGCCAGACCGGCGCCTCGGCTGACTACTCGCTCTACGGCGACACGCTGGGACCGGAGGGTTCGAGCGGCGCGACCTACCTGGGGATGGAGAAGGCGAACGCCGAGGCGATGGTCCGCGGCTTCACCGGAGGAGAACGAGGTTGCAACCCGAGCCGCTGATCGAGGCGAACGGCCTGGCTGCCGGCTACGACGGGACTCCGGCGATCTCCGGGGTCTCCTTCTCGCTGCGGCGGGGCGAGCGGATGGCGCTGCTCGGGCCAAACGGCGGCGGCAAGACGACGCTGCTCCGCGCCCTGCTCGGCGAGCTGCCGCCACTGGCAGGCGAGCTGCGGGTCGGCGCCCGCTGCGCCACCGTCCCCCAGACCGAGCGCTCGCAGCTCGACTACCCCGTCTCCGCCCTCGACGTCGCCGCGATGGGAGCGCTCGCGCGGTTGCCCTGGTGGCGGCGGCCGGGCCGCCGCGAGCGCGCCTCGGCGCTGGAGGCATTGGAGCGCGTCGGCCTCGGCGACCTCGCCGGCGAGACCTTCGGCAAGCTCTCCGGCGGCCAGCGCCAGCGCGTCCTGATCGCCCGCAGCCTCGTCCAGGAGGCCGAGGTCCTGCTCCTCGACGAGCCCTTCTCGGGCCTCGACCGCCCCAGCTCCGAGCGCCTGGAAGCGCTGATCGCGGACCTGGCCGCCGAGGGGCGGGCGCTGATGATCGCCACCCACGACCTCGAGCAAGCT
Organism: uncultured Actinomycetes bacterium; assembly: GCA_963696955.1. Lineage (GTDB taxonomy): Bacteria > Actinomycetota > Thermoleophilia > Solirubrobacterales > 70-9 > VAYN01. Next base: position 1,275,863 of record CAVOMF010000002.1, on the reverse strand, counting down.
CGCCGCTCCGACAGCGTGCTGTGCCTCAACCGCACCCAGATCGCCTTCGGCCCACCCGAGGAGGCATTGAGCCTGGAGGTCCTGGAAGCGACCTACGGCGGCACGATCGTCGAGCTGCCCGGCGATGGGGGCCGGGCGATCCTCCCACCCCACCATCACTATCACTAGCGATGCTCGAGCCCCTACAAGACGAGTTCATGCGCCGCGCGATCGCCGAGATGACGCTGATCGGCGTCGCCGGCGGCGCCCTCGGCTGCTGGGTCGTCCTCTACCGGCTCTCCTACGCGGCCGAGTCGCTGGCCCACTCGATCTTCCCCGGTCTCGTCCTTGCGGCGATTGCCGGGGTACCGCTCCTGGTCGGCGGGGCGCCGGCGATCGTCGTCGCCGCGCTGGCGATCGCGATCGTCGCCCGGGTTCCCGGGCTCAGCCGCGAGGTCGCCGTCGGCGTCGTCGTCACCACCCTCTTCGGCCTCGGGGTGCTGCTCGCCCTCTCCCCCGACTCGCCGCCGGGGATCCAGGGCGTCCTCTTCGGCGACATCCTCGGTCCCTCCGACGGCGACCTCGCGGCGGCCGCGGCGCTTGCCGGCGCGGTGGCGGTCGCCCTCCTGCTCCTCCACGGGCGCCTCCTCGCCGGCGGCTTCGACCGCGGCGCCGCCCGCGCGCTCGGCGCCTCCCCGGCCCGCACCGAAGCGGCCCTGCTCGTCCTTCTGGCGCTGGCGATCGTCGTCGCCGTGCAGGGGCTCGGCAACCTCCTCGTCGTCGCCGTCTTCGTCGGCCCCGCCGCCGTCGCCCGCCAGCTCAGCGAACGGATCGGCCCGATGATCGCGATCGCCGTCGCCACCGCCGTCCTCGCCGGGATCGCCGGCCTCTACCTCTCCTATTACGCGGGCACGGCGGGCGGCGCCTCGGTGGCGCTGGCGATCCTCGCCGCCTACCTGCTCTCGCTGCCGGCCACCCGCCTCCTCTCTCAACGGGGTCTACGATCGAGTGATGGTCCAAGCGGTCGACAGCAGGTGGTCCGAGTACGCGTTCGGCAAGCTCGCCGAGGCGGGGTACCGGCGCGGCGGCGCCCGCACCGCAGTCGTCGAGGCCCTCGCCCAGCACGCCTGCGCGGTCAACGCGCTGGAGCTGGAGGACGAGCTGCGCGAGCGCCACGCGCGCGTCGGTCGCGCCAGCGTCTACCGGGCGCTCGAGCTGCTGGAGGAGCTGGGGTTGGTGCAGCGATTCGAGGCGGCACGCGGGATCGCCAGCTACGAGCGAATCGACCCCAGCGGCCACCATCACCACCACGCGATCTGCCGCCGCTGCGGGCGGATGGAGCCGTTCGAGAACCGCGACCTCGAGCAGGCGATCGGCCGGGTCTCCGAGGAGGTCCCGTTCGAGGTCGCCGAGCACGACGTGGTCCTGCGCGGCCTCTGCGAGCGCTGCGCGGTCTGATCGCATTCATTGACGATCATCGATGATTTGCTCTAGGCTGGCGGCCGATGACTGCCCTGCCGGTGATCAACTGCTGCACCCCGCTCGCCGGCTCCTCCCTCGGTGAACGCCAGGCGGTCGAACTCGAGGCGGTGATCAAGGCGCTGGCCGACCGGCAGCGGCTGCGGATCGTAAACATGCTGCTGCGGGCCGAGGGGCAGGCGGTCTGCGTCTGCGAGTTCGAGCCTTTCCTCGGTCTCTCGCAGGGCACCGTCAGCCACCACCTCAAGGTGCTGGCCGAGGCGGGGCTGGTCGAGCGCGAGGGCCGCGGCACCCGCAGCTACTTCACCCTCGTCCCCGGAGCACTGGACTCGGTCCGTGAAGTCTTTGCGCCCTGACCTCCTCCACCGCGCCGCCGCCGAGGCGCTCGGCGTCTTTGCGCTCGTCTTCGCCGGCTGCGGCGCGATCGTCACCGAGGCCGAACACCCCGGCTCCCTCGGCGTCGTCGGCATCGCCCTCGTTTTCGGGCTGATCGTGATGGCGATGATCTACGCGACCGGCCACCTCTCCGGCGCCCACCTCAACCCGGCCGTCACCCTCGCCTTCGCCCTCACCCGCCACTTCCCGCGCGCCGAGGCCGGCGCTTACCTGCTTGCCCAGGCCATCGGCGCCCTGGCGGCGGCGGCGCTGCTGGCGGCAGTCTGGCCCGGCCAGCCCGCCGAGCTCGGCGCGACCGTGCCGAGCGTCGGCGCCGGCAGCGCCTTCGTCTACGAGGTCGTCCTCACCGCCTTCCTGATGTTCGTGATCATCGCCGTCGCCACCGACACCCGCGCCGTCGGCGCCGCGGCGGCAATCGCGATCGGCGGCACCGTCGGGCTCGACGCCCTCTTCGGCGGTCCGATCACCGGCGCCTCGATGAACCCGGCCCGCTCGCTCGGCCCGGCGCTCATCTCCGGCGAATTCAGCGACCTCTGGATCTACCTGCTGGCGCCGCCGCTCGGGGCGGCGGTGGGAGCCCTTGCCTACCAGCTCGTCCGCGGCGAGCAAGCGGATGTCGCGACGGAGTCGACCTGATGGCGCGCGCCCTCTTCGTCTGCCTCCACAACGCCGGCCGCTCGCAGATCAGCGAGGCGCTGTTCAGCCGTGCCGCCGCGGGGCGCCACGAAGCGCGCTCGGCGGGGACGACGCCCGGCGACCGCGTCCACCCGGAGGTGGTCGAGGCGATGTCGGAGCTGGGAATCGACCTCAGTGACCGGCGCCCCCACCGGCTCTCGCGCGAGGACGCCGAATGGGCCGACGTCGTCGTGACGATGGGCTGCGGCGACGAGTGCCCCTACATCCCCGGCAAGCGCTACATCGACTGGGACCTGGAAGACCCGAAGGGTCAGCCGCTGCAGGCGGTACGGGGGACCCGCGACGAGATCGACCGCCGGGTGCGGGCGCTGGTCGCCGAGCTCGACGGCTAGGCGCGATTGGTGAGTTGACGTCGCTATAGGCCCATCAACTCACCAATCGTCGCCGGTTATGCCAGCAGCTCCGGAAGCTCGGCCATCGAGTTGAAGACGCGCGCGCCCGCGGCGGCAAGGCGCTCGTCGGTCCCCTCCGGCGAGTAGCCGAAGACGGGCATGCCGGCGGCTTGGGCGGCGCGCACCCCCGGCACCGCATCCTCGACGACAACGCAGCGCCCTGGCTCGACCCCCATTGCCTCCGCGGCGTAGAGGAGGAGGTCGGGTTGCGGCTTGCCGCGCTCGACCAGCGTCGAAGAGAACAGGCAGCCGTCGTCGAAGTATTCGCGCAGGCCGGTCAAGCCGAGGGTCAGCTCCATTTTCTCGCGCCGGGCCTGCGAGGCGACGCAGATCGGCCGACCGGCCGCGCGCAAGCCGCGCAGCACATCCTCTACCCCTGGAATCGGGTCGAGGCCCTCTTCGAACTCAGCCACCCGGCGTGCTTCGAAGTCGGAAAGCCACGACTCCCCGAGCCGCCGCCCGATCCGCTCCTCGACGCGCGATTGGATGTCGGCGAGACGCATCGCTTCGAACTCTTCCCCGACTTCGTCAGCGCTGATCGGGAGGCCTGCATTGGTGATCGACGCGGCGAGGACCTTGTTCGAGGTCGGTTCGCTGTCGACGAGGACGCCATCGCAGTCGAAGATCACCAGCTGCGGGCGCACCGGCTCCTCCATCGCCGGGCCTAAGACAGCCGGAAGCCCGAGAGCAGGCGTTTCTCGGTCTCGCCCTCGACCTTGGCGATCACTTCGACGCGGCCGTCGAGCGGGGTGCCGCGGATCTTCGTCGCCAGCAGGTCGTCGACCTGGAAGATCCCGGCCGAGTTGTTGAGCTGGATCTCGATCCGGACGGGGCGCTCCTCGCCGGCGCTGATCCGAACCTCGTCGACGGCGGCGGCGGAGATCGAGTGGATGCCCTCGTGGCCGAGGTCGAGCGGCAGCCGGGTGCGGCCCTGGGCCATGTCGAGCGCATCGGCGACGCGGACGACCCCGCCCTCAAGCGTGTATGGCTCACCGCGGCGGCGGTGGCCGATGATCGTGTGGAGGATCTCGGAGGTGAGGACGGTGCGCTCGGGCTCCTTGTAGACGTCGGCGAGCAATCGCTGCAGAGCGCCGTTGGCGAGGAAGAGCGAGTAGGCCTCGTGGTCGGCACGGTGGATCGACATGCCGACGTCGTGGAGGAGCGCGCCGCCCGCCACCACCACCTCGGCGTCGCGGTCGCGCATCCCGTGGTCGGCAACCATCGCCGGCTCAACGCCTGCCCGCAGCAGCAGCCGCAGCACCCGCAGGGCGATGTTGAGGACGATCTGCATGTGGACCCAGCTGTGGTCCGACATCCCCAGCCGCTCCGATTGGACCTGGGTCATGTACCACCAGGTCCGCACCTGCTCGTCGCCGTTGACGGCGTCGAGGAAGCTCTCGAGCTTGCGGTTGCCGCGGGTCGGCGCCCGCACCCGCGCCTCGGCGATCGCCTCCGCCGGCGGCTTGCGAGACGGGCCGCCGGCGTCAGGTGCCGGGACCTGGTCCTCGCTCGTTACCGGCTCCTCGGGCATGCGCGCATCGTAGATGCGCCTTCGGCGTTCGTCCTTTGTAGCCCTAGAGGCGACAAAGGACGAACGCCGGCTGCGTCAGCCGCAGATCGGCCAGGGGCTGGAGCCGGAGGCGGCGTAGAGGAGGGCGGCGCGGTAGTCCTGCTCGGCCTCGGAGGCCGCGGCGGGGTCGCCGCTGCCGCCCATCGATTCCCAGGTGCCGTAATCGAACTGGTATTTGCCCCGGTAGGTGCCGTCGGAGGAGACGGCGGCCGGGTCGCCGCCGGACTCGCAGGCGGCGATCGATTCCAGCGTCGCCATCGAGACACCGAGGTCGGTGAACTGTTCTTCTTCTTCGCGCTCGCGTTTGCGGGCGGCGGCCCGTTCTTCGGCGCGGATCTCAGCCGCGTAGGAGGCGACGGTGCGGTTGAAGCGATCGACCGGGCGCTGCAACGGCGCGATCGTCGCCACCCTCGCCTGGCCGACCCGCGGCCCGCCGGAGTTCGTCTCCCCTCCACCGGCCGCAAGCGCAGCTGCCGGGAAGGCGAGGAGGATGAGCAAGATCGGGGTGAAATGTTTGCGTTTTGTGAGCAAGCGCGAAACCGTGAGGGTTTCCGCCACTTTTGTGTGTGGCCGCCATCACAGAACCGTGATCGCTCGCAACATTGCGCACTAGCTCAGGCACGGATCGCGTCTTACCCCCGGGTGACTTGACCGCGAATTTGCGCGCTCAGACCGCTTTTGCGACCAGCAGCCGCAGGTCCGGGAGCCGCTGAAACGACTTGATCTCGGGCGCGCCGTAGCCGCTCTCGCGCATCCAGCGCCCGACCTCCTCGGTCGTGTAGGTGTCGGCGCCGGAGGTGAGGTGGAAGAAGAGGCCGAGGATCGAGGCGAGGTTGGCCCGCTTGCCGCTCTCGCGGTCGTAGAGGTCGAGGACGCAGAGCGGCGCCCCCGGCCGCAGCACCGCGCGGATCCGCTGGAAAAGCGTTCGGATCTGCTCGGGCGAGAGGTGGTGGATGATGTTGAAGCAGAGCGCGCCGTCGTAGTGGCCGTCGTAATCGACCTCGAACATGTCGCCGACGAGGTAGCGGACGTGGTCGCCCATCCCCGCCTCGGCGACGATCTCTTCGCCGACCCGGGCGCTGCCGGGGAGGTCGACGATCGTCGCCCGCATCCCCTCGTGCCGGCGGCAGAGCGCCATCGAATACTCGCCGTGGGCGCCGGCGACGTCGAGGATCGAATGAGCGCCGCGGGCCAGCGGGATCGCCTTCGCCACTTCGGCGCTGGAGAGGCGCGCGAGCTGGTACTGACCGCGGATGTAGGACTGCCAGTAGGGGTCGTCCGCCGCTTTCTCGTGCAGCTCGACGTGTTTGCCGTCGCGGACCAGGTCTTCCAGCCCCGCGTACCAGTCCCAGTACTCGTAGGTGTCGGCGAGGAAGTCGCCGAGGTAGGTGTCCGAGCGGGGGTCGAGCCAGGTGCGTCCGCTCTTCGTCATCTCGTAACGGCCGTCCGGGTTCTGCCTGACGTGGCCGAGGGTGGCGATCACGTCGAGGACACGTTCGGTCCCTTTCGCCTGCAGCCCGAGGTGCTCGGCGAGCTCGGCGGGGTCGCGCGGCCCCTCGGCGAGCGCGCCGAGGATTCCGGTCCGCTGGGCGACCTGCAGCGAGCGCGCCACCGGCATCGAGTACATCGCCTCACCGATCGGCGTCGGCACCTTGCCGAGCAGCAGCCCAAGCCGCTCCACCAGGCTGTCGGGGATCGCTCCTAGCCGCATCGTCCGCACCCTATCCGCGATGATCGACGGATGGCAGACGCGCCGACTTCACGCCTGCTGCTCGCCTGCCCCGACCAGCCCGGCCTGATCGCCCGGGTCAGCGGCTTCCTCGCCGAGTCCGGCCTCAACATCGTCGACGTCGACCAGCACTCCACCGCCGAGGGCCGCTTCTTCATGCGGATGGTCTTCGACCAGGTGCCGGCGACCGAGCGCGAGGCGGTGGAGAAGCGCTTCGGGCGGGAGATCGGCGAGCCGTTCGAGATGGACTACGGGTTCCACGAGAGCAGCAAGGTGAAGCGGGTCGCGGTGATGGTCTCGCGCGAGGACCACTGCCTCTCGGACCTGCTCTGGCGCTGGCGCAACGGCGACCTCGGCGGCGAGCTGGTCACCGTCATCTCCAACCACCCCGACCACGCCGACCAGGTCGAAGCCGTCGGCCTCCCCTTCCATCACATACCGGTCGAGCCCGAGCACAGGGCCGAAGCCGAGGGCCGGATCCTCGCCCACCTCGAGGGCGTCGACCTCCTCGTCCTCGCCCGCTACATGCAGATCCTCAGCGACGGGTTCCTGCGCGAGCTGGGGTCCCCGGCGATCAACATCCACCACAGCTTCCTTCCCGCCTTTGTCGGCGCCGACCCCTACCACCGCGCCCACGAGCGCGGCGTCAAGCTGATCGGCGCCACCGCCCACTACGTCACCGCCGAGCTCGACGCCGGCCCGATCATCGCCCAGGACGTCGAGCCGGTCGACCACCGCGACGAGGTCGCCGACATGATCCGGATCGGCCGCGACATCGAGCGCCTCGTCCTCGCCCGAGCCGTGATGGCCCACCTCGACGACCGCGTCCTCCTCGACGGCGACCGCACGATCGTCTTCTGACGTGAACTAGGAGCCGGTGAGGCGGTTTGCCTCGTCTAACCATGATGCGATGGCCGCTACGGAAGGTCGACGGTGGATGGAGCCTTCCAGCGCCGTCGCCAAGCCGGGCTGATCGACTTCCCTGAGCTGCTGGGCCAGCTCGTCGCGTGCCAGTGGGAAGACGTCGTGAGCAAGAAGCCACCAACGGGCAGTCAGCGACAAGGCACCCCGGGAAACCTCCAATAGTGCCCCGTAATCTCCGGTTGACGCGACCTTTTGAGAAAAGTCGATTGCACGCTTAGCTTGGCGCAACTTGCGGGCCGGATCGGGCCACAGGTCTTGCTGTATGGCCGTGACCGTAGCCTTACGCAGAACATCAGTGTCGAAGAGGATGCACCCATAACGGAGAGCCCAGTGAGCGAAGTCGTCTCCTTTGAATAATTTCGCGAGGAACGCGCTGGGCTCGTCCTTATAGAGATCGATATCGAACGGCAGGCCTTCGATGTCTGGTTTACGGCCAATCACGTAATAGTCCAAGTCGCTGACCTTGGTACGGCGATTCCTTGCAGTAGAGCCGGTAAGAATCAGGGCGGCCGCCCCCAGCGCACGGCTGCGCGCTTCGATAGCGCGAGTGATGTCCATGAGCGCATCGGATTGATTGGCAGCAGCACGCTTCCGGTCGAGAGAAAGACGTCTATCCCAAACCTCAGGCTCCGGTGGACGTAGTTCTGCGAACCCCCTCCTGGTCGGGGCGGGCTGGCGCCAAGACTCGGTCAGAGTCGTCATGACGCTCTTTCCGAAGCTATGTCAACAACGGTTTCGACATCGACCACCGCGTCTTCGATTGAAAACCCGTCCTCTTCAAGTTCTTCACCGTCATAAAAGATCGATTTCCTCAGGAAATTGAGTTCTCGGTGAAGGATTGAGAGATCTGATGGAAGGATGCTTTTCTGGTGCAGCTCTTTGGCAGCATCGGTGCGCTTCCAGTGCTGCTGGTCGATCGGGATGCGCTCTTCCGCAGCAAGCGCATCAATGGCGGCCTCCAGGCTCGCGAAGGCCACTGAACGGCATCGCGATGATCGCCGTTCAGCTCCTCTTGAGCCTTGGCCAAGTGCTCCCTGGCGATTTCGACTTTGGCCTTGGGACTCACCGAACCATCGTAAGGCCCAAATCGGCCACCTTCAGAGGGTCATGGGATTGGCTGACTGGCCAGTTTTCCCGTAACCTCCCGGGCGATGGAGCAGGTGACCCTCCCCCGGCCCCAGCTCGCGGACCGCGCTTCCTTTCCGCCCGGACCGCGCAGTACCGCGGTCGGCCAGGCAGTGCGCTACTCGCGTGACCCGCTCGGCTTCCTTACCGCGCACCAGCGCCGCTTCGGGGACATCTTCACGATCCGCTTCCCCTTCTTCGGCCGCATCGTCTACGTCGCCCGGCCCGACCTCGTCAAAGCGGTCTTCACCGGCTCTCCGGCCGACTTCCACGCCGGCGAGGCGAACGCGACGGTCCTGGAGCCGGCGCTGGGGCCGAACTCGGTCCTCACCCTCGACGACGAGCCGCACATGCGCCAGCGCAAGCTGCTGCTGCCGCCCTTCCACGGCGAGCGGATTGAGCGCTACGGCGAGCTGATCGTCGAGATGACCCGGCAGGAGATGGAGAGCTGGCCGCCCGGCGAGCCCTTCGCGATGCGCCCGCACACGCAGCGGATCACCCTGGCGGTGATCATGCGCGCCGTCTTCGGCGTCCACGACGAGGCGCGGCTGGCCCGCTTCGAGGGGCTGATCGACGACTTCGCCCAGCGGGTCGGCGTCATCACCTCGTTCCCCTTCCTGCGCCGCAACCTCGGCCCGCTCAGCCCCTGGCCGCGCTTCCTGCGCTCGCGCGAAGCGCTCGACGCGTTCATCTACGAAGAGATCACCCTGCGCCGCGCCGAACCCGACTACGCGGAGCGCGACGACGTCCTCTCGCTGCTGCTCGGCGCCCGCGACGAGGACGGCGAGCCGATGAGCGACGAAGAACTGCGCGACGAGCTCGTCACCGTCCTCGGGGCAGGCCACGAGACGACCGCGACGGGGCTCGCCTGGGCGGTCGAGATGCTGAACCGCAACCCGGCGGTGCTGGCGAAGCTGCGCGACTCGCTCGCGGCCGGCGAGGACGACTACCTCACCGCGACCGTCAAAGAGGTGCTGCGCGCTCGCCCGGTCATAGTCGACGTCGCCCGCAAGCTGAAGGCGCCGGCTACGATCGGCGGCTACGAGCTGCCCACCGGCACCTTCGTCCTGCCGGCGATCGCCGCCCTCCACTACCGCGAGGACGTCTTCCCCCAGCCCCACCACTTCCGCCCCGAGCGCTTCCTCGACGGCAAAGTCGACAACTACGCCTGGATCCCCTTCGGCGGCGGCATCCGCCGCTGCATCGGCGCCGCCTTCGCCGAATACGAGATGCGAACGATCCTCCGCGAGTTCGTCGAACGCGCCGAGCTGCGCCCAGCCTCACCGAAGCCGGAAAAGGTCCGCGTCCGCAACATCACCCTGGCGCCGGCCAAGGGCACGCGAGTGGTTCTCGAGCGCCGGCTGGCGTAGGCCGATTACCTGCCCTCTTCCGGCCATCGAAGCCGATCATCGGCCTCCTAAATCCCTGCCCTATCGAGTTGCTCTGCTGCCCAAACAGCCGTCTGGTCGACTACACCTTTGGCAGCCGTTCGGTCCAGAGGCTCCGTGTTGCTGAGCTCTTCGTAGCGCAACGGGACCGCATAAACCGGAGGGCACTCAGCGAGTCCCGCTCCACAGGAACGCCCTCGCCAGGAGTGTCTTCGAGCAGATCGACCAAATAGTCGATGTCATGACGAGGTAGATAGGACTCGCCCCGGGATGCAATCACCGCCTTCAGGAACTTCTCCACCGCTTGCTGAGCGTGAAAACCAATGATCCGATCACTGATTTGGTCATTGCCGAGAAGTTCCTCGACGGCGACAGCGTCCTCCTTTGCCTTTGCGGCGAGAATTCGTGCACGCTCAGCAAACTCAGGCGCCAACAAGAACTTTTCCCTCACGGAGTGCTTCGTTGACCATGGTTCCTGGCATATGGCGCCACTGCTCAACCTCGTGAGAACTCACGACGACAAGGTCTATAGGCACGCCAAGACCGCGAAGTGCCGCGCGGAGCCGGACGAACTCTGCGCGGGGACTCGGCACTTTTTGCTCGATGACCAAGATGTCGACATCGCTCGTCGCCCCAGCCTCTCCTCGAGCGCGAGACCCAAAGAGGATTACCTGCGCATCGGGAGCAGCAGCCGCTAACCGTTGCGCGACCTGGGCCTCAAGCGCTGCTGCCTCCTTGCTCATCTCTGTCAATCGTAGAGGGAGAGTCAGCTATCCGAACGGCTCTGAGCTTCGACCGAGGCTTAAGCCCGCCGAGCCCTCCGCTTCAGCCTCGGCCGCCTCCCACTCTTCGTAGAGTTCCTCGACCGCGGCCTTCGCCTCACCGTGCCGCTTTGTCGCCCGCTCAACCCGGCCGGGGCTCGACCAGGCGGCGGGGTCGGCTAGCTCGTCCTCCAGCTCGCGCAGCTTCGCCTCGGCTCGCTCGATCCGCTGCTCTAGCTTCGCCGCCTTTCGGGCCGCTTTCTGGGCCGGCTTGGTGGCGCTGTATTTGTTGCCGCCGCCCCCGCTCGGTTTCGCCGCCGCACTCGCTTCCGCCTCTTTCTCGTCGCGCCGCAGCTGGTACTCCGCCCAGCCGCTCTGGTGGCTCTCCAGCTTCCCGTCCTCGCAGACGAGGGTGCGACCTCCTACCGCCTCAAGCAGCGCCCGGTCGTGGGAGACGAGGAGCACCGTGCCCTCGAACTCGATCAGCGCGTCCTCGAGCGCCTCGCGGCTCTCGATGTCGAGGTGGTTGGTCGGCTCGTCGAGGATGAGGACGTTGGCGCCGGAGGCAACGAGGATCGCCAGCGAGAGCCGCCGCTGCTCGCCGCCGGAGATGTCGGAGAGCTGCTTCTCGACGTCGGCACCAGAAAAGAGGAAGCCGCCGAGCAGCGCCCGCGCCTTGTTCTCGGTCAGCCCCGTCTCGCGCTTGGCGGCGTCGAGCACGCTGCCGCTGCCGGCCGCCGTCTCGGCGTGCTGGGAGAGGTAGCCGATGCGGACGTTGTGGCCGGTGCGGACGCTGCCGGAGGCTGGTTCGCGCTCCCCCGACAAGGTCTCGATCAGGGTCGTCTTGCCGGCGCCGTTCGGTCCGACGAGGACAATGTGTTCCCCGCGTTCGACTTCGACGTCCGCTTCGTCGAGGAGCACCCGCCCCGGCACCTCGAGCCGGCCTTTCACCAGTTTCACCACGACCCGCCCCGGTCGCTCCGGCGGCTTGAAGTGGAAGCGCAGGTTGCGGCCGTCGCGCCTTTCGGCCACCGGCCCTTCGCGCTTGGCTTTATCGATCATCTTCACCCGCGACTGCGCCTGGCGCGCCTTCGAAGCCTTGTAGCGGAAGCGCTCGACGAACCGCTCCATCCGCGCGATCTCCGCCTGCTGGCGCTCGATCGCTTTCCCCAGCGCGATCGCCCGTTTCGCCTGTTCTTCGCGCCAGGCGTGCCAGGGGCCGGCGAAGAAGCGGGCGCGGCCGGCCTCCAGCTCCAGCACCGAGGTCCCGACCGCCTCCAGGAACCAGCGGTCGTGGGCGACGAGGACGACGGCGGCGTCGAGGTCGACGAGGTAGCGCTCGAGCCACTCCAGCGAGGGGATGTCGAGGTGGTTCGTCGGCTCGTCGAGGAGCAGCAGGTCGGGACGGGCGGCGAGGGAACGGGCGAGCGAAGCGCGGGTCAGCTCGCCGCCGGAGAAAGTCGAGAGGCGGCGGTTCGCCTGCTCGGAGTCAAAGCCGAGCCCGCGCAGAACCGCGAGCACCTGGTCGCGCCAGCGGTAACCGCCGCCCGCTTCCAGCCGCTGCTGCGCCGCCGCGTAGGCGCGCATCGTCTCCTCCGCCGCCTCCCCGGTCATCTGCGCCTCCAGGCGCTCCAGCTCGGCCTCGGTCTCGAGCATGTCGCGGCGGCCGGAGAAGACGTACTCGCCCAGGGTCGCCTCCGATTCGCGCGGCGGCCGCTGGTCGTGGAGGGCGACCCGCGCCCCCCGCTGCACGGTCAGCGAGCCCCTGTCCGGCGCCAGCTCCCCCGCCAGCACCCGCAGCAGCGTCGACTTGCCGGCGCCGTTGCGACCGGAGAGCGTCATCCGTTCGCGCGGCTCGAGCTTGAAGGAGACCTCCTCGAAGAGGAGCTTGCCGCCGACGTAGACGTCGAGGGAGGTTGCGGTCGCGATTGCCATGCCATCGACCAAGGTAATGGGCGGCCGCCGGTCGTACTCTCTGACGATGGCCTGGCCCGCCACCGTCAGCGAGTGGGGATCGACCGCCGAGGAGCGGGCGCGGTCCTACCCCTGCGACAGGCTGGTCGCGCAGCCGGATGCGGAGATGTTCCGGGCCGTCGACGTCGAGGCCTCGCAGGCGATCGTCTTCCGCTGGCTCTGCCAGATCCGCGTCGCCCCCTACAGCTACGACAAGCTCGACAACTTCGGCCGCCGCAGCCCGCAGGAGCTGACCCCGGGCCTCGAGGACCTGGAGCGAGGGCAGCGAGCGGCAACGATCTTCCGCATCGCCGACTTCGAGCCGGGCGAGTCGCTGACGATCTTCCACCGCGGCCGCTTCTTCGGCGAAGTCGCCTGCACCTACTGGGCCAAGCGCGTCGACGACGAGCGCTCCCGGATCGTCGTCAAGCTGGTCTGGAAGGCGGCCCGCCGCGGCGTCCTCGCCTGGCCCGAGCGGCTCCTCCTCCCTGCCGGCGACCTGGTGATGATGCGCCGACAGCTGCTCAACCTGAAGCAACTAGCCGAGCGCGGCGCCTAGCAGTACTTCGCCGCGATCTGCTCGATCGAGATCGTCGTTCTTGATCCGCCGGCCGCCGAGGTTCATCCCGCGGACGAAGGCAACGTAGCGCTGCATCGGGCGCAGGCTAGTTGTCGGCGTCGACGACGCCCTCTCGGCCGATCGGGAACTGCATGATCATCACCCGAGCCGGCAGCAGCTCCTCGCCGCTCTCGCGGCAGCGTTCGACGCTGCGGGCGTGGGCCTCCAAGACGCCCTCTAAAGCGGACTCGAGGACGTCGACGACTTCCTGCCAGCCCTCGCGGTCGAGTTCGATCGGCGACCGACTGAGGTGGCTGTCGGGTAGCTCCGCGAATCTGCCTTCGAGGATCGCCCGGGCCGTGTCCTCTGAGATCTGGCTGAGGATGGTGGTGATGATCGGGTTGCGAAGCCGCGGCTCGATTGCGAGCCATTCCTCGAGCGTGAAGTACTGCCGTTGCGTCGCCCGGTAGACGTGTTCGCGGCGGCCGCCGTGGTGGCGGACGTCGACAAGCTCGATCAAACCGACGTCCTTCAGCACCTTCACGTGGTGGCAGACCAGGTTGAGGCTGACGTTGTCCATCCGCCGGTGCATCTTTGCCGGGCTGCTGGGGCCCTCACTGAGGATGTTGAGGATGTGTGCCCGGATCGGGTGCGACTGCGCCTTCAGAACGCGTTCGTCGATCAGGTTCGGGCGAGCCTGCGTTGCCACTGTTCCTCCCTGGGAGCTCTCAACAGTTTAGGTACCGGGAATATTCCAAATTGTTTAGGCCTTGAGGTGTCCCGCAAGCAATTTCCTTTCAGAATCGCTGCATTTTGCGCTTTTTTCAAGTCCTCGATCGTTGAATGCTGGAGAAATCTCCAGTAAACGATAGAAGCGAGGGCTCAGGGACCGCTCGCGACGGCGAGCGCGGTGCCGTGTCCGCGTAGAGCGAGCGCAGCGTTAGCTCGCGAGTCATCCCCTGAGCCGAAAGACCGACGGCAAAGGGGGTGATGCAAATGAAGATCGCGGACGCCGAGATGCCGTATCCGGCCACCAGCATCAAGAAGGGGGGTTGATCCCCCCAGGCGTTCGTCCTTTCGGGCATGCCCTCAAACCGGGAGGGCGAACGCCGATCCCACTCAGCGACTTTGGGCTAGCGCATTGGAACAAGGAACATGAGGATGGTCGAACTTGTCCGAGCGTCCCGCAAAAGAAGAGCCGACACCGGCAGATCTCCTGGAGCCCAAAATGCGCCAGGCGCTTAGTCATCCCCTGCGCCGGAAGATCGTCCGCGCCCTCAACAGCAGCTCCGCCCAAACCACCAACGAGCTGCGTGAGGCGGTCCCAGTCGACAACCTTGCCGCCCTCCATTACCACGTGACGGTGCTCGAGCAGGCAGAGGTGATCCGCGGCAGTGAGCTGTGGAAAGCCGTCGATGCCCCGACCCGGTCCTACGTCACCGAGGTCGCCAGCGACGCCGCAGTTGCCTCCCTGCTGAAGGCGACGCAGGCGCTCGACGACGTCGCTTAGGCGGGGTCCCGCGGCAGGTGTCAAGCCCCGGAGGCCGGGACTTGACGATGGAGGCGCCGAGATTCGAACTCGGATCCGCGGACGCGGTGCGAGGGTGTCTACAGGTTTAGCCGGCGCTTGATTCTCGTCTCCCGGGGTCCGCGCCGGCGGGCACTGCGGGAGATAAAGCCCCTTTGATTTCCCCTTGCGGACGGGACGGGCCGCCTGGGTGAGCCCGCTTCTGAAGCCGGTGCCCCTTCCCGCGGGCGAGGAAGGACCGACTCTCACAGCGCTTAGCTATTGACTAAGCGGCGAGGGCGAACTCATGGTCCGCACGTATTGGTTTGTGCTGGGGTTTAACGAGGCCTCCAGCAACCTCGACCTGCAACCGTTCGCACGAGTCGACCACGTCGAAGCCTGTCGCCCCCCGTGCTTGGGAATGCCCATCGATTGTAGGGGGTAGGACTTGACTGCCCTGTGATGATGATGCCCTTGAACGAGCGCACCTACGACGCGATCGTCCTCGGCGCCGGCCCCTCGGGCGAGGTCTGCGCCGGCCGGCTCGCCGACGCCGGCTGGAAGGTGGCGATCGTCGAGCGCGACCTGATCGGCGGCGAATGCTCCTATTACGCCTGCATGCCCTCGAAGGCGCTGCTGCGCCCGGCCGACGTCCTCGCCGAGGCGAAGCGGATCCCGGGGGTCCCGACCGGGCACGGCGAGCTGGAGGCCGATCTGGCCCTGAGCCGCCGCGACGAGGTGATCCACGACCGCGACGACTCCGGACAGTTGCCGTGGCTGGAAGAACGCGGGATCGAGCTGCTGCGCGGCAGCGCCCGCTTCGACGGCGAGCGGCGCATCGTCGTCGGCGAGGACGCCCTCGTCGCCACCAAAGCGGTCGTCGTCGCCACCGGCAGCAAGGCGGCGATGCCGCCGATCAACGGCCTCGACGGGATCAAAGCGTGGAATAACCGCGACGCGACCACCGCCAAGCAGGTGCCGGAGAGCATGATCGTCCTCGGCGGCGGCCCGGTCGGCAGCGAGCTCTCCCAGGCCTGGTCGAGCCTCGGCGCCGAGGTGACCCTGGTCGAGGGCGGCGAGCACCTGCTCTCGCGCGAGGAGGCCTTCGCCGGCGATGAAGTCGCCGAGTCGCTGCGGAAGAACTTCGGCGTCGACGTCCGCACCGGCACCAAAGTCGAGAGCGTCAGGGCCGGGAACCCCGGCGTGGTCGCCAAGCTCAGCGGCGGCGAGGAGGTCGAGGCGGCCGAGATCCTGATCGCCGTCGGCCGCGTCCCCCACACCGCCGACCTCGACCTCGAAGCCGCCGGCGTGCAGCCGAACGAGCACGGCTACCTAGACACCAACGAGCGGATGCGGGTCGGCGGCCGCGACTGGCTCTATGCGATCGGCGACGTCAACGGCCGCGCCCTCTTCACCCACATGGGCAAGTACCACGCCTGGGTGGCGGCGGAGAACCTGCTCGGCCGCAAGACCGCGGCAACGGCCGAAGGTCTCGGCTCCCCCCGCGTCACCTTCACCGATCCCCAGGTCGCGGCAGCCGGCAAGACGCTGGAGCAGGCGAAGGAAGC
The DNA here is from genome assembly GCA_963696955.1 of uncultured Actinomycetes bacterium. Taxonomy (GTDB): domain Bacteria; phylum Actinomycetota; class Thermoleophilia; order Solirubrobacterales; family 70-9; genus VAYN01. Next base: position 1,259,837 of record CAVOMF010000002.1, on the reverse strand, counting down.
GGGCATCGACGCCCGCGCCGTCGAGGTCCCCACCGACGGCACCCCCGGCGCCAGCTTCCAGGGCAAGGACACCGGCGGCACCTCCCGCCTCGTCATCGACCAGAAGAACGAGGTGATCGTCGGCGCCACCTTCACCGGCTTCGAGACCGCCGACTTCCTCCAGGCGGCAACGGTCGCCATCGTCGGAGGGATCCCGATCTCAACCCTCCGCCACGCGGTCCCTCCCTACCCCGCCCGCAGCGAGATCTGGCTGAAGCTGCTGGAGAAGGCCGAGACCTGACCCCCGGGAAAACCCGCAGCATCAGCGGGACCACCCAAAAGCGAATACAAGCCGCGGATCATGCCGCGCAGGGCGTATACCGCGAATGGTTCGCGCTCAACCTTCGCGCGGCCGGAGCCCCGCCAAAATCTTACGAAGGTCGCTGAGAGAGATCATCTCCCCACGCTCGATCTCGGCGAGGCCCGCCGTCACAGCAGCGACGGCATCCGGGTCAGAGAGAACCTCAATGGTTTCCTTCAACTCCTCGTGCCTGTCGCATAGCGCCACGCCTGCGTGCGAGATCAGACCGTCGAGCGAGACTTCAGGTCGTCGAGCAGGTCCTGCGGGAAGCCGGCGACCTGGTCGAGGTCGTCAACGGTTTTGAAGCCGCCGAGACGCTCGCGGTGGGCAAGCAGGCGCGTCGCCTGCGTCACCGAGAGGCTCTGCTCGCGCAGCTGCTCGAAGGTGACCGTGTTGAGGTTGATCTGCTCGCCGCCGCTGGGGGCGCCGAAGCTCGGCGTCGCGACCGGAGCCGGAGGCTCGGGTGCCGGCGGTTGCGGCGGCGCCGGTTCCGCCGGCGGCGGCGCGAATGACTCGGCCGGAGGTGGCGGCGGAGTCGGCGGCGCGAACGATTCCGCCGGCGGGGGCGGTGGCGTCGGCGGCGCGAACGTCTGCTGCTCGGGCGGGGGCGGTGGCGTCGGCGGTGCGTAGGACTGCGGCTCCGGTGCCGGCGGGGGCGTTGGTGCTCCTCCGCCCTGTGACGCTCCGCCCTGGACCTGGCGGACCACTGCCTGCTCGGCTTCTTCGGCCCGGCGCTCGGCCTCGCGGGCCCTCTCTTCGGCTTCGGCGACGCTGCGGCGCATCTCCTCGAGGCGCCGCTCCTCGGCTTCCTCCTGGGCCCGGCGCTGCTCCAGCCGCTGGGCGTCGGCGGCCCGTTCTTCGGCCGCTTTCGTCCGCTCCTCGATCTGCCGCAGGCGCTCCTCGGCCTCTTTCATCGCCCGCTCCCGCGCCTGCCGCTCGTCCTCGAGCCGCTGCTCGGCGTTTCGCATATCCACGGGCGGGGCCGGCGGGGCACCCTGCGGCGGAATCGCCTGGGTGTCCTGGATCGGCGGTGCTCCGGCAGCCGGCGGCATCGCGCCGTGCTGCTGCAGTCTGCGCCGCGCTCTCCATCCGCTGGTCGGCCTCGGCGCCGATCCGCTGCGTCTCGCTGCGCACCTCGGCGACCTTGTCCCTTACCCGCTGCTCGGCGAGCGTCGGGTCGTATTCGCCGGGCGCCGGAGTGCCGCCGGGAGGCGGTGGGGGGACCGAGGGGACCGCGGTGAGGCCGCCGGTCGGCGGCTGCACGGTCGTCGCCTCCTCCCAGGGCGGCAGGCTGGCCTGAGGCCGGAACCTGTCCCCCGGCCTGCGCTTCGGCGACCGCCCTTTCGTTGGCAGCGCGGGCAGCGGCGAGTCGCTGCTCGGCGAGCGCGGCCTCGCGCTTCTGCTTGCCGGTGCCGATCTTGATCCCGAAGAACTTCCTCTCCTTGGGAGCTCCCGGAGCCGCAGCCGCGCCGGGGGCGGCGCCGGCCGGCGGCACCGCGCCGCCGCTCTTCCGCGCCTTGCGGTTCGCCCGCTCTTCCTTGCGGCGCTGCAGCTCGGCTTTGCGCGCTTCGCGCGTCTGCGCCCGCTTCTGGCGCTGTTCTTCACGCTGGCGGCGCTTGCGGTCCTTGGCGCTCTCGTTGGCAGGTGCCTGCCCGGGGAGGGGCGGCGGTGCGCCAACGCCGGGCGAGGGGGTCGGTGGCCCCGGCGGAGTGCCGGGCGCGGCGGGGGGAACTTGAGCGGCAGGAGCCTGGGCGGGAGTGCCCGGGACGGCTGCGGGCACGGCTGCCATCTCGGCGGTTTGAGCTGCGGGCGGGGCAGGAGGAGCGCCCGGCGGCGGGGTCGGCGCCCCGGCCGGCGGTGCGCCGGCGGGCTGGGCGGCCTGTTTCTGTTCCTTGTCCTTGTTGCGCCGCTGGCTGATCCGCACCAGCAGGAGGAGGAGCAGGATCGCCGCCAGCAGGGCGGCTACGAAATAACCGGTGTTGTCGCTGACGTAGTCGCTCGCCTTTTCCGGGAACGAGTCGGCGCCGGCCTGCGCAGGGGCCACCATGAGCACCGCGATGATTCCAGCGACGGCGGCGGGGAAGCTCTTCCGAGTCCGCATCGCCCTGCATCCTTGCATGTACTTCAAGCTTTTCAACCTCAACGCATCCTTCCCTTGAACTCGCGCTCAACCTCTCTTCGAACGTCGCGGTCGGCGATCTCACGGCGCCGGTCCCGACCCTCCTTGTTTCGCGCCAAAGCGAGCTCCACCTTCGCGCGCGGCCCTTTGAAATAGATCCTGGTTGGAATCAGGGTCAGGCCTTTCTGGGCGGTTTTCCCGACCAGGCGCTCGATCTCCTCCCTGTGGAGCAGCAGCTTGCGCGGCCGCTCGGCGGCGTGGGCGTCCACGGCGGAGTACTCGTAGGGCGGGATATGCAGCTTGCGAAGCCAAACCTCTCCCCCGTCGACGACCGCATAGGCATCGGTCATCTGGGCCTTGCCGCTGCGCAGCGCCTTCACCTCCGAGCCCTGCAGGACAATCCCGGCCTCCATCTTCTCGACCCACTCGAATTTATGGCGGGCACGGCGATTCGTGACGACGTCGCCCGAGGCCGGCTCCCTTTTCTTCTTGATCTTCTTGCTCATCCGGGTTTGCTCATTCTGGCTTGCTCATTCAGGCTCCCCCGCCGGCTCCAGCTCCGCTCGACCGCGCGGCGCATCTACCCCAGCGACCCGGACGGATATCGGATCGCCGAGACTGATCCTGCCACCTGAGCCGCGTCCGACGAGCGCGACCTCGGCGCGGTCGAGCTCGTAGCGGTCCCCCGCCAGTCGCCGCGCCGGGAGCATCCCCTCGTAAACGTCGCCGAGCTCGCCGCCGAAGGAGACGAAGGCGGCCGAGCGGATGACGCCGGAGATCTCGCCCTCGAATACCGCATCGAGGCCGCGCTCCCGCAGCTCCTTTTCGAGCAGGAAGGCGGCGCAGACGTCGTCGGCAGCGCGCTCGATCTGGGCCGAGGTGCGCTCCCGAGCCGAGGAGTCGGCGGCGGCGTCGCGGCACTGCGAGAGCGTCGGCGCCTCCTCCCCCTCTCCGAGCAGCGCCAGCAGCGCCCGGTGGCAGACGAGGTCGGGATAGCGGCGGATCGGCGAGGTGAAGTGACAGTAGGCCGGGCTGCCGAGGCCGGCGTGGCCGATGTTGCGCTCGCTGTAATTGGCCTGCTTGAGGGACCGCAGCACCAGCGAGGTATACGCCTGGCGGCCGTGCCCGCGGCGGGCGGCCTCCTGCCGCACCAGCCGGCTCGCTTCGGCGGCGACCGCGCCGGCCTCACGTGGTGCCAGCCCCTGCTTCAGCGGTGGCGTCGGCACCCCCAGCGCCGCCAACTGCTCGAGCAGGCGCTCGACACGGGCCGCGTCGGGCTGGGCGTGGACGCGGTAGATCGCCGGCGCCCCCTTGCGCTCCAGCAGCTGGGCGACCTGCTCGTTGTTGAGGATCATCAGCCGCTCGATCAGGCGGTGGGCCTCGGTCTGGGGCACGCCGTGGGCGCTGAGGACGTTGCCGTCGGCGTCGAAGCGGAACTCCGGCTCGAAGGACTCGACGTCGAGGCTGGTGGTGCCGCGGTGCTCGCCGAGCCCGGCGGCGACCTCGCGGGCGGCGGCCAGCGGTTCGGCCACCTCGCTCGGCGCCTCGCGACGGCCGGCGAAGATCTCGTCCAGCTCGTCGTAGTTGAGGCGCTCGTCCGAGCTGATGCGGCTGCGGTAGAAGCGGGCGCGGCGCGGCTCCATCCCCGGCCCGAGCTCGACCTCCGTCGTCACCGCCAGCCGCTCGACCCCGGGGGCCAGGCTGCAGGCTTCGCTGGAGAGCGCGTGCGGGAGCATCGGCTCGACCGCGCCCGGGACGTAGGTGCTGTTGCCGCGCCGCCGCGCCTCCTGGTCGAGCAGCGAACCGGGCTTGACGTGGGCAGCGACGTCGGCAATGTGGATCCAGACGCGGGCGCCGTCGCCCTCGAGTTGGGCGGAGACGGCATCGTCGAAGTCGCGTGCGGAGGCAGGGTCAACGGTGAAGGTTGCGAGGGCGGTGAGGTCGCGCCGCGGCCCGCTTTCGCGCTCGGCCCACTTCGCCGCTTCCCGCGCTTCTCCCTCGACCGTCGGCCGGAAGCCGCGGAATCCGAGCTCCTCCCGCAGCATCTCCTCGACCGTCTCCCGAGCCGACCGCCCCCTCCCCGCTGGGTCGTTTCCAGACTTTCCCGTGCTGGGACCCGGGGAACCCTGGAAACGACGCCGGCGGCGGCGCTCAGTGCCTCCTCGGTCACGCCCGTGGCGACCTCGGCCTCGGCCGGGCATCAGCCGAGTTCGCCGGCGAGGACTCCGAAGGCGCGTTCTTGGGCCTCGTCCGCCGGGGTCTTCGGGTTGTCACTCACCTTGACGTCGGGATGGATGCCGTGGCTCTCGGCCAGGTTGACGCCCTCCGGGGTGAAGTACTCGCCCACCGTCAGCTTCAAGGCACCGCCGTTGGAGAGCGATTGCTCCTCCTGGAAGACACCCTTGCCGAAGGAGCGGGTGCCGACCACCGGCGCCTCACCGTCGTCGGCCAGGGCCGCGGCGAGGATCTCGGCCGCGGAGGCGGTGCCGCCGTCGATGAGGACGACCAGCGGCAGCTTCGAGTGCCGCTCGCCGCTGGTCTCGTAGCTCTTCTCCCCCTGACTGCGCGATTTGGTCGAGACGACCTCTTCGCCCTCGGGCAGGAAGAGGCTCGCGCTCAGCACCGCCTCCTGCAGCAGCCCGCCGGGGTTGTGCCGGAGGTCGAGAACGATTCCCTGAGCGCCTTCCCCCTGGACCCGCCGGATCGCGTTCGCGAGCTGGGCGTGGGCGCCTTCGCTGAAGCTGAGCAGCCGGACGTAACCGAGCTTCCGCCCGCCGACCTCCTCGACTTTGTGGCTGACGTTGGGCAGCGTCACCTCCGCCCGGGTCAGCGTCAGCCGGCGCAGCCTGCCGCTTTTGCCGTCGCGGACGCCGATCGTCACCTCGGTCCCTTCCGGCCCCTTGATCTTCTTCGTCGCCTCGGTGCTGCTGAGGCCGGCCAGCGATTCGCCTTCGGCCGAGACGATCGTGTCCCCCGGTGCGATCCCCGCCTCCTCGGCGGGCGAGCGCGGGAAGACGCTCGCCACCCGCAGCCCCTTCTTCACTTCGATCACGGTCAGCCCGATCCCGGAGAAATGGCCTTCGAGCTGCTGGTTGAACGCCGCCAGCGCTTCCGGCGAGAAGTATTCGCTGAAGCGGTCGCCGTGGCGCCGCCGCAGCTCCCTCACCATCCCCTGCAGGGAGGCGTTGCCGAGCTCGGTCTCCCCTACCGGCCGGTAGTAGTTGTCCCTGATCGCTTCCGCCCCTTCGGCGCTAAGCCCGCCCGGTTCGGAGACGAAGACGTCGCGCAGCGGATCCGGCAGCGAGCGCGGGTGCCCGCCCAGCCAGAGCCCGGCGGCGAACAGGGCCACCAGCGCCACCGCGAAGGCAACCGCCCCGCGTGCTCTCACGCCGGCCTCAGACCTTGAGGAAGCGCCGCAGGGTGATGCCGGACCCGATCGTCGAGACGAAGATCGAGGCAGCGAAGAGGATTGCGACCAGGGCCGGGAAGCCGAGCGTCGAGTTGTTCTGCGCGGCGAGGAAGTTGAAGGAGTCGCTGAGGGGGTCGACGATCGTGATCTTGCCCAGCCACAGGATCAGTATTGCCAGCAGGCCGCCAACGAAGCCGACGACCACGCCCTCGATCATGAACGGCCAGCGGATGAACCAGCGGGTGGCGCCGACCAGCCGCATCACCTCGACCTCGCGGCGGCGGGTGTAGATCGAGAGCCGGATCGTGTTGCCGACCAGCATCAGCGAGGCGAGGATCAGCAGCGCCGTGATCACCGTGAGGACGATCTTGAGCGCGCTCGTCACCTGCTCGATCTTCGCCGAGGAGTGCTGACGGTCGAAGGAGTTGCTGATGATCGAGTTGATCGGCTTGCCCTCGGGACCCCGGGGGAAGACCGCCGCTTCGATCTTCGGCAGGTTCGCCGCGTCGTCGGCTTTGATTTCGAAGCTGTTCGGGAGCGGGTTCGTGTGCAGCTCTTCGACGATCGTCTTGTCGTCGAGTTCGCTCTTCAGCGTGTTCAGCGCCTCGCCCTTGCTGACGAAGGCGACTTCGGCGACGTGCGGGATCTCTTCCAGCTGCTTCTGCAGGCCGCTGATTTCGGCTTTCGTCGCGTCGTCGTAGAGCGCGTACTGCACGTTCAGCTGGTCGCGCACTTCTTCACTCTTGCCCTGGGCGGTCTGGAAGACCGGGATCAGCATCCCGAGCAGGACGACGGTGACGACCGTGGTCACGATCGCCGCCAGGCTCGGGGCGCCGTTGCGTCGCAGCGCGCGCAGGGCCTCCTGGAAGAAGAAGACGATCCGGCCCATCAGCTCAGGTGGTCGTGGTCGGAGTGGCCGTTGGTGCGGGTGTCGCCCTCGGCGCCGACGCCCATCTCAGCCCGCATCCGCAGGCCGAATTCGGTCGTCGACTCCTCGGTGTAGCCGCCGGAGACCTCGTCGCGGACGACGCGGCCCTCGTAGAGCTCGACGACGCGGCGGCGCATGTTGTCCACCATCTCGCGGTCATGGGTGACGACGACGACGGTCGTGCCCGCCTTGTTGATCCGGTAGAGCAGCTGCATGATCCCGATCGAGGTGACCGGGTCGAGGTTTCCGCTCGGCTCGTCGGCCAGCAGCAGCGGCGGGTGGTTGACGAAGGCGCGGGCGACGGAGACGCGCTGCTGCTCGCCGCCGGAGAGCTCGTCGGGGTAGCTGTGGATCTTGGTCGAGAGCCCGACCAGGCGCAGCGTCTGCGGCACCTGCTCGCGGATTTCGGCGCGGCTGGCGCCGATCACCTGCAGGGCGTAGGCGACGTTGTCGTAGACGGTGCGGTCGGGGAGCAGCTTGAAGTCCTGGAAGACGGTGCCGATGTTGCGGCGCAGCAGCGGGATCTTCTTCTCCGACATCTTGCCGATGTCGCGGCCGGCGATCTTGACCGCGCCTTCGGTGACGTCGAGCTCGCGGATCAGCGTCTTGATCAGGGTCGACTTGCCGCAGCCGGTCGGGCCGACGAGGAAGACGAACTCGCCGCGACCGATCGAGAGGTTGACCCGGTCGAGCGCCATGTGGCCGCCCGGGTAGACCTTGGTCACGTCGTTCAGCTCGATGATCGGCGCGCGTCGCCCGCGGGGGCGCTGCGGCTCCTCAGAGCCCTCGTTTCTCTTTCGAAGTCTTGCCATCCGGAGGTGCCTTCTGCGAAGACAGGGTGACTCCTCCGCCCCCTCGGCCCCGCAAGATCCCGCCCACGCAGGCGAGATTTCATCACCCGGTAGGTGAAGAGCATCGCGATCGGGATGCCGCTGCCGAGCGCCCAGAGGAGGAAGAGCGGCGAGCGGGTGTCGCTGCCGGCGCCGAGCGCGTGCACGAGGCCGAGCAGGTAGACGGCAATCGTCGCCCGGTGAGCCACCCGCCAGCGGCGCGGGCCGATCTGACGGCGGAAGTAGAAGCTGAGCCCGAGCAGGACAGCCAGGTAGCCGGCGATGATCCCGAATCCGATCCAGAAGCGGTGCAGGCTGATCGCGAAGGGGACGGTCACCCCGACGAGGCCCGGCTTGAGCCAGGGGTCGAGAAGGATGCCGAGGCCGTGGATGGCGAGGGCGACCAGGGCCGCGAGCGCGGTCTGCTCGTGCAGCACCTTGAGGCTGCGGGTGAGCCCCGGCTGCCGATACGGCTTGCCGGCCATGATCAGCCCGAGGAAGACGGAGATCGACACCAGGACGAAGGCGACAATGCCCGAGGAGCGGCTGACGATCCACCAGCCGTGCGTCGCCAGGGTGTGCGGGATGCCGCCGATCACGAGGAGCTGGTGACGACCGGCGGAGCTTCTTCCACTTCGGGTTCGACGTATTCGTATTCAGGTTCGGGTTCGCCGTATTCGGCTTCCGGTTCGAGATATTCGGGTTCCGGCTCTTCCGGTTCGGGTTCGGCCTGCGTTTCGACGATCGCCGGCTTCGCCTTGCGGTGGTGGGCACTTGCGCTCGAGGAGCCCGAGCTGAGCTCGATCGTCAGGAGGACGAAGAGGACCGCGAACAGGGACAGCGAGCCGATCACGACTGCGCGGGGGCGTGGGGTGGTCATGAAATCGAGGGTGCGACGGCTCCCTAAACCCAACCTGAAGCGCAAGCAGGTTTTGCCAAGGCTTTACCTACGCGGAGGCCGATGCTGCTACTTCAGCCGAAAGTCATCCCGCTCTGGCCGCGGAGCAACTCGTCCCGCATGCGCTTACGCTCTTCCACCGCAGCCTCCCGGGCCGCTTCGGCGCGCTGCTGCATCCGCCAGACCAGGGCGACGACGATCACGCTCAGCAGGGCAAGCACAGTAACCATCACCCAGAACCCCCAATGCCTCCCCTGTCCAGGTACCCAGGTATTGGCGCCATATAGGCCGACGATGAAGGTCGGCACCAGGAAGCCCGCCGCGATCAGCTCGACCCGGTGCTGGGTGCGCTCGCTGTGCCGGCGCTGCTCCTCGGTCTGATCCAGATGCAACAGCCCGAAGGATTGCCGCAGCGTGTTGCTCAGCTTGCTGAGCGCCGCCAGCGCTTTGTCGATCCGGTCGTCGACCTCGATTGCGGCCTGGTGGTCGGAGGTGCAGAGCCATGCCTTGTCGGGGTCGGCCCGAAGACCGGCCTTGTTCAGCGGGTTGAGCCAGTCACGGAGCACGGCCATCAACCCCCACAGCTCGGGCAACTGGTCGTGGTTATCAAGATCGCCCTCCATGTAAAGACTGAGCTCCCAGTCCTCGAGCCACGCGTCCAACGCCCGATGGGTGGGGGCATACGTGAGCGCTAGCTCGTGCATCACCGAGATCCCGAGATCGCCAGGCTGCTGCCCTGGCTTCCGCTTCCACCTCTTCGCAATCGCCTCGAACAGGTCGTCCGCCGGCCCCGGCGGCTGCTGGTCGCTCAGCACCGAACCTTGAAACACCCTCTGCGGGTGCCAACACGTGATCAGCCAACTGTCGCCGGCCAGGATCTCGACCGGCTGGAACCGCAGAACCCCGACCCCTTGCGGTCTACCCCGCTCCGAGTGCTCGGTCGGTCGCCAGGGGGAGACGCTGAAGGACGAGGCGAGGCGGATGTTGCCCTCGTAGGTCGCCCCCTCCGGCTGATCGTCCGGAGTAAGGAGATCGCCGAGCATCTCCTCCGTCAACCCCGGACAGTGAGCGCCGACCGCCTCGAGAACTCCGCCCGTTTCCTCAGCGCTGCAGGTCAGCTCGAACCAGTAGAAACCCTCCGACCGAGAAACCTCTGACAGCTGGACCACTTCGGAGCTCCCGTCCCAACGCCAAGTACTCACCCGCCGAATCCGATCGGCCATTGCGCTTCTCCCCTCACTTGGTGGCAGCTGGGAAAGTAGTTCACTAAAAGAACTTCTCTGTCTGCTTGGCCTTCCTAGGGGAAAACGGTCTCGCCGGTCTCCTGATCGACGACCCGGATCGCGACGGCGGGGCAGGCTTCGGCGGCCTCCAGGATCAGGTCATCGGAGCCGTTGCCGATCACCACCGCGACGTCGTCGAGCCGGAAGACCTGGGGCGCTATCTCGACGCAGTCGCCGTGGGCGCTGCACTCGTCGGGATCGACAACCGGTACGTAGGTCATGCCGGCACCTCCTCCTTCTCCAGGGCGGCGCGGTGGCCGGCCTCGATTTGCTTGCGAAGAGCCGGGATCGATCGCGGCCGGCCGACCGCAAGGCCGGCGACCGGGACGCCTCCGCGGAGCAGGACCGCCTCGAAATCGCGCCCGGCCGGGTCGCCCTCGACCAGGACCGACTCGGCGAGGTGCGGGTGGCCGACCGACTGGATGCGGACCCCGTACTGGTCGCTCCAAAAGCTCGGCAGCGGCGGCGCCCCCGGCTCCTCGCCGAGCATCGCCTTCGCCGCGGCGGCGCCCTGCCAGGCGGCGGCGTCCCAGTGCTCGGTCCTGGCGTAGGCCCGGAAGCGGGGGTCGAAGGGGATCGAGGCGTCGCCGGCGGCGAAGACGTCGGGTAAGGCGGTGCGGCCGTGGACGTCGGCCTCCACCCCGCGCTCGCCGAGGCCGTTGCCGCGCAGCCACCCGGTTGCGGGCACGGTGCCGATCCCGACCACGACGACGTCACACTCGATCTCGGTCCCGTCGGCGAGCAGCAGCTCCTCGACCCGCTCGCCCCCGCGGGCCCCCTCGAGCAGCGCCCCGGCGTGGAGGCGGGCGCCCTCTTCCTGGTGCAGATCGGCGAACCAGCGACCGAGCTCGGCGCCGAGGATCGGCGCCAGCGGCACCTCCATCGCCTCGACGATGGTCACCTCAGCCCCGAGCCCGAGCGCCGTCGCCGCCACCTCCTGGCCGATGAAGCCGGCGCCGATGATCGCCACCCTCACCCCTCGGGCCAGCTCGGCCCTGAGACGGCGGGCGTCGGCGAGGCTGCGGAGGTAGTGGACGTTCTCGAAGCCCTCGAGGAACGGCAGCCGCCGGGGGGCGCCGCCGCTGGCGACGAGCAGCTTGCCGTAGGGAACCGGCTCGCCGCCGGCGAGGACGACCAGGCGAGCGCCGGGCTCGAGCCCCTCCGCCCGGGTCCCGCGGACCAGCTCCACCGCGTTCTCCTCGTACCAGCCGGCGGGCCGGAAGGCGACGCTGTCCTCCGCGGCGCTGCCGGCCAGGACCGCCTTCGACAGCGGCGGCCGGTCGTAGGGCGGCTCGCTCTCGGCGCAGAGGATCCGCACCGGCCCCTCGTAGCCGCGCCGCCGCAGGGTCTCGGCGCAGCGCTGGCCGGCGAGGCCGCCGCCGACGATGAGGACGCCGTAGTCCTCCATCACGCCTCCTCCAGCATCGGACCGGAGATCCGGGGCGCGGGTCGCGCCGCCCGCTGCCGGGCCTGCTTCTTCGCCCGGCCGGAGAGCACGCGGTAGACGAAAAGCCCGCCGACGATCGGCGTCGTCAGCATCACCCACCAGCGGAACCAAACCGCCGAGGCGTCGGTGCCGGCGCCGAGCGCATGGACCAGGCCGAGCAGGTAGACGACGACCGTCGCTCGGTGGGCCTTGCGCCAGAGCTTGGCGCCGACGCGGCGACGGACGTAGTAGCTGAGGCCGAGCAGCGCCGCCAGATAGCCGGCGATAACGCCGAGGCCGGTGAAGAAGGTCTTGAAGCCGAGCGCGAAGGGGACGGCGACCCCGGCGACGCCCGGGTGCAGCCAGGGGTCGCCGAGCAGGGCGATGCCGTGGACCGCGATCGCGACCAGCCCGGCGAGTGCCGTCTGCTCGTGGATCGCCATCAGCTTCTTCGAGAGGCCGGGGCGGCGCATCACCTTGCCGGCCATCATCAACCCGAGGAAGACGGAGACCGTGACCATGACCAGCGCCACCAGGCCGGAGGCGCGACTGGCAAGCCACCAGCCGTGGGTCTGGATCACTTCGGTAGTCGCGCTCATCGCGACACCTCCGGCAGTCTGATCCGCGGCGCCACCGCCAACGACCCGACCAGCTCGGCGCGGCCGCTGTCGTGGATCAGCATGCCGCCGCGCTCGGCGAGGATCTCGCGCCCGCGCTCGGGCCCGGAGAGCAGGGCCGCCTTCGAGAGCGTCTCGGCTTCCAGGGCGCTGTCGCCGAGGGCGGTGGCGCCGACCAGGCCGGTCCAGGCGGGCTCACCGCTCGCCGGGTCGAGCAGGTGGTGGGCGAAGCGTCCCTGCTCGTCGCGCCAGATCCGCACGTTGATGCCGGAGGTGGCGACGCCACCGGAGCCGAGGCGGAGGACGTGGGCGCGGCCGCCCGTGATCGGGTGTTCGACGTAGACCTCGTAGGGACGGACGAGCGCGTCGGCGCCGCCGATCCGGATGTCGCCGCCGCAGTCGACGATGAAGCGCGAGTAGCCCCGCAGGCCGGCGGCGACCATGTCGGCGGCGAGGCCCTTGCCGGTGCCGCCGGTGTCGAAGCGCAGCCCCGGCGGGCGGACGATCTCCCCCGCTTCGTCGTCGACCTCGAAGCCGCGCCAGCGCTGCTCGGGCCGCGGGCTCGCCGGCTGCCGCGGCGGCGCGTCGGCGAGCGCTTCGGCCAGCGGCAGGCCCTGGACCCCGGCGCGGGAGGCGACGTAGCCCGCCCCCTCGATCTCGGCGACCAGGGTCGGGTCGACGAGGCCTTCGCTGCGCTCGGCGGCGAAGACGCCCGCCGCGACCGCGCGGCGCAACAGCTCCGAGGCGGGCACCCGCTGGCGCGGGTCCGCGTTCAACCGGCAGAGCTCGCTCTCGGGCTTGAAGCGGGAGAGGGCGGCGTCGAACTCCTCGACGAACCGCCGCCCCTGCTCGGCCGCCGCCGCGGCCGGTGGCATCCCCGGGCCGGGCTCGCCGACGAGCAGGCGCACATGGCTGCCCATCGCGTCGAAGGTGAGGTCGTGCTCGCTCATGAGGAGCTGGTCACCACCGGTTCGGCGCTGGCGGAGTAGGAGGAGCTGCTGCTGACGGGGCTGCTGCTGACCGTGTTCTGCCCGGGGCTGGGGACGATCGTCGTCACCACCCGGCGCTTGATCACCTTGCGGACCTGGACCGCGCGGGCGGTCGCCTGGCTCGCCGACTGTTCGGCCGAGAAGCGATAGGCGAGCAAGGCGAAGAGCGCCGCGAAGAGCAGAATCGAGGCCCAGAAGACCAGGCTCGCGGGCGGGCGTTTGGAGCGCTTGTGCTCAGTCATCGCCGCCGCCCTCGTGCTCGACCTCGCCGCCGCCGTCCTCGCTCTCTACCTCGCCGCCACCGCCGCCACCGCTGGTGGCGGTCGTCACCGGCGCGCTTTCGCTGCCGCCGCCGCTGGAGCCGGTGGTCACCGGAGCGGATTCGGAACCGGTTTCACGGCCGCTCGTCCCGGTGGTGACCGGAGCGGTTCCGCTTGCGGCGGCACCGCTGCTGCCGGTGGCGACGTAGGCGCCGCCGGAGGTCGAACCGGAAGCCGTCGGTTCGACCGGAGCCGCAGCCGGCGGGTGCTTGGGCTTCGCGTGCTTGGTGACGTGGACCGTCCGCCGGATCACTTTCGTGTGGATGACCGGTTTGTCCGCCACCTGCTTGCTCGGCGCACTGCTTCCCTGGCTGAGGGCCAGTCCGCCCAGTCCTCCGAGGAGGACGACGGTGGCTCCGGTCGCGACTTTGGCTTTGGCGTTCTTCACGGTATTCCCCCTGGTTCGCAGCTTGCGGGGGCAGTCTGCGCCGACCCCCTCCAAGCGCCGTAAAGCGGCCGGTAAAGCCCTGGCAAAACCTGCGACGAGCAGCCTTGGATCGCCGAAGCAGGCCCTACAGTGAGGGCATGGCCACGCAATCGCCAGGCGGTCGCATCCTCGTCGTCGAGGACGAGGAATCGATCTCCCAGCCCTTCGCCGAGGCGCTGCGGCGGGCGGGCTTCGAAGCCCTCGTCACCGCTACCGCCGCCGGCGCGCTCCAGCTCGCCGACTCGGAGGACCCGGACCTGGTGATGCTCGACCTCGCCCTCCCCGACGGCGACGGCCGCGACGTCTGCCGCGAGCTGCGCCGCCGCTCCGACGTGCCGATCGTGATGCTGACCGCCCGCGGCACGGAGATGGACAAGATCGTCGGCCTCGAGCTCGGCGCCGACGACTACGTCGTCAAGCCCTTCAGCGCCGCCGAGGTGATCTCCCGCATCCGCGCCGTCCTCCGACGCAGCGCCCCGCGCGAGAACGGCGACGGCAGCGCCATGAAACCGGTCACGATCGGCGAGCTGGAGCTCGACCCGGCGGCGCGGATCGCCCGCTTCCGCGGCGAGGAGCTGGAGCTCTCGCGCAAGGAGTTCGACCTGCTGGCGGCGCTGATGCGGAGTGCCGGGCGCGTGGTCAAGCGCGAGGACCTGATGTCCGAGGTCTGGGACACGAACTGGTTCGGCTCGACGAAGACGCTCGACGTCCACATCGGCTGGCTGCGGCGCAAGCTCGACGACGACCCCGCCGACCCGACCTACATCGAGACGGTCCGCGGCGTCGGCTTCCGCTTCGCCGCGCCGGAGGACGGGGAGCCGTAAGCCTCCGGGCGACCCTCCTGCTGGCGCTGGCCTACGTCCTCCTGCTGGCGCTGATCGCCTTCGGGGTGCCGTTGGCGCTGAGCCTGCGCGACCGCGTCGACAGCGAGGTGAAGGGGCAGGCCCGCAGCCAGGCCGAGGTGGTCGCGACCAGCGCCACCGAGTTCGTCGACCCGCCGCAGCCGCAGCCGCTACAGCGAATCGCCGAGCGCTCGGCGGAAAGCGTCCGCGGCCGGGTGATCGTCGTCGACGCCCGCGGCGATCTGCTCGCCGACTCCGCGGGTGCCTCCTCCGGCCGCAGCTACGACGACCGCCCCGAGGTCGAAGCGGCCCTCAACGGGCACGGCGAGCAGATCACCCGCGACAGCGAAACCCTCGGCGAAGAGATCCTCGCCACCTCGGCGCCGGTTCTCGACCGCAACCGCCCGATCGGGGCGGTGCGGATCACCCAGAGCGTCGAGGCCGTCAACAAGGCGGTGAAGACCTCGATCCTCGACATCGCCGCCCTCGCCGCGGTGGTACTCCTGCTCGGGATCGTCGCCGGCGCCCTGATCGCCCAGCAGATCGCGCGGCCGATCCGCCGCCTCGACGACGCTGCGCGCAACGTCGCCGAGGGCAACCTCGACACCACCGTCGCCGTCCAGGGCAGCACCGAGCAACGCTCGCTCGCCCGCGCCTTCAACGAGATGACGCAGCGGATCAAGCGGCTGCTGCGGGTGCAGCAGGACTTCGTCGCCGACGCCTCCCACCAGCTGCGGACGCCGCTGACGGGCCTGCGGCTGCGGCTCGAGAACCTCGCCGAACGCGCCCGCGGCGACCGTCCGACCGAGCGCGAGCTCGGCGCCGCGATGGGCGAGATCGACCGCCTCTCGCTGATCGTCGACGAGCTGCTGATCCTCAGCCGTGCCGGCGAGCACGAACTGCCGGGCGAGCGGCTCGACCTGCGGCAGGCGGCGCGGCGGGCGGCGGAGCGCTGGCGGGCGAGCGCCGAAGACCGCGGCATCGAGCTGGCAGCCGAGACCGGAGACGAGCCGGCCGAGGGCTGGTGCGCGGCACCGGACCTGGAGCGCACGCTCGACAGCCTGGTCGAGAACGCGCTCGCCTACTCGCCGCGCGGCTCGACCGTGGAGCTGCGGGTCGCGCCCGGGCGGATCGCCGTCCTCGACGAAGGACCCGGCCTCGCCCCCGGCGAGGAGGAGGCGGTCTTCGAGCGCTTCAGCCGCGGCAGCGCCGGCCGCCGCGGCACGCCGGGGACCGGCCTCGGCCTGGCGATCGCCCGCGAGCTGACCTGGCAGTGGGGCGGCGAGGTGCGGCTGCGCAACCGCGAGGGCGGCGGCCTCGTGGCGACGATCGAGCTGGCGCCGGCGGCGGTGCTCTCATGAGCCTCTCGGCGACGGCGAAATGGGTCCTGCTCGCCCTCGCCGGCCTGGCGATCGCGATCGCGATCGCAATCGCCGCCGCCAACCTGACCAGCCGCCAGATCGGGATCGCCTCCGAATCGGTCTCGGCCGGCGACGCCCTCGCCCCGGCGCTGAACGTTCAACCCGAAGGCAAGCCCCAGGGAGAAGGCGACGGCAACTCCGGCCCCGGGCCGGAAGGGACGACGACCGTCCCCTCGGAACCTCCGCCGCCGACGACGACCGAAGAACCCCCGCCCCCCGAAGAAACCACCACTACCCCGGACGACCACGGCGGTGGCGGTGACTCCGACGGCGACGACGACTGATCGGCTCAGCGACCGCCGCGGGGCGGCGGATCCGTCGCGTAGAGATGGGTGATCGCCGTCACCAGCTGTTCCTTTTCCCGCGAGGAGAGGCGGGCCTCCCCATGCGCCACCTTGTACTGGAGGGGCGGCATCTCGCCGTTTTCGACCTTCTCGATCAGCTCGCCGGCGTCGGGCTGCGGCTTGTTCCATTCGGAGAAGTTGAGCTGCCCTCGGCCCTCTTCGACGTCGTGTTCGACCAACCAGGAGGACGGCGCCACGTTCGAGTACCAGCGCCATTTCGTCAGGTTGCTGTGGCAGTCGTAGCAGCCGGCTTCGGCGATCTGCTGGCCCGGCCCGACCGGCCATCTCGCCGCCTGCGTGACCGGCGGGTTGCTGTGGGCGTGCCCGTAAGGGACGAACTGGACCAGCAACAGCAGCCCGACGATCCCGAGGCCGGACCATTTGAGCGTGCGAATCGACGGCGGCCACCAGGACCGCCCCTCTTTGGCCTTGGGGGGCACGGGGGAAGCTTTCCTTCCGCTAGGCAAAGAGCCGGTAAAGACGCTGGAAAGAGGCAGGCAAGGTCAGGCCGCGACCGGCTGCCGGTGGGGCAGGGGCTCGGCGAGCGGCTGCGCATTAACCTCGGTCACGGGCAGGTCGACGGTCCGCCGCAGCCGGGCCGGCAACCCCACCGCCAGCCAGCGCGAGACCGTCCTCGGCAGGGTCGAGACCAGTACCTCGTTGAACTCACGCGCATGGAGGACGTCGCCGACCGCGGCGAAGGGATCGGGGTCGCCGACGATCACCTCCTCGAGCTCGAGGCCGGCCCGGCGAAAGCCGGCGCGGGCTCGGTCTGCGCGCAGCGCCGCCTCGGCCCAGCCGGCCTTCATGTCGGCGGCCCAGGCGAGCCCATGGGGAACCGCCGGCACCAGCAGCGCGAAGCTCGTCGGCTGCTCGGCCGCGCGCCGGCACAGCGCATCGGTCAGGTCGGGTGAATCGGCGGTCCGGTTGGCAACCACCAGGATCTTCCGCTTGTTCAAAGTCATAGTCAGTCCTCCTCTGCGAAGTTGGCTCCGGGTCCGCCGCCGCTGGCTCGGGTGACGATCGGCGGGCGCGTCTGGTGCTGAGCACCGGTTTCGGCCACCGGCACCGTCGTCGCACCGCTGGCGGCGGTGACGACCGGCGCCGAGCCGGAGGTGCTCGCCACCTGCATGGACGCCGGCGGCCCGGGATTGGTCCCCAGCGCAACACCGCCGAGCGCGGCCAGGCCGACGACGGTGGCCCCGGCTGCGATCTTTGCTCTGCGGTTGGTCATGCTCGTTCCTTTCGAGGGGTACGAGCAGAGCATGCTCCGGGTTCGGCAAAGGAACCGAAAAGCCACCTAAAAGGTTGATGAAAGGCCGGGAGCTAGCCGATCGCGACCATGCGCTCGATCGGCACCCGCGCCCGCTCGGCGATCGCCGGCGGGACGCTGACCTCGAACTTCATCTCACGCAGGGAGTCGCGCAGCTTCGGCAGGGTGATCATCTTCATGTACTTGCAGGTGGCCATCCGGTTGGCCTCAATCAGGTGGGCGCCGGGGGCCGCCTGCTGCAGCGGGTAGAGCATCCCGTTCTCGGTGGCGACGATGAACTCGCCGTCGGGATGGGCTTCGACGTGCCGCTGCATTCCCGAGGTCGAGAGCATGTGGACGCCGTCGGGATCGATGTCGCCGGCGGCGACGTACTCCATCGCCTGGGTCGAGCAGCCGCACTCGGGGTGGATCAGGAACTCGGCGTTGGGGTGTTCGGAGCGGGTGCGGGCGATGTCGAGCGGCTTGATCCCGGCGTGGACGTGGCACTCGCCGTCCCAGATGTGGAAGCGGCCGCGGCGCTCGGGTTCGTGGACCAACCCGGTCTCGCGCTCGACGAAGGCGCCGAGCCACATGTCGGGGCCGAAGAGGATCTCGGCCTCCGGGCCGTGCTCCTCCCAGATGTGGCGGACGACGTCGACCGCGTTCGAAGAGGTGACGCAGTAGTCGGTCTCGGCCTTGACCTCGGCCGAGGTATTGACGTACATGACGACCAGGGCGCCGGGATGTTCGGCCTTCCAGCCACGCAGCTGGTCAGCGTCGATCGAGTCGGCGAGCGAGCAGCCGGCATCGAGGTCGGGGATCAGCACGGTCTTCTGCGGCGAGAGGATCGAGGCGGTCTCGGCCATGAAGTGGACGCCGCAGAAGGCGATCACCTCGGCGTCGGTCTCGGCAGCCTGGCGCGAGAGGCCGAGCGAGTCGCCGCGGTAGTTGGCGACGTCCTGGACCTCGGGCAGCTCGTAGTTGTGGGCGAGGATGACCGCGTTGCGCTGCTCGGCGAGCGCGCGGATCTCATCGCTGATCTCAGCGATCTGCTCCGGACTCAGCTCCGGGGCCAAAGTAGGTTGGATCGTCGGGAGCTCCTGCATGAGCCCTTCCTTTCCTGATGTTCGCCGGCGGGACTGGGTCCGGAACCGGTCGAATGAACGTAGAAGAAGTCTAGTTGATCGAGGCGCCCGTCTAGCCTTCTTCGAGTGCCCGAGCTGCCGGAGGTCGAGATCGTCGCCCGCCGCCTTAACAGCGCCCTGGCGGGCAGCGCCCTCGCCGGCGCCGAGGTGGAATCGGCGCTGGCGCCGGGGATGAACGTGATGAAGACCTTCGACCCGCCACTGGAAGCGTTGGTCGGGCGGCAGGTGACCGGGGTGCGCCGGATCGGCAAGATGCCGGTGGTCGAGTTCGGCGACCTGGCGCTGCTGATCCACCTGATGTCGGCGGGGCGGCTGCGCGTCTTCGACAAACGCGCCTCGCTGAAAGACAAAGCCTCGCGGGTGCTTGTCCGCCTCGGCGATGGGCGCGAGCTGCGGCTGCGCGAGTTCGGGACCAAGCAGCGCGCCTGGGCGAAGCTGCTGCCGGCGGAGGCAGTCGCCGCGGACGAAATGGTCGCGAGCCTCGGTCCCGAGGCCTGGCCCCCTCCCCCGCTCGCGGACTTCGCGGCGGCGATCGACCATCCCCGCCACCTGCACCCGCTCCTCCGGCACCAGAAAGACATCGCCGGAATCGGCCGCTCATGGGTCGACGAGATCCTCTGGGAGGCTCGGCTGTCGCCGTTCAAGAAAGGCTCCGAACTCGACCCCGAGGAGGTCGAGCGCCTCCACGCCGCCCTCCACGTCCTCGGCGACGCAATCGATCATTACGAGCAGACCATAGGCCCCGAGGTACCGGACAAAGTGCCGATGCCGCTCCAAGTCCACAAGCGAGAGGGCGAGCCCTGCCCCCGCTGCGGAACCACGATCGAGGCCGTGTACTTCTCCGAACACCAGACCAACTACTGCCCGGAGGAGCAGACGGGCGGCAAGATCCTCAAAGACCGCCGGCTTTCGAAACTCCTGAAGTAGGTGGTTGAGGGGACCCGGGGGTGGGGGTCGGCGGACAACAGCGGGGAGGGTCCGGCGACCCCCACCCCCGGGTCCCGACGAGCGTTTAAGACAGTTCGAGGAGCATCGAGAAATCCAGCGTTGCCGCTGAGTGCGTGAGGGCTCCGATGGATATGAACTCGACGCCGGTCTCGGCGATCTCGCGGACGTTGTCGAGAGTTACGCCGCCCGAGGCCTCGAGTGAGACGCCGTCGGCGCCGCCCGCGTTCTGGTCGCGCAAGGTGACCGCTTCGCGAAGCAAGTCCGGGCTCATGTTGTCGAGCAGCAGCCGGTCGACCCCCATGCCGAGCGCGTAGGCGGCTTCGTCGAGGTTGCGGACCTCGACCTCGACCGCCTTCTCCGGCTCGGCATTGCGGGCGGCATATACGGCTTTCGCCAGCCCCCCGGCGGCGGCGATGTGGTTCTCCTTGATCAGAATTGCGTCGTAGAGGCCCATGCGGTGATTGATACCGCCGCCGGCGGCTACCGCCGCCTTCTCAAGGTGGCGGAGCCCCGGGGTGGTCTTTCGGGTATCGAGAATCGTGGTGCCGGTGCCGACCACCGCCTCGGCGTAGCGGGAGGTCAGGGTGGCGACCCCGGAGAGGTGGCCGAGGAAGTTGATCGCGGTTCGCTCCGCCGCCAGCAGGCCGCGGGCGCTGCCGCCGGCGATCAGCACGTCGACGGGAACGTCCTCGCGCCACTGCCCCTCGACGACGAGGTTGTCGACCTCCTCGACCCCGCACTGGCGCATCGTCTCGGCAACGACGGCGAGGCCGTAGACGACGCCGGGCTGTTTCTGCACGATCCGCGCCCGTCCCCGCGCCTCCTTCGGCACGGTCGCCTCGGAGGTGATGTCGCCCTCGCCGACATCCTCGGCAAGGGCGCGACCGACAAGCTCCTCGATTTCCTCGGCAAGCTCGATCATCGCGGCAGCCTAGCCCTTCGCCTGTTCCTTATCGGCGTAGCGCAACGAAAAGGAACAGACGAGGGATGGGATCTCACATTTTTCGTCATGGCCACGTTTAATCCCACAGAGTGACCGCGCTGCCGCCGTTTCAAACCGTTCTCGACGACCATTCCGCTGCCGTGATGGCGATCTTGCAGGGGGCGGTCGGCCGCGACGGCGCCGAGGACTGCTTCCAGGAGACCTTCCTGGCGGCGCTGCGCGCCTACCCGAAGCTGGGCCACGCGGGGAACCTACGGGGCTGGCTGCTGACGATCGCCCACCGCAAGGCGATCGACCACCACCGCGCCCGGGGCGGCAACCCGGTCCCCGTCGCCGAGGTGGCGGAGGTCGGGGTCGAGGACGGGATCCCCGAGCGCGACGAGCGGCTCTGGGCCGCGGTCGGCACCCTGCCGCCGAAACAGCGGGCCGCCGTCGCCCTGCGTTACGGCAGCGACCTCCCCCACGCCGAGATCGCCGCCGCGCTGGGCTGCTCTCCCGAGGCCGCGCGGCGCTCACTCCACGAGGGACTCAAGCGACTGCGAAAGGAACTGGCATGAAGACCGCAACCGACCAGGCGATCAAGAGGTTCAAGGCGCGAGCCGCCGAGGAGGGCCTGCTCGACGTCGCCTACGCTACTTCCGACTCCCCCTTCGGGCCGCTGCTGCTGGCACAGACCAGGCGCGGGCTG
Source organism: uncultured Actinomycetes bacterium (assembly GCA_963696955.1). Classification (GTDB taxonomy): domain Bacteria; phylum Actinomycetota; class Thermoleophilia; order Solirubrobacterales; family 70-9; genus VAYN01. Next base: position 1,238,668 of record CAVOMF010000002.1, on the reverse strand, counting down.
GTGCGGGTGGGCCTGCCCAACCAGGACTCCGACGAACTGCTCGTCGACCTCGCCGCGCGGGTCTCGCCGCGGGTGCTCGAGGCGCCGGCCGAGCTCGATGACGTGCGCCGCGAGCTCGACCTCTACTTCGAGGGCAAGCTGGACCACTTCGACCTCTCGCTGGACTGGCGGCTCTCGAGCGGCTTCCGGCAGCGCGTCTTAAGGGCGATCAACCGCATCCCCTACGGCCAGACCCGCAGCTACACCGAGATGGCGCGCAAGGCCGGCAACGAGCGCGCGGTCCGCGCCGCCGGCAGCGCTTGCGGCAGCAACCCGATCCCGCTCGTCGTCCCCTGCCACCGCGTCGTGCGGACCGGTGGCGCCCTCGGCGGCTACGGCGGCGGCCTGCCGATGAAGCAGGCGCTGCTGGAGCTGGAGGGAGTTTTGGACGAGCAGTCCGGTACCTAAAGGAAGATCGCGCTCGCTCCGATGTAGGAGTTGATGCGCAAGCTGCCCCTCTGCCTGATCCTCGCCCTCCTCGCGCTGTTTGCCCTCGCCGCTCCGGCGCCGGCGCTGCCCGACGTCGTCGGCGACCCGTCCGAATCCGCAGAAGAAGCCGACGAAGCCGAAGACGGCGGTGAAGACGAAACCGAAGCCGAAGAAGACGGCTGCACGATCGAAGACGAAGAAGACGTCCAGCTCTGCGCCGAAATCGCCAAGGAAGAACGCGAATCCGAGGAGGCCGAAAAGTGCGTCCTCGAAGACGCGACCGCGACGCTCGCCGCCCTCCCCGGCAACAAGACCGTCCAGCTGGTGATCCACTACAAGGCGCTCGCCCCCGGCTCGATGGCGATCGACGCCCGCCTGCGCGGCCCTCACGGCGGCCTCCACCTCGGCGCCGAGCACGCCCACTTCCGCCGTGCCGGCGTCTTCCGCGACAACTTCGTCCTCGGCAAGAAGCAGATGCAGCGGGCGCTTGCGGCCCGCGAGTTCACGGTCACGCTGCAGGCGGTCAACACCCCCCGCTACTGCCGTTTCAACCTCGAGGGAGCACCTCGTCGAGCCAAGCGCCCGCTTCACGCAGATGGGCCGGGTCGATCTGGTGGCCGAGGTCGGACTCACGGTAGGTGACGTCGAGGCCGCCGGCCTCCAGCAGCTCCCGCGCCCGCTCGGCGAACTCGATTCCGATCACCGGGTCGCGGCGGCCGTGGCTAATTAAGACCGGGGTATTGGTGCGGTCGGCAAGTGCCGGCTCACAGCCCCCGACCGACGGGATGAAACCGCTGAAGGCGAGGATGCCGGCGACCGCTGGCCGATCAACGCTCAAGCCCATCGCGTAGCTCATCACCGCTCCCATCGAGAAGCCGCCGAGGACGGTTCGCTCGGGGCCGATCCCGCTCTCCTCCCAGAGCGCGTCGTGGAGCTCGGCCAGGGCCGCCCGCGCCGCCTCGAAGGTCTCCGGGTCCGGGTAGCCGACCCGGGGAACCAGGTACCAGTGGTACCCGGGCGAGCCCGCCAGCTGCAGCGGCGCCCGCGGCGTCACCACCCGCAGCCGCCTATCCGGGTCGAGGAAGTCGGCGAGGCCGAGGAGGTCGCGCTCGTCGGTGCCGCGACCGTGGTGGAGGACCAGCAGCCCCTCCGGCTCCCCCGCTGCTGCCCGTTCGAGCTGGAGGAGCGGCATCGGCTAGTTGGACGGGAGGAGCGGCATCGGCTAGTTGGACGAGGCGGCCGCGGTCTTGTTCAGGTAATCGCGGATGAACTCGTCGATGTCGCCGTCGAGCACCCGCTGCACGTCGCCTACCTCGTGCTCGGTGCGGTGGTCCTTGACCATCGTGTACGGATGCAGCACGTAGCTGCGGATCTGCGAGCCCCAGGCGACGTCTTTGACCTCGCCACGCGCCTTCGCCAGCTCTTCGGAGCGTTTGCGCTCCTCCAGCTCGATCAGCTTCGAGCGCAGCAGCGCTGCATCGCCACCGCCTTGTTCTGGGTCTGCGAGCGCTCGTTCTGGCACTGGACGACGACGCCGGTGGGGATATGGGTGATCCGCACCGCCGAATCGGTCTTGTTGACGTGCTGGCCGCCGGCGCCGGAGGCGCGGTAGGTGTCGATCCGCAGGTCCCCCTCGTCGACCTCGACCTCGACGCCGTCCTCGACCACCGGGCCGACGTCGACCTGAGCGAAGCTGGTGTGGCGGCGGGCGGAGGAGTCGAAGGGCGAGATCCGGACCAGCCGGTGGACGCCGCGCTCGGCGGCGAAGAGGCCGTAGACGTTCTCGCCGCGGGCGATGAAGGTCGCCGACTTCAGCCCCGCCTCCTCCCCCGGCGAGGCCTCGACCATCTCGACGTCGAAGCCGCGGCGTTCGGCCCAGCGCAGATACATCCGCAGCAGGATCTCGGCCCAGTCCTGGGAGTCGGTGCCGCCGGCGCCGGCGTGGACGGTGACGACCGCGTCGCCGGCGTCGTACTCGCCGCTGAACAGCCGCGCCTCCTCCAGCTCGGCCAGCCGCTGCTCGGCCGAGCCCAGCTGCGCGTCCAGCTCGGCCGCCATTTCCACGTCTTCGGCCGCCATCTCGGCTAGGTCGCCGAGGTCGGCGACATCCCCCTCGAGCCCCCGGAACATCTCCAGCCGCCGCTGCGCGCGGGCGTGCGCGGCCGAGGTCTTCGCCGCCACCTCCTGGTCGTCCCAGAAGCCGGGACGGCCCATCTCCTCCTCCAGCCGGCTGGCTTCGGCTTCTAGCGCAGCGGGGTCAAAGGTAGTCCGAGAGCAGGGACAGCTGCTCTCGGACGGAGGCCAGGCGGGGCGCTACCGGTTGGCTCTGCGCGGCATCGGCCATTGCCACAGCGTATTGGAGGGACCTGCTGGGTGCCGACCGTTCGCGGTAGGGAGGGGTCGGGGGGTACCCCCTTCTGGGCGCAGCTCGGCGGAGGTCGTTCTGTTGCTGTCGCCCGATCCGCATTAGCCCGCCTCGTGCTAAGTGCCCAGAAGAGGTACCCCCGACCCCTCTTCAACACGCCCCGAGGGACGATCAAGGACCCATAGCCAGCTTTTCACCGAGACCGCAAAATGCCTCTTGAGGAAGGTTTTTTGCGGTCTCGGTGAATCACAGGAGCTGCGCGAACTCGCTCGCCGGGAGGGTGCCGGTGGGGGTCCCTGGGTACTTGGCACGGAGACCGAGAGCTGCGGCTTGCGGCGCCAGCCCATCCCCGATCCGACTCGGCGAAGGTGCTCCCAGGGACCCCCACCGGCACCCTCCCCCACCATCTACCTAGCTCAAGCCGGAACCTGCGCGGTAATGATCCAGGTCGAGGCCGGGGCGAAGACGCCGTCGGGTTCCTCGAACTCGGCGATCGCGGCCCGGATCTTGGCGGCGATCTCGGGGCGGATCTGGTCGACGCGGTCGCCCCAGAGGCGGAGGATCTCCCCGGCCGGGCCCAAGGCCATGCCGAACTCGACCGCCTGGTCGAGGTCGGCGCCCACCTTCATCGGCAGGTCGCAGCGCTGCAGCCCGATCTCCTCGAAGCCGGCGATCTTCAGCTGCTCGGTGACGGTGTCGGCATTGGCCATCGAGAACGGCCCCGGGCCGCAGGTCGGTTCGTCCGTCTCCTCAGGGTGCTCGAGGTACTCGTCGACGATCTCCTCGGCCCGCCGCACCCACTCGTTGTCGTCCTTGCGCCGCCAGACGACGGCGGTGAAGCGCCCGCCCGGCTTCAGCGCCGCGCGGACGTTCCGCAGAGCGGCGACCGGGTTGGCGAAGAACATGATGCCCATGCGCGAGAAGGCGTAGTCGAATTCCTGCGGCAGCTGCAGCGTCTGCACGTCGGCGAGACGGAACTCGACGTTGTCGAGGGCGGCTTCCTCGGCCTCCTGGCGGGCGGTCTCGATGAACGGAGCGGAGACGTCGACTCCCAGCGCCGAGCCGTCGGGCCCGACCAGCTCAGCCAGCCGCTGCGTGGTGTCGCCGAAACCGCAGCCGATGTCGATCACCCGCTCTCCCGGCCGCGGCGGATTCGACGCCATAGCCACCTCGCCGTGGGCACCGAGACCACCGGTGGTGAGGTCGCGGTATTTGAGGAAGACGTCGAAAAGCGGTCCGCTCCAGGCCTCGGTGGCCTCGGCGTTGTCGGGGGCGACCGAGCTCATCGGCCAATCCTAGGCTGGCGGCCCGACTCTGGCTAGGGGTGGGTGAAGTGGAAGTCGCGGAGCGCCTCGTCGCGGCTGTCATAGGGGCGCCAGCTGAGGATCTTGTGGTTGCGCAGCTCGAAAGCCCAGGCCATGAAGTCGATCCCGGCGATGCTTTCGTCCTCTTCCCAGTGCCAGCGCCGCAGGATCAGCGCCACGGCGCGACCGCCGCCGCCCTCGGTCCCATCCTCGTAGAGCTGCTCCAGCTCGATCGTCTGCTGGACGCCCCCCGGCGCCCGCGTCGCCCAGACCCGCGCCGCTTCGATCCCCTTCCGCAGTCCCCTGTTCGAGTGCAGCTCGACCTCGGGATCGAGGACGGCGACAAACGCGTCCAGGTCGCGCTCGTTGAAGGCGCGGATGAACTCGCGAACAGGATCAATCATGGTCCTGAGGGCGTGGGACCAAGCAGGTCGGGGGACGCAGGGAAGTGAGATGAGGGGAGCGCACTTAAGTGCGTGACCCGAATCGAACGACCGAGGACCCCGAGATGCGCCGGTCCCACGCCCTCAGGCGCCGTGGCACTTCTTGAACTTTTTCCCGGACCCGCACCAGCAGGGGTCGTTGCGACCGATGTTCTCGTGCTCGTCTTTGACCACGGTCTCGACCACGTCGCCGCCGTTGCCGGGACCCGCCGCTCTGGCGGCAGCGGCGTCGGAGGCGTTCACGCCGCTGGTCGCCACCACTTCCTGCAGCGCGGAGGGCTGGTTTTCCGCAGTTCCGCCGCTGTAGGCGAGGGCCGCGGCCTCGCCGCCGCCGTTGCCGGCAGCGGCCACGGCATCGCCCTGCCCGGGCTGGACTTCGATTTCGGCGCGGAAGACGAGCTTCGAGAACTCGTCCCAGATCGAGTGCAGCAGCTCCTCGAACATCGAGAAGCCCTCGTTTTTGTAGGCGACGAGGGGGTCGATCTGGGCGAAGCCGCGGAGGTGGATGCCTTCGCGCAGGTAGTCCATGTCGAAGAGGTGTTCGCGCCAGCGGTTGTCGATCACCTGCAGCAGGATCGAGCGCTCGAGGTAGCGCATCAGCTCCTCGCCGAGCTGCTCTTCGCGCTCGTCGTAGGCGCTCATCACGTCGTCGTCGAGGGCGTCTTTCAGCTGTTCGCGGTCAACGGTCTCCGGCGCCAGGCTCGAGACCTCGATCCCGACCGGCCAGATCTGCCGCAGCTGGGTCTCCAGCTCCTCCAGGTCCCAGTCCTCGAGGATGTCGCCGGCGGTGTACTCGTCGACGAGGCGATCGACCACGCCCTCGAGTTCGTCGCGGGCGTTCTCGGAGATGTCGCGCCCTTCGAGGATCTCGCGGCGGTATTTGTAGATCACGCGCCGCTGCTCGTTCATCACGTCGTCGTACTCGAGGACGCGTTTGCGGATCAGGAAGTTCTGCTCCTCGACCTTCTTCTGGGCGTTCTCGACGGTTTTGGTCAGCATCTTCGCTTCCAGCGGGACTTCGCTGCCCTCGTCGTCGGTGGGCCCGAGTTTGTCGAGGATGTTGTAGATGCGGTCGCCGGCGAAGAGGCGGATGACGTCGTCTTCGGCGGAGAGGAAGAAGCGGGACTCGCCAGGGTCGCCCTGGCGGCCGGAGCGGCCGCGCAGCTGGTTGTCGATCCGCCGCGACTCGTGGCGCTCGGTGCCGCAGATGAAGAGGCCGCCGAGCTCTCGCACTTCCTCTGCCTCGGTCTTGCACTGCGGCTCCAACTCTGCCGTCTTCGCCGCCAGCGCCTCCTCGTACTCCTCGCTCTCGTGGGTGATGCCCTGCTTTTTCAGCTCCGCGATCGCCAGGTGCTCGGGGTCGCCGCCGAGCTTGATGTCGACGCCGCGGCCGGCCATGTTGGTGGCGATCATCACCGCGCCTTTGCGGCCGGCCTGGGCGATCAGCTCGCCCTCTCGTTCGGCGTGCTCGGGCTTCGCGTTGAGGACCGCATGTTTGATCCCCTGGCGCTTCAGCGCCTCGGAGATCATCTCCGAGACCTCGACCGAGACGGTTCCGACCAGCACCGGCTGGCCCTTTTCATGGCGGCCGACGATTTCCTCGATCACGGCGCCCCACTTGCCGTCTTTGGTCTTGAAGATCTGGTCGTTCTGGTCGAGTCGGACCATCGGTTTGTTGGTCGGGATCTCGACCACCGGCATTTTGTAGATCTTCATGAACTCGGTCGCCTCGGTGAGGGCGGTGCCGGTCATGCCGGAGAGCTTGTCGTAGAGCCGGAAGTAGTTCTGGAGGGTGATCGTCGCCAGGGTCTGGTTCTCCTCGCGGATCGCCACCCCCTCCTTCGCCTCGACCGCCTGGTGCAGGCCCTCCGACCAGCGCCGGCCCTCGAGGATGCGGCCGGTGAACTCGTCGATGATCATCACCTCGCCATCAATGACCGCGTAGTCGTCGTCCTTCCTGTAGAGCGACTCGGCCTTCAGCGCCTGGACGAGGTGGTTGACCAGGCTGCCGTGCTCCCCGAGGTAGAGGTTGTCGACGCCGATGAACTCCTCGGCTTTCTTCACCCCCCGCTCGGTCGGGGCGACCGTCTTGTGCTTCTCGTCGTACTCGTAGTCGTAGTCGGCGTCGTGGGTCTCGCGCGACTCGCCCAGCGATTTCAGTTTCTGTTTCGCCGGCACCCCGACCATCTGTTTGGCGAGGCGGGCGAAGGTGTAATAGGTCTGGGCCGCCTGTTCGGGCTGGCCGGAGATGATCAGCGGCGTCCGCGCCTCGTCGATGAGGATGTTGTCGACCTCGTCCACGATCGCGAAGTTGTGGTCGCGCTGGACGCAGTGCTCGAGGGCGTCGGACATGTTGTCGCGGAGGTAGTCGAAGCCGAACTCGGAGTTGGTCCCGTAGGTGACGTCGAGCCCGTATTTGACCTGCCGGGTGGCGTGGTCGTCGCCGTCCTGGAGGGCGTCGACGCTGACCCCGAGCGCGTCGTAGATCGGCTTCATCCATTCGGCATCGCGGCGGGCGAGGTAGTCGTTGACGGTGACGACATGGACGCTCTTGCCGGCGAGCGTGTTGAGGAAGACGGGCAGGGTCGCGGTCAGGGTCTTTCCCTCGCCGGTCCGCATCTCGGAGATGCCGCCGTCGTGGAGGACCATGCCGCCGATCAGCTGGACGTCGTAGTGACGCTGGCCGGTCGACCGCCGCGAGGCCTCGCGGCAGAGCGCAAAGGCTTCCGGCAGCAGATCGTCGAGCGGGGTGCCGTCGCGGGCGCGCTCGCGCAGGGAGTCCGCCTCGGTGCGGATTTCCTCATCCGTGAGCGCTTCCATCTCCGGCTCGAAGCGATTAATCGCCTCCGCGCGCTTCTGGTAGGACTTGAATTTCCTTCCCTCTCCTGCGCGCAGCGCCTTCGTTACAAGGTCCATCGCTGGCATTGGTCAAGAGTAGCGGTGCCGACTTAAATTCTTCTTGCTCCCCTCCGTTGCGGGTACTACCCTCGTATCGGAACCCACAAGGAGGCACTCATGCGGATGGAGATTCGAGGCCGGAACGTCGAAATGACGGATGACCTGCGTGAGATGGTGCAGAAACGCTTCCAGCGGCTGGGCCGCCAGGTCTCGCCGCTCGCGACCCTGGAGGTGGTCCTCTCGGAGGAGCGCAACCCTCGCGTCGCCGACAGCCAGGTCGCGGAGGCAACGCTCCATTTGAAAGGGGTGACGCTGCACGCGCGCGAGTGCAGCCCCGAAATGGGCCACTCGGTCCACGAGCTGGCAGGGGACATGAACCGCCAGGTCAAGAAACACCGAGAGCTGCGTCGCAAGCGAAGCCGTACGCGGAAGCTTGTCGACCAGATGCGAGGCCGCCCGGCCGAGGCACGGCCGTAGGGCCGCGGAGAGCCAACTAGAGGCGCCGGGCAAAGGTCACCGCAAGCCGGGGCGCTCCCGGGTCCGCCAGCACGGGCCCGGGGGCGCCCCTTTCGCCATCCATAGGACCACAATGAATAATCTGCCGTTCCGATGTTCCGGATTACTCAGAGCTCAGGAGGGCGGCTGCTCGTTGGGGGAGCGCTGATTGTCCTAACCGCGGGCGTGCTGATCGTTTTCGGTCTGACCACTACCAGCGCGATCATCGAGGTGGCGGTCTTCGCGGCAGGAATCGCCGCCTGGATCATCTTCGGCGAGCGGCGGGAGGGCTCCAAACCCTCCCACCTGCATGCCAAGCGCCTCCGCTCTCGTCACGGCAGCGTGAAGATCGACCATGAGGGCAACGGATCGGTGTCGGTTCGGGACGTCGACGCCGATCAGGACATCGGCATCAGGCACAGACCGGATCGCTGATGGCTTCGTTCCCACCCCGCCGCGACAACCCACGCGACACCACCCGGATTTCCCTGAAGAAGTCGGCACCGGGCCGCGACCTGAACATCGTCGTCGGCGACCTCCGCCTCGATTCGCCACTGCTGTCGCCCTTTCCCGACGACGCGGGCGAAGCAAATACCCGCACCCCGCTGGGGGGGCTGCGGGCCTCGCACCGACTGGTCCGGCTGATTGGGAGGGACGAGGCCCTGGCCACCGCGAAAAGCTGGAAAGAAGACCCTCCCGAGCAGGGTCCCGACGAGCGCGCCTTGGTCATCCACGGCGCGGGTGGCGCGGGCAAGACCCGGCTGGCCGCCGAGATCCTGCAGAAAGCAAAAGAAAAAGGCTGGGAAGCGGGCTTCCTCTCCTCGCGCGGTACCTCCCATCCGAGCCTCTCCCTGACCACCCACCCGGAGAAGCCCACGATGGTCGCCGTCGACTATGCCGAGGCCCGGTACACCGATCTTGAGCGACTGTTCGAAGACGCTCCTTCCGACCGAGAGGCGACGGCGCCCTTTCGCGTCATCCTGATCGTCCGCGAGACGCTCGGCCAGAGCGGCACCTGGCTGGGGCGACTAGAGGGACCGGAAGGGAACCTCGGACAGCGGGCCGAGCGGATGCTCAACGAGCAGGTCCTGACCACGATCTCTCTGGAGGAGAGCCTGCCGAGCCTCGAGGACCGGCGCACGATCTGGGAAGAAGCCTTCAAGAAGTACGTGAAGGAAGAGGAAAGGGAAAAAGGAGATAGGCCCCCGGAGCTCCAGGGGGCGCCCGGCTATCTCAGCAAGGACGTCTTCCAGAGCCCGCTGTTCGTGCTTCTCGACGCTCACCGGGCTTTTTCGGGGGGTGCCGCGGGCGATCCCGAAGCCCCCTCCGAGGAGGAGCTGATCCGCTCGGTCCTCAAGCACGAGCGCAAATACTGGAAGCGGGCGCTCGAGGATCTCGACCTCGATCTGAAGGCACGGCGGCTCAATCAGGTGGCTGCGATCGCAACCCTCGTCGGCGGCATCGACCGCCGCGCCTTCCGCAAAGCGCTGGGAGCGCTCGACTGGCTACGGGAAGACGAGGAGCTGCTCGAAGCGACTACCCGCTGGTGGTTCTCGATCTACGCCACCAGCACCGGCGTCGTGCGCGGCGTCGAACCCGACGTGGTGGGCGAGTATCTGGTGACGCGGGCGCTCGTGCGGCACGACGACCCCGAGAGCCCACTCGACGGCTCGCTCCGCACCGGTCAGCTGCGCTCGTTGATCCGCTGGGCGACCCCGCTCGGCAGGCAGCGGATCTTGCGGGTCCTGACGCGAATCGCCAACAGCGGCGAGGGCGAGGCCGTGGAGGACGCCAAGGGCGTCCTCGCGGAGGTCCTCGACGCCCACCTCGACGACTTCCTTCCGTCGACCTTCAGCGAAGTGGCCGGGGGCGACGTCGGCGGCGGAGTCGGGGAGCCCCTGGCGACCACCGTCGCCTCGGCCGTGCTGGCGAGCAACCGGCTGCAGTTGATGGTCGCCCAGCCGGCGAAAGCCGAGGGCACGGCAGACACGGCGGGGACCGAGATCGTCTCCCGCACGGCGGTGAAAGCGGCAGCCGTCGACATCGTCCGTCGCCGGATCGAACAAGTCGCGACGGCGAAGCTGGAAACGAAGCAGTGGTTGGTGGACCGCTTCGCCGACGTGATGGCCTGGGTTCTGCGCCTGGACCTCGACGCCGAAGCCCGGGGACGAGCCGAGGAAACGCTCAACCGGGTCGCCGCCCTGGAGCCACCGCCCCATCGGGCCCTGGCCATCCTGCGGCGCAACCTGGCGCGGTGGCTTGTATCCAGATCGCGGTTGGAGGAAGGAATAAGCCTGCTGGAACAGGCGCAGCAGGACCTCGCCGAGGCGGGAGAAAGCGAGGTCGAGCTCAACTACGTAATCGTCAACGACCTTGGGGAAGCGATCGAGCACACCGGGGCTAGCGCGGACGCACGGGAGCGGTACGAAACCGCCCTGCAGGGCTTCCGTCGCCTCGAGAACCCAAACCAGGAGAGCGTCCTCAACTCGCTTCTCAACCTCGCCTATAGCCGTGGCCTCGAAGACCTGGATCAGGCCTTCGCCCTGCTCGAGGAGGCCGAGGCGGAAATGGCCGATAACGGCGCCGACGAGGCGCTGCTGAAGCAGATCAAAGGCGGACGTCCGCGGGCGCTCCTGGCCGCAGCCAGGACGGCTGGTCGAGACGGTCGCCTGGACGATGCGAAGGAATTACTGGAAAGGGGGATCGAGGAGGTCGAGGAAAATCCAGAACCCTTCATGGTCTCGATCCTCGTCGAGGACCTAGCCGAAGTCGAAGCGGCGCGAGGCGAGGGGGAAAGAGCGTTGTCCCTGCTCGAGGACGCCTTCGCGCGGAAGCGAGAGATGCGCAAAGGGGTGCTCCATCCGGGGACGATCAGGACCCTGGAAAATCTCGCCAAGGCCCTCGCGCAAAGCGGCGTCGACCTGGCGGTGGAGCGCCTCGGCCAGCTGATCGCCGAACTCGACGGGGACCCGCGGGAGCTGAGCGCGGTGCTGAACGTCCAGACCATGCTGCTGGTCCACGCGGATCGCACCGCGGAGGCGGTGGCTCTCTCCCAGAGAGCTCAGGAAGAGCGGGTCGCACAGGACGCCCGCCAGGCGATCTTCGCCTCCGCGGTCGAGCGCTCGGTCGACCCCACCGTCGCCGTCCTGCCGGCGATCGATGCCTGCCTGCTGGCGGCACGCATCTTCGCGGTAGGAGATCCACGACACCTGCCCCTGGCCTCGCGCCTGGCCCGACTCACCGCTGATCGCGCGACCCTGATCAGCGGTCTTCGCCTGCAGGGCCCCTCGGGCAGCATCCTTCTCAAAGACGAGCGGGTCAGCTTGATCCTGAACCGTCTCTCTCCCGCCGCAGCGATGGCCGACCCCGAGTCCCCCGAAGAAGCGACGGAGGCGTCCGTGGCCACCGGAGTCCCCGCCAGCCTCCTGCGTTTGAGCTCCAGCGCCATCGAAGTTTTCATCCTGATCACCAGGAGGGTCAGGGAAGAGCTGGACAGCTGCGCCTCCGACCCCTACATCGCCCACCTCAAGAACGCGAGCGACGACGAGGCCTTGAAGCTCGCCGACGACCCAGCGACCCGTGATTGGCTACTCCGTGCCAGCCTCTGGGATCCCTTCCCAGAGACGACCGAACTCGTCGGAAACTCCCTCGGCGCCTTCTTCTCCTGGGTCGTCGGGCTGCGGATAGGCGAAGCACAGGAACCGCCCGCCGCGGCCGATGCGACCGACGTCTGGCGGCACCATCCTGATCCGGACCTCGTGGCCGCCGAGGAAGAGCGGCTGCTGGACGACATCCAGCGGTTCAAGGAAGTCGACGTCGAGCAGGCGCGGATCATGCTGGCGCTCGCCAAGTCGAACGCCCTGCGCCAATCCGGCACCACGGCCCAGAACGAGGGGCAACTCGACGAGGCCGAAGACCTCTACAAAACCGCGATCGAGGCACTCGACCGGGTCGGACAGTCCGAGTCCCTCCCCAGCCGTGCCCTAATCGGCCGGCTCGCCCGCGTGGCCAGCGCCCGCGGCGATACCTCGAGGGCGATCAAGCTGGGCGAAGAAGCACTCGCCGGGATCCGGGGCCTGCTGGGCGGCGTCAATGACAGCAGCGCCCTGCGCGTGGTCCACCAGCTGGTGCGAGACCTGGCTCAGGATGACCCTGAGCGGGCGAGGGCGGTATTCGAACGCGCCCTGGCCGATCTCGATGCCGACGGCGCCCCGGCAACTGAGATGCACGAGCTGAGACAGGTGTGGCTCGGCTCCCTCCGCAATGCCGGTCACGCCGCTCTGCATGAGGGTGATTTCGACGGTGCCGAAGTGCTGTACGAGGAGGCGCTCGAGGACCTGCGAGCGCGCGGTGAGGAAGATTCGGCCCTCGGCTGTGCCCTGATCGTCGACCTCGGTGATGTCGCGGTCAAGCGGGGCGACTTGCTTCAGGCCCTGCAACTGTTCGAAAAAGGGGTCGAAGGCCGTCGTCGCCTCCACGGGGGGCTCGCCGAGGCGAACGCGATCGCGGCGGTGATACGGCTTTCCTCAATCCTTGCCGAGATCGACCCCGACCAGGGCGAGGTTGTCCTCGACGCCACCCTCGACGAATTGATGCGCGACGGCAACGAGCCGAACCTGGTGTCGCACATCCGCCGGGAACGAGCGGGCCTTCGGCTTTCCCGCGCTCGCCTCGCCTATCGCGATCACCAATACGGGCTGGCCGAAGAAGTGCTCCTGCAAGGCATGGGAGATCTCGCCCAGACCAAAGGGGACACCGCTCTTTCGGCCGCAATCTTCACCCAGGAGCTTGCGGGCGTGGCCAAAGCGCGCGGCGACGACGCGCGAGCCAACCAGCTGCACTCAGAAGCGATGGCGATAATCCGCGCCCATCTCGGAGGAGCAGAGGCGAAGACCGGGATGGCGACCATGGCGCTGGCGCTGGCTCTGGCTCGGACCGATCTGGAGGAGGCCGAAGAGGTGTTCGACACCGCCGTCGCGACGCTCCGCGACGCCGACGATGAGGGTTCTGCCCGCGCCATGGAGGACCTGCGAAACGGCCGTGCCCTGATCGTCCGGGAAGCGGCCTGCGCAGCCCTGGCGATTAGCGAGCCGGACAAAGCCCGGACGTTGTTCGAACGCGCGCTGGAGGAACTAGAGCGCGAAGGGGAACGGGACTCCATCCTTGGCGACAGCATCCTGCACGAACTCGCCGTCGCCGCCGAGGCTCTGGGAGAACGGGAACGGGCGGTGCAGTTGCTCGACGAATGCCTCGCCGGAAAGTCGGCTCGACTGGGCCCCCTCGCTCGAGACACGATCATCACGGCAGCCGGCCTGGCGAGCACCCTTGCCGAGACCGACTTCGACCGGGCCCTAGCGGCACTCGAGACCGCAACCCAGCAGGCAGAGGCGGCCGGGGCGGCGGCAAGCGACCTCTTCCCCTTGCAGAAGGCACGGGCCAACGTTATGCACGTTGCCGCTCGGTCCGCGCATAAAAAGGGTCGTTTCGACGAGGCCAGTTCTCTTTACCAGCGCGCCATCGAGGAGATCTATGCGATCGAGGGCGCTGACTCGCCCTTCCGCGCCATGGTGCTCTGGGACCTCGCCGAGGTCGTCCTCTCCGAGGATGAGGTCGAGACAGCGGTAGCCCTGCTCGAAGAGGGGCTGGAGATCGTTCGTCGCCGGTTCGGCGAGACCCACCCCTCGGCGCTCGAGGGACATCAGCGCGTGGCCCGCGCCCTCGGCTCTCGCGACGTCGAGGAGGGCTTGGCCCGGCTCGAGAGGTCGATGGTCGAGCTCAGCGCTCGCGAGGACGCCGAGACGGCCGTCGCGGCACTGCGGCGAGCCAAGGCCGATGTCCTGCTCCGAGCGGGCCGCAAAGCTGAGGCCGAGGAAGACCTCGACAGCGCCGAAGAGCTCTATCTGCGAGCCCTGCGCGAGGGTGGGGAAGAGGGCGACAACGCCATCCTCGCCCACGTCCTCACCCACGACCTCGGCGACGTGGCGGTCGGGAAGAAAGACCTCAAGCGCGCGATTGAGCTGTACGAAACCGCCTTCGAGGGCAAGCGGCGCGTACACGGGGGGCTCGGCGACCCGGACACGATCTCCACTCTTCTGCGTCTCGCCGAAGCATTGTCCGATTCCAACGTCGATGCCGGGCTCAGCCTCTTGGACGACGCTCTCCCTGAATTGGAAGTCGAGGAAGCACCGGCGACGAGCATCGCCGAGGTGCGCCGCGGCCGCGCAACCTTGCTGCGCGAGAAGGCCTATCGGATCCTCCACGAAGAAGGCGAACTCTCGATCGTCGAAGAGTCGCTACAGGCAGCCTTCGACGAGCTGCGAGATATCGGCGACGAAGAGACGGCCGCAGGGTACGCGCTGGTCCAGGATCTCGGCGAACTCTGGCTCGCCCAGGGAAAGCGAGAGGCCGGCCGGGAGGCGCTCCAAAGGGCGTTGCAGGGCAAGCGCCGGATTCATGGTCCAGCCGATCCGAACACCCTGGCAGCGCTCAACCTGCTGGCGCAGGACCTGGCGACGACGGATCCGGACGCAGCCGTCACCATCTTCGACGAAACGGTCGAGGATCTGGTGGAAAGCGGTGCCGGCGGAGACACCGTGGACCGGGTGAAGCTAGCGGTGCCGCTCCTCCTCCTGGACACCGGCCGCATCGACGAGCAGAACGGCGAGACCGAGCAGGCGGAGCAGCGCTTCGAAGAGGCAAGGGCACGAGCCGCCGCGGTCGAGGGAGGGCGGGCGCTGGCCGCGGTGGCGACCCACGACCTTGGCGACATCGCCCGGCTGCGCGGCGACTCGAGGCAGGCAGCCGCCCTTTACGAAAGAGCGCTGAAGGAGAAGATCGCGACCAAGGGAGACCAAGATCTCGACACCATCGCCAGCCTCGCGACCCTGATCGAAGTGCAGGCGGACTTCGAGCCTCGGGCCGCCCTGGGTCGCGTCGAAAGCGAGCTCGAACATCCGGGCCTGCCCGATCCCGACGGAATCAAGCGGCTGCGCTTGGCGCGAATCAACGTCCTACATGCCGTCGGACACCTGGAGGGTTCGGGGGGGAACCTCGACGAGGCGGAGCGGCTGTACCGGGAGGCATTGCAGGAGGTCGAAGGCGGCGCCCAGGAGGTGCCCGGGTTGGAAGCAACCTTCCACCATGAGCTCGGCGACGTCGCCGGGCAGCGGGGGGAATTCGAAGCGGCGGTCGAGCACTACCGTCGAGCGCTGAAACAGGAGTGGGAGTTGGTCGGGGCCGCCGATGCAATGGCGGCGGTGACCGCGAGCCATCTCGTCGCCTGCCTGACCCAGGTCGACCCAGCCGCCGCGGTGGCAACCGCCGAAGAGACGCTGGCGAAGCTACTGGCAGCCGAGGCGGGGGACGAAGAGCTTGCTCGCATCCGACGAGAGCGAGTCGCAGCCCTGATGTTCGCTGGTCGCGAGCACGAGCGCGCCGAGGAACTGGAGCAAGCGGAGGATCTCTACCGCAACGCCCTGGATGCCCTCGCGGCAATGGGGGAGAGCGGCTCCGTCCTCCACTACGCGCTCCTCCACGACCTTGGTGACATCGCCTGGGCGAAGGGCTCGCGGGCCGAGGCGATATCCCTCTTCGAAGAGTCCCTGGCGGGGACGAAAGCCAACTTGGGCCTGCTTCACGTCGAAACCCTGGCGCTGCTGACGCAGACTGGGGGAAGCGCTCGCGACCGACGGCGATTTCGGCCGTGTCTCCGCCCTGATCGGAGAGGCGACCACCGAACTGAAAGCCGAGGAAGACACGCCCGAGGCCATCGAAGCGCTGGCAGCCGCCCGCACCCGCATCCTGCTGGTGACCGGTCGAAGTGTCGCCGCCGACGATCCCAAGGAGGCCGAGAGGCACTATTCCGGCGCGCTCGAGGAGCTGGACAAGATCAAAGACGACTGGGTGCTCCGCTACGTGCTTTTGCACGACCTCGCCAATCTCGCGGTGGCCGACGAAGAGCTCGATCGCGCAGCGGAGCTCTACGAGCAATCGCTAGAGGGCAAGAAGCGACTCCTGGGAATCGCCGAGTGGGATACCGTGACGACGCTACTCTCGCTGGCTACGGTGCTAGCCAAGGAGAACCGGGAGGAGGCCTTCTCGCGGCTCGAGGAGGCAATCGAAGAGCTTGGCGAGGTGGCCGGTGGCGAGGGGGCGATCGTTCGCATCAGGTCCTGGATGGAAGAGATCGATGGCGGTTGAGAGCGATCAGAGGCGCCGGGCAAAGGTCACAGCCACCACACGAGACGCTCCCACGGCCCGAAGCGCGCGGGCGCAGGCCGTAAGGGTGGACCCGGTGGTGAGGACGTCGTCGACCAGAAGGACGCTGCGCGGGGCGGCGCCCGTGCTGTAGACGCGCGGCGGGTTGCCGAGCCGCTCGGCCCGCCGCCGCCCGACCTGGCGACCGCTGCCGCGCCGCTCGAGGCAGTGCGAGAGCGGCGCTTCCAAGTGCGCCGCCAGGGCGGCGGCCAGCTCACCGGCCGGATCGAAGCCCCGCCGCCGCAACCGCGCTGGCGCCGGCGGCACCGGCACAACCGTCCCGTTCAGCATGTGGGCGGGTGCCAGCCACTCGATCCGCTCCGCCATCAGGTCGGCAACCGGCAATAGCCGCCGGAACTTCAAAGCTCCGACCAAGTTCCGAGCCACCCCTTCATAGGAAGCCGAGGACCAGACCTTGTCCAACCCCGCGGGTCCCTTCCCCAAGAACGGCTCCGCATCAGCCAGTCGCCGCGAGCACCGAGTGCAGACCACCGACTCCGAGCGGCAGGACCGCCCACAAGAAGCACAAAGCGCCGGCACCAGCGCCACCCCGATAGTCGGCAAAAGCTCCATGCCCCGAGCCTGCCGAGCAAAAGCGCACACGTGGCGCGCAGAAAGTCATTTCTTCGGGCCGATTCTGTCTCGAGACAGAGGTTTAGCGGTAGAGGGTCCGGTCACCCTCCGCGGGAATTAGTCGCGCCCCTAGGTGCTTTTTTGCGGCCTCGATGATCAAGCGAGCTGCCGGCGCTCGGTCGCGCGCCGACGATGGCGTTGATCAGGACCTGACGGGCAGGGATCTCGGCGCCCGGGAGGGCGATTACTTCCTTTAGGCGGGCGCCGTCGCCGACCTTGACGTTGTCGCCGATCACCGAGGGACCGTCGATGCGGACGTCGTCGCCGATCTCGGAGCCGGGGCCGAGGAGGACGGGGCCGACCAGGTCGGGCTCGCCATCCATCCGCCCGCCGCTGCGGAAGCCGTCCACGAGGTCCCCCTCGCGGTCCACCTTGACTGCGCCGGTGAGGGCGTCGAGGTTGCCCTCGCGCAGCTCCTCGAGATTGCCGATGTCGTTCCAGTAGGCGTCGATCTCGTGCGAGTAGAAGGGCACGTCGCCGTCGAGCAGGCGCGGGAAGACGTCCATCGCCCAGTCGGCGAAGCCGGGCGGGTCCCCCTCCCCCGCCGCCTTGCTGGTCCCCGGCGCGGGGAAGAAGTCGAAGATCTCCTTGCGGAACATGTAGATGCCGCAGTTGGCGAGGTCGGAGAGCGCTTCGGCGGGGTCGGGCTTCTCCTGGAATCCCTGGATCCGCCCGTCGGAGCCGACGATCGCGACCCCGAACTGGCTCGTGTCCTGCACCCGCTTCATCGCCAGCGTCGCGATCCCGTCGTGGGACTCGTGGAACTCGCGCATCGCCGCCAGGTCGATGTTGGTGAGCGCATCGCCCGAGATGACGAGAAAGGAGTCGCCGAGGAACTCGGCGGCGTTGCGGACCCCGCCAGAGGTTCCCAGCAGCGCCTCCTCGCGGCTGTAGGCGAGCGAGACGCCGCACTCCGAGCCATCACCGAAGTAACCCTCGATCAGCTCCGGGAACCAGTAGAGGTTGGCGATCGTCTCGCTGAAGCCGTGGCGGGCCAGCAGGCGCAGGATGTGCTCCATCACCGGCTTGTTCAGCACCGGCACCATCGGCTTCGGCATCTCGTAGGTGATCGGCCGCAGCCGCGTCCCCAGCCCCGCCGCCAAAACCATCGCTCTCATCGGGCGAGACGCTACTGAACCCGGGACCCGGCCTGCGGATCAGGCCGCCGCAGGCACGGCGTTCGCCCGCGCAATCGCATGGGCCACGACCTCGTCCTCGAGCTCCTTGGGCACTGCGTAGAGGGCACAAACAAGCCGCTCGGCCGCCTCGACCAGCTGCCTGCCTTCATCGAGCAGAGATCCGACCTCGGCTTCAGCCCTCTCCACTGCCGATTTGTATTGCTCGACGTCGCGGGGAAGTTCCACCTTCAGCAAGTCGGCAGGGACCGGCCGATTCAGCCCCTGACACAGCTGAGCGAGCAGCAGCAGTTTCTCGAGCGGCCCTTCAACCGAAGCCACCGCATGTCGCCGATAGCGAAAGACGAGATTCGTTTCCTCCATCGACCCCTTACCGAGAATGCCATCCGTCTGAAAATCCGCGGTCAGATCAGCTGCCACTCGCACCGATACGCGCTCCTGCTTCGGGAAGGCGGCAACAAAGGCCTCCGGGTGGGGATCGACCACCTCCGTGGACCAGGGGTCTTTGATGACACGGCCAAGCGCAGGGAACCTGTCGCGGAACGGCAGCAGCGCCCGGCGGTTGTCGGCGATGGCTTCTACAACTGCCTCGAGGGCTTGCCCTGCCGCAATGGCCTCGGCGGAATCGGCGGCGAGGCCGGCGTCGCCTGCATTGCGCAGCTCTTCGGCAATCGAGGCAGCCGTCGGAACAGCCAGGTCAAGCTTGCGACTCCTAAGCGCCTTCTTCAGCGATTTCACATCAGTAGAGACAGGCGACCCCGCCAGCTCAACGTGCCGGTAGGGGATCTCCTTCATCCGCAGAGGCTCGTAATTCCGTCTTACGTGCCAAGGCGTCTTACCGCGGACCGCGTACCAGAGGTCGAGCAGCTCTGAGTTGAGGAGGCCGCCGAGAAAGGTGACCGAAAGAGAGTCGGATTTCGGAATCACCAAAGTGGTCTTGATCGATGGCTGCCAGCTGCCGTTTGCATCGACGGCGAAGCGCCCGCGGTCGGTCCGGTAGAGCGCTATGACCTTCGGCTTCCGCAACATCTTTCGATCACGGGTCCAGGCGCATTCCCACCAACGGCGGGTCGAGTTACGAGAGATCTCCGCCCGGTTCTCCAAAACCGGCTTCCACCTCTCCATCGCAGCGATCACTTCCTTGGGCGGATCGTCCTCCCGTCCCAGCCAAATGAGGCTCGTGTAATCAGCCTCATCCAGAGCGCCGTAGAGAATCGCGTGAGGCTCGACGCTGCGAGCCAACACCTCCCGGTGCTCCTTCCATGGGGATTCGAGCTCCCGCCCCGGCGGCAACTCGAGAATCGGTTCACCGAGCTCGGCCCCGACGGCATCGAGCTGCCGCAACGCAGTGGGGAAGGAATCTCGAAGCCTTTTCTGGATTCGCGGGGTGTAGGCGTCTGCACCCGTCTGCACACCCTGTGGGATGCTCCACCTTGAGCCCATTTCCTCGACTACGGTCGATTTTTCGAGAAGTCGCTGAAGGTGGGCGACAACTTTCGACCCGGCGTCTTTAGCGCTGTGTTTGACCGGCCAAGGCCGGTCGGCCACCAGGTCTTTCTGCGCGACGTCGTGCACGTGGATGCCGCCTTTTCGCCCTTGCCGACCCTCTGCCCTCCGCTCCATCTCGACCAGCAGATCGTGGCGATCCGGGGCCTTGACATCGGCATCGCCGGAGAGCGCCAGGGCCGCTGCCGCTTCGTCCTCCAACGCCACGACCCGCATCTTGTGTCCCTTCGGCGCCTCCGCCTTGGTGGCCACCAGGATCGCGCTCTCGACAGTCGGGGTCGGCGCCCGGTGGGTGCGCGCCCGAGCTTCCTCCTCGGGTGCAAAGAGGCGGTAGCTGCCGAAGAGGAAAAGCTGGTCCAGTCGCAGAGATCCGGCCAGCTTCTCCCGCAGCCAATCGGCGTTGCCGGCGTTCATCCAACCGGCTGGCACGATCACGCAGAGGCGGCCGCCTGGTGCCAAGAGCTCAGCCGCCAGGTAGAGGAAGTAGTAGTAATAGTCGCTCTTCCCCTTGTAGATCCCTTTCCAGGCATCGATCTGCCGCAGGCGTTCGAACAGGGGCTTGTTGTTGGCCTCCGCCACGTAGGGCGGGTTGCCGACGACGAGGTCGAAGTTGCCTTCCCGGATACGGCTGAACGTCTCCTGCTTGCCCGGATCCAGCCGGGCGGAAAGACCGAAGCGCTCATCCTCGCGGAGCAATGCGTGGTCGGCGCGATGCTCTGCGTCGAGCCCCGCGAAGCTCGACGCCTGATTGTTTTTCGCCTTCAGGGAGTCCTCGTGGACGACGCTCAACATGAAGGACCCGACTTCGTCTTCGGCGTGGCTCAGGGCACCGAGCACACGGGAAACCTGGAGCAGGAGATTGATCTCCGTCAGGTAGTAGGGGAAGGGGCTGATCTCCATTGCATGGACCCCAGTGGAGATCGCCGAAAGCGCATCGAGCTGCAGATCGGTATCCCCCTTCAAGGCTCCGGAGTCGTCGATGATCCGTCGTGCGATCTCCACGTCGAAGCCGCCCGAGCCGCTGGCGAAATCGAAAGACCTAACTGGCTCCCGCGAATCTCCCTCGATCCGCATGACGCCGTCAGGGCCGGAAAAGCCAGCCCTGTCCAGCATGAACCGAACCACCTCGCGAGGGGTGTAGAACTGCCCCAGGCGATCACGATCGATCTCATCGACGTAGGACTCGTAGAGCCCGCCAAGGACGTCCGCGTCAAGGCGGTCGAGGGGAAACTGGGTGAGGGAATAGAGGACGTCGACCAGGGCGTCGTCGCGAGGGGTGTACCAGTCGTAGGTGGTCTGCTGCTCGAACAACCAGTGGTAGCGCTGGGCGCCAATTGCAAATGCCTCTTTGAGAACCTCGCGGATCCTTTTCCCATGGGCTTCGTAGGCGACGCGGAAGCCGCCGTTGTAAAGCTGCTCGCGAATGAAGCCGGCGTCCTCCCAAGCCCGGTAGAGCATGATCCGCGCCAGGGTGAGCTGAGAAACCCGAAGGGCGTACTGACCCCAGACCCGGCGCTCGAAATCGCTTCCACTGCGATAGGCGGCAACGGTCTTGGGCAGGGCGTCCTCGTTGGTCTTCGGGCGAATGTCCTGGGCGATGGCCGTCAGCTCGGCCAGCAGTCGCTCTTCAAATCCAGGATTCAGCTTTGCGTGGCGCTTGAGGAGGTCCGGCTGGTTATCGGCGTCGTCGGCCAACAGACGGGAGAGTTGGCGAAGCTGCTCGACCAGGAGGTCGATGTCAACCTGCAGCTCCTCCCCACCTCGCTCATCCCAAGGCGATACTTCGCGGATCGCGTCGATCTTGGCGGCCTGGTCGACCGTCCGATGCGAGAACCGCGACAGGAAGCGCTCGAACGCCTCGAAGTCGGCGCCTGCCTGAGCTTCTCCGCGGCTGAGCTTCCAGAGCGCCTCGACCGAGAAAGAAAGCTCGGGGTCTGGACCAGACGCACCGCGTCGGAAGACGGCGAAGTGGGTGAGGTTGAAGAGGATGCCGTAGTCGAGCTGGCGCTGATCGATGTAGCCACGGATCTGCGCCTCGTGGTCGACCAGCTTCTGGCGCGAGCTCTTGGCGTCGAGGACGAAGGGGTGGGCGATCAGGTCCATCGGCGTGAAGTCCGGCTTCAAGCCGCTCTTGCTCAACTGCGGGAAGTAAGCATCGACCGGAAACCCGAGAACTCGCTCCAAAATGTCTTCGAAAACGGGCTCCGTGAGGATTTCCTCGTCGTCCCGATCGGGTCCGACAACCATGTAGGCACCGGCGTCTCCGACATCGGCGAGCCGTTTGTAGATCCCTCTCCGGCGGCCCAGAACGTCCCGCAGCGCCAGCAGGGCTTGATGCGAATCGATCGGGCTCACCGTAAAGTCCGGATTCGGCTTAGGCAGACCCAAGCGTCGTGTCTGACCGCGGCGCTAGGTTGGCGTGATGGATCCTCGGGAGCAGCTCGACGCCCTCACCGATGACGAGATCACGGAGATTCGGAGGGCGGCAACCTGGTACGCGAAATACCATGCTCGGATCATTGCTGAAGGCGCGGATGATCACTCCGCCGCAGCTGTCGCCAAGCGCGATCGCTACCTCTCGCTGATCAAAGGGTTGCGCAAGATGGGGGTTCGGATCGTCGATCCGACCGTTCCCGTGAGAAGTCTGACTCAACGGCCAGAGCCGGCTGTGGTCGACCGGGAAGAGCGGGCCGCTTAGGCCCCTTATCCCGCCATCCCGTCCTTAATCCGGTTCAGCGCCTCGATCCGCCCAGGGTCGACGCCGATCGCGCGAGCGACTTCCAGCGAGACCAGGTCCCCGAGCAACAGCGCCCACAGCAGCCGCTCGACCCGCGTCTCGCCGACCGTCTCTACCCGGACCACCTCGGCGCCACTCTCGGCGACGATCTCGGCCGTCAGCTCGAAGCGGCGGCGCTCGCGGGGGTGCTGGTCACAGTCCTCGAGGAATACCGCCGCCATCCGGGCGGCGTCCTCGCCGCTCCAGCCGCAGACCTCGTTGTGGTCGGCCTCCGGCAGCTCGGCGTAGAAGGCGGGCAGCTTCGCGTTCTCGTTGAGCTGCGTCTTCCAGCGTCGCGCCAGCGGAGCGGTCAGGTCGCTGCCGTAGATGACGGTGGAAGCGCTGCCGAGAGACGAAGCGACCTCCGCCGCCTTCGCCTTCACCGTCAGCGCCTCGCGCTCCAGGAAGGCGGCGCCGGCGTCGATCTCGGTGCGAATCCCCGGCGCCGCTCCGGCCAGCGCCGCGGCTTCTGCCGCGGCGACGAACATGTAGGCGACGGCGACACGCGGCTGGTAGATCCCCGGCGGCGCCACCACCGGAACGCCGGCCTCGCGCGCCCGCTCGACCAGGGAGCCGCCGGTGCTGAGGACGAGGCGCCGGGCCCCCAACGCTTCAGCGGCCTCGAAGCAGGCGAGCGTCTCCTCGGTGTTGCCCGAGTAGCTGGAGCACAGAACCGTCCACTCCGGCGTCGCCCAGCTCGGCAGCTCGTAGCCACGAACCGAGACCAGCGGCTTGGTCAGGCGGTCGCCGATCGCGGCGGCGGCGAGGTCGCCGCCGATCGCCGAGCCACCCATCCCGCAGACCATCAGGCCGGCGGCTTCGGCCGCCTCCAGCCGCGCGGTTTCGATCCGCCAGACGGCGTCGCGCAGCTGGTCGGGCAGAGCGAGGACATCATCGATCATCGATCCCATCAGGCGGGGACTCTTTCATTTCGGCCGACGACCGCGTTTCTCAAGGCCACCCCCGGCTCAACCTCTGCACCCGGCGCCAAGATCGAGTTCTCCACCAGCGCGTCGCGACCGACGGTGCAGCCGTCGAGCAGGACCGAATCGCGGACCTCGGCGCCGGGCTCGACCCGGCAGCCGGCGGAGACCACCGCCCGCGGCCCGACCGAGGCTTGCTCGGAG
Organism: uncultured Actinomycetes bacterium; assembly: GCA_963696955.1. GTDB lineage: Bacteria > Actinomycetota > Thermoleophilia > Solirubrobacterales > 70-9 > VAYN01. The sequence continues at coordinate 1,215,261 of CAVOMF010000002.1, read as the reverse complement.
ATCAGCGCCTCCGCAGCAACCAGCAGCCCGGCCGTCGTCGCCTCGACCCGCGTCTCAACCCGCCCCTCGAGGATGTCCCAGCTCGCTTGCAGGTAGCGCTCGGGGGTGCCGATGTCCATCCAGTAGCCCTTGAGCAGCAGCCCGTGGAGACCGTCGCCGACCAGGCGCGGGAAGACCTCGCGCTCGATCGAGACCGCCTTGCCGGCCGGCACCAGGTCGAGGACCGAGCGCTCGAGCACGTAGGCGCCGGCGTTGATCTCCCCCGGCACCGCCTCGCCCGTCTTCTCGAGGAACTCCAGGACCGACCCGTCGCTGTCGCAGCTGACGAGGCCGTAGGCGGCCGAATCGGCGACCGGATGCAGGGCGATCGTCGCCCGCGCATCGCGCTCCTCGTGCGCTCGCACCAAAGCAGAGAGGTCGAGGTCGGCGAGGACGTCGCCGTTGAGGGCGAGGAAGCGGTCCTCGAGCCGCTCGCCGAGCGAGTCGGCGGCGAAGCGGATCGCACCTGCCGTCCCCAGCGGCTGCGGCTCAGCGAAGTAGGTGATGGCGACGCCGGCGCGCTCCTCCTCGCCGGCCAGCGCCTCCCGGAGGACGTCGGGGAGGAAGCCGCAGGCGAGGACGACCTCGGTGACGCCGTGGGCGGCGAGCCACTCGATCGCGTAGGCGAGGAAGGGCCGGTCGACCAGGGTCACTGCCGGCTTCGGGACGTCTGTGGTCAGCGGCCGCAGGCGCGTGCCCTCGCCGCCGACTAGAACTATGGCCTGCACTAGGAAGCGGCGGCCGGCTTGGGTGCAGCTCACTTGGCGCCCTATGCCCTCGTACTCGAACCCCGCCGCGATCAGCTTCTCCGGGTCGAGGAAGTTGCGGCCGTCGACGAGCAGCGGCCGCGTCATCCGCTCGGCGACCGCGCCCCAGTCGAGCTCGGCGAACTCGGGCCACTCGGTGACCAGGACCGCGGCGTCGGCACCCTCGAGCGCCTCCAGCGCCGAGGTCGCCATCTCGACCGAGCCGAGCAGGCTTGCGGCACGCTCGGCGGCGACCGGGTCGTAGCCGACGACTTCGGCCCCCTCGCCCTGCAGCCGCGCCGCCAGGACCAGGCTCGAAGCCTCACGCATGTCGTCGGTGTCGGGCTTGAAGGCGAGCCCGAGCAGGGCCACCCGCTTGCCGATCAGCGAGCCGAGGTGCTTCTCCAGCTTGCCGACGACCCGCCGCTTCTGCAGCTCGTTGACCTCGATCACCGAGGTCAAGCAGCTGGAAGTGGTAGCCGGTGTTGCCGGCCAGCATCTTCAGGGCGCTGACGTCCTTCGGGAAGCAGCTGCCGCCGTAGCCGATCCCGGCGCGCAGGAAGGCGGTCCCGATCCGCTCGTCCAGCCCCATCCCCTGGGCGACCTGGCCGACGTCGGCGCCGACCTCCTCGCAGACGTTGGCGATCTCGTTGATGAAGGAGATCTTCGTCGCCAGGAAGGCGTTGGAGGCGAGCTTGATCATCTCGGCGCTGGCGACGTCGGTACGGAGGATCTGCCCGCCGAGCGGCTCGGTAGAGCGCTGCGACCGCGTCGGCCGCTTCCTCGTCGCCGGCGTCGGCGCCGATCACGACCCGGTCGGGGTTCATGAAGTCCTTGACCGCGGTCCCCTCCTTGAGGAACTCGGGGCAGGAGACGTAGGAGAGATTCGGCATGTCGCGGCGGATCGACTCGCCGGTGCCGGCCGGAACCGTGCTCTTCATGATCAGGACGTGGTCGCCGTCGTCGGAGCAGCTCCTGGACGACCGCCCGCACCCGCGAGAGGTCGGCGTCGCCGGAGTAGGTCGGCGGCGTGTCGACGCAGACGAAGAGCAGGCGGGCGCCCGCCAGCAGCTCGTCCATGTCGGTGGTGAAGGTGATCCGCTCGGCGTTGCGGCGCAGCAGGTCCTCGAGTTCGGGCTCGTGGATCGCCACCTCGCCGCGGGAGAGGGAGTCGACCTTCTCCTGGACGATGTCGCGGGCGATCACCTGGTGGCCGAGCTCGGCGAAGCAGGCCGCGGTGACCAGCCCGACCCAGCCAACTCCGATGACGCCGACCGGCTCCAGCTGCTCACTCATGACTTCCTCCTACCCTGTTTCTTCGGCTTCTTCTTGGCGATGATCACATCCGCCGAGCGCGCCATGCCGATCATCTGCTCGTTGGTCAGCGTCCGCAGGAGGTCATTCGAGATCCAGTAGGCGTTCTCCCCCCGCCGCCAGGCGACGATTTTGACGTTTTCGCCGTCGACGTAGATGTCGTACTCGCGCCCGTTGATCTCCTTGGTCAGGCTCGGGTCGTCGAGGATCGGCGGGTCCGACCAGCCGCGGATTCCCTGCAAACCGAAGTAATGGGTGCCGTCGGACATTTCCGCCACCATCATCATCCGGTAGGCGAGGTGGCGGTTTCCGTCTTCGTCCTTGAGGTTGTAGACGTAGGGGTCGACGACCTTCTCGTAGGGGTCGCTTTCGACGAAGCGGGTCTCTTCCGGGAGCCGGGTCGGGTAGTAGATCGGGAAGAAGCCGCGGGCGCGGCGGGCGGCGATCTTCGCCTCGGCTTCGCCGGCTTCGCGCGCCGGCACGAGGCCGTCGCTGCCGGGCTTGGCGACTTCGACCTTCGGCTTCTTCTGTGCTTCGGCTTCTTCTTCTGCTTCTGCTTCTTGCTGCTGCTTCTTGCCGGCTTCGGCTTCTTCGCGCTCTGCGCGCTGCGCCGCTTTCGCCTCCTGCACCGTCTCGCCGCCGAGGAATTCCTGCACCGCGGCGTCGAGCGCGCTTTTGGTCGTGTAGACGAAGCTGGGGCCGAGTTCGGCCGGGAAGTGGACCTCGTTGATCGTCGAGTTGCGCGAGGCGGCGAGCAGTTTCAGCACTTCCAGCAGGGTCTCGCCGTCGCTGATGTCGGAGGTCGTGTAGTCGGTGAAGGCCTCGACCAGTTCGCCCTGGTCGAAGACGATGTCCTGGACCGAGACCCGCGAGCGGGCGGCGCTGAGGAAGTCCTGCTGGCGGGCCGAGCGGACGATGTCGGTGTCGGTGTGGCGGTAGCGGACGTAGTCGAGCGCCTGCTTGCCGCACATCAGCTGGTAGCCCGGCTGGACGTTGATTTCGGCGTACTGTTCGGAGGGTCGGACGCCTTCGTTGGAGTGGTAGTAGCGGCGGTCGACGTCGGCGTAGACGCAGCCGATCGCGTAGACGCCCTGGGCGAAGCCGAGGAAGTCGACGTTGACGACGTGGTTGATCGGCAGGCCGGTCAGCTCCTTGACCGTCTGCAGGGTCAGCTTGGTGCCGCCGTAGGCATACGCTTCGTTGAACTTGCCGGTCCCGTAGCCGGGGATTTCGACCTTCAGGTCGCGGGGGATCGACATCATCGAGATCAGGCCCTTGTCGGGGTCGAGGCGGACCAGCATCGTCGTGTCCGAGCGGCCCGGGTCTTCGGCTTCGTTGGCGCGCTTGTCGGAGCCGATCACGAGGAAGGTCTGGGCGCCGCCGTCGCCGGCGTCGGCGAGGAATTTGTTCAGCCGCTTCTGCAGCTTGTCGTTTCTCGGCTGGATCGCGTTGGCGATGCTGTCGAGGTAGAGCAGCGTCGCCGCGGTCGCCGTCGTCGCCGCCGAGACGGCGACGATCAGGACCGAGGCGAGGAGGAACCGCCACCAGAAGCGCTTCGGCTTCGGCGCCGGCTCGGAGTCGCCGCTCGGGGGCGGCTTCTTCGGCGCCCAGCCCGGGCCATCGGCTCGCTCAGTCATCGAGCCGGTCCGGGATCGCCCGCAGGAACGACTCCAGCGCCTGGCGGTAGGTCTCCAGCGAGGAGACCGAGACCCACTCGGCCGGGCCGTGGTGGCCCGCCCCGACCGGCCCGAACTCGACCGCCGGCACGCCGACCCGGAGGAAGGAGACGGCGTCGGAGGCGCCGTCGCGCCCGACGCTCATCGGCTCCCCGTCGTGGTGCTCGGTCGCCGCCGTGCGCAGCGCCTGGACGTAGGCGGAGTCGCGCTCGACCGTGGCCGGCGGCCGGGTCAGCAGCGCCTGCACCTCGATCCCGCGCAGCTCGCGCACCTGGGCGAGGATCTCCTGCGGATCCTGGTCCGGGAGGTAGCGAATGTCGACGTCGATCACGCATCGGTCGGGCACCTTGTTGAGAGCATCGCCGCCGACGATCCTCCCCAGATTGATCGACGGCCGGTCGAAGAGCTCGGAGCTGTGCCGGGCAAACGGTAGCGACTCGATACTGCGGAAAACGTCGATCGCGTTGAGAACGGCGTTGTCGCCGAGCCAGGGAGTGGCTCCGTGGGCGGCGGTCCCGCCCACCTCGAGCCGCAGCGCCAGCACGCCCTTGGCCTCGATCCCGATGTGCAGGTCGGTCGGCTCGCCGGTGATCGCGAAGTCGCCGAGGAAGCCGCTGTCGACGAGGTGGTCGGAGCCGCGCTCGGACTCCTCCTCGGACTCCTCGTCGCCGACGATCCCGAGCCGCACCCGGACCCGGTCCTGCTCGCGCATCGCCGCGGTGACCATCAGCATCGCCGCGACCGCGCCCTTCATGTCGTAGGCGCCGCGCCCGATCAGCCGATCGCCGGCGGTCTCAGGCACGAACTGCCCGGCGTGCCCGGGCACCACGTCGATGTGCCCGTGCAGAACCACGGTCGGGGCGTCCGCGGGCCCGACCTCGGCCATCACCACCGGCAGTCCGCGCACCTCGTCGGCCCTCGTCTCGATCCCCCGAGCTTCCAGCCACCCCTGGATGAACCCGGCCGCCTCGGAAATCGCCTCCGGCTCGCAGGTCTCGAAGCTGATCAGGCGCTTTGCGAGGACAACGAGCTCCTCGCTCATAGGCTCACCCCCCGGCGATCGAAAGGAACGCTTCGGCCCGGTCGCGGTCTTTCTGCGCCCGGTTCTGCTCGGCGCTGCCCTCCTCGCCTCCGAGAGCCGCTGTTCGGCGTCGGCGAGCTGCTCTTTCAGCTTGCCGCTGTCGAGGTCCTCGGGCGGGATCGCCTCCTCGAGCAGGAGCCGGGCCCGGTTGCCGTAGACCTGCAGCCAGCCGTGGGCCTGCGCGTAGCGTTTCGTCTCCGAGTCGGAGACGTGGAGGCGGAGCTCGGTCGGCCGCAGCGCCGCCAGGACCGGCGCGTGGTTGGCGAGGATGCCGATTTCGCCGACCTCGGTCCGGGTCGAGACCTGGCGCGCTTCACCGCTCCAGACCTCGCCCTCCGGGGTCAGGACCTCGACGTCGACCATGTGCTCCGCCGCCACGTTCAGCTCCTAGGCGGCCGCGCCGGACTTGGCGTTCTCGAGGACCTGGTCGATCGAGCCCTGCATGTAGAAGGCGCCCTCGGAGAGGTCGTCGTGCTCGCCGTCGAGGATCTCGCGGAAGCCGCGGACGGTCTCGGTCACCGGCACGTACTCGCCGGAGCGGCCGGTGAACTGTTCGGCGACGAAGAACGGCTGCGAGAGGAAGCGCTCGATCTTGCGGGCCCGGGAGACCGTCTGGCGGTCCTCGTCGGAGAGCTCGTCGATGCCGAGGATGGCGATGATGTCCTGCAGCTCCTTGTAGCGCTGCAGCACCTCCTGGACCTCGGTCGCGGTGCGGTAGTGCTCGTCGCCGACGACGTCGGGCTTGAGGATCGTCGAGGTCGAGTCGAGCGGGTCGACCGCCGGGTAGATCCCTTTCTCGGAGATCGACCGCGAGAGCGCCGTGGTCGCGTTGAGGTGGGCGAACACCGAGGCCGGGGCCGGGTCGGTGTAGTCGTCGGCCGGCACGTAGACCGCCTGGATCGAGGTCACCGAGCCGCGGTCGGTCGAGGTGATCCGCTCCTGCAGGCCGCCCATCTCGGTCTCCAGCGTCGGCTGGTAGCCGACCGCGGAAGGCATCCGCCCGAGCAGCGCCGAGACCTCGGAGCCCGCCTGGACGAAGCGGAAGATGTTGTCGATGAACAGGAGCACGTCCTGGCCGCCCTGCTCGCGGTAGTACTCGGCCATCGTCAGCCCGGAGAGGGCGACGCGCAGGCGCGCGCCCGGGGGCTCGTTCATCTGGCCGAAGACGAGCATGGTCTTGTCGATCACGCCCGACTCTTTCATCTCCAGCCAGAGGTCGTTGCCCTCTCGCGAGCGCTCGCCGACGCCGACGAAGGCGGAGAGGCCGGAGTGCTCCTCGGCGATGTTGCGGATCAGCTCCTGGATCAGCACGGTCTTGCCGACGCCGGCGCCGCCGAACAGCCCGACCTTGCCGCCTTTGGCGTACGGCGCGAGGAGGTCGATGACCTTGATCCCGGTCTCGAGGATCTCCTGCGTCGGGGTCAGGTCGGAGGCCTTCGGGGCGGGACGGTGGATCGGCCAGCGCTCCTCGACCTCGACCTCGGGGCCGTTGTCGATCGGCTCGCCGAGCAGGTTGAAGATGCGGCCGAGGGTCGCGTCGCCGACCGGGACCGTGATCGGGCCGCCGGTGTCGGTGACGACGGCGCCGCGGGCGATGCCGTCGGTGGCGTCCATCGCGACCGCGCGGACGCGGTCGTCGCCGAGGTGCTGCTGCACCTCGCAGACGAGGACGGCCGATTCGCCGTCGTTGTCGCCGCCGCTGGTCTCGATCGTCACCGCCGAGAAGATCTCCGGCAGCTTGTCCGGGAAGACGGCGTCGATGACCACTCCGGTGACCTGCTCGACGCGCCCTACGTTGCTTCCGTTTCCGTTGCTCTCAGCCATGGGTTCCTTTTCTCGTCTTTGAAGTGCTGTTGGTGATCCTGGGCCTGTCGTCTAGCCGAGCGCCTCGGCGCCGCCGACGACCTCCAAGATCTCCTGCGTGATTTCCGCCTGACGCGCCCGGTTCATCTCCAGGGTCAGGTCGCCGATCATCGTCCTCGGCGTTCTCGGCCGCGTTCCGCATCGCCGTCATCCGCGCGCCCAGCTCCGATGCCGCCGACTCGAGCAGCGCCCGGTAGACCGAGATCGTCACGTACTCCGGGATCAGCCGCGCCAGCAGCTCCTCCGGGTCGGGCTCGTAGACCCACTCCGAGCGGCTCTGCGCCTTCTCGGCATCGGTTTCCTCGTCTTCGGCGGCGGCCTCGTCGCCGGCGCCCTCGCCGATCACCTCGGCCTGCTGCAGCGGCAGCAGCGTCTGGCGCCAGACGTGCTGGGTCAGCGGCGAGACGAAGCGGTTGTAGATCAGCTCGACCCGGTCGAGGTCCTCGTCGACGTAGCGGGCGGTCAGCGCCTCGCCGATTTCGCGGGCGTTGGCGAAGGCGGGGCGGTCGGTGAAGCCGACGTAGGAGTCGGTCACCTCCTGCTTGCGGAAGGTCAGGGCGGAGACGCCCTTGCGGCCGACGACGGCGAAGGCGGGCTCGGCGCCCTCCTCGCGGACTTTGGCCGCCATCCGCATGCCCTCGCGGATGATGTTCGAGTTGAAGGCGCCGGCGAGGCCGCGGTCGCCGGTGACGAGGACGATCCCGACGCGTTTGACGTTCTCCCGCTCTTCGAGGACCGGGACCCGGGGGATGCCGCCCGCCTGGGCGGCGGCGCGGCGGGTCAGCTTGCGCATCCCCTCGGCGTAGGGCCGCATGTCGGAGATCCGCTGTTCGGCCCGCCGCAGGCGCGCCGCCGCAACCATCTCCATCGCTCGCGTGATCTTGTTGATGTTCTTGACCGACGCGATGCGGTTCTTGACTTCCTTCTGCGTTGCCATGAGGGCTCAGCTCCCGGGCGCTAGGCCGGGGTCGCCGCCTCCTCGTCCTCGGTGCTGTCGGTGTCGCCGTCGGACTCGCTGCGTCGTCCGAGCCCGCGGTGCGGCCGGGAGCCTCGCGCTCCTCTTTGGAGTGGACGCGGTCGGACTCGCCCTCCTCGAGCGGGTCGCCGTGCTCGTCGAAGTCGGGGCCGAAGTCGTCGACGAAGTCGGCGATCGCCTTGCCCAGCGCCTTCTCGTCGTCCTCCTCGAGCTTGCCGGTCTCTTCGATCCGGCTCAGCAGCTCGGACTGCTCCGAGTGCAGGCGGGTCCGCAGGTCGGCGAGGAACTCGCCGACGCGCTCGACTTTGATCCGGTCGAGGTAGCCGCCGGTGCCCGAGTAGATCGAGGCGACCTGGTCGCCGACCGAGAGCGGTTCGCGCTCTTTCTGTTTCAGCAGCTCGACCAGCCGTTCGCCGCGGGTCAGCGCTTTCTGGGTCTCGGCGTCGAGCTCGGAGCCGAACTGGGCGAAGGCCTCGAGGTCGCGGTACTGGGAGAGGTCGAGGCGCAGTTTTCCGGCGACCTTCTTCATCGCCTTGGTCTGCGCGTTACCGCCGACCCGGGAGACCGAGATGCCGACGTTGATCGCCGGCCGGACGCCGGAGAAGAAGAGGTCGGACTCGAGGAAGATCTGGCCGTCGGTGATCGAGATCACGTTGGTCGGGATGTAGGCGGAGACGTCGGAGGCCTGGGTCTCGATGATCGGCAGCGCCGTCAGCGAGCCGCCGCCGAGCTCGTCGTTCAGCTTCACCGCCCGCTCCAGCAGCCGCGAGTGCAGGTAGAAGACGTCGCCCGGGTAGGCCTCGCGACCCGGCGGGCGCCGCAGCAGCAGCGACATCTGCCGGTAGGCGGAGGCGTGTTTGGTGAGGTCGTCGTAGACGCAGAGCGCGGCTTTGCCGTTGTAGAGGAAGTGCTCGCCCATCGCGCAGCCGGCGTAGGGGGCGATGTACTTGATCGGCGCCGCCTCGTCGGCGGGGGCGGCGACGATGATCGTGTTCTCCATCGCGCCGTTTTCCTCCAGCGTCTCTTTCAGCTGGACGACCGTCGACATCCGCTGCCCGATCGCGACGTAGATGCAGATCAGGTCCTTGTCCTTGTTGTTGATGATCGTGTCGATCGCGATCGCCGTCTTGCCGGTCTGGCGGTCGCCGATGATCAGCTCTCGCTGGCCGCGGCCGATCGGGATCATCCCGTCGATCGACATCAGCCCGGTCTGGACGGGTTCCTCGACCGGCTGGCGCTGGACGACGCCGGGGGCTTTGAACTCGGCCGGGCGGGTCTCGGTGGTGGCGATCTCGCCGCGGTCGTCGAGCGGGCGGCCGAGCGGGTCGACCATGCGGCCGAGCAGCGCCTCGCCGACCGGGATCTCGAGCAGCTTGCCGGTCCGCTTGACCGTGTCGCCCTCGACGATCTCGTCCCAGTCGCCGAACAGCACGGCGCCGACGTTGTCGGCCTCGAGGTTCAGCGCCAGGCCGGTGACCCCGTGCGGCAGCTCGAGCATCTCCAGCGCCATGCAGTTGTCGAGCCCGTGGATGCGGGCGATGCCGTCGGCGACGGACAGGACCGTGCCGACCTCGGTGAGGTCGGCGGAACCGGTCTCCAGTCCCTCGATCCGCTCTCGCAGGATGCTTGCGATCTCGTCGGGCTTGATCTCCATCGGGTGCTCTCTGCCTCCTTACGCCGCGGTGGCGACGCTCTTTCGAAGTTTCTCCAGGCGACTGCGGATGCTCGCGTCCAGGACCATGTTGCCGACCTGCAGGACGATGCCGCCGAGGATCTCGGTCGTCGACCGCGCTCGAGAGGTCGACCTTCTCCCCGGTCTGGCGTTCGACCTCCTGGCCGATTTTCTCGACGACCGCCGGGTCCAGCTCGACGGCGCTGGTGACGGTGACGTCGATACGGCGGTTCTCATGCTTCCAGAGCTCCTCGAACTCGCGGCGGATGCGGAAGATCTCCGTCATCCGGTGCTTGTCGACGAGCAGCTCGAGGAAGTTGATCAGCTCGGGCTCGGCGCCCGTGATCGCCCGCTCGATCCCCTCCTGCTTCTCCGTCGAGGAGAGGTAGGGGCTGAAGAAGAAGACCTGCAGCTCGTGGTTGCGGTCGACGGCATCGGTGAACTCGCCCAGCTGTTGCTGCAGCGTGTCCAGCTTGCCTTTGTCGCGGCCCACCTCGAAGAGGGCCTCCGCGTATACGCGAGCTGCGTCGGCCATCGCTAGTTCTTCTCCGCCCCCGAGAGGGTCGAGAAGTCGACCTCGCTGAGCGCCTCCTCGACGAGGCGTTTCTGGTCCTCGTCGGTGAGCGATTTGCGGGTCACCCGCTCGGTGGCGAGCACGGTCAGGTCGGCGACCTCCTGGCGGATCTGGTCGAGCGAGCGCCGCGTCTCCGCTTCGATGTCGCGCTTGGCGGCGGCGACCAGCTCCTCGCGTTTCTCCTTGCCGGCAGCGGCGGCCTCGGCTTCGGCGGTCTCCGCCGACTTGCGGGCGCGGACCATGATGTCGTCGGCCTGCTCCCGCGCCTCGGCGAGGCGGGCGCGGTACTCGGCCAGCAGCTCATCCGATTCCTTGCGCTGCCGTTCGGCGGCGTCGATCGACTCGCTGATCGCTTTCGCGCGTTTGTCGAGCGCTTCCTGAATTTTCGGGAAGGCGACCTTGCTCAACACCCACATCGTGATCAGGAAGAGGACCAGCGTCCAGATCATCAGGCCGAGGCCCGGGCTGACCAGGAAACTGCCGCCGCTTTCCTCGCCGCCAGACTCCGCCGCGAGCGGGAGAAGCCCTATGTAACCGAGCAGCTCCATCGGCCTAGGCGAGGAAGAAGGCGATCAGGCCGAAGATGAAGGTGTAGAAGGCGACCGCCTCGGTCAGCGCGAAGCCGAGCCAGCGGATGCTTTCCAGATCGCTTTTCATCTCCGGCTGGCGGGCGACCGACTCGATCTCCTTACCGAAGATGAAGCCCACGCCGATACCGGCGCCGATCGAGCCGAGTCCGGCGCCGACGCCGAGGGCGATCGCTTTGCCGGCGCTTTCGACGGCTTCGCTGCTTACCTCAGCGATGGGCAACAAGGTGGGATCCATTTGAGAGTTGACTCCTTTTCTAGTGAGAGGCGGAGGTCGCTCCGCCGATGTAGATAGCGCTAAGCGTCGAGAAGATGAATGCCTGCAGGGTCGCCACCAGCCCGACCTCGAAGATGAAGAAGGCGAAGGCGAGCGGGAACGTCAGCGCCCCCAGCGCGGCGATCCCCAGCAGCACCGCCAGCCCGCCGCCCATGAAGAGCAGCAGCAGGTGGCCGGCGAGGATGTTGGCGAAAAGACGAACGGAGAGGGAGATCAGCCGCACGAAGTGGGAGATCACCTCGATCACGAAGATCGCGGCCTTGCCGACCGGGTGCATGTCCTCCAGGCCCGGGGGCAGCCAGCTCTTGAAGTAGGGAAGGGCGCCCTTGGCGCGGATGCCCTCGACGTGGTAGCTGAGCCAGACGACGAGGGTGAGGACGAGCGGGATCGCGATGTTGGCGGTGGCGGCGTAGATCGCGAAGGAGGGGATCTCGAGGCCGCCGATCGAGAAGGTGTGCTCGGTGTTGGTCGGCAGCGGCAGGAAGCCGAGCATGTTCGAGAACCAGATCCAGAAGAAGAGGGCGCCGATGAAGGGGAACCACTTGCGGGCCAGCTCGCCGTGGAGGCTGCCGCCGGTGATCGTGTTCTTGGTCAGGTCGTAGGCGACCTCGACCGCGGTCTGGACCCGGTTCGGCTTCTGCACCATCCGCCGCGCGATCCAGGTCATCGTGAAGATCGTCAGGGCGCTGGCTAGGACGAGGTAGAGGACCGCCTTGTTGATGCTGAGGTCGAGGCTGCCGATGTGGATCGAGACCCACGGTTCGAGTTTGAACTCGTTCTGCGGCTTGAAGGCTTCGTTCTTGCCGTCGTTGCCGAAGATCAGCAACAGCAGGATCGAGACGGCGAGATAGGCGCCGAACCCGATCAGGACCTTGGCTTTGGTGCTGAGGCCGCTCTTCTCGGGGTCGTTGCCTTTGCCGGCGCCGGCGGGCGCCTGGATCGAAGCCGACTCCATGACTAAGCCCCCTGTCCCTCGGGCTGGTCGTCGAACAGGTGCGCGAGCCCCTGCGCGGCAAAGGAGATCGTGAAGAGGGCGAGCAGGAGGATCGCGGCGGCGAGGCCGGACTCCCGTTCGGCGATGCCGACGAGGAGGACAGCGGTGGCCATCAGCCAGACGCGGCCGAGGGTGCTGCCGGCGACGAACCCCATCGCCTTCTGCCGGTTGCCGGCGGCCAGCTCCTGCTTCATGCGGCGCTGGGCAAGCATCTGGATACCCCGCTGCAGGAGCCAGACGGCGGCTGCTACCGCGTAGCCGAGCAGCGGCAGATCGCCGATTAGGAAAACGGCGAGTGCAATGAGCAGCGCGAGTAGATCGACGTACTTGGGAGGAGACATGAAGTCAGAGAAAGAGCGGGAGAAAAGAGGAAATACGCCCAGCTCGGGGCAGAGAGGGCGCAGGGGCGACTATACCCAAATAGTCCCTGGAATGGCTTTGTGAAGCCACTTCGTGAGGGTTGCCACTACTTGATCGCCTCGAACTCGCCGGTCTCCGGGTCCACGGCCGGGAAGGAGCCGGTCTCCAGCTCCTGCTCGACCGCGGCGTTGACCTCGCCGAGCTCGGGTTCGGGAGCGCCGGTGGTCCGGCGCAGGGTGACCAGCTGGCGGAGGCGGGTTTGCCGCAGCTTGAGGATCTCGAGGACCTCGATGAGGTAGACGCTGGCGGCCAGGGCGAGGATGCCGAAGACGGCGATCACCGCCGTCCAGAGGGGGTCGAAGTTGCCGTGGTCGTCGCTGTAGGGGACGAAGCGCAGCGCCAGGGCCAGCAGCGCCATCACCGCGGTCCAGCCGTAGAGATAGAGCAGGGTGCGGCGCTGCGAGAAGCCGATGTCGGCCATCCGGTGGTGGAAGTGCCAGCGGTCGGCTTTATAGATCGGTTTTCCGTATTTGAGCCGCTTGGCGACGACGAACCCGGTGTCGAGGATCGGCACCGCGAGGATGATCAACGGCAGGAAGAGGGCGATCACCGCGTTCGTCTTCAGCGCTCCCTGCACCGCCACCGCCCCGAGGAGGTAGCCGAGCAGGTTGGAGCCGGTGTCGCCCATGAAGGTGCTGGCCGGCGGGAAGCCCCAGCGCAGGTAGCCGAGGGCGGCGCCGGCGGTCAGGGCGGCAAGGACGCCGGCGGCGGTGCGGTCGAGCGAGAGGGCGATCGTCGCCAGGGTGATGCCGGAGATCACCGCGACCCCGGCGGCGAGGCCGTCGACGCCGTCGATCAGGTTGATGACGTTGATCACGGCGATGATCGCGACCACGGTGGCGACGTCGCCGAGGTGGATGACACCGCCCCCCGGCAGGGTGAGGAGGTCAACCGTCCCCGGCGAGAGGCGACCGAAGAAGGGGAAGGTGAAGTTGTCGACGGTGACGCCGGCGGAGACCGGGATCACGACCGAGACGACCTGGCCGAGCAGCTTCGGCACCGCCGAGAGGTCGAAGACGTCGTCGAGGACGCCGATCCAGGCGATCGCCACGGCGCCGATCAAAATCGCGTGGCTTTCGGTGTCGTCGGGGAGAAACAGCAGGCCGGCGACGAGGACGCCGCCGAGGATGCCGAGGCCACCGAGCTTCGGCGTCGGCGCCAGGTGCAGCTTGCGTTCGCTCGGGTAGTCGATCGCCCCCACCCGCAGCGCCAGCCACTTCGTCAGCGGCACCAGCGCCAGGGCGAGGACGCCGGCGACGAGGAAGGCGAGGTAGGCGTCGGCGTCAGTGGGCATAGCGGTCGAACCAGAGGGTAAGCGCCATCAGTCCCCAGATCTGGCGGCTGAGGTCCTCCTGACCGGAGATGTGGCGGTCAAGGATCGGGGTGACGGCGGCGGGATCGAGCAGGCCTTGGCGCTCGATCGCGCCCGGCGAGAGCACCTCGCGGGCGAAGGGCTCCAGCGGCCCGCGCAGCCAGGCGGCGATCGGGATCGAGAAGCCCTGCTTGCGGCCGTGGACGATCTCCTTCGGCAGCAGCGGCTCGAGCGCCTTGCGCAGCAGGCGCTTCTTCTGGAAGCCGCGGACTTTCATCCGCCGCGGCAGCGAGAAGGCGAACTCAGCCACCTGCTGGTCGAGGAAGGGGACCCGCGCCTCCAGCGAGTGGGCCATGCTGAGGCGGTCGGTCTTGACCAGCAGGTCGTCGACGAGGTAGATGCCGAGGTCGACGTCCTGCATCCGCGCCAGGGGCTCGGCGCCGGCGGTTTCGGCGTAGCGGGCGCGGTAGAGGTCGACCGGGTCCCAGTCCGCGGCCCCCTCTCCCGCCAGCTCCGTGCGCAGCTGCGGCGAGAAGATCTCCTTCCAGGCATGGTGGCGCTCGAGCGGCGGCAAGGCGGCGGCGCGGGCGAAGCGCTTGGCTTTGTAGTCGAAGCCGACGCGGTCGGTGCGGCTCGGCAGCGCCTCGGCCAGCGGCCGGGCGAGCGGTGCGAGGCGGCCGACGCGGCGGGCGAGAAGGTCGGCGACGTAGGTGTAGTAGCCGCCGAAGAGCTCGTCGCCGCCCTCGCCGGAGAGGGCGACCTTGACGTGGCCGGCGGCGAGCTCGGAGACGAGGTAGGTCGGCAGCGCCGAGGAGTCGCCGAAGGGCTCGTCGAAGGCCTCGACCAGCTTCGGCAGCAGCTCGACAGCGTCGGGGCGGACGATCAGCTCGTCGTGGTCGGTCCCGTAGCGCTCGGCGACGAGGCGGGCGCGGGAGAGCTCATTGAAGCCGGCCTCCTCGAAGCCGATCGAGAAGGTCCGCACCGGCTCGCCGGAGTGCTCGGCGGCGAGGGCCGCGAGGGCGCCGGAGTCGACCCCGCCGGAGAGGAGGACGCCGACCGGGACGTCGGCGACCAGGTGGGCGCGGACGCTGTCGTCGAGGACTTCGCGCAGCGCCGCCGCGAGCTCGTCCTCCGAGCCCCCGCGCTCGTCGCCCGCCGTCGCTCCGACCCGCGCGTAGCGGTGCAGCGCCACCTCTCCCCCCTCCCAGGTGAGCAGGTGTCCTGGCGGCAGCTTGCGCGCCTCGGCGAAGATCGTCAGCGGCGCCGGGATCGAGTTGAAGGCGAGGTAGGCGGAGATCGCCTCGGGGTCGATCTCGCGCGAGAAGCCCGGCTGCTCGAGCATCGCCTTCAGCTCCGAGGCGAACGAGAGCCCGCCGTCCTTGACCCGGTAGTAGAGCGGCTTGATCCCGAAGCGGTCGCGGGCCAGCAGTAGCCGCCGGCGCCGCTTGTCCCAGAGCGCGATCGCGAACATCCCCCGCAGCCGCTCGACGAACCGCTCCCCCTCCTCCTCCCAGAGGTGGACGAGGACCTCGGTGTCGCAGTTGGTGGCGAAGCGGTGGCCCTTGCCCTCGAGCTCGCGCTTCAGCTCGCGGTAGTTGTAGATCTCACCGTTCTGGACAACGACCGCAGAGCCGTCCTCGTTCTCGATCGGCTGGTGGCCATGAGCGAGGTCGATGATCGAGAGCCGCCGCGCCGCCAGCGCGACCGGCCCCTCACAGAAGAGCCCCTCGTCGTCCGGCCCCCGGTGCACGAGCCGCCCCGACATCCGCGCCACCGCCTCACGGTCCGGCCCACGCTCTCGCTCAGCGGCGACGACGCCGCAGATACCGCACATGCGCGGCAGTCTCGCAGGGGGCAAGGCGCTTTAGTTGACCAGGAGGACACTAAAGCGTCCCGCAGCGCTGAGAGCCACTGATCCAGCGGGACACCTACTTCGAGGTTCCCGGGGGGAGGTTGAAGCTTCGTGAGGAATCCGGTATGGCCGGCTGCTTGACTCAACGCTTCCGACTTTCGCCACACCATGGTGTGTTCAAACTCGGAAGCGCGAGAGAGAGCCGCTTAGGAAGTCGGCTGTCCCTGGCCCACCACCTTGGCGACCGTGGCGAGGAGGACTTGGAAGTAGAGGGAGACCGAGCGGTCGGCGATGTACTCCATGTCGTGGGCGAGCTTGTCGGCCCAGGTCTCCTCGCGGGTGATCCGGGTCTGGGCGAAGCCGGTGACGCCGGGGCGGACGACGAGGCGCTGCCAGTACTGGGGGATCTCGCGGCAGAGTTCGGCGTAGAAGGTGGGCCTGATCGGGCGCGGGCCGACGATCGACATGTCGCCGCGGAGCACGTTCCAGAGCTGCGGCACCTCATCGAGGTGGGTTTTGCGGAGGGCGCCGCCGAGGCGGGTCCGCTCTTCCTCGGTCCGCCGGGTCAGCTCCTCGCCGTAGTAGGGGCCGAGGCGCGTCTCCGCATCCGGGGCCAGGGTGCGGAACTTGTACATCCAGAAGAGGTGGCCGGCTTTGCCGACGCGGGCGCCGCGGTAGAGGACAGGGCGCCCGGAGTCGAGCGCGATCACCGCCGCGACCAGCGCCAGCAACGGCGAGAGGACGAGCAGGATCGAGGCGGAGATGAGGATGTCGAGCGCCCGCAGGACCGGGTCGATCGGCCGCGGGTCGCCCTCCGCTGCGGGCGCGACGAGTTCTTCGAGGCCGGCTTCGGCCTCGGGCAGCTCGCTCAGGTGGGCGTTACGGGATGGGGCTCTTCGCGCAATGGTTGGGCTCCGACGGTACCGAGGATGGTCTCGACCAGGAAGGCGGGATCGCGGCGTGTGGGGGTTGCCTCGGCGGTGCGCTTCTCCAGCACCAGCGCCCGCGGGTCGGTCAGCGGCCGCAGCCGACCGGAGCGGATCAGCGCTTCGTCGACGCCGCCGAGGCGGCCGCCGTAGGTGGTGTAAACCGGCGTCGCCAGGGCGGCGGCCTCGCGGTTCATCGTCCCGCCGGCGGAGAGGACGAGGTCGGCGAGGGCAACGAGGCTCTGCGCCTCGACCGCGCCCGGCGGCACGATCACCGAGGGCAGGCGCAGGCCGGTGATGAACTCGCGCTGGGCCTCGGTCCGCGGCAGGACGACGGCGTGGACGCCCTCGTCGCGGCCGAGCCGGTCGAGCACCTTCGGGAAGAGCGGGTTCGACTTGCGGTGATAGAGCGAGACATCGGGCGGCGGGCGGACGATGACGACGACGCGCTCGGTCTCGACGCCGAGACGGGTCAGCGCCTCCGGGTCGGGCTCGAAGTCGTAGAGGTAGTACTCCTCCTTGAGGCCCGGATAGGGGAAGAACCTCGCCTCGGTGACGCCGAAGCGGCGTAGCCGGTCGAGCGGCACCGAATCCGGGAACATCACCCGCCGGGCGAGGCGGCAGCCGATCCGGTGCTGGGTGACCGCGTACTCGTAGTCGTGCATATTGGCCTCGGGGACGCCGAGCGTCTTCGCCGCGATCGCGAGGTCGTTGGAGCCGTGGGCGAGGGCGAGATCGAAGCCGCGGCCGCGGCCGTACCGCAGCATGCCGCTGCTGCGCGCCGCCAGGCTCGCCGCCTTGCGCAGACGCGAGGCGCCGCCGTGGCGGCCGATCGGCGTGTGCTCCATCCTGTGCAGACCCAGCAGCTGCTGCGTCTGAGCGTAGTCCCGGGAGGTGATCTCGACCTCGTGGCCTTCGCCGCGCAGCCGCTCGATGATCGGGCGCAGCACCAGCACGTGCGCAGGCGCGCTCATGTCGACCCAGACCTTCACGGCTCCTGCAAACCTTCGCATCTCGGCGTCCTCGGTCGCTCGCGTGCAGAGCAGGCCACGCTCCCTGCGTCCACCGACCTGCTCGGTTTTCGGAGCCGTCTAGACAGCTGCGAGCTCGGCGTAGAGCGGGAAGCGGTCCATCAGGGCGCCGGTGCGGGCCGCGAGGTCGTCCTTGGAGGACTCGAAGTCGGGGCTGAGGGCGGCGACGATCACCTCGGCGATCTCGGTCATCTCCTCGCTGCCCATCCCGCGCGTGGTCAGCGCCGGGGTTCCGATCCGCAGGCCGGACGGGTTCATCGGCGGCCGCTCGTCGAAGGGGATCGCGTTGCGGTTGACGGTGATCCCGACCTCGTCGAGGCGGTCCTCCGCGGTCTGGCCGTCGAGGCCGGTCGGGGTGAGGTCGACGAGGACGAGGTGGACGTCGGTGCCGCCGGTCAACACGGGCACGCCGCCGTCTTCGAGCCCGGCGGCCAGCGCCTGCGCGTTGGCGATCGTCTGCCGCTGGCGCTGCTTGAACTCCTCGCTGGCGGCGATATGGAGGGCGACCGCCTTGGCGGCGACGGTGTGCATCAGCGGCCCGCCCTGCTGGCCGGGGAAAATCGCTTTGTCGATCGCTTTCGCGTGCTCGGAGCGGCAGAGGATCATGCCGCTGCGGGGACCGCAGAGGGTCTTGTGAATCGTCGTCGTGACGACGTCGGCGTGCTCGACCGGGTTCGGGTGCTCGCCTGCGGCGACGAGGCCGGCGAAGTGGGCCATGTCAACCATCAGCTTCGCCCCCACCGAGTCGGCGATCTCGCGGAAGGCGGCGAAGTCGAGCTGACGCGGGTAGGCGGACCAGCCGGTGACGATCAGAGCCGGCTTGTGCTCATGCGCCAGGCGCTCCACCTCGTCCATGTCGACGAGGAAATCCTCGCGGCTGACGTGGTAGGGCACCGGGTTGTAAAGCGTGCCGCTGACGTTGATCTTCATCCCGTGGCTGAGATGGCCACCGTGGTCGAGGGCGAGGCCGAGGAAGGTGTCGCCCGGTTTCAGCAGCGCCATGTAAACGGCGTTGTTGGCCTGGGCGCCGGCGTGGGCCTGGACGTTGGCGTGCTCGGCGCCGAACAGGCTCTTGGCCCGCTCGATCGCCAGTTCCTCGGCGACGTCGACCTCCTCGCAGCCGCCGTAGTAGCGGCGGCCGGGGTAGCCCTCGGCGTACTTGTTGGTCAGCACCGAGCCGACCGCTTCCAGCACCGCCTGGGGGACGAAGTTCTCCGAGGCGATCATCTCCAGCGTCCGCTGCTGGCGCCGCAGCTCGGCGTCGAGGACGCCCGCGATCTCGGGATCGACCTCGCTCAGCGGCGCGTTTTGGAAGTTCTCCGGGAGATCGGCCATCGGCAGCCGACCATAGCAACGCCCATGGATATTCTGGGGCCGGTGAGAGCCCGGCTCCTGCTCGCTCCGCTGGCCCTGCTACTGGTCTTGGCGATTCCCGCCGCCACTTCCGCCGCGGTCGAGAACCCCTGCGAAACGAGCGAAGCGCGGTTCCTCCGCTGCCCCAACCTGCGGATCGCGCGGCCGAGCGAGATCTACGCGCAGAAGGTCGGCGGGCACGTGCTGCTGCGGGCGACCAGCGACGTCGAGAGTCGCGGCAAGGGACCGATGGAGCTGCACGGCCGCCGCAACGGCCCAGGCTCGATGAAGGTCAACCAGTGGATCTACAAAAAGGGCGGCGGTCACATCGTCCTCCCGACCGAGGCGAAGCTGCACTTCACCTACGTCGGAACCTACTTCGGCGGCTCCTACTGGAAGGTCCACGAGCTGGCGAACTTCGAGCTGCGCCGCGTCGGCCCGGACGGAAAAGTCGGCGACGTAGTCCGCACCAGCCCGAAGCTCAACTACTGCCTGCGCGACCTCACCCACACCCGCCCCGGCCGCCGCTCGCCCAGCCACTGGGTCTACCCCGGCTGCAACCAGAACCCCTTCCAGGACCGGGTCAGGCTCGGCACCTCGGTCGGCTGGTCGGACATCTACCCCGCCGCCTACCACCAGCAGTGGATCGACGTCGCCGGCCTGCACGGCTGCTTCGCCTACCGGATGATCGTCGACCCGAAGGAAAACCTCTTCGAGTCGAACGAGGACGACAACATGTCCCAGCGCCTGGTCCGCCTCCCCTATAAGGGCGAGCCCGGCTGCTAACAGCGCTTCGGCTGCGCCTCAGCCGAGCCCGACCGAGGCGAGCTTGCTCGCCAAGTCTCCCGGCGAGAGGGCGCCGTCGCGGAGGACCTTCCAGCTGCCGTCGGCCTCGAGGGCGGTGATGTCGACGACGGTCGAGGGCAGGCCGGGCAGCTCGCCGCCGTCGACCGCCAGGTCGGCGCCCTCGCGGATCGACTCCGGCACGTCCTCGAAGCGAGCCGCTGCCGGCTCGCCGCTGAGGTTGGCCGAGGTCTGGAAGACCGGGCACATCGTCCCGGCCAGCGGGCCGCCGATCAGGCGGATGCCGAGCCGCTCGGGGTCCTGCCGGCAGGCGAGCGGGTAGCGCCGGTGGGGGTTGGCGACGACGAGCGTGACCGGACCCGGCATCAGGGCGCTGACAGCGGCTTTGGTGCGCGGCCCCAGAGCCCCGATCAGCTCGCGGATCGCCAGCGGCGAGAAGTACATGACCGCGGAGGGCTTGCCGTCGTCGCGCCCCTTCAGCCGATGGATCCTGGTAATCGCCCCCGCGTCGAGGGGATCGCAGGCGAGGCCGTAGAGGCCGTCCGAGGGGAAGACGGCGACGCCGCCCCGGGAGATCGTCCGTTCCAGCGCCTTCCGCGCCACGTCGGCCTCACCACTGCGGAGCCGTAGAAGCTCGGTCACGCCGCTTCTCCTACCCGGCCGATGACGATCCGCTCGATCCCTGCCAGGTCGCGCCGCGTCTCGACCCCCTCGGAGCCGCTCTCTTCCATCAGCGCCGCCACCGCCCCGGCCTGCCCATTGCCGACCTCGACGGCAACCGCGGCAGAGCTTTTCCCTCCAATAGATGGAAAAGCTCTGCCGCAGTCCGGGATGAAGGCGCGATAGGCGGCGAGGCCGTCGGGGCCGGCGAGGAGCGCCTCGCGCGGCTCCCACTGGGTGACCTCCGGCTGGAGGGAGGCCCAGGCGCGCTCGGCGACGTAGGGGAGGTTGGCGAGGACGAGGTCGAACTCGCCCTCGGGCAGCGTTCCTTCGACGAAGCGAACCCGCTCCGTCAGCCCAAGGCGCTCTGCGTTGGCGCAGGCGACTTCGAGCGCCCCCGCCGAGGTGTCGGCTGCGGTGACGGCACACTCCGGCAACTCGTCGGCGACTGCGAGCGCGATCGCGCCCGAGCCGGTACCGACGTCGAGCACCCTTTGCGGCTGCAGCTGCAAGGCCAATTCGACCAACAGCTCGGTCTCCGGCCGGGGGATCAGCACCCGCCGGTCGACCATCAGTTCGAGGTTGCGGAACCCTTTGCGGCCGAGGATGTAGGCGACCGGCTCGCGCCGCAGGCGCCGCCGCACCATCTCCCCAAACGCCCGCGCCGCGGGCGCCGGCACCTCCGGGGCGCCATCGGCCATCAGCGCAGCTCGCCCGCACCCCATCGCCTCACCCAGCAGCAGTTCCGCGTCCAGCCGCGGGTCTTCGACTCCCACTGCCCGCAGCGCATCGACGCTCGCGTTCAGCGCCTCACGCACGCTCGAGCCGGTCATCGTCGCCACGAGCTCAAGCAGCCGAGGCGGCGGCCTCGAGGCGCTGTCGCTTCTCCTCGGCCGAAAGCGCATCGGTGAACTCGCCGAGCTGGCCCGCCAGCACGCCCTCGAGGTTGTGCGAGGTGTGCTTGATCCGGTGGTCGGTAACCCTGCCCTGGGGGAAATTGTAGGTGCGGATCTTCTCCGAGCGCTCGCCGCTGCCGACCTGGGCCTTGCGCTCGGAGGCGATCTTCGCCTGCTGCTCGGCCAGCTCGCGCTCGTAGAGTCGCGCCCGCAGCACCCGCATCGCCCGGTCCTTGTTCTGGAGCTGGGACTTCTCGTCTTGCATCGAGACGACGATCCCGGTCGGTTTGTGGGTGATCCGGACCGCCGAATCGGTGGTGTTGACCGACTGGCCGCCAGGGCCGGAGGAGCGGTAGACGTCGATCTGGAGGTCGTTCTGGTTGATCTCCACCTCGACATCCTCGACCTCCGGCAGCACCGCGATCGTCGCCGTCGAAGTATGAATTCGGCCCTGGGACTCGGTCTCCGGCACGCGCTGCACGCGGTGCGTCCCGCCCTCGAACTTGAAGACCGAGTAGGCGCCCTCGCCCTTGACCTCGAAGGTGACCTCCTTGAAGCCACCCGCCTCCGAACCGGACTGGGAGAGCACTTCGGTGGAGAACCCGAGACCCTCGGAGTAGCGGGTGAGCATCTTGTAGAGGTCGCCCGCGAAGAGGGCCGCCTCGTCGCCGCCAGCACCGGCACGGATCTCGACGATCACGTTCTTGGCGTCGTTGGGGTCGCGCTCGACCATCGCCAGGCGGATCTCCTCTTCCAGCGCCTCCAGTTGCGCCGGCGTCTCCTCGACCACCTGCCGCATTTCCTCGTCCTCACCCTCGGCCAGCAGCTCGCGCGCGCCTTCCAGGTCGTCGCGCAGCGTCCGCCACCGCACCGCCAACTCACTCGCCGGCTGCAGCTCCCGGTATTCCCGCCCGACGGCCGCATACCGCTCCCGATCCCCGATCACCTCAGGGTCCGACATCTGCGCCTCCAAATCAGCGAACCGCCCCTCTATCTGCTGCACCAAAGACTCGATCACAGGTCAAACATAGCTACGGAGCGCCCCCTCAAGGCGGGGCGTGGGGTGTCCTCTCAGGACACTCAACATCGAGCCATTGGCGAGATGTGTCCGGAGAGGACACCCCACGCCCCGCCCCACCAACTAAGCGACGATCTCGATATGCGGCTTTTTCGCCGCCTCCTCAGGAGTCTCACGTGCAAGTACCGCATTCAGCGAGGCGATCGCCACAGCCAACTGCTCTTCATCGGGCTCGCGCGTGGTCAGGTTCTGCAGCATCAGCCCCGGCCACATCACCGCCCGCACCCACCGTTTGCGCCGGTTTTTCCCCGCCCACTTGATCACCTCGTAGGAGAGGCCGGCGATCAGCGGGATGCCGAGGATGCGGGAGGCGAGCAGCCAGTACCAGGCCGGCAGCCCGATCGGCGCGAAGACGAAGATCGCCAGCACCATCACGATCAGCAGGAAGCTGGTGCCGCAACGCGGGTGCAGGCGCGAGTAGAGCTTCGCCCGGGCGGGCACGAGTTCGTCTTCGGCCTCGTAGCAGGAGATCGTCTTGTGCTCGGCCCCGTGGTACTCGAAGACGCGCCGCAGGTCCGGCATTTTGCTGATCGCGGCGATATAGCCGATGAAGATCGCGGTCCGCAGGACTCCCTCGACCAGCCAGAAGAGCAACGAGGAGCCGAGCTGGTCCTTGATCAGGCTCGTGAGGCCGACGGGGACGACGAAAAAAAGGCCGATCGCCAACAGCATCGAGAGGACGATCGTCAGCCCCCATACCCAGCCGCCGATTTCTTCCTTCTGACCCTCCTCGTCCTCCTCCATCTGCGCGTTGGCGGAGATCGCGAGGGCCTTGAAGCCGATCTTCAGCGACTCTCCGAGGGCGACGACGCCGCGGATCACCGGCAGGCGCCAGGCGCGGTGGCGCTGCGCCCAGGGGACGAGAGGCTCGGACTCGACCTCGATCTGCCCCTCGGGGGTGCGGACGGCGACCGCCCAGACCGAGATCCCGCGCATCATCACGCCCTCGAGCACGGCCTGGCCGCCGACCGGGGCGTCGCGTTTGGCGACCAGAGCCCCGTCGGGCATGCGCAGCGGGTCTCCTCCGTTCGCGGAGGAGGTTTCGTGGGATGCCAGTGCCGAGCCCGACGGCGGGCTCACGCGCTACTTCCCGGCCCGGTGCTTGGCGGCGCGGCGCTGGAAACGCTCAACTCGGCCACCGGTGTCGACCAGCTTTTGCTTGCCCGTGTAAAAGGGGTGGCACTCGGAGCAGAGCTCTACATGCAAGTCCTCTTTCGTGGAGCGCGTGTAGAACTGGTTGCCGCACGAGCAATGCACGTTGGCAAGCGTGTATTCGGGGTGGATTCCTGCCTTCATCTTCACCAAGTCTAGAGAACCGCGCAAGCGATGCCGATAGGTCCCTGTGAGGAAGCTCGTTTCAGCGGTTCTTTTCGGTGGCGCGGCGCTCGTCATCCTCTACGACTGGGTCGGGATCGGCGGCGCCGGGCTCAACACGGCGATCAACGGCGTCGTCTACGACTCGGTCGTCGTCTGCGCCGGCCTCGCCTGCCTTATCCGGGCCCGGCGAGGCGGCCCGGAGCGCGGCGCCTGGCTCGCGATCAGCGCTTCGATCCTCGCTTGGGCCGCAGGTGAGATCTGGTGGACGCTTTACATCGAAGGCAACCCCGACGCGCCCTATCCCTCCCCCGCCGACATCGGCTACCTCGCCTTCTACCCGCTGGCGATCCTCGGCCTCTACCTGCTGGTCCGGGCCCGGACCCGCGAACTCGATCGCCGCCTCTGGATGGACGGGGCGATCGCCGCCCTCGGCAGTTGCGCCCTCGGCGCGGCTCTGCTCTTCGAATTCGTCGCCGATCGCACCAGCGGCTCGGCGGCCGAAGTCGCGACCACGCTCGCCTATCCGTTCGGGGACGTCCTCCTCGTCTCCCTGATCGTCGGCATCATCGCCCTCACCCGCTGGCGGCCGGGCAGAACCTGGACGCTGCTGCTCGGCGGCCTGGCGGTGATGGCGGTGGCCGACGTCGCCTTCACCCTGCAGAGCTACGAAGCGAGCGTGCCCGGCGGCGACTGGGTGGAACCGATCTACCTCTTCTCGGCGGTCCTGCTCGGCGCCGAGGCCTGGCAGCCGGACGCCGACCCGATCCGCTCCGACGCCCGCTTCGACGGCTGGCGCGAAATGATCGTGCCCGGGATCGTCGCCGGGGTGATGATCGTCCTCGGCATCCTCCAGTACCTCCACAGCTCCAGCGCCCTCACCACGATCCTCTGGTCGGTGACGATGCTGGCGGTGATCGGGCGGCTCGCGCTCAGCCTGCGCGAGAACCAGCGGCTCCTCGACCAGGTCCGCACCGATCCGCTGACCGGCCTCGGCAGCCAGGCGCGGTGGCGGATGGACCTCGAGCAGCGCGAACGGACGCCGAACGCGCCGTTGACCGTGATCCTGCTCGACCTCAACGGCTTCAAGCGCTACAACGACACCTTCGGGCACCCCTCCGGCGACAAGATGCTGGGAATGCTGGGACGGCGCCTGAAGACGGCGGTGGAGTCCGAAGCGACGGCCTACCGGCTGGGCGGCGACGAGTTCCTCGTCCTCGCCGAGGGCGGGATCGTCTGCCTCGGCCTCGAGGCGCGCGAGGCGCTCGCCGTCCGCGCCGCCGAAGCGCTCACTTCGCGGGGCAAGGGTTTCGACCTCGGCGCCTCCTGGGGAATTGCCTCGGTGCCGGAGGAGTCGGACTCGCCGACCGAGGCGATGCAACTGGCCGACGTGCGGATGTACGCGCAGAAGGAGTCCCGCCGGCTCGCCGGGACCCTAAGCTCGTTCGACCGCGAAGCTCTCGAGCAGAGTCACTAGGACTTCGGTCACCTCGGCCCGGCTCTCGGGCCGCTCGTCGCGGGCGAGCAGCATCGCCGCCTCGTCGAGGGCGCCCATCAGCAGATGAGCGAGCGGCTTCACCGGCAGCGCCCGGATCTCGCCCGCCTCGATCGCCGCCGCGAGGCTGGCTTCGATCAGGCCTAGCCCGTTGGCGGCGCCGATCTCCCGCCAGCGCTCCCAGCCAAGCACCGCCGGCGCGTCGTGGAGGGCGATCTGGCGCAGCTCCGGCTCGGCGCACTGGTCGAGAAACGCCTCCACCCCGGCCTTCATCGCCTCCAGCGGGCTGTGGAGCTCGGAGCCGAGAACCACCCGCGCCACCCGCTCGGTCGATTCCGCCTCGATCCGTTCGTAGACCGCCCGCAGCAGGCTCGCCTTGTCGCCGAACTGGTGGTAGAGGGCACCGCGGGTGACCCCGGCGGCGCGGACGATCTCCTCGGTACCGACGTCGCCATAGCCGCGCTCGGTGAAGAGGCGGCGGGCGGCGGCGATCAGCGCCTCGCGCGTTGCCTGCGTCCGCTCGGCCTGGGTACGCCTTCGGGGATCTACATTCATACAGCCTGTATGTTACTTTGAAGATCCCACGAAAAGGAGGCATCGTGACCGACGAGCGCAAGGAAGTGCAACTTCCGCAGGGACCAATCCGCTATCGCGAGGCGGGCGAGGGCAAGCCCGTCGTCTTCGTCCACGGCTTCCTCGTCGACGGCCGGCTCTGGGACGGCGTCGTCGACGCGTTCTCCGACCGCTACCGCTGCATCGCCCCGGACTGGCCGATCGCCGCCCACCGGGCCCCGATGAACCCGGATGCCGACCTCGCCCCTCCCGGGATCGCCCGCCTGATCGCCGACTTCCTCACCAAGCTCGAGCTCGAGGACGTGACGATCGTCGGCAACGACTCCGGCGGGGCGATGTCGCAGGTTCTGGTCACCACCTATCCCGACCGGATCGGCCGCCTGGCGCTGACCAACTGCGACACCCACGAGAACTTCCCGCCGGGGATGTTCAAGGCGATGCCGCCGATCGCGAAGCTGCCGGGCGGGACGTTTGCCCTGCTGGCGCCGTTCCGGATCGAAGCGCTGGCCCGCCGCGCCTTCGCCCCCTTCGCCCAGACCAAGATCCCGGACGAGCTCGTCGCCTCCTGGATGGAGCCGGCGAAGGTAGACCGGGGGATCCTCCGCGACGCCGGCAAGGTCACGGCCGGGATGAACAAGCGCCATACGCTCGCCGCCGCCGAGAAGTTGCGCGGCTCACAGCTGCCGATCAAGCTGCTCTGGGCTCCCGGCGACAAGTACTTCCCGATCTCCTACGCGGAACGGCTAGCGAGCGAAACCGGCAACGCCGAGCTGGTCCGGATCGAGGGGGCGAAAACCTTCGTTCCGCTCGATCAGCCACAGCGGGTGGCTGAGGAGATCGCCGAGTTTGCGGGATCGTCCTGAACGCCAAAACGAACAAACGTTCCCAAACGATCGCAAAGTGCATATTTTTCGTCCGACGGGCAGGGGGAAACTTCACCAACCCCCGACACAGGACGGAGCAGCGATGTCCCAGCAGATCTTCGACCAGGATCGCCCCCGCAGCACGATGGCCCAGCGCCTCGATGAAGCGTTCGCGGGTTGCGACGAGTGGACGGTGATCGCCGCCCCCCGCCGCCGCACCACCCTCGACTTCACCCCCACCCGCGCCGACGCCGCGCAGATCTTCGACGGCGCGACGCTGCTACGGGCCGAGGAAGCCGAAGCGCTTTAACTCCCTTTGCTTCAGCGGTATCGGAGGAGGAGAAGCCCTCCGCTGAGACCTGCCGCGCCAAGGAAGAGTCCATAGACAGACGCCTGGGTTTCGTTGTCTGCGCCGAACAAGCGAAGAGCCACAGAAAGAGCGGCCTCTGCCACGAGTAGGCAAATGGCGAAGACGATTAGGAACTGCCGTTCAGTCAATTCGACCTCCTAAGACAAAACATTACCACAGATCTATAATCACAAACCCCACTGCCACGAGCAAGCCGAAAAGCCCGCCCACCACGGTCGTGGCGCGAAGCGTCTGGTCGTCTTTACGCGCCAAAGCCGCCGGTGCCTGGATCAGGAATCCGAAAACTGCGATAGAGGCCGCCATCAACCCGAAGACACTGGCCGCGTTACTCGCAAGAGAGCCGACAGGGAGCACCCGCCGACCCTAGGCGGCAAATCCGCACGCGTGGCGCGCGGATCGTGCCGTTAGGCGAACAGCTTTCCTACGTCTCTTGGTAAAGCGGGCCGTCGCCGCCCTCGGGGAGGGTGAGGCGGCCGCCCTTGGCGGTGATTGCACCGCACTGGACGCAGTTGGAGGCGGTGACGTGGACGTCGACCTCGGTGGCGCCGTTTTCCAGCTGGTCCTCGGGGATCTCGTAGACCTGGGCCGGACACATCGAGACCCAGGTCTGCGCGACCTCGCGGGGGACGTGGGTCTGGATGCGGACGTGGTTCGGGGCGTCGTCGCGGGTGGCGTTGCCGGAGAGGAAGACCGAGTCGAGCTTGTTGAAGGTCACCTCGTTGTCGGGCTTCGGGTAGCTGTCCCCCGCCTTGCCCTCGAAGACCGGGATCTCGGCGTTGTCCTCGATCTTCCAGTGGCCGCCCGGGAAGGCGCCTTTGGTCGCGACCATGGCGCTGCCCATCGCCCCGCCGAAGATCAGCCCCTTGGTCAGCGGCTGCTTCATGTTGCGCGAGCGGTAGAGGTCCTTCTCGATCACCGAGCCGCGGATCTTCTCGTCGTAGCTTTCGAAGTTGACCGAGTCGATGTCCTTCTTCAGCGACTCGACGATCGATTCCGCCGCGTACATGCCGGCGTGCATCGCGTAGTGGACGCCGGCGAGTTCGGCGATGTTGACCATCCCGGCGGCGTCGCCGGCCATCAGCATCCCGGGCACGGAGAAGCGCTTCGGCAGCGCCCAGTAGCCGCCCGAGGGGATCGTCTTCGCGCCCCAGCCGACCCGTTTGCCGCCCTCGATGATCTTGGCGATGAAGGGGTGGGTCTTGAACAGTTGCAGGGCGTCGTGAACGGAGAAGGTGGCGTCGGTGGTGTCGAGGCCGACGACGAGGCCGAAGCAGACCTTGTCCTCGCCCATCGGGTAGATGAAGCTGCCACCGGCCTCCTTGTAGCGGCCGCTCCAGCGCAGCGGCCAGCCGAGGGTGTGGATGACCCGGTCGAGCGGCTTCGGCACCTCCCAGACCTCCTTCACCCCGAGCTCCCAGACCTGCGGGTCAGAGCCCTCGCGGAGGTTGAAGTAGTCCATCGCGGCGTAGGTGAGGTGGCCGATCGTGCCCTCGGCGAGGACCGTCGCCTTGGCGACGACGTCGGCACCGGGCTCGAAGTTGCCGAGCTCCTGGCCCTCTTTGCCGCGGCCGCGGTCGCCGGAGCGGACGCCCCGGACGATCCGGTCCTCGACCAGCAGCTGCGTCGCCGCGGTCTCGGTGAGGATGTAGACACCGGCCTCTTCGGCTTTTTCGGAGAGGAAGCGGCCCAGTTTCGAGACCGACATCGTGTAGGTGCCCTCTTTGCGGAAGTTGGGCGGCGGCGGCTTCAGCGGGAAGGCTTTGCCCTTGGTGAGGAAGTACGTCGCGTCCTTCGTCACCTCTTGGTAGACCGGCGGCCACTCGGCCGGCGGCAGGTCGGGGAACAGCCGTTCCATCGCCGAGGGGTCGACGTTGGCGCCCGAGAGCAGGTGCGCGCCGGCAACTTTCCCCTTCTCGATCACCGCGACCGGGACTTCACCAAGCTTCTCCAGTAGCTCCGGCTCGTTCTCGAGGAGCTGCATCAATTTGTTGGCGCAGGCGAGGCCGGCGGGCCCGCCGCCGACAATCGCCACGCCAACCTCGATTCGCTCGTCCTCCGGATCCGTCGGCGTCGCGATGACGCTCTCGGGATCGAACGGGGGCGGGAACTCGCTCGGAGCTACTGGCATCGCTCTAGCCCTTCTTCGCCTTGATCGCCTCGGTCAGCTTGGGGACGATCTTGTGGAGATCGCCGACCACGCCGAGGTCCGAGAACTCGAAGATCGGCGCGTTCGGATCCTTGTTGATCGCAAGGATGTTCTCCGAGTTCTGCATCCCGACCTTGTGCTGGATCGCCCCGGAGACGCCGGCGGCGAGGTACAGCTTCGGCGCCACCGTCTTCCCGGTCTGGCCGATCTGGGCCGCATAGGGGTACCAGCCGGCGTCGACCACAGCACGGGTCGCGGCGACGGCGCCGCCCATCGAGTCGGCGAGTTGCTCGCAGAGCTCGAAGCCCTCTTTGGCGCCGAGACCGCGGCCACCGCCGACGAGGATGTCGGCGTCCTCGATGTTGACGTCGGCGCCGCGCTGCTCGCCGCGCTGGACCAGCTTCGCCTTGGACGACCACTCGGAGAGCTCGACGTCGACGTCGACGACCTCGGCGGTGCCGCCGGACTCGTTGGTGTCAAAGGCGTTGAGGCGGCCGATGATGATGCCGGGCTCAGAGACATAGCCGACGTCGGCGATCTCAGAGTCCTGCAGGATCGGACGCTCGACGACCAGCTTGCCGCCGTCGACCTTGACCGCGGTGACCTCCATGGTGACGCCGGCGTTGAGACGCGCCGTGAGGCCGGCGCCGATCTCGAAGCCGAGCAGACCGCCGCCGAAGAGGGCGTATGAAATGCCGTTGTCCTGAATGACCTTGGCCATCGCGTCGACGATCGGCTGTGCCAGGCCCTCCGGCACGCTCTTGGCCCGGTAGACCTTGGCGGCGCCGTAGTTGCCGAGCGAGGCGCAGGCGTCGTCGGCGATGTCACCGACCACCAGCGCAGCGGCCTCGCCGCCGACTTCGCCGGCCAGCTTGGCCGCCTCGGAGATTGCCCCGAGCGAGTTCTTGTTGAAGTTGCCCTCGTCGTCGTGGAGGGCGTAAACCAGGATCCCTGCCATTTAGATCAGCTTCCTCTCGTCCAGCCACGCGACGATCTTTTCGACCGTCTCGTTGGTGTCCTCGTCCTCGATGATCTCGCCCGCTTCCTTGGCCGGCGGCGGGTTCAGTCCCAGGACTTTGGTCTTGGAGCCGCCCTCACCAACCTGGCCGGCGTCGATGCCGACGTCGCCGGTGGCCTTCGAGTCGAGCGGCTTCTTTTTCGCGCCCATGATCGCTTTCAGGCTCGGGTAGCGCGGCTCGTTGATCGCGTCGCCGACGCTGATCACGGCCGGCAGCTCGACCTCGACGGTGTCGTAGCCGTACTCGGCCTGGCGCTCGCAGCGCAGCTTGCCGTCGGTGACGTCGATCTGGATCACCTGGGTCAGCGAAGGCATCTTCAGGTGGTCGGCGACGACGGCGCCGATCGTGTAGCACTCGCCGTCATCCGACTGCTGGCCCAGCAGGACCAGGTCGGGGCTCTCCGACTCGAGCACCTTCGCCAGCGCGAAACCGGTCGCGCAGACGTCCGAGCCGGCCAGTGCGTCGTCGGAGAGGTGGACCGAGCGATCGGCGCCGAGGGCGACGGCCTTATGCAGCGCGCGGACCGCGGAACTCGGGCCCATCGTCACCGCAACGACCTCCTCGACCGGGATCGCTCCACCCTCCTTGATCTGCATCGCCGCCTCGAGGGCGTGCGTGTCGAAGGGGTTGAGGTTTTTCTCGCCGCCGCGGTCCAGCCGCATCGTGCTTGGGTCGATGCGCTTCTGAACGGCGGCGTCCGGGACCTCCTTGACCAGGACGCAGATCTTCAAAGCAAAGCCTCCTTGGGGACGATTCTCAGGTCTTTCGCGGGGCGCGATATTAACGCCTGCCGACGGTTGACTGACGAGTCAATCAGGATGATACTCCGATCGGGCGGACCTATGCACCGATCCGTGTCAGATATCACGCAGCGGCTTGGGGAGCCGCTCAGCCTTCAGCGTGGCGGGCGCTCGCCCGCTCCTGGATGAACTCGACGATGTCGTCGGTGCCGGCACCCGGGGTGAAAACCTCGGCGACGCCGAGGGTTTTAAGCTCGGGAATGTCGTCGGCCGGGATCGTGCCGCCGACGGTGACGAGGACGTCGTCCACTCCTTGGGCCTTCAGCAGCTCCACCACTTTCGGGACCAGCGTCATGTGGGCGCCGGAGAGGATCGAGAGGCCGACGGCGTCGGCGTCCTCCTGGATCACGGTCTCGGCGATCTGCTCGGGCGTCTGGTGCAACCCGGTGTAGATCACCTCCATGCCGGCGTCGCGCAGGGCGCGGGCAATGATCTTGGCGCCGCGGTCGTGCCCGTCGAGGCCGGGCTTGGCGACGACGACGCGAATCTTGCGTGCGGTTGCGGTGCTCACAGCGGGAAGCCTAGTGATTCAGCCATTCGCCTGTTCCTTTTCGGACCTGAGCAACGAAAAGGAACAGGCGAAGCTAGGGGCGGACACGCAGGCGGCGCGGCGGCGGCACCCGGCGGCGGGCGGCGACCCGGGTGGCACCGAAGCCGGCGACGGTGGCGAGGAAGGTGACGGCGAGGGCGACGAGGCGGCGGCCGAGGCGCTCGAAGCGCAGGACCTGCCAGCCCTCTCCGCGGGCGATCGCCGCCAGCGGCGGGTCGGGGTTGACGGCGACCGGGTTGCCGACCGCGCGCAGCATCGGCAGGTCGGAGAGCGAGTCGGAGTAGGCGTAGGACTCGCCCAGGTCGATCTCGTGGCGGGCGGCGAATTCCTCCATCGCGGTCACCTTGCCCTCGCCGTAGACGAAGGGGCCGTCGAGGCGGCCGGTGTAGTTGCCCTCGGCGTCGACCTCGTAACAGGTGCCGATGCCGCCGTTCATGCCGAGGACGTGGGCCAGCTGCTCGACGACGCCGTTGCCGGCGGCGCTGACGATGAAGGTCGGCCGGCCTGCGTCCTGGTGGGCGTAGACCTCTTCCAGCATCTGCGGGAAGATGCGCGGCAGGATCGCCGCCATCACTTCCGGCCCCATGCGGTCGATCGTCTTCTCGGGCAGGCCGCGGATCAGCTCCCGCGCGACCTTCAACACCTCGGCGGTGCGAGCGTCGGTGGTACCGCGGAGGCGATAGCGCATGTGCTCGAAGCCCCAGCTGGCGAGCTGGCGGCGGCTGACGACCCCCTGCTTGGCGGCGATGCGGGCGAACTGCATCCCGCTCGACCCCGCCATCAGGGTCTTGTCCAGATCAAAGAAAGCGGCAGCCCGGGTCATTTGCGTCCCTCGCACGGCCGCGAAAACCAAGCAGTTCGGGGGACGCAGGGAGTGAGGTGAGGGGAGCGCACTAACAGTGCGTGACCCGATCCGAACGACCGAGGACCCCGAAATGCGCCGGTTTGCAGTGGCCGCGCTACTGCGAGGCCACCTCAATCACGATTGCATCCCCCTGGCCGCCACCGGAACAAATTGCGGCTACACCCAACCCTCCACCTCGGCGGCCGAGCTCATGAACCAAGGCGCCGACGATGCGGGCGCCGGAGGCGCCGATCGGGTGGCCGAGGGCGATCGCGCCGCCGTTGACGTTGACCTTCTCCTCGTCGACGCCGAGCATCCGCACCGAGTTGAGGGCGACCGAGGCAAAGGCCTCGTTGATCTCCCAGAGGTCGACCTCCTCGGCGCTCTTGCCGATCTTCTCCAGGGCCTGCTTGGCGGCGTTGGCCGGCGTTTTCGCCAGGTAGGGGAAATCGTCGGCGACGGTGCCGTAGGAGAGGATCCGCGCCAGCGGCGTCTTGCCTTCCTTCTCGGCCCACTCCTCGGAGGCGACGACGATCGCGCCGGCGCCGTCGTTGACGCCCGGGGCGTTGCCGGCGGTGTGGGTGGCGTCGTCGCCGCCGATCGCCTTCAGCTTCGCCAGCGTCTCCAGGGTGGTGTCGGGGCGGATCGCCTCGTCGGCCTCGACCGTGCTCTCGCCCTTGCGCGACTTGACGGTGACGCCGACGATCTCGTCGGCGAGGCGGCCCGCTTCGGTCGCCTCATGGGCGAGCCGGTGCGAGCGCTCGGCGAAGCGGTCCATGTCGACGCGGGTGATCTCGAGCTCGTTGCCGACCTCGCTCGCCTCGTTGATCATCTGCTTTTCGGTGAAGGGGTTGGTGAGCCCGTCGTGCGTCATCGCGTCGAGCGCCTTGACGTCGCCCATCCGGAAGCCGAAGCGGGCGCCCGGCAGCAGGTAGGGCGCCTGGCTCATCGACTCCATGCCGCCGGTGACGGCGACATTCGAGTCGCCGGCGCGGATCGCCTGGTCGGCGAGGCCGAGCGAGCGCATGCCCGAGGCGCAGACCTTGTTGATCGTCTCCGAGGGGATCTCCTTGGGGATCCCGCCCTTGATCTGGGCCTGGCGCGAGGGAATCTGGCCCTGGCCAGCCTGCAGGACCTGGCCGAAGACGACCTGCTCGACCTGCTCGGGAGCGACCCCGGAGCGGTCCAGCGCGGCCTCGATCACGGTGCCGCCGAGGTCGGTGGCGTCGAGGGAGGAGAGACCGCCGCCCATCTTTCCGAAGGGGGTGCGCGCGGTTCCGAGAATCACTGAGCTGGGCATCTACTGCCTTTCCTTTCCGAGGTTCGCTTGACCTGGCCCCTGTCGCCAGGTCCAGCGGGTGACGATACCGACAGGGCGAAGTGACCATCCGACAACCCGCGTCTGCGGCTGGCGAGTGCCGGACCGAGCGGGGGTAGGACGCAGGGGGGCCGAATGGCAGCGCCATTTGGCCGACCGAGGACGACGCCCCGCGATGTGTCCGGCGCCGCCAGACGTGCGCGGGGGTTGTCGGATGGTCACGTAAACTCGCGGCCGATGAAGGTCGAGGTAAAGCAGGCGGAGCCGGCCGAGAGCGGCGCCGAGCTGCTCGCGATCGGGCTCGCCGAGGGCGAGGCGCTGCCGGAGGGGATTGCCTCCGCGAGCGGCGCCGACGACGCCAAGAGCGACTTCAAGGAGCTCTCGCTGCTGCGGCCGGACGGCTTCCCGCCGGTGCTGGTAGTGGGGCTGGGCGAGAGCGATGAGCTCGACCTCGAGACGCTGCGCGTCGCCGCCGCTCTCGCGGCCAAGGAGGCAGAGCGGCTGGAGGCGAGGTCGATCGCCTGGGCGTATCCGGAAGGCATCGACTCCGTGCTCGCCGCGGATGCGCTTGTCACCGGCACGGTGCTCGCTGCCTACCGCTTCGACCGCTTCAAGTCCGGCGATCGCGACGACTCGCCGCGACTGGAGTCGCTGGTGCTGCCCGGACCGGCCGAGTTCGCCAAGACCGTCGAGTGGGCCCGCATCACCGCCGAGGCCCAGAACCGCGCCCGCGATCTGCAGCTGACCCCCGCCAACTTCGCCACCCCCACCTTCCTCGCCGAACGGGCCGAAGCGATCGCCGCTGCCTCTGAAGCGCTCACCGTCGAGGTCTTCGGCCGCGCCGAGCTGGAAGCAAAAGGCATGGGCGGCCTGATCGCAGTGGGCCAGGGGAGCGCCGAGGAGCCGAAGCTGATCGTCCTCCGCTACAGCGGCGGCGGCTCGGGCCCCATCCTCGCCTACGTCGGCAAGGGCGTCACCTTCGACACCGGCGGCATCTCGCTGAAGCCCGGCGCCGGGATGCAGGAGATGAAGATGGACATGTCCGGCGGTGCGGCGGTACTGGAGGCCGTTGCCGCGATCGCCGAGCTCGGACTCGCGCTCGACCTGATCGCCGTCGTCCCGACGACCGAGAACATGCCATCCGGCACCGCGATCAAGCCGGGCGACGTGATCACCCAGTACAACGGCAAGACGGTCGAGGTCAACAACACCGACGCCGAGGGCCGGCTGATCCTCGCCGACGCCCTCGCCTACGCGGTCGAGCTCGGGGCCGAGAGGATCGTCGACATCGCGACCCTGACCGGCGCGGTCGAGATCGCCCTCGGCTCGACCTACGCCGGCCTCGTCTCCAACGACGACACGCTCGCCGCCGAGGTCATCGAAGCCGGCGAAGTCTCCGGCGAGCTGGTTTGGCGCCTGCCGCTCCACCCCGAGTACAAGGAGCTGATGAAGGGCACCGTCGCCGACCTCTCCAACCTGGGGAAGAAGCGCAAGGCAGGGACGATAACCGCCGCCTCCTTCCTCGAGGAGTTCGTCGCCGAGACGCCGTGGGCGCACCTCGACATCGCCGGCAGCGCCTGGGACATCGGCCGCGAGTACGTCGGCAACGAAGCCAACGGCTTCGGCGCGCGGCTCCTGGTCGAGTTCGCCCGCCACAGCGCCTCCTAAGCCTCCCCGCCGAGGATCATGCAGGTGGCGATGCCGTGGGCGATCAACTTGCCGCTGTCAGCGGCGGTCAGCGTCGCCTCCGAGGTCGCCTGCTTGCGGCCGCGGTAGAGGACGGTCGCCTCGCAGAGGACGCGGCCGGTGTCGCGGGTGATCGGCCGCACGAACTTCGCCTCCAGCCCCAGCGAGGTGTAGCCGACGCCGGCCGGCAGCGTCGTGTGGACGGCACAGCCGAGCGCCGAGTCGAGCAGGGTTGCGGCGTAGCCACCGTGGACGACGCCGATCGGGTTGTAGTGCTCCTCGCCGGGTTCCCCCTCGAAGACCACCCTCCCCTCCTCCAGCTCGACCGGCCGCAGCCGCATCGTCACCGCGATCGGCGGTGGGGGCATCGTCCCGGTGACGACCGCGGACATGTACTCCATCCCGGTCATCGTCGCCCCGGCCGCCGCGGTCGGGACCGGGTCCTGCCAGACGAGGGTGCGGGAGCGGGAGCTCTCGGGGTTCGACGCCGCGAAGGCCTCCGCCACCTCGGCAGCGGTGCCTTCGGGCGCCGTCACCACGCCGTTCTCGCTCACCTGACCCCCAGCCTCTGGACGTCTGCCGTGCGCTGCGGGCGCCTGGCGACGGCCGGGTAGTGGAGGTCGGCGCTGATCTCCGCTTCGCTGATCGCGATCCGCGGACCCTTGGGGCGCCGGTGCCTGTGTCGTGGAATCAGCCTCATCTCGGGCCTCCGATCGGACTTGGTTGCATGAAGCAACTCTGGACGGCGCGAGCCTACCGCAAGTCAGTTGCTTGATGCAACCTAGTGTGCGAAGATTCACACGTGCTGCGTCGCGACTACCCCGCCCTCGACTGCTCGGTCGCCAAGGCCCTCGAGGTGATCGGCGAGCGCTGGTCGCTGCTGATCGTGCGCTCGGTGATGCACGGCAACCGCCGCTTCGGCGAGATGCAGGAGTCCCTCGGCATCGCCCGCAACGTCCTCTCGGCGCGATTGCAGCGGCTGGTCGACGAGGAGATCCTCGAACGGCGCGCCTACCAGGAAAACCCGCCCCGCTACGAGTACTTCCTGACCCAGAAGGGCCTCGACCTCTGGCCGGCGCTGATCGCCCTCCTCAACTGGGGCGATCGCTACTCCCCCGAACCGGAGGGCCCCCGCCGCCTGATCGTCCACAAGGAGTGCGGCGGCACGGTCAGCGAGCGCGGCATCTGCGAAAGCTGCGGCAAGGTGCTGACGGCGCGCGACGCGAAGCAGGTCCCGGGGCCGGGGGCGAAGGCCGAGGCCGACGCGCTGACGACGGCGGTTTAGCTCTCGTCTTCTGCTTCCTGCCGACGGATCTCGTCTGCGAGGACGATGTACTCCTCGACCATGTTGCGATCCTTGGGGCGGTTGGCTGCGCGCTTCATCGCGATCAGATGGTCGAGAGACGCCACCCGGACCGGGAGCCCAAACACGTCTTTCTCCTCGGAGCCGGTTTGGAGCTCCTCGAAATCACGAATCCCGTCCACGTCGGCCAGAACGTCGAGATCACCAAAGGGCGTGACGAAGGTGAAGTTTGCGCCGTTTTCGATCGTCCGCTCGTCTAGCTGAAAAGGCAGATCCGCCGGGGCCCCGCGCAGGCGAACGCCGATTTCCTCCAGGGCAGAGACCAATCGCTTCACATTCGCCTTGTCACGGGCGTAGGCAACGTCGAGGTCGTAGCTCGGGTAGCTGGAACCTCGGGCGATACCCGCCATTCCGCCTATCAGCACGAAGTTGACTCCGTGCCGCACGAGCGGACCGAGAAGACCCCGGAGGTCCGGTGCTTTCGGAGGTAGCGACTCCGTCAAAGGTTCCATCCTTTCCTCTTTGGTAGCGGGCTCATCTCGATCACCTGATTGGCAAAAGCGGCGCCGTAGTCGAGTCGCTCCTCCTCGTTCAAACGAAGTCGCTCCGCGATGAGCGTGCGGTCGATCCCCGCCTCGCGGGGTTCAACTTCCAGCACCAAGTCCTCCCCCATCAGTCGCAGCAGCTCCGCCAGCGTCTTCACGGTTGGAGACCCCCGTTCCTGCTCGATCCGTGAGATCGCCGACTGGGTCGTGCCCGCCCGGGTCGCGAGGCGCTCCTGGCTCAATCCGTGCCGAAGGCGGGCTTCACGCAAGAGGCGTCCTGGTTCAAGAGTCATAGCGTATTAGCGATTATCGCATATACGCGTTGCCATTCGATCAGCTAGTTTTCGGGCAACTAGCGGGCAACCAGGAGGAATCGATGGCGACGGCGGCTGAGCTTCAGACGAGGGACAAGATCTTCATCGGCGGCGAGTGGGTCGAGCCCAGCGGCGCCGAGCCGCTCGAGGTGGTCAATCCGACGAGCGAGGAAGTGATGGGGACCATCCCAGGCTGCTCGCCGGTGGACGTCGACCGCGCCGTCGAGGCCGCGCGCGGAGCATTCGACTCCTGGTCGCAGACCTCGCGCGAGGAGCGGGCCCGCTTCCTCACCGCGATCGCCGAGGGGCTGCAAGGACGGGCCGAGGAGATCACCGCGACGATCACCCAGGAGCTGGGGATGCCGCTGAAGCTGAGTGGGATCATCCAGGTCGGGCTCCCCACCTCGCAGTTCGCGGCGATGCCGAAGTTGATGGAGGAAGTCGCCTGGGAAGAGGAGATCGGCAACTCGCGGGTGCTGCGCGAGCCGGTCGGCGTGCTCGGCGCGATCACCCCTTGGAACTACCCGCTGAACCAGATCGCCGCCAAGGTCGCCCCCGCCCTCGCCGCCGGCTGCACCGTGGTCCTCAAGCCCAGCGAGGTGACGCCGCTGAACGCCTTCCTGCTGGCCGAGGTGATCGAGGCCGCCGGGCTGCCGGCGGGAGTCTTCAACCTCGTCACCGGGGTCGGCCCGATCGTCGGCGAGGCGATCGCCGCCCACCCGGGAGTCGACATGGTCTCCTTCACCGGCTCGACCCGGGCCGGCCGGCGCGTCTCCGAGCTTGCCTCGGCGACTGTGAAGCCGGTAGCGATGGAGCTCGGCGGCAAGTCGCCGAACGTGATCCTCGACGACGCCGACCTCGAGAAGGCGGTGCCCGACGGGGTCGCCAAGTGCTTCCTCAACTCTGGCCAGACCTGCAGCGCCCTGACCCGGATGCTGGTCCCGCGCCAGCGCCTGGCCGAGGCCGAGGAACTGGCCAAGGCGACCGCTGAGACCTTCACTCCCGGCGACCCCTTCGAGTCCTCGACCCGGCTCGGGCCGCTCGTCTCCGAGGTCCAGCGCGAGCGCGTCCGCGGCTACATCGAGAAGGGCGTCGAGGAGGGAGCGCGGCTGATCACCGGCGGTGCCGAGCCGCCGGAGGGCCTCGAGCGCGGCTTCTTCGTCCGCCCCACCGTCTTCTCGGAGGTCGAGGCCGAGATGACGATCGGCCAGGAGGAGATCTTCGGCCCGGTGCTGGCGATCCAGCCCTACGAGGGCGAGGACGACGCCGTCCGCATCGCCAACTCGACCGAGTACGGGCTTGCCGGCGGCGTCTGGTCCGCGGATAACGACCGCGCGATAGCGATCGCCCGTCGCATCCGCACCGGCCAGATCGAGATCAACGGTGGCGCCTTCAATCCCCTCGCCCCCTTCGGCGGCTACGGCCAGTCAGGCCACGGGCGCGAGAACGGCCGCTACGGGATCGAGGAGATGCTGCAGGTCAAGGCGTTGCAGCTCTAGCCGGCAGGCAGCCCTTCGCGGTGCATCCATTCGGCGAGGCGTTCCGCCCGCCGGCGGTCGACGCGGCCGCTTTCGGAGAGCAGCGGCAGGGTCGCCTCTATCTCCGCAGTAGCTCAGGCCTGCAGCCTCAAGGTTCTATCGACAGGTAGTCATTGTCAATTAGGCGGGAGCTGGGGAAGGCTCTCTTGATCCAGCCTTCGGCGTGCATCCAGCGGATGAGATCTTCGGCCTGGCTTGGGCTCATGTAGCCGGTCTCGGAAAGAAGAGGTAGCGTCGCCTCGACTTCCGCTTCCCTGACCTTCGGAGTAACCGAGGGGTCGCCTTCCCCGGCTTCCCCGACCACTCTGGCGGCGGTCTCGGGGTGTTCGATTGCCGCAGCGGTGCCGCGGGCCAGAGCGGTCATAACATCCCGGATCAGGGGTCCGTTCTGAGTCGCCCAGTGAGTTCGAGCCACCAGAACCTGCTCGTCGTAAGCAGGGAAGCCAAGCCCCTGGACGCGGAGAACGACCGGCTTCAGGCCGCGGGCCGCGAGCGCGGCCCCCTCGACGTTCCAGGAGCCGCCGAAGATGGCGTCGGCTTCGCCGCCGGCGAGCGCGGGACTCAGGTCATACCTGACCCGCTTGATCTTCACCTCGTCGAGCGTCAGGCCGTGCCTTTCTAGGAGGCTCCGGAGAAAGTCTTCTTGGAAAAAAGAGCCGGGGATTGCGATCGTCTTGCCCTTCAAGTCAGCGATGCCGTCGATACCGGACTTCTTCAGCCAGATCAGCGCCGCGGTTGGTCGGGCCACGAGAGCCGCTACGGCGACGATCGGCAACCCTTTTTCCTCAGCCAGCACCACCTGCGGCTGGCGGAGCACGGCGAAGTCGACCATTTCTTCTCGCAGGTATTTGGTTGGCCAGTCAGGCACTATCGCGCTGGTGAAAGCCATTTCGATGCCCAGATCATCGAAGTAGCCCAACTCTTGGGCCATCAGGATTCCGGCGCTCGGCGCGCCTTTGTAGCCATCGATTGAGACCCAGGCTTCTCGTTTGCCATGCGAGCTCGCGACGGTGCTCGCGCTCGGAGACGTTTCCGTCACCGGTACACCTCCCCCGCACCCGGCGAAGGCGCCGAGCGCTGCAGCTGCCGCCAAGCTACATCCGAGCCTGCGCAAGCGACCCCGACCCACCTTCATCATCTTTGAAGGAATTGGTTCGTGAGCAGTTGCGAGGCCGGCACCTTTCGCTGGATCAGACCTTCGGCGTGCATCCAATCGACGAGGTCTTCAGCCTGACCCGGGCTCATGTACCCGGTCTCAGAGAGAAGCGGGAGCGTCGCCTCAACCTCCGCTTCCGTCACCTTCGGCGTTGCGGTCGGATCGACTTCCTCGCTTTGCTCGATCGCCTTGACAGCCGCTCGGGGGTGTTCGATCGCTGCGGCGGTGCCGCGGGCCACGGCGGCAAGGACATCGCGGACGAGCGGCCCGTTCTCGGCAACCCACGGGGCCCGAGCCGCCAGGACCTGCTCGTCGTAAGCGGGGAAGCCGAGGCTCGGCGCCCTGACGACGACCGGCTTCAGGCCGCGGGCCGCGAGCTCGGCTCCCTCGACGTTCCAGGAGCCGCCGAAGATGGCGTCGGCTTCGCCGCCGGCGAGCGCGCGAGCCGATTCGTACCCGACGTGCGCGATCTTCACGTCGTCGAGCGTCAGCCCGTGCCTCTCGAGGAGGTTCTGGAGGAAGTCTTCCTGGAAGAAGAGGCCGGGAATGGCGATCGTCCTCCCTTTCAGATCGGCGACGCCGTGGATACCGGACTTCCGCAGCCAGATCAGCGCCGCAGTGGGCCGGGCTACCAGAGCCCCCACGGCGACGATCGGCTCTCCTTCTTCCCGCGCCAATATGACTTGCGGCTGCCGGGTAACCGCGAAATCGACCGATTCTTCTGCCACGTAGCTGATCGCGTTTTCGGGAGATGCCGCGCCGGTGATCGTCATTTCGACACCCGCGTCTTCAAAGTAGCCCAGCTCCTGGGCCATCAGGATGCCGACACTCTGGGGGCCCTTGTAGCCGTCGATCGAGATCCACGCTTCCCGGGTGACTTCTGCGGCTGCCGCTGATCTCGTGCCTGCGGCGACCTCCGTCGCCTGGCCAGCTTCACCGCACCCGGCGCATGCGACAAGCGCTACCGCTCCCAGGACCCAGCACCCGAGCTTAAGCAAATCGGCCCTCACCGATTACACCTCAATGCCGGACGAACCGGTTGGTGAGCAATTGCGAAACCGGTACCTCCCGTTCGATCAAACCCTGGTCGTGCATCCAGGCGGTAAAGCGGGTGGCTCGCGCAGGGCTCATGGAATTCGACTTCGACAGCAGGGGCAGGGTCGCTCTGATCTTTTCCTGCACCAGCGCCAGCCTTTGCGGATCGCCGGCATCCAGCCTGGCTCGATACACCGAGATGGCCTCGGCGGCGGCTCGCGGGTGCGCGGCTGCGGCCGCGGTGCCGCGAGCCAGCGCCGACATGAAGGCACGGAACCGCTCCGGGAACTCGGCAAGGCGGTCGCGGCGCACGACCAGGTCGAGCTCTTCGTAGGGGGGAACGCCGAGCTTCCGCAGCGGGACGACGACCGGCTCAATCCCGCACGCTTCCAGTTCGATTCCCTCGACGTTCCGGGAAACGCCAAGGATGGCGTCCGCGTGCCCATCGACCAAGGCCTGCAGGAGCCCGTAACCAGCGCGCCTCAGCTTTACGTCCTCGATGCTCAGGCCGGCCCGATCGAGGATGGCTTCTAGGACGGCTTCTTCGGCTGGGAGGCCGTTGATCGCAACGGTCCTCCCCTCGAGGTCGGCAATGGTGTCGACGCCGGAGCTCTCCAGCGACATCATCGCCATCGCCGGCCGCTGCATCAGGCTGCCGATCGCAACCAGCGGCATGCCCTCCGAATTGGCAATCGCCACCTGCGGCTGCGGCAAGACCCCGACGTCGGTATCCCCTTCGACCAGATAGCCCGGCAAGTTGTCGGTCACCACTGGAGAGGTGATTTCCAGGCTCAAGCCGACATCTGTGAAATACCCCCGTCGGGCCGCGAGCAGGATTCCGGCATCGGCGGCGTCGGGAAAGCCCTTCAGCGTCAGATGCAGGCCCTTCGGGCCTTTGCGCTCGATCTGCGACCCATGGCCCCCGGCAGGTGGCTTCGCCGAGCGTTGCAGGCAGGCCACTGCAGCTTTGCCGGCTCTTGCCTTTCCCTCCCCCTGAGCGGTTGCCGGCTTCGATCCCGCGTCTCCGCATCCCGCTAGAAGAAAAAATGAGGCCACCAATGCGAGTAATGCAAAAACATTCCGCATTACTCAAACCTAGCCCAGAACTGGGCTAGCCAGGTGGCGTAGCCGTGATGGCTCCCTCTTGTCGCTGGGCAACCTCGGCCGCCCGCCCCACCTTCTCGCGAATCCCGAAGTGGGCGCAGATCGTCAGCTCGTGCTCGCGTCGCAGAGGACGTGTGGGATCGACCACCGGGGCGCTGCGGATCGCGTCGGCCTCCTGCGCGACCCAGACCCCGAAGGGGGCGCCGGCGCAGTTTGCAGCAGGGACGGCGACGACGCGGCCCCGCCGTCGGCGGCCGAGGCGGGCGATCAACCAGGTCGGCTCGCCGCTCTCGGCATCGACGTAAAAGCCCTGCAACTGACCGATAGATTCACCGTTCAGCTCAGCAACGTCGGCGCCTAGCCAACGCGTAGCTTCAGCGGCCGATAGGCGTGGCGCATCAGTCATCGACGTGCTTCTCCAGCAGCTCACTCGCCGCGGTTGCGGGGTCGAGTTCGCGGCGCACGACCCGGTCCAGCAACTCCGCCGTCGCCGGGTCCTCGGAGACAGTCTGCTCGAGGCGGCGACGCATCCGCGAGGTGGCGATTCCAAGCACCTCGCTGCGGAGGTTGCGGGCGCGGCGCTCGGCCAGCGTGCCCGCCTCTTCGATGAATTTTCTATGCGCGTCAATTTGCGCGGCTAGCTCGTCGACACCCTCGCCACGGGCGGCCTCGGTGCGGAGGATCGGCACCTTCCAGCCCTCGGGGTCCTGCGAGAGGGCAAGGACGCCGCGGACCTCGCGAACCATCGTGTCGGTCATCGGGTGGTCGGCCTTGTTGACGACGATGATGTCGGGGATCTCCATCACCCCAGCCTTCAGCGCCTGGATCGAGTCGCCGGAGCCGGGCATCAGCGCCAGCACGATCGTGTCGGCGTGGTC
Source organism: uncultured Actinomycetes bacterium (assembly GCA_963696955.1). Classification (GTDB taxonomy): domain Bacteria; phylum Actinomycetota; class Thermoleophilia; order Solirubrobacterales; family 70-9; genus VAYN01. The sequence continues at coordinate 1,172,279 of CAVOMF010000002.1, read as the reverse complement.
GACGATGTCGATCTCCGCCTGGCCGACGCCGACGGTCTCGATGAGAACGTCGTCTTTGCCGGCGGCGTCCATGATCAACGCCACCTGCAGGGCCGCCTCGCTGAGGCCGCCGAGGGCACCGCGGGAGGCCATCGAGCGGATGAAGACGCCAGGGTCGAGGAAGTGGTCGGTAAGCCGGATCCGGTCGCCGAGTAGGGCGCCGCGGGTGAAGGGGCTCGAAGGGTCGATCGAAAGGACAGCGACCTCGCGCTCGGCCTTGCGCAGCTCCCCCGTCAGCGCCCCGATCAGGGTGCTCTTGCCGACCCCCGGCGGGCCGGTGAACCCGATGATGCGGGCCTTGCCGGTGCGGGGATAGACCTCACGCACCAGCTCCCAGCCGGCGGGGTCGTCGGACTCGATCAGCGTGATCGCCCTTGCCAGCGCCCGTTTTTCTCCTGCGATAAGGCGCTCGGCGAGCGGAGCGGTTTTGGCGGCGTCGGCCAAGGGCGGCCCAGTCTAAGAGGCGCCCTCTAAAGTTGCGCCGCCGTGTTTCGCTTCCTGGCCCGCAACCAGATGTTGACTCCGCGCTACGCGCGGCTCCTCTGGCGCTACCTCTGGCGCCGCCTGCTGACCAGAGCCGGCTGGCGCTGGCGCTCCGAGGGCCCGTTCTTCTTCGGCAAAGGACTGGAACTGAAGATCGAGCCTCGCGGCGAGATCCGTTTCGGCCGCTTCGTCTGGATCGGCGACGGGACCAAGATCCGCTGTCACGAGGGCGTCGTCGAGATCGGCGCGAAGACGGTAATGGGCCAGGAGTGCACGATCTCCGCCTACCAGCGGGTGCGGATCGGCGATGAGTGCGTGATCGCCGACCGGGCGATGTTCATCGACTTCGACCACGGCATCGTCGAGGTCGAGCGGCCGATCCGCTCGCAGGGCATCTACAAGCGCGATGTCGAGGTCGGCAACAACGTCTGGATCGGCTACGGCGCCTGCATCCTCCGCGGCGTCAGCGTCGGCGACAACTCGGTGATCGGGACCAACTCGGTGGTCACCAAGGACGTCCCCGCCAACGCCGTCGTCGGCGGCATCCCGGCCCGGATCATCCGCATGCGCGAGGCGCCGCGGGAGCTGCGCTGGGAGCGGCCCGTGGAACCCGACCCCGCGGCCTGGACGACGCTGCAAGAAGTCGATCAGGGCTGATGCCTATTGTCTGGCCGACAATGAGTGTCAGGCGACAAGCTGTCTGCATGGCCCCCGACGGGAGAATCCGATCGCAGGAGGTGGCGACCAAGTTCGGCCGCAACCTCTACCGCTGCCGGCGCCGCGCGGCGATGTCCCAGGAAGAGCTGGGATCGCTCGCTTCCCTGCACCGGACCGAGATCGGGATGCTCGAGCAGGGGACGCGCCTGGCCCGGGTCGACACGCTGATGAAGCTCGCCGGCGCCCTCTCGGTCTCGCCGCTGGAGCTGCTCGACGGGATCCACTGGGTCCCCGGCAACAGCCCTGAGGGCAGCTTCAGCATCACCGACCGCAGCCTCGCCCGCCGCCGCGACGGCTGCTGAGCAGCGCTAGGCGGTCTTGGCGCCGGCCAGTTCGGCGTAAACGGCCGCGGTTTGCTCGGCGACGTCGCCCCAGTCGAAGCGGCGCAGGTGCTCGTAGGCTTCGGCGACGAGGCGACGGCCGAGCTCGTCGTCGGAGAGGACCCGGATCGCCACCTCGGCCAGCGCTTCGGGATCGTGGGCTCGGAAACGCAGCCCCGCCTCCTCATGGGGGACGACCTCGCGCAGGCCGCCGGTGTCGGCGACGATGCAGGGGCAGCCCGAGGCCATCGCCTCGAGGGCGACGAGGCCGAAGGGCTCGTAGATCGAGGGGACCACGGTGAGGTCGGCGATCCGGTAGAGCGAGTGGAGGACGTCGTCGCCGATCCAGCCGAGGAACGTGCCGTGGTTCATCAGTCCAAGCTCCTCCGCCTGGCGCTTCAGCTCGGCCTCGTGGGTGCCGGAGCCGGCGACCAGGAAGCGCGTCCCCGGCGCCTCTTCGATCACCCGCGGCATCGCCTCCAGGGCGAGCTGGAAGCCCTTCTCGTAGACGAGCCGGCCGATCAACAGGACCAGCTTCTCCTCCGCTGTGGCGAACTCCGCGCGCAGCCGGGCCAGCTCCTCCGCCGGCTGGGCGGGCAGGTCGTCGGGGTCGATCCCGTTCGGGATCACGGTCACCCGCTGCTCCTCGACGCCGAAGATGTCGGCGACCTGTTCGCGCATGTAGTGGGAGCAGGTGATCACCCGCTGGGAGCGGTTGGTGATCCAGCGCTCGACCCCGTGAATGTAGGTCTGCGGGTGCTTGTCGACCCAGCCCTGGTGGCGGCCGTACTCGGTCGCGTGGATCGTCGTCACCAGCGGCGCTTCGAAGCGCTTGGCGAGGTGGTCGCAGGCGTTGGCGACGAGCCAGTCGTGGCCGTGGACGAGGTCGAAGCTGTAGCGGTCGCCGAGCTCGACCCCGGCGGCCAGCATGTCGGAGTTCATCCGTTCGATCCAGGCGACGAACTCGCCGAGGTCGGTCGGGCGCTTGGGCTCGCGGATGCGGTGGATGATCACCCCGTCGCGGCGCTCGGTGGCCGGCGACTCCTCCCCGCCGCGGGTCAGCACGTGGACCTCGACGTCGCGCTCGACCAGGGCCTCGGAGAGCTTGCGGACGTGGCGGGCGAGGCCGCCCTCGATCAGCGGCGGGTACTCCCAGGAAAGGATCAGGACGCGGGTCAAGTTCGGTGGCTGTTCAGGGCTCCAGCAGGGGAGCGATGCTGAGGTCCGGGGCGAGGGATCGCATACACGGGTTGGTGGCGCGGTCGCAGTCTATGGCCTCCAACATCGCCTGTGAGTGGTCGGTGGCCCGCTGATAGGCGTAATCGCCGGCCTGCTTGCGCTGGTCGAGGAAGGCCCAGTCGCTCGCCTGCAGGGCGAGCAGCTCGCGGGCCGCCCGCTCCAGACGCTCCCCCCGCAGGCCGCCGGAGACCGACCGCAGCAGCCGCAGCTCCGCCCGCCGCGCCCCCTGGGCGAGATCGGCGACGGCGGGCGAGTCCCAGGTGTGGAGGTTCTTGTCCTCGCCCCAGGTCGAGGCACGCAACGGCCGCTCGGCCGGCTCGTGCTCGGCCAGCGCCTGCGGCACGGTAAGGAGTCGCACCCCGGCCGCCTCGGCGCCCTCCAGCACTCCCTGCAGCCAGATCGGTCCCTCCGACCACCAGTGCCCGAGCAGCTCGGTGTCGATCGCGAAGACGAGGAGGCCGCGGCGGTCGTGGTTCTCGGCGTAGGTGCGCAGGCGCTCGGCGGCGGCGGCGAGGAACTCTTCGCTCTGCCGCCGCGCCACCCCCTCGGCGGCCGCCGGGTCATAAGCGCCGCCGCCGACCTTCCAGATCCGGATCCCCCGCAGCGATTTGCCCGCGAACTGGGCGTGAGCAGGGTCGGAGGGATAACCGTCGAGCGACCAGAGCCAGGAGATCGCCTCCCAGTCGATCGGCAGGGCCACCGGCCCCGCCTCGGTGGCGACCGGTGCCAGCGCCTCCAGTGGCTCGGTGTGGGCGCTCTGGTCGACGCAGAACCAGCGCACGCCGTGCTCTGCCAGCCGCCACTCGAGGCCGGGGACGTAGGCGCACTCGGGCAGCCAGAAGCCGCCGTCCCAGCCGAAGCGGCGGCGATGGGAGCGGAGTCCGGTCTCCAGCTGCAGTTGCAGCCCTGGGCGCGTCGCCAGCAGCGGCAGCACGGCGTGGGTGGCGCTGGAGGCGGCGAGGGCGATTCGCCCTTCCTCATTGGCCCGCTGGAAGGGGGCGAGCGGATCGCCGTCGGCTGCGTCGAGCAGCTCCAGCGCGTGGCTGTAGCGGCGCTGCTCGCCCTCGCAGGCGACCCGGCACTCCTCGGGCACCTGGGGCAGGTCGGCCTCGGCGGCGCCGATCCGCCACTCGATCAGGAAGCGACGTAGCCGCTCGGCAGCGCCCGCGTCCTCGAGCTGGTCAGCTAGCACCGGCGTCACCGTCATCGTCAGGTCGCGCGCCACCTCCAGCACCGGCAGGTAGGAGCGGATCACCGCGTCGAACAGCCACTCCTCGCCGAAGGGATAGGTGCCGAAGCCCTCGACGTAGGGCATGTGGCTGTGCAGGACGATCGCCAGGTCGCCGGCGGTCCCCTCCCGGGCCATTACCCGGCGTGGCAGACCGCGAGGAAGTCGAGGGCGCGGTCGAGGTTCCCTTGCCGCAGCTGGAAGTCGGAGGCGGCGATCGCAGGGGTGAAGCGGTCGTAGAAGGGCTTCGTCAGCCGCAGCCGCTTGTGGACGCCGTCCCAGCCGAGCTTGATCGCCAGCTCGTGGGCCCGCAGCTTGCGGGCGTGGAAGACCCCGAACATCTCGACCCGGGGGAAGTGCGCCTCGCAGAGCTCTCGGAACTCCTCGGCCCGGTACTCCTTCACGTGCCAGGGATTGTCGGACTTCTCCGCCCCGGGGGGGGCCAGGGTCAGCAGGTTCGGCGTCGAGACGAAGGCCGCCCCGCCGGGCTCCAGCATCGACTTGAAGTGCTCGAGGATCGCGCCGGGGTCCTGGACGTGCTCGATCGTCTGCAGGAAGACGACGGCGTCGCAGGGCTCGGCGAAGCTCTCGACCAGGTCGCGCTCGAAGCGCAGGTTCGCCCGCGGGTAGCGCAGCCGGGCGTGCTCGTGCGCTTCGGGGTTTGCGTCGACGCCGACGACGCTGGCGGCGGCCCCGGCAAGAACGTCGGAGCCGTAGCCCTCACCGCAGGCCATATCGACGACCCGCTGCCCCCGCACCCGCTCGGCGATCCACTCGTAAACGACCAGATGGCGGCGGAACCAGTAGTTCTCCTCCGGCACGTCAGGCAGCGTCCGCTCCCCGGTCAACGGCAGCGGTGGCACCCCGGGCGGCTGGTTCTCCTGGAGGTAGTGACGCTCCACGGGCGGGACCGTATTGCAGTGCTGTTCTTTATGTCCGCATAGCAACGAAAAAGAACAGACGAAGGTAGAGTGCCGCGCCATGCCAGCCTCCCCCACCGCCAGCCACGAGCACATCAAGGACGTAAACACCCGCTACCACGACGCCGCCGCCGAGGAGTACGACGGCAAGTGGGGCATCGACTTCGGCGAGATCGGCCAGCGCCAGGTGCGGCTGAAGCTGGTCAAGGCGCTGGGCGGGCTGAAGGGACGCTCCTTCGGCGACGCCCTGGAGATCGGCTCGGGCACCGGGTACTTCTCGCTCAACCTCGTCCAGCTCGGGGTGATCGAGCGGCTGACCGCGACCGACATCTCGCCGGGGATGCTGAAGCGGCTGGCGGCGACGGCGGAGGCGCTCGGGCTCGAGGACGTGACCACGGTCGAGACCGAGGCCGAGGTGCTGCCGTTCGAGGACGAGAGCTTCGACCTCGTCTTCGGCCATGCCGTCCTCCACCACATCCCTGACCTCGACAAAGCCTTCGCCGAATTCCGCCGCGTCCTGCGGCCGGGCGGGATGATCGCCTTCGCCGGCGAGCCCTCCCGCTACGGCGACACCCTGGCGGCGCTGCCGAAGCGCGCCGGCCTCACCCTGGCGCCGCTCTGGCGACGGGCGATCGGCGCCAGGCAGCGCGCTGTCGCCGAAGGCGAGCAGTCCCACGACCACTCACTCGAGGCCGAGGTCGACGTCCACGCCTTCGCCCCCCAAGATCTGCGCCACCTGCTCCGCGACGCCGGCTTCGACCAGCGCCACGTCGGCGGCGAGGAGCTGCTCTCCAACGCCTGGGGCTGGGGCCTGCGCACGGTCGAGTCCAGCGCCGAGCCGGAATCCGTCTCGTTCCGCTGGCGCCGCTTCGCCTTCAACAGCTACATCGCCCTGCAGAAGGTCGACACCAAAGTGCTCGAGCCTTACCTGCCGGCCGAGCTCTTCTACAACCTCCTCGTCTCGGCGCGTAAGCCTTCTTAAAGGGAGGGTTGCGGTAGGGAGGGATGGGTGTCCCCCTGACCTCCCTGGGTTCCTCGCCGGCCGCGCGCCATCTCTCTATGAGTGGATAGGGCGAGGAACAGGACGCCGGTCGGCCAGGGGGACACCCATCCCTCCAAGCGACAGTCACTGAAGATCCGCTCTTCACCGAGTCCGCGAAAAAGTCCGTATAGCGAACATTTCTGCGGACTCGATGATCATCGAAGCTCATCTCCTGTCTCGGAGGGTGTCGGTGGGGGTCCCTGGGTACTTGGCACGGAGACCGAGCGTTGCGGTCTTAGGCGACAGCTGTCCCCGACCCGACTCGGCGGAGGTGCTCCCAGGGACCCCCACCGGCACCCTCCCTACCGCTAACGCTTCTTTTCTCCCGCCAAACGCGCCCGGAACAGCTTCACCCGGTAGTCGAGCCCCTTCAGCCGGCGTTCGCCGACGTAGGAGTAGTCGAACCCGTCTCCAACCGCCTCCTTGGTCGCCTCGTCGAGGACGACGCTGCCGGGCCGGGCGACGTTAGTGATGCGGCTGGCGAGGTTGACGGCGCGGCCGTAGTAGTCGCCCGACTGCGGCAGGGTCGGGCCGCTGGCGATGCCGGCCCGGAGCCAGGGGAACTGCTGGCCTTCCTGCTCGGCGGCATGAATCAGCTGCAGCGCCGCCGCGACCATCGGCTCGGGTTCGGTCGAGACCAACATCACCGCGTCGCCGATCGTCTTCACCAGCCTCACCGGCGGCTCGGCGACGGCGGTTGCCATCTCCTCGAGGCGGCCGGCGACCATGCCGAGCTCCTCCGGCGCGATCTCCTCGCCAAGGCGGGTGAACTCGACCAGGTCGGCGAAGCAGACGGTTAGCTCGACCGTGCCGCCCAGCTCCCCCGAGGCGAGGTCGGTGGCCCCGATCACGTCGCGGCGGATCTGTTCCAACAGATGCGCCTGCAAGGCGTAGACGACGGTCGGGCCGGCCAGCGGCAGCATGTACTCGGCGGCGGCGGCGAAGCGCAGGGCGACGTCGCGCTCGGTGTCGCCGGGCTGGGTCAGCGTGCGGATGATCAGCTCGCGGTTTGCTTCGGCGATCCGCGCCGTCCCCATCCCGATCGTCCGCGCCACCTGCAGCATCCCGTCCTCGGGTAGGCCGGCGTCGAGAAAAGCTTTGATCCGGCGAGCTGCCTCGAGGTCGGCCTCGGTGCCGCGACGCTCGTCCGGATCGCCGTAGGGGACGCCGAGCGCCGAGCTGAAGCGCTGCAGGCTCTCGAGCTCGATCCCGGCCTGCTCGGCGATCTCGCGCGCCGTGTACCGCGGCCCCTCCCCGGCCAGCGCCCGCTCGACCGGGAGTAGCGTCAAACGATGGGCGGCGACCGCCTCCTTCAGCTCCTCCAGCGTGCAGCCGTCAGCGAACAGCTGCTCCAGAAGATCCAGCCGCGCCTGGCGTGCGTCACCCTCGACCCCCTCGAGCAGGCCCTCCGCCTCGAAATCGATTTCAGGGCCCGCCGCCACCGTCACTCAGCGTATGCGACGGCGCCGCCGCGACGGGGGTCGCCGCCGCCCGCAAGCCGGCCGGTGGCGGGATCGCGTGAGACCGCCTGGACGCCGCCGAAGAAGAGGTTCAGCGAGGGCCAGCGCGCTACCTCCATCCCACGCCGTTCGAGCCGGTCGAGCGCGTCGGGGTCAACCCCCTTCTCCGCCTGGACGACCCCCTGCTCGAAGTGCAGCCGCGGCGCTTCCACCGCCGCCTGGACCGGGTAGCCCTGCTCGACCGCCCGCACCACCGTCTGCAGGATCGCCGAGCGGATCCGGTTGGAGCCGGCGCTGCCGAGGGCAAGGACGATCTCGCCGTCGCGCAGGACCACGGTCGGCGCCATCATCGAGGGGACTCGCCGCCCCGGCGCGATCAGGTGAAACCCCGCCGGGTTGAGGTCCTCCTCGCCGAGCATGTTGTTGAGGATCACCCCGGTGCCCGGGACCAGCACCCCGGAGCCCGAGCCGTTCGAACAGGTGACGCTGGCGCAGTTGCCGTCGGCGTCGAGGACCGAGATGTGGGTGGTCGAGCCGAGCAGGTCGGCGGCGGCGAGGTCGAGGCCGATCCGGTCGAGGAAGCCGACCTCCATCCCCTCCTCGTAGAGGGACTCGGCGAAGGCGAGGTCGCGGCGCGAGTTGGCGCCCTCCATCGCCAGCACCAGTTGCTCGGGCCCGCTGCCGGGGCCGAAGCGCTCGAGCAGGCCGAGGGTGTAGGCGATCAGGATCCCCCCCGAGGAAGGGGGTGGGTTGGTGAGGACCTGGGTTCCGCGGAAGGGCGCGTCGATCGGCTTGCGCTCGATCGCCTCGTAGCTGGCGAGATCCCCCGGGCCGATCAGGCCGCCGTGCTCGACGACGAAGTCGCTGATCGCCGCCGCCACCGCGCCCCGGTAGAAGGGCTCGGCACCCTCGGCGCCGTAGCGTTCCAGCGCCTCGGCCAGTTCCGGGAAGCGGAAGGCATCCCCCTCCCCCAGCGGGCGGCCTTGCGGCGCGTAGAGCTCGCGGGTACCGGACATGCGGTCGTGGATCGGGGCGAGGATGTCGAGGATGTAGGCCTGCCCGCGGTTTACCGGCGCCCCCTCGCGGGCGAGCCTCACCCCCGGCCCCACCAGCTCCGAGAGAGAGCGCGTCCCGAACCGCTCGAGCGCGTGGGCGAGCCCGGCGGCGGTGCCGGGGACGCCGCAGGAAGCGGGGCCGACGTAGAACGTCTGCGTCGTCTCCGCGTCGAAGCGGACCGGCACCGGGACCAACTCCGCGGTCCGCTCGATCTCGTCGAGGCCGGGGGCGGCGACGAAGAAGTCGATCAGGGTCGTCTCGCCTCCCTGGTGGACCATCATGTGGCCGCCCGCGCCGAACCCGGTCAGCGGGCTCTCGACCGCGAAGGAGGCAAGCACCGCGCAGACGGCGGCGTCGACCGCGTTTCCGCCGGCGCGCAGGACACCGGCGCCCGCCTCGGCGGTCAGCGGATGGCCGGCTGCGACGACCCCTCGCATGGGGCCGCGGCTCAGCCGGGTAAAAACTCGGGGACGTCGATGCCGAGCTCGCGCTCGCCGCCGCGGCCGCGGCGCGAAGCCTCGGCCTCTTTGGTGCGGCGGATCGTCGGCTCGGCGGCGCGGCGCTGCGGTTGAGCGCGGCCGTCGAAGCGGGTGGCGACGACGGTGACCCAGATCTGCTCTGAGAGCTCCTCGTCGACGTTGGCGCCGAAGATGATGTTGGCGTCGGGGTGGGCAGCCTCGCCGACGACCTTGGCGGCCTCGGAGACCTCGACCAGGGAGAGGTCGGCGCCGCCGGTGATCGAGAGCAGGATCGAGCGAGCGCCCTCCATCGAGGTCTCCAGCAGTGGCGAGGAGATCGCTTTTTCGGCGGCGAGGACGGCGCGGTCGTCGCCGTAGGCCATCCCGATTCCGAGCAGGGCCCGGCCGGCTTCGGACATGATCGAGCGCACGTCGGCGAAGTCGAGGTTGATCACCGCCGGCAGGGTGACCAGGTCGGAGATTCCCTGGACGCCCTGGCGGAGGACGTCGTCGGCGACCTTGAAGGCCTCGACTATCGAGGTCTGCTGGTCGAGGACGTCGAGCAAGCGGTCGTTGGGGACGACGATCAGGGTGTCGACCTCGGCGGCGAGCTCCTCGATGCCCTTGTCGGCCTGACCGCCGCGGCGACTGCCCTCGAAACTGAACGGCTTGGTGACGATGCCGACGGTGAGCGCGCCGACCTCGCGGGCGAGGCGGGCGACGACCGGGGCGGCGCCCGAGCCGGTGCCGCCGCCGGCCCCGGCGGCGACGAAGACCATGTCGGAACCCTTCAGCAAGCGCTTGATCTTGTCCTGCTCCTCGAAGGCGGAGCGGTGGCCGACCTCGGGGTCGGCGCCGGCGCCGAGGCCGCGCGTCTGCTCGTCGCCGATATGGACGGTGACGTCGGCGACGCAGAGCTGCAGGGACTGAAGGTCGGTGTTGACGGCCATGAACTCGACCCCGGGAATGCGGGCGTCGACCATCCGGTTGACCGCGTTGACGCCGGCGCCGCCGACGCCGACGACTTTGATCACCGGCTGGTGCGGCTCGCCACTGCCCGGCGGCTCGTAAGCGGGCTCCTCGCGCCCGTAGCGCGGGTTTTCGGTCGAGAACTGCTCGCGCCGCGGCGCGGGTTCCTCGCTGAAGACCCTTTTCAACCTCTCGGGCGCCGATTCGGTCGTCTCCCCGGGCTGCTCCTGGTCGAAGAGGGCTGGCTCCGGCGTCTCGACAGGTGCATCTCCACGGATGACCGGCTCCTCCGCCTCGGCCTTCTTCGCCTCGGCCGGATCTTCGCGCCCGTACCGCGGCGCCTCAGGCGGATCCACCGGCGCGTCGTCAGCCGTGGACCGGAACAGGTCGGACAGCGGCCCCTCGCGCATGCTTGCGCGCTTGTTACGCCGAGCCATGGGACAGAACCTCCTTCGCCAGCTCCCGGTAGTAGTTCGCTGCGCTCGAGTTTGAATCGTACTTGAGCACGGAGGACCCTTTGACGGGAGCCTCGGCGAATTTGATCGCCTTTTTGATCCGGGACTGGAAAACGAGGTCGCCGAAGTTCTCCTCGAGGATCTCCACCGCCTCCTTGGCGTGGATCGTCCGCGAGTCGAGCATCGTCGGCAGGATGCCCTCGATCCGCACGTCGGGATTGAGGTTCTCCTGGATCATTCGCAGCGTGTTCTGCAGCTGGACGAGGCCGCGCATCGACAGGTACTCGCACTGGACCGGGACGATCACCTTGTTCGCCGCGGTGAGGGCGTTGATCGTCAGCAGGCCGAGGCTCGGCGGCGTGTCGATGCAGACGAAGTCGTAGACGCCCTCGACCTCTTTCAGCGCTTTCTCCAGCGAGCGCTCGCGGCCGATCTTGGTGCTCATCGCGATCTCGGCGCCGGCCAGGTCGATCGAGGCGACGGCGATGTCGATCTCCCGCTTGACGATGATCTCGGAGATCGGCATGTCGTTGACGAGGACGTCGTAGAGGCTCTTCTCGACCTTGTCGGGGTCGATCCCCTGGCTCATCGTCAGGTTCCCCTGCGGGTCGAGGTCGATGCAGAGCACGCGGTAGCCGGACTCGGCGAAGGCGACGGCCAGGTTCAGGGTGGTGGTCGTCTTGGCGACGCCGCCCTTCTGGTTGGCGAAGGCGATCACTTCCGCGGTTTTCACCGGCGGCTCTGCGGCAGCCTCTTTCTCGGCCAGGAAGTCCAGACGAGTCGGAGCGATCAGATCGACAGCCTTCATCCGCGCATCGCCTTCCTCTTCATCGGGGTCCTGCGCATTGAGAGCAGGCTCCTCCTCAACCTCCACCTCGGGCGGCTCATCCTCGACGACATCGACAGGACCCGCCGGCCGAGCGGCTTCGTCCCTGACAGAATCGTCATTCCGCTCAGGCACCGCCTCTTCCATCTCCAAGAGCTCGTCGACCATCGGCGACTCCTCCTGGATCTCGACGGGAGCGGGCTTTGGCTTCTTGCGGCTTAGAAATCCCATTGCGCGGATATTCGTATGGGACCTCGCTTTTCCTGCCGGCTCCCGAAATTGCTAGGAATCAGCCAATCCCCGACCTCCTCGACAAGCGGCTCGTAATCGTCACCGGCAAGGGCGGCGTCGGCAAGACGACGGTCGCCGTCGCGCTCGGCCTGCGCGCCGCCGGCGAAGGGAAGCGGACGATCGTCTGCGAGGTCTCCTCGCAGGAGAACGCCTCGCGGATCTTCGAGCACACCGCCGTCGGCTTCCACGAGGTCGAGATGGAGGAGAACCTCTGGTCGATCTCGATCGACCCCGACGAGTCGATGCGCGAGTACGTGCTGCTGCAGCTGAAGGTGCGGGCGATGCGCGACATGCTCTTCCGCAGCCGCATCTTCAACTACCTCGCCGCGGCGACGCCGGGGCTGAAGGAGCTGGTGACGATCGGGAAGATCTGGGAGCTGGCGCAGCTCGACCGCAAGGTGAAGAGCGGCCGCAAGTACGACCTCGTGATCGTCGACGCGCCGGCGACCGGCCACGGGGTCGGCTTCCTGCAGACGCCGCGCACCTTCGCCTCGATCGCCCGCGTCGGCCCGATCCACTCGCAGGCCGAAACGCTCGACCGCTTCATCACCGACCACGAGAACACCGGCACCGCGATCGTCGCCCTGCCCGAGGAGATGCCGGTGAACGAGTCGATGGCGCTGGAGAAGGACCTGCGCGACGAGGTCGGAGTCGCGGTCGACCGCGTCTACCTCAACGGGCTCTACCCGGAGCGGTTCAAGAAAGGCGAGGCGGAGGCGCTCTCGCGGCTGGCGGAGACCGAAAACGGGGCCTCGCGGGCGGCTGCTCGGGCGGCGCTCTCGGAGTTCGGCCGTGCCCGCTCCCAGCGCCAGCAGCTCGCGCGGCTGAGGCGCGGCGTCGAGGCGCCGGTGAAAACGCTCCCCTTCCTCTTCGAGCCCGAGCTCGATGTCGCCTCGGCGCGCAAGCTGGCGGGGAAGCTCGGCTGATGGCCTCGCTGAACGAAGTCCTCGACGGCAAGTCGATCTGCATCTGCGCCGGCTCGGGTGGCGTCGGCAAGACGACGACCTCGGCGGCGATCGCAACCGGAATGGCGGCGCAAGGGCTCAAGGTCTGCGTGCTGACGATCGACCCGGCAAAGCGGCTCGCCGACTCGCTCGGGCTGGAGGAGCTCGGCAACGAGGCGCGGCGGGTCGACCCCGCTTTGATCGAAAAGCAGGGGGTCGAGATGAAGGGCGAGCTGTGGGCGATGATGCTCGACGCGAAGGCGACCTTCGACGAGCTGATCGCCCGCCAGGCACCCGACGAGGAGTCGCGCGACCGCGTCCTCGACAACCGCATCTACCAGCAGATCTCCTCCGCCCTCGCCGGCTCGCAGGAGTACATGGCGATGGAGAAGCTGTTCGAGCTGCACACCGAAGGCGGGTTCGACCTCCTCGTCCTCGACACGCCGCCGACCCGCAACGCGCTCGACTTCCTCGAGGCGCCGAAACGGCTGACCCAGTTCATCGAGGGCAAATCGCTGCGGATGTTCATGAAGCCGACCGGCCTGGCGGCGAAGGTGACGGGCCGCGGCGTCTCCGTCGCCCTCGGCATCTTCAAGAAAATCGTCGGCTTCGACCTGATCGCCGACCTGGCCGAGTTCTTCAACGCCTTCAGCGGCATGGTCGACGGCTTCCAGGCGCGGGCCAAGCGCGTCAACAAGCTCCTCGCCGACCCCGAGACTCTCTTCCTCGTCGTCTGCGGGCCCCAGGGCGAGCCGATCGACGAGGCCGTCTACTTCCACCGCAAACTCGTCGAGGCAAAACTCCCCTTCGGCGGCGTCATCGTCAACAAGGTCCACTACCCGGCCGACCAGTTCGAGGCGGAGGTCGACGACCTCCCGGCTGCCCTCGCCGAGAAGCTCGGTGACGCCAACCTCGCCAAGCGCGTCGCCGACAACTTCGCCGACTACCAAGCCCTGGCCGAGCGCGACGCCCGCAACATCGACCACCTCGCCAAAGAGCTCCGCACCAGCTGCGTGATCCGCGTCCCCTACCTCGACGAGGACGTCCACGACCTCCACGGCCTGATGGAGATCGACCGCTACCTCTTCGCCACGGCGGAGGAGCGGGTCGAGATGGCGGCCGGGCGGGCCTGAGTCAGGCAGGGGCCATGGTCCTCAGCCCCGCCAGCCGCGCGGCCGCGGCTTGGCGCTCGTCGTAGGTCACAAAGGCGTCGATCGGATCAAGATCGACCGCCGCAGCAACGTGGATGGCATCGAGTGCGCCGCCGCCCGGCGCACCGCCCGCGGAATTTCCGTCAGCACCAACTCGCTGCTGATTAGATCTGCGCCTTGAAGATAGGTACGCAGAGCAGGCGACTCTGCCTCCTCCCGGACCAGCTTGACCAGTGCCGAAGCATCCGCGTAGACGACGGCCACGGCTCAGCGTTCGCCGCGGATGTCGTCCAGAGCTTTGCTCAGAGCTTTGGGATCCCCCTTCAACTCCAAAGGCTCCGGCAAGGTGGACCGCCGCGGTGCCGAAACTCGCCCTTCGGCGATCAATCGATCCAAGTCAGGACCCGTGGTGGGAGCGGGTCCAAGCTCTGCCACCGGCCGATTTCGGTCAGTGACGACAAGCCGCTCGCCCTTCTTCACCCGGCGCAGATAGACGCTCAGGTTCTGCCTGAGCTCTGCAACTCCAACCGTCTCGCTCATGTACATGAAGTAGCATGAGATTGGCGGCAGCTCGCCCGCCCCGGCGAGGCTGGGTTCGCTTAGAGACCGTCCCAGTTCCCGACGACCGGCAGGGAGTTCGGCTGCCCACGCTGGAACGCGTACTCGGACGATCCTGGATTCAGCTCGTTGCGCAGGTGCCACGACTGATCCCACGGGTAATACATGCCGGTCGAGTCCTTGCCGTCTCCGTTCCAGTCGCCGACGACCGGGATCGCATTCGGCTGACCGCGCTGGAAGATGTACTCCGAAGGGCCTGGATTCAGCTCGTTGCGCAGGTGCCACGACTGATCCCAGGGGAAGTAAACGCCGGTTGAGTCCTTGCCGTCGCCGTCCCAGTCGCCGACGACGGGAATCGAGTTGGGCTGCCCACGCTGAAAGGCGTACTCGGACGATCCTGGATTCAGCTCGTTGCGCAGGTGCCACGACTGATCCCACGGGTAATACATGCCGGTCGAGTCCTTGCCGTCTCCGTTCCAATCGCCGACGACCGGGATCGCATTCGGCTGACCGCGCTGGAAGATGTACTCCGAAGGGCCCGCGTTGAGCTCGTTGCGCAGATGCCAACTCTGGTCCCAGGGGAAATAGAGGCCGGTTGAATCCTTGCCGTCTCCGTCCCAGTCGCCGACCACCGGGGTCACGTCCGCCTTACCCCGGACGAAGATGTAGTCAGAGGCACCTGGCGCTAGGCCGTTACTTAGGTGCCAGCTGTAATCCCAGGGGAAATACACGCCGGTCGACGACCCCCGTCCGGCGGGAGCGCGGGAAGGCGGCGGCTTCGGCGCCGCTTTCTTTTTCGGCTTGGGGATGTCCTTGATGTGGATGTAGGAGAAAGACGCCTTCGCTACGCGGCGCTCCGAGTAGTGGCCCGCGTTGTCGCGGTTGTACTCCTCGATCGTCACCGTCCCGTTCGAGTTGACCGCCTCGACCCAGGCGACGTGCCCGCCCCAGCCGGCGTCGGTCTGGGCGACGGCGCCGACCGCCGGCTTGGAGTCGACGCGGATCTTCAGCGCCCGCGCCGCGTTGTCCCAGTGGTTCGCGTTGCCCCAGTGCTGGCCGCGGTAGTAGTTGTAGAAACCGACCTTGTTTCGCTTGTTCAGACGCCAGGCGACAAACGAGGTGCACTCTCGGTTGTAGAAGCGCCAAGGGTCGAAGACGGCATCCTTCGGCTTTGACTTGAGGCCTGCCGGGTAGTCATCGACTCCTGCCCGGGCGACCGGGGCGAACAACGCCAGGAGTACGGCCGCGCAGGCGACTACGCCGTACGCGCGCTTCCGCAAGCCACGCAGATCTGAGGTCCCCGCCACCAAAGCCGGGAGAACCTAGCGGAAAGGCAAGCATCTCTGCGTGCTCAGGCGCGGCGCGAGTACTCGAACTCGAGGTGGCTGACTTCCCAGTCGGCGTCCTCGGGCACGGGGAAGAGGTGGCGGACGCGGGGCGTGTCGACCTTTTCGCGGTGCTGGAGGTCGCGCTCGGCGTCGGCTGGCCACTGGATCGTGTCGCCGCCGCGGGGGTCGGAGACCTCCTCTAGCCACGGGGTGGCCGTGATCCTGATCTCGTCCTCGGCCGGAACCGGCTCCATGATGCGGGTCTCCTGCTCCACGTACTCCTCCTCCGGTAGTTCCTCGACGGGCAGTTGAAGTTCGGCAGGCGGCTCGGGCTCGAAGGCCTCGATCGAGATCTCCCCGTCCTCTGGCTCGGGAACCACCGCGGGGGACTCTTCGGTGAAGGGCTCCTCTTCGAGGACCAGCTCCTCCGCGACGGAGACGCTGATCTGGGCGTCGCCTGCGGCGAGGCCGTCGACGATCAGGGTCTCGTCGGCGACCGTGCTGAGGTCGTTGCCGAGCTCTCCCAGCGCCGCTTCGCGGAGGAGGCGGCGGGTGCCCTCCTCGATCCAGGTCGCCAGCTCGACGGCCCGCTCGGCGGGACGGCCGCTCATCATCGCCCGCTCCAGCCCGAGCACCTGCTCGACCCTTTCACCGGCCTCGATCCGGTCCATCTCCTCGCCGGCGATCAGCGCCGCCGCGCGCAGCGGCAGCGAGGCGCCGACGGGCCCATGGCCCTCGAGCACAGCCCGCATCGCCAACAGGTGGTCGCTCAGCCCCTCGAGCGCGGTCGCGCGCTCGCAGCCCATCTCGAAGCGGCCGACGGCCCAGGTGAGGGCGCTGTCGGGGTCGGGACGGGCCTCGAGGTCGGCGGCGAACTGCACCAGCTCCTCGGCCTCCGCCTCGCTGAGGCGGTAGCCGCCGGGACGGGTCGCAGGGGCGCCGGTGGCGATCCGTCGCCAGCAACCCTCGCCGGTCGGCGCGAAGGCGTAGGGACCGAGCCCGATGCCGCCGGCCTTGAACATCCTCATCACGCTGACCAGCTCGCGCAGCTGCTGCAGAGCGCTCTCGGCGCCGCCCTCGGAGTCCTGGTCGGCGACGGCGAGGTACTGCGGCTCCCAGGCGGCGCGGCCCATGCCCTCGCTGCGCATCGCCTCGACCGGGGCCTCGATCGAGTCGGCGCGGACGATGCGCATGCCGTGCGGCAGCTGCAGTCGCGGCATCGACATCCGCAGGCCGACGACGGGGACCATCAGCACCTCGGCCTCGTCGGCGTCACGGGATTCGGCGTCGAGCGTCGACAGCTGCGCCTCGAGGCGCTCGCGGTCGAGGGCGAACCCGGCAGAGCCCTCCCAAAGCTCGGCGAAGAAGGAGACGAGCATCAGCTCGGCGCGGGCACCGGGGTCGGCGGGGACCGACTCCCCGCGCGCCTCGAGAAAAGCAGCGGCAACTCCGGCTTCGACCGTGGCCTCGCGGGCGGCGGCGAAGCTCGGCAGCGCCCGCAGCTCCTCGGCGTGATCGGCGACGTAGCGGCCGGTCATCGGCACGTAGCTGTAGAAAGCCGATTCGTCGCCGGCGTCGGCGGCGACGTCGAACGGAATCTCCTCCCCCATCGCCACCAGCGAGCTCAGCCGCGAGGCGGTCTCGGTGGCAAGGCGCTTGATCGATTCATTGAGGAGGAAGTCCCGCACGCCTCAGGCTTTCGCCTACGGGCGAACCCTCCTGCGCCTGAATGATCGCTTGCAGGCGGTAACTAGACGGCGGCCGGCTCGCGACCGGTGGCCGCTTCGGCTGCGTCGCCCAGGAGCCAGCGCATTCCGTAGCTACGCATGTCCTCGACAAGCGGAACCAGGGCCTTGCCCTTGGCGGTCAGCGCGTACTCGACCCGCGGCGGCACCTCGGGGTAGGTGTGGCGCTCGACGATTCCCTCATCCTCCAGCGCCCGCAAACGCAGCGACAAGGTCCGCGGGCTGATCCCCTCCAGCGAGCGCTCGAGCTCGCAGAAGCGGGCGCTACCTTCGGCCAAGTCCCGGATCAGGAGCAGCGTCCACTTGCCGCAGACCACTTCGGCGGTCCGACAGACGGGGCAGGTGGAGTTGCTCTCAGCGCTCATGATCCACTCGAGAAGGGCGATCAAACCGATCTCGCTTCAACAAGTGTAGCGCCATGGCTTCATTTACTGAAGCAATGGGCGAATGGCGCTGGAATCAGAGATGACCGTCGCGGGCGATCTCGATCTTGAGGATGTTGAACTTGTAGCGGACCTCGTTGGGCCCGTATTCGAACACCTCCGGGAAGCCGGGCTCGATTTCCAGCAGTTCGCAGTTGTCGGTCCCGGATACGCAGTGGGCGTCGCCGAAGACGGCGCTGACGTCGCGCGAGACCATCACCAGTGCTCGCGGTTTGCCCTTGACGTAGTTGACCCCGAGGTAGGTGACCACCGGCGCTTTGTCGCCCGGCAGGGGCGCCGGGGGCTTGACGCCCTTGCGGACGGTCGGCTCGCCCATCTTCTGCGCACCGTTCGGCTGTTCTTCGGTTCGCGAGATCTGGACGTCGATGGTGAAGGTGTAGAGGTGGCCGCCCGAAAAATCGGCGTTGGGCGAGTTGCCGTGGCCGCTCGAGTCGCCGGAGCTTTCCGGGGCGCTTGATTCGGGCGCGACAGGAGTACCGGCGGAGGTCCCCCCTTCGGTGGTGACGGCCCCCCCTTCGGTAGTGGCCGTCGTGCTCGTGTTCTCGTTCGGCAGGCCGCCATTGCGCACCGATCCGGTGTAGCGCTGGGTGAAGGGGTCCGTGGGGGTGCGGCCGGCGAGGCGCTTGCTCGGCGCCCGGAGCCCCGGATGCGCCTCCACGACCGTCAGCGAGCTCGCGTTTGCACCTGAGGTGGATCCTGCTGGCGGGGGGACGGCCACTCCTTCTTCACCTTCGGAAGATCCCCCATTGAGCAGGATCGGGGCGGCAACGATTCCCACCAGGAGGAGGACGACCAGAGGCAGCAGCCGGCGGTCACGCAGGTCCTCGTAGAGATCGGTGAGGAAAGCGGGCGGCTTGAAGCCTCCGCCCCCGGGCGACGACGAGCGCGAACGCAGCTTCGGCATTTTCAGCTCCGGCCCGAGGCGCTTCATGGCGTCGCCCCCACGGTTGCCGAGACCTGCGTCGCTTCGGCGGGCCCACCGGGGGCCGCGCCGCCGGTGACGCCCTGTTCCGGCGGGGTCAAGTAGGTGGTCACGCTGAAGCTCCCTTCCAGATCTGGGAACCCCTTGCCCTTATTTCCTTTCAGCGCGAAACCGTTGATCGTGATCAGGCGACCGGTTACCGCCACCTTTTCGTTTTCGGTCTTGACCAGGGAGTCGAGGCCGTGAAGGAAGCGGGCGATGTTGAAGAAGTTCCCCTCGAAGCCGAGTTCGTACGGCATCACCGCCAGACCGGCAACACCGATCGTCGCCCCGAGCGGGAGGGTCGAAGCAGCGACCTCCGTGGGCGAGGCCCCTTCGGCAGGGGGGGCGGCCGCGGCTTCTTCTGGCGTGCCTGCAGCCGCCGAGGCAAGTTTGAGGTTGCGGAACTGGACTCCCGCCGCAGCCGAGATGCGGTTCAGCTGGACGATGAAGGAGGCGGTGTCGTCGTCACCCGGCACGGCCTTGCCGAGCACGATCAGGTCCCGGTAGTCCTCCGCGTAGTTTTCACGGGCTTCGAGCGCCTGGGCGATTTCGCTTTCATGCGTCGCCAACGACGTTTCCAGGCTCTTGGCCTGCGCCGTTAGCTCGTCCGCTTCTTCCCGCTTGGGGCCGAGGATCATCGTCCAGAAGAGGAAGGCGAGGACGGCAAACGCGACCATGCCGATGATCAAGCCGTTGGTGGATGAGATCTTGAGCTTCATCTCAGCCTTCTTCCCCTTCTTCGCCTTCCGCGGCTTCGCCTTCCGCCGGCGCTTCGGTTGCTACCGGCGCTTCTTCGGCGCTCGGCGGAACCGGCGCGGCGTCGAAGGCGACGACGATCGAGAACTGGGCGATGAAAGCTCGGGTGCGGCAGTCTTCGTTGGCGCCTTCTTCGCTGCCGCCGGAGGCTGAGTTTTCGGGGTCGCCGAGTTCGGAGGATTCGACCCCCACCCGGGTGACGCCGTCGATGTCCTTGAGCGCCGTGACGAAGCCCGCGACAGCCTCCTGGCCGGCGGCGCAGCCTTTGAGTTCAAGCGCCGGCCCCGGGGCGCTTGCCCGCAGGCCGGCCCCACCTCCGCCGCTGCCTTCGCCGGTGACGGCTTCCGGCGACGCGGAGGCGTTGAGTTTCACCAGCCAGGCGTCGTCGGGGAGGATCAACGCCAGTTCGCCCATCACCCGCTCCCAGTCGAAGCGGCTGTCGGCCAGGCTGGCGATCGTTTCCGTTCGCGCCTGCTGCATCTGCTGGAACTGGGTGAAGGCGGCGAGCTTTTCGGCTTTCGCCGCCGCTTGGGCGTCTTCGCGTTCGAGCCGCGCCACTTCGGCTTCGCCGTCGCTGACGGTGTTGCCGGCGAGGACGAAGAGCGCTACCCCCGCCAGCACCAGGGCAAGCGCGCCGAGCACCAGGTAGGGCAGCGGCCCGGTCCGCATCGGCGCCGAGGCGCCGCGCCGGGACTCCGGGGGAATCAGGTTGATCGGCCGCATCTCAGTTCTCCAGCGCCAACCCGTAGGCCAGCGTCAGGCGGGCGGCGACGCCGTCGTCATAGCCGGCAAAGGCAGCGGGACGGGCGGCAACTATCGGCAGGTTGACGTTTGCTTCCATCGCCGCAGCAAGGCCGGAGATTGCACTGCCGGGGCCGCAGACGACGATTCGGTCGACCGGGACCGCACTCTCCTGTGCTCCGTAATAGTCGAGAGAGAGCCGCAGCTCGTCGACGAGGTCCGAAACGCCGCTCGCGAGCACGGCCCTGGTCCGAGCGACGATCTCCGGGTCGCCCGCGATTTCCTCGGCCGGCACGCTGAGCCCGACGTGGGAAAGCCACTGGCGGGCGTGTTCGGGAGCCAGCCCCGCCTCACCCGCCAGGCGGTTGGCGATCGGCTCCATGCCACCCGGAGAGACGCGGGTGAAAAGGCAGGATCGGCCGCGAGCGACCGCCAGGTTCATCACGTCGCCGAGGTTGCAGTAGAGAACGGCCTGGTCGAAATGGTGCGGCTCCCCGGGCGCCCCTTCGGTCGGCATCGCCGTTCCCCCATCGCCGACGCCGGCGAGGGCGCGGATCATGCCGAAGGCGGATAGATCGATTCCCACAGGTTCGAGGCCTGCCTGTCGTATGGGTTCGACGAAGCTCTGGACCATCTCGCGGCGGGCCGCGACAACGACGACGTCGACCTGGGGCGAGCCTCCGTCCCCGCCGGCAACGCCGCCGACTACCTGGTGCTCGAGGATGGCCTGATCCAGCGGCATCGGCATCTGCTCCTGGGCCTGGAATTTGACCGCGGCCTCGAGCTCCGCCGGACTCTCGATCGCCGGCAGGCGCAACGTACGAACCACCACCCGCTGATTGCCGATCCCAACCCGGACCTGTTTCGACAGCTTGTTCTGCGACCAGAGGTCCTTGAGAGCGGCCACGACGGCGTCGGCGTCGACGATCTCGCCCTCGTGGAAGGCATCCGGCGGCAGCGGGTGCAGGGCCCCGCTCACCCGGTTCGCCGCGTCGACCTCGGCTGCCGCGATTCCCGCCGCCTCGATCTCCAGGCCGACCACGTGATCGGGCTTCTTCTGTCGTCTGATTTGCAGCACGCCCTTCGCTAATCGACAGAAATGCCGCCAGACTTTCGTCCTGCAACTACCTATTTCTAAAAATTGTTCGACGAGGGCTTAGAACGTGCCCAAATAGAGGTCGAGCAGCTGGTCCCCGGCCAGCAGGCCGACGACTCCACCGAGGGCGAGAAAGGGGCCAAAGGGGATTCCTTTCTTGCGCGCCGCCGTGCCCTCGCGGGCGATCATCGCCAAGCCGACGGCGGCACCGGCCAACAGGGCGACGAAGATCGCGGGAGCGACGTTGCGTCCGAGGTAGAGGCCCATGACCGCCGCAAGCTTGACGTCGCCGAGGCCCATCCCTCTTGGATAGGCAAGCGCGGCGACGAAGAAAAGACCGCCCGCCGCCGCCGCGCTGATTGCCCGTTCCGGCAGTGAGCCCGGGTCGAAGGCCGCCACCACCGCGACTCCGAGCAGGGCCGACACGAGGAGGATCTTGTTCGGGATCAGCCGCAGCTCGAGGTCGGTCACCGTCACTGCGACCAGCGTCGAGACGAACAGGAGGCCGAGAGCAACCTCCCAAGGCTCGTCCCAGAGAACGAGGACCACCGCTGCGAAGAGCAGCCCGACAGCCAGCTCGGTAAGTGGATATCGAGGCGAGATAGCCGCTCCACAGCAGCGCGCCCTGCCACGCAGCAGGAGCCAGGAGAAGACCGGAACGTTGTCGTAAGCGGCGATCTGCTCGCCGCAGGCAGGACAGCGTGACCGCGGCCCGACGATCGATTCGCCGCGCGGGACACGGTAGGCAACGACAGTGAGGAAGCTGCCGACCAGGAGCCCTCCGAGGAAGGCGAACACCATGACCGCCGCGGTCATCTCAGCCGCCGTCTATCGGCGTGTTGGTGTCGACCTCGATCCGGGTTGGGTATTTCGGATGGTCGTACATGAAGGCGAGTGCGTCACCGGTCGTTTCGCTGCGCTCCACCGCGAGCGCGATCCCAAGCCGGTCGCCGGCGGGAATTTTATAGGGACTGCCGTTGAAGCTCATCGGCAGGCGCACCTTTTCCCATTTGCCACGCCACCAACCGGTGCCGCCTGGGTTGTAGGTCCAATAGCTTTTTCCGTCAGCTTTGTTGGTGAGCAGGGTGTCGGTGGCGACGCCGCCGACTTCGTGGCGCTTGAAGAGGAAGACGCATAGTTTGCCGTTATACGATTCGTCGTTCAGGGTGCGGGTGTAGAACTCGAGCGTCGCGCTTTCGACCATCGTGAATTCGGTTTTCACCGGATCGGTGACCCAGCGGTGGATCCTCGCCTCGCGGTGCAGCGATTCCGGGGGCGAGAAAGTGCAGCCGCTCGATTCGCCCCTGAGGACCTGGACCCCTTTGTCGGTGTCCGGGTTCGGCTCCAGGTAGAAGTCGTCGGAGTAGTCGTAGAGCGGCGGGTTGCTTTCGTCGGCCGGATCTGGGTCCGGCGGCACACCGAGCACGAGCGCATCTGGCGCACCGGGCGTTGCTTCGGTCTGCACGCCGCTGGCGCAGGTCCCGAGGGTGTTATGGAGCTTGTGGTTGCCGGCGATTTCTTCGCGGGCGGTAGTGCCGGAGGCCGAGCAGGGGGTGTCGGAGAGATAGAACTGCTGCCCCGAGACGACTCCTTCAGCCCCCGCGACAGGGTCGTTGAGGTAGTTGTCGGTCGGGATTGACGAAGTTGGACGTGACTTCCACGTAACCTCGTTCCCCGGCCTGGTTGCCGGCTTTTTCCAGCCGCACCGCGACGATGATCTGTTTGTAGTCCTGGGTTCCCGGGCAGGTCGCCGCCGGGCAGGAGGGATCGTCGCGCCAGACGATGTAGCGGTAGATCTTGCCTTTGACGTCGCCGCTGGTGAACGAGGTCGGTCCGGGGCTGACGATGCCGCCTTCGATCGCGTCACCGCCGTATTCGCTGCCGCCATTGATGACGAGGTTCGCGTACGAGCCGACCGGCTGGCGCACGGTCGCGAAGGTGCCGCCGCTGACCCTGAAGTTCGGGCTCAGTTCGCTGGTCGAATGCGGCGGAGCGGCGGTCAGGGCAAGCTGGCTGTCTTCCAGGCTCCGCAGAGCCTCCATCTCCGATTGCGCCCGATCCAGTGCTACCTGAGTGGCCTTCGCCCGCTGGGCGTTTTTGGTCGCTGCGGTCAGCACTCCGAAGGTGGCCGCGGCAGCCAGTGCCAACACCAAAGCGGCGACGACGACCTCGATGATGGTCAGGCCCTCCTCGGAGCCGTACCGCGCTGGCTTTCCGGGTCCGATCATTTCAGGAGAGTGGCGTTGCGGAGGCTGGCGCCGTCGGAGACGGTCAGCGAGCCCGAGCCACTGGGACTCGGGGACCTGCAGCCGGACTTTCACGTAGGTCACTTCGGCGGGCGCTTTGGCGGTGCCGCAGGTGAGCGGGTCCGCTTCCGCGCTTGGAACGAAGCAGAAGACACTCGAGCTGTTGATTCCGGAAAAGAGAGTCCTGCGGTGCCCGTGTAGACGCCTTCGGCCCCCTCGGTGCGGGTGCAGGCGGTCGTGGTGCACTGGTAGGTGACCTCGCACTTGATCGAGGCCGTCGTCGAGCTGGGAAGGGTCGTGCTGCCGCAGGCGGCATGCCTCACGTAGGTGAGGAACGAGACTTTCGAGGAGGTCGCCTGATCGACCCGGATGCCGTTGCGAAGCTCGCGCGTCATCCGGTCGAGGACCCAGCGGGCCGAGGAGACGTTCTGGGCGCTTTTGCTGACTTTCGGTTGCGTGCGCATCGTGCTGATCACCATCGAGCCGATCGCCCCCAGCAGGACGACGCTCATCGCCGCGGCGACGAGAAGCTCGACCAAGGTCAGCCCGAGCTCCCCCGAGTCGCTCCTGCCGCAATCGCCGCAGGCATGCCATTACTTCACCACCTTGAAGGCGCGGCTCGCGGGAACCGGGTCGAGGACGCCGAGGGCGTTCGCCGCTCTAACCCGGAGCCGTGCCGGCCGAGCTTCAGGCGTTTCAACTTCATCGGCGAGTTGCAGCTGCGCCAGCCTCGCGATCGAGCTTGCACTTGAAGCTCGATCCCTGTTCGTTGAGTCGGATCGGTGAAACGGAAGACCGGTCGCCTGACGCGGGTGACGCTGGCCGGCGCGAAGGTGATCTTGGTGTCCGGGGTGACGATAGATGACGCCGGCCCCCTTGCCCTTGCCGCCGGTTTTTCCAGGGCCGCCGCCGGTCGCCCGTCGACGTGGATCCCGGGTTGGTGGTCGTGGTTTCGCCCGGGTCGGGTTCGGGATCAGGGGGCGGCGGCGTCGCATCCTGCTGCGTATAGCCGACTGCGGCCGAGCAGGGGGAGGTATCGCCGTTGGCGTCGGTGGCCGTGGCGCGAAAGTTGGTGCTCGACCCGGTGACGACGGCGACTTCGATTCCCGGAGAGTCGAGCCCGGCCGACGTGCCGGTCGCTACAGGAACGCCGGAGCAGTCCGAGCTCGTGTAGATCTTGATCGCGCTGCCGAGCTGGGCCTGCCCGATGACCCGCGGGTTGAGAGAGACGCCGGGTGAGCCTGGATTGGTGCCGGTCAGGGTCGGCGTCGGCGGCCCGAAGGGGGCGGTGTTGCCGGTGGAAGCGAGGAGAGTTCCGCCGGCGGAGTGGTCGTAGACGTCGTTTTCGGCATCGAGGTCCCCTTCGGTCAGCCGCTCTTCGGTGATGAAGAAGACGTGCGAGCCGTCCTCCGCGACGGCACCGGCGGGCAGCCCCGCCGGGATCGACGTTTTGACGGCCGCCGGCCCCGTGGAAACCAGCGTCGCGACGCCGCGCCGTCACCTCGTACACGTCGAGGGCGGTGTCGGTGTCGAGCGAGGGGACAAGGGGCTCGGAAGTGACCAGGAAGACGTGCGTTCCGTCATTCGAGGCTCCGGCGAAGCTCGAGTTGTAGGGGCCGTTTCCGCCCGTCGCGGCAAGGGAACGGAGCGACAGGGTGCCGCCGCTGCGCCCGTAGACGTCCTGGAATTCGTCTTCGTCGGCCGAGACCTGGGCCTCCGCGGTTCCGAAAAGCACGGTGTCGGTGCTGCCGTCCGGCGAAAGCCATTCCAGCGAGGCGGCCGACGTCGCCGTTTCCGCCCGCCGGGCCGATCGAGACCAGCGAGGTCGTGCCCCCGCTCCGTTCGTAGACGTCGGTCGCTTCGTCTTCGTCAGCGGCAAGAAGGCTCTCGTCGGTTTCGAAGTAGACCCGCGCAGCGTCGAAGCTGGCACCGGCAAAGATCGCCGCGCGAGACGCCGTTCCCGGTGCCGGGGGCGGTCGAGACGAGGGCGGGACCTCCCCCGAGCGACCAGTCGTAGACATCCTGGGAGTCGTCTTGGTCGGCTCCGACCAATCGTTCGCTGGTCTCGAAGTAGGCGTGGGCGCCGTCGGCGGAGACCCCGCCGTAGGAGGCGCTGCAGTCGGTTGCCGCCGGACAGAAGCCCGGCACCGAGACCGAGGGTGGTGACGCCGTCTTCGAGGTCGCGCCGGTAGATGTCGAGCAGGTTGTCGGTCGTCGGCGCCGTCGAGTTGCTCGTCGGTGGTGAAGAAGGCCATGGTCCCGTCGGTGGAGGCGCCGCGGAAGGTCGCGGCGAAGTTGCCGGTCACCGCCAGCGGAGACAAGCGTCGTCGTCCCGGCACCCGAGGTCGCGAACGTAGAGATCGATGAAGGTGTCGCCGTCGTCAGGATCGAGGGCCTCGGAGGTGCGGAAGAAGACCATGTCGCCGCTGGGAACGACGCCGCCCGGGGAGAAGTTCGCGTCGATTTCGGCGTTGCCACAGTTGGTCGCCGAGCAGCTGGGGTCACCGGCCGAGACGAGGGTGACGGTATTGGTGGTGAGGTCGCGCTCGTAGATGTCCTCGCTGCGATCTTGGTCGGCGCCGACCAGCTGCTCCTCGGTCGAGAAGAAGGCTTTGGTTCCGTCAGCGGAGATCCCGTCGTAGAGGACCGGGTAGGCGTCGTTGCCGCCGGTCGGGCCGGTCGAGACGAGGCGGGTCACATAACGTTCGAGCGTCTCGTCGTAGGAGCGCTCGTAGACGTCCTGCGCGGCTGTCGGTGTCGCCGGGCACGAGCTTGTCGGTGGTGGTGAAGAAGACGGTGCCGCCGTCGTCGGAGGCGCCGGCGAAGTTGGCGGGGGCGGCGAGCGCAGCTGAGGGAATGAGGGCCGACAGACCAAGCGCCATCGCAATCGCGATCACGCGGAAGGATCTGCGGGAGAAATGCGTGTGCGCGGGCATCACGGCTCTATCGACTGAAGTCGGCAATCGCTTGATCGGCGCCGGCCGCGAAAACGGGCAAGGGGCGGACCGAACGGTCCGCCCCTTGCGAGCTCAGCGTTGGCTAGGCCAACCGAAGACGATCGGGATCAACCGCCCCAACCGGCGCCACCGCTCGGGCAGCCGCCCTGCCCTGCGACGGTGCAGGGGTAGGTCAGAGTGCCTTTTTCGTTTTTGACGGTGAAGGTCTGGGTGGCTTTCGCGCCTTCCATGATGATTTCGTAGCCTTCCGCAGAGACCGCAGCGACTTTGGCTTCTTTGAAGTCGGCATTGGCCAGCGACGGCTCGATTTTTTCGAGTTCGGCTTTGGTGGCGCCGACGTAGGTGCCGTGGTCGGTGTAGAAGGTCTCCATCGCGACCTGCGCGGAGTGCGCGTACTCCTTGGCCTTCGCGTCGCCGGCCTTGTCCTTCTGGTTGAAGAAGGCGGGCAGCGCGATCGCCGCCAGGATTCCGAGGATGAGCATGACGACGAGGAGCTCGATGAGCGTGAAGCCCGCCTCGCTGTCGCCGTTGAGCCGGGCGCCTACTTTGGCCCGGAGATTCTGGAGAAACATTAGTGACCTCCTATGGTCCTAATCGTTTGCGCCAGAGCCCCGTCGCATGAAGCCACGTGGTGTCTGTCGACCCCGGTGGTAGCCCGGCCAACTCCCGTAAGGGAGTCCCGACGGCTTTGCGCCCCCGCCTCGCAGCGAGTTTGCCTTTGGCACCGAAGCACTGGCAGATTCATCACAGGCCCTTCATCGGCCACTGAGCGGGTTACTTGATCCCTGAAATTGGGGCTGCTTAGAGCGAAAAGTTGGACTGGTTGTACGGCCGTCCAGGCGAGACGACCGAAAACCGATGAGCAGCCCGTGGTCAGCGGATCTTGTCGTAGAGGCTGAAGATCGGCAGGTACATCGCGATCACGATGAAGCCGACGATGCCGCCGACGAAGACGATCATGATCGGCTCGATCAGCGAGGTCAGCGCTTTCACCTTGGCGTCGACCTCGGCCTCGTAGAAGTCGGCGATCTTGGACAGCATGTGCTCGAGCTGCCCGGTCTCCTCGCCGACCGCGACCATGTGCCCGACCATCGGCGGGAAGATCGGGTCGCGCTGGATCGGGCCGGCCAGCGAGCCGCCCCGCTTGACCGAGGTGTACATGTCCTCCATCGCCTGCTCGAGGACGATGTTGCCGGAGGTTTCGCCGGTCAGCTTGATCGCCTGCAGCATCGGCACGCCGGCGGCGACCGCAGCCGGAGAAGGTGCGCGACCAGCGGGCAAGCGCCACTTTCTGGATCACGTCGCCGATTTTCATCGGCAGCCGCAGGATGAAGCGGTCCCAGATGTCTTTGCCACCTTCCGTTCGCTTCCACCTGAAGAAGAGCGACGAAGGCGGCGATGACGCCCGGGAAGAGGATGAACCAGTAGCCGGTGATCAGCGTCAGAGGCGGCGACGCAGAGCTGGGTCGGCAACGGCAGCGAGGACTTTTCGCAGGGGTTTTCTTCGGCGATCTGTTCGAAGATGCCGACGAAGATCGGGATCACGAAGGCGACGATCGCGACCAGCACCACCATCGCGAAGCCGAAGATCAGCGCCGGGTACATCAGCGCCGATTTCACCTGGCGCCGTAGCGAGTCGGATTTCTCGACCTGGTAGGCGATCCGGTCGAGCGCGTCCTCGAGCCGCCCCGACTGCTCCCCGGAGCGGACCATCGCCCGGTAGAGGCGGTCGAAGACTTCGGGGTGGCGCTCCATCCCCTGCTCCAGCGAGCTCCCCGCCTCGACGTCGGCTCGGATGCCCGCGATCGCCGCTTTGATCCGTTCGTCCTGCGTCTGCTCCTCGAGCGTGTGCAGGCTCCGCAGCATCGGCATCCCGGAGGCGACGAGGGTGGCGAACTGGCGCGAGAAGATCGACAGCTCGCGCATGTCGACGCCTTTCCAGGTCTGCCAGAGCTGCTCGATTTTGAACGGCTCGGACTTTTCCGAGACGTCGAGAACGATCAGCCCGCGCTGGCGCAGCTGCTCGCTTACCGCCGCCTTGGACTCGGCCTCGATTTCCCCGGCGGTGGCGACCCCGCCGCCGTCCATCGCCCGGAAGGCAAAGGTGGTTGCCGCCGCGGCCACCGTCTACGCCCCCTGTACGTAGTTGGGGGTGACCGGGGTGTAGCCGTTGGCTTCGGTCGTGTAGCCGCCCTCGGCGCTGCCGCCGAGGAGCCGTTTCAGCTCCTCGGGCACCGAGGCCCGCTGTTCGGCCAGTGAGCGGGTGATCGTCCCGGCGCGGACCAGGCGGGCAAGATCGGCGTCCATCGTCTGCATCCCGACCGCGCCCGCGGTCTGGATCGCGGCGTAGATCTGGTGGGTCTTGCCCTCGCGGATCAGGTTGCGGATCGCCGGCGTCGGCACCAGGACCTCGCAGGCGACGGTGCGGCTGAGCCCGTCGGCGGTCTCCAGCAGCTGCTGGGTGACCACGCCCTGCAAGGCGATCGAGAGCTGGGTGCGGACCTGGCCCTGCTGCTGGGGCGGGAAGACGTCGATGATCCGGTCGACCGTCTGCGCGGCCGATTGGGTATGCAGGGTGGCGAAGACGAGGTGGCCGGTCTCGGCAGCGGTAAGCGCCGTGGAGATCGTCTCCAGGTCCCTCATCTCGCCGACCAGGATCACATCGGGGTCCTCTCGCAGGGCGGCGCGGAGGCCGAGGGCGAAGTCCTCGGCGTCGGAGCCGACCTCGCGCTGGTTGACGATCGAGCTTTTGTGCTGGTGCAGGAACTCGATCGGGTCCTCGATCGTGAGAATGTGATCCTGGCGCTCGCGGTTGATCACGTCGATCATCGCCGCCAGCGTCGTGCTCTTGCCCGACCCGGTGGGGCCGGTGACGAGGACGAAGCCGCGCGGTTTCTGGGTCAGCTCGCGGAGGATCTGCGGCACCTTCAGGGAGTCGAGCGAAGGGATCTCCTGCGGCACGAGCCGGAAGGCCGCACTGACTGCCCCCCGCTGCATGAAGCAGTTGACGCGGAAGCGGGCGACGTTGGGGATCGCGTATGCGAAGTCGAGCTGTTTGTGGTTCTCGAAGCGTTTTCGCTGATCGTCGTTGAGGATGCTGAAGACGACCTCGCGGGTCTCCTGGGTACCGAGCACCGGAAACCCTTCCATCGGGATGATCTTGCCCTTGTCGCGCATCGCGGGCTGGAAGCCGGCGGTCAGGTGGACGTCCGAGGCCCTCGCCTCGACCATCCGCCGCAGCACCTCTGAGAAGTCGAAGGACATCGGAAGTTAGATCGGCAGCGGAGGGCGAAACCTGGAGCCCGGGGAGGAATCAAGCGGTGACACGAAGGACCTCCTCGAGGCTGGTCTGCCCGCCCCGCACCTTCAGCAAGCCGTCCTCGCGCAGGGTGAGCATCCCCTCTTCCCGCGCCGCCGAGGCGATTTCGGCCTCGGCCGCCTGCGAGACGGTCATGTCTTTGATCCGCTCGCTCATCTTCATCACCGAGTAGATCCCCACCCGGCCGCGGTAGCCGCTCTGGTTGCAGCGGGCACAGCCGACCGGCTCGTAGGCCTCCAGCTCGGCTCCGACCCGCATCCCCATTTCGCTCAGGGTCTGCGGCGGCACCACGGTGCGCCGCTTGCAGTGCGAGCAGAGCTTGCGCGCCAGCCGCTGGGCGACCACGCAGTCGACCGAGGAGGCGGTGAGGAAGGCCTCGATCCCCATCTTGGTCAGGCGGGTGATCGCGCCGGGGGCGTCGTTGGTGTGCAGGGTCGAGAGCATCATGTGCCCGGTCAGCGCCGCCTCGATCGCGATCCGCGCCGTCTCGCCGTCGCGGATCTCACCCACCATCACGATGTCGGGGTCGGCGCGGAGGATCGAGCGCAGGCCGGTGGCGAAGTCGAGGCCGGCCTTGCGGTTGACGTTGATCTGGTTGACCCCGTCGAGCTGGTACTCGACCGGGTCCTCGACCGTGATGATCTTCTTGTCGACCGTGTTCATCTCCCGCAGGGCGGCGTAGAGCGTCGTGCTCTTTCCCGAGCCGGTCGGGCCGGTGACGAGAACGGCTCCGTAGGCCTGTCGGAAGGCCGCTTTGAAGCCGCGCCTGCGCATCGCCGTCCATACCGAGTTCGTCCAGCGTCCGCTGGGCGTTTTCCTTGTCGAGGATGCGGATCGTCGCCCCCTCGCCGCGCTGCGTCGGCAGGGTGGTGACGCGGAGATCGACCGTCTTGCTCTCGACGGTGACACTGACCCGGCCGTCCTGGGGAACCCGCTTCTCGGCGATGTTGAGGTCGCTCATGATCTTCACCCGCGAGATCACCGCGCTGACCATCCGGCTGGGCACGTGTGCCGCCTCGCGGAGAACGCCGTCGATCCGGAAACGGACCCGCATCTCGCCCTCCGCGGGCTCGAAGTGGATGTCGGAGGCCCCCTCCCCCACCGCCTGGCCGAGGATGCTGTAGACGAGCTTGATGACCGGCGCATCGTCGGCGCTGACTTCGAGGTCGGCGACTTCGGCTAGTTCGTCCTCGGCTTCTTCCTCGCCTTCGACCACCGCCTCGGAGACGGCGCTCTGCAGGGTGTTGAGGCGCACGACCAGCGCTTCGATGTCCTCCTCGGCTGCGACCGCGACGCGGCAGTCGAGGCCGGTGGCGATCTGGATGTCGTCGACCGCCAGCACGTTGGTCGGGTCGGCCATCGCGACGAGAAGGGTCTGCTTGTCGACGAACCCGACCGGCAGCGCCCGGTAGCGACGGGCCGTGTTGACGGCGATCAGGTTGGCCGCCGCCATGTCGACCTGGTAGCCGGAAAGGTCGATGTGGTCGAGCCCGTAGCGCTCGGCGATCGCGCGGGAGAGCTGGTCGCCGTTGATCACGCCGTCGGTCAGCAGCAGCGCCTCGGGCGGAGCGCCGGCGGTCCGCGCCGCCTCGACCGCCTGGTTGACCCGCTCCTGGCTGACATAGCCGACCTCGACGAGGACGTCGGTGACGAAGCCGGCGGAGCGGCCGCGGGAAAGGGGCGGGGTCAGGCCGGGGGTGCCGCCGGCCTGGGGGTCGAGCTGGGGCGCGGTCGAGTCGCCGGAGTCCGGCACCGGCCGCAGGTGGCCCGGGTACTCGCTGGAGCCCATGCTCACGGGTGGTAGTCGAGCGTCGGGCCTTTGTAGCCGGCGTCGGTGATCGCCTGGCGGACGGTGGCGGGCGTCTGGTAGCCGTAGAGGACAGAGGCGCTCGCCACGCCGTGATCGATCCCCTTCGGCGTCATCACGACCAGGGCCGGCACGCGATCGACGCCGACCCCTCCGGTGATCGAGGTGTAGCGGGCGATCTCGTCGGCGGGGACGACGAAGTAGGAGACCCCGGGGAGTGCAGGAGAGGACCCCGGTGGTGCCGCGAACGACGCGGTCGTCGACGCCGCCGTCACGAACGAAGAGCAGCGACCACGGTAGCCCCGGAGTCGTAGGCGCGGAGAACGTTCTCGGGCGTCTTCACGGGCGGCAGGGCGGCGGGAGCGACCGGAGCCGGTTCGACGGCGCCGGCTTCGAGCCCTTCGACCGCCCCTTCGACGGCTTCGCCGGGAGTCGCCCCGGTGGCGGTGACGCCGTTGACGCTGGCGCTGACTTCGCCACCTTCGGAGCTTTCTTCACCGCCGCCCATCCGCGTCATCACGAAGATGGCGCCGACGACGAGCAGGACGGCGACGATGCCGATCTGGGCCATCGGGTTGTTGTTGAGCTGCTCCCTCATACGTTCGCCTATAGATCGACCGTCAAAGGCGGTGCCTTGAGCGCCGGATGCGAGATCCCGCCGAGGGAGGCTGGGCGCTCAGCAGTTGGCGTTCGGGGGCGAGCCGGTCGGGCCCGTGCACTCGACGAAGGACTGGCGCTCGAAGATCGTCGCGCCGCCGATCTGAGGTGGTTCGTAGCCGTCGTCCTGTTCGAGGGTCGCCTTTTCGAAGTGGACCTTTTTGCCGGCGATCACACCCTTGTAGACGGCGTTGTTTTTGATCAGGATTTCGGTCTGGGGGGCGTAGAGGAGGAATTCGTTGGTGCCGCTGTTGTTCGAGAATTCGACCTTGGTCGGGATCGTCGGCGAGCCCATCAGGTAGAAGCCCGGCATGTTGAATTTGCCCAGCGAGGCGTTGTAGTCGGTGGCGGTGATGTCGGCGTTGTTGCCGAGGTCGATCTGCTTGGCGCCGGCCGAGAGGCCGCAGTTCTCGGGCGTGTCGAAGAAGATCCGCACGGTCGCCCCCGAGCCCATCACGAAGTGCGAGTTGTTGCCGAGGATCAGCTTGCACATGAAGTAGTCGCCGCCGCTGAGGGTGATCGTGCTCTTGATCCCGGTGGTGAGGGTCCTGGTTCCCGAGTTCCAAGGAGAGTTCGTCCCCCACCCGTCCGTGTACGTGTCCTGCTGGCAACCGGCGGGGACCCGCGTCGGGCTCGTCTGCGTGCAGGTGACCAGCCGGTAGTTGCTGTTCACGGTCGCAATGTTGGTCGGCATGAAGGAGCTGACCGGCGGCAGGGAGACGTTGCCTTCGGTGACTCCATAGCCCTGGCACTGGGTGGAGTTGTTGCCCCAGGTCGGTTTTTTCCCGACCCCGTGGCGGACGTTGCCGCAGATGTCGGCGTTCTCTTCGATGTTGATGTTGCCGTTGGTCCCGGCGCTGACTTTGACGTCGGCGTTCTGGTCGATCTGCATGTCGTCGAGGCCGATCAGACCCTCGTTGGCGAGGGCGCTGCCCACAGTGGTCGTTTTGTAACCGACCGAGATCCGCCGCCTGACGACGCCGTCGCTGCCAGTTGCGACCACGGTCATCGCACCCGTCACGCTGAGGGGCGTGGTGCGGTACGCGTAGGTAGAGGAACCGACGGTCCCGGTCACTTCCGGGCACCAGCCGTCGGCCGAAGCTTTCGAGAGCACGAGGGTGCCGTTGCTGATGCCGAGGCAGGGGTTCGCCGTCGCTCAGCACCGAGGCGTAGCGGTTGAGGCGAAGCAGGGCGATGTTGGCGCCGGCGTCGGCCGCGGCGATCGCGCTCTTGGAATCGCTGTCGCGGTGGCTGCCCTGCTGGACGTCGACCGAAGAGAGAACAGCGGCGCTGCCGAGACCAAGGGTGGCGACCATCGCGAAGATCGCGGTCGGCAGCGCCATCCCGCGCTCACTGCGCCTCAAGTCTCGGATCAGCAGGATGAAGCGGTCGATCGCGAGCATCGGGCTATCCATCGGCCTACGCGGACGCTCGCTTGAGCCGATCCGGGCGGGGTTCTTATTCATCTGGACGCCCGCCCTAATCAGTTGCGGGTGCGAGCTGCTCGATCCCGCTCGCGCGCTGGCCGCCCGCCGCCAGCATCAGTTTGAAGTCGTGTGGGTTGGAGGCGAACTCGAGGGCGACCGACTCGGCGACCTTGCCCTCCATCACGTAGTGCATCAGGGACTGGTCGAAGGTGCGCATGCCGTAGTACTCGCCCTCGGCGATCACTTCGGTGATCTTGCCGGTCTCCTCCGGGTTCATGATCAGGTCCTGGACCCGGCCGGTGACGATCAGGATCTCCGAGGCGGGGACGCGGCCGTCGCCGGTGACGTCGGGGACGAGGCGCTGGGCGATCGCCCCCCGCAGGGTCGCCGAGAGCATCACCCGCGCCTGGTGCTGCTGGTGGGGCTCGAAGAAGTCGACGATGCGGTTGATCGTCTCGGTTGCATCCAGGGTGTGGACGGTCGAGAGGACGAGGTGGCCGGTCTCGGCCGCCGAGAGGGCGGTGCGGACCGTCTCCTCGTCGCGCATCTCGCCGATCAGGATCACGTCGGGGTCCTGGCGCAGGACCCGGCGCATCGCCCGGCCGAAGCTTTCGGTGTCGGAGCCGACTTCGCGCTGGTTGACGATCGAGTTTTTGTCCGGGTGCAGGTACTCGATCGGGTCCTCGAGGGTGACGATGTGGTCCGAGCGGGTGCGGTTGATGTGGTCGATCATCGCCGCCAGCGTCGTGCTCTTGCCCGAGCCGGTGGTGCCGGTGACGAGAATGATCCCGCGCTGCTCTTCGGCCAGCTTCGTCACCACCGGCGGCAGCCCGAGGTCGTCGACCGAGCGGATGTCGAAGGGGATCGCCCGGCAGACGATCGAGATCGAGCCGCGCTGCTTGAAGGCGTTGACGCGGAACCGGGACAGCCCTTTGATCGAATACGAGAAGTCGGCCTCGCCGCATTCCTCGAATTCGGTCAGCGAGCGGACCTCCCCCATGTCGTGGAAGGCCTGTTCGGTGTCTTTCGGCTCCAGCGGCTGGTAGCCCTCAAGTGGGGCCAGCTCACCATGAAGCCGCACGGTCGGCGGCACGCCGACCTTGATGTGGAGGTCCGAGCCCCCGCGCTCGATGAGCGTGCGCAGCGCTGAATCAACGTCGAACATCCCGGCCTGTATCGGCCGCATTCGGCACAGGCTTGAAGGGTGAACGGTGAGGAGGGGATGAGGTGCCCCCGCTCGGAGCACCTCCGCCGAGTGGAACGGGATTCGGCTGACGCCTCAAGAGCAATTGGCTCGGCTCCATGCCAAGTACCGATCGGGGGCACCTCATCCCCTCCCCCAACAGGTTTTCCAGGACGGCCGGACGGCAGCTTTGGAAAGGAAAGTTCCGTGGGTCCTTAGTCCTCTATAGGCGGACAAAGAAACCACGGAACGGCTCGCCCTCTGAGTGTCTTCTGCCGGAGCGCGATGGTCGGGAAGGGCCGGTGGGGGTCCCTGGGTACTTGGCACGGAGACCGAGCTTTGCGGTCCGAGGCGATAGCCGATCCCCGACCCGACTCGGCGGAGGTGCTCCCAGGTACCCCCACCGGCCCTTCCCATAAAAAAGCCCCCCGACCTGACGGCCGGGGGGCTAGAGGCTTGGAGGTGGCTCTTACGCGACCTCGCGCAGTTTCTGCGCCTCGCCGAGAGACTGGAGCTTTTTGAGGCTCTGGTTCTCGATCTGGCGAATCCGCTCGCGGGTGACGTTGAAGGTGCGGCCGACCTCGTCCAGGGTCCGCGGGTGCTCGCCGCCGAGCCCGTAGCGGAGCTCGAGCACGCGGCGCTCGCGATAGGAGAGGTTCTCGAGGGCCTCTTTGAGGGCCTCTTTGGTCAGCAGGTCCGCGGCCCGGTCGAACGGGCTCTCGGCCTTCTCGTCGGCGATGAACTGGCCGAACTCCGACTCCTCCTCGTCACCAACCGGCTTCTCGAGGGAGACCGGGGCCTGAGCGGAGCGCTTGATCGAGTCGACCTCCTCGGGATCGATCCCCGTTACCTCGGCGATCTCCTCCGGGGTGGGCTCACGGCCCAGCTCGGTGACCAGCTTGCGCTCGGCGCGGCCGATCTTGTTCAGCTTCTCGACGACGTGGACCGGAATCCGGATCGTCCGCGCCTTGTCAGCGAGCGCACGGGCGATCGCCTGGCGGATCCACCAGGTCGCGTAGGTGGAGAACTTGAACCCCTTGCGGTAGTCGAACTTCTCCGCCGCGCGGACCAGGCCAAGCGTCCCCTCCTGGATCAAATCGAGGAAGGGAAGGCCCTGGTTCCGATAATTTTTCGCGATCGAGACGACCAGTCGGAGGTTCGACTCGACCATTTTCTGCTTCGCGTCGAGATCGCCGCGCTCGATACGTTTGGCGAGTTCGACCTCCTCCGCCGCGGTCAGCAGTCGGACTTTGCCGATGTCCTTGAGGAACAGCTGCAAGGAGTCCGTCGTCATGTCCGGTTTCAGGTCGAGCGCCTGTTTCTGGCGCCGGCGGCCTTTTTTCCCGGTGTCCGCGGGGAGCGCTTCGGCGGCGGCTTTCTGTGCCGGGTCCATGTCCTCGACAAGCTCGATTCCCGACTTCTCGAGGTGCCCGTAAAGGTCCTCGACGTCGGACTCGTCGAGATCGACCTCGGAGACCGCCGAGGCGATGTCGCCGAAGGTCAGAACCCCGAGCTGCTGCCCGCGGTTAATGAGGTTTTTGACCTCGTCCAGTTCCTGAAGCTCTGCTACCAGCATCCGTTCTTACTCGTTCCCTTGCGCTCGATGTTTAGTCCTGGCGATGAAATACCGTCGCGGCTCGAAAGTCGCGCAGTACCGACAAAAAGCGGACCGAAGGCTTGGTCCGCGAAGTAGCGTCTAAATCGTCATTGTGCCCAGGTGGGCGACGTCTGATCCAGGTCAAACGCCTGTTCGCATGGTACCCGCTTCAGTTTGTGAAGTCAATGCCCAGCTCCCTCCGCCATCCCTCCCCCTGGCTGCGCGCCTTTTGGCATCGCGCCTACCGTGAGAACGTCACCGGGCTCTCGGCGATGGTCGCCTACAACCTGATGCTGGCGGTCTTTCCCTTCGCCCTCCTGGTGCTGTTCGTCTTCGGCCAGGTGCTGAAGATCGGGGGAGTCGAGGAGAGCGTGCTCGCCGACCTCCAGCGCCTCTTCCCGCAAACCGAGCAGACGACGCTGACCGACGCCCTCAGCCGGATCGAGAACAACACGGCGACGATCGGGATCGCCGCCTTTGCGGGCTCGCTCTGGATCGGCGCCTCCTTTTGGGGGGCGATGGACACCGCCTTCTGCCGCATCTACCACGTCGAGTGCCGCGGCTG
This sequence comes from uncultured Actinomycetes bacterium, assembly GCA_963696955.1. Lineage (GTDB taxonomy): Bacteria > Actinomycetota > Thermoleophilia > Solirubrobacterales > 70-9 > VAYN01. Next base: position 1,135,292 of record CAVOMF010000002.1, on the reverse strand, counting down.
GGTGGAACAGAAGCGCTTCTCCTTCGCGATGCTCGTCGTCGTCCTCCTCTTCATCGCCGCCAGCATCTTCGTGCCGACCTTCGAGAGCACCCTGATCTCCAGCACCGACCGGCTGCCGCTTGGGCTCTCCGACATCAAGGCCCTGGACACGATCCTGCTGCTGGGGGCGGCGCTAATGGTCACCTTCGGGATCTGCTGCGTGATCTTCTGGGCGGTGCCGAAAGGGCACATGCCCTGGCGGGCGGTCTGGCCGGGGGCGCTCTTCGTCACCGTCGGCGCCGGCCTCGCCAACTGGCTCTTTCCCATCTATCTCTCCAACGTGTCCAGTCTTTCGCGGTTCGGCTCAACCCTCGGCTTCATCCTCATCGCTCTGCTCTGGTTCTACGTGCTCAGCCTCGCGTTGATGGTGGGAGCGGTGATCAACTCGCTTCGCTTCGAGTACCACGACACTGGGGAACTTCCCTATGCGACTGGGTCGACCCGGCCCTGCGACGGCTGTGATGAGAAGCCGTCGCCCTCGCCTCGCGCCTCCTCCACTAGTTAATAAAAACTGCCCTATCCTTAGCAGGGGAAGCTGAAAAGCTGGACCGAGCGTCCAATCGGGAGCTAGGGTGGAACAATCTGCAGTGATGCGAAAACATCGGAGTTCTGAAGGCAGGGGCAGTGTGTTGCGGCCGACTACTCCTCCCGACATCAGCAGCCAGACACAGCGAGCGCGGATCATCGACGCGATTATCGAGAGCTGTGCCGAGAAGACCTACGCGGCGACCACGATCACCGACATCGTCGGCAAGGCCCGAATCTCCCGCACCACCTTCTACAAGCACTTCGACGACAGGCGCTCCTGCTTCGATGCCGCGGTCGAATACTGCATCTGCGAGCTTCAGGGGGTTGCCGCCGGCGCACACACGAACGGCGATGATCCCGCTAACGCCACCCGGAAGGCCGCCACCGCGGTCCTCGCCGCCCTTGCCGAACGTCCCGGCCTCGCCCAACTCCTCAGCGGCGACGCAATCGCCGTCGACCCCGCGGTGATCGAGCGATACCGTCGCGCTACCCTCCCCGCCCTGGAGGGGCTCTGGGGCAGCCACGGCGAGAGTCCGCGGCCGCACTTGGATCCGCGGCTGGCGTTCGGGCAGGCGCAGGTCCTCCTCCTCAACCAGATCGCGACGGGCAAGACCGACCGCCTGCCCGAGCTATTGCCCGAGGTCGTCTATTTGGCGATCAGCCCCTACGGAGGGCACGAGGAGGCTCTCAAGCAGTCGAAACTCGCGGGCGCCGACGAGATCAGCGGCACTCCACAGCGGTGATGGAATCCGAGGATCTGCGTCGCTGGCGGCTCCCGCGCGGGCGACACGGACTACCGCGAGAGATCATCGAGCGCTCCCAGCGGGAGCGGCTTCTAGCCTCGGTCGTCCGCGTCACCGTCAGCAAGGGCTATAACGACACCACCGTTGCTGACATCCTCGGGGAAGCCGGCGTCGGGCGCGAGAGCTTCTACGAACTCTTTGACGACAAGCTCGACTGCATGCTCGCCGCGCACAAAGTCCTCGTCGACGATCTCGAGGAACATGTGCGATCGGCCTACACGGAGTCGGGTCCGTGGCCGGCGCGGATGCGCGAAGCGCTGGCAGCGACCTTGCGGTGGTTCGCGGCCGACCCCGAGGTCTCCCACTTCACCTTGGTCGAGATGAGCACCGTAGGCCCGGCTTTCCGCTCGACCTTCCAGACCGAGTACGCCCGCTTTACGAGACTGCTCGACGAAGGTCTCGATGACGGCGGCCCGTCTCCGGCGCTATCCCAGGCGACCCAGTTGGCGGTGGGGGCAATCCTGGCCCGGATTTACGAGGAGATCGTCCTCGACCGGGCAGAGGAGCTTCCGCGCTTGCTGCCGGACCTGACCTACAACCTGCTGGTTCCCTTCGTCGGCGAAGAGGTGGCGCAAGCCGAGCGGGAAGAGGCGGCTAAATCCGCATCAGAGTGAGGTGCATGGCGCGGACCAGCCGTTCCGCCAGCTGGTCGCCACCGCCGAAGTGAAGTTCGTTGATTGCGCCCTCTTTGATCGCCGCCAGCCAGTTGGCCGTGGTGCCGGTCGCGTAACTGGCCCTCTCGTCTCCGAGACCGGACGCACAGGCGACCACTTTCCCGTGCTCGACCTCGACCCGGATTCCCGACTCTTCCTCCAGATCCCGAGCCGGCTCGACCTGGAACTGACAGGTGCCGCTGCTGTCTTCCGCAAGGTCGGCCAGCGGAGTCGCCAGTAGGAAGGCACCCTCGACGTCAGCCCCGGTTACGGGTGCCGCTCGCTCGCCCATATGCACACGCTCGCAACGTGCCGCCGCCGCCAGCGGACGCACCCCCCGTCGCGCCCACTCGGTGAGGGCGTACGGAGTCCTCGAACTCTGGTCGGGTTGGGCCTCGATCAAGCCCGCCATCCGCATGCTCGAAAGCCGCCGCTCCAAAGCGGGGTAGCTGAACTCGCCGATCTCGCGGTCAAGCTCCGTCAGCGACATCGGGCGGCTGGCAAGGGTGCTGACCAGGCACGATCCCCAACCATCGACGAAGGCCTTGACGATCCCCTTCGCTGCCACCGATTCGAGGGAGATCGGGGCAACTGGGGCTCGCTGCAGCCATTTGTCCAGCGAGTCGGCGACCCCGAGCAGCTCCTCGCCCATCGGCGTCAGCTCGTTCTCCACCGCATAGGGCATCCGCTGGGTCGGCCTTTTCGCCAAGGCACCGACCTCCTCGAGCCCAGCAAGGTGCCCGCGCAAGGTCGTCTGCGCCGGAAGTCCGGTCGCCTGGCGCAAATCTGCAAGCCGCATCGGCCGCTCCGAGAGAGCACGGAGAATGGAGAGATTGAGAGGAGTCGAGAGGAGGGCAAGCGTGCGCTCCCCTGAACGATGCTCCGTATCGGGCTTCACTACTCCGGACGGCGACACTTCTGGACTGGCCACCTGGCCTCCTCTCCACGAATAGGCTATCAGCAGTTTTTAAACTGGTACAGGTAGTTCTACTGAAGAACGCCGGAGTCTTCAACTGCTAAACGCAGAGATCGGTCTAGGGGAGTGCGCCGAATTGCGCGGAACAACTCCATTCCCGACGGATCGGAGACGATCGTCTCGTTCGCCAGCCCCTCGATTAGGGGCTTCGCTACACCGGCGTCGACCGGAGTCACCAAACCGATCCAGAGGGAAGAAAGCGCCGGCGTCAGCAGCGGCACCGTGATCCGAAGGGGCGGGCGCCGGCCCTGTACCTCAGCCAGCTCGTCGATCATGCCCCCATAGGTGGTGACGTCGGGGCCGCCGATTTCGATCTCGCGGTCGACCTCGAGGTCGAGGTCAGCGGCAGCAGCCAAATACGCCACAGCATCCGCCACCGCGATCGGCTGAGTGCGGGTAGTGACCCAGCGCGGGGTGATCATCACCGGCAACCGCCGGACCAGGTAGAAGGCGGTGCGGAAGGACTCGCTGCCGGCCCCGATCACGGCAGCGGCGCGGAAGTAGGTGACCGGGACCTTGCCGGCGCGAAGGGTCTGCGCCGTCTCGTGGCGGCTGTCGAGGTGCTTCGAGCCCTCCCCCAGGCCGCCCAGGTAGACGATTCGCTTGACCCCGGCCGCCGACGCCGCGGCGGCGAAGTTCTCCGCCCCCTGATGGTCACGCTCGGCAAAGTCCCCGTCTGACCCCCGGCCCATCGAGTGGACGAGGTAGTAGGCGACGTCGGCTCCTTCCAGGGCGGCGTCGAGGCTCTCGCGTTCGAGCACGTCGGCGCGGCAGACCTCGCAGCCGGCCGCCTTCAGCTCCTCGGCTCGCTCCGGATGGCGGGCCAGAGCCTTGACCTCATGGCCTTCCTCGGCCAGACGCTGACAGAGAAGCCCGCCGATGTACCCGGTTGCGCCCGCGACTGCGATCACGGGGAAGTTCTACCCCGTGGGAGGCAAATCAGCCGTACCTCTCGCCGATGACCGCGCGCAACTTCGCCCTGTCATGGCGGGCATGCACTCGGCGTACCGTGCCCGAGCGCGAGCGCATCACCAGCGACTCGGTGGTGGCGCCGGGGCCGCGGTAGCGAACGCCCTGGAGGACGTCGCCGTTGGTGACGCCGGTGGCCGAGAAGAAGACGTCGTCGCCGGAGCAAAGGTCGTTGGCCGTGAGGACCCGATCGAGGTCGTAGCCGGCATTAACCGCCTCCGAGCGCTCCTCGTCGTTGCGGGGCCAGAGGCGGCCGATCAGCTGCCCGCCCATCGACTTCAGGGCGGCGGCGGAGATCACGCCCTCGGGGGTGCCGCCTATCCCCCACAGAAGGTCGACCGGGGAGCGTTCGCTGACCGCCAGCAATGCCGCCGAGACATCGCCGTCGGTGATCAGGCGGATGCGGGCGCCGGCCTCGCGGACTTCCTTCATCGCCTCCTCGTGGCGCGGGCGGTCGAGCATGACGACGATCACGTCGCCGATCGACTCGCCCTTGCGATCGGCGATCAGCTTCAAGGTCTCCGGCAGCGGCCGGTCGAGGTCGAGGAGGTCGGCGATCTCTTCCCCGCCGGCCATCTTTTCCATGTAGACGCAGGGGCCGGGGTCGAACATCGAGCCTTTCTCGGCCAGGGCGATGACGGCGATCGCGCTCGGCATCCCCAGAGCGCAGAGGCGGGTTCCCTCCAGCGGATCGACGGCGATGTCGACGACCGGCGGCGTGCCGTCGCCGATCTGCTCGCCGTTGTAGAGCATCGGGGCCTCGTCCTTCTCCCCCTCGCCGATCACCACGGTCCCGTCCATCGCGACCGAGTCGAGGACGTGCCGCATCGCGTCGACGGCCGCCTGGTCGGCGGCGATCTTGTCGCCGCGGCCGACCCAGCGGGCTGAGGCGAGGGCAGCGGCCTCGGTGACGCGGACGAGCTCGAGGGCGAGGTTGCGGTCGGGCTTGGTGGCTGGGGTGGCCTCCATCTGCGCAAACCCTATTGGAACGATTAGGGTCAACGCATATGGATCGCTGGGGCCTGACGCTGCCGCTGCCGGGACTGACGCTCGCCGACCACGAGGAGCTGGTCAGGCGCGCCGAGTCGGCGGGCTACACCGACCTCTGGACGGGCGAGACCGCCGGCCCCGACGGCTTCACGCCGCTGGCCCTGAGCGCCGCCTGGACCGAGCGGGCGCGGCTGGGGACCGGGATCGTCGGCGTCTTCCAGCGCGGCCCGGCGCTGCTGGCGCAGCAGGCGGCGGCCCTCGCCGACGCCTCGGAGGGGCGCTTCGTGCTCGGCATCGGCTCCTCCTCTGATCGCATCGTCGAAGGCTGGAACCAGATCCCCTTCGAGCGGCCGCTGAGCAAGGTCCGGGAAACGCTCGACTTCCTCGCGCCGGCGCTGGCCGGCGAGCGGACCGAGACCGGCTTCAAGCTTGAACAGAAGCCCCAGCACCGGGTGCCGATCGTGCTGGCGGCGCTGCGGGGGAAGATGCTCGAGCTGGCGGTCGAGCGGGCCGACGGTGCCTTCACCAACTTCCTGCCCCTGGCAGGGCTGCCGAAGGTGACCGCGCAACTGAAGGGCGCGCCCGAGAACTTCGAGCTCCTCTGCCGCTTCTTCTGCATCCCCGGGGAGCGCGAGCAGGTAGAGCCGCTCGCCCGCTTCATGTTCTCCTCCTACATCACCGTGCCGGTCTACGCCAACTTCTACCGCTGGCTCGGCTACGGTGAGCAGATTGCGCCGATGGTCGAGGTCTGGGAGTCCGGCGACCGCCAGGCAGCCGCGGCGGCGGCGCCCCGGGAGCTGATCGAGGAGATGTTCATCTTCGGGACGCCCGAGCAGATGAAGGAGCGCCTCGGCGCCTTCGTCGAGGGAGGCATCACCCTCCCGATCATCACCCCGATCGTGACGCCGGACAAGCTGGCAGAGACGATCGATGCTCTGGCGCCTTAGTTCCGGGGGGTTGTTGGTGGGGAGGGAGCCGGTGGGGGGTCCCTGGGAGCACCTCCGCCGAGTCGGATCGGGGACGGCTATCGCAGTAAGCCGCAATGCTCGGTCTCCGTGCCAAGTACCCAGGGACCCCCCACCGGCTCCCTCCTCGATCGAGCTCCGCAAGGCGCTCTAATCGGTTTGGAGTTTCGTCGCCTCTTCGGCGAGCTTCGCGTATGCGTCGGGGCGCCTGGTGGTAAGGAAAGGGAAGAGGTCCAGCCAATCTCGGCGTTGGTCGAGGTCTAGGTCGGCGACTAGGACTGCTGGTTCGTCGCGGGGGGCCTGGACGAGGATGCGGCCGTAGGGGTCGGAGATGAAGGAGGAGCCGTAGAAGGTGAGTGGGGGCTCGGAGCCGATGCGGTTGACGGCGACCATGAAGACACCGTTGGCGATGCCGTTGCCGACGATCACGTGCTGCCAGAGGGGTTGGGTGTCGAAATCGGGGTGGTCGGGCTCGGAGCCGATCGCGGTCGGATAGACGAGCACCTCGGCGCCCTCGAGGCTGTAGGCACGGGCGACCTCGGGGAACCACTGGTCCCAGCAGGTCGGCAGGCCCAATTGCACGTCGCCAAGGCGGACGAGGGGGAAGGCCTCGGCGTCGCCGGGACCCGGGCGGAAGTAGCGGTCCTCGTGGTAGCCGGCGGTGACCGGAATGTGGAGCTTGCGGGTCCGGGCGACGAGCTCGCCGTCGGGGGAGACGACGATCGCGGTGTTGAAGCCGAGGCCGTCCTCGCCCTCGGCGCGCTCGTAGAGCGAGGCGTGGACGTGGATCCCGTGCGCCGCCGCCATCCGGGAGGCGAACTCGAAGGTGCGCCCGCCCGGGAGCTCCTCCGGTTCGGCGCCCGCCGCTGCGGGTCCGGCCGGGTCGACGGCGAAGTAGCGACTCAGGGTCAGCTCCTGCAGGCAGACCAGCTGCGCGCCGGCCTCGGAGGCGATGTGGATCCCCTCCCCCAGCACCGCTTCGTGCTCCTCCGGGTCGGGGTGCCAGCGGTGCTGGACGGCGGCGATCCGGAACGGCGGCCGGCTCGGCTGCCGCGTCCGAGCGGGGGACTCGGGCACCCCGGCGGCCTGGATCAGGCGGATCTCATCCACTGGTTCAAGATAGAGGGGAATGGGCTTAACCCTGAAATCGACGCCCGCCGAAGACGGCTTCCGGATGCCCGCCGAGTTCGAGCCCCACGCCGGCTGCTGGATGGCCTGGCCCGAACGCCCGGACAACTGGCGCCTCGGGGCCAAGCCGGCGCAGGAGGCCTACGCGGCGGTGGCGGCGGCGATCGCGGAGTCCGAGCCGGTGACGATGGCGGTCTCCGACGCCCGGTTCGAGAACTGCCGGGCGCTGCTGCCGGAGGCGGTGCGGGTGGTCGAGATCTCGACCGACGACGCCTGGATCCGTGACCACGGCCCCACCTTTGTTGTCAATCGCGAGGGCCGGCGGCGCGGCGTCGACTGGCGCTTCAACGCTTGGGGCGGAACCGAGGGGGGCCTCTACTTTCCCTGGGACCGCGACGAACGGGTGGCGGCGAAGGTGCTGGAAGTCGAAGGCGACGATCGCTACCGGGCGCCGATCGTGCTCGAGGGGGGCGCGATCCACGTCGACGGCGAGGGGACGGTGCTGACCACCGAAGAGTGCCTGCTCAACCCGAACCGCAACCCGGAGCTCTCGAAGGAGCAGATCGAGCGCGTCCTGCTCGACTACCTCGGCGCCGAGAAGATTGCCTGGCTGGGCGCCGGCGTCTTCGAAGACGAGACCGACGGCCACGTCGACAACCTCGCCTGCTTCGCCGCCCCCGGCAGGGTGCTGCTGACCTGGACCGACGACGAAGGCGACCCGCAGCACGCGATCTCGCGCGATGCCCGCGAGCGGCTCGAAGCGGTCACGGACGCGCAGGGCCGCCGGCTCGAAATCGTGCTCCTCCCCTCCCCCGGGCCGCTGCAGATCTCAGCCGAGGAGGCCGAGGGCATCGACGCCGGCGAGGGAACCGCCCCGCGCCGGGCCGGCGACCGCCTGGCCGCCTCCTACGTCAACTTCTACCTCGGCAACTCGCGCGTCGTCTTCCCGCTGCTCGACCCGCGTCTCGACACCGACGCGGCGGCGATCCTGCGGCGGACCTTCCCTGGCCGCGAGGTGGTCGGGGTGCCGGCGCGCGAGATCCTCCTCGGCGGCGGCAACATCCACTGCATCACCCAGCAGGTGCCGCGAGGCTGAGCGCGTAGTCGCCGGCCTCGTCGGTGAACCAGCCGCGCAGCTCCAGCCCGGCGCCGTCGTAGGCGGCGGCGATCCGCTCGCGGGTGAACTTGGTCGAGATCTCGGTCCGCATCTCCTCCTGCTCGGCGAAGTGGATCTCGAGGTCGAGCCCGTCGAGCCGCACCTCTTGGTCGGCGAGCGAGCAGAGGCGGATGTCCATCCGCTCGGCCTCCTCGTCGTAGCGGGCGACGTGCGCGAAGGCGTCGAGATCGAAGTCGCCCCCGAGCTGGCTGTTGAGGACCGCGAGCACGTTCTTGTTGAACTCGGCGGTGACGCCGGCCTCGTCGTCGTAAGCGGCCTCGAGCCGGGTCTTGTCCTTGATCAGGTCGGTCCCGAGCAGGAGGTGGTCGTTCGGTCCGAGCAGAGCCCTGATCCGCTCAAGGAAGGCGTGGCGCTCGCGCGGGTAGAGGTTGCCGATCGTGCCGCCGAGGAAGGCGATCATCCGCGTGCCGGAGCCATGCGGAACCCGCTCCAGGTGCTGCTCGAAGTCGCAGACCATCCCGTGCACGTTCAGCCCGGGGTACTCCTCGACCAGTTCGGCCGCGGTGCGCTCGGTGATCTCCTCGGAGATGTCCACCGGCACGTAGGTGCCGAGGTTGCCGCAGTCGCGCATCGCGCTCAGCAGATGCCGGGTCTTCGCCGCCGAGCCCGAGCCGAGCTCGATCAGCGTCTGCGGGCAGCCGGCGGCGACGTGGATCTCGCCGGAGCGGGTCGTGAGGATCTCCCGCTCGGCCCGGGTCGGGTAGTACTCGGGCAGCTCGGTGATCTGCTCGAACAGCAGCGAGCCGCGCTCGTCGTAGAAATATTTCGGCGCCACCTCCTTCGGGTAGGCGCAGAGACCCTCGCGGACGTCGCGGGCCATCTTCGCCGCGGCGTCGGAGTCGAGGTGGACTTCGATCGCGATCGTCACGCGGCCCTCGCACAGCGGATGCCGCTGAAGATCTGGTTGCGCTCGGCCAGGTCCCAGTTGCGGAAGGTCGGGCGGGCGACCCGGGGATGCGTCGCCCAGGAGCTCCCGCGCAGGACCTTGTACTCCTCGCCGAAGAAGACCTCGGAGTACTCGCGGTAGGGAAAGGCTTCGAAGCCGGGGTAGGCGAGGAAGTCCGAGGAGGTCCATTCCCAGCTGTGACCGAGTCCGTCGAGCTGCCCGCGCGCCGCCTCCCACTCGAACTCGGTAGGGAGCCGCTTGCCGGCCCAGCGCGCGTAGGCGTCGGCCTGGTGCCAGGAGACGTGGACGACGGGATCGCTCAGGTCGACCGGCGCCCGGCGCCCGCGCGCGGTCTCGATCCAGCCGTCTTCGCCTTCCTGCCAGTAGAGCGGCGGCTCGGCGCCCGTGTCCTCCATGAAGGAGATGTACGCGCCGTTGCTGACGGGAGTTCGATCGATCTCGAAGGCGGCGAGCTCGACCGCGTGCCGCGACCGCTCGTTGTCGTAGGCGAAGCCGCGCGCGGGAGCACCGATCTCGTGCTCACCGGCCGCGATCGGGACCATCTCGCCCTCGCCCAACGCACTTGTTCCCGGTAGGCGGGAAGAACTGCGTTCGCCCGTGAGTGACGGGGGCGGCTCGTAGCCGTCGACCAGCTGCAGCAGTTGCAGCATCGTCTCGTTGTGCTGCAGCTCGTGGGCGAGCAGCATCTCGTAGACGAACCCGTCTCGCAGTAGCGGGTCCTCGGCCTCGGCGTCTATCTCCACACGCTCAAGTACGTCGAGGGTGCGCTCGCGGACGTCCGCCATGTAGGAGCGCAGCTCGGAGTCGCGGAGGATCGGCAGCTCGCCGCGGATCTTGCGCGGGTTCTCGATCGCGTCGTAAAAGCGGCCGAGATCGCCGTGCAGCGGCTCCCGACCGCCGATCGTCTGCACCAGCCACAGCTCCTCGAAGTTGGCGATGTGGCCGAGGTCCCAGGCGAGCGGGCTGAGGATCGGCGAGTAGACCGTGTTCAGCTGCTCGTCATCGAGCGGAGCCACCATCGCCAGCGTCCGCTCCCGCGCCTCCGAGAGAGCTTCCACGATCGCTGCCTTTGACTGGGAGGTCAGGTCGGCCGGGATCGAATGAGCCTACACACCTACTCATTACTGATGTGTGAACAATCGAATTCTTCAAGACGTCCCCTCGGCCTCCGGGTCGAGCCAAACGTCCTTCAGCCAGGGCGGCGAGACCGCGAACTCGTACCCGCCGGCGACCATCGGCTCGAGCGGAATCAGGTGGACGCGCTCGCCGGGGACGTAGGAAGCAGCGCCGGCGCCGGCATTGCCGATCGCGGCGCCTGCGTGGCTGCCGCCGGAGACGAGCAGCAGGTGCGTCTCCGGCCCCCAACCCGCGTGGGAGTCAACGCCGGCGTCTGAGATCCAGTTCGCGTCGCTGCGGAGCCAGTTGTATCCGTGGTGGGAGGAGGCGCGCTCGTCGACCTCGCCGTCGGGCCTGATGCGGAACTGGACGCTCTCCCAGTCGTCGGCGTGGTAGCCCTTCTCTCCCGCCACCGGCACGCCGCGGAGCGTCGCCGAGTCGGCGTAGTAGAGCCAGTACTGCAGATAGAGGTTGCCTGCGCGCTCGCCCGAGCAATCCCCTCCTTTCGCTTCGGTCCCCTCGACCGAGTCCGCGCGGCAGTCGACCACGTGGACGAAGGCGCTGATCGGCAGCCGCTCGTCCGTTTGCCGGATCAGCCCCTCGCCGGTGGCGTCGCCGCACTCACTGCTGCGGCAACTGCGGAAGTCAACCGGCACGGCCCGCGATCCCCGCTCGAAGCCGAGCATCGGCATGTGTCGCCGCACGAGCTCCCCGACCTCGGTTCCGTAGGCGGCGATCAAACCCGGCTCGTCGCCGCAGCCGTCGGCGAGCGAAGCGGCGCAGAGGAGACGATCGGCAAGGGCGCGGGCCAAGGGGGCGGCGGGCACCCGCACCCCGGCGGCGACCAAGCCCAGCATCGCCAGCGAGACGAGGGACACCAGCCCCACCCACTCGACCGTCCCCTGTCCCCGCTCCGAGCACATGAACCGACCGTAGGGAGCAAGGTCCTACGTGTGGGTGCCTAAAGTGCCGACTTCGTGCCGATTTTGAGACGCCTCCGAGTCATCGCCGCGCTGGTCCTTCTCCTCTGCCTCGGCGGCAGCGCTGACGCCTCGGCGGCAGAGCGGCAGGTGATCGGCCACTCGGCGCGCGACCGACCGATCTTCCTCTTCAAGAGCGGCCAACCGGATGCGGCGTTGAAAGTGCTCGTGGTCGGCGCTATCCACGGCGACGAGACGGCGGGAATGCGAATCTCGCGCCGCCTGATTGCAGCGCAGCCCCTGGCTGACGCCGAGCTTCTGGTCGTGCCGACGATCAACCCCGACGGAGTTGCCGCCGGCAGCCGCGGCAACGCCCACGGCGTCGACCTCAACCGCAACTTCCCCTTCCGCTGGCAACCGCTCGGCGGCGGCGAATACTCCGGCACCGGCCCGCTGTCCGAGCCCGAGTCCCGCGCCGCCCACCGGCTCATCCTGCGGGAGGACCCCGACGTGACGATCTGGTTCCACCAGCCTTTCGGCCTCGTCGACAAGCCCGAAGGCAACCCCTTCGCCGCCCGCCGCTTCGCCCAGCTGATCGGCCTCCCCCTGACCCGCCTGCGAGGCCCCTATCCCGGCAGCGCCTCCCGCTGGCAGAACCACACCTTCCCCGACAGCACCGCCTTCGTAGTCGAGCTACCCCAACGAATCAGCAGTGCCTGGGTGAAACGCGCCACGGTGGCGGTTCGTGTCCTCGTCTCCGAGTTGGCCGGCGTGGGAATCGATGGTGCAGGCACAGATGCATTTTCGGCAGCTCCGTGACTGCCTCCGCGATGACGCGTTATCCTGCCTCTGCAATCGCATGGGGAAACTCGTGCATTGCCCGCCGATGAGCCGCCTTCGAGCGGCTCTTCGTGCGTCTAGAGATGCTTGAACCCGGGGGATGGACGCGCTACCCTCGACTTGCAATTGCATGAGTCAATCGTGCATTGCCCGCCGATGAGCCGCCTTCGAGCGGCTCTTCGTGCGTCTAGAGGACCCCGGCTGTCACTTGCTCTTCCACCGCTGGGGCGTCGAGGACATGTGAATGCACCTCGCATCCCTCCATGACCCGGTAGAGCTTGCGGTTTGCCGCTCGGGCGCGCGGACTACCGTCCCTTGCGCTGTCCACTCGATGATGCAGATAGGCAGCGAGATCAGCTGCCTGCACTCCTGGACTGTCACGGCTGTCGACGAACAAGACGTTGTCGACGATCCGGCACTCCCCGCAATCCCCGACGCAGCATCGCTTGTGGTCCCGCACCGCAGCCGCGAACTCCCGGCGCGTCGTCTCCTCCTCGTCGGCGATCAGCAGGCAGTGCTCGCGTAACCGCTTCACGCGGTCCTCCACGACCGGGAGCATCCCCCGAATCGCCTGCATACGGTGCAGGTTGAGGTCGGCAGGGGACGTGGGATCGCTCCACTCCACCCCTACGAAGAGCACGTCGGTCGCTGCCTTGGCCAGCGCTTGAAGACCACGCCGGTAGAGGCGGATGCGAAGCTCGGTCAACTCCTTGAGGGGACTGAAACCCTTAGTGCCGTGAAACAGCGCGTGCCCGTGCAGCTCGGCGGTGACGGTCCAGCTGTGCTCTGCGGGAAGAATCTCGGGCACCCGCCGAATATCGATGGTCAACTGAGGAATGTTGTCCGCTGGGACCAAGGCGACAGCGAGCCAGTACCGCCCACCTCTCGCATAGGACTCGTCTATGTAGCCCAGCAGCATGCGCAGCTCTGCGCAACGCGACGGCGTTAGAGATTCCCGATCTCGGCGGCGATTTCCGCCGCGGCCGCTTTGGCGTCGGCGAAGAGCATCGAGGTGTTCGGTTCGTAGAAGAGGTCGTTGTCGATGCCGGCGAAGCCGGGGCTGAGGGAGCGCTTGATGACGATCACCTCTTGGGCTTCGGAGACCTCGATGATCGGCATGCCCGCGATCGGCGAGTCGGGGTCGTTTTTCGCCGCCGGGTTGGTGACGTCGTTGGCGCCGACGACGACCGCCACGCTCGTGCGCGGCATCTCCGGGTTGATCTCCTCCATCTCCTTGAGGTTCTCGTAGGCGACATCGGCCTCGGCGAGAAGGACGTTCATGTGGCCGGGCATGCGGCCGGCGACCGGGTGGATCGCGTAGTTGACGGTGACCCCGCGCGCTTCCAGCTCGTCGGCGACCTCTTTGATCGCGTGCTGGGCCTGGGCGACGGCGAGGCCGTAGCCGGGGACGATGACGACGGAGTCGGCGTAGGCGAGCTTGATCGCCGCGTCCTGGGCGCCGATCGAGACGTGCGGGCGCTCCTCGCCGCTGCCGCCACCGCCGCCCGAGGGCGCGCCTCCGAAGCCGGAGAAGAGGATGTTGGAGACCGAGCGGTTCATCGCCGTCGCCATCTCCAGGGTGAGGATCGTTCCCGAGGAGCCGACCAGGGTGCCGGCGACGATCAGGGCGACGTTGTCCAGGGCGAAGCCGGCGGCCGCGGCGGAGAGGCCGGTGAAGGCGTTCAGCAGCGAGATCACGACCGGCATGTCGGCGCCGCCGATCGGCAGGACGACCATGTTGCCGAGAATCCCGGCGAGGACAAGCAGGAGGATGAAGAGGCCCTCGGAGGGCGATTCGTGGTCGACCGCGAGGACGACGCAGATGGTGACGATCGCGATCAGCAGGACGGCGTTGATCACCTGCTGGCCCGGGGCCGCGATCGGCCGCGTCGGGATCAGGTCCTGGAGCTTGGCGAAGGCGATGTTCGAGCCCCAGAAGGAAACCGAGCCGACGACGCCGGCGAAGATGATCGGAATCAGCTCGTCGAGGGGAAGCCCCAGGCTCCCGTGGCGGATCTCAGACCAGGCGATCAGGGCGACGGCGCCGCCACCGACGCCGTTGTAGAGGGCGACCATCTGCGGCATCTCGGTCATCTGCACGCGGATCGAGGCGATGACGCCGACGGCGGTGCCGATCCCGAGGCCGAGGAAGATCAGGCCCCAGTTGCCCATTCCGTCGAGCAGCAGGGTGGTGACGACGGCGATCGCCATGCCGACGGCGGCGATCAGGTTGCCGCGCTTGGCGGTGGTCGGGTGGGTCCCCTGTTTGATTCCGATGATGAAGAGCGAGAAGGCGACGATGTAGAGGGCGGTCGCTCCGTCGCCGCCCGGCTGAAGCACGGCCTGGATCATTTGTCCGAGCCCTTCTCAGACCCGGACGCCCCCGGACGCGAAGCGGAGGAGGCGGCCGGCTTTGGTCTTTTGGAGAACATGCCGAGCATCCGGTCGGTGACCATGAAGCCGCCGACGATGTTGATCGCGCCGAAGGCGACGGCGATCGTCCCGATCAGGTACTCGAGCCCGTCGTCGGCGTAGCCGAGCACGATCAGGCCGCCGAGCATGACGATGCCGTGGATCGCGTTGGTCTGCGACATCAGCGGCGTGTGCAGGGTCGTCGGCACCTTCGAGATCACCTCGAAGCCGACGAAGACGGCGAGGACGAAGATCGTGATCTCGGTCATCAGGCTCATTTCGCGGCCCTCTCGTTTTTGATCTCGCCGCCCTGGGTGATGCAGGCGGCGGCGATGATGTCGTCCTCGAAGTCGACCTTGGCCTCGCCCTCGTCGGTGACGATCAGGCCGAGCAGGTTCTCGAGGTTCTTGGCGTAAAGCTGGGAGGCCGGCGCCGGCATCTCCGAGGGGAGGTTGCGGCTGCCGATCACTTTCACGCCGCCCTCGACCACGGTCTGCCCCGCCTCGGTCAACTCGCAGTTGCCGCCGGTCTCGGCGGCGAGGTCGACAATCACCGAGCCCGGGGCCATGTTGCGGACCGCCTCGGCGGTGACCAGCAGCGGCGCCGGGCGGCCGGGGATCGCGGCGGTGGTGACGATGATGTCCTGTTTCGCCGCGTTCTCGGCAAGGGCGTCGCGCACCTGCGCGTTCTCCTCGTCGGTCAGCGGCCGGGCATAGCCGCCCTCGCCCTCGGCGTCGGGGATGAAGTCCAGTTCCAGGGGGCGGCCGCCGAGCGAGGCGATCTGCTCCCAGGCGGCGCGGCGGATGTCGAAGCCGGTGACGATCGCGCCGAGGCGCTTGGCGGTGGCGACCGCCTGCAGGCCGGCGACTCCGGCGCCGAGGACGAGGACCTTGGCCGGCGGCACGGTGCCGGCGGCGGTGGTCATCATTCCGAAGAAGCGGCCCGACTCGCGCGCTCCGATCAGGGTGGCGGCGTAGCCGGCGGCGGCGGCCTGCGAGGAGAGCGCATCCATCGCCTGGGCGCGGGTCGTCCGCGGGATCGCCTCCATCGCGAAGGCGGTGACGCCGGCACCGGCAAGAGCTTTGTTGGTGTCCGCCGCGACCCACGGGTTGAGGTGGGAGATCAGCAGCTGGTTGCCGTTCAGCTTGGCGATGTCCTCGCTGCTGGGGACGGCGACGTGGAGAACGATGTCGGCGCCCCAGGCGGCCTCGGCGGCACCGACGGTGGCCCCGGCCTCCTGGTAGGCGGCGTCGGTGTGGCCGGCGGCCTCACCGGCCCCGGACTCGACGACGACGTCGACCTTCTCGTTTTTGGTCAACGATTTGACGACGTCGGGGATCAGCGCCACGCGGCGCTCCCCATCAGCAGTCTCTTTCGGCACTCCGATCTTCATGGCGCGGCGCGGGAGGATATGCGATCAGGCCAGGACGGCGTCAGCAGCCCTGCCGCAGGAGGGATTGGCGAAACCCGCGTGTGCGTCTGGCGCGCGCCGGACCAAGCGGGGCAAGGACGCCGGGAGGCCGAATAGCCGCGCTCATGAGTATCCGCTTCGCTCAGGTGAAGGCCGAGGAGACACTCCGGCCAGCCTTCCCGCTGTTCCTTTTCGTCGAAAGGCAACGAAAAGGAACAGCTCAATTCGGAGGTCAGGCTTGGCCCTGCGAGCCTCCCGCGCAGACATCCGACAGATCCGCCGGCTCGCGCCGCATCCGACATTGACCACAGCGGAGTGTGGTCAATGTCGGCTGCGGCTCCAGTCGACCCATCCCGGGCTGTCCCCCGGGGTCCAGGAGTTGTTCTCCCTGAGCGAACCGGATACTCATGAGCGGCGCTATTTGGCCGACTGAGGACGCCGCACCGCGCAGTGTCCGCCGCCGCCAGACGTGCGCGGAGGTTTTGCCGAGCCCTCTTTAGGCAGAGACCCCCGCCAGCGCAGCGAGTCGCTCCAGGGTGTGCTCCTGCTGGGAGCGCTCGACGTGGACCGGGGAGCAGATCAGCCGGTCGATGCCGGCGCCGCGGAAGCGCTCGACCCGCTCGGCGACCTCGGCCTCGGTACCGACCAGCGAGGTCGCCTCGACGATCTCGTCGGGCATCGCCTCGAAGGCACCCGCCCGATCGCCGTCCTGGAAGCGCTGCTGGACCTCGTCGGCGACCTCACCGAAGCCGAAGCGGTGGGCGAGGTCGACGTAGAAGTTCGTTTTGCGGCTGCCCATGCCGCCGAAGTAGAGGACGAGACCGGCCTTGACGACGTTCTTCGCCGCCTCGAGGTCGCCGTCGATCGCCACCTGCAGCGAAGGGCTGACCTCGAGGTCGGAGCGCTGGCGCCCGCCCTTGGCGAAACCGGCCTCAAGGTGCTCCCCCCAGGTCTCCTCGAAGGCGTCGACGCTGAAGAAGATTGGGATCCAGCCGTCGCAGATCTCCGCCGCCATCTCCACCGATTTGCGCCCGATCGCGCCGACGAAGACCGGGATCTCGTTGCGCAGCGGGTGGAAGTTCAGCTTCAGCGGCTTGCCCTCGCCGCCGGGCAACGGCAGCGTGTAGTGCTCGCCCTGGTGTTCGACCGGGCCCTCGCGGGCGACGATCTCGCGGACGACTTCGATGTACTCGCGGGTCCGCCCCCAGGGCTTCGCGTAGGGGACGCCGTACCAGCCCTCGGAGACCTGCGGTCCCGAGGGGCCGAAGCCGAAGAGAAAGCGGCCGCCGCTCAGTTTGTCGATCGTCGCCCCGGCCATCGCCGCCGCCGCGGGCGGGCGGGCCGGCACCTGCATGATCGCCGCGCCGAGGTTGATCTTCTCGGTCTGCGCCGCCAGCCAGGCGAGGACGCTGACGACGTCGGAGCCGTAGGACTCGGCCGCCCAGACCGACTCGTAGCCGAGCCCCTCGGCGGTGCGGACGATTTCCGCCGCGTCGGTGCCGGCCGGGCCGATCCCCCAGTAGCCCAGGTTGAGTCCAAGCTTCAGGCCCATAGTTCCCGCACCCTATTGAATAGGTGGCCGAATGGGTAACGGCCGAGCCAGCGTGGACCAGGGACTCTCGAACAAGGAGGCGGCGGCGCGCCTGCGCAAGCTGGGACCGCCGGCCCAGGACTCCTCGCGCTCGATGGCGAGCATCGTCGCCGCCAACGTCTTCACCCTCTTCAACGCGATCATCGCCGGCTTCTTCGTCCTCGACCTCGGGCTCGGGCTCTACGCCGACTCGATCTTCGGCCTGATCGCCGTCGTCAACTCCAGCATCGGCATCTACCAGGAGAAGAAGGCGAAGGAGACGCTCGACGAAATCGCCGTCCTCGTCGCCCCCCACGCCCAGGTCGTCCGCGACGGCGCCGAGGTCGAGCTGATCGCCAACGAGGTGGTGCCGGGGGATTTGATCGCGGTCGGGCCGGGAGACCAGCTGATCGCCGACGGCGAGGTTGCCGAGTCGCGGGGGCTGACGATGGACGAGTCGCTGCTGACCGGCGAGTCCGACGGCATCCGCAAGAGCGAGGGCGACCGCGTCCTCTCCGGCTCCTTCTGCGTCTCCGGCTCCGGCCACTACGTCGTCGACGCGGTGCGGGAGGAGAGCTACGCCGGCCGCATCGCCGGCGAGGCGAAGACCTTCCGCCACCCGCCCTCGCCGCTGCAGGAGGAGGTGAACCGGGTGATCCTCGCCTCCACCTACGTGATGTTGCCGCTGGCGGTCGTCCTCATCCTCAGCCTCAAGCTCCGCAGCGTCCCGCTCGACGAGGCGGCGCAGACGGCCACCGCCGGGCTCGTCACCCTGATCCCCGAGGGCCTGGTCCTGCTGATGAGCGTCACCTTCGCGGTCGCCGCCCGACACCTGGCGAAGCGGAACACGCTGGTCCAGCAGATGAGCGCGACCGAGAGCCTCGCCTCGGTCGACACCGTCTGCGTCGACAAGACCGGGACCCTGACGGCCGGCGAGCTGCGGCTGGCGGCGGTCGAGTACGCCGACGGCGTCGACCCCAAATCCGGGGCGGCGGCGCTGGGGCGCTTCGCGGCCAGCGCCGGCAACCGCAACCAGACCCTGGAGACGATCGCCGACGAGTTCCCGGGGAAGGCGGGGACGGTGCGCGGCGAGGTCCCCTTCTCCTCGGAGTGGAAGTGGAGCGGCGTCTCCCTCGACGGCGGCTCCGGCGGCGCCACCTACGTGCTCGGCGCGCCGGACATTCTCACCGAGTCCGGGGCCCT
Source organism: uncultured Actinomycetes bacterium (assembly GCA_963696955.1). GTDB lineage: Bacteria > Actinomycetota > Thermoleophilia > Solirubrobacterales > 70-9 > VAYN01. The sequence continues at coordinate 1,116,685 of CAVOMF010000002.1, read as the reverse complement.
GAGCCTGCCGCCGCGGCTGGCCGAGAAGCTGAAGGAGGAGACGGCCGCCGGGCGCCGCGTCGTCGCGTTCGGGCAGACCGGCGAGGCACTCCCCGAGGACCCCGCCGCCAAGGGGGCGCCGCCGATGCAGCCGCTGGCGCTGGTCGTCCTGGAGGAGACGCTGCGACCCGACGCCGCCGAGACGATCGCCTACATGCGCGAGGAGGAAGTCGACCTGAAGCTGATCTCCGGCGACGCCGCCGCAACCGTGACCGCGGTCGCCTACGCGGTCGGGGTGCCGCAGGAGGCCGGGGTGATCGAGGGGCCGGACCTGCCCGAGGACGAGGCGGGTCTGGCGCGGGCGGCGACCGAGAACACGATCTTCTGCCGGATCAAGCCGGAGCAGAAGAAATCATTGGTCGGGTCATTGGTCGGGGCGGGGCGCTACGTGGCGATGATCGGCGACGGCGTCAACGACGTGCCGGCGCTGAAGCGGGCGCGGATGGCGGTCGCGATGGGCTCGGGGACGCAGGTGACCAAAGGCGTCGCCGACGTCGTCCTGCTGAAAGACGAGTTCGAGCGGCTGCCGGAGGCGATCGGCCAGGGCCGGCGGATCGCCCGCAACATCCACCGGCTCGGCCGCCTCTACCTGACGAAGACGGTCTACGCGGCGACCCTGATCCTGCTGGTCGCGGTGCCCGGGTTCGTCTTCCCCTTCCTCCCGCGCCACCTCACCGTGGCGGCGCTGCTGACGATCGGCATCCCCTCCTTCGCCCTGGCGCTGATGCCGTCGGAGGGGCCGCTCTACCGCGGCCGCCTGCTGCGGGCGCTGGCCGCCTTTGCCGTCCCCGCCGGCGTCTCCACCGCCCTGGCCTCGATCCTCTCCTTCTTCCTCGTCGACACCGTCGCCGGCGGCACCCTCGCGGAGGGCAGGACGGCGGCGACCTCGACCCTGATCGCCCTCGGGCTCGCCTTCATCCTCCTGCTCGAGCGCGGCCCCGGCCGCGAGCACATCGCGATCCAGAGCAACATGCTGGGGATGGTGATGGGGCTCGGCGGCGCCTACGCCGGCATCCTCGCCCTCCCCTTCCTGCGCGACTTCTTCGACCTCGTCCTGCTCGGCCCGGGCGAATGGTTCCTCGTCTTCCTCTCGGTCGCGATCGGGCTGACGATCGCCAGCGGGATGTGGAAACTGCCGCAGATCGAAAGGCTGGAAGTGCCCGAGGAGCGGGTAGAAGCGGGGGCGTGAGCGCTCCCGCCTACTCGCCCGAACAGGACTGCGCCGACGAGGCCTACGACGCCGAGGGGAGGCCGCGGCCGCTCTACTCGCGACTGCTGGAGGAGCTGGGCCGGCGCGACCTCGCCGAGCTGCGCGCGCGGGTCGAGGCGCGGGTCGCCGCCAGCGGTCTCACCTTCGGCGAGGGCGAGCCGATCGCCGTCGATCCGGTGCCGCGGCTGCTCGCGGCTGAGGAGTGGGAGCGGCTGCGGGCGGGGCTGCTGCAGCGGGCGCGGGCGCTCAACGCCTTCCTCGCCGACGCCTACGGGCCGCAGCGGATCTTCGACGCCGGGGTCGTGCCGCGGCGCCTGCTCGAGACCTCCGAGGGCTACGCCCCGGCGATGCGCGGCCTCCTCGACCCGGCGGTGCCGCCGGCGACGGTCGCCGGGCTCGACCTCGTGCGCGGCAAGGACGGAGAGCTGCGGGTGCTCGAGGACAACCTGCGGATGCCCTCCGGCGCCACCTACGCGCTGGCGGTGCGGGAAGTCGTCGAGCCCGAGCTCGGGGCATCGCTGCGGTCGCTCGGCCATGGCGATTACCTGGCGAAGCTCGGCGAGGCGCTGCGGGCGGCCGCGCCGGAGGGACGCGACGAGCCGGTGGTGGCGATCCTCTCCGACGGGCCCGAGAACGGCGCCTGGTACGAGCACGAGCGGATCGGCCGCGAGCTCGGGCTGCCGATCGTCACGCCCGACCAGCTCGAACAGAGCCGGGGGCGGATCTTCGCCCGCCTCTCGCGCGAGCATCGCCGGCAGGTCGACGTCATCTACCGTCGCCAGGACGCCGACTCGCTGACCGACCCCGACGGCACCCTCACCGGGCTCGGCGAGCTGCTGCTGCCGGCGCTGCGGTCGGGCCGGTTGCGCTGCGCCAACGCGATCGGCACCGGGCTCGCCGACGACAAGCTGGCGCACGCCTACGTCGAGCGGATGGTCGGGTTCTACCTCGGCGAAGAGCCGCTGCTGCGCTCGGTTCCCAGCTACGACCTCTCCGACCCGGACGCTAGAAATGAGGCGATGGAGCGACTCGACGAACTGGTGATCAAGCCGCGCGACGGCTTCGGCGGTCACGGCGTCACGATCATGCCGCGGGCGGGCGAGCCACAGCGCAAGCGCGCCGTCGCGGTGGTGCGGCGGCGGCCCGAGCACTTCATCGCCCAAGAGCCGGTCGAGCTCTGCAGCCACCCGACCGTGCGCGGCGGCGAGCTGCGCCCACGGCGGATCGACCTACGCCCGTTCGTGATCACCTGGGCGGGCGGCCAGGCGGCGATGACCGGCGGGCTGACGCGGTTCGCTCAGGGCGCCGGCGAGATGATCGTCAACAGCTCTCAGGGCGGCGGTTGCAAGGACACCTGGGTAGTGGAGAATCTGCAGGCATGAGGCGGGGCGCGCAACAGGGACGACCCCTGATCGGGGTCACGACCTCGGAGGTCCGCGAGCCGAAACGGATCCAGCAGACCCCCGAGAGCGAGCCGAAAGTCCGCGAGATGGTTCTCGGGCTCACCTACCTGCGCGCGATCGAGGCCGCCGGGGCGCTGCCGATGGTGGTGCCGCCGCTGCCGGAGGAGGCGATCGAAGCGCTGCTGGACCGGCTCGACGGCATCTGCCTTTCCGGCGGCCCCGACCTCGATCCCGACACCTACGGGGCTTCCCCCCACCCGGACCTGGGGCCGACGGAGCCGGACCTGGACCGCTTCGAGCTCGCGGTGGCGCGCTGCGCCGATGCCCGCGAAATCCCGATCCTGGCGATCTGCCGCGGCACCCAGGCCCTCAACGTCGCCCGCGGCGGTTCCCTGATCCAGCACCTGCCGGCCGTCTCCGAGGAGATCGCGCACCGGCAGACCAACCCTGGCAACGAGACGAGCCACACGATCGAGATCGAGCCGAAGAGCCGGCTGGCGGCGGCCCTCGGGGACGACGAAGTGGAGGTCCGCGACGAGCTCGACGTCAACTCCTTCCACCACCAGGCGATCGAGCGCCTCGGCGGCGGGCTGAAGGTGACCGCACGGGCTCCCGACGGGACCCCCGAGGCGATCGAGGACCCGTCCCGGCCGTTCCTGATCGGCGTCCAGTGGCACGCCGAGACGCTGGTGCACCGCTCCTACGAGGCGGCGCTGTTCCGCCACTTCGTCGAGGCCTCTCGACTCAGTCCTGTCGCGGCCTAGCCAGTAGCCAGCTAGGCGTTCTGCGGCGGCAGCACGAATTGGGACACGATGAGGTTGGCCGCCAGGCGCGGCTCCTTGCCCTTGCGGCGGCGCTCGATCCGGACCTCGATCACGACGGTGCTCTTGCCGACGTGGAGCGGCTCGGCGCGGGCCTCGATCTCGTCGCCGAGGATGCCGGCGGCGAAGACGTTCAGCTTCAGCTCGATCGTCGTGAAGTTGTGGCCGGGCGGGATGCAGCGGAAGGTCGACCAGGCGGCGACGGTGTCGCCGAGCGCGGTCCAGACGCCACCGTGGACGAAGCCGCCGGGGTGCAGGTGGCGCTGGTCGACGACGATGCTGCCGCGGGCGTGGGAGTCCTCGACCTCGAGCGGCTCGATCCCGAGGTCGCCGGGGAAGCTGCCGGGCAGGAAGGCCCGGACGGACTCCGGGGTGATCGTCGAGCTGGGGTGTGGCGCGTCGCTCATCGCGGCGGCAGCCTACTCCTCAGGGTCGAGGCCGAACCCTTCGAGCCCGTGGTCGCCGTAGGGCTCGTCCCGCTCGCGGACCGCCTCACGGAAGCCGGCTTCGGAGGCGCGGCGGACGAAAGCGTGGCCCTCCCCGGTGTGACGGGCAATGCCGTCGAAGAAGGTGCCGAGAACCTGGGTCTGGGCGAGGCCCTGCGCGTGGACGGTCTGGTTGACCAGCAGCTTCATCATCACCAGCTGGTTGATCGGCATCCGCGCGACGCGCTCGAGCAGGCGCTCGAAGCGCTGGTCTAACTCGGCAGCCGGCGCCGCCTCGGTCGCCAGCCCCCACTCCGCCGCCTCGGCGCCGGTCAGCGAGTCGCCGGTGAGGAGCAGGCGCTTGGCCCGCATCGGCCCCAGCCGGCTCGCCCACATCGCAGTGGTCGGCGATCCCCAGACGCGGGCGGGCGGGTACCCAATCTTGGCGTCCTCGGCGATCACCAACAGGTCGGAGCAGAGCGCCATGTTGGTGCCGCCGGCGACGCAGTAGCCGTGGACCTTGCAGAGGACCGGCTTCTCGGAGTGGAAGAGGCTCATGAAGCCGCGGACGTTGCGGCTCATGAACTGGTAGTTGGTGACCGGGTCCCAGTTCGTCTCCGGCGCGTGGTTGGCGCCGATCACCGCGGGGTCGAGCGGCGAGCCGGGCGGCGGCGCGCTCCCCTCCCCCAGCGCGCTCATATCGCCCTCGGCGGAGGCGACGAGGTCATAGCCGCCACAGAACCCGGTGCCGTTGCCGGCGAGGGCGATCGCGTGCACCTCCGGGTCGAGGTTCGCCCGCTCGACGCACTCGGCCAGCTCGACCGGCATCTGAGGCGTGATCCCATTCCCCCGCTCGGGACGGTTGAGGGTGATGCGCGCAACTCGGCCCTCGGTCTCGTAGAGAAGGGTCTCCACAAGCTCACCCTAAACCTTGTCTGAGGTCAGCTGACCAAGCAGTTCAAGGACGCAGGGAGCGCCGCGTGCTCTGCACGCAAGCGACCGAGGACGCCGAAATGCGCCGTGTCAGATGGCCTCAGAGGCGTTCGACCAGCATTGCCTTGCCTTGACCACCGGCTACGCACATCGTCTCCAGCCCGACCTGCTTGTCGTCGGTCTCGAGTACGTTCAGCAGCGTGCCCATGATCCGGGCGCCGGTCATCCCGAAGGGGTGACCAAGGGCGATCGCGCCGCCGTGGGTGTTGAGCTTGTCTTCGTCGATCCCGCATTCGGCCATGATCGGGATCACCTGGGCGGCGAAGGCCTCGTTCAGCTCGACCCGGTCGACGTCGGTGATCGACATCCCGGCGCGGTCGAGAACCTTCTTGATCGCGCCGATCGGGGCGACGCCCATCAGCTCCGGCTCGTTGCCGTGGGTGGCGGCGGTGATGATCCGGGCGCGCGGCTTCAGGCCGAGCTCCTTCGCCTTCTCGGCGCTCATCAGCAGCACCGCGGCGGCGCCGTCGTTGAGAGGGCAGGAGTTGCCGGCGGTGACGCCGCCGCCGCCTTCGAAGGCCTCCGGCAGTTCGGAGAGCTTCTCCAGGGTCGAGGAGGCGCGGGGCCCGTCGTCCTTGCTGACTTCGGTGCCGTCCTCGAGCTTGACCGGGACGATCTCGCGATCGAAGAAGCCGTCTTCCTGCGAGCGAACGGCGAGTTCCTGGGAGCGCTGCGCGAACTTGTCCATGTCGGCGCGGCTGACCTCGTACTTCTTGGCGACGTTGACCGCGGTGATGCCCATGTCGATGTAGGCGTTGGGCTGGCCGTTCTCGCCGATCAGGTTGGGGTTGCGGTCGGCGGCGCCGGCGGGCTCGGTGCGCTCGTTGAACTTGCTCACCCACTCGACCCCGACGGCGAGGTAGGCGTCACCCTCGCCGGCCTTGATCGCGTTGCCGGCGTGGCGGATCGCGTCGAGACTGGAGGAGCAGTAGCGGGAGACGGTGACCCCGTTGACCTCCTGCGGCAGCTTCTCGCTAAGCAGGGAGATGATGCGGGCGATGTTGAAGGCCTCGAGGCCCTGCGGCATGCCGACGCCGCAGAAGACGTCTTCGATCAGGGCCGGGTCGACCTCGGGGTTACGCTCGAGCAGCTGGTCGACCACGAAGGCGCCCGTCTCCTCGGGCCGCAGCTGGGCCAGCGAGCCCTTGAAGGCACGGCCGATCGGCGTGCGGATGGTGTCGACGATGACTGCTTCGGGCATTCCTGATCTCCTTGAAGGCTTGGAAGGGCTTGAGACTGCGGGGGCAGGGTAATTGACGCTGACCGCGGGCGTTTAGTGCGGTTTCGCACGAAGTATCGCGGCAGCGTCATGGACCTGCGTTACATTCGCCTCAATCCACCTCGCTCGCAAAGCGAGATTTGCCGTTCGGCGGCAACGAAAGGAGGGCCCCTTCATGCCTGAGGGTTACTGCGTCAAAGAGCGCAAGAAGGTCGAGATCAAAGACGCCAAACAGGTGACGATGAAGAACGGTCGCCCGGCGATCCAGGGAGTCTGCCCGGATTGCGGGACGAAAATCTTCAAGATCGGAAAACTCGAATAGGGCCCTCTCTGAGAGGTATTTGAACCCGGCGCTGCCGGGGAGCGTATGCCGGGTCGGATGATCCCTGAAACCCTGAAGAGGGGAACTTCGACCCGGGGCGCGCTCAGCCGCGAGCGAGACGTCCGCGAGGCCTACGCCGCCCATTCCGGCGAGCTGTATGGCTTCGCGGTCCGTTCGCTGGGAGACGCCGGCCTCGCCGAAGAGGCCGTGCAGGAGACCTTCGTCCGCGCCTGGCGGGCGGGGGATCGCTTCGATCCGAAGATCGGGTCGCTGCGGACCTGGCTGTTCGCGATCCTCCGCAACGTCGTCATCGACCTGGGCCGGGCGCGGGCGGTGCGGCCGGGCGTCGCCGAGGGCGGCGTCGAGCCGAGCGTCGAGCCGCTCGACGAGGCGCTGACCGCCTGGCAGGTGGAGGAGGCGATGCGGCGGATCGGCGACGACCACCGGCGGGTGATCGTCGAGACCTATTACCGCGGCCGCCCCTACGCGGAGGTGGCGGAGGAGCTCGGGGTGCCGGAGGGGACCGTGAAGAGCCGCGTCTACTACGGGCTGCGGGCGCTGCGGGTCGTGCTCGAGGAGATGGGCTATGAAGACTAGGAACGACTGCCGCGAGTGGCGCGAGCTGCTGGGCGCGTATGCGCTGGGGCATCTGGAGGGCGACGAGCGGGTCGGGCTGAAGGCGCACCTGGATGGCTGCGCCCAGTGCCGGGCCGAGCTGGCGAGCCTGCAGCCGGTCGCGCTGATGCTCCCCCACGCCGACCCGGCGCGCTTCGGGCCGGCGCCGCAGCCGCCGCCGGAGCTGGGGCAGCGGGTCGCGGCGACGATCGCGGCGGAGCGCGGGCGGAGCGAGAAGCGCCGCCGGCGGCGTCTCTTCGGCGGCTTCGCACTCGGGGGCGCGACGGCGGCGGCGGTCGCGGCTGTTCTGCTCCTCTTCGTCTTCGGTGGCGGCGAGGGAAGTACGGGGCCACAGCAGCAGGTCAAGTTCGCCGACCTGCCGGCGGGCATCAAGATCGACGCGACCCTGCAGCCGCACGCTTACGGCACCGAGATCCACATGTACGTGCACGGCGTTCCCTCGGGGACGCTCTGCCGGGTCTGGCTGCGAGGGCCCAACGGGGCCTCGTATCCGGCCGGAACCTTCCGCTACCGCTGGGGGGACGACTCCGACGCGGTCCTCAGCTCGGCCCTCGACCTCTCGCGCACGCGGGCGGTCGTCGTCGACACCGGCAAGCGAACGTTCGTCGCCCCGGTCAATTCGCCGGTGGCGGCGGTCCAGATCGAAAACAAGGAGGAAGCGACGTGAGCAGGATCAGATATGGGCTCGCCTTGCTCGTGGTCGCGGCCTTGGTGGTCGCCGGCTGCGGCGGTGGCGACTCGAGCAGCGGCGGTGCCTACGGCGGCAAGAGCGGTGGCACCAGCGCGAACAAGCCGGCCTCGAACGAAGAAGGGGACGGGTCGAGCGCGAAAGGCGGCTACGGAGAAGGCGCCGAAACCGGGGGTGGAGACGGCATCGTCGCGGCGGCGAAGGTTGGCGACCTCGGCACGGTTCTCGTCACCTCCGAAGGGCTCACCCTCTACGACTTCCACAAGGACAAGGGCTCGAAGTCGGCCTGCTACGGCGCCTGCGCCGCAGCCTGGCCTCCCCTCCTGACCGAAGGTAACCCCCAGGCCCAAGGCCCAGCCGATCGAAGCATGCTCGGCACGACCAAGCGCACGGACGGGACGGTCCAGGTCACCTACAACGGCTGGCCCCTCTACACCTACGCCGGCGACAAGGGTCCAGGCGAAGCCAACGGCAACGACATCACCCAATACGGCGCCCAGTGGTACGCCCTGCTGCCAAACGGCCAAGAGCCCGAGGACTGACCACCTCAGAGAGAGCACCCGGCCAGGCCGCGCCGGGCCAGCAGTTCCGTGGTTCCTTTCGGACTCTGAGCGTCCGAAAGGAACCACGGCATAGGCCGCGGGGGGAGAGTTCGGGTTGCGCGGTTCCTTATGGATGCGTGGCAACCGAAAAGAACCACAAGTCGAAGAGGGGCGAGGGTCGGCACCTGGTAGCCGAGGCCGCCACGGGACAGGGCGGGGTCATCTCGCTCGATCAGCTCGAGGCAGCAGGAGTATCTATGCGTGCCGCTTCACGAGGAGCAGCTTCGGGAAACCTTCACCGTATTCACCGGGGCGTCTACACGGTCGGGCACCGGGCGGTGTCTCGTCAGACGATTCTGCGAGGGGCGCTGCTGGCCTGTGGCGACGGCGCGGTGATCTCGCATGGGACGGCGGCGGTGTTCCATCGGCTCTGGGATGAGGCGCCGCGGCTGATCGATGTGATCGTCCCGGTTGAGGCTGGGCGGAAGATCGACGGGATCCGGTGCCGGCGCTGCCGGTATCCGGAGCCGGAGGAGGTCGAGGTCGTTCACGGGGTGGCCGTGACGACTGTCGCCCGGACGCAGATTGACCTCGCGGGGATGGTGAGCCTGCCTACGCTGAAGAAGACGGTCGGGCGGGCGGCGATCCGCCGGAAGCTCGACCTCCAGGCCGTCGACGTCTCCATCCACCACGCGAAGCGGCGGCGGGGGCTGCGGTCGCTCGAGCTCGCCCTCCTCCCCTACCGGACCAAGGACGGCAAGGTCCCGGACGTGCGCAGCGACTTCGAGACGCTCGCCCTGCCCGAGCTGATCGACAGGGGTTTCCCCCGCCCCGGCTGCAATGTCTGGTTGCACATCGAGGGGGAGCGGCTACTCGTCGACTTCCTCTGGGCGGAGCAACGGGTTGTGGTCGAAACCGACGGCCGCGAGACCCACGAGACGCCGGACGCCTTCCAGAACGATCGGCGCAGGGACCAGTTCCTCGTCTCTGCTGGCTACCGGGTGTTCCGCGTCACCTGGCACCAAATCCACGGCGAACGCGACGCGGTGCTGGTTCGGATCGAGCGGGCCCTCAGTCTTCGCTGACGCCGCTGAGCTTGGCGCGCCTGCGGTAGGAGAGCGAGGGCGGGACGAGCTCGCGGATCTCGGAGAGGAGGCGGGCGGAGAGGGCGCCTGGGTCCTCGTCGGGGCGGGGCTGGCCGCCGACCGGGTTGAAGAAACGGATGCGGATGCGGGGGCGCCGGGGAAAGCCGGTGAGGTCGGAGGTTCCCTCGATCGCGACCAGGGTGACGTGCGCCTCCGGAACCTCGAGGGCGAGGCGGCCGACGCCGCTGCGGGCGCGCAGGACCTTGCCCTTCGAGCGGGTGCCCTCGGGGAAGACGCCGATGCAGGCTCCCGCGCGCAGGGTCTCGATCGCCTTCGCCAGGGCATCCTTGTCCCCCTTGCCGCGCTGGATCGGGATCTGGCCCATGCCGTTGAGGATGGGTCCCAGGCCGCGCACCTCCCAGAGCTCCGATTTGGCGAGAGCGCGGATCTGCCGCCGCTTGAAAGCAGCGATGCCGACCATCACAGGGTCCCAGTGGCTGTCGTGGTTGCCGAGGATCAGCAAGGGGCCCTGCTCGGGCACCGCCTCCAGCCCCTCGACCTGCATCCGTCCCCACCGGGCAACCGGCCGGTTGACGTTCATCGCCAGGCTGTAGGTGCGGGTGCGCTCGCGCATCGGGACGGGAGTTCTACGCCTTTGCGAGGTTTCGCGCTCAGTCGTTGGGCGGCGACTGGGTCTCGACAGCTCGCTCGAGGATCTCGCGCAGCGCCTCCTGGTCCTCCTCGGAGAGGTTCTTCACCCATGCCGGCGGCTTGGCGACCTCGCGCTTCAGGCGCCTGAGCAGGGCCTCGCCCTGTCCGCTCAGCTCAACCACCTTGATCCGACGATCGTCCTCCGACGGTTTGCGAATCGCGAGCACCTTGTCTTCGAGGCTGTCGACGATGCCGGTGACGTTGGAGTTGTCGCAGTGCAGAACCCGGGCGAGTTCGCCCATCGTCCGCGGCTGCTCGAGGGCCCGCAGGGCCGCGAAGGTCGAGGGGCGGAGGTCGAATTCGCGAGCGATCGCGAGGAAGGGCGGCGGATAGACCAGGCCGACGAGAAGGCCCCAGGCGCTGGCTGCCAGATCCCCCTTTGCACTGATATTACCGGTTTTCATAGAAATTAGAGTATCTCAAATTTTGCTAGCCTCAACTTTCGAGTTTGGCAAGCAACTGGTCTGGAGTTCGGATGGCTGACAGCACCGCTAGGGGCGGGATCGAAGTCGAGGGGCTCGTCCGGGAGTTCAAGAACGGGCCGCGGGCGGTCGACGGGATCGACCTCGAGGTCGCCCAGGGCGAGATCTACGGCTTCCTCGGCCCCAACGGCGCCGGCAAGTCGACCACTGTCCTGATGCTGACCACGCTCCTCCCTCCGACCGCCGGCACCGCCCGCGTCGGCGGCTACGACGTCGTCGAGGAAGGGCCGCAGGTGCGGGCGGCGATCGGCGCCGCTCTGCAGGAGGCCGCCCTCGACCCGCTGCTGACCGGGCGCGAGCACATGCGCCTGCAGACCGCCCTCCATGGCCTCGCCAAGCGGGACCGCGAAACCCGCGGCAACGAACTGCTGGAGCGGGTCGGCCTCGCCTACGCGGCGGACCGCAAGGTCGGTGGCTACTCCGGCGGGATGAAACGGCGCCTCGACCTCGCGCTCGCCCTCGCCCACCAGCCCCGCATCCTCTTCCTCGACGAGCCGGCCACCGGCCTCGACATCCAGAGCCGCACCGCGCTCTGGGAGGAGGTCGCGCGGCTCGCCGCCGAGGACGGGGTCACCGTCTTCCTCACCACCCAGTACCTCGAGGAGGCCGACGCCCTCGCCGCCCGGGTCGGGATCATCGACCACGGCCACCTCGTCGCCGAGGGGACGCCAACCGAGCTGAAGGCGGAGATCGGCCGCCCGACCGTCGAAGCGGTTCCCCTCGCCGAGGGCGACCGCGAGCGGATGACGGCGGTCCTCGGCCGCTTCGGCGAGGGGGCCGGCTCCTCCCCGCGCGGCGTCGCCGTCCGCCTCGAGGGCGGCGAGTCGCAGCTGGCCGAGGTGGTGCGGGCGCTCGACTCCGAGCAGATCGCGATCGAGCACCTGCAGCTGCACGCCCCCTCCCTCGACGACGTCTTCCTCGCCAAGACCGGCCGCTCGCTCGAGGGCGCCGACGAGGAAGCGGAGCCGGAGACGGGCGAGACCGAGACGGTGGCCTCGGCGTGAGCACCAACCTCCGCAACCAGATCGGCCAGCTCGCCCACCGCTCGATCCTGCGGACCCTGCGCCAGCCGGCGCAGATCGTCCCCGCGATCGTCTTCCCGATGTTCCTCCTCGCGGTCAACGCCGGCGGGCTCAAAGACGCGACCAATCTCCCCGGCTTCCCGACCGACTCCTATCTCACCTTCATCCTCGCGGTGCCCTTCCTCCAGGGCGCCCTCTTCTCGGTGATGAACTCGGGGACCGACCTCGCCCGCGACATCGAGACCGGGTTCCTCAACCGCCTGGCGCTGACGCCGCTGCGCGGGGCGGCACTGCTGAGCGGCCTCCTTGCCGGCGCCGTCGTCCTCGGCCTCGTCCAGGCGGTCGCCTACCTCAGCGTCGGCCTGATCGCCGGTGCCGAACTCGCGGCCGGCGTCGGCGGCGCCCTCGTCCTCGTCCTCCTCTCGGTGACGATCACCGTCGCGTTCGGCACGATCGGCCTCTTCGCCGCCCTGCGCTTCGGCTCCGGCGAGGCGGTCCAGGGCCTCTTCCCGGTCTTCTTCGTCTTCCTCTTCCTCTCGGCGATGACCCTGCCACTCGACTTACTGACGACCGACTGGTTCCACGCGATCGCCAGCGTCAACCCGGTCACCTACCTGCTGGAGGCGATCCGCTCGCTGCTGATCGAAGGCTGGGAGCTGGACCAGCTGGCGCTCGGCTTTGCGATCGCCGTCGCGATCGGGACGATCGGGATGACCGCCGCGAGCAGTGCCCTGAAGACGAGGCTGGTGCGAACGTGAACGGGAACCGAGCCGTCGCACCCCACGCCACCGAGCCCCGCGTCGCCGACAGGATCACCGTCGCCCGCGCGGTCGCCTGGCGCAGCATCCACAACTTCCTCACCAACCCGGCCTTCATCGTGCCGTCTTTGCTGTTCCCGCTCTTCTTCTTCGTCTCCTTCGCCGGCGGACTGGCGGCGATCAGCGAAGTCCCGGGCTTTGACTTCCCCAGCGGCTACACGGCCTTCCAGTTCGTCTTCGTGCTGCTGCAGTCGGCGGCCTTCGGCGGCGTCTTCACCGGTTTCGCAATGGCCCGCGACTTCGAGACCGGCTTCGGCCGCCGCTACATGCTCGCCGCCGGGCACCGCAGCGGGATCGTCCTCGGCTACTCGCTAGCGGCGCTCTTCCGCGCCCTCGTCACCTGGGCGGTGCTGACGGTGGTGGCGCTGATCGCGAACATGGAGATCGGCGGCAGCGGTGGCGAAATCGTCGCCCTCTACGCGCTCGCCGTCCTCGTCAACGTCGCTGCGACGCTCTGGGCGGCTGGGGTGGCGATGCGGGTCCGCTCGATCCAAGGCGGCCCACTGATGCAGTTCCCGACCTTCCTCGTCCTCTTCCTAGCCCCCGTCTACGTCCCCCTGGACCTACTAAGCGGCTGGATCCACACCATCGCCTCGATAAACCCGATCACCGCCCTCCTAGAGGCAGGCCGAGGCTTCATCTCCGGAGACCCGGTCCTAGTAGGAGCCGCCTTCGCAATAGGAATAGCCCTAACCCTCCTATTCGCCGTCTGGGCCAAAGGCGGCCTAAGAAGCGCCGAAGCCGCCGGCTAGCGGACACCCCCGCCCCCTCCCCCACCAGCACCCCACCACCACTTCGAGATACCTAAGTGACGAAAGTCACGCCGTTGTAACAAGAAGAAGGCGAACCTCCCTGTTCTTGGCTCTCTGCGCTGAAACCCGGCATTTAGTGGCAGTTCGAACTTGACGATCTAAAGTGTCTTTCGTGACGCAGAGACCCCTGGAGCTGATCCTTGCTCGCAACCTGATGTCGGCCCTCTCGACGCCGGCCTTCCTCGTCGACGAGGGCGGCCTGCTCGTCTTCTACAACGAGGCCGCCGGGATGCTGCTGGGCAAGCGCTTCGAGGAGCTGGGAACCGTCGGCCCGCAGGAGTGGGGATCGCTGTTCGGCCCCTTCGACGAGCAGGGCGAGCCGATCCCCTACGACGAGCTGCCGCTGGTGACAGCGGTCCGCGCCGGCCGGCCGGCCCATGGCGAGCTGACCGTGCGCTCGACCGACGGCACCCTCCACGAAGTCGAGGTCTCCGCCCTGCCGATCCAGACCCCGCACGGCTCCCAGGGCGCGATCGCCGTCTTCTGGCCGGCGGCAGGCAGCAACGGAGCCGGACCGGCATGAAGGTCAAGCTCTGGGGAACGCGCGGTTCGATCCCCGCCCCGGGGCCGGAAACGATCCGCTACGGCGGCAACACCTCCTGCGTCGGCGTCACCCTCTCGGACGGCTCGATGCTGGCCCTCGACGCCGGCACCGGGATCCGCTGCCTCGGGCTGGCGCAGCCCGACGAGCCGACCCGCCTCCACATCCTCCTCACCCACCTCCACCTCGACCACATCCAGGGCCTCGTCTTCTTCGCCCCGGCCTTCCGCCCCCAGACCGAGATCGTGATCTGGGGCCCGGCCTCGCCGGAGGCCTCGCTGCGCGACCGCATCGCCCGCTACATCTCCGCCCCGCTCTCTCCGGTCGAGGTCCGCGAGCTTCCCTGCGACGTCTCCTTCCGCCACTGCCCGGAGAGCGAGTGGGAGATCGGCTCGGCCCGCATCCGCGCCGCCTCGGTCACCCACCGCGGCCCCACCCTCGGCTACCGGATCGACGACGGTGACTCCTCGCTCACCTACATCCCCGACCACGAGCCCGCCCTCGGTGCCGACCTCGAGTCGCTCGAGGAGGACTGGATCTCCGGCTTCGCGCTGGCCCGAGACACCTCGCTGCTGATCCACGACGGCCAGTACACCGACGCCGAGTACCCGTGCCACGTCGGCTGGGGCCATTCCGCGATCTCCCACGCCCTCAGCTTCGCCAGGCGGACCGGCGCCGAGCGCTCCGTCCTCTTCCATCACGACCCGCTCCACTCCGACGACCAGCTCGACGCCCTCGCGGTCGAGGCGCAGCGGCAGTGGGTCGAGCTCGGCGGCGATCCCGGCGCCCTCGAGCTGGGTGCCGAGCGGGCCGAGTTCGAGTTGCCGGCGCGGGCGGCCAAAGCCGCCGCGACCGCCTGAGACGCCGCCTCTCAGGATCGTTTCCATCATCGAGGCCCCTATAGGGGCCTCGATGATGGAAACGATCATCTAGGCTGGCCGCGTGTCCCCTGCCGAGAGGATCGAGGCAGCCGCCGAGCGCTCGCCGCTGGTGCGCAGCGCGCTCGAGCAGGCGCGGGCCGACCATGCCGGCCAGGTCCGCAACGGCAGCGGCGGGATGCCTTACATCGAACACCCGGTCACAGTCGCCGCCCGCCTCGAGGAGCAGGGCTATGGCGAGGAGGCGGTGGCGGCGGCGCTGCTGCACGACGTCGTCGAGGACTCCGAGACGACCCTCGACGAGCTGCGCGAGAAGTTCGGCGAAGCGGTGGCTGGGATCGTCGGCGTTCTCACCGACGACGAATCGATCGAGTCCTACCGCGAGCGCAAGGCCGAGCACCGGGAACGGGTCGCGGCGGCCGGGGACGAGGCGATGGCGATCTACGGCGCCGACAAGCTGACCAACGTCATCACCCTGCGGGCCGCCTACGAAGACGAAGGCGAGGCGATCCGCGACGAATTCAAGGTCCCGGTCGAGCTCAAGCTCGAGATCTGGGAAGCCGACCTCGGGCTGCTGCGCGAGAAGGGACCGCTGCTGCCCTTCCTCGACGACCTCGAGCGGGAGCTCAGTCGCTTTCGGGCTCGCCTAGAGGCTCCTGCGCAGCCTGCAGCCTGAGCCGGCGCTGCAGCGGCAGCGCGAACCAGAAGAAGCCGAATGCGAGGGCCGCCAGGGCGGTGGTGACGACCGTCGCCGTGGTCCCGAAGAGAACGTTGGTGACGAGCATGATCGCCCCGGTCATCGCCAGGGCGAGGAAGACGAGGCCGGTGATCGAGAAGCGATTGGCGTAGAAGACGAGCCGGCGCTTCTGCTGGTAGCGGAAGGTCACCCGGTGGTAGGCGGAGGGAGAGATCAGCATCACCGCGGCGATCGCGGTGCAGATCAGAGTCCCGAAGTAGACGTCCTTCTGGAAGCTGGTGATCTTTTCGAAGCCCTGCTGGAACGGCACCGCGAGGAGGAAGGCGAAGAGCACCTGGACACCGGGCAGGGCGACGCGCAGCTCCTGCAGCAACTCGGAGAGGTTGCGGTCGAGGCGTTCCTCCTCGGTCTCGTCGCGGCCTGAGTCGCGGCCCGACTGATCCCTTTCTCCAGAGGTTCCGTTCTCCATTTCAGGACCATATGGCAATCGATACCTCCGTCGTGCTGTTCAACCGGGACCTCCGCATCCACGACCATCCGGCCCTGGCCGCGGCCGCGAGGGCAGAGCGTGTGGTGCCGCTCTTCGTCTTCGACGAGCACCTGCTGGGGTCGCGGTTCGCGGCCCCGAACCGGGTCGCCTTCATGCTCGAGGCGCTGCGCGACCTCGACGTATCGCTGCGCAGGGCGGGCGGCCGGCTCTTCGTCAGGCGGGGGGATCCGGTGCGCGAGGCGGTGGCGGTGGCGCGTGAGTGCGGCGCGACCGCGCTCCATGTCAGCGCTGACTGGAGCGCCTACGCGCGCCGGCGCGAGGAGCGGCTGGCGCGGGCCTGCGCCGAGGAGCGGATCGAGTTCACCGCCCACCCGGGCATCACCATCGTCGACCCCGGCACGGTGACGCCGGCGAGCGGCGACCACTTCAAGGTCTTCACCCCCTTCCACCGCGCCTGGAGCCAGGTGCCGCGCCGGGAAGGCCACGGCGCCCCGCGCAAGCTCTCCGTCCCGAACAAGCCGGCGGCCGGACGGCTGCCGGCGCTCGACTCGCTCCTCGACGGCCGGCCCTCGCCGGGGCGGATGCCGGGCGGCGAGGGCGAGGGCCGCAAGCTGATGCGCGCCTTCCTCCGCGACGGGCTCGGCGGCTACGAAGACGGCCACGACGACCTCGCCGGCGACCGCACCTCCCGCCTCAGCGCCTACATCCGCTGGGGCTGCGTCTCGCCGCTGGAGCTGGCCCGCGAGGCGGGCGAGCGGCGCGGCGGCGCGGCCTTCGTCCGCCAACTCGGCTGGCGCGACTTCCACCACCAGGTGCTCGCCGCGACCCCGTCCCTCCCCCGCCGCGATTATCGGCGGCGGGGCGACCGCTGGTCGCGCTCGCAGCGGGCGCTGGAGGCCTGGCGCGAGGGGCGGACCGGCTACCCGCTGGTCGACGCGGCGATGCGCCAGCTCGCCGAGGAGGGGTTCATGCACAACCGGGCGCGGATGACCGTCGCCTCCTTTCTCTGCAAGGACCTCTACGTCGACTGGCGCGAGGGCGCCTGGCACTTCTGGGACCTGCTGAGCGACGGTGAGATCGCCAACAACGCCGGCAACTGGCAGTGGGTGGCGGGGACCGGCAACGACACGCGGCCCAACCGCGTCCTCAACCCGATCCGCCAGGCCGAGCGCTTCGACCCCGACGGCCACTACGTGCGCCGCTACCTGCCCGAGCTGGAGTCGGTGCGCGGCAAGGCGATCTTCCGCCCCTGGCGGATGGAAGGGTTCGAGCGCCTGGGCTATCCCGAACCGCTGGTCGACCACGACGAGGCGGCAGCGGCATTCAAGGCGCACCGCGAGGGCTGATTGCGAGGAGCGGCAGAGCTTTTCCCTCTTATAGAGGCATAACCTCTACCGCGGCCGGGTTCTGAGCATAGGATCGCCGGATGGGACGACTGGCGGTGATCCTCGGCAGCAACGCCTTGGGGCCGGGGGGCGAGGAGATTGCCGCGGCGGCGGCCGAGCAGGGGGCGGCGATCGTCCAGCGCCATGCCAGCGACGGCACCTTCGTCCTCCCCCATGCGATCGACCACGCGGCGACGCTGCGACCGCTGGCCGAGCAGGGATGCGACCGCGTACTGGCGATCGGCTCGGTCGGCTCGCTGCGGCCCGACGAGCTCGGCGTCGGCAGCCTCGTCTGCCCCGACGACTTCATCGCCTTGAACCTCGGCGACTCGATCTTCGACGACGCCCGCGCCCACTCGGCGCCCGGCTTCGACCGCCGCTGGCGCGGGGAGGTGATCGCGGCCTGGAGCGAGGGCGGGCAGGCGCCGCGCGACGGCGGCGTCTACTGGCAGGCCCGCGGTCCCCGCTTCGAGACCCCGGCCGAGATCCGGCTGATGGGGGCGCACGCGCACGTGGTCGGGATGACGATCGCCTCGGAGTGCGTCGTCGCCGGCGAGCTCGGGCTCGACTACGCCGCCCTCTGCGTCGTCGACAACCTCGCCAACGGCCTCGGCGAGGGCGAGGTCAGCACCGCGGCGATGGAGGCCGACCGCCGCGCCAACGCCGAGCGCCTCCGCGAGGGCCTGGAAGCGGTCCTGCCGCGCCTAGGAGCGGTGGGCCGATGACATTCGCCTGTTCCTTTTCGTTCCTATGCGCCGAAAAGGAACAGGCGAATGAGGGGGGCGCATGGGGTTGACGGTCGAGAACGCGCTCCTGGACGGGGAGCGGGTCAGGGTTCGCTGCGAGGGCGGGACGATTGAGGCGATCGGGCCCGATGTCGCCGCCCAACCAGGTGACGAGACGATCGACGCGGGCGGCGACCACCTCGTGCCGCCGCTGGTCAACGGCCATACCCACGCGGCGATGACCCTCTTCCGCGGCTCCGGCGGTGACCTGCCGCTGATGCCCTGGCTGGAAGAGAAGATCTGGCCGGTCGAGGCGAAGCTGAGCGAGGAGGACGTCTACTGGGGCGCCCGGCTCGCCTGCGCCGAGATGCTGCGCAGCGGCACGACCCGCTTCTGGGACATGTACTGGCAGCCGGGGGCGACCGCCCGGGCCGTCGCCGACACCGGCATCCGGGCGACCATCGGCGCGCCCCTCTTCGACCTCCACGGCAGCCCGGAGCAGCTGCGCGAGGCCGCCCACCGGGGGCTCGAGGAGCTCTCCGGGTGCGGTCCCGAGATCACCCCCGCCCTCGCCCCGCACGCGATCTACACGGTCAGTGAAGAGTCGCTGCGCTGGATCGGCGAGCTCAGCGCCGAGCGCGGCCTGCCGATCCAGATCCACCTCTCCGAGACCGAGAAGGAGGTGCAGGACTGCCTCGCCGAGCACGGCGAGCGGCCCGCCTTCTACCTCGACCGGCTGGGGATGCTGAACGAGCGCACGGTGCTCGCCCACGGCGTCTGGCTCGACCCCGACGAGCTGGTGCTCGTCGCCGAGCGCGGCGCCACCGTCGTCACCAACCCGGTCGCGAACATGAAGCTCGCGGTCGGCGGCGTCTTCCCCTATCCAGCCGCCCGCAGCGCCGGCATCGCCATCGGCCTCGGCAGCGACGGCGCCGGCTCCAACGACTCCCTCGACCTGCTCGCCGACCTGAAGACCTTCGCCCTGGCCCAGAAGCACGCCGCCGCCGATCCGACCGCGATCGAGGCCGCCGAGGCCTGGGCGATCGCCACCGGCGCCCGCGCCGCCCGCCTCGGCGCCGGTGCGCTGGAGCCCGGTGCCGCCGCCGACTTTCTCCTCCTGCGTGCGGATTCGCCCGAGCTGGGTATCGGAGAGCTCGTGTCCGACCTCGTTTACGCTGCCAGCGGTGCCGCCGTTGCAACCACCGTCGTCGCCGGCCGGGTCCTCATGCGCGAGGGCGAGCTGCCGGAGCTCGACGAAATCGTCGCCCGCGCCGCCGAGCGGGCGAGGGGGCTAGGCCTGTGAGCGATTCCCAGGCCTCTTCCGTCCGCTACGACGAGGCGACGAAGCGCTACCGCGGCGCCTCCGAGCCGGCGGTCGACCGCCTCTCGCTGGAGGTGCCGGCGGGTGAGATCTGCGTCCTCGTCGGCCCCTCCGGCTGCGGCAAGACGACGGCGATGCGGATGGTCAACCGCACGGTCGAGATCAGCGAGGGGGACGTGCTGATCGGCGAGAGCTCGGTCCGCGAGCGCGACGCCGCCCAGCTGCGGCGGGAGATCGGCTACGTGATCCAGCAGATCGGCCTCTTCCCCCACCGCACGATCACCCAGAACATCGGCGCCGTGCCGCAGCTGCTGGGTTGGGAGAAGGACCGGATCCGCGCCCGCAGCGCCGAACTGCTGGAGCTGATCGGGCTCGACCCCGAGCTCGGCGACCGCTATCCCGCCCAGCTCTCCGGCGGCCAGCAGCAGCGCGTCGGCGTCGCCCGCGCCCTCGCCGCCGACCCCCTGGTGATGCTGATGGACGAGCCCTTCGGGGCGATCGACCCGATCAACCGCGAGCGCCTGCAGAACGAGTTCCTCCGCCTGCAGGCGGAGATCCGCAAGACCGTCCTCTTCGTCACCCACGACATCGACGAGGCGATCAAGATGGGCGACCGGATCGCGGTCATGCGCGAGGGCGGCCGGGTCGAGCAGTACGCGACCCCGGCGGAACTGCTGATGGCGCCGGCGAACGAGTTCGTCGAGGACTTCGTCGGCGCCGACCGGGCGCTGAAGCGGCTGGCGCTGATGCGGGTCCGCGACATCAACCTCTGGGAGGCCCCGCTCGCCCACGTCGGCCAGGCGACGGCGGAGGTGCGGGCGAAGCTCGACTCGCCCGAGGTCGAAGTTCCCTTCCCGCTCTTGGTCGACAACGAGCGCCGGCCGCTCGGCTGGCTCAGCGAGCGCGACCTCGCCGCCGACGTCGTCCCCGGCCGGCCGGACTCCCCCCTCGGCCCGGTGCTCGAGCTCGACGACGTGATGCGCGACGCCCTCGCCGACCTGCTCCAGCACGAGACCCAGTACGCGCCCGTGGTCGACCACCAGCGCCGCATCGTCGGCGTCCTCTCGGTCGAGATCATCTCCGAGTTCCTCGCCTCGCCGCAGGCGAAGACCGATGAGCACCCGGCGGTGGAGCGGCCCCATGGCTAGCGTTGCCCTGCTGGCGGCGGCGGGCGAAGTCGGCGGCGACTTCTTCAAAGAACGCAGCTCGGGCACGCTGCCCTGCCAGGCAGACGAAACCCACCTCTTCTGCTTCGACTGGGCGAAGGAAAACATCGACCGCTACGGGACGCCGACCCTGCAGCACCTCGAACTCGTCCTCCTCTCGGTCGCGATCGGCTTCGTCATCGCCTTCGCCCTGGCGCTGATCGCCCACCGCACCCGCTGGCTGCAACCGCCGCTGCTCGCCGCCACCGGCGTCCTCTACACGATCCCCAGCATCGCCTTCTTCTTCCTGCTGCTGCCGGTGACCGGCTTCGGCCGCGACACGGCGATCATCGTCCTCTCCGCCTACACCCTGCAGATCATCTACCGCAACACGATGCTGGGTTTCGACAACGTCCCCGACTCGGTCAAGGACGCGGCCCGAGGGATGGGGCTGACGAACCGCCAGATCCTCTGGAAGGTCGAGTTGCCTCTGGCGACGCCGGAGATCATCGCCGGGCTGCGGGTCGCCACCGCCAGCACGATCGCGATCACCACCCTGGTAGTCCTGATCAGCGCCGGTGGGCTGGGGACCGAGATGTACGGCTCGAACTTCAACTTCCCGACCGCGATCCTGATCGCCGTCGCGATCATCGCCCTGATGGTGCTCGCTTTCGATCTCCTCCTGCTGAGCGCCCAGCGGCTGCTCACCCCCTGGCGGAAGGTGAGGCCGAGGTGAGTGCTTCCCCCCTCCTTGCCTCCTTCTCCGGTGCGGTCGAATTCATCTTCACGCCGCAGGAGTCGAACGTCACCGGCGGCAAGGAGGTCGGCGGCTTCGACAAGACGATGGAACTGTTGATCGGCCATATCGAGGTGACGGTCCTGGCACTCGCGCTCGCGCTGCTCATCGGGCTGCCGCTCGGGCTCTACCTCGGCCACAAGGGCAAGGGCGAACTGCTTGCCGTCGGCATCGGCAACGCGGGGCGAGCGGTCCCGGAGCTGGCGGTGATCGCCCTGGTGGCGACCCTGGTCGGGATCGGGATGAGAAACGTGGCGCCGGCCCTGGCGCTGCTCGGAATCGCCCCGATCCTGGTCAATGCCTACGTCGGTGTCCGCCAGGTGGACCCCGCAGCCGTCGACGCCGCCCGCGGGATGGGCATGAGTGAGCTCAGCGTCATCGGCCGGGTCGAGCTGCCGCTGGCGATCCCGACGGTGATGGGCGGTATCCGCGGGGCGGCGATCGTGATCGTCGCGACCGCGACCATCGCCCCTTTGGCGGGCGTGGAAACGCTCGGCGACTTCATCCTCAACCGCAACGTCTACGGCGAAAACGGGCTGCTCGCCGGGGCGCTCCTCGTCGCCCTGCTGGCGATGACGATCGAGGGTTCGCTCGCACTTCTGCAGCGCCGCCTTACTTCCGACGGGCTGAAGGTAAAGACTGCGTGAAACGTGACTCATCCATCCACCCCAAGAGGAGGCATTAAGTGAGGATCGACCAGACGAGAGTGCGGGTGCTGCTTGCAGCGCTGGCGGCGCTCGCGCTGACCCTCGGTGTCGCCGCCTGCGGCAGCAGCGACGACAGCACCACTTCCGGCTCGACCGAAGGTGGCGAAGCGGCGGGGGCGATTCAGTCCAACCCCGAAAACGGCAAAGTCAGCCTGACGATCGGCTCGAAGAACTTCCCCGAACAGGAAATCCTCGGCGAAATCTACGCCCAGGCGCTAACCGCGGCGGGGTACAAAGTGAAGAGCGCGCTCAACCTCGGCTCTGAAACCGTCGCCCTGAAAGCGGTGAAGAGCGGGCAGATCTCCGGCTACCCGGAGTACGCGAGCACGGCCCTCACCTCGTTCTTCGGCCTCGAACCCGAAGAAGTGCCTGCCGACGCCACCGAAGCGTGGGAAAAAGCGAACGAAGAATTCGAAAAGGAAGGCCTCGAAGCCTTCGAACCGACTCCGTTCGCCAGCGCCAACGCCGTCGGGACGACGAAAGAAACGGCCGACAAGTACGGCCTGAAGACCGTCTCCGACCTCGAAGGGGTCTCGGAAAAACTGTCCCTCTACGGCTCGCCCGAGTGCCGCCAGCGGATCGACTGCCTGGCCGGCCTTGAAAGCCTGTATGGACTGAAGTTCAAGTCGTTCACCCCGGTCGACATCGGCCTCCGCTACACGGTGCTGGAAAAGGGTCAGGCGGATCTCTCGATCCTCTTCACCACCGACCCGCAGCTCTCAGCCGAGAGCGACAAGTTCGTCATCCTCGAAGACGACAAGAAGGTGTTCCCGGCCGGGAACGTCATCTTCGTGACCGAGCAGAAGGTCGCCGAAGAAGCCGGGCCGGACTACGAAAAGACGATCCTGCAGGTGCAGGAAGGTCTTGACCTCAAGGTCGTCCAGGAGCTTGACGCTCGGGTCGAACTCGAAAAGGAAACGCCTAAGCAAGCCGCCACGGCGTACCTCGAAAGCGCCGGGTACATCGGTAGCTGATTGAGGAGGACCGCCGGAGGGTCGGCGGTTAGCAGCGGGGAGGGTCCGTCGAGGCCCTCTCCGCTTTTCTTTCGGGCAGGTTGTGTGAGGAGGGTGCCGGTGGGGGTCCCTGGGAGCACCTCCGCCGAGTCGGATCGGGGACAGCTGTCGCATCAAGCCGCAATGCTCGGTCTCCGTGCCAAGTACCCAGGGACCCCCCACCAACTCGTCCCATCGAGCGAGCTCTGGTGGCTCGCGAATCATCGAATCCGCGAGAACCCGTGTATAGCGCGGGTTCTCGCGGACTCGTGAGCTAGCGGGTGATGACCGGGCCTCCCTACGCCACGGCATGTTCGCCGGTCGCCTGTTCGTGGCGGCCTCTGATGTGGGTGAAGCTGAGGTGGGCTATCCAGGCGGCCGTCAGACCTGAGAGGCCGGCGAGGCAGAGGGCCACTCTCGGGTCGTAGCTTTGGGCCAGCCAGCCGGCCAGCGGGCCGCCGATCGGGGTCGAGCCTAGGAAGACGACGGAGTAGAGGGCCATCACCCGGCCTCGCATCTCCGGGGTCACCGCCGGCTGCAGGGTCGAGTTGATCGTCGCGGCGAAGGTGACTGAGGCGGCGCCGAGGAGGGCGAGCATCAGGATCTCCAGCGCCAGGCTCGGCATCGCCGCCGCCAGCAGGGCCGAGACGCCGAAGGCGAGGGCGCCGCCGGCAATCAGGCGCGGGCCGGTGCGGCCGCGGTGGCCGTTGACGAGGGCGCCGGCGATCGAGCCGACCGCCATCGCCGAGACGAGGGCGGCGTAGGTCATCGCCCCGGATTCGAAGCTGAACTTGGCGAGCAGCGGCAGCACTACCTGGAAGTTGAAGCCGAGCGTGCCGACCAGGCCCATCAGGGCCAGGGGCACCATTAGCTCCGGCGTCCGCAGGACGTAGCGAAGGCCGGCCCGGATCGCGCCGGGCTCGGGCTTGGCCACCGGCGCCGCGTGCAGGCGGCTCTGGTCCATCCCCCTCAGCGCGAAGATCATCGCCACGAAGGTGAACGCGTTGAGGGCGAAGCAGGGGACGACGCCGACAGTCGCGATCAGGATCCCGGCCAGCGCCGGGCCGACGATCCGCGCCGCCTGGACGATGACGCTGTTGAGGCTGACCGCGTTGACGACCCGGTCGGCGCCGACCATCTCGAAGACGAAGCTCTGCCGGGTCGGGTTGTCGACGGCGTTGACAGCGCCCATCGCGAAGACACCGAGGTAGACCATCCAGGGCTCGACCACGCCGGCGGCGGTGACGGCGAAGAGCCAGAAGGCGGGGATCGCCATCAGCGCCTGCGTCGTCATTAGCAGGCGCCGTTTCGGGAAGCGGTCGGCAAGCAGACCGCCCCAGGCGCCGATCAGCAGCATCGGCAGGAACTGCAGCGCCGTCGTCAACCCGACGGCGATGCCGCTGTCGGTGAGGCTGAGGACGACCCAGATCGCCGCCACCGTCTGCATCCAGGTGCCGGAGAGGGAGATCAGCTGGCCGGCGAAGTAGCGGCGGTAGTTGGGGACCTCCAGCGAGTTGAACGAGTGGCGAATCGCGGCCGTCACAGTGACCGCTCGCCCTCCCGCATCCGCTCGAGGATCTCGGCCGCCCGCTCGAGCGTCTCGACTTCCTCGTCTGTGAGATCACGCATGCGCCGCGCCAGGTAGGCGTTCTTGCGCCCGCGCAGGCGCCGCAGCCGCTCGCGGCCGGCGCCGTTGACGCTGACCAGGGCGCTGCGCCGGTCGTCGGGGTCGGGAGCGCGGTCGATCAGCCCCTCGCGTTCGAGGCAGGCGAGGGTGCGGGTGATCGTCGGACGCTTGACCCGCTCGATCGCGGCGATCTCGCTCGGGGTCATCGGCCCGTGCCGCTCAATCGTCGCCAGCGCCGCGACCGAGGTCGGGGTGAGACCGGAGGTCTCGGCCGCCGCCTCCTGGCGCAGCCGCCGGGCGGTGCGGACGATCGCGGTGCGCAGGTGCGCCGCGCGCTCGCTGAGGGGGATGTCCTTGGCCTGCGTGTGCATTGATTAGCTCTGGTAATTAGTTTAGCAAACTATCCTTCCTCTCCTGCTTCCCGCTCGCGTTCGGCAGCGACCATCTCGATCGCCTCCAGCATCTTCTGGTGGTAGGCGACGCCGGCCTGCAGGGTGCGGACCGAGCGGCCGAAGCCCTCGCCGACACGGGCCAACTGGAGATAGGCGCGCAGCTCCCCGAGCTTTTCCCGATGCCAACCGACGCGGGCGTCGTGCAGGCCGCCGGGATCCGCCCCGGCGAATACTTTGAGGATCGCTTCGTCGCGCAGCTGCGGCGGAGCGGCGGTCGGCTCTCCCGCCCAGTCAGCCAGTGCCTCGCGGCCGAGGTCGGTGAGCGAGTAGACGCGGCGGCGGCGTCCCCCCTCCTCCTGGCGGGCGGAGAGATAGCCGGCAGCGGCAAGGCGGACCGGCTCCTCATAGGCAGTGGTGTGGGGAACCGGCCAGAAGTTCTGGATCGAGCTCTCCATCGCCCCTTTGATGGCGTAGGAGGTCATCTCGCCGAACTCCTCGAGCATCGCGAGGAGCGCGTAGGAGGTACCGGTGAGCTTGATCGAGTTGCTATTCATAATTCGAAGCGTATAGTACGGAACGTACGATAGCCAGCAGACGACGGGAGGCCGACCATGCCCCAGACCGATTCCCCAGACGCCACCGCGGCCGCCCCATACGACGCAGTCGTCGTCGGCGCCAGCCTCGCCGGCTGCACCGCCGCCGTCCAGCTCGGTCGCGCCGGTCACCGGGTCGCGCTGATTGAGAAGCAACCCGACCCCCAGGCCTACAAGCGCACCTGTTCGCACTTCATCCAGGCCTCCGGCGTGCCGGCGATCGAACGGCTGGGGCTACTGGAGCCGATCGAGGCGGCGGGCGCTACGCGGCCCCGGGTGCACGCCTGGACCAGATGGGGCTGGGTCGAAGCGCCGCCCGAGCAGGCCGGGCGCGGGATCAACCTGCGCCGCGAGGTGCTCGACCCCATGGTCCGCTCCACCGCCGCCGCGACGCCCGGGGTCGACCTGATGCTGGGCTGGAACGCCGAGCGGCTGCTGCGCGAGGGCGAGACCTTCGCCGGCGTCGCCGTCCGCAACCCCGACGGCGAGGAGCGCGAGCTGCGGAGCCGGCTGACGATCGGCGCCGACGGTCGCGACTCGCGCATCGCCGAGCTCAGCGAGGTCCCGGTCAAGACCTCCCCCAACGCCAGGTTCGCCTACGGCGCCTACTTCGAAGGAGCGGCGCCGGCGCACGCACCCGATGCGACGGCCTGGTTCCTCGACCCGCAATGGGCGGCAGCTTTCCCGACCGACACCGACCTCACCTTCTACGCAGCGATGCCGACCAAGGACCGCCTGCCCGAGTTCAAGCGGGACCCCGAGGGCGCCCTGGTCAGGTTTCTCGCCGACGTCCCCGAGGCGCCGCCGATCCGCGAGGGTCGCCTGGTCGACTCGGTGATGGGCAAGGTCGACATGACCAACCGGATGCGGCGCCCGACCGCGCCCGGCCTGGCGCTGATCGGCGACGCGGCGCTTGCCGCCGATCCGCTGTTCGGGGTCGGCTGCGGCTGGGCCTTCCAGTCGGCCGGGTGGCTGTGCGACGCGATCCTCCCCGCGCTTGCCGGCGAACAGCCCCTGGAAAAGGGCCTCGGCCGCTACCGCCGCCGCCACGCGAAGGAGCTGCGGGGTCACACTTTCTTCATGCACGACTACTCGACGGGGCGCCGCTTCAATCTGCCGGAAAAGATGATGTTCGCCGCCGCAGCCCGCGATCCCAGGGCGGCAGCGCTCATCGACTCCTACGCCACGCGGCAGATCGGCCCGGCGCAGATGATCCCCCGGATGCTGCCGCGGGCGATCGCGGTCAACGCCCGTCACGCCCTGGCACGATGAGCGCGGAGATCAAGCGCTCCAGCCTGCTCGCCGGCGGCACCAGGACGCGCCTCCTCCAGGCTGGGCCTGCCGACGCCGCCGAGGCGGTCGTCTTCGTCCACGGCAACCCCGGCTCGGCTGACGACTGGGTGCGGCTGGTCGCGGCAGCAGGCGCCGCCGGCCACCGGGCGGTCGCCTTCGACCTGCCGGACTTCGGCGAGACCGTCGCCCCCGACGGATTCGAGCACACCCCGGTCGGCTACGCGGAGTTCGTCGCCGGCGCCCTCGAGGAGCTGGGGATCGAGCGGGCCCACCTCGTCCTCCACGACTTCGGCGGCCCGATAGGGCTGGTCTGGGCGATGGCCCACCCCGACGCCCTCAGCGCCATCACCCTGATCGACACCGGGGTCCTCCCCGGCTACACCTGGCACACCCTGGCGCGGATCTGGCGGACGCCGGTGCTCGGCGAGATCTTCCAGGCGATCACCAACCGCCGCGGCTACCGGTTCGCGCTCAACCGCAACGAGCCGCGCGGGCTGCCGCGCGAGTTCGTCGAAGCGATGTACGACAACTACGACCGGCGGACCCGGCGGGCGGTGCTGAAGCTCTACCGGGCGACGCCGGACCCCGGCGGCATGTCGGAGAACCTGATCGGGATCCTCGCCCCGCGGGAGATCCCGGCGCTGGTCATCTGGGGCGAAGACGACGCCTACCTGCCGTCCTCCTACGCCGCGGAGCAAGCCCGGGCCTTTCCCTCCGCCGACGTCCACGTGCTCCCCGCCAGCGGCCACTGGCCCTTCGCCGACGCCCCGGAGACCGTCGAACGCCTGCTCGTCGAATTCCTTGCCCGCCTCGGCGCGCCCGATGCCTCCCAGCTGAAGAGCTAGGCGGCGTCTCGACAACCCTCGCGACGGCCTCGTCCAAGGCCTCCTGGTTGGCCTGCGAGGGCCGATCTTAGGACCGCACGATTCGAGAAGAGCCGGCATCGCCGATGTGAAATCCTCAGCGGCGATGGAGGTCCCTCGATGACCGACGCCGCCGAGGCCCGCGACAAGCGCTGGATCGCCCTGATCCTGCTCTGCTCGGCCCAGTTCGTGGTCGTGCTCGACGCTTCGATCGTCAACGTCGCCCTGCCGACGATCGGGGAAGCGCTCGAATTCACCGAGAGCAGCCTGCCCTGGGTCGTCAACGCCTACGTCCTCACCTTCGGCGGCTTCCTCCTGCTGGGCGGGCGCCTGGCTGACCTGCTCGGTCGCCGCCGCGTCTTCATGTTCGGGCTGGTCCTCTTCGCGATCGCCTCGCTGTTCGGGGGCCTGGCAGCCACCTCGGGGCAGCTGCGTCGCCGCCCGCGCCGCCCAGGGGCTGGGCGCCGCGATCCTCTCCCCCGCCGCCCTCTCGATCGTCGCCACCACCTTCCGCGACGGCGCCGAGCGCAACAAAGCGCTGGGGATCTGGGGTGCGGTCGCCGGCTCCGGCGGCGCCGCCGGCGTCCTCCTCGGCGGCGTCCTCACCGAATACCTCGGCTGGGAGTGGGTGCTGTGGGTGAACGTCCCGATCGGGATCGCCGCCGCGGCGGTGGCCCCGCGCCTGATCGCCGAATCCCGCGCCGAGCAGGAGATGCGGACCTTCGACGTCGCCGGCGCGACGACGATCACCCTCGGGCTCTCCGCCCTCGTCTTCGCCCTGCTCGACGCCGAAGACGCCGGCTGGGGCTCGACGCAGACGATCGGCGTCCTCGCCCTAGCGGCGATCCTGCTGATCGCCTTCGTCGCGATCGAGCGCCGCTCACGCGCGCCGCTGGTCCCCTTCTCGATCTTCCGCATCCGCACGATCACCGGCGCCAACGTCGTCGGCATCCTCGTCGGCGCCTCGCTCTTCTCGATGTTCTTCTTCATCTCGCTCTACATGCAGCAGGTGCTCGGCTACAGCGCGATCAAGGCCGGGCTCTCCTACCTGCCGCTGGCGGTCGCGATCATGCTTTCGGCCGGCGTCGCCTCCAGCCTGGTGACCAAAGTCGGCTTCAAGCCGATCCTCGCCGCCGGCATGGCCTTCATCGCCATCGGCCTCCTCTGGTTCTCCCAGATCAGCCCCGACGGCACCTTCCTCGCCGACATCCTCGGCCCCTCGCTCTTCGCCGCCGTCGGCCTCGGCTTCGCCTTCGTCCCGGTCACGATCGCCGCCGTCTCCGGCGTCGAGGATCGCGAGCAGGGACTGGCATCCGGCCTGATCAACACCTCCCAGCAGGTCGGCGGCGCCCTCGGCCTCGCCGTCCTCGCGGCGATCGCCAACTCCGAGATCGGCAACTCCCGCGACCCCGCCGTCCTCACCGACGGCTTCTCCTCCGCCTTCCTGGTCGGCGCCGGCTTCGCCGTCCTCGGCCTCCTGGCAACGCTCTTCCTGATCCGCACGGCGGACAGCAAGGCGCACGTGGAGCTCGGGGCCGAACCGGTGGCCGAATCCAGCTCCTAGCGGCGCTTTCAAACAGAAGTGTCACGTCAGTGTCATTTCTTTGAGCCACCTCAGCAACGCCGCTTGAAGTGGCGAAATCCGCCCCTAGGATCGGCCGCCGGAGGGTGATGGAGGTGGGTGCCTCCAAGCGACTGACACTCGCTCTGCCCGGTCAACCGCCGGGTCCGGTTCGAGTCCGGCGCCCTCCGCAGACATACCGCGACATGCGGGTCGAGGATGGGACGAGCCGTGCTAACTTGAGGGCACGGGTGTCAGTCGCTTGCGGGGTGGTTCCCCGCTTCACCAGACTCGACCCGCCTTCGCGGCGGGTCTTGTCGTTTCTGGGACCCGTCACCGCTTCTGAAGAGGCACCAGCGGAGTCGCGTCGAAGCAGACGCGGATGGACGAGCGCAGTATTCGCATCCGCGAAAAGCTGAATACGCCGATGCTGATCGCGGCGGCGCTGACCGTGCCCACGGTGGCGATCACGGAGTCGAAACCGGGTGGGACGCTGGAGACGGTCGCGGTCGTCCTCAACTGGGCTACGTGGCTCGCCTTCCTTGTCGAGCTGGTGGTGATGCTGAGCGTGGTGCCCGACAAGAAGGCCTGGCTGCGCCATCACCCGCTCGACGTGGTGATCGTCTTTCTGACGCCGCCGGTGCTGCCGCCCGGCCTCCAGAGCCTGCGAGTCCTGCGCCTGCTGCGGCTCCTGCGCCTGCTGCGCCTGGCCGAACTCTCGCGCGAGGTCTTCTCGCTGGAGGGAGTCCGCTACGCGCTTCTGCTCGCGACCCTGACGATCGTTGCCGGCGGCACCGCCTTCGCCGCCTTCGAGAAGGAACAGCACCTCAACTTCTGGGAGGGGACCTACTGGGCGCTGACGACGATGACCACGCTGGGGTCGAACATCTACCCGACGACGACCGGCGGCGAGATCGTCTCGACGGTGATCCTGCTGATCGGGATCGGCTTCGTCGCTCTCCTCACCGGCTCCTTCGCCCAGCGCTTCCTCGCCCCCGAAATCGCCGAGATCGAGGAGGAGCTGGAGGAGGAGCAGCTGAGCGCGGAGGAGCTGGCGCTGCGGGAACTGAAGAGCGTCCAGGAGCAGCTGCAGGCGCTCGAGGTCGCGATCGAGCGGATGGCGAAGCGCTAGGCGCTCCTCAGTCGGCCTTCGCCTGCTCCTCGGCAATTTTCGACTCCAGCTCCTGCATCACGTCGGGATCGCGCAGCGTCGTCACATCCCCCAGAGCGCGGCCCTCGGCGATGTCGCGCAGGAGCCGGCGCATGATCTTGCCGGAGCGCGTCTTCGGCAGGTCCTCGGCCCAGACGATCCGCTTCGGGCGGGCGAATTTGCCGATCCGCTCGGCGACGGTGTCGCGGATGCCCGCGACCAGCTCATCGCTTTCGTCCTTCCCGCCGCGCAGGGTGACGAAGGCGCAGATCGCCTGGCCGGTGTCCTCGTCGGCCTGGCCGATCACCGCCGCCTCGGCGACGTCGGGATGGGCGACGATCGCCGACTCGACCTCGGCGGTCGAGAGCCGGTGGCCGGAGACGTTGACGACGTCGTCGATCCGGCCGATCACCCAGAGGTAGCCATCGGAGTCCTTGCGGGCGGCATCGCCGACCAGGTAGCGCTCCTTTCCGAAGCGGGAGAAGTAGGTCTCGACGAAGCGCTCGTCCTCTTTGTAGAGGCCGCGCAGCATCGAGGGCCACGGCCGCTCCAGGACCAGCAGCCCCTGCCCTTCTTCGATCGGCTCCCCCTCGCGCTCGTCGACCACCGACGCCTCGACCCCGGGAAACGGGACCGTGGCCGAGCCCGGCTTGGTCGCGGTCAGGCCCGGCAGCGGGGAGATCATGATCCCCCCGGTCTCCGTCTGCCACCAGGTGTCGACGATCGGGCAGCGGCCGCCGCCGATCACCTCGCGGTACCAGAGCCACGCCTTCGGGTTGATCGGCTCCCCCACCGAGCCCAGCAGCCGCAGCGAGGAGAGGTCATGTTCAGTTGGGATCTCGGCCCCCCACTTGATGAAGGTACGGATCGCCGTCGGCGCCGCGTAGAGGATCGTCGCCTTATAGCGCTGCACGACCTCCCACCAGATTCCCTTGTGGGGATAGTCGGGCGCCCCCTCCCACATCACTGAGGTGGCGCCGTTGGAGAGCGGGCCGTAGACGATGTAGGAGTGGCCGGTGACCCAACCGACGTCGGCCGCGCACCAGTAGACGTCGGACTCGGGCTTCAAGTCGAAGACGTAGCGGTGGGTCGCGGTGACGCCGGTCATGTAGCCACCGGTCGTGTGCAGGATCCCCTTCGGCTTCGCGGTCGAGCCGGAGGTGTAGAGGATGAAGAGCGGGTGCTCGGCCTCCATCGGCTCCGCCGGGCACTCCGCCTCGGCCGCGTCCATCACCTCGTCATAGAAGACGTCGCGGCCCTCGGTCATCGGGCAGTCGATCCCGGTGTGGCGGACGACGACGATCTTCTCCAGGGCGTGGTGTTCGGCCATGTGCTCGTCGACCTGCGGCTTGATCGGCGCCGTCTTGCCTTTGCGGCGGGCGCCGTCGACGGTGACCAGCGCCTTCGCCTGCGAGAAGTCCATCCGCTCGGCGACCGCCTCGGCCGAGAAGCCGCCGAAGACGACGTTGTGGGGGGCGCCGATGCGGGCGCAGGCGAGCATCGCGACGACGACCTCGGGGATCATCGGCAGGTAGATCCCGACGACGTCGCCCTTCTCCACCCCGAGGTCCTTGAGCCCGTTGGCGAAGCGCTGGACGTCGCGGTGCAGGTCGGCGTAGGTGACGTCGCGCTCCTCCCCCTCCTCGCCGCGCCAGTGGAAGGCGACGCGGTCGCCGATCCCGGCCTCGACGTGGCGGTCGAGGCATTGAGCCGAGGCGTTAAGGCGCCCGTCGGCGAACCACTTGTAGAAGGGCGGGTCGGATTCATCGAGCCCCTCGCTTGGCTCGACGTCCCAGTCGAGCACCTCCTTCGCCTGCGCCAGCCACCAGGCCTCGGGGTCGGCCGCGGCCTCCTCGTAGACCTTCGGGTCGCTCCAGAGCGCGTTCGCCCGGAACTCCTCCGGCGGCTCGAACGTCTCGACCCCCAGAAGCTCCTCCAACTCCTGCTCAAGACTCATTTCCCAAAGCTACCCTTTAGAGCCCGCCTGGCCAAGCAGATCAAGGACGCAGGGAGCGCCGCGTGCTCTGCACGCAAGCGACCGAGGACGCCGATATGCGCCGTGCCAGGCGGGCTCTAAAGGCCTGCCGGGTGCCTTGCTATGAAACCTTCCGGGGAGTCGACCCAGGGGTCGTGCCAGCGGGGGCCGGGGCCGCCGACGGTGTCGAAGGCGATCCCGGCGACGACCATCCAGGCGTGGCCGGAGTTGGCGTAGACGGTGATCCAGCGGCCGGGGCCGGGTTCGCCCCAGGTCTCGAGTCCCGTGGAGTCGAGCGGGCTTTCCAGCAGCCCGCCGCCGTGCAGCGCGTAGCTGACAGCACCGGAGCAGTCGTAGCCGGAGGATTCGAAGGAGCCGTGGCCGCCCCCCCAGATGTAGGGGGTCGTCGCGATCGCGTTGCCGGCGGAGATCACTTCCTTGACCGCCTGCGGCGCCGAGGCCGGGGCGCTGGCTTCGCTTTCGCTGATCACCTGGGCTTCCTGGCCGGGGTTGAGCGGCGCCGGCATCTGCCCTTCGGTCGCGTCGCCGCCTTCGGAGGCGATCTGTTCGGAGATCGTCGAGAGGTTGTCGCTGAGCGCGGCTTCGCGCGACTGCAGCTCGTCGAGCGCTTCCTGGCGCTCGGCCTGTTCGGCTTTCAGTTCGTGGAAGCTCGCCGCCGCTTCCCTGCTGCGGGCCGCGACTTCGCGCTCCTTGGCGGCGACTTCGTCGCGCACCCCTTCGATCTCGGCGCGTTTTTCGTCCAGCCGTTCGACGGCGGAGCGGACTTCGTCGCGCAGCTCCTTGACCCGGTTGACGACGGCGTCGTCGTATTCCTGGATCTGGCGCACGTATTCGGTCTGCGCCGACATCTCCGACCAGTCTTCGGATTCGAGGATCGCGTTGAGGAGGTCGGGCGAGCCGGCCTCGTAGATCGCGACCAGCCGGTCGCTGAGCAGATCAAGCGATTTCCTCAGCTTCGCCCGCACCTGTTCCAGGTGCTCTTCTTCGGCTTCCAGCGCCACGGTCGCCCGCTTCAGCTCGGCTTCCTTTTCGGCCAGTTCGGCCTCGACCGCTTCCTGTTCCTGGCGCAGGGCCGAGACTTCGCCGAGCTTGGCGTCGATCGCCCGGTTCTGTTCGGCGATCGTCGCCGTCAGGTCGCTGCTCTCTTCCCGCACCCCTTCGAGCTTGTCGCGCGTCTGCTTCAGCTTCTGCTGCGGATCGGCCGGGGCGGTTTCCGCCCAGGACGCCGCCAGCACGCAGAGCGCGGCGAGAAGAAGCGCGGCGAGGACCAGAATCCGCTGCCGCGCCGGGCGCGAAGAAGAGGAAAACAGCACGGCGGCGCAGGCTAGCGAAGCGCCTGCGCCGCCCTACAAGGGGTCGATAACCCGCAACTTCCCTTGCAATTTGGGGGTTTTGCAGGAGTTCAAGAGCCAGTGGCGTCGACCGGCCCAGAAAGCCGATCGGAGATCCCCTTCAGCATCCTCCGGATGTGTTCTCGATCGGCCGGCGGCTCCGGCAGGCCTTTGACCCGGCCGACGAGGTCATCGACCCGAACGATTGCCGCAGAGATCGCATCTGCTGCGAACACCCAGTCGCGCTCCCGGCCCGCAGCGCACTTCGCCGCACGAGGTCGTGAACCTCTAAACAGAGCGCAACCGCTCCATCGGCCCGCCCCGCCCGTGGCGGTATGTCCATCCGGACCAGGCGCTCCTCCCAGCCCGCGGGGGCGACGGCGGTCTCTGGGCCGACCCCGTGGGCGTAGTAGCCATGCGTGCCGTGAAACGGCGAGCCATCGCCGAGGCTGCCGTCGATCTCCTCTGCTTTGTCGGGAGCGTTGCGCGGATAGACGTCCGCCTCCATCGAGAGGAGCATCGTCGCCGGTGGGTCTTCCACACTGCCGAGGATGGCCTGACTGCCTATCACCACGATCTCCCGCTCAGCGGATACCTCGGCCGCAGCGGCGATCACGTGCTCGAACTCATGCCGGCGCATTACCTACGAGATCGTTTCGAGGATCTTCCGCCGCTCTGGCTCGCTGAGAAGGCCTGCCAGCGGTGAGTTCTGACGGAGATCACGGCCCCGCTCATCGTCCGCGGTGATCGCTTTGCGAATCTGGGCCATCGGCAGGTTGAAGGTCTGCTCCCATGCCTCTGCATGGCGAGGATCGATCCGCCCTTCCCGCTTCCATCGCTCGAGCTTCCTCGCCGCCGCGTCGATCATCGGTCGCCGCAGCCGTGACGCCAGGGCTCGGTGGTATGCGAGGCCACGGAGCTCAGCTTTGCGGTGGGGATCGACGGAATCACGCCCGCCGGTCGGGACCTGGGGGCGCATCCGCTCGGCCCGCCGCCGGGCTTCGGCGACCACCGGCTCGATGACGTGCAATCGCCGACGCCCCTTGCGACGCTGCTCCTCCACCTTCTCGTTGAGGTCGAGCAATGCCGGGATCGGAACCTGCTTGCGGCCGCTCCTGTCGATCACCACCGGCACGTCCCCGAGGGCGATCCAGTTGTTGAGCGCCGTATGGCTCACACCCAGTAGACGGGCCGCCATCGCTCGAGAAACGGTGCCTCCCAGCTGCGATTCCAGATCTTCACGAACGATTGCGATATCGGAACTGGCAGCCTTCTTTTCAGCTTGCGTCAGACGCGCAACGTTTTCGAAAGTTCTTTCGCGCTCTCGTATTCCCATCGCTAGCCGTAATCGTAGCGCTCACAGTTTCGAAATTCATAAGAAAGCTGCAAGTTTAGTTGCTGTAAAACTTGCAGCTAGATTTCTTACCTTGAAACTTTCACGCCCGATTACGGCTATGCGGTTCTTCTCCTGAACGCTACGTTTAAGCCAGCAGCTTGGCCTTCGCCTGGTCGAACTCCTCCTGGCTGAGGTCGCCTTTCGCCTTCAGCTCGGAGAGCTTGTGCAGTTCGTCGGCCGAACCGGTACCGGCCTGCTCGCGGACGTATTCGTCGAAATGCTTTTTCGCGTCCGCCTGGGCTTTGATCGTTCGGTCCCGCATCCCCTCGCCGCGCGCGATCAGGTAGATCAACGCCGTCAGGAAGGGGATGAAGACGAGGAAGAGGACCCAGGCGGCCTTCGCCCAGCCCGACAGCTCGTGATCGCGGAAGAGATCGCTGAGGATCGTGATCAGGATCCAGATCCAGATCACGAAGAAGAACACCTCGAGCGCGATGAGGAGGAGTTCGCCGAAGCTGATGTCGGCGACCGGGAGTGGCAGCACGTATTTCCTTTCGTGGATGGGGCGGCAGTGAAATTTGCCGCGTACCTATATTCCCGACACTATTCGTCGCTCCTCCACGGTGCATCCGTAGTTTTCACCGTCACCGCGACCGGGCGCTGAGCTTCATCGCGAAGAGGACGATCGCCACCGAGGTCGCGAGGTTGAGGCTGGAGACCCCCTCGCGCATCGGGATCGAGATCCGTCCCTCGGCGCGCTCGAAGACTTCGCTGCTGAGGCCGTGGCGCTCGGTCCCGAAGGCGAGCACCGCCCGCGCCGGCAGCTCCTCGGGCGCCAGCTCCGCTCCCTCCGGATCGATCGCCAGCAGCGGCCGGTCGCTCGCCGGCAGCGACTTGGCCGAAGCGACGGGGAGAGCGAACTGCAGCCCGGCGGCACCGCGGACGGCGTCGGGATGCCAGGGGTCGTTCTCGCCGGTCGTGACCAGGGCGGCGGCGCCGGCGGCCGCGGCGACGCGGATGCAGGCGCCGATGTTGCCCATGTTGCGCGGCTGCTCGAGCAGCACCGCCGGCGCCGGCGCCGGGTCGGCCAGCGCCGCGGCGAGGTCGACCTGCGGCCGGCGGGCGATCGCGGCGACACCGGTGTGCGGGACCAGCGGCACCAGGTCGGCCAGGGTCTCCTTGTCGACGGTTTCGACGCGCTCGGCGAGCTCCCCGGCGAGGTCGGGGGCAAGGTCGCCGGCCATCTCCTCCAGCGCCGCCGGGTCGATCGCCACCGCCTCGACCAGCTCACCCCGAATCGCAGCGCGTGCTTGAGGGCGTGGAAGC
This sequence comes from uncultured Actinomycetes bacterium, assembly GCA_963696955.1. Lineage (GTDB taxonomy): Bacteria > Actinomycetota > Thermoleophilia > Solirubrobacterales > 70-9 > VAYN01. The sequence goes on along the minus strand of CAVOMF010000002.1, from coordinate 1,080,312 downwards.
CCTCGACTACGGTCAGCTCCGGATCGCGGCGCGCGGTGCGGAAGCGCACCGCGCGTTCGTGCTCTGCGCGGCCCATCCGCGCATCATGACTCAGCGAGTTGCGCCTGGGCGAGCTGGTTGCGACCGCCGGCCTTGGCCAGGTAGAGCGCGTCGTCGGCGCGCCGCAGCAGCTCGTCGATGCTCTCGCTGCCGTCCCAGCAGGCGAGGCCGGCCGAGCAGGTCTGACCCATCGGTGTCTTCATCCGCAGCCGCTCGACGATCTCCGCCGCGGAGTCAGGGGCGGTGTCGGGGAGAAGGACGAGGAACTCCTCGCCACCGAAGCGGACGAGGACGTCCTCGCCGCGCAGGGCCTCGTCCCACTCGCGGGCGCAGGCGCGCAGCACCTCGTCGCCCGCGAGGTGGCCATGGGTGTCGTTGTATTGCTTGAAGTGGTCGATGTCGACGATCGCCAGGCTCAGCGGGCATTTGCCGCGGCGGGCGCGGGCCATCTCCCGCGGCAGCGCCTCCTGCAGCGCCCGCCGGTTGGGCAGGCCGGTGAGGGCGTCGTGGCGGGCGAGATCCTGGACCTCGCCGAGCAGCCTCTCGCGTTCCCCCTCGATCAGCTTCAGCTGGGTGACGTCGGTCGAGCGGGCGTAGACGAGGCCCTCGTCCTTGGCCAGGGTCGAGCTCGTGCGCAGCCAGTGCCAGCTGCCGTCCTTGGCCCGCACCCGCGTCTCCAGGCTGGCCGAGATCCCCGATCGGAAGAGGCTCATCGCCTCCGCCAGCGCCTGCTCGTGGTCCTCGGGGTGGGTGAGGTCGAGCAGGCGCATCCCCCGCAGCTCTTCGGCCGAGTAGCCGAGGTGGCGCGTCCAGGCCTGGTTGACCTCGCGGCAGCGCCCTTCCTCGTCCATCGTGCAGAGCAGGTCGTGGGATAAATCGAAGAAACGCCGTGCCCGCTTGTCGGCGCGGGCCTGGGCGCTGACGATCGAGCTGATCAGCAGCATCACGACCGAGAGGGAGATCAGGGTGAAGAGCCAGCGGGTCAGCGGCGAGTAGCCGGCGGTGCTCTCGACGAAGGCCAGCGCCACCCCGTAGACCGCCAGCAGCCAGGCGAGGTGGGCGATGGCGATGCGGCGGGAGAAGAAATAGGAGGAGATCAGCATCGCCCAGACCCAGATCGTCCCGTACTGACCGACCGCAGCGCCGGCCTCGTAAATCAGCAGGCCGGTGGCGGCGACGGTGGCGGCGATGATCGCGTGGACGGCGAAGCGCGGCATTCGACCGGCGAAGGCCATGGCGACGATGCCGACGAGCGCCATCGCGCCGGCGGTGATGAGAAGAGCGGTTTCGTCCCCGCCACTGGGATGGGGAAGCACCAGAGAGAGGGCGACGAGGAGGGCGCCGGCGATCGGCAGAGCGCCAGCGGCGCGGCGGGCGTCCCAGTTGGAGGGGAGCTTGCCCCGTACCCGATTTTCATGAGTCGCCATGCCCGGGGCATCGGCAAACACCGTTGTTTCCTTTAGCCGCGAACCACCTGGAACTGCGACATAAGTCCATGGTCCTCGTGGTCGAGCATGTGGCAGTGGATCACGAACTTGCCCGTGTAGTCGGAGAAGTGGCCGGCGAGCAGGATCTTTTCGTTCGGGTAGACGAAGAAGGTCTCCTTGAGGCAGTCTTCCCAGGGCGGCGGCGGCTTGCCGTTGCGCTCGAGCAGGTACCAGTCGGTGTGGTGCAGGTGCATGACGTGGGCGACGTTGGTCTTGTTGACGATCTCCCAGGTCTCGGTCGTGTTCAGCTTCGGGAAGGCCTCGGCGTGGGCGGGGTTGAAGGTGCGGCCGTTGATCCGCCAGGTCGTCTTGAAGAAGCCGCCGATCGTGATCTCCCAGCGCTTGTCGGGCCGGCGCTTGGCCTTGCGGGTCCAGGCGGGCAGCGGCCGCAGGTGGCGGGGGACGTGGGTGCGGTCGGTAACGCGTTTAGTGCCAACCCGGAACTGCATCAGCGCCCCGCCGTAGGTGTGGGCGCCGTCGGGGTTGCGGCCCGGGTGGCGCTTGCTGCTGCGCAGCTCGACGCTCTCCCCCGCCATCTGCGAGAAGTCGACGATCACCTCGACGCGCTCGGCCGGCCCGATGAGGATTTCGCGGCGGCGCAGCGGCTTCGGCATCAGCCCGCTCTCGGTCGCGATCTGCAGCATCGGGGCGCCGTTGGAGAGCTGCAGGTTGTAGCTGCGGAAGGCGGAGACGTTGAGCAGCCGCAGCCGGTAGCGCAGCGGCTCGACCGGGTGATGCGGCATGTAGGCGCCGTTGACGAGGACGCTCTCGCCGAGGATGCCGTCGGCCGGCGGGCGCTGGCCCTTGAAGGGGTCGGTGAGCTGGTTGTGGCGGTCGAAGGTGCGGTCGGTGATCATCAGCGGCAGGTCGCGGTCGCCTCGCGGCAGCTTCAGGTCGTCTTCGAAGCCGTCCTCGACGATGAACATCCCCGCCAGGCCCTTCCAGCTGTGAGGAGCGGTGCGATCGAGGCGGTGGTCGTGGTACCACTGGAACGAGGCGCGTTCGGGCCGCCCGTCCTCCGTCAGGTCGTAGACGTAGGTTTTGCTCGCCCCCGGCTCGAGCAGGAGGTCGTTGCCCTGCTCGCGGGCGGAGAGCCCGCGGGGGATGCTGCAGAAGAGGGAGGTGGGCTGGCTCTTGGTGAGGCCGCCGGGCTGGCCGTCGAACTGGGTCCGGCTATGCCCCCCGTGGAGGTGGACCGAGAGCTCCCCCACCTTCGCCGGCAGTTCGTGGTGGAAGGTGACGCGGGTCCGCCGGCCGGCGCGGCGCCGGATCGTCGGCCCGGGGAAGCTGCCGCCGAAGGTCCAGAGGCGGGTCTTGCGGCCGGGGAGGATCTGCTGCTCGGCCTCGCGGATCGGAATCCGGATGTGGTCGTCGCGCAGCACCGGCGGGATCGGCAGGCGGGCGCGGAAGGGGATCGGCTTGGCCAGCGCCGCCGTCGGCTCGGCGCTCAGCGGGAGGAGGCCGCCGCCCCCGCCCCGCAGGGGCAGGAGCGCGGCCAGGGTGCCGCCGCCGAGGGCGCCGAGCAGAGCCCGGCGCCCGAAGCGGGGCGGCGTTGAGGACTGCCCAGCCGTGTCCGCTAGCTGGTCGGTGCGGGCAGCGGGACTACCGGTGCAACCACGTTCACTTTGCCCTGCATCCAGGGATGCACAGCGCAGAGGTAGTAGAGCGTGGTGCCGGCTTCGGCGGTCACTTCCTGGGAGAAGTGCCCACCCTTCGTTTCGCCGCTGAACCAGGAGTCGCCCTTCTTGCTGACGGAGCCCATCGTGCTCCAGCCGGCGGGGCCGGCTTTGGCCGGGTTCTTGGTGATCTGTTCGGTTTTCGGGTTGAACCCGTGCCACATCGCGACCGAGAGGCAGATGTGTTTCGGCGCGAAGCAGCCCTTGCGTGCCTTCGGGGTCTTCGGCAGCGAGCCTTTGGTCACCAGCGAGAAGGTGTGCGGGCCGACCTGCTTCGGGTTCGTCTTGTTGACGATTTCCAGCTGGTCGCCGACGGTGACCGATTCCGGCCCGACGAATTTGAGCTTGCCTTTGGTCAGCTCCATCGAGATGACGTCGGTGACGCCGGTCGGGGTCGCCGCGGCGGCAGCGGCCGGGAAGGCGAGAGCTGCGGTCGCCGAGAGCGCGAGAGCCAGGGCCCGGAGGCGGGCGCGGCGGGAAAGCTTGCTTTGCAAAGCGTGCCTTTCTGTGACGGGAGATTGAACGGTCGGGGCATTCCCCGGAGCCGACGGAGCACGGTAATACGCCGGTCGGGCGACTTCAACGGGAAGATCAAGCTCTTACCTGCTTTTCGTCGATTTGCACCCCCGGTAACCTTGAGCGGGCGCGGTGCCAACGTTTCTCCACACCTGCTATCGGATCGGCGAGATCAACCGCTCGGTCGACTTCTACGAGAAGCTCGGCTTCGAAGAGGTGCGGCGGATGCCGATCGGCGAGGAGGCGATCAACGTCTTCATGGCGATGCCCGGCGAAGATCCCCGGCTCGAGCTCACCTACAACCACGGCGTCGCCGAGTACGAGCACGGCACCGGCTACAACCACATCGCCCTCGGCGTCGAGGACCTCGACGGCACCCTCGAGCACCTCGCCACCCTCGGCATCGAGCCCGAAAAGCCCCCCTACCGCCCCGGCGGCCGGACCGAGGGCCACCGCATCTGCTTCGTCAGGGACCCCGACGGCTACCGGATCGAGCTGATCGGGGGGTAGCTCCCCCACTCCGAGATATTCCTCGCCCTGACGAGGACAAGTTCGGAGTCACGGTCACAGCCTCTCCGAGATTTGGTGCCCCATAGGCACCCAAAGTTCGGAGAGATGATCAATCGCTTACTCGGGCACCGGTCCACTTGCCCTGAGCTTCTTCGTGCAGTCTCCCGTCATCGTCACGAACAAGCAGTATTCGTCGATCTGGGTAAGCCGGTAGGAGAAGTGCGCATGTTTTTCGTGCCGCTGGAAGGTCAGCCAGATCTGGCCGCGGCCGACGTAACCGGTGTCGCCGATCACCCAGCCCATCTCGCACCCGATCCGCGTCTTGGAAAGTCGTCGGCCGCAGTGCAAACGGCCCCCGGCCCGATCGTCATAGGAAAGGCGTGGCCGCGACAGCACCTTTCGCATCGAGTTCTTTGCGGCTGCTCGCCCCAATAGATGGACGGGCTCGGGCTTGAAGCTCTGGCAGGTGTAGCGGGAGGCGCGATCGAAGCCGACCGGACCGTCTCCTTCCAGGTCGACCACCCGAAGGCGGGTGAACTGCCAGTGATGAACGGTCGGGCAGTAGACGGGGCGCCAAAGATGGATGAGGGATTCGTCTTCCGCGTAGTCTCGACATGCGTACAGCGGGACGTCGGACGGGCAATCGGGGAAGGTCAAAGTGCCGTGGGTGGAGGCGCCAGTGGAGGTCCATTCCTCCCAACTTCGGTCGCTTCGAACCTGACCTTTCCATCAGCGCAGGTGAGGGCGATGGTTTCTGGCTGGAAGACCGAGCCAGAGCAACCGACTACGAAGTAGACACGGCGCCCTTCGGCACTGCCGCTGGTCGCATAGATCGAACTGCAGACCAAGCCCACGAGCAGGAGTGCGCTTAAGAGCCTTAACCGCCCAGACGCGAACACCACTGGAGCCTACCCGGTACGGGCAGATACTTACGTCAGCCGGGGCTGATGCCGCCGCCGGCCGGGGGTGCTGGTGCCGGCGAGGGTTCGGGCGTCGGGGCTGGTTCCGGTTCGGGGGTCGGTTCGGGCTCCGGGGTGTTTTCTTCGCCGCCGTTGTCGCCCTTGCCTTTGCCCTTGTCTTCGGATTCTTCTTCTTCGCCTTCGTAGGATTCTTCTTCTTCGTAGCCGTTGTAGCTCGACGAAGAGGTGTGTTCGCTGTCGAGGCCTTCGAGGTCGGGAGCGGAACCGGTCTCGAATTCGGGGCAGTCGCCCTGAACCGCTTCGGACATGTAGTTGGCCCAGATCGGGCCGGCGGTGGGGCCGCCGAAGCCGGTGTATTCGCGCGAGGTCGGGTGGCCGACCCAGACAGCGGTGGAGTAGAGCGGGGTGAAGCCGACGAACCAGGCGTCGGAGAGCTCCTCCGAGGTACCGGTCTTGCCGGCGGCGCTGGAGCAGCCCATCGAGGTGTAGCCGGCGCCGGTGCCCTGGGTGATCACGCCCTCGAGGATGCGGGTCACTTCGTAGGCCTGCCCCTCGGTGAGGACGCGTTCGCCGGAGTCCTTCTCGAAGTCGTCGACGTTGCCGTCCGGGAACTCGACTTTGCTGACCGCGGTCGGGTCGTGGTGGATCCCGCCGGCCGCCAGCGTCGCGTAGGCGTCGGCCATTTCCAGCGGCGTAACGCCGATCCCGAGACCGCCGATGCCCTCCGCCGGGACCGACTGCAGCGGCGATTCGATCCCCATTTCATGCGCCGTCTCGGTCACGCTTTCGGGCCCGACGTCGAGGTCGAGCTGGGCGAAGACGACGTTGACCGAGTCCCAGGTCGCGCTTTCGAGGTCGTAGGTCCCGCCGCCCTCGCCCTCGGAGTTGTTGACGGTCCAGGTGCCGCCGCCGGGGATTTCCAGCGTCTTCGGCGAGGTCCCGTCGTAGTAGGTGCTGCCGGGGTCGATTCCCTCCTTCACCGCGGTCGTGAGGACGAAGGTCTTGAAGGAGGACCCCGGCTGCCGGCGCGCCTGCCAGGCATAGTTGAACTGGGATTCGTCGGCGAAGCCTTCGGTCGAGGCGAGGGCGACGATCGCGCCGGTCTTCGGGTCGACCGAGGCGAGGCCGGCGACCGGGCCACCTTCGGGGTAACAGACGGAGCAGTAGTTTTCGACCGCGTATTCGGCCTTCGCCTGCAGGTCAGGGTCGATCGTCGTGTAGGCCTTCAGCCCGCCTTTGCGGACGGTGTTGATCCCGTACTCCTCGATCAGTTCGTTCTGGACGAGGTCGAAGAGGAACGGGTCCTTGATCACCTGGTACTTGTCGCCCGGTTCGAGGCCGAGGCCACGGGTTTTCGCCTCGCGGTATTCGTCGCCGGTGATGTAGCCCTGTTCGTTCATCACCAGCAGCACCTCGTTGCGCCGCTTCAGCGCCGCTTTCGGGTCGAGGAAGGGGTTGTATTCGGAGGGCGCCTGCGGCAGGCCGGCGAGCAGTGCCGCCTCGGTCAGGTCAAGGTCTTTGGCGGGCTTGGAGAAGTAGGTCTGGGCGGCGGCCTCGGCGCCGACGAGCGTCTGCCCCTCGACCGTCCCGTAGGGCGCGCTGTTGAGGTACTGGGTGAGGATCCAGTTCTTCTCGTGGGCTTCCTCGAGCTCGACCGCGAGGTGCGCTTCGATCAGCTTTCGCTTGATCGTGTTTTCGGGGTTGTGGATGTAGAGGTTGCGGACCAGCTGCTGGGTGATCGTCGAGGCGCCCTGCACCGGCGCCCCGGCCTGCAGATCCTCCCAGGCGGCGCGGGCGATGCCTTCGTAGTCGAGGGCTCCGTGCTCGTAGAAGTTCTTGTCCTCGATCGCGATCGTCGCGTCGCGCAGGACCTGCGGCTGCGACTTTTCCGGCAGCGGCTGGCGCACGTTTTCGGAGCGGATGAAGCCGATCCGGGTCCCGTCGGCCGCGTAGATGACCGAGGTGCGGCCCTTCTGGACCGGTTTCAGGCTGGAGAGCGGCGGCGCCGAGTTGTAGGTCTTGATCGCCCAGGCGGCTGCGATCCCACCGGCTATCGCCACAAGCGCGACGATGATCCCCAGCGGGATCGCGATCTTGTGCCAGATGGGATGGTGCGGCTTGCGACGCCGCCTGCGGACCCGCGCGGCCATTCGCCACCGATTGTAGGGAGCGGCGGGCCTCGGCCGTGGAGTTGGGCGGGGGCGCGCAAGGCCGCTTGCCGTCCCGATAGGCTCGCGCGCGGCAGGTTCTTGTTCAAGGGAGGAAGGCAAAGTGAAACTCGTAATCGGGATCGTTCGCCCCGAGCAGGCGAACCAGGTCCTGGAGGCGCTCTACCGGGCCGAGGTGCGTGGCTTTTCGATGAGCCGCGTCCAGGGCCACGGCGGTGAGATGGACCGGGTCGAGACCTACCGCGGCACGACCGTGCAGATGGGTCTCTCGGAGAAGGTCAGGTTCGAGGTGGCGGTCTCCGACAGCTTCGTCGACAAGACCGTGGAAGCGCTCTGCGAAGGCGGCCGCACCGGCGAAGTCGGCGACGGCAAGATCTTCGTCGTGCCGCTCGACCATGCGGTGCGGATTCGCACCGGCGACAGCGACGAGGGCGCCGTGACGCCGGTGAGCAAATGAGCCCCGGGATCGACACCGGCGATACCGCCTGGATGCTGGTCGCGACGGCACTGGTGCTGCTGATGACGCCGGCGCTGGGTCTCTTCTACGCCGGGCTGGTGCGCTCGAAGAACACCCTCAACACCTTCATGATGAGCATCGCCGCGGTCGCGATCGCGACCGTGACCTGGGCGGCGGTCGGCTACTCGCTCGCCTTCGACGGCGGCGGCGACCTGATCGGCGGCCTCGGCAACGCCTTCATGAGCGGCGTCGACTTCGCCCCGCGGGAAGGGACGGCGATCCCCGAGCTCGTCTTCTTCGCCTTCCAGGCGACCTTCTGCATCATCACCACGGCGCTGATCTCCGGCGCGGTGGTCGAGCGGATGCGGTTCGCGCCCTTCCTCGTCTTCGCGGCGCTCTGGTCGGTGCTGGTCTATGCCGTGATGGCCCACTGGGCCTTCGGCGGCGGCTGGCTGATTTCCGGCGGCACGCTCGACTTCGCCGGCGGCGTCCCGGTCGAGATGGCCTCGGGCTTCTCGGCCCTGGCGGCGGCGCTGGTGGTCGGCGCCCGCAAGGACTACGGCCGCCAGGCGCTCCTCCCCCACAACGCCGTCTACGTATTGCTGGGGGCCGGGTTGCTGTGGTTCGGCTGGTTCGGCTTCAACGGCGGCAGCGGCTTCTCGACCGGCGACCCGAGCGTGCTCGCCTTCACCAACACGCTGCTCTGCCCGGCCGCGACCCTGGTCGTCTGGTTCATCCTCGACCTCGCCCGCGGCCGCAAAGTGACGGCGATCGGCGCCGCAACCGCGATCATCGTCGGCTGCGTCCTCATCACCCCGGCGGGCGGCTACGTCAGCCCCGGCTGGGCGATGCTGCTCGGCGCCCTGGGAGCGTTCCCGAGCTACGGGATCATCGTCTGGCGGACGCGGACCCGGGTCGACGAGACCCTCGACGTCCTCGCCGCCCACGGCACCGCCGGCTTCATCGGCATACTCTTCATCGGCTTCTTCGCCCAGGAGACCTGGAACGGGGTCTCCGACGGGCTCCTCTACGGCAACGCCGAACAGCTGCTCGACCAGGTGTTCGCGGCGCTGGCGGCACCGGCCTACGCCTTCGTGATGACCTTCATCCTCCTGAAGGCGATCGGCGCTGTGATGCCGCTACGGGCAAGCGATCGCGAGGAGGCGATGGGCATGGACGTCGTCCAGCATGGCGAGGAGGCTTATGTGACCGGCGAGGGGGCGATCTTGTTGCTTCCTGATGATCACGAGAAGGTCGCCGTGCCGGTGGCCGATCCGGGTTAGGTGTGGTCGGGTGGGTGGGGGACCCTCTCCAGACACATCTCGCTATGGCTCGATGTTGAGTGTCTGGCGAGGGTCCCCCACCCACCCTTCGACAGGATCTACGCGCGCAGGCGGTAGCCGCGGCTGAAGAGGCGGAGGTTGATGAGGAAGAGCGCTGCGGTTGCTCCGGTCAGGGCCAGCAGGGAGAGCCAGATGTTGACTTCGGTGAAGCCGACGAAGCCGTAGCGGACCAAATTGATCATGTAGAAGATCGGGTCGAAGCGGGTCAGCGTCTCCCAGGGCTGCGGCAGCAGCGAGGCCGAGTAGAAGACGCCGCCGAGGAAGATCAGCGGTTGCAGGACGAAGGTCTGGGCGAAGGCGACGTCGTCGAACTGTTCGGCGCGGACGCCGATCAGCACCCCGAGCTGGCTGAAGAAGAAGCCGACGAGGAAGAGCGAGGGGATGAGGACGAGGGCGTGGTCGACCGGGAGGCCGACGAGGACGACCGAGACGAGGAAGGTCAGCATCGCCACGATCAGCCCGCGCATGAAGCCGCCGAGCGAGAAGGCGAGCAGCAGCTCGGCCGGCGAGGCGGGCGAGGAGAGCTGGTCCTGGATCGCGCCCTGGAACTTCTGCTGGAGGATCGAGGAGGAGTTGTTGGAGAAGGCGTTGGTCGCCCAGGCCATCATGATCAGGCCGGGGATGACGAAGAGCACGTAGTCGATCCCGTGCAGGTGCTTGATCCGCGAGCCGAGCGCCGCGCCGAAGATCGTGATGTAGAGGAAGGTTTCCAGCAGCGGCGCCCCGAGCGTCTGCTTCTTGATCTTCATGAAGCGGCTGACCTCGCGGCGCCAGAGGGTCGCGAAGCGGATCTGCGCGGCGTTCACGGGGCGACCTCGGGGTCGAGCTCGATGTGTGAGCGGGAGAGCTCCTTGCGCCCGACCAGCGCCAGGTAGGCGTCCTCGAGGTTCGGCACATCGAAGCGCTCGGCCAGCTCGTCGCTGGACCCCTCGGCGACGATCTGCCCCTCGGCGATGAAGGCGATCCGGTCGCAGAGCTGCTCGGCCTCCTCGAGGTAGTGCGTGGTCAGCAGGATCGTCGTCCCCTCCTGGTTGATTTTCTGGACGTAGTGCCAGAGCTCCAGCCGCAGCTCGACGTCGACGCCGGCGGTCGGCTCGTCGAGGATCAGCAGGCGCGGGCGGTGCATCACCGCGCGGGCGAGGATCAGCCGCCGTTTCATCCCCCCGGAGAGGGTGCGGGTGCGTTCGTCGCGCTTCTCGGTCAGGGAGAAGGTCTCGAGCAGCTCCTTGGTCCGCTCGCGGCGCTCGCGGCGCGGCATCCCGAAGTAGCCGGCGTGGTAGTCGAGCGTCTCCTCGACGGTCAGGAACCAGTCGATGTTCGCCTCCTGCGGGGCAAGGCCGACCGCCTGCCGCGCCTCGGCGTAGTTGTCGATCGCGTCGTGGCCGAAGATCGCGATCGAGCCGCCGGTCGGTTGCGCGAGGCCGGTCGTGCAGTGGATCAGCGTCGACTTGCCGGCGCCGTTGGGACCGAGCAGGCCGAACAGCTCGCCCGGCCGGATCGCCAGCGAGACGCCGCGCAGCGCCTCCACCCCGGTCGGGTAGCGCTTCTCCAGGTCCTTGATGTCCAGCGCCTTCATGCGGGGGACGACTCTAGCCAGCGAGGCTCGCGAGCCGAGCGACGCCAGAACCAGCGGACGAGGAGAAGCTTGATCCGACGCAGACGGGGTACCGATCAGCGCCTATTCCAAGGCTCCCGCGAATGGTTTCACCAAGCCATCGACGGTCTTCTCCAGATCCGCCGAGCGGATTTGGTTGCCGTGCCCGACCTCTTCGAGAGCGGTGGTATTGGCTCGCCAGCACGGCATTGCCGACCGCCGCAGGTAACGGGCATAGTCCGGCTCGCCGAGGACGAAATTGTGGAGCACGTCGAGAGTCCCGGAATCCCAGTAGTACTCGCCCGGCGTCGGAAGCTCCGGGAGTCCCAATACCGCCGTTCCCAGCGGGAGGTCGGGCTGGGGCCCGTCGTTCTGCAGGCTGACCTCGGCTTCGAAGAGATAAAGCGAAGTGGGGTCTTCCGTAGGAAGTTTCGTGCTCAGACCGACTCTGAAGCGATCGGCTTCGTCCCCACCGACCTGCTGGTGCAGCTCAGCCTCGAACGTTTCTCCTTCGTGAGCGCTTGCCGGTAGCGCAAGGCCATAGACATGGGAGAGAAGGATGTCGTCCTGGGATGCGCATCGGCGCAGCTTGTAGACGTGCCGGATCTTGACCCGCGCACCATCGATCACGACGAGTCGGTCGCCCATGTTGTGAAGAGTCACCTCCAAGTAGGCGCGGCCGCCCTCGAAAGGAGACACATCCTGGACGGTCACGTCAACGGCCATGAGCTTCCCAGGCCGAGTGGCCACGGCAGCCCGAGACTCATTTCCGTTGTCATCCGAGCCGGAGCTGACGAAGAGCGCGACGATCGTGGCGACCAGGCCTACGCCGGCGATGGCCAGGCCGACCTTTTCGACCCAGTTCGGACGCCCGGACTCTCTTTCCTTTGCTCGCCGGCCGCGCCCCATCCCCGGAGATGACAGTACATAGTCTGTCCCGATGCCTGCGCCGCTGCTTGCCGTCGATGCGCCCTCGATGCTGTTTCGCGCCTTCTACGCGCTGCCGAGCAAGATCACCGGGCCGGACGGGCGGCCGGTCAACGCGTTGCTGGGGACGGCGAACCTGGTCCTGCGCGAGGTCGAACTGCACCAGCCGCGCGCCGTCGTCCTCTGCTTCGGCCCCGACGCGGCCGCCTACCGGACCGAGCTCTATCCCGTCTACCACGCCGAGCGCGAGGCGGCGATGCCCGACGAGCTGCCGCACCAGTTCGCCGACTCGCGCGATTTCTTCGAGGCCTTCGGCTGGACGGTCGCAGTGGGCGACGACCTCGAGGCCGACGATCTGCTCGGGACCTACGCGCGGCTCGAGGCCGAGGCCGGGGGCAGGGCGCTGCTGCTGACCGGGGACCGCGACATGTACCAGTGCGCGACGAAGGACGTGACCGTCCTCTACGTCCGCACCGGCGGCAAAGCCGGGGGCGCCGAAGAGGTAGGACCGGCCGAGGTCCGGAAGCGCTACGGAATCGACCCCGAGCTGGTGCCGGACTTCATCGCCCTGCGCGGCGATCCCTCCGACGGGCTGCCCGGAGCCAAGGGCGTCGGCCCGAAGACCGCGGCCGAACTGCTGCAGGCGCACGGCTCCCTAGAGGCGATCCTCGACAGCGCGATCCGCGAGCGGCGCCCGGCGCTGCGCGGCGCCCTGATCGAGGGCCGCGAGGACCTGCTCAAGTTCAAGGACATCGCGACCCTGCGCGACGCGGGCGTCGAGCGACCGCCGGACCGTCCCACCGACTGGCACGGCGCCGCCGAGGCTGCGCGGGCACGCGGGATGAAAAGACTCGCCGGGCGACTAGAGGCGAACGCGGGCTGAGCGTGTCGACTTTGTTCGGCCCTCCCGAACAAAGTCGACATTCACGAAGAGCGAGTTGCGGTGGCGAGCCCCCACGCCGAGACGATCGCCCAGACGCCCTCGAGGAGGACGAAGCCCCACTGCTCGGCGGCGATCGCGAGGACGGCGAGGATCGCCGAGCCGGCGAGGTTGAGCGCCAGGTAGAGGCGCGAGTCCGGCCGCATGCGCTCGAACTGGACGGCGGCGAAGGCCGCGAGGATCAGCAGCGCGCCGACGACTTGGATTGCCTGGTCCACGGGGCGAGCCTATTGACGTGTCGACTTTGTCTCCCCAGGGAGGACAAAATCGACACGGCCGGGTACCTTCGCGCGGTGGACCCCGCCTCGCTCCCCCTCTTCGAGCAGCGGCAGCTGCGCAAGCGCTGGCGCTACATCGGCCTCTTCGCCGAGGAGCTGATGCTGTGCGCGGCGCGGGCCGAGGTCGGGCCGTTGACGCAGTCGTTCTGGGTCCTGCTCGACCGCCGGACGGGACAGCAGTGGAACCACACCGCGCTCATTCCCGGCACCAAGGAGGTGACGATGGAGGGGCCGCGACTGGAGATCGACGGGCCGGGCCTGCGCGCCTCCCTGCGGCTCGGCGAGATTCAGCCGATCGAGGTCACCTGCCCCAGCGGCCGCGTCGCGGCCTGGACCCGCAAGCGGGTGGGGATGGCGATCGAGGGGGCGGTCGAGGTCCCGGGCCGCCGCTGGGAGGTCACCGGCCGCGGGGTCGACGATGAGTCCGCCGGCCACCACGAGCGCCAGACCAGCTGGAACTGGTCGGCCGGGGTCGGCACCGCGGCGGACGGCCGCGCCGTCGCCTGGAACCTCGTCAACGGAATCAACGACCCGGCGAGCGGCAGCGAGCGGGCGATCTGGATCGATGGCGAGCCGGCCGAGCCGGCGCCCGTCTCCTTCGACGTCCCGGACGAGGTCGAGCTGGACGGCGGCGAGGCCCTCCGCTTCGCGGCGGAGTCCGAACACACCCACGACGACAACTACCTCCTGATCCGCTCCCGCTACCGCCACCGCTTCGGCAGCTTCAGCGGCACCCTCGGCGGCGTCGAGCTGGCCGAGGGACTAGGCGTGATGGAGGAGCACGACGCGCTCTGGTAAACGCATCCGACTTTCGACACACCCCGCTGTGGCGAAAGTCGGATGCGGCATTCACCAGGTATCGACGAAGCGGTGGGCGCCCGGGGGACGGGAGTCGCCGGCGGCGGTCAGGGTGGAGGCGATCAGGGAGCGGGTGTCGGCCGGGTCGATGACGTCGTCGAGCTCGAAGAGGGCCGCCGCGTTCAGGGCCTTGGCGTTCTCTTCGGCCTGGGCGGTGAGGTCGCGGACGCGCTGCTCGCGCTCGGCCTCTTCGGGGATCGCTTCCAGCTCCTTGCGCAGGGCCAGCCGCACCGCTCCCTCCAGTCCCATCGGGCCGAGGTGGGCGCTCGGCCAGGCGACCGTCAACAGCGGCTCGTGGAGGCTGCCGCCGACCATCGCCTGGGCGCCGAGGCCGTAGCCGCGCCGCAGGACGACGGCAACGAGCGGCACCCGCAGGGCGGCGCCGGCGACGAGCAGGCGCGAGGCTCGGCGGACCAAGCCGGTCGCCTCGGCCTCGGGCCCGACCATGTAGCCGGGGGTGTCGACGAGGGAGACGACCGGGAGCCCGAAGGCGTCGCAAAGTTGCAGCAGCCGCGCCGCCTTGTCGGCCGCCTCGCTGGTGATGGCGCCGGCGATGTGCCGGGTGTCGTTGGCGATCAGCCCCAGCGGCCGGCCCTCGATCCGCGCCAGCGCCGTCACCATCTCCGGCGCGAAACGCCCGCGCAGGAAGGTGACGCTGTCCTCGTCGCACAGCGTCTCGACGATCGGCCGCGGGTCGTAGGCGCGGCGCTTGCGCTCGGGGACGAGCTCGCGCAGCCGCGCCTGGTCGGGTTCGGGGCCGGGCTCCGTGCGCCCCTGGAAGTAGGCGAGGAGCTTCTTCGTCACCGCGGTCGCCTCGGCCTCGTCGACGGCGGCGAGGTCGACGACGCCGTTCGCGGCCTGGACCTCGAGCGGCCCGACCTCTTCGGGGTGGACCTCGCCGAGGCCGCCGCCGGCGATCATCGCCGGCCCGCCCATCCCCAGGCTGCTCCCCTCGGTGGCGACGATCAGGTCGGCGCAGCCGGCCAGCACGGCGTTGCCGGCGAAGCAGCGGCCGTGGACGATCGCGATCCGCGGCACCAGCCCCGAGAGCTTCGCCCAGAGCGCGAAGGCGCGGGTGTCGAGGGCGGAGACGACGGGGTAGTCGGTGTCGCCGGGGCGCCCTCCCCCGCCCTCGGCGTAGAAGACGACCGGCAGCCGCATCCGCTCGATCAGCTCGAAGAGCCGGTCCTTCTTGCGGTGGCCGAGGGCTCCCTGGGTGCCGGCGAGGACGGTGTAGTCGTAGGAGAGGACGGCGCAGGCGGCGGGCTCGGGCTCGAACAGCTCGCCGTTGACGCGGGCGGTGCCGCCGATCAGCCCGTCGGCGGGGGTGCGGGCGATCAGGTCCTCAAGCTCGCGGCGGCCGCGCTGGGCGGCGATCGCGTAGCGCCCGTACTCGACGAAGGAGCCGGGGTCGACCAGGTCCTCGATGTTCTCGCGCGCGGTGCGGCCGCCGGCCGCATGGCGCTTCTCGACCGCATCGGGCCGCGCCGCATCCTCGGTCAGCGCCCGCCGCGCCAGCAGCTCGCGCAGGTCGTCTCGCTCCCCCTCGGCCACGAGGAGGACTTTATGGGCTCAGCCGCGGATCGCCTTGCCGACGAGGTGCTTCAGCCGGGTGCGGTCGCGTTTGCTCAGGTTGCCCGGAAGCCCCTTCGACTTCTTGATCAGGTTCCAGAACTCGGTCTGCTCGCGGGAGGTCAGGTTCTGCTCGATCCGATCCTGGCCTTTCTTCAGGAGCCAGAGGGTGACCACCCAGACTTTCGCCCACGGCACCCGCTTCCAGACGTGGGGTGCGGCTTTTCGCGCCAACCAGAACGGCATCGGCCCTCGCTCCGGCTATTCGACCACTTCGACGGTGCCGTGCATCGTCGGGTGGATTTCGCAGAAGTAGGTGAAGGTGCCGGGTTCCTTGAAGGTGGCCGAGCCGATCTTGCCTTTCTCGATCGTGCCGGTGTCGAAGCTGCCGTCGTCGGCGGTCGCGGTGTGCGGTGCGGTGTCCTGGTTCTGCCAGGTCACCTTGCCGCCGACCTGGACGACGACCGGATCGGGCTGGTAGGTGAATTCGACGATTTCGACTTTTTCGGCCTTCGAAGCCTCGCCGCTGGGGGCGGGTTCGCTTTCGGTTTTGGTCGCGTCTTCGGCTTCTTCGGTGGCTTCTTCGGCGCCGGTTTCAGCTTCGGTAACGGCCGATTCAGCTTCAGAGGTGGAATCGGAGCCGCTGTCCCCGCAAGCGGCAAGGCCGAGGGAGAGGGCGACCAGGGCAGCGAGGAACAGCGGCTTCAATCCCATGTGAGCTCTGTCTACCCAGCCGGGGCCATCCGAATCAGTCATTAGGCACGAATACGCTGCGGCTGTGGCGACCGGATCACGAGGACGATGGCTGACGCTCGCGATCTGGCTGCTGATCGGGGCCGCGGGGCTGGTCGCCCACGCCCACATCGACGACGTCACCGCCGCCGGGCAGAGCAGCTTCCTTCCCGCCGACTCGGAATCGACGCGGGCGCTCGCCGCTTTGCAGGCCTCCTCGGGAAGCGAAGACGTGCCGGTGGTGATCGTCTTCGAACGCCCCGGCGGCCTCACCAAGGCCGACCTGAAGGCGATCGGCCGTGACGGCGACCGCCTCGGCGAACTCGGCCTCACCGGGGCGACGCCGATCATCGACCCCTTCTCCGGCGAACACCGCAACGAACTGGCGAAGGTGGCGCGGCTCGCCAAGGGGATCGGGCCGGTCTCCCGCGACGGCGAAGCGGCGCTGCTGGTGCTGGCGATCGACGCCGAGGACCGCGGCGCGATCGTCAACGGGGTCGAGCAGATCCGCCGCTACCTGCACCTGCACGAACGGCCAGGGCTGCGCGCCTACGTCACCGGCCCGGGCGGGATCACCGCCGACCTCGAGGCGGTCGCCGAAGACGCCGGCCGCACCCTCCTCGTCGCGACCCTGGGCCTCGTCCTCCTCCTGCTGCTGATCGTCTACCGAGCCCCGATCCTCGCCCTGCTGCCGCTGCTCGTCGTCGGCCTCGCCTACCTGGTCGCGATCGGGATCGCCTACCTGCTGATCGAGGCCGGCTGGATCACCGTCAACGCCGAGGGAACGATGCTCTTACTGGTCCTGATCTTCGGCGCGGGGACTGACTACTCCCTCTTGCTGGTTCACAGGTATCGGGAAGAGTTGGTGGGGGTGGGGGGTTCGGGGGATCCCCTCCGTCACAGATTTGGGGAGGTTCCTCCGGGGATCCCCCGAACCCCCCTCGAAGCCGCGGTGCAGGAGACGCGTCCCGCTCTCCTCGCGAGTGGCGGGACCGTGATCGCCGCGATGCTGGTTTTGCTCGTCGCGAACTTGGAGTCCACCCATTGGCTGGGTCCGGTACTGGCAATCGGAATCGCGGTGATGCTGTTAGCGGCCTTCACCCTGCTCCCAGCTCTCCTGGCAATCCTCGGAACCCGAGCTTTCTGGCCCACCAACACCCGCCCGCGTCGCGGGGCAGGGGGGTCCCCGGAGGAACCTCCCCAAATTCGTGACGGAGGGGACCCCCCTGCCCCGCGCCCGACCCTCTGGAAACGAGCCGCAGGTCTTGTGCGCCGGAAGTCAGGCCGGATCATCGTCGGCGTCCTAGCCCTGCTCGTCGTCCTCTCGCTAGGCAACCTCACCAACCACGAATCGCTCGGGTTCGGGCAGGGGGTGACGAAGCCGACCAACTCGAGCCGCGGCACCGAAGCGCTGGAACGGCACTTCCCTCCCGGCCTCGGCTCACCGCTGACGGCGGTCGTCAAGGCCGGGGAGGCACCGGTGGCGGTGGCGGCAATGAAGCGGCTGCACAGCGTGCAGCTGGCGCTGCCGGTCCCCGTCCTCGATGAGGCGGACGACGCGGTGGTCGTCCTCGTCCTCCGCGACGACCCCTACGGAGACGCGGCCGAAGGCGCGGTGGAAGAGATCCGCGAAAAGCTGCACGCCGTCGCCCCCGGCGGCCTGCTCGGCGGCGTCCCGGTCGAGAACCTCGACGTCGAGGAAACCAACGCCCGCGACACGAAGCTGATCGTGCCGCTGGTCCTGCTCGTGATCGGCCTGATTCTGATGGCGGTGCTGCGGGCGCTGGTCGCGCCCGCCTACCTGATCGCCACCGTCCTCGCCTCCTTCGCCGCCACCCTCGGCCTCGCCACCTTCGCCTTCACCGAGCTCTTCGGGATGGACGGACTCGCCTTCAACCTCGAGCTGATGGCCTTCATCTTCCTCGTCGCCCTCGGCGTCGACTACAACATCTTCCTGATGACCCGGGCGCGGGAGGAGGCGGCCAGGCGCGGCACCCGTGAGGGCGTCCTTGCCGCCCTCACCAGCACCGGCGGCGTCATCACCGGCGCCGGCCTGATCCTCGCCGGCACCTTCGCCACCCTCACCCTGCTGCCACTCGAGGAGCTGGTCCAGATCGGCGCCACCGTCGCCGCCGGCGTCCTCCTCGACACCTTCATAGTCCGCGCCCTGCTGATCCCGGCGATCACTTACCGGCTCGGCGACCGCGCCTGGTGGCCTTCGCGGCCACCGGATGCGTCTTAGTAGCCGGGGGAGCGCTTCATCCGCTTGCGCTCGTGGGGGTGAGCGCCGCCCTTCTCGTCCAGGACCTTGCAGGCCTGCTCGATGTCGTCGGCGAGGCGATCGACCTGTTGGCGGCCCAGCGTCTCCTTGACCAGCGCCCGCATCACCTTCACCTCCTGGGCATCGGGCGGCATCGTGTAGGCGGGAAGCATCCAGCCGCGCTCGGCCGAGAGCTGCCAGGAGACGTCGAACTCGTCGTAGTCGTGCTCGCCGGCGAGCTTGAAGGCGACCAGCGGCAGCTGCTCTTTCTCCGCCCCGATCAGCTCGAAGTTGCCGTTGGCCTCGAGCCGATCGGCGAGGGCCCTCGCGTTCGTCTCCATCGCTTTCATCACGTGGGTGTATCCCTCGTGGCCGAGGCGGACGAAGTTGTAGTACTGGGCGAGGACCATCGAGGCGCCGGTGGAGAAGTTGAGGGTGAAGGTGGCGTCGGTCTTGCCGAGGTAGTTCTCGTAGAAGACGAGGTCCTCGGCGAGGTCGCTTTTCTCGCGGAAGACGAGCCAGCCGATCCCCGGGTAGACGAGCCCGAACTTGTGCCCGGAGACGTTGATCGAGCGCACCTGCTCGAGCCGGAAGTCCCACTCGGAGTGCGGGTAGAGGAAGGGCCAGACGAAGCCGCCGCTGGCCGCGTCGACGTGCAGCGGAACGTCGAGCCCCCGCTCGTCTTTGATCCGCAGCAGCAGGTCGTTGATCCCCGGGATGTCGTCGGCGTGGCCGGTGAAGGTGGTGCCGAGGACGGCAGCGACCCCGATCGTGTTCTCGTCGACGTGGGGCTCGACGTCCTCGGGCCCGATCACGTACTTGCCCTCGCGCAGGCGGACGATCCGCGGTTCGACGTCGAAGTAGCGGCAGAACTTTTCCCAGACGACGTGGACGTCGCCGCCGAAGACGAGGTTCGGCTTGTCCACCGGCTGCTTCGCCGCTTCCTGGCGCTGCTTCCACTTCCACTTCAGCGACAGCGCCCCGAGCATGATCGCCTCCGAGGAGCCCTGGGTGCGGCAGCCGGTCGTCTCCCCCGGCGCGTGGTAGAGATCGGCGAGCATGCGGATGCAGCGCTGCTCGATCTCGGCCGAGATCGGATACTCGGCGTGGTCGATGAAGTTGCGGTGCAGGTTCTCGCTGACGATCCGCTGCGCCTCCGGCTCCATCCAGGTGGTGACGAAGGTGGCGAGGTTGCGCCATGGGTCGCCCTCGAGAACCAGTTCCTCGTCGACCAGCCGCATCGCGTCGAGAGCCGACATCCCCTCGGCGGGGAAGTCCCCGGCGGGCGCGTCTTCGGTGAGAAAGCGGCCGCCGTACTTCGTCGCGGCATCCTCGGGGTTCGGCGACTGGCTCATCTCTCGCGGCGCTCCTTCGTCGGGGTCGGGGCGAGCCTATCTGCTCGGCCGATCGGGACCATAGGGTTGGCGCGTGGACGTTCGGCGCACCCTGAGCGGAGGGGAGATCGCCCTCGCCGTCGTCATGATCGTCGCCGCGGTCATCCTCGGGCTGGCCCATCTCGCTTTCGCCGGATTCGCCTGCAGCGGCGATACCTCCGAATGCGCCCGGTCGGTCGAGAAGGACGGCTACTACGAAGGAACCCTGCACCGCCTCGACGGCCGCCCCTACCGGTCGGCCGAGTTCGAAGTCCGGTTCGCCTCCCGGAAGAGCGACTCTCCGGTCACCTTCGAGACCGACGCGAGCGGACACGCCTGCATCCGTTGGGCGGAGGAGAGGGTCTACCCCGACGCCCGCACCCCGACGGGAGAACCGCTGTACGGGATCGACAAGAGCGTCTCCGAGCTCGCGCCCTGGCACGAGCTCGGCTTCTTCGGAGCGCCCCGGGACTGCCAGGAGAGCGGCGAGGGCGTTCCCTGGAACCACGCCGACGACCTCGAATCGACCTGGCAGAGTCGACTCCTGATCATCCTCCCGCTCGCCGCGATCGGGTTTCTCGCCGCCGCCCTGATCGGCCGGCGGAGCCGCCACGCAGGCCGCCTCTTCGCCACCGGCGGGCTGCTGTTCGGGGCAGACCTGATCGCCTTCGTCGTCCTCTGGTTCGGGTAGCGGGCCGGCGCCTGTATGTTGGTCTGGAAGAACGGAAATCTTTTTTAATTGAGGAGAGGGTCGATGGACGACAGCATCGAGATGGGGCCGATCGATTACCTCCTGGTCGAGTGGCCGGGACGGCAACCGAACGGAGAGGCGGCGCCGTACCTGGTCGATCTCGTCGAGCGCGGCCTGATCCGGATCCTCGACCTCACCTTCATCACCAAGGACGAGGACGGCTCGGTCGCCGGGCTCGAGCTGTCAGACCTCGGCGACGGCGCCGCCGAGCTCTCGGTCTTCGAGGGCGCCTCCTCGGGCCTGCTCTCCGACGAAGACGTCAACGAGGCCGCCGGCGCGATGGAGCCCGGGACCTCGGCCGCCCTGCTGGTCTTCGAAAACACCTGGGCCGGGCCCTTCGCCGCTGCGGTCCGCCGCTCCGGTGGGCAGCTCGTCGCCAGCGGCCGCATCCCCGTCCAAGCCGTCCTCGCCGCGCTCGACGAGGCCGAGGCAAACGCCTAAGAGAGGAACCACCCATGCCAGGACTACTTCGAGGCGTCGCCCGCACCGCGGTGATCGCCGGAACCGCCACCTCGGTCAGCAACCGCGTCTCCAAACGCCAGGGCGAGCGCTGGGCCGCGCAGGAACAGCAGCAGTACGAGCAGCAGGCGCCCCCGCCCCAGGCCGCAACGCCGGCTCCGGCCGCCGGCGGCAGCTCGACGATCGAGCAGCTGAAGGAACTGGGCGAGCTGAAAGCCCAGGGCATCCTCACCGAGGAGGAGTTCGCCGCCCAGAAGGCAAAGATCCTCGGCTCTTAGAGCCGCTCGCCCCTCAGTAGCTGAGCGAGTAGAAGAGGTGGGCGACGCCGGGGGCGTCGACCACCTTCGTCTGCTCGAGCTTCACGCTCGGCGGGATTCCGTCGAGGAGGCGGACGCCGCCGCCGAGGATCACCGGCACCTGGTTGACGAGGATCTCGTCGAGGAGGCCGGCGCGGATCGTCTCCTGGATCGTCTCGCCGCCGCCGCCAACTGAGACGTGGCCGTTGCCGGCCGCCTCGCGGGCCTGGGCGACGGCACTCTCGACACCGTCGGTGACGAAGTGGAAGGTGGTCTTGCCGAGAGTCAGCGGCTCGCGCTCGTAGTGGGTGAGGACGAAGACGGGGACGCCGAACGGCGGCTCGTCCCCCCACCAGCCGTCCCACATCGGCTCGGTCCAGGGCCCGCGGACGGGGCCGAACATGTTGCGGCCCATGACGACCGCCTCGCTGTTGGCCGAGGCCTCGCGGACGACGTCGTCGCTGACCCCGCCCTCGCCGCCGTCGCGGCCGTGCATTTCCTGGAAGAAGCGGGTCTTGAAGGCCCACTCGTGCAACGCCTCGCCGCCTTCGCCGAGCCCGTGCTCCTCGCTCTGGTTGCGACCGGCGAGGTAGCCGTCGGCGGAGATCGAGATCTGGCACTTGACCTTGCCCACGCCCTCACCGTAGCGCCGGGGCGCCTTTGTTGCCTCCTGGGACGCAAAGGCGCCCCTTGACGCGGAAACTATCGGCGCTATCCTTGTTGGGGACTAACTACAGAAAGTGGACCTGGTTATGACTTATCGGCTGATCCCCCTCGATGAGGCAATCGTCTTCCCGACTGTGACTGCGACCTTGCCAATCGACGTCGGCGACGACGAGCGCGTTTTCCTGATGCCGCGCCGTGACGGCGAGTTCGGCCGCGTCGGCGTCGTCGCCGAGGTGATCGAGACCGGGCTCTCGCGCCGTGGCCGCCCCGTCGCCACCGTCGTCGGCCTGCACCGCGGGCTGATCGCAGGTGGCGCCCAACCGTCCGAGGACGAGACCCTGCGGGTCGAGGTGCAGGAGATCCGCGACGGTCACCCAGATGACGAGCACACGCGCGAGCTGGCGACCGAATACCGCGCCGTCGTCGAGGAGATCCTCGAGCACCGGGGCGACGACGGCCGCATCGCCGCCTTCCTGCGCTCGATCGACGAGCCGGGCGCGCTCGCCGACACCTCCGGCCTCTCCCCCGACATCCCCAACGAGGGCAAGCTGCGGCTGTTGGAGACGATCGACGTCACCGCCCGCCTCGAGCTTGCCGTCGAGCTGCAGCGCGAGCGGCTGACCGAGCTGCAGGTACGGAGCAAGATCCGCGACGACGTCGAGTCCGGCGCCCAGAAGCAGCAGCGCGAGTACTTCCTGCGCAAACAGATGGACTCGATCCGCAAGGAGCTGGGTGAGGACGAGGCCGATCTGATCGCCGAGTACGAGCGCAAGATCGCCGAGGCCGGGATGCCGGAGGCGGTCGCCGAGCAGGCCGAGAAGGAGCTGCGCCGGCTCGAGCGCCAGGGCGAGCAGTCGCCCGAGAGCTCGATGATCCGCAGCTACCTCGACTGGCTGATCGCGGTGCCGTGGAGCAAGCGCTCCGAGGAGCGGCTCGACCCGGCCCACACCCGCGAGGTGCTCGACGCCGACCACGCCGGCCTCGAGGACGTGAAGCGGCGGATCACCGAGTTCATCGCCGTCCGCAAGCTGCGCGAGGAGCGGCAGATCGAGGACGACAGCCGCGCCAACGGCGCGATCCTCACCCTGGTCGGCCCCCCGGGGACGGGCAAGACCTCGATCGGCGAGTCGATCGCCCGGGCGCTGGGGCGGGAGTTCGTCCGCATCAGCCTCGGCGGCATCCGCGACGAGGCCGAGATCCGCGGCCACCGCCGCACCTACATCGGCGCGATGCCGGGGCGGATCATCCGCGCC
This sequence comes from uncultured Actinomycetes bacterium, assembly GCA_963696955.1. GTDB lineage: Bacteria > Actinomycetota > Thermoleophilia > Solirubrobacterales > 70-9 > VAYN01. The sequence continues at coordinate 1,057,237 of CAVOMF010000002.1, read as the reverse complement.
CTGCGCGACGCCAAGACGATGAACCCGGTGATCCTGCTCGACGAGGTCGACAAGGTCGGCGCCGACTGGCGCGGCGATCCCTCTGCGGCCCTGCTCGAGGTGCTGGACCCGGCCCAGAACGACACCTTCCGCGACCACTACCTCGACGTCGAGGTGGATCTCTCGGAGGTCGTCTTCATCGCCACCGCGAACCTCGCCGACACGATCCCGGCACCGCTGCTGGACCGGATGGAGATCATCGCCTTCGACGGCTACACGACCGAGGAGAAGCTGGCGATCGCGCGCGGCTACCTGCTGTCGCGGCAGCTGAAACGCAACGGGCTGCGACCCGAGGAGATCGAGGCAAGCGACGAGATCCTGCGCGCGGTGATCGCCGAATACACCCGCGAGGCGGGCGTGCGCCGGCTCGAGCGGGAGATCGGCAAGGTCGTCCGCGCGGCGGCGACGAAGATCGCCGCCGGCGAGGCCGACGGGAAGATCGCAATCGACGCCGAGGCGCTGCGGGAGGCGCTCGGGCGGCAGAAGTTCTTCCAGGAGTCGGTCGAGCGGACCGCGATCCCGGGAGTCTCCACCGGCCTCGCCGTGACCGGCACCGGCGGCGACATCCTCTTCATCGAGGCGACCGCGATGGACGGCGACAAAGGCCTGGTGCTGACCGGCCAGCTCGGCGACGTGATGAAGGAGTCGGCGCGGATCGCCCTCTCCTACGTGCGGGCGCACCGCGAGGAGCTCGGGATCGGGCCGGAGGCGTTCCAGCGCGAGTTCCACCTCCACGTCCCCGCCGGGGCGATCCCCAAGGACGGCCCCAGCGCCGGCACGGCGATGACCACGGCGTTGGTCTCGCTACTGAGCGGGCGCCCGGTCAAACACACGGTCGGGATGACCGGCGAGGTCACCCTGCAGGGCCGGGTGCTGCCGATCGGCGGCCTCAAGCAGAAGGTGCTGGCGGCGCACGCGGCCGGGCTGACCGAGGTGATCCTGCCCGAGCGCAACCGCGGCGACCTCGACGAGGTCCCGGAGGAGGTGCGCGAGCAGATGACCTTCCACCCGGTGATGAGCATCGACGAGGTGCTGGCGCTGGCGCTGGAGCCGGCCGAGAAAGGCCATCAGGCGATGGCGGCATAAGGAGCGACCGTGACCCCCCGCTGCCGCAACTGCTCCCCGGTCCCGCCCGAGCTGAGGGCGGCCGCCGGGCTGCTCGAGCGCCGCTGGACGATGGCGACGATCTACGCCTGCTCCAGCGGCGCCGCCCGCTTCAACGAGTTCCGCCAGTCCCTCCCCGGCGTCTCCCCCACGACGCTCTCCGATCGCCTCGAACAGCTCGAGGCGGCGGGGATCGTCGAGCGCCGGCTCATCCCCGGCCGCCCCCCGCACACCGAGTACACGCTCACCCCGCGGGGTCAGCAGCTAGCCCGGGCCGTCGCCGGGCTGCTGCAGCACTGAACCCGCGCGCTCGATCTCCAGCAGGCGGAAGTAGAGGGCGCCGATCACCAGCGCCATCAATGGGGTGGTGACAGATGAGACCAAGACACCGATGAGGCGCCGCGCCACCTCTTCCGCGAACTGGTGCCCGAGCAGGAAGACGAAGGGAACGGTGATCGCGATCACTATCAGGCCGAGGAGGAGGACGATCCCGAACACCTTCCAGCCGTTCCCACGCACGAGCTGGCGCGAGCGACCAAATGCATCGAGGACGCCGACTCGCTCAACCACGACCACCGGCAGGAGCACGGCCCAGATCGTCGCCAGGTAGAGAGCGGGAACGATCAGCAGCAGGGCCGCGCCGGTAAACGCGGCGATGGCGAGCAAGGCGGCGAGGGTGGCAGCCGGCAGCGACGGGATAGCGCGCTCGAGAAGCTCGCGCGCGGAGGCGGCAGGGCGCCGCTCCCTGAAGTCGCGCAGCACCCCCATCGCAACCGCCGTAACGAGGGCGAAGTAGGCCATGTTGACGATGAAGCTGATGAAGACGCCGATGGCGTCTTCGCCCAGCAGGGCGGTTATCCCCGAGGCCAGGAGCGTGCTAGCGAAGCCGATCGGAACGAGCACCCGCGCCCGGGCGGCGAAGACCGAAAGGGCGGTGCTGAAGACCCCGCCGACGCTCAGCTCCCGTTCCATCGCGTCGCATTCTTACCGGCGTACCGGCTCCATACCCCGATGCGCGGGAATGGTGGGAGTATTCATTCCAAGATGGAGAGCTCAGGGCAGTCGGCACAGAGCGTCGACGAAGAGCGGTTCCGGCGCCTGATCGACGTCGGCAGCAACCTGCTTTCCGAGCTCGACCTCGAGGCGGTGCTGCAGTCGGTGGTGGAGGCGGCGCGGGAGCTGACCGGCGCCCGCTACGCGGCCCTCGGCGTCCTCGACCGCGAGCGGCGCGAACTCGAACGCTTCATCAACGTCGGCATCGACGAGGAGACGCGGCGCGACATCGGCAACCTGCCGCGCGGCCGTGGCGTCCTCGGCGAGCTGATCCGTGAGCCGGCGCCGCTGCGGCTGCCGGACGTCAACTCACATCCCCACGCCTACGGCTTCCCGCCCGGCCACCCGCCGATGCACTCCTTCCTCGGGGTGCCGATCGCGGTCCGCGGCGAGACCTACGGCAACCTCTACATGACCGAGAAGCAGGGGGGCGGGGAGTTCGACGAGGCCGACGAAGAAGCGGCGGTGACGCTTGCGAGCTGGGCCGGGATCGCGATCGAGAACGCCCGCCTCTACACCACCCTCAGCGAGCGGGAGGCAGAGGTCGAGCAGGCGCTGCGGCGGGCCGAGACCTCGGTCGACATCGCCCGCACGGTCGGCGGCGAGACCGACGTCGAGCGGGTCCTCGACCTGATCGTCAAGCGGGCGCGGGCGCTGGTCGACGCGCGCGCCCTGCTCGTCCTCCTGCAGCGCGACGGCAAGCTCTTCGTCGCCGCCCGCGCCGGCGAGGTCTCCGACGAGGTGCGGGACCTCGAGGTTCCTCCCGACGACGCGATCTTCGCGGCGGCGATGGAGGAGCGGGTCTCGCAGCGGCTGGAGCGCGGCTCGCCGCCCTCGAAGGCGCGGCTGCGCGAACGGCTCGGCGCCGAGGCGGCGCTGGTCGTGCCGCTGCTCTTCCGCGGCCGCTCGGTCGGCGCCCTCGTCGCCCTCGATCGCGAAGCGGGTGGGGTCGAGTTCGACCAGGAGGACCTGCGGCTGCTGCAGTCCTTCGCCGCCAGCGCCGCGACCGCGGTGGCGACGGCGCAGACGGTCGAGTCCGATCGCTTGATCCAGCAGGTCGAGTCGGCCGAGAAGGAGCGCGAGCGCTGGGCCCGCGAGCTCCACGACGACGCCCTGCAGGGACTGGCGGCGATTCGGATCAACCTGGCGACGGCGCTGCAGAGCGAAGCCGACGACCGGGCGGAGCGGATCGAAGGGGCGGCGGAAACGGCGCTGGCGAGCCTCGAGGACCAGATCAACGACCTCAACCGCCTGATCAACGACCTCCGCCCGGCGGCGCTCGAGCGCCTCGGCCTCGGCGGGGCGCTGCAGGCGCTGACCGAAGAATGCTCGGCCCGAGCCGGCGTCGAGGTCGATGCGAAGATCGAGATCGCCGCCGAGAAGAGTGGCGAGGAGCCGAGCCGCGACGAGGAGCGGATCGTCTACCGGCTGGTCCAGGAGGCGCTGACCAACATCGTCAAGCACGCCAACGCCTCCCGCGTCGAGGTCAGCGCCGAGGAGCAAGGCGGCGAGGTGAAGATCCTGGTCCGCGACGACGGCGAAGGCTTCGACGCCGAAACGAAGGCGGCCGGCCGAGGCTTGACCGGAATGCGAGAGCGAATCGAGCTCTTCGGAGGCGAAATCGAGGTCAGCTCAAACCCAGGAAAGGGAACCTCGATCTCAGCCCGAGTCCCCCTCGGCCAGCGCTGAATAAGACCCTCAAATCCCGAGTGCGTGTCGTAGAGGGGGTGGGGGTGTCCCTTCTGGACACTTAGCACGAGGCGGGCCGACCACGACCGGGCGAAAGCAACAGAACGCCCCACCCGCCAAGCTGCGTCCAGAAGGGACACCCCCGCCCCCTCCCCATCAACCGCGTCTCACTCAAGCCCCATCCCGCTTGGCGTCGATCACCCCATTGGCGATTGCGAAGCGGACCAGCTCCGGGCGCGTCTGCAGCTCCAGCTTCTCGAGCAGTTTCGCCCGGTTGACCTCGACCGCGCGGACGCTCAGGTAGAGCTTCTCGCCGATGTCTCGGTTGGTGTGGCCGAGGGCGAGCAGGCGCAGCAGCTCGCGCTCGCGCTCGCTCAGCGCCTCGACCGGGTCGGTGCCGAGCTGGGCCACCTGGCCACCCAGTTCGGGGTCGATGTAGGAGCCGCCCTCGGCGGCTACCCGGATCGCCGCCGTCAGCTGTCGCTCGGCGGCCTGCTTGAGGACGTAGCCGGAGGCGCCGGCGCGCAGCAGCTCGCGGGCCCGGCGCGGGTCGCTCTGCATGGTGAGGACGACGATCGCCGTCTCCGGCACCCCCTCGCGCAGCCGGTGGACGTCGCTCGCCGGTTCGGCGCCCGGCATGTTGAGGTCGAGGACGAGGACGTCGGGGCGGCGGTCGCGGGCCAGCTTCTGCGCGGTGGCGGCGTCGTCGGCCTCGCCGATCACCCTGATCCCGGGCTCGGCTTCGAGCATCGCCCGCAAGCCGCTGCGGATCACGTTGTGGTCGTCCGCGAGGACGACGTTGATCTCGCTCTCCGCCTGCTCGGCCACCGTGCCGTGAGTCTCTCACGCCTCCCCTCGCCGTGGAAGCTGCGGAACCCCGCAACCCGGCGTGTGGCTTTGGGCCGATGGGAGACCGCCGCCGCAGCGCGATCCTGAAGGCATGAGAATCCTCCTTGCCCTGGGAGGGAACGCCCTCCTCCGCCGCGGCGAACCGGCCACGGCCCGCAACCAGGAACGCAACGTCAGGGCGGCCGCCGCCTCCCTCGCCGCGCTCGCCGACGAGCACGAGCTGGTCGTCACCCACGGCAACGGCCCCCAGGTCGGCCTGCTGGCGCTGCAGAACGAGGCTTTTCCCGACGTCCCCCCCTACCCGCTCGACGTCCTCGGCGCCGAGAGCGAGGGGATGGTCGGCCACATGCTGGAGCTGGCGCTGCGCAACGAGCTGCCCGACCGCGACGTCGTCAGCGTCCTCACCGAGGTCGTCGTCGCCGCCGACGACCCGGCCTTCCGCCGGCCGACGAAGCCGATCGGTCCCGTCTACGACTCCGAGCAGGCGCAGCGGCTGCGGCGCGACCGCGGCTGGGCGATCGGGCGCGACGGCGTCGGCTTCCGCCGCCTCGTCCCCTCGCCCCAACCGCACGCGATCGCCGAGATCCGCAGCCTCCGGGTCCTGGTCGATTCCGGCGCCCTGGTGATCTGCGCCGGCGGCGGCGGCATCCCGATCGCCCTCGACGGGCTCGGCACGATGCACGGGGTCGAGGCGGTCGTCGACAAGGACCTGACCGCGGCGCTGTTGGCGCGGCGCCTCGACGCCGACCTGCTGGTGATGCTGACCGACGTCGACTCGGTCCACGCCGACTGGGGCAGCCCGCGGGAGCGGCCGATCCTCAGCGCCCACCCGCGCGAGCTGCGGGAGCTGAGCTTCGCCGCCGGCTCGATGGGGCCGAAGGTGGACGCCGCCTGCCGCTTCGCCGAGACGACCGGCCGCCGCGCCGCGATCGGCGCGCTCACCGAACGTGGCGCGGGTAGTGCGGGGCGAGGCGGGGACGCAGGTAGCGGACGGCGTCGCCGAGCCGACCATCGCCTCAGCTCGTCAGCTCCCCAGACGATGAACGGGAACGGCAGGACGACCAGCAGGTAGTGCCAGGGGAGCGCCGCCGTCCCCAGCAGGTCCTGGAAGACGGGGACGTAGATGAGGATCGCCGCCAGCGCCAGCTCGAAGCCGATGCCCCAGAGCAGCAGCCGGTTGCTGAAGACGCCGATCGAGCGCAGCGAGGCGCGCTCGGTACGGGCGGCAAAGGCGGTGCCGACCTGGCAGGCGACCATGCTGAGGAAGGTCATCGTCGTCGCCTGCTGGTAGCCGTGGTGGAGCGGCGAGCCTGCGCCGGTCTCCTCGCCCGGGCTCCAGCCGGCGCGCACCAGCACGTAGAAGAAGGCGCCCATCTCCAGCGCTGCGGAGATCAAGCCGAGGAAGAGCCAGGCGCGGACGAGCATCGCGCGGTTGATCAGGCCTTCGCTGCGGCGGCGCGGCGGCCGCTCCATGATCCCCGGCTCGGCCGCCTCCTGGCCCAGCGCCAGCGCCGGCAGGGTCTCGGTGCCGACGTCGACCGCGAGCAGCTGCAGGACGGTCAGCGGCAGCGGGATCGCGCCGCCGCCGAGGGCGAAGACGAGATAGGGGACGATCTCCGGCGTCGCGTGGGCGAAGATGTAGAGGATGAACTTGCGGATGTTGTCGTAGATCCGCCGCCCCGCCGCGACCGCGGCGGCGATCGTCGCGAAGTTGTCGTCGGTGAGGACCATCGTCGAGGCCTCGCGGGCGACGTCGGTGCCCGAGCGGCCCATCGCGATGCCGATGTCGGCCCGGCGCAGGGCTGGGGCGTCGTTGGCGCCGTCGCCGGTCATCGCGACCACGTGGCCGGCGTCGCGCAGCGCGTCGGCGATCCGCAGCTTCGCCTCCGGGGTCGAGCGGGCGAAGACCAGCTCGCCCCCGCCCGCGAGCGCCGCGTCGAGCTGGGCCTCGCTCATGCTCTCCAGCTGGTCCTCGGAGATCGCCCGCGCCTGGCCGCCGGCGATCCCGATCTGGTTGGCGATCGCGACCGCGGTGCGGGGGTGGTCGCCGGTGATGACGACGATCCGGATCCCCGCCCGGTGGCAGCGGCGGACGGCGTCGGCGACCTCCGGGCGCGGCGGGTCGATCATCGCCACCAAGCCGAGCAGGGTGAGGTCGCTCTCGGCCTCCTCGCGCCGCTGCGGGACCGCGCCGCCGAGCCGGCGATGCGCCACCGCGAGCACCCGCAGCCCTTCGTCAGCGAAGCGGTCGGTCGTCGCATGGACCTCGCGGCGGGCCGCGTCGTCGAGCAGGCGGGTGGAGGCGGCGGCGGCGATCGCGGTGCAGCGGGGCAGGATCGACTCCGGCGCCCCCTTGGCGTTGACCCACAGCGCCCCGTCCTCCTCGTCGACCGTCGACATCAGCTTCAGGCCGGCGTCGAAGTGGAACTGGGCGCGGCGGCGGGCGGCGCGGCGCTCGGCGTCGGCGTCGACCCCGCGCTCGGCGGCGGCGAGGACCATCGCCGCCTCGGTCGGGTCGCCGAGCGGCTCGCCGTCCTCCCCGAGCCGGGCGTTGTTGCAAGCGAACATCGCCTCCGCCAGCTGCCGACGGGACGAAAAGCGGTCTATGTCATCGCTTTTCGTCCCGTCGGCGGTCCACAGGTCCGTCACCCGCATCCGGTTCTCGGTCAGGGTGCCGGTCTTGTCGGTGCAGACGACGTCGGTCGAGCCGAGCGTCTCGACCGCGCTCAGCCGCTTCACTACCGCGCCTTGGCGGACCATCCCCCGCACGCCGACGGCGAGCGCCAGGGTGATCACCGGCAGCAGGCCCTCGGGGACGTTGCCGACGATCAGCCCGATCGTCAGCACCACCGCGTCGCCGATCGGCAGGCCGGCGCCGAGGGCGGCGATCGGGACGAAGGCGACACCCATCGCCAGCGCGATCTTGGCGATCAGCCAGGCGACCCGCCGCACCTCCCCTTCGAGCGGGCTCTCCTCGACCTCCACCCGCTGGGTCAGCGAGGCGATGCGGCCGATCTCGGTCGCCATCCCGGTTGCCTCGACCAGCGCCTGCGCCTCGCCGCCGGTGCAGGCGGTGCCGCTGAAGACGAGGTCGCGCCGCTGCAGGCGCGGGGTGTGCGGGTGCGCCTCCCCGGGGGCGAGCGAGACCGGCACCGACTCGCCGGTCAGGGTCGAGAGGTCGACCTCGACCGCCCCGTCGAGCAGTTGCCCGTCGGCGGAGATGCGGTCGCCCTCGCCGATCAGCAGGAGGTCGCCGGGGACGAGGTCGGCGGCGTCGACCTCGACCTCGGCACCGTCGCGGACGATGCGCGCCTGCTGCGGGATGTAGCCCTGCAGCGCCTCGACGGCGCGCTCGGCCTGCATCTCCTGGGCGAAGGCAAAGACCGCGTTGAGGACGATCACGATCACCACCGCGATCGCCACCGGGGTGATCCCGGCGATCGCCGCCAGCGCCGCCGCCCCCCAGAGGAGCAGCGCCAGCGGGTGGGTGAACTGGCGGGCAAGCTGCTTCGGCCAGCGCCGGCCGTGACGCCGTTCGAGCCGGTTCGGTCCGTGGCTCAGCAGCCGCCGGGCGGCCTCACGGCTGGAGAGCCCGGCGACCGGGTCCGTCTGCACCCACCTCTCCTACCCGCTGGCGGGCACCGGGTCCCGCTCGAGCGGGCAGGACATGCAGCGCGGGCCGCCGCGGCCACGGCCGAGCTCAGCGCCGGCGATCGTGATCACCTCGATCCCGCCCGCGCGTAGGCGGGTGTTGGTGTCGACGTTGCGCTCGTAGGCGATTACGACCCCGGGTGCGACGGCGAGGACGTTGTTGCCGTCGTCCCACTGCTCGCGCTGGGCCTCGAAGCTGTCGCCGCCGGTCTCGAACAGGCGCAGCGAGTCGACGTCGAGCGCCGCAGCGATCGCCGCGAAGAGCTCCCCCTCACGCTCGACCCGCACCCCTGGAACTGCATCAACTTCTACTTCTCCTGGGTGTAGAAGTTGATTCGGTTCGGTGGTGGGGCGCAGGGTGTAGCCGGTCATCGCCGCGCGCAGCTCGGGGTAGACGGTGAAGGCGTCGCGGTCGACCATCGTCATCACCGTGTCGAGATGCATGCTGGAGCGCCGGGCGGGCATCTCGACCGCGATCACGCGGGTCGCGGCGCCGGCCTCGAAGAGGCGGCGGGCCAGCAGCTCGACCCCGGCCGGCTTCGTCCTCTCCCCCATACCGATCAGCACGCAGCCGTTGCCGATCACGAGGACGTCGCCGCCCTCGAGGTGGGCGGGACCGCCGAGGCCGTCGTTCCAGGCCTCGTGCGCGACCTCGGCGAAGAGCGGGTGATGGCGGTAGATCGCTTCCATGTGGACCGCCTCGCGGCGACGGGCCGGCTTCGCCATCGCGTGCACGGTGACGCCGCCGTAGGCCCAGGCGGAGGTGTCGCGGGTGAAGAGGTGGTTCGGCAGGGGCGCCAGGACGAAGCCGTCGTCGCGGGTCACCTGGGCGACCAGCGAGAGGCTGGTGAACGGGAGCTCCTCGTAGGTGATGCCGCCGATCAGGCGCTCGGCCAGCTCATCCCCCGACAGCCCTCCCAGCCACTCCGCCACCGCGGCCCCCAAGGCCGGCCCGAGGTCGGCCTCGGCGAGGGTGCCGACGAGCACCTCGGCCCGGGCATGCGGCACCTCCAGGGTCTCGGCCAGCAGCTGGTGCAGGTAGAGGACATCGACGCCCTCTTCGCGCAAGGTGTCGGCGAAGGCGTCGTGCTCCTGGCGCGCCCGCTTCACCCAGAGGACGTCGTCGAAGAGCAGACTCGTCCTTGTTCGCCGGGGTGAGGCGGCGGAGCTCGAGGTCGGGGCGGTGCAGCAGCACCCGGTGCAGGACGCCGACCTCCGAGTCGACTCCGAGGCGGGGCGAGGGAAGCACCGCCCCCGCGCCGTCAGGGGTCGGCGCGGGGGCGTTGGCGGGAGCGGCAGCGTTCTCCATCAGGAGTGCTCCCGCGTCGTCGCAACGACCGCGCCCTCTTGGTCGGGAGAGTGAACTGGGGCCGCCGTTGCGACATTCATTGACGGATGGTCTCCGGTCGCCCTCCGCTGGACATCCGGGTTGGCCACCATCCGCGTGTGCGGGCGCACCGCAACGCGTTACGCTCGCTGCGTGAGCTCTGAGCGGGAGGGGAAGATCACCGTTGCCCTCATCGACGACCACGCGGTCGTGCGCGGGGCGCTGAAGGCGCTGCTCGAAGGGCAGGAAGACCTCGAGGTGGTCGGTGAGGCCGGCGACCTCGCCTCGGGACGGGAGATGGTGGCGGAGCTGCGGCCGCGGGTGCTCGTTCTCGACGTCAACCTCCCGGACGGCCTCGCGGTCGACTCCCTCGGCGAGATGCGCAAGGCCTCGGCCGAGACCGAGGTGGTCCTGCTGACGATGGAGCGCGACCTCACCCTCGCCCGCCGGGCGCTCGAGGATGGGGCGAAGGGCTACCTGCTCAAGGACTCCGCCCACCTCGAGCTGATCGAGGCGGTGCGCGCCGCCGCCGACGGCGACCAGCACCTCGGACCCGCCGTCGCCGCCGGCCTGAAGAAAGACGAAGACGACGAGCGTCCCGTCCTCTCACCCCGCGAGACCGACGTCCTGCGCCTCATGGCCCTGGGCCACACCAACCGCGAGATCGGCGAACAGCTATCGCTCAGCGTGCGGACGGTGGAGACCCACCGGGCGCACATCCAGCAGAAGCTGGGGCTGAGCAGCCGGCCGGAGCTGACCCGGTACGCGCTGTCGCATGGGTTGATCGATACGTAGGTGCCAGGTGCGTGTTGGTGCCTCGGCGCAAAAATGCCCGGGCACTTTCGATGCCCGGGCACACCAGACCAACAATCAGGTTCAGCCGTTGGTGGCTATGGCGCAGTGACGGCCCACGTGCCGTACCCGAACGCCGGTTTTTCTTCCGCGATTTCGAAGTAGGCAATAAGGCCGCTGGTGGGATCGTAGCCCGGTACGAAGGTCGGGAAAGCAGAAGACGCAGAGCTCAGCGCCGTGGCGTAGATGCAAAGCGTCTTTGCAGCTGCTTTCGGTTCCGTCGCGCTTCCAGGGCACTGCTCGTTGGAAGGTTCTCCCACGCCGACGTAGATCACTTCTTCTGGAGTCGGGATTACGCGCAGCGGATAGCTGATGTTGAAATAGCCTTCAGCCTGGTCGTCGACCTGGAACATCCAGGTGCCGGTCTCCGTCTTGCCCGCGGGGAGTTTGGTTTCCGTGGGCCCCGGTTTGCCGTTGCAGGCAAACGTGGTGTTGGTGCCGGTGAATTCAATTCCGCCTTCGGTGCAACCGCCTTTGGAACCGCTGAACGAGGTGCCCACCGGGCTCACCCCGTCCGTTCCGTCCGTCCCATCGGCTCCGTCGGCCCCCTTCGCACCGGCCGGACCAGCGGGGCCGACCGGGCCCTGGGCTCCGGATGCCCCATCCTGACCTGCGAACTTCTTCGCGATCTTGGTCACCTGCTTTTTCTGCGTGCGGTTGAGCCCTGGCAGGGCGGCAAAGGCGGTTCCTGCGAGCGCTGCCACAAGCGCGACCACTGCGACGACCAGCCCCGCGGTACCCAGCCGGTTGTGGATTCGATTCAGCATCTAACTCCCTCCCTGAATTTCCGTTGATTAGTAAGTTGAAGTTGCTATTTCCCTGGCCCGCCGCGACCGCAGTTGCGGCTGTGAAGCAACGGATGAGGGGTGTGCAGGCGCCCGTTCTGCGCCGTCATCTTCGCGACGGCCCGGTGTCCGGTCCGGCAGACGTCCTGCGAATTGACCAGCAGACCCTTGGCGCCACCCCGCATCTTCAGAACGAATTTGGTCACAGGCGCATCGGGTATCGACTCGAAGGTGGTGCGGATACCCCCACCGTTTGAGTCGATGCGGCCGACCAGATTGATGTTCAGCTGACCGCTCAGGGCCACCACCAGGTCCGGTAGAGGATTGTCGGAGGAGCGGAGGTACACCGGGCCTTCAAGCGGCTGATCCAGCAGCGGCGTCCAAGCTTTCGCCTTGCCGTAGACCGATCGCCCGGGGCAGTTCCCGGCCGCAAACCGTTTCCGGGTGCAGATGGTTTCGATGTGCTCCTGCGCGAGAAACTCGGAGTGCGGCAGGGCGACGGAGACGCGGTCGATGTTGGCGTCGTTCTTCCTGGCCCGAACTACGGCCCGGAGAGCGGGGTAATCCCCTCGCTCGGTGCCGCCGTCGAGCAGCAGGGAGATCTGCGGCTTGAACTTCAAGGCCTTGCAGCCGTCCACCTGGAAGCGAGCTGCCGAATGGGCAACGGCACCCTCGGTAGAAGTGACGTCGGAGGTGACAGACAGCTCCCGACAATTCGTCGGGTTCAGCGAGAAGTCCGGGCGGTCGATCACCGCATGAAGTCGGCGGTAGGTGATGCCCACCCCTTCGAAGAACTGCGGGAGCGGGTCGGCATCGACCGTGGCCTGAGCGGTCTCGGGATCGACGTCCAGGCGGGAACGCACCGTCAACACCCCCAAGTCGAACGGTCCCGCTTGCGCTGGAACCTCGGAGACGATCGAGAAGGGTGCTCCCTGGTACGGGCCGGCAAGGAAGATCTCCGGCTTCGCTCTGCCGGGCTGCGGGATCCAGAGCGGTTCGGATCCGGCCCCGGTGGCCGCGGTCAGGTCGCCGATCCTCGAGCTCTGCGGGCAGGAGCCGGAGCCTGCCGCCTCATCGGGGCAGAGTGGGACACCGGCCAGCTTTGCCAGCTCCCCCTGCGGCAGGTGGAGTTCGAAGCCACGCATGGCCTGTTCGCCGTCCCCCCTCTGGAGGTCGAAGACGAAGGGAGAAAAGTGCCCGGCCAGCGGATCGGTGACACCGGCATGGAGGTCGGGGTCGAAGGGCCTGCCGCAGCCCTGGTCGATCTTCATCTCGCTCTGCCCCGAGACGGAGGGATCATCCGAGTGGGGGGAGAACGTGTAGGTCGTGGCGTAGGTGCCGCAGGAGCTCGGGTTTTCGAGCGGTGCTCGCGGGCCCCCCCAAACGTTCAGGTCGATCTCTTCGACCGGCACCTGCGGAAGGTCGCCGAAAACCGCCGTCAGGCGACCGGTTACGGGGTCGGGCTCGAGCTCTCCGGGAAGCTTCACGTGCAGGCCAAGGTCATCCGAGGTGAGCCAGAGGCCAAACTGACGGCCGGGGGCCGGCGCCCGCTGGAAGAGCTCTCCCTGCAGGGGCCGAGGCAGCGCCGGCGAGGTGATCGTCGCGGTCCCGAGCTTGGAAGCGTCAGGACAGCTCTCGTCGACTTCATCGTGAAACCCGACCTGCTGCTCCGAGCAGGTGCCGATCCAGTTCGCGGCCCCCGCGGCGATCTGCATCCCCTTGGGAAGGGTCACCCGTGCTTCTCGCATCGTCGCCGTCCCGGGGGAATCCACGTCTTCCGTGTTCGGCTGGGGCAGCTTCAACGTCGTCTGCAGTCCCGTCGGCGCACCTGCGACATGGCTGGTCGGGCGCGCTTCGAAGCTCGGTTCGAAGGGCAGCCCGCTGCAGTCGGTGATCGGCCCCAAGGGAGCGGTGGCGCTGAAGATTTTCCCCGGGAGCTGATAGCTCTTGGCGTCGAACCCGACCGACTGCGGCTGACACCTGCTGGGGTTGGTCAGGAAGACGGTGGGTGGCAATTCGCTGGGCCGTTTTCCTTCCGGCGCGTTACAGGCCGTCCCACTCGGGCAGGTGATGGCTTCGAACGGGGTGAGCCTCTCTTCGTCGTGGCTCGAATCGGCCGGATTCCCCCAGAACGTCGTCTTCGCCGACAGCAGCTGGGTCAACCCCGGAGCGCTGTGGACGGAAGCCACCACCCCGTAGTCGGTTGCGGTGCGCACCTTGACGTCGATGAAGATCGGGTAGTAGACACCGAGGAAGCCGAAGCGGGCAATTTCCAGGTCCGGATGCGGCGGCTCGAGGTTGTACACGGGCTCCGTGGTCTTCTGACCGAAGAGGATCACGAGGATCGTCGAGACCCCGACCTGGGATTTGATCGGGCAGTCGCCGTGATTGAGGAACGCGGCCATGCTGCAGCGCGGAATCGCTTGCGGATTGCCCAGGAGGCCAGGAGGCAGCGATACGGATACCTCTTCCGTGGTGTCTTTGACCCGCGGTTTGCCGAATTCGTCGGTCAGGTGGTTGAGGTTGATCTCGGTCGTGAAGTCGGGGTGCATCGCGGCCGCCGTCGTCGACTCTTCCGCCGAGACCGATTCGATCCCGAAATCTTCGGTCGAGCCGGCGGCCAGGAACGGGACAGAGTCGGCCGCCGGAGCGCCGGTGGACGAGGTATCGCCCGAAGAGCCGCTGGCGATGCTCGGCGCGAGGGGCTGGGGGTCCTCAGCGGGGGTCACGGCCGACGAGGCTGCCGCCGCCTTGCGATGTGGCTGCCTGTGCTTTTTCCTCCCGCACTTCCGCTTCACACGGCTACTGCGCATCCGGTGGCGGCAGTGGCGGCGCTTGCGCGGCTTCACGTTTCCGCTCCCGTGCAAGCTTTCTGAAACCGCCCCCGGCAGCGCTGGCGCAGGCGGTCCGGCATTGGGATGACAGGCCTCTTCCACGCAGACGCCGGGTCCGGCGGGGGGAGGGAAGCCACCGTTAACCCGCGCATCGTAGATCGCGGGGGTTCCTCCCTCTCCCGCTCCCGCGACGAGAACGTCCTCCGAGAGAAAGGCGGCGTCTTTCCCGTCCGGAGTGACAGAGAGGAGGATGTTCGGAGCCGGCCCGAAGGTGGTGGTCAGCGTGCTCTCGCTGACCGAGAACTGCGAAGACTGACCCGACGAGATCAGGGCAACGCTGGAAGAACCACCGCCTTCCGCCCGCCACTCGTAGACGTCGTTGACGCCGTCGACATCGCCGCTGACCAGAGCTTCAGGCGTTTCGAAGAACACCCGGCTGCCGTCGTCGCTGAGGTTGTGGATGACCGTCGAAACAGTGGTCAGGATCAGCTGCTGCAGGCGGGCATCCCCGACAGCCGGCTCCACGGCCGGGTTGCATGAGACGCAGAGCAGGCTTTCGGCGGCATCGTCGTAGCGGTAGATCTCGGTATGGCCGTCGTTGTCATAGGCGGTGAGCTGCGCGCGGGACTCGAATACGAGGACCGTTCCATCGGGGGTGGTGCGGGTCGAGCTGGCACCGGGACCGTGATCGCCCCCTTCCTGTCCGTCCATCACCAGGCTGGTCCACGTCGTCAGCGCCGGGATCCCCGCAGCATTGCCGGAGGTGCGTTCCAGGTCGCTGGGGGCGACGGTGGCGACGTACCGGGGGTCGCCGCCGCCCCAGACGTACATGTTCGGCTCCCCCGCGACCCCCTGGCCGATCTCAAGCAACGATTCGGAGATGAAATAGACGCGGGTGCCGTCAGCCGAGACGTTGACCACTTCTGCATCCGCGCTCGAGTTGATCGCCTCGTCTTCTTCGGCCTCCGTGTCGCGGCGGTGGATGTTGCCTCCGCTGAGGTAATAGAGATATCGGCCATCGTCCGAGAGACCCGCAAAGGTCGGATCACCGCCGGCTACCAGCTCGGTTTTGACGTTGTCGACCCGCACATAGAGATTTCCTTCGATCGTGAAGGCAACGGTGGAGCCATCGCGGGATACGCCCTTGTAATAGGCCCCCTGCCCCGCAGAGGCAGGGACCTCGCCGGGCAGCAGCGACACCACGTGCGTGGGCCCGTCGGCACCGCGGTCGTAGATCGAGCCGGTGCCGGTCGGGGCCGCTTCGAGCTCGAGCTGGCGGACTTCGCATTTCGGCCCGGCGTTGAAACACCACACGCTCTGTTTCGGCGACTGGCGGCCGGTGGAGAAGATCACGTGCTCCCCGCCTTCGCTGATCCACCGGGTCTGGGCGAAGGGTTCAGAGCCGAGGCTGCCGCTCCCGGTCAGCTCGAACGTACCGTCCGGATTCGCCAGATAATCCGTCTCTCCCTCTAGTGCCATGCTGCTTAGGGTTCCGCCGACATTGGTAGAGGCATACAAATGATCCGAGGAGACGCCTCCAGGTATCGGCACATGAGCCAGGGAACCCGGCGGGCTTACCCGGCGGATCGTCGCCCAGCCATCAGCCCTTCGCACGGCCTCGTAGACATCGGTATTTCCATTTGGCTCGCTGGGATCGAGCAGCGGAGAGCTGAAGGCGAAGTAGACGAAGCTGTCACGAACAGGGGAGGCGAGTTCAGTCGGGAAGCGCCCGTTGAAGGGCGGAGTTCCGAAGGTGTTGATGGCCCCGATCATGCGCCCGTTGGCATCCGGGGGCGTGATCAACTCGTAGGCGCGACAGTCAGGCAGAGAGGCAGACGGACCCGTGCGGACTGCTTCGTTGGGACATGCCGCCGTGGCCGTCGATGCTGAAGACCAGACGCCGAGCACAGCAGCGAACACTGCACACACCGCTGATAGGTACCGCTCCCTCAAAGTTATCCCCCCTGCGTATTCCCCGTATTTCCAGCGACTGTAGGTATGCGGCTCCTAGCTTGTCAAGGAACGGCCGAGTGACTGCATGCGCAATAAAAACCCGGGGCCATCGCTGGCCCCGGGTTTCCTCTAGCCGCTCGACGATCGTGAAACTAGTCGATGTACGCGGTGTCGAAGAGGCCGCCCCCTGTCTCACGTTCAAGTGTGAACGTCATGTCCAGGGCGCCTGATTCCGGGCAACCGAAGCCGCCTTCAAGCAACGGGAAATTGACTTTACTGATAGTCATCCTGGCATCTTCCGGATGTGTGGTGTAGGTACCGGTGATCGGTTCGGTCGCTGCACGCTGGTAGGTGCATGAGATGGTCCCGAAGATGGTTGTCACGTCGAGGACAAACCGGATCGGCCGGGCCGCGCTCGCGCAGCTGTTGCCGCGAACACGGAATTCATCTTTCGCGAAAGTGCTTTTCGCTTCGATGCACCAGGGCAGCCCGTTGGTAGCCGGGTTGGTTGTAACCGTGGTGGCTCCGATGCTGCCCGTGCACTCGGTAGCCGCTTTGTTGGTGAAGTTGGCGGTTTCGATGGTTCCCCTGATAGAGGTACCGCTGTTTTCATTCAGCGTCCCTGTCATTTCCGCTTTTTCACAGGTCACCAGTGGTTCTCCACTTGAGTTTGTCATCACGGTGTTGCCCACATTTTTGCCGACGATGTTGGCGCCCACCGGCACAGAGGTGCCTGTCGGAGCTGTCAGCAGAGGCGCAGCGGATGCAGCCGCCGGCACCACGACCAGGGCGACAAATGCCGCCAGGCCGATACAGGCTTTGACTAGCTTGCTCATCTGAGATGCTTCCTTTCCTTTGTGGTCCGGCCTGAGCCGGTCCCTTTTCGGCTCCCGGGACCCGATTATTCGCGGCCCGAGGTCGCGTCCGCAGAGGCAGACCCGACAGTCAGAGCTTCTAGACTGCACCCTCCAGGTTCAAGGGATCACCGCCCGGTTGACTACGGATTTGGCCGAACCCTTCTGACTTGAACTGGATCAGCCACCAGTGCTTTCCCTGCAAAGTAGGTGTTTTTTGCTTTCGAGGGAGTGACAATTGCGGCTGCTCCTGCTTGACAATCCCCAGTGACTCAACCCGAACACTGGTGGATCGAGGCGCCGTTTCTTCAGGTGACATTTCCCGCAAGGCCAAATTGGCATAACTCCCGGCCTCAAATGGAAGTAGCCTCACGTACCTGTTTTGTACCTCTTAGACGACACTGCGCTAGTAAACCTCGAGAGGCACCCTGAAGAGCTGTTTGATGCTTCAGCCGGCTCGGTGGGGCATCTACTGCACCTGATCGGCAACGGTCTTACGGACCGGCTCCTGATGATGCTTGCGCGACGGCCATTGCGCACGATGCAGCTCGCGGAACGCATTCAAGGAACCTCAGCCCGAAGCGTCTACAGGTGCATCTCGAAGTTGGAGACCTTCGGCTTGGTGGAACGCCATGAGCAGCAGGGGGTTCCCTCGACAGTACTTTTGAAGCTGAGCAATCCGGCGGGGCGCAGCCTTTGCCGCCTGCTGATGAGGCTCGAGCTGAACTCTCGGGCCATCTCCCTTGCCGAGCCACGCCGGGAGGACGCCTGGGAAACCTTCTCCGTGCTTGGGGACCTGTGGGAGGCAGGGGTCATTGAGAGTCTCGCTCACGGGCCCCGGTCGCTGACGGAGCTCGGCGAACTCCCCCATTCCCTCACCTACCACCAAGTCAGGCGCCGAGTCCACCAACTCACGAGTGGAGGTTTACTGGCTGCCCATCCGTTCGGAGGCAACGGTAGACGTTTCGACTTCACCGACCGCGGTCGTCGCTCGCTGGCGATCATTGCTGCCCTCGCTCGCTGGCGAAAACGCCACAACAACGAAGCTGTCTGCTTCCAGCTCGACGAGATGGCCACGATGCTCCACGCGGTCATCCCTCTGATCCATGTTCCGGACCGAGTTGGACAGAGACTCGATATATCGGTTGCGGGCCCCGAAGACCGCCAGGGCCGGCGCAAGACAAGGACCCTTCAGGCTGTAGTCGCCCGGGATGACTCGATGCGAACTACCACCGAAGACAGCCCCGCAGCAGGGTCTGCCTCCGCAACGGTCAATACCTGGCTCGGCACGGTGCTGGACAACAATCGTGGTCGAATACGGGTTCGCGGTGATTACACCCTCGTCGACGATTGCCTGACACAACTGCACAAGCAGCTCTGGGCACCAAAGCCAAACTGAGACACGCTTAGCGGGCTTTCTCACTTCAGGCCCAGGTGCTGGGCCAGGACCGCGGAGGCGGTGGCGGGGCTATGCGGATTCTGGCGTCGGCGGCTATTGCTCCGGTTGGGGTGGCTAGGACCGGGTTTAGGTCTAGCTCGACTATCTCGTGGTGGGTGTCGGCCAGGGCTCCTACTCGGAGGATCAGGTCTTCCAGGGACTTGAGGTTGGTGGGGTCGGCTCCTCGGAAGCCGGTTAGGAGGGGGAAGGTCGCGAGGGAGCGGATCATTTCGGCGGCGTCGGTGGTGGTCAGGGGGCAGACTCGGAGGGCTACGTCGCCGAGTAGCTCGACGGCGGTGCCGCCGGCTCCGCAGGCGACCACTGGACCGAAGACCGGGTCGGTGGCTACGCCTACCAAGAGCTCGGTTCCGTCCTCGACCATCTGCTGGACGAGGAAGCACTCTGGGTGGAGGTTCTGCTCGTCGAGCGCGGCTTCCATCTCCCTGGCCGCCTGCTCAACCGCCTCGGCGCCGCTGAGGCCGACGGCGACCGCTCCCAGCTCCGACTTGTGGAGGATGCCGGCGCCGTGGGCCTTCAGCGCCACCCTGCCGCCTAGCTCCTCGGCGGCAGCGCCGGCCGCGGCCGGGTCCGCTACCAGGCGCGCCTCCGGGGTCGCGATCCCGTAGCAGCGCAGGACCCCTTCGCACTCCGCCGCCGAGAGCCACTCGCGCTGCTCGGCCAGCGCTTCGGCGATCACCGCCGCCGCCTCGTCGCCTTTCGTCGTTGCGGGTTCGGCCAGCTCCGCCGCCGGCTGCTGCCGCCACTCGGCGTAGGCCGCGGCCTTGCCCAGCGCCCGCGCCGCCCCCTCGGGCGCCAGGTGGGTGGGGACGCCGGCCGCCGCCGCAAGCGGCGCTCGCTCGCCGGTGGTGATGAAGGCCGCCTGCACCGGGATCGGCCGCGGCAGCTCCGCGACCGCCGCGGCGATCGCCGCGGCGACGTCCTCGGCCGTCGTCGCCAGCGGCCGGATGAAGATCACGATCAGCGCGTCGATGCCCTCCCACCGCGCCAGCTCGACGAGCGCCCGCCGGTATTCCTCCGCCCCGGCGGCGGCGATCAGGTCGACCGGGTTGCCCAGACCCGCCTCGGCGGCGGTGAACTCCGCGAGGCGCTCGCGCACCTCCGCCGGCGTCTCCGGGACCTCCAGCCCGACCGCGTCGCAGGCGTCCGCGCACATGATCCCCGGCCCGCCCGCGTTGGTGACGATCCCGACCCGCCGGCCGGCCGGCAGCGGCTGCTCGGAGAGCAGCGAGGCGACGTCGAGGAGCTCGTCGAGCGTCTCCGTCCGCACCACGCCCGCCTGCGAGAAGAGCGCGTCGACGGTGCGGTCGGAGGCGGCGAGGAGGGCGCCGGTGTGGGAGCTGGCAGCGCGGGCGCCGGCGGCCGAGCGACCGCTCTTGACGGCGACGATCGGCAGCCGCTTTCCGGCCCGCCGCGCCACCCGGGCGAAGCGGCGCGGGTCGCTGAAGGACTCGATGTAGAGGAGGGCGACCTCGGTACGCCCGTCCCCCTCCCAGTACTCGAGGAAGTCGTTGCCGGTGACGTCGGCGCGGTTGCCGACCGAGGCAAACGTGGAGACGCCGAGCCGGCGCTCGCCGGCGAACTCGGCGAGGGCAAGCCCGAGCGCTCCGCTCTGGCTGACGAAGCCGACGTTGCCGGGCGGCGGCGGCTCGGGGATGAAGGTCGCGTTGAGGCGACTGCTTGGCGCCGTGTTGAGGACGCCGAGGCAGTTGGGGCCGACCAGCCGCATCCCCTGCTCACGGCAGACGGCGAGCAGCTCGCGTTCGCGCCGCGCTCCCTCCTCCCCGGTCTCCGAGAAGCCGGCGGAGAGGACGACGAGCGCCCGCGCCCCTTTCGCCGCCGCTTCGCGCGCCGCCCCGACGACGGCGGTCGCCGGCACTGCGATCACCGCCAGCTCGACCTCCCCCGGCACCTCCGCCAGGCGGGGGTAGGCGGGCAGCCCCGCCAGCGTCTCCGCCTTCGGGTTGACGGGATAGAGCGGACCCTCGAAGCCCGCCTCGACGAGGTTGCGGAGGACTTCGCCGCCGACGCTGCCGGGCCGGCGCGAGGCGCCGACCAGCGCCACCGAGCTCGGTTCCAGGACCGAGCCCACCGCCGCCCGGGCGGCGAGCCGATCGCGGTCCTCGAAGCGCTCGCGGGCGGCGGGCGAGAACGCGGTCGGCATCTCCACCCGCAGCACCCCGGGTTCGGAGACGGTCTCGGCAGGGAGGCCGCTCTGGCGGAACATCTCGATCATCCGGTGGTTCTGCGGCAGCACGTTGGCGACGAAGGCCGTGTAGCCGTGTTCGCCGGCGACCTCGGCGAGGTGGGCGAGCAGGATCGTCCCCAGGCCCTTTCCCTGCGTCTCCTCGGCGACCGCGAAGGCGACCTCGGCGCGCGCTTCCGGCCCGCCGACGTAGAGGCCGTGGCCGACCAGCTCACCGCCCCGCGTCGCCACCAGCCCGTAGCGCTCGGCGTAGTCGACGTCGGCGAAGGCGGCCGCCGCGCCCTCGAGGTCGATCGCCCCGGAGAAGAAGCGGAAGGCCCGCGACTCGACGCTGAGCGCTTCGTAGAACCCCCGCAGCGCTGCGGCGTCCTCGTCTCGCACCGGCCGCAGACGCACGGTCGAGCCGTCGTGCAGGACCACGTCGGACTCGCGATGGGCGGGATAGCCGCTGCTCACGCTCCGATCCTAGATCGGCGTTCGTCCTTTGTCGCCCACTGGGCGACAAAGGACGAACGCCGGGCGGGTTACAGTGGCGCCGATGCTCTTCTTCAGCCATCCGGCCTGCTTGGAGCACGATCCGCGCGAGGGGCTCTACGGGCACCCGGAGCAGCCGGGGCGGCTGCGGGCGATCGAGGCGGCGCTGGCGGCGCGGGACTGGCTCGGCTGGGAGCGGCGCGAGGGTCCCGCCGCCTCCGAAGAGGAGCTGATGCTCGTCCACCCCGCCGAGCACGTCGAGGGGATCCGCAAGCTCTGCCGCTCCGGCGGCGGGCTGATCGACGCCGACACTTACGCGGGCGATGCGTCCTGGGAGGCGGCGCTGCGCTCGGCCGGGGCGGCCTGCGCGATGACGCGGGCGCTACTCGCCGGCGAGGCGAAGGCCGGGTTCGCCGCCGGCCGCCCGCCCGGCCACCACGCCGAGCCTTCGCGGGCGATGGGCTTCTGCCTCTTCGACAACATCGCCGTCGCGGCGGCGCTGGCGATCGCCGAGCTCGGGGTCGAGCGGGTCTTCATCCTCGACTGGGACGTCCACCACGGCAACGGCACCGCCGAGATCTTCCGCCGCCGCAGCGACGTCCTCTTCGCCAGCATCCACCAGGGCGGGATCTTCCCCGGCACCGGCCCGCTCGGCGACGCCGGCTCCGGCCCGGGCGAGGGCTACACGATCAACCTCCCGGTCCCGGCCGGCAGCGACGAGGAAATCTGGCTCTCCCTGCTCGAGCACATCGCCCTGCCCGCCGCCGCCGAGTTCGAACCGCAGCTGGTGCTCGTCTCGGCCGGGTTCGACGCCCACCGCGACGACCCGCTCGCCGAGTGCCGGCTCGAGACCTCGTCCTTCGCCCAGATGGCCTGTCAGGTCCGCGACGCGGCCGCCGGCTGGGGCGCCCCCGTCGGCGCCGTGCTCGAGGGCGGCTACAACCTCGAGGCGCTGGCCGACTCGGTGGTCGCGACGATGGCCGCCCTCGGCGGCGCTGGCGAGTCGGTCTCGGCGGCGGCGGCGCCGCTCCTGACCTCGCGTGCCGCCTCCCATGTCTCCCACTACTGGAGCCTTTGATGAGTCGAGACTCCCAAGGGAGCCTCTAGCTAGATGGCCGACCCCAAATTCGTCCCGATCCCCGCCCACCAGCTCGAGCGCTTCAAGCCGCTGCTGGGCGAGCGCTACGCGGAGATCGAAGAGGTCGCCGCCTGGGCCCGCGAGGGGTTCGCCGGGCGGGCGATCTGGCACGTCAGCTCGACCGCCCGCGGCGGCGGCGTCGCCGAGCTGCTGAGCACCCTCCTCCCCTACGCGCGCGACGCCGGCGTCGACGTCCGCTGGGTGGTCCTGCGCGAGGGGCAGGACTTCTTCTCCGTCACCAAGCGACTCCACAACCACCTCCACGGCGACCCCGGCGACGGCGGCGCCCTCGACGAGGAGGCCCGCCGCGTCTACGAGGCGGTCGCGAACGCCAACGTCGACGCGCTGGCGCCGCTGATGCATGAGGACGACATCGTCTACCTCCACGACCCCCAGCCGGCGGGGATGGTGAAACCGCTCTGCGAACGGGGCCTGCGCGTGGTCTGGCGCTGCCACGTCGGCGTCGACCGCCCGAACGACATCGTCCGCGGCGCCTGGGACTTCCTCCGCCCCTACGTCGAGCCCGCCGCGGCCTACGTCTTCTCCCGCCGCGAGTACATCTGGGAGGGTCTCGAGGAGGAGAAGGTCTGGCTGATGCCGCCGGTGATCGACCCCTTCTCCTCCAAGAACCAGGATCTCGAGCCCGAGGTCATCACGGCGATCCTCAAGGAGATCGGCCTGGCTCCCGACGGATTGGAGGGGCCGCCTGTCTTCGAACGCGCCGACGGGACGCCCGGCAGGGTCGAGCGGGAGGCGAAGATCCTGCAGGACGAACGCGTCCCCGACGACGCCAAGATGGTCGCCCAGGTCTCCCGCTGGGACCGCCTCAAGGACCCACATGGCCTGCTGGAGATGCTCGAGCGGCACCTCTCCGACTCCGAGCTGCACCTCGTCCTCGCCGGCCCCGACACCGGCGGCGTCTCCGACGACCCCGAGGGCGCCGCCGTCTATGGCGACGTCGCCGAGACCTGGCGCCGGCTGCCGGCGGACGTCCGCCGGCGCGCCCATCTCGTCAGCCTGCCGATGCACGACGTCGAGGAAAACGGAGCGATGGTCAACGCGATCCAGCGTCGCGCCGACGTCGTCGTCCAGAAGAGCATCGCCGAGGGCTTCGGGCTGACCGTCGCCGAGGCGATGTGGAAGCGGCGGCCGGTGGTCGGCAGTTGCGTCGGCGGCATCCAGGACCAGATCGTCGACGGCAAGACCGGCTGCCTGATCGCCGACCCGCGCGACCTAGGGGCCTTCGCGGAGGCGATCGAAGGGCTGCTCGGCAACGCCGAGCGGGCGCAGGCGATGGGCGAGGCGGGACGCCAGCGGGTGATCGACAACTACCTGGCGGTCCACCGCCTACAGGAATACGTCCGGCACCTCGCCACGCTGATCGCCTGAGCTCGACCGTCAGCTCGGTGAGATCACCGCGCGCCCATCGAGGTGTCCCTCGCGCATCTTCTCGTAAGCCTGCGGCGCTTCCTCCAGCGTGAAGTGCTCGACGTGGGAGCGGATCTTGCCTTCGCGGGCGAGGTCCAGGCACTCCATCAGCTCAACCGCGGTCCCCCAGTAGGGGATGCAGAGCTCCGCCTCGAAGGGGACGGCGCCGAAGGCGAACTCGAATTTGCCGCCGTGCAGGCCGACGATCGTCAGGTCGCTCTCGAACTTCGCCACCGCCGTGGCGAGCGCGATCGAGTCGTCGGAGCCGACCATGTCGACGACCAGCTCGGCGCCGCGTCCCTTGGTGATCTCGCGGATCGCTTCCGCCGCCAGGTCGCCGGCCTTCACCGCCTCGTCGGCGCCGACCTCGCGGGCCAGCTGCAGGTGCTCGTCGGAGACGTCGACGGCGACGATCCGGGCCGGGCTCAGCGCCCGCAGGATCTGCACGCCCATGTGGCCGAGGCCGCCGACGCCGATCACGACCGCGGTCGATCCCGGCACCAGCAGGTGCAGCGAGCGCTTGATCGCGTGGTAGGGAGTCAGCGCGGCGTCCGATAGCGGCGCCGCCTCGCGCGGGTCGAGGTCGCCGAGCGGCAGCAGCAGGCGCGGGTGCGGGACCAGCATGTACTCGGCCATGCCGCCGTCGCGCCCGAGGCCGCCGCCGAAGGCGCCGATCTCGGCCTGGTGCTCGCAGTAGTTCTCGGCCGAGAGCCGGCAGGCGCGGCAGCGGCCGCAGCCCCACGGCCCGTAGACCTGGACCGCTTCGCCGACGTCGACGCCTTCGACCCCGGCCCCGACCGCCTCGACCCAGCCGGCGTTCTCGTGACCGATCGTGAAGGGGACGTCGAAGCCGAGCGTCCCCGGCGGCCACTCCATCAGGTGCAGGTCGGAGTGGCAAGCCCCGGCGCCGCCGATCTTGACCAGGACCTGGCCCGGCCCCGGTTCGGGGACGTCGACCTCCCGCATCTCGGGTGGGTGTTCCCATTCGGTCAGTTGGTAGGCCTTCATCGCGACTCTCCTTCGCTTCGTGCTTTATCCAAGAGCAGGCGCTGCTCGGCGGCGGCAACGAGGCGGCGGGCGCGATCGACAGCGTCGATGTTGACCGAGATCGCCTCGATGCCGCCGCGCACGAGCAACTCGGCGTACTCGGGGTGGACGGAGGGAGCTTGACCGCAGATCGAGGTCCGCAGTCCAAGTTGGTGGGCGCTGGCGAGAAGGTCGCCGATGTAGTCCTCGACGGCCGGGTCGCGCTCGTCGAAGACCTCGGCGACCAGCTCGGAATCGCGATCGGCGCCGAGCAGCAGCTGGGTGAGGTCGTTGGAGCCGATCGAGATCCCGGTGATCCCGAGCTTCGCGTAGCGGCCGAGGTGGAAGAGGACCGAGGGCACCTCGGCCATCACCCAGAGCTCGAAGCCGCGCCGCGAGAGCAGGCCGGCGCGCTCGATCATCTCCCGGCAGGCGGCGACTTCGAGCGGCGTGCGGACGAAGGGCAGCATCAGGTGGAGGTTCTCGTGGCCGCCGTCCCAGACCCGCGCCAGCGCCCGCAGCTCGAGCTCGAAGAGGTCCGGCTCGTGCATGTAGCGCAGGGCGCCGCGGTAGCCGATCATCGGGTTCGCCTCTTCGGGCTCGAAGCGCTCGCCGCCCTGCAGGCCGCGGAACTCGTTGCTGCGGAAGTCGATCGTCCGGTAGGTGATCGGCCGCGGCGCAAAGGCGGCGGCGAACTGCTCCAGCGAGGAGGCCATCCGCTCGACGAACCGCTCCCCTTCGCCGGCCTCGAGCAGCGCTCGTGGATGGACCCCGTCGAGCGCCTCGACCACCATCAGCTCCGCCCGCAGCAGGCCGACCCCGTCGACGTCCAGCGCCGCCACCCGCTGCAGTCTGCGAGGGCTCGGAGAGGTTGACGAGGATCCGGGTCCCGGTCACGAAGCCGCCCCCACCCACAGCGGCGTTCGTCCTTGGACCGGCATACCCGTCCGAAGGACGAACGCCGGAGGTGGTGTCGGCGTTCCCTCCGGGTTTCGGCGACCTTGAGTTGCCGGCGCTGACTACGCCGGCGCCGGCGTCTACGGTGACCACCTGGCCGTCGCGCAGCTTCTCGGTCGCCTCGCTGGTTCCGACTACGCAGGGGATGCCGAGCTCGCGGGAGACGATCGCGGCGTGGCAGGTCATGCCGCCGGAGTCGGTGACGATCGCCGCCGCGCGGCGCATCAGCGGCACCCAGTCGGGTGCGGTCATGTGGGTGACGAGAACCTCGCCGTCCTGCAGCTGGTCGGCGTGCTCGCGAGCGGAGACGACGCGGACGGCGCCGCTCGCTTCCCCCGGCGCCGCGCCGAGGCCGCGGACCAGCTCCTCGCCCCGCTCGCCGCCCTCGGCCACTTCGGCGGTGCCACCGGCGGTGGTGACGGGGCGCGACTGCAGCATCCAGACGTCGCCATCGGCATCGAAAGCCCACTCGGTGTCCTGGGGCGAGCCGTAGTGGTGCTCAATCCGCACCCCCAGCTCGGCCACCATCCGCACCTCGATGTCACTCAGGACCGGCTCGTTGCCCTCGTCCTCGTCGAGCGCGCGGGTCTCGGTCCCCCCGCCCGGCAGCGAGACGATCGCGAGCTCCTTGCGCCGGACTTCGCGCTGGTCGATCTCCAGGCCGTCCTTCAAGACCACGTAGCGATCGGGCGAGACCGAGCCGGAGACGACCGCCTCCCCGAGCCCGAAGGCGCCCTCGATCACGAGTCGGTCGCGGGCGCCGCTGGCGGGGTCGATCGTGAACATCACCCCCGAGCGGGTCGACTGGATCTGCCGCTGGACGACGATCGCGATGTCCATGTCGGCCTGGCCGAAGCCGCGCTTGGCGCGGTAGTAGATCGTCCGGGCGCCGAACAGCGAGGACCAGCAGGCGCGGACGGCGTCCAGCAGCGCCTCGGCCCCGCAGACGTTCAGCAAGGTCTCGTTCATCCCGGCGAAGGAGGCCGACTCGCTGTCCTCGGCGGTGGCGGAGGAGCGCACCGCGACCGGGGCCTCGAAGGGAGCTTCCACAAGGTCCTCGTAGGCAGCGCGGATCCGCTTCGCCAGCCACTCGGAGACCGGCTCGCGCTCGATTTCCGCCTGCACCTCGGCCGAGGCACGCTCGAGGGCCGCGGTGTCGTCGACGTCGAGGTCGCCGAGGCGCGCCTCGATCCGGCCGCGCAGGCCGGTGTCGTCGCAGAAGGCGGCGTAGGCGGGGGCGCCGACGACGAAGCCGGGCGGCACCGGCAGCCCGGCGGCGGTCAGCTCGCCGAGGTTGGCGCCCTTGCCGCCGGCGAAGGAGACGTCGAAGCGGCCGAGGCGACCGAAGGGGATGACGGACTCGACGAGCGTGGTCATGGCCGCGGCACCACCAGGACCGGGCACGGGGCCTTGTGCATGAGCTGGGTCGAAACGGAGCCGACGAAGACCCGGGCCAGCGGGCCGTACTCGCGCGAGCCGGCGACGATCAGGTCGGCGCCCACCTCCTCGCAGGCCTCGGCGAGCGCCGAGCCGGGCTGGCCGCCGAGCGTGCGGCCGGTCGCCGCCAACTGCTCGTCGACCGACTTCACCGCCCGGGTGACGATCGGACCGGCCTCGGGGGGAATCGCGGGGGTGTAGCCGGTGGCGCCGGGGACGACGGCAACCGGGGCGGCAACCGTGTAGACGACGATCGTGGCGCGGCAGGCGCGGGCGATCGCTTCTGCCCGGTGCAGCGCAGCTTTCGCTTCGGAGGTGTCGTCGTAGGCGACGGCGATCGTGCGGAAGGGTCCGTGCTCCTCATCGGCGTAGCCGCGAGGAGCGGTCAGCACCTCACAGGGGGCGCCGTGCAGGAGGCCGTCGGCGACGCTGCCGATGAGGACGCGGCCGATCGCGCCGCGGTGGGGGGAGCCGACGACGATCGTGTCGACCCGCTCGCGCTCGGCGAGGTCGTTGATCACCCCGGCGGGAGTGCCGCCACCGAAGGAGCGGGTCTCGACCTCAAGGCCGCCGAGCCGCTCCCGCGCTTCCGCGAGCAAGGGCTGCGCCCGCTCGGCTTCCTCTCCCCCCAGTTGTTCGTAGGGAATCGGCAGCGGCCCGTAGGGGAGGACGGTGGCAACGAGGACGCTCGCGTCCGTCGTTTCCGCCAACACCCGCGCCAGCTCAAGCGCGTCGCGCCCGCCGTCGCTGCCGTCATACCCGACCAAGATCCTCATGTAGTCAATCTATGAGCCGCGGGGCGCCCGCCCATCCGGAGAACCCCACAGCCTTGGCCGCGGTCTCTCCCCCGGCCGCACCCCGCCCAGCAGCACCCCGAGCGCAACCAGCATCGCCAGCTGCAGCGCCATCCCCAGCGGCGAGGTGAGGGCATCGAGGACGACGTCGCCGAGGTTGCGCTCGGCGACGGAGGCGGCGCTGACGTAGATCGAGTAGGAGATGAGGCGGCCGGCGAAGAAGGCGGCGGTCAGCGGCAGCAGCGGCACCGTCATCAGCCCGGCGGCGACGAAGAGCTGCCCCGAAGGAACCGGCGAGAGGGCGAAGAGACCGAGGCCGGCGGTGGTACGGCGGCGGTTGGCGCTGAGCGCCGCCTCGGCGCGCTCGAGGCGCTGCAACCGCGCCGGCGAGAAGCGCGGCCGCAGGCGCCGGGCGCCGTTGGCGAGCAGGTAGCGCCCGCTCGCCGCCGCCAGGGCGCCGCCGAGGACGAGCGGCACCGCCGGCAGGTCGTAGCCGATGCTGAAGAAGACCAGCACCGCCCAGGTCGGCGGCCCGAAGGCGGGCAGTAGGTTGACGAGGAAGACGACCCCCAGCGCCAGTGCGAGCTCACCCGTCATCGGTTCAGCCTAGGACCGGAGGGTCCGTTCGAGTGCGGAAAACCCGCAGCCGGGAGGGTGGGATTCCACGGATGGGTCGGGCCCCTCCGCCCCTGACACTTCCGGCATGAGCAAGCGTGGACCGGCAAAAGTCCTGGTCATCGGCGGCGGCGTCGGCGCCCTGGAGGCGGCGATCGCCCTCAACGACCTCGCCGGCGACAAGGTCGAGGTCGAGATCTGCGCCGGCCGCGGCGACTTCGTCTACCGGCCCTTCGCGGTGGGTGAGCCTTACGGCGCCTCCCGCGTCGTCCGCTACGACCTCGAGCGGCTCGCCGAGCTCTGCGACGCCGAGTTCAGGCCCGAGAACGTCGCCGCGATCGACCCGGCGCGGCGCTGCGCGACCACCCACGACGGCACCGAGATCCCCTACAACTACGCGATCGTCGCCTGCGGCTCGCGGCTGCTCTGGTCGATCCCCGGCGCCACCACCTTCTGGGGCGTTCCCGACGAGGGCGAGATGCACGAGGTGGTCTCGCGGCTGCGGGAAGGACGCCTGCGGCGGCTCGTCTTCACGATGCCCGGCGGCCACGGCTGGGCGCTGCCGGCCTACGAGCTCGCCCTCTTCGCCGCCACCGAACTCGAGCGCCGCGGCATCGTCGACACCCGGCTGACGATCGTCACCCCGGAAGAGGGCCCGCTGAAGATCTTCGGCCGTCGTGCTTCCGAGCAGGTGGCCGAGCTGCTCGCCGACCACGGGATCGAGGTGCGCACCGGCACCCACCCGGTCTCCTTCGAGAACGGCGCCCTGGCGGTGGTCCCCGGCGAAGCGATCGAAGCCGACGCCGTCGTCAGCCTCCCCCGGCTCGAGGGCCGCCACATCGAGGGGGTCCCCTACGACGCCGAGGGCTTCATCCCGGTCGACGACCACGCCCGGGTCGCCGGCCTCGCCGACGTCTTCGCGGTCGGCGACGTCACCAACTTCCCCGTCAAGCAGGGCGGCATCGCCACCCAGCAGGCCGACGTCGCCGTCGAAAAAATCGCCCTCGACCTCGGCTGCAAGGTCGAGGCGAATCCGCTCGACCCGGTCCTGCGCGGAATCCTCTGGACGGGCTCGAAACCCCGCTACCTGTTCGGCTGGCTCGGCGGCGGCCACGGCGAAACCTCGGTCGCCGGCGAGCGCCCGCCCTGGCCGATCGACAACCCGAGCAAGCTGATCGGGCGCTACCTGACGCCCTTCCTCTCGCAGCTGGAACGAGCTAGCCGGCCGACTTCTTCAGCCGCAGGCTGAGGCCGCGGCTGTTCGGCGAACCGCCGCGGGGGATGAAGGTGACCGTCAGCTTCATCCGCACGCTGCCGCGGCGCTGAAGCAGCCGGCGCGCCCGCCGTTTCGGCAGCACCTTCAGCACCACCTTGCCGGCGCCCTCCGCCTGGCGCTGCTGCGGCACCGCTCCGTCAACGGCGACCAGCCCCGGACCGGGAACCGCGACGGCGATCGTCGCCGTGCCGCGCTTGCGGTCGAGCTGGATCGCGGCGATGCGGAAGGAGTTGTCGGGAGCGACGGCTACCTCGCCACCCGAGCCACCGCCCCCTCCGGTGGTGCCAGAGCCGCCGGAGGTTCCGGAGCCGGAGCCGCCTTCTTCCTCAGGTTCTTCCGTCGGTGGTGGTGGCGGCGGTGGCGGAGGAGGCGGCGGCGGTTTGGGGACGCTGTTGACCTGGATCACGTCGCCGCTGCCGGCGAAGCGGCGCCAGCTCATCGCCAGGGTCCCGTCCTCTCCCCAGGCCGGCGCCGGGTCACCGGCACTGCGACCGGCGGCAGAGAGGGTGGTCGTCGTCCCGAGCGCTCCGGCGCCGTCGAGGTCGCGTCGCTGGACCAGCCACTGGGTGCCGTCGAAGCGACTCCAGAGCACGGCCGCGGCGCCTGCGGGCGAGGTCGCCAGCTGCGGGTCGGCGGCGTCGCGGCCGCTGGTCGAGAGGTTGAGGGGGCCGAGTACCAGGGTCCCGGCGGGGTCGAGACGCCGCGCCTGGACGACGAAGCTGGTGCCGTCGAAGCGGTCCCAGACGACCGTCGCCGCGCCGCCGGAGTCGACCGAGAGCTGCGGCTCGGCGGCGCTGCGGCCGACGGCGGAGAGGTTCAGCGTGCTCGCCGCCGGGACGCCGTCAGCGCTGAGGCGGCGCGCCTGGATCACCCAGTTGGCGCCGTCGAAGCGGTTCCAGACGACGGTCGCGGTGCTGTCGGGGCCGATCCCGACGCGGGGCTGGATCGCGCTCTCCCCTGCGGCCGAGAGGTCGTTGCGAGTTTCCTCGAGCACCCCGGCGGCGCTGATCCGCCGCTCCTGGACAATCGAGTCTTCGCCGTCGAAGCGGCTCCAGACGGCGGTCGCGGTGCCGTCGGCGGCAACGGCCACATGCGGTTCGACGGCGTCGCCGCCGGCTTCGGAGAGCCGCTGCGAGGACCCTTCGGAGGTTCCGTCGGGGGCGATCTGCCGCACCTGGGCGAGGTAGTGGAAGCCGTCGTAGCGCTGCCAGACGACGGTCGCCTGGCCGTCCGGGGCGACGTCGAGCTGCGGCGCCGCCGCGTCCTGGCCCGACCCCGAGAGGGTCCGGGTCGCTTCCTCGGGCACTCCCGTCGGCGCGATCCGCCGCTCCAGGACGCGGAAGTTGGAGCCGTCCCAGCGCGTCCAGGCGACGATCGCGGTCCCGTCGGGAGCCACCGCCACCTGGGGAGCGAAGGCGTCGCCGCCCGCGGCCGAGAGCTGCCGCACCGCCCCCCGGGTTCCGTCGGCAGCGATCTGGCGGCCGAAGACGTTCCACTCGCCGCCGCCGCGGGAGCTCCAGACCACCGTCGCGGTGCCGTCGGCGCCGACGTCGACATCGGCGCCGGAGGCCATTTCCGCCGCCGGCGAGAGGTCCTGCGGCTGCGCCGGGTCGGGGGTGGGAGAGAGCGGCGGTGGCACTTTGGTCAGGCTGGGCAGCGAGACCGGGCCGCCGCGGTAAAGGCTGCCCTGGATCGCCTTGCGGAACTGCTGCTGGGCCGGGGCCGAGGTCTCGATCGGCCAGTCGGAGCGTTTTTCCCCCTTGAGGAAGGGCCAGTTGAACCAGAGGAAGGCTTTGATCTCGGGGTGGTGCGGCAGGTAGGTCGTCAACAGTTCCCGGATCCAGTCGGTCTTGTTGCCGCCGTACTCGCTGGCGGCGGTCTCGACGATCGCCACCGGCTTCGTCGGCGCCACTTCGCGGATTAGTTTCAGGGTCGGAGAGATGACGCGGTCGGGGTTGATCCATTTATCCGGCTGGGCCGGGTTGCGGCCCCAGTTGTAGGAGTCGAGGCCGGTCCAGTCGACGTAGGCGTCGCCGGGGTAGTACGGGCGCGGGTCGGATTCCGGGTCTTCCCAGATGCTGTTGACGACCCAGGTCCAGGTGACGTTGGTCGCCCCAGCGGCAGCGACGACGTCGTGGAAGTGGCGCCAGGCTTCGATGAAGCTGGGGCTGCGGCCCCAGGCGTACCAACCGCCGTTCATCTCCCACCAGGGAGCGAAGAGGAAGGGGTGGCCGAACGCCTTCGCTTCCTGGGCCCACTGTTTGATCGCCGCGTCTTGTTTGCCGGCGGCGATGTCGGCGAGGGTGACTTCCGACTTCAGGCTCATCGTCACCAGCGGGATCGCCCCGCGCGCCAGCGTCCCTTCCGTCTCGACTTTGTCCCAGGTCGCCCAGGTCTGCCCTTGGTTGACGATCGCCACCTGCTTGCCGGCGTGGCGCTCGAAGAGGTCCCAGGCGGCGGTGTTGCGGGGGGCGTTGCCGGTCTGGCCATAGGTCTCGCCGCTGATCGTCGCCCCGAAGTAGATCGAGCCGGCCGCCGCGCTCGGCGCCGAAAGCAGCGCCATTGCGCACAGGCAACCGGCCGCAATGCGGACAAAGCCTCCCTGGACCATTGTTCGATGCTGGCGAAGAGGGGGCGATTCGTCAAGTCCCCGAAGCGAGGAGGAATGCGGGAAAACACGGATGCCCGCCCGGGGGCCGCGAGAGAGGGTTGGATCAGGAACCCCGACCGGAGAGACGATGAGCCAATCCCTGGAATGCCCCCACTGCCGGTGCCATGTCGAGAGCGAGGGCGGTGGTTGGCAAAGCCGCAGCTGCCCCCGCTGCGGCTCCCCCCTGTTGCTCGCCTCGGCACCGGCCCAGAAACTGGTCCGCCGCTACCTCAGCGGCGATCGCCTGGCGCCGCTGGGCACTCCGCCGCCGCGCGGACGGCGGGGCTTGACCTAAGGCCCTTTTTCCGCCGCTTTCGCTTTGCCCGCTTCCCCGGCCCCCTCTGATGGCGAGGAGGGGGCGGCGGCGTCCTGACTTTCAGTCGCCTTCTGGGGTGGCCGCGGCTGCTGCGCCTGGGGCGGTCCTTTCGGCGCCGCCCCCTGAGGAGGGTTTTCCGGTGGCGCTTTCGGTGCGGGTGCATTTTCGGGTTGTCGGGCCTTGGTCGGCTTCGCGGGGGCCGCATCCGGTTCGGCCTTCTTGCCGCCGCTCGAGGCGGGCGCTTCGGGTTTCTTCCCAGTCGCCGTCCCCTGGCCTCCGGCGGCAGCTTCGGGGGTCTCCTTTTCGTGACCTTGCCCGGTTGCGTGCTCGCTCGGGGGGACGGGCTGATGGAGACTGCTCTGGCCGTGCTCATCCCCTTGGGCGTGGCCGTTGGAGTGGCCCTTGCCGTTGTCGAGGCCGCCGGCCGAGCTCTGCCCGCCTGCCTCACCGGCCTTCCCCTTCTCAGAGGCGCCCTTGCCGGCGCCGGCAGAGCCGTCGGCGGGTCGCTGCGCCGGGCCGACACCCTCCTGCGCCCCACCGGAGTGATTGCCGGGCGCTTCCTGCGCCGGTTGCGCCCCGCCCTCGCCCGGGAGGCCGAGGTGGATGACGCCGGTGCGGTCGGCGGCGGTGACCCCGACAGCGGCGACGACCGCGACCGTCGCCACGCCTTTGACCGCGGCCGAGGTGGCGATCGTTTTCGCGGCTCCACCGCCGAGCGCGGCGGCGAGGCCGCCGCCGGTCGCGGCGCCGGAGCCGCCGATCATCCCCTGCAGCATCCCGGCCGCCACCGCCGCCGGCAGCGGCGAGAGTGCGGCGAG
Organism: uncultured Actinomycetes bacterium; assembly: GCA_963696955.1. Taxonomy (GTDB): domain Bacteria; phylum Actinomycetota; class Thermoleophilia; order Solirubrobacterales; family 70-9; genus VAYN01. Next base: position 1,023,656 of record CAVOMF010000002.1, on the reverse strand, counting down.
GTCCTGCTGCCGACCCTTGATTTCGTCGCGGAATTCGCGACAGCAGGCGCAGGAGCGCAGGTGCGCGCGGACGTCGCGGCGACGGGTAACCCGGCCGTCGCCGTCGGAGAGCGCTTTGGTTACCGCGTCGCAGCCCATCTCACGCCCCTCCTCCATCTGCCGCAGGCTCAGCCGCGCCTCGTAGAGCGTCTGCCGAGCGACCGCGCTCGAGGTCCCGAGGGCGCCGGCGACCTCCTCGAAGTCGAGCCCGGCCAGCTCCCGCATCACCAGCACCTCGCGCTGGCGCTCCGGCAGTTCGCCCAGGTCGATGATCAGCCGCCGCAGCCGCTCCCGCGTCGCCGCGTCCTCGGCCAGCCCATAGCCCGGCGCCGCGTGCTCGACGTCCAGCGGCCGCGTCTCCCGCCGCCGCCGCAGCAGGTCGATCGCCTCGTTGTGGGCGATCCGGTAGAGCCACGGCTTCAGGTCGATCTGGCGCTCCTCCCCCGGCAGCGCCCGCAGCACCTTCATCATCGTGTTCTGGAGGGCGTCCTGGGCATCCTCGGAATTGCCGAGGATGGACAGGCAGAAGCGATAGAGGGGCTGGTGATAACGGCGGAAGATCGCCGCGAAAGCGCGCTCGTCTCCCCCGACCGCGCGCCGGGTCAGGCGCTCGTCGGAGAGCAGGCGGCTGAATCCCGCTGGCGCTGCTGCTTCGCTCATCGAACGATTTTCCCATCGCGGGCGTTCCGATCAAGGGTAGGGGGGTACCGACCTTTCCTAAACGGATCGTCCACCGGACATGTCAGTGCTTTTCTGGCAACCATCTTCATTAAGGGCCTGACGGATACCCCGGCTACCCGTTTCGATAGGGAAATCGATCCAAAGCGGGCCATCTGCCGCGAAAAGAAACCGGAGGAACAGGGAATGGTCGGAGCACTGATCGGTCTTCTGATCATCGTCGCAATCGTGCTGGTGCTGCTGAAGGTCGCCGTCGCCGGAGGGATTCTCGGGCTGATCGCGTTGATCCTCCTCATCCTCCTGCTGCTGGGCCGGATCTGAACAGAAAAAACTCCCTTGCTTATGGCGGGGGAAGATGGGTAGCGAAGGGCCCATGCCTGAGCTTCTTCTAGGGCCCCTGCTCCGCTACGTCTCCGAGACCGAGGCCACGGTCTGGGTCGAGACCAGCGAGGCCTGCGAGGTCGAGGTGCTCGGCCACCGCGAGCCGACCTTCCGCGTCGAGGGCCACCACTACGCGCTCGTCTGCATCGAGGGGCTCGAACCCGCCTCGCGCTACGAGTACGAGGTGAAGCTGGACGGCGAGGTCCACTGGCCGCAGCCGGGCTCTGACCTTCCCCCGAGCGCGATCCGGACGATCGACGCCGACAAGGATCTCGACATCTGCTTCGGCTCCTGCCGCGTCGCCGTCCCCCACGAGGCGCCGTTCACGGAACCGAAAGACGAGACCGAAGCCGGCCACGAGGTCGACGCCCTCTGGGTGCTGGCGAAGCAGATGGCCGCCGGCGACCGCGACGACTGGCCCGAGCAGCTCTTCCTGCTCGGCGACCAGGTCTATGTCGACGAGGGCTCGCCGAAGACGCGCCAGAAGATCAAGGAACGGCGCGGCACCGAGACCCCGCCCTTCGACGAGGTGACCGACTTCGAGGAGTACACCTGGCTCTACCGCGAGAGCTGGGAGGAGCCGCTGATCCGCTGGCTCTTCGCCAACGTCTCGGTCTCGATGCTCTGGGACGACCACGACATGAGCGACGACTGGAACATCTCCCGAGGCTGGCTCCTGGAGATGCAGCAGAAGTCCTGGTGGCACCGGCGCGTCGTCGGCTGCATCTCCAGCTACTGGATCTACCAGCACATCGGCAACCTCTCGCCGCGCGAGCTGGCCGAGAACGAGGTCTACCAACGGGTCCGCGGCAACCAGACCGGCGAGGAGGAGCTGTTCGCCTGGGCGCACCGGATCCAGTCGAGCGGGGACGGGACCCGCTGGAGCTTCTGCCGCGACTTCGGCCGCACCCGGGCGATCTTCATCGACGCCCGCGCGGCGCGGGTGCTGGAGGACGGCCGGCGGGCGATCGTCGACGACGAAGAGTGGGAATGGATCGTCGAGCACGCCAGCGGCGACTTCGACCACCTGCTCATCTGCACGACGATCCCCTGGCTCCTCTCCCCCGCCTTCGACCGCCTCGAGGCCTGGAACGAGCAGCTGGTCGAGAGCAACGCCTGGGGCAAGCTGCCGGCCTGGGTGAGCGAGAAGATCCGCCGCGAAGTCGACTTCGACCACTGGCCCGCCTTCGGCGAGTCCTTCGCGAAGCTGCGCGACCTCCTCCACGAGGTCGCCTCCGGCGAGCGCGGCAAGGCGCCGGCCTCGGTCGTCGTCCTCTCCGGCGACGTCCACCACGCCTACCTCGCCGAGGTCGCCTACCCGCGCTCAACCAACGGTGGCTCGGCAGAGCGGGCGCCGGTCTACCAGGCGGTCTGCTCCCCCTACCGCAACCCGCTCGACGAAAAAGAGCGGCGCGTAGTGCGGATCGGGTTCGGCAAGCCCTTCACCGCCTTCACCCGCCTGCTCGCCCGGGCCGCCGGCACCCCGGACCCGGGCATCCGCTGGCGCACCCTCAACGGCCCCCACTTCGACAACCAGGTGGCGACCCTGGAAATCGACGGCCGCCAAGCGCTGATGCGCCTCGATAAGACGGTGCCCGGCGAAGAGGGCAAGGAGGCGCTCGAAGAGAGCTTCTCCCGCCGCCTCGCTTGAGCCGGCTCATCAGATCGCCAAAGGCGCCACTTGCTATCCGGTCGAGCCGGCGGGCTCCAAGTCCCTATGGATGCCGCTGGGCGCACGTTCCTGTTCATAAGCCTCGGCTTCTAGCCACAGTTGCTCAAAGGCGTTGATCACCCGACGTAGGTCCCGCGCGTCGTAAAGGAAGACCGGGGTAACGGTCGCGGCCCTCAGACGGCGGACGAAGTAGATCGCCGCCCTCGGCTTCCTCCCGCTACACGCGATCGTCATGTGACGGTTATGCCGCCCCCAAGGCAACTGCCGAACCTCGATATCCACTCCCTCAATCTTCGGGGTCGCATCGAACGCTTGGAGAAGCCTGATCCGCTTGCATCGCTCGCCCAAAATCTCCTTGATCCTGGGCTCGGTAATCCAGGCACCGGTCTCCGCGACGAGACAGAGCTCATCGAACTCCGGCTCGTCATTGAGCATCTCGCGCGTCCATCCCTGAAAGGCAGTCAGGGTAGTCAGCGGCTTAGGTTCGGAGAAGAGCTTCGAGCACACCCGGTCGTCGCATGAGTGGATCTCGATCTCGGTATCGCTCTGCAGGTATTCGAGCGTTTTCTTCAGCTGCGCGACCTTGCGCCGCTTTTCGGTTCCTGAGAGCGACAGACTCTTCGCAGTGTGCTCGGCGAGCTTGCCCGGGTCGGCAAGGTGCAGGTGGTGGATCGAGCCCGACGACGCAGAGCGACCGATCTTGCGCCGCACCGACTCCAGCACTTCGTAGGTATCGGGAAAGGTTGGGCTCTCGACCAGCCCTCCCTCTTCGCAGAGCTTCGGCCAGGACGCCGCATTCTCCCGGCCGACTGCTTCCACATATCGGTCGTAGTACCGACCACAGCGGTCATCGATCATCGCCGCAATGGAGACGACCCCGCGACCCTTGGCCGCCGTGAAAGCAATCTCCAAAATCGTCCGGCGCCGCAGATAGCTCGTGTAGCGCTCCCGGTTGTCGAGATCGGTCCCATCGAGGAGTTTGACAACCGCCTCGTGGCGCAGGGTCGAGCGCCACCCAGCGGGTCCGGAGTTCTCCGCCCTACATAGGCGCTCGAGCTTGGAATCGAGCGAGGCCAGCAACTCCTCCAGAAACTCGCTTCGGGGCTCTGAGCCGGCCTTGATCGGGAACTGAGCGAGCACCTGCGGTGCATCCAAGCTCTCTGGCCGCGTCGTCTCTTTGCGCTCACGAGCCTTGCGCCGTTGCGTTTTGATCCCATCAACCACTCCTTTTTTCAGCTCGTAGGGGTCGAAGTGGTAAATCTCCAGGTGCTGGGGCTTCCGCAGAAGGCGCTGGAAATCGAAGCTACCCATCGTGAAGCCCAAGTTGAGCAGCACGAGGTGCTCGACGCTGAACTTCTTCTCGACCAGCTCCACAATCGAGCGTGGCGTCCAGTAGTACCGCTCCCGGGTAAACCGGAGCGTCTCGGGCTCCGTCGCGGTGCCGTGCATCTTCACGTACAGCGGTCCCTCAACCTCGTGATTCGGATCGAAGTCACCCTCGCTGACGACCCGGGTGTACTCATTCATGCCGAGCTCGTCTTCGATTGACTGGTCAAGCAACTCGTCGAAGTTGAACGAGACGATCATGTCGAGATACCGGTGGTGAAGAAGATGCGCAAGCAACTCGTACGGCAGAAGCGTTGGGTGCTTCAGCCGGTAGCGCTTGCTGATCTCTTCACGCACTTCCCGTTCTGCCTCAACCGTGCGGCAGATAGCAGTCAGCCGAGTCTCAAAGTTGGTCCTGTCGAGGCCATATACGTTTTCAAGTCGATCTAGCTCGATTTCCCTCGCCCTCGGGTCCTTGTCGAATTCGCGCTCCAGCTTCCTCGCCAGATCCTCGGCGATCGGCTGCATCGGCAGGCTTGCTCCCGCGCCAACAACTGCAACGGTTCGAATTTGCTCTCCATATCGAGGCGGCGGCCCACCGTTCCCGAACCAGCTTGGATTTGCACTGTTGGGCGCAGGCCATGACCTTTGCAGGTGCCGCACCAGCAGTGCTTCGGCCAAAGCGTTCAGCTGTTGCTCACGCGACTTCAAAATGTCCTCCCATACCCTGAGTTATCGGTGATCCTTTCACAACTCTGAGATACAACGTGTTACACCGGCGAAATATTTTCGAATCGATATTGACATTTATACATAGGATTTATTGTGTAATTAGCCGGTCACAAAGGACATGTGTCATCGCGTTGCGAGCGGGTAGAAGCACCCCATTCTTCGTCGAGAGGGGGCGCTGGATGGGAGTCGAGAGAGTGAGGTGGGTGCTAGGCGCGGCGGCCGCTGCCGTGCTTGCGGTCTTGACTCTTGTCCCCGCGGCCCGGGCCGACTTCCCCTCTCTGTACGGCGGCGAGGTCAGCTGCGCTGCCCAGGCCGGGAACGGCGACGTCCGGCTCTGCGGCGGCGAGACGACCACCTGGGACGGGAAAACCCAGATCGACGTCAACGTCGTCCTGCCGCCGCAGCCGAGCAGCGGCGCCGACGGCCCCTATCCCCTGATCGGGGTCTTCCACGGCTGGGGCGGCAGCAAGATCGGTCTCGACGACGCGCGGGTGCAGGACTGGGCCGAACGGGGCTATGCCGTCTTCAGCATGAGCGACCGTGGCTGGGGCGACAGCTGCGGCGGCATGGACCCCGACCGCCTACTCGAACCGGAAGCCTGCGCCGCCGGCTACAACCACCTGCTCGACACCCGCTACGAGGTCCGCGACGCCCAGTTCCTGATCTCGGTCCTCGCCGACGAAGGGGTGGCGGTGGCGGACAAGATCGGCGCCACCGGGGTCTCCTACGGCGGCGGCATGTCGATGGCGCTGGCGGCGCTGCGCAACCGGACGATGCTGCCCGACGGCTCGCTGGTCCCCTGGCAGAGCCCAGAAGGCACGCCGATGGAACTCGCCGCCGCGGTGCCACAGTGGCCCTGGAGCGACCTCGCCTACTCGCTGATGCCGAACGGCAGCACCCTCGACTACGCCGCCGACTCGCCCTACCGCGGCCCGAGCGGCAACGCCCCGATCGGCGTCGAGAAGTCCTCTTACGTGAGCGGGCTTTACGGGACCGGCCTGGCGAGCAGCAACTATGCCCCGCCGGGCGCCGACCCCGGCGCCGACCTGACCGGCTGGTACACGCTGATCAACGCCGGTGAGCCGTATGACTCGAACCCATTGGCGACCTCGATCGTCGCGGAGATCACCGCCCACCACTCCTCCTATTACATCGACCACTCGCAGCCGCCGGCGCCACTGCTGATCCAGAGCGGCTGGAACGACGACCTCTTCCCGGTCGACGAGGCGATCCGCTTCTACAACCGCACCCGCTCGCAGTACCCCGGCGACCCGATCTCGCTCTTCCTGATGGACGACGGCCACGCCCGCAGCCAGAACAAGGCCGCCGACGAGGCGCTCTTCCTCACGCGCCTGAACGCCTGGTTCGACCACTACCTGAAGGGGGCCGGCGCGGCCCCGAGTTCGAGCGCCGAGGCGCTGACCACCACCTGCCCGGCCGCCGCCCCCTCCGAAGGCCCCTTCAAAGCCGCCGACTGGCAGTCCCTCTCGCCTGGCGAGATCCGCTTCGGCGACGCCGTGAGCAAGACGGTCCTGCCGACCGCAGGCGACCCCTCGATCGGCACCAGCTTCGACCCAATTGCCGGCAGCGGCGCCTGCGCCACCGCGTCGGGCGCGGACCAGGCCGGCACCGCCAACTACCGCCTCGCGGTTCCAGCGGCCGGCTTCACCCTGCTCGGCTCGCCGACCGTGATCGCCGACCTCGGCACCACCGGTAGCGGCTCCGAGCTCGCCGCCCGCCTCCTCGACGTCCTCCCCGACGGCAAAGAGCGGCTGGTCGCCCGCGGCCTCCTGCGCCCGGGCGGCGGCGGCAACGACGCGGTCTTCCAGTTGCACCCGCAGGGCTACCGTTTCGCCGGCGGCGACACGGTCAAGCTCGAGCTGCTCCCCTCCGACGCCCCCTACGCCCGGCCCTCGAACCTGCAGACGCCGATCACCGTCTCCAACCTGGAACTGCGGCTGCCGGTCCGCGAGCAGCCCGGCGAGCTCGGCGGCCTTGTCCAGACCCCCGCCCCGCCCGGCCGCCTCACCCCACCACCGGCGGCCGGCGGCAGCGTGATCGGCGCGGCCGGACTCGCCGGTCGCCTGCTGGCCGGCAACCTCGCCGTCAAAGTCCCGCTGCGCTGCACCGGCGGCCCCTGCCAGGGACGGCTCGTCCTCAAAGCCAAGAAGCGAGTCCTCGCCCGCGATGCCTACTCGATCAGGGACGGAGCCCGCGAAGGGGTGCCGGTGGAGCTGACCAAAGCCGGCCGCAAGCTCGTCGCCGCGAAACGCCGCGCCGGCAAACGCTCCCTGAAGGTCCGCCTACAGCTGAGAGACGCCGGCCGCCCGACGCCCGTGGACCTCAAGCGCCCCCTCCGCCTGCGCTAGGAACAAATATCCAGAACCACGCCATCCCGTGGTTCCTTTCGGACGGTATAGGTGCAAAAGGAACCACGGAACCGCTCGGCCTAGAGGGATCAGCCGAAGTTGTGGTTCCTTTCAGACGCATATCGTCCGAAAGGAACCACGGAACTAGACGCGGTCTGGGGCTAAAGAGGCCGCGGGCAGCTTCGCTTCCTGGCGCCGCTCCCACCAGGCCCAGGCCGCCATCACCGCGCCGGCGTAGATCCAGCCGAGGGCGACGTCGAAGAAGTAGTGCTCGCCGGTCGCCATCAGGGTCAGGCCCATCAGCAGCGGATAGAGGAGGAGGAACGGGCGCAGGCGGCGACGGCGCACGCGGCTCCAGAGGAAGAGGGCGACCAGGGTGGTGAAGGCGGTGTGCAGCGAGGGGACCGCGGCGACCATGTTGCTGCTCGCCTGGCCCTTCGAGAAGAGCGAGGCGGTGCCGACGCTGAGCACTTCCCAGCCCTTGCCGGTGGTGCGGTGGACTTCGCCGATCAGGCCCATTTCGCCGGCCATCCAGGGCGGCGCCGCCGGGAAGGCGATGTAGGTGGCGAGGCCGCAGAGGGCCAGCGTCACCAGCCGGCGGGTGAAGCGCTGGAAGGCGAGGCGGTCGCGCGCCCAGAAGTACCCGGCGAGGGCGAAGGGGACGATGAAGTAGGAGGTGTAGACGAGGGTGAAGAAGACGTCGTACCAGTGGACGACGCCGGGGTCGTAGAGGCGGTCCTGCAGCCACTCGGTCGGCGTTTCGCCGAAGAAGAGGAAGCCGTCGACGTCGACCATCACGTGGTAGTGGATGCCGATCCCCATCGAGTCCGCCGCCCCCCGCGTCAGGTCGTAGACCCAGAGCACGGCGACGATCGGCAGCCAGTCGAGCACCAGCTGGAGGATTTCCCGCGGTGGCCGCCCGATCGAGGCGCAGGCGAGGGCGCCGCAGGTCCAGAGGATGACCAGCTCGCGCTGGACCGGGATCCCGTAGGTGGCGGTCCAGAGGATCAGGGCGACGACGTAGAGGCCGAAGGCGTAGGGGCGGAAGACCGCCCAGGACGCGAAGCGGAAATCCGCCGCCTGCTCGCGCCTGTTCTCAGCAAATTCACCGGTCGCCATTCCCGCCATGCTAAGTGGGAGCAGGCGCGAACGCCCGCGACGGCCCCCTACTTGAACTCGAAGCTGGTCAGGTCCTGGCCGTAGATCGGGCTGACCACGAGCTTGTCGAGGTCGATCGTGTCGGCGACGAAGGTGCCGAGGATCAGTGATCCGAAGGGGGCCCAGGGCGCCTGCTTCATCACCGTGCGGTCGAGCGCCGCGTATTCGCGTTCGACCTCGGGGCTGAGCTGCCGGCGGCCGAGCTCGCGCGTCTTCGCGTTGACGGCCGGGTCGTCGAACATCGCGTAGTTGGTATTGCCGGCGGGGAGGATCGCTTCGCCGGTCAGCTGCGGCGCGAAGTAGTCGTTCGGGTGCGGGTAGTCGAGCAGCCAGTTGGCGAAGCCGGTGTCGAGGTCGGGGGTGCTGGAGTTGCCGATCACGGTGAAGTAGTTGGAGGCGTCCACCTGTTTCAGGTTGACTTCGAAGCCGAGCTGCTCCAGCACCTGCTGGTAGTACTCGCCGGCTTCGTCGGTCGGCGCCAGGTTGAGCGACCAGACGGTGATTTCGCGATCGCTCGGGTCGGCTTCGGCGACCAGCTTCTTCGCCTTGCCGAGGTTGTACGGGTAGGGGTCGAACTTCTCGTAGCCCGGCATGTTCTGCGGCAGGATCTGCTGGGTCGCTTCGAGCGTGCCGGCGTAGATCCGTTCCAGCGCCTTCGGGTCGACCGCGTAGTTGACCGCCCGCCGCACCCTGACGTCGTCGAAGGGCGCCGCCTGCGTGTTCATCCAGAAGTAGTAGACGCTGATCTGCGGTTCCTCGCGGAACTGCGTCCCTTCGTAGCGTTCCCGCACCTCCGCGTAGCGTTCTGGCGGCGGCGGGTTCTTCAGCCAGTCGACCTTGCCCTTTTCCACATCGTCAACGGCGCTGTTCGCGTTGCTGCGGACTTCGAGCTTGATCTTCTCGACGTGACCGTCAGGCCAGTCCGGCATCGCCTCGCCGTTCGCCGCCCAGGCCGGGTTGCGTTCGTATTCCCAGCTGCGCCCGGGCGTGACCTTGGTGATCACGTAGGGCCCGGTGGCCGCCGGCGGGTGCGGGGTCTGGTCTTCAGCCGGGGTGCCGGGCGGCAGCAGCGCCCCGTACTGGAGGCCGAGGACGTAGCTGAAGTACCCGCTCGGTTCGGTCAGGCGGATGACGATCTTGCCGCTGGCGTCGTCGGTGCTGATCCCGCTGATCGTCCCCTTCTTGGTCTTGGCGAACCGCTCGGCGCCGACGATGCCGGTGTAGAAGGTCGAGCCCGGCGAGTTGATCCGGAAGAGGCGCTCGACCGAGGCGTGGAAGTCAGATGCGCGCACCGGCGTTCCGTCGGAGTATTCGAGACCTGGTCGCAGGAAGAGCGTGTAGCGGCGTCCGCCCTGGTCGATCTTCGGCAGCGCCTTGGCCAGGCCGGGGATCAGCTTGGTGCCCGCTTCACCGCTCTCCGGCGCGTAGGTGAGGAGCGGGATGTAGCTGTTGTGCAGCGCCGTCGCCCCTTCGAGGGTGAAGGAGAGACCGGGGTCGAGCGCGTCGGGGAAGAAGAGGTAGGTCCCCTTGAGAACACGGCCGCTGCTCGACTCCTCGCTGGAGCCGCAGCCCGCCAGGGCAGCGCAGACGAGAAGCAAGGCCCCGATGCAACTGACTGGTACTCGTGACTTCATGACGCTGTGACGACCCCTTTCCCCTTACACGCCCGAACCAAGATAGACCGCTGGGGGCGGATCTGCCCGCTCACTCGCCGACCGGGCCGTGTTCTGCCTGGTAGTGGCGGAGGATGTCGTCGGTCGTCTCGCCCGGCATCCGCAGCCGCGCCCGCAGCGTCGCGGCGAAGTCGTCGATCGCCATTCCGAGGATCTCGGCCCGCATCCGCAGCGCGTGCGGACGGTCCTCGCCGCTCGCCTCCTCGACCAGTGAAGTGAGGAACGGGAGCAGCCCGGCCAGGGCCCGCTGCTCGTCCTCGGTGCGGAAGTAGTGGGTGATCGGGAAGTGGATGAGGTCGCGGCGAGTGCGGATCAATTGCTCGGCGAAGCCGGCGAGCAGGGTCTCCAGCAGTTCGGGGTCGGCGTCGACCAGCTTCTCCCCCAGCCCCTCCTCGGCCTCCTTCGCCAGGTGGACCTCGTGGGCCAGCGAATCGCGGCGGGAGATCGCGTTGTAGATCGAGATCAGCCAGGAGATGCTGGCGGTGAGCAGGCCGAGCCCGAACATCGTCTCCACCGGCCCGAGGATCCGCAGCAGCGAGGAAGCCGGGGAGATGTCGCCGTAGCCGAGGCTGGTGAGGTTGACGAGGGAGACGTAGAGCGCGTCGAAGAAGCCGGAGTGCTGGGAGGGGTCGAGGGCAGGGTCGAAGTTGAAGCCCTGCGGCAGCTGCGGCAGGAAGACGAGGGCCCATCCCAGCGCCAGCAGCGCCGCCCAGGTGGCAACGACGGCGATATAGCCGAGCGGCCCGACCAGCAAACCGATCGTCCCCTCCCCGCCGGGCAGGTGGCGAGCGATCCAGCCGACACTGCGGACCACCCAGCGCGCCACCATCCCCCGCCCCAGCGGGTGGAAGAGGACATCGAAGATGTCGCGCAGGGCGATCGCGATCAACGCGACCCCGAGGAGGGTCCAGACGAGATCCACGTCAGGAAGCTAGTCGAACCACCTCGGCGAGCTCCCTGCCGATGTCCGACCAGGAGTACCTGCCGACCGCCTCCTCGCGGGACCGGGCGCCGCGACGGCGGCGATCCTCGCCGTCGCTCACGGCCGCGACGATGGCGGCGGCGAGGGCACCGGCGTCGTCATCTCCTGGCTCGACCAGCCAGCCGGTCTCCGGGTCGTCGACGATCGTCGCCGGTCCGCCGCGGTCGAACGCGATCACCGGCAGGCCGCAGGCCATCGCCTCGATCAGCACCGCTCCGAACTGCTCGCGGACGGAGGCGTGGACGAGGAGGTCGCCGGCGCGGAATAACGACGGCAGCTCCTGGTGGCCGTGCCAACCGGCGAGGAAGACGCCGCGGGCGCCGGTGCGCTCGATCGTCTCGCAGGGGTGCTCGCCCTCCCACTCTCCGAAGTGCCCGCCGATCAGGACGAGCGCCATCTCCTCGTCGAGCTGCGCTTGAGCATGGGCGAAGGCTTCGATCAACAGCGGCAACCGCTTGACCTCGGTGAAGCGCCCGACCGAGAGCAGGACTACGCCCTCCAGCGCCTCGAGGTCGCGCTCGACGTAGGTGACGCTGCCGGGAGCGCCGCCGGGGCGCCAACCGCGAGGGCTGGAGACGAGGTGCCGGCGCCAGAGGGCGTTCCGGTCGACCGGCCCGGGGGCAAAGATCGGATCGACGCCGTTGGGGATGCAGACGAAACGCTCCTCCTCGAGGTGGAGGAGGGCGGCGGCACGCTCGAGGCCGCCGCTGTCGTTGACGACGATCCGGGCGCAGCCCGCGGCCCAGCGACGCAGGCGCTCGGCCCAGGCCTCGGCGTGGCTCCAACCCGAAGGGGGACCCGCCTCGATCTGCTCCAGCATCAGCAGCTCGGTCCCGTGCACGTGCCCGACCACCGGCATCTCCGGCAGCGAGCGCGCGGCGACCTCGTTGAGGGGCGTGAGGTGGTGGAGGTAGAGGACGTCGGCGCCCGCGGCCGCCGCCACGAGCGGCTCGGTCCACGCCTCCACCTGCTGCTCGAAGTCCCGGTCGTCAAAAGCAGCGAGGACGCGGTCCGGCGCACCGGGCCGGTCCTCGTAGGAGCCGTGGAGGGGGGCACTCCCGGCCGGCGCGAACTCGACCGGCCGGACGTCGAGGCCTGCATAGAACGCCGCCGCCGAGGTCGCCTCGCCGAGATCCGGGCGGGAGCCGCTGAGGAGCGTCACCTCGAAACCGTTGGCGCCCAGTTCCCGCGCGATCGAGCGGCAGGAGTGGGAAGAGCCGCCGCGGGGATAAAAATAGATCCCCATCAGCACCTTCTTTTCCGCAGCCGTCACCCGCCGAGGCTAGCGGGGGGCCGCGCTCAGGCCGCCGGGCGCGGCGCGAAGTGGAGAACCGTCGCCACCTCGCGGCCGCCGACCAGCTCGCGCCCGTGCTCCTCGCGGGGAGTGTTGACGAGGGTGCCGCCGAGGACCAGCGAGGCGGAGCCGCCGCCGTCGAGGTTGATCGCGGCGAGGGAGCCCAGATCGGCCATCGCCTCGGAGAGCTCGCTCATCGTCAGGCCCGCCTCATCGTCCGCCCGGCCCTCGCAGGCGACCGCGATCAGCTCCCGCTCGCCGATGCCGAGGGCGGCGCGGGGGTAGCGGCCGGCGGTGATGTCGGAGTCGAACTGGCGCGAGCCGGCGGAAAAGCCCTCGGCGTCGACGCCGTCGCGGATCAGCGGTCGTCCGTCGGCGACGAGCATCGGCCCGGCGTGGAGCAGGTCGCCCCGCGGAGCGCGGCCGAGCTCGCGCCGCGCCGCCAGCCTCACCTCGCCTCGATGCATATGGACGCAGGCGCGCTGCCGGTGCCAGGGAGCGTCGAAGGGCTCGGTCGCAAGCGCCTCCCCGTCGATCCAGAGGTCGCCCAGCGCCGGCCCGCCGGGGCGCATGTAGAAGCCACCGACGATCGCGTGCTCGGCGCCGCTGCTCCGGCACCAGGCCTCTACCGTCGAGCACGGCCGCAGAGCGACGACGCGGGGAAGGAAGGCTTCGCGGTCGAAGCGGGCGACGTGAACCGTGGTCGCAGCGCCGTCCGCCAACCGCAGTCGTCGCCGGTCCAGCAGCGGCCGCGCCGCCTCGACTGCCTCAGGTGGGGGTGCCGTTCGCATTCCAGGGACCTAACCCGAATCACTTCGAATGGAACAGCACCCGGAGGACGGAGTTGAAATATCCTTATCAATCAGGATGGTGAAGATCCCCTGCATCCTCGCCGTGCTCGCAGCGCTTGCCGTCGCCGGCTGCGGCAGCGACGGCTCGACCGCGCAGGCGGGCAAGGACACCTCACAGCAGGAAAAGCCTGCCGAGACCGAACCGGAACCGAACCCGGAAGCCGAACAGGCGGAAAAGGAAGGGCTGCAGCTGCTCGAAATCACGATCGACGGCTGGCCCAACGCCGACTACGGCGGCCTCTATCTGGGCGACCAACTGGGCTACTTCGCCGACGTCGGCCTCAAACTGCACGTCCACACTCCGATCGAACCGCGGCGGCCGGTTATGTACGTGGCCGAACACGTGGTCGAGCTCGGCGTCTCTCACCAGCCGGAAGTCACGCTCGCCCGCTCGAGAGGCACCCCGATCGTCGCGGTCGGCTCATGGCTGCCGCAGCCGACGACCGCCTTGATCTGGCTGAAGAAATCCGGCATCGGCGGCATCGCCGACCTCGAGGGCAAGACGATCGCCACCGAAGGGCTCCAGTACCAGGAAAAGCTCCTGCAGGCGATCCTCACCCGCGCCGACCTCGGCCTCGACGACGTCAAGGTCATCAGGCCGAAGTACCTGATGATCCCCTCGCTGAAGAGAGGCCGGGCGGACGCGGCGATCGGCGGCTCCTGGAACGTCGAGGGCCTCCAGCTGCGCGAGGAAGGCTTCGACCCGGTGGTGATGCCGGTGAGCAAGCTCGGGGTGCCGGACTACGAAGAGCTGGTGGTGATCTCGCGGGAAGACCAGCTCGAAGCAAACGCAGACATGATCCGCAGGTTCTTCAAGGCGCTGAGCCGCGGCAACAAGGCGGCGATCGCGCATCCCGGCGCTGCCGTCAAAGCCCTCAAGCGTGAATATCCCGAACTGAACGTCAAAGCAGCGGCGAAGGGAGTCGCCGTTACCAATCCGATGCTCTCCCGAACCCACCGTATGGACGGTGCCCGCTGGCGCAGCTTCGAGAACTGGATGGGGGAAGAAGGCCTGCTCGAGGAACGCCTGCCGCCCTCCCGGCTCTTCACCAACGCCTACGTGCCCTGAGCCCCCGGAGCGTCCTTGGCGCTGAGGCCCGGGTGGACGCCCTTGCCGATCGCCTGCTGGTCGACCATCTTCTGCAGCAGTTTCGTCAGCCGGGCGCGGTCGGTGTCGCTCATGCCCACCGTCAGCTCCTGCTCGTGGGCTTTGGCGATCTTGCGGCCGCGGGTGAGTGAGTTGCGGCCTTTGCGGGTCAGGTAGAGCGCCCGCACCCGCCGGTCCTCGGGGTTCGGCCGCCGCTCGACCAGGCCCCGTTGCTCGAGCTCGTCGACGAGCGCGACCATGCGGCTGGGGGGCACCTGAATTCCAGCCCCGATCGCCTGTTGGGACTGCCCTTCGGCGGCGTCGATCAGGTTGAGGATGCGGAACAGCGGCGGGTTGAGATCGACCTCGGCGATCCGCTCGGCGAACCGGCGCGAGGCGTGGATGCCCACCTGCGAGAGCAGGAAGGCGAGGGTCGAGGGGGCGCGGTCGCCGTTCATGGCCTGGCCGGTCATGGGAAGAGAAGCTTACCCGGTACTTTGTGATATGAATCGTTTCGTTCGTAAACCTTTCTGCTCGGGAACCAGTCTTCAACGCGAAAGGACCCGCTCATGACTCGCCGCCTCGCCTCTCTCGCCGACATCGCCTACCGCCGCCGTGGCCGCATGGTCCTCGCCTGGATCGTCGCCACCGTCGTCCTGATCGGGCTCGGCACGACCTTCGCCGGCGAGTACGAAGCCGACTACAACACGCCCGGCTCGGAGTCCAAGGAAGCGAGCGAACTCGCCGAACGCGAGTTCGGCGGTTACTCGGGTCAGGAAATCTACGTCGTCTGGAAAGACCCGAAAGGGGCCGACAGCGCGGCCGCAAAGCGGCAGATGAGCGCCTTTTTCAAGGAAGTCGAAGCGGTGAAGAACGTCGAGAAGCGGGCGCCGATCCGGGTCTCGGACGACGGCACCATCGCCACTACCACCCTCCCCCTCACCGTCCCCGGCTGGTCGGTGAAGAAGGAGCAGGGCGAAGAACTGATCGAGGCGGCCGAAACCAACAGCGGTGACGGCCTCGAAATAAAGCTCGGCGGCGAACCGATCTACACCGCGCAGGAATCGAGCAGCCCCGAGGGGCTCGGCTTCCTGGGGGCGGCGATCGTGCTGCTGATCGCCTTCGGCTCGCTGGTCGCCGCCGGCCTGCCGCTGATCATCGCCCTGGTCGGGCTCGGGATCTCCTCCGGCGGCCTGATCGTCCTCCTCGCCAACGTCATCGACGTCCCCAACTGGACCACCGCGGTCTCCGGCCTGATCGGGATCGGCGTCGGCATCGACTACGCGCTGCTGGTGCTGACCAGGTTCCGCTCGGCGATGAAGGCCGGCAAGGACCGCCATGACGCCGTCGTCGAGGCCGTCACCACCGCCGGGCGCAGCGTGATCATCGCCGGCTGCACCGTCGTCATCGCGGTCCTCGGCCTCTTCCTGACCGGCCTCCCCTACATGTACGGGGTGGCGATCTCGGCGGCCTTCGCCGTCCTCGTCGTGATGGTGGCCTCGATCACCCTGCTGCCGGCACTGCTCGCCTACCTCGGGCCGCGGGTCGACCGCCTGAAGATCCCGGTCCTCGGCCGCCGGCTCGACCGTCCCGAAACGGACGGGAACTCCCCGGCGGCGCGCTGGAGCCACTGGGTGCAGCGGCGGCCCTGGCCGGCGGCGCTGGTGGCCGCGGCGATCCTGCTGGCGCTGGCGGCGCCCGCGCTCGGCATGCGGCTCGGATTCCCGGACGCCGGCAACGACCCCGAGGACACGATGACCCGCCAGGCCTACGACCTGATCAGTGAGGGCTTCGGCCCCGGCGCCAACGGCCCGCTGGTGATCGCCGCCGAACTTCCCCAGCCGGAAGACAAAGCCGCGATCGAAGACCTCGCGACGGCGCTGCGCGGCGAGGAAGGGGTCGCCTACGTGCCGCCGCCGCAGTTCAACTCGGACGGCACGGCCGCGATCATGACCGTCGTCCCCACCACCTCCCCGCAGGACGAGGCCACCTCTGAACTGGTCGACCACCTGCGCGGAACCGTGATCCCGGACGCGCTCGGCAACTCCGGCGCGACCGCGCTGGTCGGCGGCGTCAACGCCGCGCTCGAGGACCAGAGCTCCTACATCACCGGCCGCATCCCGCTGTTCATCGCCGGCGTCGTCGGCCTCTCGTTCCTCCTCCTCCTGGTCGCCTTCCACTCGCCGTTCATCTCCTTGAAGGCGGCGATCATGAACCTGCTCTCGGTCAGCGCCGCCTACGGGGTGATGACCCTGGTCGCGCAGGGCGGTGCGGTCGGGGAACTGATCGGGATCGACCACGAAGTCCCGATCGCCCCGTTCATGCCGGTGATGATGTTCGCGATCCTCTTCGGGCTCTCGATGGATTACGAGGTCTTCCTGATCTCGCGGATCCGCGAGGAGTACCTGAAGGACGGCGACACCCGCCGCGCGGTCGCCGACGGCCTCGCCAAGACTGCCCGGGTGATTACGGCGGCGGCGGCGATCATGGTCGTCGTCTTCCTCGCCTTCGTCGCCTCCCCCGAAGTCTTCCTCAAGCTCTTCGGGATCGGGCTGGCGGCGGCGATCTTCCTCGACGCCACCCTGGTCCGCATGGTCCTGGTGCCCGCGGTGATGCAGCTGCTCGGCCCCCGCAACTGGTGGATTCCCGACTGGCTCGAGCGGATCCTCCCCCGGATCGACGTCGAGCGCACGGCAACGGAGACCCGGCCGTAGCCGACAGCAATTGCTGCATTCCGCTGTTCCTTTTCGGTCCTGTGGACCGAAAAGGAACAGCGGAACGGGCTGGTGATCAGCCGGTGACCCTTTCACCACCGGGTAGTAGCCACTGGCGAAGAGCGCTACCACGCAGAGCAGCGCAGCAATTCGACTGAACCTCATGTGACGCCTCCTCCCCCACCTGCTGATCAATGTTTTTTGGTCATAACCGCAGGAGCGCCTCGCGCCAAGCCAATATCGTCGCTCGCTTGAGCGAGCCGGTCCCCTACCTCAATCTCGGCGCCATGCCGCGGGAGCTCGGCGGCGAGCTCGAGCGGACCGTCGCCCGGGTCGCCGCTTCCGGCCGCTACCTGCTCGGCCCCGAGTTGGAGAAGTTCGAGGAAGAGTTCGCCGCCTACTGCGGAACCCGCCACTGCGTCGGCGTCGGCAGCGGCATGAGCGCGATCGAGCTCGCCCTCCGAGCCGCCGGCATCGGCCCCGGCGACGAGGTGATCGTCCCCGCCTACACCTGGATCGCGACCTGGCTCGCCGTCACCCGAACGGGTGCCACGCCGGTCCCTGTGGACGCCGATCCCGCCACCTACAACGTCGACCCCGACCTGATCCCGGCCGCGATCGGCAAGCGGACCGCGGCGATCGTCCCCGTCCACCTGCGCGGGGAGCCGGCGGACATGGAGGCGATCGGGGCGATCGCCGCCGAGGCGGACCTGCTGGTGGTCGAGGATACGGCGCAGGCGCACGGCGCCAAATGCGGCGGCCGGCGCGCCGGCAGCATCGGCGACGCGGGGGCTTTCTCCTTCTACCCGACCAAGAACCTCGGCTGCCTTGGCGATGGCGGCGCCGTCACCACCGACGACGCCGAGCTGGCCGAGCGGGTGCGCCTACTGCGCAACTACGGCATGCGCAACCGCTACGAGATCGAGGCGGCGGGCGTCAACTCGCGCCTCGCCGAGATCCAGGCGGCGGTGCTGCGGCTGCTGCTGCCCCGGCTCCAGGGCTGGAACCAGGCCCGGGGCAAATTGGCAGCCCTATATATGGACGCGCTGGGAAAAGACGAGTCGATCTCCCTCCCGATCGTCCCCCTGTGGGCGGAGCCGGTCTGGCACCTGTTCGCGATCAACCACCCCGACCGCGACGCCTGCGCGCGCGGCCTCGCCGACCGCGGGATCGGCACCCTCGTCCACTATCCGCTGCTGCCCCACCAGACCCCGCCCTACGCGGACCGCTGGCCGCAGGGGGGCTTCCCCGTTGCGGAGAGGCTCGCCGCCACGACCCTCAGCCTGCCGCTCTACCCTCAGCTCGAGCCCGCTACCTGCGAGCGGGTGGCCGAGGCGGTCCTGGCGACGGCGGGCTCGCCGTAGGATCCCGCGCGATGGGCAAGCGAACCCGAACCGGCGGCGCCTTGCAGGCAGCCAAGCGGCTGCAGCTGCGGCTGCACGGCGACCTCCACCAGCGCCTCGACGGCCTCCATACCTCGCTGGCCGAGCTGCACGAGCGCGTGCTCGGACTGCACGCCGCCTTCGGCGATCTCAACGGGCGCCTCGATGCGATCGAGGCCGAGGTCCGGCGCAACCTCGCGATCTCCCGCCACGCCTACGACGAAGAGCCCGCCAACCGGCGTCGCCTCCAACAGCTGCGGCGCAGCGAGGAGTACGAGCTCGCCTTCACGGAAAGCGAGCCACTGGTCACCTTCATCGTCCCCACCTACCGCTCCTTCGAGACCCTGCGTGACGTCGCCCTGCCCTCGATCCTCGGCCAGGACTACTCCAACCTCGAGGTGATCGTCTCCGGCGATTGCGCGCCGACCGAGACGGCCGCCGCCGTCGCCTCCTTCGAGGACCCCCGCCTGGTCTACATCAACCGCACGATCCGCGGGCCCTACCCGGAGGATCCCGCCAAGCGCTGGTTCGGGATCGGCGGCCCGCCCGTCAACGACGCGCTGGCGATCGCCCGCGGCCGCTGGATCGCCACCCTCGGCGACGACGACGCGGTCCGTCCCGGCCACACCCGCGAGCTGCTCGCCGCGGCACAGGAGCACCGCTGGGAGCACTGCTACGGACTGCAGCAGGTCAACTTCGCCGAAGGCGAGCCGCTCGTCCTCGGCGAGTTCCCGCCGCGCCACGGCCACTGGGGGATGCAGGCCGCCATCTACCACTCGGGCCTGCGCTTCTTCGAAGCGGAGCTCTCCGACGCGATCTACGACGAGCCCAGCGACTGGTCGAAGTGCCGGCGGATGATCCGGGCCGGAGTCCGCTTCGGGATGATCGAGACGATCGTCGTCGACAAGAACGAGACCCGGCGCCGCTCGGCGGCGGAGTGGCAGCGGGGCGAGGTTCCCAGCGCCGAGTGAGCCTTCCCGGGGCGGCGCCTCAGACCGCGGCCCGCACCGTGCGCAGGAACTCGGCGCGGTCACGGATGTAGTCCGCCTCCTCGAACTCGGCCGAGGCGAGAGCCATGTAGACGGTGCCGGGGGCGAAGCCGCCGATGTCGTGCCAGACCAGCGGCGGCAGGTAGAGCCCGCGGCGGGGGTCGTCGAGGACGATACGGCGGCGTTGCCTGCCGTCGTCGACCGTCAGCTCCGTCCGGCCGGCGAGGCAGAAGACGGCCTGCTCGAGCTCGCGGTGGGCGTGACCACCGCGAGCCGCCCACCCCGGGACGTCGTAGACGAAGAAGACGCGGGCGATCGGGAAGGGGACGTGGCTCTCGCCCTCGGCGAAGGCGAGGTCCCCCTGCGGGTCCGTCACCACCGGCAGCTCAATCGCTCTACAGTCGTCTACCCGCATCCGACCCCGACCTTAGTGAACCCCGAAACCCGGCCCCCTTTCGTTGGACGCGGTGACCAATTCAAATGCAGCCAGGAATCCACGCGAGCGCAGTCGTCGAGACCGATTCGATCGGGGAGAATGTGACCATCGGCGAGTTCTGCGTCGTCCGCGAGGGAGCGGTGATCGGCGACAGCGTCAAGATCCTCCCGCACTCGATCGTCGAGTCCGGCGTCGAGATCGGCGCCGGAACCGAGGTCCAACCGCGGGCGCTGATCGGCCGCCGGCCCAAAGCCGCGGGGGCGATCGCCCGCGATCCCGTCTACGAGGAATGCCTGCGAATCGGTCGCGACTGCGCGATCGGGGTCAACGCGGTCATCTACCACGGGGTCGAGATCGGCAGCGAGACGCTTGTCGGCGACCACGCTTCGATCCGCGAGGGGGCGCGAATCGGCAACGGCTGCGTGATCGGCCGCGCCTCCGTGGTCGACCGCGAGGTCCGGATCGGGGATCGCACGGTGCTCATGTTCACCAGTGTCATCGCCAGCAAGTCGGTCGTCGGCGAGGACGTGTTCCTCGCCCCGGGGGTGAGCACGACCAACGACAACAGGCTCGGCGCCGAGGGCTGGGTGGAGGAGCGAGCCGCCGGCGCGAGGATCGAAGACGCGGCGAAGATCGGCGCCAACTCGACCCTGCTGCCCGGGGTGGCGATCGGCCGCGGCGCCGTCGTCGGCGCCGGCTCGGTCGTCACCCGCGACGTCGAGGCGGGCGCGACCGTCTTCGGATCGCCGGCCCGGCCGCGGGAGGCGAAGGGGTGACGGCGACGAGCGTCCCGCTATCGATCCTCGACCTGGCCGCGGTCGGCCGCGAGGAGACGATCGCCGAGAGCTTCGCCGGCAGCGTCGAGCTGGCGCGGGCGGCCGAGCGCAGCGGCTACCGGCGCATCTGGTACGCCGAGCACCACAACATCTCCTCGATCGCCTCCTCGGCCACCGCCGTGCTGATCGCCCACATCGCCGCCCGTACCGAGACGATTCGACTGGGCGCCGGCGGGGTGATGCTGCCGAACCACTCGCCGCTGGTGATCGCCGAGCAGTTCGGGACCCTGGAGACGCTGCACCCCGGGCGGATCGACCTCGGGCTGGGCCGTGCACCGGGAACCGACCAGCGGACCTGGATGGCGCTGCGCCGAGACCCGCACGCCAGCGAGCGCTTCCCCCAGGACGTAATCGAGCTGCAGAAGTTCCTCGGCGAGGAGAGCCCGCTGCCGGGGATCAAGGCGATCCCGGGCCAGGGCACGCACGTCCCCCTCTACATCCTCGGCTCCTCCCTCTTCGGCGCCGAGCTGGCGGCCGGGCTCGGCCTTCCCTACGCCTTCGCCTCTCACTTCGCGCCGCGCTTCCTGCACGAGGCGATCACCCTCTACCGCGAGCAGTTCAAGCCCTCCCGGCAGCAGCCCGAGCCCTACGTGATCGCCGGCGTCGGCGTGATCGCCGCCGAGACCGAGGAGAGCGCCGCCGCCCAACACGAAGCGGCCCGCCGCATCCGCGCCCGCGCCCTCTTCGGCCGCGGCCAGAAGCTCAGCGACGAGGACATCACCGCCCTGCTCGAGTCTCCTCAGGCGGCCGCCGTCGACGAGATGCTCGCCTGCACCGCCACCGGCCTCGCCGAGCAGGCTGCGGAGTACCTGCAGAGGTTTGCCGCCGGGACCGAAGCCGACGAGCTGATGACCGTCCACTACTCCGACTCGGTCCCGAACCGCCTACGCTCGGTCGAGCTGCTGGCCGGCGCTCTTGACCCGGCCGGCGAGCCCGCCGGCTAGCCGGACTCGTTCAGCCCCGCTTGCGCACATATGCATGGGCGTCCATACTTCTGCACGCACAAAGTTGACATTAATGAATTGCAGGGGAAACTTTGAGAAGTCGTGATCGTTCGTCCTGATTACCGCCCTGCCGAGGAATAATTTTGTCGCTGCGCCTCAAGGCTGATCGAATTTCTGAGGAGCCCGAGACGGCTTCATGCGAATCATGTTGATCCCTGAAAGGGGCGCCTTGCCGGGCGCCTCTTTCTTTTGCGGAACCCTCCCTGTTCTCCAGAGGGGAACCTGAGCTCGATGGAGCGTTCCCCCACTCACTCGTCCAAAAAGCCTGGTGTCCGCACGGGCGGCCAAGCCCTGATGCTGCTTGCGGCGCCCTTGAACGTCGAAATTCTCCGCTGCCTCGCGCAGGGGCCACAACCTCTGCACGACATGCGGGTCGAGCTCGGCCTCCCTCCCCAGAGCACGATGCGCCTCTATCTGCGCACGCTCGGCAAGTTCGGCGCAATCGAGCGACAGGCGCGCGGCGAGTTCCCGACATCCGCCGATTACGAGATCACCGAGGTCGGGCAAGTCCTGCTCGGCGTGGGAGACACCGTCGAGACCTGGCTCGAAGCCGCGCCGGCAGGACCAAAGCAGCTCGGGACCACCGGCGCGAGGAGCACCCTGAAAGCGTTCGTCGAAGGCTGGACCACCCACATCCTTCGCATCCTTGCCGCCCGCCCGCTGTCGTTGACGGAGTTGAACAGCTTGATCCCTCGGATCAGCTACCCATCGCTCGAGCGCCGGCTCACCGCGATGCGCGAATGCGACCTCATCGAAGCGCAAAGCGGAGCGGGCCGGCTGAGGCCCTACGCGGTGACCGACTGGCTGCGGCGAGCGATCACGCCGCTCGTCGCCGCGATCGCCTGGGAGCGCGTCTATGCACCTGATAAGACCGCGAAGATCGGGCGCCTCGACGTCGAGACCGGATTCCTCCTGGCGACGCCGCTGCTGGAGCTCTCCAAGGAAGTGGACGGCACGGCCCGCCTGGCGGTGGAGGTGCACGACGGCGCCTCCCCCGTCTTCGCCGGCGTCCTCGTCGGCGTCGACAAAGGAGTGGTGACCTCCTGCGTGGCCAGCCTGGAGGGGAAAGCCGAAGCCTGGGTGACGGGAAGGCCCCTCGCCTGGCTGCAAGAGCTGAACCTGGCGTCGGACGGGGATCTCGATCGAGGGGGCGATCAGAAGTTGGTCGAAGCCCTGCTCGAAGCCTTGCGCCGTACCGCGGGTGCGCATAAATAAGACTCTGCAGGCACCCGGACATATCGCAATAAGTTGCACGCGCGAGAAATTGTCTAACTGTTGTTTGCAGGCAAAAACTTGGATTTTCGCACAATTGCAGGACCCATAAAGCATTCGAGAGCGTTCATTTCTTGAAGTTCCTGTCAGGCAAATGACAATGCTGGAAAGCCTGCACCACCCAGCCGGGGACGAGCAAACAGGTCAGGCCCAATTCTCTTGATCGCAGCAATCCTTCAGAACCTCGAGCGATCGCTCGAACGGGTAGCCAGATGACGCGCGCTGGTGGACTGGCGTTGTCTCTCTTGGCAACGCCGCTGAACGTCCACATCCTCCAGACCCTCGACGAGAAACCGATGCCGCTGCTGGAGCTGCGGCAGGCCGCCGGCTCGCCGCCGCAGAGCACGATGCGCCTCTACTCGCGGACGCTGACCGAGCTGGGGATCGTCGACCGGCAGCGCGAAGCCACCTTCGGCGGCTCCGTCGAGTATCGGATCACCCCGGCGGGGCGAGACCTCCTCAAAGTCGCAGCGGTCCTGGAGAGCTGGCTGAGGCTGCGGCCGAGCGGGCCGATCGAGCTCGGGACCACCGCTTCCAAGAGCACCACCAAGGCCCTGGTCGAGGGCTGGTCCACCAACATCGTCAGGGCGATCGCCGCCCAGCCGCTGTCCCTGACCGAGCTCAACAAGGTGATCCCGAAGGTCAGCTATCCCTCGCTCGAGCGCCGGCTCGGGTCGATGCGGCTGGCAGGACTGGTGGAGCCGCAGCCGACCGAACGGCGCGGTACCCCCTACGGCGCCACCGATTGGCTGCGGCGCGCCGTCATCCCGATGGCTGCCGCCGCGGCATGGGAGCGGCAGCACCGCCCCGCCGGTGCGCAGCCGATCGGCCGCCTGGGTGTGGAGGCGGCCTTCCTCCTTGCGATGCCGCTGCTGGAGGTCTCCTCCGAGTTCGGCGGCACCTTCCGCCTTGCCGTCGAGGTGCAGCGCGGCAGCTCACCGGTCTTCGCCGGGGTCCTAGCCCGCTTCGAAGGTGGGTCCTTGGTCTCCTGCTCTTCCCGCCTCGAAGGCGATGCGGACGCCTGGATCTCCGGCTCTCCCGACGCCTGGCTGCGCAGCATGAGCGGAGCCGAGGCAGAGGGAGGATTGGAAGTACGAGGGGATGGTGCATCGGCGGATGAGCTGATCGATGCGCTGAAGGCGATTAGTCGCCTTCCCTCCTCGCTAGACACCGACGCCGTGTAGAGCTTCCTCAACGCTGTACAAGCCTTTATCCCTGTACACGCGCAAGATTGTTGTCTGCGTTTTGCAGGGATTTCTCCGCAACTTTCGCGGTCAGCGCGACGAGGTTCACGCTTTCGAGCGGCCCGAGTTGAGCCTTCCCGCATTTCCTGGTCATATCCGTATGTGCATTTAGGTGTCACTCCCTGTGCATCTAGATCGCACTCCCTGTTGACTGGAGAAAAGGCGCCCCTTGCGGGGCGCCTTTTCTTCGTCCAGCCTCCCGACGCAGCCGGAGGGGGCCCTAGGGTTGCCCCATGCCGTTCACGCTCAAGAACCTCAAGGAGGATCTGCTGGACGTCGGGTCCAACTTCGACGGCGCCCCGGACCTGGAGTTCCGCCTAGCCACCCAGGCCCTGGAGCTCGAACACTCGGGCCTCGGTTACCAGCGCATCCCTCCCGATTACCGCTTCCCCTACGGCCACACCCACAAGCGGCAAGAGGAGATCTACCTGGTCCTCAAAGGCAGCGGCCGTATGAAGCTGGACGACGAGATCATCGACATCAAGCAATGGGACGCGGTCCGCGTCCCACCCGACACCTGGCGAGGCTACGAGGCCGGCCCAGACGGCCTGGAGATCCTCGTCATCGGCGCGCCCCACCTCGGCGAGAATCCACGCGACGACGTCGACGGCGAGCGCGACTGGTGGCCTGATTCGTAGCGGCAGATGGTGCCCCTGCGTCCGCGTGAATGCCGAGCGGCGTCACGCGCGAGCGATCGCGGGGATTCGAACCTAGCAAGAAGAAGCCGCAACGACGGAAACCTCGCCATGGCGAGGTGGCCCGGGAGGCCGGCAACGCGAGAAACGCAAACCCCCCGGACGCATGAAAGACGGGGAATCTGTCCATGCGTCCAGGGGGCTCAAACCGCAGGTGGCGGCGAACGGAACGGGGTCCCGCCTCGCTCGGACCATTGCGGCTACTCCAGAGCCGTCCGGACGGGGAATCCGGGGCTCGCTGCCGGCTACCTCAGGGATCAAGGTGCCGGCAGTTCCCGCGTCGCGACCTAGCCGCAATCGCGAGAAGCCTGGTGTTATCGGTGCTTTTTACGGTCACCCCCCTACCGGTACAAAAGCAGATCCGGGGACCGAAGGCAAGGGGTCTTTTCTGAAGATAGGATCGCCTCCTGCCCCATGGTCAGCTGTTTTTTCGTGGTTTCTTCAGAAAATCGATCTATCATTCGGGCGCTCCTACGAACTACGGTGTATCAGCGCAGAGCAGTCACCCGTCGCTATGGGAAGTCAGGTGCGAGGTCTGAGAACCAGCTGGGGAAACAGAAACATCCGCCGATCGGACGGTGCGGTCGGCCTTGGCAGGGAACGCATGCGTGAGCGATGAGCAAATCGCGGCGGCGGCGATGATCGCGACCCCATGGGGTCGGGCGGCGGAGCTTCGTAATCGAAGGCTCCACCCCGGCAGCGGTACCCCACGCCGTGAGGTGATCAAGAACCAGCGCGAGCGCCTCTTCGGGGCCATTGTCGCGGTGGTTTCGGAGAAGGGTTACGAGGCGACGACTGTTGCCGACGTGATCGAGCTATCGGGGGTTTCCCGCAGCGCCTTCTACGGCCACTTCTCCAACAAGGCGGAGTGCCTGGCAGCGGCCGCAGCGGAGCTGATCCCGCCGACGATGAAAGCGCTTGCCGCCGCGGAGGAGGAGGGCGCGCCCGAAAGCGGCCGCGCCATTTTCGAAAGGTTCCTCGAGCTGATCGTCCTGCAGCCGGCGGCGGCGCGCGCCTGCCTCGTCGAGCTGCCGGCGGCGGGCGAGGTGGGTGAGGCCGTCGACAAC
Source organism: uncultured Actinomycetes bacterium (assembly GCA_963696955.1). Lineage (GTDB taxonomy): Bacteria > Actinomycetota > Thermoleophilia > Solirubrobacterales > 70-9 > VAYN01. The sequence goes on along the minus strand of CAVOMF010000002.1, from coordinate 997,775 downwards.
CGCGCGTTCGAGGCAGTGGCCACCCTGGCGGAGCGCATCGGTGGGCCCGAATCGGGCGCAGTTCCCCTCGACCCCGCACTGATGAGGGTGTTACTTGGTGGGATTCGCCAGCTGATTCACATGCACCTCTGGCGGGGCGAACAAGATCGTCTACCAGGGCTTGCGCCGGACCTCTGGCGCTGGCTGGTCTCCGTCGCCACGCCACCGCGGCCTCTCGTCGCTCCTCGGCGACAGCGCGCCGGCTCGATCACCCGGTTCGAGGGCTACACCCCGGGGGAAAGGATCGCGCGGGCGGTCGCGTCCGTGCTCGCCGAGAAGGGCTACCTGCAGATGAGCACCGACGACATAGCTGCGCGCGCCGCTATCTCGCTCAGCACCTTCTATGCGCACTTCGCAGACAAGCGGGACGCGGTGCTGGGAACCCTGGAGATGAGCGGAGCCCAGATCATGGCCTTGGCGGTGCCGGCGGCGCGACGAGCCGGTGAGTGGCAGGAGGGGGTGCGGGCCCTCTACGAGGCGATCTGCGCCTACTTCGCCGCCGAGCCGGAGATGGCGCGACCTCGCATTGGTCGGGGTCTACGGCGCCGGGCCGAAGGCGCTGGCGCGTCGCGACCGGGTGATCGACTCGCTGATCGAGATGATGGCGCCGGCCTATGCGGAGAATCCCGAAGCGCCTGCAGATCAGCGGCCGAGGCAGCCGCTGCCACCGTCTACGCGCTGATGGGCGAACAGGTGCGTAGGCGCGGAGCCCCGAGCCTCCCCTCGGTTGTCCCCCTCGCCACCTACATCACCTTGGTCGGGTTCGTCGGCCCTGAGCGAGCCTGCGAAGTCGCCAACGGCGACCGCGCTTCGAGGCGTTAACCGGCGAGATCGGGCGGCGGCGGGATGCGGAGCTCCTCCGCGGCGGCCTCGGCGCCGAGGTAGGGGAAGACCGCCGCGTACATCAGCTCCGGGATCTCCTCCTCCCCCAGGCCGAGTTCGCCTTTGGCGACCGCCTCCTGGATGCGGGCGAAGACGACGCCGCCGACGCCGAGCGCGGTGGCGAGGCTGGGCGACTCGGGCCGCCGCTGCCTCGGCGGTGCCCTCGTCGATCAGGTCGACGAGGCGATTGAAGGTCTCGAGGAAGAGCTCGCTGGGCGCCCTTCCCCGCGTACTGGACCTCGACCGCGGCGAGGCGGGCGACGCGTTCGTCGCGGCGCAGGAAGCGCAGCAGCGCGTAGGCGGTGGCGCGCATGCGATCGCGCCAGCCGCTCTCGCCCGGCGACCGCCTCCTGGGCGCGGAGTGAAGAACTCGTCGTAGATCTCGCCGAGGACGGCGGCGAAGCAGGCGTCGAGATCGGCGTAGTGGCGGTGGAAGGCCGCCTCGTCGAGGTCCGGCGCGCTCGAGCAGCGTCCTTGAGCTTGAGCTTCTTGTAGCCGCGCTCGGCGCAGAGGTCGAGCAGCGCCTCGCGGAGGCGGCGCTACCTCGTCTTCGCTGCGTCTCGCGCATCGCTCTCGGTCGGTATGTATCTCACAAGCGCGGCGCGGCGAGCGCCGCGCGGCGAGCAGGGCGCGGCTGCCGCGACCGCCGCGGCGCAGGAGGTGGACGGCGAGCGACGGGCGCGCCGAGCGGGCCGAGGGCGCCGTAGACGGCGAGCGAGATCGGCTCGCGGCCCGGGCGCCAGGCCTCCTCGTGGACCAGATAGAGCGCCCCCATCGCGGCGAGGATCGCCTCGTGCAGGTCGCCGTCGGGCAGCGCCGAGACCCGCTCGCGGGCGCCGGAGGCGATCGCCTCGAGGCGCTCGGCGGCGTGCTCGTAGGAGCCGTAGCGGCGCAGGTGGCTGGCGTCCTCGGGATCCTCGTCGAGGTCGACGAGCGAGTCGAGCAGGGCGTTCAGGCCGCTGGCCCAGGGGAAGTAGGCGGACTCGACCCGGCGGGCGTCGTCCTCGTCGGCGCCCGGGGTCGCGGCGAGGGCGAGCAGGGCGCCGACGCAGAGCGAGGAGGCCGCGGCGGCGGCGATCAGCTCCCACCACTCGAAGCCCGGCTCGAGGCCCGACTGCGGCCGCCGTCCGCGCCGCCCACTCGTCGAGCTGCCTGTCGACCGCGACGAAGCGCAGGGCGTGGTTCAGCGCCTGGGACTCGCGGCAGAGGCGCGCCTGGCGCAGCAGCGCGCCGCGGGCGGCCGCGATAGGAGGGCAGCGCCGCAGAGCGGCGCGCGGCAGGTCTCGATCAGCTCCGCGCAGGTAGCCGCCATCCTCGCGTGCCGGCGCGTGGGCGTAGTAGTCGGCGTGCGCGGCGTCGGGGTCGAGGGCGACCTCGAAGGCGCGGTGCAGGCAGAGGCCGTTGGCGAGCGGGTCGTCGCTCGGGCGCTCGGAGACGCCGTCGAGGTAGTCGAGCATCAGCTGGTAGGCGACGAGGCTGCGGGCGAGCTCGGCCCGCCGCGCGGCTCGGCGCGAGGACGGCGAGCGCGGCGAGGCCCTCGGAGTTCGATCGCCTTGTCGCGGTGGGAGGTGAGCGCGTCGGCGCGCAGCAGCGGATCGGGAATCGCTTCGGCGCGGGCGAGCAGGCGGCGCTGGGCGGCGCGGGCGGCGGGGAAGACCCCGAGCCAGTAGCGGCGCGCGCGCTCGCGAAGAGCCGGGCGGAGTTCCGCGTGAGGAGCCGTTTCGACGCGAGGTTGAACATCGACTGGTCATTCCGGACGCGGCAGCCGCGCAGGATCGTGGTGCGTCAGGGTCGGGCCGGGGGAGAAGTGGTAGGTGGCGCGGGCGAGGGGAAAGAAGCCGATGTGAAGCGGGGCGGCAGCGGGCAGCGGGCGCTGAGGTAGCTGTGGAGCTCGCCGCCGGCGCGGTAGCGGCGCCCGAGGGTGATGCTGGAAGGAGCGCAGGCGCGGCCAGCGGCCGAGGGCGCGTCCGCACCGGGCGACCGCATCAGCATTCCGTAGGCGCCGGTCGCGACGGCGGCGCAGGTAGAAGGGGAGGACGAAGGAGACCGGCGGCGAGGCCGAGTAGGCGTGAACCCAGACGGCCGGGCGCCCGCCCGAGCGTCCGTTGAAGGCGAGGACGCCGGCGCGGGCGAGCAGCGGTTCGCGCGGGATCGAGCGGGACTTCGGCGCGGATCGTGCCGCGGCCGACGAGGGCGGCCCGGCAGCGGGCGAGCGCCTGGCGGCTGGTGGCGTTGCGAAGGCGCGCGCGCGGACAGCGCGGCAGGCCGGTCGGTGTCGAGGCCGCCGCGGGCGCCGAAGGCGATCTCGATCCGGCGCAGGCGCGGCGGCGGCGGAGCCGTCGTCGGCGCCGGACTCGCGCCGGCCAGGGTGAGCGAGACCGGCGCCGGGCGGTCGCGGGGAAGGTCGCGAGGGCGAGATCGCAGCCGTCGAAGGAGACGACGACCCCGGCGCCGCCGCTCTGCTCGGCGCCCGCCGGCTCCGCCGCCGAAGGTAGGCGAGGGCGAGCGCGAGCGAGACCGCGGCGAGCAGCGAGCCTCGGAGAGGCGAGCCGCGTCACTGGAACCTCGACGGCTTGAAGGTGCAGTAGTTGAAGCCGAAGGAGACGACGACGTTGTTGGCCTTGTTGCCCTCGTGGATGAAGTCGGCCCGAGACGCGCTGGAAGCGGGCGATGTCTTCGGCGCGCAGCGCGGCGGCGGTCTGCCCGAGGTAGCGCCTCGCGTCCCAGGGCGGCGAACCAGCGGGTCAGCGTGGCGCGGTCTGCGGCGGGCCGCGGCACGGTGGAGATCGAGCTGACGGTGCCGGCGAAGATCCGCTTCGCCTTGGCGAACTTGGCCGCGGCGACGCGGAAGCCGTTCGGCGCGGACGTCGGCGCGGACGCCGCGGACGGCACGCTGGGTCGCTTCGGAGCCGGGCTTGCAGATCCTCTCGAGCTGGGCGACGTATTCGGTCCGCGTCGGCGCTTCCGCCGCGTCCGCGGCAGAGGGCCGACGGGCCGCGCGAAGCAGGGCACAGGACGATCGCGACGACCGCGACCGCGCATCAGACCCACCGCCTCCGCAGCAGGCCTGGCGTACGGGCCGTTGCGGCTGCGCGGCAGCAGCCGCTCGAGCCAGGCCGGGGTGCGCCAGACCCGCTCGCCGATCAGCAGCATCAGCGCCGGCAGCAGGACGATGCGGACGACGGTCGCGTCGAGCAGGATCGCGACGGTCAGGCCGAGGCCCATCTGGCTGACGGTGGCGACCGGGGCGATCGCGAAGCGAGGCGAAGACCGCGGCCATGATCGCCGCGGCGCCGGTGATCACCCCGGCGGTCCTGTCGAGGCCGAAGCGGATCGCGGCGGCGTTGTCGCCGCTCTCGCGCGTAGCTCTCGCGCATGCGGGCCAGGAGGAAGACGGCGTAGTCGATCGAGAGGCCGAAGGTGACGCCGAAGATCGCCGCCGCGCCGACGGTGTCGATGTAGGGGTGGCCGCCGAGCGGGTAGCCGGCGGGGATCTTGCAGGCGAGGGTGACGACGCCGATCGCGGCCGCGACCGAGAGCAGGTTGAGGCCGACGGCGAGGGCGGCGAGCAGCGGCGCGCGCAGCAGGGCGAGCAGCATCAGGAAGGTGATCAGGACGATCGAGCCGACGACCAAGCGGCAGGCGCGATTTGGTCGCCGCGCCGTAGTCGTTGAGAACCGCGGCGCCGCCGCTGAGCGCCGGCGCTGAGGCCGGGCGGTCGATCGATCCCGGCGGCGAGCGAGCGCAGCCGCGAGCCGAGCCGGCGCGAGCCGGCGGTGTTGAAGCCCGGCGTCGGGGACGATCAGGTAGCGGGCGGCGGTGCCGCCGCCGGAGACGTCGATCACCTCGGCGGCGAGCGAGCGGCGGATCGGGTCGGCGCCGTCGATCGCGGCGACGGCGAGATAGCCGGAGTCGAAGAGCCGCGGCGAGAGCCGATCGAGCCGGTCGAGGCGGCGCTCGAGCGGGTCGGCGGCGCGCGCGACGCGCTCGCCGGCCCGCCGCAGTCCCCGCTGCAGCGGGATAGGCGCGCTGCGAGCCTTCGGCGAGGCCGCCGCTGAGGGCTTCGGCGCCGCCCTCGCAGTTGCGCCGAGGCCGCCGCGCGAGCGCTTCGGCGCCGCCGCCCAGTGCCCGCAGGCCGCCGCTCAGGCCCTTGGCTTCGGCGGCGAGGCGGGCGGAGCCGCCGCTGCAGGCGCTTGCCGCCCGCGTAGAGCCGGCCGAGGCCGCTGTTGAGGCTCGCGGCCTGGGCTGCGCAGGCGCGCGAGTTCTTCGCGGTTGGCGGCGAGGACGGAGGCGAGGACGGCGGCTTCGTGGGCGGCGGGCGCGCAGCGCCGGATCGGCGGCGGCTTCGCGCTTCGAGCCGGGCGGCGAGGCGGCGGGCCCGGCCGAGGCCCTGGGCGCTGCAGGTTGGGCAGCAGGGTGCCGAGGCCGAGCGAGAGGTTGTAGGCGGTGGCCGAGGCGATCGCGCTGGCCCTCGGCGAGCCGGCGCGAGCCGGCGGCGAGCCGCTCGAGCGCGCCGGAGGCGCGCTCGCCGCCCTCGCCGGCGCGATCGAGGCCGCCGGCGATCAGTTCGGCGCCGGCGCCGGCGCGGGCCGAGCCTTCGCCGAGCAGGCCGCCGGCCGGCCGCCGCTTCGTCGAGGCCGCCGCGCAGCTCCGAGACGGCGCCGGAGGCCTGCTGCAGCCGCGGGCCGAGGCGGGTCGAGCTGGCTGGCCGACGAGGAGCCGCCGGGCCGAGCTCGGTCGCCGAGCGAGCGCAGCGGCCGCGGCGGCGGCGGCGATCGCGGCGGGGCCGATCACCGTCCTCGACCCCGGAGCGCCCTGCGATCCGGCGCTGGGTCGCGGCGAGGAGCGCGAGGCGCGAGCGCGGCGGTGATCGGGCCGCGCTCGGCGGCGACGGTGAGGATGAAGGGAGCCTGCCAGCCCGGCGCCGACCGCCGTCGGAGATCGCTTCGGAGTCCTCGCGCGCGGCGCTGCGAGGGCGAGAGCTCGTCGACTCCCGGGCGAGCCGGTGTCGAAGGCGAGGGCGGGCGCGGAGAGCAACAGCAGCGGCACGACGATCGCGACGCGGCGAAGGCGGGGCGGCGCAGCGCCGCGGCGGCGGCGGCGGCGACGCGCGAGCCGCGCGCCGGGCCGCGAGCGGCCGATCTGGCCGGCGTTGATCCGCGGGCCGAGCAGGGTGAGCAGGGCCGGCAGGGCGGCCCAGGCGATCAGCACCGCGATCGCGGTGACGACGGCGAGCGCGGCGGCGAGCGAGACGAGCAGGCGTGCCGGGCTGGAAGAAGGCGGAGAGGAAGATCGAGAAGAAGAGGGTCGCGCCGGCGATCGCGGTGGTGCGCCCGGCGCTGCGGCGGGTGATCGCGGCGGCGCGGGCCGGCGCGTGGCCGGCGGCGAGCTCCTCGCGGAAGCGGGAGACGATCAGCAGCGAGTAGTCGACGCCGAGGGCGAGGCCCATCATCGTGCAGACGACCAGCGAGAGGGCGTCGATCGGCATCAGCGAGGTGAGGAAGACGAGGACGCCGCGCCCGGCGAGCACGGTGATCGCGCCGAAGGCGAGCGGGATCAGGGCGGCGAGGACCGAGCGGAAGACGAGGAGCAGGACGAGCAGCAGCAGCGGCGCGGCGAGCAGCTCGGCGCGCTCGGCGGCGGCGAGCGATTCGTGCTGCAGGGCGCGCGAGATCGTCGCGTAGCCGGACTGGATCGCTTCACCGGGCGGGTGGACCTGGGCCGTCGAGGGTGTCTTCCAGCTCGGGCACCGTCTCGCGCATCGCCTCGGCGAGCGGGACGTGGAAGTCGAGCAGCAGCAGGGCGCGCGAGCGGGCGGCCGGCGGCGTGCCCGGGGGCGGCGCCGGGAGCTTGCGCGCCGCGCGGCGCCGGATCCCAGGGCGAGATCACGGTGCACGTCGGGTCGCGGCGCAGGGCCGCGGCGAGGCCGCGGCCCTGGCGTTCGATCGCGCCGGCCGGTCCCCGCAGCAGGACGGCGAAGGGCGAGGAGTCGCCGAAGCGCTGCGCGGGCGAGCGTCTTCGCCGCGGGCCGAGGGGGTGCCGCCGATCGCCAGCGAGGTCGGCCGCAGATGGTCCTCGACGCCGAGGCCGAAGACGCCAAGGCAGCCGACCAGGAGCGCCGTCGCGGTAAGGACAGCTATCTCCTGCTTATGAGCCCTCCAAAGCCCGATCCTCAATCTCCCCACTCGCTCCCATCGCGATGCTGGTGCGAGCAGAGGATAACCGGAAAGGCAAGATCGGTTTTCTGAAGGACAGAGGAACTTGCCGCCGGGCCGAAGCCCGGCGGCGAACTTCAGCTATGCGTCCTTAGTCAGGTAGACGTTTGAGCCACCGTTTTCCTGCCAGCCGTTGGCGAAGCTGATCGTGAAGGTCGTTCCCCCAGGGCAGCCAGCGCTGCTGCTGCTCTTGGTCGCAGGGCGATTCGAGATAGTCGCTTTGACCCCACGTTCCTGCAGCGTCATACCAATGTCGCCGTCCGTGACAAAGGTGCAGGTGTTGACCATTTCAGCGCATTTGAAGTTGACGGTCATCTGTCCGATGTCCCAACGACCGATTCCACCCCAGCCGTAGACCGCACCTTCGGTTGAAGCTGATGCCGTGCAATTGCTGTACCCGAACACACTACTCGAGGAGCAGAGGGCCGCCGCGCCCCAGTAGTAGTCTTCTCCAGGCAGGAGAAATTCTTTTTCAGCCGTGCTCTGCATGAGAATGCCGTACTGATTGCATTCGTATTTTGCGCCAGAGGTCGTCGATTGCACCGTCAGGGTGCCGGCAAACCGCTGAAAGGTGCCAGCTGGGGCGATTTGGCCACTCGGGCAAGGATTGGCGTTCGTGTAGCACAGCACCGTGTTAGATGCGGATGCCGAGGCAGAACCCACCGCCGCCGTCATCGCGAGGGCGGCCAGCGCCGCGATCGCAAGGATCGAGATTCGTTTCACAGTTCCTCCTTGTGCGGTCCGGAGACCGCTTCGGTCAGGTTTGACCGCAGTAGCCGATCACGGAGGAGGCACGCGCGTGCGGCCAATGTGGGCAGACTTCGGTCAAGACCCTTCCCCTTTGGGAAGCCGGCAGCGGTTGCCCAAGCGCACCCGCGGGCGCAGGTAGCGGCGCTTGCCGCTGTGGGCGTGGAGCTGGAGAAAAGCGTGGCGGGAGCTCGCGCAGAGGCCCATGCTGTTGACGATGATCCCGCGCCGGCCGCCCTCGAGCTCGATCGACGCCTTCGCGATGGGAAGATCGGGCAGGCGGGTCAGGCGAATGCGGAGCCTGCCGCCCGGGGCGGAGGCGGTGCGACCGTGGAGGAGCAGCCGCACGCCCCCACCGCTGAGGTCCGCGAGGAGGTCTGGGTAGCGTCCGCTCGGTGATCGCATGAAGATCGGCCCCCGCAGGGGCTCGGGCAAGAGCGGGCTGCGAATCCGCGCCCGGCCGAGCCGGGAGGCGGCGGGGCAGCGCCCGAGGGGGAGCCCGCGAGCGCAGAGGGCACCGATACGGCGGGTGTCCAGGAGCTGGCCGGCGGGAAGGTCGACGCTTGCCGAAGCCAGGTTCGCCTCGCCGCGGCGCGGCCGGAGGTCGACCTCCACGCTCGGATGCCCGTTGCGCGCGAGCTGGCCCGAGAAGCGCACGGTGAGCCGGGGCCGGAAGCCGAGGGCGGCGCAGTCGGCGACCTGGTACCGATCGGCAGCCGTGGCAATCACTCCACCCTCGGCGTAGGCCTTCAGCTCGATCGGCGCCGGATCGCAATCCGTAGAAGTCCGGACGAAGCGGCGGCGGTCGATCACCAGGCGGATGGCCCGGTAGCTGAGCGGAACCCCGTCGACGATCTGCGGCAGGCCGGTCAGCTCGATCGAAACCTGGGCGGTTCCAGGGTCGATCCGGATCGGGGCACGCAGGACCACCTGGCCGAGGTCGAAAGGCCCGGCCTCGCCGGGGACCGCGACGAGCAGGCTGAAGGGAGCGCCTTCGTAGGGCCCCGCCAGATACACACCTGAATCCGCCGGGGAGCCGGCTGGAACCCAGAGGGGCTCCGGCCCGGCACCGAGGGCGACGCGCGCGTAGCCGAGCCGTGAATCCGGCGGACACGAGGCGGTCGCGACCGCCGGCTCGGGGCATGGCGCGGCAGCGGTGAGGTCGGCCGCCAGGCCTGGCGGCAGAGCCAGGTGGAGGCCGCTGAGATTCGGACCGCCGCCCGGGTTTCGCAACTCCATGACGAAGGGGCTGCTGCTTCCGGCCGCGTGCGAGGTCGTGCCGGCGGAGAGCTCCGGCTCGAACCGGGCCTCGCACCCGAAGGCGGTGGCGAAGGCCTCCTCCCCTTCGAGCGGGCGGGTTCCGGAGGAGGGCGCCAGCGAGTAGGCGATCGTGTGGGGGCCGCAGCCGGACGGGGTGACCAGCGGCGAGTGCGGGCCGGCGTCGAATCGGAGGGCGAGGTGGCTGAGGGGCAGTTCGGGGACCCGGTCGAGACGGGCGGTGAGGCGGCCGCTGGCGGGATCGGCCTCGACCTGGATCGGCAGCTCGAGCAGGATCCCCCGCTCGGCGTTTCTGAGCACCAGGTAGAGCGCGAGCAGGCTGTCGAACGGGTTCTCCGCCCCAGCCGCCCCGGTATCGGGATCGTCAGTCAGGGCCACGTAGATGCCGCCTTCGATCGGCCTGTCGAAGAGGGGCGTGGTGACCGAGGCGGAGCCGATCTTCGCCGCCTCGGGACAGCCGCCGACGGAGCCGGGATCCGGGCGCTCGCTCGCCAGCTCGGCCGGCGCGCACCCCCTCAACCCGGACGCGACCGCCGGGTTGAGGACCATGCCCGGAGGCAGCCGGAGGCTGACGGAGGCCGTGTCGGCGGCGGCGCGGCCGAGACCGGAGGCGACGTTGGGGTCGGGCGCCTCGAGGTCGACGTCGAGCCCCGAGGGCGCGGCGGCGACGGCGGTGGTCGGGGTAACCCGCAGCTGGGGGTGATATGAGAGCGAACCGCAGCCGGCGAGGGTCTGGGGACTGGGCGCCTCGGCCGGGACCCACAGCCGCGGCGCCTCCCAGGCGGCCGCGGCGAACCGCACGGTGAGTGGCTCGGAGCAGCTGCGCGGCAGCAGCAGGAACGGCAACCCGCCCGGCCTGCCGTCGAGCCTCAGGGTGGCTCCCGTCAGTTCGGCATTCGAGGGGATGTCGGCGATCTCGACGAGGAGGTTGTGGGGGTAGGCGAGGGAGATCGAGACCCCCAGGAGCACCGGCATATTCCCGAAGTGGAAGCCGAATTCGGCGGCGCTGCCCGGCAGTGGCGCCAGCAGGTAGAGGGGTGCGTCGATCGGCGACCCCTCGGCCCGCTCGAAGCTGAAATCCCCGATCAGCGTAGCCCCGGCGCAGCTGTCGGCGGAGAATTCGACCCGCCCGCACTTCGGCAGCGATTCCGCGGTGCCGACCAGGCCTGCGGGCAGCTCGATCCGGAGGCTGCGCAGCGCTCCCTCGGGTTGCTCTTCCCCCGGCGCCCCCGTCGTCTCGAAGGAGACGCTGGTGGTCCAGGACCCTGGGTGGGAACCCGCCGACAGGATCGCCGGTGCTTCCCCTCCGGAATCCGCGAAGGAGCTGGAGAGGGACTGGAAGCCGAAGCCGGAGGCGCTGGGCGCAGTGGCCAGCAGCAGCGCCGCGAGCGTCGTCACCAGCGCAGGGATCCGGCCCCAGCGCCGCACTACCGGCGGTTCTTCTTGCCGTGCCGACCCTTGCTCCCGGCCTTGCGCGGCACGCACCGACGCTTGCCGGCGCGGCGCACCGCACGCTTGCCGACCGGGCAGTGGCGGCGGCCGGCGTGACGTCCGGCAACGTTGCCGCCGCCAAGATCGGCGGCGCTGCCAGGGACCGGGTCCTCGGGTGCCTCCGCCGGCTGGCAGGCTTCGCCGGAGCATTCGACCGACGGAGCCGGAGGGGCGAAGCCCCCCTCCACGCGGGCGTCGAAGATCGAAGGGGTCTCGTCGGGGTCGAACCTGGGCAGGAGCAGATCGGCCGAGAGGATGAAGACGTCATCGCCGCTTTCGCTGGCGCCATAGAGGAACTCGTCGCGGCCGCCGGCCGGGGAGCTGACCAGGTAGACGCAGCCGCCGGGCGTCTCGCAGCTGCCCGTTCCCTCGTCCTCCCACTCGTAGACGTCCTGCCGACCGTCGATGTCCGCTTCGGCGAGCGGGTCGGGTGACATGAAGAGCACCCTTCTGCCGGTGCCGCTGATGTTGTCGACGTCGGTCAGGGGACTGAGCGGATCTTCCAGCGGACCGTCCAGACCGAGCGAGTTCAGCCTCGCGTTCCCACCCGGGGCTGCCTGGGCGGGCGGACAGGAGAGGCACTCGAGGCTGTCCGAGGAAGCGTCGAACCGGTAGATCTGGGCGGTGCCGCCCGGGTCGTAGCCGGTGAGCAAGGCGCGCGACTCGAAGATCAGGACGGTCCCGTCGGCCGTCGAACGCGAGGGATCGATGTTGAGCTGCCCTCGCGGAAGGCCGTTCAGGGCCCTGGCCCAGAGGCCCAGGCCCTCGAGCGGCGAGCCGCCGGCTTCGACGCCGTCGACGTCCCTCTCGCTCACCGTGGCGACGAAGCGGACCCGCCCTTCGTCGCTGAGATAGAGGTTCTGCTCCCCTGCCACAGCCAGATCCCCCTGCGGGTTGGGGCCCGGGTCCAGCACGCTCGGGGAGGTGAAATAGGCGGCCGTTCCAGCGGCGGGAACGTTCACCACCCGGACGTCGCCGCTGGAGGCGAAGGAAATCGGGGCGCCGGCGTCCGCGTCGTAGGCGAAGAGGTTTCCCGCCTGCAGGTAGAACAAGCGGTGGCCGCCTTCGGCGATGCCCTCGAAGGTCGCTCCGGCCGGCGCGGCGACAACGGTCTCGGCGTTGGCGAGGCGCAGGTAGATCGGGCTCGAGCCGCCGAGACGGAAGGCGATCCCCTCTCCGTCGAGCGACGCCCCGAGATATTCGGCGTCCTGGCCGGCCGCGGGCGTTTCCTCCCCGGGTGCAGGGAGCAGGGAGACGACGTGGAGACTGCCGTCAGCCGTGCGGTCGTAGATCGCTTCGGTGCCGTCCGGAGGGGCGCCGGGCTCGAGCCGCAACGGAAGGTGGGCGCCGCGGTAGCCGGTCCTCGAGGTCTGGAAGATCGCGTGCCCCCCGTCCTCGGCGATCAACTTCGGCCGCACCCAGCGATCGGTCGCGATGCTTCCGACGCCGATCAACTCCGAGTGGCCGTCGGGAAACCGGAGGTAGCTGCCCTCTTCCCCGACCGCGGCGGCTCCCGATTCGGGTCCGGCGTCCCAGAACGAGAAGCCCTGGTCCGGCGAGAAGCCGCCGAAGCGCGGGGCCGTCGTTTCCCGGGCATCTGGCCCCGCTGCGGCCGTGTTCCAGCCCCCGGCTCCCCGTCGCGCCACGTAGGGGTCTCCGTCGAGGTAACCGGTCCCTTCGTAACCCGGCAGCACGCCGCCCGGAATCCTGAAGCTGACCGCGCCGCCGGCGGGGGAAGCGGTTCGCATCCAAAACTGCGGTCCGAGCCCGAAGGGGATGCCGAGCGGCGTCCGCCCGCCGCTGTTGCTCGGCGTGACCAGCTCGTAGGCGCGACAGTCGGGCAGCCTGGCCGAAGCGCCGGTCCGGAGGTTCTCGTTGGCACATCCGACCCCCGGCTCACCCGCCGCGACGCTCTCGGTCGCGGCCCAGGCGGCAGAACTCAACGCGAGGACAAGAGCGATCGTGACCGAGAGGAGCAATGCCCTCCCAGCCTACAACCCGGGCATCACTTGCACGGCACCCTCAGCACCGGCTTGCTCTGGAGGATGACGCCGTTGTGCGCCCGCATCCTCAGCTCCAGGCGGCGCTTGCCGACGCAGAGGTCCTGCGAGTTTTCGATCAGGCCCCGCTTGCCGCCGAAGAGCTTCATCTCGAAGCGCGAGACGGGAGCGTCGGGAGCGCTCAGGAAGCGGGTCCGCACGCGTGAGTCGCTCGAGCCCTTGCGGCGGACCGAATCGACAAAGCCGACCAGGGTGAAGCGGATCGGCCCCCGCAGGTCGGCGACGATGTCGGGCAGTTCGCGATCGCCGCCGTTGGAGCGGAAGTAGACGTTTCCGGTCAGCGGCTGGTCGAGCAGCGGCGTCCATGCCTTGACGGTTCCCAGCACCGAGCCGGCAGGGCACGCTTCGGCCGCGAACTGGACCCGGGTGCAGGGGTTGTTGATGTGGGAGTTGTCGATGAACTGGCTGGGCGGCAGGATCGCCGTCACCGCCTTGGTGTTGGCCTGGTTCGGCTTCTGCGTCAGCACCGCCTTGATCCCCGGGTTCCCCGATCGGGTGGTCGAGCCCTGGAACGAGAGCTTCAGCTTCGGGCTGTAGGGAAGCGTGGCGCAGTTCGTCGCCTGGAACCCGGTCGACGGATTGGCGACCGCGCCGTTGGCTGCCGTCACCGTCGCGGTGATCCGCTTCGGATCGCAGCTGGTCGGATTGAGCATGAACTCCGGCCGGTCGACGATCGCGTGGATCTCCCTGTAGGAGACCGGCACCCCTTCGAGGATCTGCGGCAGGGGATCGGTCTTCAGCGTCACCAGTGCCGATTCCGGGTCGATGTAGATCCCGGCTCGGGAGACGACGAGGCCGAGGTCGAACGGCCCCGCCTGCGCGGGGACGACAGCGACGATCGAGTAGGGGGCGCCCTTGTAGGGGCCGGCCAGGTAGATCGCCGTCGGCGCCTTGCCGGGCTGCGGGATCCAGAGCGGGTCGTCGCCCACTCCCGCCGCGGCGGCGAGGTGCCCGATCATCGAGCCCGCGCCGCAGGTCCCGGCTGCGGCCTGCGTCTCGGGGCATAGCGGCACCCCGGCGAGCTTCGCGACCAGGCCCAGCGGCAGGTGGACGTCGAAGCTCTGTGGGTTGGCTTCCCCGTCCCGCCGGGTGAGGGCGAAGGTGAAGGGCGAGAAGGCGCCCGCCCGCGGATTCACGGTCCCCGCCTCGATCTGAGGCGAGAACCCACCCTTGCCGCAGCCCTGGTTGATCTGCATCGCGGTATCGCCCTCGACCGCAGGCCGGCCGGACCACGGCGTGAACGAGTAGTGGGTCTGGTAGGTGCCGCACGTCGACGGCGTCGCCAGCGGCGCCCGGGAGCCGCCGTAGACGTGGAGCTTGAGGTTCGAGAACGGCACCTGGGGCAGTCCGCCGAGGGCGTCGATGCCGTTGAAGACGGTGGTCACCTGGCCGGTGACAGGGTTCAACTCGATCTGCGCCGGCAGCTTCAAGCGTACGCCCTGTTCGTCGGTCACCACCCAGAACCGGAAGAGGTTTCCCGGTTCGGGCGTGCGCTGGTAGACGGCGCCCCGAAGGGTGTCTTCCAGCGCGGGAACCTCTATCTCGACGTAGCCGATCTTCGCCGCGTCGGGGCAGTGAGGCCGATCGCTGGTCCCATAGGCCACCTGCTCGGCGCTGCAGGCGGCGAGGCCGGCGCCGGCGGCCGGATTGATCGTCAACCCCTCCGGCAGAGTGACCCGCGCGCTTCTCATCGTCGAAGTTGCCCGGCCCGCCGCGGTTTCGTCCTGGGGAATCGTCAGCTCGGCCTCGAACCCGGTCGGCGCGGCGGCTTCCGGGTTGGTGGGAACCGCGGTGAAGGTGGGCTCGAAGTTGAGGGTCCCGCATCCGAGGATCTGCGGGAACGGAACGGTTTCCGTCGAGGGCTGGTCCGGCAGCTGGTAGCTGCGGGCGGTGACGGTCACCTGGCGCTGCAGCGAGCAGTCGGTCGGGTTGCTGAGGAAGGGCGCCGGCGGAAGGTTCGATTTCCGCCCTTCCGGCGGTCCGGTTCCGTCCCTTGCCTCCAATGGAGTGATACGGAATGCGTCGTGGGTAGAAGCCGCGGGAACTCCCCATACGGTGGAGGTCGCTTTAAGAAGTAGCGCAGCCGACGACGCCCCTTCGACGGTGGCGACGATGCCGAAGTCGATCGGGTCGACGCGGACGTTGACGAAGGTGGGGTAGGCGCCCGCCATGAACCCGAAGCGGGCGACGATGTCGCTGCCCGTCGGCGGCGACATGTTGTAGATCGGCTCGGTGAAGGATCCGGAGAGCAGGGACCCGCGCACCGTCACTTCGGTTGCGCCGATCTGCGAGTCGATCGGGCATTCACTGTCCGCGGGGATTTCACCCAGTTGGGCAACCGTGCAACGCGGGACACCCTGGGGGTTGCCGATAACACCGGGGGGCAGCTGGAACTCGATGTCCCGCGCCCGGGCGAAGGGCACCCCTTCTTCGTCGCTGGTCAGCTCGAATGAGAGCGTCAGGTCCGCGTGCTCCCCTGCCTGTGGGCTGGAGAGCGAGGCCGAAGCCGACTGGAGGGCGAACCTGTCGAATTCGTCCGAGCCCAGCGCTCTGTCGACGAATGAGAGAAGCAGCGCCAGCGCCAGGAACGCGGTGCCCAGCGCCTGCGCCCTAATCATGCCTGCGGGCCTGGTGTTCATCGTTTCCCTCCCTTGTTCTCCGCGCCGGCTTTTCGCCCATGCTTTTTCGAGGGCTTCTTTTTCACACAGCGGACCCTGCCCGATCGCTTGACTCGCTTCTTGCCCCTCGGGCAGGCCTTCTTCCTGGGCTTCGTCACATTGCCGGAAGGCCCGGTGGCCTGGCTGGAAGGAGCGGGAAGGGCAGGAGGAGCCGGGATCGCGCCGACGCAGCTTTGAGCGATCGGGCAGGCCTCCGTCTCAGCAGGAGGAAACCCGCCGCCGACCCGCGCGTCGTAGATCGACGGCGTTTCGTCGATGTCCGTTGGCGTCAGCAGGTCCGAGCTGCGGAAGAAGACATCATCTCCTGAGTCGCTGACGGCATAGATGTACTCGGTTCGGTCGCTGTGAGGCGACGAGATCAGGTAGACGCACCCATTTGCGCGGATGCAGCTCCCGACCCCTTGCTCCTCCCACTCGTAGATGTCCTGCAGACCGTTGGTGTCGCGAGGAACGAGGGCCTCAGGAGTCTGGAAGAAGGCGCGGCGGCCGTCAGGGGAGAGGTTGCGGACCAACCCGAAGGAGTTGATCGGTTCCGGGAAGAAAGCTCCAAACCGCAGCGTCTGCAGGCTCGCGTCGCCCGCGGCCGGGGCCCCCGCCGGATGGCACGAGATGCAGTCCAGCCGCAGGCCATCGGCATCGTAGCGGTAGATCTGCGCCCTCCCTTCGGGGTCGTACCCGGTCAGGTTCGCCCGCGACTCGAACACCAGAGCGCTGCCGTCCGGGTTGCTGCGAGAGGGGTCGATCCCGTAGCGTCCGGGCGGCCCCCCCACAGTACCGACCGCGCGGGTCCAGAGTCCGAGCCCGCCGACGGTTTCGGACGAATTGACTTCGCCTTCGACGTCGCGTTTCGTCACCGCGCCGATGAAGCTCATCTCACCATCTCCTCGGGAGAGGTAGAGGTTCTCTTGGCCCGCGTCGGCCACGTCGCCCCGGGGGTTGGGCGCGGCGGTGAGCACGTTGGTCGAGACGAGGTAGGCAGAGCTTCCGTCCGCTGAGACGTTGACGGGCACCGCCGTCCCGCTTTCGTTGAACTCGGTGATTTCGCCGGTCTCGGCGTCGAAGCGCTTGAGCCGGCCGCCTTCGAGGTAGAAGATCCGGCTGCCTCCTTCTGCCACGCCGGCAAAGGTCACGCCTTCGCCGATCTCGAACGTCGCTTCGTTGTCGTAGCGAAGGTAGAGCGTTCCGCCAAGGGAGAACGCGACCCCCGTGCCATCGAGAGAAGCGCCTTCGAAAGTTGGATCCTGACCCGCCAGCAGAGGTTGATCGTCGGGCAACAACGAGATGACGTGCGTGACGCCATCCAACGTCCGGTCGTAGAGCGCAGGGGTTCCGTCCGGCGCAGCATTCGGCTCGAGCTGTTTTGGGACAGGCGCAGGGGAGACCGCCAGATTTCCCGTCTTGAAGAGAATGTGTTCTCCATCAGCGCTGATCAAGCGCCCCCCTGCACGTGGTTCCGTGCCGAGGCTGCCCCTCCCCACCAGCTCGGAGTGACCGTCCGGATACCGGACGTAGCTGGTTACTTTATTCCCCACGGCAGCCGTTCCGCTTGGACCGGTGTTCCAGAAGAGATAACCCTGGTCGGGCGAGACGGTGATCGGCCGGACCAACACGGCTTCGGCGCCGGTCGGGCCGGTGTATGAGGTGACCCATCCACTGGTCGAGCGACTGGCTCGGTAGGGATCGCCAGCCAAGGAGCCGGTCGCGTCCGTGCCCCCGAATGAACCGCCTTCGATTTTGAACGAGACGCTGTCACCCGCCGGCGACGCATTCATCGTCGGTATCGATTCGCCCAACCCCATCGGGGAGCGTGCATTGGTATCGGCAGGAGAGACCAGCTCGTAGGCCCTGCAGTCCGGCAACAGAGCCGAGAGGCCGACGCGAAGCGCACTGTTCGAGCAGGATGGAAAGGTGGGTTCACTCGGGTACGTGGTGAACGTGCCCTCAGCCTCATCTTCACCCTCGGCATTCGTGACCACCAGCTGGTAGCGATATTGGGTTTCAGGACTCAGGCCCGAGGCCCCGGCGGCGGCGGCGGAGGCGGTCAAGACGGCTGGAAGCGACCCGCTGCCGACGGTTTCGGCGTTTTCGAACTTTTCGACTTCGAGCTCGTAGGCAGCCTGGGTGGTGATTTTGAACGTGTAGTCGGTCGCCAGGTTGCCGGGGTTGACATTTGCCCGAAGTTCGGCTTCCTCGTTGGTGACGCTCGCGAACGAAAGCGATTCGATCGCAGGCGCAAATTCGGTCGCCGGCCCAAAAGCGAATACATGTCCGGTTCCAGAAGGGTGGGAGGGCACATACAGGTTGCGGCCGTCCGCATTTAGCGCGCCGTTCGGGCTCGCAGTTCCGTTGTCAACCGCAACGTCCATTGCGCCATTGGTCTTGAATCCATGGTCGATCTGGTCGATGAGGGTGCCGTCTTCACTCAACTCATAAACGCTGTGCGCGTCTCCGTCGTAGGCGAAAAGGTGCCCGGTCGCTTCGTCCACAGCAAGCGTGATATCGAACTGCAAAAACCTTCCAGCCGGAACAGTCGAGCCGTCGATGGTCTGCACCAGAGCGTGTGGCGGATCGAGTTCGTAGGCTTTGACAACAACGCCGCCGGAGCCGCCTGACGGACCGTTGTTGGTTGCGTAGATTCTGCCCGCCTCCGCATCTATCGCAAGCCCCGTACCCGTGCTCGAAACATAGTCGGGGGAGCTGACTGCAGCCCCTAGGGAAGGGTTAGCTTCGTCGATCGACCCCCACTCTTTGATTTCGTCGCCAAAACTGGCGAACAGATGGTCGTTGCTTCTATTGACGTCCAGGGCAGGAGCGCCGATCGAGCTTTCCACGAGAGTGGAGCAAGGGTTCCCGTACTGAATGTCGGCGGGCCCGGGCCCGTACACACTGGGTTTGCAACTGACCAGACGCGGACTCTGCAACGTGCTGATGTAAAGGGTGCCTTTACTGTCTACCGCGAGAGCAGACGGACTGCGCGAAACGGCAAACTCGGTGATGAAGAACCCTTGGGCGTCGAAGATGTCGACCCTCCCCTCCGACGGCACCGCGGGATTACCGAAGCTCGCGACGTAGATGTTTCCTTTTTCATCGACGGTAACCGCCTTAGGCCACCGGAATGGCTGAGGCGGATGGGGCGGATTTGGGCAGCCAGGATCCGGCAGCGGGTCGAGCTCAGGGTCAGGGGTCGCACAGCTACCAGTCAACGAAAGGTTCGCGTCGAACTGAAGAGGCGTGGCCGCAGTCGCCGTTCCAGCGGCAACCGCCAGACAGAACAGCAGACCAACAGCGACAGCCGCGCAAATTAACCTCAAGATCCCTCTGCCCGTCATCACTGCCCCTCTCTTGCCGTCATCTTTCGAAACCCGTCAGCCAGGATGATGTTGTCCATCCCGGCTGACGGGCAGCGTCGTTATCTCTATTCAGCCGTTACAGCCCAGGTACCGGTTCCTAGAGATCCGGCCGCAAGGGGATCGGTAAAGATGGCCCCGCTGCTCGGATCACTGCTCGAGTAGTTTTTGGGGGTTCCACTCACACCAGTAAACACACTGAAGAGCTCAGTAGCTTCGTTTGCCGTATAGATGCAGAGAACGCCAGGTTCAGCGGTCGGATTTCCCGCATCTCCGGGGCATAGTGCGTCGATCGCGGCTGCGTCTTCTTCAATCAGGACCACCGAGCTTCCGTCTGCTGGGTTCCACGTGACTGCGAATTCGTCACTGAAATCCACGAACACAGCCTTGGCTGGCGCTGGGTTCACCTTGATCGGATAGCTGATGGGCACCGTATATTTGCCCGTCGTATTGGCAAATGCCCCCCAAACTCCGGTCAGCGTCTCGCCTTGCGGGAGCGGTTCGGTGCTGAACGTTCCGTTCGTACCGTTGGTCCCGTTTTTCCCGTTGCAGACGTTCACCGGGGCGGTTGCCGATTTCACGATAACGCCGCCGTTCTGGCAGCTTCCGTTGATTCCGGCGAACGTTTCGGTGGTGGCGCTGACGCCGTTCGTGCCGTTCGAACCGTTGGTCCCGTTCGCACCATCTTTGCCGGCGGCTCCAGCGGGACCGGTGGCCCCGGTCGCGCCGTTCTTGCCGGCGTACTTCTTGGCGATCTTCGTGACTTCCTTTTTTTGCTTGCCGGTCAGTGCACCCGAGGCGGCGAGCGCCGTGCCACCGAGCGCGAGGATCAGAGCGATCGCTCCGATCATCAAGCCGGCGGTCCCGAAACGTTCCTTGTAGCGCTGATACATCAGAGCGGTTCTCCTTCTGTAGTAACGCCCGCGGGGACGATCCCCTGGCGGCCGGTTGACGATCGAATCCCTTGATCGTGCGACTCGAAATTTCGCTATTCCCTGCCGGTCTCCCTGACGCGGCTGCCACAGCGAAGCAGATCTCACACTGAAGTGCAAGCTGGATTTTCTGAAGATAGGTAGCTGTCTGTGAACAGTCGCCTACCCGCTTTAACTCGGAACGGAATCGACTCCAGGTTTCGAGCCGCAGGAAGCGCTGGACCGTAGACGCGGGCCTACGGAAGGGCCTGCAGCTCGTCGAGATGCAGAGCAAGCTCGAGGTGCGAGCCGATTGCCCCCATTGAGCCGCCGAGCCTCTTCTCGGCAACCTGAAGACGGTTGGCCACCGTGCGGCGGCTCACCCCGATCGCCGCGGCGGCCGACGAGACGTTGCGCTCAGCGGCGAAGTAAGCGCAAAGGGTCTGGCGCAGGGCATCTCCAGCACGGTCGTCCCCGAGCGGCTCCAGGTACAGCCGCCGTAGTGACAGCGTCGCAAGATCGTCGTGGAGCAGGGAAGCCAGGACCGTGACCTCCGCATAGCGGACGACCGCCTTCTGCGCCCGCTGGGCGATGGGCAGCGCCGCTGCCGCCTGCTTGTGACTGAGGGCCCAGCCTGCCGTTCCCGACCCGGGCTCGCCGACGGCGAGTGCGACCCCCGTGGGCATACGCAACCGGGTGATGCGGGCGACCTCCTGGGCGCCGAACTCTCGACTCGATCCCAGCCAAGCCCACGCCGGGGCCTCACCGTTGTCGACGAAAAGGGACAGGCAGTCGAGCTTCTCGGCGACTCCACGCAGAGCCTCGAGCGGTGCCGGGCCCGAGGCCACGAGGGCGATGTGGTAGCCGCCGAAGTCGTAACAGAGGTCAGAGGTGTCGAGGGGCTCCCCCATGAGCAGGCGCCGGATCCGGTCGGCGTGGCGCTGCGCGGAGCCTGGTGGTCGACCCGAGGACGCACGCGCGTGCTCCTCGCTGATCGCCGCCAGTACGCGGTCGAGGACGACCGCCTGCTCGCGCTCGATGGCCTGCAGCCCGACGAGGGACAGCTCCTGCTGCGACGCGACGTCGACCATGAAGCCGGCAAGGATTGTCTGGCCGGCGATGTAGCGGCGCAAGACGGTGTCGATGCCGACCCCGTGGTGGGCGGCGAGCCGAGCCTGGGCGAGCAGCGTCGGCGGCACCGGCGCCAACCTCTCGACGCCGGTGGCGATCGCGGCGAGGCTGTAGCCGACGGCCGCGTGGACCGCGGATCTCAGACCGTCCAGATAGTTCGGATCGCCGCTGGGAGTGAGGTCGGTCGACGACTCGATCCGGGCGAAGACCGCGGCTTCGACATCCGAGCGCCGCGCAAGCAGCTCCGCGTGCAACTCGGTGCGAAGGTCAGGTTGTGCCGACGACCGCACAGGTGCCAGGTGGCTCCTCATTCATTCACTCCTCCCTGCCGCGCCTCCCAAGGCTCCGGCGGGGGCAGAGAAGCACACTTAGGCTATGAGGGCAAAGGGAATCGCATATAAGTGGAAGATGATCGAAAACAACGCTCTATTGCGCGTTAGCCCCATCTGAGAAGTAGTGCACGACATCCCACTAAAATATGTGGGATCTGAAGGCGAAGTGGATTCTGATCTGGCGAGAACGCCGGACTACACACAGCAGATCGCGGGTTTTTGCGAAGTAGAACCTTCGCTTGGGGCAAGTGGATCAGCGCGCGGGGCGAATCTCGTTCGCCAGCTCGAGCGCCCTGTCGAGTCCGAGGTAAGGGCTGAGCGCAAACTCGGTGAGATCCGGAAGCAGGTCCGTGAGCGCCTGGCGATCGCCGGCGATAATCGAACGGGTCGTCAGCGACACCATGCCGCCGATAATCGAGCTCTCCATCTCAGGCAGGAGGGGGGCGGAATCCGCGCGCTCAGCGCGCCCCCTGGCGAGCGGTGGCGTAGCAGCCAGAACCATCTGACGGAAGCGAACAGCGATCGCCGGCGTCGCCCCGACGGACTCGACGAGGAAGAGTCGCGCCAGGTCCGGGTTGGCGTCGAAGAAGTCGAGGGCCACCCGCAGCGCGGCGATGACCCGATGCGGCCAATCCGGCTCCGCCGCAACGGTCGTCGAAACGATCTCCGTGAGGTGGTCGTTGACCGCGTCGAAGGCCGCCAGGAAGCACTCCTCCTTCGAGTCGAAGTGCGCGTAGAAATCGCGCGTGGAGACCTTGGCCGCCTTGACGACCCCGGTGATCGTGGTCATCCGGTAGCCATGCGCCGCCACCTCCTGGGCCATGGCCGCGAGGAGCCGCTCGCGCTGCGAGTCGAGGATCTGCTCGCGGGTCAGCCCGTGGTGTCCGCCGGGCAGCGGGCCCAGCTCGTCAAGCCCCCCTTCGCGCTCGCCGTCTACCTTGAACTCCACGGGGCGAGCTCCTTCGTGCCCAGGCGAGGCTCAGGCGAGGACGGGTTGGGGTGCCCGGCCGGCGGCGTGCCCGAGACGGCTGGCCTCGGTGGGCCCGAGATAGGTGCGGAGGATGAGCTCGGTGAGGACCGGCAGGTAGGCGACGAGGTCATCGGCCTCACCGACCACGAGCCGTTCGTACGCCGCCCAGAGGATCGAGCCGGCGAGCGCGTCCTCCACGGTCGCGGGGAGCTCGTCGCCACGGGGGTTCAGCTCGCGACCGGCCCGAAGGAGCGGGACGAAGCCCTTCGTGGTGCGCTCGAGCATGCGCGGGTCGACGGTCGGCGCCTCGACGATCACGGCACGGGCAATTAGGGGGTCGGCGACGATTCGCTCGACCAGGGCATGGAGAGCAAGGACCACCCGCTGGGGCCAGTCTTCGAGCTCACCCTCGAGACAAGCTCCGATCTCCCGTTCGGTAGCCTGGATCGTGGAGTCGAAGAGCTTTTTGAAGCACTCTTCCTTGCCGGAAAAGTGCTTGTAGAAGGTCTTGTAGCTGACCCGAGCGCGCTTGACGACCATCTCCACGGTCACTTCCGCATAACCCTGCTCGGCGACCAACTCCCCGATCGCGCGAAGGACGCGGCGGCGCTGATCCTGGTGCGCGTTGTGGCGGGTGACCGCCGCTGGAGGCGCGTCAGGGGTCACTCGCGATGCCCTGCCCGGCAATGCCCGCATGAACATCAGCATACCGATCTAGGCACCAAAGGGAAAGACCGGATAAGAGAATTCGAGCGTCCCCCGGGCTTGATCAACGTGCAGGCTGAGGGGAAATGCCTCGCTGCCCTGTAAAGACAACGATCTACTCGGCCCTTCCCCGAGATTTGGGAGGTGCGATATTTCCCCAAGTCAGTAGTACGTTTTCCGGCGTGGGGGCGGGAAAAGAATCTGCTGCTCTGATTGCGCTCGCGGATCGACTCGTCGCCGATCTGGGGCCTGCAGCGAGCGAAAAGCAGGCAGACAAGGCTCCCTGGGAGAGAGTCGAACCACGTGGCGGTCTGTTCGGCCCCTCCCTGGATCCCGACGAAGAGCAGCTGATAGCGACGGCGCGCGCGAGTCTCACAAGGATCGCGACAGCGTTCAGAGCCCGAGGCTCAGACGCCTTCGCCGAGTGGGCGACCGGGACGCTTCTCGATGGAGCGGAGCTGGTGATGCGAAGCGAGCTGATGGCCGGCAGGCGGGTGTCGACGGCGATGCCGAGCTTCGTCTTCTTGATCGCCATGCCGGTGTTCGACCGAGAGGAGGCCCTCGAGCTCTCCCAACGCGCCGCCGCTCTCCTCGAGCAACTGCTCGGAGAGGATCGCGGCGAGCATTAACCGGGGCCCGAACGCCCGGGCGCGACGAAGCTGGGGCCGCCCCCTCCAGCGCCTCGCCTCCTCGAAGCCGAGTCAAAGCAACGAAACCGCGTTCGTTCCTGCAGGCACGCGAGCTGCATTTTCATCGCCTCCGCTTCGGTGATGTTTTCCCCTGCGGTTCGGTAACGGCTTTCGTCTGCTCTCCTCCGTTGCCGAGGACGCTGATGCTGGCGATGTCATCCGAGACGAGCCCGTAGACAACGCGTTCGCCGGACCCTTCCTCCAGCTCCTCAGCCGTCGCGACCGAGGACTTCCAGGCATTCTTCGCGGCCGCGCCGTGGCATCTCTGGGTTCTGCTCCAAAGCCATCCGACAGGAGAACTTTGCGGCTTGGACCAGGTTGGGCAGTTCGGACCTGGCGTGGCCAAGCACCTTTCCATCGGCACCTCGAGCGGTCACCTCGACCCAGCCGCCCCGCGCGGCTTCGTCGAAGAAGCCGACAAAAAAGCTGAAGGGAGGACCTAGGTCGAATCGGCGACGGAGGTCGGCGGGAACCGGCCGCAACTGGACCGCAACCGGGTGGCCGTTGACCGTCGCCTCCACCGCGGTCACGGCGGGACCGACGCGACCCGTGACGTGGAACAGTTCATCGGCGAGATGCAGGACGCCATCGGCGCGGTAGGCGTGGTCGTAGCCGCCGCCGACCCCGTTCCAGCTGAATTCACGGCCCGCCGGCAAGACGCCGCAGCCCTGTCCCGACAAGCTGCGCCGCTGGGTCAGGTCGAGCTGGAAGCAGGGACCATGAATCCGGGCCGGTCGATTATGCAGCGATTCCGGCTCGCTGAGGATGAATTCCCAGCGACTGCGCTCTTCGCCGGTGACCGGACCGACGAGGAGGACGAATTTGTCCCCGTGCCATCCGCCAGGTCCGCCGATGCCCCAGCTTTCGTTCAACTGGCGCAACGCCGGCGGGCCGCCCGGCTCGCCGGGACCGCTGAGGCCGATCTGCTCCCCGACCCAGTTGGCGAGAGCACGGCCCGGGGCGGTGAAGGCAACCGCTGCGGCGAGCGTCGCCAGTGAGACGAGAACGACCGGCAGCGCCGCCGAGAGGTGAGACCTGGGAGGGCGGGACACCGCAACCGGCAGCGGCTCTGCCGCCACCGCGTCGAGCAGAGCACCGCGGTCCCTCCCGAGCGCTGAACGCCCCTGATTCGGCGGAACCGGGTTAGCCGCTCCCAGCGCCTCATTCAGATCCCGTGCTCTCATCGCACCCCTCCACATTCGAGTTCCCCGGTTTCAGGCTGCTCGGGCTCCAGCGCCGACATGGCCTCTCGCAGGCGGCGACGAGCACGATGGAGTCGGCTCCGAGCCGCGACCTTGCCGATGCCGAGGACCTGGGCGATCTGCCGGGGCGCCAGCTCCTCCCAGCCGGCGAGCAGCAGTAGCTCCCGGTCCGCTTCGTTCAAGGTGGCCAGCGCCCGCATCACCGGCCCCCCGCTGTCCCCGATCGGAGGCGATGCGAGCACGGCTGCGGTCAACTCTGAGCGCAGCCGCTGAGCCAGCCGCGCCTTCCTCAGCTCGCCGCGACGCTGATTCGAGAGGGTCAGCCGGGCGACGCCGTAGAGCCAAAGCCGCGCCTCTGCCCCGTGCGGTACCTCGCTGAGCCGACGCCATGCGACCAGGAAGGTTTCGGCAACAAGGTCGGCGGCGTCCTCGGCGATCGGAACTCGCCGCCGAGCGTAGGCCAGGAGGTCATCCGCGTTTGCCTCGTAGAGAGCAACGAAGCGCCGCTCTGCCAGCTCCCGCGTCAGGGTCGACGAGGTCTGATTCTTCCTCCGCATCGCCGAAGCATGTCCGCTTGATTGGGAACGTTGCAGGTCCAGGCGGCGATGGGGTCCTTCGGAGATAAACGGGCGGGAGTGAAAATCACCGGCATAAGCCCGAATCTAGGATTCGCTGGACTATGTGGAGCAGAGTCGGTTTCAGGTCCGGCACGTCGAACCGGTAGCGGTAGCGGTAGATGTAGCGGGTGCTGCTCTGGCGGTCGGGGCGAGCCGATCCCAGGGAAGACGTATGGAGGACGCCGCGGGGGAGCCTTGGCCCCCGGCCGATTATGCACCGGAGAGCTCGCCCCGGCTACAGGCAAGCAAGGGCATCCGGGTTCGCAGCGGCGACATCGTCAGCGCCCGGGGCGGCCTCCCACGACCCAGATAGGGCGTCCTGTTAGGGGGCAAGCCGCGCCAGCAGTGCCGACTGCCCGCCTTCGCTGCGACGCCCGAATAGAGCGCCGCCGGCGACCACCACTCGCCCCTGGCGCCCGACCAGCAGATCGGTGGCTTCGCTGGAGGCGGCCCCGAAGCCTGCCTTGAAGATCCCGTCGCCGAAGAAGCGGGAGTCAAGCCTGCCGCTCGGCTTGTAGCCGACAAGGGTGAGGCGATAGTTGCGGCTTCCCTGCGCGACCGAGCCGGCGACGACGATGCGACCGGTTGGCTGGATGACGAGAGGCCCGCCCCAGGTTTCGGGCGCGATGCGCGTGCGCGCGATCCCCCTCGTGCCGAAGCTAAGGTCCAAGCTGCCGTCGGGGCGGAACCGAGCGACCGCGACCGCGCGATGCGGCCCCCGGTGGTGGACCAGTACCGACCCGGACATCAGGAGCCGACCGCGGCTGTCGCGCGCAAGCCCTTCGCCGACCGAGCAGGCGCAGGCTGGTCGCCTCGCGGCGCTGATCTTGACCACTCCACCCTCGCCGAAGCTGCGGTCGAGGTGGCCGTCGTAGCGCAGCCGGGCGAGCATGAAGCTGCCGTTCGCGTAACCCGCCGCGTAGAGGGTCCGGCGCGGGCCGATCAGCAGTTCTTCGACGCCGGCATCGACCGTGTACCTGGTTTTCCCTGGGGCCGAGGCGGCAGGTTGAACCATCCCCCCAGCTGCCCGCCGCCGAAGCTCCGATCGAGGCTTCCATCCGGGTTGAAGCGCCCGACAAACCCTCGCCCCGAGCTTCCTCCTACAACGATCTTTTCTCCCTGCAGCGCGATCGCCGTGATGGTGTTGCGCTCCGAGAGGACCACCATTCCCGGCTCCCCTCCCTGCACCCGAGAGCCGCCGAACCCTTTGTCAAGCGCACCATTTGACCCGAGCCGCACCAGCACTGCGTTGGAGCCGAGCCCGCTACCCGGCCTCGATTGAAAAGTTCCGCCGATCAGGAGCTTGCCGTCTGCTTGGACCGCCACCGCCCTCACACCAGTCACGCCGGCAGGCTTGGAGCCGAAGCCGGGAGGGGCAATGCGTACCAAGCCGCTCGTGCCGTAGCTGCGGTCGAGGCTCCCGTCTGGCAGGTAGCGAGCAGCCAGAAGCTCGCCCTCCTTGCCACCGGCGACGAGCAGTCGGCCCTTTTCGTCTTCCCCCACCTCGATCGGGCCGAGCCCACTGTTGACGAGAAAGCCCTTGCCGGCGAACGACGGGTCGAGGCCGACGCCAGAGCGCCCCTCGGCGGCGCTCGCGAGCAGGAGGCAGAGGATCAGCGCAAGCCCGGTGACATGCCAAGGTCGGAGACCTTGCCACAGCCAAGGGGCGCTGGAGGTTGGATCACTTGCCTCAGGGACGTAAGCCTGCATCTCTCCAAAGTCAAGCAAGCGTCGGTACGGCGCCGAGCATTCCCCTGTGCTTCACCCTTGAGCGCAGAATGGTACCCATTTGGTACCCGCGCCTCGAGTGCAAAGTCGGCTGCGAATATAAGAGCCCCGTTTCGGGGCTTTTCTCAATAGCGGGGGCAGGATTCGAACCTGCGACCTTCGGGTTATGAGCCCGAACTTTGGGATCGGCTGGACTACGCGGAGCACGATTTTAAGCGGTTTTTGCAAGATCGAGCTACGTGGAGATCGGCTGGAATCCGTGGGGTTTCTTGCCCCATTTCTTGCCCCACGGAAGGCACCGATATACCTGGGTATACTGGCTGCATGGCAAAGGTCATGGTCTCCCTTCCTGACGATCTCCTCGCCGAGGTTGACGCCGAGGCGCGGCGCGGCGGCACGACCCGCAGCGCCGTTATGCGGGAGTTCGCCGACACGGCGCTGCGCCGGCGCCGCGAGGGCCGGGCAGCAGCGATGCGATCGCTGCTCAACGACGCCTCGCCCCACGGTGGCCACGCCGCGGAGCAAGTGAAGGCAACTCGGCCCGGTCCGTGACGACGCTGCTCCTCGACGCGAGCGTCCTACTCGCGGCCTTCGATCCCGAGGACGATCATCACGATCCAGCTCGAGCCCTACTGGAAGACGACGAGGCTACTCTCGCCACGCTTGACCTCGCCCGCTATGAGGTCGCCAACGTCGCCGTGCGAGCGTGGCGCGCACCGGAATCGGTGGCGCCGCTACTCGCAGCAGTCGAGAGGCTTGTCGACGATGGTGGCGTCATTTCCTCCACGGACAGCCTTCTCGCGCGAGCGGCAGAGCTCGCCGAGCGTCACACAATCTCCGTCTACGACGCCGCCTACGCCGCCGCCGCCAGCGATGCCGGACATCGTCTCGTCAGTTGCGATAAACGCGACCTAGTCTCAAAGGGCCTGGCGACGCTTCCGGCCCAGGCAACCTCTTAGCAGGGGACTGATCTACGACAGAGACGGCTGCAGGTCTAGACGAGCTAATACAAGCGCCCGACAGGCACAACTCTCGATTCAGCCAGGAAGCCGGCGTACTCCTCAAAGCCGGGGACCGGTATATGAAGATGGGGGCGCCATTCAGCAGATTTGGGCACGCCATTGACTCCGGCGAGCCATTGGGACGGGTCCTTCCGGCATTGGTCTAGCTCCCACATCACCTGCTGAGCTTCCTTGACGGCTAGAAGCGGCGTGCCATCGAGGCTCATCCCAAGGCCGCCCGGCGAGTAGACCTTCCCGTCGATCTCCAGGCCCGTGTTCACTCCAAAGTTGCGTAGCTCAAGTCGATCATCATCGGAATGTTCCTGCGAGAGCCCATTGGCGAATCGAGACTCATGGACCAGTCCGGCTCCTGGCCAGTTTCGGGCCATGACGGCGAAGATTTCCTCAGCGGCCCAGTTGTCATGTTCGGGATGGCGGTAGATACCCAGCAGGTAGGCATCCGACTCCCGAAAGACGGCAAAGAGCACCTCATCCGTTCTCTCGACAAATCCTTGCTTCCGGTGGTGAGGCTGGGTGGACAGATGGAGATGGTGGGACTCCCCACTCGGCCAGCAGAAGGTCTCTGTCTCTGCGCTTGTGCAGCGGGTCGGAGGGCAGGCCCCCATCTCCCAGAGGGTCCTTGATGCGAAAGCTGAGATGAGCTTCGATGTCTTCACCGCCAACGAGTTTGGCTTCGATTTCTGCCAGGGCTTCAGCGTGTTCTGTTGACTTGGGGCTGTTGTTCATCTCGGCTGAGCGGTGAACCTTCCGAGGGCAGGGTTGAACGAAGCGTCCCCGCCAGACGCGGTAGTCGATCATCAGATGAACCAGGCTCTTGCCTTCCAGGTAGCCCGGCTGCGTCGGCATCTCGGCCGAGATGTAGTCCCGAATTAGTCCTTCAAGATCCTCGACGAGGATCTCACTGGACCGTAACGCCGGTCATGGGCATCTGTTCGACCTAAGGCCCTTAAGCATCGAGATCGACTGGTCCCAATGGCTCGAAGCGTCCATCTTTATGGACTATGGAGATGTGGGCAGGCCGCTGCGCTCGGTCGAGGGCAAGGATCAACCCCTCAGACTCTTCCTTCCCCCACATGAAGCTGATCCACTTGCCGGTATGAATCACGATGTCTCCCTCTTCGGTGACCTCTACGGCCCGACTGCCCGCCTACTCAAACCAGTCATCCCCAAGACGACAACAAAGCTCGGTGAAGAGTTCTGCGGCCGTGGAGTTTTCCGCTAGCCCTGAGTCGGCTGATGCGTCGAGCGTGGCAGATTGGTGATCGCCCTCGGATGGGCGACTCGGAAGAGGAGGTTCAACAGAGATCTCCTCCATTTCTCCGTCCTGCCCTGGATAGCGCATCGTGAATCCCGCTCTAGCCCTGGTCAAAGACTTCTCCTGCACGGCCTGCTCTAGGAGTCGGCGCAGAATGTCCCCATGCGCGGGATCGACGGCTCCAACTACCTCCAGGATGCGCTGCTCGAATTCGGCCCCGAGGAATCGATAAGCGACTCGGATTACATCGAGTACGAATGCTTCATCGTGCTCATCGGACAGCCGAATTGCATTACCCCAGGCATTGAGATCCCGCTCGTTGAACAGGGCGGCTAGAACCGCTGCTTGAACTCCTGCCGCCCGCTCACCGCTTGCTCCCAGGGCTAAAAGCGATGAGCAGAACCAAGCCCAACCACAGCAAACATCGAGGTCCAGGGCTGCCTTGATTCGTTCTTCGGCTTCACCGATTGCCATTCTCGGACCATTGAGGAAGTCGATCGGTTCAACTTGCTCCCGCGCCTTCTGGGGTTGCCGCTTTTGCGCTGGGCCGACGGTCGAGATCAAGGTCGGGAGGAGCATGGTCTTCAACCTCCACTCGGCATCCTCAAAACCTCCTCCGTCAACTTGTGCGAGGTACTGCTTGAACATTGCCAGCGCCTCGTCGTAGCGTCCTGCGAAGAGCAGGGAGTCCGCGGCCAAGGCCTTGACGTGAGGATCAGTGACGCCAAGGTCGACAGCTCGCAGATAACGGGCAGGCTGCCTCCTTCTCGTCACCGATCAAAAAGAGGACCCCAGCTAGGTCGGAATTAAAGTAGCCGCGGTCGAGATAGCTCGGGTCGAGTTCGGCGGCACGTTCGAACCATTCTTTGGCCGCAGTCTTCTCATTGGTTCGCTTTTTGAGCATGGCCATGTTGTAGGCCTCGGCTGCTGCTCCGCTGCGGTCGTCTCGGTCGAGGCGGCGCTGGAAACGGTTCTCCTGCATTTCAAAAGCGATCTTCCGATCAGCTTCGCTCAGATCCGCCCCGTGAGCCTGGAGGACGCTCAACAGCATGTATGCGGCAACGCTGGCCCCCGCGTCGTCTCTTTTGTCGAGACGATCAGATACATCAAGCGCCTCGCGCAGCCGTCGGCTGCGGTAAAAGGCACCGGCCAGGGCCATGCAGCACCACGGGTCGATCCATAGATCCCCCTTCTCGCCAATCGTCGCAGCGATCTGGGACGCAAGATTCGTCTGGCCCACGACGGTCAGGGCGACGGCAAAACCCAGAGCAATATTGGGCGCCAGCCAATCCGGAACCTTTTGTTCGGGATCGATATGGATCGTGGTGCTGGCGACGTCGGCAAGTGAGACGCGGACCTGGTCTCCCGCGATCTCAACGCGGGCATCAAGTCGACTTGGCTGGCGATGTTCGACGGAGACGATCCCCTGCGAGTCACTAAGAACGCGCCTCAGTTCGATGGCAACTAACTGCGCGTCAACAGCATCGCTTGGGGAGATAATCAGCGAGAGCGGGAGCTGATGCTCTGCTTGGCGGAAACGCAGGAACCCTCGCAGACCCGCAACTACCTCATCCGCACTCTCCCCTGTCCACTCATCCTCCCCCCGGAAGCGAAAGGCGATTGAGGCCGGCTCCTGGTCCCTGGTTTGAGCGCCAGCCTCGACATGAGGGTCATAGGAATGGAACCACCGAAAGAAGAGACGCTCAGTCGGGGCGTGGTACCTAACGATCAATACCGGCAGGTTCTGCGATGCGTAGTACTCGACCTTGTCCTGTTCCAGCCGCAGCGACCGAAGGGCCTTCTCTAGATCAGGCTCATCCGACCCTTTCAATTGGACGTTGAAGATCAGCCCCGTGCTGCTTCCATCCTCAAAGATCTCGATGGTTAGATCTATTCCATAGTCGGGATCCTGTCGCCGCGGAACCCAGGCGCTAGGCAAAGCGCTGGTGAAAGCCCTGATCGACTCCTCCTCGATCTCATGTTGACGCGGTCTCTTTGCCATCACATAAGACGATAAGCATCTCGCTCCCGGAGCCGCTGTCGCGGGGACGAGCCCCACATATAGATCGCGGATCAGACTCCTCATTTTGGATCAATGCCTTCTCACCCAGGCACAGTCGAGTTCCCATCGGCTGACCCCAGGAACTGGTTGCCGCAGCTCCCGATGGCTCGACTTCGTTGCGCCTATTGCAGCGCCTCCTGCACATGGGGCGGCAGCCATCCGGGCCAGATGCCTTCCACGACAGCGATGGCGTCATCGACACACTGGTCGGCCTCGCCGACCAAGAGCCGGTCGTATGCGGTGCGTTTCTTCGGGTCAACGTCCAAACCGCGCTCCTTAACATGGAGCAACTCGTCGCGGATGAACTTGAGCTTGCGGTACCGCTCCCAGACGGCGGTGCCGGCGATCTTCTTCGCG
This sequence comes from uncultured Actinomycetes bacterium, assembly GCA_963696955.1. Lineage (GTDB taxonomy): Bacteria > Actinomycetota > Thermoleophilia > Solirubrobacterales > 70-9 > VAYN01. The sequence continues at coordinate 966,057 of CAVOMF010000002.1, read as the reverse complement.
CCGTCCATCTTCGGCACCACCCGCTTCAGCTTCTCATCGATGCTCAGGCCCACGAGATCCTTCTTCCCGTAAGCCCTCTTCTTGATTGTCAGGGTGAGATCGTCGTCGAGCATGTCGATGGCGTGGTTGGCAAGACTCTCGATCGCGGTGAAGGAGTAGAGAACCGCCGACTGCAGGTCCCGAATGCAGTTGAGCACCGTGGTCGAGTTGATCGGCTGGACGCCGTCGCCGCTCGGACGCTTTTTCAGCTTCGCCATGATGTTGCGACGGGACTTCGCCCCACGGTCTCGAGCCTGCTTCGCTTCGACCAAGTTGAAGGCGACCGGCTGCGGCGGATACCACAGCAGTTCGCGGCCGTCGTCCATGAAGACCGGAGAGAGGACCTGGACCCAGATCCCCGTGGGCAACTCGTCGCCGTCCATTTCGCTCGCCGGCAAAGCGACCAAGCGAGGATCCTTACCCCGCTCGGGTCGATCCTCGGCAGGCCTTTCGGCCCGTTTAGCCCGCTTTCGCTTCTTTTTCGACATCTCGATCTAGGCGCGGGGACCAAGGTCCATCCCAGAGGACTGTGCCGGCCTCTCTCAGACCTCACCTTGCCCCACAGCTTGCCCCACGGCCAATTTTGCATCCTGTTGTCTGTAAGACAACAAAACGAAAAGGCCCGCATTTGCGGGCCTTTTATCCTATAGCGGGGGCAGGACTTCTACAAATGTCCGCGACCACGTATCGCCTCTTCTCAAGCCAAATTCTGGCTCGCTGACCGCTTGACTTCGGTGATCAAGCTCGCCGCCCGGCACAAACCCGGGGAGGACGATTCTCGGTTAGGCCAACCCGGCCGGTCGAGATGTCAGCTACGGATAGCGCCCGTGCAGACGACGATGAGCGCGCGAGTAGACCGGGTGCGTCCGCGGATTGGTCGGGTGGCGCTCACCGAAGGCGAGCATCCGCAATACCAGCACCCCCTCCACCTTCCTGAGAGCAAACACGAAACCGTAGGGCGCCGCCGAGGCCCCCTCCTGGCCTACAGGGACATAGAGCTTCACGCAATCCGCCAGCTGCGTACCTCGCGGGCCGTCCTTTTCGCATGGCTGCCACGGCACTGTCGTCGGGTGGGTCTCAATTTCCCGGCGGGCCTTCTCGGCCTGGGCGCGCGCGGGCGAGCGCTCCCGCAGACGGCCAACTTCCTCGGTCCAGACCTCGTCGTCTATCTCGACGCGGACATCAATTGGATTTCGTCGCCCCGCCACGCCCTGCACTTTTCCAGATCGGCTCGTTGACCCTCGCGGGGTCGCAAGCGCCCACGCCAGTGCGGGCCGTTAGCCCTCGCCGTCGGTCGGCAGGTGCCCGAACAGCCGGTCGAAATCCTCCTGTGAGGCTGGCTTTGCGCCGCGCCTCCGGTCCAACTCCGCCATCGGCGTGATCGTCGGCTCAAGCGTCAGATCGCCTTCTGCGTCCGGCACGACCTCGTAGCGGCGACCGTCGACATCCACCAACTCGCCTACATGCAGGCTCTTCACCGCAGTTGCCATGCAGCGATTGTACCCCGGTACAAGACCAGACAGAAGAAGAACCAGCCCAATGCCCCCAAAGCCGAGCTGATTTCCCCGGCGCTAACTACGCCTTCCTTCTCCAGTGATCCGGCAACGGAGGCTCCTCTGGTGGTGGGGGAAGCTCTCCCCCCGTTCTCTCCGTGTCCTTGGCCCCATTCCTTGACAAAAAGAGAAGAGACACAAACCTCGCAGCCGCCTCGCTTCCTTGGGCCTCCCCGCGCTCCCTGTATCTGACCCCGGTCGATCACAATCGTGAGTGGGTGGGGTCAGATACAGGGAGCGCCCTCTTTTGGCCCACGGAAGCGAGGCGGCTGCGGACATCACGTTCGGGGGCTTGTTCGTAGTCCGGGCAGGGGTGGCATCGTCCGTCACAATGTGACTATGCGACCGAGTGATATCGCCCGCACCGCCAACATTTTCTCCGAAGCAGAAAAACAGCGGGGCCTGCTTGCCTCTTTGGAACCCACTGGACTCCGCAAGATTTTGCTGGAGGAGCAAAAGCGGAACCGCATGTTTGAGCACCTATCGCGGCCTTCTTCATTGCGGATGATCTTGGATCAACAGCTCAAGGTCAGTCACTTGCTCGCGTCCCCGACCTACATCCAAATGGGGCAGCAGACGAAGATTCTTGCCGGTCTGATGGAACGGCCCTCGCTGCTTGCCGCCCTCGGTGGCCTCCAAGGCGTGCCAAGACCGCTTATCGAACAGGCGCGGCAGTATCGGGAGGAGCTGTACGCCGACGTTGTTGGCGAAGTCGCTGCCGAGGACTCCGTTCCCCTGCCGGACGTTCTTGACCGATTGGCCGAGGAACGAGAGGCGATCCTTATTTGCCTCAAGCGGTTCGCCTACATTGCAGCGGCGGGCGGCTACTTCGGCGTCTACCGGATTCCGAACGTCGTCTTGGGGTTGATCGCGGTCTTCCTGGTGATTGGCGAAGTCGCTGACGAAATCCTCGGAGACGCCGAAGAGGACAAGGCTGACGCGGCCTGAGGGCGGACCGCAACGCGGTCGACCCCTCTACCCCCACCCTCTCCCGTTGCCCCGTCCGTTCTACTCGCGATGCTCGTCAAGGTGAGCGACCGGAGCTACTACGAAGCAATTGCCCAGATCATCCCGATCCTGCTTCTAACGATGGCGGTCGGCGAGGCTCGAGTTCGCGTCCGTGACACTGTCTCCCTCTGTGCAGCGATCCTGGGCGTTCTTTTCATTGGCGCCGTACTCGTTGCCGGGGAGATTGCTGCACTCCGCGCATTGGAGGCTGGGCACGGCTCGCGGCTAGCCAAAGACTTGACGGTTCTCGCCGTTGCGGTCGGCCTTGGCTGGGTCGTGCGCAGTCTGGCTCAGTTCGTGTACCGCGATCGGAGTGACGGCAACGAGGAACCGCCGCCCGGAATCGCCTTGCTGATCGATGTTGCTTTCTTGGTGACCGCCGTAGCCGTCGTTTGCGCGCTGATTCTCTAGAGCCGCGAGTGACCATCAGCTGGAGCAGAACGTGCATCGCTCTCCGCGAAAGCCCGTCTTAACCAATCGCGATGCTCCATGCGTGACGAACCCTGCACCGCCAGAACGTCTCGCGCCGGAGCGACTGGCCGGAAGCTGGGCGAAGTTGACGCGCGCGCAAGGCCACGTAGAAGAACTCAAGCGGGCAATCATCGCGGCCTGTGATGGAGAGGGTCCACCCCGAGTCCTCGCCACTCGACGGCAATTTGATCCCGAGAACAATCTTGTTCTCTGGATCGCCGAGCGAGTTCCCGAGGTCAGCGACGATTGGGGGCTCATGGTGGGGGAGGCCATTTACAACATGCGTTGTGCCCTGGACCACCTCTGGTGGCAACTTGCCATCGACCACCTTGGGCGAAAACCCACCGAGGACGAGGCCCGAGAGATCATGTTTCCGATCCTTACGTTCCTCGACTCGGAGAGGTTCCGGCGCCATCGCTACCTCAAGCACGTCAGCCCGGAGGCCGCCGAGAAAGCGGAGCGATGCCAGCGATATGACGCTCGGGAGGACGAGGTTCTTCTCCTGACCGTCTTGGCAACGCTCTCCAATCGCGACAAACATCGAGAAATCCAGCCCGCCGCGCGGATTGCAGTAATGAATTCTGCGCGTTTGACGCGATCTATTCGACCCCTTACGGTCTCGACGCGCGAGGTCGGCCACGTCCTTGCACGGACTGGATGGGTGGCCAGCCATAGCGCAGGCAGGGATAGCGGGCGGTCTCACCGCACCGTCCGTTACCCGCCTCGTCCCTCCACCCCGAGAGGCAACGAGGCACCGCCAACCAAGGCGGGGCGCGGCGTGCATGTTCGGTTCCGAGTCCGGGCGCACGTCGCGCCACCTATGTCTGATCCCAGGCTGATTGTCCTCATGGGTCCTGCTGTCGTCTAGCCGCCTCGATCCCGCGGGCATCGAGGCGCGGTCCCTAATTACCCAGCCTTGACGATCTGGGGTTTCGGAGCCGCCGAACTGACGACTGACATGACCACGAGGAATCACCTCCTCCCAAATATGTGTGTCTCCGTTTCTTTTACTGGAATCTGTTCTCCCATTGGATAGAGGCGACCGCAAATTGCCGTTTAAAGTTGACGCCGTTCCAGCAAGAAGGGGCTTTCCACCAATCAGCGAAGGGAAAGGGAAATGGCGAGCGATCACCACGAAGGCCGACGCCGATCCCGGCGCAAGCCGGACCAGGAGCAACCACGTATCGAGGACTCCCCGCGAGGCCCTGGCGTCGAGATGGCGAGGGTGCTGGCTCACCCTCTGCGCTTTCGCATCCTCTACACGATCAACACGCCGATCCGGCGCATGTCTCCCAGCGAGTTCAGCGAGGAGGACGGCGAACAGCTAAGCAACGTCTCCTACCACTTCCGCGTCCTGCACCGGGCGGGCTGCATCAAGATCGTGGACACCATCCAGCGGCGAGGCGCAACCGAACACGTCTACGAACCGATCAAGCGAGCGATGGCCTGGACCCGAGAGTGGGAATTGCTCGGCGCGTACGTCCGGCAGCACGTCGCCGCTTCTGCCTACGGACCCTGGGTCAACAAACTCGGCGAATCCATTGACGAGGGCACCTTCGACAAGCGGGACGACTCTCACCTGTCCTGGGACACCTTCTACACGGACGAGGAGGGCTGGGAGGAGATCACCACCAAATTCCGCATCCACTTAGAAGACCTCATCTGCACCACCCAACGCATCAAAGAACGACTAGAGGATGACCCCGGCATCCCCCGCTTCCTAGCCAGCTACTTCAACTCGACCTTTGAGAACGCCCCGCTCAAGAGGAAGCGCAGCGGCGGCGAGCAGCCAGCCTGACCCTAGCCGCACTCCTACGCGTGCAGCGGCTGCCCTGGCCGGGGCGGTCTAGCGTCCTTCTAGTTCGCGCAGAGCCTGGGCCGTTTCTTCGGCCTGTTCGCGCTTGAGTACTTCTTCGACTTCTTCGACTTCTTCGTCGATTTCGTCCGCGCGTTCTTCCTGTTCTTCTTCCTTGATAACGCCGGGTTCTTCCTTTTGACGTTCTACGTAGCAGGCGTGAGTCGGTTCGCCTTTCTTCGTGGCTTCCTGGCAGGCCGTTTCGCTACAGCCGCCGAGCACCAAAACGGCAACAACGGCGAGTGCGGCCAACGCTGTGATGGACGAGATGCGACTCATAGCAATCCGTAGGAACACCGGCACCGTACCTCAATCTCCGGTCACAACCCTGCCGCTCACCCCTGCTAGCAAGGGCGGTACAAGGGCGGGAGCGCTGAAAGCGCCGCACCCCTCGCACGACAAAACCCCGCCGTAGCGGGGCTTTCGTCCTATAGCGGGGGCAGGATTCGAACCTGCGACCTTCGGGTTATGAGCCCGACGAGCTACCTGGCTGCTCCACCCCGCGGCGGACTAGCGATGGTAGCAATTTGGGGGCTGTGGCGGGTGATGTTGTCGGGGAGGGAAGTGGGTTTGCGCAGGGGTCTTCGCGGTGGGGCGGAGCTCTAGAGTGGCCGGATGCCTGAGGGGAAAAGCAGGGTCGCTGTAATCGATGTGGGGACGAACTCGACTCGATTGCTGGTGGCCGACGTGGCCGGGGGGCGGGTCTCGCCGCTGGAGCGGCGGAGCACGGTTACTCGTTTGGGGCGGGGGGTCGATCTCTCCGGGCGCCTGGCCACTGAGGCGATCGAGGACGTCTGCGGGGCGATCGACATCTATGTGGGTCTGATGGAGGAGCTCGGGGCCGAGGCCGTCGACGTGATCGCGACCAGTGCGGTGCGGGACGCCGACAACGGCAGCGCCTTCGTCGCCGAGCTGCGGGAGCGATTCGCCCTCTCCCCCCGCGTCCTCGACGGCTCCGAGGAGGCGCGGCTGACCTACCTCGGCGCCACCTCGGAGGCGCTGCCGAGCGAGCCGACGCTGGTCGTCGACATCGGCGGCGGCTCGACCGAGCTGGTCGTCGGCCGCGGCAGCGCGATCTCCTTCCACGACTCCCTCCAGGCCGGCGTCGTCCGCCACAGCGAGCGCTACATCGCCAGCGACCCGCCCGCAGCGAGCGAGCTGGAAGAACTGGCGACCGACATCCGCGGCCTGATCGAGGGCTCGGTCGGCGCCGGCGTCGAAGCGCGGCGCGGCATCGCCGTCGCCGGCACCCCCACCTCCCTCGCCGCCGTCGAGATGGAGCTCGAGCCCTACGACCCGGCGCGGGTCCACGGTCACACGCTGACCCTGCCCTCGATCCAGCGGATGCTCTCGCGCCTCGCCTCCGTGCCACTCACCGAGCGGGTGGAGATCCCCGGCCTGCACCCCGACCGGGCGCCGACGATCGTCGCCGGCGTCGTCATCCTCGTCGAGACGATGCGCGCCTTCGAGCTCGAGGAGATCACCGTCTCCGAGCACGACATCCTCTACGGCACGGCGATCGCCGCAGCCGAGCGCAGCTAGACGCTCCTCCACAAGTCAGCCCCTGTCGCCGTACAAACTGGACACGGTGTCTTGTCCTAAAAGGCCAGAACGGTCAGTCACTCTTCGGAAGTACGAAAACTCAGTATGTTCATCTACCTGCTTTGCAGTAATGCAATGGCCTGGTGGGTAGACCGCAAGGCCGACTGGGTACATACTGGAAGGACCGGGGACGAGGTGGGGCTTTGCTTCACCTTGCACTCGGGATATAGGGCTTAGGCGATTGCCGCATCATGGCGCCTCCCGCCGTCTGGGCCCGCTAAATAAAAGGTCCCTTGAAGACGTACCCCTGCCCGTCCTGAGGGGCCGACCTGAATCGGCCGCCTATTTGGCGGCCGATTCTCGTTTTACGCATCCCTAAGCCAAATTCGACTTGCGCGGGTAGGCGACCTCAGGATCGGTGAGGACGTTGACGAGGGTGGGACGGCCGGAGGCAAAGGCCCGCTCCAGGGCCGGCTTCAGCTCGCCCGGCTCGCGGACGAGGATGCCGTCGCAGCCGAGCGATTCGACCAGCTCGTCATAGCGCGTCTCCGGCTGCAGCTCGGCAGCCACCGAGTAGCCGTAGAGGAACTTCATCGGATGGTGCTCGAGCCCCCAGATGCCGTTGTTGCCCATCACCCCGACGACGCCCAAACCATGACGCGACATCGTGTCAAACTCCATGCCCGCGAACCCGAAGGCGCCGTCGCCCAGCAACAGGCAGACCTGGCGCTCGGGATGGGCAACCTTGGCGCCGATCGCCTGCCCCGGCCCGGCACCGAGGCAGCCGAACGGCCCCGGGTCCATCCAGCAGCCCGGCTCGAAGGTTTCGATGTAGCGGCCGGCGTAGGAGACAAAATCGCCACCGTCGCCGACGACGATCGCGTCGCGGTCGAGGACTTCGCCGAGCTCCTTGTAGACGCGCACCGGGTGCAGCGGCGAGCGCCCGTCCTCGAGCTCGGCCCGCTCGCCTTCGCGGGCCTCGCGCTCGACGTTGGTCAGCTGCTCGACCCAGGCCCGGCTGCGATCGCCGCTCCCCGCCGCCTCGCGCAGCGCCGCCAGGGTGGTGGCGACGTCGCCGACCAGGTCGTGATCGGGCAGGCGGTTGGCGGTCAGAGCGTTCGGCGCGACGTCAAGCCGGATCAGCTTCGTCCTCTCGCCGAAGCTGCCGCCGAAACCGAGCCGGAAGTCCATCGGCACCCCGACGACGAGCGCCACGTCGGCGCCCTTCAGCGCCGTGCTCCGTGCCCGACTGAAGGCGAGGTCGTGGTCGGCGGGCAGGCAACCGCGGCCGAGGCCGTTGAGGAAGACCGGAATCCCCAGCGCTTCGGCCAGCGCCCGCAGCTCCCCCTCGCCGCGGCCCCAGTAGAGGCCGCTGCCGGCCATGATCGCCGGCCGCTTGGCCGCCGCCAGCAGCGCCGCCGCCTCCTCGACCCCAGCCGCCGGCTCGGCCGCTCCCGCCTCAGGCAGGGCCGGGATCTCGACCTCGGCCTCGGTGAAGACGACGTCGAGGGGATAGTCGACGAAGGTGGGACCGCTCGGCGCCGCCGCCGCGCCGTCGAGCGCAGCCGCGGTCACCGCCGCGATCCGGGCCGGGTCCTTGACCGTCTCAGCCGACTTCACCAGCGGCGAGACGAACGGCAGGTGGTCGATCTCCTGCAGCGAGCCCGACCCCCAGCGCAGCTCCGGCGCCCGCCCGCCGAGGACGCAGATCGGCGAGTTGTTCGCCTGCGCACCGGCGATCGCGCTGATCCCGTTGGTCACCCCAGGCCCAGCGGTCAGCGCCGCGACGCCGACGTTCCGGGTCGCCTTCGCGATCCCCTCGGCGGCGAAGGCGGCGGTCTGCTCGTGGCGGACGTCGACGAGCCCGACCCCCTCCTCCTTACACCCGTCGTAGATCGAGAAGAGGTGCCCGCCGGAAAGCGTGAAGAGGTGGTCGACCCCGCGTGACTTCAGCGCCTTCGCAACCAGCCTGCCTCCGTGCTCCGCCATCCAGGCAGCCTATTGGCTGGGTGGTTCAGGTCGGGTTACCATCGCTGAGCCCGGGTGGCGAAACTGGCAAAAGCAGCGGCCTTAAAAGCCGCCGCCCCCACGGGGGCTTGCGGGTTCGAGTCCCGCCCCGGGCATTTCCTCAGCCGATAAACCCGCTTTCCCTGCACTTTCCGGGTTTCGGCACTACCTAAAAGGGCAATAAAAACTATGCAGGGGCGCAACTTCGCCCCTGTTACCGTGTCCCTAGTCCCTGGAACCGTCCTTCCACCCCGGGAGCGCTCTTGGAGGCATCAGCCCTTACTCACGCCAGTCGCCGCGGACTTCTCGCCCGCCGCTCGCCGCTGCTGAAGCTGCAGGGCGACGAGAAGCTGATCGCGATGGCCCGCAGCGGCAACCCCGGCGCCTTCGAGACGATCGTCGACCGCTACCAGGGCCGCCTGCTCGGCTTCTGCCGCCAGATGCTGGGCTCGACCGAGGACGCCGAAGACGTCCTGCAGGAGGTCTTCGTCAACGCCTACCGGGCGATGCTCGCCGACGAGCGCGAGATCAACCTCCGCCCCTGGCTCTACCGGATCGCCCGCAACCGCTGCCTCAACTACCTGCGCAAGCCGAAGGCCGACGCGCAGGAATCGATGGACATGGTGCCGGAAGTGGACGCCGCCTCGACCGCCGAGAAGGTCCACAACCGCGAGGAGTTCCGCCAGATCCTCAGCGACGTCAACAAGCTTCCCGAGACCCAGCGCGCCGCCCTCCTGCTGCGCGAGATGGACGCCCTCTCCTACGAGGAAATCGCCGCCGCGATGGACACCACCGTCCCGTCGGTGAAGTCGCTGCTGGTGCGGGCGCGAATCTCCCTCGCCGAGGCGAGCCAGGCCCGCCTGCTGACCTGCGGCGAGGTCCGGGTCGAGCTCTCCGAAGCGGCCGAGGGCCTGCGCAAGGCCTCGGCGCCGGTCCGCCGCCACGTCCGCGAGTGCGAGGAATGCGCCGACTTCCGCAGCCAGATCCGCTCGACCGAGAAGGCCCTGGCGGCGCTCTCGCCGATCGGGCCGCTGCTGGCCTTCAAAGGCTTCATCCTCTCCAAGCTCGGCTTCGGCAGCGCTGGAGGCGCAGGTGCCAGCGCCGGTGCCGGTGCCGGGAGCGCAGGCGCCGCGGGTGCCGGCGCCGGAGCGGTCAGCGTCGGTGGCGCCGCGGCCGCGATCAGCGGTGGCTCTGCCGCCGGCGGGCTCGGCGCCCTCGGCGGCGCCCTCGGGACCAAGGCGGTCGCCGGAGTCGTCACCGCTGCCGTCCTCACCGCCGGCGCTGTCGAGGTGAAACAGAACACCGCCCCGGTCGACCGCACTCCGGCCATCACGGCCCCCGTCTCTACGGCGCCCACCGAAGCGCTCTCGGCGACCGCGCCGGCCGTCGCCAGCCACGGCAAACAGCCCGTCGTCGAGACCAGCGCGCCGGTCGAAGCGCCGCCGGTCCCCGCCCCCACTCCCACCGCAACCGAGGAAGAACCGGCCCCGACGCCGCCCCCGGCCGCCGAGGAGGAAGGCGAAGAAGCGGCCGGCGCCTCGGCGACCGACGAGGAAGCGGCGGTCGGCACCGCCGAAGGCAGCATCACCGCCGCCAAACCATCTGACGAAGTGGCGGGCGCCCACGGCGGCACCGCTACCGTCGTCGTCACTACCAGCCCGCCGCCGCCGAGCGAACCGAGTTCACCCCCGCCCGCCGAATCGACGCCGCCGCCGAGCGAATCGAGCCCGCCGCCGCTGGAAGTCGTCGTCCCGCCGGTCATCCTCCCGGCGCCGGAATCGACGCCGAGCGGCGAAGCCGAATAGGCCTCTCCTAGGCGCTGTGGGTCTGCCCCGGCCCTAGGACGACAACCTGGGACGAGGTCTTCGACTCGACCTCGGACTTGAAGGCGTCGGTGTCGGTCTCGATCGCCGGGAAGGTGTTGAAGTGGATCGGGATTACCGTTCCCGCACCGATGAACTCGCAGGCGACGACGCCGTCGTGGCGGTCCATCGTGTAGTGGCCGCCGATCGGTAGCAGGGCGATGTCGACCGGGTTGCGTTCGGCGATCAGCTTCATGTCGCTGAACAGGCAGGTGTCGCCGGCGTGGTAGACGGTCTTGCCCCCGATGTTGATCAGCAGCCCCGCCGCGGTGCCGATCGCGGTCCCGTGCTCGGCGCTGAACAGAGCCTCTTCGTGGCCCGGCAGGGTGCTCGTGTGCCAGGCGGGGACGAGCTTGATCCAGCCCCAGTCGAAAGAGACGGTGCCGCCGAGGTTGGGGTCGCTGAGGGCCTCGATGCCCCTGGCTTTCAGCCATTCCGCCAGCTCGACGATGGCGACGCAGTGGGCGCCGGTGCGCTTCGCGACCGGGACCGCGTCGGCCATGTGGTCGGCGTGGCCGTGGGTGATCGCGATGTGGGTCGGCTCGACTTCCTCGGCGGTGTGGACGGCCGCCGGGTTGTTCGGCTTCAGGAACGGGTCGACGAGGACCGTCGTCTCGCCCTCGCTCAGCTCGAAGCAGGAATGCCCGTGGTACTTGATCTCCATCAGCTCTCTCCTCCCGGGTCGATCTTGTCGGTGGTGCCCAGCTCTTCCTTCAGTGCCCAGCCGACGGCAACGCCAACCATCATCCCCATCCTCGCCTCCTCGGCGAGCAGGGCGCGGACGGCGGCGATCCGCTCGTCAGGGTCGGGCAGGGTCGCCGCCTTAAGCGTCTCGTTTTCGTGCGGCTCGCCGAACCAGCCCCCCTCCGCGAGGGCGGCCGCCAGCACCCTCTGCAGCTGCGGCGCGGCGCCGGCGACGATCCGCTCGGCCTCGGAGAAACGCTCCGGGTCGAGCAGCCGCTCGATCGCGGCTTCAAGCTCCCTCTCGTCAGGCACAAGCCCACCCTAGCCTGAGGGCGCCTAATCGGCGCGACGGAAAGCGGTGGCGGCGAGCCCGGCGAGGGCCCCGACCGCGCCTCCGACCAGCCCGGCGAGGAAGTCGGCGGTCGGCGCGAACAGCGGCAGCGCCAGCAGCGTCACCGCGCAGACCGCCACCCCGATCAGGTCGTACTCCTCGCTGATCGCCCCCCGCGCCTCGACCCGCCGCAGCACGAACCAGGCGCTTAGCGCCCCCAGCGCCATCCCGTTGCCGCCGGCGATGAAGGTGAACGCTTCGTCGCTGGCCGCCGCGGTGGCGGCAAGCGCGCCGAGCGAGCCGCAGGCAAGCAGCAGCACCAGCGTCGGGATCGTCCCCAGCCGCCGCTCGACCCCGGTCGAGAAGATCGCCAGCCCGACGGCGACGACGAAGAGGAAGCCGAGGTCGACGTAGGCGAAGGGGGCGGTGAAGTAGCGCCACCATTCTTCCTGCAGGGGCACGAGGATGCCGCCGAAGCTGACAAGCTGGTAACCCGTCGCCTTCTGGATCAACAGCAGCCCGCAGGAGGCGAAGATCACCGCGATCGTCGCGTAGGGCCGCTCGCCGGAAGCGTCGAACCCAGGCAACCCCGGGCGCGGGATCCGGCGCCGGCGCCGCCGGGGCTGCCGCGCCTCGAGCCCGTCGCCGCGCCGCTCCAGCTTCGGCGCCCGCTTGCGCAGCCGGGCGCCGCAGTACGGGCACTCGGTTACGTAGGGACTGACCTCCGAGCCGCAGTTTTTGCAGATGACGCTGAGCTCAGTCTCGCTCATCCACCGAGGATACCCGCCACCGCTCGATCCCAATTGGAATGCGCGATACTGAGGAGGCAACCAACTTCTTGGAGGAATTGACGTGGAGCTGAAGAGTCTGACCGAGCAGAAATCGCTGCTGGAGGTCCTGCCCCCTGGAAAACGGGCTCGCCTGCACCGACTTCTGTTCGAGTTCGGCCCGGGCAACGGCACCCTGATGCTGCTGCCGATCGACCAGGGGATCGAGCACGGCCCGCGGGACTTCTTCCCGAACCCGGCCTCGAAGGACCCGGACTACCAGTTCCGCCTCGCCGCCGAGGCCGGCTACTCGGCCCTCGCCTGCCAGATCGGGATGGCCGAGAAGTACTACCCCGACTACGCCGGCCGGGTGCCGCTGATCCTCAAGGTCAACGGCAAGACCGACCTCCCCTCCTCCGCCAAGGCCTTCTCTAGTTGCAACGCCAGCGTCGAGGACGGCGTCCGCCTCGGCGCCGACGCGATCGGCTACACGCTCTACGTCGGCTCCCCGCGCCAGGACGAGGACCTCGCCCAGCTGCGCCGCGTGCGCGAGGAATGCGACCGCTTCGGAATGCCGCTCGTCGTCTGGTCCTACCCGCGCGGAGAAGCGGTCGAGGCGAAGGGCGGGCAGAACAGCTTCTACGCGATCGACTACGCGGCCCGGATGGCGATGGAGATGGGCGCCGACGTGGTCAAGCTCAACATGCCGAAGATCGACTCCTCGAAGGACAAGGACGCCCCGGCGCCCTACAACGAGATGGAGGTCGACCAGGCCGAGGCGATCCGCCAGTGCGTCGAATCGGCCGGCCGGGCGCTCGTCGTCCTCTCCGGCGGCTCGAAGACCGACGACGAGACGGTCCTGCAGAACACCCGCGAGGTGATGGAGGCCGGCGGCTCCGGCGTCATCTTCGGCCGCAACGTCTGGCAGCGCGAGTGGAACGAGGCGATCTCGATCGTCGAGCAGATCAAAGAGACGCTTCTCAGCAACGTGCGGCGTACGCCGTAAGTAATCCCCCTCGCAGGGGGCGAGTTTCGGCCCACCTACGCTTAGGCGTGGGTGGGCTTTTTTCGTGGCAGCAGGAACTCGATCGGCAGCGCCCTGCTGCTGGTCCTCGTCGCGCTGGTGCTGGCGCGGCCGTGGGAGGGGCTTTGGCGCGACGAGCCGCCCGCGAGCGCGACGGCGCTGGTGACGCGGGTGGTCGACGGCGACACGGTCGAGGTGGCGCTGGACGGCGGCGAGGAGGACGTCCGCTACATCGGCGTCGACACGCCGGAGACGGTGAAGCCGGATACGCCCGTGCAGTGCTTCGGCCCGCAGGCCTCGGCTTTCAACCACCACCTCGTCGAGGGCCGGCGGGTGCGGCTGGTCTTCGGCGAGGAGCGGCGCGACGTCTACGGGCGCCTGCTCGCCTACGTCTACCTCGACGGCCGCTTCGTCAACGCCGAACTGCTTCATCGGGGGCTGGCGCGGACGCTGACGATCCCCCCGAACGACCGCTTCGCGGAACCCTTCAAACGGCTTGAGATAGCGGCAGCGCGGTCCGGACGGGGCCTCTGGGGCGCCTGCTGAAATATGAAGGAATCGTGAGGCCTGCAAGATCTTTTGCTACGGTGCCCGCTGTCCTGAACTTCTCCCTCAAGGGGCCCGGGGCGACTTCCTTATGAGAATGCGACAGAGCATCTCCCAGTTCGAGACGGCGTTCGAGCAGGAGACCTACCTCGAGCGGCGCCGCCGCGAGCAGCTGCGCCGCCGCGCGGCGAACCGCTCGCGGGCGCGGAAAATCAACCGCGTCGAGCAGGAGGGCAAGGTCCGCTTCAGCGTCCTCGCCGTCTGCCTCACCGTCACCGTGGTCGTCGTCGTCGTGGCGATGTTCGAGGCGCTCGCCTTCCTGATGGCGTAAGCCCCCCTGTCGCGCCGCCTCCGCATGCCCACCTTCAATAGACTCGCGCGCCGATGGCTCGACGCTCACTGAAGCCGCAGCTGAACCAGATCCGCGCCTGGGTCCACCAGGGGCGCACCGACGCCTGGATCGCCCACCAGCTCGAAGTCAGCGCCGGTGAGCTGCGCGAGTTCCGCAAGCAGTACGACCTCTCGCCCGACGACGAGAGCGCCGGCGCGAGCGAAATCGACCTCCGCGACGAGATCGAAGCGGAGATCGAGGCCGCAACCGAGGCGGAAGAGGCCGAAAAGGCCGAGCAGGGCGAGGAGGAGGACGAGGAGGAGCGCGAGGGGGAGCAGACCGAGGGCGAGGGCGAGGGCGCCCCGGGCGCCGGTCGTCGCCGTCGCCGCCGTCGCGGCCGCCGGGGCGGGCGCGGGCGTCGCAAAGAGCTCGAAGCGACCTTCGACCACGGCGAGACCGACGGCTACGGCCTCTGGCTCGACGCCGCCGTCAAGGACAACCCCGTCTACAGCGAGCACTGGGCCGGCAAGCGCGACGTCACCGTCCGCATCGAGGCCGACCAGATCGTCATCCGCCGCGCCGGCAGCAGCCCGCAGGGCGAGGACGGCAACACCGAGTCCGAGTCCGACGACTCGGACGAGTAGCTAAACCTCCAGCTGTCGTCCACCCGCGAAGTCGGTCGCGCCGCGTAGGTAGAGCCAGAAGGCGGCGTCGGCGAGAGTCTGCGCTTCTCCCTCGATCGCCGGGGCGACGTCGATCGCCACCTGCTGTGCCCAGTCGGTTCCCTGGCCGTAGAGGTCGGCGAGCTCCTCGGCGCTGAAGGTGGGGCCGATGCGGCGACGCAGTTCGTCGCGGATCGCCTCGACGACCCGGTCCGCCATCCGCCGCTGCCGCGGGTCGTCGATCGCCTGCAGCGCCCGCCGTCCCTCCTCCCACTGGAAGAGCGCGTTCTCGAGGGGATAGGTCACCGAGCCGAGACTACCCGGCTACTTCTACCGGCTATCAGGACGCGGGCGTCTGCGGGACTTCCCGCAGGGGAGCGTTGGCAGGGCCGCAGCCGCCGGGAGCGAGCTCGCCCTCGACCTTCCAGACGGTGACGGAGCCGCTGCGCAGGATCGGCTGGACCGCCTCCTCCCCCCGCAGCCAGCGCGCCTCGGGTGAGGGGATCGGGTCGCCGGGGTGGAGGAAGCTGAGGAAAGGGGCGGTGACCAGGTAGTCGAGGTCGGCGTCGTTGACCGCCGCCCGGAAGGCGGTGCAGGTCGGGAGCGCGTTGAAGGCGCCGTGCGGGCCCTCCTCGCCGAGGTAGCGGACGCGGTTGGAGAGGTTGGTGCCGTAGAAGCCGTAGCCGGCGAAACCGGCGGTGGTGCCGGCGAGGCCGATACGGGCGTCTTCGACATCCCGTGCCCAGCGATAGGCGTCGTCGAGGTGCATGCCGGGGATGCGTTGGCCGGCGGAGCCGTCGTTGGCGAAGCGGTTCTCCAGGTAGTGGCGCTGGACGGGATAGCCGATCGCAAGCAGGCAGATGACCAGTCCGGCAGAGACAGCGGCGATCGCCACGAGGCCCGAGCCGCGCCGCCGCAGGTAGAGCAACAGGGCCGGGACCAGCACCGCGAGAACGACGAGGATGAAGGCGAAAACGCGGGCGCCGTCGTGGAGGGCGTCGTCGGGGCGGTTGGTGGCGAGGAAGACGAGGACGAGGGCCGCGATCAGCCCCCACTGCCGCCGCTCGCCGTCCAGCCATCGCTCCAGCGGCAGCAGGACGATTCCCGCCAGCAGGGCCGGGATCACATAGCGGATGTTGATCCCGAAGCCGACCGGTTCCCCCTCCGCCCCGGCGGCGCTGAGCGGGGTGAAGAGGTAGGCGAGCAGGCCGAAGAGGGCGACGGCGCCGACCCAGCGGACGACCCGGTCACGGCCGCGCAGGGCGGCCAGCAGCGCCGCGGCGGCGGCCCCGAAGACGACCAGCGGCCAGAGCGCGCCGAAGGCCTCGTGCAGACCGGGACTGAAGTACTCGCGCCAGACGCCGGTGTCGGTCGCGTAGTGGGCAATGTTGAAGTCCGGCCGCCCCTCCTGCAGCCGCTGCGGATGCGGTAGCGAGATCGGCCCCAGCGAGTGCACCTCCGGGATCGGGTTGCCGGCGACGACAAGATTGCGCAGGTACCAGAACGCCCCGCCCGCAAGCGCGGCCACGAACCACCATCCCGCAGAGGCCCAGCGTCTTCCCTGTGGAGAGAGCACCACCACGGCCAAGGTCAGAGCGGCGGCCATGGCGAGCGCCGTAACGCGAGTCCCGACCGCGAGGCCGGTAGCGAGCCCAGCCGCAGCGAGGGCCCAGCGATCCATTCGTCTGTTCCTTTTCGTTGCCTGAGACCGAAAAGGAACAGACGAATAGCCCGCCTGGGACCACGCCTCGACGAGGATCGCGATCGAGGCGAGGAGCAGCGCGGCGGCCGCCAGGTCGTTCTTGGCGGCGCCTGGATCCCTGACCACGAGCGTGTGGCACTCGAGCAGGATCGCCGCCGCGACCGCCGTCACGGCCCCGCGCCCGTAGGGCCTGCCAACGCAGTAGGCGGCGAGGAACGCCACAGCTAGCCAGCCGAGGTTGAGGAACAGCGAGAGCGTGTCCCTACCCGTCAGCAGGATCCCCACCGCGTGCAGCAGCTCCGAGTTCTGCGGGTAGAACCAGTTCGTGAACACCGTCTCGGTGTGGTGCATCCCGACGACGCTGTGCGTCTGCACCATGTCCACAGCAAATGGCAGGTGGTACCAGAGGCTGTCGAAGTTGAAGACCCCTCTGTCCAGCGCATGCTTCGTAGTCACCGCATAGCTGAACACGGTCGCCGAGATCACCGCGAGCATCAACAGCCTCAAGACCAACGGCTCTGGGCCGGCGGGTCCTGTCGCCGATTTGGTACCACCATCCCTGCGCTGCAGTAGCTGCTCGGGATGGTCCCCCAAATCCGCGCCACCCCCCGGCAGGAGTCGGATTCCGATACAGAGCAAGACCGACGCTGCTACGAGGGCCCCAGCGTAGAAGAGACCGAAGAGGCCTAGTAGCTCTGAGAGCCAGATGACGATCGCGATGCCGACGATCGACTCGACCAGGCGAGCCGGCGCGCCCTCCCAGGTTGGAAGGAGCCTCTGGCGCAACCTGTAGGCGCTGAACCCGACGGGAACCACGACCAGGGCGAGCTGGGCGACTCCCAGGAGGTAGCCGCCGAGGTCAACCATGGGAGGCTCCTGCGGCGCCGGTTAGCCGCCGAGGCTGCCCTGAATGACTACGGGAGTCTCGCCTTCGGCGACCATTCCCTGGGCCCGCGCCTCGCGCTGGACGACGAGGGGGTCTTCCGAGGACTGGATGCGGTTGTGGAGGCCGCGGTTTTCCTTCAGCAGCTCGTGCAGCTTCGCTTTCGCCGCCGTGGTGCCCGTGTAGGTCTTGTAGAAGTCGACCGAGGGGTTGAGGTAGGAGTAGAGGACCGCGGCGAGGACGAGCGTGAGGGCGACGCGGCCGACTCGGTCCCACTGGATCCGGCTCGCACCCTTGCGCGCCGCCGGGCGGGTTTTGCGGGCGGCGGGACGGCGGCGAGTAGCCGATCGGGAGCGTCCGGCCTGCGCACGCGTTGCCATACCCGGAGCTACGCGGCCGGGCCCCGCATTCCTGCATTCAGGAGCGCTGCTGGGTGAATGCCTGCAGGCCCGGGAACTCGGCGGCGGAGCCCAACTCCTCCTCGATCCGCAGCAGCCGGTTGTACTTGGCGACGCGGTCCGAGCGCGAGGGGGCGCCGGTCTTGATCTGGCCGGCGCCGGTGGCGACGGCGAGGTCGGCGATCGTCGTGTCCTCGGTCTCTCCCGAGCGGTGCGAGATCACCGCCGTGTAGCCGGCCTCGCGGGCGATACGGATCGCCTCCAGGGTCTCGCTGAGGGTGCCGATCTGGTTCACCTTGACGAGGATCGAGTTGCCGACGCCGAGCTCGATGCCGCGCTGCAGCCGCTCCGGGTTGGTGACGAATAGATCGTCGCCGACCAGCTGCACCCGCTCGCCGAGGCGCTCGGTGAGCAGCTTCCAGCCGTCCCAGTCCTCCTCGTCCATCCCGTCCTCGATCGAGACGATCGGGTAGCGCGAGCAAGCGTCCTCCCAATAGGCAGCCATCTCCTCGGAGGCGAGGGTCCGGCCCTCGTGCTCGAGGTTGTACGAGCCGCTCTCGAAGACCTCGCTGGTCGCCGGGTCGAGGGCGATGAAGACGTCCTTGCCGGGCTCATACCCTGCCGCCTCGACGCCCCCCAGCACCGCCTGCAGCGCCGCCTCGTTGGAATCGAGGTTCGGCGCGAAGCCGCCCTCGTCGCCCCCCGCAGTCGAGAGGCCCTGCGAGGAGAGCGACTGCTTCAGGGCGTGGAAGACCTCGGCGCCCACCCGCAGGCACTCGGAGAAGCTTCCGGCACCGGCGGGAACGATCATGAACTCCTGGAAGTCGACCGAGTTGTCGGCGTGGACGCCGCCGTTCAGCACGTTCATCATCGGCACCGGCAGGACCTTCGGCTCGCCGCCGCCGTAGAGCTCGGCGAGATAGCGGTAGAGCGGCTGCTGCGAGTCGGCAGCAGCGGCCTTCGCCGCGGCCAGGGAAACGCCCAGGAGAGCGTTAGCGCCCAGTCGCCCCTTGTTCGGGGTGCCGTCGAGCTCGATCATCGTCCGGTCGAGCGCCCCCTGCTCGGCCGCGCGGGCCCCGGTCAGGGCCGAGGCGATCTCGCCGTTGACGTTGGCGACCGCCCGGCTGACGCCCTTGCCGGCCCAGGCATCGCCGCCATCGCGCAGCTCGACGGCCTCGAACTCGCCGGTCGAAGCGCCCGAGGGGACGGCCGCCATCCCCCGCGCCCCCGACTCCAGCACGACCTCCACCTCGACGGTGGGGTTGCCGCGCGAATCGAGGATCTGGCGGGCGTGGATCGAAGCGATCGTGCTCACGGGCGCGCCAGTTTATTCACCGGCTCCGGCGGTACGCAGTGCGGTCGTGGGGCTTATTCGCCGGTTTCGGCAGGAGGCGCTTCCGGCGGAGCTTCGCCTTCAGGCGCGGCACCGGGGACGGCGCCCGCCGGCACTTCTTCACCCTGTTCAGCCGAGGCTTCGGGCAGCGGCCGCTGCTGGAACGGTTCGCCTTTCGGTTTCGCCTCGGTGACCGAGCCCGGCAGCGCCGGGGAGATCGGGGTGACCGGCGCCGGGCACTGGGTCGCCGGGGTTTTCGGATCGGCTTCGTAGCAGGCGGGCGGCGCGTTGGCGGGGCGGCCGTCGCCGACGAAGTTGGCGCACCGTTCAATCACGTAGCCGTCGGCGCAGAAGGTCCGCTGTTCCCACTTCGTGCGGAATTCGTTGACGAATTCGGAGAAGAATTCCTGTTGGGTTTCCTGGCTCAGGGTGGAGCTGACCTGGGCTTTGACTTCAGCCAGCGATTTGATCTTCTCCGGATTCAGTTTCACGACTTCGATCAGGATCCAGTTCTGTTCGAATTTCACCGGCCCGGCAAGCTGCCCCGTCGGCGTCTCGAAGATCGCCGCTTTCAGCGGGCCTTTGACGAATTCTTCGCTGATCCCTTCCTGGAGCCCGCCTTTGGCTTTGCTGGTCGGGTCGATCGAGTACTGCTTGGCGATCGATTTCCAGTTTGCCGGCGAGCTGTCGGCTTCAAGCGCTTTTTTCGCGGCTTCGACCTTGCTCTTGTCTTTGTTGATGACGACGCGGACGTCCCGGCTCTCTTTTTCGGTGAACTGGGAATCCTTGTTTTCGTTGTAGTAGTTCTCGATTTCCGCTTCCGAGGGCGGCGGCGCTTCGGCGTTGACCGCTTCCTGGACTTTCGTGCTCAGCAGTTGCAGGCGGATGCGCTCGTTGACGTCCTCTTCGGTGAATTTCGATTCTTTGAGGAATTTCTGGTACGCCTTCTCAGAGCCGAAGTTCGATTTCTTGATCGTCGCCAATTCGTCTTCGACCTGTTTTTCGGTGACGCTGACGCCGAGTTCTTCGGCCTGACCGAAGATCCAGGTCCGTTCCAGGATTTCTCCCAGGGCGGCTTCCTTGAGTTCTTCGTATTTGTCGCTGCCGGGCTCAGGCGTTTTTTTCAGTTTGCCTTCGGCGGCCTGCTGGAGAATCGCGCGGTCGAGATCGTCCTTACTGATCTGACCGACTTCGTCGGGGATGTCTTCGACTACCGCGACGTCGCCGGAGGGGACGCTGGGCGAGCCGATGCCCTGCGCGACCGCGAAACCGACGAAGAGAAGGACGAAGAGGGCACCAAAGACGATCAGCGCCAGGCGCTGGCGCCCCGCCGACTTGTCGCTCCGACCCCGCGAAGCGCCTCTCTGGCCTGCTTTCGCTCCCACGAAGCGCGCAGCATAGTCAAAACCGTTCGCTTAAGCAGGCTTTAGGCGCCGGCGGGGGTCGCCACCTGCCGCGCCTCGCGCAAACCCTCGGCCATCGCCAGCACCGCCTCGAGCCGTTCCTGCGGGTCGCCGGCGACCCGGATCGCGGCCGTCTGCTCGCGCCATTCATACAGCGCGCCCTCGACCTGCTCGGCGAGGACGCCGGCTGCCTCGGAGTCGAGCTCGACCCCGGTAACACTGAGCCGGCCGCCGCGGAACTCGACGCTGCGGGCGCCGGCCAGCCCCAGCTCGATCCGCGCCTGCTGCAGTTTCAGCAGGTTCTCGGCCGGCGGCGGCAGCGGCCCGAAGCGGTCGATCAGCTCGTCGCGGATCGCCCGCAGCCGGCCCGGTTCGCGGGCGGCGACGACGCGGCGGTGGATGTCGATCTTCGCCGCCTCGAAGGGGACGAAGGTGGCCGGCAGGTAGGCGTCGACTGGGACGTCGAGGCGAACCGGCTCCGGCGCCCCCTCGCCCTCCTCCTCGGCGCCGGCGGCCTCGGCGACGGCTTCGTCGATCATCTGGCAGTAGAGCTCGAAGCCGACCGCGGCGACGTGGCCGGACTGCTCGTCGCCGAGCAGGTTGCCGGCGCCGCGGATGTCGAGGTCCCGCATCGCGATCCGGAAGCCGGAGCCGAGCTCGGTGTGGTCGGCCAGGGTCGAGAGGCGGGCCGCCGCCTCCTCGGTCAGCGCCTCGGCGGAGGGATAGAGCAGGTAGGCGAAGGCACGCTCGCGAGAGCGCCCGACCCGGCCGCGGATCTGGTAGGCCTGCGAGAGCCCGAGCTGGTCGGCGCGCTCGACGATCAGCGTGTTCGCGGTCGGGATGTCGAGGCCGGACTCGATGATCGTCGTCGTCACCAGCACGTCGGCCTCGCCGCGGAGGAAGGTCAGCATCGTCTCCTCGAGCTGGTGCTCGTCCATCTGCCCGTGGGCTTCGAGGAAGCGGGCGCCGGGGACCAGCGCCCGCAGCCGCTCGGTCGTCTCCGGCAGCGAGTCGATCCGGTTGTGGAGGAGGAAGGCCTGCCCCTTGCGCTCGACCTCGCGCTGGATCGCCTTGCAGACCAGGTCCTCGTCGTAGGGGCCGACGTAGGTGCGGACCGGGCGCCGCCCCTCTGGCGGCGTCTCGATCACCGAGATGTCGCGCAGCCCGGCGAGGCTCATCTGCAGGGTGCGCGGGATCGGCGTCGCCGAGAGCGCCAGCACATCGACCTTCAGCTTCAGCTGGCGCAGCAGCTCCTTCTGCTTGACCCCGAAGCGCTGCTCCTCGTCAACGACGACGAGGCCGAGGTCCTTGGCGCGGACGTCGCGCGAGAGCAGCCGGTGGGTGCCGATGAGAACGTCGACCTTGCCGGCCTCGAAGTCTTTGAGCACCGCTTTCACCTCCGCCTGCGGGCGCAGCCGCGAGACGCCCTCGACCCGGAACGGCAGCTCGCGGAGGCGCTCGCGGAAGGTGCCGTAGTGCTGCTGGGCGAGGATCGTCGTCGGCACCAGGACCATCACCTGCTTGCCGTCGGAGGCCGCCTTGACCGCGGCCCGCAGCGCCACCTCGGTCTTGCCGAAGCCGACGTCGCCGCAGACCAGCCGGTCCATCGGCCGCTCGGTTTCCATGTCCCCCTTGACCGCCTCGATCGCTTCCAGCTGGTCGGCGGTCTCGCGGTAGGGGAAGGCGGTCTCCATCGCGATCTGCCATTCGCCGTCGGGCGGGAAGGGGTGGCCCTTGCGGGCGCGGCGCTCGGCGTAGAGGTTGAGCAGCTCGCCGGCCAGGGCGCCGGCGGCTTTACGCGCCCGCGCCTTCATGTTCTGCCAGCGTTTGCCGCCCAGGGCGGAAAGGGACGGTTCGCCGCCGGCCCCGACGTAGCGGCTCAGCTTCGCCAGCTGGTCGGTGGGGACGTAGACGCGGTCCTCGCCTTTGTATTCGAGGTAGAGGTAGTCGCGGGTGACGCCGCCGACCTCGCGGGTCTCGAAGCCGGCGAAGCGGGCGACGCCGTGGTCCTCGTGAACGACGTAGTCGCCGACCCGCAGTTCGCTGAAGGCGAGTCGGCCGCGTCCGGCGCCCGGCGCCGGCTCCTCGGTGCGGCGGCGGTGGACAAGGCGGCGGAAGGGATAGACCGCGAGTTTCAGCTCCGGGCTGACGAAGCCCTCGCGCAGGCGCGCCTCGGCGAAGGAGAGGCCGGGGTCGGGCGAGAGCCGGCCGCCTTCGAGCAGGCGGGCGTCGAGGCGGTCGAGGCCGTAGCGGGCCCGCTCCGCCTCGCCGCGGCTGTCGAAGGCGACGACGGTGCGGTAACCGGAGCGGACGAGTTTCTGCAGCTCCGCCTCGGCCTCCTTGATGCTGCGGGCCGGGGACTCGGCACGGGCGGCGCGGAAGGCGTCCTCGTCCTCCTCGCCGGCGCTGGTCAAGGAGAGCGCCGCGCGCGCGGCGAGCGGCTCGGCGACGTCGACGTAGAGGTGCTGGGCGTCGTCGGCGTGCATCGCCGTCGTCACGTCCTCCCAGTGGTCGCGCAGCGCCGGCTCGATCTCCTCGGCACCGGTGAGGACGACCGCAGCCGCCTCCGGGACCAGCTCCAAGGGCGCCCGGAAGTGCTCCAGCGGCAGCGCTTCGGCCAGGTTCGGGGACTCGGTCCCCTCCTCCTCGGCGGCCATCGCCGCCAGCTCGGCGAGCTCGCGGTGCTCGGCGTCGAGCTCGGCGGCCGGCGCCAGCTCGACCCGCTCGGCCTCACCGAGCGAGCGCTGGGTGAAGGTCGAGAACCAGCGCATCGACTCGACCTCGTCGCCGAAGAGCTCGATCCGCACCGCCCGTTCCTCGGTCGCCGGGTAGACGTCGAGGATGCCGCCGCGGACCGCGAACTGGCCCCGCTCCTCGACCTGCTCGACCCGTTCGTAGCCGGCGGCGACGAGGTCGTCGGCGACCGAGCTGAGCTCGATCTCCTCGCCGCGGGCGATCGCAAAGCCGGCCGGACGCAGCGAGGCGTCCGGCACCGCCTCGGCGAGCGCCGGCGCGGAGGCGACGACGATCGCGTCGGCCTCGGCCCCGAGAGCGTCGAGGGCGTCGATCCGCAGGCCGACGAGGTGCGGCGGCGGCGAGACCTGGGAGGCGTAACCGGTCCCGCGCGAGGGATAGAGGCGCACGCGGCGCGGCGCCAGGTAGGCGCGTAGGTCGGCGGCAAGGTCGCGGGCCGAGCGGTCGTCGGGGGTGACCAGCAGCGCCGGTCGTTCAGCCAATCCGCGCTCGTCCTCGAGCAGCGCCGCCAGCAGCAACGGCCGCAGCATCGCCGAGGAGCGGACCGCGGCCCCTTCCCCGCCCTCGGCCGCCGCCCGCACGCGTCCGGCGAGCGCGTGGACGCGCTCGTTCTCGGCGGCGATGTCGATCAGGGGACGCAGGCTCATGGCAGCGGAAACACCCGGATCGACCGATCCGGGGCGCGGCGTCCGATTCTAGATGGAGCTCAGCCCCGGCCGAGCGGGCGGCCGGGGTACGGGAAGCCAGGCGGCAGCGGGAGGGTTTTGTCCACCCATTGCCGCATCCCCGCGTCGCAGATCGCGTAGCCCCAGTTGATCAGCAGCTCCTGGGTCGCGGCGTCCAGGCGCGCCAGCCGGGTCGGCACCTTCGCCAGCTCGAGCGTCTCTTCGTAGGGCGCTTCCATGCTCGTCGGCAGCTCGAAGTTGGCGATGTCGCTGCGGATTCCCCAGTAGGTCCCGAGCCGGTGCTCCTCGGAGTCCTCAGGGGCGGCGTAGCCCTCGATCGTCTGCTGTTTGCGCAGGCTGCGGACCTGGTTGTCGATCACGGTCGTCACCCGGATCATCTGCGTCGCCCAGTCGCGCCAGCGCCACCACGGGAAGGGGCCGAGCCCGCCGCCGTCGGCTTCCATCGCGCCGCCGCCGTCGCTGACCAGCACCGTCTTGCACGTCTTCCAGGCCGTCTCCAAGCCGAGGTTGTCGTAGACGCCGCCATCGGCGAGCGTCGGATGGGTGGTGAACGGGGGTGTCTGCAGGTCTTCACCGCTTTTCGGGACGTAGTCGTCCTGCGGGAACCGCATCCGCGCCGGAGCGAGGATCGGCGGGAAGGCCGAGGAGGCGGCGACGGCATCGGCGAGGCTGACCGTCGGTTCGGGGATCATCCCGACCCGGTAATCGGCGATGTAGGGGCGCGAGAAGCGCCAGAGGACTCCCGACTGCAGGTTGGTGGAATTGATGACGAAGCGCGGCCCCTCCCCCTCTTTGTCGTTCGGGAGATCCTGCAGGGTCGCGTTGCCGAAGAGGTGGCGCCGGTAGGCGGCGGCGAGCCTGCGGTTGATCGTCACCCCCGGCAGCAGCATGCCCGCGAGGACCGCCGGGACGTCGAGCGTGTGAGAGGCCAGAGCGCGGATCGGCGCAACCACCTCCGCCTCCAGGTTGGCGGCGACCGGATCGCCCTGCGGGCCCGGTTCGGTGAACTCGAGCCCGCTCCAGCGCTGACCGAGGACCGCGGCCGCGATCGAGCCGCCGGAGACGCTGGAGACCCGCGTCAGCCGCGTCAGGTAGCCGAGCTCGTTGAGGCGCCAGAGAGCGCCAGCGTGGAACAGCATCGCTCGGTAACCGCCGCCCGAAAGGCAAAGGCCGATCCCTGATTTGGGTGGCTCCCGTTCTTCGTCAGCGGGGATCCAGCGGACCGGAGAATTCGGTCTCGCTTCCTCGCGCGGTGGTTCTGCGGGCGGATCCGGCATCGGCGCGGGCAGTCTCGCCCGCCCCGCCCTTTAAGTCAACGACAGCCGAGTTCTCAGCTTGCCAACACCGTGAACTTCCGCTTCGCCGGGGTCGGATCGACGTTGCCCGCCTTGTCGATCGCCCGCACCTTGAAGACGTACTTGCCGGGCTTCAGCTTCCTGTATTTCTTCGGCGAAGCGCACTTCTTGAACGGCTTCTTGTCCAGCTTGCACTGGAAGGTCGAGCCGGCCTCGGTCGAGGTGAACTTGAACTTGACCGTGGTCTTGTGGGTCTTCTTCGGCGGGCCTTTGACGATCTTGGTGTCGGGCGGGGTCTTGTCCTTGCCGCTCCCGTTGCCGCCGTTACCGCCACCGTTGCTGCCGCCTCCGCCGTTACCACCGCCTCCTCCGCCGCCGCTCGGGTCGGATGCGGCGGTGGCCAGGGCCAACTCCGAGGTGCCGACTTCTTCTTCGGTCTGAGTCGCAGCGAGATTCGTGCCGCCGGGGATGGAGCCGTAGATGATGCTCCATTTGCCGCTGCCATCGGCGACCGCCTGGCCGAGGAAGGATTCGATCTCGCCCGAGCTCGCCGTGGCCTTGCGGAAGAGGCGGACGGTCGCCCCCGCCCCGGCGGTGCCCTCGGCTTTCGTCTGCGTCGCCGAGGAGATCACCGGCGGCAGGATGCCCTGGTTGGCGCCGGTGACGAGGTCGATGAAGAGGCCGCCGTTGCCACTGCCGTGGTTGCGGGTGATTTCGGTCCAGCTCCCCGGTTCTCCGGCCTGTTCGAGGATTTCAATCGCCGGTCCGGCGCTGCCTTCGATCGTGTTCTCCCTTTCGGTGGTGCTGCCCCCGACCAGGTTGCCGGTCAGCGGAACCCCGAGGAGCGGAGCGATGACCGAGATTCCCGCGCCCCCCGAGCCGATGACTTCATTGGCCCGGACTTCGTTGTCGGGGCTTTCGACGAGGATCCCGTATTCGGCGGCCGCTTCGACGGTGTTGCCGGCGATCAGGCCGGCGCCTTCTCCGACCGTGGTCCAGATCCCGGTCGAACCGCCTTCGATTTCGTTGCCGGTGACATGCCCGGTCTCGAATAGGGACTTGACGCCGGTCCCGCCGGACATCCGCACGAGATTGACTTCGATCGACGGCGCTTCGGCCACTGAGTCGGCGAGGGCAAGAATGCCCGCGGTCGTCGGCGGGGTGACTTTGCCTCCACCGGAGGCAAATCCGATCCGGTTGCCGCGGACGACGAAGTCCTCGCCGCCGCTGCCGCTGGCGATCCCTTCGCTGCCCCCGGCCACCCAGTTCGCTTCGGCCAAGGCGTAACCGCCGACCGTGGCGTGGTCGGAACCACCGACATAGATGCCGTAGAGGCTGTCGGGAATCACTTCCGTGCCGCTGGCGTCGAGCCCGACGAAATTGCCCTTGATGAAGGTTGAGCCCGTGGCAGGTGCCTCGTTCTGGCCCGCCCCGTCGCCCTGCAGATCGATGCCATAGGAGGCACCGGAGATCACGTTGCAGCCGCCGTCGCAGGCGTCGGTGGTCAGCGCAGCGCCTTCAATCGTGGTGCCGATTTCGTTGCTGACGGCTTTGACGCCTCCGCCGCTGGTCGAATCGGTGATCTCGATGTCCTTGCCGTTTGCCCTCTGCTGCGAGCCGCCCGGAAGCCCGACCGGCCCAGGAGGGCTGACGCCGAAGTAGTTGCCCTGGATGGTCGCGTGACTGGCACCGTTGAGATCCAGTCCATCCCCGTCATTGCCGGCGATGACGTTCCGACTGGAGGCCACAAGGCCGCCGATCGTCGCCCCTTCGGAACCGGGGTCGAGGAAGATCCCGGTTACGTTCCCGTCTTCGGCGGCATTCAGTTTCAGTCCGATCCAGTCGTTGCGGGCGATGAAGCCTTTCGAGCTGTCGATGACGTCGATTCCGAACTGTGCCCCAGTGATCGAGATACCTTCGATCACGACTCCGTCTGCGTCTTCGACGGTCAGCGCGGCAGCGGCCG
Organism: uncultured Actinomycetes bacterium; assembly: GCA_963696955.1. GTDB lineage: Bacteria > Actinomycetota > Thermoleophilia > Solirubrobacterales > 70-9 > VAYN01. The sequence goes on along the minus strand of CAVOMF010000002.1, from coordinate 938,955 downwards.
AGGGACCTTCGATCCCAACACAGGGGGCGTCGGGCCCGTCTTCGCCGAAGCAGTCGCCACCGAGGACGCTGACCGGTTCTTCGATCGCGGGCAGCGGCGTAGCCGGCGCGATCGTGTCCGCAAGCTGGCCGTCGAAAGCGGAAGAGAAGGTGATTTCATCAGCGACCCCCGTAGCGTTGGCGGCTTCGATCGCTGCGCGCAGGGTGCATTTGCCGCCGGCCGTAAGGCAGGCCGCCGAGGACACGGCCGGTTCGTCGGCCGTGCTGTCGACTTTGTATTCGAGCGCCGAGGCGGAGGCCGGAAGCACGAGGAGGAACAGGGCAGCGAGGAGCGTCAGGACGACGCGGCGGCGAAGGTTCATGGGCCGACCCTATCCAGCCACAGCAGACGAGGCAGGGATTCCTGGCCAAACGTCCCGTTAGTCGGATGAAGGCAAGCCGGGCCCCGTGCGCTGCCACTCGACCTGGCCGCGACCCTCGGTGGCGGAGCGGCCGACTACGTCGTCCCACTCGTGCAGCATCCGCTTCAGCTGGGCGGTTGCCTCGGGGGGGTGCGCGGCGACCTCGGCGGCAAGCTCCAGCGCCGCCTGCTCGGTGCCGGCGGCCGGGGCGACGCGGTTGACGAGGCCGAGGCGCAGCGCCTCGTCGGCGCCGACCGTGCGGCTGCTCAGCAGCAGGTACTTGGCGGCGGCGAGGCCGCAGAGGGTGACCAGGCGCGCCGGGCCGACCGGGACGCCGAGGGCGGCGCCGGGGAAGCGCATCCGCAGGTTGGCGCCGCCGACCCGCATGTCGCAGGCGACGGCGATCTCGGCGCCGCCGCCGACGACGTCGCCGTGGCAGGCCGCGATCGTCGGCTTCGGGAAGGCGACGACGGCGTCGTAGAGGTCGGCGAAGAGCTGCATCCGCCGCACCTTGCCCTCATCATCGAGCCGCTCTTTGACGTCGGCACCGGCGGAGAGGCCGAGGTGATCGGCGGAGCTGACCACCAGCACCCGCACCGCCTCGTCGCCGCGCGCGACCGCCAGGTGCTCGAGCAGCTCGAGCAGCATCTGGGTGTTGATCGCGTTGCGGGCCTGGGGCCGGTTCAGCCGGACGACCGCCACCCCGTACTCATCGACGGAGTAGCTCGTGACCTCGTTCTCGGATGCGGTGCCGTTCTCTGCGCTCATGCCTCGGACGCTATTCGTTCCACCAGCCGCTCGGTCTCCTCGGCGGCGTCGGTGACCAGCGCCGCGACCTGGTCCTTCGGCTCGCTGAAGCGGCCGAGCACGTAGCCGGAGACGATCTCGGGATCGGTCGAGTCCGGCCGCCCCACGCCGACGCGAATGCGCCAGAACTCGGCATCGCCGAAGCCGCGTTTGAGGCTCTTGAGCCCGTTGTGGCCGGCGAGGCCGCCGCCGAGCCGGGCCTTGATCTCGCCGAAGGGAAGGTCGATCTCGTCGTGGACGACGACGACGCGGTCGAGCGGCAGCTTCAGCGACCCGCGCGCCGGCCCCGCCGACGTCCCTGATTCGTTCATGTAGGTGCGCGGCTGCAGCAGCGCCACCCGCGGGCCCCCGGGCGCGATCCGGCCTTCGGAGATCACCCCGTTGAACTTCTGCTTCGGTTTCGGCAGCTGCCAGCGCTCGGCCAGCTCGGCCGCGACCGCGAAGCCGACGTTGTGACGGGTGCGCTCGTACTCCGGCCCGGGGTTGCCGAGGCCGACGATGAGGATGCGGTCGCCGTGCTCGCCGCCCTCGCGGCGGCGGAACAGCGACAGGGGCTACTCGCCCTCGGAGTCGCCGCCCGAGTCGCCGCCGCCCTCGCCCTCGGCGGCCTCGCCCTCTTCGCCCTCGCCGACCAGCTCGGCCTCCTCCTCGACCTCGGGAGCGACCTCTTCGACGCGCGGCGGCGAGAGGGTGACGATGGTGACCTCCTCGAGGTCCTCGGCGACGAATTTGACTCCGTCGGGGACGGTGACCGCGGAAAGCTGGAGCGTCTCGTTGATCTCCATCGCCGAGACGTCGACGCAGATGTTGTCCGGGATCTCGGTCGGCAGCGCTTCGATCGTGATCTCGCGGGTGACGTGCTCGAGGACGCCGCCACCCTTGACGCCCGGGGCGTTCTCGACGCCTTCGAGCTCGATCGCGACCTCCGCCTGGATCGCCTCGTCCAGTTTCACCTGCATCAGGTCGAGGTGCTGGATGCTGCCGCGGACCGGGTGGTGCTGTTCTTCCTTGATCACGACCGGGACGGCTTTGGTGCCCTCGATCTCGAGATCGAAGAGAGCGGCACCCTCGCTGAGGACGCCGCGGATGTCCCTTTCGCTGACCTGGAACGGCTTCGCGTCGGAGCCGCCCGAGTAGACGACGCCCGGCACGAGCCCGCCGCGGCGCATGCGGCGCGAGGAGCGCGAGCCGAAATCGGCGCGGGGTGCGGCTTTGAGGGTTGAGCGTTTGCTCGCCATCGGACGGGAGAGGATAGAGAAAGCCGCCGCGAGGCGGCGCCTGTGGCAACCTAGGGCGCCGATGGCTGACGAATCGAAGATCCCCAAAGGGCGGATTCGCCGCTCCGCCAAGCTGGGTTCGATCGTCGGCGTGCAGGGCGCCCGCTACGCCGGAACCAAAGCCGCCAACGTCGGTCGCTCCGAAGACGAGGGCAAAGAGGCGCTCGAGCAGCGCCACCTGGAGACGGCGATGAAGATGGTCGGCGCCCTCGGCCAGATGAAGGGCGCGGCGATGAAGCTGGGGCAGTTCGCCTCCTTCATCGACACCGAGTTCATCCCCGAGGAGTACCGCGACATCTACCAGGAACAGCTGGCGAAACTGCGCACCGACGCTCCCGCAATGCCGTGGGAGAAGGTCGAGAAGGTGCTCGAGGAGGAGTACGACGGTGAGCCGCTGTCCGAGCTCTTCGCCGAGTTCGAGCAGGAGGCCTTCGCCGCCGCCTCGATCGGCCAGGTCCACCGTGCCGAGCTGCTCGACGGCCGCGAGGTGGCGGTGAAGATCCAGTACCCGGGGATCGCCGAGGCGCTCGACGCCGACCTGCGCAACGCCGGCACGATCGTCCGCCTCGCCCGCGTCCTCGCCCCCGGCCTCGACGCCAAGGCGATCGCCGAGGAGATCCGCGAGCGGGTGATGGAGGAGCTCGACTACGAGTACGAGGCCCAGAACCAGCGCTCCTTCGCCCGCGCCTACCGCGAACACCCCTTCATCTACGTGCCGGAAGTGGTGACGCGGCTCTCGCGGCGGCGGGTCCTGGTCACCGAGCTGGTCAAGGGCAAGGGCTTCGAGGAAATCAAGGAGCTGCCGCACGAGGAGCGCAGCCGCTTCGGCGAGATCGTCTTCCGCGGCAGCCTCGGCTCGATGTTCCACCTCCAGCACTTCAACGCCGACCCCCACCCCGGCAACTACATCCTCCTCGACGACGGCCGCGTCGCCTTCCTCGACTTCGGGATGACCAAGAAGCTCGACAACGAGCAGCTGCTGCTCGAGCAGCGCGCCTTCGACGCCGCCTCCCGCAACGATCCCGAGGCCTTCCGCCAGGCCCTCCACGACCTCGGCTTCATCAAGAACCCCTCGAAGCTCGATGCCGAACGGCTGATGGACCACATGGGCGCGGTCGGCGGCTGGTACATCGAGGACCGCGAGATCGAGATCACGCCGCGGCGGGTGATGAAGATCATCGAGTCCACCAACGACCCGCGCTCGGAGTACTACGACCTGATGCGGCGCGAGTCGATCCCGGCCGAGGAGCTGATGGGGCGGCGGATGGAAATCGGCGTCGTCGCCGTGCTCGGGCAGCTGCGGGCGAAGCGCAACTGGCACCGGATCTTCCGCGAGTGGGTGTATGCAGATCCGCCTGCGACCGAGCTCGGCCAGCTCGAGTGGGACTATTTCGAGGAGCGCGGGGTCAAGCGGACGCCCGGGCTTGCCGAAACCTTCTGATAGATCCCGTCGGTGCGGTAGAGGACCGCGCAGCTTTCGATCCCGTAGGCGCGGGCGAGGTCACGGGCGGGGGTGAGCGAGTTTTCTTCGAGGAAGGCGAAGGGGTTTTCGGTTGCGGCTTTCGCCCCTTTCTTGATCTCTTCGAGAATCTTCTCTACCTGGCGTTCGTCCCGAGGTGGAATCCCGAGGTTGCGGATTTCCCCCACCCTCCTCAACATCGAGGGGGCGAGGACGATTGCGATCTCCTGTCGTTTGATCGCGCCCCTGTACTCCTCGAGGGTCCCGAGCCGCTTGTAGTACCTCGCTTTCGCTTCGAGGACCGAGACCCCCTTGCGTTCCCCTTCGACGCGGGCGCGTTCGCAGAAGCGGTTGGCCTTGACCATGAAGGCTTTCCTGGCGGCGAGCTCGGCCCGGGTCGGCGGCCCGGCGGCGGTCGAGGTCGTATCGCCGCCACCACCGCAGCCGGCGACCGCGAGCAGCCCTACGATCAAGCCCAGCGCGGCTGCTGCCGACATCTTCTGAGTCCGCAAGAGCGAGGAGAGGGAAATGGGCAGGATCAAACGAGGCTGGAGTTTGACGAAAAAAAGCTGGGCGCTCCTCAAAGAGCACCCCTCGCTGCTGCGCTTTCCGCTTTACGGCGGGGTGGCGACGACGCTGCTGGCGATCCTCTTCCTCGGCCCGGGGTTCTACCTCTGGGATGAAGACCAGCTCGCCGGGGCGATCCCGATCATCGTCATCGGCGTCTACGTCCTCAGCTTCGTCGGCTTCTACTTCAGCGTCGGCCTCGCCGCCTGCGCCGACATGATCTTCCGCGGCCAGGAGGCGAGCGTCTCCGACGGGCTCGCCGTCTCCCGCAGCCGGATCAGCCAGATCAGCGGCTGGGCCGCGGTCTCGGCCGCGATCAGCCTGGTCATGGGGCTGCTCGAAAACCAGGGTGGGACGCTGGGCACGATCGCCGCCCGCCTGGTCGGGATGGCCTGGTCCCTCGTCACCTTCCTCGCGATTCCGGTGATCGCGATCGAGGGCACCGGTCCGTTCGAGACGATCAAGCGCTCGGCCTCGCTCTTCCGCGAGCGCTGGGGCCAGCAGATCACCGGCAACATCGCGATCGGCGCCGCGGTCTTCCTGATCGGCGTCCTGCCGGCGGTCCTCCTCATTGCCGGCGGCATCGCCGTCTGGGCCTCAGCCGCCTTCCTCGGGGCGCTGCTGGTCATCGTCGGGGCGCTGGTCCTGGCGATCTCCCTACTCGTCTCCCGCGCCCTCAGCGGCATCTTCGGCGTCGCCCTCTACCGCTACGCCCTCGACGGGCAGGTGGTCGGCGGCTTCACCCAGGAGGACCTCGAGTCGGCGGTGAAGGTGAAGCGCGGCCGCCGTGGGACCAGCCCGCCGGGGGCGACGCCAGGAACCGTCTGACACCCGCCAGCCCATTCGTCTGTTCCTTTTCGTTGCTATAGACCGAAAAGGAACAGACGAATTACGTCAGAGCTCGGCGAACAGCCGGGGGTCGTTGGAGCAGATGCCGTGGACGCCGGCGGCGGCGAGCTTTTCCATCTGCGGTAGCTCGTCGACCGTCCAGGCGATCAGCTCGGTCTGGGCGAGGTCGCAGATCCGCGCCAGCCGCGGCGTAATCAGCGGGTGGTAGACCCACATCGCCTCGACCCCGAACTGGGGCAGCTTCTGGGCGGCGAGGCCGGGGAGGCGGTGGCGCATCGCCACCATCGCCGCGATCATCGGGCCCTTCGCCCAGCGCTTCGAAGTCCAGTCCTTGGTCACCTTGGGATAGGTCCAGCCGCGCCGCAGCGCCGGCTGTAGTTCGAGGATCCGGCGCAGGGTGTGCATCTCCATCGTCGAGATCATCGCCCGCTCGACCAGGCCCCTCTCCTGCAGCGCCTCGACCAGCTCCTCCTCCCTGCCGGGGAGCTTGATGTCGAGGTCGATCTCGATCCGGTCGAGGGGCGGCTCGAGGAAGGCGTCGAGCGCCTCGGTCAGCTTCAGCGGCGTCCGCCGCCCGGCGTCCTCCCAGTCGTGGGCGATCACCAGCGGGTGGCGCTGCTCCAGCGGCAGCTGCGCGTCGGGCAGCCAGAGCACGTCCATCTCGATCGTGTCGACGCCGGCCGCGGCGGCGGCGTGGAAGCTCTCGATCGTGTTCCCGGGCGCGATCAGGTCGGCCCCCTTGTGGCCGACCAGGCGCAGCTTGCGGTCCTCTGGACTCATCATCCCCACCGAGAATGCAGGTCCGCCCTTACTCCTGCCAGATCGCCTCAATACGTTCAGCGATCACACTGAGACTCTTCTCGCCTGGCACGTCGAAGGTGATGAATTTCTCTTTCCGGCCGATGGCCAGATTCACCCGACCCGCGAGTTGGCTGGGCGTACCCTCCACGACGTGTATGTCTGAACCGGTGGCGTTAGTGCTCTGTACTTCTATCTTCGTCGTCATCGTTCTCCTTTCATCGGTCGCCGGGCCAATCCTAGGGTGCTTTAGAGAGCGGTCGGCAAGGTGCAGCGCGGATGGCTGGGCGTTCAGGACCAAGCGGGGCGCCGCCGATACGACTCCCGCATAGCGGCGCTATGCGGGACGTCGGGGAGGTGGCGAATCCGCGCCGGTCCTGGGCGTCCAGACACCGCGATGCACCGCAGCCGCCCGCTCAGAACAGCTGGTTCTCGCCGGCGAAGATCTCGCTCACCGAGTCGTCGGTGAAGATGCGGCGGATCGAGTCGGCGAAGGTGCCGGCGGTCGAGAGGACGGTGATGTTGTCCGGGGCGCCGGGGCGCAGCGGCATCGTGTCGGTGACGACGATCTGCTCGATCGCCGAGTTTTCCAGCCGTTCGTAGGCGGGCCCGGAGAAGACGCCGTGGGTGGCGCAGGCGATGACCCGGGCGGCGCCCTCGTCGATCACGGTCTGGGCGGCGGCGCAGAGGGTGCCGGCGGTGGCGATCATGTCGTCGACGAGGACCGCGGTCTTGCCCTTGACGTCGCCGACGACGTAACCGATCTCGGCGACCGCCTGGGCCGGGCGCTCCTTCTCCATCACCGCCCACTGGGTGCCGATGCGGCGGGCGAAGTTGCGGGCGGTCTTCACCCGGCCGGCGTCGGGGCTGACGATCACCAGCTCGTCGTTCAGTTCCTGATCGATGAACCACTGGGTCAGCATCGGCATCGCCGTCATGTGGTCGACCGGGACGTGGAAGAAGCCCTGGACCTGGCCGGCGTGGAGGTCCATGGTGAGGACGCGGTCAACGCCGACCGCCTCCAGGCACTTGGCGACGATCCGGGCGCTGATCGGCTCGCGCGGCGCGGACTTCTTGTCCTGGCGCGCGTACCCGTACCAGGGGAGGACGGCGATGATCCGGTGCGCGGAGGCGCCCTGGGCGGCGTCGATCATCGTCAGCAGCTCCATCAGGGCGTCGTTGGGGGTCATCCCTTCGGCCTCGTTGGCGCAGGTCGACTGGACGAGGAAGACGTCGGAGCCGCGGATGGACTCCTCGTAGCGGCAGTAGACCTCGCCGTCGGCGAAGGTCTTCAGCGTTACCTGGCCGAGGTCGAGGCCGAGCTTGCCGGCGACTTTGGCGGCGAGGTCCATCGAGCAGCGGCCGCCGAAGACCATCATCTTCTTCGTGTAATCGTGGTCGATTCCGGTCCCCAGCTGCGGGCGCTCCTCGATCATGCTCACGGGGTCTTGTCCTCTCGCATCTCGGCCGCCTTGCGAGCGGCATATCCGTCGATGTTCCGTTGCGCGTTCTCACTGACGGCGAGGGCCCCCTCGGGCACGTCGTCCTTGATCACTGCGCCAGCGCCAGTGTAGGCGGCGTCGCCGACTTCTACCGGTGCGATCAGCATCGTGTCAACGCCGATCCGCACGTCGCGGCCGATAACCGTCCGGTTCTTGCGAAATCCGTCGTAGTTTGCGGTGATCGTGCCGGCGCCGAGGTTGCTGCCGGGACCGATCTCGGTGTCGCCGACGTAGGCGAGGTGCGGCACCTTCGTCCCCTCCCCGACCTGCGAGTTCTTGATCTCGACGAAGGTCCCGGCCTTGGCGCCATCCTCGAGCAGGGTGCCCGGGCGCAGGTAGGCGAAGGGGCCGATCGAGCAGCCGGCGCGGACCTCGCACTCGACGAGGTAGGAGTGGATGACCTTGGAGCCGGCGCCGACCAAGCAATCGATCAGGGTGCTGAGCGGGCCGACTTCGGCACCCTCGGCGATCCGGGTCTCGCCGCGGAGGGTGGTGCCGGGCTCGATCCGGACGTCGGCGGCGATCTCGACGCCCGCGTCGACCCAGGTCGAGGCGGGGTCGACGATGGTGACGCCGGCGAGCATGTGGGCCGCGAGCAGGCGACGGCGGCCCTCGGTCTCGACGGCGGCGAGGTCGAGGCGGCTGTTGATCCCCATCGTCACCGCAAGGTCGGTGACCCGGTGGGCGAAGACGCCATGGCCGGCCTGGCGCAGGGCCGGGAAGACGTCCGGCAGGTAGTACTCGCCCTGGGCGTTGTCGTCGGAGAGCGCCCTCAGGGCGGCCGCCAGCGGCGCCGCGTCGAAGGCGTAGGTGCCGGCGTTGATCTCGCGGATCTCGAGCTGCCAGGCCTCGGCGTCGCCGTCGGCTTTCGCCTCGACGACCCGCTCGACGGCGCCGGAGGAGTCGCGGACGACGCGGCCGTAGGCGCCCGGGTCCTCGAGCTCGATCGTCATCATCGTCGCCGCCGCGGTGGTCGATTCGTGCGCCCCCAGCAGCTCGGAGATCGTCTCGGCGGAGATCAGCGGCACGTCGCCGGAGAGGACCAGGACCGTCTCGCTTTCCTCGATCAGCGACAGGGCGGCGCGGATCGCGCCGCCGGTCCCGTCGGCGGTCGGCTGCTCGACCGTCTCGACACCCTCGGGCAAGCCCGCCGAGAGGTCTCGCCCGGGCGAGACGATCGCCGCCACTCGGCCGGCGCCGGCTTCCCGCGCAGCGACGATCGGCCAGGCAACCATCGGCCGGCCGCAGACGGGGTGAAGCATCTTCGGCGTCGAGGAACGCATGCGCGTGCCCTCGCCCGCCGCCATGACGAGCACTAGGGGGGAGCTCACTCCCTGAGGATATTTCGCTTCGGCCAGCCGGTGCGGGCTCAGCGGGAGCGCGACAGGTCACGCCCAAGCAGGGCGACCGAGGTCAGCGTCCAGCCGGCGAAGATCAGGTCGATGCCGACCAGCAGGCCGATCGCCCAGTCGGCCGAGTCGGGCCACTTGGCGAGAATGAGGATTCCCACCAGCAGGCCGGCGACGCCGCTGAGCCCGAGCAGGCCGGCGTTCGGCTGGCCGCGGGCGATGAAGGCGATCGTCGTCCGGGTCAGGCCCATGAAGAGGAAGTAGATGCCCAGGACCAGGGTCAGCGTCAGCGTCCCGTTGTGCGGTTCGACGATCAGCCACAGACCCACGATCACAGTCAGGATCGCCCAGATCAGCCGCAGCACCAAGGTCCCAACCGAGTGCGCCGAAAACGCCCCGGCGACCATCACGATGCCGACGAAGAGCAGCAGCCAGCCAATAAAGATCGCCGTCCCCACCGCGGCCACCGCCGGCACCAGGATCGCAATGCAGCCAAGCACGATCGCGGCGATGCCGACGAACATCAGCGGCTTCCAGCTGCGCCTCAGCCCCTCGCGGACTTCCGGATCAAGCGACGCTCCTCCGATCTCCATGGGGCGACCATAAGAGGATGGGCGGACAGCTACTTCATCATCGAGCCGGCAATAACCCTCCTATATGAACGGAAAGTGCCGCCTCGTTTCTCGCGGCGCTACGCTCGAACCTCGATCCGGGGTGGTGTAGTCGGTAGCACGCCTGGTTTTGGTCCAGGAAGCAGGGGTTCAAGTCCTCTCCCCGGAACTCCGCTCGGGCTAGTCCTCCGTCGCCCGGGCCACCTTGCCGCCTTTGGCGCCGGGCTCCATCGCCGGGCCGCGGGGGGAGGCGATGCCGAGGACGCGCATTGCCTTCAGTCCGAGTCCCAGCTTCTCGCGGCCTTCGGTGGCGGAGACGTCATGGCCGCAGAGCTCGCGGACGCGCTCGAGGCGGTAGCGGATCGTGTGGCGGTGGGTGAAGAGCTGTTTGGCGGTGGCTGCGACGTTGCCATCGTTGTCGAGGTAGGCCTCGACGGTGGTGACGAGCTCGGTCTCGTACTGCTCGTCGTAGGAGACGAGGGGCTCGACCGTCTCCGCGTAGAAGCGTTCGAGCTCGCCGGGGTCCTCGCTCATCGCCGGCAGCAGCAGCCGGTAGGCGCCGGTGTCCTCGAAGGCGAGCATCGCCCGCCCCTCGGCCTCGCCGACGTTGACCGCCAGGTGCGCCTCGCTGCCGGCGCGGTAGAGGTCGACGGGGTCTGCGCAGCGGCGGCTGCGGCCGACGGTGAGGTGGAAGCCGGAGAGGCTGTCGTCGAGCTCGCGCGAGAGCCCGGCGGCGGCGCGGGCCAGCCGCTCGTCGTCCTCGGCGGGGACGATCGCCGAGATCTCCGCCGCCGCCTCGCCGCCGTCGCTGGCCGCCAGCGCGCCCGGGGCGAGCGCCCGCAGCGCCCGCTGGGCCAGGACCAGGACCCGCTCCCGCCACTCGCCCGTCTGCGCCGCCCGCGGCGCCGCCCGCAGGACGACGACGCCGGCGCCGCGGTCGAGGTCGGCCCCCAGCTCGGAGGCCTGGGCGACGATGTCGCGGCGGTCGGTCACCTCGCGCCGCAGCACCGCCCGCACGAACGCCCCCGCCGCCTCCTCACTCTCCCACTCGGGCGAGCGCGAGCGCTCCAGCTCCAGCGCCAGCAGCGTCGCCACCATCCGCGCGATCACCGGGTCCGGAGCCGCCTTCGCCCGGTAGCGCAGCTCGCCGACGGCGTTGTCAGCGACCCGCAGCTCCACCGTCGTCACCCCCTCGCCGCCGGAGAGCAGCTTCTGCTCCTGGTCTGAGGAGGCGCCGGCGACCGCGAGCACGGCGCTGGAGCGGTCGATCAGGGCGACGCTGGCGTCGAGCAACCGTGCCGCCGCACGCGCGACCGCGGGCAGGCCGGCGCCTGACTCAACCGCTTCGGAGAGGGCCTCGAGCAGGCCCGCTCGCTCGCTGGTCCCGGAACTGGGCATCCAGCCATTATCCCGAGACGGGGCTAAAGCCCGAGGAGATCGGTGAGGTTGGGGTAGTAGTAGACGATCGCCAGGCCGATGACGACGCCGCCGATCACCAGCGCGGCGAGCACGAACAGCGAGAGGAACCCTGCTGCCGTCTTCTCCCAGACCCGCCCGTAGGCGCTCAGCGCCGGGGTCAGGATCAGGGTCACGAAGATCACCAGGCAGACGGCCGCGGCGATCCCGTAGAGCAGGTACTGGTGACCGAGGTCGGTCAGCGCGAAGAGAGTCACTGCCCTGGATTCTGGCGCAATTGCGAGACGACCAGCCCGATCGCGGCGCAGAGGGCGAACGCCCCGGCGCCGAGCGCCCAGCCGGCGCTGACGTCGCTGAGGTAGTGGACGTTGAGGTAGACGCGGGAGAGCCCCACCAGCGCCGTGAGGACGATGCCGGTGACGACGACCGCGGTCGCCCGCGCCATTCCCGGCCGCAGGCGGAGGACGATCGTCACCGCCAGCCAGAGGTAGATGACCGAGTGGGCGGCGTGGCCGCTGGGGAAGGAGGAGCCGCTGCTGGAGGCGAGCGGGTCGGGCGGGCGCGGGCGGTCGACGGCGTCCTTCAGCTCGACGATCCCGACCTGGGTGATCGTCATCCCCGCCAGCAGCACCCAGAACTCGGTCCAGCGCCGCCGCCAGGCGAGCAGCGCCGCGCCGATTAATGCCAGGGCCCAGGTGAAGCCGCCGGAGCCGAAGAAGGTGACGACCTTGGCGACGCTCGTCAGCGCGCTCGTCTGCAGGAATTCGGCGATTTCGATCGCGGTTTCGTCGCCGGGCGTCGGCCCGGGAGCGTCGCTGATGATCACCGTGTAGGCGACGAGGACGAACGAGGAGACCGCCAGCACCGCCATCAGCGAGGTGAATTCGAGGCCGAAGGTGCCGCCGGGGGTGACCCGGTCCCAGAGGAAGCGCAGCTCCCGCCGCCGCGCCAGCTCGACCATCCAGGCGGTGGCGCCGTGCCCCTCCATCCAGCGCACGATCGCTTCCCGGTTCTCCTTCACCCGCAGCTTGCGGACGACCCAGACGGTGCCGGCGACGATGACGATCAGCGTCGCCAGCACCGCCGCGCCGCGGGCCGCGTAGTGGCCGGCGCTCTCGATCGCGCTGGAGAAGAAGTAGCCGATGAGGATGTGGAGCGAGGCCCAAAGTCCGGTGCCGAGGATGCTGTAGGGGACGAAGGCGCGGTACCCCATCCCGGAGCTGCCGGCGATGAACGGGGCGAAGGCGCGGACGAGGCTGATCCAGCGACCGATGAAGATCGTCTTGCCGCCGTGGCGGCCGAAGTAGTCCTCGACTTTCTCGAAGCGCTCGTGGCTGATCCCGACCCGCGGCCCGTGCTCGAGGACGAACTCGCGGCCGAGCCGGCGGCCGAGGAAGAAGCTGGTCGTGTCGCCGAGCCAGGCGGAGAACCAGGCGATCGCGATCAGCAGGTAGATGCTGATCGCCCCCTGGCCGGCGACGGCGCCGCCGAGCAGCATCACCGTCTCGCCGGGGACGACGAGGCCGATGAAGGCACCGGTCTCGGCGAAGGCGAAGAAGCCGACCAGCAGGTAGGTCCAGGCACCGAGCGTGTTGGAGATGTCCTTCAGCAGCTGCTGCAGGTCGAGGTGGCCGAGCTGGCGGCTGATGAAGAAGTAGAAGGCGCCGACGACGAGCGCGGCGGCGGCGATTTTCAGGCGTTTGCGGTTCTTCCCGCCCTCGCCATCTCCCTCCCCGGGCAGTCTCATGGCGTCAGTGTGGCGCGTCCGGCGGTGCAGACGATCGCTTCGTCGGTGGGCGAGCTCCGCGGCCGCGGCCCGGGCCGCGGCGAGGTCCGGGAAGAGCCCGACCGCGGTCGGGCCGGAGCCGCTGAGAATCGCCTTCGGCGCCCCGGCCGCGCGCAGGGCATCGAGCGCCTCGCCGATGTCCGGGCGCAGCGAGAGCGCCGCCGGTTCGAGGTCGTTGACGAGCAGATCGGGATAGGCGAGCGGCGAGGCGCCGGCGCCGGCCACCTGGCGCAGCCGCGCCGCCAGCTCGTCGAGCTCGGCCTCGTCGCGGCCGAGCCCGAGCCGATCGGCCTCGGCGAAGACCGCGGCGGTGCTGAGACCTCCACCGCCCGGCAGGAGGACGGCGGCGTGCTCGGCGGGCTCGGGCAGCGGCTCCAGCCGCTCGCCGACGCCACGGACCAGCGCCAAGGATGGCCGCAGCTGCGAGGGCACGTCGGCCCCCAGCTCCAGCGCCAGCTGCCGCAGCTCGGACACTTCTCCCGCTGCGAGCCGCAGCACCGCCGCCGCGTCGCCGCTGCCGCCGCCAAGGCCGGCCGCCACCGGGACCCGCTTCTCGATCTCGATCCGCAGCGGCTCGCGCTCCCAGCCGCGCTCGCGCAGCCCGGCCAGCGCCCGGGCCGCCAGGTTCTCGCCTTCGACCCCGGGACAGACGACTTCGTCGCGCTCGGCCGGCGTCACCGTGATCAGGTCCGCCAGCGCCAGCGGCTCGAACAGCGAGCAGAGCTCGTGCAGACCATCCGCGCGCGCGGAGCCGAGGTAGAGACAGAGGTTGAGCTTGGCGGGGGCGTGGAGCAGCATCAGGCGCTGAGCTTCGCGGAGAGAGCGGCGAACTGCTGCGGCGAGAGCGCCTCGGCGCGGGCGTCTTCCGGCAGCCCGAGCTCGGCGAGCGCCGCGCGGGCCGGTCCCAGGCTGCCCGGCTCGGCGTGCTCGAGCGAGCGCGCCAGCGACTTGCGCCGGTGGGCGAAGGCGGCCCGGATCAGCTTCCGGCTCGCCTGGTCGGCGCCCGGCCCGGTGCGGCGCAGCCGCAGGATCGCCGAGTCGACCCGCGGCCGCGGCTTGAAGACGGCGGGGTCGACCGCCCGCAGCAGCTCCACCTCGCAGGCGAGCTGGGCGACCGCGCTCGGCGAGCCGTAGGTGCGGCTCCCGGGCCCGGCTCGCAACCGATCGGCGATCTCGCGCTGCACCATCACCGTCCACCGCCGCAGATTCGGCAGCTGCTCGATCGTGCGCAGGATCAGCGGCGTCGCCACCGAGTAGGGCAGGTTGGCGACCATCGCGGTAGGCGCCGGCTCGAAGGCGGCGAGGTCGAGCTTCATCGCGTCGCCCCAGTGCAGGTCGACGTTCGGCAGCGCCGCGATCGGCGCCAGCGCCGCCTCCAGCCCGCGGTCGATCTCGACCGTGTGCAGGTGCCCTGCGGCGGCGGCGAGGCGCTCGCTCAAGACCCCTTCCCCCGCCCCGACCTCGAGTACGACGTCCTCGGGCGCCAGCTCGGCGTCGCGGACGATCGCCTCCAGCAGGTTGGGGTCGGCGAGGAAGTTCTGCCCGAGCCGGACCATTAGACCATCTCACTACCAGCCGAAGAGGGTGCGCGCGTTCGCCTCCACCGTGCGCTCCAGCTCCTCGTAGGAAACGCCGCGCACCTCGGCGATCGCCCGAGCCGTCTCGACCACGAAGGCGGGCTGGTTGCGCTTGCCTCGCATCGGCTGCGGTGCCAGGTAGGGGGCGTCGGTCTCGACCAGGATCCGGCCCTCGGGGACCTTCGCCGCCGCGAACAGCAGCTCCTTGGCGCTTGGATAGGTGGCGTTGCCGGCGAAGGAGCAGTACCAGCCGCGCTCGGCCGCATCGTCGACCCGGTGTGGGGCAGAGAAGCAGTGGAGGATCACCGGCGCGTCGCCGGCACTGGCGTCGAGGGTGTCGAAGATCTCGTCAGTTGCCGCGGTCTCCCCCTCGGGGTCGCGGGCGTGGATCACGATCGGCAGGCCGAGCTCACGGGCGATCTCGATCTGGGCGGCGAAGGCGCGCCGCTGGTCCTCCGGCGCGGCGCTGTCGCGGTAGAAGTCGAGCCCGGTCTCGCCGATCGCCCGCACCTTCTCGTGGGCGCCGAGGCGGCGGATTTCCTCGACCGCTGCGTCGTCGAAGCCGCCGGCGTCGTTCGGGTGGCGCCCGACCGCGGCGAAGACCGGCTCGTGGCGCTCGGCACTCGCCACCGCGACCGGGTTCGTCTCCGCTCCCATCCCGATCGTCAGCATCCGCTCGACGCCGGCGGCGACCGCCGCCGCAACCAGCTCCTCCTCGCTCCCGTCGCAGAGCATCAGGTGGGTGTGGGAATCGATCATCGGGACGAGTCAGCCTATCCTCGGGCGATCGCCGCCCGCCTTCGCTCGATACTGATCCTCGCCGCGCTCACCCTCCTCGGCCTCGCGCCCGCGGGTATGGCGGCGGCGAAGCTCTCCCCGTCGATCGCCCAGGGCCCCTCACAGCCGCCCCGCGTCTTCGTGGTCGTGCTCGAGAACCGCGAGTACGAGGAGGTGATCGGCAATCCAGAGGCGCCCTACCTGAACCACCTCGCCGAGCGCGGCGCCCTCGCCACGAATTTCTTCGGCGTCATCCACCCCTCGCTGCCCAACTACCTGGCGCTGCTTGCCGGAGACACCTTCGGGATCACCGAGAACTGCACCGAGTGCATCGTCTCCGGCCCCAACCTGGCGACGCAGCTCTCGCGCGCCGGCATCTCCTGGCGCGCCTACATCGAGGGCATGCCTTCCTTCTGCTTCACCGGCTCCGCCCCCAGCCGCTACGCGAAACGGCATAACCCCTTCGTCTACTTCCCCTCGATCACCGCCGTCCCGAGGCGTTGCGAGCGGGTCGTCCCGGAGGCGCGCCTGCCCGAAGACCTCGACCATCGCCGCCTGCCACGCTTCGGCTGGCTCACCCCCGACCTCTGCCACGATGGCCACGACTGCGGGTTGCCCGCTGTCGACTGGTACCTCTGGCGACTGCTGCCGAGGGTCGTCCACCAGCTCGGGCCGCATGGCCTGCTCGTCGTCACCTTCGACGAGGGCCGCAGCGACGCCGGCTGCTGCGGCTCCTCTGGCGGCGGCAGGATCGCGACGATCCTGGTCGGGCCCGACGTCCCCCGCGGCAAGCAGATCCTTCAGCCGGCCGACCACTACTCGCTGCTGGCGAGCATCGAGGACCGCTTCGGCCTGGCGCGGCTGCGGCTGGCCCGCTACGCGGAGCCGCTGGCGCCGGCCCTGTTCGAGGCGACGGACTAGGCTCGTAGCCGCGATGCCGGACCCCGCCGACTACTACCGCGAGATCTACCTCCGCGGCCTCGGCGGCGAGACGCCGGCGATCCCGGTTCCCGTCGCCGACCTGGAGGCGCAGGCGATGGCGGCGATGGACCCGAAGGCGGCCAACTACGTCTGGGCCGGCGCCGGCACCGAGGACACGATCGACGCCAACGTCGAGGCCTTCCGCCGCCGCCGGATCGTGCCGCGGATGCTGCGCGACGTCAGCGAGCGGGACCTCTCGACGACGGTGCTCGGGACGGCGATGCCTGCGCCGCTCATGCTGGCGCCGATCGGGGTGCAAAAAGTGGTCGACGACGAGGGTGAGCTGGCAACCGCCCGCGCCGCCGCCGCGGTCGGAGTGCCGATGATCACCAGCACCGCCTCCCACTTCTCGCTCGAGGAGATCGCCGAGGCGGGCGGCGAGGCGCCGCGCTGGTTCCAGCTCTACTGGCCCAACGACCCGGCGCTCGCGCGCAGCATGGTCGAGCGGGCCGAGGTGGCGGGCTACGGCGCCATCGTCCTCACCGTCGACACCTTCATCCCCGGCTGGAAGCCGCGCGACCTGCAGCAGGCCTGGCTGCCCTTCCTCAACGGCATGGGCGTCGCCAACTACTTCCAGGACCCGGTCTTCCGCGCCGCCCTCGAGAAGACGCCGGAGGAGGACGCCGGCGCCGCGACCGGCCACTTCCTCGGCGTCCAGGCCAACCCGGCCCTCAACTGGGACGACCTCTCGCAGCTGCGCGAGCTGACCTCGCTGCCGATCGTGATCAAGGGGATCCAGCACCCCGACGACGCCCGCGAGGCGGCGCGGCGCGGGCTCGACGGCATCGTCGTCTCCAACCACGGCGGCCGCCAGGTCGACGGCGCGATCGCCTCCCTCGACGCCCTACCGGCGATCGCCGAGGCGACCGCCGGCGACCTCGCAATCCTCTTCGACAGCGGCGTCCGCGGCGGCGCCGACGTCCTCAAGGCGCTCGCCCTTGGGGCCGACGCCGTCTGCCTCGGCCGCCCCTACATCTGGGGCCTCGCCCTCGACGGCCAGGCGGGAGTCGAAGCAGTCCTGAAGATGGTCCTCGCCGAGCTCGACCTGACGATGGCCCTCTGCGGTCTCACCCGGCCCGAGGAGATCGGGCCGGAGCTGCTGGCTTAGGACTCGATCTTCGGGAAAAGCGGCGAGACCCGCTCGACCTCCTGGCCGCCCCCGCGGGATCCCAGCTCGGCCAGCTCGCGCCCCTCTTCGGCCAGCGCCGCCAGCAGCGTCTCGCTCGTCTGCGGCAGGTAGGGGACGAGCAGCAGCGTCGTCACCCGCAGCCCCTCGACGAGGTTGTAGAGGACTTCATCGAGCCGCTCGGGATCGGCCTCGTCCTTTGCCAGGACCCACGGCTGGGTTTCCTCGACGAAGCGGTTGAGGCGCCGGACGAGAACCCAGGCGAGGTCGAGCGCCTGCGAGAGCTCGGCCCGGTCGAGCAGGTCGCTGAAGCGGGCGACGGCGCCTTCGAAGTCCTCGGCAAGGGTGGCGTCGACCTGCGCCGCCGGCACAGTGCCGTCGCGGTAGCGGTCGACCATCGCCAGCACTCGGCTGGCGAGGTTTCCGTAGTCGTTGGCCAGCTCGGTCTCGTAGCGCTGCTCGAAGCCGGCGGTTGAGACCGAGCCGTCCTGGCCGAAGCTGACCTCGCGGAAGAGGTAGAAGCGCAGGGCGTCGGCGCCGAAGCGGTCGATCACCGCGAAGGGGTCGAGCACGTTGCCGAGGCTCTTCGACATCTTTTTCTCGCCCATCAGCAGGAAGCCGTGGATCACCATCCGCTTCGGCGGCTCCAGATCTGCGGCCCAGAGCAGCGCCGGCCAGATCACCGCGTGGAACTTGAGGATGTCCTTCGCCATCACGTGCAGGTCGGCGGGCCAGAAGCGGTCGGTCAGGTCCTCCCCCTCGCGGGCGAAGGTCAGCGCCGTCACGTAGTTGAGGAGGGCGTCGAACCAGACGTACATCCGCTGCTCGGGGTCCCAGGGCAGACGCAGCCCCCACTTCAGGTTGGGACGGGAGAGCGATACGTCTTCGAGGCCCCCTTTGATGAAAGAGAGCGCCTCGTTGCGGCGGAAGTCGGGGACGACGAAGTCCGGCCGCTCCTCATACAGGCCTTCGAGCTGCGCCTGGAAGGCGGAGAGCTTGAAGAAGTAGTTGTCCTCCTTCTCGCGCTCGAGCGGAATCTCATGAATGGGACACGTATTCCCCGGCCCCAGCTCGCGCTCGGTTTTGAAATCGGCGCAGCGGGGGCAGTACCAGCCTTCGTAGGTCCCTTTCGTCACCCAGCCGTTGTCGTAGACACGCTGGATGATCTCGGCGACCTGCGCCTCGTGCCGCGGATCGCTCGTACGGATGAAGAAGTCGTTCGTCGCTCCGATCGTCGGCATCAGCCCTTCGAACTTGGCGGCGTTCGTGTCGGCCAGCTCCTGCGGCGTCACCCCCGCCTTCTTCGCCGCGTTCTCCACCGGCTCCCCGTGCTCGTCGGTCCCGGTGAGGAAAAACACGTCCTCCCCTCGCTGCCGATGGTGCCGCGCCAGCACATCCGCAGCCATCGTCGAGTACGCGTGCCCGAGGTGCGGCTCCGCGTTGACGTAGTAGATCGGGGTGGTGACGTAGAAGCGGTCAGATGCCATTTCGGTGGCCCACGCTAACGGATGGCGGATGACCGAGCCGAAGGAGCTCGCGACGCGCGAATCTACCCCTATGAGCCTGAACCGGGCACGTCTATTACGTTAGGTCCTTCAGCAACAAGAAGGAGTGAATAGGGCTTCCCTTCTGGATCCTCCCGATCAACGGCATGAGACATCGAGATGATCCTCGCATCAGCTTCAGCCGCTCCGATGATCCAGTCGCCGATCGCTTCGGCCATCCAGAGTAGGACTTAGCTCGGCGGATCAGAGAAGCCGACGAAGCTCATCAACGCTGAGATCGGCGTCGCGGAGGATCCCGCCGAGAGTTCCGCGCTTTATCTCCTTGTGTAGCGGTACAACCAGAGCAACGCGCCGACCGGCCTTCTTCAAACGCACATGGCTGCCGCGTTGGCGGGTCGCCATCCAACCATCGGCTTCGAGTGCCCTGATGAGGCGCCTGCCGGAAACAACCGGCTGATGTGGCGTCACGCGGGAAGCGGAATGTTCCGGCGAATCACACCGGTGTCGAGCGACTCGCCATCTTCACGCAGCCCCTCTACATAGAGAGCGACCGCCTCGGTGGCATTCGCCATCGCGTCCTCGATGTCGTCCCCCTGCGTGTGGAGACCCGGGAGGTCGGGGGCATAGACGTGGAAACCGCCCTCATCCTGCGGCTCGAAAACCAGCTCGATTTCTTTCGCGATGTCCGCCATTGACTACCTCAAGGTTACTGACCCCGGTCAGCACGGTCTACCGCCGCGCCTCGCGCCCGGTCAGCGCTTTGTAGAGATCGTTGGCGCGGGTCCCGGTGAGAGCGGCGACGACGCTCGCGGCGGCGCGCGGGCGGGCGCCGGACTGAACCAGGTGCCGCAGGGCGTCGACGGCGAAGCCGACGTCTTTGTCGTGCTCGGTGGAGGCGGCGGGGCCGATCACCAGGACGATCTCGCCTTTGACGTCGCCGCGGAAGCGGCGGGCGAGTTCGGCGAGGCTGCCGCGGGCGACCTCCTCGTGGACCTTGGTCAGCTCGCGGCAGACGGCGGCCTCGCGGTCGGGCGCCAGCGAAGCGAGGGCGGCGAGGGACTCGCCGACCCGGCGCGGGGACTCGAAGGCGACGACGGTCTCGGCCGAGCGCAGCACCCGCTCCATCTCCCCCGCCCGCCGCGGCAGGAAGCCCTCGAAGCGCCATTTATCGGTCGGCAGGCCGGAGGCGACGAGGGCGACCGGGATCACCGTCGGGCCCGGCAACACGGTGACCTCCAGGGCGCGGTCGATGCAGCGGCGGATCAGCTTGTAGCCGGGGTCGGAGATCGCCGGCATGCCGGCATCGGAGACGAGGGCGACGAGGTCGCCGCGCTCGATCCGCTGTGCCAGCTCCTGCGCCCGCGCCGCTTCGTTGCCCTCGTGAAAGGAGACGAGCCGCGGCGCCGGTCGAATTCCCAATCGGTCCAGCAACTGGCCGGTGCGGCGGGTGTCCTCGCAGGCGATGTAGTCGGCGCTGACCAGCGCCTCGCGCACCCGCGGCGTGACGTCGTCGAGGTTGCCGATCGGGGTCGGGCAGACGACGAGGCCGCCCGGCATCAGGCGCCCGCCTTGGCGAGCTCTTCGCGCGCCATCGCCGCGGCGCCGATCATGCCGGCGTCGTTGCCGAGGGTCGCTTCGAGGATCGGCGTCTCGTTCATCGGCCGCAGCGCCCGCTCGCGCACTTCGCGCCGCGCCGGCTCGAGCAGGAGGTCCCCGGCGGCAATCACCCCGCCCCCGACGACGATCGCGTTCGGCTGGAAGACGTTGGCGAAGCTGGAGCAGGCGACCCCGAGCCTGCTGCCGATCAGCTCGAAGACGCCGATCGCGACTTCGTCGCCGGCCAGCGCGCACTCGGTCACCGCCTTGCCGTCGACCTCCTCGCCTTCGGCGAGCAGCTTGCCGAGCGCCGAGTCGGGGGAGCTTTCGGCCACCGCCCGCCCCTCGCGCCCGAGCGCCGTCCCGGAGGCGAGCGACTCGACGCAGCCGTGGTTGGGGCAGTTGCCCTGACAGGGCGGCCCGTCAGCCTGGATGACGACGTGGCCGAGCTCGGCCCCGGCGCCGGTCGAGCCGCGGTAGATCTCGCCGCCGAGGATGAGGCCGCCGCCGATCCCGGTGCCGACGGTCAGCATCACCATGTGCGGCTTGCCCTTGGCGGCGCCGTAGAGGTACTCGGCGAGAGCGGCGACATTGCCGTCGTTGTCGACGAAGACCGGCAGGCCGACCCGCTCGCTGACGATGTCGCGGATCGCCAGGTCGGCGAGCGGCAGATTGACGGCGGAGACGGCGATGCCGTCGTCGTGGTCGATCGTCGCCGGGATCCCGAGCCCGACCGCGGTCACGTTCGGGTGCGCGTCCCGCGCCTCGGTGACCTCGCGGACCAGCAGCTCGACCAGCTCGTCCTCGGTCTGGCCGGTCGAGGCCTCGCGCTGCTCGTAGAGGGGTTTGGTCCCGGCCTCGGAAAGAACCCCGATGAGCATCTTCGTGCCCCCGAGATCGACCCCGATCGTCTCGCCGCCGCTCACAGGCGGCAGGAGGCTGGGAAGCGGATGACCGAGTACATCGCCATGATTTCTAGCCTTTCATGAGCCCCGACGGCGAGCAGCGGCCCCCCGAGCCGCCCAAAAACGAGCCCGAGTACAAGGTCTACCGCTCCCGCAAGGGCCTGTTTTCGCGCCTGAAAGGCGCGGATCTGTCCTCCCTGCGCGACCGTGCAAGGTTGCCTTCAAGGCCCCGCCGCGGCGACAAGGAGCCGCGCCGCCCCGGTTCGCCGCGGGCCCCGTTCAACGTCCGCCGGGTCCTCAAATGGGTCGGCATCGCGGCGCTCGCCTGGATCCTGATCAGCCTCATCGCCTTCGGCGTCTCCGCCCAGATCCAGTCCTTCAAGCTCTCCGGCGAAGCGCGCGACGCCCTCCACGGCAACCCGTTCCTGCTCTTCAAGCCGCAAACGATCCTTGTCCTCGGCACCGACGCACGGCCGCCAGGCAGCAGCGACGACGAAACCTCCGAGGAGTGCTTCGAACAGCAGTCGAAGGGCGAGAAGCCGCACGACCCCTGCTTTGAAGGCGAATTCCGCGCCGACACCTTGATGCTGATCCGGGCCGGCGGCGGCACCTTCCGCAAACTCTCGATCCCCCGCGACGTTTACGCCGAGATCCCCGGCAACACGCCGACGAAAATCAACGCCGCCTTCGCCTACGGCGGCGCCGCCCTGCAGATCAAGACGATCGAGCAGTTCCTCGGGATCCAGATCGATCACGTCGCGATCGTCGACTTCACCGGCTTCGAAGACCTGATCGACGCGGTCGGCGGGGTCACGGTCGACGTCCCGGTGAAGCTCTGCGCCGACATCTCCGGCGGCGCCGGCGGCGGCCAGGGCGGCGTCTCCATCCGCCTGCACAAGGGCGAGAACACCCTCGACGGCGAAAAGGCGCTGGCCTACTCACGGGTCCGCCACGTCAGCGAATGCCCGGGGCCCGGCAAGAGCGTCTACTCGCTGGGCGGCTACGACGACCTCGACCGCGAGCACGCCCAGCAGGAAGTGATCAACGGGATCAAGGATCGCCTCACCGACCCACTCCGCCTCCCCTACAACTTCATCCACGGCCCGATCATCGGCTGGGACGCCCCGAAGGCGTTCGTCAGCGACATGGGCTTCTTGACGATGCCGCAACTGGTGCTCTCGGCCGGGATCGGCGGCAGCGCCCCAGCGGAAGTCCTTTGTGAGAAAGAACGGGAACAGTGCGGCGAAGGGCCGGGAGGCTCGATCGAAGTCCCCGACTCGGTCCGCCAGAAGGCCGTCAACAAGTTCCTCCACGGGTAGGGACCCCCGCCATTGCTGAGTTGTAGGCGTCATAGCGCCCACAACTCAGCGAGCGTCCTCGCTGCGTTTCGTCCCCACCAGCGCCGTGACAACCAAGGCCGTGAAGCCGGCGGCCAGGGAGCCAGCCGTGTTCTTCAGGTCGGCGGTGGTGGAGGCGCCCTCGGCTAGGACTTCGACCGCGATCCACTCGCCGAGGCCGAGGGCGAGGAGGACCAGCAGCGCGTAGAGCCTCGCCGCCCGCGTGTACCAGCGGACGAGCTGGCGGGTCTCCGCCTCGCCGAACTGCAGCTCTGGCGGCAGCTCGGGCATCGACTGGCCGCGGGTGAAATAGCGCTGCTCGATCGCCAGCGCCAGCAGCAGCACCGGCAGGATCTGGGAGACGGCTTCGAAGTACTCCTTCTGCGCGTGGCCGTCGACGAGCAGCGCCGCGAGGCCGTAGGCGAGGACCGGGAGCAGGATCGCGCTCAGCGCCAGCAACGACCGGCCCAGCCAGAAGAGGCGCCTCGAGCGCGCCACGCTCTCGGAGATCACGCGCGCAGCGTTCCAGCCGCGGCGGACGCCGCAGCCCCGCTCAGTCGGCAGTCGAGGCGGCCGGCTTCGAGTCGGACTTCGACTCGCTCTTGCCCGAATCCGACTTCGACTCCGAGGACCCGGAGCCGCCGGACTCACCGCTCGACTCCGAGCCGCCGTTGCCGCCCCCCCGCTTCGTCCCGTAGTCAGTGTTGTGGAAGCCGGAGCCCTTGAAGTGGATCGCCGGGGCGCTCAACACCCGCGAGGCCGGAGCGCCGCACTCCTGGCACTGGCGCAGCGGCTCGTCGGTCATCTTCTGGATCACGTCGAAGACGTGGCCGTTCTCGCACTTGTACTCGTAGATGGGCATAGCGCTGCGGGATTATCGCAGCCGCTACCGTTCCGGCCATGGCGACCGAGCAGGGAACCCGACCGACCGAGGTAACGATGGAGGAGATCGTCGCGCTCTGCAAACGGCGCGGCTTCGTCTTCCCCTCCTCGGAGATCTACGGCGGCCTCGGCTCGACCTACGACTACGGCCACTACGGCGTCCTCCTCAAGAACAACGTCAAAGCCGAGTGGTGGCGGGCGATGCTGCAGGAGCGCGACGACATCGTCGCCCTGGACTCGGCGATCCTCCAGCATCCGCGCGTCTGGGAGGCCTCGGGCCACCTAGCCGGCTTCACCGATCCGCTCGTCCAGTGCCTCGGCAAGTGCAAGCGGCGCTGGCGCGAGGACCATCTGCGCGAGGCAGTCGAGGCCGAAGGCGGCGACCCGAACGCGGAGCTGCGCTGCCCCGAGTGCAGCGGCGAGCTCTCCGAGCCGCGCCAGTTCAACCTCATGTTCGAAACCCACGTCGGCCCCGTCGCCGAGGAGGGCTCGACCGTCTACCTGCGCCCGGAGACGGCCCAGGGCATCTTCATCAACTTCAAGAACGTGATGGCCTTCGCCCGCAAGAAGCCCCCGTTCGGGATCGCCCAGGTCGGCAAGTCCTTCCGCAACGAGATCACCCCCGGCAACTTCATCTTCCGCACCCGCGAGTTCGAGCAGATGGAGATGGAGTACTTCACGCCTCCGGCCGAAGCCGAGAAGTGGCACCAGCACTGGATGGCCGAGCGCGAGCGCTGGTACACCGAGCTCGGCATCCGCCCCGACCACCTACGGGTCCGCGCCCACGGCGAGGACGAGCTCTCCCATTACTCCTCGGCAACGAGCGACATCGAGTACCTCTTCCCGATCGGCTGGTCGGAGCTGGAGGGAGTCGCCAACCGCGGCAACTTCGACCTCACCCAGCACGCAAAGTTCTCCGGCGAGAAGCTCGAGTATTTCGATCAGCAGACGAAAGAGCGCTACGTCCCGCACGTGATCGAGCCGGCCGCCGGCGCCGACCGCGCCACCCTCGCCTTCCTCGTCGACTCCTACGAGGTCGAGGAAGTGGAGGGCCGCCAGCGCACCGTCCTGCGCCTGCACCCGCGCCTGGCCCCGGTCAAGGTCGCCGTCCTCCCCCTCGTCTCCAAGGACGGGCTGCCGGAGAAGGCCCGAGAGATCTTCGGAGACCTGCGCCGCCGCCTCCCGACGGAGTTCGACGAAGGTGGCTCGATCGGCAAGCGCTACCGCCGCCAGGACGAGATCGGCACCCCCTGGGGCATCACCGTCGACCACCAGACGATGGAGGACGACACCGTCACCCTCCGCGACCGCGACTCCCTCGAGCAGGTCCGCATCCCGATCGAGGGCCTGGGCGACGAGCTGGTCGGGCGCCTGGAAGCTCCCTGGCGCAGCCCGAAGCTGGACTAGCTGATCAATTCAGTCGGTAGATGCCGGCCCGTCCGTGACCAAGATTCATGGCTAATCGATGTGCCTGGCTTCGAAGAAGTAGTCGATGGTTCCGTCGTTGAAAAGAAGGCGTGACGGCACGATTACCTCTCGCTGACCCCCCGCTTTCATTCCGAGGAGCGCCTTTTCCCAGTGCGCTCCGCCAAGCTTCTGAACCAGCGGTGGTTCTGGAGGCCAGCGGTAGTAGATCGGCCTGCCCGTCTTGTAGTCGACGCCCCAGTAGTAGAGGGTCAGTTCGTCTCCCTCTCGCGCGACCCTACCCTTGCCGATCCGTAGATCCCTGATCAGCACCTTCTTCGGTGGTGGCTTCTCAGGGGGCTTGATCTTCGGCTTGCTCTTCCCTTCGGGCAACGTGATGGTTCCGAAGCGGCCATCGCCACTGGATGGATCCGCTTCGGCAGATGCGGACTGCCCTCCTGACGCTTCACCCTCTCCGTTGCCGCAACCACCCATCGCTACCCCGAGGGCGAGAACAAGCAGCGTCAGAAAGGCAAGAGCTCTCCTCATGATCAAAAAACCTATATCGGTGGAGGGAAGCCCGCGAATGGGCTCGGGAAATGCAAGCGAGCCTCTTCCGCGGGGTGGCGCCGGCCCTGATCCTCACCGCCTCCCTCGGCGTCGCCTTCGCAATTTCGCAGCCGTGCGAGTTTGCGCTGGTACCGCCTCCGGCTCGCGAATGCAGGAGGCTCCGCTCACCGAGACGGCTCGATAGCCACCAGTTCGGTTATGTAATCGATCGCGCCGTCTCCGAAGGCAAGGCGAGAGGGAACCAGCGTCTCGCGACGACCACCGACCCTCATCCCTTCGATCCCTTCTTCCCAGGCCGTTCCGGCATGAAGATCCGTTTTCCATGGCGTTCGCGGCGGCCAGCGGTAGTGTTCGGCCACGCCGGTCCGGTAATTGACGCCGAAGTAGTAGACGAGAACCGAGTCGCCCCTTCGGGCTACCGGTCCCTTTCCTACGCTGATGTCTCTGAGGAGAGGTTTCTTGGGCGGAGGGCCGCCCGACACGTGGATGACCGGCTGGGCTTGGCCCTCTTGGACTGTGATGGTTCCGAACGGCCCGCTACCAGCATCCGAGTTCGAGGTTTCCTCATCCGAGCCGCAACCCCACAAGCTCAAAGCCACCAGCAGCATCACCGCCACCATTACAAAAAGTTTCTTCATTGAACAGAAGCTATAGATGTTTCAGACGGTTGCAACTCGAACCCCGATCGCGAGATCCTTCTGGAATGGCTGCGCCATTGCGCAAAGAGGAGTTCGAGGCAGAAGCCGAAACTCGCCGAGGAACCGGCCAACTAGAAAGGGAGAGTCATGGCCTACGAAATGAAGATTCGCGGCACCGAGCATGAGGTGAAGGTGCGCAACCCCTGGGCCGTTGCCCTTTTGCCGATCATCACCCTCGGCGTCTACCACCTCGTCTGGTGGTACAAGATCAACAAGGAGCTGAAAGCGTACGGAGAGGCCAAGGGTTACGACCTCGGCCAGAACCCGACCAACTCGGTGCTGGCGCTGTTCCCGGGCGGGCTCATCATCATCCCGGCCCTCGTCTCCTACTGGCGCGGGACCGAGCGCGTCCAGGGCGCCTCGAAGATCGCCGGCCGCGAGCCGGTCAGCGGCTGGATCGCGCTGATCCTCTACCTACTGCTCGCCCCCGGCATGTTCGCCTACCTGCAGGTCTCGCTCAACAACGTCTGGGAGCAGGAGGCCGAACCGCTGCCCGGCGAGGCCGCGCCGCCGGCGCCCAGCGACGCGATGCCGCCGCGGGTCGGCGACCAGTAGAAGCGCCGAGACCGCGAGAGGCGTCGCTATTCGACGCTTTTCGCGGTCTCGGCGTGACCCATGAACTCCAGGACCCGCTGCGCGTCTGCCTCGAGCGCGGCGCGTCCTTCTTCTTGACCTCGTCGAGGTGCTCGATCGTCACCTTGCCGCCAGGCCGGCGGGGGCGTCGCGCAGCAGCAGGCCCGCCCAGCGGGCGAGGTCGCGGTCGTCGGCGGGCCCGTGGCCGACCAGGTAGCGCCGAGCCAGCTCGGCCAGCGCCCGCTCGCGGTCGACCGGTTTGGGCTCCCCGAGCCAGTCGCGGACGAGGACGTAGGCGTGTTCGGTGCCGGCCATCGGCCCGCGCACGGCGATCCCCCGCACCGCCGCGAGGAAGAGGATGTGGATCAGCGCCTGCCCCGCCGTCGGCACCTTGCCCCGCTGCAGCCGTTCCGCAGCTGCACCCGGGTCTGCGGCCCCTCGTCGGCCAGCGCCTTCTCGACGATGCGGACCGCCCGCTCGGCGTCCTTCTCGCCGACCCCCTCCTGGCGTAGCCGCCGCGCCGCCGAGGTCCGCAGCGGCGGCGTCGTCAGCGCCTGCAGCCACGGATAGTCCTCGCTGCGGACCAGGTGCAGCGTCCCGCGGTTCAGCCAGGTGGTCAGCAGCGAGCGCTCCTCGCTCAGCGCCCGGTCGACGTCGGCGGCGCTGACCCCGGTGGTGCGAGCGCGGACCGCCAGCCGCGCCCCGCGCGGGTCCTGGCCCTGCACGGCGAGCAGCCGCTCCGCCACCGCCTCGGGCGAGCGCAGCGGCTCGCCCGAGAGGGCCTGGGCCGTTAGTCGTTCGGCGAGCGGCGAGCGCGGCACAAGGCGATTGTGCCGCGCCAGCCCGCAGGAGGGATTGGCGGAACCCGCGTGTGCGACTGGCGAGCGCCGGACCAAGCGGGGCAAGGACGCAGGGAGGCCGAATAGCAGCGCTATTTGGCCGACTGAGGACGCCGCCCCGCGCAGTGTCCGCCGCCGCCAGGCGTGCGCGGGGGTTCCGTCGAGCCCTCCTTCTATTCGATCGCTTCGAGGTCGACGACGAAGATCAGCGTTTCGTTCGCCGGGATCGCCGGCGGCGCGCCGGCCGTTCCGTAGCCGAGTTCGGGCGGGATGATCAGTTCGCGGCGGGCGCCGACCTTCATCCCTTCGACCCCCTGGTCCCAGCCGGGAATCACTTCGCCGGCCCCGAGGGTGAACGAGAACGGTTCGCTGCGGGACCAGGAGGAGTCGAATTCTTTGCCGGTCTTGTAGTTGACGCCGACGTACTGGACCGTCACCACGTCGCCGGCTTTCGCGGCCGGCCCCGAGCCTTCTTCGAGGTCTTTGGTGACCAGTTCCTTCGGCGGCGCTCCACTCGGCTTCTCCACCGTCGGCTTCGTCTTCTTCTTCGGCGCTTCGGCTTCCTGCGAGGTTTCTTCGCCGGAAGAGGAAGAGGTGGTCGAGTCGTCGCTGCCGCAACCGGCGACGACGAGCGCCAGGCAGGCGCCAATGATCAAGATCAGTTTCCGCATCCGCGGCATCCTAAGCGAAACCGTCGCCCCGGTTCATCACCGGGGCTTCGGCAGCTCTGCCGCTTCGGCGGCGTCGATCTTCAACACCACGCCGCGCTCGTAGATCGTGCCGACCTCCGGTGCGTCGACGAAGCGGCGACCGCCGAGGCCGCCGGTGTCGAAGATGATGCCGTCGAACAGGTTCGCTTCCGGCGCGGCGAGGACCTCGACGACGCGGCCCAGCTTCTCCCCCTCGCTGTCGAAGACGGGAATCCCACGCTTCGCCACCAGGTAAGAGACGGGGTGGCCGAGGTCCTCCATCGGGGCGAGCCTAGCGAACCGGATTTCGCGAATCCCTCCTAGACTGGCCGCGGGAACTACTCGCACGGGAAGGAAACGATGGGCCTCAATCTCGCTTCGATCGTCACCGAGAGCGCCGCCGCCGATCCGGCCGCCGTCGCCGTCCGCCTTGGCGAGCTCGAGCTCACCTTCGGCGAACTCGACGATCGCAGCGCCCGCCTCGCCGCGGTCCTGCGCGAGAACGGGCTGCAGCAGGGGGACCGCGTCGGGGTGATGCTGCCGAACGTCCTCGAGTTCCCGATCTCCTACTACGGGGTGCTGCGCGCCGGCGGCGTCGTGGTGCCGATGAACGTGCTGCTGAAGCGCCGCGAGATCGCCTTCTACCTGGAGGACTCAGGTGCCGAGCTGCTGCTCGCCTGGCACGGCTTCGGCGATGAGGCCCGGGCAGGCGCCGAGCAGGCGGGCGCCGAGCTGATCGAGGTCGAGCCGCAGTCCTTCGCCGAGCTGCTCGGCGATCATGAGCCGGACACCGAGACGGCCGACACCGGGGAAGGCGACACCGCGGTAATCCTCTACACCTCCGGCACCACCGGCAAGCCGAAGGGGGCGGAGCTGACCCACTTCAACCTCCACCGCAACGCCCAGATCGCCTCCGAGACGACCTGCGAAGTCAAGCGCGGCAGCATCGCCCTGGGGGCGCTGCCGCTCTTCCACTCCTTCGGCCAGACGGTCAGCATGAACGCCTCGATGCGGGTCGGCGCGACCCTCACCCTGCTGCCGAAATTCGATCCCGGCGAGGCGCTGGAGATCATGCAGCGCGACGGCGTCACCCACTTCTACGGCGTGCCGACGATGTACGGGGCGCTCCTCCACCACCCCGGCCGCGAGAGCTTCGACACCTCCTCGCTGCGGATCTGCATCACCGGCGGCGCCTCGATGCCGGTCGAGGTGCTGCGCGGATTCGAGGAGGCCTTCGAGTGCGAACTGCTCGAGGGCTACGGCCTCTCGGAGACCTCGCCGGTCGCCAGCACCAACCACCCGGGGCGGCCGCGCAAGCCCGGCTCGATCGGGACGCCGCTACGCGAAGTCGAGATGAAGGTCGTCGACGAGGACGACAACGAGGTGGCGCAGGGCGAGGTCGGCGAGATCGTGATCCGCGGCCACAACGTGATGAAGGGCTACTGGCAGCGCCCCGACGCCACCGAGGAGGCGATGCGCGGCGGCTGGTTCCACAGCGGCGACATGGCCCGGGTCGACGAGGACGGCTACTTCTTCATCGTCGATCGCAAGAAGGACCTGATCATCCGCGGCGGCTACAACGTCTACCCGCGCGAGGTCGAGGAGGTGCTCTACGAGCACCCGAAGATCCGCGAAGCAGCTGTCCTCGGGGTCCCGCACGACCAGTGGGGCGAGGAGATCGGCGCCGCCGTCGTCCTCCACGAGGGCGAGGAGCTGAGCGCCGAGGAGGTCAGCGAATACGTGAAGGAGCGGATCGCCGCCTACAAGTACCCGCGGCTGGTCTGGTTCATGGACGACCTCCCGAAGGGCCCGACGGGGAAGATCCTCAAGCGCGAGATCGAAACCCCGTCACCCGCAGAGCCTGGCGCGTCCGGCTGATCTCTGGTTTACTCAGGCGCTCCCGAGTACTTAACCAGTCTGCTCGGGTCACACGGCAGCGCGCTTGGGAGGCGCCTGCGCTCAAACAGATAGGGAGAACAAATGGTCAGCAAGCGTCTGACGGCGATCCTCTGCGCGATCGCCCTCTGCATTACCGGTACCGCCCTCGTCCCCGCCGGCGCGAGCGCACAGGATCCGATCCTGTTCGTCCACGGCTACGTCGAGAGCGCCTCGCTCTGGAACACGATGATCGGTCGCTTCGAAAAAGACGGCTACCCGAAATCGTATTTGAGCGCCTACAGCTACAACACCTCGCAGTCAAACAAAATCGACGCCGAAGAAGTGAAATCGAAGGTCGAATCGCTGCTGAAAACGACCGGCGCGACCAAGGTCGACATCATCGCCCACTCGATGGGGAGCCTCAACAGCCGCTGGTACATCAAGTTCCTCGGCGGCGAATCGAAGGTCGACGACTGGGTCTCACTCGGCGGCCCCAACCACGGCACCGAAACCGCGAACTTCTGCTTCAGCACCTCGTGCGTGGAGATGCGGGTCGGATCGACGTTCCTGAAAGAACTGAACGCCACCGACGAGACGCCCGGGGCTGTCAACTACGGCACCTGGTGGTCGCCGTGCGACGAAATCATCAACCCGGACTCGAGCGTCGCGCTCTCCGGGGCGACCAACACGCAGACCGCGTGCATCTCGCATACGGCTCTGACGACGGACGAAACGGTCTACAAAGGGGTCCGCGAATTCGTCAAATAGGCAGACTGTGAAACAGCGGGGCCCTGGCCACGACCCGGGGCCCCGCTTCATCCTGGCTAGCTGGCCAGGATCGCGGTAGTCTCCACGGTGCCCGACCGCGACACCAAAAGGAGACACGATGAGCGTCGCTTCCCAGCGCTTGATGGACAACATCACCTACGAGGACCTCTACCACCGCTGGGAGCAGGGCAACTGGAGCGCCTACGACCTCGATTTCTCCCAGGACCGCGCAGGCTGGGAGGCGCTGAGCGACATCCAGCGGCGCTCGGCGATGTGGATCTACTCGATGTTCTACTACGGCGAGGACCGGGTCGCCGACACCCTGGCGCCCTACGTGACCGCCGCCCCGACCGAGGAGATGTCCTACTTCCTCGCCACCCAACAGGTCGACGAGGTCCGCCACTCGATCTTCTTCCACCGCTTCTTCAAGGAGGTGATCGGGGTCGGCGGCGACTCGATCCAGCAGACCCTCTCCTCCACCCTACCGCAGCTCAACTGGGGCTACCGCGGCATCTTCGACCGCCTCGACGTGATGGCCGAGGAACTGCGCAAGGACCGTTCGGTGGCGAAGTTCTGCCAGGCGATCACCCTCTACCACCTGATCGTCGAGGGCAGCCTCGCCCAGCCGGGCCAGCACTTCATCGAGGACTTCTTCGCCTCCGAGGAGACGATGCCCGGCTTCACCGCCGGGATGGAGAACGTCTCCCGCGACGAGCAGCGCCACATCGGCTTCGGCGTCAAGGTCCTCTCCGAGCTGCTCAACGAGCCGACGCCGGGCTGGCAGGAGAACCGCGACGCGGTGATCGAGCTGCTGCGCGAAGTCCTGCCCTACGGGCCCGCTGTCTTCTCGCCGCCGAACATGGACCGCTCCTACACCGAGTGCTACGGCTTCTCGCTCGAGGACATCTACGCCTTCGGGATGAAACTGATCCGCCAGCGCTGGCGGACGATCGGCTTCCCGACCGAGGAGTTCCCCCCCGGCGTCTTCCCCTTCCCGCCCGACGACGACGAGAAGGGCCTCGCGGAGCGCCAGGTGAAGATGATGATGGCCGGCGTGATCGGCTCTCCGGAAGGGCCGCCGCCGAGCAAGGACCCGGAGATCCAGCGCCTCTACTTCGACCTGATCAGCCGCGTCGCCGACCCGGCCGCCGCCAACGGCTCCCCCTTCGTCCTGCAGTGGGATTTCACCGACGCCGACCCGTGGCACCTCGTCCTCGACAACGGCTCCACCCGCGCCGAACCGGGAGTGGCGCCAAACGCCAACGTGACGATCGAGGCCAGCTGGGCCGACTGGATCGCCGCGGGCAAACCCGACGCCAACCAGCTGAAGATGTTGCTGCGGCGACGCCTGCGCCCGCGCGGCAAGGTTCGCGACCTGGCGCGGTTCCGCAAGGTCTTCAACTAGGCGACTTCACCTAGACAGCACTATTGCCCATAGCAATCCTGCTATACATAGCAGGATTGCTATGTCTGGTCCTGACGACCGAGAGCTGTTCGGCCTGATCGCCGAACGAGTCGCCGAGCGGCGAGCCGCCTGGGGAATCTCCCAGCGCGAACTGGCCGAGCTCTGCGGCACGACCCAGTCGGCCATCGCCCGCATCGAGCGGGGGAAAAGGCCGCCGCGGATCGACACCCTGGCGCGCATCGCCACTGCTCTCGACTGCGAGCTCGTCATCGAGCTCCGTCCGAGGACGAATCCGCCTCCAGGAGGCAGGGAAGGAGAGTCGAGATGAGTGAGAAGAAGAAGAGCAGGTTCCGACCGGCGGGGAGCCGGGTGGGGGACGGCGAGATCGAGACGAGCACGGCCGAGAAAGTCCTCGCCGTCGTCCTCGCGGTCTTCATCGCGATCGGCGCCATCTGGGCCTACGTCAAGCTCGACGAGGTCGCGAAGCCGGAGACGAGCAGCTACCTGCCCAACCAGGCGCTGATCGATCGCGGCGAACTGACGGCGGTGACGCGGCATCGGGAAGCAAACCGTGAAGTCGCAGCCGCTGAACGCGACCGCCAGGCGGCGACCCGCCAGCTCGAAATCCGTCGCGAGACCTACCGCACGGCGCTCGACGCCGGCGAACCCGCGGCCGAGCTGCAGGCGGAATACGAAGAAGCGCAGGCCACCTTCGCCGCGGCCTCGCGAGAGCTGAAAGCCGCGAACGCCACCGAGGCCCGGAGCGAGCCGGCGGCGTCGCAGGCCGAAGCGCACGCGGACGAACTGCGGGAAGACGCCGCCGCCGAACGGGACGACGAAGAGACCAAGCACGACCGGATCGTCTTCTTCCTCCGCCTCGCGCTGCTGATCGGGATGCTGGCGGCCTCTTACCGCCTGCTGATCCGGCTGCGATCGCGGAACTCTCGCTACCTGCCGGCGGCACTCGCCCTGACCGGGGCGACGGCGGTGCTGGCGGTCGTGATGGCCTCGGACTACACCGACAGCTATCTCGCCTTCGACGAGGTCGGGCCACTGGCGATCTCGATCGCCGGGATCGCCCTCACCCTGGTCGCCTTCGTCGCCCTGCAGCGCTTCCTCGCCAAGCGGGTGCCGGCGCGGCGGGTGCGGCGCGGCGAGTGCTCCTTCTGCGGCTTCCCGCTCCGCGGCACCTCCCACTGCGAGGGATGCGGGCGCGCGGCGATCGCCGCCTGCTCCAACTGCGGCCAGGAGCGCCGGGTCGGGACGCCCCGCTGCGGCAACTGCGGCGAGCCGTAGGCCGCGGCGCGCAGCGGCGCGTTTTTAGGAGATCGAGGGGCGGGCGTCGGCCCAGGGACGCTCGGCCTCGATCTGGGCGGCGAGCGAGAGCAGCTTCGCCTCCTCACCGCGGCGGCCGATCACCTGGAAGGAGAGCGGCATCCCGTTGGGCGCGATGCCGGCGGGCACCGCCATCGCCGGGTTGCCGAGGTGGTTCCAGGGCACGCAGTAGGGATAGAAGCGGCTCATCCCCAGCACCGTCTGTAGGGCGCCCTTGCCCTCCCAGCGGCGGACCGGCAGCGCCGTCCCTCCCATCACCGGCGTCACCAGGACGTCGTAGTCGTCGAAGAGCGCGTTGACGCGGGCGGCGTCGGCGTCGCGACCCGCGCCGCGGGCCCGCTCGTAGAGGCCGCGGGGAAGGGTCCCGCCGAGCCGGCCGAAGCCGCGGGTGCGGCGTTCGAGCCGCTCCGGATGGGGCACTTCCCTGACCGTCTCGGCAACCCCGCCGAGGAAGCGGGCGGTGATGTTGTTGCCGATGTTGCCCCAGTCGGGGTCCCGCTGGGAGACGTCGTGGCCGAGCCCGCTGAGCAGCTCGACGGCGTCGGCCACCGCGCCTTTGGCGTCGTCGTCGACCGTCGGCGGGGCGGCTGCCCGTGGAGGCTTGGTCGACCAGGCAACCTTCAGCTTGCCGGGCGGCGTCTTGGCGGCCTCGACGAAGGGGCGCTCGGGCGCCGGCGGCGCCTCGGGCTCGCGCGAGCCGCCGGAAACGACGTCGAGCCAGAGCGCGGAGTCGATGACCGAGCGGCTGAGGCAGCCTTCGACCGCCAGCCCGCCCCAGCCTTCGAGGTTCGGCGTCAGCGGAACCCGGCCGCGACTCGGCTTGAGGCCGAAGAGGCCGCAGCAGGCGGCGGGAATGCGGATCGAGCCGGCGCCGTCGCCGGCGGAGGCGATCGGGACCATGCCGGAGGCGACGGCCGAGCCCGAGCCGCCGCTCGAGCCGCCGGGCGTCCGCTGGGGATCCCAGGGGTTGCGGGTGACGCCGTAGGTCGCCGACTCGGTGAAGCCGCAGATCGCCATCTCCGGCAGCAGCGTCAGGCCGACGATGATCGCCCCCGCCTCGCGCAGGCGGCGGATGAACTCGGCATCGGCCTTCGCCGGCTCGGTGAACCCGTCGGTGCCGTGAGTGTTGATCTCACCGGCGACGTCGACTTCGTCCTTGATCGCGATCGGCACCCCCAGCAGCGGCCGCTCCTCCCCCGCCCGCACCCGCGCCTCAGCCTGCTCGGCTTCCAGCATCGCCTTTTCCGCGAAGACCTTGCGAAAAGCGTTCAGCTCGGGATCGAGCCGCGCGATTCGGTCAAGGTGAAGCCCGACCAGCTCAGTCGCCGAGACCTCGCCAGCCCGAACCATCTCAGCCTGGCGCGCAGCGCCGGCGAAAGCAATCTCATCCCCGTTCACGGGTCCATCCTAATTGGCTGGATAGCCAGGGGTTGATCGGGAGGGGTTCGGGTGGGGGTCCCTGGGAGCACCTCCGCCGGGTGGATCAGGGACGGCTGTCGCCCGAAGGCTGTTGGCCCGGCTCCATGCCAAGTACCCAGGGACCCCCACCCGAACCCCTCCCACCACAGGATTTCCAATTCCGTGGTTCCTTAGTCGTCTATAGGCGGACAAAGGAACCACGGAAGCTGTTGTAGGGCGGAGGCGGTGGGGGTCTCCGGGCACTGAGCACGGAGCCGCGCCGTTGGCTCCCGAGGCGTCAGCCCCCAGCGATTCCCGCGGCGGAGGTGCGCCCGGGGACCCCCACCGCCTCCGCCCCCACCACAGCGGTTACGCCTTGGCGGGCTCCGGCTCCGTCTCCGGGGAGCCCCCCTCGAAGCTGAAGTCCGGGACCAAGCGGTCGAGCCAGATGGGGAACCACCAGTTCCAGGAGCCCATCAGCTTCATCGCCGCGGGGACGAGGATGAGGCGGACGAGGGTGGCGTCGAGGGCGATCGCCACCGCCGAGCCAAGGCCGAGCTCCTTGATCGAGGGGACGCCGGTGAGGACGAAGACGGCGAAGACCGAGGTCATGATCAGCGCCGCCGAGGAGATCGTGCGGGCGCTGGTCGAGAGGCCCTCGGCGACGGCGCGTTCGTTGTCGCCGTGGACCATGTAGCGCTCGCGGATCCGCGACATCAGGAAGACCTCGTAGTCCATCGAGAGGCCGAAGACGATCGCGAAGATCAGCGGGATGTTGATCGTGTCCAGCGCCCCCTGGCTTTCGAAGCCGAGGAAACCGTCGAGCCAGCCCCACTGGAAGATCGCGACGAGGACGCCGAAGGCCGCGCCGATCGAGAGCAGGTTCATCAGCACCGCCTTCAGCGGCAGGATCAGCGAGCGCAGCATCACCATCAGGACGAGGAAGCTGAGCGAGAGGACGAAGAGAATGATCTTCCACATCGAGCCGCCGACCTGGTGGCGGACGTCGTCGCCGCGGGCGGTCTCGCCGCCGACGTTGACTTCGGCCGCCTGGGCCAGCACCGAGGCCGGGACGACGGTGTCGCGCAGCCGGCCGACGAGCGCCACCGCCGCGTCGGACTCGCTTGGCGCGCTCGGCGTCGCCTGGATGAGGACGTCATTGCCGGCGTAGGCGGGAAGGCCGACCCCGCTGACCCCTGCGGTGCCTTTTACTTCGCGCGTGAAGGCGACGACGGCTGCTTTGTCGGCCCCCGTGACCGGCCCGTCGAAGCTGGCGACGATCTGGACCGGGTCGGTGCCGCCGTTCAGCTGCTCGGAGGCGATTTCGTTGCCGACCCGGACGTCGGAGTCCTTCGGGAACTGGGCGATCGCTTCGGTCCCGGTCTCGAGCGAGAGCAGCGGGCTCGCGAGGAAGAGCAGCACGGCAGAGACGCCGATCACCGCGGTCCACGGCCGCGCCATCACCCGCACGGTCCAGGCGCGCCAGAAGCGGTTTTTCTCGCTCGCGACCTGGGCGGAGGTCTTGCGGCGGTAGAAGCGGCGCTGGAAGAAGCGCTCGACCTTGCCGACGACCCCTCCCGGCAGGACGCGATCGCCGAGCATCGCGATCAGCGCCGGCAGCAGCGTCGTCGCGGTGAGGATCGAGACGGCGACGACGGTCATCGCCCCCAGCGCCATCGAGCGCAGCGCCTGGTTGTCGACCATCCAGAGGCCGGCGAGGGAGATGATCACGGCGAGGCCGGAGAAGGTGACCGCGAGGCCCGAGGTCGAGAGCGAGAGCGCCCGCGCCTCGGCCGGATCGTGCCCCGCTTCGCGCTCCTCGCGATAGCGGGCGAGGATGAAGAGCGAGTAGTCGACGGCGACGCCGATCCCGATCATCGAGGCCATGTTGGTGACGAAGACCGAGGTCTCCATCTGCAGGGAGATGAGGTAGATCAGCGCCCCGGTGACGAAGACGCTGACGAAGCCGAGGGCCAGTGGCAGCGCCGCCGCGGCGAGCGAGCCGAAGACGACGAGGAGGATGATCGCGACGATCGGGAACCCGGTTCCCTCGGCCTTCGAGAGGTCTTCCTTGGAGATTTCCTGCATCCCCGCCCAGATCGTCGGCTGGCCGACCAGGTAGGGAGTGACGCCGGCGTCGGCGCTGCCCGGGTCGAGGTCTTCGCGCAGATTGGCGGCGGGGTCGATCAGCTCATCGGAGGAGAGATTGCTGCGTAGCGGCACCAGCACCACGTCCTCACCCGCCTGCAGCTGGCGCCGCGCCTGCACCGCCGCGGCCGGAGGCAGGGTGACGTCGTCGAGCGTCGCCACCTCCGCTCGCACCCGGGTTACCGCCTGCGAGCGCTCTGCCGCGGTCGCGCCCGGTTCCGCCTTCAGCACGACGGCGATCCCATCGGCCTGCGAGCCGAAGTCGTCCTGCAGCGATTCGCTCACCTTCATCGACTGGCTCCCCGGCACGTCGAAGCCGCCGCCGGTCAGGTGGTCGGTCTGTTTCATCGCAAACGGAGACGCAACGAGGACGATCAGCACCCAGGCGCCGACGACAAACTTGCGGCGCCTGCCAAGAAACTGCGCCAGAGACCTCATCGCGTCTTTCATCACCAGAACCTCCTCGTCGCCGGGTTGAGCCTGCCGCCAGCCTCCCCCGCCGAAGGCACCCGGGTCTGTGAGGCGCGTCACTACGTGCGCGCCATCACGCCCACCGCGTACGCTTCGCCGATGATCGTCGACTGCGCGGCCTACGAGGGGGGAAGGCGGCGGGAAGGTGAGCTCTCGATCGAGCGCGCCGGCGAGGCTGCCAGAGAGGATGGG
This sequence comes from uncultured Actinomycetes bacterium, assembly GCA_963696955.1. GTDB lineage: Bacteria > Actinomycetota > Thermoleophilia > Solirubrobacterales > 70-9 > VAYN01. The sequence goes on along the minus strand of CAVOMF010000002.1, from coordinate 901,080 downwards.
ACCTTCGTCTGGATCGGGGTCGCCGAGCCGGGAGAGGAGGAGTTCGAGGCGGTTGCGGCCGAGTTCGGGCTGCACGAGCTGGCGGTTGAGGATGCGGTGCGGGCGCACCAGCGGCCGAAGGTGGAGGAGTACGGCGAGACGATCCACGTGGTGGTGAAGACCGCTCGGTATGTCGACCCTGAAGAGGTAATTCAAATCGGCGAGATCTCGGTCTTCGTCGCTCCCGGGTCCGTGATCACCGTGCGCCACGGCGACGGTGACCTGGCTCCCGTCCGCAAGCGGCTCGAGGAACGGCCCGACCTGATGGAGAAGGGCCCGGGTGCGGTCCTCTACGCGATCGTCGACCACGTCGTCGACGGCTACATGGAGGCCGCCCACGGCTTCGACGAGGACGTCCGTGAAGTCGAGCTGCAGGTCTTCGGCGAAGGCCATAACCCGACCGAGCGGATCTACAAGCTCGAGCGCGAGGTGCTCGAGTTCCAGGCCGCGGCGGCGCCGCTCGGCGAAGCGCTCGAACAGCTCTGCAGCGGCAACTTCGAGGTGATCCCGCGGGAGCTGCACGAGTACTTCCGCGACGTCGAAGACCACCTCGCCCGGGTGACGACGCGGATCGAGAACTTCCGCCAACTGCTTGACAGCGCCCTGGAAGCGAACCTCACCCAGGTCTCGATGCGCCAGAACGAAGACATGCGAAAAATCTCCGCCTGGGTTGCGATCGCTGTCGTGCCGACGATGATCGCCGGCATCTACGGGATGAACTTCGAACACATGCCGGAGCTCAAATGGACGCTCGGCTATCCCGCCGTGCTCGTCCTGATCGTGGCGGTCTGCAGCTTTCTCTACTGGCGCTTCAAGCGCGCCGGCTGGCTCTAACCGAGAAAGGCGGGCGAGCTACTCGGCGCCGAGCAGGTACCGCGCCGAGGCGACACCGACGCCGAACGCCCCTTTGGTGTCCCGCGAGGGATCGGAGAGCGCCTGCAGGGCGAAGCCGTCGCCGAGCGCGAAGAGGTAGGAGACGACGTCCTCGGCCGGGAAGCGCAGGCTCAGCACGCCCTCGTCGTCCTTGCTGCGCAGAACCTCGGCAACGTGGGAGCGGGTCTTCTCGAACAGCTGCCCGACCTCGCGCTGGATGTCGGGGTTGCGCCGGCCGGCGCTGAAGAGCTCGTAGAGGAGGAGGAAGAACCCGGGTTCGTTCTCGATCACCTCGGTGAGGCTGGAGACGAGGGCGTCGACGACGTCGTCGACGCTCTTCGCCGGCGCCAGCCGCTCGTCAAGCCGGTCGACCCGCAGCTCGGAGTCGCGGCGGACGACCTCGACCAGCAGCCGCTCCTTGGTCCCGAAGTAGTAGTGCAGGAGGCCGCGACTGACGCCCGCCTCGCGAGCGACGTGCTCGAAGGTGGAGCCGGCGGCGCCGCGGCGGGCTACGGAATCGCGCATCGCGTTGACGATGCGCTGCGCCTTGTCGCCGCTGAGCTCCCTCTCTTTGGTCGCAGCCTCCATCCAGACCTAGCCTAGGCCCTGCTCAGGACCCGTTGATGCTGGTGGTCGAGGTGTACTCGAACTCCTCTTCGGCCCCGAAGAGAGCGTCGAGCACAGCCTTCCGCGCGCCCTCGCTGACCGCCAGGGCAATCACGGCGCCGACGATCGCGATCAGCAGCAGCTTGCCGATGCCGCCCTTGCGCTTCGGCTTCGCGCGCAGGCTCTCGGAAGCCTCCTGCAGACTCTCGGCCGCCTTGCGGAGGTCCTTCTGGACCTTCTTGTCGCTGGTCACGGCCTTGACCGTCCCCTTGCCGTTGCCGGTCGCGCGACCGTAGGCGCTCTTCGCCGATTCGAAGGCGTCCTTGAGGCTTTCCCGCAGCTCTTCGTCTTCGATCAGTCGGTTGACATAGGGGTTCTCGCGGGCGGTCTCGTAGATATCGCCGGCGCGCGCGGTCTTCGTCTTGCTCATGCCATCTCCTCAGTGGAATTCCGTAGCAATACGCAGAATAACCCTCCTACCCTGGCTGAGCGTGACCAAGCAGGCCAAGGACGCAGTGAGTGCCGTGTGCTCTGCACACAAGCGAGCGAGGACGCCGGCATGCGCCGGTCACGGTCAGCCAGGGCCAACCCCGTCTAGAAGGACGCCGTTATTTCGAAAATTCGTCTGCGCGTGGCGCAGGCCCTGCAGCCGCAGCGGCACCAGCTCCGGGCCGCGCACGCGGTAGCGGCGGATGAAGAGCTCGCCGACCGCTTCGTGGCCGGCTTCGCGGAAGCGCGGGCCGATCAGCCTGGCCGGCGGTGGTGGCGCTTCGCCCAGCGAGACGAAGGTGATTTCGCGGACCAGCCAGTCGTAGCCTTCCGAGGCTTTGAGCTGGATCGCCCCGGTCGAGAGGTAGTAGCGCAGCGGCGCCTCGCCGATCACCCAGGTGACCGTCGCCCGCGGCCCGTCGGGCTCCCCGAGGTGCTTGGCGACCGCCTCCCAGTCGGGCCGCTGCAGGTCCGGGTCGGTGCTCGCCCAGACGCAGAAGCCGAGGGAGTAGACGACGAGGACCACGGCGGCCGCGGTGCCGAGGCGACGGGCGCGCTCGACCGCGAGGCCGACCGCGACCGCGAGCAGGAGGGGAACCAGCGCCGGCAGCAGGTTGCGGGAGAGGACGAAGTCCTTGCCGCCGGGACCGAGTGCCAGCAGCAAGGGAATGCCGATCGCCGCCGCCCCCACGGCCAGCGGGATCACGGCGGCGCGGCGCTCCCCGCGGGTCCCTCGCCAGAGGATCAGGCCGAAGGCGACGAGGATCAGCGCCAGCGGCAGCAGCGCCGGCCAGGCCTGCTCAGCGCGGCCGATGATGTCGCCGGTCTCCCCCACCGTGAAGGAGATCGCGGTTTCGCCGAGCCGGTGCCCGAGGGTGAATTTGCCGATCCATTCGGCGTGCCCATATGACATCTGGTGATAGGCGAGCGGGCCCAGCAGCGCCGCGGCGATCCCGACGATCCAGAGACCTGGCCAGGCGGCACGACCGCGCCGCCACAACAGCAGAGCGGTCTCCGCCAGCAACGGGAAGACCGCGAAGTAATGCGTAGCCAGCGCCAGCGCCGAGAAGACGCCCCACAGAACAAGGTCCCTCCGCCCGCCGAGTTGCCGGTTTTCGTCGGTATCCGACGCAAAGCGGCGACTCGGCTGCAGCGCTCGCACGCAGAAGAGCAGCGAGAGCGCGCAAAAGAGGGCGAGCAGCGAATAGGCGCGCGCCTCCTGCGAGTACCAGAGGAGCATCGGGTTGACGGCGACGAGCGCCGCCGCGATCACGCCGGCGCGCGAGCTGCGCAGTTCGCGGCCGATGAAGTAGGCGACCGGGATCGTCGCCACCCCGGCGACCGCCGAAAGCGAACGCAGCCCCCACTCGCCGGTGCCGGCCACCTGGGTCCAGATCCAGGCGAGGGCGTAGTAGAGCGGCGGCGCCGACTCGGAAAACCCGACCGCGTCCATCGCGTGGCCGAAGCCGACCCGCAGAACCCGGCTGGCGGTGACGATCTCGTCGTGGTGGTAGGCCTGGACGCCGAGGGTGGCGAAGCGCAGGACGGCGCCGGCAGCCGTCAGCCCGACCACGATCCAGAAGGCGCGGGAGCGGTTGCGCACTAAGAGAGGGCGACTTCGAGGGCCTGGGAGACCTCGTCGACGTAGACGAACTCCAGGTTGCCCAGCTCGTGCTCGGGGATCTCGTCGACGTCCCCCTCGTTGCGGCTCGGCAGGATCACCTTCTTGATCCCGGCGCGCTGCGCCGCCAGCGACTTCTCCTTGACGCCGCCGATCGGCAGCACCTGGCCGGTCAGCGTCACCTCCCCGGTCATCGCGACGTCGTTGCCGACCGCGCGGCCACTGATCAGCGAGGAGAGGGCGACGGTCATCGCCACTCCCGCCGAGGGCCCGTCCTTGGGCACGGCGCCGGCGGGCACGTGGATGTGGATGTCGTGCTCGGCGAACCAGTCGTCCTCCAGCTTCGGGGCGACGTCCCGGTAGTGGCCGCGGACATAGGAGAGCGCCGCCTGCGCCGACTCCTTCATCACCTCGCCGAGCTGGCCGGTGATCGTCAGCTTCCCCGCGCCGGGCATCGAGGTCGCCTCGATGAAGAGGACGTCGCCGCCGGTCGGCGTCCAGGCGAGGCCGGTGGAGACGCCGGGGACCTTGGTCCGCCGCCGCTGCTCGGCGAAGACGCGGCGCCGGCCGAGCAGCTCGCGGGCTTTCTTGCCAGAGATCTTGACCTTCCCCTTCGCCTTGCCCTCGGCAACGTCGCGGGCGACTTTGCGGCAGATGGTGCCGATCTGCCGCTCGAGGTTGCGGACGCCGGCCTCGCGCGTGTACTCCTCGACGATCGCCGTCAGCGCCGCGTCGGCGAACTCGATCTGCGAAGGCTTCAGCCCGTTCGCCTCGACCTGGCGGCGGACCAGGTAGCGGCGGGCGATCTGCCGCTTCTCCTCCAGCGTGTAACCGGCCAGCTCGATCGTCTCCATGCGGTCGAGCAGCGGCCCCGGGATCGTGTCGAGGACGTTGGCGGTGGCGATGAAGACGACGTCGGAGAGGTCGAACTCGAGGTCGAGGTAGTGGTCGCGGAAGCTGTCGTTCTGGGCCGGGTCGAGCACCTCGAGCATCGCCGAGGCGGGGTCGCCGCGGAAGTCGGCACCCATCTTGTCGATCTCGTCGATCATGAAGACCGGGTTGCGTGAGCCGGCGTCGCGCAGCGCCCGGATGATCGTCCCCGGCATCGCACCGATGTAGGTGCGGCGGTGGCCGCGGATCTCGGCCTCGTCGCGGACGCCACCGACGCTGATCCGCTCGAACTCGCGGCCCAGCGCCCTGGCGATCGATTTGCCGAGGCTGGTCTTGCCGACGCCCGGCGGACCGACGAAACAGAGGATCGGCCCCGGCGAGGAGGGGTTGAGCTTGCGCACCGCCAGGTACTCGAGGATCCGCTCCTTGATCCTTTCGAGGTCGTAGTGGTCGGCGTCGAGGACCCCGCGGGCGTGGCCGAGGTCGAGGTTGTCCTCGGTCTCCTTCGACCAGGGGAGCTCGGTCAGCCACTCCAGGTAGGTGCGGATGACCCCGTGCTCGGCCGCCGCCGGGGGCAGTTTCTCCAGCCGCGAGAGCTCCCGCTCGGCCGCTTTCAGCGCCCCCTCGGGCAGCTCCGCCGCCTCGATTTTCTCCCGCAGTTCGTTTGCTTCGGCGAGCTGCTCGTCCGCCTCACCGAGCTCTTCCTGGATCGCTTTCAGTTGCTGGCGGAGGAAGAACTCGCGCTGGCCCTTGTCGATCTCCGACTGCACCTGGGTCTGGATCTGGGTCCCGAGCTGAACCACCTCGAGCTCGCGGGCGAGCAGTTTCGAGAGGTGCCGCAGCCGTTTGGCGACATCGACCTCCTCGAGCAGTTTCTGCTTCTCGGCGGTGTCGAGCCGCAGCGCCCCGGCGATCAGGTGGGCGAGCGCCCCGGCGTCGTCGATGTTGGCGACCGCCATCTGCAGCTCCTCGGGCAGGTAGGGAATCTGCTCGATGATTTCCGAGAAGGTGCGCTGGACGTTGCGGCTCAGCGCCTCCAGCTCGGCGCTCGGCTCGATCACGTCCGGCAGGGCGGAGATGCGGGCGACCATGTAGGGCTGCTCGGCGACGTAATCGCCGAGCTTCACCCGCTGCATCCCCTGGACGAGGATGCGGAGGCTGTCGTCGGGCACCTTGACCATGCGGGCGACCGCGCCGACGACGCCGACGTCGTAAAGATCGCTCGGCCCCGGTTCCTCGTTCTCGGGATCGCGGGAGGCGACCATCACCAGCATCCGGTTGGTGCCGAGGACGTCGTCGACGAGCTGGATCGAGCGCTGCTGGACGACCGCCAGCGGCGCCAGCGTTTCCGGGAAGGCGACGGTGTCGCGCAGCGGCAGCACCGGCAGCGCCTCCGGCAGGGGCTGGCTGGCGCGGAGCGCGTCGTCCGCGTCGAGCGGCGAGTCGACCACTTCCAACACCGGGGCGCCCTCCATCAGGAGCGGTTCGTCTTCCCTCATTTACGCCCTATCGGGACCTGTCGCGTGGTCTCCGAGGGATCCCGCAGCGGCAGCTCGATCCGCAGGATGCCGTCTTCATAAGTGGCGCCGGCGCCCTCGGCGTCGACCTCGACCTGGAACTCAACCACCCGCCGGAACTGCCCGGACGGGATCTCGACCTGCTGGTAGACGCGACCCTCAGTCTCCTGCACGTGGCGTTCGCCGGCGATCGCGAGGTGGCGGCCGCTGACCTCGATCCCGACCTGCGATAGCTCGACGCCGGCCAGATCGACCTTGACGATCGCCCGCTGCGGTTCGCCGCAGTAGTAGACGTCGACGTTGGGCGAGAACCCGGTCTCGCGGCGGGTGACGTAGCGGGTGCGGCTCCAGTCGACGTAGAGGTCGCGGCGGGGCATCGGGTCAAAACATAGTGCGGGCGTTGGCCCGCGGGCGCGTTCGGGGGCTAGGCCGGACGGGAGGCCCAGCGCGGAGCGCGCATCAGGAGGACCGGTTGGCGCGGCGGCACCAGGCCCTCGGGGCGGTTCGGCCGGAAGGTGGTGCAGGCCTCGTTCAGCTCCAGGGCGCAGAGGAGGTTTTTGCGGAAATAGCAGTCCTCGCACGTCGGCGGCTTTGGCTTGCGCGGCACGGCGGGCATGTTTGCACCGTCGCCGGGTAAGCGTGGGGGCCGATTCCGCAAATCACTACTTCTTTGAAACAGCTTCGTCACAGCTTCCCTGCGTCTTGCGGGAACGCGGGCGGCCGTCGCTAGTATCGAGGGTGATGGAGAGTCATTCCCGCAGCGAGAAGCTCGCCGCTTCTCCGCCGCTTTTCAAAAGCGACTTCCTCAACTTCTTCTCCCGCGTCCACCCCGCGATCCCGGCGGCGATCTTTGTCCCGGTGGTGGTGGCGATGGAGTGGATCGGGGCCGATCGCGGCTACGCCGTCTGGCAGCTGGCGCTGCTGACGCTGGCCGGAGTCGGCGTCTGGACGCTGACCGAGTATTGGCTGCACCGGCTCGTCTTCCACTGGGAGCCCGCCAACGCCTTCGGCCGCCGCATGCACTTCATCATCCACGGCATCCACCACGACCATCCCAACGACAAGATGCGGCTGGTGATGCCGCCGTCGGTCTCGATCCCGCTGGCGATCCTCTTCTTCCTCGGCTTCTGGGCGCTCCTCGGCAATGCCGCCTTCCCCCTCTTCGCCGGCTTCATCCTCGGCTACCTCTTCTACGACTACACGCACTACTACGTGCACCACTTCGTCCCCAGGACGGACTTCGGCAAGCGGCTGCGCGAACACCACATGCGCCACCACTTCCAGGACCACCGCTACGGCTACGGCGTCTCCTCCCCAATCTGGGATCACGTCTTCAGGACGTATCCGCGGAAGCGCAGCAAGTACAGGGATTAGGCGTTGCGTTGGGAGGGACGTCGTCTCAGGGACGAGCCGACTGGAAGAAGTACGCACGTGACCTTGATGATGCGGATCTTCTTCGTCCACCACGTCACCTGGAGCGTCAACTCGGTCTGTCACTTTCTCGGCAGCCGACGCTTTATTACAGACGACCACTCGACGAATGTCTTCTGGTTGGCGCTGCCCTCGCTGGGTGAGTCCTGGCACCACAACCATCATGCCTTCCCACGCTCAGCCGTCCACGGCCTGAAACGGTGGGAGCCCGACCCCTCAGGGCTGATCATCGCGACGATGGAGAGGGACTCGCACGTAACGTGATCCGGATCTCACCCGAGCGCCAGGCAGAGCGAGCGCCGTAGGCGCCATAAATCATTCGGATTTCCGCATTTAACTGTCACAGTGGGGGTGACTCTGGCAGACTGGTCCCCGGGTACTACTTAACTTTGGATGGAAAGGAACTAGATGCCCCCCACGAGCAACCATCTGGACGTCGCCCGCGATGCCCTACAGAGGACCATTCGCGAGCTGGAGGACCAGATCAAGCAGGCCGAGCAGGCCCTGGCTGCGCTAGGCGGTAAAGTCACCCGCCGCGGCCCCGGTCGTCCCCGCGGCAGCGCGAAAAAATCCGCTGCCACCACCGCCACCGGCGCCGGCGCACCGCGCCGCCGCCGTAAACGTCGGGGTGGCACCCGCGCCGACCAGGCGGTGAAACTGATCGAGGGGCAACCCGGCATCAGCGCCTCGGACGTCGCCAAACAGATGAAGATCAAGCCCAACTACCTCTACCGGGTCCTCGGCGACCTCGAGAAAGAGGGAAGGGTGAAAAAGGACGGGCGCCAGTACTACCCGGGCGGTTAACGTCCCCACCGTTACTTCAAAAAGAGGCCGGCGATGCCGGCCTCTTTTTTGCGCTTTTCCCTCCAGACTGACGCTGGAGGTTTCTCCACTATCTAGATCAGCCCAAGCTGGCTGACAGCGTCGCGCTCCTCCTGGAGCTCCATGACGCTGCGGTCGATCCTCTCGCGGGAGAACTCGGGGACATCCAGCCCCTGGACGATGTTCCACTCACCACCGCTGCAGGAGCAGGGCATGCCGCAGATGATGCCCTCGCCGATCCCGTAGGAGCCGTCGGCGGGTACCCCCATCGAGACCCAGTCGCCGTCGGGCGTGCCGAGGACCCAGTCGTGTACGTGATCGATCGCCGCGTTCGCCGCCGAGGCTGCACTGGAGGCGCCACGCGCGTCGATGATCTCAGCCCCGCGTTTCGCCACCCGCGGGATGTACTCGTCGGCGATCCATGCTTCGTCGTCGACCGCCTCCCAAGCGCTGGCGCCATCCACCTTGGCGTTGACCAGGTCGGGGTACTGGGTCGGGGAGTGGTTCCCCCAGGCGGTCATGTTGGTGACCGCCGAGACCGGCTTGCCGAGCTTGTTGGCGACCTGCGAGATCGCCCGGTTGTGGTCGAGGCGCATCATCGCGGTGAAACGCTCGCGGGGGACGTCGGGGGCGTTCGACATCGCGATCAGGCAGTTGGTGTTTGCGGGGTTGCCGACCACCAGCACCCGCACGTCATCGGCGGCGCCGGCGTTGATCGCTTCGCCCTGCGGCTTGAAGATGCCGCCGTTGGCCTCGAGCAGGTCCGAGCGCTCCATGCCCGGACCGCGGGGGCGGGCGCCGACCAGGAGGCCGACGTTGCAGCCGTCGAAGGCCTGCTTCGGGTCGTCGGTGATGTCGATTCGGCTCAGCAGCGGGAAGGCGCAGTCGTCAAGCTCCATCGCCGTGCCCTCGGCGGCTTTGATCGCCTGCGGGATCTCCAGCAGGCTGAGCTCGACCGGCGTGTCCTCGCCGAGCATCTGGCCGCTGGCGATGCGGAACAGCAGCGCGTAGCCGATCTGGCCGGCGGCGCCGGTAACGGTGACCTTGACAGGGGAAGTGCTCACTAAATCCTCTCCTCGGAGTCGGGGGTTTGGAAGGTGTGGAAGGCCGTCAGGCCATCGCCCGCTGGAGGTTCTCGTCGATCGAGGCGAGGAACTCCTGCGTGGTCTGGTACTCCTGGCCGCCGCCCACCAGCAGCGCCAGGTCTTTCGTCATCTTCCCGCTTTCGACCGTCTCGACGCAGACCCGCTCGAGCGTCTCCGCGAACTGCGAGACCTCGGGGGTGTCGTCCATCCGGCCGCGGGCGCGAGACCGCGGGTCCAGGCGAAGATCGAGGCGATCGGGTTGGTGGAAGTCGGGTTGCCCTGCTGGTGCTGGCGGTAGTGGCGGGTGACGGTGCCGTGCGCCGCCTCGGCCTCGACGGTCTTGCCGTCGGCGCTCATCAGCACGCTCGTCATCAGGCCCAGCGAGCCGAAGCCCTGGGCGACGGTGTCGGACTGGACGTCGCCGTCGTAGTTTTTGCAGGCCCAGACGTAGCCGCCCTCCCACTTCAGGGCGGCGGCGACCATGTCGTCGATCAGCCGGTGTTCATAGGTGAGACCGGCGGCCTCGAACTCCTCCTTGAACTCGGCCTCGTAGACCTCGGCGAAGAGGTCCTTGAAGCGGCCGTCGTAGCGCTTGAGGATCGTGTTCTTGGTCGACATGTAAACGGGGAAGCCGCGGTCGAGGCCGTAGCGCATCGAGGCACGGGCAAACTCGCGGATCGACTCGTCGAGGTTGTACATCGCCATCGCGATGCCGCCGCCGGGGAAGTCGTAGACGTCGAGCTCGACCGGCTCGGAGCCGTTCTTCGGCGTGTAGGTGAGGGTCAGCGTCCCCTCCTCGGGGACCACCAGGTCGGTGGCGCGGTACTGGTCGCCGAAGGCGTGGCGGCCGATCACGATCGGCTTCGTCCACCCGGGGACCAGCCGCGGGATGTTCGAGATCACGATCGGCTCGCGGAAGATGACGCCGCCGAGGATGTTGCGGATCGTCCCGTTCGGCGAGCGGTACATCTCCTTCAGGCCGAACTCCTCGACCCGCGCCTCGTCGGGGGTGATCGTCGCGCACTTGACGCCGACGCCGTGGCGCTTGATCGCTTCCGCGGCCTCGACCGTGATCCTGTCTTCGGTCGCGTCGCGGCTCTCGATCCCGAGGTCGTAGTACTCCAGCTCGACGTCGAGGTAGGGCAGGATCAACTGCTCTTTGATGAACGACCAGATGATCCGGGTCATCTCGTCGCCGTCGAGCTCGACGACCGGGTTCTCGACCTTGATCTTCGCCACGAGGGGGCGATGCTATCTGCCCGGCGTTCTGGCTGACCGGCCAGGGCATGGCACAATCAGCACTCGATGGCAACCGTCGAGCGCAAGACCTTCGGCAACCACGAGGTGGTCAACCAGCCGCCGCCGCTGGTCGACTACAACGTCTTCGAGGCCGACACCGTGCTGGTCGAGGCGGTGCAAGCGCGAGGGCGCCGAGTGGGACCGGGAGCGGATCTCCGCCGCGGGCGAGTACGCCGGCAGCGGCGCGGCCCAGGAGCTGGGTCGGCTCGCCAACGAGAACGGGCCGAAGCTGAAGACCCACGACCGCTACGGCAACCGGGTCGACATCCCCGAGTTCCACCCTTCCTGGCACGAGCTGATGGGCGTCGGGGTCGGCTTCGAGCTTCACTCCTCCCCCTGGAAGGACCCGCGGCCCGGCGCTCACGTCGCCCGCGGCGCCGCCTTCATGTGCATGTCGCAGGCCGAGGCCGGGATCGGCTGCCCGATCTCGATGACCTACTCGGTGATCCCGGCGCTGCGGACGCAGCCCGAGCTGGCCGCCGAGTGGGAGCCGCGCTTCTTCTCCTCCACCTATGACCCGACGAACGCGCCCGCCTCGCAGAAGCGCGGCGCCCTCGCCGGAATGGGGATGACCGAGAAGCAGGGCGGCACCGACGTCCGCGCCAACACCACCGTCGCCCGCCCGGTCAACGGCGGCGGGCCCGGCGCCGAGTACGAGCTGACCGGCCACAAGTGGTTCATGTCGGCGCCGCAGTGCGACGCCTTCCTCGTCCTCGCCCAGGCCGACGGCGGCATCTCCTGCTTCCTCTTCCCGCGCTGGACGCCGGACGGCGAGCGCAACCGCTTCCGCCTCCAGCGCTTCAAGGACAAGCTCGGCAACCGCTCCAACGCCTCCAGCGAGATCGAGTTCGACGCCGCCTCGGCCTGGCTCGTCGGCGAGGAGGGGGCCGGGGTGCGGACGATCATCGAGATGGTCAACCACACCCGCCTCGACTGCGTCCTCGGCGGCGCCACCGGGATGCGCGCCGGCGTAGTGCAGGCGATCCACCACACCAGCCACCGCTCGGTCTTCGGCCGCGAGCTGGTCGAGCAGCCGCTGATGCGGAACGTCCTCGCCGACCTCGCGATCGAGTCGGAGGCGGCGACGATCTCGGCCCTGCGCCTGGCTCGCGCCTACGACGAAGCGATCGCCGGCGACGAGGAGGCGGCGCAGCTGAAGCGGGTCGCCAACGCCGTCCTCAAGTACTGGATCTGCAAGCGCGCGGTGGTCCACGCGGGCGAGTCGCTCGAGTGCCTCGGCGGCAACGGCTACGTCGAGGAGTCGGGGATGCCGCGCCTCTTCCGCGAGAGCCCGCTGAACTCGATCTGGGAGGGGTCGGGCAACGTCCAGTGCCTCGACGTCCTCCGGGCGATGGTCAAGAGCCCGGCCTCGCTCGAGGCCTTCTTCGCCGAGGTCGGCGAGGGTGCCGCCGCCGAGCCCCGCCTGCAGGCGTTCACGGCCTCGCTGCGCGACGAGCTGCCCGGCGACCTGGAGACGATCGAGCTCCGCGCCCGCCGCGTAGTCGAGCGCATGGCCCTCGCCCTCCAGGCCTCCCTCCTCGTCCGCTACGGCGACGAGGCCGTCGCCGACGCCTTCTGCGCCTCCCGCCTCTCCGGCGACTGGGGCCAGGCCTTCGGGACGCTGCCGGCCGGGACCGACTTCGGCCGCATCATCGAGCGGCACCGCGCGGTCGCCTAGCCGCCGGCCGCATCACCAGACGCCGGTTCCGAGTTGCTCCCGGCGCTGCTTCAAGAGCCGGGCGACCCGCTCCATCACCTGCCGCGGTTCGGATTCGAAGCGAGGGCCGGTCACGCGGTTCACCTCGATCCCTGCCAGCTTCAGATCCTCGTCTCGTCGCCGGTCCTCCTCGAACGGTTCATGCGCGCCATGCGTTGCGTACACGTCGAGTTCGACCGCGAAACGCAGCTCGGGCCAGTAGACGTCGAGCTCGTAGCCGGCAACGTTGACATTGGTGACGAACGATGGCAGTCCCGTCCTCTGCGCGAGCGCGACGAATTCGCGCTCAAGCTCAGAGCGCGTAAAGCGCGGCGGTTCGTAGACGGCAAGCGCGCGGCTGAGAGGCGCGGCGCCGCGGTGGCCCTGGTTGCGGGCGAGGATGGAGCGGAAGTCGGCGAGGTCGAAGACCCTCAGCTCCTCCGAGCGGCGGATCAGGCGACGGAGGTTGCGGAAGCGAAGAACCGCGGCGAGGTCGAGCGCAGTGCGGGCGACGGAGGTGAAAGGGATTCCCTTCTCCAGCGCCCTGTCGTCATCTATCAAGGTCCGGGAGTGATGGATACGAACCGCGTCTCGTCTCTTGCGGGGTAGGGGCGTCGTCACATGGATCGGCACCGGTCGGGTCGAAATCAGTCCCAGCAGCCACCCAGCCGAGTAGTGGCTGAGGAGTGAGTTTGGTCCCGATGCCAATACGGCGGCCAGACAGTGCCCGTGCAAAGAAAGATTGGTATGACCGATGGCGTACACGCCTTGGTGCAACCGGTGCCAGCGCCCGCCGGCAACCGCCTTTTCCACTGAGGAGTGGGAGTAGCCAAGCCATCGGAGTTGCCGAATCGAGACGACACCATGCTGCCGGTGCGCTAGATCCCCAAGTCGATGCCCTCGCGGCAGAGGTTTTCCATCCATAAGAGGGAAAAGCTCTGCCGCGCCTGATTTTCTCCCCCTCCCCGAGAGGTGACCGCGGATTACGCGGGGGTTTGTGCTGAATCTCGCAGCGCGCGGCCTACCTGCTCGATCGTGATCACACCGCTGAGGCGGCCGTCGGCGTCTACCGCCATCAGGGCACCGAGGCGGCGGAGGTTCTGGTTGGCGAGCAGAGCGTCAAGGGGGGTGTCGTCGCGGACGTAGAGGCCGATGTCGTGGTCGACGTATTCGGAGACGTGGGAGCTGGAGCGGGAGATCTCCGGCACCTCGTCGGCGCTGTCGCGCTCGATCAGGCCGAGGAAGCGACGGCCGGCGTCGACGACGGGAAACCAGGGCCAGCGGTAGCGGAGGAAGTATTCGTCGAGAGCCTGCTCGACGCTGAGGTCGCCGGGGATCGTCACCGGCTCGCGGTCCATCACGTCGGCGACGCGGACGTCGCCGATGCGGCTGTTCAGCGCCGTCTGCATCGCCGCGCCGCGGGCGGAGCCGTTGATCACCATCCCGATCAGCGCCAGCCAGACGCCGCTGAAGATGTAGCCGGCGAAGGCGAGGGCGATCCCGCCGGCGATGAAGAGGTAGCCGAAGAGGCGGCCGAGGTTGGCGGCGAAGCGGGTCGCCTTGTTGCGGTCCCCGGATTTCCACCAGGCGAGCGCGCGGGCAACGCGGCCGCCGTCCATCGGGTAGGCCGGCAGCATGTTGAAGACGAGGATCAGGAGGTTGATCGAGACCAGCCAGGCGACCAGCGCGATCAAGCCGGAGACGCCGGAGCGGCTTTCAAGAAGCACCGCCTCCTGGAAGCCGGTCCAGCCGGCTGCGGCGATCCCGACGACGCCGAGGACGATCGCGATCGCGGCGGTGACCGCGGGGCCGGCCAGCGCCACCTTCAGCTCGGTCCCCGGCGAGTCGGCTTCGCGATCCATCCGCGCCATGCCCGCCGAAGATCCAGAGCTGGATGCTGGAGATGCCGATCCCGTTGCGCATGGCGACGATCGCGTGGCCGAACTCGTGCAGGAGGATCGAGCCGAAGAAGCCGACGGCGGCGAGCAGGGCGAGCAGGAACGGGGTGCTGCCAGATTCGCCCAGCAGGTCTTCGAAGTTCCCGTTCATCCAGAGGATGACCAGGAAGAGCACGATGAACCAGGACCAGTCCACAGTGACTCTGATCCCGCGGAAGCGGAAGAGGGTGATCGACCCACCACCGAACATGCCGCCCATGGTAAGCGGCTAGCTTCCGGATCCATGAAAGGCGAAGCGAATTGGTTGCGAGAGCGGCTCGAGGAACTGGAGCGGATCGAGCGCCCCTCGGCCTCAGACGGCGAGCGGCAGGCGGCCGAGTGGCTGGTCGGCCAGCTCGGTGAGCTCGGCGCCGAGGCGCGGATCGAGGCCGAGGACGCCCACGGGACGTACTGGTGGCCGCTCGGGATCGGAGCCGGCGCTCGGCGCTCTCGCCGCGCTGGTGACGCTGCGCGGCCGGCGAATCTTCGGCGCGCTCCTGGGCGGCGCCGCGGCGGCGGCGATGGCCGACGACTTCCCACCCGGCAAGCGCCGCCTGCGCCGCCTCCTCCCCCGGCGCACCACCTACAACGTCGTCTGCGAGCTCGGCGACCCGGAGGCCGAGCGCACCGTCGTCATCAGCGCCCACCACGACGCCGCCCACTCCGGCCTCGTCTTCCACCCGGCGATCCCGGAGTTCGCAGATCGCCTCGGGATGCTCGATCGCACCGACACCAGCCCGCCGCTGATGGCGCCGGTCATCGGCGGCCCGGTCCTGGCGGCGCTCGGCGCCCTCAGCGGCCGCCGGCTGCTCACCAAGCTGGGGCTCGTCCTCGGCCTCGGCTCGGTCGCGGCGATGGCCGACATCGGCTCCCGCAAGTCGGTCCCCGCCGCCAACGACAACGGCACCGCCGTCGTCGCCCTACTCGACCTCGCCCGCCGCTTCCTCGCCGAGCCGCCGCAGGGGATCCGGGTGATCCTCCTCTCGGCCGGCTCGGAGGAGAGCTTCAGCGAGGGAATGAAAGCGTTCGGCGAGCGCCACTTCGCCGAGCTGCCGCGCGAGAGCACCTTCTTCCTCTGCCTGGAGACGCTCGGCGCCACCCACCTGCTGGCGCTGCAGGGCGAGGGCTTCCTGAAGATGCGCGACTACCCGCCCCGCGCCCTCGCCTTCCTCGCAGGTGTCGCCGAAGAAGAGGGCATCTGGCTCTACCCCAACCTCCGCACCTACAACGGCACCGACGCCCTCGAGCCCCGCGTCGCCGGCTACGAGACCGTCGCCCTCTGCAGCTGCACCGACAAGAAGCAACCGGGCCGCTACCACTGGCCCAACGACACTGCCGAGAACGTCGACTTCTCCACCCTCCAAAGAGCAATCTCTCTCTCCGACCGAGCCGTCCGCCGCCTCGGGGGACGCTGGTTGTAGCCACCAAAGGCGGCCTTCTACCCGGCCCGAGTTGGGAGGGATGGGGTGCCCGTCGCCGGACCCTCAACATCGAGCCATAGGCGAGATGTGTCCGCCGATGGGCACCCCATCCCTCCCCCAAGACGCCCCCACAACGTGACGAATTACAAAGTGACGAATCCCGACTACGCACTCGGGTTTCTCCGCTATAGCATCCGCCCCCGTGCCATCCCATGACGTTCTCGTAATCGGGGCCGGACTCGCCGGCCAGCGGGCCGCCCTCGCCGCCGCCGAGGAAGGCGTGTCGGTCGGGATCATTAGCAAGGTTCACCCGGTCCGCTCCCATTCCAACGCCGCCCAGGGCGGCATCAACGCCGCGCTGAATCCCGGCGACTCCTGGGAGTCCCACGCCTTCGACACGATCAAGGGCTCGGACTACCTCGGCGACCAGGACGCGGTCGAAATCATGACCCGCGAGGCGCCGGAGGAAATCCTCCACCTCGAGCACCTCGGCGTCACCTTCCACCGCAACGAGGAAGGCAAGCTCGGAACCCGCGCCTTCGGCGGCGCCTCCGCCGCCCGCACCTACTACGTCGCCGACATCACCGGCCAGGCGATCATGCACGTGCTCTACGAGCAGCTGATGAAGTACTCCGAGCAGATCGCCCGCTACGAGGAGTGGTTCTGCAGCAGCCTGGCGATCGACGAGAACGGCGAGTGCTGTGGCGTCGTCACCCGCAACGTCGCCGACGGCTCGATGGAGCTCTTCCAAGCGAAGTCGGTGATCCTCTGCACCGGCGGCAACGGGATGGTCTGGAAGCCCTCGACCAACGCCCTGATCTGTACCGGCGACGGGATCGCGATGGCCTACCGGGCCGGCGCCAAGCTGATGGACATGGAGATGATCCAGTACCACCCGACGACGCTGGCGGGCAAGGGCTTCTTGATCACCGAGGGCGCCCGCGGCGAGGGCGCCCACCTCCTCAACGCCAACGGCGAACGCTTCATGGAGAAGTACGCGCCGAACAAGATGGAGCTGGCCTCGCGCGACGTCGTCTCCCGCGCCGAGCAGACCGAGATCAACGAGGGCCGCGGCTTCCCCGACGGAACCGTCGCCCTCGACATCACGGTGGTGCCGAAAAAGCGCGTCCACGAGGCGCTGCGCGAGATCGTCCTCGTCGGCCGCGACTTCGCCGGCGTCGACATCACCCGCGAACCGATCCACATCAAGCCGGGCAACCACTACACGATGGGCGGCGTCAAGACCGACGTCGACGGCCGCACCGACATCCCCGGCTTGTACAGCGCCGGCGAGACCGCCTGCGTCTCGGTCCACGGCGGCAACCGCCTCGGCGCCAACTCGCTGCTGGACACCCTGATCTTCGGCAAGCGCAGCGGCCGCGACGCCGCCGCCCGCGCCAAGCGGACCGACTACGCGCACGTCTCGCGCAAAGTGCTCGAGGACGAGGAGGCGATGATCGCCGACATCATCAGCCGCGAGAAGGGCTCGGGCCGGCGCATCTCCGAGATCAAACTCGAGCTGGGCCAGACGATGGACGCCAAAGTCGCCGTCTTCCGCGACGAGGCCGGGATTACCGAGGCGCTGGAGGTGGTCCGCCGCCTGAAGGAGGAGGCGAAGACCGCCTACATCGACGACCACGGCAGCGTCTTCAACCAGGACCTGCTTGCCGCGATCGAGCTCGGGTACATGCTCGACAACGCCGAGTGCACCTGCGTCGCCGCGCTTGAGCGCAAGGAGAGCCGCGGCGCCCAGTACCGCACCGACTTCCCGGAGCGCAACGACGAGGAGTGGCTCAAACACATCGACCTCGAGCTGACCGACGACGGACCCGAGATCTCCTACTCGGAGGTCACGATCACGCAGTGGGAACCGCAAGAGAGGACCTACTAATGGCCGAGTACACGATCAAAGTCCGGCGGTTCCAGCCCGAGAGCGGCGAGGGGCCCTACTGGGAGCAGTTCGACGTCGACCTCGATCCCTCGCTCTCGGTCCTTGACGGGCTGCTGCAGGCGAAGGACCGCGACGACGGCTCCCTCGCCGTCCGCTGCTCCTGCCGGGCGGCGATCTGCGGCTCCTGCGGGATGAAGATCAACGGCCAGTCCGGGCTCGGCTGCAAGACCCAGATCGGCGAGGCCCAGGAGCTTGCCGACAAGCAGGCGAGCGCCACCGGCAAGGGCGGCGAGGGCAACTCGATCGTGATCGAGCCGATGGGGAACATGCCGGTGATCAAGGACCTGGTCACCGACATGGAGTCGACCCACTGGACCAAGATCCGCCGCGTCACGCCCTGGCTCCTTCCCCACGGGGAGCCGCCCGAGCGCGAGTACGTCGTCGACCCGGAATCGATGATCGACATCACCCAGTCGATGGCCTGCATCCAGTGCGGCGCCTGCGTCTCCTCCTGCCTCTCGATGGAAGCCGACCCCGGCTTCATCGGCCCGGCGGCGCTGGCCAAGGCCTACCGCTTCGTCGGCGACCCGCGCGACGCCGAGACCCACGAGCGCCTGCACGACCTCGCCGACGACCCGCACGGGATCTACGACTGCACCCACTGCTTCAGCTGCATCGACGCCTGCCCGAAGGGCGTGGCGCCGATGGACCAGATCATGCGCCTGCGCCGCAAGGCCGGCGAGGAGGGGATCGAAGACCCCAACAGCGGCCACGACCACGAGATCGCCTTCGTCAAGATCATCGAGAAGAAGGGCACCCTCGACGAGTCGCTCCTGCTGCAGGAGTCCTTCGCGCCCGGCGTCAAAGGCAAGCTGAAACCGAGCAAACGGGCGATCCGGGAAATGCTCGGCTCGATCCCGACGGCGATCCGCGGGATCAAAACCGGGAAGATGCGCTCGCTGCACAAGCTGATCCCCGGCGTCCACCCGAAGCTCCCCGACCAGGACGACGTCAAGGCGATCTACGCCCACGCCGAGGAGCACGGCGAGGAGTTCAATCTCTACATCAAGGGCGAGGAGGGTGAGCTCGCCGAGGAGAACGTCGAGAAGGGCATCGAGCGCTCGACCGACCCGGACACCCCCCAGGAGGTCAAAAATGGCTGAGAACATCAAGGTCGCCTACTGGCCCGGCTGCGTCTCCCGTGGCTTCACCCCCGAGCTGCACGGCTCGATGGCGCTGGTCGCCGAGAAGCTCGGCTGGGAGCTGGTCGAACTCGACCGCGCCAACTGCTGCGGCGCCGGCGTCATCGCCGAGCACAACCAGGAGTTGGCGGACACCCTCAACGCCCGCACCTTCGCGCTCGCCCAGCAGACCGGGCTCTCGATGATGAACATCTGCTCGACCTGCCAGGGGGCGCAGTCGGAGTGCCAGCAGCGGCTCGACGCCGACTCGGCCTACCGCGCCCACATCAACGAGGTGCTCTCCGGCCAGGGCCTCTCCTACGAGAAGGACAAGGGCGGCTTCACCAACAAGAACTTCCTCTGGCTGCTGGTCGAGGACTACGGCCTCGACCGCCTCCGCGAGCAGGTCGTGCGGCCGCTGACCGGGCTCCGCGTCGGACCCTTCTACGGCTGCTACATCGTGCGGCCGAAGGAACGGCTCGGTTACAGCGAGCACCCCGACCGCGACGTTTACCTGGAGAAGGTGATCGAGGCGCTCGGCGGCCAGGTGGTCGAGTACGACGGCGCCCGCAAGTGCTGCGGCTTCCCGGTGATCACGATGGCCCGCGAGACCTCGCTGCGCCAGGCCGGCACCCACGTCGGCGATGCGATCGACGCCGGCGCCGACTGCCTCGTCACCCCCTGCCCGCTCTGCCACCTCAACCTCGACATGCAGCAGCCAGAGGCAGCAAAGGTCGTCAACCGCGACCTCGGCCTCGCCGTCCTCCACCTGCCGCAGCTCGTCGGCCTCGCCCTCGGCGCCGAGCCGAAGGAGCTGGGGATGAGCAAGCACATCGCTTCGACCGGCTGGGTCGAAGAGCGCCTCACCGCCGGCGCCCCGGCTTAGTCCGCGTCAGTTTTCACCTTTTGCATCGTTCGTGAT
Organism: uncultured Actinomycetes bacterium; assembly: GCA_963696955.1. Lineage (GTDB taxonomy): Bacteria > Actinomycetota > Thermoleophilia > Solirubrobacterales > 70-9 > VAYN01. The sequence continues at coordinate 881,359 of CAVOMF010000002.1, read as the reverse complement.
GCATAAACCCTGGATTTGGGGGTTTATGCTTCACTAACGATGCATTATGCGAATTACTGCGCGCACCCCAGATGATGTGGTCTTTCAGGAGCTCGGAGCGCGTCTGCGATCCGCGCGCCTAAGCCGCAACCTAAGCCAGGAGAAATTGGCCGAAGAAGCAGGCGTGGGGCGCGTCACCCTGCAACGGCTCGAGGAGGGAAAGGTGAATGCCTCCCTTTCCATCCTCATCAGAGTGCTCCGCGTGCTCGACCTCAGCGAAGGGCTGGACCAGCTCATTCCCGCTCCCGGGCCGAGTCCGCTGGAAGAAGCGGAACGCCGCGGACGCCCTCGCCAGCGCGCCAGCGCACCTCGCCGCAAACAGCCGCAAGACAAGGGCTGGCAGTGGGGAGATGAAGAGGGCAGTTGAGCGCGCTGGCCGAAGCCTGGCTCTGGGGTACCCGGGTGGGAGTCGTCTCGCTTGGCGATGACGATCCGATCGCGAGCTTCGAGTACGACCCCGAGTTCCTCGAAAGCGGGATCGAGCTAGCGCCGCTGGAAATGCCATTGGAGGGGCGGGTGTACCGATTCCCCGGTCTCTCCCCGGACAGCTTCAGCGGGTTGCCCGGCCTCTTGGCCGATTCGCTGCCAGATCGATACGGACATGCCCTGATCGACGCCTGGCTGGCGACCCAGGGGCGCCGGCCCGGGGATTTCGACGCGGTAGAGCGGCTCTGTTACGTGGGACAGCGCGGCATGGGAGCGTTGGAGTTCAAACCTGCCCTCGGGCCCAAACCGACGATCAGCCACCGCCTCGACGTGGAGGCGCTGGCAGAGCTCGCAGCGGAGGTTCTGGCCCACCGCTCCGACCTCTCCACCAGGCTGAGCGGGAAGCGAGAAGCGATGCGCGAGATCCTCCGGGTCGGAACTTCGGCGGGCGGCGCGCGAGCCAAGGCGTTGATTGCGCTCGACCCCCGCACCGAAGAGGTGCGATCCGGGCAACTGCCCAGCGACTCCGGCTTTCAGTACTGGATCCTCAAGTTCGACGGCGTCGACGACGAGACGCGGGACCTCGGCAGGTCGAAGGGCTACGGCGTGGTCGAGTACGTCTACTCGCAGATGGCGGGACGAGCCGGGATCGAGATGACCGAGTGCAGGCTTCTGGAAGAGGGCGACCGCCGCCACTTCATGACCCGGCGCTTCGACCGGGACGATGCCGGCAACAAGCTCCACATGCAATCGCTAGCCGCGCTTGCGCACCTCGACTTCAACCAGCCGAGAGCGAACTCCTACGAGCAGGCGTTCCAGGTGATCAGGCGGCTGGGGATCTCCCAGCAGGCGATGGTGGAGCAGTTTCGCCGCATGGTCTTCAACGTCGTCAGTAGGAACCAGGACGACCACGTCAAGAACATCGCCTTCCTGATGGACCGCAAGGGCCGCTGGTCCCTCTCCCCCGCCTTCGACGTCGTCTACGCCTACAACCCCGAGGGTCGGCAGACCCGCAGCCACCAGATGTCGATCAACGGCAAGACCGACGACTTCATCGGCGAGGATCTGCATTCCGTCGCCCGCCTTGCCGGCCTGAAGCGGGGACAGGCGACCGAGATCGTCGAGCAGGTAACGGGGGCAATCGCCAGCTGGCCCCAGCTTGCCCGCGAGGCCGACTTAGAGCAGGGCCGGATCGACCGGATCGCCGCCACCCACCGGCTGAACCTGCGCACCTGAAGCGGGAGATTGGTCAAAGACCGACGCGGCGGGCGAGCCATTTGGCGCCGACCGTGTCGGTGAGACCATGAGCGACGATCGAGGTGATGATCGCGATCGCGGCGACGTCGAAGATCAGGTCCCTGCCGCCGACGTCCGATTTGAAGACGAAGAGGGCGAAGAGCATCGAGGCCACGCCCTTGGGGCCGAACCAGGCCATGAACAGCTTCTCCGACTGCGGGATCCCGGTCCGCAGGAAGGAGAGCATCACCGCCACCGGCCTGGCAACGAGGAGGGCGAAGACGATGAAGACGACGAGCGGCGGCACGTCATGGTGGAAGCCGGTGGCGAAGATGAGGCCGCCGAAGACGAAGAAGGTCAGCACCTGGAGGATGGCGCTGCTGTTCTCGGCGAACTCGACGAATCCCTCCGGCACTTCGCGCTCGCTCGCCCCCATCGCGATCCCACAGACGAAGGCGGCGATCAGGCCGTTCCCGATCGTCACTTCGGCGAGGCCGAAGGCGAAAAGGGCGAAGCCGACTGAATAGATCCCCTCGTAACGGGGGGTGATGCCGCCGCCGGGAAGCGAATGATGGAGCCGTCCGCCCACCACCCCGAGGAAGACGCCGATGACCGCGCCCACGGCTGCCTCGCCGATCAGCTTCATCCCTTCGGCGGCGGCGTCGCCGCCGGGTGAGGCGAGGACGAGGAAGAAGAGCACGAAGGGGAGCGCGAGGCCGTCGTTGAGGCCGGACTCGAGGTTGAGCGTGTGGCGGACCTTGCTCGGGACCAGGCGCGAGGTGACGACGGCCGAGGTGACGACCGGGTCGGTGGGTGAGAGCACCGCCCCCAGCAGGAAGGCCTCGGCCCAGCTGAGATCGGGGAAGAGCGCCTTTGCCGCCAGCGCCAGCAGCCCCATGGTGATCGGCATCGCGATCACGAGCGCCCGCGCCGTCGGACCCCAATGGCTGCGCAGAAGCTCGCGCTCGACGAACATCCCGTCGGAGAAGAGGGTGAGGACCAGCGCCAGCTCGACCAGCTCGACGACGGCTTCGTCGGTCGCCTCGACGTCGACGACGCCGGCGGCGGCGAGGCCGAAGCCGAGCGCGACCGAGAGCACCGAGGCCGAGAGCACCGTCCCCTTCATCACCCCCGAGAGCGCGGCGACGACGGCGAGCAGCCCCCCGAACAGCAGCAGTCCCTCGGCGAAGCTGATGCCCACGCTATTGGTGGTTGCCCAGCAGATCGCGCTCGACGAGGAGCTCCGCCACCTGGACCGCGTTGGTAGCAGCCCCCTTGCGGAGGTTGTCGGAGACGACCCAGAGGTCGAGGGCGCGCTCGTTGCCGGGGTCGCGGCGGATGCGGCCGACGAAGACGTCGTCCTTGCCGGCGGCGTCGATCGCCATCGGGTAGCGCCCGGCGGCGGGGTCGTCGACGACGGTCACCCCCGGCGCGGCGGCGAGCAGCTCGCGCGCGCGCTCGGGGTCCAGCGGCTCCCGGGTCTCGACGTTGACGGCCTCCGAGTGGCCGGTCTCGACCGGGACCCGCACGCAGGTGGCGCTGACCTTGATCTCGGCGTCGCCGAGGATCTTGCGGGTCTCGTTGATCAGCTTGCGCTCCTCATCGGTGTGGTCGTCCCCCTCGGCGAAGCTGCCCGCCTGAGCCAGCACGTTGAAGGCGATCTGGTGCGGGTAGATCCCCGCCGGGGGTACGTCGTAGCCGCCGACCACGGCCCGCGCCTCGGCGCGCAGCGCGTCGATCGCCGCCTTGCCGGTCCCCGAGACGGCCTGGTAGGTCGAGATCACCAGGCGCTCGATCCCGGCGGCGTCGTAGAGCGGCTTCAGGGCGACGACCATCTGCATCGTCGAGCAGTTCGGGTTGGCGATGATCCCCTTGTGGCCCTCGAGGGCGTCGGGGTTGACCTCGGAGACGACCAGCGGGACGTCGTCGTGCATGCGCCAGTAGCTGGTGTTGTCGACCACGGTCGCGCCTGCCTCGACGATCTTCGGGGTCCACTTGGCGCTGACCGAGCCGCCGGCCGAAGAGAGGACGAGGTCGAGGCCCTGGATCGAGTCGTCGCTCACGGCCTGGACCGTCAGCACCTTGGATCCGAACTCGATCGTCTTGCCGGCCGAGCGCTCGGATGCCAGCGGCCGCAGCTCGGCGACCGGGAAGCCGCGCTGCGCCAACAGCTCGAGGATCGTCGAGCCGACGAGCCCCGTCGCGCCCAGCACCCCGACTCTGTATCCGTCGCCGGCCATTACCTGAGAGGCGACCGGTTCAGCCGGCGACCGTGGGCCGGTGGCCGGGTCCGGTCGGGTCCTCGGGCTGGATCGCGTCCTCGCCCAGCTCGAACGCCTGGTGGAGGACGTTGACCGCGTCCTTGACGCGGTCGGCGGGGATGACGCACGAGATCTTGATCGGCGAGGTGGAGATCATCTCGATGTTGATCCTCTCCTCGCCGAGCACCTGGAAGACCTTGGCGGCGACGCCCGGGTGCGAGCGCATGCCGGCGCCGACGATCGAGACCTTGCCGATCTGCTCGTCGGTGAGGACCTCGAGCGAGACGTCGCCGAGGGCGGCGATCGTGTCGCTGCGCGATCGGCAGGTCGGAGCGGTCGACGGTGAAGGAGAGGTCGGCGAGCTGGTCGTCGCCGACCGGCTCGTTCTGGATGATCACGTCGACGTTGACGTTGGCCTCGGCCAGGGCGCCGAAGATGCGGCCGGCGACGCCGGGCTCGTCGCGGAGGCCGGTGAGGGTCACGCGGGCCTCCGTGTCGGAGTGGGTGACTGCGGTTACGAAGGGGTTCTCCATGGTCTCTTCCTCTGAGACGACGAGGGTACCGGGACCGTCCTCGAAGCTGCTGCGGCAGTGGATGCGGACCCCGTGGTTGCGCGCGTACTCGACCGAGCGCAGCTGCAGCACCCCCGCGCCGGAGGCCGACATCTCGAGCATCTCCTCGAAGGAGACGCGGTCGAGCTTGTGGGCGTCGGCGACGATCCGCGGGTCGGCGCTGTAGACGCCGGAGACGTCGGTGTAGATCTCGCAGACGCTGGCGCGGAGCGCCGCCGCCAGGGCGACGGCGGTGGTGTCGGAGCCGCCGCGGCCGAGGGTGGTGACGTCGCGGCTGTCGGTCGAGACGCCCTGGAAGCCGGCGACGAGGACGATCCGGTCCTGCTCCAGCGCCTCGGCGATGCGGTCGGCGCGGACGTCGATGATCCGCGCCTTGGTGTGGGAGGAGTCGGTGACGATCCCGGCCTGGGAGCCGGTCAGCGAGATCGCCTCGTGGCCCATGTCGTGGATCGCCATCGCCGCCAGCGCGCAGGAGATCCGCTCCCCGGTCGAGAGCAGCATGTCCATCTCCCGGGCCACCGGGCGCTCGGAGATCTCGTGCGCCTGCTCGACCAGTTCGTCGGTCGTCTTGCCGCGGGCGGAGAGCACGGCGACGACGCGGTTGCCCGCCTCGCGGGCGGCGACGATCCGCGCCGCGGCGCGCTTGATCTGCTCGGCGCCGGCGACCGAGGTGCCGCCGAACTTCATCACGACGATGTCGGAACCATCCCCACTCATCGAGATCTGAGGATAGTCGGGAAGACCGTCCCGCTCAGCTGCGCCCTGCCTACTCGGCCGAGCCCCCGAGGTTCCCGAGCATCGCCTGTTCGGCCATCCGGATCAGGCCGAGGCCGCTGTGCGGGCGCATGTCGCTGCTGCGCACGCGGACGTGGGAGCCGTGCGGCCCGACCACCTCGACGATCGTGCAGACGTCGCCGATCTCGCAGTCGTCGCCGTAGTCGTTCTCGATCGCCTCCATCTGTTCGGCCACCACCCGGCCGACCTTGCTCTGATCAAGCGACATCTCGAAGCTCCTTCCTCCTGGATTGCGAATGCTGACCTTACAGGTGTGACGCTAATCACACTCCAGGATATATCTGATCGATATATAGGCGGAGACATGGAGCATCTGAGCCCCACCGCCTACGTGATCCTCGGTATGGTCCGCAACGAACCGCGGTCGGGCTACGAGATCAAAGCCGTGGTCGACAACTCGACCCGGTTCTTCTGGGCCGCCAGCTACGGGCAGATCTATCCGGAGCTGAAGCGGCTGGCGGAGGCGGGACTGATCGTCGGCTCCGACGTCCCCACCGGCGGCCGCAAGCGAACCGTCTACGAGATCACCGCCGACGGCGAGGAGGAGCTGCGGGCCTGGCTGCGGCAGGCGCCGGAGACCTTCGAGATGCGCGACGAAGGGCTGCTGAAACTCTTCTTCGCCGACGCCCTCCCCCGCGAGGAGGCGGTCGAGATCCTGCGCTCGATGCGCGCGCAGCGGCTCGCGGTCAACGAGCGGCTGCGGGCGATCGAGCAGATGAAAGGCGAGATCGAGGACCCCTTCCCGATGATCGTGCTGCGGGGCGGGATCGAGTTCACCGAGTGGTTTGCCGATTGGTGCGAGCGGATGGAAGCCCAGCTTCTCGACTCCGCTCTCGAGAAAAGGAGCGAGTGATGTTCGATTCCCTGGCGCGGCTCGCAAACGAGCAGGGCGAAGCGCGTCGGCCTGCTCGCGCTCGTCTTCTTCCTCCTCGCCGGCGCGCTCGGCGGCTCGGTCGCCGACCGCCTCGACCCCTACGGCGCCGACGACCCGGCACCGAGACCGTGCAGGCGAGGGAGCGGCTGCAGGACGCCGGCCTGCGGGTGCCGGCGGTGCTCGCCGTGGTCGAGGACGCGCCGGTCGCCGCGCCGGCGACCCGGCAGCGGGTCGAGCGGCTCGAAGAGCGAAGTCGCCGACCGCCCCGACGTCGCCTCGGTCAGCGGCTACTACGACACCCGCTCCCCCGCCTTCGTCTCCGAGGACGGACAGTCGACCTACTTCGCCGTCGCCCTGAAGGCGACCGAAGACAAGGAGCTGCAGGAAGTCGGCGACGAAATCGCCGACGCAACTGAGCGCGCACCCCGGCGTCGTCGTCGGCGGCTTCGCGGTCGCCCAGGAGCAGGTCAACAAGCAGGTCGAGGAAGACCTGAAAAAGGCCGAGATGCTCGCCTTCCCGCTGCTCTTCCTGCTCTCGCTGCTCTTCTTCCGCAGCCTCGTCGCCTCGGTCCTGCCGCTGATGATCGGCGGCCTGGCGATCGTCGGCACCTTCCTCATCCTCCGCGTGGCGAGCGAATTCGGCTCGATCTCGATCTTCGCGCTCAACCTGACGACGGCGCTCGGGCTCGGGCTGGCGATCGACTACAGCCTCTTCATCGTCTCCCGCTACCGCGAGGAGATCGCCAAGAGCGGGCCCGGGCCTGGAGGCGATGCGGCGGGTGCTGGCGACCGCCGGGCGCACCGTCTTCTTCTCCTCGCTGACGGTCTCGGCGGCGCTCGCCTCGCTGCTGGTCTTCCCGCAGCGCTTCCTCTACTCGATGGGCCTCGGCGGCGCGCTGGTGGCGCTGTTCGCGGCGCTGATCTCGCTGACCGTGCTGCCGGCGGTGCTGACCCTGCTCGGCGCCCGGGTCAACGCCGGCGCCCCGAAGTTCCTGCAGCGCCGCGCCGAGGCCGACGCCCGGCCCGACGCAGGACGGCTTCTGGTACCGGCTCTCGCGCTTCGTCATGCGCCGGCCGATCCCGGTCGCGACCGCTCAGCGCCCTCTTCCTGATCGTCCTCGGGCTGCCCTTCCTCGCAGATCAAGTTCAACACCGTCGACCCGACCGTGCTGCCGGAGTCGGCCAGCGCCCGCCAGGCCTACGACACGGTCAGCGAGCGAGTTCCCGCCCTACCACGACACGCCGATCTGGATCGACGTCGAAGGCGGCGGACCGAAGGCCGCGGCGCAGTTCGCCGCCGAGGTCGCGCGGCGTCGCCGGGGTCGCCGAAGTGGCTGCCGCCGCAGCGGCTCGGCGCCGGGGTCACCGCGCTGCAGGTCGTCTCCGCCAACCCCTTCGCCTCGGACGCCAGCCAGACCACGGTGAAGGCGATCCGCGACCTGCCGCCGCCGCCGGGCGCCGACGGTCCTGGTCGGCGGCGCCACCGCCGACTTCGTCGACTTCCAGTCGAGCCTCGACGCAGCACCTGCCGATCGCGCTGGCGATCGTGATCGTCGGCGACCCTGGTGATCCTCTTCCTGATGACCGGCTCGGTGATCCTGCCGATCAAGTCGCTGATCATGAACTTCCTCAACCTCAGCGCCGTCTTCGGCCTGCTGGTGCTGATCTTCCAGGACGGCCGGCTCGAAGGGCTTCCTCGACTACTCCAGCCCGGGGGCGATCGAGCAGACGATGCCGATCCTGCTCTTCGCCGTCGCCTTCGGCCTCTCCACCGACTACGCCGTCTTCCTGCTCTCGCGGATCAAGGAGGCGCGCGACAACGGCGCCTCGGACTCGGAGTCGGTGGCGATCGGGCTCGAGCGGACCGGCCGGATCGTCACCGCCGCGGCGCTCCTCTTCGCGGTCGCGATGGGCGCCTTCGCCACCTCGCAGATCATCTTCATCAAGGAGAACGGGGTCGGCACGGCGCTGGCGGTCCTGATCGACGCCACGCATCATCCGCGCCCTCCTCGTGCCCTCGCTGATGGAGCTGCTCGGCAAGTGGAACTGGTGGGCGCCGGCGCCGCTGCGCCGCCTGCACGAACGCTGGGGGATCAGCGAGGCGGCGGAGCCACAGGCCACGGGTTCGTAGGTTCCCGTTGGGAGGGGGCGGGGTACCCCCTTCTCGCCGCAGCTCGGCGGAGGAACGTCCTGTTGCTGTCGCCCGAAGGCTCTCGGCCCGCCTCGTGCTAAGTGGCGCGAAGGGGGTACCCCGCCCCCTCCTCCAACACGCGCTCCCGGGACGGCCAAGGACCGGACAGCTATCAACAAACCGGAGGTTGAGCTCGCGGCTGCTTTCGAGAAAGCTGGTGGGGTTGGGGGGGTTCCGCTAGAGCTCGATCGCGGGAGGGTGCCGGCGGGGGTCCCTGGGTACTTGGCATGGAGCCGCGCCAGCGACGTCCTAGCGTCAGCCAGTAACGCTTATCGCGGCGGAGGTGCTCCCAGGGACCCCCACCGGCACCCTCCCTCAGACGACCTAAGCGAAAGCCTGAGTTGCTCGGCGCCGTAGATCGGCGTTGAGCATGCCGGTGACTTCGCTGGGACGGCTGCCGGCGGAGGGGACGGCGGCGCCGATCAGGCCGTCGGCGCGGAAGCCGTAGAGCGGGGCGACGAAGCCGAGCTCGCGGATCTTGCGGACCAGCTTGACGGCGCTCTGGGTATCGGCGCCGGGGCCGCAGAGGACGATCGCGGTCGGGTCGAGGGCGCCGAGGGCGCGGTCGAGCCGCTCGTCGCCGAGCTCGTTGGAGAGGACGAGGACGCGGAAGCCGGCGCGGCGCAGGGCGAGGTCGAGGGCCTGGATGTAGACCTCCTCGGCGTCCTGACCGTGGCTCGAGTCGAGCAGCAGAATCCCGGCCGGGCGGGCGGCGGCGGAGGCGAGGCGGCGGGCGCCGTGCAACCAGCCGGTCGCCCAGCGGGCGGCGAACTCGAGCTCGGCCTCGCGCTCGGGGTCGGCGGCGAGCTTGTCGATCGCCGGCAGCAGCAGCTCCTCCACCGTCCGCTCCAGCGAGCGCAGGGCGAGGCTCTCCTCGACGGCGCGGTCGGCGGCGGACTCGTCGAAGCTCTCGAAGGCGGCGAAGAGGCTGCCGTCGTTGGCCGGCGCCTGCCTGGCGCTGGCGCGCCAGCTCGATCGCCGAGGAGATGTTGCCGGTCTCCGCCAGCGCGTCGCGCAGCGCCTGCAGCTCGACCAGCTCGTAGTTGCGGTGGTTGCCGACGGTCCGCTTCGGCTGCGGGTAGCCATAGCGGCGCTCCCAGCTGCGCAGGGTGTTGGGGCTCACGCCCAGGACTTCGGCGGCGGCGTTGGTGCGGATTCCTGGCATTTAGATAAGAAGGTCGAACGGGTGGACTGCGCGTCTATTCGACGTCGAATCGCGGATTCTCCCACCCGAAACCCGGGTTTACACCGGTTATCGGCAAATTTCGCCGAAACTGTTAGCGATCTTGCAAAGCGCCAACGCCGACGGGCTGTCCAACCGCCCGAGCGCGCCACATCGCCGCGTCGGCCTTGTGCAGAAGTTCTTCGGCGTCGGCGCCGTGGTCAGGACAGGCGACGACCCCGGCGGAGATGCAGATCCGCAGCCCTCCTGCGCGCTCGAGGTCATCGAGCTGCCCGAGCAATCGCTCGCACATCTGCACGCCTTCAACGGTGCCGATGTTGGGAGCGAGGACGCAGATCGCGTCCTCCTCGAGCCGAAAGGCTTCGTCGACGATGCGGATGCTGTCGCGCAGCGCCGCGCCGACGATCGAGAGGACCGTCTCCTGACCGCCGGCGACGTCATGCGGACGCACCCCGGGACCTGAAGCGTCAAAGACAGCGAGCCCGAACGGATGCCCATACCGCCGGTTCGTCTCCAACAGCTGTTCCAGCCGCCGCCGCATATGGCCCGGTTGGTAGAGGCTGGGCAGTTCTTCCAGCTGCTGCTCGACCGGAGCGGCATCCCCGTTAGAGGGCACCGGGGGGGTGCCTGAGGAGCCCTCCCCATCTTTGCTCCGGAAGGCACCCCCCCGGTGCCCTCCCCCGCCCTGCGCAGCCTCCACCGCCGCAGCGGTGACAGACCCGAACTCTCCCGCCAGCCGCTGGCGCGGCAAGAACGAACTGCTCTCCATTGGTTCCAATCTCCTCGTGCAAGCTGCCTAGAAGATCGGCGTGCAGCTCCGACACCTTGAGCGCGAGGCGCCCCGCCGAAGAGCCGTCTTCGCGACGGCGGCCGAGATTGGACTGGTCAGGCACGACATGACCTTCGCGAAAGCCGCGGACGCCCGATCTGCAAAACCCCGCTATTTGCGGGACGACGGTCGTCCAGGACGGATATCCGGTTGCGCTTATTCCAGGCTTCTTCGCCCGGCAAGCGCCTTGCCGAGGGTGACCTCGTCGGCGTGCTCGAGGTCGGCGCCGACCGGCAGGCCGCTGGCCAGCCGCGTCACCGTCACCTGGCCGCGCAGCATCTCGGCGATGTGGAGGGCGGTCGCCTCGCCCGTCGTCGTCGGGTTGGTCGCCAGCACCACCTCGGAGAAGCCGCCGCGCTCGACCCGCCGCCGCAGCTCGCCGATCTTCAGGTCTTCGGCGTCGACGCCGTCGATCGGCGAGAGGGCGCCGCCGAGGACGTGGTAGAGGCCGCGGTATTCGTGGGTGCGCTCGATCGGGATCACGTCGGCGGGCTCCTCGACCACGCAGATCATCGAACGGTCGCGGTTCTGGTCGGCGCAGATCCGGCAGAGCGGCCCCTCGGCGAGGTTGAAGCACTCCTCGCAGAGGCCGACCTTCTCCTTCACTTCGCGGATCGCGTCGCCGAGCGCGAAGGCCTCTTCGTCGGGCGCCCGCAGCAGGTGGAAGGCGAGCCGCTGCGCGGTCCGCTGGCCGATGCCCGGCAACCGCGAGAGCTCGGCGACCAGGCGCGCGAGCGGTGCCGGGCCGTCGCTCAACCGAGCAGACCGCCCATGCCGCCGAGGTCGCCGCCGGCGATGCCGCCCATTTTCTCGCCGGCCAGCGCCTGCGCCGCGCGCAGACCCTCGTTGACCGCCGCCTGCACCATCTCCTGGAGCAGGTCGGCCTCCTCGGGGTCGATCGCTTCGGGGTCGATGACGATCTCGCGCAGGGTCAGGTCGCCGCCCATCTTCACCTTGACCATGCCGCCGCCGGCGCTCGCCTCGACGACCTCGTCTTTCAGTTTCTCCTGCGCCTCCAGCATCTCGGCCTGCATCTGCTGGGCCTGTTTCATCAGGCCTTGGATGTCGAAGCCTCCGGGACCGCCTCCACGTGCCACCTAACTGACCTCCTCCGCGTCGAACTCGCTCTTCAGCCGCTCCAGCAGCTCTTCCTCGTCGACCTCCTCACTACCCGGCGCCGGCGTATCCGGCGGCGCCTCTCCGTCGAGGAGGACATAAGTCGGTCGCAGACCCACCCCGGTGACCGCGGCGAATGCCGCGGCAACCGTGTCCCGCTTGTCAGGGCTGTCGGCATTCCTTTTCAGGAAGGTCATGTCGGGAGGGAATCCAACCTCGAGTCCCCCGTCCCCGAAGCTGACCGGCCGCGCTCCTTCGAGCGCTCCGGCAAGTGCCGGAGCGGTCTCGTGCAGCTTGTGGAGGACGGCAGGCCAGACGCGCTGGATCTCCTCCAGGCTGAGGTCGGGTTGGCCGGCGGGTCCTGTCTCCGATACGTCCCCCTCGCCAACTGGCGAGGGTCCCGCATCGTCGCCACCCACCGGAGGAATCGCTTCCGCCTCTTCCTCTTCCGCCGGAGGTGGATCGTCTTGAGACGGGGCCTCTGCCGTGGGTGACACCGTAGGGGGGACCCCCCCTGAGGAAGCTTTAGCTACCGGAAGGGGGGGTGGGTCCCCTGCGGTGGCAGGACCCGCGGCCTCAGCGCCTCGGCCTTGCTCGAGTCTCTCGATCCTCCTCAGGAGTCCCTCGGTGTCGGGATCGAGATCGGGACGTGCGGCCTTCAGCAGGGCGATCTCGACGGCCAGGCGGGCGTCGTCGCCCTCGCGCACCGCGGTCAGCGCATCCGCAAGCTCGTCGATGGTGCGGATCAGGTTGGCCGGTTTGATCGCCTGGGCCTGTGCCTGCATGCGGCCGGTGTTGGTGGCGGTGACGACGAAGGTGGTCGGGACTTCGCCGGTCGTCTGCACGATCAGCAGGTGTCGCAGGTGGGCGAGGAGGTCGCGGGCGAACTGCGAGGGGTCGCGGCCCGAGCGAGCCATCCGCTCGATGCCGAGCAGGACCTGCTTGGGGTCCTCGGCGACGACTGCGTCGATCGTCTCGAAGAGGAGGTCGGCGTCCGCTGCCCCGAGCATCTCGAGCACGTTCTTGAGCTCGACCTGGCTGCCGCCGAAGGCGACGAGCTGGTCGAGGGTGCCGAGGGCGTCGCGGAAGCTGCCCGACGCCGAGCGGGCGATCATCGCCACGGCGCCGTCCTCGACCTCGATCGACTCGGCGGCGGCGACCCGGTTCAGCACCTCGGAGATCTGCTCCAGCGAGGGGCGCTGGAAGTCGAAGCGCTGGCAGCGATCGGCGATCGTCGCCATCACCTTGTGCGACTCGGTGGTGGCGAGGACGAAGACGGTGTTCGGCGGCGGCTCCTCGAGCGTCTTCAGGAAGGCGTTCCAGGCCTCTTTGGTCAGCATGTGCGCCTCGTCGAGGATGTAGACCTTCCAGTGGCCACCGGCCGGCGCGTAGGCGACCCGCTCGCGGAGGTCGCGGACGTCGTCGACCGAGCGGTTCGAGGCGGCGTCCATCTCGATCACGTCGACCGAGGTGCCGGCGGCGATCGTCACGCAGGACTCGCATTCGCCGCAGGGGGTGACGGTCGGCCCGCCGCGCTCGCAGTTCAGCGAGCGGGCGAGGATCTTCGCCATCGAGGTCTTGCCGGTGCCGCGCGAGCCGACGAAGAGGTAGGCGTGGTGGACCTTGCCCTGCTCGACCGCGTTGCGCAGGGTGCGGACGACGTGGGTCTGCCCGACGACTTCGTCGAAGGACCCGGGGCGGTGGCGTCGGTAGAGGGAAGTCGACTCGCTCATCGGCTCTCGGGCCAGTGTATCCACGCCCAACACGCGCCCCGTTCGGGGCGCCCGATACCGTGCCGCCCGTGCGCAAGGGGGCCCGCAACTGGCTGACGCCCGCCGCCTGGGTCGCTGGGGTGACGGCGGCCCTGCTGCTCGTTTTCCCCTACGGGTTCCCCAACTACGACACGATCTACGCGCTCGTCTGGGGGCGTGAAATGGCGCATGGCGACAGCCCCGACTACGGCGCCGCGCTGCCGCCGACCCCGCACCCGCTGACCGACCTCCTGGGGCTGGTGGCGACGCCACTCGGCGACGGCGCGATCACGGTGACGATGATCGTCGCCTACCTCTCCCTCGGCCTGATCGGCTTCTTCGTCTACCGGCTGGGGACGATCTGGTTCGACCGCTGGATCGGCTCCGTCGCCGCCGCGATCGTCCTCACCCGCGCCCCCTTCCTCTCCAACGGCCTCCGCGCCTACATCGACCTCCCCTACATCGCCCTCTGCCTCGGCGCTCTGCTGGTCGAGGCGAAACGTCCGCGCGCCGGCTGGCCCGTCCTCGCCCTCCTCGCTCTCGCCGGCCTGCTCCGCCCCGAGGCCTGGCTCTTCGCCGTCGTCTACTGGGCCTACCTCGCCTACCCCTCCTCGCCGATGGGCCGAAAAGCGGTTAGTGAGACCGCAAATCGTCCCGTCGGCGGAAGGACGCTGGTGTGGCTCGCAGCGTTGGCGCTGGCGGGGCCGCTGCTTTGGGCGGTGTTCGACCTGATCACGACCGGGAGCCCGACCTACTCCTGGACCGGGACCAAAGAAACCGTCGAGACGCTGGAGCGGCAGACCGGGCCGGTAGACCTCGTCCTCTACGGGCCGCGGCGGCTCGGCGAGGTGCTGCAGTGGCCGGGGATGGTCGGTGCCCTCGGCGGTGTCGCCCTAGGGTTCGCCTTCCTGCGCCGCCGCTCGCTGCTCGGGGTCGCCGCCGCCGCGCTCGCGCTAATCGCCTTCGCCCTGCTCGCCTGCGGCGGGCTCGCGATCCTCCCCCGCTACACGATGCTCGCCGCCGCGATCCTGGCGATCTTCGTCGGCGTCGCCCTGCTCGGCTGGCGCCTGCTCGAGGCAAGCCACCCCTGGCGCCGCCGCTGGCAGGTCTTCGCCGCGCTCGTCGCGGCGATGTTCGTGGTCTGGCTCCCGAACCAGTGGGACCTCGACTCCCGAGTCGACACCGACCTCACCAACCAGGCAGAGATCGAGAATGACCTCTCCGATCTGGTCGACGAAGGTGCCTTCGAGCCGCTCTGCGGCAAGATCGCGGTCCCCAACCACCGCGCCGTCCCCCGCCTCGCCTTCGGCCTCGACGTGAAGCCGACGCAGATCGTCAGCGCCGGCGAGGGCGACACCCCCCCGTATGCCTATTTCGTCGCCCCCGCGAACGAGTTCGTGATCCACAACTTCATCCTCGACCCGAACGACCCGACCGATCCCTCGTTCCCGCCGCCCAAAGGGTTCAAGCGGGTCGCGAGCAACGAGTCGTGGGTTGTCTATCGTCGCTGTCCGTGACCGCCCGCAGGCTCGCCGTCCTTCTTTTGGTGACGCTCGTTGCTTCTCTTCTCTTCGCCCCCACCGCCGGTGCCCGCTGGCACCCGCAACCCACTACCGCCGCCTGGCAGTGGCAGCTGCAGGGAAAGATCGACCTCTCCGTTGACGCGAGCGTCTACGAGGTCGACGGCTTCGAAGTCCCCGCAAGGACCGTCGCCGCGCTGCACCGCAAGGGCCGACGGGCGATCTGCTACCTCGACGTCGGCTCCTGGGAGAACTACCGGCCGGACGCCGGCCGCTTCCCGAAGTCCGTCCTCGGTCGTGCCTACGCGGGCTACCCGGACGAGCGCTGGCTCGACATCCGCCGCATCGACCTGCTGGCGCCGATCCTCCGCAGCCGCTTCGACCGCTGCCGGCGCAAGGGGTTCGACGCGGTCGAGCCCGACAACGTCGCCGGCTACGAAAACAAGACCGGGTTCCCCCTCACCGCCGCCGACCAGCTCCGCTTCAACCGCTGGATCGCCCGGGAAGTCCACCGGCGCGGGATGGCGGTGGCGCTGAAGAACGACCCGGCGCAGGTGAAGGCACTGGTCGGCCGCTTCGACTTCGCCGTCGTCGAGGAGTGCTTCGCCTACGACGAGTGCGGCCGCTTCAGCCCCTTCGTCGCCGCCGGCAAGGGGGTCTTCGTCGCCGAATACAGCGAACCGCTGGCGGCGATCTGCGATCAGGCCGAACGGCTGCGCTTCAGCGTCATCCGCAAGGACTACGACCTCTCCGCCCGCCCCTGGGAACCCTGCTTCCCCTCGTGAGCTAGCCCCGCTCGACCGCCTCGACCGCGGCGTGCGTCGCGGCAGCGAGGTCCGCGCCCTCGAGCTCGACCGTCGGCGGCAGCTCGACGTGGAGATCGTCGGAGGGGTCGATCCGCACCCGCAACTCGCCGCTGCGCGAGTCGAGCACGTGGCCGCCGCGGCTGCGGTCGGCGCTGATGAAGTGGAGGTGATAGCCGCCGACCTCGATCCCCTCGGCGTAGCCGGGGAAGCGGACGCCAAGCATCGTCCCCTCGACGTCGGTGAGCTCGAAGACGTGCTGGTCGGCAACCACCTCGGTCAGCGGCCGGTAGGGCGGCTCCTGCCGCGGCACCGAGCGGGCGCGGACGAGGGCGAAGCGGCCGTCGAGGCGGATCGCGCAGGACGAGGAGCCGGCGGGGATTAGCTCGTCGAGGCAGGCCAGCAGCTCCTCGTGCGAGCGAGAAAAGCGCCCGGCTTCGCCGGGCAGGCGCTCCTCGACCGTCGGCTCGAAGCGCGTCACCACAGCGAACGGCGTCCGCTCCCGCGAGCCGACCGGGTGGATCCGCCCCTCGACGTCGGCGCGGAAGAACTCGCCGCCGAGGGCGACCATCTCGCCGTCGAGATGGTTCAGCGTCCCCAACCCGAGGTCGCCGTGCTCGGCCAGCTCGGCGAAGCTGAGGTCGCCCTCGAAGGCACCCTCGAGCAGCGCCCCGATCGTCGAGGCCTGGAAGAGGACGTGCGGCTCGCGCTCGCGGTGCAGGTCGGCGCGCCGCATCGACTCAACGTGCAGGGACCGGATCCAGCGCTCGTCCAGCATCGGCGGCAGTCTGCCAGGCAGCCGGGATAGGCTGGCGCCGGTGCTCAGGGGTGACTTCAAACGCTCGTCGCGCTTCGGGCTGGTCGGCGTCTTCGTCGTCGCCGCCCTGGCGGCGGTGATCGGGCTGACGGCGGGCGAAGGCGAATCGAACCCGAAGCTCGCCCTCGGGCTGATCTTCGGCGTGATCGGGATCTTCGTCGTCGTCCTGCTCCTGCTCCAGCGCGGCGATCTCGCACACGTTGCCGGCGCCGACGCGCGGAACCGAGGTCGTGCCGCCGCCGAAGGGGGCCGCGCGGTCGAGAACCCGTCGGCGGTCTCCGAAGCCGAGCTCTGGGCGGCGCTGGCGATCGCTCCGATCGAGGCCGACGCGGTGGCAGCCCAGGCCGAGACGTGGGACGCCGGCCGGCGCAGCATCAAGCTCGGCGCGGTCATCTTCGCCCTGATCTTCCTCACCGTCCCCCCCGCCTACCTGCTGGAATCGTTCGTGCCGCTGCTGATCGGCGTGCCGCTGATCGTGATCGCGGCGCTCTACGGCTCCTTCCGCGCGATCGGCCCCGGCGGCGAGCTGGACCAGGGCTACGCGCGCCTGGAGCGGGCGATGCAACCGCTTGGCCTACAGCTGACGGCACGACCCAAGGGGGGCTTCGAGCCGCGCGGGCCGACGATGCCCGGCTTCGACTACCGCCTCCACGGCCTCACCGAGCTGAGCGGCGAGCGACACGGGCGGGCGGTGGCAGTCCGCTTCGGCGGCCACGAAGAGGCCGGCCACAGCGAGGTCGCGATCGCGACGCCGTGCGGCGAGTTCGAGGCAGAATCGAAGCGGGTGGTCGTCCGCAGCGGCCCCGGCGGGCTAGTTGTCGCGCGGCGCAAGGCGGCGCCGGGAGACTGGCTCTGCGACCTTTGGCTCGCCGAGCGCCTGCTCGCCGCCTGACCGGCCGCTGCCAAAAGGTCCGCTCATGAAACCATCAGGCGATGGCGGCAATCGAGCTCAGACACGTGGTCAAGACCTTCGGGCCGATCACCGCGGTCGACGGCCTCGACCTCGAGGTGCCGGAAGGCATCTGCCTCGGCCTGCTGGGGCCGAACGGCGCCGGCAAGTCGACGACGATGCGGCTGCTGACCGGCCAGGCGGTCGCTGACTCCGGCGAGCTCCGCGTCCTCGGCCACGAGCTGCCGGAGCAGTCGAAGCCGGCCCGCGCGGAAATGGGCGTCGTCCCCCAGCTCGACAACCTCGACGTCGACGTCACCGTCGAAGACAACCTCGCCGTCTACGCCCGGCTCTACCGGGTCCCGGACGTCGGCGCCGCCGTCGACCGCTGCCTCGACCTCGCCCGCCTCCGCGATCGCCGGCGCGATGCGGTCGACAAGCTCTCCGGCGGGATGCGGCGACGCCTGCTGCTGGCCCGCGGCCTCGTCCATGAACCACGGCTCGTCCTTCTCGACGAGCCGACGGTCGGCCTCGATCCGCAGATCCGGACCGAGCTCTGGACGCTTATCGGCGAGCTCAAATCGCGCGGGACGACGATCCTGATGTCGACTCACTACATCGAGGAGGCCGAGCGCCTGGCCGACGAGGTCGCCGTCATGCACCGCGGCAAGATCATCAGCCGCGGCCGGCCGGCCGACCTGATCTCCGAGCACGCCGGCCGCCAGACCGCCGAGGTCTACGCGCCGCCCCAGCGCCTGACCGAGCTGCGCGCGAGCGCCGAGGCTGCGGGGTTGAGGGTGCGACCGGCGGGACCGGCGATCGCGATCGTCGGCTCCGAGCAGGCGAGCGACGGCACCGTGCCCGAGGACGCGGTGGTACGGGCGGCGACGCTCGAGGACGTCTTCGTGCTGCTGACCGGCGAGGAGGCCGAGTGATGGTTCGTCTGTTCCTTATCAGCCTCCAGCAACGAAAAGGAACAGGCGAATGAGCGTGACCACGCCCGAGCAACGGACGATGCGGCGGCTGGAACCGGCGGCGATCGCCGGGGTGATGAGCCGCGAGGTTGCCAACTTCCGCACCTACTGGAGGGGGACCACCTTCTCCAGCGTGCTCGAACCGTTGGTCTACCTGCTCGCCTTCGGGCTCGGCCTCAGCGCCACCCTGGTCGACGAAGTCAACGGCATC
This sequence comes from uncultured Actinomycetes bacterium, assembly GCA_963696955.1. Taxonomy (GTDB): domain Bacteria; phylum Actinomycetota; class Thermoleophilia; order Solirubrobacterales; family 70-9; genus VAYN01. Next base: position 862,872 of record CAVOMF010000002.1, on the reverse strand, counting down.
CCCTACATCCAGTTCGTCGGCACCGGCATGGTGGCGACGGCGGTGATCTTCTCCAGCGCCCTGCCGGCGATGTTCGGGACCTTCGTCAAGCACCGCTTCCAGAACACCTACGAAGCGATCCTGGCGGCGCCGGTCGACGTCGAAGAGCTAGTCAGCGCCGAGATGCTGTGGATCGCCACCCGCTCGGCCGTCTATGGCTGCGTGCCGCTCGTCGTCACCTTCTTCTGGGGGCTGGATCCCGAGCCGGGGATGCTGCTGACCCCGCTCTTCGCCTTCGTCACCGCGCTCGGCTTCGCCGGCTTCGGGGTGGCGATGGCGGCGACCGTCGCCAAGATCGACCAGTTCAACTACGTGACGGCGCTGTTCGTGACGCCGCTCTTCCTCGTCGCCGGCACCTTCTTCCCGATCGAAGGGCTGCCCGAGGGCTTCCAGATCGTGGCCCAGATCAACCCCCTGCACCAGCTGGTCGAACTGGTCCGCGGCGGCGCCTTCGGCTTCGAGTGGCAGGACATCCTGCGATTCGCCTTCCTCGTCGCCTTCGCCGTCCTCACCTGGCGCGTCGCAGTCCACCAGATGCGCAAGCGCCTGATCGACTGACAACGCATATGGACCGTGCACCCGCCCTTCGAAACGAGGTCACCGGGCGTGTCCGTCGCTTATGGCTCAGGCCGGGCTCGCCTGCGGCACCCGCGGCATCCGCTTAAGGCTGCTTCCTTCCGGACCTGACCTGATTCGCGTGCCCACGTCGCGCAGGACCCGGCCGTCAACGCCGCCGCGACGCACTGACCCCGACGGCCAGTCCCTCGGAACGGTAGTCGGCCCCGCTAAGCGGATTTCGGGTTACAAGGCACCGCTGACACCCCGCCTAGCACGGTCCGTTGGTGATCCTACCCTGCCGACCGTAGGATGATGCCCTTGCCCGCCCTGCCCACCGCCGCGATCCAGGTCGACTCCGGTTCGTTTTTCGCGATCGTGGCGGTCTCGGCGATCGCCGCGATCACCGTTGCCACGGTGCCGAAACGGTTCGCGCCGCCGGTCGTCGTGGTCGAGCTGATTGCCGGGATCCTGATCGGCCCCGAAGTCCTCGGCCTCGCCCACAGCGACGACTTCGTCGAATTCTTCGCCAACCTCGGGCTCGGGATGCTCTTCTTCTTCGCCGGCTACGAGATCGACTTCGAGCGGATCAAGGGGACGCCGATGCGGCTCGGCGCCTTCGGCTGGATGTTCTCGGTGCTGCTCGCCTACAGCCTCGGCGGGCTCCTGGCCGCCGCCGGGATCGTCGTCTCCTTCCTCTACACCGGCTCGGCGATGGCGACGACGGCGATCGGGACGCTGATCCCGATCCTCCGCGACAACGGCGAGCTGAAGACCCCATTCGGCACCCACCTGCTGGCGGCCGGCGGGGCCGGCGAGTTCGGCCCGATCCTCTTGGTCACGCTCGTCCTCTCGACCACCAACCCCTTCCGCGAGGCGGCGATCCTGCTCGTTTTCGTCGCCCTCGCCCTCGCCCTGGCCCTCGTCTCGGTCCGCTACGCCTGGCGCGGCTGGCCGGCGCTGGAACGGACCTTCGAGGCGAGCAGCCAGCTGGCGGTGCGGGTGACCGTGGTCCTCGTCTTCGGCCTCGTCCTCCTCGCCGGCAAGCTCGGCCTGGACATCCTGCTGGGCGGCTTCGTCGCCGGGATGATCACCCGGCTCGCCCTCAAGGGCCACGAGCTGCAGATCTTCGAGTCGAAGCTGACCGCGGTCGGCTTCGGCTTCTTCGTCCCCTTCTTCTTCGTCACCAGCGGCATCGAGTTCGACCTCGCCGCCCTCGGCTCGGCCGAAGCCGTCGCCAAGCTCTTCCTCTTCCTCGGCCTCTTCCTGGTCGTCCGCGGGGTGCCGGCGATGCTGCTTTACCGCAAGGTGCTCGCCACCCGCGACCGCATGGCGCTCGCCTTCTACTGCGCCACCGAGCTCCCCCTTGTCGTCGCAATTACGACGATCGCGATTGACGTGGGAGAGATGCACTCCTCAACCGCCGCAGGGCTCGTCGGCGCCGCGATGCTCTCGACCCTGATCTTCCCCTTCGTCGCCATGGCCCTGCGCAAGGAGCCGGTCGCCGACGCTTCACCCGCAGTCGCCTGAGCCGGCCCCACCCCGATCGACCGCGTCGTACAATCCCCGTCCCGGGCGCGTAGCTCAGTGGGAGAGCGCTCGCTTCACACGCGAGAGGTCGCTGGTTCGAAACCAGCCGTGCCCATCATCCACCTATTTCCTCTTCCAACCCCGCTTCCTTAATCAGGGTGTCGAAGGCAGGCATCATCAGAAGGACGGAGCGCGCCACCGCAGTCTTCGCAGTCAGCTCGACCTCCGGATCGACCGACTGGGACGCCTTCTCCGCTCGTTTCTCGAATTCCTCGTTGAGGAGCAGGAGACCGAGTCCGAGGCCGACTGCGTAGCGGTCTTTGGTGTCATCGACGCCTTTGGTCGTCAGATCCTTCGCCCGGGTTGAGAGGTAGGCCTTGAACGGTGCGTATTCCCGGTTAAAGACGACGGTGGGGATCTTCTGCTCTCCGAGCGAGGCCAACGGCTTGTACTCCTCCTTCGTCGCCAGGTCTTCGGCCGCAACCATCTCGACACTGCCGGGGACGCCGTTGTGCCAACCCTCGCCATGCTCGTCGGGGTTCTGCCAGAGGACGGCGACGTTGGCCCCCTCCCCGGAGCCCTGACCCCCTTTCTTCTTGCCGGCGCCGGTGTTTGGTGGATTCAGCTCGTCTACCACCTCGAGCTTGGTCCGGTACTCCATCGGAGCGCCGATCCCGCCCGCTGCCTTGTGCCAGTCGACGAGACGGACGACGAGATCGAACTCGCCCTCTTCGGCTCCCTCGGGAACTTGAAGCTGAACCCGCACGTAGCCGTCACGCAGGTGTCCCGGGTGGAGGTGCTTGTCGATGTCGATTGCCGGGTGGTCGCATTCGAAGCTGAACCTGCCGCGGCCCGAGTCGAAGAATTTATCTTCAGCGTTCAGCATGTAGCTGAGCAGGCGCACCTTGCCGTCTTCGACGATCAGCCGGTCGGGCCCCTCCAGCGCAGTCGGGTCGGGATAGGTCGGAACCTTCCTCCGTTTGCGCGGCCCACCGCCGCCCCCCCGACCGCCCGAGCTACCGTTCTGGCCTCCGAAGTTGAACCCTTTGAGCTTCAGCGCCGCGGCGATCTTGCGGGCCACGTCGAGCCCCGACCCACCCGAGGTCGCACCGCTGATCGCCTCGCGCACGAGGTCGTTGTTGATCTGGACGAGCTGGTCCCAATTGGCGAGAAAGTCGGCCACCTGATCCTCGAGCTGCAGGGCCGCGTCGTTGGCGAGCAACTGCGAACGGTCGGGGGTGAAGAGGGTGGTCCTCAGCTCGATCGGCAAGGCGTCGGTTTCGACCTCGACGAAAACCCGCTCGTGGATCTTGCTCAGCTTCGTCCGCTGCTTCAGCTGCTGCGGCGTCCAGTGATGGTGAACCTGGCCGTTCGAGATGAAGATCAGAGCATGATCTTTGGCGACGAAACGCCTGCGGATCCCGCTGCTCCCCGAAGGGAAGACGACATAGCGGACCGGCAGGCGGTAGCTCGTTCCCTCGATGGTGTAAAGCATCTCTTCTTCGTCGCTGCGCCGGTCGGGGCTCGGGTTCTCATCGAGGCGACGAGCCAACCCTCGCAGGTACTCGTTTCGGCCGCGGGTGATTTCGTTGGTGAAGCGGACCGGGACGATCGGACGGTAGAGCCGGGTGTTGAGAACCATGTCGAAGGAGCGCTCGTCACCGGATCGGGCTCGATGGAAGCCCTCGACGCCGTAGGAGATCAAAGCGAGGTGGGTGCCGGGCCCGAACTCCGGAAGGAGCGAGGCCGGGATCGACCAGGGCACCGCATCCGGGTTGGCGCCCTCGCCCCAGTCGCTCTCGGTCAGGTAGAAAGCCGACTTCCCCTTGCCCTGGCTTTCCCAGCGCACGACGGCGACGCTGATCCGATCCTCCGCTGGCTCCATCTCGGGTGCCCGGCGGGTGACGAGGACGACCGCGGCGGCGTTGCGGTAGGTGCTGGCGCCACCGAGTCCGAAGGCCCCCTGCTGCCATCTGGATTCGGTCTTGTGTCCGGAACCCAAAGCGAAGATCGTCTTCGGGATCTGGGCGGCGGTCATTCCGCAGCCCCGGTCCCGATAGGCAATCGTCAGCCGCTTACTCGAGCGGGTGGGCTTATCGGACTCACGGAATGAAACCGCGATCTGATCCGCCTGCTGCCGATAGTCGAGCTCACCCAAGAGCTCCTGCGCCGCGTGCTCCGGCGAGCTGAAGGGAACCTTCGAGAGGTCGGCACCGAACCTACCCGCGGCAAGCCGCTCAAGCACAGAATCCTGCTGGTTGGTCACCGGCTCCAAAGCCTTGTACTCGTAAGACCCGCTGGCTGCCATCAGGCCGAAGTTGTTGAAACGGTCGCCGACCGGGCGCTGATATTCGGCGCCAACCGCTTCCCGGATCATCTCGTTGACCGCGCGCGCGTCCGCCTCGGTCGCCGCGGTGAGCGCAGCCTCGACGATTTCCACCTGTCTCTTCTGTTCTGAAGTCATTGACGAACCTCCCCGTCGTTCGCCGTCGCCCACAGTGACGGATCTCGTTGCCACTTCTCACCGAAACCGGTGAGCCTGTACCTGCCCTGCTGAAGCCGAGACTCGAGCAGACCCCACTCCCGCGCCCGAGCGACGTACCCCTGGGCGACGGAGCTGGCAGTCGCCGCCGTCCAGTCAACTTTCTCATCGGCGATCGCCGCGACCAGCTCTTCTCGACTCGGTTCTTCCGCCGCTATCGCGAGGATCCGTTCAAACCCCCAGCGCTCTCCCTCGGCATGGGTATAGAGGTGCCTCAGGAACGCTTCCGCCTGTGCCTGCTCGTGTGGCAACTCGAGCGAGAGGCCGACAAGCCGCTCCAGCAGACTCCTACCCGCCGGCGTCAGCCCGATCAGAAGCTCCCCACCCCGCCGTTCGAGCTGACAGATGCGCCAGTCGAAGAGCGGTCCCCCCACCGGGATCCCCCCTCGTTCGGGCGGACGCCGCGGAATCTCTCCGAGCGCGAAGACCTGGAAGCCCTGCTCGGCCGCCTCGCGCTTGCTCGAATTGGTCGGGAAGATCGGGGTCAGCTTGAGCGTCCCGGTGCTCTGCTCGAAGCTCGTCAGTTGCTCCCCGTAGAACCAGGCCGCAGCGGTAACCCGGCGCCAGAACTCGGTGACGGTGACCAGCCCCTTCTCCGAATAGCGGGCCAGGCGCCAGGCTGCCCAAAGCGAGGGGAAGTCACGATTGTGGAGACCGAGCAGTGGCTCACCGGAGGAACGCGCTACTCCCTCGGCGAGGGTGGCCCCCGCGGGGATCGGCGCCAGGGCCGATCCCGCGAGGTCCGCGAGACGGAGTTCTTCCTGCTCCCAAGAGGGCAAGGAGTCCAGCACCGCCGCCAGGGGTGCCGGTATCTGCGTCAGGATCCCGGCAACCACGCCCGCTGCCTTCGCCGCACCCGGCTCCGGCGGCGCCTCGGGATAGGACAGCTCCGCCAGCAGGCCCTCCGCCGCCTCGCGAAGGAACTGCTCACGCGTCTCCAAACCACCGGTGCCCGCGGTAAGCGCCTCATCCATACGCCGAATAAGGTCGGCGGGCATTGGGATTTTGACAATACGTTTATTAGTTGACCCCCTATTTAAGATAGGGGGAATATAATCATAGATAAGGGCGAAGCTCAAGGTTCTTTCCAAAAAAGGTCTCTTTAAGTCCCCCTTTTTCGATTTCGCAATACCCTTGTGATCCGGTCCGCAGCCTCGACCGGATCCTCGTGCTCCCAGATCCGGACCACCTCCCAGCCGTTCTCGCGGAGAGTCCGGTCGGTTTCCGCGTCCCGCTCATGGTTTCGCTTCAGCTTCTGCTCCCACCACTCGGCGTTGGCCTTCGGCCTGGTTCCGTGCTCGGGGCAGGAGTGCCAGAAGCAGCCGTCGACGTAGACGGCGACGCGGGCGGGGCCGAAGACGATGTCGGCGCGAGAGCGGAGGCCGGGAAGGGGTGGGCGGTCGACGCGGAACCGGAGGCCGCGGCGGTGAAGCTCGGAGCGGATCGCCAGCTCCGGCTGGGTATCGCGGCGACCGAGCTTCGCCATCTCCTCGCTCTTTGCAGCCGACGAAGGGGGCGGCCGGACTGCAGAGGGTTTCGCCTTCACTGCGTTGCCAGGCTAACGGGGCGGGGCCTCAGCTCTCCGCAGGGCCTCTTCTTCCCCGGTTCTTCCGCTGTCGTCGTTGCAGCTCTGCGGTCTCCCGAAGATGGTCGCGGTGGCAGAGAGTGGTCAGGTTGTCGATGTCGTTGCGCTCTGACTTCGGCATCTGGGCAAGCTCGTCCGCGACCGCCGTTTTGTGGTGGACCTCGAGGTAGAAGCGGCTGTCTCCCGCGGCTTCAGCTTTCCGCCGCGTCCCCCCGCAGATCTGACAGGTGTATTCGTCTCGGACGAAGACCTTCTGACGGAGATCCTCGCCATAGAGACGCTGGAGCGGATCGCGTCGATCCTCCGGGTCGTTCGAGTTCAGCCGGTACTCCCCGGAGCCGAGGGTGGGGTCATCGATGTACGAATCGATTGGCCACCCCTGCTCGTCCCTCAGTTCGCGCACGCGACGGATGCTTTCGCTGGCGCGACCCACGTAGTCGATCTGCTCTCGCGTCACCACCTCTCCGACGCTTGAGTCGAGAAGGGCAGCTACGCGTTGCAAGGCGGAGCCCGGCTGGCGTCGGATGATGTTGGCCCGTTGCCACAGATCGGCGCGTCTCTGATCGGGTTCGGCCGATTCGAGCCGATAAACGCTGGGACCTACACGCCGGATCTCGTATCCCTCCTCGACCCGCAGCTCACGCACACGCCTTGCCCATTCGGATATGACCGCCACCTCAGCCAACTCTTCCCCGCTGACGTCCCGGCCGACCCTGTCCAGGAGGTAGGCGAGGATCCGCGCCTTCGCGGCATGGCCCGCAGCCCCCTTCGGCCGCGGCCCGAAGATTTTGTTCTGCACCCCTCGCAGTTCGGCGGCGAAGAAATCGATCAAGTCCCGCTCGGCGTGTCCGGCCGCGATCTTCCGCTCGATCTCACGCAGCCGTTCGACCAGCAGCCTCAACTGCTGAAGTGCGTCCTCAGAGGATGGATTCCGGTCGGTCATCGACCTCCTCGACGACGCCCGTCAAGCCGCGGCGAGCTCGGCGCGGCCTGGCTCGGAGCGTGGTTCGTCTCGATCAAGCTCGCGGTCGAGGTGCGCCGCCAGCGCCTCGGCGATCCGCCGGGCCAGCAGCGGCGGCACGGCGTTGCCGATCTGGCGGGCGACGCTGGTCATCGCCTGGTCCTCGGGTAAGACGAAGTCGTCGTCGAAGGTCATGCAGCGGGCGGCCTCGCGGACGGTGATCGGGCGGTGGGCAGAGGGGTGCAGATAGCGGCCTTTCTCGGGCTTGTAGAACTCGGTCCGGATCGTGTAGGCGGGCTTGTCCCACCAGAGCCGGCCGAAGACGTCGGTCGTGCCGGTCGGCTTCTCGCGCCAGCAGCGAGGAACCAGATCGCCGAGCCCTGCCCGGTCGAGGTTCTTCTGCATTTGGAAGCGGTTGCCGCCGTCGCGCGGGACCGCCTTGTAGCGGCGGACGCTGAACGGGCGCGGGTTGCGGGCCCGATGCCAGGCCTTGCCGTCGGGCTTCAGCGGCAGGCCCTCGACCGCGGTCCGGAAGCTGACCCATTCCTCTTCGCGGTGGGAAACCCGGGGCCAGGGGACCGAGCCGGACCTGACCCCGATCGCAATCGCCCGCCGGCGCCGCTGCGGCACCCCGAAGTCGGCGGCGTTGAGAACGTCCTCCTTGACGGCGAAGCCGAGATCCGTTTCGGCCCGCTTCTTGAACTCGGCGTACTCGGCCGAAGCCAGCAGCTCCGGCACGTTCTCCATCACGAAAGCCATCGGCTCTGCCTGTTCCAGCGCCCGCATGTACTCCCGCCAAAGACCGCGTCGCTCGAACCCGACCACGTCGCGGTTGAGCGGCGAGAACCCCTGGCAGGGCGGGCCGCCGATCACGACGTCGGCCGAGGGGAAGACCGCGACGTCCTCGATCGGGACCTCCACCACGTGGGAGCCGTCGAAGTTCTCCCGATAGGTCTCCGCCGCGTCGGGATCGCACTCGACAGCGAACACGGGCTCGAATCTGTCGCTGTCGCAGAAGCCGCGGGTCATCCCCCCGCAGCCCGCGAAGAGGTCGATCAGCTGGTAGCGGCGAGGATCGGGCATGGGTCGTCAACACTAGACAGGCCGTCGGCGTTTCCAGGCACAATCGCAAGCGATGTTGCGCGTCCACATCCTCGAGCGGCACCAGCGCGTCCCGCTCCCCATCAACCAGGCCTTCGCCTTCTACGGCGACGCGCACAACCTCGAGCGGATCACGCCGCCGTGCTCGGGTTCGAGGTGGTGACGCCGCGGCCGATCGAGATGGGGGTTGGGACGCTGATCGAGTACCGGCTGCGGCTGCACCGGGTGCCGGTGCGGTGGCGGACTCGGATCGAGGCCTGGGAGCCGCCGCGGCGGTTCGTCGACGGGCAGGTGAAGGGCCCTTACTCGCTGTGGGAGCACACGCACACGTTCGAGGAGGACGGGCCGGGGGCGACGGTCATCCGCGACCGCGTGCGGTACGCGATCCCCTTCGGGCCGCTGGGGGAGCTCGCCGACCGGCTGCTGGTGCAGCGGGACCTGCGGCAGATCTTCGATTACCGGCGGGACGCTGTGGCGAGGGAGATGGCACGCACCTAGATCGGCGGCTTTGCCCGGATGCCCAGGGCCGGGCGGTGGCGCAGACTGGGTCGATGAGCCAACTTCGCGATGCCTACGTCCCCAGCGACCGAGTGCGCCTGGCCAGCGACGTCGCCGGCCTCTGTGCGGTGCTCCTCCTGGTCGGGCTGCTCGGGGCCGCCTTCACCTGGTGGGGGCGATCCGACCTCTTCGACCTCGCCAGCAACTCGCTGCAGGCGGTCAAGATCGACACCGGCTTCCTTATCGGCCCGGCGCTGATTCTCGTCACCCTGCCGCTGGTCGTCGGCCGCTCCCGGCAGCTGGCGCTGACCCGCTACTTCCGCACCCGGCTGATCGTCGCGGCGCTGCTCTGGCTGGCTGGGTTTGGGGCGCTCGTCGCCCGCGTCCTCACCCTCGACGGCAGCTACACGCCCGAGGCCGGCTTCTACGTCGCCGGCGGCCTCATGCTCCTCGGCTTCTTCTCGACCCTGGCGATGTGGCCGGGCGACCTGCCGGTCGTCAAGATCGACCGCAACGGAGCGGTCCGCGAACCTACTGTTGCAGCACCGAGATGACGTTGCCCGAGGGGTCCTCGAACCAGGCGATCTGAGGGCCGGGGCCGCGGACGATCCCCTTCTCATCGTGGTCGAAGCCCTCGTAGCGCTGGAACGTCACCCCGCGCTCGCCGAGCCCCTCGACCGCCGCATCGATGTCGTCGACCTCGAAGTTGAGGATCGTGTAGCTGGGCGGGGTCATGTCGCCGCTGAGGTACATGAAGACGTCGTAGCCGCCGGTCAGGGCGAGTTTCGCCACACCGTGCTCCTCGTCAAGCACCTCCACCCGCAGCCCCATGGTGCCCTCGTAGAACTCCCTCGCCTGGCCCATGTCCCGGACCGCGAAGCCGCTCGTCGCTTTGCTCTCGCCAAGCATCCGTTTCACTCTAACGGCGGTTTCCGCCTGGCGCGCTTTTTCTCTCCGACCTGTCGCTTCTGATCGAGCCGGCGCTTGCGCGAGGCACGGCTCGGCTTCGTCGGCCGGCGCTTGCGCGGGACCCGCAGCCCCGCGGCGATCTTGGCGGCCAGCCGCTCCAGCGCCAGCTCCCGGTTGCGCGCCTGGCCGCGGGCGTCCTGGGAGACGGCGGTAACGACGGGGCCGAGCCGCTCCAGCAGGCGGCGCCGCTGCGCGTCGTCCAGGCTCACCGAAGCCTCGACGTCGAAGACTGCTTCGACCCGCGAGGCGGTGACGTTGGCATGCTGCCCGCCCGGCCCCGAGGAGCGGCTCGTCCGCAGCTCGATCTCGCTAAGCGGCAGCGAGAGCCGCTCGTTGATCCGCAGCTGCTCGGCCATGTTCCGCCGCTATCCCGCCAGCTCGGGGATGTGGCGCTCGAGGTGTTCGGCGATCGTCTGCCGCACCCAGCGCTGGGTCTCCGCATCGGCCATCCGGTAGCGGCCGAGCAGCATCTTCTGCTCGTCGAGCGGCAGCCCCGCGATTTCCCATCGCACCACAAGCCGCTCGAAGAGGAGCTCGGAGCGCCGCCGCCAGGCGTCCTCCTGCGAGGCGGCCGCGGCGCTCGGCGGCTCCCCGAGCTTGGCGATCGTGGCCGCGCTCAGCGTCTGCCGCAGGGTGAGGACGTTGCCCTCGGGGTCGACGTAGTCGACCGTCGGCACCTTCTCCCGCGCCCGCCGCTGCTTCTTCCGCTTCGCCACGTCAAGCGAGGGTGTCGATCTTGCCGGCGAGCTCGAAGTCGGCCGCCGTCAGCCCGCCCTCGGAGTGGGTGGAGATCGTCACCGTCACCGTGGCCCAGGAGATCGCCACGTCGGGGTGGTGGTTCATCCCCTCCGCCGGCTCGACCAGGCCCTCGACGAAGCGGACGCTGCCGACGAAGTCACCGCGCTCGAAGCTCTTCTCGATCGCGTCGCCCTTGCGTGCCCAGCCAGGGAGCGCCGCCAGCTTTTCCTCGATCTCGGTGTCATTGAGAAGGGCCACGCGCTTATGCTGGCACACACATGGCGACCCAAACCGAGCCGAGGCCGACGCTTTGGCAGATCGACATCTCGCATTACGCCGAAAAGGCACGCTGGGCGCTGGAGTACAAGGGCATCGACCACAGCCGCCGCTCGATCCTGCCGGGGAGCCACATCCCGATCGCCCTGGTGCTGACCCGGGGGGCGCAGCCGACGGTGCCGGTGCTGCAGCTGGACGGGCGGAACATCGGTGATTCGACCGAGATCATCGCCGCCCTGGAGGCGAGGTACCCGGACCCGCCGCTCTACCCGATCGACGCCGAGGAGCGGACGCGGGCGATCGAGCTGGAGGAGTGGTTCGACGAGAACCTTGGACCGCACTCACGCCTGCTGCCTTTTTACGAGCTGATCCAGGAGCCCGATCTGTTCGCCGAGATCGCCGCCGAATCTGTCCCGGGACCGCTCGGCAAGGCGAAGCCGGTGGTCGGCGCCTACGCCCGCGCCTACACCAGCATCCGCTGGGGAGCCAACAGCGACGAAAGCGCCGAGGAGGCGCGCGCCGCGATCGGCGCCGCCTTCGACAAGCTCGAGGCGGAGCTGGAAAAGAGCGACGGCGAGTTCCTCGTCGGCGACAGCCTCTCGGTCGCCGACATCACCGCCGCCTCGCTCTTCTACCCGGTGGTGGTGCCCCCGGAGGGCCCACTCGACCCGGACCTTCCGCGCCCGCCCGCCCTGGATCGCTTCCGGCAGAGCCTCAGCGACCGCCGCGGCTTCAAATGGGTGCAGGAGACTTTCCGCAAGCACCGTCACCGCAGCTAGAAGATTTTCAGAGAAGTCACTCTTCACAGACAAAATGTTGCATTTGGTTCGCTAGGCTGCTATCGATGCAGACCATGGCCCCGCCCGAAGATGCTTTGAAAGATCGTTTCGCCCGGATCGACGAACGATTCGACCGCACCGACGAACGGATCGCTGACGTCGACAGGCGGGTGGCGGAAGCGACGAAGGAAACCAACCGTCGATTTGAAGAAGTCAACCGGCGGATCAACGAGGGAAGAGAAGAGGCGAACCAGCGTTTCGACCGGATCGAAGCCGACATCCGTGAGGTGAAGGACGCTCTCAAATCGGCTCCGCAGCAGATGGGAAAGGTCCAGGAGGACGTAAGGAAGGTTCAGGGGGACAGCGCCTCGCTCCGACAGAGCGTCGCCTTGCTCGAGCAGAGTGTCTCGTCGCTCCAACAAAGCGTTGCCTCCATCGAGGCAACGCTCAGCCGTCTCGGGATCGGCGTCGCGCTCACCTTCGCCTCCGTACTGCTCACGAAGATGCTCTGATCAGCCGCCTATCGGTGCCCTGGGGTTGGCGCCCCAGAAGACAACCGTGCCCAGCATGCCGATGATGTGGACGGCGACGATGTTGAAGACCATCGATTTGGCGGTTGCGGTGCCGACACCGATCGGGCCGCCGGAGGCGGTGTAGCCGTAATAGCAGCCGACCAGCACGATCACGGTCGACATCACCATCCCCTTGATCAGGCTGAAGATCAGGTCAGGTGGACTCTGGTACATCCAGAAGATCAGCAGGTAGCCGCCGGAAGAGACATCGCCGACTTGTTGGACGACCGAAAAGTAGCTGGCGGCGTAGATGATCACGATCCCCATCAAGTAGAGGAACGGAAGCGCGATCCAGGCGCCCAAGAGGCGGGTCGCGCAGAGGAAGGTCACCGGCTGGATCCCCATCACCTCAAGCGCATCGATCTCGTCGGAGATCCGCATCGCCCCGATCTCGGCGACGATCCCGGTCCCGACCTTGGCGGCAAGGATGTAGCCGAAGGCGTAGGGCAGGCCCTCGCGCAGGTCGCAGTAGGCGGAGAAGAGGCCGGCCAACGACGGGGCGCCGATCGAACGGTTGAAGTAGGCGCCCTGGAGGCCGCACTGGAGGCCGAGGATGAAGCAGAAAGCCCAGATGATCAGGGCCGAGCCGAAGATCAGGATCCCGGCCTGCCGCACGCTCTCGCCGAAGAACTTGAAGGCCCGGCCCGAGTAGACCTGCCCGGCCACGTGGAGGCCGAAGCGGCCGATCTCCCCGAAGGAGTCGAGCCAGGAGCGGGGGACGTCGAGCCAGCCGATCACCGCACGGCCTGCAGTTCGGGATTGGTGGCAAACAGGATCGAGCTGACGACGAACTGGAAGAAGAAGACCGCCATCAGCGAGATCACCACCGCCTGGTTGACGGCGCGCCCCACGCCTGCCGCGCCGCCCGAGGCCGACATCCCCTTATAGGAACAGACGACCGCGACGATCGCGCCGAACATCGTGCAGACCATCACCGATGACCAGAGGTCGGTGATCGTCGCGTTGCTGAACAGGGTCGCGAAGAAGCCGCCGAGCGACTGGTGGTAGAGCAGCTCGGCGGCGATCCCGGCGCTGAGGCCCATCATGATCGCGAAGATGTCGAGCAATCCGGTGATCACGACCAGCGCCAGGAACCGCGGCACGACCAGGTTCTTGACGGGATCGACGCCGAGCACCTGCAGGGCGTCAAGCTCCTCGCGGATCTTGCGGGCTCCCAGGTCGGCAGTGATCGCGGTGCCGGCCACGCCCGCCACCACCACCGCGGTGACGAGCGGCCCGATCCAGCGGATCGCGATGACGACGAAGAAGCCGCCGAGGCGGTCGAGCCCGCCGATCAGCGAAAGGATCCCTGCGGCCTGCAGCCCGGGCGCGCCGAAGTTGAGTGCGAAGGTGGAGATGACGAGGGGGAACCAGGAGAGCTTCAGCACGAAGAGGAACTGCCAGACCAGCTCCTCGCCGTATGGGTAGGGAGGCCTGACCGCAGAGACCAGCGTCCTGACGGTGAGGATCATCATCACCCCCACCTCTTCGAAGGCGTTCTTGACGGGCAGCAGCCCGCGGGTCAGCGCTTGTCCCGCCACCGGCTCATCGCCCTGCCCAGGGGGCCGCGGCTGCTCGCCCGCCGCCGCACCTCCTGCTCGCTCTCCCGCTGCGCCGCGGCCAGCTGCGCGATCAGGGTGTCGCGCGTCCGCTCCAGCTCCTCCACGCCTGCCACGTGGGCGACGGCGCGCCGCGGCGCCGTCGCCAGATCCGCATTGAGGTGAGCGGTGTAGCTCGCCAGCTCGGCCTCGAGGCGGGCGATCTGCCGGCGCAGCTCCTGGCGCACCTCGAGCGTTTCGCTCTCCTCGGGGAGGCTGGCGCAGGCCATCGCGACGATCGCCAACTCGCGCGCCCCCAGCCCCGCCTCGCTCGCTCGCCGCAGGGCGTCGGCCGCGATCTCTTCGAGCTGGGGAGCCGACTCCACGCCCTCGGCGACGAAGGTCCCCTGCCCATGCTTGGTGACGACAAGGCCGTCGGCCTCGAGCGCCTCGTAGACCGCCCGCACGGTGCCAACGTTGACCCCCGCCCACTCGGCCAACTGCCTGAAGCTCGGCAGCCGCTCGCCGGCGCTGAGCTCGCCGGTCCGGATCAGCGCCCGCAGACGCCACCCGAGCTGCAACCCAACCGGCAGCTCATCGGTTGGATCAATCCGGAACGGATTCTCAAGCTGTGCCATTAAGGCGCACAGTACCTTCCTGATCTGTACCAGTCAACTGGCACAGTCGGGAGGGAGAGGGGAGGCCCTCTCCCCCACCTACGGCGTCAAAACGATCTTCAACGCTTCGCGGTTGTCGTAGACCTTGTAGGCCTCGGCGGCATCGTCCAGAGACATGTGGTGGGTAACGAGCGGAGTCGGATCGAGCCTCCCCGCCTCCATCAACCCGAGCACCCGGTCGACGTGGGCGATCACGTTGGCGAGGCCTAGCCGCAGCTGCAGCCCCTTCAGCCAGGCCAGGCCGAGCGGGACCTCGCCCTTGCCCGCGTAGGCGCCGATCCCAGAGACGGTGCCGGCGTCGCGGGCCAGGCTCACCGCCAGCGCCAGCGGCCCCGGGTCGCCGACCGCGTCGACGACGACGTCGACCCCCAGCCCGTCGGTCGCCGCCCGCACGGCCTTCTTCGGGTCGGCCTCGGTCAGGTGCAGCGGGGTGGCGCCGAAGCGCTCGGCCATCGCCAGCCGTTCGGCGACGGTGTCGATCGCGAAGACCTTGACGGCGCCGCCGGCGAGCGCGGCCTGGACCGCGCAGAGCCCGACCGGGCCAAGGCCGAGGACGGCAACCGTGTCGCCGGCCTGCATCCCGGCGTGGGCGACGGCGTGGTAGCCGGTCCCCATCACGTCGCCGGCGAAGAGGGCGACCTCGGCCGACATCCCCTCCGGCACCCGCCGCAGGGTCAGGTTCGCCCGCGGCACCAGCAGCAGCTCGGCCTGGGCGCCCTGGAGGTCGCCGAGGTGGGCGCCGTGACCGAAGGTCCGCTGCTTGCGGCAGCGGTGGTAGTCGCCGCGCAGGCAGGAGGAGCAGGTGGCGCAGGCGGTGTGGAAGGTGCCGAGAACGCGATCGCCGACGGCGACGCGCTCGACCTCATCGCCGGCGGCGAGGACGGTGCCGACGAACTCGTGGCCGATCGTGAACCCGGGCTCGACCGGGACGCGACCGTGGTAGATGTGGAGGTCGGAGCCGCAGATCCCGCTCGCCTCGACCCGGACGAGGGCGTCGTCGGGCGCGGCGATCTCAGGATCGGGCTTCTCCTCGATCCGCACCTCCTCCGGTGCCTGAAAGGTGACCGCGCGCATGCCCGCGCAACGCTACCGGTCTGCGTCTAGTTGACGCCGGCGACCTGGAAGCGGCTGGCTTCGCCGCCGGGGCTGGCGGTCTCCTCGATCCGCGCCTCCAGCGCCAGCTCTTTCTCGAAGTCAGCCGCCTCGCCGTGCTGGAAGGAGACGTCCTTGCCCTCGAGCAGCTCGATGAAGATCTCGACGAAGCGGGCGTCGAGCTGTTTGCCGGCAACCCGCCGCAGCTCGACGATCGCGTCATAGCTGGACATCGGCGTCCGGTAGGAGTCGCGGGCGGTCATCACGTCGTAGGTGTCGGCGACGGAGATGATCCGCGCCAGCTCGGGAATTTCGTCGCCGGCAAGACCGCGCGGATAGCCTTTGCCGTCGATCCGCTCGTGGTGGGCGAGGATGATCTCCGCCACCGGGCCGTAGCCGTCGAGCGAGGAGACGACGCGGGCGCCCTGCTGCGGGTGGCGCTTGATCAGCATCCAGTCCTCGTCCGTCAGCGGCACGTTGGCCTTGAGGATTCGGTCGGGGAGGATGAACTTGCCGATGTCGTGGAGCAGGGCGGCGATGTGGACGAGCTCCTCCTCGCGGCGCGAGTAGCCGGCCCGCTGGGCGATCGCCCGCGAGTAGCGCGCCACCGCGGCGCTGTGGCGGGCGGTCATTTGATCCCGCAGGTCGAGGGTGCGCAGCATCGCGCTCAACATCCCGACCTGGAAGCTGGCCAGCTGGCGGCTGCGCAGCTCCAGCTCCTCAGCCCGCTGCTGGGAGACCAGCAGGGCGCCGAGCAGGTACTGGAAGGTGACGAGGACGACGCCGAACATGGCGACGCCGGCAAGGCCGACCTGGACATAGAGGTAGGCGACGCCGCAAGCCATCAGCGCCGCCGCGAGCTCCGACGGCAAGAGCGGGATCAGCGCCGTCCTGACCTTGCCGAAGAATGAGCTGCGGTCCAGATAGCACGAGTAGGAGGCGATCATCGTGAAGTTGATGGCGAGGGCGACGAGGAAAACGCCGAAGATCAGCGCGTAAAAGGCGGCGTCTGCCTGGGCGATCCCGGCCGAGTTGACGATTTCGTGAAAGGCGATGCCGCTGATCAGGGGGAAGGCGGCGTAGGTGAGGACGTTGTTCAGCAGGTAGTGGCCGGCGTCGCGCCAGCGCAACCAGCCGGCAAGGATGGTCAGCACGC
Organism: uncultured Actinomycetes bacterium; assembly: GCA_963696955.1. Classification (GTDB taxonomy): domain Bacteria; phylum Actinomycetota; class Thermoleophilia; order Solirubrobacterales; family 70-9; genus VAYN01. The sequence goes on along the minus strand of CAVOMF010000002.1, from coordinate 846,264 downwards.
CGATGCTCGCCGCCGGACAACCGCCGAGGAAGACCATCGCCAGCACCAGCGCCAGGAAGCTGCCTGAGATTTTCACCTTCGACGTGGTGCTGATCGCGGTGAGGTCGCTGAAGACCGAGAAGCCGAGGAGGATGAAGAGAAGCGGCAGGTCCCAGTCCGCGTCGGGGGCGCGCCAGACCGCGACACCGGCCACCAGCAGCAGGGCGACGACCATCGTTCCTATCGCGAGTCGGGTGGGGCGGGGCTGGTCCATCTTGGTTTCTGTCAGGTCAACCGGGGGGAACTGCGGCAGGTATTCCCCTACCAATTCACGAACGCCTTCTTATTCCCTGCGGAGCAGCCACCAATTGGCGATTCCGCTATCTGGGAACTCGTAAGTTAGAGCCGTTACATATGAATCGGCAAGACCTTTAGCCGCATGGCCAAATTTGCCCAGAGAACCGGATCGCTGGGCGGAGACCCCTGGACCACGAGGAGGAGACGGTGATCTGCCCGAAAAACGACGAAGGGCGCCCCCATCCGAGGCGCCCTTCAAAAGTCTTGTGCAAGCCCTCGATCAAAAGGCCTGCGGGGGGAATGCTTAGTGACGGTAGCCCATGTTTTCTGCCCCTTCCGTAGTCGTTGAAGCCCGCAACGTTGTGCGCTGCATCGTGGAAACTTCTCAATTGCTGGTCACTTTGTAGCACAGCTTGGCGGAAACTTGTGCATCTGCAGGAAAAGTTGTGCAGAAATGCGGTAGTACCCACGGCCAGTCCATGCCAAGCCCACGCCTAACCTCCCCCCTGCGCAGGCCCCTCTTTCGGCGGCTGGCCGCCTCGTACGCGATCAACGAGCTCGGAGACTGGATGGGGATCATCGCCCTCTCGGTCCTGGTCTTCGACCGCACCGACAGCGCCCTGGCAACCGCGGCGCTCTTCCTCGGCACCAGGTTCCTGCCGGCGCTGTTCGCCCCCGTCCTGGTGACTCACGCCGAGAAGCCGCCGCCGCGATACTCGCTGCCGCTGATCTATTGCGGCGAGGCGGCGGCCTTCGGCGGCCTGGCGCTGCTGGCCGGCAACTTCTCCCTGGCGCCGGTCATCGTCCTCGCCGCAGTCGATGGCGCCCTCGCCCTCGCCGGCCGGGCGCTGACGCGGGCGGTGGTGGCGACGGCGCTGGAGCCGAGCGGCGAACTGCGCGCCGGCAACGCCATCCTCAACGTCGCCTTCACCGGCGGCGCCGCCATCGGCCCCGCCCTCGCCGGCCTCGTCGTCGCCGGCTTCGGCGTCCAGTCGGCGCTGCTGCTCGACGCCGTCTCCTTTTACCTCGTCGCCTGCATCCTCTTCAGTGCAGGGAAAATGCCCCAGGCCGAGCCAGAACCTGGGCAGATGCGGGACCGGGTACGCGCCGGCATCGCGTATATCCGTGAGCATGCAACTTTGCGCAGGCTGCTGGCCGCGCAGGGTGCCGCCTTCATCTTCTTCGCCGCAGTGCTCCCGGTCGAGGTCATCTACGTCAAGGAGACGCTGGGCTCCAACGACACCGGCTACGGCTTGATGCTCGCCAGCTGGGGGCTCGGGATGGTCGCCGGCAGCCTCCTCTTCGCCCGCCTGCGCCAGGCCTCGCTCGCCTACCTGCTGCTCTTCAGCACGCTCGCGGTCGGCGCCGGCTACCTCGGCCTCGCCGCCGCGCCGACCTTGGCGGTCGCCTGCCTCGCCTCAGTCGTCGGCGGCGCCGGCAACGGAATCCAGTGGGTGACGACGATCAGCGCCGTCCAGGAACTGACGGCGGAATCGATGCAGGCGCGGGTGATGAGCGTGCTTGAGTCGATCGGCGCGGCGATGCCCGGAGTTGGCTTTGCTTTGGGCGGCCTGATTGCTGCTTTGTTAAGCCCCCGGATGACGTTTCTTGTCGCGGGGGTGGGGGTAGTCGCGATCGTCGTCGTGATGGCGCCGCTGCTGGGAGGGAATTGGCTGAATCGCGACGAAGTACGAGCAAAGCCGTCGCTTGACGGGCGCGACGAGGTTGTGGTGGAGTTGATACCGGGGTTACACAAGCCCGGCAATCCGGATTCGGAGGGAATACTTTGAAGAAGCTAGGGGCAGTCATCGCGGTTCTGGTTCTGGCAGCGCTCGCAGCGATCGGATTGGCGGCATGCGGGGGAGGCAACGACACCTCTGGCGCCGGCGAAGGCGGCGGCAAACAGGGCGGGACCTTGAACGCCACCTACGCCTCCTTCCCCGACTACATGGACCCGGCCCTCTCCTACACGGCCGAAGGCTGGTCGGCGATGGCCGACGTCTACACCCCGCTGCTCACCTATAAGCACGCCAATGGCGAGGAAGGCAGCGAAGTGATTCCGGGGCTGGCCAAAGCACTGCCGAAGATCAGCAACGGCGGCAAGACCTACACCCTCTTCCTCCGCCCGGGCCTCAAATACTCCGACGGCAGCCCGGTCAAAGCCTCCGACTTCCCCTTCGCGGTGGAACGGATGATCCAGCTCAACTCCGGTGGCTCGCCCTTCTACCTGACGATCGAAGGCGCGGAAAAATTCGCCGAAACGAAACAGGGTCCGATCCCGGGGATCAAAACCAACGACAAGACCGGCGAAATCGTCATCAACCTGGAAGGGCCGCGAGGCACCTTCACCAACGAGCTCGGGCTGATGTTCGTGGCGCCGGTGCCGCAGGACACGCCGATCGAAGACATGTCGGCCAACCCGCCCCCGGGCACCGGCCCCTACATGATCACCAAATCGCAGCCGGGCAAAGGCTGGGAATACGAGCGCAACCCCTACTGGGCGAAAGCCAACGGGAAAGCGATGCCCGACCTGCCGGAAGGCAACGTCGACAGCGCCAAGATCACGGTGATCCGCAACCCGCAGTCCCAGGTCGATGACATCGAGCAGGGCACTTACGACTGGATGCAGAACCCGCCGCCCTCCTCGCGCTACACCGAAGTCAAGGAAAAATACGAAGGCACCCAGTTCCGGGTCGAGCCGACGATCAGCACCTACTACTTCTGGATGAACACCCAGGAGCCGCCCTTCAACGACGCCAAAGTGCGCCAGGCGGTCAACTACGCGGTCAACTCGAAAGCGCTGGAACGGATCTACGCCGGCCAGATCGTCGGCACCCAGCAGATCCTGCCGCCGGGGATGCCGGGCTACGAACAGTTCGAACTTTATCCGCACAGCATGGATAAAGCCGAAGAACTGATGAAAGAAGCCAACCCGTCGGACAAGGACATCACCGTCTGGACCGACACCGAAAGCCCGAACAACGAAGCGGGCGAATACTTCAACGAGGTCCTGAAGGAACTCGGCTTCAACACGACGCTGAAAATCCTCAACGCCGACAACTACTTCACGGTGATCGGCAACGCGACGACGCCGGACCTCGACGCCGGCTGGTCGGACTGGTTCCAGGATTACCCGCACCCGAACGACTTCTTCCAGCCGCTGCTGGCCGGGGAAAGCATCCTCCCGACCAACAACGGGAACTTCGCCAAATTCGACAACCCCGCGGTCAACAAAAAGATCAAAGAACTGGGCGCGGAGCAGCTCGGACCGGACCAGGAATCGGCCTACAAGGAACTGGACAAAGAAGTCATGGAAGAAGCGCCGTGGGCTCCCTACGGAACGCGGACGCTCTCGACCTTCGTCTCCGACGCGATCGACCTCGAAAGCGTCATCTTCAACCCCACCTTCGGCCACTACCTGAGCAGCTTCGAATTCAAGTAGCACGGCAGGGGTAGAAGAAGCTCGTGTCTACCGAACCGAGCGCAGAGCGAGGGCCTTGGTCCCTCGCTCTGCGGCGGTTCCTGCGCAACCGCCTCGCGGTTGCGTTCCTCGGCCTGTTCGTCCTCATCGTCGTCTTCGTGATGGCGGCGCCGCTGTGGGCGAACCACGTCGCCGACACCGGGCCGAACGAGGAGCACACGGTCGAACAAATAACGGTCGACGGTGAGAAGAAGGACGTCGTCTCGGTCGAAGGCAAACCGATCGGGCCGCAGTGGTTCGGGGCCGGCGGCAAATTCTTCCTCGGCGCCGACAGCCGCCTCGGCCGCGACGAGATGGTGCGGCTGATGTACGGGGGTCGGACCTCGCTGCAGATCGGGATCACGGCGGCGCTGATCGCGACGATCGTCGCCGTCGTCCTCGCCCTGCTCGCCGGTTACTTCCGGGGTTGGGTCGATGGCCTGATCGCGCGAACGCTCGACGTCATCTGGTCCCTGCCCGTCTTCCTGATCGGGCTCTCCCTGGGGATCGCCCTTGCCGTCGGCGGGCTCAAGCTCGGCCCGCTCGAAATCTCCAGCGGGTCGAACTGGAACCCGATCTTCGTGATCAGCATCTTCACCGTCCCCTACATCGCCCGGCCGATCCGCGGCCAGGTCCTCGCCCTGAGCGAGAAAGAGTTCGTCGAGGCAGCGGTGGCACAGGGGGCCGGCCCGTTGCGGGTGATGTTCGGCGAGATCCTCCCCAACCTCGCCTCGACGATCATCGTCTTCTTCACCCTGATGATCGCCAACAGCATGCTCTTCGAGGCGGGCCTCTCCTTCCTCGGCGCCGGCGTGCAGCCGCCCAACTCCTCCTGGGGGACGATGATCACCGTCGGGGTCGAGCTGCTCAACATCCAGCCGCTGCTGGCGATCCTCCCCGGCCTGATGATCATGCTGACGGTGCTGTCGCTGAACATCGTCGGCGACGCCCTGCGCGACGCGCTCGACCCACGTGGCAAGGCGCGGTTGGACGCCGCGCTGCAGTTCGAGGCCCACGCCGGTGCCGGGGGAGCAGTCGGGGGGTCGGCGATCTGATGGCCCGCTTCATCGTCAGGCGGCTGGTGGCGATGGTCGGCGTTCTCTTCGCCGTCTCGGTGATCGTCTTCGTCGTCTTCATGGTCCTGCCGAAGCAGAACCCGGCGCAGACCCTGGCCGGGAAGAACGCGACCCCGGTCCTGGTCGAGAGCATCGAAGAGGAATGGGGCTTCAACGACTCGCTCGTCGTCCAGTACGTGACGATGATGAAGAAGGTCTTCACCGGCGAGCTGACCTCCTACAAACCGCGGATCCCGGTCGACGACCAGATCAAGGAAGGGATCCCGGCGACCTTCTCGCTGACGATCGGCGCGGCGATCATCTGGCTCTTCTTCGGGCTCCTGCTCGGCTACCTGTCCGCGATCCGGGCCGGTGGCTGGCTCGACCGCATCCTCACCGGGGTCTCGATCGCCGGCATCTCGATCCCGGTCTTCCTCTTAGCCCCGGTCCTCCTCTACTTCCTCACCTACAAGTTCGAAATCTTCCCCAACGCCCAGTACGTCGACTTCTCCGAAGACCCCTACGAATGGGCGAAGCACCTGATCCTGCCCTGGTTCACGCTGGCGCTGCTCTCGATCGGCTTCTATAGCCGCGTCCTGCGCTCGAACATGCTCGACGTGATGAACGAGGACTACGTCCGCACCGCCCGTGCCAAGGGCCTCAGCGAGCGCGAGGTGATGACCCGCCATGTCTTGCGCAACTCGCTGATCCCGGTGATCACCCTCTTCGGCCTCGACTTCGGCGCCACCATCGCCGGCACCGCGATCATCACCGAAGTCCTCTACTCGCTCGATGGCGTCGGCCTCTATGCGGCCGAAGCGGTGCGCAAATTCGAACTTCCCCCGATCATGGGCGTGGCCCTCTACGGCGCCTTCTTCGTCGTCTTCGTCAACGCCCTCGTCGACATCGCCTACGCCTACCTGGACCCGCGGGTACGGCTGGGGGAGAGTGCCTCCGAATGAGCGCACCGCTTCTCTCCGTCGACGGCCTGCGGGTCGGCTTCGCGACCGAAGACGGGATCGTGCAGGCCGTCGACGGCGTCAGCTTCGACCTGCGCCCGGGCGAAGTGCTGGCGATCGTCGGCGAGTCCGGCTCCGGCAAGAGCGTCACCGCGCAGACGCTGATCGGCCTGACCCGCGCCAACAACGCCCGCATCGAGGGTTCGGTGAAACTCGACGACAAGGAGCTGACCAGCGCCAGCGACACCGAGATGCGGCGCCTTCGCGGGGACCGGGTGGCGATGATCTTCCAGGACCCGATGACCTCCTTCAACCCGGTCTACCGGATCGGCAACCAGATCGTCGAGGCGATTCGAACCCACCGCCCCGACACCTCCAAGGGCGAGGGCAAGGCCCGGGTCGTGGAGCTGTTCGAAGCGGTCGGGATACCCAACGCCGCCCAGCGCGTCGACGACTACCCGCACGAGTTCTCCGGCGGGATGCGCCAGCGGGCGATGATCGCGATGGCGCTGGCGCTCGAGCCCGAGGTGCTGATCGCCGACGAGCCGACCACCGCCCTCGACGTCACGATCCAGGCTCAGATCCTCGACCTGCTCGAGCAGCTGAACCGGGTGCGGAACCTGGCGACGATCCTGATCACCCATGACCTCGGCGTCGTCGCCGAGGTCGCCGACCGGGTGCTGGTCATGTACGCCGGCAAGGTGGTCGAGGAAGGGACCCTGGACGAGATCTTCTACGACCCCCAGCACCCCTACACCTGGGGGTTGCTCGGCTCGCTGACCCGGATCGACCGCCCCCGCCCCCACCGGCTGCCGCAGATCGCCGGCTCACCTCCCTCCCTGCTGGACCTGCCCGAGGGCTGCCCGTTCCGGCCCCGCTGCCCGCACGAGTTCTCCAAGTGCACGGAGTACCCGGGGCTGGATGCGCGGACCGGCGAGGCAGCCGACCATCGCGACCGCTGCTGGCTGACCCCGGAGCAGAAGCGGGAGAAGCGGCAGGTGGAAGGGCAGATCGGGCTCGAGGCGCCGGGCGAGGCGAGGCCGGCGTGAGCGGCACCGAGACCAATCCCAGCGCCCCGCTGCTCGAGGTCACCGACCTCGTCAAGCACTTCCCGATCAAGCGCGGGATCCTGATCGACCGCGAGGTCGACCAGGTTCGGGCCGTCGACGGGGTCAGCTTCAAGGTCGAGAAGGGCGAAACCCTGGGGCTTGTCGGCGAGTCCGGCAGCGGCAAGTCGACCGCGTGCCGCGCCGTCCTGCAGCTGATCAAGCCGACCTCGGGCTCTGTCAAGTTCGAGGGCCAGGAGATAGCCGGCCTCCGGCGCCGTCAGATGCAGCCCTTGCGCCGGCAGATGCAGATGATCTTCCAGGACCCATACGCCTCGCTGAACCCGCGCAAACGGGTCGGCCAGATCGTCGGCGACCCGCTCAAGCGCCAGGGCATCGCCTCCGGCTCGGAGCTGCGGCGCCAGGTGCAGGAGCTGCTGGAGCGGGTCGGGCTTTCAAGCGAGCATTACAACCGCTTCCCGCACGAGTTCTCCGGTGGCCAGCGGCAGCGGATCGGGATCGCCCGCGCGCTTGCCCTGAAGCCGAAGCTGGTGATCTGCGACGAGCCCGTCTCGGCCCTCGACGTCTCGATCCAGGCGCAGATCGTCAACCTCCTCGACGACCTCCAGGACGAGTTCGGCCTCGCCTACCTCTTCGTCGCCCACGACATCGGCGTCGTCCGCCATATCTCCGACCGGATCGCGGTGATGAACCACGGCAAGATCGTCGAGCAGGGGACCGCCGACGAGGTCTGCGAGACCCCGAAGGATGCCTACACGAAGAAACTGCTGGCGGCGGTGCCGATCCCGGACCCGCGCGAGTCGCGGGAGCGGGTTCGAAACGGGTGAGTTGGGGGGGCGTGGGTCTCCCTCCCCAGACACATCTCGCTATGGCTCGATGTTGAGTGTCTGGGGAGGGAGACCCACGCCCCCTGTCACCGTTTTCGTATGGTCGCGGTAGATGGACTTACCTCTCTCGCCTCCGATCAAGCCTCAACTTGCGCTTACCCGCAAAGTGCTGCCGGAGGGGGATGAGTGGGCTTATGAGCCGAAGCTGGACGGGTTTCGGGCGATCGTCTTTGTCGACGGTGACGAGTTCTACATCCAGTCGCGCGGCGGCAAACCCTTCAACCGCTACTTCCCCGAGCTGAGCTTCGCCCCGGGACGCTGGGTGCTCGATGGCGAGCTGGTGATCCGCGACGCCGGCGGCAACCTCGAATTCGACTCGATGCAGGAACGGATCCACCCGGCGCAGTCGCGGATCGAGATGCTCTCGAAAGAGATTCCGGCCTCCTACGTCGTCTTCGACCTGCTGGCCGAAGGCGACGAGGTGCTCTGCGAGCTGCCGCTGCGCGAGCGTCGCGAGCGACTCGAGGCGATCGCCGCCAAGGCGGACCTGGAGCTGACGACGCTGAGCACCGATTCCGAGCAGGCCGAGCGCTGGCTGAACAGCATCGAGGGGGTGATGGCCAAGGACCTGACCGCTCCCTACGTTCCCGGCAAGCGCAAAGGGATGGCGAAGGTGAAGCGCGAGCGGACCATCGACTGCGTGGTGATGGGCTGGCGACCGGGCAAAGAAGAGGGCACGGTCGGTTCGCTGATCCTTGGCCTATACGCCGACGGCGAACTCCGCACGGTCGGTCACATCTCGGGCTTCTCGAAAGCGGCCAAACAGAGCATGCGGGCGATGCTGGCGCCGCTGGAGACCGGCAAGAGCGGCAGCGCCGAGCCGAGCAGGTGGACGGGGGGGCGGGAGTTGGAGTGGGTCGAACTGCGGCCGGAGCTGGTGATCGAGGTCGGCTATGACCATGCGGCGAGTGGGCGGATTCGGCATGGGGCGAGGTTCCACCGGTTTCGGGACGACAAAGCGCCGGCGGAGTGCAAGTTCGAGCAGCTGGATGAAGGGACGGCTTAGAACAGGGAGGGCTGGGCGGGCGGGACCCGTCCCGGGCTGTTCGGGGACCCCTGCGCAGGATGCTCGGGGTCCCCGGCGCCCACGCCACCCGCCCGAGGAGCGGCTGCATTGGACGCCCGCCGTGCGGAGGCGTTTGAGCGGAAGCTCCGGCCACGGCCCCAGCCTTTGATGGCTCTCGTGGTGTGTTTTCGCTGCTCCGGGCGCATGTAGGCGCGGTTGCTGTAGAGGGCCTCGTAGCGGGGGAGGAGGTCGGGGCGTTTTTGTTGGAGCCAGGCGAAGAAGACGTCCTTTACCTCGTCGCGTAGGTGGAGGGCGACGCCGCCGAGGAAGGTGGCATCGGCGGCTTTGGCTCTTTCGACGATCGGGCGGACCTGGTCGGGGTGGTCGTTGATGCCGGGCATCAGCGGCGCGATGAGGACGCCGGAGTCGATGCCGCGGGCGCGCAGCTCGGCGACTGCGTCGAGGCGCGCGGCCGGGCTCGGCGTGTGCGGCTCGGTCGCCCGCCAGGCCTCCTCGTCCAGCGTCGGCACCGAGAGGTTGACCGAGACCGGCAGCCCCTTCTTCGCCATCCGCTCGAAAATCTCGATGTCCCGCAGCACCAGGGGTGACTTGGTCAGGACCGAGACCGGCGTCCCCGCCCCTTCCAGCGCCCCCAGGATCTCGGGCATCATCCGGTAGCGGCTCTCGACCCATTGGTAGGGGTCGGTGTTCGTCCCCAGCGCCACCAGCTCCCGCTTCCAGCTCGGCCGCGCCAGCTCCGCCTGCAGCAACTCCGGCACGTTGACCTTGACGACGATCTCCCGCTCAAAGTCTTCGCCGGCGTCGAGCTCGAGATATTTATGGGTGCGCCTGGCGAAGCAATATCGATAATCGACAGGCGTGGGTGCAGCCGCGGAACGGGTTGATCGTCCAATCGAAGCCATAACGGCTCCCAGGCACCCGGTTGAGCGCCGACTTCGCGCGCACCTCATGAAACCGGATGCCGAGCGCCTCGGGGGCGTCGAAGGTCCGCGTCACCGCTTCCTCAGCCAGACCAAACAGCCTGCCTGCCTCCTCATTCTCGACTTTCTGCTCATCCCACCTCATACGAACATATGTTCGCATAAGACTCGGATGGACTAGTTAGGCAACTCGCCGCGGATCACGTAGCGCAGCACGTCGACCACCTGCTCCGCCGTGCGGGCGGTGGCCTGGGCGGCGCGGTCTACCTCCTTCAGGGCGTGGTCGAGGTCGCCATCGTGGAGGGTGACGATCGGCTTGCCGAGGGCGGCGGCGTAGCCGGCGTCGAACGCCGCGTTCCACTGGCGGTATTTGTCGCCGAAGCGAACGACGACCACGTCGGCGTCGCGGATCAGGGTCTGGGTGCGGATCGCGTTGACGCCGGCCCCTTTGTGGTCGCGCCAGAAGGCCTCACTCTCCTCCCCCAGCGTGCCGGCGCCGGCGTCGTCGGAGGCGGCGTGGTCGGTGACCGGAGCCGAGAACTCCATCGGCAGACCGGCCTCGCGCACGCCTTGCTCGATCCGCTCGCGCCAGTCGCTGTGGATCTCCCCCGAGAGGTAGACGCTCCAGGTCCGCTCCGCCATGAACGGATCCTAGAGATCACCGAGTCTGTCTCAGGCCTCCGTATAGGGGGTCTGAGACAGACTCGGTTTGTTACCGTATTTGACGTGAACGTAAGGAACAGGTTTAGCCGGGTTGATGCCACTCATGAGCACTACAAGTGGTGGGCCCTCTCCTGCACCAGCCTCGGGATGCTTTTGGTGGCGACGAACTCGGGGACGCTGATCATCGCCCTGCCCGACCTCGAGCGCGCGCTCGGGACCAGCCTCCTGGAACTGGTCTGGGTGATCCTCGCCTACATGATCTCCTCGACCGTCCTGGTCCTCACCGCCGGCCGCCTCTCCGACCTCTTCGGGCGCAAGACCGCCTTCGTCGGCGCCTTCGCGATCTTCGGCTTCGCCTCGCTCGGCGCCGGCTTCGCCGCCGACGGCACCCAGCTGATCCTCTGGCGGATCGTCCAGGGGATCGGCGGCGCCTTCATCTTCGCCAACGGCCCGGCCCTAGTCACCGACGCCTTCCCCCGCGAGCAGCTCGGCTTGGCGATGGGCACGAACACGATGGTCGCCGCGATCGGCCTCGTCATCGGCCCGGTGCTCGGCGGCGCCCTCGTCGCGATCTCCTGGCAGTGGGTCTTCTGGTTCAACGTGCCGCTGGCGCTGGTCGGTGGCCTCTGGGGATGGTTCGTTCTCCACGAGCTGGCCCGCCGCGACACCGTCCGCGGCCTCGATGTCGGCGGAACCTCGACCTTCGTCCTCGGCCTCACCGGCCTCGTCTACGGGATCTCCCGCGGCGGCATCTCCGGTTGGGACGACCAGCTCGTGATCGGCTCGCTGATCGCCGCGGCGGTGCTGCTGCCGCTCTTCGTCTGGATCGAGCACCGCGGCTCGGCACCGATGCTCGACCTCTCGATCTTCCGCAACCGGCTCTTCGCCGCGGCGACCGGGGCAGCCTTCATCAACGGGCTCTCGCGCTTCGCCCTGATGTTCATCTTCGTCTTCTACTACCAGGGCGCCCAGGGGGACGATCCGATCACCGCCGGGATCAAGCTGGCGCCGATGGCCGTCGGCATGCTCGTCTCCTCGCCGCTGGCCGGGATCTGGGCCGACCGCCACGGCTCCCGCGCCCTCGCGGCGGCGGGAATGCTGGTGACGGCGCTCGGCCTGGCGCTGATGACGACCCTGCAGGCCGGCTCCCCCTACTGGCAGGGAGGGCTCTGGCTGCTCTTGGTCGGGATCGGCTCGGGGATGTTCAACTCGCCGAACACGGCGGCGATGATGGGAACGGTGCCGATCGAGCGGCGGGGCGTCGCCGCCGGAGCGCGGACGATGCTGCAGAACACCGGCGCCGTGATCTCGATCGCCTTCGTGCTCGCGATCGTCACCAACGCGATCCCCAAAGACGTCCTCTTCGCGATCTTCTCCGGCCTCGCCTCCGGCCTCTCCAGCCAGCAGCTCGATCCCTTCATCCACAACATGCACGAGGCCCTCTGGGTCCTGGCCGCGACCTCGGTGATCGGGGCGGGGGTCTCCCTCCTGCGCCCGAAGCACGTCCGCGCGGAGGCGTTTGACGAGGCGCGGGCGCTGTCATGAGCACCGGCGCCGAGCTGCGGATCGGCGAGGTCGCCCGGCTCGCCGGCACCACCCCGCGGACGATCCGCTACTACGAGGAGATCGGCCTGTTGCCGGTGGCCGCCGGACGCCGGCCGGGCGCGCACCGCACCTACGCCGAAGCCGACGTCGAGCGGCTGACCGAGCTGCTGCGCCTGAAGGACCTGCTCGGTCTCTCGCTCGAGGAGCTGAAGGAGCTGGTCGAAGCCGAGGGGGCCCGCGCCGAGCTCCGCCGCGAGTGGCAGGGGGGCGTCGAGGACCCCGTCCGCCGACGGCAGATCCTCGAAGAGTCACTCGCCTACATCGCCCGCCAGCTGGACCTCGTCCGCCGCCGCCGCAACGAGATCAAGAAACTCGAAGACGAATTGACCAAGCGCCGCACCCGAGCCAAATCACTCCTCAGCGCCCTCAAAAGCGATCCGGCGACCCACAAATAGCTGTCGCGGAGAGTGCCGGTGGGGGTCCCTGGGTACTTGGCACGGAGACCGAGCGTTGCGGTGTGAGGCGCCAGCCATCCCCGATTCGACTCGGCGGAGGTGCTCCCAGGACCCCCACCGGCACCCTCCCCCAGTCAGCCCTCGACTGGGATGGCGACGCCGGCCGTCTGCTCCTCGAAGTGCTTGCTCAGCATCGTCACCTGGCCCTGGTAATTCGAGCCCAGGTCAGCGCCGTAGAGCCGCTCCGCCGGCTCCGACATCCACTCCAGCCCTAGCTTGCAGACGGGCTGGCGGTGCTCGACCATGAAGGAGACGTCGCGGGCACGGACCTCCAGCGCCGCCCGGCTGCCGTGGCGACCGCCCTCGGCGTCGTAGCCGAAGCCCGGGTCGAAGAAACCCGCGTAGTGGGTGCGGAGCTCGCCGGCGGTCGGGTCGTAGGCCATCATCTCGGCGGCGATCTGCGGCGGGATGCAGACGCCCTCAGCCGACAGCAGCAAGTAGAAGATCTCCGGCTCGAGCACCACCCGGCCGCCCGGCTCGGGATAGACCGGGTCCCAGTAGTCGGTCCAGCGATAGGCGCGGATGCGGGAGAGGTCGACCGGGAGGCTGTTCTTCTTCGCCCGGTAACCCACCACCCGGTCCGTCGGCCCTGAGAGATCGAGGCTGAGGAAGAGACCATCGGAGACCGCCAACTCGGACTGGCGCAGAGCGTGGGAGTCGAGGTAGGAGAGCGGGAACTCGTCCTGCAGGTCTCGTATTTCCTGATCGGAAAGGCGTACGTCACCGCGAGCGAGTCGCAGCTGGTTCAGCGAGAGGCCGGTTTTCACCTGAATCGCAAAGGAGCGTGGCACGATCTCGAGATAGAGCTTGCCGCGGTAACCGGAGCGAATGTCGTCGAAACGGTGGTGACGGTCGGTAATCACCCTGGTGAAGACGTCGAGCCGGCCGGTTGAGCTCTTCGGGTTCGCCTTTGCCCGCACGTCTTCAGGAAGGTTCAGCTCCTCGATCAGCGGCACCAGATAAGGACGGTCGCGCTCCAAGACTGCTCCATCGCGAAGATCGATGCGCTGAAAGGCGAGGCCTTCGGTCTTCTCCTCGACCGTGGAGTCGACGTCGGGGAGAAACGAGCAGCGCAGCGCCCAGGCGAAGTCCCCCAACCGCAGGTCGATGCTCGCCGGCTGCACCGCCTCGGGCCGGATCCGGTATTCCCCGGAGCTGATCCAATCGGCGTCGATCGCCTGGTTGAGCGCTTGGGAGGGAAGGACGCCGCGCTTCGGTTCGCTCATCCCGCGGAGACTATTCTCCGCGCCTCCTCCGCGCCCAGGTAGGCGGCCAGGACAAACTCGAGGATCTCCGGAAAAAGGTCACTCAATCTTTTCTCTTCCCCCCCGAGAAGGCGACGCCCGAGCATCGAGGCAATTCCGCCGACGACGGCTTCGTCGGTCGTCTCCGGCACCTCAACCCCTTTAGCGCCCCGCGGAGCGCCCTCGCCGATGAGAACGACGAAGGACTCGACGGCTGCCTGATAGCGGTCATAGACGCCCCGCCCGGCCCGCAGGCCTTCGACGAGAACGATGCTGGCAGTGGCCGGCTCGGCGTCGAATTGCTTCAGCAGAGCGTCGATGCCGGCGGCAACCCGGTCCGCCCACTCTGTCCCCTGGGCGCTTTCGCAGGCGGCGACCAGATGCCGGCGAATGCGCTCTACCGCCGCCTCGTAGGCTGCGATAAAGCAATCGTCTTTGCTCTCGAAGTGCTTGTAGAAGTCGCTCTTGGAGACAGCCGCACGCTGGCCGATGATCGAGACGGTCGTCTTTTGGTAGCCGCCCTCATATAAGGCCTGGGTAAGGCCGGCGACCAGACGCTCGCGTTGGTTGCGTGCAACGAACTCCGGGGGAAGACCGTGACGTCCCCGCGGCAGCCTCTCCATTCCCCGATCGGAGTCCATTGCAGAAATGGAGTCTGCCACCGTACTGTCACTTTCGCCTCCCGGTGTCCACCACCTTTCCTACACCTAAGTACGGCGATAGGACGAATTGAGAGAGTTCCGGCAGCAGTTCGGGGACCCGTTCGGCTTCCCCTCTGCGAATCTGAAGCTGCAGGATCCAGGCCACTCCTCCAACCAGGGACTCCTCGATCGTGTCCGGCAGGTCGGCTCCTTCGGGAGCGCTCTTTCGCAGCATCTCGACGAAGTCGTGCACGCCGGCGTCATAGAGACGGGCCGAATTCGGAGTCGCCGATATCGCCTCGACCATGCACATGCGCGCAGCGGCAGGGTGATCGGCGACGAAGTCGAGCAATGCCTCGAGGCCGGCGACGATTCCCTGCTCGGGGTCGAGGTCGTTCTCTTCGCACGCCTCTTCAACGGAGATCCGCATTTCCGAAAACGTCGAGCTGACGGCTGAGAGGAAGAGGTCCTCCTTGCCGTCGAAGTTGTCATACAAAGTCTTCCGCGCCACGGCGGCTCGGCGCACGATGTCGGCGATCTTCGTCGCCTCGTAGCTCTGCTCGGCGACGAGTTCGGCGATCGCATCCATCATTCGGCGCCGCTTGTGGCTGGCGACGAACTCGCGAGGGAGCTCGGGGCGGGTCGAGCTCATTGCCCCGCCCCCTTTGGGCTGCTCAGCGTGCCTATATTCTGGTACCGTAAGGAAACCTCACTTGTTTCTAATTCAAACTTATGCGTTCCCCAGGTCATTCCCATCGAATCCAGCTGAGTCAAGAGACCCTCCTCACGGCGATCGGTGACGATTGGCCTCCCGAGCAGATCGAGGCTGCCCTCGAACTGCTTGCCAACAGCAGTGGCAAATTCCCGTCTGGAGTTCGCAAACTTCCCCCTGACCTGATCCGCGCTATCCAACGGGAGCGATTGATCGTAGCGATGCTGAATGCGGCAGCCGAGCTGGGCTATCTCGGGACCAACGTCCAAGACGTGATCGACCGCGCCGGGATTTCCCGACCGACCTTCTACGAGCATTTCTCCAATAAAGAGGACTGCTTCCTCGCCGCCTTCGACACCAGCGCCGAACGGCTGCGCAAGAGGGTCGAAGCGGCTGCTCTCGGAGGAGGCGATACCTGGCGAGAACGCGTTCGCCTCAGCCTCGAATCGCTGCTGCGTTTCGCCAGTCGCGAACCGGACACCGCGCGGACGATTGTCGTCGAGGCGCGATCTGCCAGCGCGGCGGCGATTAAACGGCGTGTCGAACTGATGGACGACTTCGCCCGCTGCCTGCAGTCTGGGGCCGAAGAGCTGATTCCCGACAGCGGATTCCAGAGCCCGACGACGGCTTCCGGGATCGTCGGCGGCGTCGAATCTATTCTCTATTCTCGCCTCTGCAAGCAGGAATACGACCAACTGGAGTCGCTCCTTCCGTCGTTGATGTACTTCGTAGTGCTCCCCTACGAAGGACATCAGGCGGCAAGTGAGGGTTTCGCGGTCAAGTAGATCGAGATTACTAAAATTGGACAATAAGTACAGTCAATTCGTGGCTGGTGTCACCCCCTGTCATTACCCGATGCGCTTTCCCGCAATCGCCCGCCTTGCCCTTGCCTATCTCGGCGCCACGGCAGCCCTGATCGGGCTGACGGCCGCCCTGGCCCCCCATGCCTTTTACGACGATTTCCCTTTTATCGCGCATTGGGTAGACCTGCTCCCCCCGTATAACGAGCACCTGGTCACCGACGTCGGCGGCCTCTACCTCGGCTTCGCCCTCCTCTTCGCCTGGTCGGCATGGTCCTTAGAGCGCGTCCTTTTGCGCGCAGTCTGCTTCGCCTGGCTTCTCACCGCCACCCTGCACTTGGTCTTCCACGTCCGCCACCTCGACGGCTTCAGCACCAACGATGCCGTCGCTGAGATCGCCTCGCTGGCCCTGCTGCTCGTGCCGCCGCCGCTGGCCCTCTGGGCCGCCGCCCCCGGCACGCGCCGCGCCAAGGCGCCACAACCCTAGAATCCACCTCCCGTATTGCTCTTGGAGGGGTGCCGGAGTGGTTGAACGGGGCGGTCTCGAAAACCGTTGGCCCTCGTAAGGGGGCTCGTGGGTTCGAATCCCACCCCCTCCGCTTAAAGCGTCGGCGGCAAATTGCCGAAAGAGCCGTGTGGACGCCGGGGAGCAGACTCGAGCCGGGCGGTTCTTCGACCGCCATCCCAACCTGCTGCGCGCGCTTGCGCTGGCGGCGCTTCTGTGGGGGCTTGGCTACCTGACCTGGCGCGTCGGTTGGAGCGGCGAAGGGGCGAACCCGCTCGCCTTCGGAATGCTGCTGGCGACCGAGGTCTACGGCCTGTATGCGCTCGCGATCCTCACCTGGTTTTCCTGGTCGCGGGCGACGGTCGAGCGCCCCGCCACGACTCCCGGGAGAACTGTCGACGTCTACGTCTGCACCTACGACGAGCCGGTCGAGGTGGTGATGGCGACGCTGGCGGGCTGCCGGACGCTCACCTACCCGCACACGACCTACCTCCTCGACGACGGGCGGCGGGAGGAGATGCGGGAGCTCGCCGAGCTCGCCGGGGCCGAGTACCTGACCCGCGAGGGCAACGCCCACGCCAAGGCGGGCAACCTCAACGCTGCCTTACCCCGGACGGAAGGTGAGCTCGTCTTCGTCCTCGACGCCGACCACGTGCCGATGCCCGACGCCCTCGATGCCCTGGTCGGCTACTTCGACGACGAGCGGATGGCGATCGTGCAGACGCCGCACGACTTCTTCAATCACGACTCAGCTCAGCACTACGCCGCCGGCCGCCACGAGCAGTCGCTCTTCTACCGGGTGATCTGCCCCGGCAAGGACCGCCACGGGGCCGCCTACTGGTGCGGATCGGCGGCGTTGATCAGCCGGGGGGCCCTGCTGGAGATCGGCGGCGTCGCCACCGAGACGATCGCCGAGGACTTCCACACGACGATCCGCCTGCAGCGCCACGGCTGGCGCAGCCGCTACCACGACGAGGTGCTGGTCCAGGGACTGGCGCCGCACGACCTCGACGGCTATCTGCTCCAGCGCGATCGCTGGGCCCGCGGCAACCTCGCCGTCTTCAGGCTGCCGGAGTCGCCGCTGCGGGCGAGGACGCTCAACCCCCTGCAGCGCCTCTCCTACCTCGCCAGCCTGTTCGCCTACCTGGCGCCGCCGATGCGGCTGCTGCTCCTGCTGACCCTCGGCCTGGTTCTCTGGACCGGCGAGCTGCCGATGAAGATCAGCGTCACGGCGCTGGCGGCCCTGTGGGTCCCCTACCTCGCCCTCAACTTCAGCGCCGGCGCCGCCGTCGCCCGCGGCTACATGCGGATCCCGGAGTCGGTCCAATATGAGCTGCTGACGATGGAGATCTACACCCGCGCCCTGCGTTGTGCGGTCGTCCCCGGCAAGACCGCCTTCAAGGTGACGCCGAAGCAGGGGCGCGATGGCGGCGGCCTCGCCGCCGTCCGCAAGCTCCACCTCGTCCTCTTCTGCACCGTGCTGATCGCGGTCGGAACCGTCTTGCGCCTGCTCGACCTGGCCGGGATGGGACCGCTTCCAGACCTGCCGGGCATCGCCTCCGTCGTCGTCCCCCTGCTCGGGCTCTTCGAGCTGCGGCGGCTGCTGAAGACGACCTTTGCGGTCGGCCGGCGGCGGCAGCGCCGGCTCGTCTACCGCTTCGAGGGCGACGCCGAGGCGAGCGTCTACTCTCCCGTCGCCCAGACCCAGGCCCGCCTGGTCGACGCCTCGGCCGCCGGGCTTGGCCTGGTCGCCGCGGCGCCCCTCGAGGTCGGCAGCACGCCCGCCGTCTTGCTGGCGCTGACCGACGCCGCCGGCGAGCGGCATGAGGTTGCGGCCAAGGTGGAAATTAGGACCTGCCGCGAAGCCGAGGGGCAATTCCTCGTCGGCGCGACCATCCTCGAAATCGACCCCGAGGCGAGGCTGCGACTGATGGAGTGGTGCTACGTCGTCTGCAGCCACGAGAGGCTGCGCGGTCACCGGCCGGCCACCCCACTACCGGAGTCGGAAGCGATCGTCGTCTCCCTCGACGACTTCCGCAGCGCACCAGTCCCGGAGCGACCCTCGATCCCCGCTCTCCAACAGGCCTGAAGCGCTACCCTGGTTCCGACACGGCAGTTCTTCAAGGTTGCTGTGAAGGGGAATGGAGAGGACCGGCATCATCGGCCAAGAAATGCCGGTCCTCCCACGCTGCAACGAAGCGTCAGAGAGAGCTCCATTACATCGCTGAGTATAGAGTCGGCCTCAAACCGATCGATTTGTACTTCACTAAAAATCCGCCCGTTCCGGAAAGCGGAGAGGGTGGGATTCGAACCCACGAGGCGGGTTAACCCCGCCCACGCGATTTCCAATCGCGCTCCTTAAGCCACTCGGACACCTCTCCGGGTTCGCACAGGGTATCGGCGCTCAAGAGGGAGCCGGTCGCTCCCCGCGGCGGCTGGCGAAGAACTCGCGCAGCAGCTGGGCGCACTCGGCTTCGCGGACGCCGGCGATGACTTCGGGGCGGTGGTTGAGGGCGGGCTCGCCGAGGACGTCGAGAACGCTGCCGGCGGCGCCGGCCTTCGGGTCCGCGGTCCCGTAGACGACCTGGGGAATGCGGGCGAGGACGATTGCGCCCGCGCACATCGCGCAGGGCTCGAGGGTGACGTAGAGGGTCGTCCCCGGCAGCCGCCAGCCTCCGAGCGCCTCAGCCGCAGCGCGGATCGCCAGCAGCTCCGCGTGGGCGGTCGGATCGCGGCGCAGCTCGCGCTCGTTGCCCGCCCGCGCCAGCACCTCTCCGTCGTGGAGAACCGCGGCGCCGATCGGCACGTCGCCGTGGCGCTCGGCCTTGCGCGCCTCCTCCAGCGCGACATCCATCCCGGCATCGAAGCTGCCCGTGTTCACGATGCGGGAGTATGTCCGCCGGCAACTTCCGCGGCAACGCGGTGTTCTTGGGATGCCTAGCCGGACGCGGGGGTTCGGCGGGCGCTTCGAACCTGATGAGACGACTTCTTCGCACCCTCCCGCCTTTGGCGCTGATCGCGGCCCTGTCCGTGGTCGCCTCCCCTGCCCGCGCCGCGCAGGGGATCTCTCCGGCCCGGGAGTTTGCTCCCCGTCAGCTGCTGGTCAAGTTCGAGGGCCAGGGTCAGGGACGAGTACTGAGGTTGCGGGCCGGCGCCGGGGTCGCGCAGACGGCGCGAGCGCTGCGCCGCAACCCGCGGGTCGTCTACGCCCAGCCGGACTACGTCGCCACCGCCTCGGCGAGCGACCCTCAGCCCTTCGATCCGGACGACTCCGGGATGCTGGAAACCGCCTCCGAATCCTCCGCCGGCCCGGGCGACTGGTCCTTCAAGCAGTGGAACTTCCTCTCTCCGCGCAGCTCCGATTCAAGCTCGCTGCCGATCTCCCCCGGCGGGATCGACGCCGTCGGCGCCTGGAGGAACCTGATCGAAGCGGGCAGGCCTGGGGCTTCGGGGATCGTCGTCGCCGTCCTCGACAGCGGCATCGCCTACCGCTCCTTCGGCACCCGCTTCCGCCGCAGCCCCGACTTCACCCGCAACCAGTTCGTCCCCGGCTACGACTTCGTCGGCCGAGACCGCTTCCCCCTCGACGAAGGCGGCCATGGCACCCACGTCGCGGGGACGATCGCCGAGAAGACCGACAACGGCGTCGGCGCCACCGGGCTCGCTTACAACGCGAAGCTGATGCCGGTGCGGGTGCTCAACCGCAGGGGCGAAGGCTATGCCTCCGACATCGCCAAGGGAATCCGCTTCGCGATCGCCCACAAAGCCCAGGTGATCAACATGAGCTTCAACTTCGAATGCGGCGAGGGGGTGCCGATGGTGAACGAAGTGCTGCGGGCGGCCTACCGGCACGGCATCGTCACCGTCGCCTCCGCCGGCAACCTCAGCGCCGATGAATGCGTCTCGGCGCCGGCGACGGGGCCGCGGGTGATCGGGGTCAGCGGCACCACCGAGGGGGGCTGCCTCGGCAGCTACGACCTCGCGGGCGCGGGGATCGACCTCGTCGCGCCGGGCGGCGGCGAACCGCAGAGCCGCTGCCCCTCGGTCGCGGCGCGACCGATCTACCAGGTGACGCTGCGGGAAGGCACGACCGATGAATTCGCCATCCCCGCCAACTACACCGGCACCTCGATGGCCGCCGCCCACGTCTCCGGCGTCGTCGCGATGGTCCTCGCCAGCGGCGTCATCAACCCCGCCCTGCCGCTGAAAAAACGCGTCGACACGGTCCGCAAGCAGCTGCGCCACACCGCCCGCGACCTCGGCTTCCCGCGGACCCAGCAGGGGGCGGGCCTGATCGACGCGGCGCGAGCGACGGACACGTTTCCGAGGTTCTCCCCCGCAGTTAAGTAGCGGGGCTCAGGTCGTTCTGACGATGATGACCGAGCATGGCGCGTGGTGGGAGACGTTGTTGGGGACGCTGCCGAGCAGGTAGCGGCGGGCGCCCGTCATCCCCTTGTTGCCGACCACGATCAGGTCTGCCTTGATCTCTTCGGCGACGTTGAGGATCGCATCGGCGGGATCTCCCTCGACCGGGTGGGTGCGCACCTCGATCCCGGCCGCTTTCGCGTCGGCCGCCGCCGCGTCGAGGACGAGATTGACGTCCTCGCGGGGGCCGATCTCGTAGTGGACGTCGGCGGGCGCTTCGCTCTGCTCGCCTTTGACCCGGCGCCCGGAGATCGGCGCGTAGGCGCTGACGATGCTGAGCGTGGAGTCGAACTTCTTCGCCAGCTCGATTGCCTGCCGCACCGCCTGAGCGGCCGTATCCGAGCCATCGGTTCCAACCACGATGCGAGTGAACACGCCGCCTCCTTCGTCGCCTAACGGGCCCGATACTAAGCGACCGCGCGGAGGCCGGGGTCGTAGGTCCCTACTAGCGCTGCTGCTTCGCCGGCAGGTCGCGGAAGCCGTCGCCGAGGATTTCGGTCGGCGTCGTCGCCAGGCGGTAGACCGCGATCACCATCGCCAGGAAGAGGCAGACGACGAGGATCACCATCCCCGCTTTCCAGATCCAGGGCACACGGGAACCCTAAATCAACCGGCACCGCACCCCGGCGGTTAAGGTGGGCGGCATGGCACTGGAGAAGGTTGCCGACGGAGTCTGGCTCCTGCGGGGGGATTTCCGCGGAGCGATGAACATCTACTTCCTCGAAGACGGCGACGGGGTGGTCCAGTTCGACGCCGGCACCAAGGCGATGCGGAAGAAGGCGCGGGCCGCGGCCGAGGAGCTCGGGGGGCTGAAGCGCGTGGTTCTGGGCCACGCTCACGCCGACCACCGCGGCACCGCGCCCTATATGGACGTGCCGGTCCTCTGCCACCCCGACGAGCGGGCCGACGCCGAAAGCGATGCCGCGATCGCGCCCTACATGGACCTCTCGCAGCTGCCGGTCGCCTGGGTGCGCCGGCTCTATCCCTTCCTGCTGCGGCACTGGGACGGCGGCGCGGTGCGGATCGCCGACACGGTGATCGAAGGCGACGAGGTCGCGGGCTTCAAAGTCATCCACTTCCCCGGGCACGCGCCGGGGCTGATCGGCCTCTGGCGCGAGAGCGACCGGGTGGCGCTTGTCTCCGACGTCGTCTACCTGGTCGACTCGGCGCGGCTGAAACCGCTGCCGAAGGGCGAGGCCAGCGTCCCCCACCCGGCTTGGGCCTGGGATCACGCGAAGGCGAAGGAGTCGGTGCGGAAGCTGGCGGCGCTGGAACCGAAGGTCGTCGCGCCCGGCCACGAGCATCCGCTGCGGGGCGAGAATCTGCGCGAGACCCTCGAAGCGGCCGCCGAGAAGTACTAAAAGCGCCGACTGCCATAAGTTCCAACGCCTGATGATCGGTACCTACGCCTCGGCGGCGCTCGTCTGCGCCGTCTCGTTGCTGGTCGGCCGGGCGGTTCTCTCCCTCGCCGGGCGGCGCCGGTGGTCGTGGCTGGAGCCGGCGGTCGGGTTCGGCGCCGTGCTGGCGGTCACCGGCCTGCTGGCGCGCGCGCCTGGCCACGGGGCCTCGGCGACTCTCGGCGTCGTGGCGCTGGTCGTGGCCGCCGCGGTGGTCGTCTGGCAAATCGGCGTTCGTCCTTTGTCGCCCACCGGGCTACAAAGGACGAACGCCGAAAGCGTTTGGCGCGCGGGGCTGCCGGTAGCGCTGGTGGTGCTGCTGGTGCTCTCGATCCCGTTCGCGATCAGCGGCCACTGGGGGCTGCTCGGGGTCGGCTTCAACAACGACCTCGGCCTGCACCTGGCCTGGGCCGAGTGGCTGCGCAGCGGTTTCGGCCCCGCCGCCGACCCCGGCTACCCGCTGGGGCCCCACGGCCTCGCCGTGGCAACCGCAGCGGTCCCAGGCATCAGCCTCGGCCAGGCCTTCCTAGGCGAGATCATCGCGATCGGCGTAATGACCGGCCTGACGGCCCTGGGAGCCCTGCGCCGCCTCACGCCGGGCCGCCGCACCCTCGCCGCCGCGATGGTCGCCATCCCCTACCTGGCCGCCTCCTATTTTGCTCAGGCCGCATTCAAGGAGACCGCAGAGGCCCTCCTGGTTCTCGCCTTCGCGATCTACCTGACCACCTTCGATAGCCAGAGCGAGGGGGGTCCGTCACCAGACACTCAACATCGAGCGCGGCGAGATGTGTCTGGGGAGGGACCCACCTTGCTCTGGCTCTTACCGCCGCTAGCGCTATTCGGCGGCATCTTCTTCGCCTACAGCTTCGCCGGGGTCGCCTGGCCAGTCGCCATCCTCGTCCTCTGGAGCCTCACCCTGCCGGAGGTGCGAGCTGCGCTGCGGCCCCGGGCGCTGCTGCGTTTCCTCCTGCGCCCGACGACCCTGCTGGCGATCGCAGTCCTGACTGGGATCGCCGTCCTCGTCACCGCGGTCGGCCCCTTCGGCTTCGGCGGCAGCTTCAACAAAGTCGCCGGCTCGAACACCTACGGGCCGGTTTCGCCCCTGGAGGCACTGGGAATCTGGCCGGCCTCCAACTACCGCCTCGACGCCGCCGGCGGCGCCCGCTACCCCGGCCTGGCGGGAGCAATAGCGATCCTCGCCCTCCTAGCCGGCATCGCCTGGTGGGTCCGCCGCCGCGAAGCAACCATCCCGATCGCCCTCGGCGCCGCCTGGCTCCTCTACCTAGTCTCCCTCCCCTCCGCCGGCGACTACTCCCAGGCCAAGGCCCTAATGATCATGGCTCCCCTGGCGGCACTGGTGATCGTCCGCCCGCTACTAGAGGAATTCCCCCGCCTCGGGCGACGGGGGAGGGGGTCCGCCGGACCCTCCCCGCTGTTGTCCGCCGGACCCCCTCCCCCGTCGCCCCCCCTGCTGCGGCTCGGATGGGCCCTGCTAGCGGTGGCCTTCATCGGCGGAGCGGTGTGGTCGAGCTTCCTGGCCCTGCGCGACGCCCCGGTAGGCCCTCCCGGGCACGGCTCCGAGCTAGAGGCGTTCCTACCGATCCTGCACGGCCAGCCGGTCCTCTACGCAGGCCAGGATCGCTACGCCGCCTACGAGCTGCTGGGCGCGGACACGCACGTGCCTCTGGTCGAGTTCCCGGACGACGCCGTCTCCCCGAACGCCGAGAAGCCGTTCGACACCGGCGACGCCTACAGCCCGATCGACTTTGACTCCTTCTCGCGCGGGACCCTCGACCGCTTCCCGTACGTGATCACCAGCCGCGCCGCCTGGAACAGCAAGCCGCCGCCGAACTTCAAGCGGGTCGACGCGACTCCCTCCTACGTGCTCTGGAAGCGGACCGGGGAGACGCCGGAGGACCGCCACGTTCTCCTCGAGGGGACCGAGGCCGGGGCGTTCGCTGGTTGCGAGGCGCCAGAGGTGCGGATCCTGCTCGCCAACCCCGGCCGCGCCTCGCTCTTCCCCGGCGCCGTAATCGGCCACAAATCAAGTTGGGAGAACGGCAGCATCCTCGAGACCGACGCCGAGACCTCGCAGTCGCTGCGCCTCCCCGCCGGCCGCTGGAACCTCTCGCTGCAGTACTTCTCGCCCTTCGACCTGACGCTCTCGGCGCCGGGCTTCGGCGAAGCGCTGCCGGCGGCGCTCGACGGCCAGCGGCCGAACACGATCAGCCTCGGCAACAACGGCCAGTTCTGGCCCGCCGGCCGCTTCGAGAGCAAGGGCGGCAAGGTCCGCTTCACGGTTGCCACCGCCAGCGCCAGCGCCCTGCAGAGCCTCAGCGGCTACGACGGCAAGGCCTACCTCGGCGAGCTGGTCGCGGTCCCCGCGAAGCCCCACCGGACGGTCCCGCTATCGCAGGCGTGCAATTCCTGGATCGACTCCTACGAAGCCGACGAAGCGCCGTAGCCGAAGTACGCAAAAGGTCGTCTGACCGAGCAGATCAAGGACGCAGGGAGCGTGGCGTGCTCTGCACGCGAGCGACCGAGGACGCAGATATGCGAAGCGTCAGACGGCCTTCGCCTGTTGTCTATCAGGCGCTACCCGCACGACATCCCAAGCCAACCCGACCTTCTCGAGGCCGTTGATAACCAGCGAGGAGATGTCGACCTGGTACCAGCGCAGCCCGTGAGTGGCCGAGGTCGGGAAGGCGTGGTGGCTGTTGTGGTAGGCCTCGCCAAGCGTCGGAATTGCGATCAGGGCCAGGTTTCGTGACTCGTCGCTGGTCTCGAATTCGCGCCGGCCGAAGGTGTGGCAGAGCGAGTTGATGCTGTAGGTGAAGTGGTGCAGGACGAAGACCCGGACCAGGCCGCCCCAGAGCAACCCGGTGAGCCCGGCGACGAGGGTGCCGCCGATGATCCAGCCGAGGAAGAAGGGGAGCAGTAGGCCGAGGATCGCCCAGTAGATGAAGGTGCTGTCGACCCAGCTGATCACCGGGTCCTTGATCAGGTCCGGCGCGAAGCGTTCCTTGTTGCCACGCTGGGTGTGGATGAAGATCCACCCCACGTGCGCGTGGAAGAGGCCCTTCATCGCCCCTTTCCAGCCGCCGCCGTGGTCGACGTGGGGGCTGTGGGGGTCGCCGTGTTCGTCTGAGAAGGTGTGGTGCTTGCGGTGGTCGGCCACCCAGGAGATCACCGGCCCCTCGATCGCCGCCGACCCCAGGATTCCGAAGACGCCGCGCAGCCACGGCTTGGTTTTGAAGGCGCGGTGGGTGAGGAGGCGATGGAACCCGACGGTGATGCCGAGCCCGGTGAAGAAGTACAGCCCGACGAAGAGGAAGACGTCGGTCCAGTTCAGGGCACTTCCCCATACCTGCCAGCCGGCGACGATGACGGCGAGGAAGGGGATCACGGTGACCAGGCCGGTGATGATCCGGTCCCTGGTCTCGTTCTCAACGGGCTGGATATCTGAGGGGAGTGGTCCTACGGTCGTCATTGCGGCGATGATACGGGCCGAAGCCGAGGGCTTACTAATCCGAGTCTGTAGGCTGCCCCGCCAGTGCCCTTCGCAAACACCGCACCGCTGCGCCGGGAGATCGCGACCCGCCTCCCGGAGCGTCCTTTCACGATCGAGTTCTGGGATGGCTCGAAGGTTCCCTCGACTTCGGGAGACGGCCCCGTCTTCAGCGTCCGCTCCCCCCGCGCGATCGCCCACGCGCTGCGGGCCCCCGGCCAGCTCGGCCTCGGCCGCGCCTACGTCAGCGGCGAGCTCGAGGTCGACGACATCGAACAGGTGATCCAAGTGCTCGACGGTTGGCAGCCGCCCTCGCTCGACAAGACCGACCAGCGGGCGCTGATGCTGGCCGCGGTGCGGGCGATGGGGATCCTCAAGCCGCCGCCGCGCCCGACGGCCGAGCTGCGCCCCAGCGGCAAGCGCCACAGCAAAGAGCGCGACGCCCGCGCCGTCCGCCACCACTACGACGTCTCCAACGAGTTCTTCGAGCTCTTCCTCGGCCCGACGATGGTCTACAGCTGCGCGATCTGGCGCGACGGCGAGAAGAAGACGCTGGAGGAGGCCCAGGAGGAGAAGCTCGACACCGTCGCCCGCAAGCTTCAGATCAAGGAGGGCGAGCGCATTCTCGACGTCGGCTGCGGCTGGGGCGGCTTCCCGCTTTGGGCCGCGACCAAATACGGGGCGAACGTCGTCGGCATCACCCTCTCGCCGCCACAGGCCGAAAAAGCGCGACGGCGGGCCGAGGAGGCGGGAGTCGGCGATCGCGTCGACATCCGCGTCATGGACTACCGCGACCTCCCCTCGCTGGGCGAGAAATTCGACGCGATCGCCAGCATCGGCATGGTCGAGCACGTCGGCGCGGCCAACATCGACCTCTACGCCGAGACTCTGGCGAGCCTGCTCGATTCCGGCGGGCGCCTGCTCAACCACGGGATCACCCGCCTCCGCCACACCGACCCCGAGGCCGGCGACTTCTCCGAGCGCTACGTCTTCCCCGATGCCGCCCCGCTGCACCTCTCGCGCAATCTCCTGGCCCTGGAACGGGCCGGTTTCGTCATCCACCACGTCGAGGACTTCGGCCCCGACTACGCGGAGACGCTGAAGCACTGGGCCGAGAACCTCGACGCCAACCGGGCCGAGGGCGAGCACCTCGCCGGGGCCGAACGGATGCGCGTCTGGCGCCTCTACCTGCGGATGGCGAGGAACGGCTTCGAGAACGGGTTCCTCAACATCTACCAGGCCCGCTGCTCAAAGCCCTGACGCATCTGCGCTAAGCAGATCAAGGACGCAGGGAGCGTGGCGTGCTCTGCACGCGAGCGACCGAGGACGCCGAGCTGCGACGCGCAGATGCGTCAGGCCGGGAGGAAGAGCACGGCGGCCGCGAGCTTGTGGTGCCAGCCGTTGTATTCCTCGGCGAGACTGACGGTGAGAAGAACGCGTCCGGATGCGTCGACGCCGAGCTCCTCAGGTGAGTATTCGCCCACTCCAGCAGACTTGACGGCTCCTTCGATCGGCACATCGGTCAGGGGCAGCTTGTATTGCCTGCGCCCGAAGTTGAAGACGACTCGAGGTTTTAGCTTCCCGTGCTCCTCCTCCGGCGGACGCATGAGTAGCGAGATTCCCGCCGTCGGCTCAACGAGAGCCAGCGAACCGTCCGCATTCTCGAGCGCTTCGTCCTCTTTCACCGCCGCGCCCCGGTTCCCAAGGAGCCTCGGGCCTTGATCGAGGTAGCCAGCGAGGCGTTCGTAGGCCTCCCCTGGCGAAATTTTCTTCCTCAACTCCCAGCGAGAATCATCGATCAAGAGGTTCTCCGGCTGGACGGGATTCTCCAATCGCTTGACGTAGCCGAACCGAACTACGTCCAGCACCTCCGGCCACTCCCCACCGATCCCGCATTCCGCCAGTAAGAGGCCTTGGTGGCCACCGGAAAAAGGACGCACCCACTGCCCCGACTTGTTGATTCCGGCCACGCACCTACCCCCATATTTCCTGGAGCTGGCGAGAACCAGGATTTCTTCATTGGGCATCGTCGGCGCAGGCTACAGGTGGATTATTTCGACATCCTTCCAGTGCTCTCGCAGGTACTCCACGACCAAGCGCCGGTGACAGTGCTCAGGGGTGTCCTCACTGCAGAGCAGAACCGTGCGCCGCGAGAAATCTCCCGGCATTAACTGGTCCTCGATCTTCCGCTCCCTCATCAGCTTGAGGAAGCGGTCTTCGTACTCCTCCCAAGGCATTTCCTTCTTCTTCTTGAAGTCATCGAGAATGTCCTGGGTTGGTGCGAGTAGCGGCGCGTGCTCGTATCCGGCGCCCACCAACTCGCGCAGGAAGTACGCGAGGTCGCCCCGCTTCGCAAACCCGGCGAGCTGCGATTTGTTGTTGAGACGAACGTCGAGCAGCCGCTCGATCCGGTTCGACTTCAGGCGCTCGAAGAAGTCCTCTGCCGTGGTCCGCGTGAAACCGATAGTGAAGATCTCCACAGCTTCTCCTCGTCTTCGAACAAGGTGCCCTCCGCAAGCGTCAGGGGGCCCGATTCGATTTCGACCTGCCCGCTCTTCCGGATGTGGGCGACGGTCATCCCATGATCGAGCAATACCTTCGAGACCAGCAGACGCCGATGACAATGCGCGGGGTTCTCCTCGCTGCACATGATCGCCACCCGGTACTCCTCCGCACCTCGCTCGAGGCGGCAAATGGCCTGCTGGAACCAATCCTGCTCGGCAACCTTCCCGTAGAGGACGTGACCATCCGCGTCGTAGAAACCGCTCCCCTCGGGACGGCCGCCGAGATCCGCGCCGAGGAAGAGGTACTTGATGTCAGCCTCCGCGATCAGCTCGGGCAGGACAGCAACGTCCGCCCACTCGACGAAACGCGAGTGGGGCCAGGAGCGAACGTCCACGAGCACCTCGATCCCGTGCTCGACCAGGAGGCGACGGAAGTGGTCGGGGTCGTGGTTCGAGTGGCCGATCGTGAAGATCCGTGAGTCAGACATGGACTCACCAAGCTTGACGGATCGTCTCGACGAAGGCGGGATCGGAGAGGGTCTCCTGCAGGGAGACGGCACACTCCCCCGGGGTCGAGCAGGTGACGATCCGCGCCCGCCCGTACCCGGCGAGGAGCTTCCTCGCCTGAGTGTCGAGAGTCGCCTCGCCGATCTGCACCCCGACGACGGGGCGACCGTGACTGTAGGCGAGGGTCAACTCGGCATCGGCCATCTGGTCCTCGGCGCCGATCATCGCGACAAATACGTCAGCGTGCTCCACCGCATGGCTGACGCTGGCGAAATGCCGTCCTGGATCGGCGGCCCCATCTGGTTTCGGAGGTGGATGGGTGACGGTCCTCCAGCCGCTTCTCGCACAAGCCTCGACGATCTGTTCGAGCAGAGCACTATCTGCCGGCTGTGTGTTCGACCCGGCGCTCAGGTAGACCCAGGAACTCTCGTCGAGCTCAGGAGCCTCGCTATGACCTTCGGCCGCCATCAAAAATCAGTCTAAGCAGCGGGTTCTCGGAACTTTTCAGGAAAACATGCCCACAGAGCGGGAATCAGGCCGGGAATCCGTCGTTGACGTTCTCTATCGACCAGTCGGCGCCGGCGTCGGTGAGTTCGTCTACCGCGTAGGAGCCGGTGGCGACGCCGACGACGCGGATGCCGGCGCCGTGACCGGCGCGGACGTCGCGCGGGGTGTCACCGACGGCGATCGTCTCGGCACGGTCGAGCGGGTGACCTGAGACCTGCTCCCCGCGCTCGAGGGCCTTCTTCGTCAGCTCGGTGCGGTCGCGGGAGTCGGAGCCGTAGCCGCCGAAGGTGAAGTAGCGGTTGAGGTCGCCGCGGGCGAGCTTGATGTGGGCGGCGGACTCGATGTTGCCGGTGACGACGCCGAGCAGGATCCCTTCCTCGACGAGGCGCGGGAGCAGATCCTCGATTCCGTCGATGACGAAGTAGCCCTCGGATTCGGCGACGGCGTCGGCGAGGTGGCCGAGGTAGCAGCCGATCGCCTCCGCCCGCTCGGTCGTCGACCCGGGTCGCTTCAGGACCTCGCGGAAGACGATTTCGGCGATTTCGGGATCGGTCATCCCGGCGTGGGTGTGTTCGGTGATGTTCGCTTCGACCTCGTAGAGCTCGAGGAAGGCGCGCTGCCAGGCGACGGCTCCCGCCCCACCGGTGTGGAGCAGGGTGCCGTCGATATCGAAGAGAACCGCCTTGATCAATGTGGCCGTCGCATATCGGCGTCCTCAGTCGCTTGCGTGCAGAGCACGCGGCGCTCCCTGCGTCCTTGATCTGCTCGGCCACATGGCCGGGAAGTCAATCACTAAGAACTGATTTCTGGCTCAACGTGTAGAGCAGCCCCAGCGAGGGGAGGACGACCACGGCGGCGACGGCGAAGACGATGAAGATGATCGTCATCGTCGGGTCGGGGGCGGCGGCCTCGTCGATGCGGAGGCTGGTCGGCAGCAGGTAGGGGAACTGGGCGACGCCCCAGCCCCAGATCACCGCGACCACGGCGCCGGCGGCGAGGGGCCGCAGCGGCCGGCGGCCGCCGCGCCGCAGGACGGCGAGCAGGGCCGCCCCGCAGAGCAGCGAGAGGATCACCAGCGGCAGGCCCTCGGCGGTGAGGCGGTCGAAGACGTAGCGGGCTTCGGAGTGGAGGGCGAAGAGGCCGGCGACCGCGAAGGCGCCGGCGACGACGGCCGCGCCGAGGGCCCGGCGTTCGAAGTAGCGCTCCATCTCCGCGTCGCCGCCGCGGCGGGCGTCGCCGACGAGGAAGACGGCGGCGAGGTAGGCGCCGCTGGCGACGAACATCGCCCCGATCAGCAGCGGCAAGGGCTGCAGCCAGCTCGAGAAGGCGTCGCCGTTGCCTTCGGCCGGAACGTTGCCGGCGGCGATCGCGCCGACGACCGTGCCCATGAAGAACGGCGTCAGGACCGAGGAGATCGCGAAGGTCGCCCCCATCGCCCGCCGCTCACGCAGGCCGACGATCGACTTGCGGAAGGCGAAGCCGGCGCCGCGGAGGACGATCCCCAGCGCCGCCAGGGCGATCGGCACGTACAGCGTCGTGAAGATCGCGCTGAAGGCGGGCGGGAAGGCGGTCCAGAGGACGACGAGGACGAAGATCAGCCAGACGTGGTTCGCCTCCCAGACGGGCGTCAGCGAGCGCTGGATGACGTCGCGCGGGCGCTGCCCGCGCTCGTCCCAGCCGGCGACGAGGTCCCAGAAGCCGCCGCCGAAGTCGGCGCCGCCGAAGAGCGCGTAGAAGGTCGCCCCGACCCAGAGGATCGCCGCGGCGGCGTCGGCCTTGCTCATGCCCCATCTCCATCGACGGGCCGATTTGCGGTCTGAGTAACCGCTTTTCGTCCCGTCGGCGATGGTGGTGCGTACGGGGTGTCGCCTTCGAGCTCGGCGCCCGCTTCGCGCCAGCGGCGCGACATCGAGCGCAGGACGAGGACGGCGCCGGTGCCGAGGCCGGCGTAGAGGAGCAGCACGAGGGCGAAGCTGAACCAGATCCCGTCGGCCTCGGTGACCGCTTCGGAGGTACGCATGTAGCCCTGGACGATCCAGGGCTGGCGGCCGACCTCGGTGACGATCCAACCGCACCACAGCGCCACCACCGCGCCCGCGCCCGAGATTGCGACCGCGCGCAGGAACCACGGCGTCTGCGGGATGTCCCGCTTCCGCCACCAGACGAAGGCGAACCACGCGCCGAGGCCGAGCAGCGCCGAGCCGATCCCGACCATCGCGTCGAAGGAGAGGTGGAGGAAGGTGTTGGCCGGAGGCCGCTCGTCCGCGGGGATGTCGTTCAGCCCGGTCACCTTCGTGTCGGTGCTCCAGCCGACCAGGAAGGAGTCGAGGCCGGGAATCCCGATCGCCCCCTTTACCCCGTCGGAGGTGCAGACGCCGCCGAGGTACTCGGTCTGGTTGGTGCCGGTCTCCTGGATGCACTCCATCGCCGCGAACTTGGCCGGCTGGTGGTCGGCGACTTCGCGGGCCGCGGTGTCGCCGACGAAGAGCTGGACCGGCGTCGCGATGCAGGCGATCGTCAGCGGGATCACCACCCCCAGCTTGTGGAGGCGGTCGCGCCGCCCTTTCAGCATCCCGACCGCGTAGACCGAGGCGACGAGGAAGCCGACGACCATGTAGGCGGCGAGGATCATGTGCGGGACCTCGTAGCCCGTCGCCGGGTTGAAGAGCACCTTCAGCGGCTCGACGTCGACGACCTTGCCGGCGGCGTCGAGGGTGAAGCCCTGTGGCTGGTTCATCCAGGAGTTGGCGGCGACGACCGCGAAGGCGCCGCCGATTCCGGTGATCACCATCGGCACCCCGGACCAGAAGTGGGCCCAAGGACTGAGCCGCTTCCAGCCGTAGATGTAGATCGCGAGGAAGATCGCCTCGACGAAGAAGAAGATTCCCTCGATCGCGAAGGCGACCCCGAAGGCGGCGCCGAAGCGGTCCATGAACTCGGGCCAGAGGAGGCCGAACTCGAAGCTGAGGACGGTGCCGGTGACGGCGCCGACGGCGAAGGTCACCGCCATCGCCTTGGACCAGCGGCGGGCGAGCTCCAGGGCGCTCCCGTCGCCCTTCTTCAGGCCAACCCAGTTGGCGACCAGGATCGTCGCCGGCAGCGCCACTCCGAGGCAGGAGAGGAGGATGTGGAAGCCGAGGGTGAACGCCATCTGCTCGCGGGCGGCGAGCAGGTTCGACTCCGACGCTGCCAGCGGCAGCAAGTCGAGCGATGGCATATGCCGGAGGCTAGCGCCGCGGGCGGGCGGCGACAGTGAACCTGCTCACGCCTCGCGCTGCGAGCGGTAGCGCCGGATCAGCGCGTTGGTGGAGCTGTCGTGGCGCAGCTCCGGCTCGGCCTCGGACTCGAGCTCGGGAATGATCGCGACGGCCAGGACCTTGCCCAGCTCGACGCCCCACTGGTCGAAGGAGTCGATTCCCCAGATCGCCCCCTGGGTGAAGACGCTGTGCTCGTAGAGGGCGACGAGGCTGCCGAGCGTCGCCGGCGTCAGCCGCTCGGCGAGGATCGTGTTCGAAGGCCGGTTCCCTTCCATCACCCGGTGCGGGACGACCTCCTCCGGCGTCACCTCCTCGCGCACCTGCTCGGGCGTTTTGCCGAAAGCGAGCGCTTCGCCCTGGGCGAAGACGTTCGACATCAGGATGTCGTGGTGGTCGCCGAGCGGGTTCAGCGAGTTGGCGAAGCCGATGAAGTCGCAGGGGATCAGCCGCGTCCCCTGGTGGAGCAGCTGGTAGAAGCTGTGCTGGCCGTTGGTCCCGGGCTCGCCCCAGTAGACGGCGCCGGTGTCGTAGTCGACGTGGGCGCCGTCGAGGGTGACGTGCTTGCCGTTCGACTCCATCGTCAGCTGCTGCAGGTAGGCCGGGAAGCGGTGCAGGTACTGGTCGTAGGGCAGGACCGCCTGCGTTTCGGCGCCGAAGAAGTCGCCGTACCAGACCGCCAGCAGGCCCATGAGCATCGGCAGGTTGGCGGCGGTGTCGGCCTCGCGGAAGTGCTCGTCCATCGCGTGGAAGCCGGCCAGCATCTCCTCGAAGCGGGCCGGGCCGATCGCCAGCATCGTCGAGAGCCCGATCGCCGAGTCCATCGAGTAGCGGCCGCCGACCCACTCCCAGAAACCGAACATGTTGTCCGTGTCGATGCCGAACTTCGAGACCTCCTCGGCGTTGGTCGAGACGGCGACGAAGTGCTTGGCGACGGCGTCCTCGTCACCCCCGAGCCCGGCCAGCGACCACTCACGGGCCGTGCGCGCGTTGGTCATCGTCTCCAGGGTCGTGAAGGTCTTCGAGGAGATCACGAAGAGGGTCTCCTCGGGATCGAGGTCGCGGGTCTTCTCGGCGAAGTCGGTGCCGTCGACGTTGGAGACGAAGCGGAAGGCGATCTCGCGCTTCGAGTAGTGCTTCAGCGCCTCATAGGCCATCACCGGCCCGAGGTCCGAGCCGCCGATGCCGATGTTGACGACGGCGCGGATCGGCTTGCTGGTGTGGCCGCGCCACTCGCCCGAGCGCACCCGCTCGC
The DNA here is from genome assembly GCA_963696955.1 of uncultured Actinomycetes bacterium. GTDB lineage: Bacteria > Actinomycetota > Thermoleophilia > Solirubrobacterales > 70-9 > VAYN01. The sequence goes on along the minus strand of CAVOMF010000002.1, from coordinate 812,631 downwards.
AGAAGCCGGCCATCCGGTCGAGCGTCTCGTGCACCTGCTTGACCACATCGACCCCATCGACGATCAGCGAGCGCTCCGCGCGGCATCCGCAGGGCGACGTGGAGGACGGCGCGGTCCTCGGAGACGTTGATGTGCTCGCCCGCGAACATCGCTTCCCGGCGCTCCGCCACCCCCCGCTGCTGCGCCAGAGCCCCGAGCAGCATCAGCGTCTCGTCGCTGACCCGGTTCTTCGAGAAGTCGAGGTAGAGCCCGGCGCCCTCGGCCCGCAGCCGCTCGCCGCGCTCGGGGTCCTCAGCGAAGAGCTCGCGCAGGTGGGTGCCGCGGATCCGCTCGTAATGCGATTGCAGCTGCGACCAGGCGGGCGCCTCCCGCAGCGCACTCATACCTGTTCCTTTTCGTTGCTAGACACCGAAAAGGAACAGGTCAACCGGCTTTGACCCCGCTCTTGGACTCGATCGTCTCCAGCATCTCGTTCCAGGCCTTGTTGAAGCTCTCTTTGCCCTCCTCTTGAAGGCGGGCGGCGAGGGCGGTGACGTCGACGCCGACCTGGTCGAACTCGGCCAGGACCTGCTCGGCGTTGCCGCCGTCCTTGGGGAAGAGATCAGTGACCTGGCCGTGGTCGGCAAAGGCATGGAGGGTCGGCTCCGGCATCGTGTTGACCGTGAGCGGCGAGGCGAAGGCCTCGATGTAGAGGGTGTCGGAGGCGTCAGGGTCCTTCGTGCCGGTGCTGGCCCAGAGCAGCCGCTGCGGCCGCGCCCCCTCGTTCATCAGGCGCCGCATCCGATCCGATTCGAGCAGCTCGTTGTAAGCGCGGTAGGCGCGGCCGCCGACCGCGATCCCGAGCCGGTTGACCAGCTGCTCCGGCACGTCCTTGCCGACGGCGACGTCCCAGCGGCTGATGAAGAGCGAGGCAACCGACGGGACGTCCGGGTCGAGCCCGGCCTCGATCCGGCGCTCGAGCCCGCGCATGTAGGCGTCGGCGGCGCCGAGGTACTGCTTGTCGTCGAAGAGCAAGGTGACGTTGATCGGAACGCCGGCGAAGATCGACTCCTCGATCGCCTCCCGCCCGGCCTCGGTGCCGGGGATCTTGATGTAGAGGTTGGAGCGATCGGCCTTGGCGTGGAGCGCCTTCGCCTCCTCGATCGTCGCCGCGGCGTCGTCGGCGATCAGCGGCGAGACCTCGAGCGAGACGAAGCCGTCGAGGCCGGCGGTGCGGCGGTGGACGTCGGCGAAGAGGTCGGCGGCGTCGCGGAGATCGGCCAGCGCCAGCTCGAAGAAGATCTTCTCGGTCTCGGTAGCGCCGACGCCTTCCCCGGCGGCGGCCTTCGGGGCCTCCTCGGCGATCTGCTCGTCGTAGGCGTCGCCGGCGCCGATCGCCTTGTCGAAGATCGACGGGTTGGAGGTCAGCCCGGTCACCGAGAGGTCGCGGATGTAGCCCTCCAGCACCCCGTCGCGCAGCATCGGCCGCGTGATGTTGTCGAGCCAGAGGCTCTGGCCCAGTTCGTGCAGGCGCTGCGTCGGCTTCATCTCGAGCCTCCTAAGTCGTTGATTTGGCCGCCCGCTCGGCGACCTCGCGCGCCACCTTGGTGACGTTGTCGACGGTGAACCCGAACTCGGCCTCGACGTCCGCGAACGGAGCCGACTGTCCAAAGGTACTCATACCCATGATTGCGCCCTCCGTACCGACGTAGCGCTCCCAGCCGAGCGTCGAGCCCTCCTCGATCGAGACCCGGGCGACGATGTCCGGCGGCAGCACCTCGTCGCGGTAGGACTGGTCCTGCTTCTCGAAGATCTCCCAGCAGGGAAGGCTGACGACGCGGCTGCGGAGTCCGTCCTCCTTGAGGCGCTCGTGGGCGCCGAGGGCGAGCTGGACCTCGCTGCCGGTGGCGATCAGGATCAGCTCCGGGTCGCCGTCCTCGGGATCGGCGAGGACGTAGCCGCCGCGCTGCACCCCCTCCGCGGAAGCGTACTTGGAGCGGTCGAAGACCGGCACGTTCTGGCGGGTCATCACCATCGCGACCGGGCAGTGGGTGCGGTTGAGGGCGACCTTCCAGGCCTCGGTCACCTCGTTGGCGTCGGCGGGGCGGATCACGTCGAGGTGCGGCATCGCCCGCAGCGCCATCAGCTGCTCGATCGGCTGGTGGGTCGGGCCGTCCTCGCCGAGCCCGATCGAGTCGTGGGTGAAGAGGTGGACGACCGGCAGCTCCATCAGGGCCGAGAGCCGGATCGCGGCGCGGCCGTAGTCGGAGAAGGTGAGGTAGGTCGACCAGAGCGGGCGCAGCTTCACCGTCGACATCCCGTTGCAGGCCGCGGCGGCACCGTGTTCGCGGATCCCGAAGTGGACCTGGCGGCCGTCGTAGCTGCCCGGCTCGTACTGGTCGGCGTCGCTGAGGCGGACCGAGGTCGAGTCGGTGAGGTCGCAGGAGCCGGCGATCAGCCACGGCACCTTCGCGGCGATCGCGTTCTGGACCTTGTTCGAGGCCTTGCGGGTCGCCAGCCCCTTTTCTTCGTCGGCCTCGAAGGTGGGAAGGTCGGAGTCCCAGCCGTCGGGGAGGCCGCGGCGCTGCATCGACTCCAGCTCGGCGGCTTTCTCGGGGCTGTCGCTCTTGAAGTTGTCGAACTTCTCGACCCAGGCGGAGTGCGCCTCGGCGCCGCGCTTGCCGATCACCTCGTCGAAGCGCTCGCGGACGCCGTCGGGGACGAGGAACTTGGCGTCCTTGGGCCAGCCGTAGGCCTCCTTGGTCAGTTCGATCTCCTCTTCGCCGAGCGGTTCGCCGTGGGCGGACTCGGTGTCCTGCTTGTTCGGCGAGCCCCAGCCGATGTGGCTGTCGACGACGATCAGGGTCGGGCGGCCGGTCTCCGCCTTGAACGCGTTGAAGGCTTTGCCCAGCAGCCCGGTGTCGTTGGCGTCGCCGACCCGGAGCACGTTCCAGCCGTAGCCCTCGAAGCGGCTGAGGACATCGTCTGAGAAGGCCAGTGCGGTGTCGCCGTCGATCGAGATGTGGTTGTTGTCGAAGATCCAGCAGAGGTTGTCGAGCTTCAGGTGGCCGGCCAACGAGGCGGCTTCGTGCGAGATTCCCTCCTGCAGGCAGCCGTCGCCGGCGACGGCGTAGGTGTCGAAGTCGAAGAGCTCGGCGCCGTAGGTTGCGCCCAGCCACTTCGAGGCCATCGCCATCCCGACCGAGGTGCCGACGCCCTGGCCGAGCGGGCCGGTGGTCGTCTCGACACCGGTCGTCCAGCGGTACTCGGGGTGGCCCGGCGTGCGCGAGTGGAGCTGGCGGAAGTTTTCGATCTCGTCGAGGCCGCAGGCCGGCTCGTCGAGGACGTTGTACTCGGCGTCCACCTTCCTGACGCCGGCGAGGAAGAGCATCGAGTAGAGGAGCATCGAGGCGTGGCCCGCGGAGAGCACGAAGCGGTCGCGGTTCGGCCAGACCGGGTTGGCCGGGTCGTAGCGCAGGTGGTTCTGCCAGAGCTCGTAGGCGACGGGCGCCAGCGACATCGGCGTCCCCGGATGCCCCGAGTTCGCCTTCTGGACGGCGTCCATCGAGAGGGTGCGGATCGTGTTGATTGCGAGCTGATCGATGTCCTGAGTCATTGGGGCCGATCCTAGCCGCACCGCGCCGTCCCCCGCAGGGCAGTTGGAATGGGCCATCTAGGCGGGCTCCCCCCTTTTTCAGATCTTCCTCTTGAAATACACCTATTTTCCTCGCACGATCGAGGCTGCCGCTCTGCTTGGCGACCGCATCCGCATGGGCCGGCGAGAACGGCGCTGGACCATGGAAGAACTTGCCGAGCGCGTCGGGATCGGGGTGGTGACGATGCGCTCGCTTCTAATCCGCAGCAACCACCAAGCATGAACGCTTCCGACTTCGTCCCCACCAGGGTGGGGTGAAAATCGGAAGCGGCGTCTAACGTGAATTCTCAGGGCTCGATCCGGGTGACGGTCCCGTCTCCGTTATTTGCGACCCAAACTGCGTCGCCGCCGACCGCGACGGCGCCCGGTTCGGGCCCGACCTCGACCGGGGCGCCGTCGGCCTCGCCGCTCTCGAGGTCGATCTTCCGCACCGCGTCGGCCTCGCGATCGGCGACCCAGACGGCGCTGGTGCCGCCGTCGATCCCGCCCGGGTGGCCATCTACCGCGACCGAGTCGTCGACCGCACGGAGCGACGGGTTGACCTTGGTAACGCTGCCTTCGCGGCTGTTGGCGACCCAGACGAAGCCTCCCGCCACCGTGACCCCGGCGGGTCCGCGGCCGACCCGGATCGGTTCACCGGCAGCCAGCGTGCGCGGATCGACGCGGCGCAGCGCGTTGGCGTCGGCGACCGTCACCCAGAGGCCCTGCGCCCCCCAGGCCAGCCGCAGCTTCGGCGCTTGCGGCGGCAGGCCACGCCGAAAGACCTCGCCCGCTTCGGCGTTGACGGCGGTGATCCCCTTGCCGCCCTCGTCGGCGACCCAGACGCGGCCGCCGCCGAGGGCCAGCGGGCCGGGTTCGCCGGGGAGCGCGATTTCCTTGAGGACGCGGCCGCTCTTCGGATCGAGGCGGAGCAGCTCGCCGGTCCGCGAGTTCGTTGCCCAAGTCCAGTTGCTGCCGATCGCGATGCCGGAGATCCCGACGCCGAGCCGGCGGGGCTTGCCGAGCACCTCTCCGGTCTCCGGGTCGAGCCGGGTCAGCGTCCCGTCCTTTTCGCTCGTCACCCAGACCGCCTTGGCGCCGGCGGCGACGCGCAACGGCGGCGTCCCGACCTTGACCGGCGCCGAGACCTGTGGGCCGTCGTCCCCCAACAGCAGGAAGAGGGCGGCGGCGACCATCGCCAGAACGAAGACGAGGACGCCGCTGACCAGCCAGGCGGTCGCCCTCCCTCCCAGTCGCCCGAAGATGCCCTGCGAAGGGTTGGGGACGGTGGTGCGCTCGCTGCGATCGTCGGAGAGGACGGCGGTCGGCCGCATCTCCGAGCCCTCGGCGGCGCGGGCGGCGGCGATCAGGGCGCCGGCGGTCGGGTAGCGCTGCGCCGGCTCTTTGGCGACGGCGCGGCGGATCGCCGCCTCGACCCCGTGCGGCATCTGCGGCTCGGTCTCGGCTTCGGCCCGCTGGAAGGGCGCGATCCCGGTCAGCGCCTCATACAGCACGCAGCCGAGCGAGTAGACGTCGGCGGCGGGACCGATCGAGTCGCCGCGCCACTGCTCCGGCGACATGTACTGGGCAGTGCCGACCACCGAGGCGCTGGAGGCGGCGCCGCTCTCGTCGACCGCTTTCGCGAGGCCGAAGTCCGAGAGGTAGGCACGATCGCCTTCGATGAGGATGTTGTGGGGCTTGACGTCGCGGTGGACGATCCCGGCGGTGTGGGCAGCGTCGAGGGCGTCGGCGACCCGGGCGAGAAGGTTGATCGCCCGCTGCGGCGGCAGCGGCCCGTCGCGGTCGATCAGCCGCCGCAGGTCGCCGCCCTTGACCAGCTTCATCGCCACGACCAGCTCGCCGTCGACCTCGCGCGAGTCGTAGACGGGGACCACCGCCGGGTGCTCGAGGCGGGCGGCGAGGCGGGACTCGCGCAGGAAGCGCTCGCGGAAGCCGGGCCGGTCGACCAGCTCGCGGGCGATCACCTTCAGCGCCACCTGCCGGTCGAGGCCGAGGTGGGTGGCGCGGTAGACGACGCCCATGCCGCCGCGCGCAATCAGCTCCTCAATGCGGTAGCCGGCGACCTCGGAGCCGATAGAGAAATCCCCCACCCGGCCGTTATAGCCGGATGGGGGACGGATTGCCCGTTCAGTTGTTCCTTTTCGGTCTCTAACACCGAAAAGGAACAGGTGAAGGCCTAGCGGCGCTGCGGGGTCGGCTGCCAGTCCATCACCGGGCCGAGCACGGTGCCTTCGCCTTCGTCGAAGTCGTAGCCGGAGGCGAGCTCGGTCTGGCGCCGGTTTTCGACGTTGATCGAGACGAGCTGCTGCTGGTCTTCGACCTGGACGAAGGCGGCGACCCGCTTGCCATCGGAGGAGAAGACCGAGGTCGTCTCCGACTGATCCGGCAGCTGGCTCAGCTTGCGGGCTTTGGTGTGGCCGATCTGCTTCTCCCAGAGGCCCTGGTCGCGGCGGAAGATCAGCAGCTTGCCGTTCGGGGAGACGTCTTCGACGTAGGCGGAGCCGACGCCGCGCACCTGCGGCTTCACCTTGCTGCCGTCGGGCCGCATCGTGTAGATGTCGGCGTAGGCGGCCGGGCCTTCGCTGCTCTCGCCACGGCTGTAGATGACGCCGCCGGCGAAGAAGCGCGGGGCGAACTCGTCGACCGCGGTCCGGGTCAGGCGCTTCTGCGAACTGCCGTTGGGGCGGACCGAGTAGAGGTCGTCGTTAGCGTCCCCCCCGGTCGGCGTCGCGCGAACGAAGACGATCGTCTTGCCGTCCGGCGGGAAGGCCACTTCGCGGTTGTCGCCGCTGGTGACGATGCCGTGGAGGCCGCCGCCGGTGACGCGGACGCTGTAGAGGGTCGAAGGTCCGCCCAGAGCTCCGCGGCGCTCGAAGACGAGGAAGCGCCCGTTGGGGGCGATCTTCGGCAGCGAGTCGACCTCGGGGCCGCTGGTCAGCTGCCGCTGGCCGGAGCCGTCGGGCCGGACCGAGTAGATGTCGCCGCCGCGGGCGAAGGCGATCGTGCGCCCGTCCGGCGAGAAATTCGGTTCCGTGTCGGTCGCGTCTTCGGTCAGCTGGTTCAGGTGGCCCTCCTTGACGGCGAAGAGCCCGCCTTTGGCCTCTTCCCCGACTTTCGAGGATTTCGAGAAGACGACCGCGCCCGTGCTGGACGCCGCCGAGGCCGCTGCCGGGACTACGAGGGCGAGCAGCGCGAACATTGCGATCAGGGTCTTCTTGAACATCAGATGCTCCTTTCGAGCAGTAAGTGAGTTGATGCACCCATGCTCGGACCAGGAGCCGTGCCGGCCAATGACAGCGAGTGCACCAACCGGGCCACCTCTGGCCCGGTGCGGGTCAACAGGAGCGGGTTGGGAAAAGCGCCTCATGGCGAACGGTTCAACAAGCGCGCTGGTAGGGAGGGTGCCGGTGGGGGTCCCTGGGTACTTGGCATGGAGCAGCGCCGGTGCGTTTTGAGGCGATAGCCCATCCCCGAGCCTCGCTGCGGAGGTGCTCCCAGGGACCCCCACCGGCACCCTCCCCTCACGAGTCCGCGAAAACCATCCTCTAGGGATGGTTTTCGCGGACTCGCGTTCAGCGCGGGCGGTCTAGGCCGAGTTCGATGACGCGGGCGGCGATTTGCCTCGGGCGGTCGCGGCCGGCGTCGCCGTGGACGTCGAGTTTTGCCGCCAGGGCGTCGAGGCGGCGCTGGGCGGTGCGCTCGGAGACGTGGAGCTCGGTGGCAATCTCGGCGCGGGTGGCGGGGCGGCCGGCGAATGCGCCCTCGCTGCGGTAGGGGGCGACGAGGGCGGCGGCGGTCGCCCGCTCCTCCTCGCTGAGCGCGACCGCGGGCTCGCTGGCGGCGACGGTGGCGCCGACCGGGGTCACCGACCCCGTCTTCACTTCGAGCCGGTGGCCGCCGACGATCAGGGTGTCGCCGTCGCGCAGGCGGCGCGGCTTGTCGAGCGGCTCACCGTTCAGCGCCGTGCCGTTACGGCTGTCGAGGTCGGTCGCCATCAAGACGTCGCCACGGCGCTCGATCTCGAGGTGGTTCCAGGAGACCTCCTCGTCCTCCAGCACGACGTCAGCCTCGGGCGCGCGCCCGACCACGGTCCGCTCGGCGGTCAGGGCAACGGAGTGCGGCGCCTCGCCACTGGAGGAGATCCAGATCCGGGGATCCATCGTTGGAAATTAGACCGCCGACGGGACGAAAAGCGGTCTACCTAACCGCTTTTCGTCCCGTCGGCGAAAAGGAGGGGCTAGTAGCGGTAGTGGTTCGACTTGTAGGGTCCCTCAACCGGGATGCCGAGGTAGGCCGACTGCTCCGGGGTCAGCTCGGTCAGGTCGACGCCGAGCGCCGCCAGGTGCAGGCGGGCGACCTTCTCGTCGAGGTGCTTGGGCAGAACGTAGACCGCAGGCTCGCCGCCGTATTTGTCGTCGCGGTGCCCATAGAGGTCGATTTGCGCGATCACCTGGTTGGTGAACGAGTTCGACATCACGAAGCTCGGGTGCCCGGTCGCGTTGCCGAGGTTCAGCAACCGCCCTTCGGAGAGGACGATGATCGCGTGGCCGTCGGGGAACTTCCACTCGTCGACCTGCGGCTTGATCTCGATCCGCTCGGCCTCGGACTCTTCCAGCGAGGCCATCTCGATCTCGTTGTCGAAGTGGCCGATGTTGCCGACGATCGCGTTGTGCTTCATCCGCCGCATGTGCTCGAGGGTGATGATGTCTTTGTTGCCGGTGGCGGTGACGAAGATGTCGGCGCTCTCGACGACATCCTCGAGCTTGCGCACCTCGTAGCCCTCCATCGCCGCCTGCAGGGCGCAGATCGGGTCGATCTCGGTGACGATCACGCGGGCGCCCTGGCCGCGCAGCGAGGAGGCGCAGCCCTTGCCGACGTCGCCGTAGCCGCAGATGACCGCGACCTTGCCGCCGATCATCACGTCGGTGCCGCGGTTGATGCCGTCGACCAACGAGTGGCGGCAGCCGTAGAGGTTGTCGAACTTGGACTTGGTGACCGAGTCGTTGACGTTGATCGCCGGGAAGAGGAGGTCGCCGGTCTCGGCCAGCTGGTAGAGCCGGTGGACGCCGGTCGTCGTCTCCTCGGTGACGCCCTTGACGTTGGCCGCGATCCTGGTCCAGCGCTGCGAGCCCTCCTCGAGCGAGCGCTGCAGCGTCTGCAGGACGATCCGGAACTCCTCCGACTCGGCCGAGTTGGGGTCGGGAACGGCGCCCGCCTTCTCGAACTCGACCCCCTTGTGGACGAGCAGGGTGGCGTCGCCGCCGTCGTCGAGGATCATGTTCGGGCCCTCGCCGTCGGGCCAGTTCAGCGCCTGCTCGGTGCACCACCAGTACTCCTCCAGGGTCTCGCCTTTCCAGGCGTAGACGGGGATACCGGCGGCGGCGATCGCCGCGGCGGCGTGGTCCTGGGTGCTGAAGATGTTGCAGCTCGCCCAGCGCACCTCGGCGCCGAGCGCGACCAGGGTCTCGATCAGGACCGCGGTCTGGATCGTCATGTGGAGGGAGCCGGTGATCCGCGCGCCCTGCAGCGGCTGCGCCTCGCCGTACTCCTCGCGCGTCTGCATCAGGCCGGGCATCTCGACCTCGGCGAGGGAGATCTCCTTGCGCCCGAAATCGGCGAGGCCGATGTCGGCGACCTTGTAATCCTGGGCTTCGGTTGCGGGTGCGCTGCTAAGAGTCATTGGAGCAATGTAGCGTGCCGATCGTGAGCATGGCGGACGAGGAGAAGCGACTGGCCGCTGAGGCGGCTGCAGAGCTGGTGGAGAGCGGAATGACCGTGGGTTTGGGGACGGGTTCGACGGTCGCCCACCTGCTGCCGGCGATCGCCCGCCGCGGGCTCGCAGATTTGCGCTGCGTCGCTACCTCGGTGGCGACCGAGCAACAGGCTCGAGAGCTGGGGATTCCGGTCGAGGACTTCGACAGCCTGCAGCGCCTCGACATCGCGATCGACGGCACCGACGAGGTGACGCCGGACGGCTGGCTGATCAAGGGCGGTGGCGGCGCCCACTTGCGCGAGAAGATCGTCGCCGCGGCGGCCGAGCGGTTCGTCGTCGTCGCCGATTCGAGCAAGCCGGTCGAGGCGCTGCGGGGACCGGTGCCGCTGGAGCTGTTCGGCTTCGGCGCCGCCTCGACCCTGGCGCGGCTCGGCTCCGAGGTGGAGCTGCGGGACGTCCCGCGCAGCCCCGACGGCGGCCTGATCGCCGACTACCGCGGCGGCAGCCTCGACGACCCGGCGGCGCTGGCGGCGCGTCTGGAGGCCGACCCGGGTGTTGCCGCGCACGGGCTGTTCCCGCCGCAGATGGTCTCGGACCTGATCGTCGCCAGGGGCGAGGACGTGGAGCACCGCCGCATCGGGCTCAGCAGACCCTGAAGCTCTTCTTCACCTTCTTGCGGATCTTCTTCCCATCGCGCTTGAAGGTGATCTTGGCGCTCGCCCTGTGAGTCGAGCCGGGAGCGAATCCTGCGGTCGAGAAGGCCACTTCCCACGGCTTCCTCTTGTCTGCCCTCTTCTGCGCATCGAGGACGAAGTCGACCCGCTTGATCACGGCGTGCGGCGCCTTGCCCTTCTTCTTCTTCGACTTGACCTGGAGCTTGATCCCGCGGCCGGGAGTGACGCAGGACCTGGGGAAGTAGAAGGTGACCGACTGGTCGCCGAAGGTGAAGCGGAAAGACCGGTTCGGCGCCGGGCTCGCGTAGAAGACGGATTCGGCGATGAAGAACCGGCTGTCACCCTGGTTGACGTAGAGGCAGAGTCGCAGCGCCCCGTACTCGGGGTAGAAATCCTCGCGCGCCGTCTCGGTGCCGGAGTCGAAGTGAACATCGCCGACGTAGGCGATGTGGGCGCCGTTAGGGGAGCATGGCTGCGAGCTGGGGTACTGCCAGGCCTCCGGGAACCAACCGCAATACCCACCGATGCAGTGGTCGAAGCTGGTCGTGTAGGTCGCTTCCACGCGGCCACCGCTGATCGCGTGGACGTTGCTGATCGCGCCTGACATGCTCGAACTCGGGGTGAACGTCGCTTCGGCGATGAAGTAATCGGTGCCGGACTGGTGGGCATAGAGGCAGATCCTGACCGTGCCCTCGAAGGCCGGGGTGAAGCGGTCGGTGGCGATCTCGCTACCGGAGGCGCCGTGCAGGTCTCCGACGTAGGTGAGGTGGGCGCCGTTCGGGGCACAGGGCTGGCTCGCCGGGTACTGGTAGGCATGCGGGAACCAGCCGCAATAGGTTTCGTCGCAGATGTCCATGTTGGTCGTGTAGGTGGCTTCGACTTCGCCACCCACCGAGTGGACGTTGGCGATCGACCCGGAGGCCGCCTGCGCCGGCGACGCCTGGGTCAGCAGCAGCAGGCTCGCCAGGGCGACGAGGAGAACGGGGACGCGGAGCTTCATCGGGGCAGCCATGAGGCCGACCGTAGACCGGAGTGACGCCCCGGCCATCGCGGCGACCCCACATTTCGGTCGCGACGCACTACGGATGCGTTCCATCTCCGGCCGGCAGTCGCGTCGGGATAGTGTGGGCGTGTCAGTGACCTCCAGGAAGAGAGCGCCTAGATGACCGACTTCAGCGGGCTGGCGATCGCCGGCCGCATCGCCACACCTGATGACTCCGACTGGGACCAGGCACGAGCGGCCTGGAACCTCGCCGCCGACCAGCACCCGGACGCGGTCGCCTTCGTCGAGAACGCAGACGACGTTGTCGCGGTGGTCCGCTTCGCTGCCGAGAACGACCTCCGGGTGACCACCCAGGGCAGCGGCCACGGTGCCCTCTCGCTGCGGGTGCCGGAGGGCACGATCTTGATCAAGACCGAGCGGATGCGTGGGGTCGAGGTCGACGCCGCGGCGCAGACGGCGCGGGTCGAAGCCGGCGTGCTCTCGCTGGAGCTGGCCGAGGCGGCGGCGGCGCACGGGCTCTCCTCACTGCCCGGGTCCTCCCCCGACGTCTGCGTCACCGGGTTCACGCTCGGCGGCGGGCTGAGCTGGCTTGGGCGGCGCTACGGGTTCGCCTGCAACCGGCTGCGGGCGGTGGAGCTGGTGACCGCCGAGGGCGAGGCGCGCACGGTCGACGCCGAGAACGACCCCGACCTCTTCTGGGCGATGCGCGGCGGCGGCGGCGACTTCGGCGTGGTGACGGCGCTGCAGATCAACCTGGTCCCGCTCGCCGACGTCTATGCGGGGGCCCTGCTGTTCCCGGCCGAGGTCGGCGCCGAGGGAGTGCGCGCCTACCGCGAATGGGCGGCCGGCGTCTCCGAGGACGTGACCTCGATCGTCCGCTTCCTGCGGCCGCCGAACATCCCCGACGTCCCCGAGTTCCTGCGCGGCAAAGCGCTGCTGACGATCGACGCGGCCTGTATCGGCGACCAGGCAGCGGGCGAAGCGGCGATCGCGCCGCTTCGCGAGATCGGCGAGCCGATCCTCGACACCTTCGGCCAGATCCCCCCGCCCGGGCTCTGCAAAATCCACATGGACCCCGAGCAGCCGGTCCCCGGCCTCGGCCACCACCGGGTCCTGCGCGAGTTCCCCGACGAGGCGATCGAGGCCTACGTCGGCGTCGCCGGCCCCGACTCGGGGACGCCGCTGCTCCTGACCGAGCTGCGCCAGCTCGACGGCGCCCTCGGCCGGCCCGACCCCGACGGCGGCGCCCTCTCCCACCTCGAGGCCAAGTGGGTGATGTACGGGGTGGGGATGGTGATGAGCCCGGAGATGGGCGAAGCGGTTGCCGCCGGCCTCGATCGCATGGACCTGGTGATGGAGCCGTGGGCGGCCGACGGCGGCTACTTCAACTTCGCCGACCGCCCCTGCGACACCGATGCGATCCTCCCCCCCGAGGTCTGCAAGCGCCTAGCCGACACCAAGCGTCGCTACGACCCCGACAACCGCATCTTCGGCAACCACGCCGTCTCGCTGGATTCGGCTGTCTAGTAGGTAGCTCGGCCTGCAGCAATATCAGCCAGCTTGCGGCGGGAGGGGTCGTCCTCCCCGACGAGCGCGGTGACAGTCCGAAGTGCGGATTCGACGTCCTGCGGGGTCGATGCCGCAACCTCTTCGATGTCGCCCCAGTCTCTGCCGCGGGCGAAGAAGCTCTTGAAGACGACGAGAGAGGCGCAGTCGAGGACGGGGATCTGCTTTCCCTGCAGATCCACCCAGGTCACTCCGTTGGCGACCTCCTCGTGCAGCGGCAGGTTGTTGAGGAAGATGTCGACCGGCACCCCATCCCAGAAGAGCCGCGTCTGCCCGCTCCGCTTCGCTTGCTCAACATCGCTTTCTTCCACCCGGACCCCCAGGGGCAGGGCGGCAAGGACCTCGTCGGCCCGCTTCGCGTCGACGAAGACATTGATGTCGAGGTCGCGAGTCCCGCGCGGTTCCTCGACGCAGTAGGCGAGGGCAATTGCGCCGCCGAAGGCGTGCGGGAGCGAGCGAGCCTTCAGCGCCTGATGAATCGCCTGGAGCTTTTCGACGAGCTCGGCGTTCATGCCGAGGCCGGCTTCGCGAGGCGATCCTTGAGCGGCGGATACGCCATTTCCGCTCGTGGGCGGTACGGGAGCGCCTCGGCCAAGCCCAAGACCTGGTTGAGGATGTAACCGGCGCGCTGCGGATCCACCGGCGGCTTGCGCTCCTCCAGCTCCAACTTCACTCCTGCGGCACCGGCAATCCGCAGCAGAGCATCGACTCCAGGCTCACGATGGCCGTGTAGGTACGCATTCAGAACCGAACGCTGCAGGCCCGCGCGGCGGGCGAGCTCGGCTTGGGTAAGACCGCTCTTCTGCAGGATCTCTGCGACCAGCGCTGCGGCTGACATACAGCAATGTTAGCGAAATCGATTACGCAGAGTTGCCGAATTCGCTTACGAACCGGTTCCTTCACCCGCTGCTGCCTGATCTGCGACGACGATCATGTTCTCGTTGCGGACGCGGCCGGCGGGGATCGAGGGGTCGCCGGCGAGGAGCTTCTGCAGCGGCTCGACCTTGTCGGGACCCGTGACCAGCCAGACGATGCGGCGGGCTTCGTTCAGGGCAGGGTAGGTGAGGGTCATGCGGCGGTGGCCCTGGTAGTCGCCGGTGAGGGCGACGCGGCGGCCTGAGACCTCGAGGACCGGGTCGCCGGGAACGAGTGAGGCGGTGTGGCCGTCGGGGCCGAGGCCGAGGTGGACGAGGTCGAAGCGCCCGGGGAGCGAGGCTTCGTACTCGCGCGCCGCCGCCTCGAGGTCGCGCTGGGTGACCGGCATCGGCCGCAGCGCCGGCTGGTGCTCCATCGAGAGCCCGAGGACCATGTGGGTGAGGTTGCGGTCGGGACTGCCAGGGGAGGCGACGCGCTCGTCGACCTGAAAGAGCTCGGTCTTGTCCCAGGGCATCTCCTCGAGCTCGCCGAGGATCGCCAGCATCGCCCAGGGCGAGCGGCCGCCGCTCATCGCCAATGTGAGGTGGTCGCGCTGCTGCTCCGCCTCCCCCCCGGCGGCGGCGATCAGCTCGGCGGCGCGGCGCGAGGCCGCCTTCTCGTCGCCGGCGACCTCGAGCTCGATCGACACCGCCCTCAGCTCGCCTTCTCGTCGTGGCCGCCGAACTGTTTGCGCATCGCCGAGAGGACCTTGTCGCCGAAGTCGCCGAGCCCACGCGAGTAGAAGCGCTCGTGCAGGGCGGTGGTGAGGACCGGCGTCGGCACGCCCTCGTCGATCGCCGCGATCGCCGTCCAGCGACCCTCGCCGGAGTCCGAGACGCGGCCGGTGAACTCCTCCAGGTCGCCGGATTCCTGCAATGCCGCCGCGGTCAGGTCGAGCAGCCAGGAGCCGATCACGCTGCCACGGCGCCAGACCTCGGCGACCTCGGGCAGGTCGAGGTCGTACTGGTAGTACTCGGGGTGGTCGAGCGGCGCCGTCTCGGCGTCGGCCTCGCGCTGGACCTTGCCGGCGTTGGCGTTTTTGAGGATGTTCAGCCCCTCGGCGTAGGCGGCCATCACCCCGTACTCGATCCCGTTGTGGACCATCTTCACGAAGTGGCCGGCCCCGTTCGGGCCGCAGTGCAGGTAGCCCTGCTCGGAAGGCGCGACGTCGCCGTCGCGGCCCGGGGTGCGCTCGGCCGCCTCGACCCCCGGCGCCAGGCTGGCGAAGATCGGGTCGAGCCGCTGCACCGCCTCGTCCGGCCCGCCGATCATCAGGCAGTAGCCGCGCTCGAGCCCGAAGACGCCGCCGCTGGTCCCGCAGTCGACGTAGTCGATCCCCTGCCCCCCCACCTTGGCGGCGCGGCGGATGTCGTCGCGGTAGTAGGAGTTGCCGCCGTCGATGATCGCGTCGCCGGAGTCGAGCACGGCGGCGACGTCGTCAACCGTTTTCTCGGTGATCTCGCCGGCCGGGACCATCACCCAGACCGAGCGCGGCGCGCTCAGCTTCGCGGCCAGGTCCTCCAGCGAGGAGGCGCCCTCGGCTCCCTCGCCCGCCAGCCGCGAGACCGCATCGGCGTTGACGTCGTAGGCGACGATCTTGTGGCCGTCGCGCATCAGGCGCCGTGCCATGTTCGCTCCCATTCGGCCGAGGCCGACGATTCCGAGTTCCATTCACGACCTCCGCAGGTGGCGATGCAGGGACCAGCGGACGATAGCCTGCCCGTCGATGGGCAAGGCCGCCGCCAACCACGCCGAAGCTGCCGACGTCCTGGCGATCTTCGGGATCAGCGGCGACCTGGCGAAGAAAATGACCTTCCGGGCGCTCTACCGGCTGGAGGAGCGGGAAAAGCTCGACTGCCCGATCGTCGGCGTCGCGATCGACGACTGGGACGACGAGTGGCTGCGCGAACATGCGCGCGAAGCGATCGGCGCCTCGGTCGGCGACCCCGACGAGGACGTCTTCGGCCGCCTCGCCGAGCGCCTCACCTATATACAGGGCGACTACGCAGACCCCGGCACCTTCGAGCGGGTCGGCAAGGCGATCGGCGACGCGAAGCAGCCCGTCTTCTACCTGGAGATCCCCCCCGCCCTCTTCGCCACCGTCGTCGAGGGCCTCGGCAAGGCGGGGCTGACCGAGAACGCGCACGTGGTGATCGAGAAGCCGTTCGGCCACGACCTCGAATCGGCCCGCGAGCTCAACTCCGAGCTCCGCAGGGTCCTGCGCGAGGAGCAGATCCTCCGCATCGACCACTACCTCGGCAAGGAGCCGGTGCTGGACATCACCTACCTGCGCTTCGCCAACACGATGCTGGAGCCGGTCTGGAACCGCGAGCACGTCTCCCACGTGCAGATGACGATCGCCGAGGACTTCGGGGTCGAGGACCGGGGGCGCTTCTACGACGCCGTCGGGGCGATGCGCGACGTGATCCAGAACCACGCCCTGCAGGTGCTGGGGATCATCGGCATGGAGCCGCCGACCGGCAACCATCCCGACAGCGTCCGCGACAAGAAGCTCGAGTTCTTCAAGGCGATGTGCGCGGCCGACCCGAAACGCTACGTGCGGGGGCAGTACGAGGGCTTCCTCGAGGTCAAGGACGTGAAGCCGGACTCGACCACCGAGACCTTCGCCGCGTTGCAGCTCGAGGTCGACAACTGGCGCTGGGCCGGGGTGCCGTTCTTCGTTCGCGCCGGCAAGTACCTGCCGGTGAAGGTGAGCGAGGTGAGCGTCTTCTTCAAGCGGCCGCCGCGGCTCGGCGTCGGCCCCGGCAAGACGCCGGAACCGAACCAGCTGACGATCCGGATCGAGCCCGAAGCGGGCGCGCGGATCCGCCTCTACGCGAAGGAAGCCGGCGAGGAGGCCTTCCAGCCCGCCGATCTCGCGGTGCTGTTCGAGCGGGTGAAGGGCGAGGACCCCGAGCCCTACGAGCGCCTGCTCGGCGACGCGATCGCCGGCAACCACCAGCTCTTCACCCGCCAAAGCGCGATCGAGGAGACCTGGCGGGTGGTCCAGCCGCTGCTCGACGAACCGGGCCCGGTTCACCCCTACGAGCAGGGGACCTGGGGTCCGGCCGAGGCCGAGAAGCTGGTCCATGGGACGGGCCAGTGGGCCCAGCCCTGGCTGCCGTAGGAGCGAACGCACGACGCCACCCGCCGGAGAGTTGCCTAGGCTGGCCCCTCTGATGCTGGAAGCCGGGGAAAAAGCCGATTCGCTGCTGACCGAGCTCGGCTACGCCGAGTGGCGGGACGGGCAGCGCGAGGCGGTTATTGCCGCTCTCGAGGGGCGCGACTCGCTGATCGTGATGCCGACCGGCGGCGGCAAGAGCCTCTGCTACCAGCTGCCGGGGCTGGCGAGCGAGGAGCTGACGATCGTGGTCAGCCCGCTGATCGCGCTGATGCGGGACCAGTGGGGGAAGCTGACGGCGCTGGGGCAGCCGGTGGCGATGATCACCTCGGGGATGGACGAGTGGGAAGCCTCGGAGGCGCTGGAGATGGTGCGGGGGAACGCGCGGATCGTCTACTGCGCGCCGGAGCGGTTTGCCTCCAACGTCTTCCTCGAAGCGCTCGCCTGCCGCGAGGTCGACCTGATCGCGGTCGACGAGGCGCACTGCGTCTCCGAGTGGGGCCACGACTTCCGCCCCGATTACCTGCGGCTGCCACAGGTGGTGGAGCGGCTCGGCCGGCCGACGGTGATGGCCTGCACGGCGACGGCGACGGTGCCGGTTGCGCGGGAGATCGCCTCCCGGTTCGGGATGCGCGAGCCGCTGCAGATCCGCGCCGGCTTCGACCGCCCCAACCTCTCCTTCGACGTCGTTGCCCTCGAGGGCAACGGCTCGAAGGCGCGGCGGCAGGCGCTGCTCGAGGAGGGGCTGAAGGACCCGGCGAACCTGCCGGCGATCGTCTACTGCGGCACCCGCAAGCAGACCGAAGAGGTGGCCTCAGACCTGCGCGACGCCGGCGTCGCCGCGGTCGCCTACCACGCCGGCCTCGCACCCGAGCACCGGACGGCGATCCAGGAGCGCTTCATGGCCACCGACAGCGGCGTCATCTGCGCGACCAACGCCTTCGGGATGGGCGTCGACAAGCCCGACGTGCGCTCGGTCTGGCACGTGACGATCCCGACCAGCGTCGAGGCCTACTACCAGGAGGCGGGCCGCGGCGGGCGCGACGGCCTCCCCTCCCGCGCGGTGATGCTGGCGCTGAAAGCCGACCTCGGCCGCCTCGTCCGCTTCAACGAAGAGCGCGCCAACGACCCCGAGCTGGCGATCGCCCGCGAGCGCGGCTGGCGCGCCTACCACGCGATCAAAGCCTTCATCTACGGCACCGAGTGCCGCCGCCGCGCCCTCCTCGACCACTTCGCCGACGGCACCGCCGGGGCGCCGCTGGAGCGCTGCTGCGATGTCTGCGACCTGCTCGACTGGCTGCCGGACCCGGAGACGATCGCACCCGCACGTTCGAAGCGGGCGAAGACCCAGGCCCCCGTTCCCGATCTCGGTCCCGGAGACGCGCCACTTTTCGAGGCTCTGAAAGCGTGGCGTTTGACGGCTGCCGTCGGCAAACCGGCCTACACCGTCGCCAGCAATAAAACCCTCACCGCAATTGCCGCGGCACGCCCGCAGGACGAGGATGCCCTGCTCGCGATCAGCGGCGTCGGCCCCGCTTTCATCGAAAAGTTCGCGCCCGAGGTGCTGGCGATCGTCACCGAGCACTCGCAGCCGCTGGCCGCCTGAGGCGGCTAGCGGCTGCCCTTGCGCGCCTTCTTGCAGCTGTTCTCGATGACCGGCCGCAGCGTCACCTGGCGCCCGTTGTGAGCGATGAAGCGTGCGTTGGCCCGGTGCTTCTTCTTGCAGATGTCCACCGAATTGACCAGGAGGCCCTTCTTCCCGCCCTCCATTTCCAGCACGAAGCGCGAGACCGGAGCGTCCGGGATCAGTTCGAAGGTGGAGCGAATCCCGTTCTGCTTGGTGGTGTCGATGCGGGCGTGGACGAGGACGCGGATCTGCCCGTTCAAGTCGGCCACGAGGTCCGGCAGAGTGTGGCCGAAACCGGTGCCGAGGTAGACCGGGCCTTCGAGCGGTTTGTCGAGCAGCGGCGAGAAGGCTTTGGCGCGGCCGTAGACGGAGGCGGCCGGGCACTGCGCGGCAGCCAGCCGCGGACGGGTGCAGACGGTGCCGATATGTCCCTGTTCGAGGAACTCGGCAGCCGGGAGCCCGACCTGGGCGCGAGCGATGTTGGCGTAGGTGCCTTCCTTCGGATAGGTCAGCACTGCCTTCAGCGCCGGGAAGCGGTGGCGCTTGGTGCCGCCCTTGAGCCCGATCTTCAGCTTCGGCTTGAAGCCGAGCTTGTCGCAGTCGCCCACCTGAAAGCGGTTGGTGAGCGCCGCCGTTTGTCCGAGGGTGGTCGTCAGGCTGCCGCCGACGGCCATCGCTTCGCAGCTGGTCGGGTTGAGGGTGAAGTTGGAGCGGCTGATCTTCACGGCGATCGAGCGGACGTCGAGCGGGATCCCCTTCAGCTCGGTCGGGATCGGGTCGCTCTTGACCGTGATCTGGGCGGTGAACGGATCGACCTCCAGCGCCGAACGCACCACCACGGTGCCGAGGTCGTAGGGACCGGCGACGGCCGGAGTGACGATCGCGAGGCTGAGCGGCGCCCCCTTGTAGGGGCCGGCGAGGTAGGCGCGCCCCTGCACGTAGTAAGGGGAGGCGCCGGCGCCGGCGCCTACGTTGACGACGCCGACTTCGGACTCGCCAGGACAGCTAGAGCGCGCCTGCTCCTCGGTACCGCTCTTACCTGCGGCCGCAGCCAGGGCGGCGTCCGGGCAGTAGGGAATGCCGGCGAGCCTGCCGAGCAGCCCTGGCGGTGGGGTGACGTTCAGCGAGGCGAACTGCTGCGAACCGTCCTCCCGCTTCAGGTGCAGGACGAAGGGACTGAAGGCACCGGCGATCGGCGATTCGGTCCCCGCTTCAAAGCTCGGGCTGTTGGGCAGCTGGTCAGCCGAGGTCGGGCAGTTGCCGCCGCCCGGCGCAGTGGTGATCTGGTGGCTGTCAGAAGGCGTCGCGGGCGGGCCCGATTCGGGCGCTGACCATGGAGTAAGGCTCGAGGTCGTCGTGTAGGTCCCGCAGGCTGCGGGCGTCTTCAGGGCGGCGCGATCGCCGCCGAAGAAGTCGAGCCTGAAGTCTTCGAAGGGCAGCTGCGGGTTGTCCGAGAAGGTCGTGGTCAGCTGGCCTTCAGGGCCCACCTCGACGTGGCCGGCCAGCTTGATGACGACCCCCGACTCTTCGTCGTCGACGGCGATGTAGATGGCGAGCAGGCTGTCGAAGGGGTTTTCGTATGGAGTCGCGACGTAGACCGACCCCTCCAGGGAGTGGTCGAGCAGCGGCGTGTCGACTTCGACCGTGCCGACCTTGGCGGCCTCGGGGCATTCGGCTGGGGTGGCAGTCGTGTGAATCGGCGTCGTGCCGACCGGCGTCGTGAGGCCGAACTGCTCGGGGTCACAGCTCTCCAAACCGGCGGCCGAGGAGGGGTTGACCGTCAGCCCCGGGGGCAGCGTGACGACGGCGTCGCGCAGGTCAGGGGTGGCGCGCCCTTCCGGGTCTTCGTTCTGGGGGATTTCGAGGTCGACGTGGAGCCCGGTGGGCGAATCGGCGACGTCGTTGGTCGGCCGGGCTTCGATCTGGGGTTCGAATTCGAGCTGGTTGCAGCCGGTGATCGCCGGCATTTCGACGGCCCTGGTGAAGAACACCCCGGGGAGGTTGTAGCTGTCGACCTTGACCCTGGCCTGCAGGGGCCCGGCGCACCGGGTGGGGTTGCGCAGGAACGGCGTTTCCGGGGTCCCCGGCGTCACCGAGCAGCCTTTTTTTTCGTTGCACAAACGCTGTGGGTCGTGGCCCGAGTCGGCCGGGACACCCCAGAGCCGTACTTCGAAGACGAAGGGGTTGGTGATGGCCGTGAGATTGAAGCTGCCCGAGGTGATCCCGTAGTCGTCACCGGAACGGAGGGCGGTGTCGATGTACGCATTGGTCGAGAGGCTGACCTGGCCGGCAAATTTAGCGGGCTCGCCCTTTTTCGGCATGACGTTGAAGATGCTGGCGTTGAAGAAGTTCGCTTCGATGCCGCCAGACTGGACTTTGATGACACCGACCTGGCTGTCCCCGGAGCACTTGAGTTCTTCGGAGAGGCGAACCGGGCACTGCTCGGTCGCGGTTGGATTGCCGACCAACCCGGGGGGGAGTTCGGCGAGCACGTCTTTCGCGATGGCAGCCGCTCCGGGAGCGTTTTTCACTTCACCGTGGGGCAGGGTGATGCGGGCAACCACTTCGTAGGGATGAGAGCCGGCGGCGTGATCGGCTTCACCGCCGGGGGGAGGACCGATCGTTTCAAAGGTGAAATCTTCGACTCCGAAGGTATGGAGGGTGCCGCCGGTCCCCTTCACTTCTTCAGCGGCAGTGGTCCCGACAAATCGATAGTGATATTCGGTGTCGCTGGCCAGCTCCGAGAGGTCGGCGGTGACTTGCTGTGGCGGGTCCGCCGAGTCGATCGTTTCCGGCGAGCAGGGGGCCGTTTCGGCGCCGACCCATTCGCCTTCCTCGAATGTCGCAGCGGTTACGTATTCGACCTGGCACGTGGTTTCTTCGCCCGGCGGGTCGATTTCGGCTTCCAATTCGGCGGTGAAGATATAGGGCTGAGAGGCTTCGCTCTGGAGCACAGCGGCATTTGCCCGGCCTGCGATCCAAGGCATCAGACCGAAGGCGAGGATTGCGGCGGTCAAGGCCAGCCGAGTCACGGTGTTGCTCGAGACTGCCATTAGTTGCTCCCCCTGTTATTGCCGGCTCGGTGATGCCTGTGATGACGATGCTTCTTCTTCACGCACTTCTCCCCGCGCCGGACCTTGCCGCGCTTGCAGGGTTTGACCTTGACGTTGCCCGAACCTGCAAACGTGGCGGTGGCTGACGGCGAAGCTGGCGGAGCCGTTGCCGCGCCGCCCGCCCGGCAGGAGTCTTCCCCGTTACAGGGTTCGGGCGGAGGCGGGGGTTCGGCGAAGCCGCCCTCGATGCGGGCGTCGTAGATACTCGGCGAACTTCCGTCCCTATCCCGACCGACCAGTGGGTCGGGGGTGATAAAAAAGACATCGCTGCCATCGATGCTGGCATCGACGAAGGTCGAGCCGCCCGCGGCCGTGCCGCTGGAGATCAGCCTGAAACTTCCGGCGTGGAATTCGTAGACGTCCTGGAACCCGTTCACATCTCCGCCGGCGAGAGGGTTCACGGTTTCGAAGAAGACTTGGCCGCTGTCGAGCACCACCCGCGGGGCGTAGCGCGGCCCGGGCCCGAAGCGGGTGAATTCGAGCCTTTCTTCCAGTTTGCTGTTTTCGACCGGATTGGCGCCACCCGGATCACAGGACAGGCAGTTGAGATCCCCCGCGTCGGCGTCATAGAGGAACAGCTCTTCGCAAGCAGGCCTGTTTTTGCAAAGACCCGGTTCAGCCGGAGTGTTGTCAAAGCCGGTGAGGGACTTGTGGGAAGAGAAGAGCAGGTATCTCCCTGAGGGGCTCCAAGCCGTTTTCAGGTCCGAACGCTCCGGTCCCGGTTCCCACCAATCGGATGCATCTTTTCCGCCAATGCCGAATTTTTCTTCCCAAGGGGAAAGGGTGGCAACATAGGTGAGGACACCTTCCCGGACCAGGTAGAGGTTCGGTTGGCCCGCCTGAGCTTTTTCACCCTGGCCGTTTTCTTCGGAGCCGGTGATGATTCCGCGCGCGACGAAGTAGAGGCGGGAGCCGTCGTCGGAGCCGCCGCTGAATCCGCGCACGTTGGCGACGGCTTTGGCCGGGTTCACGGTGAGGTCGACGATTTCACGGGTCTCGACCCGGTATTCGTAGAGCGCCGGTTTGCCTGCTTCCGCGCTCGAAGGGCTCGTGAGCTTGTGATCGTCGACGAAGAAGACCCTGCTGCCGTCGCGCGAGGCGAACAAGAACACCCCGCCGCCGTTTTCACCTTCACCGAAAGATTTGTCGAGTCGCAGAGTGCAGGCAAGTTCCGTTTCGCTGGTCGTGTTGCAGTTGCCATCGGCCGCCGGAGCCTGTCCCGCGTTTTCCCGCAGGTACAGGCTCCCATTTGCTTCGAAGAACACCCGTTCGCCATCCGCGGACACCGCGTGGCTGACCGGGGCCAGCCCCGCAGTGGGCTTCCCTTCAGGGCCTATCTCGCCGCCGAAGTTGATGTAGGACGCAGCCAAATCGCCTTCGGTGGCTTCACCATTCGGAAGCATGGCGACAAAGCGCATGATCCCGTCGGCCCACTCGAAGAGGTTGCTGCCAGACGTCGATCCAGGAGTGAGTTGCGCGTCCTCGGTGAAGACGACCCGGCTGAGGTCGTTCGACGCGGCCTGATAGGTCGCGTTGCCCGGGATGGTTTCGGACGGAGGGGAGTTCAGCAGAGAATAGGATCCGTTTTCGTGTAGGTAGAGGTTCGAGTAGCCGCGCGGTTCTCCCGGGACGAGTTCTTCCTCGGGCTTCTCGCATTCGCCGTTGGGGTTCGGGGCGGGCGACGAATACAGTTCCCCGCCCGCCGCGAGGATGAAAGCATCTAGATCCTCCGACAGCGCGACCCCAGGCTCGCACCGGCCATTGAGGCTCGACCTCGTGGTCATCTGCGGCTCGAGGCCTTCGACGACCCACCCGTCCGCGGTCCGTGCCGAGAGCCAGGTCTGGCCGCCGACCTGGGATCCCTCAGCCGGATAGCGGCTGAAATAGGAGAGGGCATTCCCTGCCGGCGAAGCCTTGCCCCCTCCGAATCCGAGCTTGCTGTCGCTCGTCAAGGAAGGAATGCTCCCGGGGTTGACCGAGCTCGTAGGCGCGGCAGTCGGGGAGGGCGAGGGCAGCGGGCCCCTGTTCGACGCGGATTGCTTCATTGGAGCAGCCGGCGGCCCGCGCCGATGATGGGGAAAACCCCAGGAGCAGAGCCGCGCACGCAGCGCCTATGGCAACTAGCCCTGCGGACGGTGCTGGGAAACGCTTCTCTGCTCGCATCGTTCTCTCCGACATCTCTCTAGCGACTGGTCCTTGGCCTCGGTGCCGCCCTCATCCCTGACACCGGGATGAGGGCGGCTCTTGGGAACTCACGGCCTAGCGGAGAGGCCGCGGTTCTCGCCTACGGGGCCTTGATGGACCAGGCCATGATCCCTTCATCTTTTTCACTGAACCCTAGGAACGCGCCGGTCGTGGTGGCACCGCCGTTTTTGAACGTCGGTTCGGCGAGGGCGAACACTTCATAGAGGCACAGCACACCGGCGGAAATGGCTTTTTGGCCTTCGAGGGTGCCGCATTTTTCTTTCGCCGCTTTAGACGCTCCGAAATTGATCAGAACCGTTTCGGTCGGTTCGGTGGCCAGTCGTCGCGGGAAGGAGATGGTGGCTATCGCCAGGTTCCCTTCGCCGAAATTCAGCTGCAGCCCCTTCGTCCCCTCGAGGGTGAAGAACCCGCTCATAAACTGACCCGAGGGAAGAGTTTCTTCAGATCCTCCAGGTTCCCCGTTGCAGGCATAACTGATCGTTTCTCCGATGATGAATTTAGTTCCGCCATAGGGACATTTTTCGTTGCCGGGTGCAAGGGGGATGATGGTGACGCTTTCGCCGGGTTTACCACCCGCCCCGGTGGCCCCGGTTGCTCCGGTCGGGCCAGCCACCCCGGCCGCTCCGGCCGCTCCGGTCGCGCCGTCAGCACCTGCTGCCCCGGCATCCCCTTTGGCCCCGGTGTCACCCTTGGGCCCCTGCGAGCCGGTTTGTCCGACCGGACCCTGCGCGCCGTCTACCCCGGCGAACTGCTTTGCGATCTTCTTAACTTCCTTCTTCTGCTGCGGGCTCAGTGCGTTTTTCGCGGCTAACGCGGTGCCGCCGAGGGTCGCCACCAATGCAATCACGGCGATGACCAGCCCGGCGGTACCGAGGCGGTCGTGAAGTCGTCTCAACATCAAGTCTCTCCTTGTGTAGTACCTGCCGGCATCCCAACCGGCTGGACATCCCCCGCCCCGGGCTCTGCCAGAGGCCTTCCTTACTTCCCCTTTGCGGGACGGTTCCATCTCCGTCCCGTCGCTACCCGGACAACATAGATGGACTAATTCAGTGTTGTCAACAAACAGTGTGGTATTTGCGCGCAAGTTTGAGAACGCGATTTTTTGTTCCTATGTGCGGACCCGCGGGCGGAAGCCGAAGGGCCTCTGCCCTCTTCCGGCAGGACTAATGATCGACCGAAAAGGATCCGCCGCCTACCCGTTTGACGATGCTGGCGCCGGTGTAGGTGCCGTTGGTGCCCGAGGTACCGCATACCCCGCCGGTGCTGGTGTAATCGATGCCGGTCACTGTCGGATTGAATGTGACTTCGGTGTTGCCGTTGATGTTGACGTAATCAACCGTTCCGACTGTTTGTTTGGGCACGGTGATCGTGCAGTGACCCGTGAACAGGGTTTTTGTGACTGTGATGGTGATTGGTTCCATGATGTGCACGATACCGTCTGTTGTAAATGTGTATGTAGCTGTGAAGATGTGCACGGTCACGATGCCGAAGGCTTTGCAGGTCCGGTAGTGCACCGTCACATGAATGTCTTCCTGCTGGGTGGCTTCGAGCGGGCCTTCGCTATTGGCTTCGAGGCATTGGACGGTCCCCCCGTTGAGCGTGAGCACCTGAGTTTCCTCGGCTGCGCCTACGAGGGATCCGGCTGCGCTCCATGTGAATTCGGCTGAGGCGGTGCCGACGGCGATCGCGCTGAGCGCGAAGACGGCCGCGAGGAGCACTCCGAACTTTTTAACGGTACGCATTGCGTCTCCCTTGTATGTGTGAGGAAACAGGGGCGGGCGCAATGGCGCCCGCCCCTGTTGTCAGCCCGCCCGAATGGGCGCGAACTGCGCTACGACCTAGTGATCGACCGAAACCGATCCGCCGCCTACCCGTTTGGCGACGCTGGCGCCGGTGTAGGTGCCGTTGGTGCCCGAGCTACCGCATACGCCGCCGGTGCTGGTGTATTCGATGCCGGTCACTGTCGGATTGAGTGTTACTTCGGTGTTGCCGTTGATGTTGGTGTAATCAACCGTCCCGACTGTTTGTGCGGGCACGGTGATCGTGCAGTGACCCGTGAACAGGGTTTTTGTCACTGTGATGGTGATTGGTGACATGATGTGCACGATACCGTCTGTTGTAAATGTGTATGTAGCTGTCGAGATGTGCACGGTCACGATGCCGAAGGCTTTGCAGGTCCCGTAGTGCACGGTCGCATGGATGTCTACTTGCGTGGTAGCTTCAATAGCGCCTTCACCTTTGGCTTCGGTGCATTCGACTTTGCCGCCGTTGGTCGTGAACACCTGGGTTGCCTCGGCTGCGCTTTCGAAACTTCCGGTCTGACTGGCTGTGAATTCGGCCGAGGCGGTGCTGGCGGCGATCGCGCTGAACGCGAAGACGGCCGCGAGGAGCACCCCGAACTTCTTGAGGTTACGCATTGCTTCTCCTTGGATTGCTTGTCAGTGGATCGAGACAGTTGGGTCATCGATCGGTGCAAGCGTTCCAGTCGATCAAGAAAACTCAAGCAATGGTGGAGCTGGTTTCCCAGTCCCCGCCGCGCGTTTCCTATCGGCGGCTTTGCGTTTCTCATCTTCCCTGGCCGCGAGCAGGTGAGTGAGCAGAGGGAGCGCATCTGCGGTCGCGGAGCCCTGCTCCTGAAGCCTGCGGCGGAGGATCGCCCAGGCGGCGGCGATTGAAGACTCGGGAGTTCGTAGCTCGCGGGCGGCGTGAGAGATGAGGCGGTCGCGGCAGTCGATTCCCCGTGTGCCTACCGAGGTGATGTCGACGAGGAGCACGCGGGCGGCGGTAGGGTCTCCTTCGATTGCTTCGCAGACGTCCCTGGGTGAATCGCAAGCGTCGATCGCCGCTGCAACACGCTCCTCGACCGCAGCGATGAAGCAATCCTCGAGGCTCTCGAAGTGACGATTGAAGTCTCGGCGCGAGACGCCGGCCTCTCGGCAGACCCGCGAGACCGAGAGCTCGTCGTAGCCCCTCCTGGCAATCCAGAAGGTGGCGGCGAGGAGCATCGAACGCTTGTCGCCGAGCATCCCTTGCCAGTCGCCGTTGCGCAGTCGACTCGGCGCGCGAAGACCGCCTCTGTGCTCGGGTGGAGCTGGGACATCCAGAAGCTCTTGATCTAGGGGACCGCTGGCGCTCATCACCCATTCCACGGCCTCGACGGTGGTCCTCTGGATCTCCCCCTCCCCGGCCGCCGGTCCCAGCGTGCTCCCGATCCTGGCGAGACCGGCGACTATCCCTTCGAGCAGAAGCGGGTCCAGGGGCGGGTCGCCCTCGCCGCGCAGGCAGAGCTCCAGGGCAGCCCCAAGCCGCATCGCGGAGGTCCAGAGCTCGTTCGTAAAGGCCGGGCCCACGGTCGCCGCAGCCCGCAGCGTGAAGGCCGCAGGCTGCGGAGCCGCTGATATGTCCTCGAAAAGGCGTTCGACCACTGCTGCCAGACGTCGCTCCGGATCCGGCTCGCTCTCGGCGGCCTCTGTCATCCGCCGCGAAGCGCGGCCGCAGATCTGGTCGTAGGTGCAGAGGAGGCAGTCCTCGGTGCTGGAGTAGTGCTTGTAGAAGGTGCCGCTGGAAACCCGGGCGCGTTTCGTCAGGCCGCGGACGGTCACGCCCTCGTAGCCGTGGGCGGCGACGATCTCGATCATCGCTCGCTGCAGCCTGGCCTCCTGGTGGGCCGCCACTACTCCCCTGCTGAGGCCCGGCCCAGGGCGGAGCCGCGGGTAGCGCCCCGGCGGTGAAGACGAAGACTCCTTGGAGATACTCACCAACTAGTCAAGATATGTGGCGTAATGCTGTGGGTCCAGCGCAAAGGCGCTTGCACCCCGCATCCGGGACCTGGAGCCGAGAGGTCGCTCTTGCCAGCATGGTGCCTCTGCTGTCCGGCGCCCGACACTTGCGGGCCGCTTTCGCGGTCGCCCTCCTCAGCCTGCTTGCGCTGTCGCTCCTCGCTGCTTCAAGTGCCGCCGCCGGGAGCTCGCTGAAGCCGCCCGGGAAGAAGATCTACTGGGGCGTCTCCGACACCGGCGACCCCGCCGACTTCGGCCAGTTCGCCGACGTCCTCGACAAGCACCCGGCCGTGATGCAGTCGTTTAGGGCTTGGGGAAGCGATTTCGACGAGGTGATCCGGCGCTGGCAGATCGCCAGGACGCGGCCGATGATCCACATCTCGACCGCCGACAACAACACCGGCGCCGAGGTGATCACGCCGGCCCAGATCGCCGCCGGGGCCGGCGACGAGTACCTCGTCCGGCTGAACAAATTCTTCGCCAACAAGAAGATGCGGGCATACCTGAGACCGCTCGGTGAGCCCAACCGCTGCATCAACGTCTGGGCCGCTTATGACTGCTCCGGAGCCTCCCGCGGTCCTGAGCACAGCCCGCGCGCGTATAAAAGTGCGTTTCGGCGCATCTACGTGATCGTCCACGGCGGCGGCAAGGCGCGGAGGATCAACCAGCGCCTCCGCGAAGCCGGCCTGCCGCCGCTGACGGTCGACGTCCCCGGCTTGGCGAAGGCGCCGGTGGCGCTGGTCTGGAGCCCGCTCCCCGCCGGCTCCCCCACCGTCCCCCAGAACCGGCCGAAACACTTCTACCCCGGCTCGCGCTGGGTCGACTGGGCCGGCACCGACTTCTACTCGGGCTATCCGGAATGGAAGGCGCTGACGGGCCTCTACAAACGCTTCTCCGGCAAGCCGTTCGCGATCACCGAGTGGGCGGTCGAAAGCGGCGACGACCCGAGCTTCGTCAACAAGCTCTTCGCCTGGGTGAAAAGCCACCGCCGCACGCGGATGCTCGTCTACTACCAGGACTTCGGCGACAGCAACAGCTACCGGATCCAGAACTACGGCTCTAGCCTGAACGTCCTCCGCGCCCGCCTCCACTCCGGGCTTTTCCCCTCTTATGCGCGGGGCGCGCCTCACCTACCGCCGCCACCCCCCGGTGGGGTTGGAGCGCGGTGATCGACGAGTAGCCGGTCAGGTAGATGCGGCGGCCGTCGGAGATCACCGGCGTGTAGGTCCCCTTCGGGTAGCGGAAGACGCGCTTGCCGCTCCTCATCATGAAGCCGCTCGTCGTTTTGCTGGTGAACTCGGCGACGTAGACGATGTCGCCGATCGCCGAGAGCGAGCCGACGACCTGGCCGCCGGCGGAGCGGCTCCAGCGGACGCTGCCGTCCTTGGCGTCGAGGGCGTAGACGTTGCCGTCGAAGGAGCCGATGAAGACGGTCGGCGGGCTGTGCCTGGTGTTGGCGACGGTCGGGCCCGAGTAGGCGTAGCCGCCGGTCGAGTAGGACCAGGCGAGCTCGCCGTTGGAGGTGTCGTAGCTGTAGACGCGGCTGTCGTTGTTGCCCGCGTAGACGCGGCCGTAGGCGACCGCCGGGGTCGAGTAGAAGGCGCCGGAGCCGCCGAAGCCGGGACCGAGCGAGCCGCTCTGCCAGACGAGCTTGCCGCTCTTGGCGTCGACCGCGTTCATGTAGCCGCCGTAGTCGCCGACGAAGAGCTTGCCGTCGGAGTAAGCCGGAGCCGACTTGATCGGGCCGCCGAGCGGGGTCGACCAGCGGACCTGCCCTTTGCCGGTGCTCATGGCGAACAGTTCGCCGTTCTCGCAGCCGAAGTAGACGGTGCGGTCGATCACCACCGGCGAGGACTCGGCCCGCCCCGGCAGGTTCCGTTTCCAGATCACCCGGCCGGTCTTAGCGTCGAGCTTGACGATGTGGCCGGGGACGAGGTTGACGATGTAGAGGCGGTGTTTGTAGTAGGCAGGCGAGGAGGCGTTGAGGCGGCCGATCCGCCGTTTCCACAGCACCTTGCCGGTGTCGGCGTCGAGCGCGTAGGCGTAGCCGCTGTTGTTGACGAAGTAGAGCTTTCCGCCGACGTAGATCGGCGGGAACTCGAGCAGCGGCCGGTCGGTGAAGCGCCAGAGTTTGTCGAAGGGGGGTTTGATCCCCTTCACCGGCAGGTAGCGGGTGCGGGCCGGGTTGAGCCCGAAGAAGGGCCAGTTGACCGTCTTCGGCTCCTTCGGCGGCGGCGGCTTCTGCGGCTTGAAGTGTTCGATCGCCTGCTCGTTGTGGACGTCGCCGGGGCGCTTCAGCTCTTCGTAGGCGAAGATCGCGCCGCTGACCCCGATCGCCAGCCCGAGCAGGACCACGGCCAGCACCCGGTTCGAGCGATGCTGGAGGTGGAGTTCGAAGAAGCGCCTAACGCGCATCGGCGGCGCGGCGCTCAGACTCTTTTGCGACCCCGCCGATCAGGTCCCTGATCGCTTTCTTCAGGATCGCCATGAAGACGGGCCCGGCGAGCGGGATCGTCGGCGTCGTCTTCACCGCGTAGGTGACCTCGGTCCCACCGCCGTCGGCTTTCAGCTCGACGGTGCCGACGTGGTCGCGGACCGGCAGCCCGGAGAGGATCTTGTAGGAGAAGCGGCGCGGGCGCTCGTAGGCGATCACTTCCTCGCGCATCGGCGGGCCCGGCAGGGCGCTGAGCACGCGGATCGCGCCGAGGCCGTTGGGGGTCGGCTCTCCCTCCCGCTCCAGCGAGGCCTTGCGCAGGGGGGTGATCTCCGTATAGCGCCGGTGGTCGGTGAGGACGTCGAAGACGGTCTCGGGCGGGGCGGCCACCTGGCGGCGGTAAGTGAAGCTCGCCATCGCCGACAGGCTACGCGAGGCGCCAGCGTTGCGGGTCGGTGCCTTCCACCATGGCGACCTCGCCGGCGAGCGCCAGGTGGTCGAGGCAGGAGAGGACGATCTGCAGGACCCAGGCGCTGGCCGGGGTGTTGACCATCTCGGCGCCGATGATCTCTTCGACGATCTCGAAAGCGGTTTTCTCCTCACCGGCCGCCAGCGCCGCCCGCACTTTCCCCAGCAACTCCTCGACCTGGCGGCGGGACTCGGCGATCTTCGCCTCGGGGTCGCGGAAGGTGCGGCCGTGGCCGGGGAGGACGAGTTCGACGTCGAGCCCCTCGGCGACGTCGAGGCTGGAGAGGAATTCGCCGACCGGGTCGGGGCTGTGGCCGTGGTCGAAGAAGAGGACGGTGCGGCCGAGCAGGTGGTCGCCGGAGATCAACAGCTTGCGCTCGGGCTGGTGGAGGACGACGTGCGAGGGAGCGTGGCCGGGGGTCTCGTAGACCTGCCAGGCGCCGAGGCCGGTCTCGACCTCGCCCCCGGGGACGAGCTCGCGGTCGGGCTCCTTGAGGACGTCGATCCCCGTTTCGTTGTCGCCTTCGCGCGCCTCGCGGTAGCGCGCCAGCGACTTCGGCGGCACCCCGCTCTGGCGCGCCACCTCGATCCGCGCCTCGAGTGCGGCCTTCGAGTCTTCGGCAAGCGGGCGCACGTGCTCCCAGCGCGGGTGCATCCAGAGCTCGCAGCCGGCCGCCTCGACGATCGAGCCGGCGAGCCCGTAGTGGTCGGTGTGAGAGTGGGTGCAGACGACAAGGCGGACGTCCTCGACCCCGAAGCCGGCCTGGGTCAGCGCCAGGTCGAGCTGCCGCAGCCGTCCTTTGCCGCCCATCCCGGTGTCGAACATGACGATGCCGCCGTCGTGCTCGATCGCCCAGGCGTTCCCGTGCGGGACGCCGGGCCAGGGCAGCGAGAGCCGCAGCCGCCAGACGCCGGGCAGGATCCGTTCGGTCCGGGGCGCCTCGGCTTTTCCCGCACTGGCCACGCGGCCAGTCTTTCAGGGACCGTCCGGGCAAAGCTTTTAAGGGCGCTCGAACTCCTGCATCACTCCGGCCACGGCAAAGCAGGCGGCGCCGCTGAAGGTGGCCCAGTTGGCGATCCCGACCGCGAGCTCGTCGCCGGTGGTGGGACGGACGAAGGCGGCGATCGCGGCGACCATGAAGAGGACCGAGCCGGCCTGGTTGACGACGACGATCCACCAGCCGAGGTCGGCACGCCGGCCGCGAGGGCGGTCGCGATGCATCTCGGTCAGGGCGAGATGGCCGGAGAGGAGGAAGAGGACGCAGCCGACGAATTCCGGCGCCCAGACCAGCCGGTGCTCCTGGGCGGTGGTGAGGTCACCAAGCAGCGCCGCACCGAGACTGGCGCCGAAGTACAGCGTGCCGACGAAGAGGGCAACCGCGCTCGCCCAGTCCAGCCGCCCCGGCTCGGCCGACCACCAACGCCACCTCTCCACCCGGACAACCCCGTCGGCGTCAGCCCCGCGCGGCGCGTTCGCCACCTGCAGGACCGAGGCATAGCCACCGGTGGTGAAAAAGACCCCGCCGACCATGAAGACGGCAGCAGCGAGCCGCGGCCCACCCACATGCGCCTGCGCCAGCAGGGCGCCAAGACAGAACAGCGAGCCACCGACGACAAAGGCGCTAGCAGCAACAGCATTGATCCGTATCAGCCGCCGTCGAGTCGCCTGATCCGCGTGTACGCTCGCCTCGGTCGGCTTCTGCCCGCCCGAGAGGAGAACTCCTCGCTTTCGGAGCGACCGCCGATCAACGCTCATCGGCGTCCAGGGTATTGCGGGCTGCGAATGCCCGCGCTCACGCGTTCAGGGAGAGTCGATCGCCAGCGCGGTGCCCATTTCCTTCATGGCGGTCGCCCCGACCCCGAGACCCACCAGGATGGCGAGGACGGCGGCGGCCCCGATCGCGCCGTCGGCGCCGATCACCGATCCCGCCGCGCCCGCGATGCCGCCGACGAAGACGAGCAGGGTGAGGAACAGCTTGCGTTCAGTCTTGCCCGAGATGTCGGCGATCGACTCGCCCCACCTGGCCTTGGAGATGCAGACCTCGAATTCCTGCCCGTTCGTAGGTCCGGGAGCGAGCACTTCGCAGAGCGCATTCGAGGCACAGACGACGCTTTTCGTCGGGGGCCCCGCTGCCCGGTGGCCGCGGACCACGCGGAACCCTCCCTCGCCGCGGACCAGCAGCCGGCACTTCTCCACGTCGAGGTCCGGGACCGCGTCCGGATAGAAGTGAAGACACCGCTCCGAGGGCGCGTTGTCCGCCATCAGTGTGATCTTGGTCTCCCCCGGAAACGGGTTCATGCTCAGGCGGGCGTGGCTACGGGCATCCCGTGGCCGATCGCGAAGCGAAGGCGGATGTCCGCGATCAGCGTCAGCCGCCTCTCGTCGACTGGCACCGCCGATCCGGCGCGAATCCCGATCGCCCAGCAGGCAACTCCGAAGGCATCTGCGAGGAGGTCCTTCCGGAGCTTGTCGTGCGCCTCGGCGGTCTCGATGCCGCGGGCCAGCAGTTTGGCGCCGAGCAGGGCTTCGCGGCGGCGGCGCGTCTCCTCCTCGTCGTCGAGGACCTCCCAGCCGACCTCGGCGTTGATGTCCTCCCGCCGGGCCTCGTCGAGGGCGTACATCCGGGTCCGTTCGAGCAACGGATCGAGGGCGCCTTGGTGGAAGAACTCGCGATCGCTGGCGGAAGCCTCCGCCAGCATCGGTTCCTCGATCTCGAACTCCTGGGTGCTCTGGAACAGGGCGACTTCCAAGCCTCCCCTGGTACCACTCGGCTGCCCTCCTCCGGGTCCGCTTCCGGAAGGCGGCTCCTCGCCTCCCAGACCCCCACTCGGCAGGAGCACGGTTTCGGGGTAACAGATCACGCAACGGAAGATTGCCGCTCTCGGCAACCTGTTACCGCAGCTCTGACAGGCAAGGCTCGAGCAGCTCGTGCAGACCCCGAAAGGTTCCTCGACCGTGTCGCGCGGCAGGGAGACGCAGCGGTAACAGGTGGCGGGCATCGGGCGAAGATCCTAGAGCGCTCGAAAAAACCGCCTGTTTGGCGAAATCGGACTGCGGGTCAGGCGGCGCTGAAGGTGCCGGGATCCGGGCCCGTCCGCTCGCCACTGTTGAGGCGCTCGAGCGCCGCCATGTCGTCCTCACTCAGCTCGAAATCAAACAACTCGAAGTTCTCCCGAATCCGCTCCGGAGTAGCCGATTTCGGGATCACGACGTTGCCGACCTGCAGGTGCCAGCGGAGGATCACCTGGGCCGAGGTGCGGTCGTGATGGGCGGCGACGGTTTCGATCGTCCCGTCCTCGAGCAGGTCGCCTTGGGCAAGCGGGCTCCAAGCCTCGGTGGCGATTTCGTGGTCGGCGTGCCAGGCCCGCAGCTCGGCCTGCTGGAAGCGCGGGTGCAGCTCGATCTGGTTGACGGTCGGCCGCTGCTCGGCCTCGGCCTCCAGCCGCTCGAGGTCCTCGACGCGGAAGTTGGAGACGCCGATCGAGCGGGCGCCGCCTTCCTCCTTGATCCGTTCGAAGGCCCGCCAGGTCTCGAGGAAGAGGCCGGCGTCGGGGTGCGGCCAGTGGATCAGGTAGAGGTCGACGTGGCCGGTCCCGAGCCGTTCGAGGCTCTTTTCGAAGGCGGCCAGCGTCGAGTCGTAGCCCTGCTCGGAGTTCCAGAGCTTGGTGGTGACGAAGACGTCCTCGCGCCGGACCCCGGTGGCGGCGATCGCCGCCCCGACCCCGGCCTCGTTGCCGTAGGCGGCGGCGGTGTCGACGTGGCGGTAGCCGACCCCCAGCGCCTCCTCGACCGCCTCCTGCGTCTCCTCCGCCGGGATCTGGAAGACGCCGAACCCCAGCTGCGGGACCTCGACGCCATCGTGCAGGGTCAGGACGGGGACTTGGGTCGCATTGGTCATGCGAGTGCGGCTACCCCTTCTGGGAGCGCCCTATGCCAGCCGTTCCGAGATCGTGGCCCCTATAAGGGCCCAAAGTTCGGAGACGTCGCGCTTAGCTCGTGGCCAGGCCTATGGCCAGCAGGGGAAATCCGGCCATCAGGCCGAGGTAGGCGCCGATCGCGGCACCGGTCCCGAGGCCCGTGGTGCGCGAGCGCGCGCCGGCGATGGCGCCGACGAGAACGAAGGCGGCGGCGATTCCGAATCCGAGCCAGAAGACCTGAGGCATGCGGCGGCGAGAATACCCGAACGGGGGGAGGAATCGCCGCCCGCGCGGCAAAGGGCGCGCCATGAACCAGTCTTCCGCCCAGAACAGCAAACTGATCCTCGCGGCGATGATCTTCGCCGTCTCGATGACCTTCATCGACCAGACGATCGTCGCGATCGCGGTGCCGACGATCCAGGACGACCTCTCGCTCTCGGCGACGGGCGTACAGTGGATCATCAACGGCTACCTGCTCTCGCTCTCGGCGCTCTTCGCCTTCGGCGGCCGGCTCGCCGACATCGCCGGCCACCGGCGCATGGTCGTCACCGGCGTCATCATCTTCGCCGTCGCCTCCGCCCTCTGCGGCGCCACCCCCGACAGCTCCCTCGACGAGGCCTGGTTCATCGTCTTCCGCGTCATCCAGGGCGCCGGCGCGGCGATCATGTTCCCGGCGGCGCTGGCGATCGTCCTCAACGCCTTCCCGGTCCGCCAGCGCGGCCAGGCGATGGCGATCTTCTTCGCCGTCGCCGGCGGCCTCACCTCGATCGGCCCGCTCGCCGGCGGCTACCTCGTCGAGTGGACCTGGCGGGCGATCTTCTGGGTCAACATCCCGGTCGCGATCATCGCGCTCTTCCTGATCTGGAAGTCGAAGCCGGCCGACGAGAAGCACCCGGCGCCGCTCGACTACACCGGCACGGCGCTGATCACCCTCGGCATGGGGCTCGCGGTCCTCGGCCTGCAGCAGTCGAGCGTCTGGGGCTGGGACAGCCCGTCGACCTGGGCCTGCATCGTCGGCGGGCTCGTCATCCTCGCCTCCTTCGTCCGCTACGAGCTGCGGGAGGAGAACCCGCTGCTGCAGCTCTCGGTCTTCAAGGACCGGGCCTTCGCGGTGGACAACATCGTCCTCTTCCTGCTGATGATCCCGTTCGTGCCGCTGTTCTTCTTCGCCAGCATGTACGCGCAGATCTCGCTCGGCGAAAGCGCCTCGGAAACCGGGCTCTACCTGCTGATCTTCTTCGCCGGCTTCGCCACCGCCTCGCAGTGGGGCGGGAAACTGCTCGACCGCGTCGGGGCGCGGCCCTCGGTCGTGCTCGGCTGCGCCGTCGCCGCCGTCGGTTTCTACCTCTGGGGCAACTCGCTGACCGAGCTCTCGGTCTCCGACCAGTGGTACTACATCGTCATCGCCGGGGCCGGGGTCGGGCTCGTCCTCAGCCCCGCCAACACCGACGCCCTCAATCGGGTGCCGCGCGAGCGCTACGGGGAGGCGACCGGGATCACGCAGACGGTCCGCAACTTCGGCTCCAGCCTCGGGCTCGCCGTCCTCGGCTCGATCCTGATCCTCGAGAACCGCTCCAACCTGGAAGCGACGGCCGCCGAAAACGGCATCCCCAAGCAGGCCGGCAGTGAAATCGCCGACGTGATCAGCCAGGGGACCGGCGCCGGCGAATCGCCCGAACACCTGCCGCCCCGGATCCAGAAGCTCGTCGACGCGATCCCGCACGACTTCGCCCTCGCCTCGCGCACCGTCTTCTACGCGATGGCCGGGGTGATGGTCGTCGCCTTCGTCGTCGCCCTGGCGCGGATGCCCGCCGGCAAGGTCGAAGCCGAGGTCGAGGACTTCGGCGAGCCGACTTCCGCCGGCCCCGCCTGAGACGCAACGGGTAGGTTGGGCGCGTGAAGATCCTCGCCTTCAGCGACCTCCACTGCGACCTCGAGCAGGCGGCCAAACTGGTGGCGATGTCCGACGAGGCGGACGTCGTCATCGGGGCCGGCGACTTCGCCTCGGTGCACGAGGGGCTGCGGGGGACGATCGGGGCGCTCTCGGAAATCGTCATGCCGACCGTCCTCGTCCCCGGCAACAACGAGACCGCCGACGCCCTCCGCGAGGCGGCCGCCGGCTGGGAGGCCGCAACCGTGCTCCACGGCGAGGGGGCGACGATCGAGGGGACCGAGTTCTTCGGCCTCGGAGCCGGCATCCCGGTCACCCCATGGGACTGGAGCTTCGACCTCGACGACGAGGCGGCGACCGAGATGCTCGCCGACTGTTCCGAGGGCGCCGTCCTCGTCCTCCACTCCCCGCCCAAGGACCACTGCGACGCCGCCGGCGACGGCGGCAACTTCGGCAGCCCGGCCCTCCTGCGCGCGATCGAAGAGAAGCGCCCCCGCCTCGCCGTCTGCGGCCACATCCACGAGTCCTGGGGCTGTGAGAGCCAGGTCGGCGAGACGCCGATCCGCAACCTCGGCCCCACGGGCACCTGGCTCGAGGTTTAAGCGTTAACCAGCTGGTGCGGCCGTGTTCCGCCGTGCCGGATTTTTGACCCACCCAGGTGTGTCGAGAATCGGATGCGCTGCCTAGATGGAGCAGCGACATAATCACGGCCATGGGACATCGCCTACTCAAAGCCGCCGACGCCTTTTGGCGGCGCTCGATACTCCCGACACCGATCGCCAGCTCTTTAACGACACCGGTGCCGACCAGCTCTGGCTCGTCGTCGGCGCCCCGCGCGAAGAGATCACCAGCACCCTGGAGATGAGCGAGGAGCAGCTGCGGTTCATGTACCCCGAAGGCCCGAAAGCGCTGCCGCCCGAGCTCGGCGGCGGCCAGGCCGATTGACCCGACGAAGACCTAGAGGGCCAGCGAAACCGGCTCCTCAAGGAGCTGCCTAACACGGGCGAGGAACTCGGCGCCCTCGGCGCCGTAGAGGATGCGGTGGTCGCAGGAGAGAGTCGCCTTCATCAGCTGCGCCGGGACGATCTCGCCGCCGCGGACGGCCGGGACCTCGCGGATCGCGCCGACGGCGAGGATCGCCGCCTGGCCCATGTTGATCACCCCGTCGAACTCGTCGATCCCGAACATGCCGAGGTTGGTGACGGTGAAGGTGCCGCCGGAGAGCTCGGGCGGGGTGACCGAGCCGTCGCGGACCTTGGCGGCGAGGGCGCGGGTGTCGGCGGCGATCTCGCGCAGGCCCTTGCGGTCGGCGTCGAAAACGGTCGGCACCACCAGCGCTTCGGGGGCGGCGACGGCGACGCCGACGTTGACGCGCGAGTAGCGCTCGAAGCGGCCGTCGCGGTAGGCGCCGTTGGCTTTCGGGAACTCGCGCAGGGCGATTGCGCTGGCCTTGACGATCATGTCGTTGAAGGAGGGGACGATGTCGCCATCCTTGGCGGCGGCTTTGAACCCCGCCCGCGCCTCGACCGCCTTCCCCATGTCGACCTCGATCGTCAGGTAGAAGTGCGGTGCGGTCGCCTTCGACTCCGCCATGCGGCGGGCGATCGTCTGCTGCAGCTTGTTCAGGTCCTGGGTTTCGACCTCGCCCTTGGCGGTTCCACCCGTGGTGGGGGCGGCGCTTGCTGATGGCGCGAAACCCGCCCCCTCCTGCTGGGTAGAGGGGGCGGGTTTCGCTTGGGTTTCCGCCTCCTCTACGTCGTGCTTGACGATCCGCCCACCGGGGCCGGAGCCGTGGAGGTCATGGAGGTCAAGGCCCTTGTCGCGCGCCAGGCGCCGAGCCAGCGGAGAAGCTTTCACCCGCTCGCCGTCTACTTGCTCATCGAGTCCGCGAGAAGCGTCGCTATCCGACGGTTTTCGCGGACTCGCGTCCTCCGCCTCTGCCGTGGGTGGCGACGATGCGGGACCCGCGCCAGTTGGCGCGGGGGTCGCATCGGAGACAGGACCCGCGGCCCGAGCGGTCTGTCCCTGCTCGGTCTCAGGCCGCCCATTCGACCCCTCGCCGATCCGCGCGATCGGCGCCCCGATCGGCAGCGTCTCCCCCTCCTGCGCGAGGATCTCCTGCAGCGTCCCGGCGACGTCTGCTTCGTAGGCCATGTTGGCCTTGTCGGTCTCGATTTCGACCAGCTCGTCCCCGATCGCGACCTCGTCGCCGACCTGTTTCAGCCAGGTGAGGATCGTCCCCTCCTCCATCGAATCGGAGAGGCGGGGCATCACCACCTCACTCATGGGGCAGCTCCATGCCTACAGATTGCCACTTCGGGCCGCTGGCTCTCAGCCGGCGAGGACGGCGCCGGCGAGGAGGGAGGCTGCGGCCTGGCGGAGGACGTCGCCGCGGATCTCTCCCATCAGCGCCTCTTCACGCGCCTGCAGCTTGCCGACGGTGGCGATCGGCTCGACGTCGGTTCGCGGTTCAGGCGGCGCCGTCGCCACCGCCTCCCCGTAGGCGAGGCAGCCCTGGACCCCCTGGGCGATCAGCTGGGCGCGGTAGTCGGCGCCCTCTTCGGTCGGGTGCAGGTTGTCGGCCTGCATCAGGTCGGGGCGGGTCGCCACCGTCCGCGCCCAGTCGGGCACCTGCGTCCCCGGGCGCGAGGCGGCGAATTCGGCCACCACCCGGTTCTTGCCGGTGTTGTCGACGCCGTTGACGGTGTAGCCGTGGACGGTCGGGGCGACCATGCAGCGGTTGCCGACGGTTTCCGCGACCTTGGCGAGGTTGCCGGCGAGGATCTCGGGATATTCGGGGTTGTCGTTGGTGCCTGCGTCGAAGACGATCACGTCGTCGGAGGGTTCGTAGCTTTCCTGGAAAAGGTCGAAGATCTGGTAGCTGTTGGAGCCGCCGACCGCATTCACGGTCAGTTCGACTCCGGGCAGGTAGCGGCTCAGATAGGGAGAGGTGAGTTCCGCAAGGCTGTCGCCGACGACCAGCACATGGGGGCGCGCCTGCGCCGCCGGCGCGCACAGGCAGAGCAAAAACGCCGCCAGCACCGCCGTCCCGAAGCCGCTGATCCACCGCACGGCAGGGGTTTTACACGACGCATCCCTCCTAAACTGCCCGCGTGCCCGCCGCCGCTCGCCTCCAGCTAGTCGGATCGGCGCTGCTGGCGGCCCTACTGCTCGCCGGCTGCGGAAGCGGCAAGTCTGACTCGACCGGCACCTCAGCCTCGACCGCCCCACTCACCGCGACCAGCGCGGAAGAAGGTCGTTCCCAGAATCACCCGGGCCATAGCCCGGGAAAGTCTGGAAACGACGCCGAGGCGGCCGCGAAGAGCGGGGGTGCGGGGCGGCATGTTCCTGCCGGTGACCTGTGCCAGAGCCAGCTCGGCAGCTTTGTCGGCTCGATGGACGGGCTGCGGCGACGGCTTGCCGTCGGCGTCACCTACGACCAGTACGTCGCCGAGGTCCGCGGCATTCGCGCGACCTACGGAAAAATCCCGGTCGGCGAGCTGCAGGTCGACTGCCTCAGCCTCGTCGCCACCCCGGGCGAGAAGGCCTTCAACCGCTACATCGAAGGCGCAAACGACTGGGGCGAATGCGTCTCCGAACTCGGCTGCGGGACGACCGAAATCGAACCGGTCCTGCAGCGGCGCTGGCGGATTGCCTCGCACTTCGTGTCGGAAGCCCAAAACGGCCTGAGCCGGTAGGACCAAGCATGGGCGTGCCCGCGGCGAAGCGGCATTGCTTTGCACGACGCGAAGCCGCGGGTACGGCCAGGCGCCGCGTCTTACCGCCTCAGAAAAACGCCGGGGCCGCCTTGCGACGACCCCGGCCTGGTGCAAAGGAACGGACGCGGGAACTGCGACCGGGCGGGACAAGACCCGGCTCCCTACGAACCGCCGGTGCCCGGGGTGGATTCCGCCGGGCGCCCAAACCAGTGCGGCGCCTAGCGGCCCTGCACCTCCAGAGTCCCATCAAGCATGTGAATCAAGTTAGGACCACCTCCTTTCTCTGGTCTCAGAAGTGAAGCAAACCCGGAAGTCGGTCTCTACATCCAGGACATTGCGGTTTGGCGATCCGTCCCCGAAGATGGGGCGGATGGAGGGCAGCGGGCAGACGATCGTCTTCTTCCCCGAGGGAGCCTTCGGGCCGACCAACAACTGCGTCGGGATCGGGAACGTTCTGCGCCGGCGCGGGCATCGGGTCGTCTTCATCGTCGAGGAGTCCTTCGCCGGCACCCTCGAGATCCAGGGGTTCGAGGAGCGGCTGATGCGGCTGACGCCGCCGCCGGAGACCGAGGAAGCGCCGGGCCAGTTCTGGAAGGACTTCATTCGCGACACCGCCCCGGCCTTCCGCAAGTCGACGACCGAGCAGCTGGCCGAGTTCATCGCCCCGACCTTCGAGGCGCTCGCCGACGGCGCCCGCTACGTCGACGAGCGCCTGCGCGAGATCATCGACGAGCTGCAGCCCGACCTCGTGGTCGAGGACAACGTCGTCAGCTTCCCGGCGCTGCTGGCGAGCGGCCGGCCCTGGGCGCGGATCGCCTCCTGCAACCCGGCCGAGATCAAGGACCCCGAGGTGCCACCGGTCTTCTCCGGCTTCCCGAGCGCCGAGCGCAGCGGCTGGGAGGAGTTCCGCGCCGCCTACCGCGAGGCCCACCGCGAGCTGCACGCCTCCTTCAGCGAGTTCTGCGTCGAGCGCGGAGCGCCGCCGCTGCCGGCCGAAGACTTCATCCACGAGAGCGAGCGGCTGAACCTCTACCTCTATCCCGACGAGGTCGATTACCCACGCGCCCGCCCCCTCGGGCCGACCTGGCACAACCTGCAGAGCAGCGTGCGGACGACCGACCCGGCCTGGGAGCTGCCGCCGGCGCTGGCCGAGCGCGAGGGCCCGCTGCTCTACCTCAGCCTCGGCTCACTCGGCTCGGCCGACGTCGAGCTGATGCGGAAGCTGATCGCCGAGCTGGCCGAGGCGCCCTACCGGATCGTCGTCTCCAAGGGCCCCCAGCACGCCGAGCTCGAGCTCGCCGACAACATGGCCGGGGAGGAGTTCCTGCCGCAGACCGAAGTCCTGCCGAAGGCCGACCTCGTGATCACCCACGGCGGCAACAACACTGTCACCGAGTGCCTGCACTTCGGCAAGCCGATGGTGGTGCTGCCGATCTTCTGGGACCAGCACGACAACGCCCAGCGGATCGAGGAGACCGGCTTCGGCGCCCGCCTCGACACCTACCGCCACCCCGGCGAGGAGCTGACCGGCGCGATCGACCGCCTGCTCGCCGACGCCGGGCTGCGCTCCCGCCTCGCCGCCACCGCCGAGCGGCTGCAGGCCGCCCGCGGGACCGAGCGCGCCGCCGACCTGATCGAGGCGACCGTGCGCGGGAGCGCCTAGCCGGTCGCCAACTCCTCCGGCAGCTCGTCGCCGAGGATGTCCTTGCCGCGGCGGCTCTGCAGCCGGCGCCAGGCCTCGAAGCCGAGCCCGACCAGCATCGCGCAGGCGAAGGTGGTGGCGAGCGGCAGCCAGAGGCTGTCCTTGAAGGTCTCGCCGCCGAGGTAGCCGAGCATCGAGACGTAGAGCGCCCAGAGCGTCGCCGCGAAGGCGTCGGCGACGACGAACTGGCGGTAGGGCATCTCGAGGGTGCCGGCGGCGAAGGTGGTGGCGGTGCGCCCGCCGGGAATGAAGCGACCGACGCCGATCAGGATCGCGCCGCGGCGGCGCAGCGCTTCCTCGGCCCAGGCCAGCCGTGCCTGCCCCTTCTCGCCGTCGAAGAGGCGGTCGGCGATCGGGTCGCCGATCTGGCGGCCGAGGAAGTAACAGAGGTTGTCGCCGATGAAGGCGCCGAGGGCGACCGCCGGCACGATCAGCCAGATCAGCAGCTCCCCCTGCGCGGCGAGGACCGAAGCGGTGATCACGATCGTCTCCGAGGGGATCAGCGGGAAGAGGACATCGGCGCCGGCGGCGAAGCCGACGACGGGGTAGGTGACGGCGCTCTGGGAGACCTCATGGGTGAGCCAGTCGAACACAAACTTCCCGTTACCCGGATCGGGTTGGTTTACCAATCGCTGGACGGGTAAAGAGGAAGCCATGTCAACCGGACTGATCATCGCCATAGTCGTTGTCGTCGTCGTTCTGATCGTTCTCGCCGCAATGGCCGCGCGCAAGCGCCGTGCCGAGCGCGAACGGGAACGGGAACGCCTGAGCGAACAGGCCGGCGGCCATCGCCAGGAAGCCGACCTGCACGCCAGCAAAGCGCAGGAGCACGAGGAGACGGCCCAAGAGGCCGCCGAACGTGCCGAGCGCGAGCGGAAGCTGGCCCAGCGCCACGGCGACAAAGCCGACGACCTCGAGCAGAAGCTCTAGACGCACTCAAAAGAGGGAGAGCAACAAATGGTTATCGGAGTCGTAGTCGGAATCTGCGTGCTGCTGGCGATCCTCGGATTTCTCGTCCCCAGGCTCTCCAACCACGCCAAGCGCGGGACCGACAAGGGCTTCGGCGCCGGCCAGCGCGCCGGCAGCAAGGCTCCCGGCCCGATCGGCACCCTGCTCAGCAAGTCCTTCGGCAAATCCCAGCGCGCTTCCAGCAAGAGCCACTCGGCGGGGAAGTCGGCGCGAGAGAAGCTGCCGTTCTAAGCGGCGCCGGCCTCCGGGTCGGCGAGCGAGCCCGCGAGCTCGCGCCGTGAGGTGATGTCGAGCTTGTGGTAGGCGGCGCTGAGGTGTGCCTCGACCGTCTTCACGGTGACGAAGAGCGTCTGGGCGATCTGGCGGTTGGTCATCCCTGAAGCCGCCAGGTCGGCGACCCGTCGCTCGCTCGGGGTCAGCGACTCGACGCCGACCGGGGCATAGCGGCGCATCTTCTCGCCGCTCGCCTCGAGCTCCGCGTGGGCCCGCCGAGCAATCCTCCGGGCGCCGCAGCGACGGGCGAGCTCGAACGCCTCCCGCAGGGGAACCCGCGCCTCGGCCCTGGCGCCCTGGC
Source organism: uncultured Actinomycetes bacterium (assembly GCA_963696955.1). Taxonomy (GTDB): domain Bacteria; phylum Actinomycetota; class Thermoleophilia; order Solirubrobacterales; family 70-9; genus VAYN01. The sequence continues at coordinate 769,606 of CAVOMF010000002.1, read as the reverse complement.
GGCGCTTCGCTTCGCCGAGCGCGAGCAGGGCGTGGGCGTGCTCGATCCGGCGGGGGGAGGATTCGCTCACAGCAACCGCCTCCTCCAATAACGCCACCGCCTCCCCTCCCCCGCGGGCGGCGGCGGCGCCGCGCAGGATGTGGCAGAGCGTCCCCGGCGTCCCCCATTGCCGGGCGATCGGCAGCATCTTTTCGGTGAGCTCAATCGCCTGCTCACGTTCACCGGTGCCGACGAGGGCCTGCACCGTGTAGGGCATCACAGTCATCGCGGGGCCGGGACCGAACCCCGCCCGGTCAGCCCCGGCCGAGATTGCCGAGAAGTCCTCGAGCGCGGCCTCGAGTTCGCCGCGCTCGAACCGCAGGTGCCCGCGCGCCAGCATCGGCATGTAGAACATCGGGCTGTCAGGCATCTGGCCGTCGGCGAGTCCCAGGGCCTGGAGCTCCCGCTCCCCCGCCTCGAGCTCGTCGCGCTCGACCAAAACCTCGACGAAGCTTCCGATGAACATCAGCAGATAGGGAAAGATCTGCGCCAGGCGTACCAGGTCGGCTGCCTGGCGCATGTCCGCCTCGGCCGAGGCGAGGTCGCCCACGGTCCAGGCGGCGATTCCCTGCAGGTAGAGACCGCGGGCGATGCCCGGCGTATCGTCGCGGGCTCTGGCGATCGCCAGAGCCTGATCGGCGGCTTCCTGGACCGCATCGGTCTCGTCGAGCGTTACGAGCGCCATCACTGCGAAGAGCGAGGCGATCGGCTCCGCCTCCTCGCTGAAGATGGCTCCCTCCTTGCCGAGAGCCCTCTTTGCCGCAGCAGCGGTACCAGCGGCATCGACTTCGACGACCTTGGCACGAGCCTCGACCGCTGCGGCCAGGCGACCGCCGGGACTGTCTGGATCGATCTGGTCGACGTATCCCGAGAGGTCCATTTCCGGCACCGTCGGAACGACGTTGCCGAGGGTGCGCAACTGGACATCGATCTGGAACGCTTGCTCGAAGTCCCCTTCGGCGATCGCGGCCTCGATCCCGTCGACGAGCATCGAGACGGCCTCCTCGAATCTCCCGTTCGTCGCCAACCCGAGCGCCAGCGGTATGGCCCAGCGGCTTCGCAAGGACGGCTCGCGGGCGAGTTGCGCCGTCACCTCACCCTCGACTTCTTCCCAGGCGGCATGGTCGGCCGCTCTGTAGAGCGCGGTGATCAGCGGCTCCACCACGGCAGCTCGGAGATCGTCGGGAGGCGGCTCGCGCAGCGCCCTCGTCAGGTAGGTGACGGCGGCCCGCGGGGCTCCTTTGGCCAGCGAGCTCTGCGCCGCCGCGAGGAGGGTGGCCACGGCTTCGCGATTGCCCCGAGGCTCGCAGGCCAGAAACTGCGCCGCGATCTGCTCCGACGGAGCGTTGCGATTCCGCAGCAGGACGGCGGCCAGCGCGTGTGTGGGCGCGCCCGCCTCGGCGGGGCGGTTGGCGTGAATCGCGTTGCGGACGAGCGGGTGGACGAACCGCAGTTCCGGGCCGGAGTCGAGAATCGCGCTGCGTCGCAGAGCGCCGACCGCGGCTTGGACATCGCCGAGCTCGAGGCCGGCGAGCTGGGCAACGATCTGGAGGTCGCTGCCGTCACCCAGCACGACCAGAGACTCGGCGACCTTCCGCGCCGACGGGGGGAGTCGCCGAAGGCGGGTCAGAACCGTGTGGCCGATTCGTTCGGGCGCCATCTCCCTGGCCGCCGCAGCCTCTGAATCAAGGGGTTCGACCCCCCGGTCGGCAAGCGTTCGGCTCAGCTCGCGCACCAGGAAGGGGTTGCCACCGCTGACCTCATGGCAGGTCGAGGTAAAAAGGGGATCGGGCTGCTGCACCAGCTCCTCGGCGAGGAGGACGCGGGTCGCCTCCTGGCTGAGCGGGGCTGGCCTGAGGTGGTGAACCGAGGAGTCAGCGAGGATTCGCCCCAGCGCCGGGGGTGGATCGGGCTCGTCCGGGCGCGCCGTTGCCACCATCAGCACCGGAAGCTCCTCGAGCCGCGGCAGCAGGAAACCGGCGAAGTCGAGCGAGCCGGAGTCGGCCCAGTGGGCATCGTCGATCGCCAGCAGCAGGGGGCTGCGTTCCGCCAGCGCCGCGGTCACCCAGTAGAGGCTGTGAAGGACGGCGAAGGGGTCGTGCTCCAGCTCGGTGCCGGAGTCGAGCCCAAGGGCGCTGCGGGCCGGCGCCGCTCCGTCCAGCAGCACCTCACGCTCTTCGGGAGGCAGGCTCGCGACCCGCGGCGCGAGCAACTGCCGCACGAGGGCGAAGGGAAAGTCACGCTCCAACTCGGTCGCCCGGCCGGAGAGCGCGTCGAAGCCTGCCTCGGCGGCGAGCCTGCGCGCCTCCCCGAGGAGGCGCGTCTTCCCCAAGCCCGCGTTTGCCTCGATCGCCAAGGCGCGTCCGCGCCCCGAGCCGGCCTCCGCCAGGGCGGCACCGAGCTCCTCCACCTCACGTTCCCGCTCCAGCAATTCCAATGAGTACCCCAGTATTCGTAGAGCAAAATGGGAATCTTAGGGTTTTTTCTAGGGTACGTACCCGGTGGCGAAGCGCCCTGCCCCCAGGAACACTGGCCAGATGAGGGCGACAGCGATCCCCAAGGGCCAATTGCTCCCTCCGCCCTTGCCCAGCAACAGGCCACCCGGGAGCGGGAGGCCGAGGGAAGAGGTCGCCGTCACCCCCAACGCAGGGAACGGCGCCACCCAAGCGGCGCCGGTTGCGAATCAGGATTTCCGGGGTGGGACGCCATCCGGTCCCCCCCGGAAATCATCTGCGTGACCCGCGGCGGCTCAGCGAGGGGTGACCGGCGTCGAAGGCGGCGCGCCGCTCTTCAGCAGCGTCGAGAGGTAAATGACTACCGGGACGGTGCCGCGGTTGGCGGCTTCGTGGATGTCGCTCGGCTGCTCGACGAGCCACTGCCCCGGCTTGATGCTTGCGGTCTGGCCGGTTGAAATGCGGCGGATCCGATGCGGATCCTTTTCCGCATCGCCTTCCCAGAGAAGGGCCGAGCCTTCTCGCACCGTGTAGGTGAGGGTGCCGGCGGCGATCCGGGAGATCTGAGTTCCCAGATGATGGTGCAATGCCAGCTTCGCGCCAGGTTCGACGACGACGCGGCTCAGCACCATGGTCCGGCCGGGAGCCCCCCGCACGTTCGCCGACCGGGCGAGCGCGCTCCGCACCGCCGTCGGCGCCGCAGCGGTCTCCGCGAAGGCCGCCGAAAGCGATACGCCGAAAGCAAGAGCCGCGAGGCTCGCGAGGAGCGATGGGCGGCGGAGGTGGGCCAGACCCGTCATCGGGCGCCACCCTAGGTAGATGCCCGGATGGCCTGAGTGTCGATCTCGGGATCGCTCGTTCGTCGCAAGGGTAGAGAGGAAGCTCGAAGGCGAGTTCCAAGACCGAAGGAGAATCGAGATGGGAAAGCTGATCGCAACGACCCAGGCCACCCTCGACGGCGTCGTCGACCCGGTCGGCGAGTGGGTGCAGCCGGACGGGGATCACGGCGAGTACTCGTTCGAGCGCCAGGCCAGGTCCGCCGGCATGGTTTTCGGCCGCAAGACCTACGAGGGACTTGCGGGCTACTGGCCGAGCCAGTCGGGCAGGTGGGCGGACTTGATCAATCCGCTGCCGAAGTACGTCGGCTCCACCACCCTCAGCGGCGACCTCGACTGGAACGCAACCGCGCTGGAAGGCGAGCTGGAGGACTCGATCCCGAAGCTGAAGAGCGAAGCTGGCGGCGACCTCTTCATGCACGGCAGCGGCGAGTTCGCCTACGCCCTGGCCGAGAGAGGCCTGGTCGACGAGTATGAGATCTACCTCAACCCGCTCGTCTGGGGCGACGCAAACCTCCACGTCCTCGGCGACCGGGGAGCGATCCGGATGCGGCTCGCCGACGTCAAGCGATTCGACTCCGGCGTGGTTCTCCTCACCTACCTGCCGGCGCCCTAGCCTGCGGCAATGACCAGCGGCGATTCCACCCCGCTCCCCGTCCCCGAGCTGCCGGTCGGCAGCTGGCTTCACAACCCCGCAACCGGTGAGATCGCGACCCTGATCGCGGCGGATGACGACGGGCGGCGTATCGAGGTCGACCTGTGGCTGCAGCCAGGCGCCGCGGTCGCCGGCGCGCACGTCCACGACCACTTCATCGAGCGGTTCACGGTGCGCGAGGGCAAGGTCGGCTTCCAGGTCGGCAAGACCGAGCGCCTCGCCCACCCGAGCGACGGCACCCTCGAGATACCGGCGGGTGCGGTCCACGACTGGTGGAACTCCGGCGACGGCATTGCCCACGTGCGGGTCGAAGTAGAGGCCACCCCCGCAGCCCCCGGCCGGCCCGCCGACCGCTTCGCCTCGATGATCGAGACCCTCTGGTCCCTCGGCGCCCTCGGCAAGGTCAACGCCAAGGGCCTCCCCGACCCCCTCTGGCTGGCAGCGATCGTCCGCGAGTACAGAGACGCCATCCGCTTCGTCAAGCCCCCGGCCCTCGTCCAAACCCTCCTCTTCGCGCCCCTGGCCGCGATAGCCCACCGCACCAACCGCAACCCCCTAGCCCCCGAGCTCCACGGCCCCTCAGCCGCCTGCGCCATCCCCAACCCCGGCGAAGAGGGCCTAGCGAACCTCCTCACCCAAAGCGTCGGCACCCACACCGCCCCGCCGCGGCGGGTGACCAAGGAGACCGCGCGAACGCGCCCGACAGGATTTGAACCTGTGACCTTCGGTTTCGTAGGACGACTGTGAGGCGGGTGACGATCCGGCTTACGAGCGGCGATGCGACCCGGATGCGACCTGGACTACGCGCCCGAACCAATCTGGTCGACAACCCACGCCGCCACTTCGTCAACCAGGGCGACTAGAACCTCGCGCTCTAGCGACTCGGCGTCGAGCAGTTCGTCGTAGCGAAACGGAACCGCGTATTGGGTCAGCACCGCCAGCCGATCCCGGTCGAGCGGCACCTCGATCCCGGCTGCCTCGACGATTTCGATCAAGCGGTCGATGTCGTGGATGGTGCTGTGGCGGACACCGCTCGCCGCGGTGACTGCCTTCAGCCACTTCTCGACCGCCTGCTGGGCATGGAAGCCGATGATGCTGTCGCCGATGTCCGGATTGCCCGCGAACTCGCGGACGGCAATCGCATCTTCTTCCGCCTTCCTGAGAAGGATTCGGGAAGTCTCGGAAAGATCAGGCCCCGGCGAGGACACGGCCTTCCCCGAGAGCCCGATGAAGGAAGCTGCCAGGCACCTTGCCCCATTGCTCGGCCTCGCGCTTGCGATAGATCACGAGGTCGATCGCCACATTGAGGCCTCGCAGCTCCTTGCGGAGCCGCCCGTACTCCTCCCCGCGACGGCCAAAGTCGGGCTCGATCACGAGCAGATCCAGATCGCTATCCGGACGAGACTCGCCCCTGGCCCGCGAGCCGAAGACGATGACATCCGCATCCGGAGCTGCTGCAGCCAAGCGGCGCCCAGCCTCCGCGATCAGGGCCTCCTCGGTCATTGCCATAGTCGCCATCGTAGTCGCCACTCAAGATGTGGCCCCAAATGGAGCAGTTTCGTACCTCCGCCAGAGCTAGGCCGGACTGGGCTAAGCTGCCGGAGTCGTAGACCCGGAGAGCACGTCGCCCCCAGGTAGATTTGAAGCGGCGATGTAGTCGACATACGACCTGCCTGGATGAGGCCTTGAAATATCGGTCGGATCTAGGCTCGGACCGACTATCAACTGATCTGCTCGCATCGGTAACGAGGCTTGATCTCGGTGTTGAGGTACTTGCCGACCGAGCTCAATCCTCCGCCGCTAAGGGCACGGAAATGGTCGGCTGGAACGTCCAGATACTGATACACGGAACCGTTCTTAAACTCGACCTCAAGCGTTGAAGTGTTCTCCTCATAGCCGACGCTGGCAACGTTCGAGGAAGCGACGGAGATGCGGTCCATTAGTCGATACCTCGAATCGCGACTAGCAGGCGCTCAAAATAGTCGGGAACGTCACCGGCGCATTCAGGGGCCCGCCGATAGACCTCTCCGGATTTGGGTTTGAGGCTCATCTCAGATGCGATGCGGTCGCGCTCAACGGCCAACTCGGGCCAAACTTCGGGAATGTCGGACTCGACATTCCCGGCGAAGTTGGCGCAGCGCTCACGGACATCGCGCTCGGGCCAATCCTCAGGAGTCTCGCCACAAAGTCCAAGAAGCTGACGGTTCTTAGTGGCGATGGCTTTGATCTGGGCATCGCGCTCAGTCTGGGTGCCCTTGTCGCTTGCTTCAAGCTTCTCCTTGAGTTGTTTGTCGGCATCGAAAAGGACGAAGCATGGGATATCGAGCCCATTGAGAATCGCGAGAGCCACAGGAATGATCGACTTTCCGTGACATTCCGCAACGGCGATTCCATCCTGCTCAAAAGGGCGGTCGAGGGCAGCGACCGCTTCGAGGAGCACTGAATCGGTGCGTCCCTCGCAGAGCACCACCCGCTTCGCGAAAACGGCTTGACTGAGGCTGACTGAGAGGGTGTTCCGCACCTGCGTCTCTTGGTCGGCAAGCCCGACTTCGGCTAGCGCCGACTCAACGAGGCCAGGGTCGGCAGCGACCACAGAGGTTTCGCCGCCACCTTCACGCCGCACGACTCGAAGATCCTCAAACAGGGCGGGCTTAACGAAATGCTCTGAATGGGTGCTGTAGGCAATCTGGGGACCAACTTCATTCTCGGATCCGACTGAAAGCCTCAGAAGAGCTGAGGCAACGGCGCGAGCCTGCAACGGATGCTGATAAAGCTCAGGCTCCTCGATGGCGAGCATCAGAGATTTCCGGGGGGCCGGCGCCCCGTCCCCCACGCTGCTAGACGGGCCAACCTCAGCGAGAACTTGCAGGACCGCAATCACGAGAGTGCGCTGCAGGCCGTGACCCTGTCGCTCGACATCAGTCGGGTAACCGCCGCCATGAGCAATCTGCACCTTCGGCCTGGGTTTCGGCGGCACGGGCGGCGGGATCTCCTCACTGACCTGGACCGACGCGTCTGGAACATAGTCCTGCACCCGATCAGTGATCCCGCGCTCCAAGGTGCGGAGTGCCTCCTCGCGCGCATCTCCGTATAAGGCGCTGGTCTTTTCCTGGGCCTCAGCCTGAAGCGTGTCAATCTTCTCCTGAGTCTCCTCGTCTACGCCACCGATGTTGGCAAGCAGACTGGGTAAGTGGAGAATCGCGACCCTCGCCAAGCGCGTCGGGTGCATCGGTGTCCGCACTGACAAAGACATAGTCGAAGCAATCGCGGAGCCTGGGGCCACTGGTGAAACCAAAGAGGTGGGTAGCCTCAGGTGGACGCAGTTCACAAAGAGTGTCGGCGTGTTCACGCTCGAACTGGGCCATGTGCGCATCGACATCGGCGACTTTGGTCGCCCTCGGAGTTAGGTATCCCTTTGTCGTACCCTCTTCTTCGAAGAGCGCCTTGTAGGCAGCCGTTCTTTTTGCTCCTTTCTCACCACGCACGGCATCAAAGGGCGGATAGAAGTATGCCGAGCCAGAGAGCACAGGTGGCTCGCCGGGCACCCAAATTCGGGCAATCGTCGTCTGGTCTCCAGTTGCATAGCGTCCAAGCACCTCCGCTTCCGGGGCGCTTAAGCCCGCAAAGTGGAGAGTGACGACGATACGCTCCGCGGCATTACCCTCGGGATCCCGGTAAAGGTCCTCGTCTTCACATGGTCGCTCGTTCACGCACCAGTCGATGGCACGCAAGAGGGCGGACTTGCCGACACCGCCACTTCCCACCAGCGCGGTGAGAGATCCGAAATCGATGGTCTCGTCCTTGACACAGCGATAACCCTCAACCCTTGCCTTTACCAGCCTCATCACACGAATACCTCTTCGGCTGCCGCGCTAGGGCGAACCAGGTGGTATTCCCAGGAACAGACATGCGGATTCGCACATAATTCCCTACCGGTAGCGCCCATTTCTGGCTCGTGGCTCACTACGTGCGGGCAGGAGGATAGCCGTCAATTCCGAGGGCACGCCGAGCGGATGCCATGATCGCCGCTATAACGATGAGCGCGGTACTTACCGCGGAATAGACCTCCCCATGAGCCGTGGCAAACGATTCGCCTCCCTCGGTAACCCAAATCGCCACAATCACTGCAGCGCCAATGAAGATTATTGACTCCCAGCGGCGCGCCATGAAGGGAGCAAAGACCGCAGGGGCGGTAAGGAACGGCGTGAACGGACTTGATGCGGATCCACCCGTCGTGTTGACGGCATACCCGAGAACCGCAATCGTTGCAATCGTCAAGATATAGACCGCTAATTTCAGAACCTTTTTCGGCAGGTTGAGCGTCACGTCAATGCTGAGGAAGGATCTAAGGAGCTTCCCTGCGATGACTCCGCTCAGAGATGCAATTCCGCCGATTCCAATGACGGCGGCGAACACAATCCAGAACGATGCCGGCATTTCTTTGAGCTGGCTTTCCTGATATCCGAAGGCCAATGAGACGACAATTCCACCGAGCATTACGACATTGGCGGCCGCGATCGTTAGCAACAGATCACCTGGATCCGCTGGATCCTCGCCGGTCTCCGGCGGATTTGCTTCAGGAAGCCCTTTTGGCTTCTTCTTAGAAAGATCGAACATCACGGCGGAAATTGTCAGGCGGAGTGAACGGGGACAACCGTCGGAGCGGCCACCGGTCTCGTTGTCTGACTCTTCGCGCTACGAAAAACCGACGCCGGAATTACCCGCGAGCTTACGTCCGTTGGCATTGACAGTGCAATACCGATTGACCGTCGCAGATCGACTGCCACTGCAGCCGAATAGATGCAAATTACTAGGAAGAGATTTATCCGTAACCCCGCAGTAGCGAGCGGCGCAATGACGATCCATCCCGCAAGAGCTAGGTTGAGACTGCGATAGAGCCAATCCGCCTTGATAGCCATGTCCCGCTCAGCAATTAGTCGGTAACACCAGTAGCCGCAGTAGAGGTCGCGGGCGGCCAACACGAGAAGCAAGGACAACGGCAGGAAACCAAACAAGGCAGCGGCGACGTAGACCGACCAGATCGAGACTCTGTCAACGGCCGAGTCGAGGACGCGCCGGCTGACGTCGTCCCCCCCGAGATGACGAGCAGCTACGCCGTCATAGAGGTCAAGGAGGATGAAGACCACCAAGGCAGAGAAGGTGATGACGGGCTCGACACCGAGCGAAACGATGATCAAAGGAACTAGGAGCAGCCGCCCAAGCGTCAGGGCCAAGAGCTTCCTTTGAATTGAAGCCATTCGGCGGGTCGCGTTCAGCAAGTTCCTGCGTTAGAGGACGGAGTTGTACCAATTTGGCCACTCGTATTACCTGAAGGTATTGGCCGGCTACAGAATCGCGGCCCGAACGGCCCCGAAGCTTTCTCCGACAGCGTGGGTGTATCGGGCAAGCATCGTCTCGACCCGATGCCCTGCGATCTCGGCCAAATCGGCGTCGTTGACGCCAGCGGCGCGCAGGTGCGTCACGTAGCTGTGACGACACTCGTGAGGGCGGATGTCTAGGCCGGAGGCTTCTTGGGCGGGCCTCCAGAGGTCGCGGTAGAAGTTGCGCTCTCTCCACATGCGGCCGGTCGGGGTCGTGAAGAGCAGCTTGCTTTCGCCGCTGACCTGGAGCTGCGCTTCGAGCATCCAGGCGAGGGTCGCCGGCACTGGGACGACGCGGCCGGCGTCGGGCTCGCCGTGATCGGTCTTCGTTCCCTCGAGGATCTGACCCTCGTGGGCGGTGCGGCGGACCTGAAGGGTCTCGCCGTCGAAGTCTTCCCGCCTCAAGGGCAGCACCTCCCCCAGCCTCAGACCGCAGTCGGTGAAGACGCGGACCATTGCCTCGTACCGCCCGGCGGCTTTCGCGAAGCAGTGCATCTCCTTGAAGGTGAAGACCCGGATCGGCCTTGGCTTCTTCTGCGCTCTCGGGTCGTTGGCTCGGATGCGGATGCCCTTGAAGGGGTTGAGGTCGCAGACTTCATCGGTGATCGCGTCCTCGGTCATGGCCGAAAGCGAGCGGATGATCCCGACCGCTCCGGTGGTAGCTCGGCCTTCGACCCTGAGCATGTGGTCGATCAAGGCCAGCGCATGGCGGCGGCGCAGCTCGCGCATCGGCCAGTCCTTCAATGCGATCCCCTCGACCTGGATCCCGGTGACTCGGCTGATCCGATGCTCGTTCGTCGCGTTGGTCCGTTCCGAGCGCGGGTGTCTCTCGGTCCAAGTCGCGAAGTAGTCGCCGAGAGTGTCCGGCCGGTCCGAGAGGCCGTACGCCTCGTCAATCGCTTTCTGCGCTTCGCCCTTCCTGGCGAAGGTGCCTTTGCCTCGGTTCCAAGACGGTTTGGCGATCTGGCGGCGACCGTCACGGCCGGTGTACCTGGCAACCCACACAACCTGCCCGGATGGATTGCGACGCTTGACGGGGGTGTCTCGCTTCATGCCGCCGCCTCCTCCCTGCGCTGTTCAAGGAAGGTCTGTACGTCGGCCGGATCGATCCTTCTGGATGCGCCGAGCTTGTAGCTGGGTAGCTCGCCGCGTCTGATCCAGTTGCGGACGGTGCGGTCGCTGACCGCGAGGTAGGCGGCGAGACTGCGCTCGGTGAAGAAGGTTGGCCCGCCGAGCTTTGCCTCCATGCCCTCCTTGCCACCGGAGAGAGCCATCTGCACGGGGTGAGTTGCCGCCATGCCTCTTCTGTCCGGCGAGACCGGCGGCTGCATCGGAATCCGACCGAAGGTCAGACCCCTCCCGGCCCTCCTTAAGGGCGGCCTCCGCACGGCGAAGCCGTGCCAAAATCGCCCGCACGGAGGGGCGGGAGGGGCGGCTTGAAAAAGCCGAATCCGGAGGGTTCGTAGTGTGTCGGGGCTTCGAGGAGGGCCGCAGGGCCGTAGCGAAGCTGCGTTGTTGGGAGTCTGGGCTCCGTGCATTTCGTTCGATCTGCCTGGCTACGTCCTCGGGAGTGGATCGGGGCTTTGATCGTGGTCTGGGTTTTCTTGGAGTCGGTCTGGGACTGGGGCGGTCCTCCTTCGCCCCCGCGCGACGCGATCCACGACGCGCTCTATGCCGCTAGCCGCTCCAGGGTCTTGCGGTCTTCTTCAACCACCTCTTTCAGCCGCTCCTTGAAGTCGGGCTCGGTGCGTCGTTCCGCGATGAAGCGGTAGAGCGCCGCGCGGACCAGTTCTGAGACCGGCAGGCGGTCTATTCGGGCGACGACATCGAGTTCGTCGGCCAGCTCCTTCGGGAGCCGCAGGGTCGTGATCTTGGTGTTCATCCGAACCTCCTGACGGCGAAGCTGCCCCTTGCGTTCGGACCCGGCGCAATCCAGGCGATGCCCTCCAGCAGACTTTCCACGCGCACGTCGAGGGCTCCGGCGAGCCTCATCAGCGTGTCCACGCGAGGGAGTCGTTGCCCGTGCTCGATCAGCCCAATCTCGGTGCGGTGGAGCGAGGCAACCGCGCCGAGTGCTTCCTGGGAGAAGCCGGCGCGGCGACGGGCAAGCCACACGTTCCTTCCGAGCTGCCCGGCGACCTCGCGATCCACGCTTCTGCCGTTCATCAGAGTTCGGCCAGCTCGTGGAAGAGCAGGGCCGCCCTCGTCGGGATGACGCGCCTGGTCTCGGTTCCGAGCAGGCCGCCCTTGGCGAGGTCGTGGACGGCTCGCCGGTGGCGGTCGCGTTCCTCGAACGTCGCCTCCTCTCCCCCGGTCATTTCCTTCAGCAGCTCCAGCTCCGTCAGCGTCTGCGGGAAGAGCGCGAGGACGTGATTCAGGACCGCCGCTTGGTCGCGAAGATCCTGCTCGGCGGGGGTCGTGGCGCGTTCATCATCGCCCGCGCCTCTAGGCTTGTCGTGCATGGGAGTTCACCCTCCTGTGCCATGCCCCCGGCTGTTTGCGCAGCGCGGGGGCGCTTTGTTGATCGGCAAAGCCTAGCAGGGTCGTAGAGACCCCTCTACACGCTGCTAATTCTTGCGGAGGATCTGCGCTACTCGGGTGAAGTGCAGGCCGGTCTCGCTGGCGATGTCTCGCGTCGAGAGCCCGGCCACCTGTGCCTCTTCAAACGACTTGCGCCGAGCCTCGCGGAGCGCTTCGAGCTTGTCCTGCGCCTTCTCGAAATCAGCCTGCGCTCGCCGCACGGATTTCCGTGCCTTGGCCTGTGAATCGCCCGCCATCGCCGTGGACCATATTGGGCCTGGGAAATGAGACCAGGATGCGACCAAGACGACGCGGAACCCAGCGGAACCGCTTGGACGGCAGAGGAACGAAGAATTAGGGCGAAGCCGACGATCTCGCTCTGCACCGGGAAACGCACGGCATCCCCCGGAACAGCACCGAACGCGCCCGACAGGATTTGAACCTGTGACCTTCGGTTTCGTAGACCGACGCTCTATCCAGCTGAGCTACGGGCGCGAGAGGCCGGGTGGTGCCGGCGAAGGACGAGATTAAAGGATGCGGGTCGGTTTTAGGCGAGATGGGCGTCGAGGGTAATCTCGGGCACGCCGGCCAGGGCGCGGGAGACGGGGCAGCCGGCCTTGGCTTTCTCGGCGTAGGAGCGGAAGGCGTCCTCGTCGAGGCCTGGGACCGATCCCTCGACCTCGAGGTCGATCTTGGCCAGGGTCGGCAGGTCGTCGACGATGCGGAGGTGGACCCGGGCCTCGGCCTTGATCGACTCGGGCGGGTGGTCGGCTTCGGTGAGGACGAGGCTCAGGGCCATCGCGAAGCAGCTTGCGTGGGCCGCGCCGATCAGCTCCTCGGGGTTGGTCCCCTCCCCCTCCTCGAAGCGGGAGCTGAAGGAGTAGTTGCCCTCAAAGACGCCGTCGCCCACCTTGACGGTGCCGCCGCCACCTTTGAGGTCGCCCTTCCACTCGGCGCTGCCGTTCCTCGTCGCCATGGTCCTCGCTCCCTTCGTTCGGGTTTACGAGGTCACTGCTACCCGGTTTGGGCCGTCGAATCCTCCGCCGCGTAGGCGGCGAGAAGCTTCTGCTCGTCCTCCCTGTTCGGGAAGCGGGTCGCGACGAGGAGGGCGCCGAGGGCGATGGCGACGATGCCCGCCACGTAAGCCCAGGCGTCTCCCTGGAGGAAGGCGCCGCGGGCTCCTTCGATGATCGATTCGGCGTAGCCGGGGTGCTGTTCGGCCACCGCGGCGGCGCTGGAGAAGGACTTGGTCAGCTCGCTTTCGACGTTGGTCGAGACCGAGTGGGGCGCGGTGGCGACGGCCGTGGCCGCTGCCGCCGCATAGCCCGCCGTCAACAGGGCGCCGAGAATCGACTGCATGATCGCGCCGCCGAGGTCGCGCTGCAGGTCGGCGGTCGCCGAGGCCATCCCCGCCCGGTGCACCGGCACCGAGGTGGTCAGCGAGCGCGAGGCCGGGGTGCCGGCGAAGCCGACCCCGACCCCGACCAGCAGGTAGCCGAGGCCGATGTGCCAGTACTGGGCGTTCTCGTCCCAGAGCAGCAGCATCACGACAAAGCCCGCGAGGCAGAAGGCGTAGCCGAGCAGGAGCGTGAAGCGGGCGCCTTTGGTCTCCACCAGGTGGGCAGAGCGCGGCGCCACGAGGACCATCCCTACCGCCCCCGGCAGGATCGCCAGGCCGGCGTCCAGGGTCGAGTAGTCGAGCACGTTCTGTAGGTACTGCTGGCCGATGAACATCGCCGCCATCAGCGAACCGAAGACGATGATCCCGGCGCAGGCGGCGACCCAGAAGATCCGCCGGGCGGCGACGTCGAGGTCGTAGAGCGGCGGCGCGGCGCGGCGCTGGCGGATGACGAAGGCGACAACGGCGGCGAGGGCGACGACCCCGAGCCCGGCCGCGGCGGCGCCCGCTCCCGGCACCGGCGCGAAGTTGATCGCGAGGACGAGGGCGGCGACCATCACGACCGAGAGGACGCCGCCGAGGTTGTCGACCCGGTCGGAGGTCTCGTTGACGTGGGCGGGGATGAAGCGCCATGCAAGGTAGAGGGCGACGACGGCGAGCGGCAGGGTGACGAAGAAGACCGAGTCCCAGTCGAACTGGGTCAGCAGGGCGCCGGAGACCAGCGGCCCGAGCGCCGAGATCCCGCCCCCCAGCGCCGACCAGAGCGCGATCGACTTCGTCCGCTCCGGCCCGCTCCAGAGCGCGGTGATCAGCGCCAGCGTCGTCGGGAAGGCCATCCCGGCGGCAAGGCCGCCGAACAGGCGGGCGAAGAAGAGGACGGTGATCGAGGGCGCGAAGCCGGCGAGGAGCGAAGCCGGGATCGCCAGCGCCGTCCCCGCCAGCAGCATCTGCTTGCGGCCGTGGGCGTCGCCGAGGGCGCCGAGGTAGAGGACCGAGGCGGCGAGCCCGAGCGAGTAGCCGACGGCGACGAGGTCGAGGCCGGTCTGGCTGGCGTCGAAAGCCTTGCCGATGTCCGGCAGGGCGACGTTGGCGACCGCGAGGTTGAGGTTGGCGACCGCGGCGACGGCGATCAGCGCCGTCAGCACCAGCTTCGCCCGCGGCGGGCTGGAGGAGCTCGACGCGGACACCGGAGCGCTAGCGGTCGAGTCCATTGATCCAAACCCTATCCCCCGCCCCCAGCGCATAAGGTGGCCCGGTGACCAAGTGGGCTGTATTGGGGGTTTTGGCGGCGGCGCAGTTCCTGATGGTCCTCGACCAGGCGGTGATGAACGTCGCGATCAGCCAGCTGGTCGAAGACTTCGACACCACGGTGACGACGATCCAGATGGTGATCGCCCTCTACGCGCTGGTGATGGCCGGGCTGATGCTGACCGGCGGCAAGCTCGGCGACATCTTCGGCCGCCGCCGCATCTTCGCGATCGGGCTCGTCATTTACGCGATCGGCTCCGGCCTCACCGCTGCCTCCTGGAGCGTCCCCTCGCTGATGCTCGGCTGGTCGATCCTCGAGGGGATCGGCGCCGCGATGGTGTTGCCGGCGATGGTCGCCCTGGTCGCCGGCAGCTACAAGGGCAGCGACCGCGCGGTCGCCTACGGCGTCCTCGGCGGCGTCGCCGGGGCCGGGATCGCGGTCGGCCCGATCCTCGGCGGCTGGGTCACCACCGACTTCACCTGGCGCTACGTCTTCGTCGGCGAGGTCGTCGTCGCGGCCGGCATCCTGCTCGGCACGCGGATGATGGCCGAGCCCGAGCGCGCGCCGGGCAAGCCGACGCTCGACTGGGTCGGCAGCGTCCTCTCCGCCTCGGGCCTCGCGGTCCTCGTCTTCGGCGTCCTGCAGGCGAGCAACTGGGGCTGGCTCCGCCCAGCCAACTCCCCGATCACCCCCTTCGGCTTCTCGCTGACGCCGTTCGTGCTCGCCGCCGCCGGCCTCCTCCTCGCCGGCTTCGTCTCCTGGGAGCACCGGCGCGAGGAGCGGGGAGAAGAACCGCTGCTGCACCTCGACATGCTGCGGATCTCGGCCCTGCGCGGCGGCGTCTCGATGCTCCTCGCCCAGAACCTCGTCCTGATGGGGATCTTCTTCACGATCCCGCTCTACCTGCAGATCGTCCAGGGCCTCGACGCGCTGGAAACCGGGATCCGCATGCTGCCGACCTCGGTCGGCCTCTTCGTCAGCGCCCTGGTCGGCTCGCGCCTCGCCTCGCGCTTCGCGCCGCAGCTGCTGGTCCGCGTCGGCCTCGCCCTCGTCTTCGTCGCCTCCCTGCTGCTGATGGGGACGATCGAGCCGGAGCTCGACAACACCCCGTTCCTGATCGCGATGGGCGTCCTCGGCGTCGGCATGGGACTGGTCGTCTCCCAGCTCGGCAACGTCGTCCAGTCGGCAATCGGCGACGAGCAGCGAAGCGAAGCCGGCGGCCTCCAGAACACCGCCCAGCAGCTCGGCTCCTCGCTCGGCACGGCGCTGCTCGGGGCGATCGTGATCACCGGCCTCGCCACCGCCTTCACCGGCAACATCGCCGACGACCCCCAGGTCTCCGCCCGGGTGGAACAGCAGGTCGAGGTGCAGCTCAGCGCCGGCGGCAGCTTCGTGCCCTCCGACGAGGTCCGCGAAGCGGCAGAGGCCGAACACGTCTCGCCGCGGACGACCGACGCGCTCGTCAGCCACTACGAAGACGCGCAGCTGGAAGCGCTGAAGCTCGCCTTCCTCGTCGCCGCCCTGCTCGTCCTCGCGTCCTTCTGGTCCACCCGGCGGCTGCCGAGCAAACGCCTCACCGCCTGAGGGCCGGGCGGCTCAGCCTTTCAGCCGCACGTGCCAGTGGACGGTGGCGGTGGCGACCCGGTTGCCGGCCTCGTCGTGGAGCTCGACCTCGCAGGGAAACTCGACCTTGCCCTCGGCGTCGAGAGCGGCCAGGGCCTCGGCGGGGTCGGCGCTGAGCTTGCCGGTTGCCGTGATCGGGCCGTTGGCGATCTTCTCGTAAGCGATCTCGGCTGACTTGGCGAGCGGGACGACGTCGCCCATGCGGAGGGCGAAGGCGCCGACGAAGGCCGCCCCCGAAGCGGTCTCGGCGGCGGTGAAGAGCGCACCCGCATGCTGGGAGCCGACGTGATTGTTGAGCTCGGCCCGCTGCGGCAGGAGGACAGTTGCCTCGCCGGCGCTGACCTCGGTGATCTCCAGCCCGACGTGCCCGGCGAAGGGGACGGCCATCGTCAGTCCCTTGGCGATCGCGTCGAAGTCGACGTCCGGCGTTCCCGGATCTGCGCTCATGGCGCCCACCCTACATTCACCGAGTCCGCGTCAGTGTCCGCATAGCGGACCTTTTCGCGGACTCGCGCTCAGCGGCCGTGGAACTCGGCGTGGCCGGGGCCGCCCTGCTCGAGGAAGGTGCGGACGGCGTTCTGCAGGTCCTCGGTGGCGAAGAGCTCGCCGGCTTCGGTCCGCACCGCCTCGTCCGCGGCCGGGATCCCGCCTTCGCGGAAGCGGCGGAGGATGTGCTTGGTCATCGCATGCGCCTTGGTCGGCCCCGCAGCCAGCTCCTCGGCGAGCTTGCGCGAGGCGGCCTCGAAATCGTGGTCCTCGTAGAGCAGGTTGACGACGCCCCAGCGCTCCATCTCCTCGGCGCCGAAGATCCCGCCGGACATCACGAAGTGGCGGGCGCGGCCGCTCCCCGCCCGCTCGGCGAGGCGCTGCGTGCCGCCCATCGAGGGCGTCAGCCCGACGACTTTCTCGACCAGGCCGAACTTCGCCTTCGGCGAGGCGACGATCAGGTCGCAGGCGAGCGCCAGCTCGAAGGCGGCGGTCAGGGTCAGCGCGTGGGCGGCGAAGACGACCGGCGCCGGCAGCAGTTCGACCTTGTCGATCATCTCCATCAGCTCGGTCCAGAGCGCGCTCCCCTGCTCGGGCGTCAGCCCGGCGAAGACGTGGACGTCGACGCCGCCGGAGACCGCCCGCCCCTCGGCCCGGATCAGCAGCGCCCGCGGCGGTGCCGCCGCGACCTCGTCGATCGCCGCCCGCAGGTCATCGATCATCCGCTGGTCGAAGAGGTTCAGCGGCGGGCTGTCGAGGGTGATCACCGCCAGCTTCGTGTCCCGCTCCAGTCTCGCCGCCGCGTTCTCGCTCATAGCTCCGGAACCCTATGGACCTCGAACAGGTTCGTGCCCAGTTCCTGGCCGTCGAGACCGGCGGTGATCGCGACCAGGTCGCCGGGCGCGGCGATCCCGTGCTTCGCCGCCTCGCCGGCGCAGTGGCCGAGCAGGCTGCGCAGCTCGGTGCCGAAGTCGCTCTGCACCGCGGTGATCCCGAACAGCACGCTGACCCGCCGCACCGTCTCTATATATGGGGAAACTGCGAGCACCGGCACGTCGGGCCGGTGGGCGGAGACGAGGCGGGCGGTGCGGCCGGTGTTGGTCGGCACCACCAACGCCTTCAGGCCGAGCCGGTAGACGGCGCCGACGGCGCTCTGGGCGACCGAGTCGGCGACGTCCTGGGTCGCCTGGTCGGTGCGCCGGAACAGCCATTCGGCGTAGGGGAGGTCGGGCTCGGTCGCCCGCGCGATCCGGTCCATCACTTCCACCGCCTCGACCGGGTTGTGGCCGACCGCGGTCTCCTCGGAGAGCATCACCGCGTCGGTGCCGTCGTAGATCGCGTTGGCGACGTCGGTCACCTCGGCCCGGGTCGGCCGCCGCGCGTTGACCATCGAGGCCAGCATCTGCGTCGCCGTGATCGCCGGTTTGGAGACCCTGCCGGCCGCCCGGATCAGCCGCTTCTGCTCGATCGGCAGCTGCTCCAGCGGCACTTCGATCCCGAGGTCGCCGCGGGCGACCATGATCCCGCCGCTGGCGGCGCGGACGATCTCCTCGATGTTCTCGGCCGCCTGCTGGCGCTCGATCTTGGCGATCACCGGGATCCGGGAGCCGAGCTCTTTCAGCCGCGCCGAGACCGGCTCGAGGTCGGCAGCGGTGGAGACGAAGGAGACCGCGAGCAGGTCGACGCCGTTCTCGACCGCGAACTCGACCCAGCCGAGGTCGACGCCCGTGGTCGCCGGCAGGTCGATGCCGCCGGGAATGTTCATCCCCTTGTGGGAGGAGAGCGTCCCTCCCACCTCGACCTCGGCGCCGACACCGGCGGCCTCGGCGTCGCCGACCCGCAGCCGGATCGCCCCGTCAGCAAGGTAGACGAGCTGATCCTCGCTGAGGTCGGAGACGCCCGACCACTGCACCGGGATCGTCTCGCGGTCGCCCTCGACCTCCTCCGGCGTCAGGGTCACGTGCATCCCGGTCTCGAGCTCGGCGACGTCGTCGCGCAACGTCCCGATCCGCAGCTTCGGCCCCGGCAGGTCGCCGAGGATCGCCACCTCGCGCCCGACCCGCTCGGCCGCCGCCCGGATCGCCGCGATCGTTTCCGCCTGCCGCTCCGGGCCGGCGTGGGAGAAGTTGAGCCGGAAGACGTCGGCGCCGGCCGCGACCAGCCGCTCCAGCACCTCCGGCGCCCAGCTCGCCGGGCCAACCGTGGCGATGATCTTGGTGCGGCGGCCGCCGTGGTCGCCGGACATTGGTGCGGAGCTCTCGTTCATCCCGCGGAGAGTAGACGGAGCCGATTACGCGAGCCCGCTACGGCGACGGGAGACAGTCAATCGGTCAGGCGCCGTGGCACCTCTTGTACTTCTTGCCGCTGCCGCACCAGCAGGGATCGTTGCGTCCCGCCCCCGGTAGCGGTGGGCCGGCGACGGAATCGGGCACCCCAAAACGCTCAAGATCCCAAAGCTCGACCGGCGAGACAACGACCCTGCCCTTCGGTGGAGGGGACGGCGAGGGCGGTGGCGCCGGACCCAGGTCCCGGGGTCCGAACTCGATCTCCCGGGGGTCCGTCTCGTACCGATTCAGCAGTTCCAGGTCGGCGGCAACGCGAGGCGAAGCGGGCTCCGCCGCGCCGATCGTGGGCCAGGCCTCCTTCCCCTCCACGAATACCCAGAGGACGAGGAGGAACGTCCCCAGGATGATCGCCTGGAGCACAAACGAAACCGGCAAAAGGGCGGCGACAACGGCGAACACGACTACGCCGACAAGCGAGTCGAGCAGGGCCACGATCCGTTTCCCTATCCAGCGTTGCATCGACCCAGGATACGACGGACCAAGAAACGGAGAGGGAGGGATTCGAACCCTCGAGAGAGCTTGCGCCCCCTACTCGCTTAGCAGGCGAGTGCCTTCAGCCACTCGGCCACCTCTCCACTTGCGCGCGCGGCGCTTCGCACGATTGTAGGTACTGACGGGGCACGGCGGGGATAGGCTGGCGAACCGTGTCCGCTCCCCCTCAGACGCTCGAGCGCTTCGAGCAGGTCTTCGCCGACGTCGAGGCACCGTTTGCCTTTGTCGACCTCGATGCGATGTGGGCGAATGCCGACTCGATGTTGGAGCGCTCGGCGGGCAAGTCAGTCCGCGTGGCCTCGAAGTCGGTCCGCTGCCGGGCGCTGTTGGAAGCGATCCTTGGTCGGGACGAGCGCTTCCAGGGGCTGATGACCTACACCCTGCCGGAGACTCTTTGGCTCGCCGAGCAGGGGTTTGAGGACCTGCTCCTCGCCTACCCAACCGCCGACGCCGGTGCTCTCGAGGAGCTGGCTTTGCGCTCGGCGGCGAATCCGGAGGGGGCGCCGATCGTGATGGTCGACTGCGTCGCGCACCTGGAGATGATCGAGTCCGTGCTGGGGAAGGGGGCGCCGCCGCTGCGCGTCTGCATCGACGTCGATGCCAGCTGGTGGTGGCTCGGCGGCAAAGTCAAGATCGGGCCCAAGCGCTCGCCGATCCACTCGGTCGAGCAGGCGGTGGCGCTGGCGCGGGAGATCGAGAAGCGGCCGCAGATCGAACTCGACGCGCTGATGGCCTACGAGGGGCAGATCTCCGGGGTCGGCGACCTGCCGCCCGGCCAGCGGCTGCGCGGCGCCGCGATCCGCTTCATGCAGAAGCGCTCGGCCGCCGAAATCGCCGAGCGGCGGGCGGCGATCGTCACCGCCCTGGGCGAGTTCGTCGAGCTGGAGATCGTCAACGGCGGCGGCACCGGCAGCCTCGAACTGACTGCCGCCGAGGAGGCGGTGACCGAGGTGACCGCCGGCTCCGGCTTCTACGCCCCCGTCCTCTTCGACCACTACAGCCGCTTCAACCTCACCCCGGCGGCGGCATTCGCCCTCCCGGTCACGCGCAAGCCCTCCGACTGGGTAGCGACGGCGCTCGGCGGCGGCTACCTCGCCTCCGGTCCCGGCAACCCGGGGCGCCTCCCTTCCCCCTGGCTACCGGAAGGCCTGCGCTTCGACGACGAGGAGGGCGCCGGCGAGGTGCAGACGCCGCTGCTCGGAGAGCCCGCCGGCTCGCTCAGCGTCGGCGACCGCGTCTACCTTCGCCACGCCAAAGCCGGCGAGCTCTGCGAGCGTTTTTCAACGCTCCTCCTAGTCGAAGGCGACGCGATCGTCGACGAGGTCCCGACGTACAGGGGCGACGGCAAAACGTTCCTATAGCCGCCGAACTGCATCAACTTCTACGCCCCGAGGAAGTAGAAGTTGATGCAGTTCGGTTTAGGGGCCGAGGACGCGGTCCGTGTAGGCGTTCGCGAAGGTGCGACCCGGGTCGACGGTGTCGCGGGCGCGCTGGAAGTCGTCCCAGGCCGGATAGCGCTCGGCCAGCGTCGCCGCGGTCTGGAAGTGGCGCTTGCCCCAGTGGGGACGGCCGCCGTAGGAGTCCATGATCGCCTCCACCGCCTCGAAGTAGGGGCGCCACTCCATCCCCCGATATTGGTGGACGGCGATGTAGGCGGTGTCGCGTTCGTAGGACGGGCTGAGGTAGGCGTCGTCGCCGGCGGCGACCCGCATCTCGATCGGGAAGAAGACCGGGTACCGGTTCGAGCGCACCCACTCGACCACCCGCCGCACCGCCTCCGGACCGTGCTCCCGCGGCACCCCGTACTCCATCTCGGTGAAGCGAACCCGCCGCTCGTTGGCGAAGACGCGGTCGCTGCGATCGCTGGTGCGGCTGCCCGAGGCGAGGCGGCCGGCGAGCCGCGAGAGCGCCGGGATCGTTCGCGGCATCGCCCTGCCGGTGCCCGCCAACAGCCCCAGCGCCCAGTTCTCGAGGACGACGTCGTTGAGGTAGGCGGCGGCACGGCCACGGGGACGGGGCGACTCAGAGGTGCGGTTGCGCTCGAGCACCAGGGCCAGGTCCGAGTAGGGGAAGGTGAAGAGCTCGAAGTGCTCGTGCGCGTCGGCCCGCTCGTCGAAGGCGTCGAGGACCTCTTCGCGCGGGTGCGGCGCGTCGACCCGCAGCAGGGTGAAGGCAGGGACGCAGCGCAGGGTCACCGCCGAGATCGCCCCGAGCGCCCCCACCCCGACCCGCGCCGCCCGCAGCAGCTCGCCGTGGGTAGCGGCGCTGAGGTGGCGGACGCTGCCGTCGGCGAGGACCAGCTCCAGGCCCTCTACCTGGGCCGAGATGTTGCGCAGCCGCGACCCGGTCCCGTGGGTGCCGGTGGAGATTGCGCCGGAGATCGTCTGGCGGTCGATGTCGCCGAGGTTCTCCATCGCCAGCCCGAGCCGCGCCAGCTCCTCGTTGAGGTCGGCGAGCACGGTGCCGCCGCCGACCTTGACAAGCCCCGTCTGCGGGTCGGCGTCGAGGACGCCGCTCAGCGCCTCGACCCGGAGCATCACCCCGTCGGTCAGCGCCGTCTCGGTGAACGAGTGGCCGGAGCCGGCGACGCGCACCTTCTCGCCGGCGGCGGAGGCGGCGGCGACCGCCTCCGCCAGCTCCTCGCGGTCGACAGGAGTGACGATCCTGGCCGGCCGGCAGCGCTGGTCGCCGGCCCAGTTGGTCCACTCGCCCGCCGCGCTCCCAGCCCCCGTGCCATCGTTCGAGCCTAGCCTGCCGCGGGATACGGCTCGGCCTCGGAGGGCATCGTCCGATAGGCATAGACGACGGTGACGATCAGCAGGAGCGTGATCGCGATGCTGGGCACCGCATTGCCGGTGAGGCTGGCGACGACGCCTCCACCAACGCCACCGATCACCTGGCCGGAGGCCCAGGCCATGTTGGAGACCCCAGCCGCGAAGCCCTGGTGCAGGGTGCTCGCCTCGGCAACGTCGGAGATCAAGGTCAGGGCCGGAGCAAAGCAAAGGCCGGCACCGAGCGAGGTGATGATCAAGCCTGCGAGGACGGCGC
Organism: uncultured Actinomycetes bacterium; assembly: GCA_963696955.1. GTDB lineage: Bacteria > Actinomycetota > Thermoleophilia > Solirubrobacterales > 70-9 > VAYN01. The sequence continues at coordinate 747,080 of CAVOMF010000002.1, read as the reverse complement.
CGAGGGTTGCGGCCAGGGCGATCGCGACCATTGCCACAGCGCAGACCAAGAGCCCCGCCACATACGGCAGGCGCCGTCCGACCCGATCGGAGATACGCCCAGCCAGCGGGGCCAAGGTCGCCTCCAGCGCGGCGCCGGCGATGAACCCTCCGGCGATCAGCCCATGACTGCCTCCGAGCTCGTCGATCCGCAGCGGCACCAGCACCTCGATCGCCCCGAACATCACCGAGGGAACGGCAACGAAGGCGGCTGCTCTGAGAATCGGGGCGCTGACCAGGGTGGCCATCACTTCGCCCAGGCTCTGGCGCTCGGGCGCTCGCGACTCCGGCAGCCGTGAGGCGGCGATCGAGAGCAGGATCGTGATCACCAGGACGGAGCTGAAAACCGGCTCGGTCCCGATTGCGCCGGCGATCGCGCCCAGGGCGGGGCCGAGCAGCGCCCCGGCGATGGCGGTCCCAAGGGCGGCGCCGATGACCGAACCCCGTTTCTCCTCCGGTGCAGCCGTGATCAGCCAGGTGAGGGCGCCCGACCAGATCAGAGCGCCCGCGATCCCCTGGACGAATCTGGTGCTGTCGAGCAGCGAAATGTCCTTGGCAAAGCCGAAGACGAAGCTGGCACAGCCGAGCAGGAGCAGCCCGGCGATGACCGTCCTCTTCGGCCCCACGCGACTGGCGACGAACCCGGCCGGTAGAGAGCCCAGCAACGTCCCCGCCGCGTAGGCGGCGGAGAGGATTCCCGCTTCGGCCTTGGTCAGCCCGAGCTCGTCGACGTACTCCGGAAGCAGGGGCGCGATCGCCGCGAAGAAGGCGACGTCGAAGAAGATCATCGCCGAAGCCAGAATCAGCAACCTGCGCATCCCCGCATACAATCAGTGAGGAAGCCTGAGCGCTCTGGGAGGGGTGGCAGAGCGGTTGAATGCGGCGGCCTTGAAAGCCGTTAGGCGTCTTTCGGCGTCTCGTGGGTTCGAATCCCACCCCCTCCGCTTCCCGTCGTGCAACGGCAGGAATGCGTCCCGAGCGGACGAACGACCAAGCCATGGAGAGGGGCGACAGGCGCAGCCACCGCCGCGAGGAGGTCTGGCGCGAGCGGGCGGAGAGGGTGCGTGACGCCTTCGGGCTCGTCCTCGCCCTGGTCCTCCTCACCTACGTGCTCACCTCGTTGCTGAGCAACCATGGCTGGTCGGCCGTCGTGCTCATCCTGGCGACCAGCATCACCTCGGTGGTCGCCCTGGTCAGCTCCCACGTCAAGCCCAGGGTCGTGCGGGCCTCGATCTGGCTCTCAGCGCTGACCGTGACCCTGGCGGTGATCGCCGCCGCGGCCGACGACCGGACCCTCCTCAACTTCGCCTCCGTGATCCAGATCTGCCTCCTCGCGGTGGCGATGACGGCGGTGCTGTGGCGCGTGGTTTCGAGCGCCGAAGTCGGCTCCCGCACGATCCTCGGCGCGATCAGCGTCTACACCGTGCTCGGGATCCTCTTCACCTTCGCCTACGGGACGATCGACCGGATCCAGGGCGGGGCGTTCTTCGAAGAGGTCGCCCACCCCAACGGCAGCGACTTCATCTTCTTCAGCTACACGACGCTGACCACGACCGGGTACGGCAACCTCGTCCCGGCCGCCCAGCCGGGACGGATGGTCGCCGGACTGGAGATGATGATCGGCCAGATCTTCCTCGTCACCCTGGTCGCCGGGCTGGTCAGCCTCTGGCGACCGGGGGAGGCGCTGCGCCGCCGGCGCGAACGGCGGAGCCCCGGCGAAGCCGCCGAGGCGGCACCGGGCGGCGGTCCCGGCTAGGCCTGGTCGAGCTCCACCCGTTCGATCGTCTGCGGCTCCCGCGGCTTGTCGCCGGCGTCGGTCGGGACCGACTCGATCGCGTCGACCACATCCATACCGTCGATCACCTCGCCGAAGACGGTGTGCTTGCCGTCGAGCCACGGCGCCGCGCCGGTGGTGACGATGAAGAACTGGGAGCCGTTGGTGTTCGGCCCCGCGTTGGCCATCGCCAGCGCCCCGCGGACGATCTTGTGGTCGTTGATCTCGTCCTCGAAGGTGTAGCCAGGACCGCCCCGGCCGCTTCCTTCCGGGCAGCCGCCCTGGATCATGAAGTCCGGGATCACCCGGTGGAAGACGAGCTGGTCGTAGAACCCGTCCGCGGAGAGCTTGCGGAAGTTCTCGACGGTTTTCGGCGCGTCCTCGTCGTGAAGCTCGAGCACGATCGCCCCGGCGCTGGTGTGAAGGGTCGCTTGCGACATGGATCGAAACCCTAGCTTCCCTGGACTCGGACCGTCACCGGTCGGGAGGCGCCGGGCGCGTAGGGCCAGCGCTCCTCGGCCAGCGCCGTCGCCCGCAGCCGGATCGCCGCCTGGCCGCTGACGTAGCGGAAGCGGTAGTGGGCGCGGAAGCGGCCATGATGGTCGCTGCGGGTGACGAGGACCGGCCGCCAGCGATGGGTCGCCTCCTCCAGATACTGGATCGCGACGAGCTTGCCGCGGCGCGGAATCGGCGCCCCGCGGCTGCTCACCTTGCCGCTGAGGACAACCGCCTGCCCGGTGCGGAGCTCCATCGGTGCGGCCCGCAGGCTGATGCCGGAGCGAACCCGCAGCTCCAGCCCGGGGCGCCGCGCCTCCTCCTGGCCGCCGTCACCGGCAAAGCTGACGGTAACCCGGCGCGAGGGTCCCGCCGGCAGGCGCAGCTCGAAGCCGCCCTGCTCGCCGGTTCGCACCGTTTCCGCAGCGGTCGGGACGAGGGCTCCGCGCGAGGGGCGGGAGACGACCCGCAGCTCGCTGTCGGCGAGCCCGGCTCCGTCGGCACGGGTGAGCCGGCCGCTGAGGAGGGCGGGGGCGCCGAAGGGAACGGTGAGCGAGTCGCCGCGGCCGTGGCCCCCGCGCAGCCTGGCGAAGAGCCTCGACTTCCCCTTGGGAGCCGGCCTTGCCTTGGCGACGGGCGGCGGCGGAACCCGGCGGATCGCCATCTGAGTGCCGTCGGCGCGCAGGCCGGTGGAGGCCGTGTTTCCGGCCGCGTCGGCGGCGTCGACGCGGAAGACAAACGTGCCGAGGCCGAGGTCCGGCATCGGGGCAGCGAGGTCGGCGGCGCCCGCGGCGCCGGGAGCGAGCTTGGTCGGCAGCTCGATCCAGCGCTCGGCATCGACGGCCCGGTAGAGGATTTGCCCCGAGGCCGGGCCCGAGTGCTCGTCGACGACCGCCGCCTTCACCTGCCCCTCCGGGCTCTCGCTGGAGAACGCCACCTGCGGGCGGACATCGTCGAAGCGCAGCGGCACCGTCACCGCCGAGCCGGATGCCTCGTTCCCCGCTTCGTCGCGCAGCCAGAGCTGCAGCGAGTACAAGCCGGCGGCGGGCACCGAGAGGTCGGCGAGTGCGTGGCGGTCGCGACCGGCGGCAAACCTGACACCGGTGTCGAAGCCGAGGCCGCCGGAGAGCCGCCAGACAGCGCCGGCGATCGGGCTCGCCACGCCCTGCTCCGGGTTCTCCCAGGCGAGGTCGAAGTCGTTCGTCCGCCGCCAGCTTTCACCGCCGGCGAGGGCAACGGCGCGCGGGTGCGCCGGAGGGTTGTTGTCGACGAGGAATTGGCGACTGCCCGTGCAGGCGCCGGTGCCGGCGAAGTCGGTCGTACAGTGGACGACGGTGTGGGGGCCGTCGCTGATCTTGGTGGTGTCGACCCAGTGCGTGGTCGACTCGTTCGTCTTGCAGGGACGCATCCGGGTCGCCCGCCATTCACCGCCGATGTAGGCCTTGTCGCACGGGTACTCGTTGATCGCCACCCGGCTGCCGTCGACGAAGGTCTCGCCGAAGCGGATGCCCGAGCCGCCATCCGCCCCGCCGACGACCACGGGCTGGCTCCCCCGCCGCCAGCCGCCCGCAACCAGGTCGCCGCCGGTGAGGAGCGCCGCCGGCTGGGCGTCGTCCTGGACCGTCAGCGTCAGCGCCCGCAGTCCCGACCACGAGTCCGGTTCGAGCGGGCACCACTTGTCCTCCCCACGCGCGCAGAGGAGACGGTCCTCGAAGGCAGAGATCGGCGAGTTGAAGCCGAGGCTGAACTCGCGCAGGGCCGTGTCGGTGCTGCCTGCGGTCAACGACGGATTGAACTGGCCGGACCAGTTGACGCCGCCAAGCCGCTGCTCGAAGCCGTCATGGAGGGCGTGCCACCAGGTGCCGCGAACCGCCGTGATCCCTGCCGTTCCCGACGGCGCCGTCCAGCGCCAGCGGGCAAAGCGGGTGCCAGAGACGGTCCCGCTGCCGCGGCTGAAGCTCTTTAGATGAACGCCGTCGAAGGGATCGGCGCCGGCCGGCGGCACGCACCAGCCGTCAGAGCGGAACTTGGCGCCACCGGTCGTGTCGGCCCAGTCGGCGTCGGCGCCGATGTACCAGCCGCACTGGGCGACCGTGTACTTCGCCGCCTCCGCCTTCGCGGCCACGAGCAAGAGCGCGCTCAGCGCCAGCAGGATCCCCAGCGCCACCGTCCGTCCAACTGCAAGCCTCGTTCCCGACATCGGTCCTCCGTTCGCTTGACTGCGTTCCCGGGACTAAGGGCTGGGGCGACCCGATCTCTCCCCCCTGGCGGCTTCCGAAATCGGCGCTTTGCGAGAATCGGTCAATGGCACTCCCCACGAAAGATCAGATCACCGAGAAGCTGCGCGCCGTCATCGACCCCGAGCTGCGGCGCTCGATCGTCGAGCTGGGCATGGTCCGCTCGATCGAGATAAAAGAGAGCGGCCGAATCGAGGTCGTCGTCTCGCTGACGACCGCCGGCTGCCCGATCCGCTCGCACTTCGAACAGAGCGTCGCCCAGCAGGTCTCTCAGCTCGAGGGCGTGACCGAGGTCGCCGTCGGCTTCGACGTCCTCTCCGACGAGGAGAAAGGCAACCTCCAGCAGACCCTCGGCCGCAACAAGCTGCCGCAGGGGGCGCTGGCGAAGGTGAAAAACGTGATCTGCGTTTCCTCCGGCAAGGGCGGCGTCGGCAAGTCGACGATGACCGCCAACCTGGCCGCGGCGCTGACCGCCGAAGGCCACCCGGCCGGAGCCCTCGACTGCGACGTCTACGGCTACTCGATCCCGCGCATGCTCGGGGTCAACCGCAAACCGGAAGTCAACGGGGAGCGGAAGATCCTGCCGCTGGACTCGCCCAGCGGGGTGAAGGTGATGTCGATCGGCTTCTTCGTCGAGGACAACTCCGCCGTCGTCTGGCGCGGCCCGATGCTGCACAAGGCGATCCAGCAGTTCCTCGAGGACGTCGCCTGGGACGAGCTCGAGTACCTCCTGCTGGACCTGCCGCCGGGGACCGGCGACGTCTCGATGACGCTCGCCCAGCTGCTGCCGCAGGCCAAGTTCCTCGTCGTCACCACGCCGCAGCCGGCGGCCCAGTCGGTCGCCCAGCGCGGCGCCGAGATGGCGAAGAAGTTCGACCTCGAGATCCTCGGCGTGATCGAGAACATGTCCGGCTTCACGACGCCCGACGGCGAGCGCTTCACGATCTTCGGCGAGGGCGGCGGCCAGCTGCTCTCCGACGAGCTCGAAGTGGCGCTGCTCGGCAAGGTGCCGCTATCCGAGCCGCTGCGCGAGCACGCCGACAACGGCTCGCCGCTGGTCATCGACGAGCCCGACGCCCCCGCCTCGCAGGCGATCCGGCAGGCAGCACGCGGGATCGTCGCGGCAACCCCGCAGGAGCTGCCGGTGCTGCAATCGACGCCGAGCCCGGCGGAAGCGCCGCCGGTCGGCGGGACGCCGCTCCCGGTCGTCCAGTAGCACCTGTGTGAGCAAGCCCACACAAGACGCCGAAACTTCCTTCATCCTCCTGCATTAAGGAATGCACATAAACGCCTAATCCCTGGCTCAGGAAGCCAGGGAGCGGGGGACCCGAGTTTCTGGGGCGAGCCCACCTGACGGTGGGGGCGCAGGCTCCTTCAGCGCCAGCCCGACAGCTAACCCCGTAGGCCGACGAAGGAGGAGTGAATGACGAACGCCCTTGGGGCGGCCAGGAAAGCGCCCGCCCTTTGCATCTCCATAGCAGTGCTGGCCGTGGTCGCTTTGGCGACGACTTTCGCGGCGACGGCCGAGGCGGAAACCCCGGGTGGGGTCTCCTCGACCACCCCTGAAGTCGAAAACCCGACCGCGCCTCCCGGCAAGGCGATCCTGGTCAACGGCCGCGCGGTTCCGCCGGTGAACGCGCCGGCGGCGGTGAAGAAGGTGGTCGCCGCGGCGAACAAGATCCGCACCAAGCCCTACATCTACGGCGGCGGCCACGGTCGCTGGTGGGACGCCGGCTACGACTGCTCCGGCGCGGTCAGCTTCGCCCTCCACGGCGGCAGCCTGATCGACACGCCGATGCCTTCCGGCTCCCTGCAGGGCTGGGGCAGCGGCGGCAAAGGCCGCTGGATCACCGTCTACGCCAACGGCGGCCACGCCTACGCCGTCATAGCAGGCCTCCGCTGGGACACCGCAGGCAACACCAGCGGCACCGGCCCCCGCTGGCACAAATCCCTCCGCGCAGCAGCGAGTGGGCCTTTCATTGCACGCCACCCCACCGGGTACTAGCAGCTACCAGGCCACCAAAACCGATGAAAGGGAGGGGCGGGAGTCCCTCTCCAGACACTCAACAGCGAGCCATCAGCGAGATGTGTCTGGGGAGGGACTCCCGCCCCTCCCCTACCAACTACGCAGCCTGATTCTTGAAGTAGTTGGCGTTGATCTCAGCGTATTTCGCCCACTCGGCCGGGAGCTGGTCCTCGGCAAAGCAAGCGTCAACCGGGCAAGCCTCGACGCAGGCGTCACAGTCGATGCACTCGTCCGGGTCGATGTAGAGCTGCTCGACGTTGTCGTAGTCGGGCTCGTCAGGAGTCGGGTGGATGCAGTCGACCGGGCACACCTCGACGCACGAGTTGTCCTTCTGGCCTATGCATGGCTCGGCGATGACGTAGGTCATAGGGGCAGTTCTCCTAGCTCGTATTTCCGGGTGCCTGCCGGGGGCCCCGGCCAAGCGCGAGCGCACATTTTAGGGATGATGCGGACATGCTGCTGTTGACGGGGGCGACTGGAAGCATCGGTTCGCGGCTTCTGCCGCTGCTGCTCGAGCAGGGCGAGGAGGTCCGTTGCCTCGTTCGGGAGCCGCGGCGGCTGGGGGCGCGGCGGGTCGACGTGCAGATCGCGCTCGGGGATCTGGGCGAGATGTCTGACCCATATCTGGTCCGCCAGGCGCTGCGCGGCGTCGACCGGGTCATCCACCTCGCGGCCTCGATCCGCGACCAGCCACCGAAGCGGATCGAGGAGCTGAACGGGCTGGCGACGGTGCGGCTGCTGCGGGCGGCGGAGCGCAGCGGCGTCGAGAGCTTCCACTTCTTCAGCGCCCTGGACGCCGAGGCGGCGCAGCGGACGCGCTTCTTCCGCGCCAAGTGGTTGGCCGAGCAGGCGGTGCTCTCCTCGCCGCTGCAGACGACCGTCTTCGCGCCCTCGATCGTCTACGACCACAGCGACCCCTGGATCACCCTGCTGCGGCGCTTCTCCTTCCTGCCGGTGCTGCCGGTCTCGGGTGAGGGCATCGCCGCCTTTCAGCCGATCTGGGCAGAGGACGTGGCCCGCTGCGTCACCGGCGCCCTGGCCCAGGAGCAGCGCGACGGCGGGCGGACCCGGCGCTTCGAGCTGGCCGGGCCGGAGACGCTCACCTACGACCAGATGTCCGACCTGGTCAGCCGCATCGCCGGCCGGCCACGCCCGCTCGTCCACCTGCCGCTGCCGTTCGTGCGGCTGGGGCTGATCGCGCTGCGCAACCTCTTCGGTGAGGCCGTGTTCGCTACCTGGGAGGAGGCCGAGCTGATGGAGGTCTCGATGATCAGCGAGCGGGGGCCGGCCGACGCGCAGGCACTCGGCGTCGAACCGCGAAGGATGAGCGATGTACTGGAGGACGCTTAAGAGAACCCGGCCGGCGCGGCGACTGCTCGTCGTCGCCCTCGCCGTGGGCGCGCTGCTGGCTCCGTCCCAGGCATCCGCCCTCTCGCTGGTGCCGCCGAAGCCGGATGTCTTTCTCGGCGTCAGTGACCGTGGGACGACGGCCGAATTCAACGAATTCGCCGAACTAACGGGCAAGCACCCGGCGCTGCTGCAGACCTTCCATCCCTGGGGCAACAGCCTCAACGAGGCCTACGAACGCTGGCGCGAAACCGCGACCCGGCCGGTCCTCCACATCTCGACCGCGGACGACCAGACGCTGGCGGAGCTGATCACGCCGCAGCAAATCGCCCTCGGCTACGGCGACGACTACCTGCTGCAGCTGAACCAGTTCTTCGCCGAGCGCGCCCTGCCCGCCTACATCCGGCCGCTGGGCGAGCCGAACCGCTGCCTCAACGCCTGGTCGGCGGTCAACTGCGACGGCTCCCAGAAAGGCGGGGAACACACGACCGGCTGGTACAAGCAGGCCTTCCGCCGGATTGTCGCGATCGTCCGCGGCGGCCAGAGCCTGGAAGGGGTCAACGCGACCCTGGCCGAAATCGGGCTGCCGCCGATCAACCGGACCAAAGGCCCGCCGCCGACCGAGCTGCCGGCGACGCCGGTCAGCATCATCTGGAGCCCGCTGCCGGGCGGCTCGCCTCGTGTGAAAGGCAACTTCCCCGGCAACTACTGGCCCGGCCGGCGCTGGGTCGACTGGGTCGGCACCGACTTCTACTCCCAGTATCCGGTCTGGAAAGACCTCAACCGCTTCTACGCCGGCAAGCAGTGGAAGGGCAAACCGGTGGCGATGACCGAGTGGGCGGTGTCCGCCGAAGACAACCCCCGCTGGGTCAAGCAGACGATCGCCTGGACGGTCAAGCACCCCCGCGTGCGGATGCTCGTCTACTACCAGGGCTTCGGCCCCGGCAACCCCTACGACCTCCGCCTCTACCCCCACACCACCAACACCCTGCGCAAAAAGATCCGCCGCCCCAACTTCCTCGAAACCGCCGAATCCAACGCCGGCTACTACCCCCCGCTCCCCCCGAAGCCGCGGAAAAAATAAGCCCCGCCCCCGCCCGAGGCGGATGCCGACGGGACGCTTAGTCGCACCCAGTTCGCCTTTGCGGCCCATCAGCAAGGCTATTTCGCCTGATAGGCCCATGACTGGAGAGCACCTACTGGGCGAGGAGGCGCCGGACGGTCTCCGCGAGGACAGCGGGTTCGAATTCCACCTGCTCCCAGGTGAACCGGGAGACCCGCCAGCCGGCGAGCTGAATTTGCTGCTCTCGTCGACGGTCGTCGACAAAGGCAATGTCCGTTTCATGAAACCGACGACTGTCAGCTTCGAGGATCAAGCGCTGAGGGCGCCAGAGGAAATCCGGCTTATAGCGCTTGCTTCCGACCTCGAGAGTGACGTTGACTTCCGGCTGCGGCAGCCCAGTCTGTAGGCACACGTGCAGAAACATCCGCTCGAGCTCGCTGCGGGTGCGTTTGCTCTGGGGATGGATTTCATCCAGCAACAGCCGAAACCGCGCCACACCCCGCCTTCCCTTTCCCCGATGGATCTGGCTTCGCAGCTGCCTGTGGTTCACCAACCGCTTCACTTCCGCCTCACCGACAGCCCTCCTCAGCTTCCAGGGAGGAAGCGTGGCCGCCTGATCGAGCAAGGTTCGAGCCACAGTGGTGCAGGGCACACCCCTGTAATTCGTGCGGTCCCCAGGGGGAAGCCATCCATCTCGATGGGCGACGATGCCGTGCGGGCTGCGCCCGCGCCGGTTCGGCGCGATCACGTGGATCTCTTGACCGCCCTCCTCCCAGAAGCCCCAAAGAGTCGCCGCGGATCCATGAGCGAGGACCGCATCTGGTCCGCAAGCGAGAACCGCAGCGAGAAACGCGGCCTCTTCGTTGAGACACACGTGGCCGACGGCAAATACGCCCCGGTAAAGCCTGTGCAGGCGTCCGGCACGAACCCGAGCGGCGACCGTTCGTCGATCCATTCCGAGCTCTTCGAGCTGGTGCAGGGCAACCAAGCCGTGCTGCCGATTTGCGATGGCGGCGATATCGAGGTCCCACCGGCGCGGCCGAAGCCGATGGGCCGATATGTCGAAACTGGTTGAAGGAGAGGCGGCGTTGTCAATTGCACTGGGGCAATTCGGCCCGTCGGCGGCGTGGGGGTTGTGGGCGCGCATTGCAGCTCGGAGGCTGACGGGTTGGGGCGCACGTTTGGCGCGCTATTTGGGCCGGGTTCGAAGCGAGAAACGCACGGAAGAGTGAACTCCGGGGTGGGGGCCCGGTGGCAAAAAGAGAGGCCCGGTTTCCCGGGCCTCTCGAGACTGCTTCCGCGTTAGCGGAGGGCTACATCATGCCGCCCATTCCGCCCATGTCGGGCATCGCGGCGCCGCCGCCGTTCTCCTCCGGCGGTTCGGCGATGATCGCCTCGGTCACGAGGATGTTCTTCGCGATCGAGGCGGCGTTCTCCAGGGCGGAGCGGGTGACCTTGGTCGGGTCGATGACGCCGGCCTTGATCAGGTCGCCGTACTCGCCGGTCGCCGCGTTCAGGCCTTCGCCCTCCTTCAGCTCGCGGACCTTGTTGACGACAACCGAGCCCTCGAGGCCCGAGTTCTCGGCGATCTGCCGCACCGGCTCCTCCAGCGAGCGGTGGATGATCCGCGCGCCGGTGACCTCGTCGGGCTCGTCGAGCTTCTCCGGGTCGAGGCCGGCCTGCGCGTTCAGCAGGGCCACACCGCCACCCGGTACGACGCCCTCCTCGAGGGCGGCACGGGTCGCCTGCAGCGCGTCCTCGACGCGGTGCTTTTTCTCCTTCATCTCGGTCTCGGTGGCGGCGCCGACCTTGACGACGGCAACCCCCCCGGCGAGCTTCGCCAGGCGCTCCTGGAGCTTCTCGCGATCGAAGTCGGAGTCGGTGTTCTCGACCTCGTTTTTGATCTGGTTGATCCGGCCTTTGATGTCCTCGCCCTCACCGGCACCGTCGATGATCGTCGTGTTGTCTTTGGCGACGACGACGCGGCGGGCCTTGCCGAGCTGGGCGATCTGGGTGTTCTCCAGTTTCAGGCCCATCTCCTCGGTGATCACCTCGCCACCGGTGAGGATCGCAATGTCCTCGAGCATCCGCTTGCGGCGGTCGCCGAAGCCCGGGGCTTTGACGGCGACGCCGGTGAAGGTGCCGCGGAGCTTGTTCACGACCAGGGTCGCGAGGCACTCGCCCTCGACGTCCTCGGCCACGATCAGCAGCGGTTTGCCTCCCTGCATCACCTGCTCGAGCACCGGCAGGATGTCCCGCACGGAGCCGATTTTCTGGTTGGCGATGAGGATGTATGGGTCGTCCAGCACCGCCTCCATGCGGTCCTGATCGGTGACCATGTACGGCGAGATGTAGCCCTTGTCGAACTGCATCCCCTCGGTGAACTCGAGCTCCATCCCGAAGGTCTGGCCCTCCTCGACGTTCACCACGCCGTCTTTGCCGACTTTCTCGATCGCGTCGGCGATCACGTTGCCGATGTCGTCGTCGCCGGCGGAGATGGCGGCGACGCGGGCGATCTGGTCTTTGCCCGCAACCTCTTTGCTCTGCTTGTTGCGGAGGTTGTCGACGACCTCCTCGACAGCCTTCTCGATCCCGCGGCGCAGGGCCAGCGGGTTGGCGCCGGCGGCCACGTTCTTGAGGCCTTGGCGGACGATCGTCTGCGCCAGCAGCGTCGCGGTGGTGGTGCCGTCACCGGCGACGTCGTTGGTCGCGGTCGCGACCTCGCGGACGAGCTGGGCGCCCTGGTTCTCGAAGACGTCCTCGACCTCGACCTCGCGGGCGATCGTCACACCGTCGTTGGTGATCGTCGGCGCGCCGAACTTTTTGTCGAGCACGACATAGCGGCCTTTCGGGCCGAGCGTGACCTTGACGGCGTTGGCGACGGAATCGACGCCGGCCTGCAGGGCCCCGCGGGCATCCTCTGCGTACTTCAGCTCCTTGTGAGCCATTTGTGTTCAGTCCTCCTTGGTTACGTAAGTCCGGTTGGCGCTCAGCCGACCTTGGCCAGGACGTCCGACTCGCGCAGGACGAGCAGCTCGTCGCCCTCGACGGTCACCTCGGTGCCGCCGTATTTGGAGTAGAGGACCTCGTCCCCCTCCGCGACGTCGAGCGGGATGCGCTTCTCCCCGTCCTCGTCCCATTTGCCGTCGCCGACAGCCACGACCTGACCCTTCTGGGGCTTCTCTTTGGCCGTGTCTGGGAGGACGATGCCGCTAGCGGTCGTCTCCTCCTCCTCGATCGGCTTGACGATCAGCCGGTCCCCGAGGGGCTTCAGCTTCATCCGTGAACCTCCGTTATCGGTAAGTGTTGTGATGGAAAGTCGAGAACGCCGCTTCTAGAGCCAAAACTGGGTGGAGCGGCGCTTGGCACTCTCTGGGTTAGAGTGCCAACAAAGGAAAGATAGCCGATTCAGTCCATCGCCAGCAAGCGGCAGCCGAGCAGTTGGGAGATTCCCTCCGCGCCGCGGCGCATCACCCAGTCGTGGTTCCACTCGAAAGCGGGTCGCAACAGCGGCGCCATCAGGTTCATCCAGGGCCTGGTCGTGCGCACGTTCCACTCGTAGAGGACCGCGGTGACCCCGTCCTGCTCGTAGAGCCGCCAGCGGCCGACCCCTTCGAGCTCGCCGACGGCGTGGCCCTCCATCAGGGTCGGGTACTCGATCCGGGTCGTCGTCACCTCGAAGGAGACCCGATAGGGCAGCAGGCTTTTCCAGACCATCCGCGAGACGCTGCCGAGACCGCCGTCTTCGCCGGCCCGCACCTCGCTTGCCTCCTCCACCCCGCGCCACCAGCTCGGCCACTTTTCCTGCGCGTGGATCGCCTCCCAGACCGGCTGGCGCGGGGACTCAAGCAGCCAGGTGGTGAGGAAGGCGTATTCGGCCATCGCCTACCTATACGCGCCGGGCCGGCATCGGTTCAGTTGTGATGCGGCGTCTCGCCGTTCCCCAGGTGCGCGCGGGGCGGCTCGACGATCTGGGAGAAGCGGATCACCGTGACGACGTCGCTCGCGTTGACCGGGCGGCTGTAGATCTGCTCGAGGAAGTTGATCTCGTCCTCGAGGCGGCGGAACTCGGGGTTGTCGTGCTCGATGTCGCGGCGCGAGAGCTCGTCCAATCGCTTGACCTCGACGTCGTCGATCACCGCGGTGAAGATCTTCTCCCGCGGGCTGTGGCGGAAGCCGACCGTGATCCAGACGACCTGGCCGCGCTCGTACTTATTGCTCTTGTCCCCGAGCCGGATCGTCGCGGTCTTGCGGCCGCGCTTCAGCTGATCGATGAAGACCGCCGAGTAGAAATTGAGGACGTAGATGCCGCCGCGCATCAGGCTGCGAGCGTATAGGAGGCGGCTTTCAAACGTGAACTGGACGTTCGTCTGAGGCGTTTGGACGAGTTTTTGGTGATTTATCCCGATGCTGAAGTACGGCAACCCGGGAGCCGATGTGCTCAGGGATGCCAGCCAAGTTCGATGCTCTCCGCCGCCCTGCCCTCTTCGTCCTCGCGGCCCTCGCGCTGATGCTCCTCTGCGCCGCCCAGGCGCAGGCGAAAAAGTGCGACGGCAAGAAGGTGACGATCATGGGCACCGCCGGCAACGACCACATCGTCGGCAAGAAGGCCAGCGACGTGATCTACGGCGGCGGTGGCGACGACGTCATCACCGGCGGCCCGAACGGCAACGACACGATCTGCGGCGGCCCCGGCGACGACAACATCAACGGCGGTCGCGGCTTCGACAACCTCAACGGCGAAGGCGGCAACGACCACCTCGAGGGCGACACCGGCTCCGACAGCATCGACGGCGGCGAGGGCGACGACGAGCTCTCCGGCTCAAAGGGCTCCGACGGCCTCCACGGCGGCGGTGGCGACGACGTCCTGATCGGCTTCAAGGGCCCGGACAAGCTCGGCGGTGGCGGTGGCGACGACTACATCGACGGCCAGCAGGGCAGCGACAAGATCGACGGCGAGGGCGGCAACGACAAACTTCTCGGCGACAAGGGCAACGACAAGATCGACGGCGGCCCCGGCTCGGACCACATCGAAGGCGGCCCCGGCGACGAGCCCGACCTCAACGGCGGCGGCGACAACGACGAAGTCTTCGGCGGCGCCGGCACCGACCACGTCGACGGCGGCCCCGGCGACGGCGACATCGTCCGCGGCGACGCCGGGACCGACTTCCTCGCCGGCGGCGAGGGGGCAAACGACATCGTCTCCTACGCCAGCGCCACCCGCAGCGGCGTCATCGTCAGCCTCGCCGCCAACAAGGCCAAAGGCGACGGCCACGACGACCTCGGCGGTTTCGAGGACGTGGTCGGCTCGCCGCAGGGCGATGAAATCGTCGGCGACGGCCAGGCCAACCGGATCGACGGCGGCGTCGGCAACGACGACCTGCAGAGCGGCGGTGGCGGTGGCCAGGCCTTCGGCGGCCCCGGCACCGACGACTGCGAGGGCTTCGACACCGAAACCTCCTGCGGCCCCGAACAGGCGCCACCCCCGAGCCTCGCCTACGGCACCCTCAACCAGGGCCTCGACGGCTCCAGCCTGATCGTCCAGGGCAGTCCGCAGAACGACGACATCCGCATCTCCCGCGGCAACGAAGCCTGGGTGATCTCCTCGGCGATCCCGATCTTCGCCGGCGACGGCTGCCAGACCCCACCCTCCAACGGCAGCGCGATGGTCTGCCCGGACGCCGGCAAAGCGCCGCTGATCGTCGTCACCGGCGGCAACGGCAACGACACCATCGTCGTCGACCCGAGTGTCCCGGCCGGCGCCAAAGTGCGGATCAACGGCAACGCCGGCGACGACAGCCTCGCCGGCGGCAACGGCGACGACGTACTGGAAGCGGGCGAGAACTACAACGGCCCCGACAACGGCCACGACCGGCTCGAGGGCAACGGCGGCTCCGACGTCCTCTACTCCGACCCGGGCGGGGACAACCTGCTCGGCGGCCCCGGCAACGACCTGCTCGTCAACTCCGTCCTCACCTGCCAGGGCCATGTCTACGACGGCGGCCCCGGCGAGGACACCGTCTCCTACGCCCGCTCCAACGACAACCTGCGGGTCACCCTCGGCGGCAGCGGCGGCCCGGCCGGCTGCGGCAACGACGACCAGGTTCTCGCCGACAACGAGAGCCTCGAGGGCTCCGACGGCCCCGACGTCCTCGTCGGCGACAACGGAGACAACAGCATCATGGGCCACATCGGCAAGGACACCCTGATCGGCAAGGGCGGCAGCGACTTCATCGAAGCCAAAGACGGACAGCGCGACAAGATCGATTGCGGCGGTGGCGGCGACGAGGTCTCCAAGGACGGCAACGACGTCCTCGCCCACTGCTGAGCGCCGCGACGCTTCGCCGCCAACCACTCCCAGCTAGCTGCCGCCGAACCCCTCCTCGCCGATCAGCGGCACGAAGCGACAGGGAGTGATCGGCTCGGCTTCGAGACGGTCGCCGTCGCGGCGGTAGAGCGTCAGCACATCGGCGTCGCCGGACTCGAGCGGGATGACGAGCCGCCCTCCGTCAGCGAGCTGGTCGAGCAGGGGCTGCGGCACCTTCGGCGCGGTCGCATGGCAGGCGATCGCGTCATAGGGGGCCCGCTCCGGGACACCAAGGCTGCCGTCGCCGACGACCAGCTCGACGTTGCCGATCCCGAGCGCGATGACCATTTCCCTGGCCTCGCGGGCGAGTCCCTCGCGGCGCTCGATGCTGACGACGTGGGCGGCAAGCCGCGAGAGCACCGCGGCCGAGTACCCCCATCCGGTCCCGACCTCGAGCACCAGCTCCGAGCCGTCGAGTTCCAACGCCTGGCAGATCGCGGCGACGATCCAGGGCTGGGAGATCGTCTGCTCCTCGCCGATCGGCAGCGCCGAATCGGCATAGGCGCGACCCCGCAGCTCCGGCGGCACGAACTCCTCCCGCGGCACCTCGGCCATCGCCGCCAGCACCCGCTCGTCCTCGATCCCCCGCCCCCGCAGCTGGCGCTCGACCATGCGCTGTCGTGCGGCGGAGGAGTCGGTCATGGCAGCGGGTGATCGAAGAAGCCGGGGGGGAACTCCCAGTCGCGGAACGCCCCGCGTAAAAAGCCGAGGTGCTGGTCCCAGTCCTCGGCCGCGAGAACCTCAGGGCCGAACGGGTCGATCTCGGCTTCTTGTTTCGTGAAACCCCACTTAAAGCCGAGGATGGGCCGCACTTCGCGGCGCCCCTCTTCCGTCTGTTCGAGCAACCTGCCCCCCATCCCGCAGAGGAAGGTGTGGGCCAGGAAGTCCCAGGTCGGGTAGGTGGCGTGAGGCGAGTCGAAGAAGATCGGTGAGAATCCGAAGAAGGCGAACGGGTGGGGCACCCGGCCGAGTGGTTCAAAAAAGTCGACCTGGAAGCCAGGCTTGGCGTCTGTGTCAACCAGCTGAATCCACCCGAGCATGTCGTTGTAGCCGAGCGCAGGGGGCTCGATCGTCGCCCGGCAAAGGGGAAAGCCGCGGACAAACTCTTCGCCGCCGAAGCGATCGGGGTCGTCGTTTACCGCCATCTCCACGCGCACGACTCCGTCGCGTCGGTTCCACCGGTACGGCAACTCCAGCCTTTTCGGTGAGCTCAGGGAGATCAAGATGCCTCCCGGCTCAGTAGATGTAATTCCGGAGCTTGTCCGGCTCCAGAACGGTGACGCGGCCGCGGCCGGAGCGGACGACCCCGGCGCGCTCGAGCTCGGCGAGGAAGCGGCTGACCGACTCGCGCGAGGTGCCGGCGAGCTGGGCGAGATCCGTCTGGTTCATGTTGATCGTCACCTCTGCCGTCGCCTCGCCGTCGCCGCTTCCATGGTCCTGGGCCTCGCGGCTGAGCTGGGCGAGAATGCCGGCGACGCGGCTGGGGACGGTCTGGAAGGACTGCCGGGAAAGGCGGACGTTGGCGGCGCGGAGGCGGCGGACGAGGCCGGCGACGAGCTTCAGCGAGATCTCGGGATGGCGGGCGAGCAGGGCGCGGACGTCGTTGGCCGGCAGGGCAAGCAGCTCGCCCTCGCTGAGGGCCTCGGCGCTGGCCGAGCGTTTGTCGCCGTCAAGCATCGCCAGCTCGCCGAAGATCTCGCCGGGGCCGAGGGTGGCAAGAGTGATCGCGCGCCCGTCGGAGTGTTCGCGGGTGACCCGGAAGCTGCCCTCCTTGACGATGTAGCAGGCGTCGGAATCGTCGCCCTCGTGGAAGACCCGCGTCCCGGCCGGAAAGGTCCGTGGCACGGCGACGCGGGAGAAGCGCTCCAGCTCCCCCTCCTCCAGGTCGGCGAAGAGCGTCACGCTCTTCAGCAGCTCGACTGCACTCTGATCTGCCTCCGCCACTGCATCGATTATGGCAATGGTTTGGTCGGGCAGCCAAACCGAGCGCCGCTAGCGACGCCTCAGCCACTCCGCCAGGAGGGGATCGAGCAGATAAGGGTGCCCGTTCTCGTCCTCCCCGACGAGCTGCTGGTCAGTCACCAGGCGCAGGAGGGCGTCGCGGAGGCTCGAGCGCGGAATCCGATGCTGCTCAGAGACGATGCTCCCAGCCGGAGCCTGACCGTCGGCGAAGGCGAGAAGGACCACTCGCTCGTTGCGGTCCAGCCCATCCCAAACGGCCTGCTGCGCGTCTGCGGACTCGGCCAAGGCGAGGTCGACGGCAGACGACGCCGGATCGTCTGGCTTCTCTCCGTCCAGCAGCTCATAAAGGTGATGAGCTAACAGGAGCGTGCGCTGGGGATGACCGCCGCTGAAGACGAGGAGTTCGTCGACGGCGCCCGCCGGTTCGAGGCCATCGCGCGCCAGTATGCCCTCGATGTCCTCGACTGCCTCGGCCACCGGCAACGACGGCAGCGTCAGAGGCCTTGCCTGACCGTAGAACGGTCGCTCGTAGTCCGAGAACAGCGCCCGCATCAAGGAGGGCTGGCTGCCGGCAAAGACGTATGCCGCCGATTCGGCGTGGTATTGGATGACGGAGCGAACGAGACCGTCCAGGTCATTGTCGGCGACCAGCAGGTCCTGGAACTCGTCAAAGCAGACGACGGTCAGCCCCTGGTCCAGGTCGAAGAGTGCTTTCGGCACATCGAGAAGCTGGAGAAGAGCGGTGCGGGCCTCATCCGCGCCCAGGCGCGGTGGCGCCGCACCGATGCTCACCCCGACACCGGCAGGCGCCGCAGAGATCCCGAGTCGTGCCGCCCAGCGCCTGACAGTGCTCCGCGGGTCCGCCGGCAGCTCACGGTACGCGTGGGCAACCCGAGCCGCCACGTCACCCACGGTCGCGACCTTGGCGAGATCTACCCGCACCGCTCGGTGCCCCGCTTCGCGCATCGCGTCGATGTGGGCTTCCAGCAGACTGCTCTTGCCGAACCGGCGAGGAGCCGAGAGACGAATCGCCACGCGGTTGGCGGCGGCATTTTGCAGCGCATCGAGCTCCGCACGTCGGTCGATGAGGTGCGTGCGGGGGACTGGGCCCTGATAGATGAACGGATTCACCGTGCATCAGTGTACGGGAAATCCGTGCAGATGTGTACGGATTTCCCGTACAGCTAGGCCGAAGCGGTCAGTTTGCGCGGGCCGCGGCTGAAGCCGGCGCCGATCAGTGCCTCCTCGTGGCCGGAGCCGATCACCGCTTCGCCGTCGAGTTTCTCGATCGCGAGTTTCGGCAGCCGGCCGTCGCCCACAGCCTCGGCGAGGGCTCGCATCGCCTCCTCCAGCTCTTCGCCGGCGAGAGATTTGAGGCGAAGGAGGCCGCGGCCGCCGCGCTCGACGAAGACGAGAGGCTCGCCGTCGCGGAGGAGAAGGTGGGCTCCGGGGGTGCGGCCTGGGCGGCGGCCACCCTCCAGTTTCGGCCAGGGCAGCGAGGCGCCGTACGGGTTGGCGGGATCGGTGGCGGCGAGGACGAGGTAGGAGCCGTCGCGTTCGGGTAGCGAGCGGAGGCGCTCGACTGCACCCGGGAGGGCGAACTGGGCGCCGCCGAGGCCCTCGACGAAGTAGCCGCGGCGGGCGGTGCCGAGCAGCTCGAGGTTGCCGAGCTCCCCGTAGAGGGTGGAGAAACCGCCGGGGACGCCCTCGGCGAGGACCGTCTCGCGGGTGACGATCCCGTAGCGCTCGAGCATCAGCTCGGCCGTGGCGCGGAGCTTGGCGCCGGGGCCGGGGGCGTTGGCGAACAGCGGCTCCGTCAACGACCAGCGGCCCTGGACGGCGGCGCCGGTGGTCGAGCGGCGACGGGCGAAGCGGCGGCCGGGCCGTTCGGAGGGCGGCACCGCGCGCAGGCGCGGCGCCCGCAGGGGCGCGAAGGCGTCGTTGGTCGCCTGGCCGCTCCAGACCAGGTCCCAGAGGGCGTTGTGGATGTCCTCGGCCGGGTGGTCGAGCTCGACGACGAGGTCGAGCCAGAACGAGGGGCCGGCGGCGAGCCGCTCGCGGATCGCGTCGTGGACCTCACCCTGGGGAGACTCCAGCTTCGAGTTGGCCGGCGGCGGGCCGGCGAGGCGGACGTCCTCGCGGAAGTAGAGGGCGACGCGGCCGTCGTTGCGGCCGAGGGCGCCGGCGCCGATCCAGACCAGCTCGCCGCTGGTGCAGAGCTCGTCGAGCCAGCTCTGTGAGTAGGCGCCGAGGCGGCGCGGCAGGACGTCGCCCTCCCAGACTTTCGGCGTCAGCGCCACCCCCTGCAGCGGCACCAGCGCCTCGCGCAGGCGATCGAGGCCGGCACCGGTGCGGCGGAAGGCGTCGACGTTCTGCCAGCTGGGCAGGAAGCGGGCGAGCTCGCGGGTGTCGGCTGCCTCGACCTCCTTGCGCAGGCGGGCGAGGCTGGCGCGGCGGACGCGGCGCAGGACTTCGGCGTCGCACCACTCGCGCTCGGTCCCGCCGGGCAGGAGCTCGCCGCGGACCATCGCCCCTTCGGCCTCGAGCTCGCGCAGGGCCGGCGTCGGGTCGATGCCGTAACGCTCGGCCAGCTGGGCGGTCGGGAAGGGGCCGTGGGTGCGGGCATAGCGGCGCACCAGGGTGCGCATCGCGTCGGGGTGCTCCTCGAGGAAGGTCTCCGGCAGCCCGGGCGGCTCCGGGACGCCGAGCGCGTCGCGGTAGAGGCCGGCGTCCTCGGCAGCGATGTAGCGCTCTTCGCCGGCGACCCGGACCAGCGCCACCCGGCGCTCGCCGACCAGTTTCTCCAGCATCGATTTCGCCGAGTAGCCCTCGGCGACGCGCTCCTCGCACTCCTCCGCGGTGAGGTCACCGAGGTTGCGCAGCTGCTGCTGCAGGGCGTCGCGGTCGCCGGCGCGGCCGGCCTCGGTGCGGTGCTGGAGCTGCTCTTCGACTTCGTCGAGCGCCTCGGGGTCGATCAGCTCGCGGAGCTCCTCCTGGCCGAGCAGCTCGCGCAGCAGGTCACGGTCGAGGGCCAGCGCCGCCGCCCGCCGCTCGGCGTTCGGCGTGTCGCCCTCGTACATGTAGGTGGCGACGTAGTCGAAGAGCAGCGAGGAGGCGAAGGGCGAGGCGGTCGGCGTCTCCACCTCGACCAGGCTGAGCGCCCGCGAGTGGAGCTTGCCGAGCAGGTCGGCGAGGGCGGGCAGGTCGAGGACGTCCTGCAGGCACTCGCGGTAGGTCTCAAGGATGACCGGAAAGCGGGGGAAGTCCCGGGCCACTTCGAGCAGGCTCTGCGACTTCAGCCGCTGCTGCCAGAGGGGGGTACGTTTGCCGGGATAGGCGCGCGGGATCAGCAGCGAGCGCGAGGCGTTCTCCCGGAAGCGGGCGCCGAACAGGGCGCTGCCGGAGAGCTCGGAGACGATCAAATCCTCGATTTCGTCGGGATCGATCAAGACCATGTCGGCCGAGGGCGGCTCGTCGGCGTCGGGGAGGTGGATGACGATCCCGTCGTCGGACCAGATCGCGTCGGCCTCGAGGTGGCGCTCGGCGCGGATCTTGGCGGCGAGGGCGAGGCCCCAGGCGGAGTGAACGCGGCCGCCGTAGGGGGAGAGGATGCAGAGGCGCCAGTCGCCGATCTCGTCGCGGAAGCGCTCGACCACGATCGTCTCGTCGGAGGGAACGACGCGGGTCGCCTGCTGCTGCTCGCGCAGGTAGCCGACGAGGTTGTTGGCGGCGCGCTCGTCGAGGTCGTACTCCTTCGCCAGCTCGGCCGGCTCGCGGTTGACCGCCTCGCGGGCGAAGGCGCCGATCGCCCGGCCCAGCTCGGCCGGGCGGCCGATCCCGTCGCCCTTCCAGAAGGGGACCGCGCCGGGGGCGCCGGGGGCGGGGGTGACGATCACCCGGTCGCGGGTGATTTCCTCGATCCGCCAGGTGCTGGAGCCGAGCAGGAAGGTCTGGCCGGCGCGGGCCTCGTAGACCATCTCCTCGTCGAGCTCGCCGACCCGGCGGCCGTCGGGCAGGTGGACGCCGTAGAGGCCGCGGTCGGGGATCGTGCCGGCGTTGGTGACGACCAGTTGGCGGGCGCCTTTGCGGCCGTGGATCGTGCCTTCGGTGCGGTCCCAGACGATCCGCGGCCGCAGCTCGGCGAAGCGGTCGGAGGGGTAGCGGCCGTCGAGCATGTCGAGCACGTTCTCCAGCTGTTCGCGGGAGAGGTCGTGGAAGGACTGGGTCGAGGTGACGAGGCGCTCGACCTCGTCGACCTCCCACTCTTTGTGCGCCGCCAGCGAGACCAGGTGCTGGGCGAGGACGTCGAGCGGGTTCTGCGGGATCGTCGTCTCCTCGATCTCGGCCTCGCGCATGCGGCGGGCGACGACCGCGCACTCGAGCAGGTCGCCGCGGTATTTGGGAAAGATCCGGCCTTTGGAGACTTCGCCCATGCGGTGGCCGGCGCGGCCGATCCGCTGCAGGCCGCGGGTCACCGACTTCGGCGACTCGACCTGGATCACGAGGTCGACGGCGCCCATGTCGATGCCCAGCTCCAGGGAGCTGGTGGCGACGAGGCAGGGGAGCTGCCCAGACTTCAGCATCTCCTCGACGACAGAGCGCTCCTCGTGGGAGAGCGAGCCGTGGTGGGCTCGGGCTATCTCTACGTACTCGGTAGGGGAGGGATCGGGGGGGTCCTCGGCGGACAACTGATGGGGAGGGTCCGGCGAGGACCCCCCTGATCCCTCCCTCGAAGCCGCTTTGTGGCCCGCCTGCTCAGTGGCGGGAAGCTCTTGTTCTCCTTCGCCGTTGGCCAGCTCGTTGAGGCGCTTGGCCAAGCGCTCGGCTGCTCGTCTGTTGTTGACGAAGATCATGGTTGACGTGTGTTCCTGGACCAGCTCCAGGAGCTTGGGATAGATCGCCGGCCAGATCGACCTCACATGGGCGGAAGGCTCGACTTCCGGAGGCGGCGCCCCATCCTCGCTCGGATAGGCAGGAGCCCCCGGATCCGCCATGTCCTCAACCGGAACCACGATCTCCAGATCAAGGGCCTTCTTCTGCCCGGCATCAACAATTCGGCACTCCCGCTTCGACCCGACCAGGAACTGCCCGATCCGCTCAAGCGGGCGCTGGGTAGCCGAAAGTCCGATCCGCTGCACCCCCGAAACGGCCGGCGAGGAGGGGGTTGGGGGGTCCTCTCCGGACCCTCCCCCGCTGTTGTCCGGAGAGGACCCCCCAACCCCCTCCCCCAACCCCTCCTGAACGAGCCACTCCAACCTCTCCAGCGTCAGCGCCAAATGCGACCCCCGCTTGGTCTGAGCCACTGCATGGATCTCGTCGACGATCACCGCTTCGACCCCGGTAAGGATCTCCCGCACGCTGCTGCTCAGCATCAGGTACAGCGACTCCGGCGTCGTGATCAGGATGTCCGGCGGGGTTTTCGCCATCGCCCGCCGTTCTTTCTGCGAAGTGTCGCCAGTCCGCAACCCGACGGAGATGTCGGCGCCGATCCCCCGCAGCGGCGCCCGTAGGTTGCGCTCGATGTCGTAGGAGAGCGCTTTCAGCGGCGAGACGTAGACGAGCTTGACGCCGGTCCCCAGATCATCGGCGCGCGCCAGCTTGTCGATCCCCCAGAGGAAGCTGGCGAGCGTCTTCCCCGACCCGGTCGGGGCGCAGATCAGCGCGTGCTCGCCGCTGGAGATCGCCTCCCAGCCGCCTGCCTGCGCCGGCGTCGGGCCCTCGAAAGAGGCCTCGAACCAGCGCCGCACCGGCACGCTGAAGGGTGCCAGTGGATCAGCTTTCTTACTCGGTTTCGCGGTAGTCGCCAACCCACCGATCTTACGCAGATCGGTGGGTTGGCTCTACGGGCCTAAGGCGTCCCGCCGGTGAACTTGACGTATTCGAACCAGGACTTCTTCGGCGTGAAGTTGGGGCCGAAGAGGCCGGAGCCGTCGCAGAAGTTGCAGACGTTGGCGGCGTCGTCGACGGAGAACCAGTAGAGGCGCTGGATCCGCCACGCCTTCTGCTTGGCCCTGAGCAACCGGAAGGACAGCTTCAGTTCCCGCGCCTGGCCGGCCGGGCCCTTGGCGAACGAGTTGGAGCCGTCGGACGCGGGCGGGCCCGAGCTCCAGCCGATCTCGGTGATGAAGAGACCCTTGCGGGGGTCGCCGGCCGCCGTCAGCACCTTCCGCACTTCTTCGATCTCCGGCGTCAGGTACTTCCAGCTGCCGGTGTATGGGTGCAGGGAGACACCGGCGAACTTCGACTTGACCCCGGGCGTCCGCTTGTACATCTGTTCGAGGAAGTAGCTGGCGAAGTAGTTGACGTTGGTGGCGTTGACGACCTTCTTCTTGCCCCTGACGATGCGCACGTAGCGCCCGCCCTTGGGCTGCGAGAAGAGGCCGGCGAGGACCACCTGCGCCCCCGGGTCGACCGCCTTCAGGGCACCGTTGGAGATCTTCACCAACTTCCCGTATTCGGCCGGGTTGGGCTTGGCGACGAAGTACTTGAAGTTCGGCTCGTTCCAGATCTGCCAGGTCCGGATCGGCCTCACCGGCACGCCTGGATGCGATGCCCAGAAGCTGCCGTTGGGGCCATAGCGGGTTGCCGCTTCGGAGAGCAGGGTCTTCCAGGCCGCGGCGGCGGCGGCGCTGACCGGCAGGCGGGCCGGCGCCTTGCTGCCACCGCCGCCGGGAACGGCCGCGGTCGGCACTGCCCAGGTGGGAGCGCCGGTGATCGTCGGCAGCACGTCGATGCCGGCGCGGGCGGCCCTTTCGACGACTTCGTCGACCCCACCCCAGTTGATCTGGCCGCCGCTCTGCGGCTGCAGGTCGGCCCAACCGACGGGGATGCGGACGCTTTCAACGCCGCCCTTGCCCAGGCGTTGGAAGTTTTCGGTGGAGAGCGTGGACTGCGGCACCACGCCCCAGAACTTGGCGGGCACGGCCTGCGCGGTGGCGGCGAAGGCCAGCGAGAGAACCAGCGCCAGCACGGGCGCAGCGGTCTTCCTAATCGTTCGAAGCATCGGTCTTACCTCCGGGGTCAGCTCGCGTTGGGCGAGAACCGGCGATCCCCGCGACGCTGGCGGTAGAGCACCGCCCCAACGGAAATAGCCGCAAGAACGGCCACGGCGATCAGAATCGGGACGAGGGGCGAGGACGAGTCGTCACTGGAGTTGGTCGTCGTCGCCAGGGGCTCAGCGTTCTGCACGCTGCCGTCCGGCTGCTTGTTCGCGACCTTGGCGCCCTCGCCATCTTTACCCTGGGCACCGGAGCCTCCTCCCGGAGTGCTTGGATTGCCCGATGAACCGCCCCCTGATTCCGAAGAATCTTCTTCCCGCTGTTCCGAGCCGCCGTCACCGGGGGATTCCCCTGATTGATGCGCCTTGGGGGAACTTTCCGGCGAACCGGGGTTCTTGTGCTTAGGCGGGTTCGATTCTCCGGGAAGGTTGGTTTCCGGGGTTTCATAGACGGTTTCAGCCTGGACGAGAGCCGGAGCGCACGAAAATGCCAGCAGAGCAAGCACTGAAACGAGCACAAGGGCATGTCGCCTCAGGCCCGGGCCGTGGGGATGGGGGGTCCGAAGCATGGCGCGCAAGGTTAGAGGAATCAGCGGCGCTGATAAGTCCGCTGCTTTTGCTCCTCGGCCTGGCTCTGGCCGGTGGCGGCTTCGGGCTGAGCGATCGTCACGTCGCCGGTTTGGGCGTATGGCTGATCGTGGTCGCTCTGCTGGTCCTCGGCGCTGCCGGCCGCGCCCTGCTCGCACGGCCCTTCTACTGGGCGACTGGGTTGATCGGTGCACTGGCGCTCCTGTCCGCATTGTCTTCCTTTTGGTCCGGATCGATCGAGCTAAGCGTCACCGAGGCAGACCGGGTCCTGGTCTACCTCGGAATCTTCCTAGCCGCCTTCCTGATCGCCCAAACCGGCCAGAGGCGCGAACGTTTCGGTGAAGGGATCGCAATTGCGCTGATTGCGATCGCTCTCCTCGCCCTCGCATCGCGCTTGCTGCCGGACCTGCTCTCCGTTTCGCAGGGCCCCGAAGCAGGGGCGCGGCTCAGCTACCCGCTCGGCTATTGGAACGGAGACGGCGTCCTCTTCGGGATCGCGATGGGGATGGGGCTGTGGCTGAGCCGGCGGGCGGCGAACTCGGCCTTGCGCCTGCTCGCGGTCGCCTCGCTGCCGGCGGTCCTACTGGCGCTCTACTTCACCTACTCCCGCGGCGGCCTGCTGGCGGCAGCGATCGCCTGCGGCTGCCTGATCGTGCTCTCGCACGACCGCCTCTGGCTACTCGCGACCTTCGCCCTCGGAGCACTCGCCGCCGTCCCGGCCGTGCTGGCAACGCAGGGCTACAACAGCCTCTCCGAGAACCTCGACGACCCCCACATCGCCGCCCAAGGCCACAAGGTCCTGCTGATCCTCGCCGCCGGCTCGCTGCTGGCGACGCTGCTGTTCGCCGGCCTCGGCCGGCTCGAGCGGCGCCAAGGTCGCTTCACCGACCGGGCGCTGGCCGTCTCCCGCAACCCGCGGCTGCTGAAAGGAATCGCGCTGGCTGCGGCCGTTCTCGCGATCGCCGCCGCGCTCGCCGTCGGCGGCCGCGCCTGGGACCGCTTCACGAGCCCCGACCTGCAACCGCCGAGCAGCTCCGCCAGCCACATCACCGACTTCTCCGGCAGCGGCCGCAACGAGTTCTGGCGCGTCGCCGTCGACAGCTTCGGGGAAGAGCCGGTGCTCGGCCATGGCGCCGGCACCTACCGCTTCTCCTGGTACTTGCTGCGACATAACTCCGAGCCCGACACCGACGCCCACTCGCTCTACCTGCAGGCCTTCTCCGAGCTCGGGATCATCGGCGGGGTGCTCGTCCTCGCCCTGGTCGGAGCGGTGCTGTGGACCGGGTTCGCGGCCTGGCGCGCGGCCAGGGACCCGCGCCGCGACCTCTATGCGGCGCTGCTCGGCGCCTGCCTCGCCTTCGCCGTCTGCTCGGCGATCGACTGGTTCTGGCAGATCGCGGTGCTCGGCGCGGTCTTCTTCCTCGCCGCCGGCGTTCTCGTTGCCGCCCGCTGCCAGCAGCTGACCCACCTCCGCGCCGCCGGCAACGGCCATCAGGACCGCCGCCGCTTCGGCCTCGCCGTTGCCGGCCTCGCGGTTGCCTGGATCGCCATGCTCGCCCTGGTCGGGCCGCTGCTGGTCGACCGCGAGATCGACGCCAGCAACACGGCGGTGGAAGAGGGCAACCTCGCCAGCGCCGTCAGCCACGCCGAAAACGCGCGCAAGATCGAGCCTTGGGCGACCTCCCCTTATAAGCAGCTGGGCCTACTGGCCGAGCGCGAAGGCAACTACCCGCTGGCGGTCGACCGGCTTGACCAGGCGATCGACCGCGAAGAAGACAACTGGCTCCTCTACTACCTGCGGGCGCGGGTCCACAACCTGGCCGGCGAGGACGCAGCGGCGCAGGCTGACCTGGCCGAAGCCGAGCGGCTGAACCCCGAAGAAAAGTGCCTCGAAGGTGGTTTTGAAGGGTGCGGATGAAGATGAGCAAGGCGCCCGATATCAAGCAGAGCGAGCCGCGCCCGGCCAAACGACCGGCCGAGGGCGAGCCGGCCCCCAGCCCTGGCGCCCAGGAGTCGCGTCGCCGCGGCGCCCTGCTGCGGCGCCTGCTCGCCTTCACCGACTGGCTGGTGCTGATCGCCTGCCTCTTCGCGGTCACCGCGGCAAGCGCCAGCACCGACGTCGGCACCCTCTTCTGGGCAATGTTGTTCAGCCCCTCCTGGGTCCTGGTGCTGAAGCTCAACGGCCTCTACGACAACGACCACCGGCGGATCCGCCACAGCACCCTCGACGAGCTGCCGGCGCTGGTCTCGGCCAGCGTCGTCGGCGTTCTTGTCCTCGACGGCCTGCTCGCGATCAGCCCGGTCGGCCCGCTCTCCCCTGCCAGCGCGATCGCCATCGGCGTCGGCACCCTCGGCGGCAGCTTCTTCCTGCGTGGAGTCCTGCGCCTGCTCTGGCACCGGCTGACGCCGGTCGGAACCGGGATCGTGATCGGCTCCCCCGCCGCCGTCGACGTCGTCGCCCGGCGGGTCGGGATCCACCCGGAGACGCGGCTCTCGCTGGTCGGCTACCTCTCCAACGAACCCGAGCCGAGCGCCGCGGAGCTGCCGCGCCTCGGATCGATCGACGAGCTCGCCCGGACCGCCGGCGAGCACGCGATCGAGCGGGTGGTGGTGACCGAAGGCGAGATGAGCGAGCCGGCGACCGAGCGGCTGATCGCAGACTGCAAGGCGGCCGGCCTGGCCCTCACCTTCCTCCCCCAGCACTACGGCCTGCTCGGCCCCGGGGTCGAGCTGAACCGGCTCGCCGAGCTGCCCGTCCTCGACTTCCGCTTCAGCGACCCGCCCCGCTCGACGATCGCGATGAAGCGGGTGATGGACGTGGTCGTCTCCGGATCGCTGCTGCTCCTGCTCTCCCCCTTCCTGCTCTTGATTGCGCTGGCGATCCTGCTCGACGGCGGCCGCCCGGTGCTCTTCCGCCAGCGGCGCGCGGGCGAAGACGGCAAGCCGTTCACGATGGTGAAGTTCCGGACGATGGTCGTCGACGCCGAGCAGCGGCTGCCCGAGCTGATCGACGTCGCCAGCCTCGACCAGCCCGCCTTCAAGATCCGCGACGACCCCCGCGTGACCAGGGTCGGCCGCTTCCTGCGCCGGACCAGCCTCGACGAGCTGCCCCAGCTGATCAATGTGCTGCGCGGCGACATGTCGCTGGTCGGGCCGCGACCTGAGGAGGTGGCGATCGTCGCCCTATATGACGAGCGCCAGCGCGGCCGGCTGGCGGTCAAGCCGGGGGTGACGGGGCCGATGCAGGTGTACGGGCGAAGTGACCTCACCTTCGAGGAGCGGTTGGCGATGGAGCGCGACTACCTCGACAACCTCTCGCTGCTGACCGACTTGGCGATCCTGCTGCGGACCCCGCTCGCGATCGCCCGCGGCGACGGCGCCTACTGACGCCGTGGCACCCGAGGCACCGCTGGTGGCGATCTGCATGGCCACCTTCGACCCCGACCCGCTGCTGCTCGAGCGCCAGATCGGCTCGATCCGGGCGCAGACCCACGAGGAGTGGGTCTGCCTGATCAGCGACGACGGCTCGGGTCCGGAGGGCTGGGAGCTGCTGCGAGCGCTGACCGCCGGGGACGAGCGCTTCACGCTTTCGCGGGGGGAGGAGCGGCTCGGCTTCTACGCCAACTTCGAGCGGGCGCTGGGGATGGTGCCGGCGGAAGCCGAGCTCGTCGCCCTCGCCGACCAGGACGACCGCTGGTACCCGGAGAAGCTGGAGACACTAATCGCCTCGCGCGGCGACGCGCGACTCGTCTACAGCGACATGCGGATCGTCGACGAGTCCGGCGTCGTCGTCTCCGACACCTTCTGGCGCGGGCGCCGCAACAACTACACCGACCTCGCCTCGCTGCTCCTCGCCAACACGGTGACCGGGGCGGCGGCGCTGTTCCCGCGCGAGCTGCTCGACCTGGTGCTCCCCTTCCCCGAGCCGGTCGCCGACCCCTTTCACGACCAATGGATCGCCGCGGTGGCGCTGGCGAGCGGGCGGATCGCCTACGTCCCCCGCCCGCTCTACGACTACGTCCAGCACGGCGGCGCCGCCCGCGGGCACGAGGTGGCGATGCAGAGTTGGGACCCGGAGCGCGTGGTCAGCTGGCGGCAACCGCGGGCGACGATGGCGCGGGTCTCCGAGCACGCGAAGCGGGCGCGGGAGACGAACGCGCGGCGGATCGCGCTTTCGGCGCGGGAGATCGAGGCACGCGTCGGCGACGTCGAGCCGGCGAAGGCGCGGGCACTGCGACGACTGGCGCGCCTAGACGGCTCGAAGCCGCCGATCGGCTGGCTGGCGCGGCGCTCGCTGCGGCGGCTCTGGGGGCGCAACGAGACGATGGGGATCGAGCTCTCGCTGCTGGCGGCGTCCCTCTGGGGAAGGCGCTGATGCTGAGGGTCCTGCACATCCTCCCCCACCCCGGTGGGGGCGCCGAGACCTACATCGACCTCCTGGGAGGGATCGACGGGTACAAGCACCAGCGCTTCGCGCTCAGCGTCACCCGCTCCCGCCTCCGCGGCGTCCCCTCGGTACTAGGGCGACTGCGGACCGCGCGGCGGCTGGCGCGCGAGGCCGACGTCGTCCACGTCCACGGCGACATGGCGGCGATGCTCGCCGCCCCCCGCCTGCGCGGGCACCCGCTGGTGATGACCACCCACGGGTTGCACCGGCTGCGGCGCTCCAGCGGCATCGCCGGCCGGCTCGTGCGGTGGCGGCTGGGGACCGCCGTGGCGGCCTCGGTGGTGACGATCTGCATCGCCCGCGACGAGCGCGACGACCTCGCCGCCGCTCTCCCCCCTGACCTCCACGGCCGCCTCGTCGTCGTCCCCAACGGGGTGGCGGTGGCGGTGGACGATCCGGAGCGGCGACGCAGCGTCCGTGAGTCGCTCGGCCTCGCCGATGCGCAGGTCGCCACCCTCTTCGTCGGCCAGCTGGAGCAGCGCAAGGACCCGCTCGGGGCGATCACCGCCGTCGAGGCGGCGCGGGAGCGGGGCGCCGATCTGGTCTTGATCGTCGCCGGTGGCGGGCCGCTGGAGCGGGAGGTGAAGGCGCACGAGGGGCCGGCGGTGCGGGTGCTCGGGCACCAGGAAGATCTCGCCGGCCTCTACGCGGCGGCCGACCTCTTCCTCCTCCCCTCCCACCGCGAGGGGATGTCCTTCGCGCTGCTGGAGGCGATGGCGCACGGACTGGCGCCGGTTGTCGCCGACGGCACCGGCAACGCCGAGACCGTGGGCGCGGCGGGCGTCGTCTTCGCGGCCGGCGATGTCGGGGCGATGTCGACCCGGCTGGCGGATCTCGTCGCCGACGCCGGTACGCGTGCCCGGCTCGGCGCCGCGGCGCGGGAGCGGATCGCCCGCGAGCTCAGCCTCGAGCGGTTCCTGGCGGGGACGCGCGAGCAGTACGAGGCGGCAATCGCCGCCGGTTCTCAGGCCGCCTGACCGCGGCGTTCGCGCAGCGCCCGTTTCAGCGAGGTGGGCAGCGCGTAGGAGAGCGCCGGGCGGAGCAGGCCGCCCGCGCCCCGCAGAGTGCCGCGGCGATGCAGGGCTCGGGCGCGGATCTGGATCCCCTCCGCCAGCTGCGCCCGCTCGGCGCGGGCGGCGACGTTGCCGCCGCCCATCACCCGCGTGCAGAGCTCCTCGTCGAGAGCCAGGAGCCGGTGCCGCTCGGCGATCCGCAGCCAGAGGTCGTACTCGGTCGCGTAGCGGTAGCGCGGGTCATATCCACCCATTGCCAGCGCCACCTCCTTGCGAAACGCAGCCGAGCCGTTGGGGATCGGGTTGAACCGCATCAGCACCGGCCCGACGTCGCCGGCGGCAAAGCTGGTCCGCGGCCGCAGCTCCCGACCCTCCGCGTCGACCTCCCGCATCCGGGAGCCGACCACTGCCACGTCGGGCTCCGCGGCGAGCGATGCAAGCTCCTTTTCGAGTCGATTGGGCGCCGAGTAGTCGTCGGCATCCTGGATCGCGACGACAGGCGCAGCAGCAGCCTCCAGCCCAGCGTTGAGCGAACGCGCGATCCCCAGGTTCCGCCCCAGCCGCATCACCCGTCCCCGTGGGTCGCCCCCGATCGCCTCTTCGGCAGCGGCGGCTGAACCGTCCCGCGAGCCGTCATCGATCACGATCAGCTCGAGGCTCGCCTCCGTCTGGCCGAGGATCGAGGAGACCGCCCGCGCGACGGTTCGCTCGTTCTCGTAGGCGCCGACGAGCACCGTGACGGCGGGGGGATCCGAGGGCATCACGCGTATCCCTACTCCAGCTCGCCGGCCAACACCAGGTGGACGTCGTCGCGCTCGGATGCCAACTCTCGCAAGCGCGGCGAAAAGCCGACCCGATCGAAGAAGTAGAGCTGGGCCGAAGGTGCTTCCAGCTCTTGCCGGATCGTCTCCAGTTTGTCGAGCTCGCCGGCCTCATGCAGGTGCTGGTCATTGCCCGCCTGCGGCCACTTACAGGATCCGAGCGCATCCACCCGCCCGCCGAAATCGATCGTGACCACGTCCGCCTCGTAGGCACGGCTGCGCAGCTGACCGTTCTCGCGGCGGCGGATCGACCCCCACCACCGCCCCACTTTGGCGGCGTCCCGCTCCTCGCCGAGCCAGCCCTGGCAGACACGCTCGAAGGCCTCCTCCGAGACGAACTTGTCGAGTTCCGGCAACACCGACTCCTCGAGATAGCGATCGGCGTCGCGGCGGGTGGCGAGCCGACTTTCGCGGGGGGCGATGAACCGAAACCAAAAACGCAAGAAAGGGTCGACGATCGCATAGGTGACTTTTTTCCCGGAGGCCCTGGTCACCGGGTACCGACGCTCGACCAGACCCATGTCCTCGAGTACCTCGAGGAAGGCGCGGACGTCCGAGGCAGAGCGACCGACCCGTTGCGCGATCTCGTTGAGGCGCGTATCGCCCCCGGCGATTGCCCGCAGGCACGACATGTAGGTTGCCTGCTCGCGCAGGCGACTCTCCTGGGAGAGCAGGAAGCGCGGCTCTTCTCGCAGGAGCCCATCGGGGTAGAGAATCGCGCGCCGGATCGCCTCCGAGAGGGGCTTGTCCGAGTCGATCTCCTTCAGGTAGTAGGGAACGCCGCCGAACACCGCCCAGGCCCTGATCCTCTCCTCGACACTCCAGCCGGGAACGAATGCACCGATCTCGCGCCACGGAAAGGGCAGCAGACGCAGCGATCCGGTGCGGCGTCCGTAAGTGGTTGCTCCATAACCGACGACCTCGCGTTCGAAGAAGCTGATGTCCGAGCCCGAAAGGCAGAGAAAGAGATCCGGGTTGTCGGCGTGCTCGGCCGCAAAGCGGTTAAGCAGCGAGCCGATCTCCGGCTCCTGGCGAGCGATGAACTGGAACTCGTCGAGCACGATCATCGTCTGCCCGTGCTCAAGCAGTTCAGAGAGAGCGGCAAAGGCCGCCCGCCAACTGCTCAGCGGCTGCTCGGCATAGATAGCGCGACCGCTGAAGCGAGAGAGCTCGGCCCCGAGATCCTCGAGCTGGTCGCGCCGGCTGCCGGCGCTGGCCTCGAAATAGAACTGACGACAGCCCTCGCCGAAATGGCGCAGGAGCTCGCTCTTGCCGACCCGGCGGCGGCCGTAGAGCACGAAGTACTCCCCCCGACCGGACTGCAGCCGCTCGGAAAGAGCCGTCAACTCGTCTCTGCGATTGAAGAATGGCATTAGAACAAAGAATTAAGATACATCTTAATAAGACGTATCCCAAATTCCATGAACAACAACGGACATTGCAAGCCCAGCCGGTTACGGCCCATCGACGAGGTTATACTGTGAAAGTATGACTCAGCGCGTCGGAGCCAAGGGCCAGGTCGTGATCCCGAAGGAACTTCGGGAGGAAGCCGGTCTACAACCTGGGGCCGACGTCGACTTCGAGGCCGTCGACGACGGCATCGTCATCCGCAAGGCAAGCGGCCGCTCCTCGCTCCGTGGTCGGTTCGCGGGGAGCGGGATGGCCTCCCGCCTGCTCGAGGACCGGCGCGACGAGCCGCGCTAGGCAACGGCAATGAAACGGTGTCTCGATTCTTGGGCCGTGCTTGCCTGGCTGGACGGCGAGGAGCCGGCGGCCGCGGCGGTGGAGCGGGCGATCAAACGCGAACGGCCTGCGATGAGCTGGATGAACCTGGTCGAGGTCCATTACCGCACCACGCGGGACCACGGGCGACAGGAAGCCGAGCAGGTGCTGGCCGCGCTGCGCCCGCTGATCACTGAGAGCCTGCCCGGAATAGCCACGATGAAGTCGGTCTCGGCGCTGAAGGCCGAGCATCCGATTGCTCTTGCCGACTGCTTCGCCATCGCCCTGGCCGCCGAGGAGGAAGCGACCCTGCTGACGGGAGACCCGGAGATCATCGACCGGGTCGCTCGGCTGCCATGCAAGGTCGTCGACCTTCGCGCCGCCACCTGATCCTCGCCTGATCTACGCTGGCGCGCATGAGCAGCGCCGCTCCCTGGGCCGGTCGGTCGGTCGCGATCGTTCACGACTGGTTCCAGGGCTACCACGGGGCCGAGCGGGTGGTTGAGGTGCTGGCCGACGACGTGCTTGCCGAGGCGGGGCGGGTCGACGTTCTTCACTTTCCACGCCGAGCGAGAGTTGCTGCCGCCGCGGTTGGCGGCGCGGATCGTGCGCGAGTCGCGGCCCTCCCGGCTGCCCGGGCTGCGCCAGGTCGGGCATGACCCGGGGCGCTGGCGTTACCTGCTGCCGTACATGCCGCGCTACTTCCGCTCGCTCGATCTCGGCGGCTATGACCTTGTCGTCGTCTCCTCGCACTCGTGCGCGATCAACGCCTCGCCCCCGGCCGGCACGCCCTGCGTCTGTTACTGCCACACGCCGATGCGCTACGCCTGGCTCACCGACACCGAGCGGGGCCGCCTCGACGGGGTCCGCGGCCGGGTTCTGGGCGCGCTCTCGGGGTGGCTGCGCAAGCAGGACCGCGCTGCCGCCCAGCGACCGGACCGGCTGGTCGGCAACTCGACCGCCGTCCGCGACCGCATCCGCCGCTTCTACGACCGCGACGCCGACGTCGTCCATCCCCCGGTCGAGGTCGAAGAGCTGCGTGCCGACGTGGCGGGGGAGCGCGGCAGCTTCCTCTGGGTCGGGCGGCTCGTCCCCTACAAGCAGCCGCTGCTGGTCGCCGAGGCCTTCCGTGGGCTCCCCCAGAAGCTGACGATGGTCGGGATCGGCCCCCTGGAGGAGGAGTTGCGGGAGCGGCTGCCGGAAAACGTCGAGCTGAGGGGCTGGATCTCCACGCGAGGAGCTGGAGCGGCTCTACGGCGAGGCGGCCGGGTTCCTCCACGTCGGCGAAGAGGACTTCGGGATCACGATGGTCGAGGCGCTGGCCGCCGGGGCGCCGGTGATCGCCCAGAACGCCGGCGGCGCCCGCGACATCGTCCGCGACGGCGTCGACGGCTTCCTCCTCGACGAGCCCGACCTCGCCTCGCTGCGGGAGGCGGTCGAGCGGGTCGCCGCCACCGACTGGGACCGGCAGGCCCTGGCCGAGCGCGCCGCCGAGTTCTCCCGCCCCCGCTTCGTCGCCGCGATGAGGGAGCTCCTGGCTGAAACGATGGCCCGGTGAGCGACCTCTGCAGCCAGGTCCTCGTCGAGGTCGGCGACACGATCGAGCGCCTCCTGCGCGGCGTCGCCGGCGAGCACCGCGACCCGACCCTGCTCGACGTCGGCTGCTGGGACGGCGAGCTGAGCGGGCGCTGCGGCGCGGCGCTGGGCGCGAAGCGGACGCTCGGGGTCGAGGTCTACGAGGGCCCGGCCGCCGAAGCCGAAGCGAAGGGCCTGGAGGTTGCCCGCGTCGACCTCGAAGCCGGGCGCTTCCCCTGGGAGGACGGCAGCGTCGACGTCGTCGTCTGCAACCAGGTCCTCGAGCACCTGAAGAACATCTGGCTGCCGATGACCGAGATGCACCGGGTGCTGCGCCCCGGCGGCCACGCCGTCCTCTCGGTGCCGAACCTGGCCAGCCTCCACAACCGCGTCCTCCTGGCGCTGGGCCGCCAGCCGACCTCTGTCCGCGTCCTCGGCCCCCACGTCCGCGGCTACGCCTTCCACGAGTTCCGCGACCTCGTCGGCCTCGGCGGCGCCTACGAGGTCGAGCGCGCCCTCACCGCCGGCTTCTATCCG
The DNA here is from genome assembly GCA_963696955.1 of uncultured Actinomycetes bacterium. GTDB lineage: Bacteria > Actinomycetota > Thermoleophilia > Solirubrobacterales > 70-9 > VAYN01. Next base: position 712,071 of record CAVOMF010000002.1, on the reverse strand, counting down.
CTGCCGGCGCGCTTCAGCCGCCCCTTCTCCTCGCTCTGGACGGGCGCCGGCCACACGACGATCGTCCTCGCCCGCAAGACCACCGCCCCGCCGCCCTGGCTCGACTACATCGAGGGCGAAGTCGAGGGCGGGATGCAGACCTTCTACGGCTAGAAGGGGAGCTCGTCGGCGATTTCGGCGAGCGTCGGCGCGGTCTTGTCGCGCTCGGAGAGGAGGGGCTCGGAGACCTCCCAGTCGACGCCGACGTCGGGGTCGTCCCAGGCGATGCCCTTCTCGGTCGCCGGGTCGTAGTAGCTGGAGACCTGGTAGGCGACGTCGGCTTCCTCGGAGAGGACGGCGAAGCCGTGGCCGAAGCCGACCGGGACGAAGAGCTGGCGGTGCCTGACGTCGTCGAGGCGGTGCGCCTCCCACTGCCCGTAGGTGGGCGAGCCGCGGCGCAGGTCGACGGCGACGTCGAGGATCTCGCCGCGGGCGCAGCGAACCAGCTTCGCCTGCCCCGGCTCGGTCTGGAAGTGGATCCCCCGCAGCGTCCCCTGGCGCGAGCGCGAGTGGTTGTGCTGGACGAACTCGACCTCGACGCCGAGCTCGCGCCAGGCGTCGCGGCTGAAGGACTCGACCATGAAGCCGCGCTCGTCGCCGTGGACCTGCGGCTCGATCAGGACCACCCCGTCGAGCTTCGTCTCCAGCTTCTCCGCCACTAGCCGAGCGCCTTGCCGTACTGCTTTTCGTAGTACTCGCGGTACTCGCCGGAGCGGATCGGGCCCCACCACTCCTCGTTCTCGCGGTACCAGTTGACGGTCCGCTCGAGGCCCTCGGCGAAGTGCACCTGCGCCTCCCAGCCGAGCTCGGTCTTCAGCTTCTCGGACGAGAGCGAGTAGCGGCGGTCGTGGCCGGGGCGGTCGGTGACGTACTCGATCAGCGACTCGTCGCCGCCGGTCAGCTCGATCACCCGCTTGACGACCTCGATGTTCTCGCACTCGTCGGGGCCGCCGACGTTGTAGGCCTCACCCGCCTTGCCCTTGGTCAGCACCGTGTGGATACCGCTGCAGAAGTCCTCGACGTAGAGCCAGTTGCGGACCTGGCGGCCGTCGCCGTAGACCGGCAGCGAGTCGCCGTGGATCGCGTTCAGCACCATCAGCGGGATCAGCTTCTCCGGGTACTGACGCGGGCCGTAGTTGTTCGAGCCGCGGACGATCGAGGCGTCGATCCCGTAGGTGTGGAAATGGGCGGAGACGAGCAGGTCGCCGGCCGCCTTGGTTGCCGAGTAGGGCGAGGAGGGGTCGAGCGGCGAGGTCTCGGTGAAGGAGCCGGACTCGATCGAGCCGTAGACCTCGTCGGTCGAGACCTGCAGGTAGCGCTCGACGCCGAGTTCGCGGGCCGCGTCGAGCAGCGTCCCGGTGCCGACGACGTGGGTGCGGGCGAACGCTTCCTGGTCGTCGATCGAGCGGTCGACGTGGCTCTCAGCGGCGAAGTTGACGACCGCGTCGACGCCCTGCATCGCTTCGCGGACGACCGCCGGGTCCTCGATCGCTCCCTCGATCAGCTTCGTCCCCTCGGGCAGGTTCTCGCGCCGCCCGGCGTAGGTGAGCTTGTCGAGGACGACGACGTCGTGCTCGTCGCCGACCAACCGCACATAGGTGGAGCCGATGAAGCCGGCCGCGCCGGTCACCAGGAGTCTCATTCGCTTGCCTCCGCTTGTCGTTGGGCGAGATAGCCTGCCAGTCCGTCCTGCCAGCTGGGGAGCCGGATCGCGTGCTCGCGCTGGCTGGCCAGGGCCGAGAAGGCCGGCCGCGGCGCCGCGGCGCCGAATTCCTCGCTGGTGATCGAGAGCGCGCGGCACTCGACCTTTGCCTGCTCGAAGATCTCGTTGGCGAACTCGTACCAGGAGCACTGGCCCGCGGCCGCCATGTGGTGGATCCCGTACTCGATCCCCTCGATCAGCCGCACGATCCCGTAGGCGAGGTGCCAGGTGTAGGTCGGCGAGCCGACCTGGTCGCGGACGACGGTGACCTCGCTCTGGGTCTCGGCCAGGCGCAGCATCGTGTCGACGAAGTTGCGGCCGCCGAGCCCGTAGAGGCCGGCCGAGCGGACGATGAAGTGGCGCTTGTTGGCGGCCGCGACCGCCTCCTCGCCGGCCAGCTTGGTGCGCCCGTAGGCCGAGAGCGGCGCCGGCTGGTCGCTCTCCACGTAGGCCGAGCCCTTGAGGCCGTCGAAGACGTAATCGGTGGAGACGTGGAGGATGTGGGCTTCGACCTTGGCGGCGGCGGCGGCGACATTGCCGGCGCCTTTGCCGTTGATCGCGAAGGCGGCCTCCTCGGCGCTCTCGGCGCCGTCGACGTCGGTCCAGGCTGCGCAGTTGATGACGATGTCGGGCCGCTCGAGGTCGAGCTTGCGATCGAGCGCCTCAGGGTTGGTGACGTCGAGCTCGGCGCGACCGTAGCCGACGACGTCGTGGCCGGCGTTGCCGGCGGCGAGCAGCACATCGCGGCCCAGCATCCCGGCGGCTCCGGTGACCAGAAGCTTCACGAATAGATTCTTCGGGGAGGGCTAAGCACGGGCCCACAGGCTATTTGGGTGACCGCTTAAGACGAGTCCTCGTCAGGTTCCCTCCTAATTGATTACATCTCTAGCGTTGCTATCATTGCAACTGTGTCGTTGCATATAAATCCCTTTCCGATCGACCATCCGATCATGCCTGAGGAGCGGCAGATCGGCCGTCGCATCTGCATCGAAGGCCTGGAGAAGAGGCTCATCTCACCGGCAAACCAGTGGCTGATCGGCGAACGACGCATCGGCAAGACCAGCGTGGGCAAAGCGGCCCTGGCCAGGTTGCGGAAGAGGGGCTCCCTGGCGATCGACGCCGACTTGAGCAGGCTCGAGATCTCCACCCCGGAGAGGCTCGCCGGAGAGATCGCTCGACAGGCACAGACGGCGCGAGCCGGAGACGCCGGAGCAACGGCACAGGGCATGTTCGACTTTGCAAGGAGGCAGAGGGGGCGCGTCAGGGAGTTAGGGAAGGCGGTCCAGCAGCTCGGATTCGAGGACGTGGGCCAGGCTCTGACGGCCGTTTCAGCAGTACTTGCCGAAGCGGACGACGGAGAGCTCGGCCTCGACAAGGTCCTGGGCGCTCTGGCACTTCACGCACGGGCCACCGAGCGCCGTGCGTACGTGCTCCTCGACGAGGTCCATCTTCTCTCCGAGCTCGATCGCGCCGAGGAGGCGGTCGCGGGCTGGTGCCATGCGGCTGAGAGCCCGATCGTCTTCCTCTTCGCGGGAAGCGAGGAGTCCGCCGCCGCGGCCCTGCGCGAGGTGGGGCGGCCACTGGCCGCCATCGGAGAAGAATTCGCCCTTTCGGACATCGCTCCGGAGGACTGGGTTCCCGGCCTCCTCGCCCGGTTCACCGAAGCGGGGGTGAAAATCGGGAGAGCGGAGCTGGAGACGATCATCAGGGCCTCCGACTGTCACCCCCGGCGGACCATGCTGATCTCATCCAGAGTTCGTTCCAGTGCCACCGGGCAACCCGATGCCACGGCAACCCGAACCCTTGTGGAGCTGGCAATCCAGGACGCTGAAGAGGACCGATCATGGCGTTGATCGAGGAGATGAACCGTGCCCATTGGAGCCTGGAACTCGCCAGGATGGAGGAAGGACACCGGATAGCCGATGCCCTTCAGCTCAGCCGCATCGTCGGGGTGCTGGGCGAGGCGGAGGTGGGAAAGACCGAGACCATCAGAGAGGCCCTCGGTGTATCCCTGCCCGAACACCCGGTCATCAGGTTTGACCTCGCCGGAGCGGCGAGCGAGGCGCATCTCGCATTTCGACTCGCGCGGCAGATCGTCGCGACCGAGCTGGGGGTCGAATTTTCGACCCTCAAGGTGGGAGTCCTAGTCCCTGCCTCCCTCGAACGAAAGCGGGTGGAGCTCGCCGAACGGCTCGGAGTGAGAGGGCTCGAAGAGGCACTGCGCGACTGGCCTTCCGGAAAGTTCGAGCTCCCCGAAGCGCTGGAAATGCTTGCGAATCTGATCAACCGAGAGGAGACGATTCTCTGGATCGATCATCTGGAGGCTCCGACCCTGACCCCGCGCCACCCCCTCGACCTGGACAAGGTCCTCTGGGCGGTGCGAGAGATGGCCCAGCGTCACGCCGGCCTGAGCGTGGTGCTCTCCGGACGCGATGCGGCTGAAAGTCAGGTGCTCGGCCGGGAAGCCGCTTTTCATCAACAAGGTCAATGGCTCTCGCTCGACGCTCCGCCGAGCGAGGTCTGGCGGGCAGTCGCCTCCGACCTGAAGGTGCCCGCTGAACTTGGCCACGATCTCGTGGGCCTCACCGGCGGCCATCCCGCAACCATGCTGACCGCTCTCGTCAAGTGCTCCAAGACGGAGAAGAGGGCGGCGGATCAGGTTCTCGGCGAACTGGCCGCGACGTCAAGGGGGCTGGCGGGGAGAGCGGTGCAACATGCCTGCTCGCTTCACAGGCTCGGCGGCCAAGTGCTCGAGCAGGTTGCGCGAGGCGAAGGTCCCTACGTCGCCGCTCATCGGGGAGGATCATCCCCCCAGGAGATTCGAAAGGTCCTCGGGCGGCTCCAGCTCGCCGGCCTTCTACGACACGATGATGGCTGGTCGGTTGTCAATCCTCTTGTCGGGATCCTGCTGCGGGGAGAGGTCAGACAGACCTCCGCGCCCGACTGGGAACTGGAAGAAACACCTCCCGAGCCCTGACTCTGAGCTAGACCAGTTTGATCTCGGAGCGGTCGCCGACCAGCATCTGCAGGGTTTTCGGCATTCCCTGGCTGCGGGTCAGCTTCACTTCCTTGCCGAGCAGGCTCGCCTCCATCCGCGTGCCGAGGTCCTCGACCACTGAGCCGGAGAGGACGATCGAGTTCTCGACTTCGGAGCGGCGGACGTGGACGTCGTCGCCGATCGAGGTGTAGGGGCCGATGTAGGCGTCCTCGACGCAGGCGCCGGCGCCGATCACCGCCGGGCCGCGGACGACCGCGCCCTCGAGCCTGGCGCCGGGGCCGATGACGACCCGGCCCTCGACCTTGGAGTTCTCGTCGACGTCGCCCTCGATCGAGGTGACGAGCTCCTCGAGGACGAGCCGGTTGGCCTCGAGCATGTCGGCGAGCTGGCCGGTGTCCTTCCACCAGCCGCGCACCACCTCGGAGCGGACGCTGCGGCCGTCGTCGATCAGCTTGTCGATCGCCTCGGTGATCTCGAGCTCGCCGCGCCAGGAGGGCTGCAGCGAGCGGGCCGCGTCGAAGATCAGGTTCTGGAAGAGATAGACGCCGACCAGGGCCAGGTTCGACGGCGGGTCTTTCGGCTTCTCGATCAGGCGGACGATGTTGTCCTCGCCGTCGAGCTCGGCGACGCCGTAGGACTGCGGGTCGTCGACCGGCGTCAGCAGGATCAACGCGTCCGGTTCGTGCTCGGTGAAGGTGGAGACGAGGCCCCGGAGGCCGTCGCGGAGGAGGTTGTCCCCCAGGTACATGACGAAGGGCGAGGTGCCGATGAACGCCTCGGCGGTGAGCACCGCGTGGGCGAGGCCGGCGGGCTTGTCCTGGACGATGTAGGTGATCTCGGCGCCGAACTGCGAGCCGTCGCCGGCGGCTTCGCGGATCTCCTCGCCGGTCTCCGGCGCGATGATGATCCCGATCTCCTCCACGCCGGCCTCCACCAGGGCCTCGATCCCGTAGAAGAGCACGGGTTTATTGGCCACCGGCACCAGCTGCTTGGCCGAGGTGTGGGTGATCGGGCGCAGGCGGGTGCCGGCGCCACCGGAGAGGATCAATCCCTTCAAGGGCTCCATGCGAGGCTGGAACCCTACTGCGCGGCGAAAAGAGCGGGGGCAACAACCCGTTCACGCGGGCGGAACGCTAGCGTTCCGCGCCTGTGGACCGGCCGGCCATCTCAGAGCCCTCGCATTCTGCCGCCATACAGGTCGAGGACCTCCACAAGTCCTTCCGCATCCCCACCCACCGGGTGACCTCGCTGAAAGAGCGTGTCGTCCACCCCTTCTCCGGTCGGGACTACCGTGAGCTGCGGGCCCTCGACGGGATCTCCTTCGAGATCGGACAGGGGGAGTTCTTCGGCATCGTCGGGCGCAACGGATCCGGCAAGAGCACGCTGCTGAAACTGCTGGCGAGCATTTATCGAGCCGACGCCGGCACGATCCGGATGGCCGGGCGGATGGCGCCGTTCATCGAGCTCGGCGTCGGCTTCAACCCGGAGCTGACGGCGCGCGAAAACGTCGTCCTCAACGGGGTGATGATCGGGCTGACGCCCGCCGAGACTCGACGGCGACTCGACTCCGTCATCGAGTTCGCAGAGCTGACCGAATTCGCCGACCTGAAGCTGAAGAACTACTCATCCGGGATGCTGGTCCGGCTCGCCTTCTCGGTGATGATGGAGGCCGACGCCGACATCCTCCTGATCGACGAGGTGCTGGCGGTCGGCGACGCCGCCTTCCAGCAGAAATGCGACGACGCCTTCCAGGAGATGAAAGCGGCGGGCAAGACGATCATCCTCGTCACCCACGAGATGACCACGGTCGAGCGCTACTGCCACCGGGCGATGCTGATCGACAGCGGCCAGATCCAGCACCTCGGCGATCCCGGTGACGTCGGCCGCCACTACCTGCAGCTGAACTTCGAGCGCGGCGCGGAGGAGGGATCGGCGCCGACCACCGGCCCCACCGACGAGGTGAAAATGCTCGACGCCTGGCTCGAGGACGACGATGGCAAGCGGATCGAGAACGTCAGCGGCGACCAGGAGATCCGCATCCGGGTCGAGCTGGAAGCGCTCGAGGACCTGGACGGCGTCGGGATCGGCTTCATCGTCTCCGACGCCGACGGGGTCGGGGTCTTCCAGTTCGGGGCGCCGGTAAACGAGGGCGACAGCCCGGCGCCACTGCGCCCCGGTACCCGATTCACGGTCAGGGCCGACGTCGACAACCTGCTTACCCAGGGCCACTACTTCGTCCACTGCGGCGTCAACCGAACCAACGGCCGCGGCGTCACCCTCTATGTCCACAACGCGATCGACTTCGTCGTCTACGCGGCGGTTGACACGCCGAGCGGCGTCGTCACCCTTCCCCATGAGACCAGCACGGAGCTCGACCGCAGCGGAGAGAAATGAGCGAACCGGTCGTCAGTCACCCCACCCCGCAGCCCCTGCGCGAGGTTCGCGGACCCTCGGCGCTCGGCGGCGGCCGCCGCCGCTTCTTCGACCTGCTCTGGCTGATGTCGGTAACCGAGTTCCGCCGCACCTACTTCGGCACGGTCTTCGGCTACCTCTGGTCGCTGGTGCGGCCGCTGATGCTGTTCGGGGTCCTGTTGTTCGTCTTCACCCAGGTCTTCAAAGTTGGCAGCTCTCTCGACAACTACCCCGTTCTGCTGCTGCTGGGAATCGTCCAGTTCACCTTCTTCCAGGAAGCGACCTCGAGCGCCGTCGCCTCGGTCGTCGTCCAGGAGGGGGTGGTCCGCAAGACCCAGTTCCCGCGGCTCGTGATTCCGCTCGCGACCGTGCTCACGGCCTTCTTCAACTTCCTCCTCAACCTCGTGATCGTCATCGTCTTCATCCTCGCCTGGGGAGTCGAGCCGAAGCTGACCTGGCTACTTTTTCCCCTGGCGCTGGCGGCGCTGTTCGTCTTCACCGCCGCCGTCAGCATGATCCTCTCGGTCCTCTACGTCCGTTTCCGCGACGTCGCGATCATCTGGACCGTCGCCGCCCAGGTGCTCTTCTACGCGACGCCGATCCTCTATCCACTCGGCCCCGTCGGGGGCCAACCCTTCCTCAGCGAACGGATCGAAAACCTGCTGATGCTGAACCCGTTGGCGGTGATCTTCGAGCAGGTGAGGGTCTGGGTGCTGGAACCGAGCGCCCCCACCGCGGCCGAGGCGGCCGGCGGCCCGCTCCACCTCCTCCCCGCGCTCGCGATCTATCTCGGCCTCTGCGCCTTCGCGGTCTGGATCTTCAACCGGGAAGCGCCGCGGATCGCCGAGGAGTTGTAGGCGGATCTGCCTAACGGCAGACGCGCGCGTCCTGTGAGGCCTTGACGCGGAGGTACCAGGGGCGCCGGGGCGCTTCGTCCCGCGGCACCCGCAGGACCGTCGTCGACCGGCCTGCCGCGGTGGCGATGCTGACCGGGTATTCGTCGGTCGCGAAGCGCCGCATCGAGACGGTCGCCGCCGGGCCAGGGCCGACTTCGACCCTCGTCGTCCCCGGATCGACTTTCACCTCCTGCGGCCGGCCGTCGGCGATCGTGACGCAGTTCTCGCCTCCCCGGGGGCCGTAGACGCCCTGCCGCACCCGCGCCTCCAGCGGCAGCGCCGCGGCAAGCAGGAGGTCGGCCTGGCGGCGCGCTTCCGGAGCGGCGGCTTCGAGTTCGGGCAACGAGTAGGCATCCGAGCCGTATTCCTCGACGGCTTCCAGATAAGACCCGGCGGAGATGTTGAGGAGGGTGGGAACGCCGGCCACGTCCGCGGTCAGCTCGAAGCCGGGGTCGACCGTTCGCCTGGCGATCTCGAGCGCGGCGGTGTCGGTCCGGGTGAAGACCGTCTGGTGGTCGAATTCGTCGCTGCCGTTCTCGAGCACGACCACGTTCGGCCCGATCACCAGCGCCGTCACCACCGCTCCGACGACGATCCCGCGCCTGGTGATCCGCTCCCCCACAAGCAGGTTGGCGCCGAGCATGAGGAGGAAGATGCCGCTGACGTACTGGTACCTGCTCGCAACCGGATCACGACCCGGCATCTGGTTGAAGGCCATCAAGAACCAGTTGGCCGCCGCTGCGGCGGCGACGGGCCAGAAGCGCGGGTCGATCCCCGGCCGGCGCAGCTTGCGCCAGACGAACGCGACCACCAGGAGCGAGAGGAGGATTCCCCCCCAGATCTTTTCCGTTGCCCGGTCGACGGGGTTGCTCCCCAGCCCGAAGAGGTTGCCGACGCCGATCGCCAACGCTTCGGCGACGTAGCGGGGCGAGGCGAGGATGTTGCGGGCGCTGAGATGCGATTCCGCCTCGTGCCCCCAGCCCAGGTACCAGAGCCCGTAGAGAACGACCGGCACCACGAAGACGTAGGCGCGTCCCCAGCGGCGCTCGCGCGGCGACTGCAGGAAGACGACGAAGGCGGCGACCGCGAAGGGGATGCCGAGGCTGGAGAAGCCGAAGGAGAGGACCAGGAAGAGGCAGGCGCCGACGTCGCCGAGGCGGTCTTCGCGTTCGAGCGCAAGCAGCATCGCCAGGCCGAAGAGCATCGACCCGATCAGGCTCACCTCAAACGGCCAGAGCAGGACTTCCCAGGCGGGGCCGAGGCAAAGGATCAGGATCGCCGCGAACAGCGCGAGCCAGCGGTCGACGCGGCGGGCGACGTAGACGTAGAGCAGGGTGGCGGTGGCGAGGAGGCTGACCGTCAGGAGGATGAGTTCCGGCCTCGCCGTCTCCATCCCGAAGAGCTGCAGGAAGACCCACTCGATCAGCATCGGGATGACGACGATGTGCTCGTTGTGAGGCGTGAAGATGGTGTCGGCGGTGAGGGTGCGCCGGTTGATCAGGTAGTCCCAGGTGTCCTGCAGGAACGTGTAGTGCCAGGTCAGCGCCAGGATCATCACGGCGGCCGTCGCCAGGGCGGCGCAGAGGAGCAGGACAGGGGCGTTGCGAAGCGGTTTCGCCATCGAGTCGCGGGAGTGTATTCGGGATGAATTACTGTGCCGCCGATGCGGGCGCGCTGGCAGTGGGCGATCCCGGCGGGGGCGATCCTCTGCCTGCTCCTGCCGATCCTTTTTACGGATCGGACCTTTGCCTCCGATTGGGGCAACCACTCCTGGCTCGTTTACATGCAGGGGCTGAACATCGCCACCCTGCACGAACCGAGCATCTACCTGCAGTCCACGCTCGGGGCCTTCTACCCGTACTACGCCTTCTACGGAGGAACCTTCTACGCCGCCAGCGGCCTCGTCGCCAAGGTTTTCAGCACCGACTTCGCCGTCCTCCTCTCTTACGCAGGCGCCATCGCAGCCAGCTACCTGGGCTGGACCTGGATGGCGCGGATGGCCGGTGTGCGGGGATGGCGCGCGCAGCTACCCGGCCTGATCGCAGTGACTGCGCCCATTTTCGTCAGCAACCTCTACGGCCGCGGCGGCATCCCCGAGGTGATCGGCACCGCGATGCTGCCGCTCGTCGCGGCGGCGGGGATCAGCCTGGTGCGGGAGCCCCGGGTGCGCCTGCGGGACATGGCGGCGTTCGTGGTCGGCCTCGTCTTCCTCACCGGCAGCCACGCCCTCTCGATGGTTTGGGGGATCGCCTTTCTCGGCCTCCTGGCCGCGCTCCTCATCGCCTGCCATCGGCAATTCGTGATGGGACGACTCATGCGCCTGGTCGGCCTCGCCTGGCTCAGCGTCCTCGCCGGCTGCATCAACGCCTGGATGCTCGGCCCGCTGATCTTCTTTCACTCCCGCACGGTCGAAAACGAACCGGACCCGATCAGCCAGCAGGCCTATACGAGCGTGGAGAACCTGCTCCGGATCCTGCGCGATACGCCGGACGCGTACGCGTTCATCCACGGCGACATCAACGCCGCGCTTCCGGTTCTCGCCCTCCTCTGGGCGGTCGCCTTCGGCGTCGTCTTCTGGCGCCTGCTCGGTCGCCGCAATCAGATCCTCGCGCTCGGCCTTACCGGTGTGTGTGCGGCATTCGTGGTTCTGATCATCGACTGGTCGCTGATCATGGACCTGCCGGAATTCCTCCAGTACATCCAGTTCCCTTACCGACTCCTCACCTACGTCGATTTCTGCGTGGTCGGACTGGTCACGCTTGTGCTTGCGGCAGCTGAGCGGCGAGACAATGGCTCTGCCTCCTTGGCTGCCGGAGCGACCCTGGCGGTGATCGCCGTCTTCAACCTGGGGATTTCGGTGCAGCAGAATTTCGAAGTCCGATCCTGGCTGGACGGACGCGACGAAACGCTGGCTTCCACGGTGCAGCCACCACCCAGTTGGTACGCGTTCATCCAATTCGGCGACGGCTCGGCGCCGCTCGTCGAACCGACGCTTCCTCAGCCTTTGAATGTCCCGGTGGAGGAAGGCATCCGCGACAGCTACCGGATTGTTTACCCGCCGGGTCCGGCCGGCACCGCCCAGACGAATATCGATACGGGCAGTTATCTCGTCGACATCTCGGGAGCAGAGCCGGTCGGGCGCAGTGATGCCGGACAGATGGTCGTCCGCCTGCCCGCCTCCCCTCGAGAGCCACGCACCGTCGTCGTCAGCGCTGAGGACGGGCCCACCGTCGTCGTCAGTCGCTGGATCAGCATCCTCGCATTGGTCGGCTCGCTCTTGGGAGTGCTCGCAACTCTGATGATGCGACGTCGCAAGCGTCCGTAGACACAGGCGAGGCCGCAGCCACATCCGAGATAGACTGCGGAAGAGGTGTCCGAGCAATCGACCCCCATCAGCCCGGCCGGGCAGGCGGCCAGGAGCTCCACGCCGCCCGCCGCGCCGGAGAGCAAGCCAAGCAAGAGCCGTGCCGAGCTGCAGGCCGAGATCGACCGCCTCGACGAGGAGGTCCTGAAGCTGCGTGACCTGCTGATCGGCAAGGACGCCGAGCTGGGGGTGGCGAAGGGCAAGCTGGCGATGTACGAAGACGGCCGCGAACGGCTGGAGAACGTCAAGGGCCGCTTTGGCTCGGTGCCAGGCGTCGGCATGCTGCTCCACCTCTTCCTCCGCCTCGTCGGTCGCGCCTGAGCCCGTGGCTGCACCGCGCTTCTCGATCCTCACCCCTGTCTACGAAACCCCGGCCGGGGTCCTGCGAAAGATGCTGGCCTCGGTCGAAACCCAGGACTACGGCAACTGGGAGCTCTGTCTCTACGACGACGCCTCGTCCGAGCCGCACGTGCGGGAGATCCTCAGCTCCGCCGCCGCCCGCGACGGCCGCATCCGGGTCGAGTTCGCGGAGCGCAACAGCGGCATCGTCGGCGCTTCCAACGGTGCTCTGGCGATGGCCCGCGGCGAGTTCATCGCCTTGCTGGACCACGACGACCTCCTCCACCCCGACGCCCTCGCCCACGTCGCCGAGGCGCTCGACGGTGCCCCGGAAGCCGACTACGTCTACACCGACGAAGACAAGGTCACCGCCTCCGGCGCCCACCGTGACCCATTCTTCAAGCCCGACTGGTCACCGGAGCGGATGCGGACGCAGATGTACACCTGTCACCTCAGCGTCCTGCGGCGCTCACTGGTCGAAGAGGTCGGCGGCTTCGACCCGGAGTTCGAGGGCTCCCAGGACTGGGACCTCGTCCTCAAGGTGACGGAGAAGGCGCGACGCGTCCTCCACGTGCCGCGGATCCTCTACCACTGGCGGATGCTCGAGACCTCGGCCGCGGCCGGCGGTGAGGCAGTCAAGCCCTACGCCTTCGAGGCCGGGCGCCGGGCGGTGCAGGCGCACTGCGACCGGATCGGCCTGCAGGCGGAGGTCGAGCGCGACCCGCTCGACCCGGGGATCCTCCATCTGCAGCCGCGCCTGAAGGAGGAGCCGCTGGTCAGCATCGTCATCCCGACCGCCGGCCAGCGCCGCGACGTCCGCTTCGAGGAGGTCGTCCTCGTCGTCCACTGCGTCCGCAGCATTCTCGAGGACTCCAGCTACAAGAACGTCGAGATCGTCGTCGTCTTCGGCGAAGCGACCCCCCCGGAGGTCCTGGACGAGCTGCGCGAGATCGGCGGCGAGCGACTGCGGCTCGTCCCGTACGAGGGCAAGTTCAACTTCTCGGCCAAGATCAACCTCGGTGCCGTCCACAGCAGGGGCGAGCACCTGCTGCTGCTGAACGATGACATCGAGGTGCGGACGCGGGACTGGATCGAGCGGATGGTCATGTACTCCGAGCAGGAGGGAATCGGTGCCGTCGGCGGCAAGCTGCTCTGGGGCGACGGCCGCCTTCAGCACGTCGGCGTCGCCTTCGATGGCGGCCGTCCCGGCCATTACCACCGCGGCTTCGCCGAGGACTACAAGGGCTACTCGAACTTCACCCTGATCGCCCGCAACTGCCTCGCCGTAACCGGCGCCTGCCTGATGACCCGGCGCTCGGTCTTCGACCGCCTCGGCGGCCTTTCGACCACGTTCCCGGTCAATTTCAACGACGTCGACTACTGCCTCAAGGCCTACAAGGAAGGCCTGCGGATCGTCTACGACCCGGACCTGATCATGTACCACTTCGAGTCTTCCAGCCGCGACCCCGAGGTGCGGGAATGGGAGTTGAACCTGCTTGAAGACCGCTGGTCGGCGATGACCTCCTCCGACCCCTTCGGCAACCCCGGCCTCACCCACGGCCTACCGCGGATCTCCTCCTACGTCTCCTGGGCGAAGCGCCGCCCGGGGCCACTGTGGAAACGTCAGCGCCGGCGTTTCGAACCGACGCGGTAGTCACCGCGGCTGAGGGTCATCTCCAGCCAGACGTAGAGGACGATGAAGAGGTAGCGGCTGCCCATCTCTTTCATCGCCAGCTTCGCTTCGCCGCTGGTCCGGTTGGTCCAGGAGGTGGGGATCACCTCGTAGCTGTGGCCGCGGACGATCGCCTTCAGCGGCATCTCGACGGTGAGGTTGAAGTGCTTGGAGAGCAGCGGCTGGATCGTCTCGACGACCTCGCGGCGGTAGGCCTTGAAGGCGTTGGTGGTGTCGTTGTAGCGGTGGCGGAAGAGGATGCGGATGAACTGGTTGGCGAGGCGGTTGACGACGTACTTGACCCTGGGGTAGTCGTAGACCTTGGCGCCGGGGACGAAGCGCGAGCCGAAGGCGCAGTCGAAGCCTTGCTCGAGCACGTGGTAATAGCGGATGAGGTCCTCGGGGTCGTCGGAGGCATCAGCCATTACGATCGCCACCGCGTCGCCCTCGAAGACGTCGAGGCCGGCGCGGATCGCGTTGCCGAAGCCGCGTTGGTTGTGAGAGCGGTGGACGCGGATGCGGGGATTCGACTCTCCGAGCGCAGCGACGACCGCTTCGGTCGAGTCTTCGGAGTCGTCGTTGACAACGACGACCTCGTAGTCGATCCCCTCGCGGTCGAGGACGGCGACGACGCCTTCGACCGTCGCCCCGACCGAGCCCTCCTCGTTCTGGGCAGGCATCACCACTGAGAGCTTCATCCCCTCTGCCATGAGGCGGCGACGCTATCGGAAGTCACGAATTTGCTGCGAAGTCGCGCGGCAAGATTTTGTTTCTGGGCGTCTTCTGTTGCAGCTTAAACGTTACGCTATGCTCATGGCGGTGATGATGCAGCCGAGAGAGAAGTGGACCGACGAGCGTCTTGACGACCTCAACAAGAAGGTCGATGACGGTTTCGCGGACGTCAAGGCCGATATTCGCGAGCTGCGGCGAGAGATGGTTGCGGGCTTCTTCGTGATCGTCGCCGCCATCATCGGCAGCAACGCCTTCTGAACCTCAGGCCGTGGCGCCGGCCCAGCGCTCGAGGTTCTGCTCGTACATCTCCCGCAGGATGTCGTCGATCCCGTAGCGGAGCTCGAAGTCGGGGTAGTCGGCCTTGAACGGCTCCAGGTCGGAGATCCACCAGCGGTGGTCGCCCACCCGCGGCTCCTCCCCCATCTCCCACTGAAGCTCCCGCCCGGAGATCCGCTCGCAGGCGTCGATCGCCTCCAGCATCGAGCAGTTGCTGAAGCGGCCGCCGCCGATGTTGTAGACGGCAGCGGGGCGCGGCGCCTTGCGGTAGGCGTCGAAGGCGGCGATCAGGTCGGCGCTGTGGATGTTGTCGCGGACCTGCTTGCCGTCGTAGCCGAAGACGGTGTAGGGGGTGCCGGTGACCGTGCACTTCATCAGGTAGGCGAGGAAGCCGTGCAGCTTCGCTCCCGCGTGCTGGGGGCCGGTCAGGCAGCCGCCGCGGAAGGCGACCGTGGGCATGTCGAAGTAGCGCCCGTACTCCTGGACCAGGAGGTCGGCCGCGGCCTTGGAGACGCCGAACAGCGAGTGGGTCGAGCTGTCGATCGTCATCGAGGTGTCGATGCCCCTGTAGTAGGGGTGGTCCTCGGGCAGCTCGAGCCGTTTCTCCAGGCTCTGCAGCGGCAGCCGGTTCGGCGTATCGCCGTAGACCTTGTTGGTCGAGCAGTGGACGAAGGGGGCGTCGGGGCAGTGGGCGCGCGCGGCCTCGAGCAGGTTGAGGGTGCCGTTGGCGTTGACGCCGAAGTCGGTCTGCGGCTCGCTCGCGGCCCAGTCGTGCGAGGGCTGGGCGGCGGTGTGGACGACCAGCTCGATCTGGCCGGCGCGCTCGCGGAAGATCCGCTCGATCTCACCGGCGTCGCGGATATCGGCGTTCTCCCAGCGGAACTCCTGCGGGTAGGCCTCGATCAGGCGCTGGGTGACGTGCGAGGTCGAGGATTCGGGCCCGAAGAAGCGCGCCCGCATGTCGTTCTCGATCCCGACGACGTCGAACCCCTGGGAGACGAAGTGGTCCACAGCCTCGGAGCCGATCAGGCCCCCCGCTCCGGTGATGATTGCGACCGGCATTTCGCCTATTTGCTCCCTTCCCCCGCTGGGGCATCGATGTCGAGGGCCTGGGCGATCCGCTCTTCGTCGGCGGCGATCCACTCGTGGATGTCGCTCAGCACCTGCTCGGCGCTACGCCGCGGTCGCCACTCGTCCAGGCCGTAAAGCCTCGTGCAGTCAGACAGATATATAGGGACATCCCCCTGCCGGGTCTCCTCAACGGGCGTTATCGGGACCTCGTTGCCGGTCAGCCGCCGGCAGATCGCGGTCGTCTCGCGCAGCGAGAGGCTGCACTCGCGGCCGCCGCCGACGTTCACGGTGCGGCCGTCCCAGGCGCCGGGGTCGAGCAGCTGCCGCTCGACCAGGTCGACCAGGTCCTCGACGTGGAGGAGATCGCGTACCTGCTTGCCATGCCCCCCGAACCCGATGTAGCTGAGGGGGTTGCGGAAGTGGTGGGCGAGCATCCAGTGGGTGAATACCCCTTGGTCCACCTTCCCCATCTGCCAGGGGCCGGCGATGACGCCGCAGCGGTCGATCACCGCGGGGACGCCGAGCGCCTCCCGGTACTCCTCGATCAGCATCTCGGCGGCGAGCTTGGTGGCGCCGTAGAGGGTGCGAGCCCCCTCGAGCGGGAAATCCTCGGAGATCCCGCGCGGTGAAACTCCTCGGACCTTTTGGTCGACCGCGAGCTCGAAGCGCGTCTCGGTCTCCTCCAGGTTCAGCTCCACCTGCGGCGCCACCGGGTAGACCCGGCTGGTCGAGAGGAAGACGACGAAGGCGCCGTCGCGGCGGGCGAGCTCGAGGCAGTTGTAGGCGCCGGTGAGGTTGGTGTGGACGAGGTAGCCGGTGTCGCCGTCGACGCCGCTCATCACCGACGGCTCGGCCGAGCACTCGATAAGCGCGCCCAGCTCCCCCACCGCCTTCAAGTCCCCCGGCTCGCGCACGTCGCCTTTGACGAACCCGACCCCGGCTGCTTCCAGCCGCGGCAGGTTTAGTTCTGAGCCCCGCCGGTAGAGGTTGTCGAAGGCGACGACCTCCCAATCGGGGTACCTGGTAGCCAGCGCGACGGCGAGATTCGAGCCGACGAAGCCGGCACCGCCGGTGATCAGGAGGCGGCTCACCGGCTCGTCAGCCGCAGCAAAGGGACTTTCCAGGCGGCCTCGGCGACGATCTTGCCGCTCATCTTCGAGTCGCCGGCGCGGCGCTCGCGAAAGCAGATCGGGATCTCCTTGATCCTGAATCCGGCTTGGGCGGCCCGATAGGTCGTCTCCACCTGGAAGGCATACCCGCGGCTGGAAATGGACTCGAGTGGGATGCGCTCCAGAACCTCCCGCCGGAAACACTTGAAGCCGCCGGTGAGGTCCTGGATCCCCAGGCCGAGGACGAGGCGCGCGTAGGCACTACCACCGCGGCTGATGGCTTTGCGCAACGACGTCCAGTTCTCGATTTCACCATTCTCGACATACCGGGATCCGATTACGAGGTCGACGTCCTCGGCAGCTTTCAGCAGGCGGGGAAGGTCCTTTGGGTCGTGCGAGAAATCGGAGTCCATCTCGAGGACATACCCGGCCCCCGTCTCGAGCGCGACGCGGAACCCGGCCAGATATGCCGGTCCAAGTCCTTCCTTGTGGGGTCGATGGAGAACCTCGATTCGGTCCTCGCCTGCGGCGAGCCGGTCGGCGAGCTCGCCGGTGCCGTCAGGGGAGCCGTCATCGACCACGAGCACCCGCGCATCGGCGGGAAGGTTTTCAAGGGCGGCAGTGACCAACGGCTTCAAGTTGTCGACCTCGTTGTAGGTCGGCAGCACCAGCATTGCCGGTCCCGTCGGGGAAGTAGACATTCGCGCAATCCTATTTAGGACAGTGTTCGAGGGAGTCCACATCTGGCGCGCCGCGCTCGACGGAGAGGGCTACGCCGGACCGGAGGGACTTCCCGGCCCCGAGCAGGAGCGCTTCGAGGGCTTCTTGCGCGATCAACCGCGCTACCGCTGGCTCGCGGCACGCTGGGCGCTACGGCGGGTACTCGCCGGCTACCTGGAGCAGCCACCGGCGGCGGTCGAGATCGAGGTGGACGCGAACGGGAAGCCGCGGCTGCCGGGCGATGAGCTTCATTTCAACCTCAGTCACACCGGTGACCTGGCCCTCGTCGCGGTCTCGAGCAGCCGGCCGGTCGGAGTCGACGTCGAGCGCGTCGAGGCCGCGCGCGACCTGCTTGGCCTCGCCGAGCGAGTTCTCGAAGAAGAGGAAGTCGAAAGGGTCCGCGCCGCCTCCCCGGCCGACCGTCCCGCCGTCTTTTACGCCGCTTGGGTCCGCCACGAGGCCCGCCTCAAGTGCCTCGGCGTGGGCCTGTCCGGACGGGTTCTGCCCACGCCCGTGGCCGTAAAGGCCGTCGACGTCGGGCCCGGGTATTCCGCCGCCGTCGCGGTCGCCGATGAGGAGATCGGTCCGGTGCGCTGCCACACCCTGCCGGGTTAGTCCTCCGCCGTCAGCTCCTCGATGTTGGCGAGGGAGACCGCCCGCGTCTGCGAGAAGAGGACGAAGAGGCTGACGAAGTTGCCCAGCGCGACCAACGAGACGATCAGCGAGCCGAGGGCGATGTAGCTGGTCCAGCCGGGGATCGAGGAGGAGGTGAAGAGCTTGAGGCCGACGACGATGACCGCGAGGAGGATGCCGAAGATGGCGAAGAATACGAAGGCACCCAGGGCCCTGATCGCGATCCGGTCGGTAAACGGCATCAGCATTCTCAGGCCGTGCATCGCCAGCCGTCCGTAGGTCATCTTCGAGCGGCCCCTATAGCGCTCGCCGCGCTCGCAGGGGACGTACTCGATCGGGATGTCGAGGGCGAGGATCGCCGAGGAGTAGGCAAGGTCGAAGGTCGGGTGCAGGAGGACCCGCTTGGCGACCGAGCCCGGCATCGCAGCGAAGTTGCCGGACCGAACCGTGGTCCCGGTCAGCGACCTGAAGAGGAGGCGAAACAGGCGGTAGAAGACCTTGAACCCGAGCGACTCGCGGCGTTTAGTACGCAGCGCCAGCACCACCTTGCGGCGCAGCTTGTCCCCGTCCCGCAGCGGCTCCAGCAGCCGCGGCAGGTCGCTCGGCTGGTCCTCGCCATCAGCGTCGAGGGTGACAATCGCATCGTTGTCGTCGACCTGCGACAGGACCTTCCGCAGTGCATAGACGATCGCCCGCTGGTGGCCGAGGTTGAACGGCGGCCGCAAGACGGTCACGTCGTCGTAGGCATTCAGCCGCACGATTGCCTCGTCCTGGCCGGCGGTGTCGTCGATGACAACGAACCTGGCGCCGGCACCGTCATGGCCGAGGACGTCGAGTAGCCGCTCGCGGAGGATTTCGAAGGAGTCGACGTCGCGGTAGACAGGGGTGACGATCCAGGTGATCACGAGGTGCCTCCGCTCCTTTCCCGGCGCAGCAACCGGTAAGCGCCGATCGTGGCGAGAGGCCGGAAGCCCTGGCGCATGTAGCGAACCAGTGGCTCGTCGGGAATCGTCCCCCCGCTCCAGCTTGCCGCCAGACTTTCGTTTTCCAGCACGCAGAGACCGCGTACCGAGTTGGTCGCATCGATCACACGCTGCTGGTGATCCTCGTCGAAGAGAGTCGTCCAGGCGGTAGCGTTAAAGCCGGTCGGCGGCTGCAGCCCAGTCCAGAAGTAGAAGCTGTTCATCCCTGGCAACGTGAGCAGGGTTCGGCAGTTGGCGTCGATCGCAAGGCTGACCCGGCGGTAAAGGTCGGATTCTTCGGGCGTGAGGTGGACGCTCCTGGCGCCGGGCAGATCGAGGGAAGTTCCGGCGTCATAGGAGGCGGAGTAGGTGTTCAGCGGCTGGCGCAGCTGGATATTGATGAGCACCAGCATCATCGCCGCCGCCCCGGCGACTGCGATCGCCCCGATCGCCCAACGCTCGCGGGCGCTGTCGAGGAGCCCGACAAGGCCACGGGCACCATTGGCGACGCAGAGGGCTCCCACCGGAATCAGCATGAAGGATGACCAGGCGACCTGGCTGCCGGCGACCGGGAAGGCGTGCAGCGCCTGCAGCACGGCCAGCGGGGGCAGCAGCAGACGCGCGAAGGCGGTGTCCCCGTCCTCGTCCCCCGCGACGGGGAGCAGAGCGACCCAGACAAAGGGGAGGAAGGCGAACTGGTAGCCGGTGAAGGCGATGGTGTCGAAGAGGACCGTCCTGCCGATCGTCGACAGCGCCATCTCGAGCCCGACGAAGATGCTGAGCAGCGCGATGACGGAGGTGAACGCAGGGCTGGCACCGACCCCGCGACCGCGGCCGAAATACCAGAAGGCCCCGGCGCCGACCAGGCCGAGCAGGTCGAAGATGTAGGTGCGATCGGCCAGACCAAGCGGAATGCTGAAGGCGTCGGACTGGCGCAGCGGCTGCGAGATCACGCCTTCGATGAGGTCGCCAGGCGTGGTGCCGGAGGCGATTACGGCAAGGCAGACGACAGCTCCCGTCACCAGAAGGCCCCCGCCGAGCCACCACAGCTCCTCGCCCTCCCGCGGCCGCGCGGTTCGGGCTCGCAGGACGATCACGACCGCGAGTGCTGCCAAGGCGACGTGGACCGCGTAATGACGAGCCCAGGCTTCGCCGAACTTCGAGGTCGTCACCAGCAGCGGCGTCGCCACGAAGAGCGTCTCCACCAGCGGGCGCAGCCAATGTCGGCTGGTCAGCTGCGGGTAGCTGACCGCGCAGGCGAGGGCAAGGGCGATCAGGGCGAAGGCGCCGACGTTAATCTTGACCAGGATCAACGCCATCACCGCGCCCCCGAGGAAGGCCATGGCGATGGGCGAGGTGCGCGCCCGTGCCAGGCAGGAGAGGGCGACGATCGCCCCCAGCAGGAGGCAGATGATTCCCCCCGGGTGCATCGGCTCGTTGACGACGGTGATGATCGCGCCGAAGACGAGCATCTGAGTGGCGAGGCCGATCAGGATGCTGCGGGTCATTCGCCAGGTTGAGACCCCGAAGAGGAGGCCGGTGGCTACCCAGGCGAAGATAGCCGCGGCGCGGCCCCCATCATGGTCGACCGGGATCCCAAGGAGTTCGAAGAAGCCCCCCCAGAACTCGTAGTAGAAGGGACCGTACTGGCTGAAGACCTCGTCGTAGAGGTGCCCATGTTCTAGAAACGAGCGCAGAGCGATCAGCATGTAGCCCTCGTCGTCGTAGACGGCGAACCCGCTGTACATCCGCGGTTTCGCGATCAGGACAGTGATCAGGGTCAGCGCCGCAAACGCCAGGGCGCCGACCGCCGGGCGCACCCACCGCCGGCGCCAGATCCGTTCCAAGTCTCCAATCAAAGCGCGAAAGCGTCGGAGTCTCAGCCGGTGTGCCGCAGCCGTGCGTAGAGGGAGGTGCCGGCAGGCCAGAGCCGGCGACCCCAAACCGTCGCCTTGCCCACCCCGTAGAGGGTCTCGTTCAGCGGCTTCGGGAGTTCCGGGAACTCGGCGCCCTCGGGGTCGGCGGCCTCACCATTCCGCATCCGCATTCGTCGCAGCAATCCGAGCGGAATCAACTCCGGGAACAGGTAGCTCGCCTCTTCGACCTGCAGCGGCAGGGTCGCGGTGACCGCCCGCAGGCTCCGCTTCGTATAGCGGCGGTAGTGGCCGAGCATCGCGTCCCAGCCTGACCACAACCATGGCATCGCCGGAACCGTCAACAGCAGGGTGGTTCCCGGGTCCATCTTTTCGGCCAGCTCGGCGAGGAAGGCGCGATCGTCCTCCTGGTGCTCAAGTACGTCCATCAGCGTTACGTAGGAGGCCCCGGCGAAGTCGCGCTCGCGCCGGTTGCCCTTCTCCCCGAAGCGCTGGACCAGCCCTTCCTCCAGCGGCTCGATCGGCTCGACGTACCAGTACTCGAGGCCGGGTCGCTCGCGCTCGAGATAATCGCCGAGGAATCCGACCCCGGCACCGACGTCGACGACGCGACTGCAATCGCCGCCGAGCTCGTCGCAGACGAGCTCCCAGCGCAACCGGTTCCAGAAGAAGTCCCGCGAGACCTCCGCCTGCCGGGAAAGATGCTGTTCAAGGGCATCCACTCGCTGCGCAACCTACAGATAAGTACCGGGGGACGATTAGCTACCTTGAATGAGGTGATCCGGGCAGTGGGAAAACTTGCAGCGGTCGTACTAGCCATCTCGGCACTCACGAGCGGCAGCGCCCAAGCCCTGACGGCGCAGAGCATCGGCAGCTTCGACCAGCCGGTATACGTGACCTCGGCGCCGGCCAACCCCGACCGCCTCTTCGTCGTCGAGCGCAGCGGCGCGATCGTGGTCGTCGAAAACGGCGAAGTGAAGCCGTTCGCGACCCTCCCTGTCTCCGATGTCGGCGAGGGTGGCCTGCTCTCGATCGCCCTCGCGCCCGACTTCGCCAGCAGCGGACGCCTCTTCCTCTACTACACCGGGCCGCAGGCGGAAAATCCCGACATCCACGTTGCCGAACTGGTCGCCAGCGGATCGGGTGCCCCCCTCTCCAGCCTCCGCAACCTGCTGACGATCAAACACCCGAACCAGGACAACCACTACGGCGGCCAGCTCCAGTTCGGGCCCGAAGGCAACCTCTTCGTCTCGACCGGCGACGGCGGGCCCCGGGACGACCTCGAACACAACGCCCAGAACCTGAGCAGCCTGCTCGGCAAGATCCTCCGCATCGATCCCGACCCGGGAGCCACTGGCCCGTACTCGGTGCCCACCGGCAACCCGTTTGCCGCCACCAGCCCGGCCCCCTACGACACGATCTGGAGCTACGGGCTCCGCAACCCATTCCGCTTCTCCTTCGACCGGCAGACGGGCGATCTCTGGATCGGCGACGTCGGCCAGGAAACTCGCGAGGAGGTCGACTTTGCCGCTGCTCCCGGACTCGGCGAGAGGAACAACTACGGCTGGAACTGCCGCGAGGGCACCCAAGCCGGCCCGGCGACCGACGAAGGCTGCGGAACCGCGCCCCCAGGAGCGTTCACCGAACCGGTCTTCGACTATGCGAATCCCGCTGCTGGCTGCGCGGTCATCGGGGGCTACGTGGCCCGCGGTCCTGGTATCGGCGACCTCCTCGGACGCTACGTCTACGGCGACCTCTGCGCCGGCGACGTCCGCTCGTTCTCGCTCGCGGCCCCCTACTTGACCGACCGTGCCGAGGGTGTCCACGTCGACGAACTCGACTCCTTCGGCGAGGATTCCTGCGGACGTCTCTACGCCGTGTCCAAAGCGGGGCCGGTCTACCGCCTGCTCGAATCCGGCACCGCCGCCTGCGGCGGCGGTGCGACCACGGCGACGCTTACCCCTTCCCTGGTCAGGGTGCGGGCGGCCAGCCGCAAGGTCAAGCGCAGGCGCCACGCTCTGATCTCGGCCTGGGTCAGCCCCTGCAACGGCCGCCACGGCGGTCGGGTGACTCTCTGGCGCGGCCGCCGCAACCTCGGCACCCGTCAGCTGGACCGGATCTGCTCCGCCCACTTCCGACCCCAGATCAAGCGCCACTCCAGCTTCCGGGTCACCCTCAAGGCCGACCAGACTTTCGCCGGCGCGATCTCCCGCCGCCTGACGATCCGCCCGGTTCGCCACCTCCGGCACCGCTGAGACGAGCTCTTCAGGGACGAGCGCGGCCGCCGGTCAGGGCGACGAAGGCGTGCCAGGCCGGCTTCGGGCGGAACTTCGGGCCGGCGCGGAAGAGGCCGACCGAGTCGCAGAAGGTGCAGGAGCCGGCCAGGTCCTTCCAGGAGAACCAGTAGGAGGCCTTGAGGTTGAGGCGGCGGGCGTCTTCCAGCATGTAGCCATAGGAGCCGCGCAGCTGCTTCACCTGGCCGCGGATGCCCTGCTCGAAGGCGACCTGCTCGAAGTCATTCTGCGAGCCCCAGCCGAGCTCGCCGATGTAGAGGCCGGGCCGGTCGTGGTTCGCCAGCGTGACGTCGTGGAATTCCTCGGTCATTTCTTCCAGCTCTTCGCTGTCGATCGCGTAGGGGTGGAGGTCGATCCCGTCGAAGCTGTTGCGCAGCCCCGGGACCGAGTAGAGACGGTCGAGGAAAGTCGTTGCCGGCATCCCCCGCTTGCCCGCGGCCTTCGGCTTCGCGAAGAGGCCGCCGAGGACGACTTTCGCCCGCGGGTCCACTGCTTTGATCGCCTGGCTGGAGATCCTCACCAGCTTCGCGTACTGGGGCGGCGAAACGGGATACGCGAAGTAGAAGAAGTTGGGCTCGTTCCAGATCTGCCATTCGCGGATCGGCACCGGCGCCGTGATCGCCGGTTCGTAGTTGGGGCCGATGCCGCCGTGCTGGGCCCAGAATTCGCCGCCGGGCCCGTAGCGGGCGACGGCGGCGCTGAGGAAGGTCGACCAGGCGCGCCGCTGCTTGGCGTTGGCTACGGGGAGCACCGTTTCTTTGCGGGCGATCCAGCGCGGCGGCGAGGCCAGCGAGGGGAAGACCCGCAGCCCGGCGCGGGCGGCGACTTCCATCATCGCGTCGAAGCCGCTCCAGTCGTAGGCGCCGTTGCGGGTCGGCTGCACGCTCGACCAGAGCAGCGGCAGGCGGATGCTTTCGATCCCGCCCGCCCGCATGTAGCGGGCGTCGAGTTCGGTCAGTTCGGTCTGCGGGGCGACCCCGAAGAAGCCCTTCGGCGGGCGCGGCAGCGGTTTCGCGGCGCCGGACTGGCCGAGGACGAGGGCGAGCAGCAGGCAGGCGAGGAGGGGAAGGGCGAGGAGGCGTCGTTTCATCGAATCGGGAAAGGTAGCGATCGGTTCGGTTCGGCTTGGTTCGGCGTTAGTAGGTGCCGCCGAGCTTGCGGTGGTCCCAGGTTGCCGTGCGCAGCGGCGGGAAGCTGAGCGCGACCCGCTTCGGCGCCTGGGCTTCGAGCGCCGCCCTGGCGTCCCCCTCGACCGAGGAGATCCCCTCCGCATAGCGCACGGTCAGCTCCTCCGCGAAGCCGAGCACGGTCTCGAAGTCGCGGTGGATCACCGCCTCGGACTCGACCATCACCCCGCGCAGCTCGCCGTACTCATGCCCCGCCTCGACGAGCACGGTCGCCCGCGGGTCGCGTTCGAGGTTGCGGACCTTCTGCGACTTCGCGTAGGTCCAGATCCAGACGACCCCGTCGCGGGGGACGAACCAGAGCGGCATCGAGTGCGGCCAGCCGCGCGGCCCGAGGCTGGAGACGACGGCGATCCGCTCCTCGTCCAGCAGCTGCCGCTCCTCGGCCTCGCTGAGCTTGATCTGGTCGCGCCTGCTCACCGGCCCCCACTCTAGGCGTGTCTGAGCTGACGGGGTGTTATCAGCCCTTTTCCTCAGACACCCCCCGTGAGAACATGACCGGATGAAGATCGTGATCCTTCTCTACGAGGGCTTCACCGCGCTCGACGCGATCGGCCCCTACGAGGTGCTGCGCTCGGTTCCCGGCTGGGAGGTCGAGTTCGTCGCCGCGCAGCGCGGCGAGGTGCGGACCGACAGCGGCGCCGTCGGTCTGACCGCGGACCGCAGCCTGGAGGAGGTCGGCGAGCCCGAGATCGTCCTCGTCCCCGGCGGCATCGGCACCCGCAAGAAGATGGGCGACGAGGTGATCCTCAGCTGGCTGCGGCGAGTCGACGAGACCTCGAAATGGACGACCTCGGTCTGCACCGGCTCGCTGCTCCTCGCCGCCGCCGGGCTGCTCGACGGACGTCGCGCGACCGGCCACTGGGCCTGGCTGGAGCCGCTGAAGGATTTCGGCGCCGAGCCGGTCGGGGGCCGCTACGTCGAGGACGGCAAGGTCATCACCGCCGCCGGCGTCTCCGCCGGGATCGACATGGCGCTCTACCTGGTCGGGCGCGAGGTCGGGCCCGACGTCGCGCAGGCGATCCAGCTGGGGATCGAGTACGACCCCGACCCCCCCTTCGACGCCGGCTCGCCGGAGAAGGCGCCGGCGCCGATCGTCGAGCTGGTCAGCGGGATCTCGCGCGCCGAGTGACCTGGACGAAGGCGCGCCAGGCCGGCTTCGGCTTGAAGCGGGCGCCCTGCCGGAAGAGACCGGAGGAGTCGCAGAAGGCGCAGCTCCCCTGCAGGTCCTTCCAGGTGAACCAGTCGACCTGGCGCAGATTCAGCCGGCCCCGGTTGGCGAGCAGGTAGCCGTAGGCGCGCCGCAGTTCCCGCGCCTGGCCCTGCAGGCCGACCTCGAAGGCGACCGCGCGCGGGTTGTAGGCCGAGCCCCAGCCGATCTCGGTGACGTAGAGGCCGGAGCGGCTATCGCCGTGGCGGACCATCGTCCTTCGCACCTCCTCGACCGAGGCGCGCAGCTCGCCGCCGTCGGCGGCGTAGGGGTGCAGCGCAACGGCGTCGAAGTTCGCCTTGACCCCACGCGAGCGGTAGAGCTGATCGAGGAAGTCGACCGAGTCCATCGCGTGCGGCGGCCGCTGGCGCGGATGGCCGAAGAGGCCGCCGAGGACGATTTCCGCGCGGGGGTCGGCGCGGCGGATCGCCGGCCTGCTCACCGCCAGCAGGCGCGCATAGCGACCGGGCGAGACCGGCTTGGTGAAGTAGAAGAAGTTCTCCTCGTTCCAGACCTGCCAGGCGCGGACAGGCAGCCGCGGCAGCGGCTGCCTGCTGCCCGGCCCGTGCTCTTCCCAAAACTCACCGCGGCGGCCGTAGCGTTCGACCGCAGCGGCGACGAACTGCGCCCAGGCCTGCCGCTGGCGAGCGCTGTCAACCGGCAGCCGGCGCCCGTTCCCGGTCGCCCACCCCGGTGCTTCGAAGAGAACGGGGAGGATCTCGATCCCGTTCTCCGCCGCGGCGGCGACCGTCGCGTCGAACCCGCTCCAGTCGTAGTCGCTGCGACGAGAGCGCTGGACCCCGGCCCAGGAGAGCGGCATCCGCAGCGTTTCCACCCCCCCGGCGCGCATCCGCCCCAGGTCCTTCGGCCCGATCCCGGTCTGCGGGACGATCCCGAAGAAGCCGCGGGGAACCGCCTGCGCGCTCGCGGGCACGAGCAGGGCGGCGGCGATCAGAAGCAGGGGGAGAAAGAGCCGGGTTCGTTGCATCTAGGGAGAACCCGTCGCCGGCGCTCGAGTCGCGGCGCCTCTACCTAAAGCGTGCCTGGCTCGGCCAGCCAGACGCTTTCGAAGCTGAGGCTGGTGTGCTCGAGGATCAGGTCGAAGTCGCGGTCGTAGTGAAGGACCCCGCCGCCCGCCACGTGGGCGCAGGCGGCGATCAATAGATCGGTAGGGGGCAGACGATGGTGCCCGACCCGAGCGAGATCGTGCTGCGCATTGCGAGCGGCGAGTTCGACGGCCTCGTCGATTGGGAAGAGCGGAAACCGTTCGAGGCGCTCCATCCCTTCGCTGTGTTCCGCGGCGTCCTGGGCTGAAAACCCGGCCTCGAGCAGAAAGGGCAGAGAGGTCGCGAGCCTGCTGTCTGCGATCCAGTCGAGGACGTCGTTCTCGCGGTGCGGTGGGGCCTGGTCGGCCAGCAGCCGCGACCAGGCGGAGTGGTCGAGGAGGAGCAACCTACTCGGGGTAGTTGGCTTCGAGCCCGAGGTACTTGACTTCTTCCGCCGCTTTGAGGTCAGGTCGAGGTCGGTCAGGCGAGCGAATCCACTCAACGATCTCCCTGCCCGCCTTCCGCGCTGCCTCGCTCCCCGGAGCCCTGAGCTCCCGAATCTTGTCTCTAGCGCCACGGATGACTAAGTCGGCGAGCTCCACCTTCTCTCCCCCCTGGACCCGGCGCAATTCGTCCAGCGCCGCTTTCACGGGCTCGGTCTCGGTGATCATGTGGCGGGGTCGCTTGGTCGGCACGAGCACGAGTGTAGCACCGTGCAACACCTCGGTCTGAAGTTACTGCGAAGGAATCAGCTCCAGCTCCGACCAGGGACCTGCGCCGCACATCGGCTGCGTACGGCCGTCGAGCCAGTCCGGCTGCAGGTCGTCGTAATGCGGGCTGGCGGGGTGACCGGACTGGCCGGTGAACATCTGCCAGCGCGAGCGGTCGGGCTCGGTCGGGTCGGCGATCATCCGCCAGCTCGGCGCCCAGACGGCGTTGTAGGGGTCGTTGGGGTCGTAGGCGATCTGGCTGACCGTCTCCTGGGCGCCGCCGGCGCGGAGGCGGCGGTTGAGGAGGCGGTCGAAGAGCGGGTTGGCGTCGCCGAGCGGGTGCGGGAACTTGAGCTCGTGGACGCGGCCCCAGCGCCAGGCCTCGGGGTCGGGGCCGAAGCGGTCGCCGAGGTCGTCGAGGGCGCCCGCCAGCGCCTCGAGGACGAGCCCGTCCCAGGGCCGGCCGATCAGCTCCTCGTCGCCTTCGGCCCAGAGCGCCATCAGGTGCGAGTGCCAGCGCCAGGGCGAGGTGACGTGGGGAAGGAAGCCGTTGTCGGCGCGGTCGAGCCAGCGCTCGCAGAGGTCGCGGTCGCCGATCGCGCAGCGCGCCACTTCGCGCGCCAGTCGCAGCAGGAAGGCCTGGTAGATAGTCCCGGCGATCGAGTCGGGGTCGAGGTTGCCGTCCCAGCTGCGCAGCCGCTCCAAGGCGCTGCGCTCGCGCTGGCCACTCGGGTGCAGGCGGCTCAACCGCGCCACCGCCTCGGCCCCGGGGAGCGAGAAGTTGTCGTTCTGGATCGCCTCGAAGCTCTCGAGGTCGTGCTTCTCCTCGGCCTTGATCATTTCCTCGATCCGCTTGGCGCGGAAGCCGTCCAGCCAGTCACTGGTGATGTGGTGCGGGTAGTCGTCGCCGACGATCCGGTTGTTGGCGGTGATCACGTAGCCGCACTCGGGGTCGACGACCTCCG
This sequence comes from uncultured Actinomycetes bacterium, assembly GCA_963696955.1. Lineage (GTDB taxonomy): Bacteria > Actinomycetota > Thermoleophilia > Solirubrobacterales > 70-9 > VAYN01. The sequence continues at coordinate 683,863 of CAVOMF010000002.1, read as the reverse complement.
GCAGTTCCTCGTAGGGCACCGTCCCCTCCCACTCGAACTCGCCGCTCCAGCCCGGCTTCGGCAGGTCCGGGCAGCCGCCGCGGCGGCGCGGCAGGCGACCGATCAGCTTGTACCCGATCGAGCCGTGGCGGTCGGCCCAGACCATGTTCGAGGCGGGCGAAGTGTGGCCCTCGAGCTTCGCCACCAGCTCCGGGCCGGATGCGATGTCGAGCAGCTCGAAGGCGGCTTCGAAGGCGGTCGATTCGCGCAGCGTCTGGAAGGCAAGCGCCAGCGGCTCCCCCTCGTCGGCGCCGAGCGCCTCGTTGACGATCGGGCCGTGGTGGGTGGAGCGCACCTCGAGCACGACCGGCTCGGAGCGGCCCTTGACGACGATCTCCTCGCGGGCGAGCGCCAGCGGCCGCCACTCGTCTTCGAAGAGGTAGTTGTCACCCTCGACGCGCTCGACGAAGAGATCCTGGACGTCGGCCATGACGTTGGTGATCGTCCAGCAGACGTCGTTGTTCTGCCCCATGTAGATCCCCGGCATCCCCGGCAGCGAGGCGCCGCGGACGAAGCGCCCGTCGTGGCGCAGCTCGACCTCGTACCAGATGCCCGGCATGCTCGGCGAGAGGTGCGGGTCGCCGGCGATCAGCGGCGTCCCCGACTTCGAGCGCTCGGCGGAGACAGCCCAGTTGTTCGAGCCCGAGGCCTCGGCGGCGAGGCCGAGCGAGCTCCGCACCCGGTCGATCTGCTCGACCAACGGCATTCCTTCGCCGGTCCAGGCTTCCAGCGATTCGGCGACGACGGGATTGTCGGTGGGGTAGACGGGATCGAGGCGAGCCGCCAGCTCGGGACCGAGCTCGCGCACCATGTCGGCCCGCAGCAGCTCCCGCTCCCAGTTGGTCGAGAGGCCGAAGGCGAGCAGCTTGCCGAGGCTGAGGATGTCGACCGGCCGCCACGGCACCCACTCCTGGCGCAGGACCTGCATCTCGAAGGGGAGCGCCTTGGCGTCGCGGGCGGCGGCGTTGACGCCGGCGCAGAAGCGCTCCAGCTTCGCCCGCAGACCCGGCTCCATCGCCGCTTCCTCGGCTTCGGCGACGCGCCGGATCCCCAGCGTCCGCATCAGCTTGTCGATCGGCAGCCCCTCCTCACCGGCCATTTCGGAGATCCGCCCCTCGACCACTCGGCGGTAGAAGTTCATCTGCCAGAGCCGGTCCTGGCCGTGGCAATAACCCTGGGCGAAGAAGAGGTCCTCGCGCTCGGCCGCGTCTATATGGGGCACCCCCCAGCGGTCGCGCCGGACGCTGACCTTCCCCCGCAGCTCCGGGATCTCGATCGTCCCCTCGACCTGCGGCAGCGGTCGCCTGGCGAGGCGGTGCCAGACGATCGCGACCGCGGAGGCGAGCAGGCCGGTTCCCACAGCACCCGCCAAGAATCCAACTCGCGCCGCCCGTCGCATCGGCCCAGGGTACTGGCTAGCCAGCCAGGATGCCATTCGTCTGTTCCTTATCGGTGCAGAGGAACGAAAGGGAACAGACGAAGGAGCGGGCGTACCGCTATGCCTCCAGGTCCTTCGGCAGCCGCCCCTCGCCCTCGAGCTTTTCCAGATGGGCCTCCATCGCCATCGCCGCCATCGGCAGCAGCTCCATCGGGATGTCGTCCCAGACGGTGGCCAGCAGCTCGGCGCGGGAGCGCTCGCCGCTGTCGAGCGCTGCGAGCAGGCGGCGCTCGCGCATCTGCCGGTGCTCGACGTATTCGGTCAGCTTCGCCTCCGGCTCGGTGATCCAGGGGCCGTGGCCGGGGGCGATCAGGGTGATCTCCTGTGCCTGCAGGAGGGCTAGTGAGTCCATGAAAGCGGCGAGCGAGTTGCCGCCGGGTGGGACGATCGTCGAGCCGAGGCCGAGGACGAGATCGCCGCTGAAGCAGACGCCGGTTTCGGTGAGGAAGCAGACGTGGTCCTCGGCGTGCCCCGGCGTCGCTAACGCGCGGAGGGCGAAGTGCTCCTCACCGCCCGCGGGCAGAACCACCTCGGCGTCGAGCTGGTCGGCGCCGGCGGTGTGGTCGCCGTGGGAGTGGGTGAGGAGGACGAGGCCGATGCCGCCGCGCTGCTCGGCGGCGGCGCGGATCGCCTCCAGGTGGCCGGGGTCGTCGGAGCCGGGGTCGATCACCACGCAGGGATCGGAGCCGAAAAGGTAGGTGTTGGTCCCTTCCAGCGTCATCGGCCCCGGGTTGGGGGCGACAATTTTCAGGACCTCGGGGTGACCCGGCGCCTCGTTCAGTTGCCGGCTGCCCTTACTTGTCGGTGACTTCGTCGGCGATCGCCTCGCGCGCGTCCGGCGGCTCGAGGACGACGAGGTCGCCGGCCCCGCGGAGGATCTCCCGCACCAGCCAGGGCTTACCTGCGTAGGGCAACTCGACGACGACGGCGCCGTCGGCGAGCTCCTCGACCACGGTCCGCTCCTCGCGCAGCCAGCGCGCCCGCTCGGGCGAGACCCAGACCCGCGCGACCTCGGCGGTCGGCACCTCACCGTGGGTCATCCAGCCCTCGACCCCGGCGAACTCCTCGACTTCGGGCCGCGGCTCGAAGGTCTCCTCGGAGAGGCGCACCTCCTTGACCCGGTCGAGCTTGAAGTGGCGGACCCCTTCTTTGGTCAGGTCGTAGCACTCGACGTACCAGCCCTCTTTGCCGTTCTCGAGGCGGTAGGGCTCGACCCGGCGCTCGGTGAACTGGTCCTCGTTCTCCTTGTAGTAGCTGAGCTCGAGCACGCGGCTCTCGGCGATCGCCTGGTTGACGGCGCGGGCGACGCCGGCGTCGCCGCCGCCGGCGGGAGCGATCTCCAGCCCCTCCTCGGAGGGATCGTGGCCGAGCGCCTTGACGATTTTGCGGCGCGCGGTCTGCAGGTTCGACTGCGGCAGGTGGTCGCCGAAGAGGTCGATCGCCGCCACCAGCGCCTTCGCCTCCAGCGGCAGCAGGCGCGCCGGGCGGGCGAAGTTGTCGCCGTAGGGCTGCGAGTCGACCTCGATTTCCTTGCCGATGATTTCCGCGTAGAGGACGTAGGTGCCGCCGCCGAAGTTGACGACGTTGAGCAGCTCGACGTCCTCGCGCAGCTCCTCCTCGGTCAGTTCGAGGCGGTCGCGGAGGTCGTTGACGTGCAGCCGCTCTCCTTTTTTCGCCGCTTCGATCAGGAGGCCGGCGAGGGTGACGAGGCGGGCGAAGCGCTCGGGCCGGATCGCCGCCTCGCCGCGCCCGTTGGAGCGCGCCCGCTTCGGCTGCTCGTCGAGCGGCCGGTCGACCACCTCGGCCGGCTTGAAGCCGTTCTCGTGGCGCGCCAGCAGCAGGCCTCGGCGCTTTTCGGCCTCCTCGCGGAGGTCGTCGGGCGCCAGCACCTCGGCGTTCTGGCGCCAGCGCAGGACCCAGGCGATCAGCTCGCGCTCGGACGCATACGAGGTCTCGAAGACGCGGCCCTTGCCGGGCGCGCCATCGGATTTCTTCGCGTTGCGGAGCTCGCCGTAGGAGCCGTAGTCGCGCTCGATCAACCAGGCGATCCGCTCGCGGATGAAGATCTTCGCCGTCCCCTTCGTCTTCCCCAGCTGCCAGTCGGCGCGGCTGCCGTAGTCGCGGCGGTCGAAGTCCTCCGGGGGCGAGAAGTCGTGCTCGGCCTTTGACGCGTATCCGACCTTGCCCTGGATCCGCGAGAGGCGGAAGACACGGACCGCATCGCGCTCGTGCGCGTGGCCGATCAAGTAGAACTGGCCGCCGCGGAAGACCAGGTGGTAGGGGTCGACCTTGCGCTTTTCGGTCTCGCCCCGCTCCATCGTGTAGTAGGTGAACTCGATCGTCTTCCGGCGGCTGATCGCGGTCTCGATCTTGGAGAGGCGCTGGGAGAGCTCGCGGCCGCCCGCCGAGGCGGTCATCGCCATCTCGACCGGGGCGCGCTCGCCTTCGTGGAGGGGGTTCGGGTGGCCCCAGGCGACCTGCTGCAGGGCCAGCCGCAGCGGCTCGGCATAAGCGAAGCCGCCGTCGGTCAGCAGCATCAGCGCCGTCGAGAGTGCCGCCAGCTCGTCGTCGGAGAAGGAGATCGGGTCGAGGTAGAAGTTCTCCGGCGGCAGCGAGTAGAGCTCTGCCTCGAAGAAGCCCTCGCCCGGCTTCTCGACCCCGAGCACGATGCCGAGGCTCTCGAGCTCGGCGCGATCGGCGTAGAAACGGCGCGCGAACGCGTCGTCGTTCATGTCGCTGTAGCCCTCCACCTCCCGCTTGATCTCGAGGGCCGAAACCGGCCTCCCCTGAGCCATCAGGAACGAGATCAACGAGAGCTGGCGAATTAGCTTCTCGGTGTCCTTCGCCACTGCCCCGCAGGATAGTCTGCACGCAGCCTATGGACGTCCTCAGAAACCTCTTCGGCAACCTAAGCGCGGGCATTATCCGGCTTTTGGTGACGGTCGGAATCCTCGCAGCGGTCTATTTCTTCCTCGTCAAGCCGACCCTGGACACGACCAAGGAGATCAGCCACGAAGTCAACGTCAACGTCCAGAAGGGTTTCGAACAGGGCGGCCTGGGCGAAATCTCGGAGACGATGGGCGACGTCAACCGGCAGGTTCAGCGCGAAATCAAAAGGTCGCTGCGAGCCTCAAAACAGCAGGGCGACGCCGACAAGCTGATCCGCTGCATCCAGCGGGCCCACCAGAACGTCAACAGGATCCAGCGCTGCAGCGAACGGTTCCAGTAGCGACCGGCGCTAGAGAGCATTGCCGCCGATGATGGCGGCCACGATGACAATTCCGCCTGCCCACAGATTGCGGTTAAGAGCGAAGTAGGCATCCTCCAACCTTTCCATGCGCTTGTCGACCTGCTCGAAGCGCCTGTCAACGTCATCGAAGCGCTCACCGAACCGGGCTTCGATCCGCTCGAAACCCTCCCTCATCTCGGCTTTGAGATCGTCGAAGCCCCTGTCGACCTTCACGCTCAGGTCGTCCAGCCGTTCATCGGTCCATTTCTCCCTCGGGCTCATCATCACCGCCATGAGCATAGCGTAACTGATTGTCTACAGCAACGCTTTGTCTTCAGGCCGCGCGCTGGGCGAAGAAGGCGCTGCCGGAGAGCGCCCGGTCGAAGCCCGACCAGGACTCGCCCTCGGGGAGTTGCTTCTCGAGGCGGTCGAAGCTGCCGAGGCGGCCTCCGAGGTTGTCGATCATGTGGACGAGGACGGCCTCGCGAGTGGCGGGAACGACGGGTGAGCCGTGCTCGAGCGAGCCGTGGTGGCTGAGGATGATGTGGAGGACGCACTGGGCGAGGTGGGGGTCGAAGCCCGGCAGGTCCTCGATCGCCCGGCGCACCGTGTAGTAGCCGAGCGGGATCTCGCCCTGCAGGCGGCCGGCGTTGGTGAGGTCGATCGCCAGCGGGTCGTCGTTGTAGGCGACGCACTTGCCGATGTCGTGCAGCAGCGCCCCGGTGACGGCGACCTCGCGGTCGATCCCGGGGAAGAAGTTGGCCGCGGCCGAGACCGCCTGGGCGACCGAGAGCGTGTGCTCGAGCAGCCCGTGCCGGTAGGCCTGGTGGTAGGTCTTCGCCGCCGGCGCGACCGCGAACCGCTTCCAGGTCTCAGACTCGGGGCCGAAGAAGTGATCGAGGAGCTGCCGCAGCTGCGGGCTCTGGACGGTGGCCAGAAGTTCGCGCAGCTCCCCCTCCAACTGCTCCAGCGAGACATCGGAGCCGGTAGCGAGATCGTCGGTCTCGAACTCATGCGGCTCCGCCGCGCGCAGGGAGCTGATCTTGATCTTCGGCCCCCAGCGTTCGCTGACCTCGAAGACGCCGCTGACGAAGACCGCGGTGCCCGTGCAGCAGAGGGCGTAGTGGGCCTCGGCCTCCTCCCAGCAGACCGCCTCGGCGCTGCCGGTCGCGTCGCCGACCGAGAGCCGCAGCCAGGGGTCGCCGTTGCGCTTGCGGCGCAGCTCGCGCCCGCGCACCGCGTAGACGCCGCTGACCCGCTGCCCGTCCTCGAGCTCGCGGAGGGGGATGCGGATCGTGGGCTCCGGCGGGCTCTCGACAGCCTCCGGCACGGGCTCGGCGAACGCCTCGATCTGCGTCTGCTCCGTCATCGTCAACCCAAGGTAAAGACGGCGGCGGACGTGCGGGCGGCGATCGCCGCGGGCTAACGGCGCAGCGTCGAGAGGCTCTCCGTGCCGCGCTCGACGGCGCGGTCCCAGTAGCCACCTGCCCAGTCGGCGAGGCGGTCGAGACGCTGCCGCAGGGGTGGCGCCCAGAGCATCACGGCCGCGGTGGCACCGAGGGCGGCGCCGGCGAGGACGTCGCTCGGGTAGTGGACGCCGAGGCCGACACGGCCGACAGCCAGCACCGTCGCGAAGCCCAGCGCGACCCATCCCCATGCGCGCTTGCGCAGGAAGATCGCCACCGCGATCGCGAAGGCGGCAGTGGCGTGGTCACTGGGAAAGCCGGGGTCGGCGGCGTGGGCGGTAAAGAGGTGGACCTGGTGGGGTTCGGCGACGAAGGGGCGAGCCCGGTCGACAAGTTCGGCGATCACCTTCGCGGCGAGGAGCCCGAGGCCGGCACTGGCGACGGCGGCCACCGCCGCCCGGCGCCAATCGGCTAGGCGCGGCCCGCGCGCGGCGATGAAGATGAGCACCAGCGTCGCGACGAAGAGCGCCTCGGAGACGTTGACGTAGAAGAGCAACGGATCCTCAACCGCGTCGTGGTGGAAGAGGAAACCGTTGACGGCGTGCAGCAGCGACGAATCCACCGCCCGCACGCTGTCACAACTTCTTTACGGTGAGCTAAAGGGGGCCTCTGTCAAGGAGCGCTCCTCTGTCAACTAAGCGCCATTACTAACGAAAGCGCCTCATCCACATCGCGCATTTCCTCGGGATCGAGACGGTCGGCGAAGTCGTCCAAGCGGCTGATATCGAGAGCCCGCAGTTGCTCGACCATCACGCGGGTCGACTCCCCACCTACCTCAACCTCCGGCCGGAAGCTCGCCGGAAGGGCACTTCGTGAGGTTGGAGCAACGAGCACCGTGGAGAGGCCGAGCAGAGCCTCGGCCTGCACGACTACTGCGAAGCGGGCGCCGTGCTGCTCCCGACCGCTGCGCTTCGGCAGGCGAACCCGATAAACGTCGCCTCGCGTCACTCCGGCCAGTCGGCGGCGACCGCATCCATGTCGGCGGCGACCTGCTCCCGCGCTGCGCGGTCCCTTGGATCCGCCGCCAGACGGGCCACCTCGGCTGCAAGACCGGAGCGTCGCCGCTCCCGCTCCGCAGTCTCGGTGATTGCCTGCCGCGCAGCCTCGGCGCGAGTGATGCCGCGACTCCGCGCGATGTCTTCGAGAGCTCGCCGTCCCTCGTTGCCCAGGCGCAGCGAAAGTGGTTGCGTTGAGGGGACGGAAGCCATCTCCTGGCAGTGTAGCGCGATATGCACTACGTTCACGGTTAGAGGGCGATCAGGCCCGCGAGGCCGACGAAGCAGGTGACGGTGACGGTCGTCATCGCCAGGAAGCCCTGGAACATCACCCGCCGCAGGTCGCGCAGCTCGACGTCAACCCGGTCGAAGCCGGCGACCATCTGCTGCTTCAGGTCGTCAAGCCGCTCGTCGGTCCACTGTTCTCTCGCCATCGCCTCCATGATGGCAAGTGTAACTCATTGTCTGTGAAGAAATCCTCTCAAAACGCAATTCGCGGTTAAGCCGGGGGCGAGTCAATCGCGAAGAGGCGCCACTCTCCCGGTGCGCCCTTCAGCTTCTCGACGCCGCGCTCCTCGAACTCCAGGCCCGAGCCGACGACGAGCTCGCGGACCGTGCTGGAGACGAGGACCTCGCCCGGGTCCGCCAGCGCCCCGATGCGGGCGCCGATGTTGACCGCCATGCCGCCGACGTCGTCGCCGATCAGCTCGACCTCGCCGGTGTGGATGCCGGCCCGCACCTCGATCCCGAGCCCCGAGACTTCGTCGCGGACGGCGGAGGCGCAGCGGATCGCCCGCGCCGGCCCGTCGAAGGTGGCGAGGAAGCCATCCCCCATCGTCTTCACCTCGCGCCCCCGGTGCAGGGCGAGCTGGTGCCGCACGGCGGCATCGTGGCGCTCGAGCAGCGCCCGCCAGCCGCGGTCGCCGAGCTCGGCCGCCTTCTCGGTCGAGCCGACGATGTCGGTGAAGAGGATCGTCGCCAGCGCCCGTTCGGATTCGCCGCCGCCGCGGCTGCCGACGAGGAACTCCTCGACCTCCTCCAGCAGCGGGTCGAAGTCACCGGCGAAGGGAAGATGGTCCGCCCCGCTCAGCTCGACATAGCGGGCATCGGGGATCTGCTCGGCCAGGTAGCGCCCCTGCGCCGCGGAGATCATCCGGTCCTCGTCGCGGTGGAGGACGAGCGTCGGCACGTCGATCGCCGGCAGGATCCCCCGTACGTCCATCTCCCGGTAGAGGTCCATCAGCGCGATCGCCCCGGCCGGGCTCGTCCCTTGGCGCAGCAGCCGCGCCCACCAGCGTTCGAACTCGCGGTCGCCGACCCGGCTCGGCGCCCAGATGTCGAGGGCGACCGAGCCGCCCCAGTCGCGGCGCACCACCGAGCCCCAGCGGTCCAGCTGCTCATCGCTGATCCCGTGGGGGAAGCCGTCGGTCTCGACCATCCGCGCAAAGGTCCCGAAGAGGACGAGGCCGGAAACCCGGTCGGGGTAGGTGGCAGCGTAGAGAGCCGACATCGGCCCGCCCTCGGAGACGCCGAAGAGCGCCGGGCGCTCGAAGCCCGCGGCCTCGATCGCCGCCCGCAGGTCGTCCATCGACTCCTCCAGCGTCGGCGGCCGGCCGGGGCGGTCGGAGAGCCCCTGCCCGCGCTTGTCGAAGACGAGCAGGCGGGCGAAGGAGGTGAGGCGGCGGAGGAAGCGGGCGACGGTGGGCTCCTCCCAGAGCAGCTCGACATGGGAGACGAAGCCCGGGACCAGGGCGAGGTCGATCGGCCCGTTGCCGTGCACCTGGTAGGCGATGCTGACTCCGCCCGAGTTCGCGTAGCGCGTCTCCGCTTCCATCCGCCCCGATGGTCTCAGGCGGAGAACAGCTCGCGCAAGGCGGCTTCGAAGACCTCGCGGTGGCGGTCGACCTGCGCCGTCGTCGTCGCCGGGCAGATCAGGGCCATGTTGTGGAAGGGGGTGATGAGGACGCCGCGGTTGAGCGCGTGCAGGTGCAGGTAGCGCTCGAGATCGAGGTGGCCGAGTGCCGCGGCCTCGCCGCCGTTGCGGGGCGGCTCCGGGGAGAAGCGGTACTCGGCCCGGCAGCCGAGCTGGACCACGTGCCAGGGGGCGCCGTGGTGCTCGATCACCTCGCGGGCGCCCGCCGCGAAGCGGGTGGCGAGGGCCTCGGTCTGCTCCCAGGCCTCGTCGGGGAGGACGGCTGCGAGGGTGGCGCGCGCGGCGGCGAGCGAGAGCGCGTTGCCGGCGAGGGTGCCGCCGACGCCACCGGTGTCCTCGAGGTCGGCGTCAACGTCGGCGAGGATCCGCTCCCCGATCGCAGGGTCGAGCCCGAAGGCGCCGATCGGGACGCCGCCGCCGATCGCCTTGCCGAGCGTGACCAGGTCCGGGCGCAGGTCCCAGCGCCGCGTGCAGCCCCCGGGCCCGGCGCTGAGGGTGTGGGTCTCGTCGATGATCAGCAGCGCGCCGGCGCGCTCGGTCAGCTCGCGCAGCGCCGCGTGGAAGCCAGGCTCTGGGAGGACGATGCCGATGTTGGTCAGGGCCGGCTCGGCGAGAACGCAGGCCACGTCGCCCGCCGCGAGCTCCCGCTCAAGCCTCTCGACGTCGTTGAACTCGGCGACGCGGGTCGTCTCGCCCAGGGGGACCGGGGCGCCGACGTTCCCCGCCCGGGCGGTGACCGCGCCGTCGGCGACGGTGGCAAACGACTCGTCGACGGTGCCGTGGTAGCAGTAGTTGAAGACCAGGACCTTGGGACGGCCGGTGAGGTGGCGGGCAATCCGGATCGCGAAGCGGTTGGCGTCGGTGGCGCTGAGGGTGAACTGCCAGCGCTTCTCCCCGAAGCGGCGCGAGAGCTCGGCCGCGACCCAAGCCGCGTCCTCGGTTGGCAGCATCGTCGTCGCGCCGGCGCCGTAGCGGGCGGCAAGCGCCTCGCCGACGGACGGCGGCGCGTGTCCCGCCATCGCGCCGGTGTCGCCGAGGCAGAGGTCGGCGTAGGAGTTGCCGTCGACGTCGATCAGCTCCGCGCCCTCGGCCCGGTCGAGGTAGATCGGGTAGGGGCCGGCCCAGCGCGACATCCAGCTCATCGGCACCCCCGCCAGCAACTCCCCCCGCGCCTCCTCGAAGAGCCGCCGCGAGCGCGGCGTGCGCTCGCCGAACCTCGCCTCCTCGCGGGCAAGCAGCTCGGGGAGGCGGGCGCGGGCGTCCTCGGGCAGGTGCGCCGCCATCTTCAGCTCAGGCGCCGCGACGCCAGTCGAGGCGTTCGAGCACCTTCCCCTGCGCATCGAGGGCGGTGATCTGGACGGGCTCCTGGTCCTCAGGGAAGAAGACGTCGTAGAAGCGGAGGCCTCGCAACCAGTGGAAGCGGTTGCGGAAGCGCTCGGGAGCGCGAAGCGGTTCGGATTCGAGGATCTGCCCGTCGGCCATTTCCACCTGCAGCCGCACGGCTCGGCCGGTGGTGATGCCGCTGATGTCCGCCTCCGGGAAATCGTCGATGTCGCTGCCCTTCGATGCCGTGAGGACGAAGGCGCGCGGGATCGGCAGGGGCATGGTGGTGAAGTAGCCGCTTTCGTTGCCGGTGTCGATCGAGAACCCGAACATCGCCGAGTGGGGGCCGGCATCCCGCGGCAGGATCGCTTTGATCCGCCAGTGGGCTCCGTAGAGGCTGCTGCCATGGGCGACCACTACCCCCCTGAATTCGCCACAGCCGCAGGCCGAAGCGCCACCGGGAAGGAAGAGGGCGGCCACCGCGAGGGCGGCGGCAGCGAGAAGGCTGACCCGGCGGAGCGACATCGAGGGAAGGATAGGGAGAAGCAGAGCGCGTCCTCGCAGGCGTCGATCAGTGGCCAGGGCCGGATTCGAACCGGCGACACCACGATTTTCAGTCGTGTGCTCTACCAACTGGGCTACCTCGCCCGGTAGGACTCCGAACGGCTTGCCTATGCGGATTCGGGGCTACCTCTCCGGGGATCTTATCTCGTCTGCTCGTGGCGCCGATACGCGCAGTTTCGGACGGTGTCGAGCGCCTTTGGGCGACGAATCGCAGGCCCGTCGCCCATTTAGCTACCGGCACGAGGGTTCCTCGTACACGGAGGAGAGGACTGGGGGAGGGGGATGCCAAGCCAGATTGGCTTGACCACGCGGAGTCGAGTCCGGTTAGTGCCGGTTGCTTCCGGCTGCGACGGAGTTCGACTGGCGCACCCCTGGCGCACCAAAGAGAACAGGGCGCCTCAAGTCTCCCTTGAGGCGAGCACTTTGCGAGAGGCCGCAAGGGAGCGGTCGACGTTGTTCGGTCGAGTCCACGGATTTAGCGTGAAGTTGCCGATAAGACCCAGCACAATACAAACCGAGAGGGCCACCATCCCAACCTGTCCCTTCAGCGCACTGGGGAGAGTGGAGGCAAGTAAGGATAGCGCCAACACTGCCGGCAGCCACCGGTACAATTCCGCCACTATGCGTTTCTGACGTCGGCACCATGTCGCCGCGTCCATAGTGATTGCTGCGAGCTTCGGGTCATTTGGGGCCGAGCCGCTAGCAAGCAGTCGGAACACCCGAAACTGATCCAACACAGGGAGTTCGTGAAGTTTAGGTGGCATGACGCATTCTTTCCACACTTTGCTGCCTGCAGCGAATCACTAGTTTACCGCCTATTCCAGCGCCGTGCGCCCGCTGATAGAGCAGAACGCATGACATGGTTAGGCATCGCACCGTTGTCAGCATGCGATCCAGGTCGTGACCGTTAGCCCGAAGCCCGGGACACCAATGACAACACTAACTCCCTGACCGCCTGGGATAAACATCGCGATGAAGCCTGCGCTCTCAAGGGCATTGGAGGCCTTTTCAGTGCTCTCACACATGGAATCCCCCTGGTCCGGTGGCGGCGCTCCAGCGGCCGTCCGCCTCATTTTGCGCAGGTCTTCCACTTCCCAATTGTGAACTTTCTTGATCAAACGCTCTAGTAGAAGGGGCTTATGAATTAGCCTTTCCAGGCCATTTTCAGTCGTTTTGATCTTCAGCCTGCCCTTCTTATTGGCCCGTCGTACAGCTTGCTTGTCCGCTTTCCAATGGCCGTCCTTCCCATCCGCACATGGGCCACGGCCGTTCTGCTTGCGGCCAGCACATTCACCACTTAGGTCGAATGAATTGATCGGGTCCTGGTTCGCGTAATCGTACGGATTGGCAGAGCCGCCAAGAACCGGATCTGGGGAGAGGAAGCGTCCGAGCTGGGGGATGTAGCTCCTCACTCCCATCTGGATGACCCCCGAGGGAAGTTCCGTTCGACGCTGTTTGCCCCCGAGCCAACCGAAGCGGCCGGCAGTTCCTCCAGTCGGATTTCCAAACTCATCGAAACTGAGCGTGGCTTTTAGTTCGGTCGCCGTCGGACTCAATGAAGCTACCGCCGAAACATCCCCATGTAGGTTCGTCAGCTGGAGTTCGACTTCTTTCCCGCTCTCCTGGATCGCAGCGAGTTCGCCGCCGATCCCACCGATGCTGCGGGTCCAGGTGGATCCCCGCTGGGTCCAGGTCGGCGAATCCGAGGCGCCTGCGTAGTGGAACACTTCCAGTCCTTCCAGCCCACCGGCCTGAAGGCGCGATCGGTAGCGCAGGGTGGCATCGAGTTCGTAGCTGTTGGAGACCCCGTTCTGGGTCTGGGTCGCGACCAGGTCGTTTGCGAAGTAGCTCGTTTCGAGCGTTTTGCCGCCCGCGTACGCCCCCGGCAAACTGGTGATCCGACCGAAGTTGTCGTAGGTGAGGCCGGAGGCGCGGAGACGGTCGGCGGTGTCGTAGGAGTAGCTCTGCGTGGTGCCGCCCGATCCCGCGCATGCCCCGCCGATGCCGGGGGCGCGGGTGGTCAGCGACTGGCGGTTGGAGTCGACGTCGTAGGTGTAGGCGCGGGTGGTGCATCCACCCCCTTTCGGCGTTTCCTGTGCGGAGACGAGGCGACCCGCCTTGTCGTAGGCGTAGCTATCCGTGCCGAGGGTGCCGGTTTCGGTGAGGATCTGGCCGAAGATCGAGCGTTCGACTCCGAACTGGAGCCAGGTGCAGCTGGCGCCGCAGCTGGTGGTCTTCGTGTAGGTGAGCGCGGTGGGTGCTCCGACCTCGTCGTAGGTGCGGGTCGCGGTGATCCCGTTCGGCAGCGTCGTTTTAGTGAGGTTGCCGTCGGCGTCATAGCTCGCCGTGAAGAGCCCGGCGGCGGAGTCTTCGAGTTCGACCAGGAGTCCGGTTTTCGACTCGTAGCGCAGGGTCTGGGTGCCTTTGCCGTCGTTGGCGCTGGTCGGCCTGCCGTATTTGTCGTAGCTGCTCGTCGCGACGCCGCCGTCGGCGTCTTCGTATTTCGTCGGCCGGCCGAGCGCGTCGTAGGTGGTCGTCGTCGCCTGGCGATCGCAGAGGGGTTCGGAGGGCGGGCAGACGATCTGCTGGGTGGTCGGTATCCCGGTGGTCGAGCTGTAGAGGGTTTCGGTCTTCGGGACCGCCGCGCCGCCGCCGATCACCTCGTTGGTGGTCTGCCTGCCGGCGCTGTCGTAGGTGGTCAGGACTTCGCGTTTGCCGGCTTCGCCTGCCCCCGGCGTTTCCTGGATGGTTTTGGTCGGCTGGCCGTACTGGTTGTAGGAGGCGATCCAGGTGATCGGCAGGTTCGGGCCTTCGCCCGGCTGGGCGGCCGGCTTGGTCTTGCACGGCAGGCCCGCCCACTGCGGTTTGAACTGACATTGGGGGTCGAGAGCGACGACTTCGCCGTAGTAGATCGTCTTCGTGGTGGCGGCTCCGGCTCCGCCGTCGTTGGAGGGCTGGCGCACTTCGATCGGGGAGCCGGTTTCTTCGTTGTAGGCCGTGCGGGTGGAGATCGCGAGGTGGCCTTCGCCCGGATCGACGAGCGTCCTGGTCGGCTTTCGAAGCGCCGAGTTGTAGGAGTATTCGGTGACCCGGGGGTCCGCATCGGTGCCGTTGGCGGCGATCCATGCCGTCGTCGTTTCGCGGATCGGCAGGTGCGGTTCGGGGTTGAGGAATTCCAGGACGCTGTATTTGACTTCGCGGTGCAGGCGCGCCTGAACGAGTTTGCCGGCTTCGGCCCCCGATTCGATGCGGACCTGGTGTTGGGGCCCGAATTCCTCCCGCATCTCGGTGCCTTTGAGCGCGTAGGTGCGCTTGGTCTCCAGCTCATGGGAGCGGGTGACCGATTCCGCTCCCGCGGCCAGGGCCCGAAGGCGGTTCTGGGCGCTCAGCTCGCGGACCACGTTTCCGTATTCGTCGGTTTCCGTCGTCGTGATCGAGGCCCCGCTGGTCCCGGCCCCCGCCGGGGTCGCCGTGTTGGCGGCGAAGCCTTCGGGTGCCAGGTAGTAGAGGGTCGCCTTTTCGTAGGAGGCCGCCGGTTCGCCCGGCACTTCGGTCGGCGGGAAGATCGCCGTCGCATCGACCGGAGCGGTTTCCTGCCCCCAGGCCGCCACTGCGCTTTTACTCATGTCATAGGGCGCCCCACTGCCGCTCAGCGGCACCCCGTAGCGGATCGAGGTCTTCGCTTCGCCTTCGACCAGGTTCGCTCGCTTCACGCACTTGAGCCGCGAGACGGCCCCCTGCTCGCCGTCCATCTGCGGCGCGTATTCGAGGGTCCAGGGTTCCTGCCCCGGCGGCGTCACTTTGCGCAGCTTGCCGCTTTCATAGGTATAGGTCGTTTTCAGGTTCGGGCTGATCCGCGGGTCCCACTCCTGGGTCAGGCGGCCGCTGGTGTCGTAGGAGTACTGGGCGAGGTCGGTGGCCGCGGCCTCCCCTGGCGCATAGAAGGTGATCTTCTGCAGGCGGTCGCCGTAGCCCGACGGCGCTCCCCACGTCGTCGCCGGCGCGTAGGTGAACTTGAGGACGTGGCAGCCGCTGGTGCTCAGCGGGCTTTCGGTGCAGGAGACGCCCCAGGAGGGCGCGATCACCATGTCGAGGCGCCGCTGGCCGTTTTGGAGGGTCCAGGCCATCTGCGTCGAGCGAGCGCCGCTGCCTGCTTCGGTGACCGCGGTGGGGACGTATTCGGAGCCGCCGCTTTCGTTCTTGAAGGTGGTGCGGGTGCCCAGCGGATCGGTGAGGAGGAATTCTTTGCCTTCGTTGGCGAGGGTGAGGGCATAGCCGGTCAGTTCCGGCGGCGCCAGGTAGCTTTCACCCTGCTTTTCGAAGGGGATTTCGATGCCTTCGAGGTCGGTCAGGACCGCGTATTCGAAGGTGTAGGTTTCCCCTTCGATCACTTCGGTTTCGCTGGTCAGCTTGATGTTGCGCCAGTTCGAGCCGCCGGATTCTTCGACCGGGGCGGCGGACTTCCATCCCTGGCCGAGGACGGTGTTCTCCCCCACAGATCCCGGCATGCGGGTGTTGTAGGTGCGGGCGAATTCGAGGCTGTTGAAACCGCCGATCGAGACGTCGGTTTCAGAGATCGAGAGGTTGCCGGTGAGGAGGTCGAGGGTGCCGGGGCCGACCGCCGCGGTCGCGTCTTTGGGGCCACCGAGGTAGCGGTCTACTTTCGCTTCGACCGGCTCGCTGTAGCCCGGTTGGCTGCCCTCGAATAGCGCCCTGACCTGGACCACACCGCCTTTTTCCTGCAGTTCGGGAGCCGCGTGGGCGGCATCGAAGTAGAGCGGCACCGTCTGATAGTCGGCTGGAGTCTCGGCGAGTTCTTCGACGGTGTTGCCGCCGGCGTCGGTCAACAGGGCGGGCGGGATGTCTTCGAAGGGGCCTTTCTTGCCTGCCCGGAACTGGTAGCGGACTCCGCTTACCCCCGATTCCCAGGAGGACTTCAGCATCAGCCGGCGAGCGGTCCTCGTTCCTTCTTTGGGCGAGGTCATCTTGCTGGTCGCCGGCGCTTTGAGGAAGTAGGTGATGTCGAGCTCCGGCCTGTTGGAGGCGGCAGCGCTCGAGTTGAAGCCGACGTAGCGGCGCGGGCAGTTGGCGGGGTTGGCGATGCATTCGGCAGTTTTGGTCTCGTCGATCTGCTTGACCACCACGCCCTGGTTTGCGATCCCGCCGCCGAGGGGCGTGTTGTTTGCGACCCATCCTGCCGCCAGGTCGCGCAGGCTCGGCGAGGAGAATTCCCACCAGCCCGCCGCGGTGCCGCGTTCGGCGCTCAGGACTTCGGCTTTGCCTTCGGTGGTGAAGTCGCCGCCTGGGGTCGTCCATTTGTAGGGGCCGAGGAAGTTGTTGGTCTTGAACTGCTGCCAGTTCAGGGCCGTCGTCCAGCTCTGCGTCACCCTCCTGGTTTCCAGCCCCGGGACGGTGTTTTCGGCCGCTTTGGGCGCATAGAGCTTCAGCACCGCTCTGTTGACGTAGGCGTTGGCGGGGATGACGGGGCTCAGCTGGGTGCCGAGTTTGAAGCGCAGGAAGGTGCGGATCGGCTGGCTTTCGCCCTGCACGTAGCCTGCGGCCAGTTCGGTGGCGCCGCCCGAGCCGCATTGCCTCCACCCGCTCGGGGCGGGGATGCTGCCGATCACGCAGTCCTGCTCGGTGGCGATGAAGGCCGAGGGGTCGATCCTCACCGGCCAGGCCCGCTCGGGGGCGCTCAGCCAGGCCTCGTCGGCTTCGACCGCAAGGGTCCACGCTCCCCCCTCGGGGGCTTCCTGCAGGTTGAAGTGGACCCCATCGACCGGCGCCACGCCGCGCGCGTCGGAGATCGTCGGGGCGGGCAGGGTCGCGAAGGTCGCGCCCTCGTCGTCGCGGATCTTGATCGAGCCGTCCTCTTCGAGGGAGGGGGTGAGGCCGGCCGAGAGGTCGAGCTCGAAGCGGTAGAGGGACGGCGCCAGGGTGTTTTCGAGAGTGATCTCCTCCTTCAGCCCCTCGGCGAGGCTGCGCAGCTCGAAGGAAGAGCCGTTGCCGGCTTCATAGCTGGCGGTGGCGCCTTCGACCTCCGCGGCCTCGGTCTCTGCGCCCAGCAGGCGATAGGAGAGCCATTCGCCTTCGTCGGAGAGGCGGACCGCTCCGGCGCCCATTTCCGCGGGAAGGTCGAGGTCGAAGGAATTGGCGGCATTGGTCAGCCGGCCGTCGGGGGCTTCGCGGAGGCGCTCGTCGATCGGTTCCCACTCGCCTTCGGCGTCGCGGTAGTTCACAGGCGCCTGGAAGATCTCCGTCTGCAGGCTCCCGTCGGCCAGGCGGTAGGTGTTGGAGGTGGCGGTTCTCCGGTTGGCAAGCTCTTCGACGCGCTCTACATCCTGTGAGCTGGACCCACTCTCAGCCTGGACATCACCCTCCTCACCGCTTGCGCTCGCCACAGCTATCGCAAGCACACAGAGGAGCAAGAACAAAATGACGGGCGTGGCAAGGCGGGATGCGCGAGCGCTTGGTGATAGCAACGGTCTTCCTCCGATAAGTCGAGTTCTGATACCGGAGGCAAGCGCGCGGCACGGCGTGACACACAGTTGGATTCCGGATGCTGCCTGGCGCGGTACCCAAGCGGAGATCCGATCCTTTGAAAATCCCCAAAATTAGATCTAAATTCTCTTAACCGAACGGATCAGAACCAAACTTCGTATCAAAGCGATTTGGTGTCCACTTTGCCGAAGAAGGCCAGGGCCTTCCCGTATCGGTGTTAGGCGAAGTCGCCATGGACACCATGACCAGCCTTTGATTACAGCTTGCCGGCGATGAAGACCGCCTTGGTGTGACGGTCTTCATTCAGCGGTTGCCCTGGAACGGCATCACCCTCATGTCCGAAAATGGCTCGGCACTCCAGTTCGGCGGCACCGCCTCCAGAACGCAAGGGAAGGGCGAAGTGCCGTTGGCGGTGGACATGGGCTGGAATCGTTTCGTCGTCCACCATCGGCACCGATGGAAAGGGGGCCAGCCCCACCAACCCAGCTGAGCGCGAGGCCGGCCCCTGGCCGCTAGCCGTGCTTGTAGATCAGCGACAGCGGGCAGGCACGTCCCATGCTGAGAACCATCCCGGCTCACCTCCCTTCGCTTCTGCGGCTCGGCCCGACGCCGAGCACCGAAACGATGGTAGGGATTTCCCGAGTATCAGCTAATTCCCTAGTAAAGGGAGCTTACCGAAGGTGCGCACGGGTACGATCTACGGATGCTGACTGGCTAAACACGGGTCGATAGGAGGGAATTTCTTGGCAGCAGATACGCAGGTCCGCGGCGTTGAGGAGAGGGTGAGCTATGGCATAGGCCATCGCATCCGCATCGAAGTGCTCTGCTTGCTGAACGAAGCGACCTACAGCGCTTCCGAGCTCGCGAAGAAGACCAGGCAGCCGATCACGACGATCTCTCACCACATCAAGGAACTTGCGAACTCGGGCTGCATCGAGCTGGCGCGGACCGAGAAGGTCCGCAACGCCGACCAGCACTTCTACCGCGCGGTGAAAATGCCGGTCATCACCGACGAGGAAGCTGAGTCACTTTCGCCGGAGATCAAGCAGGAATACGCCGCGGTGATCCTGCAAGCGGCGATGGCCGAGAGCCTCGATGCTCTGTGGGCGGAAAAGCTCAACCATGACCCAGACGTCTGCATGATGTGGCGCTGGTTCAATCTCGACGCTGAGGGTCGCCAGGAAATGGCGGATATCCAACGTGAAGGTTGGGAGCGCCTGATGGAGGCAGAAGCGCGCTCCTGCGCCCGGAGGATCAAATCGGGCGAGGAGCCGACAACGATGATCGCAGTCAGCCTCGGATTCCCTCGAAGCCGGCCGGTGGGCGCATCGGTACCGGACAACCAACGGTTTTCGCCTCACCTAGAGAACCAATAGGTTTGCCACCAACTCAATAAAGCCCTACTTGAAGGCAAACCTGGTTCGAGAAATCAGTATGGCTTTTCGGCCATTGGTAATTACTCTCTTCACCACTCGATCGGACTAGAGCGTCCCTTGGACTGGGTGGGGCGAAGATCTCCGGGGCGGCCCTCTCCCCTGCTGGTCCTGAGCGCCCAGCACGCCGCCTCGGAGGTCTCCGGTCGAGTCAACGCCGATGACCGCCGCAGAAAAGAAATCTCTTGATGCTTACGCCGTGCCAGCGGGCCGGCACGTCGATCCCACGCCCATCTTCGACGCGTTGACCGCTGCTGTTGTTGGTCCGATAAAGCTGGCCGCCATCGAGGCGATGCTGTGGATCGAGCGACCCCTGTCCCCAACTCTCTTAGTCGAGGTGCTCGCCGAGCTCGAGATTGAGGGTCAGCTGTATTCAGGTCGAATCTCCTACCACCTCGGGGTCCTCGAAGATTTCGGCTTGATCGAGAAAGTCCACCAACGCCAGGTCAGGGGAGCCTGGGAGAACTTCTACTTCTCACTGTGTGATGACCAAGGGGTCGAGACCATGAAGCTCACGTCGGTGCCGCCGGTGGTTCCTCGGATCAGCAAGGCCGCCTAGTTCTACGCAGCGAAACACCTGGAGCTAGGAGCGTCGAGTCAGTGAACAATGCCCCTCGAATGCTCGCCTCCTTGGCACCCTCGTCCTAGTCCCCCGAAAGCCATCGCAAGGGCTCTCGCCTCCTAACAGCAGAACCCCTCACGCCTATCACTGTCTAGGTGTGCCCGGCGGCGCTGGAGAACCCGAACCCGATCCGGGGGAGCTATACGGACGAGTCCGATACGGCTTTGTTCGACTATATGACCATGCTCTACACGGTCGAAGAGCTTCGTCGCGACTGGCACATCGTCGGTCGCGACCTCAACGCCGCCACGGATTTGCAGGCGGTCACTCAGGCGAGTCATCGCCCCGGCATGTACCGGATCGCCGCCGAGGCGGAGCCCGAGCGGCACTACTTCTGGCTGGCGCCGAGCGGACGCCTGGAGGCGATGGACCACTGAGCTGACCGAGGCGCTGCTGCCCCCGGAGGCATTTCCTGTGGCTTGGTGCCGCAAATTCAGATCCGCTCCTCACGCAACGGCCCGAACCGACCGCGCGCACCTGGGATTCCTCCTGCGTGGATCAGGGGATCGCAGCCGCGCGCATCGCCGCCGCCACCGTGCAAATCGCCTCCTGCGGTGGCACTCAGGGCATGCACGCGATGCACCAGCCCGCCACGGCGGACATCTGCGTTATGGACCGCCTCGCTCCACCGCCCCGGCGACCGGCGCTGATGCTCTCGATCGGCAAGATGGGCGGCGGCCAGGAACGCTACTACCTGGGCAATCGCCGCGGGCCGGATTCACCCATCAAACGCAAAAGGAGGGAAGCGGCGCAATCCCGCTTCCCTCCTTGCTTTCCGCATATGGCGAGGGCCGGATTCGAACCGGCGACACCACGATTTTCAGTCGTGTGCTCTACCAACTGAGCTACCTCGCCACGCATTGCAAACAAATCAGGCGTGCGACGCACCAACTTGTTTGCGCGCGATGGAAGGCTAGCGGGAGACAGGGGGCGAGGCTGATTGCATGAGCACGTGAGTTGGGCCCGAGCATCGGTGGCAGTGGTCGCGCTGGCGGCAGCGGGGGCGTTACTCGTGTCCGGCGGCCACGAAGCGGACCCAGAAACGCCCGTGGGGCTACCCAGCCTGCCGCCGCCGTTCCTCGGGGTGGCGGTGTTGGGTGACGGCGAGCTGACGGCGGCGGTCGACGCCTACGGGAACGTCGTCGACCTGCGGGCGCCGGGGCCGGCGGGACGGGCGCTGATCGAGAACTCCTCCGCGCGACAGGCGGCGGCGACCGTGCCGGAGGACACCGGGATCCAGATATGGGTGCGGATCGGTGGCGAGATGCTGCCGATGTGGCGGGCAGACTCGGTTCGGCAGCGATACCTGCCGGGGACGAACGTCCTGCTGACGGTGGCCCGGTTCGGCTCCCGAGAGGTGCGCCTCGAGCAAGCGGCGCACGACGGCAGGCTGGCGATCGTCGCGCTCGGTCCCGGGGCCTCGCGCGTGCAGTTGCGGGTCAACGCGGCGGGCGATGTCATCACCGAGTCCCCCCGCGTGATCGCGAAGGCCTCATCCGGTGATCGGCGCTGGCTGCGCCGCGCCCGGCCGCTGGGGGGCGGCGCGCCCGCCTGGGCGGACCGGATGTACGAGCGCTCGCTGCTCTCCCTCCACGCCCTCACCAACCGCCGTACCGGCGCCGTCGCGGCCGGCGCCCGGGACGGCTGGGCCTACGTCTGGCCTCGGGACGCCTCGGCGGTCGCAATCGCCCTGGCGGGCGCCGGCTACAGGCCGGAAGCTGAACTGATCACCCAGTTCCTCCTCGGCGCCGGGATCGAGCAGGCCGCGCGCTTCAACGGCGACGGCAGTCCCGTCCCCGGCCGCGCCGCCCAGGGCGATGCGATCGGCTGGGTCGCCGCTGCCGCAGAGGCGACCGGAATCATCGGCAGCGCTCGCCAGGCGGCGCACATTCTCGCGGGCGGCCAGTCGATTCCGTGGCGGAACCGCGCCGACTACTGGGAGGGCGAGCCGGGCGACTACCTCGGCAACGCCCTTGCCTCAGGCGAGGCGGCAGTTTCCCATCTATATGGAGGGAAAGTGCCGGCTCGATTGGTGCGACGCCCGGGGGATCCCGAGTCCGGCCTCGACTCGGCAGCAGCGTGGGCGGTTCGACCCTTCTCCGTACCCCGCCTCTACCCTGCCGCCCGCGCCACCATGAAGCGATTGGTTGCAGAGGGAACCCGCTTCGGCATCACCCCTGGCGAAGCCTGGCCGGGAGGCGACGATCCCTGGTCCGCCCCCACCGCTTGGACGGCCTGGTCGCTCGCCGTTCTCGGTGAGCGGCAGGAAGCGCTGCGCCTGATGAGCGACCTGCGCCGCGCGGCCACCCCGGCCGGCGCACTCCCCGAGCGTGTCAATGCGGTCACCGGCGTCCCCACCTCGACCACCCCGCTCGCCTGGTCCCACGCCTTCGCGATCCTCGCCCTGCGGCAGCTCTGGCCGAGCAACTGACTAGATCTGCCCCCGCATCAGACCCATCAGCTCCAGCGCCCCCGCCTTGTGGAGCGGTTCGTTGAGATTGCCGCACTTCGGACTCTGCACGCAGGAGGGGCAGCCTGCCTCGCAAGGACACTCGGCGATCAGGCGCTCGGCGTCGCCCAGCAGGCGCTCGAACTCCTCGTAGCCGCGCCTGGTGATCCCGACGCCCCCGGGGTGGCCGTCGTAGATGAAGATCGTCGAGCGGCCGGTCTGGAAGTGGACGTTGGTCGAGAGACCGCCGATGTCCCAGCGGTCGCACATCGCGATCAGCGGCAGGACGGCGATCTGGCTGTGCTCGCTCGCATGCAGCGAGCCGAGCAGCGCCTCGGTCGGCAGCGCCCGGCTGAGCGGGTCGGGCAGCACGTACCAGAGCGCCTGGGTGACGAAGTTCTGCTCCGGCAGCTCGAGGGCGACGATGTCGATCGGTTCCTGGTCGGCGACGGAGACGCGCTGGAAGGCGATCACCTGCTCGGTCACCGAGACCTCGCCGAAGTTGAGCTGGACGCCCGCGACCTCGCGCTGCTCGTGGACGCGCTCGATGTAGATCTCGGTCTCCTTTTTCGGCCGCGTGTACCAGTCGCCGTCGAAGGCGGAGACGACCGCGCGGCGCTCCTCGATGTCGAGGCGGTCGACCTCGTAGGAGCGGCCGAGGTGGAGGTAGACGGCGCCGGGATGGATCGTCGTGAAGGCGCGCTCGGCCTCGACCAGTCCCAGCATCTCACCAGAGTCGCGCTCGATCACCGCCACCGAGTCGGCCGAGGCCGAGCGCAGGGCGATCCGGTCGGCGACGTACTCGGCCCGGCGCGGCAGCAGCTTGCCGCCGACCCCGCGCAGCTCCCCCGCCGCGACCAGCCGCTCGGCCCGCTCGCGCCAGCCCTCGCCGAAGACGTCGTCGTCCTCGGCGCTCAGCGGCAGCTCGTAGGCGGCGGCGACGAGGTGCCGGGAGGCGATCTGGTCGTTGGTGTGGTCGAGGATCGCCGCCTCGACCGGGCGGCCGATGAACTCCTCCGGGTGGCGGCAGAAGAACTGGTCGAGCGCGTCCTGGCCGGCGACGTAGACAGCGAGGCCGCGGCGCCGCCGTCCCGCCCTCCCCCACATCTGCCGCAGGCTGGCGACGGTGCCGGGGAAGGTGACGCAGATCGCCGCGTCGAGCTCGCCGACGTCGATCCCGAGCTCGAGCGCATCGGTGGCGACGACCGCGAGCAGCTCGCCGGAGGAGAGGCGGGCCTCGATCTCGCGTCGCTGCTGGGGGGTATAGCCGCCGCGGTAGGGGGCGATCCGCTTCGCCAGCTCCGGCTTGCCGCGGCGCTCGAGGTTTTCGCGGGCGAAGCGCTGGATCAGCTCGATGCCGCGGCGGCTTTTGAGGAAGCAGATCGTCCGCACCCCATGCGTGACCAGCTCGGCGAGCAGATCGGCGGCCTCGGAGAGGGACGAGCGGCGGGCGCCGCTGCGCTCGTCGAGCAGGGGCGGGTTCCACATCGCGATCTCGCGCCCGGCCCGCGGCGCCCCGTCGTCGTCGATCAGCTCGAACGGCGTCCCGACCAGCCGCTCGGCCAGCTCGACCGGGTTGGCGATCGTCGCCGAGGCGAGCAGGAAACGCGGGTCGGAGCCGTAGGCGCGGGCGAGCCGCCGCAGCCGCCGCAGGACGTTGGCGACGTGGGAGCCGAAGACGCCGCGGTAGGTGTGGGCCTCGTCGACGACGACCCAGCGGAGGTTGGCGAGGAAGTCGCCCCAGCCTTTGTGGTTGGGAAGAACAGCGACGTGGAGCATGTCGGGGTTGGTGAGGACGAGGTTGGAGCGGCGGCGAATCGCCGGGCGCTCCTCGCGGGGGGTGTCGCCGTCGTAGATCGCCTCGCGCAGGCCCGGCGGCCGCAGCTGGGCGAGCTTGCGCGCCTGGTCCTGGGCCAACGCCTTGGTCGGGTAGAGGTAGAGCGCCCGGTCTTTGGGACGCGCCGCGATCCCGTTCAGGACCGGCAGGTTGAAGGCGAGGCTCTTGCCCGAGGCGGTGCCGCTGGTGATCACCAGGTTGGAGGCGCCGGCCGCCTCGAAGGCTTCGAGCTGGTGGGTGTAGAGCGAGTCGACGCCGAAGCGGCCAAGCGCCTCGGTGAGCGCCGGGTGCAGCTCGGCGGGCAGCGGTGCCGGCCGCGAGCGCCGCTCCTCTTCGGAGGACTCGGCGACGATCCGCCCGTCGCGACGGGCGGGATCGATCGCGACAGCCCACTCGGAGGAGAGCAGCGAGCCTCCGCGCGCCATCAAACCGCCCCTCGACGGGACGAAAAGCGGTCTGGGTCACCGCTTTTCGTCCCGTCGCCGTCTAGCGGGCGACAGATTTCGGCGGCGACGCGCATCGCCTGCAGCGAAGAGCGGTCGTGGATGCGGAGGACGTCGGCGCCCTCGCGGACAGCGAGGGTCACCGCCGCCACGGTCCCCCACTCGCGCTCGCGCGCCGGCAGGCGCTCGTCCCACGATCCGGCGAGGACGGCGCCGATGAAGTCCTTGCGTGAGAGCGAGACGTAGAGCGGCAGCCCGAGCGCGCGCAGCTCGCCGAGCCGCCGCAGGATCTCCAGGTCCTGCTCGGGGCTGAGGTCGAAGTCGAGTCCGGGGTCGATGGCGATCTGCTCCTCTGCCACTCCAAGCTCCCGAGCCAGCTCGACTCTCCCCTCAAACCAGGCCCGCAGGTGGTCGACGACGTCGTCGTATTCGCGAAATGGGCGATCGACCCGCGGCGGCCCCTCGATGTGCATCAGCACATAGCCGCAGCCACTCTCGGCGACGAGCTCGAAGATCTCCTCGCAGCCGCCGGAGATGTCGTTGACGACCTCCGCGCCTGCGGCGAGCGCCCGCCGCGCCACCTCGGGCGAAAACGTGTCCGCCGACACCGGCGGGTGACCGTCGTTTCCAGACTTTCCCTTGCTATAGGACGGGAAAGTCTGGAAACGACGCAGGAGTTCGGTGACGAGGCCCTCGACCGCCGGGACCAGGGCCGCGGCCTCGTCCTCGGGCGACACTGGCGGGCCCGCCTTCGCCGCCACGGCGCCGACGTCGAGCATCTCGAAGCCGGCCTCCGCCAGCGCCAGGCCGTCGGCGACGGCCTGTTCCGGCGTGCCGCTGCGGGCCCCCTCGAACATCGAGTCGACGGTGACGTTGACGATCCCGGCGGCGATCGGCTGCGCCAGGTCGAGGGTGCGGTCAGCGAGCCTCCAAGCCATGCCCGCTACCGTAGCGACCGCGCCGATGCCGCTCCGCTGCGTCTACACCGACCTCGACGGGACCCTGCTCGGGCGGGGCAGCTCGCTCTTCACCGACGCCGAGGGCGGCTTCAGCCTGGCCCAGGCGCGGGGGCTCGAGGCCTGCCACCGGGCCGGCGCCGAGGTCGTGATCATGTCCGGCCGCCGCGAGCCGCAGGTACACGAGGCGGCGCGGCTGATGGGCCAGACCTCCTACATCTACGAGGCCGGCTGCGCCTTCGCGATCGACGGCGAGACGACGCTGATGACCGGCGAGATGGCGCCGAACGAGGACGGGACGATCTACGAGCAGATCGAGCAGCGCGGGATCCCGAAGCTGCTCTTCGAGCACTTCGAGGGCCGGCTCGAGTACCACTCGCCCTGGCACCGCGGCCGCGTCCTCTCACACCTCTTCCGCGGCAAGGTCGACGTCGAGGAGGCCAATGAGCTCCTCCACGGGCGCGGCGACGACGACCTCCGCCTGCTCGACAACGGCGCGATCGGCCGGCCGATGCCGACGGTCGAGGGGCGCACCCACGCCTACCACCTGGTCCCGAAGCAGGTCAGCAAGGCGGCGGCCGTCGCCGGCCATGCCCGCGCCCGCGGCTACGACCCGGCCGAGTGCATCGCCGTCGGCGACTCGGTCGAGGACCTCGAGGTCGCCAGCGCCGTCGGCCGCTTCTTCATCGTCGCCAACGGCCCCGCCAACGACGACGGCCTGCGGGCCGCGCTGCCGAATTGGGACAATGTCACCGTTACTGAAGGCAGCATGGGCGACGGCTTCTACGAGGCGGTCGTTTCCTCGCTGATGGAACGCCGGCCCTAAAGGAGAGGTTGTGTCGTCTGAGAACGCGACGGTCGCGGAGCAGGAGTACCTGGAGATCATGTTCTGGCTGGAGGAGGCCGGGCTGCCGATGACCGGCGCCAACATCGCCCGGGCGATGCAGCTCTCGCCGCCAACCGTGCACGAGATGATCGGCCGCCTCACCGACGACGGCTACGTCGAGCGCAACGAGGACAAATCGCTCGGCTTCACCGAGTCGGGCCGCGAGCACGCCAGCTACATCGTCCGCCGCCACCGGATGATCGAGCGCTTCCTCACCGACGTCCTGCACATCCCCTGGGACGAGGTCCACGAGGAGGCCGAGCGGATCGAGCACGCGATGAGCCCGGTGCTGGAGGAGCGGATGCGCGCCGCGATCGGCGACGCCACCACCTGCCCGCACGGCCACCCGATCGTCGAGGGCATCCGCGAGCAGGGCTCGCTGCTGGCCGACGTCGAGGTCGGAGCGAGCGTTGTCGTCCTGCGCTTCGAGAACGAGGCCGAGGAGCTCCTGCACTACCTGAAGGCGGCGGGCCTCGACCCCGGCCTGGAGGGGAAGGTCGCGACCTCAGACGACGAGCGCGTCGTCATCGCCTCCGCCGACGGCGACCACGAGGTCAGCCGCAGCGTCGCCGAGACCGTCTCGGTCCGCGCCGACCCGGCGCCGCCGCCGCGGGCGGCGATCCCGGAGCAGCTGGTGCTCTCGTCCGATCGTTACGGCCGCTGATTCAACTACTGCGGCACTGACATGGTCATGATCGGCTCGCCGGTCGGCTGATCGCTGCCGCCGCGCGGCTCTTCGGTGACCATCACCGTCGCGACGCCACTCATGTCGGTTATCCGCGTCTCCGCCTGGCCGTTGCGGTCGGGGACGAACAGTGCCGGCACGGCTTCGACCTCGCCTTCGCGTTCGACCCAGGCCTCGAGGACCTTGTCCGGCGGCAGCTGGTGGACGCCGGAGAGGTGCAGGGTGCCGCCGTCGCCTTCGGTGACCATCTTCACCGTCAGCGGACCTTCCTGGCGTTCGATCGTGCTGGGCGCCCCGCCTACGCTGCCGTCGTCCTTGCCGACCTCGTAACCGACGACACCGGCGACGAGCAAGGCGACGACGGCGAGGCCCATCGCCGGCTTCAGCAGCCACTGCCGCCACGAGCGAGCCGGCGCGGCGCGGCCCTCGGCCTCGCGCACGTCCTCCCGCACCTCCGCCATCAGGGTCTCGCGCAGCTGCGGCGGCGGCTCCAGCCGCTCGACCGCTTCGGGCAGCGTCGCTACCGCCGGCTCTAACCAGCGCATCTCCTCCTGGCAGCGCTCGCAACCTTCGAGGTGGCGCTCGAAGCTCGCCACCTCATCTGCGTCCAGGGCTCCCAGCATGTAGGCGGCGAGATCCTCGCTCCAGCGGTTGTGATCGGAAACGTTCATGCCAGTCCCTCCGCCAGCTCTCCCCGGATCTTCTCCAATCCGAGCCGCATCCGTCCCTTCACGGTCCCCATCGGCAAGCCGAGGATCCGGGCGATCTCGGAGTGGCTGAAGCCGCCGAAATAGGCGAGCTCGATCACCTTCGACTGCTCGCCTGGCAGCTTGCCGATCGCCCCGCGCAGCTCGGCGGCGGTCTCGCGCCGCAGCGCCTCCTCGTCGGTCCGCTCCTCCGCCGGCCGCTGCTCCAAAACCGAGTCGTCGTCGAAGGTCAGCTTCGGCGCCTTGCCGGCGCGGCTGCGGAGGAAGTCGATCGCCCGGTTGCGGACGACGCTGAGCAGCCAGGAGCGGACGCTGCCGCGGGCGGCGTCGAAGCGGGCGCCGCTGCGCCAGACCGAGATGAAGGCCTCCTGCGTGACTTCCTCGGCGGCGGCGCGGTCGCCGACGATCCGGTAGGCGAGCGAGTAGGCGGCACCGCCGTGGCGGTCGTAGAGGACGGCGAAAGCCTCCGGGTCCTTGCGGCCGACGAGGGGCATCAGCTCCTCGTCGGCCAGTCGCTCCGCCTTCTCTCGCCGTACCGCCATCGGTCCCCTAAACGATGAACGGTTCGACGGCCTTCAAAACCTGCTGTTCGCTGAGCGGGCTGTCGAAGGCATCGGGCGCCGGTTCTTCTTTGTTCTGCAGCCGGATCGCCGCCGCGTGGCGGGCCTCGACCTGGACGATGCCCCCGGCCGCCGCCAGCACTTCTTCCGACTTGATCATCGGGCCGGCGCCGTTGTAGGCGCTGACTCCGGTGTCCTCGAAGGTCTGCGCCAATTTGAGGAAGCCGGCGGTGTCGCTGTAGTCGAAGTTGAACTTCGGTTCGGCAACCGGCTTGCCGCCCAGTTTCTTCACCGTCGCGGTCAGCGCTTCGACGTGCTGCTGCTCGTCTTCGGCCAGGAGGTTGACGAGGCTCTTCAGTTCCCCGCTCGCCTTCGCCCGGCTCTTCGCTTCGGCGTAGAACTTCGCCTCCAGGTACTCGAGGGTGAGGGCGAAATTGAGGATCCCGACGTCGCCGGATTCCGACATCGCCAGGGCCTTGCGGACGAAGGGACTGACCATCGCGGCGCCGTAGATCGCCCCGGCCGCGAGCGCGCCCTTGAGGATCACGTCGCCGCGGGAGAGGTCACCGCCCTCGACGTTGACCTCGACAGCCGCGAGCTCGGGCGTCTTCAGTTGCTCTTTCATCGCTCTATCTCCTATATCTCGCGGGCTCATTCGACCAGGAACGGTTCGACGGATTTGAGGACGGTCTTGACGTCGGCCGGCTTGGCGAAAGCGCCGTCCGGGGTGATCGATTCGCCCAGCAGGGTGTTGAGGACGGCGGCGTGCCTGCCCTCGACGCTATGGATCGCCAAGGCCGATGCGAGCACTTCCGGGCTCTGGATGTTCGCGGCCTGGCCGAGGTAAGCGGCGGCGCCGAGGTTCTCCACCGTCCCCGCCAGTTCCAGCACCGACTTGGCGCTCTTGAGGGGGAATTCGGCTTTCGGTTCCGGCGCCGGCTTGCCGCCGAGCTGCTTCACCGCCGCGGTCAGCGCTTCGACGTGTTCGGCCTCCT
This sequence comes from uncultured Actinomycetes bacterium, assembly GCA_963696955.1. Taxonomy (GTDB): domain Bacteria; phylum Actinomycetota; class Thermoleophilia; order Solirubrobacterales; family 70-9; genus VAYN01. Next base: position 654,802 of record CAVOMF010000002.1, on the reverse strand, counting down.
CGCGGCCGAACTTGCGGATCGTCTCCAGCTCGGCACCCACGAAGAGTCCACTCTTTATGACGTCCGCGTAAAAGGCGGTCTCCAAGTACTCGAGGGTGAGGGCGTAGTTGAGGATGCCGATGTCGCCCTTGCCGAACTGGGCGGTTTCGCTCGCGCCGCCGCCGGAGCCCATCGCGGCGGTGGTGTTGTTGGTGGTCGTGCCGCTGTCGTCGCCGCAAGCGGCGAGGAAAGCCGCGACTGCGGTCGTGCTTCCGCCCACCGCGAGGAAGCGGCGCCGCGATACAGGGTCTTTGAGCTGCTTGATCTCAGCCATCTGGAGGTCGCCTCCTGGTCGTTTACCTGCCCCCCTCTACGGGGAGCCGGGTCCGGGTGGATCAAAATTCCCCGATGGTCGCGGTGTCGGAGACCCGGATCAGGGGCGCGGCGCTGCTGGTGCTGGGCTCGATCGTCTCGGTCCAGTGCGGCTCCGCCCTGGCGACGAGCCTCTTCGACTCGGTCGGCCCGGCCGGAGCGGTCTTCCTGCGAGCGGGGTTCGGGGCGCTGGTGCTGCTGGCGCTGACCCGGGCCGAGCCGCTGCGCTCGGCGGAGTGGCGCCACCGCGACGTCCTCCTGCTCGGCGCCGCTGTTGCCGCCGTCAACTTCTTCTTCTACGCCGCGCTCGAGCGGCTGCCGCTCGGGATCACCGTCACCCTCGAGTTCGTCGGCCCGCTCGGGGTGGCGGTGTTCGGCTCGCGGCAGCGGCGTGACCTGCTCTGGGCACTACTGGCCGCCGCCGGGATCCTCCTCCTCTCCGACGGGGACGGCGGCGAGGGAGTCGACCCGGTGGGGGTGGTCCTGGCGCTCACCGCCGGCCTCTTCTGGGCCGCCTACATCGTCCAGAGCGCCCGGGTCGGCTCGCTCGGGGCGGGCCTCGGCGGGGCGACGATGGCGGCGGTCATCTCGGCTGTCCTGATCGCCCCTTTCGGGATCGTCCAGGGCGCCGGCGAGTTCCTCGACCCAGAGGTGCTCGCGGCCGGCGTCGGAGTCGGCGTCCTCGCCACCGCAATCCCCTACGCCTTCGAGATCGAGGCGCTGCGCCGGCTGCCGCAGTCGGTCTTCGGCGTCCTCATGAGCCTCGAGCCGGCGGTCGCGGCGGCGATCGGGTTCCTCGCGCTTTCCCAAGATCTGAGCGGCCTCGAAGTCCTGGCGATCGCGCTGGTGGTGCTTGCTTCGGCGGGGGCGCTGCGCTCGGCGACGACGCCCGTGCCACAGGACCGATAGCTGACGGGGCCGCAGCCTCTTCGCTTCCTAGGACCGCAGGCGGTCGAGGGCGCTCGCGAGCCGCGAGACGCCCTCGGCGGCACGGTCCGCGGGGACCGGCGCGAAGGAGAGGCGGAGGCTGTTCTCGCCGCCCTCGATCATGAAATCGGGGCCGGCGACGAAGGAGACGCCCTCCTCTTTGGCCGCGGCCAGCAGGGCGGCGCTGTCGGTGCCTTCGGCGAGGTCGAGCCAGAGGAAGTAGCCGCCGTCGGGGACGACGAACTCGGCCTCGGGAATCTGTTCCCGCAGCGCCTCGACCAGCGCCTCGCAGCGCGCCTTCAGCTCGCCTTTGACGAACTCGATGTTGCGGTCGAGCTCGCCGCTGCGGCAGAGCTCGAGGACGATCGACTCGGCCAGCATGTTCGGCGAGATGTAGGTCTCGTTGGCCTTTTTCGCCAGCTTCTTAATCTCGTCCGCCGGGCCGGCGAGGTAGCCGACACGGACGCCGGGGCTGACGGTCTTCGAGAAGGAGGAGGCGTGGACGAGCTTTCCGCCCTCGTCGAGCGAGAGCATCGTCGGCAGCGGCTCGCCCTCGAAGGGGAGCTCGCGATAGGGGTCGTCCTCGAAGATCCAAAAGTCGTGCTCGGCTGCCAAGGCGACCAGGCGCTGCCGCTTCTCGACCGAGAGCGTGCAGCCAGCCGGGTTATGCGCGTTGGCGATGACGTGGGCGAGCTTGATCGGCCCCTGCTCCAGCGCCGCTTCGAGCTGGGCGACGTCGAGCCCGTCGGCCTCCAGCCGCACCGGCACCAGCTCGACGCCGAGCTGCTGCAGCAGCAGCAGGGTGCGGTCGTAGGTCGGCTGCTCGACGACGACGCGGTCGCCCGGGCCGAGCAGGTGCTGGAAGAGCATCGCCCCCGCCTCGAGCGAGCCGTTGGTGATCATCACCTGCGCCGGATCAAGGTCCCCGTGCCGCTCGGCGACCCACTGGCAGAGGCCGGGATGGCCGATCCCGACGCCATAAGAGAGCGCCGTTTCCCAGTCGGAAGCAAGCGCCCGCTGCGCCGCCTCCCGCACCTGCTCGTGGGGGAGGATGTCGGCGCTGGGAGCACCGCGAGCGAATGAAATCGTGTCGCCTGCCATCGGCTGACGACCCTAGCAACGCGAATCGCCCCACGATCCCCGGCCGTTGCGCAATTCGCAGCCTCCTCAGGGGGCGAACCACGGACGTGTCTGAGCTTAAGGGGGGATATGACCCCTCGAGCTCAGACACGCCCTGATCGGCGGGCACAGGGAGTGGCGTTATCGCGGCTGGCGACGCGACAGCACGGCGTCGTGGCTTTGTTTCAGCTCCGCGAGCTGGGCTTCGGCGATGATTCGATCAAGGTCAGGCTCGCCAACGGGTTCCTCCATCACATTCACGGCGAGGTCTATGCGGTTGGACATACCCGGCTCGGGCGACGTTCCTGGTGGTGGGCGGGGCTGCTTGCGTATGGGCCGGGGGCGGTGCTGAGTCATCACACTGCGGCGGTGCTCTGGGGCATTCAGCGACCGCGCCGGGGGCCGGTACACGTCACCGCGCCCGGAGGACGACAGGGGATTGAACGGCGCGCGGGAATCTGGGTCCATCGCTGCAAGTTCGACCCCGAGGACATCACGACGAAGGACGGATTCCTGACCACCACGGTGGCACGGACGCTTTTCGATCTCGCCGAAGTCGTGCCATACGACTCGCTGAAAGGCGCGGCTGAGGAGGCTGACCGGCTCAAACTGTTTCGGCTGCGGGAGCTGGAAGCTGTCTGCGGGCGCGGCCGCGGGCGTCGAGCGCTGAAGCCGATTCGGCGGCTTCTGGTCGAGCTAAGGCCACCCGACGAGGGACGCTCGCCGCTGGAGATCCGCTTTGCCACCTTCGTCCGGGAATACGCCCTGCCGCCTCCCGCCCAGAACGCAGATGTCCTCGGCCACGAGGTCGACGCGCTCTGGCCGGGTCGGCGCTGTTCGGTCAGCTGACTTCCCGCTTTGAGGAGGGATTGGTGAAACCCGCGTGTGCGGCTGGCGAGCGCCGGACCAAGCGGGGCAAGGACGCAGGGAGGCCGAATAGCAGGGCTATTCGGCCGACTGAGGACGCCGCACCGCGCAGCGTCCGCCGCCGCCAGGCGTGCGCGAGGGTTTTGCCGAGCCCTCCTCTAGCGGGAGCGCAGCATCTCGGCCGCGATCGCGGCCGTCTCGGTCGGGCTTTCGCCGACCCGCACACCCTTTGCTTCGAGCGCGTCTTTCTTCGCCTGAGCGGTGCCCGAGGAGCCGGAGATGATCGCGCCGGCGTGGCCCATCTGCTTGCCGGGAGGCGCGGTGAAGCCGGCGATGTAGGCGACCACAGGCTTCGAGACCTCGGCGGCGATGAACTCGGCCGCCCGCTCCTCGGCGTCGCCGCCGATCTCGCCGACCATCACAATCAGCTCGGTCTCCGGGTCGGCCTCGTACATGGTGAGGATGTCGATGAAGTCGGAGCCGACGATCGGGTCGCCGCCGATGCCGACGATCGAGGAGTTGCCGGTCCCGGCCTGCTTCAGCTCGTTGCCGATCTGGTAGGTCAGGGTGCCGCTCTTGGAGACGACGCCGATCGGCCCCGGGTCGAAGAACTGGGCCGGGATGATGCCGACGTTGGCCTTGCCGGGCGAGAGGACGCCGGGGCAGTTGGGCCCGATCAGCCGGACGCCCTTCTCCTTCGCCTTCCAGTACGTGTTCAGCATGTCGAGGACAGGGATCCCCTCGGTGATCGCGATCACCGTCTCGACCCCGGAGTCGATCGCCTCGTCGATCGCGGCGGCGGCGAAGCGGGCGGGGACGAAGATCATCGAGGTGTTGGCGCCGGCCTCGGTGACCGCCTCGGCGATCGTGTCGAAGACGGGGGTGCCCTCGACGTCCTGGCCGCCCTTGCCGGGGGTCACCCCGGCGACGAGGTCGGTCCCGTAGGCCTTGTTGCGGAGGCCGTGGAAGGAGCCCTCGCGGCCGGTCAGGCCGGAAACCGCGAGCTTCGTGTTCTCGCCGACGATGATGCTCATGAGGAGCTCCCGGCGAGCTCGACGACGCGGCGGGCGGCGTCCAGCATCGTCTTCTCCTGGTGCAGGTTCGGCAGGTTCGCCTCGGCGAGGATCCGCAGCCCCTCCTCGGAGTTCGTCCCGTCGAGGCGGACGACCAGCGGCACGCCGAGGTCGATCTGCCGCGAGGCAGTAACGATCCCGTTGGCGATCTCGTCGCAGCGGGTGATGCCGCCGAAGATGTTGAAGAGGATCGCGCTCACCTTGGCGTCGGACTTGATGACTTCCAGCGCGTTGACGATCGCCTCGGCTTTGGAGCCGCCGCCGGCGTCGAGGAAGTTGGCGGGGGCGCCGCCCGCCTGGGCGACGACGTCCAGCGTCGACATGCAGAGGCCGGCGCCGTTGGCGAGGATGCCGACGTTGCCGTCGAGTTTGACGTAGGTGAGGCCCTTTTCCTTCGCCATCTGCTCCTGCGGGTCGTCGACCGTGTCGGCGATCTCGGCCAGGTCCTGGTGGCGGAAGAGCGAGTTGCCGTCGATCGTCACCTTCGAGTCCAGGGCGACGACCTCGCGGCCGGCGGTGACGATCAGCGGGTTGACCTCGATCAGCGTCGCATCCTCCTCGCGCGCCACCTCCTCGAGCTTGACCAGCACCTCGGCGGCCTGGTCGAGGGCGTCTTCGGCGAGGCCGGCGTCGGCGACGATCGAGCGCGCGGCGGCGGCCTCAAACCCGCTCGGGTCGATGTGCCGTTTGACGAGGGCGTCAGGGTCCTCGGCGGCAACCGCCTCGATGTCCATCCCGCCCTTGGCGGAGACCATCGCCAGCAGCTTCTTCTCGCCGCGGTCGAGGATGACCGAGGCGTAGTACTCCTCGGCGATGTCGGAGCCGCCCTCGATCCAGACCTGATCGACGCGGAAGGGACCCTCGCCGTGAGGGCCGACGATGTCCATGCCGAGGATCGCGCCGGCGTGCTCGCGCGCCTCCTCGACGTTCTGGGCGATCTTGATCCCGCCGGCCTTGCCGCGGCCGCCGATCAGGACCTGGGCCTTGATCGCGCAGGGGTAGCCGATCTTCTCCGCCGCAGCGACGGCGTCGTCGACCGTGTCGGCGACCTCGCCACTCGGCACGGCGATGCCGTGCTTGGCGAACAGCTGCTTGCCCTGGTACTCGAGAAGGTCCATGTTCAGAGGTCGCTCCGGGAGGGGAGCGCGCGGCAGACTACCCGAATGACATAATGCCGCGCTCTCTCATGGCCCTCCCGAGTCTAAAAACCATCAACTGGGTGACCACCGACTGCTACGGCACCCTCATCGACTGGGAGAAAGGCATCGTCGAAGCCTGCAAGAAAGAGGCGGCCAAAGACGGGTTCAGCTTCGAAGAGGAGCCCTTCCTCGCCCGCTTCATGGAAGTGCAGGCGGAAATCATGGCCGGCTCGTACGAGCTCTACGCCGAGGTGCTGCGCCGGACGATCGTCAAAGTCGCCGGGGAGATCGGCTGGGAGGTGGAGCCCTCGCGGGCCCAGTTCCTGCCCAACAGCGTCGCCTACTGGCTGCCCTTCCGCGAGTCCAACGCGGCGATGGACCGGCTCGGCAAGAAGTACGAGATCGGGATCGTCTCCAACGTCGACGACAAACTGCTGGGGATCAGCCGCCGCCACCTGCGGACCGAACTCGACCTCGTCGTCACCGCCCAGCAGGTGCGCAGCTACAAGCCCGACCCCGTCCACTTCAAAGAGTGCGCGCGACGGATCGGCGGCAAGAAAGGCTGGCTGCACATCGGCTCCAACTACGCGACCGACATCGCGCCGGTGCTGAAAATGAACGTGCCGGTGATCTGGGTCAACCGCCACGGCGAGAAACTGGAAGGGCGCAAAGCCCCCAGCGCCACGGTGAAAAACTTCCGCGAAGCCGTCAAAAAGCTCGGCGCCTCCTGAGCGTCTTCAGCGTCTTCTAGCTTTCAGGCCGCAACTCAGGCGTGAGGCGCCGGTTTCGGGGGTAGATCGCCCCGACTCACTCGATGCAGATTCTCGCTCCACATCCCAGACATTCGCCTGCCCGGAAAAGGGTGCGCCTGGGCGTCGCCGCGGCGCTGACGGCGCTGCTGGCGACCCTCGCTTTCCTGGCCCTGCCCGGCGCCGAGAGCGCCCGCTCCGCCGAACAGAAGCCGAGCTTCGTCGTCGTCCAGGTGGACGACGCGACGCTCGACCAGCTCTACGCCAGCCTCAACGTCGGCGGCATCGAAGTGCAGGCGATGCCCTACACGCTCTCGCTGATCGCTAACCGCGGCATCACCTTCAACCGCTACTACGTGCCCTATCCCCTCTGCTGCCCCTCACGGACCAGCCTGTTGACCGGCCGCTATTCGCACAACAACAACGTCCGCGGCAACGTCCCGCCCAACGGCGGCTACACCGGCTTCAAAGCGCGCCAGGCCTACACCCACAACCTCGCCACCTGGCTGCAGGGAGCGGGCTACCGGACGATCCACATCGGCAAGTTCCTCAACGGCTACGGCGACGAACCGTTCGACGAAGGCAAGGACGTGCCGCCCGGCTGGAGCGCCTGGCACACGGTGCTACGCGCCGACACCAACCACTACTTCTACGGCTACACCCTGAACAACAACGGCGTCCTCGACGGCCCCTACGGCGACTCCGGCAGCTGGGAAACGCGCGAGTACGGCGAACGCGACGACTTCGGCTGCCCCAACGCACCGCTGAACGGCAAACCGTGCTTCTACGCGACGGACACGTTCAACACGATGGCCTGGCAGGAGCTGACCCAAACCTCGCCGGAACAGCCCTTCTACCTGCAGCTCGACTACACCGCCCCGCACGGTGACTTCCGCCGCCCCGCCGGGCCGGAGCCGGCGCTGCGCCACTACAACACTTTCGCCGGCGCCCCCTACCCGCACAGCCGCTCGGAAGGGTTCAACGAGGGCAACGTCAACGACAAGCCCCGCTTCATCCGCGAAGCCCCTTATCTCTCGCTGAACGAGATCCACACCTACCGCGTCTACTACCAGAAGGCCCTGGAGTCGCTGCGCTCGGTCGACGAAGGGGTGAAGCTGGTCGTCGACACGCTCGGCGGCCTGCACCGGCTGCGCAACACCTACATCATCTTCACCTCCGACAACGGCTTCTTCTACGGCGAGCACCGGCTCACCGGCGGCAAGTTCCTCGCTTATGAGCCGGCGACCCACCTGCCCTTCCTGATCCGGGGGCCGGGGATCAAGCCAGGCACCTCGACCGGCGAGCTGGCGGCCAACATCGACATCGCCCCGACGGTGCTCGAACTGGCCGGCGCCGAAGCCGACAAAAGCATCGACGGCCGCTCGCTGGTTCCCTACATGCGCGACCCGAGCCTGCGCTCCCGGCGACCGATCCTTTTCGAGTCCTTCGTCGAGACCGCCGACGTCGAAGCCAACGGTGAACCGACCGCGCAGCGGCCACGTCGCAACACCAAGGGCGACAAGCACAAGGCAACGGCCTCGATCGTCGCGCCGCCGAAGGACTACGAGGGAATCCGCCTCGGCCCCTACAAGTACATCGAGTGGCCCGACGGCGAGAAAGAGCTCTACGACATCACCAAGGACCCGAACGAGCTCAACAACGTCGTCCGCGTCCCCAACCTCTCCCCCATCCGAGCCTTCCTCCACGCCCAGCTGGTGCGCCTAGAGGCCTGCGTCGGCCGCACCTGCCAGGAAGTCGCCCCCAAATTCCCGCTCACCCGCGAGCAGCAGCGCAAGGTCGACAAGCAGCGGCGGGAAGAAGAACGGCGGAAAGAAAAGGAACGCGAAGAAAAACGGCACCACAAACGGCGGGGTCAGTAGGGTGGGGAGGGATACCCCCTCCAGACACCCCTCGCTATGGCTCGGCGTTGAGTGTCTGGAGGGGGTATCCCTCCCCACCCTCGACAGTGGTTTGTTGTTCGGAGAGCTATGAGGAGCCAGCGGGGCTCCTCTCCGAGGTTTTCCTCGCTATGGCGAGGAGAAGTTCGGAAGGGCTACTTGATGACGGCGAGGGTGTCGCCGGCGCCTACTGCGGCGCCTTCGGAGATGGGGAGGTCTTCTACTTTGCCGCTGCGGTGGGCGGTGATCTCGTTCTCCATCTTCATCGCCTCGATCACGCAGATCAGGTCTCCCTCGGAGACCTCGGCGCCCTTCTCGACGGCGACTTTGAGGATCGTGCCCTGGAGCGGCGCGGGCAGGGCCTCGCTTGAGGCGCTGGGGCCGCTGCCCTTGCGCTCGCGCTTCGGCGGTTTCTTACCGCCGCCGCCGGCCGCTGGGGCGGCGACGCCGCCAGCGGGGGCCTCGCCGATCACCTTGACGTCGAAGAGCTTGCCGCCGACCTCGACCTTGTAGTCGCGGGTCATCATCTCGCCGCCGTCCCCGGAGGGCTCGGGCGGCTTCGCGTCGGCCGGGGCCGTCGACTTCAGCCAGTCGGTGTCCTCCATCAGGTCGCGGCAGGTCTCGCCCTTCGCCCACTGCTCGGTGGCGAGGATCGCTTCGTGGAAGGGGATCAGGGTGGTGAGGCCGCCGGAGTCGTATTCGCCGAGCGCCCGCAGCATCCGCCGGGTCGCCTTCTCGCGGTCGACGTCCCAGACGATCAGCTTGGCGACCATCGGGTCGTACATCGGCGTCACCTCGGAGCCGCCCTCGACCCCGGAGTCGACGCGGACTCCCGGCCCGGAAGGCTCGCGGTAGGAGTCGCCGATCGGCCCCGGCGCGGGGGCGAATTTCTTGTGCGCAGCCTCGGCGTTGATCCGGCACTCGATCGACCAGCCCTCGAGCTCGACGTCCTCCTGGGCGATCGAGAGCGCCTCGCCGGCGGCGACGAGGATCTGCTCGCGGACGATGTCGATGCCGGTGACCATCTCGGTCACGCAGTGCTCGACCTGCACGCGGGTGTTCATCTCGAGGAAGAAGTACTCGTCGCCGACCTGCATGCCCTCGATCGTGCCGGCGCCGCGGTAGCCGACCGCCGCCGCCGCGTCGGTGGCGATCTTGCCGATCCGCTCGCGCATCTCCTCGTCGACGTGGGGGCCCGGGGCCTCCTCGATCACCTTCTGGTGGCGGCGCTGGATCGAGCAGTCGCGCTCGCCGAGGTGGATCACGTTTCCATGCGAGTCGGCGAGCACCTGGACCTCGACGTGGCGCGGGTCCTCGAGGTAGCGCTCGATGTAGACGCGCGCGTCGGAGAAGAACTTCTCGCCTTCACGGGCCGAGCCCTCGAAGGCCTCCTGGAGGTCGTCGGGCGTCATCGCCACGCGGAAGCCCTTGCCGCCCCCGCCTCCGGCCGCCTTGCAGGCGACGGGGTAGCCGGCTTCGTCGGCCTGCTTGCGGGCCTCGTCGAGGTCCTTGGCGACCTCGGTCGAGCCGGGGACGATCGGCACCCCGGCCTGCTCCATGATCTCGCGCGCCCGGGTCTTCGAGCCCATCGCTTCGATTGCCTCCGGTGGCGGCCCGATCCAGGTGATGTCGTACTCGGCGCAGGCGCGCGCCATGTCGGCGTTCTCGGCCAGGAAGCCGTAGCCGGGATGGATCGCTTCGGCGCCGGCTTCCTTGGCGGTATCGATGATCTTCTGGATGTTCAGGTAACTCTCAGCCGGGACTGCCGGGCCGATCAAATGGGCCTCATCGGCGGCGCCCACGTGGGGGGCATCGCGGTCGATCTCCGAGTAGACGGCGACCGAGGTGATGCCCATCTCCTTGAGGGTGCGGGCGACGCGAATTGCGATCTCGCCGCGGTTGGCTATGAGGACCTTCTGGAACACGGACGCGGCAGTCTATTTAGGTCGGCGGCAGCGGTGCATGCAGACCGGCTCGGGGCGCTTACCCCCGCCGGTACCGGCTCGCTTCGTACTCCTCCACCCATGCGGTTGAACTGCGCCAGGTCCCGTCAGCCGCCTTCGCCGCCTTCAGCCTCCCCCGCATCGCAGCCACCCGCAGTGCATCTGCGGACAGCTTCTCGGTCGCCAAGGCCGGCAGCGGCACCAGCCGCGCCGGCCCGGCGATCGCGGGGACGACGAACTTGTGGAGGTTGTCCAGGATCGCCCGCGCGAGGAATTCGCCGAGGGGGCCGAAGTCCCCGCGATCGGCCCGGCGAAGCGCAGCCAGATAGCGGGTCCGGTTGCCTTTGTAGATGATCGCCGGGGGGAAGCCGAGCCGGATCAGAAGCAGGTTCAAGACGAGCCGCCCGGCGCGTCCGTTTCCGTCGAGGAAAGGGTGGACCTGCTCGAACCGCGAGTGGAGCTTGGCCAGTGCCTCCGGAATCTCATCGGCATCGGTCTTTCGCAAAGCCTGCGCGTCACCTATCCAATCGCGAATCAGGACCGGGACCTGCGGCCAATCGGGGGGGCGCATGCCGCCTGGGAACGGCTCGATGTCGTGTTCCCGAAACGACCCGGGGCGCTCCCTGGCCGTCGCCTGCGGATGCGGCGCCACCTCCCAGACCGGGGTCATCGCCAGGGAATGGATCTCTCGAACCTCGGACAGAGTGATCAACTTGCCACCGCTCCAGCCCTTCGAATCGACTCCCTGCCCGTAGACCCAGCCTGCCGCGTCCGCGTATCCCCGCACCTCCAGGTATTCGCTCAGTTCTTTGTTGCCGACCGCCCTCCCCTCCTCGAGGAGCTGCTCGACCTGCTTGAGGACGAGGGTGTTGCCCTCGATTGCCGTCGAGTGATGTGCCTCCTCGAGCCAGATCCCTCGCCAGATCCCCTCCGCCTCCTCCGGCGAGGGGAGCCCTCCCAGGCGTTCACGAAGCTCGCCGATCTGGACCCGCAGTCGCTCATAGATCGCTTCGCGTGGCGGCCTACCTCTGCGGGCCGGCATCAATTTGTTCGGTGATGGCACCTTTTAATTGTACCGAACAACTTTGAAGTTGTTCGGCCAGCTTCAATTCAATTGCTCCGAACACATTCTATCCGCCTTGCTAGGGTGCGCCGTCGTGCTGATCGAGCTACAGAGCCATTCGACGGTCTCCGATGGGCAGCTGCTTCCCGCTGAAGTGGTTGAGAAAGCTGCTGAGGCTAGAGTTACGACGCTTGCGCTTACGGATCACGACGCGATTGCGGGCGTGGTTGAGGCACAGGAGGCCGGGGAGCGGCTAGGGGTCGAGGTGGTGCCGGCGATCGAGATGTCTTGCGTGCATGAGTACGCGGAAGATCTGCATATCTGCGGTTATTGGGTGGACGTGGGGAAGATCGCGACGGCTTGCGAGCGGGCTCAGCACGAGCGGGTGACGCGGGCCGGGGAAATCGTCGCGAAGCTGCGGGAGCACGGGTTCGACCTCCACCTCGAGGACGCCGTCCGCGAAGCCGGCGACGCGCTCTCGATCGGCCGCCCCCACATCGCCCGCGCCGCCGGCGCGACCGGCGACCTCGGCCCCTTCTTCGAGGAGTACCTGGTTCCGGGCGCCAAGGCCTTCGTTTCCCGCAAATGGCCGACCGCCGAGCAGGCGATCGAGCTGATCCGCGAGGCCGGCGGCATCGCCGTCATCGCCCACCCTTACTGGGACATCTCCGAGCCCTCCGAGGTCGACGACCTGATCCGCTCCCTCAAAGCCGACGGGGTCGAGACCTACTACCCGACCCACAGCAGGGAGCAGACCGAACACCTCCTCGAGCTCTGCGCCGAACTCGACCTCGTCCCCACCGCCAGCTCCGACTACCACGGCCCCACCCACAAGACCTTCGCCAAGTTCGGCGCCTACGACACCTACGGGCTGGGAGAGCCCCAGGTGCCGGCTAGGCCGTAGTCACTCGCCTGCGAACTTAGGTCACCCTCGCCGCCGCGCCCCCAGAACGGGGCGCGGGCGGCTCTTTTTCGTTCCATTGTCGTCGTATTGAGATATACGCGTATTTGCAAACAAACGCATACGCAGCCGTGACTTGCGCGGCTTCCCGCCATATGTTAGGGTTTTAATGCATTAACATCAGCCACCGATGGCGACCAAAGTGACGACCCTTCGACTTCCCGACTTCATGGCAGCAGAAATTGCCGCCGTAGCCCAAACCGACGACATGTCGGTGTCGGAGGCAGTGCGCGAGGCGATCGAAAAGCACATCGACGAACGCCGCGCCGACAAAGAATTCCAGCAGCGTCTCAAGAAGCGCCTGGAAGAGGACCAAGAAATCCTCAAACGCCTCGCCGAATAACCGCAACTGCAGCAAAAAGAGGGGGGCGGGAGTCCCTTCCCGGGGACTGCAGCACGGCCAAAGGCCGGTGCCCCCGGGAAGGGACTCCCGCCCCCCTCCCAACGCTAAGCAGCTAACCGAAGCTAAGCGGCAGCAGCCTCCTTGGCCGGCACGAAGCCCCGCTCTTCGAGGTAGGCCAGCAGCTTCTCCGCCGACTCCTCGGGGGACTCGCTTTCCGTGTGGCAGACGAACTCCGGGTTCTCCGGAGCCTCGTAAGGGTCGGAGACGCCGGTGAATTCTTTGATCTCGCCGGAGAACGCTTTCGCGTAGAGGCCCTTGACGTCGCGCTCGGCGCAGGTGTCGACCGACGCCTCGACGAAGACCTCGACGAAGCGGTCGCCCATCAGCTGGCGCGCCTCGTTGCGGATCTCCGCGTAAGGGGAAATCGCCGCGGTGATCACCGGCACGCCGTTGCGGCTGAGCAGGTCGGCGACGAAGGCGATGCGGCGGATGTTGGTGTCGCGGTCCTCCTTCGAGAAGCCGAGCCCCTTGGAGAGGTTTTCGCGGACGACGTCGCCGTCGAGGATCTCCAGCTTCGAGCCGCGCTCGCGCAGGTGTCCCTCGAGAACGCGGGAAATCGTCGTCTTGCCGGCCCCGGAGAGCCCGGTGAACCAGAGGGTGAAGCCCTTCTCACCAGCCATGCTTTGTCAGTCCTCCTTGTAAGCGTCGATCAGGATGTCGGCGACCTCGTCGCGCGAGAACTCGTGCGGCGGCCTTTCGCCGTTGCCGAGCATTTCGCGGACCTTGGTGCCGGAAAGGAACAGGCGCGCGCCTTGGTCATGAGGGCAGGTCTTGTTGGAGGCCAGGCCCTCGCACTCGTTGCACCAGAAGGTGTGCTCGAACATCAGTGGCTCGATCCCGAGCTCCTCGATGTCGATCGTGTCGAAGATCTTCTGCGCGTCGTAGGTGCCGTAGTAGTCACCGGCGCCCGCGTGGTCGCGGCCGACGATGAAGTGCGTGGCGCCGTAGTTGCGACGGACGATCGCGTGCAGGACCGCCTCGCGCGGGCCGGCGTAATGCATCTTCGCCGGCTTGACGCCGAGGACGACACGGTCGTCGGGGTAGTAGTTCTCCATCAGCACCTCGTAGCAGCGCATCCGCACCTCGGCGGGGATGTCGCCGGCCTTGGTCTTGCCGATCAGCGGGTGGATGAAGAGGCCGTCGCAGGTCTCCAGCGCGGCCTTGGTCAGGTACTCATGGGCGCGGTGGATCGGGTTGCGGGTCTGGAAGGCGACGATCTTCTTCCAGCCGCGGGCCTCGAAGTCGGCTTTGTGCTCGGCCGGCGTCTTGTAGCGGCGCATGAAGGCCTCGTCGTGGTCCGGCAGCGCGTCGACCTCGATCGGGCCGGCCAGCATCCGGTTGCCCTCCTCGTAGATCGCGGCGACGCCCGGGTGGGCCTCGTCGGTGGTGCCGTAGACCTGCTCGGCCTCGCGCTTGACGTCGCGCTCCCAGATCTCCTCGACGGTGAGGCGGCCCAGCTTCTTGCCTTCGTCGGAGGAGAGCTCGATGACGTCGCCGACCTCGCACTCGAGGTCGCTCGCCAGCGTGATCGGGATCGGCCAGTAATCGCCGTCGACGGTCCGCATCTCGCTGCAGACGCGCTCCCAGTCGGCGGAACCCTGGAAGCCGGTCAGCGGCGCAAATCCGCCGTTGCCGATCATCTCGAAGTCCGCCGTGTGGCGCTCGGAAAGGGTCAGGGACAACTCAGCCATCGTCTCGCTCATCTCACCTGTGTGGGGTTGGGGGAAAGGGTCTAAAAGGTCAAAGGCGGCGTGCCGGCGCCGCTAGTTGATCCCGCACTCGGTCTTTGCGAGGCCGCTCCAACGACCATCGCGCAGATCCCCACCCGGTTCGACCGGCTGGGTGCAGTGGGTGCATCCGATCGAGGGGTAGCCGCGATCGTGAAGCGGGTTGTACGGGAGGTGGTGCTCACGGATGTAGTTCCAAACGTCGCGCTCGGTCCAATCCGCAAGGGGGTTCAGCTTCCAGAGGTTGAAGCGCTTGTCCCAGCCGAACTTCGGGGTTTTGGCTCGGGAGCTGGAGTCTGCCCGGCGGACACCGGCGACCCAGCAGTCTACGGAAGAGAGCGCCCGGCGCATCGGCTCGACCTTGCGCAGGCCGCAGCAGGCGTCCGGATTGCGGTTCCAGAGCTCCGGCCCGTGCTCGGCCTCCTGCTCGGCCAGAGAGAGATTGTGGAAGCGATGGAACTCGATTCCCAGCGCCTCGGCGAGCCGGTCGCGGGTCTCGTAGGTCTCCTCGAAGAGGACATCGGTGTCGAGGTAGAAGAAGCGCGCATCGGGGTTGACCGTGCTCGCCAGGTGCGCCGTCACCGAGCTCGTTTTCTGGAACGAGCAGGCGATGAAGTGGCGCTCGCCGAAGTTCTCGAACATCCACTCGAGCGTCTCGGAGGCGCTCAGGTCCTCGAGCCGGGCGGCGATCTCCTCGTGGTCGAGATCGGCCGGTGTGGGCACGGTGCCGGAGAGCGTTACGGGTGGCGGCTTCATCGCGGGTGCGCGATTCAGATCGCGCACTCACCCTCTCCGCGGACGACCTCGTAGGGGCTGGAGCGGTTCCAGTCGATGAACTCCTGCATCGTCTCGAGGCTGAACTCGGAGGGCAGGGTCAGCTCCTTGACCACCGCTTCGAAGGGCTCGGCGCCGACCCGCTCGGCAAAGGCGTTGAACTCCTCGCCCTCGTTGCGGTCGGACTCGTAGAGCTTGATCCAGCGCTCGACGGCCTCGGGCACCCGTTTCGCCGGCAGGCGCGATTTGAGTCGCTTGCCGAAGGCGACGGGGCCGCCTTCGAAGTTGCCGCCGATGTGCGGGATGTAGGCGGGCATCTGGCGGCCGTTGACTTTCAGCGAGGCGCCGTAGAAGCCGATGTTGGCGATGTGGTGCTGACTGCAGCCGTTGGGGCAGCCGCTCATTTTGATGTGGATGCGCTTGGTCAGCTCGTCGGTGATCTGCATCGAGGTGACGCGCTCCTTGATCGCCCGGTTGAGGCCCATCGAGGAGGTGATCCCGAGTTTGCAGCTGTCGGTACCGGGGCAGCTCACCGTGTCGGTGATCTCGCGGGCGCCGGCCTCGTTCAGGCCGAGGGCGCCGAGGCGCTCCCAGACGTCGTAGAGCGCCTCGTCGCGGACCCAGCGGAGGACGAAGTTCTGCTGCACGGTGCTGCGGGCGGCGCCTCCGGTGAACTCGCGCATGATCTCGGCGAGACCGCGGAACTGCTCCGGGGTGAGGTCGCCGCGGGTGACCTTGACCTCGACGGTCGAGAAGCCCTCCTGGCGCTGCGGCGCGACGTTGCCGGCGAGGAAGCGCTCGAACTCGGTCCGATCGCCGTTCGGCGAGGACGGGGCGAGCGGCGCCTCCGGCGCGTTGGCCTCCTCGTCGACGGCGAAGCTGAGGCGCTCGACCAGCTCAGGGCCGAATTCGCGCTCCTCGACCCACTCGCCCTGGAGCTCCTCGTCGACGAGCTCGCGGAAAGCGTCCATGCCGATCTTGTCGACGAGGACCTTGATCCGGGCGCGGGCGCGGTTGACGCGCAGCCAGTCCTGGCGATCGAAGATGCGGAAGACGGCCTCGGCGACCTTGAGGTAGTCGCCGTTGTCGGCCTCGACGAACTCATACAAGGTCGGGGCGACGCGGGCCATGATCGAGGTGCCGCCGCCGACCTGGACCTCGAAGCCCTTGACGCCGTCCCTTTCGCGGGCGAGGAAGGCGATGTCGTGGATTTCGGTGATCGAGCGGTTGGAGTCGGAGCCGTCGAAGGCGGTCTTGATCTTGCGCGGCATCAGCTGCGTCGTCGGGTGGCGGACGAAGTAGCGGACGTAGGCGGTGCCGTAGGCGGTCGGATCGAAGATCTCGTCGGCGGCGACGCCGGCCCAGGGGTCGCCCGTGACGTTGCGGACGGTGTTGCCGCAGCCCTCGCGGGAGGAGAGGCCGGCTTCGGCGATCTCCCGGATCAGAAGCTCGGTGTCGCGCAGCGGCACGTGGTGGATCTGGATGTTCTGGCGGGTGGTGATGTGCCCCTTGTTCAGCGGCGCGTACTTCTCGACGACGCTGGCGAAGGTGTCCATCTGCTCGGGCGTGACCCCGCCGAACGGAAGCTTGATCCGGATCATCTGGACGTCGGCCTGGCGCTGCCCGTAGACGCCCTGTTTGAGGCGGAAGCCGATGAACTGGTGCTCCTCGAGCTGGCCGCCGAGGAACTGCTCGGCTTCGTTGTCGAAGTCGTCGAACTCGTGCTCGATGATCGGGATGACGTGGCCGGGGACGTTCTCGTAGGTCTCCGGGTTCGTCAGGGTCCCGACCCGGCCCTTGCCCCGCTGCTCCTTGTTCTCTGCGACGGCTACCTCCATGGGTGGAAAGGTAGCAAACCCGATTGGGATTCAGGTATTTAATTTCTTGAGCGGTCACTTCTGGGGCGAAGCGGCCGTAAAAGCGCCTGCAGAGGCGCGAAAATCAGCTGTGGGACGGTTTTTTCTGCGCCTGCAGAATTGCCGCTGCCTCGCCCGAATCGGCGACGTAGCCGCCCTCTGGCTCGAGAGGAAGGTCTTCCCCGCTCCAGCCGACGAGGCCCTCGCTGAGCTTGGCGGCGTCGTAGCCGGCGTCGGCGAGGGCTTCGGTGGCCATCGTCGAGCGGTTGCCGCCGCGGCAGTAGACGACGACCGGGCGGTCCCTGTCGATCTCCCCGAGGCGCTGAGGCAGCTGCGGCAGCGGCACGTGGGTGGCGCCGGCGATCCGGCCGACCTCCCACTCGTGGTCGGCGCGGACGTCGATCACCTGCGCGCCTTCCTCGATCAGCTTGCGGGCTTCCTCGCGCGAGACCTCTTTGGTCTCCCCCTGCGGTGCCTCTGCCATCAGTCGACCTCCGTTCCCTCGATCAGAAACGCGACGCGGACGTGGGCGCGGTACTCATCGAGGTTCTCACCGCGGATGCCGGTGGAGACGATGTCCACCGCGCGGATGTTGCGCAGCGAGCCCTGGGCCTGCTGCAGCGCCTGTTTGGCAGCGTCGTCGGTCGACGTCTTCGAGCTGCCGACAAGCTCGATGATTTTCACGACAGCCATGCGGAACCTCCTCGTAGGTGCTCGATCGTCTCCTTGGCGCTGACTCCCTCGAGCAGGGCCGCGCGCTGCCAAGCGGGCGCCTGCGGCTGCTCGGATGCGGCGTTTACGGCGAACTCGGCCTCGAACTGCGCGATCGCCGCGGCGATGGCCGCGGCCTCGTCACCTTGTGCGGTCTTGCGTACCACAGGTCAAGCCTAGATCAAGCGAGACCGAGCTCGCGGCGGCGGCGCTCCAGGAGGACTGCCAGGTTGCGCATCACGGCGTCGGGTTCGCTGTCGAGGCGCGGCTTCGTCACCCGGATCGTCTCGATGCCGAGCAGCTTCAGCTCCTCTTGGCGCAGCCGATCGCGCTCGAAGGCAGCGCGGGAGCCGTGGGTCTCGAAGAGGTCGAGTTCGACCGCGAAGCGGTGCTCGGGCCAGTAGGCGTCGAGCTCGAACCCGTGGGCGTTGAAGTTCATCGAGGGGGTGGGGATGCCGGCGCGGACGACAAGGCGGCGGAATTGCTTCTCGAAATGAGAGCGGGTGAAGGCGGGGTCGGGCTCGTAGAGGGCAAGCGCGCGACGGAGCCGCCCGCGTCCGCGATGACCACCCGCGCGGTCGAGCACGTCTTCGACCTTGTGGAGGTCGAGAAGCTCGATCTCTTCCGCCCTCTCCAGCAACCGCTCCAGCTGCCGAGGCGTGGCGCGGATCGCCAGATCGAGCAGCGTCCGCGCAACACAGGTGACCGGGATCCCTTCCTGCTCCCCGCGATCCTCCGGAGCGAGGATCGAAGAAAAGTGGACGACAAACTGGCGCCTCGCCCGCCGCCGGATCGGCGCCGTCACATCAATCCGTTCCGGCGCGTAGCGATAAAGCCCCCATAGATACGCAGCCGACCCATGACTAGCCACCGCCGGCCAAACTACCCCGTCCACCTCGTTCGCTTCGGCCGCGAGGACGGCAGCCCAGCATCGGCTGTGCCAACTAAGGCGCCGGTGTCCCACGGCATAAACACCACGATGCACCTGGTGCATCCGCCTTGAAGCGACCCATTCGATGACCGTGCTTTTCGCGTAACCCAGTTCCCGTAGCTGCGTCATGGAGACGACGCCGTGTTGACGGGTCGCAACGTCAGATAACACTCCATGCGAAGGTGGCGTTCGTCCTTGGACCGACATACACGTCCCAAGGACGAACGCCACCCAAGTTCTCCCCCTGCGGCCCCGTCCCGCGGGCGTTGCGGCCCAGGGGTTGTCGCGTTTTGGGCCTTATTGCGGCCCGGGAGCTATTGCGGCTTCAGCCGTTTAGGCCGGGGACTGGGGTGCCGTACTTGACGAATTCGCAGTTGTAGGGCTTGGGGTCGAAGGAGTCGGTGATTGCTCGGCCGGCCGGCTGGCCGGTGCCGGGGATTTCCTTGGTTTCGGTTTTGCCGCCTTTGCCCTTGACGATCTTCTTTATCGGCGGGGTGCCTTTGCCGCACTGGATTGAGAAGTCTTTGACTCCGTCGCGGGCGTCGATGATGTCGTCGCCGCCGTTGCCGTAGAAGCGGTCTTCGCCGGGCTGGCCGAGCATCGCGTTGGGGCCGCCGTCGCCGATCAGGACGTCCCAGTCGAAGGAGCCCTCCATGTCCTCGTTGGTCGCCGAGAGGTGGACCGAGTCGCAGTGCTTTTCCTCGGTCACCCAGGCCTCGTGCTTGGGGAAGGAGATGATCAGCAGGCCGGGATGGGCCTGGGTCTCGGCGAAGGAGGCGTCGTCCCGGCCCGGGCCGCCGACCAGCGCGCCGCCGGCGCAGCCGCCGCCGGCAGCCAGCAGGTCGCCGCTCCCTTCTCCATATAAGTAGGTCGGGCCCGGCAGACCGCCGACGAGGCCGTCGGCGCCGTCGCCCCCGTAGAGCTTGTCGGCCCCCGGCCCGGCCTCGACGAGGTCGTCCTCGGGGCCGGCTTTGATCGTGTCGTTGCCGAGGCCGCCGGCGAAGCGGACGCTGCCGATCGACTCCAGAGTCCCTTCGACGCGGAGGCTGTCGTTGCCGGGGCCGAGGTCCGCCATCAGCCATCGCCCGGGGCCGTTCGCCGCGCAGGCGATCGTCAGCGGATCGTTGGTCGGGCGCGAGCAGCCGGGCCCGATCGCCACGCCCTTTTTCGCCGTAACGCTGAAGACGTCGCTTGCTTCGTCGAAGGCGACGACGAACTGGTCGCGGCCGCCGCCGCCGATGATCTGCAGGCCGGCGCCGCCGCCCGGGGTCGGGTTCAGGTGCACGTAGGCCGAGGACTTCGGCGGCGCTTCCTTGCCGCAGGAGGTGGTGCGGCCTTTCGCGCCCTCGCAGCCGTCGCTCCCCTGCTGCCCGTCGAGAGTGTCGCGGCCGCCACCGCCGACCAGGTGGTCGTCTCCCGGACCGCCGGCAATCACGTTCGCCTGCGGGCTGCCGATCAGGGTGTCGCGGAAGGCCGAGCCTTCGAGGCTCTCGAAGCCGAAGAGCTTGTCGTGACCATCGCCATATGCGCGATGCGCCTTCAGCGAAACCCAGACGCCACTGCCCTTGCCGCCGGCGCGCGCCGTCGCGAAGGAGGCGATGTCGCGGGGGCCGGCACCACCGGACATGCGGTCGTAGCCGTAGTCGCCGTGGACGAGGTCTTCCGCCCCAGGCCCGCCGTTGACGATGTCGATGCCGAGGTCGCCGGCGACCTCGTCGCGGGCGCCTGGCCCGCCGAGGATCTTGTCGTCGCCGAGGTTGCCGTTGACCTGGTCCTCGTCGCCGGCGTCGCCGAAGACCTCGTCGTTGCCGCGGCCGCCGTGCATCTCGTCGGTGCCCGGACCGCCGCAGATCAGGTCGTTGCCGAGGCTGCCGAAGACGACGTCGTCGCCCTTGCCGGCGAAGATCACGTCGCGTTCGGGAGTTCCCCTGATGTCGTCATTGCCATCGGTGCCGACGATCTCCGCCTGGCGGCCGTGGCAGCGGGGAACGTCATCGCCTTCGTTGTCGGCCGCGGCGGCGACGGCCGCGAAAGCGACGAGCGCCAGCAGCGCAGCAGCGATGACCCCCCAGGTACGTCGACTCACGAGGCGTGGATCGTACTCGCCAGATCAGGCGCTGCGGATCAGCTTCTTGTTGACGAACTCGTCCGCCCCGTAGCGACCGAGCTCGCGGCCGAAGCCGGAGCGCTTGAAGCCACCGAAGGGCAGCTCGGGCGCGTCGGCCCCGACCAGGTTGACGTAGACCATCCCGGCTTCGATCCGGTCGGCAACGCGGTCGGCCTGCTCCTTGTCGGTCGTCATCACGTAGGAGCCGAGGCCGAACGGCGTCTGGTTGGCGAGCTCGACCGCCTCCTCCTCGGAGCCGACCTTGTAGACCTGGGCGACCGGGCCGAAGAACTCTTCCTGGGAGGCCTCGTCCCCCGGCTTGATCCCGGTGAGGATCGTCGGTTCGAAGAAATTGCCGTCGCGATTGCCGCCGACGACGACCTCGGCCCCGTTCTCGACCGCCCGCTTGACCTGGTCCTCGAGCCGGTCGGCCGCCGTCTGCGAGGAAAGGGGGCCGACCTCGGTGTCCTCAGCCGTCGGATCGCCGGGCTTGGCGCCGCCCATCTGCTCCTTGAACTTCTCGAGGAACTCGTCGTAGTACTCGTCGGCGACGATGAAGCGCTTGGCGGCGTTGCAGGACTGGCCGGTGTTGTCGAGCCGCGCTTCGGCCGCCGCCGTCACCGCTTCGTCGAGGTTGTCGGTGCCGAGGAGGATGAACGGGTCCGAGCCGCCCATCTCGAGCACGACCTTCTTGAGGTTGCGGCCCGCGATCTCCGCGACGGCGGCCCCGGCGCGCTCGGAGCCGGTGACCGAGACGCCGTGCACGCGCGGGTCGGCGATCACCCACTCGATCTGCTTGTTGGTCGCGTAGATGTTCTCGTAGCCGCCCTCGGGGACCCCGGCGTCGTCGAAGATCTTCTGCATCGCCGCCGCCGATTCGGGGCACTGCGGAGCGTGCTTGAGCAGGATCGTGTTGCCGATCACCAGATTCGGGCCGGCGAACCGGGCCACCTGGTAGTAGGGGAAGTTCCAAGGCATGATCCCGAGCAGCACCCCGAAGGGGCTGCGGCGGATCACCGCGGTGCCGTCGCCTTCGGAGAGCTCGATCGGCTCGTCGGCCATCAGGCTCTCGGCGTTGTCGGCGTAGAAGCCGTAGATCATCCCCGCGAAGTCGACCTCCATCAGCGCCTGCTCGATCGGCTTGCCCATCTCGCGGACGATGATCTCGGCGAGCTCCTGGCGGCGCTCGGAATGCAGCTCCCCGACCTTGCGGACGAGGGCGGCGCGCTCGGCGACGCTGGTCGAGCTCGGGAAGCTCCGGGACGCCTGATCGGCGCGACCGATCGCCGCGCGGAGATCGTCGTCTGAGATCTCCTCGTACTCCTTGACGGTCTCGCCGGTGGCTGGGTTGACTACGGCGTAAGTGCTCATTCAGCTCCCCTGTGGATGTTCGTTTCCAAGTTCGTTCTACCCCTTCACAGACTGCTCTAGGCCGAGCGCGTCCTCGACCGCCACGTACTCCATCCCCACACCCTCGGCGACCGCCGGATGGGTGACCTTGCCGCCGGCGACGTTGACCCCGAGCCGCAGCCCGGGGTCGCGGCGGATCGCCTCGGCGACGCCATGGTCGGCGAGCGCCAGCGCGTAGGGCAGGGTCGCGTTGGTGAGGGCGTGGGTGGAGGTGATCGGGACCGCGCCCGGCATGTTGGCGACGCAGTAGTGGGTGATCCCGTCGACCTCGAAGGTCGGCTCGCGATGGGTGGTCGGGCGCGAGGTCTCAAAGCAGCCGCCCTGATCGATGGCGACGTCGACGAGGACCGCGCCGGGCTTCATCAGCGCCAGCTGCTCGCGCCGGATCACGTACGGAGCCCGTGCCCCGTGGACCAGCACGGCGCCGATCACGAGGTCGGCGTTCGGCAGCATCTCCTCGATCGCCAGGGTCGTCGAGTAGACGGTCGAGCAGCGGCCGCCGAAGTCGACTTCGAGCTCGCGCAGGCGGTCGATCGAGCGGTCGTAGACGAAGACGTCGGCTTCCATCCCGATCGCGATGAAGGCGGCGTTCATGCCGACGACGCCGCCGCCGATCACCATCACGTTGGCGGCGGCGACCCCGGGCACCCCGCCGAGCAGGATGCCCCTGCCGCCCATTGGTTTCTCCAGCATGAAGGCGCCGGCTTGGGTCGCGATCTTCCCCGCCACCTC
Source organism: uncultured Actinomycetes bacterium (assembly GCA_963696955.1). GTDB lineage: Bacteria > Actinomycetota > Thermoleophilia > Solirubrobacterales > 70-9 > VAYN01. Next base: position 632,061 of record CAVOMF010000002.1, on the reverse strand, counting down.
GCTCATCGGCGCCAGCAGCGGCAGCCGCCCGCGGGCGTCCTCGACCGTCTCGTAGGCGATCGCGGTCACCCCGGCGGCGCAGAGCCCCCGGGTCTGCTCGGGGTCGGGCGCCAGGTGCAGGTAGGTGAAGAGGAGCTGGCCGGGGCGCAGCATTTCGATCTCGGCGCTCTGCAGCTCCTTGACGTGGAGGATCATCTCCGCGGCCTCGAAGACGGCGTCGGCGTCGGGGACGATCGTCGCCCCCTGCGCCGCGTAGGAGCCGTCGCTGATCGCGCTGCCCTCGCCCGCCCCGGCCTGAACCAGGACTTCGTGCCCGTGCTCGGAGAGTTCGCGCACCCCCGCCGGGGTGACCGCGACGCGGTACTCGTCGGACTTGATCTCGGTCGGGACTCCGATCTTCATGCGACAAGCTCCCTCGCTCGCAGGGCCAACCAGAACTCGATGCGGTCGTGGGCGCGGGAGAGGTCCCGCCCCGTCAGCTCTTCCACCTTGCGCATCCGGTAGCGCAGGGTGTGGCGATGGCAGTAGACCTGGCGGGCCGCCCGCTCCCACTGGCCGTTCTGCTCGATGAAGGCCTCCAGCGAGCGCAGCAGCTCGCCGCCGTACTCCTCGTCGCCGCGCTCGATCGGCCCGAGGACGCTGTCGCAGTAGAGGTCGAGGGCGTCGTCGTCCTGGATCGAGAGCAGCAGGGTGAAAGCACCGAGGTCGCGCCAGGAGGCGACCTCCGGGGCCGAGCCGTTGTCGAAGGCGGTCGCCTCCAGCGCGCAGCGGGCCTCGTGGAAGGAGTGGCGCAGGCGCTCCGGCGGCGCCGGCCGGCTGGCGGCGGCGCGGACGGCGCCCCGCTTCCGCGCCAGCTCCTGGCGCACCGCGGTGGCGACGTCGATCGGGTCGCGGTCGGCGCAGTCGACGACGGCGCAGAGGAGCTCGCGGCCGCCGGTGCTGTGCGGAGCGACGACGCCGGCGCAGGCGTCGGCGGCGAGGGCCGCTTCGACGGTCGCGGCCGCCCCACCCGGGTCGTCGAGGGAGAAGACGAGCACCGCGGCCTCCTCGCCGATCCCGAAGGGCTCGAGCCGGCGCCGCAGCTCGGTCGCGTCCATACGCCCGCCGAGCGCCGCCGCGACGACGTCGCCGGCCAGCCGACGCTCGGTCTCCTGGGCGACGCGGCGGCGCATCAGCTCCAGCGCCACCACCGCCACCGCCTGCTGCAGGATCAGCCGCTCGAAATCGCCGAGCCCACCGGAGTCGCGGACGATCACCACCCAGGCCTGCGGCGGCCCGCCGCCGGGGGAGATCACCGGGTGCGCCAGGGCCCGCCCGGCGACGCTCGGGTGCGAGGGGACGAAGGGGTGGCCGTCGCCGGCGTGCCCGAGCGCTTCCTTGCGGATGCCGGTGATCGCCTCGGCCGAGAGCTGACGGCGGAAGCCCTTGCCGGCGAGGCGCTCACCGCGCCCGTCGAGCACCGCGACGGTGCCGCCGACGGCGGAAGCGACGGTGGCGGCGATTTCCTCCAGCCCGCGCTCCTCCAGGACCAGGCGCTCGAGCCGGCGCTGCACCGCGATCCCCCGCTGCAACACCTCGTACTGCTCGTTGACCAGGCGCGCGAACGCTTTCTCGGTGATCGCGATGAACGGCACCGAGTAGGGCACCTCGAAGAGCGGGAAGTCCCGCTTCTCGGCCTCGTCGACCAGCGCCTTCGGCAGCGATTTGTGGTTGAAGCCGGTGCCGAAGCCGAGCCCGGCGAGGTTGCGGTCGGCGAGGAGGCGGATGAAGGCGCGCTGCTTGGCCGCGCTCTCCAGCGGGATTCCCGTCGTCAGCATCAGCTCGCCGCCGGAGAGCCATGGCGTCGGGTCCTCGAGCTCGGAGATGTGGACCCAGCGCACCGGCGCCGCGACCGCGTCCGCGCCGGCCGCCAACTCGAGGTCGAGCTCGTCAAGCAGGCTCTGGACGGTGAGCACCGCCGCCCCCCTTTAGAGCGACGACCGCCGTCGGGGTTCTGCGGGCGAGCCCTTGCGCGAGCCGCCGTCGACGACCTTGTCCCACGCCTCGGAGAGAACGGTGTGGAGGACGTCGTGGATCTCTTCGAACTGCTCGGTGTCGGCGATCAGCGGCGGCGAGAGCTGAACGACGGGGTCGCCGCGATCGTCGGCGCGGCAGATCAGCCCGCGCTTGTAGAGCTCGCCGGAGAGGAAGCCGCGCAGCAGCTTCTCCGACTCCTCGTCGTTGAAGCTCTCTTTCGTCTCCTTGTCTTTGACCAGCTCGACCGCGTGGAAGTAACCGGCGCCGCGCACGTCGCCGACGATCGGCAGCTCGTGCAGGGACTCGAGCATCTGGCGGAACTCGCCCTCCTTGCGGAGGACGTGACCGCAGAGGTCCTCGCGCTCGAAAACGTCGAGGTTGGCCATCGCAACCGCGGCGGCGACCGGGTGGCCGGCGAAGGTGAAGCCGTGGGCGAACGAGGTGTTGCCCTCCATGAACGGCTCGGCGACCTTGTCGGAGGCGATCAGGCCGCCCATCGGCGCGTAGGCCGAGGTCAGTGCCTTGGCGACGGTGATCATGTCCGGCTGGTAGCCGAAGCGCTCGCAGCCGAAGTAGTGGCCGAGGCGGCCCCAGGCGCAGATCACCTCGTCGGAGATCATCAGCACGTCGTACTGATCGCAGATCTCGCGCACCCGCTGGAAGTAGCCGTCGGGCGGGACGAAGCAGCCGCCGGCGTTCTGGACCGGCTCGAGGATCACCGCGGCGACGGTCTCCGGACCCTCGAAGACGATCCGCTCCTCGATCGCGTCGGCCGCCCAGAGCGGGTCGCGGTCCTCGGGCCAGCGGTAGATGTTCGTGTTCGGGACGTGGCAGCCGCCCGGGGTAAGCGGCTCGAACTGGCTGCGCAGCTCGGTGATCCCGGTGGCCGAGAGCGCCCCCAGCGAGGTGCCGTGGTAGGCGACCTCGCGGGCGATCACCTTGTGCTTCTGCCCTTTGCCGTGGACGCGGTGGTAGTTGCGGGCCAGCTTCAGCGCCGACTCGACCGCCTCGGAGCCGCCGGAGGTGAAGAAGACCCGGTTGAGGTCTCCCGGCGCCAGCGAGGCGATCCGCGCAGCCAGTTCGATTGCCTTGGGGTGGGCGTAGGACCAGAGGATGTAGAAGTCGAGCTCTTCGACCTGGCGTGCGGCCGCCTCGCCGTACTCGCTGCGGCCGTGGCCGGCGTTGACGCAGAAGAGGCCGGAGAGGCCGTCGAGGTAGCGGTTGCCGTGGTCGTCGTAGACGTAGCAGCCCTCGGCCCGGGTCATGATCGGGATCTCGTGGTCGGGCCCGTAGGCCCCCATGCGCGAGAAGTGCATCCAGAGGTGGCGCTGCGCCATCTGCTGGAGATCGATACCTGCTGGGGCCTCTGACGCAGTGGCCATTGCGCCCTCCTCTCCGATTACGACGTTATGGACAAAGCTAGAGGCCCGAGACAACAATCGCAAGTGGTCTTTGGGTCAAGGACTGGGAGAACGCTTGTACGTGGTGTACAAGTGATTCCTGTGCTTTTAGGACATTCGCCACTTGCGCCGCGCTCCACCGGGGCTTACCGTCGCAGATAGACAGCCGCACATTCGGGTAGTGGCTCCCCACCTACAGGAGGCCCGGACAGGACCGATGGATGCCCACGGAGAGACCCCCAGCGTCGAGCTGCGAGGCGTGACCAAACGCTTCGTCGACTTCGTCGCGGTCGATGACCTCAGCCTCGAGCTGGAGCGGGGGGAGTTCTTCACCCTGCTGGGACCGAGCGGCTGCGGCAAGACGACGACGCTGCGGATGATCGCCGGCTTCGAGCGGCCGAGCCAGGGGGAGGTCCGGATCGAGGGCGAGGACGTCGCCCAGCTGCCGCCGCACAAGCGCCCGACCAACACGGTCTTCCAGAGCTACGCGCTCTTCCCCCACCTCAGCGTCGAGGCCAACGTCGCCTTCGGGCTGAAGCGCAAGAAGGTCGGCAAGGACGAGATCGCCGAGCGGGTGAAGGCGGAGCTCGAGCGGGTCGGCCTCGCCGCCGAGGCCAACCGCCGGCCCTCGCAGCTCTCCGGCGGGATGCAGCAGCGGGTGGCGCTGGCGCGGGCGCTGGTCAACCTGCCGAAGGTCCTCCTGCTCGACGAGCCGCTCGGAGCGCTGGACCTGAAGCTGCGCAAGGAACTGCAGGTCGAGCTGAAGCGGATCCAGCGCGACGTCGGCATCACCTTCGTCTACGTCACCCACGACCAGGAGGAGGCGCTGACGATGAGCGACCGGATCGCGGTGATGAACCGCGGCCGGGTCGAACAGGTCGCGGCTCCCGAGGACGTCTACAACCAGCCCGGGACGACCTTCGTCGCCGGCTTCATCGGCGTCTCCAACCTGATGCCGGCGACGGTCACCGGCAGCCAGGAGGTGAAGCTGGACGAGGGGACGACGATCTCGACTTCGACCGACGGATTCTCCCAGGGCGAACGCTGCCACGCGGTGGTGCGACCGGAGAAGCTGCGGGTGGAGACGAACGGCGACGGCAGCAGCCGCGGCGATCTTCCCCGCGTCGAGGGCACCGTCACCAGCTCGCTCTACCTCGGCACCGCGACCCAGATTGCGGTCGACCTCGGCGAGGGGGTGCGGATGACCGTCCTCGTCCCCAACGCCGACGAGGCCGAGCGCCAGCGCCTGCCCGGGGGCGGCGCCCGCGTCGCGCTCAGCTGGGAGCCCGAGCACATGCATCTTGTCCGCGAGTCGCCGAACGGCACGCCCGCGGGAAGTACCGACGGCGCCAGCGCCGACGGCCAGTCGCAAAAACTGGAAACGAGCCAGGGAGGTTGACCCGCAGATGTTGAACAGCAAGAAGGACCAACGCAGGAGCCCGGCAATCCTCGCCGTCCTGATTGCAGTTGCGGCGCTGGCCCTCGGGCTCGCGGCCTGCGGCGGCGGAGGCAGCGGCATCAACGGCGGCGACACCGAAGCCGAAGAAGTGAAGCTCGAAAAGAAAGCTTCGGGTGACGTGACGATTTCCAACTGGCCGCTCTACATCGACGAAAAGACCGTGCCCGACTTCGAAGACGAAACCGGGGTCTCGGTCAAATACATCGAAGACGTCAATGCCAACGAAGAGTTCTTCGCGAAGATGGACCCGCTGCTCAAACAGGGGGAATCGGGCGGCCGCAGCCTCTTCGTCGTCACCGACTGGATGGCGAACAAAATGCACGAACTCGGCTACCTGCAGAACTTCGACAAGTCGGCGCTGCCGAACTTCGAAAAGAACCTCGTCGCCAACCTGCGGGAACCGAAATACGACCCGAACCGCGAATTCAGCGCTCCTTGGCAGAGCGGGATGACCGGGATCATCGTCCGCAAAGACCTCGCGCCCGACGTGAAATCGATCTGCGACCTCTTCGACCCCAAGTACAAGGGCAAAGTCGAGATGCTGAACGAATTGCGCGACACGGTGCCGCTGGTGATGAAGTGCCTCGGCATTGATCCGAGCGAAGCCAGCGAAGACGACTGGTTGAAGGCGATCGACAAAATCGAATCCGCCGCCAGCTCCGGGCAGATCCGCCGCTTCACCGGCAATGACTACGGCGGCGACCTGACCAGCGGCAACGCGGTCGCGGTGATCGGCTGGTCCGGCGACGCCGTCCAGCTGCAGGCCGACAACCCGAACATCGAATGGCGGATGCCGACCGAGGGCTGCATCCTCTGGTCCGACAACATGGTGATCCCGGTCGGGGCGCCGAACCCGACGGCGGCCGAGGCGTTCATGAACTACGTCTACGACCCCAAGAACCAGGCGCAGATCGAGGCCTACGTCAACTACGTCAGCCCGGTGGAAAACGTGAAACCGATCCTGCTGAAGGAAGAACCGGAAATCGCGAAGAACCAGCTGATCTTCCCGAGCCAGTCCTTCACCAAGAACTGCACGATCCAGCCCTCGCCCACCGGGGAAGAAGAACAGAACCTGAACCGCGCCTTCAACGCGGTGCTCAACGGCTGAGCCGATGAGGCGCCGGGTCGCTCCCTACCTACTGCTCGGGCCGGGAGCGGCCTGGCTGCTTCTGTTCTTCGTCGTCCCGCTCTACTACCTGGCGGAACTTTCGCTCAACTCCGGCGTCTTCGGCTCCTACGAATTCAACTGGCACTGGGAGAACTACTCCGACGCGCTACAGCTCTACGACAGCCAGTTCGTGCGCTCGTTCGTCTACGCGGGCCTGGCGACGCTGTTCGCGCTCCTGCTCGCCTACCCGCTGGCCTACACGATCGCCTTCAAGGCGGGTCGCTGGCGCAACGTCTTCCTCTTCGCGGTCGTCGCGCCGTTCTTCACGACCTACCTGATCCGGACCCTGGCCTGGGAGACGATCCTCTCCGACCAGAGCCCGGTGGTCAGCGTGCTCGATGCTCTCGGGCTGGCGCCCGAAGGGCACGTCCTGGCGACCGCAGGTGCGGTGATCGCCGGCCTCACCTACAACTTCCTCCCCTTCATGGTGCTGCCGATCTATGCCAGCCTGGAGCGGATCGACGCGCGCCTGATCGAGGCCGGCAAGGACCTCTACGCCTCCGCCACCCAGACCTTCCTGCGGGTGACGCTGCCGCTCTCGGCACCGGGGGTGGTGGCGGGAACGCTGCTGACCTTCATCCCCGCCTCGGGCGACTACGTCAACGCCCAGTTCCTCGGCAGCGCCAGCAACCAGATGATCGGCAACGTGATCCAGTCGCTCTACCTCAAACAGTCCGACTATCCCGCCGCCGCGGCGCTCTCCTTCGTCCTCATGGCGGCGATCCTGATCCTCGTCCTCATCTACATCCGCTTCGCCGGCTCCGAGGCATTGATGGGTGAGGAGGCGGTCTGATGGACGGCCGCGGCGGAGGGGCATGGCGCTGGCTGCGCGAGCACGCCGTCCAGATCGTCGCCGTGCTGGTCGTGCTCTACATGCTGATCCCGATCGCCGTCATCTTCGGCTTCTCCTTCAACGATCCGGCGGGGCGCTACAACTTCACCTGGGTCGGCTTCACGCTCGACCACTGGAGCAACGCTTTCGGGATACCGGAGCTGAACGAAGCGCTGGTGACGAGCCTGAAACTGGCGGTCCTGGCGACCGTGATCTCGACCGTGGTCGGAACCCTGATGGCGATGGCGCTGGTCCGCTACGACTTCTTCGGCCGCCGCGCCGCCAACTTCCTGATCGTGATCCCGATGGCGACGCCCGAGGTGGTGATGGGCTCGGCCCTGCTCTCCTTCTTCCTCCTGATCGGCAGCTTCAGCCTCGGCTTTCAGACGCTGCTGATCGCCCACGTGATGTTCTGCATCAGCTTCGTCGTCGTCGTCGTCCGCTCGCGGCTGATCGGCTTCGACCGCAACCTCGAGGAGGCGGCGAAGGACCTCGGGGCGAGCCCCCTCGAGACCTTCCGCCTCGTCACCCTGCCGCTGATCATGCCCGGCATCTTCGGCGCCGCGATGCTCGCCTTCGCCCTCTCGATCGACGACTTCGTGATCTCCAACTTCAACTCCGGCACCACGGTCACCTTCCCGCTCTACATCTTCGGCGCCGCCCAACGCGGGATCCCGGTCGAGGTAAACGTAATCGCGATGATCCTCTTCTTCTTCACCTGCGCGACGATGGGCCTCGCCACCTGGCAGCAACGCCGAGCGGAAAAGATGACCAGCGTCCGGCCCGAACAAGAGGCCGGAGCGGGAATGCCGGCCGGGGCGCCGGCGGCGACCTAGGAGGCCCTAGCGAAACGGCTAGCGAAAGTCTTGATCTGCATCGGTAGTCCTCCCTAGGTTCGGCGGGTCCATTTCAAAAAGTGGCCCCGGCGAACGCTTGCACGCTCCCGGGGCCGTGACAAAGGAGCGTGAACTCCCTTGCACGACCAGACTACGCCAGCCCCGCTGGGGGACGGCGACTACGAGGAAGCCGTTCTGCGGCACGTCCTAACCGAGCGCCCGACGATCCTGCGGCTGTGCGATCTCGTCCGCGAACTCGCCAGAGACCCCCGCGAGTTCGGCGACAGGGACGCTGTGAAGCGAGCGGTGCGGGAACTGATCAAAGTCGGCCTGCTGCACCGCCAAGGCGAGTGTGTGCTGCCGACTCCAGCGGCGATCTACCTCCAGGGGTTTGAGCTTTGAGAGGCGACGAGGAGGCCGTCAGCAAGCAATTCGGCCGCAATCTAGCCGAGGCCCGAGGCTGGGAGGAACTGACGCAGAGTCAGCTTGCCCACCGCGCCGGGGTGCATCTGCGCGACGTTGCGCGCTACGAGTACGCCGAGCGCTGCCCGCGACTGGACAAAGTGATCCGGCTCGCCGATGCGGTTGGCGTCCAAGTCCGCGACCTGCTCTACGGGATCGAGTAGCTACCCAGCCCGAGCACGCGCCAGCGTGCAGGCCAGCTTGGTCAAGACGGTGAGGTCGGCGTGGAGTCGGACGCGCTCAAGCCCACGGACCCGAAGGGGTCGAAGTCCCCATTCGTGCTTGAGCCGTCCGAACTCCCGCTCGACGGCGCTGCGTCCCCGGTAGAGCCGCCACCACCGATCCGACTTGTAGGGGATCAGCGGGTGAAGGCGGGAAGCCTTCCGCCACGTCGAAGCCGGGGCGCATTCCCCGGTCGGGCACCGCCACTTCGCAGCACCGCGCTTGCGGTCGGCTCCCGCGAACTTCCACTCGCCGTGCGAGCAGGTCGGCGGTAGATGCTCGCCCCGCTTCACGGTCGAAGTCTCCTTCAAGGGGATGACCGGCAGGCAGTCGCGCTCGGCGCACTCGCCATGAACTTTGCCGTTGTCGTAGCCCTTGTCCATCGCGGCCGTCGCCGCCAGCGCGCCGCGGCGCTTCGCCGTGTCGATCAGCACCGGGGCGAACTGACTCTCATGCTCGCGGGCGCTCTCTACGTGCCACGCGACCGGCAGCCCGGTCTTCGTGCAGGCGGCAAGGTGAAGCCGGTAGCCGTAGTAGCCGCCGCCCTTGCGGACGGAGACCGCCGAGCGGTGACCCCATGCCGCGTCCGGGTCGCTGTAGCGCTTGCGTTCCGGCCCGCCCTTGGAGAGGAAGCGCTGGCCGTTGGCGTAGGCGGGCATGTCGCTCGCGTCGATGGCAAGGTCCGGCCGTAGGTCGGCAGCTTCGCTTTCAGCCCATCGACCACGGAGTCGATGCAGCGCTCCAGTTTGTCGCCATGGCGGCGCAGCTTTTCGGCGAAGCGATAGGCGGCGTAGACGCTCGGCGGGTTGCCTTCGCAACCGAGAACCCGTTGCAGCTTCCAATGCTCCGCGACCAGCGCCGTCACCTTCGTCCAGGTCGGCAGCGCGTAGAGGCTCTTGGCGAGCGCCAGGCCCACCATCGTGCGGATCGGGTAGCCGGGTCGGCCCGTCCAGCGGGTCTCCTCCAACTCCCTGATCAACCGCCCAATCTCAGGCGAGTCGAGAAGACCCTCGAGCGCGGCCGTGGAAGCCGTGCCCCCTGCTAAGTTCGATGATGCCAAGCGAGCTACACCTCGTCTGGTCAGCCCCTCGGACGCGCCAACGTCGCGGGGGGCTTCTTCTTGAGATTTGCCCGCTCAGACTATGGGTTGGATCGGACGTAAAACCGCTTCATAGAGCGGAAAACGCCGTTCAGGATGAAACGAGTTGCGGAGAACGAATGCTTTCTTCAAGCTCGTCCTTGCTCGCAACGGGCTGCTTCTCTGGCTTGCGGTCTTTCTTCTTTTCCCGCGCCTCTTCGGTGGCAATCGAAAACAATCCCATCAAGTCGGCAGACGCGCCTGACAGATCGAGAACTTTCTTCTCCAACTCCGCTACTTCGATCAGTTCAGCGAACTCCAGAACATCCTTGACGCGCACCAGCGCGACTGCGTTCTTGCCGACTTCTCTGGACCGTGCCGCCTCCTCATAGGCGTCTTTGGTGAAGTCGAAAGCGACCATGTAGCCGAGGTGCTTTCCGGAACGTTGGACAGCGGTCTCAAACTTGTCGATCTCTTCCCGGCCAACTTTTTTGCTCCACTGCTTGACCTGGATCGGCAGCCGCTCAAAGAACGACCATCCGTCGATGCCCATGTCCCGTGACTTCTTGACAGACCTCTGGCCGCCCACGCGATCCACAACCCAGTTCTGAAACTCGTAATGGCCGAGCTTTTTCAGGTCCGCGAGGCTCTGAGGAAGGCCGATGACCTTCGCGTTCGCACCGAGCCCATCGACCCGCGCTTTCATGATTCCGACCGCTTTTTGGCTCACGTCGATGCCGATCCACTCCCGCCCGAGTTGCTGGGCGACCGCGATGGTGGTTCCGCAGCCGCAGAAGGGATCGAGAACGACCTGACCGGGATCGCTGCTTGATTCGATGATTCGCTCCAAGAGCGTTTCGGGCTTCTGCGTCGGGTACCCAAGCCGCTCCGCTCCGCGTGCTGAGAGGGGGGACACGTCAGTCCACACGTCTTGCAGGGGCACTCCCGGCATCTCGTCCAGGTAGCGCTTATAGGCGGGGACGGCACCGGGTTTTTTCTGGATCACGCGCCCCTCTTCGATCAACTCCTGCATGCGCTCTTCCGAGTAGCGCCAGTAGCGCGTAACGCCCATGACCTCGTATTGGGGGTTGCCCTTGCTGGCACCGCCGGGACCGGTGAGGTCGCTGAGCCGGTAGCGCCGCCCGGTTTCAGGCTCGACGTGCTTGTAGAAGGAGTCGATGTAGTCCTGGCTGTAGGGGGTGTAGATCGGGTTCCAGGTCCACTCCTCGCCTTTGGTGTAGAAGAGGATCACGTCGTGAATGTGTCCGTGGATTCGCCGCCCCTGTTTGGTGTCGCTATGGGCGCTGCTGCGCTTCCAGATGATCTCGCTGCGGAAGCCGCCATCCCCTCGGGCGAATAGCCCGTCGAGCATGACTTTGAGGTGATGGCTGGCGCTGGGATCGCAGTGGAGGTAGAGCGAGCCGGTCGGCTTAAGGATGCGATGCATCTCAGCCAAACGGTTCTTCATCCAGTTGGTGTAGTGCTTGATTCCGCCCTGCCAGCGGTCCACGAAGGAGCGAATCTCGGCCTCCTCGCCCCAGATCACCTCGTAGTTGCGATTCGAGAAGAAAGGAGGGTCGAGGTAGATCAGATCTACGCACTCGTCCGGGAAATGAATCAGACGCCGCAGGTTGTCCCCTTTGTAGAGGACCCCCGTCTCGAACTTTTGGTACCGAGTTGGTGGCATTAGGAAACCTCCAATTCGTTCGTGATCGGGCCATCCCTGGGTGGTGCCCTGAAATGCAAGGGACCGTTCAGAGGACTTCAACCGCTTTCGCGGCGCTGGGGTAAGAACGAGGAGGGGGCGAGGTATCGGCGGTTCAGCAACCGCAGCGGCCCCGCCCCCAGAGCGGGCTAGCGAGTTTCGCTAGTCCCTCCTAGCTAGGGCGGAGCTACGCGGCGTCGATCGCGGTGATCAGCTCTCGCACCTCCGCAGCAGCCTCCTCGACCGCCGCTATTGGAAAGTCCATCTCCTCTGCCAGGGCTGAATATGGCTCGGTCCAAATATCGGGAACGACGAGCTCCGGTGGCCAAGTGTGTTTACCGCGAGCTGCAAACGTGTCGCGGCAAGCCTTTTTCACCTCATCCATCCTCTCGACTAGGTCGCGACAGATGATGAGATCGATCAGGTCGCGGAAGCGCTCGTTGTCACCACTGGGAAAGCGCTCGGTCACAGCGTGGAGCTTTTGGGCGATCTGGTAGCGCAACGAGAGGCAGGGGATTGCCTCCGGACCGGCGATGCCGAATTCGTCGAGGGGAATCGCCGGCACGAATTCGCCATCGATCGATCGGCTATCAGGGGCGGCGACATCGAGCCTCAGCGTGGCCCAGCTGCGGCCTCGAAACATGAGCTGGATCTCCAGGCGCCGGCCTGGCGCGACCCCGGTCGAGCTGCCGTAGTGAGCGACGAGGCGCTCGAGGTGAGCCTTCTGGATGGGCGTCTCTCGAGGGCGCCGGTTCGGTCCCTGGTCCGGGAGAACCTGTCCGCTCACCCCGTCACTCCACCGACCCGAGTCTCGTCCCGTAGCTGTTCCGCCTCAGCTCGGGAAATAAGTCCACGCTGCTCCCCCTCTTCGATTGCCTGACGCAGTAGAGCAGGGCCCAGTCGCCGAGCCTGGCGGATCGCTTTGACTGCAGTGACGATCGGGATCCCCTCGTGGAGGGTCGTCTCCTTGCCTTGGAGGTCTTCACGATGGAGGCGGTATTGAACGGGCACCTGACGGCGGGGGCGATGAGCGCGCGGAACGGTGATGTGGATCCTGGCCGGGTTGGCGTCCCCGAGCTCGTAGACATCAAGAGCCGTTTCGTGTGAGATCACAGCTTCGACGCCACGAGGCCAAAGGGTTGCCTCTCGATACGGGTCGAGCGGCGTCGGCGGAATTAACGGAACGCGGTACAGCCCGGTGCCACGGTGCTCGATCTGGCCACGACGCGCTAGTTCGAGCAGTTGGTGGGGATTGATTTCCGCCGCCTCGACCTCGTTGGTGGTGATGAAGCCATAGTTGTCAGCGGCGAGGGTGGCTATGTGATTGTAGATCTGTCCTGGCATGGAGAAATAGTGGTTAAAACGTTGTTTTTTGCAATGTCTTAACCACCAGTATAAGCTACGGTGGTTAAAACGTTGTTTTTTGCAATGTCTTAACCATTCCGCAGACTTCAGAGTGGCAAGCAGGTGAGTCAGCGGCCGATGTGGAAGCCGATCAGCTCGGGCACACGGGCGATGGCTGAGGCGACGCGGCCGGGCTGACGGCCTTGCATCTCCGCCTCCTCCTTCTTGAGGATGCCGAGGCGGATCGCCTCGCCGCCGATCCAGTGGAAGGGCTCGGGGGGGACGCGGGGGGTCTTGGCGTCGACGAAGGCGAGGTGGGTGTGCTCGTCGTCGCGGCCGAGGGCGAGGGAGGCGAGGGCGCGACCGACCATGTTCGAGGGGCCGACGCCGTTGCCGGTGTAGCCGGCGGCGACAAAGGCGTTGCCCTGGGGGAGTGTGCTGACGGCGGGGAGGTGGGTCGGGGAGGCGTCGATCGGGCCACCCCAGGCGTGGGTGATGCGGCGGTCGCGGAGGGCGGGAAAGTAGTCGTGGAGGTGCTCGGTGGCGGCGGCGACCACGTCGGCGTCGATCTCCGAGCGACCGTGGGTTCGGGCCCCCATCGCGATCCGTCCCCCTCCCCAGCCGAAGGCGATGCGGCCGTCGCGGGTGGTGCGGAAGTAGTGGAGCAGGGAGCGGGAGTCGGTGATGCAGTCGCCATCGGTCCAGCCGATCTGCTCGAGCACGTCGGGGACCGGCTCGGTGAGGACGATGTGGGAGGAGGCGACGGTGAGCCGGCTGCGGAGGGGGCCGCCCTTGGCGGCGCTGCCGATCGCGAGGACGGCGCGGGAGGCGCGGACCGAGCCGCTGCTGGTCCGCCCTTCGACTCCGTCGCCGCTCTCCCGGAAGGAGGAGACGGGCGAGGCCTCGTAGACCTCCACCCCCGACGCCAGCAGCTGCTCGCGTAGGCCCAGCGCCAGGCGCGCCGGCTGCAGCGTCGCCGAGGTCGGGGAGACGACGCCGCCGCGGAAGGCGGGTGACTGGCAGCGCTCGGCGACCTCGGCCGCGCTCAGCGGCTGCAGCATCTCCGGCACCCCGAGCTCGCGGCAGGCCTGCAGCGCCCGGCCCCAGGCGCCGTCGTGGGCGGGCGCGGTCGAAACCTGGACGTAGCCGGCGGGACGGAACCAGGCATCGACCGCGTGCTCCTCGCAGAAGGCGCCGATCCGTGCCACCGCCTGCTCGGCCGCCTGGGCCACCTGCAGCGCCGGGACGTCGCCCCAGCGCTCGCGCATCGAGGCGAGCGTGAACCACATCGCGTTGCAGAAACCGCCGTTGCGGCCGCTGGGCCCCCGCCCGCAGACCGGCTCGGCCTCGAGGAGGACGATCCGCGCCTCGGGCTGCAGACTGCTTCGCGTACCAGGCGCTCCACATCCCGGTGTAGCCGCCGCCGACGACCAGGACGTCCGCCTCGACCGCTCCGCTCAGCGGCGGTCGCGGCGCGGCCTTGCCGGCCTCCTCGATCCAGTAGCCCAGGCGGGTGTGCTGCATCGGTGGATTCTCCAGCACCCGCGCCGTCGGCTCTGTCTAAAGATCGGCCGCCGATTTATCCAGCCGTCCTCAACCCGACCCGTAGACTCGGATCGATGCCAGGAGAGGGCCAAGCCTCCACTCCTTACGTCGACGCGATGCTCGCCTATGCCAAGCGCGACCCGGGCCGCTTCCAGGTGCCGGGGCACAAGGGGGGCATCGGCGCCGACCCAGCGATGCTCGAGCTGGTTGGCGAGCCGGGGCTGCGCAACGACATCCCGTCGGTCACCGAGGGGGTCGACGTCGGGCCCGAGCCCACTCCGTTCCAGCAGGCCCAGCAGCTCGCCGCCGAGGCCTGGGGCGCCGGCCGCACCTGGTTCCTCGGCAACGGCGCCTCCCAGGGCAACCACGCCGCCTGCATGGCGCTCGCCCACGGCGGCAACCGGGTCGTCGTCCAGCGCAACGTCCACTCCTCGGTGATCGACGGCCTCGTCCTCAGCGGCATGCGGCCGACCTTCGTCGCCCCCGAGCTCGACCCCGAGCTGGGGATCGCCCACGGGCTGACGCCGGACTCGCTGGCGGTGGCGCTCGACGAGACGCCCGAGGCGGTGGCGGCGATGGTCGTCTCCCCGACCTACTTCGGGGCCTGCGCCGACATCGCCGCGATGGTCGAGGTGGCGCACTCGCGCGGGGTGCCGCTGGTGGTCGACGAGGCCTGGGGCGCCCACCTCCACTTCCACCCCGACCTGCCCACCGACGCCCTTGCCTGCGGCGCCGACCTCGTCACCTCCTCGACCCACAAGATCATCGGCAGCCTCACCCAGTCGGCGATGCTGCACCTCGGCCGCGGCGGCCGCATCGACGGCGCCGTCGTCGATCGCTGCGTCAGCCTCGTCGAGACGACCAGCCCCAGCGGCCTCCTCGCCGGCTCGCTCGACGCCGCTCGCCGCCACATGTATGTGCACGGGGAGGAGATGCTGAGCGAGGCGATTGCGGGGCTGGCGACGACGCGCGAGAGGATCCGCGAGATCCCGGGGCTCGACGTGCTTGACGAGCGGATGGTCGGGCGCCCCGGCGTCACCGGCTGGGACCCGCTGCGGCTTGGGATCGACGTCCGCGGCACCGGCTCCAGCGCCCAGCGGCTCTGGAAAACCGCCTTCCACGTCAGCGAGATCGACCTCGAGCTCTACTCGGGCAACGTCGTCGTCGCCATCTTCGGCGTCGGCGAGAGTGCCGAGAAGAGCGGCGAGCGGCTGGTCGCGGGGCTGCGGACGGCGGTTGCCGAGCTAGAGGAGACGCCGGGGGCACCGGACGAGAAGTTGGCGCCGGCGCCGCCCTGGGGCGAGCTGGTGCTGACTCCGCGCGAAGCGTTCCTGGGGCCGCAGGAGGTGGTTCCCTTCGATGCTGCGGCGGGTCGGGTGGCGGCCGAGGGGCTGGCGGCCTATCCGCCTGGGATCCCGAATGTGCTTCCCGGGGAGCGGCTTACTCCGGAGACTCTCGACTTCATTCGCGAAAGCCTTGCGCATGGTGGATATGTCCGCGGGGGGAGCGACCGGGAGTTGAAGACTCTTCGGGTGGCGTTGTAGGGAGGAGTGAGGGGAGGGGATCGGCGGACAACAGCGGGGAGGGTCCGGCGACCCCCTCCCCTCACTCCTCTACGCTCAGGCTGTGTCCAGCTTCGAGGCGATTGCGGATCTACCGCTTCAAATAGATGGTTGTGAGTTCGAAGGGCTGGAGATCACCGCCGGCTCCTTCGAACGCTTGACGACGATCGTCAAGTTGCGGGGTGGTGGCGAGGAGGGGATCGGGGAGGACGTTGTTTACGACGCGGTTGATCACATCGGTCAGCAGAGTCATGGGCCGCCTGCGGGGCTCGATGGGAAGTTCACCTTTGCTGAGTTCTCTGAGCGGCTGGATGGGATCGATTTGTTTCCTGCCGGTGCGCCGGAGCGGGGGGAGGTGTTCGGTGGATTACCGGCGTTGGGCTTTCGAGTCGGCGGCGCTGGATTTGGCGCTGCGGCAGGCTGGGACGAATCTCGCCGAGGCGCTTGGTCGTGAGCCGCGGCCGGTGAACTTCGTCAACTCGATGCGGCTCGCCGGTTTCGAGGAGGGCGAGCGCTCGTCGATCGAGCCGCTGCTTGCGCGCCTCGCCGCCTACCCGACCTTGCGCTTCAAGCTCGACCCGGCGAACGACTGGGATGACGAGTTGATCGCGGCGCTGGCGGACACCGGTGCCGTCGACTCACTCGACCTCAAGGGCTTCTACAAAGGGACGCCGGTCGACGTCGAGACCGACCCCGAGCTCTACGCAAAGCTGATCGAGACCTTTCCCGACGCCTGGCTCGAGGACCCCGACGTGACCGCGGAGACGAAGCCGCTGCTCGACCCGGTCTCCGAACGGGTCACCTGGGACGCGCCGATCCACTCGATCGCCGACATCGAGGCGATGCCCTGGTCGCCGCCGAAGACCGTCAACGTCAAGCCCTCGCGCTTCGGCCCGATCAAAAGGCTCTTTGCCGCCTACGACTACTGCGAGGAGCGCGGGATCGGCGCCTACGGCGGCGGCCAGACCGAGCTCGGCCAAGGCCGCGGCCAGATCCAGTACCTCGCCTCGATCTTTCACCCCGACACCCCCAACGACGTCGCCCCGGGCGGCTACAACGACCCGGAGCAGGCGACGAAGCCGGGGCTGCCTGGCAGCCCGCTGGAGCCGGCGATCGAGGAGACCGGCTTCCGCTGGAAGCTCTAGCTCAGCCGAAAGACATAGCGAGAATCACGCTGACGACAAGCCCGAACAAAGCCGTGACCAGCGCGTAATAAAGGCGATCAATGCGCTGGTAGACCAGCTCGAAGCCGTTCTTCATCTCCCGCTCTACTCGCTCGAAGCGCTTGTCGACCCCGTCGAAGCGTGTGTTGATGGAATCGATCAGCCCTTTCATCTCCTCGCGGGTGACCATGTTCTCGAAGCGCTGGTCGATTCGCGCCAAGCCTTCGCGCATCTCCTTGAAGCCGTCATCCATACGCCGGCTCAGTTCGTCGAGCCGGTCGTCGTTCCAGTTGTCCATCGGCCGCTCCATCTTCAGTGCCTCCATGATGACAGGACTGTAGACGAAAAGTTTCTACAGCTTGCGCGCAAGAGTAATTCTTCAGGGGCGGAAATGAAGAGGGTTCGTGACTTCAGCCGAGCCAGCCGGCGCGTTTGCGCATCGTCTTGATGCGGCGGAACTCGGCGATGTCCTCGCGCAGCGCGGCGGGAGCCGGGGCGGGGAGGAAGCGGGCGGGGAGCGGCGACTCGGCGACGTCGCCCTGGCGCTTGCTGACGCGGTAGGCGCGAGCCCCGCGGCGCGCGGTCACCGCCGAGGGACTCCCTTCCCCCTCCCAGAGGAGGCCGGCGTAGTCGTCGAGGCCGTAGCCGCTCGGCATCCCGTCCCCGACCGCGTCGAGGTAGGCCGCTCGACGCTCCGGTTCGTTGTTGTAGTGGACGCAGAGGCTGCCGGCGAGGAGGCCGAGGCCGGCCGCCGCCAGCGGCCTGCCCGAGGACTTGGTGATCCCGGCCTCGAACCAGCACATCGCCCCGGCGCTCTGGCCGGCGAGGACGATGCCCTGCCGCCAAGCGAGGCTGAGGATCGAGGCGATGTCATGCGCCTCCCAGACCGCGAGCAGGTTGACGAGACTGCCGCCGCCGACGTAGATCAGGTCCTGGGCGAGGAGGTGGTCGCGCAGCTCCATCGGCCGCCGCCCGAGCCGGAACAGCGAGAGGTCGGAGGGCTCGCAGGAGCGCTCGCCGAAGGCGGAGTAGAAGCCGGCGATCTGGTCGGAGGTGTCGCCGCTGGCGGTCGGGAGGATGCAGATCCGCGGCCGCTCGCCACCGCGTTCGCCGGCCAGCCGCAGCAGCAGCTCGCAGACCGCCCGGTCAGGCGGCCGGAAGCTGAACTCGTGGCCGCCAAGGGCGAGGATCCGGCGCACCGGCGTCGCCGTCTTGGCCCGCACCCCGTCAACGGCCATCAGGCGGCGGGGGCGGTCGAGAGCGCCTCCGGCAGCGGAGCCGCGGGCACTGCATCCCGGTCGCCGAGGTAGGTGGTCGCAATCCGCATCTCGACCACGCGGGAGCCGGTGACGTCGAGGCGGTAGCCGCGCGCCTGCGGCCGCGAGGCGACCACCCGGCTCAGTTCCGCGCCGGCGAAGTGCAGCGCGGCGCCGTCCTCGGCGGCGTAGCCGCCGCGCATCCCTTCGCGCAGGAAGCGGTGGTATGCCTCGCCGCGCTTGGCCCCGCGCTCGTAGTGGACGCAGTTGCTGAACGGAAGCAGCCCCAGCCCGCGCAGCCGCTTTGCCTCACCGTGGAAGCCGGTCACCGCTTCCTCAAACCAGCAGAGCGACCCGGCCGAAAGCCCGCAGAGGACGATTCCGGCTTCCCAGGCCTCGCGCAGGATCGAGTCGATTCCGTGCGCCCGCCAGACGCCGAGCAGGCTGATGACGCTGCCGCCGCCGACGTAGATCAGGTCCTGGGAGAGGAGGTGGCGGCGGAGGTCACTCGGGCCCTGCTCGCGGCGAAAGAGCGAGATGTGGCTCGGCTCGCAGCGGTGGGCGGAGAAGGCGCGGTAGAAGCGGACGATGTAGTGGTCGGCGTCACCGCTGGCCGAGGGCAGGAAGCAGACCCGCGGCCGCTCCGCCCTGGTCAGCCCGAGCACGTAGTCGTCGAGCAGCGGGTTTCCCGACTCCATCGAGAAACCGCCTCCACCGAAGGCGACGATCTGACGCGCTGCCATCTCCATGTAGAAATGTTCGTCGCGAGCGCCCCCGCGGTCGTTGTACAGCGGTCCGAAGTTCAGCCGGCGGCGCTCGCCCCCGCGTACAGCAGCCGCAGCTTGTTGCGGGCGCGGTGCAGCCGCACCTTCACGGTCCCCTCCGGGATGCCGAGCCGGCTGGCGATCGTCGCCTGGGTCAGGTCCTCCTGGTATTTCATCTCCAGCAGCCGCCGGTCGCGCTCGTTCAGGCCCGCCAGCGCCGCGTGCAGGTCAGCGAGTTCGACCGCCGCCAGGACCTGCTCGTCCTCCGCCCCCTCCCACAGCTCGATCTTCTCTGTCAGGTCGGGGCGGACCCGGGCGTGCTGGCGGAACGCCTCGTTGCGCACGATCGCCGCCAGCCACTGGTTGCGGCTGGCGGAATCGCGCAGGGTCGAGCGCCGACGCCAGGCCCGGAGCAAGGCATCCTGAGCTATGTCTTCGGCGTCGCCCGGATTGCTCGCGTAGCGATACGCCATTCGAAGACAGACCCTTTGAACCTCTCCCCACTCCCAAGCGTCGTCGTTCCCGCGACGATGCTCCCTTGGAGTACTGATTGAACGAACCTACATAAGCAGTGCAGCAAATTGCCACCCCTGTTTTAGAAACTGTTCAGAGGTTGCGCAGGTCTTCCACTGCTGGCCGGGCCAGCTGCTCGCGTCACTCGGCGCCGAGGCTTGAAGCGAGGAAGGAACGGGGACACGATGGGCATGAACTTCGGTGGAATCTGCGAGCTGGTCCTCGAGACCGACGACGTCGAGCGGCTTGCGTCCTTCTACCGCGAGCTCGGCCTCGAGCTGGTCCTGGAAGAAGAGGACCGGGTCTGGCTGGCGATCGGCGAGCGCTGCCGGCTCGGCATCTGGCCCCCCGGCGAGCAGGACCACGCCGACCGCGGCGGCCGCCACGTCCACTTCGCACTCTCGGTCGACCAGGACCGGCTCGACGCGCTGACCGCGGGGTTGCGCGAGCGCGGCGTCGAGGTCGAGGGGCCGGTCGAGCACGACGGCGGCGACCGCTCCGTCTACTTCTCCGACCCGGCCGGCAACCGGGTCGAGCTCTGGGACTTCTTCCGCGACGGCGACGGCGCCGAGGGCGGAGTGATGGCTCTGGCCGAGGATGGCGATGGCGCGTAACCGGGTCCACATCGACGCCTCTCCCGAGGACGTCTTCACGGTCCTCGCCGACCCGCAGCGCTATCCCGAGTGGGTGGTGGGCGCGGCCGGAATCCGCGACGAGGACGCGGAGTTTCCCGCCGTCGGCTCCCACTTCCACCACAAGGTGGGGTCGTGGCCGGTCGGCCTCAAGGACTACACCGAGGTGACAGAGGTCGAGCCGCCGCGCCGGATCGTGCTAAAAGGCGAAGGCGCTGTCACGGCTGAAGCGGGTGGTCGAGGGGACGCCGGAGGGCGACCCGATGCGGGAGCGGCAATTGCCCGGCCAGCGCGTCCTCGTCACCGGCGTCGGTCTTGCCGTCGCCGAAGGTCTCGTCCGCGAGGGGGCGCAGGTGGCGCTGCTCGCCCGCAACGAGCTCGGCTTGGCCGCGGCGAAGCGGAAACTCGCCGAGCACGGCGGCGACGCGGTCACCGTCGCCGCCGACGTCACCGACCGCGAGGCGCTTGCCGCCGCAGTCGAGGAGGAGGTCGAGCGGATGGCGCCCGGATTCCGCCGGCTGATCGTCAAGCGCCACCTCCAGACGCCGCTCGACCTCGAGCGCCACAACCGCAACCTGGTCGGCGGCGCGATCAACGGCGGCACCGCCCAGCTCTACCAGCAGGCGATCTTCCGCCCCTTCCCCGGCCTCGGCCGGCCGACGACCCCGGTCCGCGGCCTCTACCTCGCCTCCTCCTCGGCCCATCCCGGCGGCGGCCTCCACGGCGGGCCCGGCGGCAACGCCGCGCAAACGGCGCTGCGCTACGACCCCCTACGCCTGCGGCGCTAGCCGGGCGAAGAAGCCGAACCAGTTGCCCGAGGTCTCCTCGAGCCGCAGCCCCGCCTCCGCCCCCATCCGCTCGAGGCTGGCCCGCGTCGTGAAATGCGGGTCACCGAAGAGCTCGCCGACGACGAGACGACCGTCGGGCTTCAGCACCCGGCGGATCTCCCGCAGGGCGGCGCCGGTGTCGGGGATCTCACCGAGCACGGCAGTGAGGATGACGGCGTCGACCGAGGCGTCCTCATAAGGGAGTTCAGTCGCGTCGCCCCGGGTCGGCACCAGGTTCGCCAGCCCGCGCTCGCCCGCTTTTCCCATCACGTGGTCGAGGAACTCCTGCTGCAGGTCGAAGAGCTCCAGCGTCCCTGCCGGCGCCACCCATTCGGCCAGCTCGAGGCTGTAGTAGCCGGTGCCGACGCCGATCTCGAGCAGGCGCTCGCCCGGCTGCGGCCGCAGCACCGAGCGCAGGCGGTCGCGGGTGATGATCGGGTGCGGGGCTTCGACCCAGAAGCGCTGGCCGTAAGGGCAGGCCGACGGGTTCTTGCGCCACCAGAGGGCGCCGCCCAGAGTCGCCGCGGCAGCTGCTCCGAGCAGGTGCCGCGCTCTCACGAGGCTCAGCCGCCGAAGCCGACCCGGTGCTCGGCCGACTCGATCCGCAGGAACTGCACCTTGCCGAGGTAGAGGGCGATCGTCCCGTCCTCGCTGTGGAGGTCGTGCCAGCCGCCCTGCTCGAGCCGCGAGCGCAGGTCCTTCAGGTCCGCCTCGCCGAGGCGGGTGGAAATCACCTGACCGCCCTCGAAGCCGATCTCGACTCTCTGCGCATCCGCCATCAGTGACCTCCCGCGGGTTCGACGATCTCGGTCAGGACCCCGCCGGTTGAGCGGGGGTGAAGGAAGGCGACGCGGCTGTCGCGGATCCCGGTCCGCGGCTCGGAGTCGATCAGCTGGACGCCGGCGGCGGCGATCTTCTCCAAGGCGGCGTCGATGTCGTCGACCGCGTAGGCGACGTGGTGCAGGCCGGCCCCGTTCTTGGCCATGTACTTGCCGACCGGCGTCTCGGGGCCGAGCGGCGCCAGCAGCTCGACGTGGCCGTCGCCGACGTCGAGCAGGACCGCCTCGACGCCCTGGGACTCCACCGTCTCGCGGTGGGCGAGCTCCATCCCGAAGCTGTCGCGGTAGAGCTCGATCGCGGCGTCGATGTCCTCGACGGCGACTCCGATGTGGTCGATCCTTCCGAACAAGGCCGCGAAGTCTATGCGCCCTCAGCCTCGAGGATCGCCTCCAGCGCCGCGACCGCGACCGCGAGCTGCTCGGGCGTCGGCTCCTTCGTCGCCCAGTGGCGCTGGATCTCGCGGCCGGGAGCGTGGAAGGCCTCGGCCAGGGGGTCGCCGTGGTGGCGGTCGCTCCAGGCGAACATCTCGACCGCCAGTGAGGCGCCACCAAGGCCGACGCCGGCGCGGGCGGCCGAGCTCGGACTCTCGACCAGCCGCTCGAGCAGGACGGTGCCGCCGGCGGAGAGCAGCATCATCGGCACGATCAGGTTGGAGCCGCAGCGGTCGTGCTCTTTCGGCACCGAGGCGACGTCATCGACGGCACCGCGCTCGTAGGCGGCGATCGTCTTGTGCTCGGCGCCGTGGTAGGCGGCGAGATCGCGGTCGCCGAGGGCGACCAGGGCCGGCACCGCGCCGATCGCCTGCACGACGCCCTCGCGCAGGGCGGTGGCTGGGGCGCGCTTGCGCAGGAACGAGGTCGCGATGATCGTCGCCCCGGCGGCGGCGAGGACGCGCGGGTCCTCGAACGGCAGCCGCGCGGCGGGCAGCCGGCGGCGCGCCAGCGGCAGCACCACCAGCGCCTCGGCCAGTTTCAGCGGCCCGCGCAGGCCGGGGACTTTCGCGACCAGGCCGGGAGCCAGCTCGGGCTTGCGCTCGGCGGCGACTTCGATCTCGCCGTCGCGCCTGCGGACCGCGGCGGCCCAGTGGGTCGGGCCGTGGATCAGCAGCCCGTTGCGCAGGGCCATACCGCCGAGACGGAGCTTCTGCGGTTGATCGGAGGCCATGCGCCCAAGATAAGCGATGCCCACAACCGGCAAGTGAGAGGGCGCCGAGCCCAGTCCACTCGGCGCCCTCATTTCCCCCCTGTTTCAACAAGGCCCCGCCGGAGCCCCCAGTCCAGGTCTCCGGCGGGGTTGTCGGCTCTCCCTGGCTTAGCTTGGTGAGCCGCTTATGGAAACCCCACAGGGACCGGGAAGTTGCGCCCCCGTTTTACAGGTTGTCTAATTTCTTCTTAAAGGCCGCGAGTCGCTCCGCCAGCTGCCGCTCGAAGCCACGGTCGGTCGGCTCGTAGAAGCGCCGGCCCCGCAGCTCTTCCGGCAGCAGCGGCTGGCCGCTGAGGCCGTCGGGCTCGTCGTGGGGATAGCGATATCCCTCGCCGCGGCCGAGCGCAGCGGCGCCCGGGTAGTGGGCGTCGCGCAGGTAGTCGGGGGGCGTTTTGGCGCCGTTGGCGCGGACCTCGGCGCGGGCGGCGGCGAGGCCCTTGTGGGAGGCGTTCGACTTCGGTGCCAGGGCGAGGTAGACGGCGGCCTGGGCGAGGTTGAGCGCGCACTCGGGCAGGCCGACGCGGTCGACCGCCCGCGCCGCGGCGTCGGCGACGAGGAGCGCCTGCGGGTCGGCGTTGCCGACGTCCTCGGAGGCGAGGATGACCATGCGGCGGGCGAGGAAGCGCGGGTCCTCGCCGCCCTCGAGCATCACCGCGAGGTAGTAGAGGGAGGCGTCGACGTCGGAGCCGCGGGTCGCCTTGATCCAGGCGGAGATGAAGTCGTAGTGGCGGTCGCCCTGGCGGTCGTAGTCGATCGCCTTGCGCTGCAGCGCGTCTTCGACCGCGGCGACGTCGACCGCAGCCGACTTCGGCCCCACCCCGCTGGGGTCGATGTCGGCTACGCGTTCGGCCGCCCGCTCCAGCGCACCAAGCGCGACCCGCGCGTCGCCGCCGCTGCGCTGGGCGAGCATCTCCAGCGCCTCGTCGGTCACCTTGGGCGGATCGACGATTCCCCGCTCGGGGTCGCTCAGCGCCCGCCGCAGCAGCTCTTCCACCTGCGCCGGCTCCAGCGGCCGCAGCTCGTAGACCTGGGCCCGCGAGAGCAGGGCCGAATTGACCTCGAAGTAGGGGTTCTCGGTCGTCGCCCCGATCAGGGTCAGGGTCCCGTCCTCGACCGCCGGCAGCAGCGCGTCCTGCTGGGCCTTGTTGAAGCGGTGGATCTCGTCGAGGAAGAGGATCGTCGGCCGCCCGCTGCCCCGCCGCCGCTCCCGCGCCCGCTCGATCACGCCCCGAATCTCCGCTTTGCCCGCATTGACCGCCGACTCCTCCTCGAACGCCCCCTGCGCCCCCGCCGCCGCGATCCGCGCCAACGTCGTCTTCCCCGCCCCGGGCGGCCCGTAAAGGATCGCGCTGTGGGGCTTGCCGGATTCGATCGCCGTACGCAGAGCCGACCCCTCCCCAAGCACATGCTCCTGCCCGACCACCTCCTCAAGCGAGCGAGGCCGCATCCGCACCGCAAGCGGAGCGTCCCTCACCAGCTCATCTTTCCCCGCGGGCGCTTCCCCACCCGTGTCGAACAGTCGGTCCTCCACCACGGCCCAGTATGAGGGGTGAGAGGGAGGGTCGCCGGACCCTCCCCGCTGTTGTCCGCCGACCCTCCCTCTCACTCCTCCCAGACACGCCCCCTATCCCCTCCCACAAACCCGCCGTACAATCGACCGATGGCGACCACCGAGCAAAAACCCGCAGCCCTATCCACCTCGACCCTAGAGTCGTTCAACCCGGCCACCGGCGACCTGGTCGGCTCGGTGCCGACGATCGTGCCGGAGGAAGTGCAGGGCGTGGTCGACGACGTGGCGCGGATCCAACCCGCCTGGGCGGAGCTGCCTGCGAAGACGCGCGCCGCGTACATGAAGCGCGCCGCCGACGCCCTCCTCGACGACATCGACGAGATCGCCGAGCTGCTGACGAAGGAGCAGGGAAAGCCGCGGGCCGAGAGCTACACGATGGAGCTGCTGCCGACCGTCGACGCGCTGCACTGGTGCGCGAAGCAGGGCCCGAAGATCCTCGCTGACGAGAAGGTGCCGATGACGCAGGCCTTCACGCTCTCCAAGAAAGGCCGCTTCAGCTACGAGCCGATCGGCGTCGTCGGCGTGATCGCGCCCTGGAACTACCCCTGGTCGATCCCCTTCGGCGAGGTGGCGATCGCGCTGATGGCCGGCAACGGCGTCGTCTTGAAGCCGGCGAGCCTGACGCCGCTGCTCGGCGAGCGGATCGCCAAGGTCTTCGAGAAGGGCGGCCTGCCCGAGGGCCTGGTCCGCGTCGTCCACGGCGGCGGCCGGATCGGCGACGCGCTCTGCCGCTCCAGCGTCGGCAAGGTCTTCTTCACCGGCTCGGTCGACGTCGGCCGCAAGGTCGGCGAGGTCTGCGCAAGCGACCTGAAGGGCTCGGTCCTTGAGCTCGGGGGCAAGGACCCGATGATCGTCTGCTCCGACGCCGACATCGACAACGCGATTTCCGGCGCCGTCTGGGGCGGCTTCGCCAACGCCGGCCAGACCTGCTCGGGGATCGAGCGCGTCTACGTGATGCGCGACGTCGCCGACCGCTTCGTCGAGGGCGTCGTCCGCGAGAGCGAGAAGCTGCGGGTCGGCAACCCGATCGAGTGGGACACCGAGGTCGGGCCGATGACCTCCGAGGACCAGTACGGGATCGTCGTCGAGCTGATCGAGGACGCGGTCGCCGCCGGCGCGACCAAGCGCTGCGGCGGCCCGGTCGACCCGCCCGGCCTCGCCGCCGGCCGCTACATCGCCCCCACCGTCCTCACCGGCGTCACCCACGAGATGCGGATCATGCGCGAGGAGATCTTCGGCCCGGTCCTGCCGATCGTCGTCGTCGACTCCGAGCAGGAGGCGATCGACCTCGCCAACGACTCCGAGTTCGGACTCGGCGCCTCTGTCTGGACCAAGGACCGCCAGCGCGGCGCCCGGATCGCGCGCCGGATCGAGTCGGGGATGGTCTGGGTCAACGACCACTCCTTCAGCCACGGCGCCTGCCAGTGCGCCTGGGGCGGGGTCAAGGACTCCGGCCTCGGCCGCTCGCACTCCAAATTCGGCTTCTACGAGTGCGTAAACATCAAGATGAACGCCTGGGAGCCTGGCCTGACCCGCGACTTCTGGTGGCACCCCTACGACCAGACCCTCGGCGAGGCAGTCAAAGCCTCGGCGAGGATCCTCTACGGCAAGGGCGAGGTGCGTGCGAAAGCGCTGCGCGAGGGTGCGGCGCCGCTGATGAAGATCGGGCGCCGCACCCTGAAGAAGCGCCGGTAAAAGCGCGCCTTCGGCGCAGCCGGATCAGCCGCCGGCGATTTCGACCGTCTTCGAGACGGCGGCGAGGCACTTGTAGATCGGCCCCGCGGTGGCCTGGGTCGAGGGCTTCACTTCGGCGAAGACCATCGCCGGGATCTTGATGTTTTCGTTCAGTTCTTCGAGGTCGGCGCGCCAGTTGCCGTTCGGCTTCGAGACGCCGCGGCTGATCACGCCCTTGCCCTTCTGCTTGAGGACGACGGTCCGTTCGCCGACGCAGTTCGAGTTCTTGGCCTTGACCTTGCCCTGGTAGCCGCTGGCTCCGAGCGTAACTTCGGACTTGACCTTGACCGTCTCCCCTGGCCCGGCGGCGGTCACCGCGGAAACCCCGAGGGCGAGCACGACTGCGGCAACGGCCGCGAGGGCCGCGACCTGACTGGTTCTTCTCATCGATCCTCCTTAGGAGGGGCGGGTGCCCCTGGCGAAATTGCCGCGGCAGCCTACGCGAAGAAGCCGCGATCGACCGGCGACGGTGCAGAATCCCCCTCGATGCCCCCCGCGCAGGATCAGGCCGGGCCCGCGATCTCACTCGCCGGGCTGCGGCGCGACTACGGTGACCGGCCGGCGCTCGAGGGCGTCGACCTCGAGCTGGCCGCGGGCGCCTCGCTCGTCGTCCTCGGGCCGAACGGCGCCGGCAAGACGACGCTGCTGCGGATTCTGGCGACGCTGCTGCGGCCCAGCGGCGGCGAGGTCGCAGTGCTCGGCTGCTCGCTGCCGAACGAGGCTTGGAAGCTGCGCGGCCGGATCGGCTACCTCGGCCACGAGCCGCTGCTCTACCGCGACCTCAGCGGCCGCGAGAACCTGGGCTTCCAGGCGCGCCTCTACGGGGCCGAGCGGGAGGCGGCCGAGGCCCGGATCGAAGAGCTGCTCGGCGCCGTCGGGATGGAGCGGCGGGCCGACGAGCGGGTCGCCGAGCTCTCGGCCGGGATGCGCCAGCGGCTCTCGATCGCCCGTTGCGTCCTCCACGCTCCCGAGCTGCTCTTGCTCGACGAGCCGGACTCCAACCTCGACGCCGAGGGCCGCGAGCTGGCGCGGGAGCTGATCGGCCCCGCCACCGAGCGCACCCGCGTCGTCGTCACCCACGACCCCGACCGCCACGTCCCCGAAGCCGACCAGGTGCTGCGGCTCGGGATCGGCGAGAGGGCGGTGGTCTCATGACCCCCTCGCGCACCGCCTTCGCCGCGATCCTCGCCAAGGACCTGCGCTCGGAGCTGCGGACCCTGCAGTCGCTGCCGGCGATGGCACTTTTCGCCGTCACCACCTTCGTCATCTTCCGCTTCGGCCTCGACCGCACCAGCCTCTCCGGCAGCCTCGCTTCCGGCGTCCTCTGGGCGACCCTGCTCTTCGCCGCCGTCCTCGGGATCAACCGCCTCTTCGTCTCCGAGCGCGAGGAGGGCGGCTTCGACGCGATCCGGCTGGCCCCGATCGACCGCAGCGTCCTCTTCGCGGCCAAGGTTGCGGCGCTGCTCGTCTACCTCGGCGCCCTGCAGCTGATCACCGTGCCGATCTTCGCGATCTTCTTCCTCGACGGCGCCGCCGGCCTCGGCCCGCTCGTCGCCGTCCTCCTGCTCACCGACCTCGGCCTCGCCGCCACCGGCACCCTGATCTCCTCGATGGCGGTCAACTCACGCGCCCGCGACCTGCTCGTCCCGCTCGTCCTGCTGCCGCTCTCGGTGCCGCTGATGATCGCCGCCACCGGCGCCACCGAGCCGCTGCTGGCGCTGGGCGGCCCGACCTACGATCGCTTCGGCACCTGGCTGATGGTCCTCGGCCTATACGATCTGATCTTCGGCCTGGTCGGCTACGCCGTTTTCGACTTCCTCCTCGAGGACTGACCGGGCGCCACGCTTCCACCCCTCCCGGAGCATGTACGGCAAAGGACTAAAGCCCCTCTCGATCGCGACCGTGGTGATGGTGGCGCTGTCGCTGTCGCTGGTCTTCTTCTACGCGCCACTCGACGCCGACCAGGGCTTCATACAGAAGATCTTCTACCTGCACGTGCCGCTCGCGATCGTCGCCCTCGTCGGCTTCATCGCCGGCGGCGTCTTCGCGATCCTCCACCTGCGCTCGAACGACCGCAAATGGGACGCCTACTCCTACGTCTCGATCCACCTCTCGGTGATCTTCGGCGTCGCCGTCCTCATCACCGGCGCGATCTGGGCCAAGGCCTCCTGGGGCCATTGGTGGGTCTGGGACGAGCCGACCCTGGTCAGCTTCCTGATCGTCTTCCTCCTCTACG
Organism: uncultured Actinomycetes bacterium; assembly: GCA_963696955.1. GTDB lineage: Bacteria > Actinomycetota > Thermoleophilia > Solirubrobacterales > 70-9 > VAYN01. Next base: position 603,694 of record CAVOMF010000002.1, on the reverse strand, counting down.
CAACCTACTACCCCTTCCGCTACGCGATCGAGGACCGCGACCGCCAGGCGCGCTACGCCTCGGTCTTCGCCGTCACCGCCGGCGCCTTCGTGCCGCTCAACTTCATGGCCGTGCGGATGGCGCAGAGCCTCGTCCACCCGCGCACCTTCGCCACCGCCGAAGGCGGGATGCCCGGCGAAATGATGCTGACCTTCCTCTGCTCGCTGGTCGCGATGGGGCTGCTCTGGACCACCCTGGTCAAGTTCGAGCTGACCGCGAAGAGCGCCTCCGGCCAGGTCAAGCGCCTGCGCCGCGCCCTCGACGCTCCGGTCAGCGGCGGCAGCTCGCGGATCGCCCCGGAGGTGAGCTGATGGAGTTCCTCTTCGCCGCCCCGGCGCTGCCGCTCGATGAGGCCGGCAAGTACGTCGCCGGCGCCTACGTCGTCTTCGTCGTCCTCCTCGTCGTCTACGTCTCGATCATGGCGGCGAAACTGGGCCGGATCGAGCGCGACCTGCGCGAGGTGGCGGCGATCGCCGAGGAGCGCAAAGCCGCCCCCGGACGCGAAGCGGAGGAGGCGGCGCCTCATGTCTGAGTTGCTGGCCCTCGGCGTCTCCCACAAGACCGCTCCACTCGATCTGCGCGAGCGCCTCTCCCTGACCGAGGGCCGAGCGGTCGGTGCGCTCGCCGAGCTGACCGCCGCAGCCGGAATCCACGAGGCGGCGGCGATCTCGACCTGCAACCGTACCGAGCTCTACCTGATCGTCTCCGACCCGGTCGAGGCCGAGTCGACCGCCCTCAGCGTCCTCACCCGCCAGGCCGAGATCCGCCCGACCGAGCTGCTCGGCCACCTCTACTCGCTGCGCGCCAGCGAGGCGGCGCGGCACCTGCTGCAGGTGACCGCCGGGCTCGACTCGATGATCCTCGGCGAGGCCGAGATTCAGGGCCAGGTCAAACGCGCCTACGAGCTGGCGATGGTCGAGGGCGCGACGGGACCGATCCTCAACCGGCTCTTCCGCGGCGCACTAACCACCGGTGGCAGGGCGCGCGAGGAGACCGGGATCAGCCAGAAAGGCATCTCGATCCCCTCCGTCGCCGTCGAGCTGGCGCGGCGGGCGCTCGGCGACCTCTCCGAGAAGCGGGTGCTGGTCGTCGGCGCCGGCGAGACCGCCGAGCTGGTTGCCAAGGCGATGGTCGCCCGCGGCGTCAACACCGTCTTCGTCGCCAACCGCCACTACGACCGGGCGATCGGCCTCGCCCAGCGCTTCGATGGCACCGCCGTCCGTTTCGAAGAGCTGCCCGAGCAGCTGACAGGCGCCGACATCGTCGTCTCGGCTACCAACTCGCCCCACCACATCGTCGAGCGCGACGGGCTCGAGCAGGTGATGGCGCAGCGTCCGGAGCGGCCGCTGCTGGCGATCGACCTGGCAGTGCCGCGCGACATCGAGCCGGCCTGCCGCGAGATCGCCGGCGTCAGCGTCCACGACATCGACGACGTCCAGCAGATCGTCGAACGCAACCAGGGCGGCCGCGAGGCGGAGGCGGCGCGGGCCGAGCGGATCGTCGAGGCCGAGCTCGACCGCTTCGAGCGCTGGCTCGCCTCGCTCGAGGTGGTGCCGACGATCAGCGCCCTGCGCGAGCGCGGCGACGAGGTCGTGCGCCGGGTGCTGGCCGAGAACGAGGGTCGCTGGGAGAGCCTCAGCGAGAGCGACCGCGAGCGGCTGGAGAAGATGGCGAAGGCGATCGCATCGCGGCTCCTGCACGAGCCGACCCTGCGGATCCGCCGCTCGGCCGGCTCCGACGACGCCTACCACTACCTCAGCGCCCTGCGCGAGCTCTTCGGTCTCGACGTCGAGACCGAGCCCGAGGCGGAGGGCCGCAGCGACAACGTCACCGAGCTTCGGCGCAAGAACAAAAAGGGCTAGCGATGCGGATCGCGACCCGGGGCAGTGCCCTTGCCCTGACCCAGGCGCGCTGGGTCGCAGACCGCCTCGGTGGCGCCGAGCTGGTCGAGGCGAGCTCCGACGGCGAGCCGGGGGACAAGTCGCGCTTCGTCCGCGGGGTCGAGCAGGCGCTGCTCGACGGGCGCGCCGAGCTCGGCGTCCACTCGGCCAAGGACCTGCCGGGGGAGATGCCGGAGGGGCTGGAAATCGCCGGCGTTCCCGAGCGCGAGGATCCCGCCGACGTCTGGATCGGCGCCGGCAGCTCGCTCGAGGACGCTCCCGAGGGGGCGCGGGTCGGGACCGCCAGCCTGCGCCGCCGCGCCCAGCTGCTGGCGGCGCGGCCCGACCTGCGGGTGGAGGAGCTGCACGGCAACGTCGACACCCGCCTGCGCAAGCTGGCGGAGGGAGAGCTGGACGCGATCGTCCTCGCCGCCGCCGGCCTGCGCCGGCTCGGGCGTGAGGCGGAGATCGGGTTCGCGCTGCCGGTCGACCGGATGGTGCCGGCGGCGGGCCAGGGCGCGCTGGCGCTGCAGGCGCGGGCCGACGACCTCGAGACGGGCGAGGCCGCGGGGGCGATCGGGGACCTGCGGGCGATGCGGGAGCTGACCGCGGAGCGGACCGTCGTCGCCCTCCTTGGGGCGACCTGCGCCAGCCCGCTCGGCGCCCACGCCCGGGTCGAGGGCGAGCGGATCGAGATCGACGCCTTCGTCGGCCTCCCCGACGGCAGCGAGTGGGTGCGCGACCAGCTCGAGGGAAGCGCCGAAGAGCCGGCTCTTGCCGGCGCCGAACTCGTCCAGCGCCTGCTCGGCGCCGGCGCCCGCGAGATCCTCGACCGCGCGGAGGAGCAAGCGTGAGCATTCGCCTGTTCCTTTTCGTTGCCCTGGACCGAAAAGGAACAGGCGAATGAGTGGTGTCGTCTACCTGGTCGGCGCCGGGCCTGGCGACCCGGGGCTGATGACGGCGCGCTCGCTGGAGCTGATCGCCGTCGCCGACGCGATCTTCTACGACCGCTTGATCCCGCCGGGCGCCCTCGACGGCGCCCGCGCCGACGCTGAGCTGGTCTACGTCGGCAAGCAGCCGGGAGTGCCGTTGGTGCCGCAGGAGGAAATCGGCGCGCGATTGATCGAGGCCGCGCGCGAGGGCAAGAGCGTCGTCCGCCTCAAGGGGGGGGACCCCTTCGTCTTCGGCCGCGGCGGCGAGGAGGGCGAAGCGCTGCGCGAGGCCGGGGTCGAGTTCGAGGTGGTGCCGGGCGTAACCGCCGGCGTCGCCGCCACCGCCTACGCCGGCATCCCGGTCACCCACCGCGACGACGCCTCGGCGGTCGCCTTCGTCACCGGCCACGAGGACCCCGAGAAGGAAGAAAGCGCGCTGGACTGGGAGGCGCTGGCGCGCTTCCCGGGAACGCTGGTCTTCTACATGGGGGTGAAACGGCTGGCGGAGAACGCGGCGGCGCTGATCGAGGCGGGGCGCGACCCGGAGGAGCCCGCCGCCGCAATCGAACGAGGTACCTGGCCCGGGCAGCGGACCGTCACGGCGACGCTCGGGTCCATCGCCGAGGCCGTCTCCCGCGAGGAAATCAAGGCACCGGCGCTGATCGTCGTCGGCGAGGTGGCGCGGCGGCGCGAGGAGCTGGAATGGCTGGAGCGGCGGCCGCTGCACGGCCGCCGCGTCGTCGTCACTCGCGCCCGGGCGCAGGCCAGCGGCCTGGCGGCGACGCTGCGTGGGCTCGGCGCCGAGGTGGTCGAGCTGCCGGCGATCAGGATCGAGCCGCGAATCGAGAGCGATGAGGTGCGGAAGGTCGCCGGCGCGCTCGGCGTCTATGAGCTCGTCTGCCTCACCAGCCCCAACGGCGTCCGCCTTCTCTTCGAGGCGATGGGAAAGGCCGGTGTCGACGCCCGCGTGTTGGCCGGCGTCACCGTCGCGGCGATCGGCCCCGGCACCGCCCGAGCCCTGGCCGAGCGGGGCGTTCTCGCCGACGTCGTCCCGGAGCGCTTCGTCGCCGAGGGGCTGATCGAAGCGCTGGAGGACGAGGAGGTCGCAGGCGCCCGCGTCCTCGTCGCCCGCGCCGCCGAGGCGCGCGACGTCCTCCCCGACGCCCTGCGCGAGCGCGGCGCCGAGGTCGACGTCGTCGCCCTCTACGAGACCGTCCGCGAGCAGCCGGGCGAGGACGAGATCGAAGCGGCCCAAAGCGCCGGCTACATCACCTTCACCTCCTCCTCCACCGTCACCAACCTCACCGAGGCCCTCGGCGACCGCTTCCCCGGCGACGCCCGCATCGTCTCGATCGGCCCGATCACCAGCGAGACCATCCGCGCCGCCGGCCTGACCGTCGACGTAGAGGCCAAGCGCCACGACATCGACGGCCTCCTCGAGGCCCTTCTGGATGACGTTCGGCAATCCGCATAGGCACTACCGCTCCACCGACTCGACCAACACGCGAGCCCGCGAGCTCGCCGCCGCCGGAGCACCCCACGGCACCGTAGTCACCGCCGGCGAGCAAACCGCCGGCCGCGGCCGCCAAGGCCGAACCTGGACCGCCCCACCCAACAAGGCCCTCCTCTACTCCGCGATCGTGCGGCCCCTAACCGATGGCCACGCGATGCTCCCCCTCGCCGTCCCTCTCGCCGTTTGTGAGGCAGCAGAGCAACTGAATCCAGCCCTCGACTGCAAGGTCAAGTGGCCAAACGACATCCACTCCGAAGGCCGCAAGCTGGCCGGAGTCCTGATCGAGGCAAGACCCCAAGACGGCTGGGCAATAATCGGAATAGGCCTCAACCTCACCATCGAAGAAAACGAGTTCCCAGAGGATCTCCGCGACCGAGCAACCTCGATCTTCACCCCCGATCAAGGGACCCAGGAGGGGGGGTCTCCCGGACCCTCCCCGCTGTTGTCCGGGAGACCCCCCCTCCTGGGTCCCCTCAACCAACGCCTAGAGCACTGGGTAAATGCCGATTCGACCGCAGTGCTCGCGGAGTGGCGCAAACGCGACGCACTGCGCGGAAAAGAGATCGCCTGGGAAGAAGGCTCAGGCGTCGCCGACGGCATCGACGACAGGGGATACCTCGTCGTCGTCACCCCCAGCGGAGACCGCATCACCGTCGGCGCCGGCGAGGTCCACCTCACCAGCTTTTGAGGAGACCCGCTTCTTCGAGTTCCGCCGCCCGCCGTTCTGCTTCGCCTCCGGCGCACCACCATTGCCGTCGCCGGACCCTTTGTTCCGTTTGCGCTTGCGCCGCCGCTTGCCCCCTTTGGGGAAGTTCTTCAGCAGCTCGCGGGCGACCGCCGAGGGTTTCCGAGCCATCCGCATCCGCGCCCCGCGCAGCACCTCCTCGCCCTCGGGCGTGTGGGAGACCGCCGCGGCCAGCAGCGCCACCGCCAGGCGGCGGTCCTGTTTGCGCGCCGCGTGGACGAGCCGGCGGGCGTTGCGGCCGTGGGCGCGGCCGGAGGAGTTGACGAGCAGGCCGAGCAGGCGCTTGGTCTCCGGCCAGCGCTGCACCGCGTACTCCTCGTGCAGTTCGCGGGTGTAGGAGGCGAGCCGCCAGACCCACGCCTGGGCCTGGTCGCGGCGGCCGATCCGCTTGTCGATCAGCGCCTGCAGCAGCGTCTTCGTCCCGGCCCGTTTGTCCTCGCGGCTCCAGGTGCCGACGATGTCGATCGCGTCGTCGAAGGCCTCGGGGTCGCCGAGGTCGGAGATCTCCGCCAGCGCTTTCAGCCGCAGCTGCGAGTTGCGGTTGCGCTGCACGCAGGTGAGCAGGAAGCGTTTGCGCAGCTCCTTGGTGCGGTCGTTCTGCAGCATTGCCCGCGCCCGCCGCCAGCCCTGGGTGTTGACCCGGGCCCCGGCCAGCGCTGCCCAGGCGTGCTGCTCGGGGTAGTCGAGGTTCTCGACCGCGATCCGCCAGATCTCCCGTTCCAGCACCTCCATCCGCTTCTCCTCGACGTCGGAGACGGGGACGATCCGCCGCTCGACCCGGACTTTGCGCCCGCGGCCGCGCCGCACCGGCCCGACGACGATCGCGCCGCCGCGGTAGACGTCGCGGTCGAGCAGGCTGTGCAGGGTGATGATCGTCTCGTCGTGGGTCGTCGCCGGGTGGACGAAGTCGAGCACGATCCCCGCCTCCTTGCCCGGCGCCCGCCGGGTGACGCGGCCGACCCGCTGCTGGTAGATCCGGCGCGAGGCGGTCGGGGCCAGGTGCATGCAGATCGTCGCCCGCGGGCTGTTCCAACCCTCGGCCAACAGCATCGCGTTGCAGAGGACGTCGACGGTGCCGCGCTCGAAGCCGGCGAGGATCTCCGCCAGTTCGCGCTTCGGCGTTTCGCCGGAGACGGCCTGGGCGTTGATGCCGGCGTCGCGGAAGGCTTTGGCGACGTTCTTCGCGTGCTGGACGCCGGCGGTGTAGACGACGCCGGGAACCTTGCGGAAGCGCGAGCGGTAGAGGTCGGCGATGGCGACGTTGAAGGGCTCCTGGTCGAGCAGCGCCGCCAGCTCCTCCTGGTCGAAGTCCTGGTCGACCTCGCCTTTTCGCAGTGGCACCTTGGCGATCGTTCGCACCCCCGGCCCGGGCGGGATCCGCAGGCACCGCAGCGGCGCGATGACGCCGCGGCGCGCCGCCTGGGCGAGGTCGAAGCGCGAGGTCTGGGTCGGGAAGAGGTCGGCGACGTGGCGCGCGATCAGGGCGCCGGTCGCGGTCATGCCGATGTAGACGGGGCCGGGCAGGTCGCGGATGCAGGCGCTGGTTTTCTCGCCCAGGGCGGTGTGCGCCTCGTCGCAGATGACGATCGAGTAGGCGTCGGAGATTTTCTTGTGGTTGCGGACGAACCACTGGTAGGTCTCGACCGTGACCGGCCCGTCGGGGTCGTCGCGGTCGCCCAGCAGCGGTGGCCGCAGGCGCTCCTTGTAGCCACGGTCGGAGATCTCGCCGATGAACTGGTCGACGAGGTTGCGGCGGTGGGTGAGGATCAGGACGCCGCCGGTGCGGGTGGCCTCGACGAAGCCGACGGCGGCGACGGTCTTGCCGGCGCCGGTCGCGTGCTCGAACCAGAAGCGCCGCTCGGCCCCGGGGTCCTCGGGAGCCTCCTCGACGACCTCCTCGTCCTCGTCGACGGGCTGTTCCTCCCAGTCCTGCGGCTCCTCGTCGGCGGCGAGCTCCTCGTCCTCGTCCTCGTCGACTCCGTCCGCGGGCGGCGCCTCGGCCTCGGCGGCGATACCGCCGTTGCCGTTGCCGTTCTCCGCCGGCTCTTCGGCGACGCCGGTCTGCTGCTGGCCCATCAGCTCGGCCAGGGTCCCCGAGAGGGCGTCAACCTGATGCGGGTTCAGTTCGGCGCCGTCGCGCAGCTTCGGCGGTTCGGTGGCGAGGAAGCGCTCCAGCCCGAGCAGCAGCGAGAAGTCACGGCGCCACTGGATCGAGGGGTACTCGGCGCCTTCGTCCAGCTCCTTCAGCGCCCGGTCGAGGGCGCGCCGCCGCGCCGTCCCCGGCGCCAGCGCCTCTGGTCCCTCGCCGTCAAGCAGGAAGGGCTCGCGGGCGAATGCCGCCGCACGCTCGATGTCGGCGCCTGAAGGAACTGCCGCCTCTGCGGCAACGTCGCTGGTCTTGGCCATAGAAGGCTTTCCGGGCTCCCGTCCCACCGCCAGGGAAGTGCGGCTGGGACAAATGAACGAGGCTGCGGGGGCTTGACTGGTGCTTCCCCCGAGTACTCAACGCGATCCGCGTCCCGCGAATCGAACGTACGTATTGTACCCATGCAGCGGATGCGTGCGCGACTTAGACCACTGCCGGCGCTGGCCACCCTGGTTCTGGCGATCCTCCTCGCGAGCGGCTGCGGCGGCTCCGGCGGTGGCGACTACGGCGGCGAGCACCCCGACTACAAGCCGCTGGCAAAGGCCCCGCCGCCGCTCGACGGCCTCTACAAGCAGGGCAACGAGCTGCTCGACGGCGGCACCTCCGCCTACGACAAGCGGATCGCGCAGCTGCGCGGTTACCCCGTCGTCGTCAACCTCTGGGCATCTTGGTGCGTGCCCTGCCGGCAGGAGTTCCCGATCCTGCAGAAGCTCTCGGCCCGCTACGGCAAGAAGATCGCCTTCCTAGGCGTCAACTCCGAAGACTCGAGCGACGCCGCGGCGACCTTCCTCAGCGAGGCGCCGGTGCCCTACCCGAGCTACAGCGACCCCGACAAAGACATCTACGATTCGGTCGGCGGCTACGGCTTTCCCAACACCGCCTTCTATGACCGCTCCGGTGAGCTCGCCTACCTCCATCGCGGTCAGTACCGCGATGAAGCCGAACTGGAAGCCGATATGCGCCAGTACGCGCTGAAGAGCGGATAATCCAGAGGCGATGGAAGCCTTCGTCCTCATCGCGCTCGTCGGGACCGGGCTGCTCCTTGCCGAGCTGCTGCTTCCCACCGGTGGCATCCTCGCGCTGCTCGGCGTCGCCGGGCTCACCATTGCCGGGATCGTCGCCTTCGGCTCCGACAGCAACGTCGCCGACTACGCAGGCGGCGCTCTGATCGCCCTCGGCATCCTCTCCGGCGTCACCTTCTACTTCGTCACCCGCAAGGTCTTGGCAGCGCACCGCAACGTGGCGGTCCGTACCGGGACCGAGGAGCTGGTCGGCTCCGAGGCCGAGGCCCGCAGCTCGATCGATCCGACCGGCCGCGCCTGGCTGGCGGGGACGATCTGGAGCGCCCGCCTGGCCGCTGGTGCGAGCCCGGTCCACGCGGGGGATAGAGTCAAGGTCGAGGCGGTCGACGGGCTGACCCTGGTGGTGCGCCCGGAGCCGCAGACGGCGGTCCACTCGAGTGAAGGAGCTGGTTGATGGAGGCTGTAGCAGGGGTTCTCGTCGTCCTCTTGTTCTTCGCCCTGATCGCGGTCGGCTCCTCGGTGCGGATCCTGCGCGAGTACGAGCGCGGGGTGATCTTCCGCCTCGGCCGGCTGATCGCCCAGAAGGGCCCGGGCTTGATCCTCCTGATCCCGCTCGTCGACCGGATGGTCAAGGTCGACCTGCGGACGGTCACCCTCAACATCCCGCCGCAGGAGGTGATCACCCGCGACAACGTCCCCTGCCGCGTCAACGCCGTCGCCTACTTCCGCGTCGTCGACTCCAACCGGGCGGTGGTCGAGGTCGAGAACTACCTTGTCGCGACCTCGCAGATCTCGCAGACGGCGCTGCGCTCGGTCCTCGGCAAGGCCGAGCTCGACCAGCTGCTGGCCGACCGCGAGCGCCTCAACGAAGAGCTGCAGAAGATCATCGACGAGTCGACCGAGCCCTGGGGCGTCAAGGTCACCGCGGTCGAGATCAAGGACGTCGAGATCCCCGAGCAGATGCAGCGGGCGATGGCGCGCCAGGCCGAGGCCGAGCGCGAGCGGCGGGCGAAGATCATCAACTCCGAGGGCGAGTTCCAGGCGGCGCAGAAGCTCACCGACGCCGCCGACATCATCAGCACCAACCCCGCCTCGCTGCAGCTGCGCTACCTGCAGACGCTGCTCGAAATCGGCACCAACCAGAACACCACCGTGGTCTTCCCGCTGCCGATGGACGTGCTCGAGCCGTTCGTTGGCAAAGGCGCGGCGGGCCGCGCCGCAGGGACCGAGCGGCCGCCCCGGCCGCCGTCTCCGCCGACGCCTCCAGAACCCCCGGAGCCCCCGGCTGCTGACGAGCCCGACGTAGGCGACCTCCCCCCCTCGCGCTCCTGAGCTCCCCCGAGATCCGCATCGACCAGCTGACCGGGCTGAGGACGATCCTCGCCCCGGGCCGGGGCGCGCGGCCCGACAGCTTCTCCCCGCGCGCAAGCGAGCCGAAGGGGCCGGAGAACTGCCCCTTCTGCGAGGGCCGCGAGGACCGCACCCCGCCGGAGCTCTACGCGACGCGGGCGGCAGGCGGCGGGCCGGACACGCCGGGATGGACGACGCGCGTGGTCCCGAACCTCTACCCCGCAATCGGCGACCCGAACGAGTCGCGTGGTTCCTTTGGCACCGATGACGTGCGAAAGGAACCACAAGTGACGGGCGCGACGCCTGAAGCCGACGCCGGTGCCTTCGCCAGCGCCGGCGACCCGCTGTTGGCGACCAAACGGGCCGGCGAACCGGACCTCTTCTCCTCGAAGCCGGCCGAGGGGGCGCACGAGGTGCTGATCAACACGCCCGAGCACGTGACCGCAATGGCCGAGCTCTCCGACGAGCAGTTCGCCGCCGCGATCGCGACCTGGCGCGAGCGGATGCGAGCGCACTCCGAGGCCTCCTACATGCAGCTGATCGTCAACGAGGGTGGAGGCGCCGGCGCCTCGCTCGAGCACACCCACGCCCAGCTCTACGCGCTGCCCTTCGTGCCGGCCGCGGTGGCGCGCGAGCGCGAGCGGGTCGGTGCCTACGGCGAACGCACCGCCGGCGGCGGCCTCCTCAGCGACGTCCTCGTCGAGGAGGTGCGGCGGCAGGAGCGGCTGGTGGCGATCGACGAGGAGGCGGCGCTCGTCTGCCCCTGGGCCTCGCGCTCCCCGTTCGAGCTGCGGGTGATCCCGCGGCGCGAGACGGCCCGGTTCGAGGAGGACGAGTCCGGGGTGGCGATGATCCGCACCGCCCTCAAAGCTCTCGCGACCCTCTTCGACGGCTCACCGGAGCTCAACCTCTGGGTCCGCACCGCCCCCCGCGGCGCCGAGCAGTTCCACTGGCACGTCGACATCGCCCCCCGGCTGACGATCAAGGCCGGCTTCGAGCTCGGGACCGGAGTCGACATCAACGTCTACCCGCCGGAGCGGGCGGCGTCCGACCTGAAAGAGTGCCTCTGATGCGCCCGAACTCGCGGCCGATCCCGCGCTTCATCGCCGACACCACCCAGGAGGGGATTCCACACGGGCGCTTCGCCGAGCGGCTGCGAGAGGAGTTCGCGAAGGCGGTCGACGGGATCGGGGACCTGCCAGCGGGGGTCGAACTGCCGGCTGAACTCGACTGGTTCCCCGAGCGCGCTTGGGGCGGGCGAGTCTGGGTTCCCTGCTCGGTGAAGACGGAGAGCGAGGAGGGGCGACTGGAGCTGTTCGGGCACGTCTCCTACGTGCAGCCGCCCGAGGGCGAGCCGACTGGCTTCGAGGCCAAGGCCGACTTCACCGACATCCTCGCCGAGGACAACCCGGACTGGCGCATCGACCTCAACGACTACGTGATCGGCCGCTGGCGCGGCGAGAACGGAAGAGCCGGCGCGGTGACGCTGGTCTGGGGACGGCCGCTGGTCCGCGGCGCCGTCGCCGCCACCGCCGTGCTCGAGACCGAGACCGTCGACCAGGAGCTGATCTCCCAGGATCGCTTCACGCTCATCGCCCTCGACGCCCTCGAGGGATATGGGGACGACCTCTTCATGGAAGTGAAGCTCTGGAGCCGCCGTGCCGACGAGCTCGCCTCCGAGACCCTCTACGCCTGACCGAGCACCTCGATCGGGACTTCCACGCCCGAGCGGGCGAGGCGCGCGTCGAAGGTGAGCAACGGTTCGTCGAGCATCAGCGCCAAGGCGACGTAGAGGCCGTCATAGAAACTGAAGTTGTCGCGCAGGCCCCAGGCGACGTGGATCAGGAGTTCATGCTCCACCCGTTCGACCGGAACCTCGTCGACTTCCCACAGTGCCCTTCCCGCGGCATCTGCCGTGAGCTTCCCCAAGCGGACCCACCGCCGCAGCGCGTGACCGACCTCCGCATCGATCAGATGCGGCGCCCACAGGGCGTATTCCTCGGCATCGAGCCGCTCTTCGACCACCTCCTTGTGCTCTCCGTCGCTGAGCAGTTCAAAGAGCACGGATGCGTCAACGACAGGCATCAGTCGCCGCGCATCTCGCGGAAGGTATCCACGACGTCTTTCGTGGTCAGGGTCGAGCCGGCGCTCCGCCCCCTGCTCCTCGCGCCGATCTCTTTGATCGTTGATTTGCGGCTGCGCCGGCTGAGCTCCCGCTTGATGTAGTCGGACATGTTCATCCCGGCCGCCGCCGCCCGCACCTTCAGTTCCCGGTGCAGGTCGTCGGGGACATTCCTGATCTGGATCATTTTGGACATGTGCACCACATTATCCCGTGTGCCGGACATGTCGACTGCGATTGCTGGTCTCATGCACGAGATCCTGCCGAGCAATTCCGCAACTGTGGCGCGCAGTTCGGGCCAACTTCGACAACCCTTCCTCAACTAAGCGAGAATTCAGCCAGGCCCCGATAGCTCAGATGGATAGAGCGATCCCCTCCTAAGGGATAGGCCGCTGGTTCGAATCCAGCTCGGGGCATTCTCTGCAGGCTTTCGCCCGCCACGCCGCGACTTTTGACCTGGCAGCCTGGTTGTACCGAGAGTGCTGCCCGTGACCTGGACGCGTCTTTCTTTCCGCCCGCTTCTGCTGCTGGGGCTATTGGCGGTTCTCGCTTCCGTGGGAAGCCTCGCCAACGCCAAGACGGCCGAAGCCGGAACCATCCGCTTCGACGGGCGGGCCGTGCAGGTGCCGGACGGCTGGAAGGTCATCCGCCTTGCGCAGCACCCGCGGCTCTGCGTACGGCTCGACCGCCGTGCCGTCTACCTCGGCACGCCTTCCTCGCAGCAGCGCTGCCCGGCCGATGCGATGGGGCGGCGGCGGGCGATTCTCGTCGAACCGCGGCAGGCGGCGCGGGCCTCGGCCTTGCCGACCGCGCCCCGGCGCGCCACCGCCTCGGCCGGTAGCGCCGTCTTCACCGGGCTCGGCTTCGATGCCTGCACCGCTCCCTCCTCGCGCTCGATGACCGCCTGGGGGAGCTCGCCGTACCGCGCCGTCGGCGTCTACATCGGGGGCGCCAACCGCGCCTGCTCGCAGCCGAACCTGACCGCTGGCTGGGTGGCGGCGCAGACCGAAGCCGACTGGCACCTGATCCCGACCTACGTCGGCCTGCAGGCCCCGACCAGCAGCTGCTCGAGCTGCGCCAAGCTGACCTCCAGCCAGGCGACCGCGCAGGGCACGGCGGCGGCGATCGACGCGGTCGAAGAAGCGGGCGCGGTGGCGATGGGCCCGGGCAGCCCGATCTACTTCGACATGGAGTCCTACTCGCAGACCTCGAGCGCCACGGCCGCCACCCTCGCCTTCCTCGAAGCCTGGACGAAGAAGCTGCACTCGCTCGGCTACCTCTCCGGCGTCTACAGCAGCAGCGCCTCGGGGATCGAGGACCTCGCCGGCCAGCTCGGTAGCGGCTACGAACTGCCCGACCAGATCTGGATCGCCAACTGGAACGGGGAGCAGAACACGGCCGATTCCGTGGTGCCCGCCAGCGCCTGGACCCCGCACCAGCGGATCCACCAGTACCGCGGCGGCCACAACGAGACCTACGGCGGGGTAACGATCAACATCGACAACAACTACGTCGATGCCGCCACCGTCGGCTCGGCGACCCTGGTCAGCGGCGACAACCCCGTCGGCTACCTCGACCTCGCCGGCGCCCCCGCGCCGGGCCAGCTCCGGGTCCGCGGCTGGGCCTTCGACCCGAACGACCTCAGCGCACCACTGGCGATCCGCCTCTCGGTCGGCGGCAAGGAAGGCACCGCCGGCGCCCTCACCTACGACCTCGGTGCGGTCGCGACGGCCCCGCGACGCGACGTCGCCCGCGAGTTCCCGGAAGCGGGCCGCAACCACGGCTTCGACCTCACCCTGCCGACGATCAAGTCGGGCCGCCAGCGGGTCTGCGCCTACGCGCTCGACTACGAACCCGGCGAAGACCGCCTGCTCGGCTGCAAGGGAGCAACGATTCCCGTCGCGCTGAGGCTCTCAGCGCTGAAAGCAAGCGGCAAGAAGGTGCGGATCCGGGTCACCTGCCTCTGGCCGGCCGGGGACGAATGCCCACTGCAGATCCTCCTGCGCTCCCGCTTCCGCGTCCCGGTAGCCCACTACCGCGGCCGCGGTCCCCGCACCCGCCCGGTCAGCAGGCTGGTCGGCCGCAGCGCCTTCCGGCTCGGCGGCGGCGCCTCCCAGACCTACAGCGTCCCGCTCACCGCCGGGGGACGGGCGCTGCTGCGAACCCGCGGGGCGCTGAAGACCCACGTGGTCGTCGCGATCCCCGGCGGTCGCCGTACCGCCGTCCTCAACCTGCGCGGCTAGCTCTCGCCGAGGGCCTCGCGCAGGCTCGCCACCTGCGCCCGCAGCTCAGCCAGCTCGCGCTCGAGCCGATCCAGCCGCTCCTCTTCAGAGGTATCCGAAGGTGGCGCCGGTGCGGCAGCAGGCGGGTTCGCCGGGCCAGGCTCCTCGGCCGTCTCCGCCGCTTCGCTCGTCTCCGCCTCCTCGCCCCCGCCGAGCACCTGCTCGTAGCGCTCCTCCTTCTGCCCCGGGCGGCGCGGGTGGCGGACGACGAGCTCGCGCTCGCGCAACCGCTCCAGGGTTTCCTGCACCGCCCCGAGGTCGGCGAAGGCGTGCAGGCGCTCGCTGCGCTGCTTCAACTCCCCCGGCGTCTGCGGTCCGCGCAACATCAAGACCGCCAGCAGCGCCAGCCCGTCGTCGCTGACCCCGAGCGCTTCCGGCAGCAGGTGGCGGTACTTACGGGCGCGGCTGCCGGCGCCGCTGGTGAGCCGGGTCCAACCCCGCAGGGCGAGACGGCGCAGCGCCTCGCTGACCTCGGCCTCCTCGTAGGAGACGACCGGGTCGCGGTTGGTCGACTGGTTACAGGCGAGCCGCAGGGCGTTGAGCGAGAGCGGGTAGGCGTCGGGCGTCGTCCGCTGCTTCTCGACCAGGCAGGCAACGACCCGGATCTCGACCGCGTCGGGCTCCATCAGCCGCGGTCGGGGCGATCGGGGTAAAGCTCGTCGATCGTCACCAGGGCCCGGTAAGGCGCTTCGGCGGCGGCTTCGATCTTCTCGGCGCCCCCGGCGAGGCGGTCGACGACGGCCACCACTCCGGCGACCTCGAGGCCCTCCTCGCGCACCCGCCCGATCGCGGTCGCGGTGGAGCCGCCGGTGGTAACCGTGTCCTCGACGATGAGGCAGCGGACCCCGGCCTCGACCGGTCCCTCGACCCAGCGCTGCAGTCCGTGCTCCTTGCGCTGGCTGCGGACGAAGAAGGCGACGAGGTCCGAGCCCGTGGGGACCGCGATCGCCGCGCAGGCCGGCGGGATCGCCGCCGTGGCCGGGCCACCGACGGCGGCGGCGCCGTGCTCCGCAGCCGCCGCCGCGATCAGCTCGCCAGCGGCACGAAAGCCCTGCGGGCGCATCAGGGTGCGACGGGCGTCGACGTAGTACTGCGCCGTCGCCCCACTCGCCAACGTCACTTCGCCGAGGATCAGCGAGTGCTCGCGCAGCTCCTCGATCAGGGTCTGCTTGGCGGCGTCGAGGTCGGACACGGGCGGCAATCCTAAGCGCCCAGCGAGGCGGCGAACCCCTGCCGCCAACTGGGGTGCTCGGGCCGCCAGCCCAGCTCCCGCTTCGCCTTCGCATTGGAGGCGCCGCGCATCGTGGTCGCGGTCGAGACCAGGTCTTTGCCGGCGGCGAACCGGGCCAGCCACGCGGGCACCCGGCGGGGCGGCTTCGCGCCCAGCGCCTCGGCGTAGGCCGGCAGCCACTCGCGCAGCGGCGCCGGCTCGTCGTCGACGACGTTGTAGATGCCGGGCGCACCATGGTCGAGGGCGGCCACGTAGGCGGCGGCGGCATCTTCGACGTGGATATGGGAGAAGGTGCCCTGACCCTTGCCGATGATCGGGTAGCGCCGCTTTTCGACTTCCTCAGCCACCGAGCCGCCGCGGTCGTAGTAGGTCCCGGGCCCGTAGAACCAGCCGAAGCGCAAGACCAGCCCCTCCAAGCCGTCGGCTCCCACCACCTGCCGCTCGAGCGAGACAAGGGCGTCGCAGGCCTCGGCGAACCGTCCCGGCGGATCGCGGAACAGGGGCGCCGTCTCGCTCTTCACCCAGTCCCCCTCCGGCTCGTAGAAGAAGGCAACGCTCTCGGCAACGATCCTTCTCGCGCCCGCCGCCTTCGCCGCCGCCATCAGGTTCCGCGTCCCCTCGATCCGAATCCGATTGGTCGCAGCCAGGTAGTCCTCTTTGGGGTTGAACCGCTCCGGCAGCGCCGTCAGCGCATGAATCACGACCTCCGGCTGCGCCGCCCCCACAGCCTCTTTCAACGCCTCCGCATCGAAGACATCGCAGACCACAGCCTCAGCCCCAGCGTCGCGGATCTCCGAAGCCCGCTCCTCCCGCCGCGTCATCCCGACAACGTCATACCCCGCCGCAACCAGCTTCCGAACCGTCGGCCGCCCGACAACCCCGCTCGCACCCGCAACAAAGACCTTCATGCCGCCTCCTTCTCCGCTTCTTCCCCCCAAGGTTCTCTCATCTGGTGGCGGCGTGTCCTGTGGTGGATGGCCAGAGGATGACGAGGTCCAGGCGTTGCCAGGCAAGGACGCAGGGAGGCCGAATAGCCGCGCCCTTGAGTATCCGGTTCGCTCAGGGAGATCACTCCTGGACCCCGGGGGACAGCCCGGGATGGGTCGACTGGAGCCGCAGCCGACATTGACCACACTCCGCTGTGGTCAATGTCGGATGCGGCGCGAGCTGGCGGGTCTGCCGGATGTCTGCGCGGGAGGCTCGCAGGGCCAAGCCTGACCTCCGCTGTTCCTTTTCGTTGCCTTTCGACGAAAAGGAACAGCGGGAAGGCTGGCCGGAGTGTCTCCTCGGCCTTCACCTGAGCGAAGCGGATACTCATGAGCAGAGCTATTCGGCCCACTGAGGACGCAGCATGGCGACGCCTGGGGCCGTCATCCGCGGCCAGACGCCGCAGGACCCGCGGTCACCAGATGAAGATGTCCTCGCCGAAGAAGATGCGGTTGTAGATCTCCGGCTGGTCGGCGATGAAGGTCCGCAGGCAGCCGTGGCTGGCGGGGTAGTCCGGGACCGATTCGTAGCCGTGGACGGCGTAGCCGCCGTAGAAGTAGAACGAGTAGTACATCCCGTGCGAGTTGTAGCCCGGTTCCTGGCGGATGAACTCATAGTGGCCGGTGACCGTCGGGGTCGAAGACTTGCCAGAGGAGATCGGGTAGATCGCGAACGGCTTGTCTCCCTTGGTGAAGACCAGCACCTGCTTGGAGAGCGGCGCCTCGACGTGCTCGCCGGCCCCCGGATGGCGAACCTCGTAGCCGCCCTTGCCGGCGTAGACCTTCTTCACGAGGCCGGCGCCGGCGCGCAACCTGCGGGTCATACCGTTGACTTTGCGGTAGGCGAGGACGCCGCGGCCGGTCTTGCCGCCGAAGCAGCTGCCCGAGTTGGCGATGTAGCCCATCTTCCGCATCCCCTTCTTGAAGCCGACGACGACGTCGCCGCACTGGCCCTGGTGCAACGAGGGGAAGCTCACCTTCCAGCTCTTGCGGACGCTGCTGTCACCGCCGAGCTCGGGCGTCGCGACGTGCTTCGCGGCAACCGCGTACTTGGCGTTCTCGGTGACCTTGATGTTGGTGCGGAAGGTCCCCTTCTTGCCCGCCTTGCGGACCGCCAGGTTGCGGCTGAAGAGCTCGTGGCCGTCGGTGTAGAAGGTCACCTGCACCTTCTGCCCGGCAACGAGCGGCGCCAGGGTCCCGGTGACGGGGACCGTCGACATGATCTCGGCGCGGCCGTTCTTCAGGTGGCCGACCTTGATCTTCACCGTCGCCCCGGGGACCGGAGCGGGCTTCGGGACGGGCTTCGGCTTCGGCGCAGCAACCGCGCCGGCGGGCGGAGCGAGCACGCAGAGGACGACGAGCAGGGACGAGAGACGGCGATTCACGGCGGCGAATCCTACTGAGAGAGGAGGGCGACAGAATTGTTCAGCAGGTGCAGCAGCATCCCCGGCAGGATCGACCCGGTTTTTTCGTAGAGCAGGCAGAAGATGAAGCCGAAGGCGATCAGCGGCGGCACCGCGCTGATCCCCGTGAAGGCGTGGAGGAGGCCGAAGACGGTGCCGGCGATCAGCGCGGCCGGGATCTTCGGCAGCCGCTCGCGCAGGCCGCCGAAGAGCATCCCGCGGAAGCAGAGCTCCTCGGCGAAGGGGGCGGCGATGACGATCAGCAGGACCTGGATCGGCACCGGCCCGAACCCCTCGGCGATGTCCTCCTGTTCGGGTTCGAGGATGAGGATCGAATAGAGCGCCGCGAAGGCCAGGTAGACGACCACGGCGACGCCCATCCAGAGGAACGCCGAAGGCTCGAAACGCCGCACCCCGAGCCGCCGCAGGCTCTCGCCGAGCGAGGTGGCGCCGTGCGTGCGGGTGACGAAGAGCGGCACCAGGATGAGGCCGAGGACGAGGCCGAGTTGGGCGACGATGTTGCCGGTGGTGGTGAGGTCGCCTTCGCCTTCGGTGAAGAACAGCGCCGGCAGCCCGAAGACGAGCCCGGCGACGATCGCCGCCACCGCCCCGAGGACGGCTCCCTGCGGCCCCCAGTTGGAGGGCGGGAAAGGGCGCGAGGCCGGCGCGGCGACAGGTGCGGTGGCTAGGTTGCCCTCCATGTCGCCAGCAGTCTCACAGGTCTCGCGCACGACCCGGACGCGGCTGCGCATCCTCCGCCGCCTCGCCTTCCTCGCCGTCCTCTTCGTCCTCGCGATGCTGGCGCTGAGCCAGTTCACCGAGCTGCACCGGCTTGCCGCCGGCCTTCTCGCCTCAACTGCGCTCGTCGTCGCGGTCGTCGGCTTCGCCGCCCAGCGCACCCTCGCCAACGTCATCGCCGGCATCCAGATCGCCGTCTCGCAGCCGATTCGGATCGGCGACCGGATCGGCTTCGAAGAGACCGAGGGGCGGGTCACCGACATCACCCTTTCCTACACCTACGTCGACCCCGGCGACGGCAGCTCCGTGGTGATCCCCAACCAGCTCCTCACCGAAGGGATCGTCCACAACCACTCGACCGAAGACACCGTCGCCTGAGCGGCGCGAGCGCAGGAACCGACGCCAGGCGCGAGGGTCGGCCCGTTAACCCGCGTGTGCGACTGGCGCGGCCCGGACCGAGCGGGGGTAGGACGCAGGGAGGCCGAATAGCGGCGCTATTTGGCCGACCGAGGACGCCGCCCCGCGACGTGTCCGGGACCGCCAGGCGTGCGCGGGGGTTAACGGGCCGACCCTAAGTACCCTCTGCTGAATGACGCAGCGCACCCGGCGAGGCCGGCGCCGCAAGGGGGGAATCGGCGCCAAGCTCCTGGTCGTCTTCGGCGGCGCCTTCGTCCTGCTCGCGATCGCCGTGATCGCGGTCGCCTCCTGGGTTCTCGACGTCGCCGCCGACGCGCCTTCGCTGCGGACCTGCCAGCCGATCGACAAGGGCGGCAACACCGTCGTCTACGCCGCCGACGGCTCGAAGCTCGGCACCGTCGCCTCGCCGCAGGTGCGCTCGCTGGTCTCGATCGACCGCATCCCGAAGACCGTGCAGCTGGCGACGGTGGCGATCGAGGACCAGCGCTTCTACCAGCACGAGGGCCTCGACTACGAGGGCATCGCCCGCGCCGCGGTCAAGGACCTGGAAGAGGGCGAAGCGGTCGAGGGCGGCTCGACGATCACCCAGCAGCTGGTCCGCAACCTCTGCATCCGCAACCCGAAGCGGACGCTGGAGCGCAAGATCATCGAGGCCCAGCTGGCGCTCGAGTACGCCGAACGCCACAGCCGCAAGGAAATCCTCGGCTCCTACCTCAATGTCGCCTCCTACGGGACGGTCGAAGGGACGACCGCGGTGGGGGTCGGCGCCGCGGCGAAGATCTTCTTCTCGAAGCCGATCTGGAAGCTGAAGCTGCCGGAAGCGGCGCTGCTGGCGGGGCTGCCGCAGGCGCCCTCCGAATACAACCCGCTGCTGAGCCCGAAAGCCGCGAAGGCACGCCGCAACCAGGTGCTGGCACAGATGGCGAAGCTCGGCTACGTCAGCGAGGAACGGGCGAAGGCGGCGCGGGCGAGCGGGCTGCGGGTCAACCTCGACGAGAGCTACTTCGAGCACCGCGAGCCCTACTTCTTCGACTACGTGGAAAACCGTCTGATCGAGGTGTACGGGGCGAACAAAGTGCGGCGCGGCGGACTCGAGGTCCACACGACGATCGACCCGCGGCTGCAGCAGGTGGGACTGGAAGCGATGCGCTCGGCGCTGCCGTACTCGACCGACCCCTCCTCGGCGCTGGTCTCGATCGACCCCCGCAACGGCCACATCCGGGCGATGGTCTCCAGCTCCTACTACGAAGACAGCAAGTTCAACCTCGCCGCCCAGGGCCACCGGCAACCGGGCTCGACCTTCAAGACCTTCGTCTTGACGACGGCGATCCGCCAGGGCATCGACCCCTACTCGACCTACTACACCTCGAAACCGCTCGATCTCTACCTGCCGCAGTGGGGGCACTGGACCGTCCACACCGCCGACGAAGGCTACTTGGGGACGGTCAACCTGCAGCAGGCGACGGTCGCCTCCGACAACACGGTCTTCGCCCAGCTCGACCTCGACGTCGGGCCGAAGGCGGTGGCGGCGACCGCGCACCAGATGGGGATCACCTCGACCCTCGACGGAATCCCCGCCGAGGGGATCGGCGGCCTGCGGATCGGCGTCTCACCGCTGGAGATGTCGAGCGCCTACTCGACCCTCGCCGCCGGCGGCATGCACCGCCATCCGGTCGCGATCGCCAAGGTCGTCTTCCCCAACGGCCACGTCGAGCGCCCCGAACCGGCGGACCCCGAGCAGGCCGTCTCGCCCGCAGTCGCCTGGGAGGTGACCCGGCTGCTGCACGACAACATCACTGAAGGGACCGGCACCGCCGCCTACACCGGCTGCGCCGGGCAGGCGGGGAAGACCGGGACCACCGACGAATACACCGATGCCTGGTTCGCCGGCTACCAGCCGAACCTGGCGACCGTGGTCTGGGTCGGCTACCCGGAATCGAATGACATCTCGATGTCGAGCGTGCACGGGCGGACCGTCTTCGGCGGCACCTTCCCGGCGGAAATCTGGCACTCGCTCTATGAAGGCGGGGGAGTGCCGTGCGAGGAATTCGAAGAACCCGACCAGAAGGTCAGTTGGGCGCCCTTCTACGGTCGCTACGCGCGCTCGAGCCCGCGCGACGACACGACCTTAGGCGGCGGCGGAGGGGGCAATGGCGAAAGCGATTCGCCACCACCGGGGAGCGCCGCTGTCGGTGGCTATGACCCAGATGCCTACGCGCCGGGGGCGGGGCAAGAACCGTATCCCGCGCCGGCGCCACCACCCTCGCCTTCGCAGGAAGCCGGCGGCGGCGAGAACGCGGGTAGGTAGCGGCGATCGATCCCGGGCTCGCCTTCGCCCTGATGTGGGCCGGGTTCGCCGGCTACCTCGGGGGTCTCGCGCTCGCGCCGCGACTCGGCGCACGAATCGTCTGGGGCGCGATCGTCGTCCTCCTTGCCGGCTTCGCCGTCGCCCCCGTCCTCCTCTCCCACGACGTCTACAGCTACGTCGACTACGCCCGGCTCGGCGTGCGCCACGGCCTCGACCCGTACGTCCACCCACCGCTCGCCGCCCCCACGGACCCGGCCTACGCCGAGGTCACCTGGACCGAAGCGACCAGCGCCTACGGACCGCTCTTCACCCTCCTCACCTATCCCCTGGCCTGGCTACCGGTCGGCCTCGCCGTCGCCGTGCTGAAGGTGGTCGCGGCGCTCTCGGTCCTCGGCATCGCCGCCCTGGTCAGCCGCCTGGCCGCCTGGCGCGGTGTCGACCCCCTGCGCGCCGCCGCCTTCGTCGCCCTCAACCCCCTCGTCCTCGTCCACGTCGTCGGCGGCGCCCACAACGACGGCCTGACGATGCTGCTGGCGACCCTCTCGGTCGCCGCCCTCCTCAACGCCCGCGAGCTCAGCGCCGGCGCCACCCTCGTCGCCGCGATCGCCACCAAGGCCTCCGCCGTCCTCCTCGCCCCCTTCGCCTTGCTCGCCACCCTCCGCTCTTCGTCTGTTCCTTGTCAGGGAATAGCAACGAAAAGGAACAGACGAGGGGCTAGCTCGTTCGCGCTGGGGTGCTTGGGAGGGGCGATTGCTGTCGGATTGGCGGCCTGGCTGGCCTTCGGGTGGGACTGGCTTCACGGCGTCGGCCTCGCCGGCGAGAACCAGAGCCGGACCAGCTACATGAGCATCCCTGTCACCACCGCCCGCCTCACCGGCCTCGACGCCGACGCGGTCCGCCTCGCCGCTGTCCTCCTCTTCGCGGCAGCAATCGCTTACCTGCTCGCCTGGACCTGGCGCGGCGGCGACTGGGTCCGCACCGCCGCCTGGGCGGCGTTCGCCCTCCTCCTCGCCACCTCGTGGCTGCTCCCCTGGTACCTGATCTGGCCGCTGCCACTGGTCGCGATCTCCCGCGACCGCCCCCTCCAGCTCCTGACCCTGGCGCTGACCGCGTATCAGCTGGGCGCGCGCATCCCGCTCTGAGCTTCTCGCTCGGCTTCTTCCAGCTCTGCCCGTTCCTCCTCGGGAGACGGATGGAGGATCCCGGTGTGGACGGCCCAACCCTCGCGGCGGCCGAGGGCGGTGACGCCGCCGACGTAGATCAGTTCGGCGAGGGTGAGGACGCCGCGGACGGCGATCGCGATCAGCGACCCGAGGGCGAAGCTCTTGCTCGGCAGCGCGCCCTTGACCGCCCAGGCGAAAGCGGCGTCCTTGACCCCCAGCCCCGCCGGCGCGATCAGCGTCACCAGCGCGGCGACGTAGCCGATCGCCTGCGCCGAGCCGACCAGGAGCGCGTCCTCGAACGGGATGAAGGTGACCGAGCGGGCGACGCAGTAGAGGCCGAGGGAGATCACTAACCAGTTCAGCGTGTAGAAGGCGATCAGGACGATGATGCCCTTGAGGGAGATGAACTCCGGCAGCGGCTCGCGGCCGAATTTCCGCAGGGCCCAGTTCGCCAGCGGCCCGAAGATCCGCGGGTGCAGGACCGCAATCGCCGCCGGGACCAGCAGCAGCACCCCCCAACGCCACGGCTGTCCCTGGAGGTCGGGGTGCTTGATGATGAAGTAGGAGGCGACGACGACCGCCGAGGTGGCTGAGACCGCCTGTTCGTAGACGATGCTGGCGATCGTCGTCCGGCGCGGAATCCCGGCCCGTTCGGAGAGCAGCAGCCGCCCCAGCACGTAGAGGACGCTGCCGGGGACGTAGCGCGCGAGCAACGGCTGACCCCAGGCGACCTGCGCCCGGCCGAACCCGATCCGGTAGCCGAGGAAGCGCAGGGTCAGGTCCCAGCCGAAAGCGCTGAGGACGAAGAAGACGGGGAGGATGACGATCGCTGGGACCAGCCAGCCGACGTGGAAATGGACGCCCTCGTCTTGGATCTCCGACCACTGGTCGATGACCGTGAGCACGAGGAAGCCGAAGATCAGCAGCGCCAGGCCGATCTGCAGAGCGAGGCGGACTTTGCGGCTGCGGGGCGGCTTCTTGCCGACCCGCGACCCGGCCTCGCCTACGCGATGTAGGAATGGTTGGCGGCTCTCCACGTCCGTGCGCACCTTAGTGCCTGTCCGAAGGCCCGCGCGTGCGGCTGGCGAGTACCGGACCGAGCGGGGGTAGGACGCAGGGAGGCCGAATGGCAGCGCCATTTGGCCGACCGAGGACGCCGCCCCGCGAAGTGTCCGGTGCCGCCAGGCGTGCGTGGGGGCCTTTGGGCAGGCACTTTGTCTGGAATAGTCGGAGGATGGGCGAGTTCGAGTTATTGGCAAAGCTGCGTGGGCGTCTGCCGAAGGACGGTCCCCAGGTAAAACTCGGCAGCGGCGACGATGCTGCGGTCACGGCTCCCGGTGGCGCCACCGCGACTTCAGTCGACGCGATCATCGAGGGGGTCCATTTCCGCCGCGGTGAGGCCGACCTGCGGACGATCGGGCGCAAGGCGCTCGCAACCGCCCTCTCCGACCTCGCCGCGATGGGGGCCGAGGCCGGGGAGGCATACGTGGTCCTCGGGGCGCCGGCCGATCTCTCCGAGGGGGACTTCCTCGCCCTCCTCGACGGCCTGCTCGAGCTGGGAGGGAAGACCGGGACCACGCTGGCCGGCGGCGACGTGACCCGGGCGCCCGCCCTGACGCTGGCCGTGACGGTGGTGGGGCACGCCCCTGCGCCGGAGGATTTCGTCACCCGCGCCGGCGCCAAGCCGGGAGACCTCCTCGTCCTCACCGGCGAGATCGGGGGTGCGGCCGCCGGTCGCCTCCTGCTCGAGCACGCGGACCTCGCGGTGGCGGCACCCGAGAAGGTCGTCGCCCAGCTGCGCGCTCGCCAGCTCGATCCGACACCGCGCCTGAGCAGCGGCCGCGCCCTCGCCGCCGCTGGTGCTCGGGCGATGATCGACCTCAGCGACGGGCTCGCCGGCGATGCCGGTCACCTCGCCCAAGCCGGCGGCGTCGCACTGCAGATAGACGCGGAATCGCTGCCCGTGGCAGAGGGAGTGGCCGAGGTCGCGGCAGCGGCCAACCGCGACCCTCTCGAGCTCGCGGTGGCCGGCGGCGAGGACTACGAGCTGCTCGCGGCGCTGCCCGCCGAGCGGCTGGGCGAGGCGACGAGCGCCGTCACCGGGGCAGGCGAGACGACGCTGACCACGATCGGCCGCGTCGCAGAGGGGGAAGGCGTCGAGATCAGGCTGCCCGGGGGTGGGCGGTTGGAGGCGAAGGGGTTCGACCATTTGGCTGAGCCGTAGCGTGGATCCCGGTCAGCAACTCGCGAACGCCGCGACGGCTGAGCATCGCGACAGCGACCTGCGCGGGATCCGGCCTGTAGCTGCCGGCGTCAACCAGGGATTTCAATTCGTGGGCTTCCATGGCCTTCGCGGTCATTATCGGTCTCGTTACCCAGATCCTTAGTTCTTAGTACTCGCACATGCGTCCAACCTGCCTCGGTGACTACCCTTGAGGCTGTGCCGAACGGTTCTGCCCGCATCCTCTTGGTCGACGACGAGCAGTCGATTCAGACCCTGCTCAGCTACCCGTTACGCAAGGACGGCTACCACGTAACCTCCGCTTTGGACGGCAACGAAGCGTTGCGGCGCTTCGAGGAAGGCCGCTTCGACCTCGTCATCCTCGACCTGATGCTGCCCCACCTGAACGGGGTCGAAGTCTGCCGGGCGCTGCGCTCGCGCAGCCAGGTGCCGATCATCATGCTGACCGCCAAAGGCAGCGAGACCGACAAGGTTGCCGGCCTCGAGGTCGGGGCCGACGACTACATCACCAAGCCCTTCTCGATGCGCGAGTTCCGCAGCCGCGTCAAAGCGGCGCTGCGGCGCTCGCGGATGGGCGGCGAGACCTCCGAGGGCGGGGCGATCGAGTGCGCCGAGCTGACGATCGACTTCGACCGCCGCCTGGTCACCCTCGCCGACGAGGAGATCAAAGTCACCTACGTCGAGTTCGAGATCCTCGGCGCCCTCGCCCGCTCGCCCGGCCGCGTCCTCACCCGCGAGACCCTGCTGGAGCACGTCTGGGGGGACTCCGACTACCGTGACCCGCGCACGGTCGACGTCCACATCCGCCACCTGCGCGAGAAGCTGGAGCGGGACCCGAAGGAGCCCGAGTACCTCTTCACCGTACGCGGGGTCGGCTACCGCTTCCGGGAGTAACCGCGATGCGAGGGCTCCGGCTCAGCGACCTCGCCAGCCGCATCACCCTGATCTCGATCGCGATCGCGGTCGGCGCCACCGCGGTCGTCTACATCTACGCCGTAGCGATCGGCGGCTCGGCCAGCGGCGACGACGCGGTCAAGCTGCAGATCCTCACCGGCGGCCTGATCGCGGTCGCGATCGCAACCGCGATCGGCCTCTACTACTCGCGAGCCGCCGCCAGCAACATCCGCAGCCTGCAGGAAGCGGCGCGCAAAGTCGCCGACGGCAACTTCGAAACGACGATCCCGATCGCCTCGGCCGGCCAGCTCGGCGACCTCGCCCGCACCTTCAACGAGATGCAGCGGCGGCTGGCCGAGCTCGACAGCGCCCGCAAGCAGTTCATCGCCAACGCCTCGCACGAGCTGCGAACGCCGATCTTCAGCCTCGGCGGCTTCGTCGAGCTGCTCGAAGAGGAGGATCCGAGCCCGGAGGAGCGGGCGGAGTTCGTGCGGACGATGCGCCAGCAGATCGAGCGGCTGACCAAGCTCACCACCGACCTCCTCGACCTCTCCCAGCTCGACGCCGGCGCGGTCGTGATGCGGGCCAGCACCGTCGACCTGACCGCCCTCGCCCGCGAGGTGACGAAGGAGTTCGGCGCTCGCGCCGACCTGCGCGGCTCGCGCCTGCAGCTGCGCTCGCCCGAGCAACCGGCGATGGCGCTGGGGGACCCGGACAGGGTGCGGCAGATCATCCGTATCCTCCTCGACAACGCCCTCACCCACACCCCCGAGGGCACCGAGGTCACCGTGACTACCTATTCCGCCAAAGGCCGCGCCGAGCTGACCGTCTCCGACAGCGGGTCGGGGATTCCGCAGCGCGTGCAGAAGCGGATCTTCGAGCGCTTCTACACCGCCGACAAAGCCGGCGGTTCGGGACTCGGGCTGGCGATCGCCTCAGAGCTCGCGCAGCGGATGAAGGGCGAAATCACGATCAGCTCCAGCCGCCGCTACACCGCTTTCACCCTCGACCTGCCCCCCGGGCCGCGCGAGCCTGCGCCCCAGCGGCCGCTGCGGGTGCCGGCGAGGAGCGGTTCGTGAAGCGGGCCGCGCTCGCCCTCCTGACGCTGCTCTGCCTGGCGCTGATCAGCGGCTGCGGCTCGAGCGGTGATTCGGGAACGGCGGACAGCAGCGGTCAATCCGCCCGGGTGTTGAGGCCGGCGGAGGAACCGCAGGTGGCGATCGAGACCTCGAGCCCCGGCTTCGACGCCCAGGAAGTGTTCGAACGCGCTTCCCCGGGAGTCGTGACGATCCGCTCGGTCTTCAAATCGGTGGGGGCCGCCGAAGGCTCGGGCTTCGTCGTCGACGACAGCGGCGAAATCGTCACCAACGCTCACGTCGTCACCGACGAATCGAGCGGCGAGCGCAAGCAGGCGGACCAGGTCTACGTCGAGTTCCCCAGTCGCAACATCGTCCCCGCGGAAGTCGTCGGCTTCGACCCCTTCGTCGACGTCGCCCTGCTGAAGATCAAGCCGAACGGGCTCGACCTGCACCCGCTTCACCTGGGCGACGACCGCAGCCTCCACGTCGGCCAGCCGGTCGCCGCGATCGGCAACCCGTTCGGGGAGCAGCAGTCGCTCTCGGTCGGGGTGGTCTCGGCGACCGATCGCTCGGTGCAGTCGCTGACCCAGTTCGAAATCCTCGGCGCGATCCAGACCGACGCCTCGATCAACCCGGGCAACTCCGGCGGCCCGCTCCTGGACGCGGGGGCCAACGTGATCGGGATCAACCAGCAGATCGAGACCAATTCGGGCGCCAACGACGGGGTCGGTTTCGCGGTCCCGATCTCAGCCGTCAAGCGCTCGGTCGCCCAGCTGCGCGAGGACGGCGAAGCCGAATACGCCTACATCGGCGTCTCCAGCCAGCCGCTCTACCCACAACTGGCGCGCAAGCTCGGGCTCGACGCCACCTTCGGCGGCCTCGTCTCCGAAGTCGTCTCCGGCGGCCCGGCCGAGGAAGCGGGGATCAAGGGGGGCGACGACAAAGTCACCTTTCAGGCAGCGCAGTACCTGGCAGGGGGCGACGTCGTCCTGAAGGTGGACGGTCGCGACATCGTCACCCCGAACGACCTCGGCGAAGTGGTCGCCGCCCACCAGCCGGGCGAAGTGGTGAAGGTGACGATCCTCCGCAATGGCGAGCAGAAGCAGATCGACCTGAAGCTCGGGAAGCGACCGGACAGCCCCTCCTCCGAATAGCGGCGACACGCGGCTGGACGCCATGTCGCCGCCCATCGGTGTAGAACTCCAGCCTTGCTTCAGGAAGTCGCCCTCGGCCACAAGACCCTCACCGACTACACGCACATCGTCGGCAAAGAGCTGACGGAGCAGATCCGCCAGCTCGCCGAGCCGCTCAAAGGCAAGCGGGTGCTGCACGTCAGCGCCACCGCTTTCGGCGGCGGCGTCTCGGAGATCCTCTACACGATGGTGCCGCTGATGCGGGACGTCGGTCTCGACGCCCACTGGCACGTGATCTTCGGCAAAGAAGAGTTCTTCAACGCGACCAAGCTGCTCCACAACTCGCTGCAGGGGGCCGAGGAGACGCTGAGCGACGAACAGTGGGAGATCTTCGACGAGATCAACCAGATCAACGCCGAGGGCCTGCAAGGCGAGTGGGACGTGATCATCGTCCACGACCCGCAGCCGATCGGCCTGCTGCGCGGCGCCAGGGCGAAGAGCGAGCACTGGATCTGGCGCTGCCACATCGACCTCTCGACGCCGAACCCGGCCCCGATCGGCCGCCTGCTGCCGATGATCGAAGAGTACGACGCGAGCGTCTGGCACCTCGAGGACTACGTCCCCGACGGGATGGGCGAGCACCGCGAGGACGTTCGGATCATCCCCCCGGCGATCGACCCGCTCTCGCCGAAGAACATGGCCTTCTCGCCCGAGGACGCCGCCTTCGTCTGCCGCCAGTTCGGGATCGACGTCGACCGGCCGCTGATCACCCAGGTCTCCCGCTTCGACCCGTGGAAGGACCCGATCGGCGTCATCGACGCCTATCGCGAGATCACCGAGCAGGTGCCCGAGGCGCAGCTGGCGATGGTCGGCTCGATGGCCACCGACGACCCCGAGGGGATGGAGTACTTCCAGAAGACCTTCGAATACGCCGACGGCGACGAGGACATCAAAATCCTCAGCAACCTCAACAACGTCGGCGCGATCGAGGTCAACGCCTTCCAGTCGCAGTCGGACATCTGCCTGCAGAAGTCGATCCGCGAGGGCTTCGGGCTGACCGTCACCGAGGCGCTCTGGAAGGGGCGGCCGACCGTCGCCGGCAACGTCGGCGGCATCCCGCTGCAGATCGAGGACGGGGTCAGCGGCTTCCTCGTCGACTCCCCCTCGCAGTGCGCCGAGCGCTGCCTGGAGATCCTCCGTGACCCCGGCCTGGGCAAGCAGCTCGGCCGCGAGGGCAAGGAGCACGCCCGTCGCATGTTCCTGACGCCGCGCCTGCTGCGTGACTGGCTGTACCTGCTCGACGACGTCGACGGCTGAGCAGCCCGATAGCCAGCACCCCTTAGTCTCTTCGGCGTGAGCTCCTCGCCGCTGATCATCGTCTCGAACCGGGGTCCGCTCCAGTTCGATCGCGACGAGAGCGGGCAGCGCACGGTCCGCCGCGGCGGCGGCGGCCTCGTCACCGCCCTCTCGGGCCTCGTCTCCCATCGCGACGCCCTTTGGATCGCCTCGGCGATGACCGACGAGGACGTCGCCGCTTCCGAGGAGGCGGGCGGGCCGATCCGGCAGGAGCTCGACGGGATCGACTACCGGGTGCGGCTGGTCGGCAGTGACCCCGAAGCTTACGACCGCTTCTACAACGTGATCGCCAATCCGATCCTCTGGTTCATCCAGCATTACCTCTGGGACATCTCCAACGCGCCGGACATCCGCCAGGAGGAGATCGACGCCTGGGACTACGGCTACCAGGCGGTCAACCGGGACATCGCCGACGCGGTCCTGAAGGAGATCGAGGGGCAGGAGAACCCGCTGGTGATGCTGCACGACTACCACCTCTACACGGCCCCCGGAATGATCCGCGCCGAGCGCGCCGACGCCTTCCTCCACCACTTCGTCCACATCCCCTGGTCGCAGCCGGACAGCTGGCGGATCCTGCCGACGCGGGTCCGCGGCGCGATCTACGAGGGGATGCTGGCCAACGACATCATCGGCTTCCACACCCATGCCTATTGCATCAACTTCCTCCGCTGCTGCGACGAGCTCCTGGACGGGGTCGAGGTCGACTACCACGCCGCCGAAGTGCGCCACCAGCGCGGCCGCACGATCGCCCGCGCCTACCCGCTCGGGATCGACGCCGGGCGGCTGGAGCGGGCAGCGGCCTCGCCCGAGGTCGCCGAGGCCGAGCGCGAGGTGCTGGAGCGCCGGCGCCAGCACCTGATCATCCGCGTCGACCGCGCCGACCTCTCGAAGAACGTGCTGCGCGGGTTCACCGCCTTCGACACCTTCCTCACCCAGCACCCCGAGTTCCGCGAAAAGGTCACCTTCATCGCCCACCTCCAGCCCTCGCGCCAGGACGTCCCCGAGTACGCCGAGTATTTGGAGCGGATCGAGGCGCTGGTCGCCGTCGTCAACCACCGGCACGGGACCACCGACTGGATGCCGATCGACCTGAAGATCTACGAGAACTTCTACGACGCGGTCGCCCGCTACAAACACTTCGACCTGCTGATGGTCAACTCGCTCTTCGACGGGATGAACCTGGTGGCGAAGGAGGCGCCGGCGGTCAACACCCGCGACGGCGTCCTGATGCTCTCCGAGAACACCGGCTCCCACCACGAGCTCTTCGATTACGTGCTCTCGGTCAACCCCTTCGACATCCAGGAGCAGGCCGACGCGATCTACCGGGCACTGACGATGGACCCCGAGCAAAAGCGCAGCTGGTCCCAGGGCCTGAAGGAGATCATCTTTTCCCGCAACCCGGGCGACTGGGTCGACGACCAGCTGCAGGACATCGAAGTAGCGCGCAAAGCGCGGACTTGAGGGGGGAGAGATCGGCAACTCCCACGGCTTAGGTGGGGGTGGGCGCGGTGCGCATTCGCTGGAGCGGTGTCGGCAAGGTGGCGATCGTCGCCGTCGCGGCGCTGCTCGCCCTGCAGACGCTGCCGGGCCTCCTGCGCCCGCCCCAACCGCCGCCGCTGGGCAAGGACGTGGGTCTGCCGCGGGTCACCCCCTCCGCCGAGCTGCCACCGAAGTTGCGGTTCGAAACGCACGGCATGCGTGCAAAAGGAACCACGAAACCGAAGAGCCGCGGCGTCAAGAGCGTTCCGGCGGGGCGGGATGTGATCAACAGTAGGCCTCGGAAACCGGCACCACCCGCGCCACCGCCGCCAGCCCCGGTCACGTACGAACCGCCGCCGACCTCCGTGCCGGCTCCTGCTCCTCCACCGCCCCCGCCTCCTCCGAGCGACGGCTCGGAGGAGTTCGCGCCGCGCTAGCGCCATCCCGCCGCTATAGTCCTTCGCCGTTTTGCCAGCACCACGTGAATACGAGCTGGTCCTGATGCTGGACCCCCAACTTGACGCCCCGGCGCGCGACGCCCTGGCGCAAGATGCGCGTGGCCAGATCGAGGCCAAAGGCGCTCTCAAGCACGAGAACAGCTGGGGCCTGCGGAAGATGGCCTACGAGATCAACCACCGCACCGAGGCTGATTACCGCTGGCTGCGGTTCGAGGCCCCGAGCGACCTGCTCGACTCGCTCGACCACAACCTGAAGATCGCCGACGGCGTCCTTCGCTTCCGTATCTTCAAAGTCGATCCCGGCGCGCCGGTGATCGTCCCCCCGCGGCGACCGCCGCCCCGGGGCCGCGCGAGCGCGCCGCCACCGGAGCTCGCGAGGAGCGCGGCGAGGACGCCGCCCCCGAGCCCGACGACGAGTAAAGCCGCTTAGCGCGACCGCTGTTTGCGGAATCCCCCGGCCCGAGGGGGGTAAATAGAGCCGCCCCGCTCCTTAGACTGGGAAACCAGATAAGCGAACGGGTAAGGAGTGAGTGCATTGGCAGCTTCGAACGTAAACGTGGTGGTTATCACCGGGAACCTGACCCGGGATCCGGAGCTGCGTCATACCGGTGGGGGGACCGCGGTCTGCGACATGCGCGTCGCCGTCAACACCAGCCGCAAGGACCAGAGCGGCAACTGGGTCGACAAGGCCAACTACTTCGACGTGGTCGTCTGGGGCGCCCAGGGCGAGAACTGCGCCCAGTACCTCGGCAAAGGGCGCCCGGTGGCGGTCGAAGGTCGCCTCGAGTGGAGCGAATGGGAGGCAAAAGACGGCAGCGGCAAACGCCAGGCCGTGCGGATCATCGCCAACAAGGTCCAGTTCCTCGGCTCCCGCGACGGTGGTGGCGGCGGTGGCAACAGCAACGGCGGTGGTGGCGGGGGATTCAGCCCGCCGCAGAGCGATGTCCCCGCCGACATGTCCGACTTCAGCGGCGCCCCAACTGGCGGCGGTGGCGGCGGCCAGGAAGACGACATCCCGTTCTAATCCTTACCTGACGAGTTCCAGCGGCCGCCAGGCAAGGACGCAGCGAGCGCCGCGTGCTCCGCACGCAAGCGACTGAGGACGCCGCCCTGGCGACCGCTGGGACCGTCAGCCCTGTACCATGCGCCGCCGATGGCTAGAGCAAACGAGTCTTCATCACGAGGCGGAGCGCGACGTGGCGGCGGCAGGCGCGGCGCCGACCGGGCGCGGCCGCGTAAATACACGCGGGTCAATTCC
Organism: uncultured Actinomycetes bacterium; assembly: GCA_963696955.1. GTDB lineage: Bacteria > Actinomycetota > Thermoleophilia > Solirubrobacterales > 70-9 > VAYN01. The sequence continues at coordinate 571,518 of CAVOMF010000002.1, read as the reverse complement.
GAGGTCGTCGACTACAAGGACCTGAACCTGCTGCGCCGCTTCCTCTCCGACAAGGGGAAGACGCGCGGGCGCCGGGTCACCGGACTTTCCCGCCGCCACCAGCGTCAGCTCTCGGTGGCGGTGAAGCGGGCGCGCGAAATCGCCCTGCTTCCCTACGTCGGAGAGCGCTGATGGCGCAGGCAATCCTGCTGCAGGACGTCGATTCGCTCGGCGAGCGCGGCCACGTCGTCGACGTCGCCCCCGGCTACCTGCGCAACTTCCTGATCCCGCGCAAGCTGGCCCAGCCGGCGACCGCGGGCGCCCTCGAGGAGGCGAAGCGGCGGATGGAGGCAGCCGAGAAAGCCGAGGCCGCTCGCGCCGAGCGCGAAACCGAGGCCGCCGGCCTGCTCTCCAAGACCGTGCTGACGATCCACCAGCGCGCCGGCGAGGACGGCAAGCTGTTCGGCTCGGTCGGGCCGAAAGAGATCGCCGACGCCCTGCGCGAGGCCCGCGACCTGCGGGTCGACAAAAAACAGATCCAGCTCGAGCAGCCGCTGCGCGAACTCGGCACCTTCATGGTCGAGATCCAGCTCAAAGACGGCACCACTGCCGCCGTCAAGACGATCATCAGCGAGGAGAACTAGTCCTCCCTCGTTCTCGCAGGGCCAGTTGGGTTCGCTCCGAGCGAGCGACCGTCGGTCTTGCCGGAGTTGCCCTCGCCGCCGCCGGCACCGTTCTGGTTGGCCAGTTCAGCCGCATGTTCGCGCGGCGGGCAAGCGAGGCCCACGACCCTGAAGCGCTGCTCGAATCGGCGCCCGCGGCAGCCGTCGACACCGTCGGCGTCGCCGTCCGCGGCTACGAAGAGGCGCCACGCTACGAAACGGTCCTCTTCAACCTCCTCGCGGGCTTCCTCGGCTCCTTCGCCATGGTCCGCCTCTCGACCTGGGCAATTCGCGACGGCCGCGGCCCCTTCCGCAACGTCAACATCGGCGGTCGCCACATCCATCACTTCGTCCCCGGCATCCTCCTCGCCTTCGGCTCCGGAACCGCTGCCCTCCTCACCGACAACGACGAGCTCGAGCAGCGGCTGGCGATCCCGATGGGTGTCGGCTTCGGCCTCACCTTCGACGAGAGCGCCCTCCTGCTCGATCTCCGTGACGTCTACTGGAGCCGCGAAGGTCTCCTCAGCATCCAGCTCAGCCTCGGCGCCACCGCGATCCTCAGCATCGCCATCCTCACCCTCCGCATGCTCCGCCGCGGAGAGGCCCGCCAGGAGCAGGAGGGCCTGATCCCCCCAGCACACCACCACCAGCTCTCCTTCGGAACTGCCGGCGCCTGAAGTTCCAGAGCTGCGCGCGGCCTGAAACTGAAGATTTTCTTTTTGCGCGCCACGCGTGCGCTCAGACTCTTGACGATCCGGGGCGTGCGAACGCTCAATCAGAAGATCGCGGTCAAGCTGCTGGAAGAGAGCGGCTGGACAAGAGCAAAGGGAGGCAAGCACCAAGTGAAGATGGTCAAAGAGGGAAGTAGGCCGATCACTCTTCCAGCTCATCGAGGTCGCGACTACTCCCCCGGTTTGAGCGCCGCGATCTTGCGACAGGCGGGTCTAAGATGACCCCAAGGACTGATCTACGCGTGGAGCTCACCGCAAACATCCGGCTGGAGGATGGCTCTTACTGGGCAGAGGTGCCCGCGCTTCCAGGATGCTTTGCTGCGGGTGCGACGCTCGACGAGTTGGTCGCTTCTCTGCGAGAGGGAATTGAGCTTTATCTGACGGATGAAAAGGAGCGGGGGCCGGATGGTCCCCTCCATCTCACCTCTGCGGTATTGAGCGACGCTTCCGCCTAAATCCCGATCTTTTCCGAGAGACCGAATTTCCGTGCGTCGCTATTTGCAGGGCAAGCATCTGCGGGCGTGAGTCGGGTCTGGTTTTCTAGCCGTCCGAGGTCGCTGGAATCGTTGTTCGGTTCAGCTCTCGCCTAATTCCCGATGCCGCAACCGCCCACTACCCACGTCCCGCCCCAGAACATCGAGGCCGAGGAGTCGGTCCTGGGCGCGATGCTGGTCTCCGAGTCGACGCTGACGCGGGTGATCGACGAGGTGAAGCTGAACGCGCTCGACTTCTACCTCGACAAGCACCGGCTGATCTTCGAGGTGGTCCATGACCTCTATGCAGCCTCGCAGCCGGTCGACGAGCTCAGCGTCAGCGAGGCGCTGACCCAGCGCAACAAGATCGAGGAGGCCGGTGGCCGGCACTACGTCTCGGAGCTGACGGCAAAAGTTCCTGCGGCGGCCAACGCGAAGCACTACGCGGAAATCGTCCAGCAGAACTCCTTGCTGAGGCGGCTGCTCGGCGCGGGGCAGGAGATCCAGGGTTGGGTCAACGATCGCGACGGGGAACCGAGAGAGCTCTCCGAGCGGGCCGAGAAACTGCTCTTCGAAGTCGCTCACAAAGAGCAGGCGAGCGACTTCAAACTGCTTGGCGACATCCTCCACGACGAGGTCGACCGGCTCGAGAAGCTCTCCACCGGCGAGACCGAACTCACCGGCACCCCCTCCGGCTTTCGCGACGTCGACGCGGTCACCGGCGGCTTCCAGCCCGGCAACCTGATCATCGTCGCCGCCCGTCCGGCGATGGGCAAGAGCGCGCTCGTCGCCAACATCGCCGAAAACGTCGCCGTCAAGAAGGGCCTCCCGGTCGCCTTCTTCTCGCTCGAGATGTCCGAGGTCGAGCTTGCGCAGAGGTTCATCGCCTGCCGGGCGCGGATCTCCGGCGACAAACTGCGCAAGGGACAGGTCTCCAAACGCGACTGGCCGAAAGTGCTGCGCGCCTGCAACGAGCTCGAAGAGGCGCCGCTGTGGTTCGACGACTCCTCCGACCTCGGCATCCTCGACCTGCGGGCGAAGGCGCGGCGACTGCACGCCCAGGAACAGGAGCGCGGCGGCCTCGGCGTGATCATCCTCGACTACATCCAGCTGATGCGCTCCGACGACCACCGCGCCAACCGGGTCGAGCAGGTGGGCCAGATCAGCCGCGGCCTGAAGATCCTCGCGCGCGAGCTCGAGGTGCCGGTGGTGGCGATCTCGCAGCTCTCGCGCGCCCCGGAGCAGCGGACGCCGCCGAAGCCGCAGCTCTCCGACCTGCGCGAGTCCGGGCAGATCGAGCAGGACGCCGACGTCGTCGCCTTCCTCTATCGCGAGGACTATTACCGCGACCCCGAGGAGGAGCCCGACGGCCTCGCCGACCTGATCATCGCCAAGCATAGGAACGGGCCGATCGGGACCAGGAAGCTGGTCTTCCTCGACCGCTATCCCAAATTCGCCGACCACGCCCACACCGAACCGCCGATCGAGCAGCCGGCGGGCGAGGCGCCGCCGTTCGAGGACGCGGCCGCAGCGGGCCCTGACTTCTGATGCCGGCGATCGCCCGCTCCGAGCCCTTCCGCGAACAGGCCTGCCCGCTCGGCGTCTGCGACGGCTCCGGCTGGATCCTCGGCCCTGAAGACGTGGCGCGGCCGTGCGAGTGCCGCGGCGAGCGCCTCAACAAGGGCCGCAGTCGCGGTGTCGCCTCGGCGATTCCCGCCCGCTACCGCGGCGTCTCCTTCGAGCGTCCGCCGATCTCCGACATGGCCCGAGACATGACCACCCGCCACGTGGTCCAGGCGGCGCGCGACTACGTCGAGAACCTGGACGAAAACCTCGCTGCCGGCCGGGGGGTCTGGTTCATGGGCGGCACCGGCACCGGCAAGACGACGCTGGGGATGCTGATCGCCAGCGAGGCCCTGAAACAGGGCAAGACCGTAGGCATCTACTTCACCCCGAAGCTGCTGACCCGGATCCGGCAGACCTACCAGGAAGCCGAGAACGAGAACGCTTACGGCCAGTTCTTCGAACGCGTCACCTCGGTCGACCTCCTCTACATCGACGACCTCGGCTCCGAGCGCCATACGGACTGGGTTGTCGAGCAGCTCTACGCGGTGATCAACGAGCGCTACGAGAACCAGCGGCCGATGCTGGTGACGAGCAACGCCGAGGGGGACGTCGACAAGGGCCAGCAGCAGCTTGAGGACCAAATTGGCCGCCGGACCGTCTCCCGGCTGATCGAGATCTGCGGCGACCCGCTGCCGCTCTTCGGCTCCGATCACCGCTACCAAGCTCGCGCCGGCTAGCCAGCGGAACTCCTCCGCCGGGCGAGACCGTCACAATCCTCCGCGGCATGCCAGGAGTGGTCATAGTCGGCGCCCAGTGGGGCGACGAGGGCAAGGGCAAGGTCGTCGACCTGCTCGCCGACCGGGCTACCACGATTGTGCGCTTCCAGGGTGGCAACAACGCCGGCCACACGATCGTTCGCGATGGCGAGGAGTTCAAGTTCCACCTCATCCCCTCGGGGATCCTCCATGCCGAGAAGACCTGCGTGATCGGCAACGGCGTTGTCGTTGACCCGCGGGTGCTGCTGAGCGAGATCGACAACCTGAAACGGGCGGGAATCAGCGTCAACAAACTCCGCATCTCGGCCAACGCGCACCTGATCATGCCCTACCACGTACTGCTCGACACGGCCGGCGAGACGAAGCTGGGCAAGCTCTCGATCGGGACCACCCGCCGCGGCATCGGCCCCTGCTACGCCGACAAGGCACTGCGGCTGGGGATCCGGGTGCAGGACCTGCTCGACGAGAAGATCCTGCGGACGAAGATCCGCGCCGCGCTCGAGCCCAAGCAGCAGGCCCTGCGCGAACTCTCGGTCCAGCGGCGCAAGCAGCTGAAGGAGGCCGGCGAGGACGCAAAGCCGAGCGAGAGCGTCGACGGGGTTCCCGACCCGCGCCTCGACCTCCACACGATGGTGGAGGAACACGTCAATTTCGGGCACCGCCTCGAGCCCCACATCGCCGACACCGCCCGCCTCTGCTGGGAGGCGCTCGAGGACGAGGAGACGGTGATCTTCGAGGGCGCCCAGGCGACGCTGCTCGACCTCGACCACGGCACCTATCCGTTTGTCACCTCGTCCAATCCGATCGCCGGCGCGGCCTGCGTCGGCGCCGGCGTCGGCCCCAAGGACATCGACGAGGTCTGGGGGATCGCCAAGGCCTACGCCACCCGGGTCGGCGCCGGTCCCTTCCCGACCGAGCTCTTCGACGAGGTCGGCGAGCAGATGGTGCAGCGCGGGCAGGAGTTCGGGACGACCACCGGGCGGCGGCGACGCTGCGGCTGGATGGACCTGGTCGCGCTCCGCTACGCGGTGCGGCTCAACCGCATGGACGCGCTGGCGATCACCAAGCTCGACGTCCTCAGCGGCATCGGACCGCTGCGCCTCGCAGTCCGCTACCGCTCAAAGGAGGGTGCGGTTCTGGACACCTTCCCGTACCACCAGTCGATCCTCCACTCGGCCACCCCCGAGTACGAGGAGCTGCCCGGTTTCGATCTCGACCTCACCGCCTGCCGCCAGGCGGGGGACCTGCCGCAGGAGGCGCGGGACTACCTCGAGTTCATCGCCGAGTTCGTCGGCGTGCCGGTCAGGCTCGTCGGCGTCGGCCCTGACCGCGAGCAGGTCATCTGGCTTGACCGCCAAGAAGTTGCGGACATTTAGATAAAGGTCCCACACCGGTTTCCCGACTCCTCTACAGTGGGTTCGTGCCCTCCACTAGACGCTCCGCCAAGTTAAGCGAGCGGCTGCCCCGGGGAAGACACGGCTTGCCGAGGGAGGCGGTGACCGAGTCCCAGCGCAACCGTATCCACCGGGCGATGGTCAAAGTCGTCTCTGAACGCGGCTATCCAGAAACGCGCGTGGTCGACGTTATCGGGGTCGCCGGGGTCTCCCGCAAGACCTTCTACGAACTCTTCGACAGCAAGGAGGACTGCTTCCTCGCCGCCTACGACGTTCTCCTCGAAAACCTCCTCGCGGAGGCGACGAACGCTTTCGAGTCGAACGCCGACACGACCTGGCCCGAGCGCATCTGCGCGGGCCTCGAAGTGCTGCTGGAGCACCTCTCGCGCCACCCTGACGAGGCACGCTTCGCGATCGTCGAGGTGCTGGCAGCAGGGCCCAAGGCACTGGCCCGGCGCGACTCGGCGCTGCGCCAGTTCACCGGCTTCCTCGAGTCGGGGCGCTCGGAGAGCACGGTCGACCTGCCCGGCATCACCTCGGTCGCAATCGCCGGCGGCGTCAACGAGCTCCTCTACAGCGAGATCCTCCACGGCGCCGTCACCCGCCTCCCCAGCCGGCTACCCGACCTGATGTTCTGGATCACGCTGCCCTTCCTGGGGGCCGAGGGCGCCGCTGCTGAGCGCGAGCGTGTGCGGCTCGCGAAACTTCGCTCCTAACGGGTCGCAAGCGCCGCTCCATTCCGTGGATCGGCGTGTTTACGAACAGGGCGGGGGTGGTAGGTTGACCCGCTGGAGAGACGTTTAAGCCAAGTTCCGACGGCATCGGACCCAGGACGGGCAGGCCGCAAAGGAGAGATATAGGGATATGCGCAAGTACCTGATGTTGACGATGGCCATTGCGGCGCTGATTGCCGTCAGCGTGGCCGGCATCGCCACCGGGGCCAACAAACCGGTGACGGTAGAAGCCGGAAATCTCGTATTCACCTTCAACGGCGGGTTCAGCCCCAGCAAGCTGCCGAAGAAGAAGCTCGCGCCGATCACGCTCACCGCGTCGGGCAAGATCTCGACCAAAGACGGCACCCATCCGCCGGCGCTGAAGGAAACGGTCGTCGAAACCGACAAGAACGGCGCAATCAATGTCAAGGGCTTGCCCAAGTGCACCTCGGGTCAGCTGCAGTCTCGCGACACGGCGGCAGCCGAAAAAGTCTGCAAGAAGGCGATTATCGGCACCGGCACGACCACTGCCGAGATCGCTTTCCCGGAACAGACTCCGTTCGACGTCGACAGTAAATTGCTCGTCATCAACGGCGGTTTCAGCGGCGGGACCACGACCCTCTACATCCACGCCTACTTCTCGAAACCGACCCCCGGGGCGATCGTCACCACCCTGAAGATCAAGAAAGTCCACAACGGCCGCTACGGGCTGAAAACCGTCGCCACGATCCCGAAGATCGCCGGCGGCAGCGGTTCCGTGAAGTCGTTCAGCCTGAAGATCAACAAGAAGGGCGTGCTGACGGCTAAATGCCCCGACGGCAAGCTGCAGGCGAAAGCCACCGCCAAGTTCTCTGACGGGACCCAGGCGGGACCGGCAACCATTCTCCGGACCTGCACCGGCACCTGAGGAACAAATCCGACGCTGCTCCCTGAGCAGGCGCAGGATTCGAGAAGGGCGGCCTCCGGGCCGCCCTTTTTCGTGCCTTCAGTTCGGGGGCTTGTCGAGAACGGGGATTGCCTGACAGCTCCCGGTCCTGTCACCGCAATAACCTCGCCAGCAGCACGGGTAGGTCGCTCGTGCTCTCATAGAGCCCGTGCTGGATGTCAATGCTCTGCCGCCAGCGCGGACCCTTCCGCACGATGACCCGCTTGACCGAGTCGGGGGCGACGCCAACCGTGAGGAACCTTGCCGAGGGAGGGGGCCGCACGGGAGCCAGACAGAAGACGCCATCCAACTCGACCAACCAGAGCCCGCCGGCGGCGGAGCGGAGGGATTGAGCACCAACGTGAGAAAGCTTCGTGACCGGGTGCGGACGCCGGTAGGCGGTCCCCCCACACGGTGTTCCAGCTACCCCCATTGTTCATGGTGGCCGGAGGGGAGCGCTGCTCTCCATGGCCGGACGTGCCGTAGGCCCTGAGCGCTTTTCCGTAGCACGACCATGAGGCGTTGGGGCTTTCGCCTCCGCATCATCTGCTGGCCTTGCGGCTGCACCCTTGCAGGGTTCAGGGTGTCGTAGTACAAATAGGCGTACTCGATTAAACCTGATTGTCTAGATTGGCGTCTATGTCTTTTGGCGGCGACAGCCTCTCGGCTGCGGTTCAGAGCGCGAAGGAGCGCGACCTGAGACCTCTCTCCGAGGAGAGCGCGGAGACCCTGAACCTCGACTCCGAGCAGCTGGCGGAACTCGAGTCCTATCTCCACGACGCCTGGTTTTTCGGCATCCGCACCGGCCACGCGGTGATGATCGAGACGAAGATGGGGAAGACCGATCCCCAGCCGGTCATCCTCGGCATGCAAGACGAGTTCCAGGGCCTGATGGAAAGGCTCGCCGAGGACCTCAACACGACGGTCGGCACCACCCTGGCCGCCTGGGACTACCTCGGCCAGGCCTGGGTCGCCGGCGCTCGCTTCTGGGAAATCGAGATCGCGGCTCGCCTGATCGAAAGCCAGGCCGGCGGGTTCGACGAGGCTTGGCGCGAGTTGGGCGGATGACCCTGCAAGCCCAGTGACTCAGGACTGGGCAAGAAGAAAGCCCGGCGGCACACGGCCGCCGGGCTTTGACATCTAAGCCGACGAAGCGGGGCTACGGATAGACCCGGTTCTCAGGCGCGAGTTCGATGTCGATTGCTTGGACGGTCTCGTTAGTACCCGCCGGGGCAGGTAGACCCGAGGAGGTATTGACCAAGCCGTTGATGCTGATCGGAATGAAGCCGAACAGAGTCAGAACGCAACCGTTTGCGCCCGGAGCCGCAAACGAGTTGTCGACGTAGACGCCTTCTTTGAACGCCAGAACTTCCGTTTCCGGATTGACGGTGAATTTCGGAGGCGTCCCACTGATCGGCGTGTTGGGCGGCGGCGGGCTGGTCTTGCCACTCGTCAAGTTCAGGACGATCGGCGAGGAGGCCGAGCCCACGTAGCATTTGCTACCGAGCACCGGGTTGATCAGGTGCACCCGGATCGGAAGCGTCAGCGATTCCCCAACCTGGGGTTGACCGACCAGTTCGGTGACCGCATAGAGCTTGAGTCCGTCGAGGCTGAGGAAATTCACCAGCCAGTCCAACCCGGTAAGCCCAATTACTCCACCCGGCACCTGCTGTTTCACAGGCTTCAGGCCACCTTCAGAGTTCGCGGTGAAACCGCCCAGAGTGTTGTTGAGGCCACCCGTCATCGTGATCGGGTTGGTGATGGGCACGGTTTTATTGCCCATTTCAAAGTGACCGCTCTTGATGATCGAGTAGAGACACTCCACCACTTCCGGATTTTCTGCAGCCGACGGGCACCCGGCGAACCGTTCATAGCCGGGGGCGGGCGTCGCGGCGCTGGCCGCGGGGGCGGCTAGCGCTGAAATCGCCGCTACCACCGCAAATACAACGAGGAGCTTCCTCCTCAGTCCTGAGGACATCATTCCTCCCTTTGACTGGATTGCTTGACGGCCTGTCTCGGCCGTCTCCTTCAGACGCCTACACTAGAGTTCCTAAAAACAACTGTCAAGTACTAGGAAATCTCTGCACAATCGGTAAGGCCAAGGCTTTTAGAGCTCTTGAGCGGCTTCGCAAACGGGCCCGTCGACAAGCTGAGGACGGACAACGGCTGTTCTTCTGCCTTCTGCACCGCCTCTTCGAAGTCGTGAACGATGGCCTCGATGCTTGCCTCACTCGCCTCCGGTTTGGGCAACCCGTCCAGTTCATCGGCCATCGCGCTCATCGGAGGTAGAGCTACGTTGACGATCATCGTTTCCAATTCAGGTTTGGAGAACTGCTGCAGCTCCTTTCCCTGTTCCTGCGCGTACGCTGCCACGGCTTCACGGCGGTTCTGCTCTGCCTTTCGACAGATTGCATCGGCCTGCGCGATGAAGTCCTTCTTGGTGATCGACGCTTCGCTGCTCTCGTCGCCACCACCGCAGCCAGCCGCCGCAAAGACGATTGCGCTCAACAACACCAGGATCGCTCCTACCCATTTTCCCCGCACGATTGTCCTTTCCCTGATTACTACGATTACGCTTTACCATAGCGGATTTCGGAGGCTCTTCAGTCACTCCCGAGGGCTTTTCCCCAGGAATTTGCGTTGAACCGGGCTGCGACCGTGCGGATCGGCGCGTGCCCGAGACAGCTGCGGGCAGCTACCGATGCTGGCGCTTACGCTTGCAACTGGCGACCTTGAGGGCCGGTCGGAAGTTGTGCGGCTTGCCGTTCTGCCCGGTCATGGTGACCGTCGCCTTGTTCACCGAGCGGCAGATGTTCCTCGAGTTGGAAAGCAGGCTTTTCCTCCCGCCCTTCATGCTGAGGATGAATTTGCTGACAGGCGCATCGGGAACCTCGGCGAAGGTAGTCCTGATCCCGCCCCGGAAGGTATCGATGCGGCCGACGAGGTCTATCGGAATCTGGCCCCGCAAAGCAGCCACGAGATCCGGGAGATCGTGAGAGCTAGAACGCATGTATACCGGGCCTTCCAAGGGCTTGTCCAGGAGTGGGGAGAAGGCACGCGCCTTACCGTAGATGGAGCCTTTGGGGCAATTGCCGGCGGCAAACTGAACCCGAGTGCAAATGGTGGCTATGTGCTCCTGAGCAAGGAACTCGGAGTGCGGCAGCGCGACCGAGGTCCTGCCGATGTTGGCCTGACCCCGTTTGGCCCGAAGGGTCGCCTGGAGCGCAGGGTAATCCCCTCGTTTGGTGCCGCCTTTCAGCTTCAAGGAAAGGCGCGGCGAAAAGCCGAGTTTTCTGCATCCGTCGACCTGGAACCGGTCGGCGAGGGACTTACTGGTGCCATCGACGCCGGAGACGGTTGCCTGAACTGCCATCTCCCGGCAGTTGGTCGGTGCGATCGTGAACTGCGGACGATCAAGGTTCACTCGCAGGTCCCTGATGTCCAAGGGGATGCCGGAGAGGATCTTCGGCAAGGGGTCGGAGACGGCTTCGACCTGGGCCGTTTCGGAGTCGATGTGCAAGGCAACCCGACTGACGACCACTCCGAGGTCGAAGGGACCTGCCTGGGCAGGAACGATAGCCGCAAGCGAGAGCGGTGCCCCCCTGTATGGACCTGCCAGGTATAGCTTCCCCGAGGTGTAGAAGGGAGAGGGCCCGGAGCCGACCCCCGTCGTCACCGTGCCCACCGCGGAACCACCGGGGCAAGAAGGAGATGCCAGCTCCACCGTTGCGTCACCCGGATTGCTGCGGGCTGCTGCCTGCTCGAGGCCGGTCTCCGGACAGTAGGGGATGCCGGCGAGCTTCGCGAGAACCCCCCGTGGAGGCACCGCGGTCAGACCCGCGAATTCCCCGCTGGCGTCCGGACGCGTCAGCCTTACGACAAACGGACTGTAAGCACCAGCCGAGCCATCGGTGAGACCGGCGCTGAAGCTCGGGTCCAACGCTCCGGAAGGACAGGCGCCGGAGGGGCCCGAGGAGACGTCGAAGCTGCCTTCGGGAGTCGCCGGGGGGCCGGACTCAGGCGCGGTGTGGGGCGTCAGAGAGGTGGTCACGGCGTAGGACCCGCACTTCGCAGGCGTACGAAGCGAAGCCCTTGCCCCTGGGAAGAAGGAGAGGTCGAATTGTTCAAACGGCAGCTGGGGATTGGCCACAAAGGTAGTGGTCAAGCGGCCGGTATTTGGATCGGGGTTCACCTTGCCCGCCAGCTTCACGTCTATGCCAATCCTCGGATCGTCCACCGCGATGTAGATGGACAGCAGCGATCCGAAGGGGTTCTCTCCCTGCTGCGCCAGGTAGACGGCCCCCTTCAGTGGATCTACAAGAAGAGGGGTGTCCACCTGGACGGAGCCGACCTTCGAGGCATCGGGGCACGCGGCGGGAGTCCGGCTGAACCGGGCAGGGACCTGGCCGATGGGGGTAAGCAGGCCGATCTGCTCAGGGCTACAGCCCGCCAGCCCATCGGCTGAAGCCGGGTTTACGAGAAGCCCCTCCGGCAAGGTCACGCTCGCGTCCCTCAAGTCGGCGGTTCCGATCCCGTCCGGATCTTCATTCTGCGGGATGTTCAAGGTGACGTCGAATCCGGTTGGCGAGTCCGCGACCTCCGAGCTCGTATCGACGGCGATCGAAGGATCGAAATCTGGCTGCGAGCACTCAACGGGCGCCGGGCTGCTGAAGCTCCCTTCGTGGAAGGCGCCCGGGGTCAACCAGCTGTCGAAGCTCAGGGTGAAGAGAAGGGGCGCCACACACGACGTGGGCATGCGCAAGAAGGGACGTGGTTCGACGCCCGGCAAGCAGGTTCCACCCGCTTCCGCGCAGTTCCCTCGAATCGGATTATGGATGAGGTCGGCCGGAACGCCCCAGATGGTGACGTTGGCCGCGGTGACACGTTTTGCCTGCGAGGAGTTTCTCAGGATGGCCGTGACCCCGAAGTCCGAATCAGACCTAACCTCGGTATCAAGGTAGAGCGGATTACCCGCGACCTGGAAACCGAACTGGGCCGGCATTCCCGGTGGCGGTTCGATGTTGTAGATGGGTCCAAGAGAAGGCTGATTCGTCACGCCTTCGACCTGGCCGATGGCGATCACCCCGACTGCCGATGCATCTGGGCACGCGGTTTGGTAGTAGGTGGTCCCTTCGACGACTTCCGTCTGCACGGTGACGAAGTCTTTGGCCGAGCATCTGGGAGCGACAGTTGGGTTGCCCACCAAACCAGGCGGCAGGCGCACTTCAACGTCCTTGAGGTCGCCGCCAGCGCCGAGCAACGGCGCGGCTGAGCCGTCGGGCGCCAGTTCCGTATTAGCCGCGAAGCGGGTGACCAAGGCGAACGGATGCGAGCCGGCTTCGTCAGCTTCGAGCCCGTCTGCCCCAAGGCTTTCGATCGCGTATTCAGCGAGTCCCGGAGGGGCGGGGTCGTTGCTCACTTGGTTGGTCGCTTCGATGGCTTGAGTCGCCGCCGCCCCGCCTTCTACTTTCACCCGGTTGACCAGTGGCCCGGAAGCGCCCGCGGGCGTGGCTACCCGGATTACGAGGCTGAATCTTTCACTCGGCATCACCAGCGCCGGCTGAAACGCACCGGGGACCGATTCGTCAATCGTGCAGGTGACGGTAGATGATTCCCCGACGGTCTGCGTTTGACACGCAGCTCCGGCGATATCTGGGAAAACGCCTTTCGACTTACGCAGGAGTTTGACGCTTTTCACGGTAAGTCCAGCCGGCAGTTCATCGGTGATGACGATCGTCGATGAATCCGTCGGCGCACCGCCGACGTTGGTCACTTCTACCTGGTAATAGTCATGTTTGGTGTCGCCGGGCAAGAAATTCGTCGGTGCCGCCAACGAGGTCACCCTCCATGCGGGAGCTGGCGTCGCAGCGGCGAGGGCGGTGCCTGGGATCAGCGCCATCGCCGCCAGGGCTATCGAGATCAATCGCTTCATCGGGACGCCCCCCGCTTGTGGTGCTTTCGCTTGTGCTTCTTATGCGGTTTCACGCAGCGACCCTTGCGTCTTACCTTGCCCTTGGGGCAATGCTTTCGCACGGCATTCCCCGAGCCCATGACTCCGGGCGTGGCGATGCCGGTGGGCGCAGGCAGAGCCTGGGCTGGAGGTCGGCACGCTTCGCCGTCGCATGCCGGGGGTTCTGCTGGTTCGGCGAAACCCCCGCCGGATCGGAAATCGTAGATGTCGAACCGTTCATCCTTGTCGCGCGGGAGCAGCTGCTCCCGCGTCGAAAAGAAGACGTCGCGGCCGTCGGAAGAAGCATCGAGGAGGTATGAAAGGTCGTCGCTTCCGCCGCCGGAGATCATGAAGACGCATCCACCCTGTTCGTCGCTGAACGCGGGGCTGGATTCGCTGCAGGTTCCCGCTCCCACCCGCTCGAACTCATACACGTCTTGGAGCCCGTTTTCGTCGCTCGGATCGATGGCGTCGAAGGTCTGGAAGAACAGCCGCGAGCCATCGGCCGAAAGGTAACGCGGAGCTTCGAACCTGCTAAACCAGGTGGGCAGTGAAGAGGGGCCGGTCGGTCTCGCTCCGGTGGGGTTGCAAGAGGCACAAGCCAATTGGTCGCTCTCCGCGTCGTAGAGGTAGACCTCTTGGCAGTGTCTGTCATCTTCGGCGTCGGACCCGCACCCGGAACCGCCGGACCCACCTGGCGGGCGGTTGTCGTAATCGCTCAAGCCGGCGGATGAAACGAACGCGAGATGCAGACCGCTGGGGGTGACGGCGCTGGTGTGTTCGGCGACCGAATCGCTCCAATTCGAGGCGCCACCTGAATCCGCAGCGATGAAGGTCAGGCCCTCCCCGTCGCGCCAGAGGTAGATGCAGGAGCTTCCGCCGCCGCAACCGGCAGCTTCAGCGCCCGGGGCAAGAGCAGCCCCGGCTGCGAAATAGGCAGAGCTGCCATCCGCAGCGGCACCAAGGAGACCGAGCACTTCAGAGGCCGTCGAGCCGGGCGTCAGATTCGTGAGCCGGCTGCCTGGGGAGGCGCTGAAGTCATAGAGATAGAGATCCCGCCCGCCACTCGCGTCCGCCGTCAACTGGTTGTTGTCGGCGAACAGGACCTTCGAGCCATCGGCGCTTGCTTCCAGATATTCGCCCCCACCGGCGGGACCTGGACCACCCTCTGGAACGTCAAGCTGAGTAGTTTCCGTTCCGTTGGCCCGGACGAAGAGTTTCTTTTCCGTCGACGTTTCGTAAGTCCAGAAGATCCGTTGACCGTCGCCGGACAGCGCGTTGTGCAGATTCGTCTTGTTCATCTGACAGCCCGACGGTCCGCCGATGCCCCCGCCTCCAGCCCCGAAACCGGTGTTTCGCTGCGGAGTTGCAGCGGTCCCTCCGGGGAGGACGCTGACCAGCTGGACGCCCCCAGCCTGCGTCCATTCGTAGAGATTCACCCCTTTGGCTTTCGGGGCCCCGGCGAAGGAACCATTGGTACCGAAGAGGATCTTGCCCCCATCCTCGGTCGCCCCGCCGTAGATGATGCAGAAGGTTTCCCCGCTCGCGAGTTTCGGTTCTTCGGTATTGGTCGCGGTCAGCTGCCCCGTGTCGTTGTCTCGTCGATACAGGGTCGAGAATCCCTGCTGCGCGTCTTCGGTAAGTGGCGGTTCAAAGGAGACGACGCCGGCAAACTTCAAGTCTTCGGTGAAACCTTGATATGGACCCGCCGAGTAGAGGTCCAAGAAGCCAAACGGGCTGATGTTCTCGGTCGTCCAGCCCGTGTTGGTGCGTCGTGAGATGTACTGGCTATTAGTCGGAGCGCTTTCAGCGTCGGCAAAAGCAGTGAACGAAGTGTAGGTCATTGATTCGCCGGTGGGATCGGCCTGCTTGATCGTGTTGCCGCCCGCGGCATTGATGGGCGCACCGACCTCGGCGCTGTTCTTCTGGGTAGGCGAGACGAGCTCGTAGGCACGCTGATCCGGCGCCGCAATTCCCGATCGCCGGGTGGTGAACGAGCTTTCCGATTCGCTCCCGGTTTTCCCGGAGAGGCCGAAGACGGGGCCGCCACCACTGCTCTGGGCCACGAATCGATAGAAGTATTTGGTTCCGGGCTGAAGGCCCGTGAGGGAAACCGGCCCGGCGATCAGGGATTTGCTCACGACCTCGCTCGTCAAGAGTTCTCCCGGCGGTACCGGCTGGGTGCTGCATCCCCCTTCCCAGCACGGTGAGGTGCCGTATTCAACATAGAATCTGGTGTCGCTCCAGAACTCCGGATTGATTTCGGCGCGCACCTCAGCCTCTTCCGAGCGCACTTTTGCCGCGAACTGGCCTTGGATGTTGGGTGGGCCCTTCGGCGCCGACTCATAGACCACCGGCGGTGGGCCAAAGATCTCCACGATCGTCCCACTGTTGTCACGACCTGCCGGTATCACGAGATCGCCGGAGGCGTTTCCGGCGAGCCCACGAACCGGCAATGCCGCTTCAGGCAGCTCGGTGGTCGAATCGAGCGCTCCCGAAGAGTCGAATTCGAGAATACGTTCCGGGTGGGGACTCACTCCTCCTTCGACCCGGACATCGACCACGAAGACGCTGCCGTCCGGGGTCGTGGCCACCGCAATGGGCTGGGCAACCGGCAGGCTGTCGACTTCAAGGCCGGTGACGCTGTCGAGCCTGCGAACGTTCGGCTGCAGGACGGTGCTGAGGCTGCGGTAGGTGACGTACAGATCTTCCGAGAGCGGGTCGATCGCCAGACCTATCGCTAGGTAGGGGCCAACAGTCACCTCGCCGAGGTATTCGCCCTCGGGACTGAACCGTTGAATCCTTTCCCTGTCCGTTACCCAAAGATCCCCACTCGGCGCGAATGCTAGATCGTTTCCACCCGAAAATTCTCCAGCGCCGGCACCGGGTGCGCCTTTGCCACACACGTCTCCAGATGCAGCCGCACACAAGTTTTCCTCTTCGGGAGTTACGGTTACAGGTTCAGAGTTGGCTTCCTGTTCTTCCCGTTCTTGAACCGCGGTCTTGTTGACTTCGCCGCCGAACATGAAGACAAACTCGCCTGCTGACGAAAAGACCTGGACGCGGTTGTTGCCATTTGCACCTTCCCTCACATAGATGCGCCCGTCATCGGCAACCGCAACATCTTCCGGTCCGTCAATTTGACCGCGACCGGGTCCAACTATCCCGGCCTTGCAGCCAGATTCGGAGGTGCAGGCCTCGAGCCCGGTACCGCCCGCCGTTCCATTAGCTCGCGTTCTTCCTTCAAAACTCGTCGTTGGCACCCCGCCCGCGAGCGGGGTAGAGCCCTGTTGGATCGTTAGCTCTTCCACATCGGTTCCTCCGAGCGCCCCCTTGAACGCGACGACGTACACCCACGGGGTGTTGGTCGAAACCAGCCCGGGGTGCTCGGAAACCGTGACGTTCCCTCCTGCGCCTTCGATCGAAGGCAGCCCATTAAGCGCTGCCTCCACCTCTGCGCCGGCTGCATCGAAAGGCAGATCACCCGTCGTGTCGCCTTCGAAGCCAAGTCTGAAAGAACCTTCAGCAGCTCTGATGCGAATTTCCTGCTGCTCATTGACTGCTCCCGGGGCAACATCCCAGCCGAATGCTCGTGAAAACTCCCCCCAAGGGCTGAACTCGTCGATCCGGTTGTTGATTGCGGGGCTCGCAATCAGGATGTGGCCGGTGACCGGGTCCGTACCAGGACCCTGCGGAATCTCCAGCTGACCAGCCCCCGAACCTTCCGGGCCGAAGCTGGTCAGTAGATCTTCATAGGTCAGGGCGCTCGCCGAGGCCGGAACCCAAACGAGGGCGGTTAGCACCGCAAGGCCGGCAACAAGGTCCGCCCAGCGCCTCACACCCCTCGGCGCCACAGCTATCCGCCACAAAGGCTCGATCGTCCGAATTCCCTGCTTGACCATGTAACCCCCTGCATCGGTCCTGAGAAGCAACCGACCCGAATCTGCGTCCCTGAAAAACTCCGTTGTAGGAGCGTAGCGGAACAGATTTGTCTTTGTCAAGAACTCCCGTTAACACAACCGGGAACCGGGGTGTTTGAGCCCCGGTTCCCGGTTGACCATCTGCGGCTAGTGCCGCAAACACATACTGGTTAGGAAACCCACATCGAGGTCTGGCCTTCCTCTTTGCCGCCGTTGTCGACAAAGCCAGTCACGGTCGCCGTACCGCTTTTGTACTGCCCGTCGGTGAATTCGCCGGTGGTCGAGCAGAGGTTGCCCGTCGAAGTGCCTTTGATGCCAGACACAATCGTCGATACACCAACGGTTCCGTTGGTGACTGTGCTCGAGCCGGTGTAGGAACAAGATTTCAGGCCCGTCTTGAGCGCCAACTTTCACGTCGCATTCACCGAGGAAGTTGCTCACGCGGTACGTGATCTGTTCCGTGGAGCAGTTTTGCCTTCAGCGTTGTCAACCCCGACTTCGCCGATCGCCACGGTGCATTCGCTATAGGAAGCGGACAGGTTCACCAAAGCCGCTGTATTGCCGGTCTGTGTTCCGGAGAACGTGGCTTTTTTGCAGGTGATGGTCGAACCGGCCGCGTCAAAGACGTGGTTGCCGGTCGAAACTCCTGTCGGCCAGGTGTTGCCGGTAGGTGAGTCCGAGTGGAATTCAACCGCGAAGGCCGACGAGGCGACCGACGCGCTCAGGGCCAGCATGGGCACCAGAGCCAAGGCCTAGCGCCTTGATATTGCCAATCATTAATTGCTCCTCCTTGTCGATTGTCCGGAGGCGCCCACGCCGCCGAACCAGGCCCCGTCATCCATAGGAGGCGGACACCAAGCAATAAAGTTTTGGCGAGTCAACAGGGGGAACCCGCCGCGCACGTCCTCTGGAAGGAGCTTTCACGGTGTTCCGCGCGCTCTGACCGGTGCATAGCGTCGATCCCGTCCGTGGCAATTTTGTCTGATGCTCCTCCGCCTCAATGAAACGACCCGGGCTTGCGCCCGGGTCGTCTCCACATGGTTCTCTCTACTAAGAGGGTTTACGAGACCCAGACCGGGGTCTGCTCTTCCTCTTTGCCAGCGTTGTCGACGAAGCCTTTGACTGTCGTCGCACCCTGTGTGTACTGCCCGTTCGAGAACGCACCCGTAGTGCTGCAGAGGTTGCCGGCTGAGGTCCCGCTGATGCCACTCACGCTCGGTGTAACTACGACGTCGCCGTTGACAACTGTGGTGTTACCGTCGTAGGCCACTGATTTCAGGCCGGTCTGGGGACCGACTTTCACATCGCATTCGCCAAGGAAGTTGCTAACGCGGTATGTGACGTTTTCTTCCGCGCAGGTTTTCGCAGCCTCCGGCGCGGTTGACAACCCCAACTTCGCCATTGGCATTAAATGTGTAAGCGCAGCCACCCATGTTCACCGTGGCGGCAAGGCTGAAACCACCAACGTGCACGGTGCATTCGCTGTAGGAGGCTGCCATGGTTACGTCGGCCGCTGTGTTGCCCGCCTGTGTTCCGCTGAAGGTCGCTTTTTTACATGTGATGGTAGAGCCAGCAGCATCGAACACATGGGTGGTGCCGACACCGGCTCCGGTGTTCGTTTCGCCTGTCAGCCAGGTGTTGCCGGTCCGGGAATCCGAATGGAATTCGACTGCCAGGGCGCTCGAGGCGCTGAATGCGCCCAGGGCCAGCACCGCGATTACGGCCAGGCCGAGGACTTTGAGATTGCGAATCATCAAATGCTCCTTTGTAGTTGTCTCTGCCTGCACCTCTTTGCAGGCACCACAAAGGTGTAATCAGCTTCTGCTGTGCGTTCCAGGCGACGGCGGAAATTCATCTGACATTTGGCAGAAGACTGCCGCCCCGCAACCTAAAGCCCCTGCAATTCCAGCAGAGCGGAAATCTGCGCGCGCGGAACGGCGCGCGCTTCGATCCGTGGACGGACCAATGGGAGAGGGCGCGGATGCACGCCTGCGCGGTTGGGGAGCACGCCCGGCGCGGGTCGTAATGAGCTTCGAAACCAAAACGGCCCGAGGGGCTATCCCCTCGGGCCGTTTTTGGGACGGCGAACTGCCGAAGCTAGGCTTCGGGCGCGGTCACCGCCCACGTGCCCACGCCAGTGACGAGGCCTTCCCCGTTGTTTTCCCGCAGCCCCATGATTACGGCGCCGCTGGTGTCTACGCCTTGGAATTCGGCATTTTCGGCAGCCTGCTCAGCTTCGAACACGCCGGGGTTCGAAAGGTAGCCGGTCTGTTTCGCGCTGTAGACGCAAAGGTTGCCTGCCGCAGCTTCCGGATTGCTCAACGTGCCGGGGCAATCGGTCGTTTCCTCTTCCCCGACTGCCAGCACGTGAATGTTCGGGAAGACGCCTGAACCCGTAGGTTCTTCTTCTTCGCCGATCACCGCGGCATCCGCAGCTGATAGCGGAATCGTGAAGGAGATCGGCGAGAATACACGGTTGAACGCGGAGAATTTCCCGTTGACCGCCCAATCGCCGGTCTCCATCGCACCTTCCGGCAACACATTTCCAACGGTCCAAGGACTGCCGTTCTGGCCGTCTTGACCATCTTCTCCCGGTTCACCGGGTTCCCCCTGTGGTCCTTCTTTGCCGGCGGGTCCTTCTTTGCCGGCAGCGCCCGCCGCTCCGGCGGGGCCAGCGGGTCCGGCTGGACCGGTGGCGCCTTTTTGACCCTTGGGGCCCTTCAGCTTCTTCAGCACGCTCGGCTTGATCTGGCTCGTCGAAGTAATGATGTATTTCGCGGCAAAAGCGCTGCCGGTGAGGGCAAAGATCAGCGCAATCACCGAAATCACTCCGGGGATCCCGAAGCGGTTCCGCAGTAAAGAGAACATCTAGTCCCTCCCTGTTGTTTTCCTAAGACGGGTTCTTTCGATCGCGGCAACCGAGTTCTCCCCCGGATCCCCGCTCGGCGTCTCGCGTCTTCCTCGCCCGGCTCCCCGCCGAGCCGCAGCAAGGTATCGGAACAGAAAAGTCTTTGTCAAGGTAAGAACCTGGCTTCAACAGGGGCAATCTGCCGCTCGTTATGAGAACCGGGGAACAGCTCGACGTGGAGGCCTTGAACCAACTCACGCGCCAAACGGCCGTCGCCGCCGATCTCCAAGCTGCCTTCGTCGCTGTCGATCAGGGCTCGCATCCACGCCGCCGGGGCGCCCGTCGCCCAGCCTTCGGTCCGTCCCTCGTGCTTGGAGATGCAGGACAGGATTCCGCCCTCCCTGACCTCGACCGTGACTCCCGGTACCTGCTTGGACTCATCGCTCCGCCCAAGTTCGACCGCCAGACGGCACGTCCCGGAGACGTCATCGCTCAACCGGAGAAGCGGCACGGCCAGCAGGAAGATCGATTCCACGTCGATGCGTTTCATCGGCGCCGGCGCCTCCCGAAGAAATCCGCGCTCCCAGCGGATCGATGCTATGAGCGGAGCAACCGAGCGGCGCAACCACTCGGTGACCCGGTACGGGGTGCCTCGCCGCTCGCTTTCGCATCGCTCGATCTGCCCCGCCAAGCGCATCGCGACGAGGCGCCGCTCAAGGGATGGATAGGTAAGACCGGTGACGACGCGGCTCAACTTGGTCAACGCAAGCGGCCTAGCGGCGAGGGCGCGGATGACCCCGCAGTTCCATCCGTCGACCAGTGCTTTGATCACGCTTTTCGCGGTCGTGCTGCCAAGCGGGCAGGGTTCTCCTGGGCAATCAGCGAGCCAGCGCTGCAGCGGGTCGGCAACCGCCAACAACCTTCTTCCGGACTCGTCTAGCTGGTAGGTGACGGCGCCGGGGAAGCTCGGTTCCTGCCGGCGCTCGAGAATGCCTGCGGCAAGCAAGGTGCGCAGGTGCGTTCGCATCGTGGTCTGAGGTGGGGAGCCCATGAGACGCCGAAGCTCACCGAGCGGCTTCGGCTCCCTCTCGAGTGCGCGCAGGACGTGGGCGTTCAACGGATTCGACAGCAGCGAAAGCGCGTGAGCTCCGGTCCGCACCAAGCCTCCCCTTGACTAGCTGATCCCCATGGCAATCAAATACTGTTGTCTATACTAGCATCGTTAGCAACCATCCCTGATTGCTTTGTATAATCTTACGCAATGGTTTCGACCACCGGCGTCGTAAAGCCAATCCGACTGGTCACCCTTGGGCCCGAGGGCACCTGCCACGAGCGGGCAGTACGGGAGTACATGAGGTTCCAGGGCATCGAGGACTTCGAGGTCGACTACATCTCTGACTTCCTCGACGGCCTCGAGCGGATCCGCGGCCGCGATGACGCCTTCCTGATCCAGTGCAGCGCCCACCCCAAGGTGCACGAGGTGACCGAGCGCTACTGGAAGGAGGTCTTCGTCGTCGACACCTTCATCTATCCGACGAAGCATCTCGTCCTCCTCAGCCGCCGCGACGTCGAGAAGCCGCGCTCGCTGGGCATCGTGCCGGCAACGAAGGGCTACATAGACCTCTCCCCTTGGGAGGAAGTGATCGACGTCGTCTCCAAGCCGGTGGTCGGCGAGGGTCTCCTGCGAGGCGACTACGACTCGGGCCTCACCCACATGGAGCACGTCGAGGAGCACGCCGACGAGCTGCGTCTAGATCTCGACATCGGTGAAATCGACACCACTTGGGTGGTCTACGGGACGAGGAAGCGGTTCGAAGGCGACGTGATCGGGATCCCTTCGAGAGAGATCCTGCAACCGCCCGCATCAATCTCGGCGTAGACGGGGCAGATCTTCTGAGCGGAGGTGCGATTCTCCGTTTCGGCTTGCGGTGTCTGCCGGGGTCCCGCACAGTGCGTCGTGAAGGCCTTGAAGGATTGCGCGCACGAGATCACGGTCGCCGCTGGCGTCAAGGCGATGGGGGTCACCTGTTTCAACTGCATCGATCCAGGCCGACGCGGCCCCGGAGATGCCTGCATCCACGTCGCCTTCGAGGCGGATAGCGCAAGATTCCATCACGCCCTCCGAGAACCGGGCGGTCACGGTGACCACGCGTCCGTTGTCCGCCCGGCCCTCAACCGTCAAGCGACAGCTGCCGCTGAGGCCGCCGGGGAGTTCGAGCATCGGCAGCGTCAGGAGGAACGAAGCCTCGATGTCGAGTTGCCCGACCGGAGTCGTCAGCTCGGGTGCATGCCTGCGCTCCCAGCGCGAAGCGGCGGACAACGGTGCGATCGCCTGGCGCAGCCAGGCGCTTGCCTGGTAGGGGATGGTATGGGCTTGGCCGGGACACGGCTCGACCATTCCCGCCGCCCGCATTGCCCCAAGCCTCCGCTCGAGCGACGGATAGCTGAGCTGGGTGATCAGCCGGTTGAGGTCGGTGAGGGAGACCGGCCCGGAGGCGAGTGCCCGAACTATCCAGGAAGACCACGCCTGGACGAGGATCTTGATCACGTTCTTGGCCTCGATGCTGCCGAGCTGCACCGGCCCCCTGGGAGCCCGCGTGAGCCAGGCCTGCAGCAATCGGCCTACGGTCAGAAGATCGCCGCCGGCAGGACCGAGGCTGTAGGTCACCGCGCCGGGGAAGCCGGCTTCCTGCCTCCGCTCAAGCACGCGTGTTCGCGTCAGCAAGCGAAGCTGCCCGCGCACCGTCGTCTGGGACGGCAGGTCGACGTCGCGACGGAGGTCTCTCAGCGGCCTCGATTCGCTTCGTACGGCGTCCAACACGCGAGGGATGAGCGGTGTCGAAAACAGTGACAACGCTTGCGCTCCAGCTCTCACCCCGGAACATCTCCCTTCTACCGATGCTCGAGGGACGCGCAGCATGCGCCGCGCGTCCCTCGATTTCAGACGAACCTACGGATAAACCAGATGAACGTCGGTCAGTTCCTGATCGACGATCTGTTTGGTCTCGTTGGTCCCAGCCGCGGCCGGCAGGCCGGACTGAGAGTTGACGAGGCCGTTGATGCTGATCGGGATGAACCCGAAGAGCGTCAGAACACAACCGCTGGCACCAGGTGCCGAGAACGAGTTATCAACCAGGAGGCCGTTTTTGCCGACGAGGATCCCGTTCGGCGTCAACGAGAATTCCGGTGCCGCCCCGCTGATCGGTTCGTTCGGCGGAGGGGGATTGGTCGTCCCTGCCGTGAGGGCCAGTTTGATCGGGTTCGAGTTCGACCCGACATAGCAATTATTGCCGAGGGTGGAATTGATCAGATGTACCTTGATCGGCATGTTCAGCGTTTCGCCGAAGTTGACCGTCCCTGCCGTTTCCGTCACCGCGTAGAGGGTCAGCGCTTCGCTGCCCAGAATTTCGAGCAGCCACGTCAACCCGGTCAGGCCAACAACACCGCCCGGAACTTTCTGTTTAACGGGCGTGAGGATCGGACCGGTCGGCCCTTTGGCGACGTTTCCACCTGCTTCAACTCCGCCGGAGAGCGTCATCGGATTAGTAATCGGGACATCCTTGTTCCCCATTTGAAAATGCCCGCCCTTGACGGCTGCCTTCACACAGGCCGTCACCGCCGGGTTTTCGGCCGGGCTCGGACAGTTAGCGAACTGTCCGTAGCCCGGAGCGGGCGTGGTGGCCTGAGCAGCGGGCGCGATAGTGGCGAGCGCCGCTGCGGCGACCAGGCTGGCTACCAGCCTCTTGCTCGTCGATTTCATGAGTCCTCTCCCTCACTTACTAGGTCCGCAATTGTGTGCGGAGTTGACTGGTTATCACTGAGTGGAAGGTCTCGCTTCCGGCGCTAGGAGCGACCGCAATATCGGAAGCCATAGTCCTTTGCAAGAGTTTCGACTTCGCGAAATTGGACGCCAGTTCCCCTTGCCAACGCCTGTGCGGGGTTCGCTTCGACGTCGGCGATGGCGCCTTCGAGTGCCTCGAGGACCTTCTTAGCCTGGGCAGCTTCCTCTTCCGGAAGGGGAAGATCGTTCAGTTCTTCTGACTCTTCCTTGAAGATGGGCATGACCTCGCTCACCAAGAGCTTTTCCTGAAGCGACTGGGACGGGGGCTTCGCTTGCCCTTTCACATATTCATTGTTGAGCTGTTCCAGGTGCTCGGTCCGCTTGCTGTAGTTGTCCTGGCAGATCGTGTCGCCACGCTTGATGAAGGCCGCTTTCGTAAGCGTCGCCTCCCCGGTGGCCTCGTCGCTTCCACCGCAGCCAACCAGACCCAGAAGCAAGACCAGGAGGCAAGGTAGCAATGCTCTTTTCAGCTGGCTTCCCACGGACCAATCCCCTCACTCGTCTGACATTTACTAATCAGGAACAGTGTATGCGTCAAAAGGGAACGAGTCAAGTCTTTAGTAATGCCTCGTCCATCGTTCTTGCCTGCCGGGCGCAACCAGAAACGGGAGCCGCTCGGGGTGTGCCGAGCGGCTCCCGTCCGTACGAGTCGAGAAGGGATCAGCCAGTGACAGCGAAGGTGCCCGCGACTCTGGCGCTGCTGTTAGCTCCGAGGAATTTCAACATCGCACCCGCTCTACTCGCGCCAGCACTGTTGTCGGGCTTGAGAATTTCAGGCACGTTGATTTCGGTCGGTCCGATTGCGAACAGTTTTTCGGCAAATTTGACGTAAATGCACAGTTCTCCCGTCGGCGCCGTCGGAGCGCTGAAGCTACCTTGGCAATGTACGGGTGGGCCGAAGCTGATGCCGCCGAGATATTCTTCCCCAGCGGGATTGACAGCGTGCACATGGGCAGCATCGAGTGCCGCTTCAAGGGGGATCGTAAACGAGGCTTGGGTCAGGATGATGCTGTCTGCACTTGCGGTGGCCGCGAACGTACCGGTCTCGGTCGCACCAACAGGCAGGGTTCCATCGGGGACCCAAGGCTGACCCGGAGGTCCTTCTTCGCCATTGCAGATTGATTTTTTCGGTTCCGAGCCTTCGACTCCGACACTGACGCCGCCTTCGGCGCAGCCACCCTGGCCGGGATTCAAGGTGCCCGTGACGATGCCTTTACCGGGTGGCCCAGCATCACCAGTCTCCCCCTTGGCGCCTTGATCGCCCTTCGCACCGGGAGCACCGTTATCGCCTTTGGGCCCAGCCGGCCCCGGGATTTTGTTCGCCCACTTCTTGGCGATCTTTTCCACTTCCTTCTTCTGCTTGCCATTGAGCTTGGCAGCAGCAAAGGCGGTGCCCGCCAGAGCCGCAACCAAGGCGATGACCGCAATTATCAAGCCGGCGGTGCCGAACTTGTCGCGGATTCGAGAAAACATCTATCCCTCCCTGATTCTGTAGATCCTTGGCATTAACTGCAGGGCAGACAGGGGGGCGAAACCTTTTCATCGCCCTTCTCCTTATCGCCCGTCCGGTTCCCGCCGGACAAGTGCTAACGCTATCGGAACGAACGAGTTTTTGTCAAGAAACTGGAATGGTGATGGGCACGCGTAAAGCCGCTGCTATTTCGCCTTTTTGGCGTGTTTGCAGGGAGTCTTCAACACCGGGCTGGCCTGGTGCACGCGCCCGTTCTGTCCGGTCAAGGCAAGCTTCGTACGCAGTTTCCCGACGCACAGATTGCGATTGTTGACCAATAGGCCTTTCTTGCCTCCGTAGAGGCTGAGGACGAATTTCGAAACCGGCGCATCAGGGACGTTTGCGAAGGTCGTCCGCAGACGCGCCTTCTTGGAATCGACAAACCCGACGACGATGATCTCGAACTGGCCGCGAAGATCGGCGACGATGTCTGGTAGTTGCCTTTCGCCGCCGTTGGAGCGGAAGTAGACCGGCCCTTCCAACGGCTGGTCGAGCAGCGGCGTGAAGGCACGGGCGACGCCGAGGACCGACGCCGGCGGGCACTGGTCGGCATTGAACTGGACCCGGGTGCAGGGGTTGTTGATGTGCGCATTGTCGATCTGCTCGGAGGGCGGAAGCAAGACCACCGCTTTGCCGATGTTGGCGTCACCGGCCCGCGGGGTCAGAACCGACCGCAGCGAGGGATGGCCGCTGCGCTTGGTGCTTCCCTTCATCCGGATGGCCAGCTTGGGCTTGAAACCCAGGGCAGCGCAGCTCGAGGCCTGGTAGCGAGAGGCCAATCCGACCGCAGTGTCGTCCGTTGGGCTGAAGGGATCCACACCGGAGCCAAAAAGGGTGGCCCGTGCATGCTCTTCTTCGCAGGAGGTCGGGTTCAACGTGAATTCCGGCCGATCCGTGGTGACACGAAGATCCCGCAGTTGCAGCGGAATTCCCTTGAGGATCTGCGGGATCGGGTCCGATGCAGAGCCGTCGATGGTGGCTTCCGCCGTGTTCGGATCGAGGTTCAGCCCGACCCGAACCACCACGGTGCCGGCGTCGAACGGGCCCGCGACCGCCGGGGTGATGGCAACGATGGACAGCGGGTCCCCTGCGAAGGGGCCGGCAAGGTATAGGGACCCTGGGACCCAGGTCAGCGCCGATCCGGCCCCAGCGCCACCGTTGAGCTGCCCGATCTTCGAGTCAGCTGGACAGCTGGGGAACGCGAGCTCGAGGCGGCCCGACTTCTGGGCCGCGGCAGTGATCGCAGCATCCGAGCAGTGAGCGACGCCGGCAATCTTCCCGGTTACGCCTGGAGGGAGAACGGTGGAGAAGCGGGTCAGGCTCTGCTGGCCGCCGCCCTTTGCGAGGCGCATGTAGAACGGCGAATAGGCACCGGCGGCACTGTTGATCGAGCCGGCGACGAAACTCGGATCGAAGGGCGGGGCGCCGGTCGGACAAGGAGCTCCGTCTGGACCAGAGGTGATCTCGAACGATGCACTGGTGGTGAACGGGGCCGCAGGGTTTGCCCACGGGGTGAAAGTTGCTTTCGTCGTGTAGCTGCCACATCTCTCCGGCGTTACGAGGGGTCCTCGCTCGCCTTCCCTGAAGCGGAAGCGGAGATGGGAGAACGGAAACTGAGGGATCTCGAACCCGGGTTCCCCGAAGATAGTCCGCACCTGACCCGTCTGCGGATCGAGCTCAACACGGCCGGGTTGCTTGACGATGATCCCGAGGTCGGCGTCCTTGATCACCATATATAGGGCAACCATCGACCCGAACGGATTTTCGTCCTGGGTCGCCACGAAGACCTGGCCACGGAGGATCTCTCCTTCAAGCAGCGGAGTTTCCACTTCGACTTCACCGACCTTGGACGCGGCCGGACATCCGTCTCCGAACTGCGAGAAAGCGGTTTCGCGCGCCAGGTCGTCTTCCGAGCAGGCGGCGAGACCGTCAGCGGCGGCAGGGTTGAGGGTCACGCCCTCGGGGAGCAGGACTTCGGCCCTCTTGATATCCGATCCCGCCGTGCCGTTGACAGAGGTGAGCCCGTTGTCTTCGATGTCGAGGTCGAAACGCAGCCCGGAGGGCGAGGACGCCGAGGTCGTGGTGGGGGAGGCGGAGATTCCGGGCGCGAACGGGAGGTCGGGGCAGCCGAACAATCCCGAGCCGCTCTGCACCGGATATTCGAGCCAGGTGCCGGGGTCTTGCCAGGAGGCGGTTTCGAATAGCGACTGGAGGGGACCGGTGCAGCTGCGCGGGGCGGTCAGGAACGGCTTTTCCGGGACGCTCACCGGGCAGGTGTCGGCCGCGGGCGTGCGCAGGCACGCGCCGCGCTCGAGATCGTGGGCCGCGGAGGCGGGGTTGCCCCAGACCGTGACGTCGACCCCGTAGAAGCGGATCGCCTGCGAGATGTTCGTCCCCACCGCGATCAGGTCGTGGGGCGGGTCGGGATTGACGCCGATGTCGATGGTAACCGGTACCCCGAGGACGACGAGGCCGACCTTGGCGGCGACGCCGGGGGGGGGTTCGAGGTTGTAGAGAGGCACCGCCCAGAATTCTTCTTCCTCGAATCCCGCCACCACCTCGGCCTTGCCGATGACCGAGGTGTCCGGGCAGATGTTGGCGCCGCCGGGGACGATGGTCCCGAAGTCGTCGTTCGAGCAGGGCGAAACCGCATCGGGGTTGCCGACGAGGCCGGGGGGGAAGTGAACCGCAAGGTCCTTCACCGCCCCCTCGGGAACGAGCCCGATATCCGGATCGACTTCGGTATTGACCGATAGCGAGGTGGTCACGGCGAATGGATGGACCCCTGCTTCGATCACTTCCGAGCCGTCTTCGTTTTCCAGCGCGAAGCTGAGGTCTTTGAGGCCGAAGCTCGCCGAGGCGGGCGTCGGGGCGGCGGCCACGAGCAGGAGGATCCCGGCCAGGAGTCCAAGTACCTTTCTCATCGGCTCGCCTTTCGGTGGTTGCTGTGCCTGGTGGCGTGTTTGCTGTGTCTCTTGACGCAGCGCTTCCTGCCCTTGACGCTGACCCGCACCTTGCCCTTCGGGCAGCGGCGGGCCTTCTTCGGCTTCACGTTGCCGCCGGTGACCGCCTGGGAGGCGGGGGTCACGTCGGCTGGCGCGGAGCCTGCGCTCTGGCAGGCTTCGCCCTGACACGGCTCCTGCGGCGGCGGGGGGATGGGGAATCCGCCGCCTTCGCGGGCGTCGTAGACGTCGACCAGGCCCGGGTCCTGCGCCACCAGGCTCGCTGCGGTGGTGAAGAAGGCGTCGCGACCGTCGGCCGAGGCGTCGAGGAAGGCCGCGTCAAGCGGACTCTGGCCCGAGGAGATCAGGTCCAGGCAGCCGTCGTTGGGTGGCGAGTACGTGGGGCTGCCTTCCGTGCAACTGCCGGCTCCGGGGGCCGCCCACTGGTAGACGTCCTGTTTGCCGTTTCGGTCACGTGGGACCAGCCCCTCGAAGCTCTCGAAGAAGACCCGGTTGCCTTCGTCGGGGAGCACCCGCGGCGCGTTCAGCTGCGTCTGCCACGGGGTCAGCTTCGCGGCCGCCCACAGTTCGAACGGCTGCAGCCCTTCCGCGCCGCCGAACAGTTCCCGCCCGCTCGGGGCGATGCCGGTCGGGTTGCAGGACACGCAGGTGAGCTGGCCGTTCCCGCCGTCGCCCTCTGCCTCATAGCGGAAGACCTCGGCATCGGGTTCTGCCGAATTGGCGTCGGTGTTGTCGAACCCGGTCAGCGGCTGCGTCGACATGAACGCCGCCACCTGCCCGTCGGCGCTGACTCGGGAGGTGCGTTGATTCATTTCCATCGCCAGCGGGGAGCGGCCGGTGAAGGATTCGGATTTGGCATCGTCTGCCGACAGCTGCCCGATGAAGCTGAACACTTCCCCGCCCGCGTCGTAGAGGTAGAGGTTCGGTTTGCCGGGGACCGGGGTCTTGCCTTCCTCGTTCGGCCCACCTCGGACCGCTTCGGAGACAAGGTAGAGGAGCCTGGCATCCTCCCCTGCCCCGAGGAACCCTCGCGCTTCGGGCACTATCAGGTGGGTCGATTTGTCGCTCAGCCTGTATTCGTAGATGTCGGCGTCCCCGGTCCTCAGGGTGCCGACCGAGAAGATCACCTTCGAGCCGTCCGCCGATGCGGTCAGGAATTGGGCGGCGCTCGGTTGGCTCGACAGCTGTTCTCCCTGCTGAGAGATGAACAGGGTCGGGTTTTTGCCGTTGCTGCGGAGATAGAGTTTCCCCGCCCCGAAGAAACCGGTGGTGGCGGTCCAGTAGATCCGCGAGCCATCCTCGGAGATCGCGTTGTGGACCTGGGCGCGCCGGATGTTCCCGCCCCCGATGTGCTGGGCCCCCACGGTGGCGGTACCGATCGAGCAGTTACTCGGATTGGGTTGCCCGATGGGCAGAACGCTGACCAGCCGCAGGGCACCTTCGAAGTACTCGTAACATTGATTGTTGAGGCCTTCCGCCGCATCCGTGGTCAGCTTCCCCGCCGCTCGGAAGACCGTGTGGCTGCCGTCCGCCGAGATCCCCTGCACGTCGAGGTTGTAATCGCCGGGTTTCTGGTTCGGCGGCGCGACGGTGGTGAGCGCTTCGTATGCAGGGGGCGAGGAGCAGACATCTGCCTTGTAGAGATTGGGGAAGGTAGGGACACCGTCCTGCGTGAGAGGTGGGTTGGTGTCGTGGACCAGCCAGCCGCCGCAGAGGTCGTCGCTGAAGAACTGGTATTGCGATTCGAGGGTCCCCCCGACCGCCTGATGGGGAGTGCCCCGCGGTGGTGAGATATTCGCCGTGATCCACCCCGAGCTGGTCCGGGCCGCGCGGTACTGCGAGGTTGCCGGCGCCCCTGCCGCCTCGCCGAAGGAACGGAACGAGGAGTAGGTGACCGCGTCTCCATCAGGCGAGGCCTGGTTCAGTGAGGCGCGGTCGTTACGACTGTTGGACAGGGCGAAGATCTCGCCCCCGCCTTTGTCGAGGGGCGAGACCATCTCGTAGGCGCGGCAGTCGGCGAGGAGGGCCGATGGGCCACTGCGGAACGCGGCGTTGAGGCAAGGCTCTGCCGGGGGCGAGGAGATCGAGAACGTGGTGAACGACCCTTCCCGGCCCTCCGATTCCGTCGGCTCGATCGGTCCATCGCCGTCGGGGTCGATCCCGAACACCGGCCCGCCGCCGCCGCTTTCGGCCACGAAGCGGAAGTGGTATTCGGTGCTGGGCTGCAGCCCGGGTAGGGAGACGGTTTTGGTCGTCAAAGCCCGATCCACGACTTTTTCGCCGAGGAGCTGGTCGGTGAGCGGCTGCCGCGAGGTACATCCGCCCTCTGAGCACTTGGCCGCCCCGTATTCGACGTAGTAGGTGGCGTCGGGCCAGAAGTGGGGATTGATCCTGGCCCGCAGCGCTGCGGATTCCGAAGTTGCGCTCGCAGCGAACTGAGCCGAGACCGTCGGCGGCTTGCTCGGGGGTGGGCAGATGTCGGGGTCCGGCGGTGGGCCGTAGGCGGTTATTGAACCAACGGTGGTGCCGTTCGTGGCGACTACATAAAGGTCATGTCCTTCGATCCCGCATGCATCGCCCGTGGCGAGACCGGTCAGGATCAAACCCACGTCGGCGAAACCGGATTCGGGGGGAATGACGAAATCGCCGGCAGAGTCAAACTCCACCACTTCCTGGAACGCTTTCGTAGTGTAGACGTTCCCCGCATCATCAACAGCGAGGGGTCCTGGCGAGGGGGCCGGAAAAGCGTCAGGCGTCACCAGTCCACCGAGGGAATTGAATTTCAGGATTCCACCGGCTTGGGACGCCGTGGCATAGATATTGTCTGCGTCATCCACCGCAAGCGCTTGGGTGTTTCGGTTCTTCAGAACTTCCAAGTCGCCAACTAGAGGGATGGCCGCCTTGAACGTCCCATCCGGTTCAAAAGCCTGAACACGATCTTTTTCCAAGATGTAGACGGTCCCGTCCGGAGCAACCCCGAGGTTCGCTCCGTATTGGCCGGTTTGAAGCTGGCCGGGTCCGCTCCCTACTTCGCCGAATTCGAGAACGAAATTGCCCGCGCTGTCGAATTTCTCGATCCTGAAGTTGTCCGGGTCGGCGACATACACCCACCCTCCCGGACCGATCGCGATGCCCCCCCCATTTCCGGATGCGATTCTTCGGTCGAACTGGCCTTCCCCCGAGCCCCTGATCCCGGACCGGCAGCCAGTGGCAGTCGTGCAGATCTGGAATTCCGGGCTTCCGTCTTCGACCCCCCATCCCCATGCCCTGATGAACTGCCCCCACGGGTCGAACTGGCTGACGCGGGCATTCCTCTGCTCGACCACATAGAGATCCCCGGTTTCCGGGTTCGCTGCGACAGCTTCCGGATTTCCGAGCTGGCCCGCATCCTCACCCCCTACCCCATCCTCCGGCGTGGTCCAGAGCGCTTCTGGTAGAGGAGCAGCGTCAGCAGGCGTTACGTCCAGGCCGACAAACGCGGTGCAGGCAAGCAGAAGAACAGCAAGCCTGACTCCGCGACTAAGCGCACCGCTTCCCTGCTCTCCCCGGTAGGCCTCTTCTCCCACGCTATCTCCCCTGCTGGATCGGTATCGTTTCGTACCCAAACGAGACATTAGCATTTTTGGTCGCTTTGTCAACTGGGCGAAGGCCGAGCGAAGAAAGGGTCGGCAGATGCCGACCCTTTCTCGCTGAACTTCCGAACTAGCTGATTGTGCAGCCAACCTGCGTGGTGTGAGCCTGGTTCGAGTAGCACCTCACTGTCACGTTACCCGTGTAGGTACCGTCCGTGTGTGTAGTGCCGTCACCACAACTTCCGCCGGTACCTGTGTAGTGAATACCGGTGATTGTGGTTTCCAGATTGACATCCATCGGATTTGCCCCACCGCCACCGTTGGTCGCGATGATGTGCCCCCCTGTCGGTGTCTGCGGCGGCACCCACTGGGTGCAGACGCTGGCGCCGAAGAATGTGGGTGTGATCGTGAAGCAGTGTTCCGGTGAACCTGTCGATGCAACGATGTGCGGCGGGTGAATTGTCCATTTGCCACCACCAAGATCTGTCGGTGTTGTGAACGTGTAGTGACAGCCGTTGTTGGTTATGTGAGCAGTGGCAAATCCGAACGCCGTGCAATTTGTGTAGTGCGGAGTGACTGTGATTTCGTGGGATGCCGGGCCGGCTGGCTTCGCTTCACCGGGGAACGAGATGGTGGTACAACTAATCTGGCCGCCTCCGGTAGTGAATATGTGGTTGGACGTCTTTTCCCCTGTGACGTAGGTCTGGACACCAGCTCCAACTTCCGATGTGTATGTTTCGCCCGCGGCTGCCGTTCCCGCAGCGATTGCGCTGAACGCGAACGCCGCCATCAGGGCGACGCCGAGGGCCTTGAGATTGCGAATCATCGTTTCTCCTTTTGTAGATGAGGTGGCAGATTTGCCACCGCTGCCCGCCATCGCGAGCTGTGGAGAGAGATAGCCGCCTCCATTGGTTTACACAACTGCTGCTGATCGTTGCGCCCTCTCCGGGGTCCTGCCGAGATGGTGAACGGACTCAAAGCCCTGCAAACCGCCCATGACAAAATCGCGCGTCCGCCGATCGAGCTCCTTCAGCGTATTGGTTGTCGCCAGCGGTTCTTCCTTCAACGGCGGCCAGGAGAGGGGCATCTGAGCATCCCCTCCCCTAGCCGCGAAGGCTTAACCGAGTGTGCAATCGACCTGCACGGTGCGCGCTGAGTTAGAGAAGCATGTCACTGTCACGCCGCCGGTGTAGCCGCCGTCGGTATGTGTCGAGGCATCTCCACAGACACCGCCGGTACCCGTGTAATGGATGCCCGTGATTGTGCTTTCAAGGGTGCCGTCCATGGGGGACACTTCAGCCGCCGAGTTTTTGCCGATGATGTGGCCTGATGTCGCTGTCTGGTTCGGGATCGTCTGCGTGCATACGCTGGCCCCGAAGAATGTCGGTGTGACCGTGAAGTTGCAGCTCGAGCCCGATGAGGGCACGATATGCGCGGGATGGATTGTCCATTCGTTCGCGGTAACTGTTGTCGGCGCTGTAAAGAGGAAGTCACAGCTGTTGTTGCTCACGTGCGCGGTGAACCCGAAGGCCGTGCAGCCGGAAAAGCTGGGGGTTAATGTGATTTCTTCAATCGTCGGACCTGTCTGAACGGATTCTCCGAGGAACCCGATCGTCGTGCAGACGACCGGCCCGCTCGGCGAGCTGAAGACGTGGTTGGTCGTCTTGTCTCCAGCTGCGAAGGTTCGGACGCCAGCTCCCACTCCTGATGTATAGGCTTCCGTCGCCGTTGCGACCTGCGCTGTGACCGCGCAGAGCGCGCAAGCCACCGCCAGCAAGGCGCTGATCGCCTTTATCTTGCCAGTCATATCTTCCTCCCTTGTGGTGCAGGGGTAGCAGGATTGCCACCCTCTACTCGCGTCACCGCGAGCACTCGGAGGGCTAGTCAGCTGACCGCCGTGTCGCAAGGGGCCGGCAGAGCCGGCAGTTGAATTGCCCATCCTTCGGTCTTGTCGTCGGCCAATTCCCTGCACCTCTCCAACCGCGAAAGCGCGCGTCCGCCGATCCCAACCTTTCGGCGTGAAGTAGAGGCGCTGCCTGACGCAAAAGGCTGGCGCCCCAAGGCGCCAGCCGTGAACTCGGATCCTAGCTGATTGTGCACCCCACCTGCGTGGTGTGAGTTACGTTTGAATAGCACTTCACTGTAAGGCTGCCCGTGAGGGTTGCGTCGGTATGTGTGGTGCCGTCCCCGCATACTCCGCCGGTGCCCGTATAGTGTGTGCCGCTAAATGTGATTTCGAGTCTGACATCCATCGCACCTGCGGTGCCGGTATTGGTTGCGATGATGTGGCCGCCTGTCGGTGTCTGCGGCGGCACCGACTGGGTGCAGACGCTGGCGCCGAAGAATGTGGGTGTGATCGTGAAGCATTGTTCCACCGATTTTGTCGACGCGACGAGGTGCCACGGGTGGATTGTCCATTTTCCGCCACCGAGATCTGTCGGTGTTGTGAGCACATAGTGGCAACCGTTATTGGTTAGGTGCGAGGTGAAGCCGAAGGCCGTGCACCCGCTGTAGCTCGGGTTGATTGTGATTTCGTGGGCTGCCGGGCCAGCTGGCTTCGCTTCACCGGGTAAGCCGACGGTCGTGCAGGTGAATTCGCCTGATGGGGTAGCAAACACGAGGTTGCTCGTTTTTTCCATTGTGACGAAGGTCTGGACACCAGCTCCGACTTCAGATGTGTATGTTTCGCCCGCGGCTGCCGTTCCCGCAGCGATTGCGCTGAACGCGAACGCCGCCATCAGGGCGATGCCGAGAGCTTTGAGTTTGCGCTTCATGTCTCCTCCTTTTCGGGTACTGCGAGTTGAAGGGGAGAGTTATCGCCAAGCCGTTTGGTGCACAAGGAGGTTTGAACGGCGGTGCCTTCGGCAGGCTCCCGCCAACTGGTTGACGCTGATTTCTCCTGCAAACCGCCTGTCGCCAAGAGGCGCGTTCGCCCATTGCAATGCCTCAACTCCCCGTTACATCCCGACCTCGAGGAGTTCTACGACGTAGACGATGGTGTCGTTCGGTTCCACCAGCTCCGGCGACGCTTCCCATTCGTAGAGGTCCTTCGGCGGGACGACGATCTCTCGGCGACCGCCTACGCGCATTCCGGGCACTCCCTTTTCCCAGCCCGGGTTGACCTGGTGGAGCTTGCGGCCGAGTTTGAAGGCGAATTTTTCGAAAGTTTGGTTGTCCCAGGAGGACTGGAAGGGCTCGCCGTTCCAGCGGAGTGCCACGTATTGGACTGTGAGAAAGGGGCCCGGCTTCGCGACTCGGCCCGTTCCTTCGCGGAGGTCGGCGACCACGAGGTCTTCGGGCGGCTCGCCGGGGGGGACGACGACGTTCCTCGGTTTGACCCCTTCCTCGACCGGGCCCGTCGGGCCGGGCACCTGGTCAGATGCCGTGCTTTCGCTCGACCCCCCGCACCCTGCCAGCGCAATCACGGCGACCAGCAAGGCTATCGCTCCGTAGAGCCTGCTCTCCCGCATCTCCCATCCTCCTCGCGTTCATCAACGTGCCACGCTGGAGTAGACAGGAAACATAGAGTATTTGCAAGGGTACTGGTAAATTTGTCAAGGTAACTCGATGGTTACCGCTTGTGCTTCGCCCTGCCCGACTTCTTCTTGCACGAGACTCCGAGCACTTGCCTAGCGTCGTACCGCCTGCCATTGTGGCCGCGCACCCGGAGGTCCACGTAGCGTTTCTTCACGCAGAGGTTGGCGCTGTTCTGCAGCAGCCCCTGCTTGCCGCCCTTGAGCTTGAGGACGATTTTCGAGACGGGGGCGTCGGGGACGTTGACGAAGCGGGTGCGGGTGCGTCCCCCGACTGAGTCGACCCAGCCGACGGCGACGATGTGGAAGAGGCCGTGGAGATCGGCGACGACGTCGGGAAGTTCCCGTTCCCCGCCGTTGGAGCGGAAGTAGACGGGGCCTTCCAGGGGCTGGTCGAGGATCGGGGTGAAGGCGCGGGCGTGGCCGAGGACCGAGCCCTTCGGGCAGGCGTTCGCGTTGAACTGCACGCGCGTGCAGGGGTTGGAGATGTGGGCGTTGTCGATGAAGAGGGTCGGAGGCAGGGTGACGGCGACCTTGCCGATATTCGCGTCTCCAGGACGGGTCCTCACCACCGAGCGCAGTTCGGGGTGCTGCGTGCGCCTCGTCCCCCCTTTGAGGGAGATCTTCAGCTTCGGCTTGAACTTCAGGGCGCCGCAGCGCGAGGCCTGGTAGCGGGAGGTGCGGGTGACCGAGGTGTCGAGGCCCGAGATGCCGGCCCGTGCCACCTCCTCTTCGCAGGAGGTCGGGTTGATGGTGAAGTCGGGACGGTCGGTGTTGATCCGTAGGTCGCGCAGGCGCAGGGGGATCCCCTCGAGGATCTGCGGGATCGGGTCGGAGGCGGAGTCGTCGATCAGGACTTCCGCGCTCTCGGGGTCGACGGTCAGGCCCTCCCGCACGACCACGGTCCCGGCGTCGAAGGGACCCGCCACCGCGGGCGTGATCGCGACCACCGAGAGCGGATCGCCGGCGAAGGGGCCGGCGAGGTACAGCGAGCCGGGTACCCAGGTGAGCTCAGAGCCCACTCCGGCTCCGCCCAGGGTCCCGCCGATCCGGGAGTCGGCCGGACAGCTCGGCAGCGCGAGCTCCATGGCGCCGGTGTTCTGCTTCGCGGCCGCGATCGCGGCATCGGAGCAGCGACCGAGGCCCGCGATCTTGCCGGTGACCCCCGGAGGGAGGACCGCCGAGAAGCGGGTCAGTGGCTGGTCGGCGTCGCTGCGGGCGAGGCGCATGTAGAAGGGGGAGTGGGCGCCGGCGGTGCTGTCGATCGAGCCGGCGAGGAAGCTCGGGTCAAACGGCGAGGCCGAGGGGCAGGGGCCGCCGGCGGGGCCGGAGGTGATTTCGAGCTCAGAGGTCCTGGTAACCGGAGCGGCAGGGTTGGCCCAGGGGGTGAAGGTCGCCCTCACCTCATAGCTCCCGCAGGCCGAGGGGGTGACGAGGGGGGCCCGCTTGCCTTTGTTGAAGTGGAAGCGAAGGTGCGAGAAGGGGAACTGGGGGATCTCGGACCCCGGTTCGCCGAAGGTGGTCTTCACCTGCCCGGTTTTCGGGTCGAGCTCGACCCGGCCGGGCTGCTTGACGATCACGCCGAGCTTGCGGTCACGGATCACCATGTAGAGGGCGACCATCGATCCAAAGGGGTTCTCGTCCTGGGTCGCAACGAAGACTTCCCCGTGCAGAATCGTGTCTTCGAGCAGCGGCGTCTCCACTTCCACGGTGCCCACCTTGGCGGCCTGCGGGCAACCATCGCCCGGTTCGGAGAAGGCCGTCTCGGCTGCCAGCTGTGCTTCTGAGCAGCTCTGCAGGCCGTCGGCCGCCGAGGGGTTGAGGCTGAAACCCTCGGGGAGGAGCACTTCGGCCTTCTTGATGTCCGAGCCGGCCGGGCCTTTGTCGAAGGAGGTGAGCCCTTCGTCTTCGATGTCGAGGTCGAAGCGCAGGCCCGAGGCCGAGGTCGTCGAGGCGGTGGTGGGCTCGGCGGCGATTTCGGGGTTGAAGGGGAGCGCCTCGCAGCCCGACAGCTCCGAGGAGGCCTGCACCGGATAGGTGAGCCAGGCGCCGGGTTCCTGCCAGGAGTCGGTTTCGAAAGGCGCCGGCATCGGCCCCGTGCAGCTGCGCGGGGCGGTGAGGAAGGGGTTCTCGGGGATGTCGACCGAGCAGGAGTCGGGTTCGGGGGTGAGGAGGCACTGGCCCCTTTCTTCGTCGTGCAGCGGAGAACCGGGATCGCCCCAGGCCGCAACCTTGACGCCGTAGAAGCGGATCGCCTGAGAGACGTTCGTCCCGGCGGCGATCAGGTTGTAGGGGGGGTCGGGGTTGACGCGGACGTCGGTCGTCACCGGCACCCCGAGGATGGTGAAGCCGACTTTGCCGGCGACGCCGGGGGGCGGTTCGAGATTGTAGAGGGGGACTTTGTAGAACTCTTCTTCTTCGAAGCCGACGACCAGATCGACCCTGCCGATGATCGTCTCTTCGGGGCAGATGTTAGTGCCACCGACCATGGTCGTGAAGTCGTCGTTGGAGCAGCGCTCGACCGCGGTCGGGTTGCCGACCAAGCCCGGGGGAAAGTTGATCGCTATGTCCTTGACCGCCCCTTCGGGGACCAGTTCTTTGCCTGGGCCGGGTTTTTTGTCGACTTCTTTGCTGTTCACTTCAAGGCCCGTGGTCACGGCGAATGGATGGACGCCGGCTTCGGTGAGGAGAGCGCCTCCTTGTTTTTCCAGCTCGAAGCTGAGGTTCTTGAGGCCGAAGCCGGCTGCGCCGGTCGGGACTACGGCGATGCAGATCAGGGCTGCGCTGAGAAACGCGAGCGACCTCTTCATCGGCTCGCCCTCCGGTGCATGTTGTGTCTGCGGTGCTTCCTGACGCAGCGCTTCTTCTTCTTCGAGTAGACCCTGCCCTTGTGGCACCTGGGCCTCGGCTTGACGTTGCCCGGGCCGGGCTGCTGGGAGGCGGGGCTGGTGTCGCCCGGGGCCAGCCCGGGGTGCTGGCAGGCTTCCGCTTCGACGTCACAGGGGATCTTCGGCGCCGGCGGGGGCGGGAAACCGCCGCCCTCGCGGGCGTCGTAGAGGTCGATCAGGCCCGGGTCCTGGGGGACGAGGCTCGAGGCGGTGGTGAAGAAGACGTCGCGGCCGTCGGCCGAGGCGTCGACGAACTCCGAGTCCCGAGTGCTCTCGCCGGAGGAGATCAGGTTGAGGCAGCCGCCGTTGGGGGGCGAGTAGTCGAAGCTTTCTTCCTGGCAGTCACCTGCGCCGGCGGCCGACCACTCATAGACGTCCTGCCTATGGTTGTTGTCCCGTGCGACGAGGGGCTCGTAGCTCTCGAAGAGGACCCGTTCGCCTTCTTCGGGGAGGACACGGGGGGCAGCCAACTGGGCCTCCCAGCTCGGAAGCTGTGCGGCGACCCATACCTGAAGAGATTCTTCCCCCCATTTCGGCACCCGCCCCGTCGGGGCAATCCCCGTGGGGCTGCAGGAGACGCAGACCAGCCGGCCGCCGCCTCCGTCTGCTGCGGCGTCGTAGCGGAAGACCTCCGTATCCGGTTCACCGCTGTTGGCGTCGGTGTTGTCAAACCCGGTCAACGCCTCAGTTGACATGAAGGCGGCGATACGGCCGTCAGCGCTGACGCGAGCGGTGTGTCGGCTGACCGGATTCGCGAGCGGGGATAGACCACTCGTATCGGCGTCGACCTCACTCAGCGTTCCGATGAAGCTGAAGCTTTCCCCGCTCACTTCGTAGCGGTAGAGGTTAGGCTCCCCGGCGCTTGGTGATTTGTCTTCGCTGTTCGGTCCCGCGAGCACTTCCTCGGAGGCCAGGTAGATCACCGAGGCGTCTTCACTCGCCCCCAGGTACCCCCTGACTTTATGGGCGATGAGATGGGTGGATTTGTCTGCTACGCGATATTCGTAGGCGTCAGCGCCTTCGTTGAGGTTGCCCGTCGAGAAGATTGCCTTGGAGCCGTCGGAGGCTGCCGTCCAGTAATGCGATTTGTTGGGCGTCCCGGACAACGCTTCCGCCTCCATGGAGACCTCGAGCGTCGGGTTTTTCGCATTTTCCCGCAGGTAGATCTTGCCGACTTTTCCGATCGGGTCGGAAGCGCTCCACGCCGTCCAGTAAATCCGCGACCCATCCTCCGAGACCGCGTGTTGGACCTGGGCTGCATGGGGGGTGTCGCCCAAGTTAGGGATGCCGATAGAACAGTTACTCGGATTTGCCAGCCCGCTAGGCAGGACACTCACCAGCCGCAGTTTGCCCCCGAAATGTTCATAGCACTGATAGTTCGTGTTTTCGGATGCGCTGCCAGTCAGCTTTCCGGAAGCTCGAAAGACCGTATGAGAGCCGTCGGCCGAGAACCCCTGCGGATTCACTCTGTAGGCGGTGGGGTCTTGGCCCGGCGGCGCAACCGTGGTCAGCGCTTCGTACTCCTCTTCTTCGTCGCAGAGGTTGGTCTTGTAGAGGCCGGGGAACCCTTCCGCGGCCTCGGGCGCCAGCGGCGGGTCGGTGTCGTGGACGAGCCAACCGATGCAGAGGTCCCCGCTGAAGGCTCTGAACTGGGACTCGAGGGTCTGACCTGCTTTTTGCATGGGAGTTCCCCGAGGTGGCGAGATAGCTCTGCTCGACCATCCATTCCCCAGTCTCGTTCCCATGTACTGCAAGGTTGCAGGAGCCGACTTGGGGTCAGCGAACGCGCGGAAGGATGAGTAGGTGACGCGATCACCGCTGAGCGAACTTTGGTTCAGCGACGCACGTTCGTTGAGGCTATTGAAGAGGGTGAAGATCTCTCCCCCCTCTTTGTGAATTGGAGACACCATCTCGTAGGCGCGGCAGTGGGATAGCACTTTGGCGGGGCCGATGCGGAAGGCATCATTGGGGCATGCCGGTACGGTTGGCGGCCCTGGAAAGCTTTTGAAGCTTCCTTCTGCACCTTCAGTCTCGGTCGCTTCTTCCGGGCCCTCTCCGTCAGGGTCGGCCCCGAAGACCGGTCCTCCGCCTCCGCTCTGCGCGACGAAGCGGAAGTGGTACTCGGTGTCGGGCGTGAGCCCAGGCAAGGTGATCCCCCCACCCGTGATGGGGCGGTCCACCACGTCGTTGGTCAGCAGTTGATCACCGCTCGGCTCCCTCAGGGTGCACCCTCCTTCTGAGCATTTCCCTTGTCCGTATTCGACGTAGAAGCTCGTGTCGGGCCAGAAGTGAGGGTTGATTTCCGCGCTGAGTTCGGCCGATTCAGGCGAGACCTCTCTGGCGAACTGCCTGAGGATCGTCGGAGGCTTGGGCGGCTGGGGGCAGAGGTCGGGGTTGGGGGGCGGACCATAGGCGGAGACGAATGCCTTGGTCGTCCCGTTCGCAGCAAGCACGAACAGATCGCTCCCATCGATCCCACAGGCACTGCTCGTGGCGAGACCAACCAAAGAGAGATTGACATCCCCGAAATTGGATTCCGGCGGAATCAACAGTTGGGCATTAGCGTCGAAGACCACCACTTCTTCGAAACCTTTCGTCGTGTATAGGTTGCCGGTATTGTCGATCGCAACGTTCCGTGGTTTCGTGAGCGGAAACGACTCCGGGGCGACGAGGTTCCCGGCGGGACTGAACTTGACGACTTCTTCCAAGCCGACGACCGTCGCGTAAAGATTTCCTGCCCCATCGGTGGCGAGATCGCGAAATTCTCTGTCTTTGAGAGCGTCCAAGTCGCCTTCGAAAGGGATCTCTTCCTTGAAGGTACCGTCGGGTTCGAAGACCTGGACCCGATCTTCTTCCCCGAGATAGACGGTGCCATCGGGGCCGGCGGCGAGGTTGTCAAGGTAGGTACCGGGCTTCAGCTGCCCGGGCCCGGTTCCTTCTTCGCCGAACTCGAGCAGGAAACTGCCTGAGCTGTCGAACTTCTCGACCCTGTAGTTGTCGGGATCTCCCACATAGACGGAGCCTTCCGGCCCGACGGCGATCCCACCGCCACCAAGTTTACGATCAAACTGCCCTGGACCTGCTCCTCCGATCCCTTCCTGGCAACCAGTTTCCGCCGTGCAAATCTGGAATTCGGAGGCACCGTTTCGCACTCCCCAGCCCCAGGCTCGTAGGAACTGGCCCCAGGGGTCGAACTCGTCGACCCGCTGATTACTCTGATCCATGACGAAGGAGTTCCCGGTGGCGGGGTCGACGGCGATCCCACTGGGGCTTTCGAGCTGCCCCGCGCTGGGACCCGAATTGCCGTCTTCGGGCACTCGCCAAAACAGCGAAGGATCGGGCGCTGCGCTGGCTGCCGACGGCCAGAGAGATAAGGCAAGTCCAACCAGCAGGATGACGCTATTGGTCGATAGTGACCCCCGGGCGAAGCATCCCTGTTTAGCTCCCATAATCTGTCCCCTCCCCATTTCCCACAGGCGCGTCGATTTAGAGCATTGCTACGTACCCAAATGGGACCGTACCAGCTTCTCTCGAAATGTCAAAGGCATAGCGGTCCGGCAAAGCAGAGGAGCCGGCACCTCTGCCGGCTCCTCGAAACGGACTCACGCTCACTGGCTGATGAGCTTGACTTATTCTCGGATCAGCTGAATGTGCAGCCGATCTGTTTGGTGTGCGCTTCGTCCGAGTAACATGTCACTTTGCTGCTGCCCGTCAGGGACCCATCAGTGTTTGTTTTATTTTCACCACACGAGCCACCCGTACCGATGTAGTGGATGCCGGTGATTGTGGTGTTGAGTGTGATGGCCATTTTTTCATTGTCGGTAATGTTGGTGCCGACGATGTGGCCGCCTGTCGGTGTTTGCGGGCCGATGAACTGGGTGCAGACGCTGGCCCCGAAGAATGTCGGTGTGATTTCGATGCTTTTACCGGCCGGGCACAGCATGTGGATGTCCGACGACGCGTTCCATGTCGGTTCGTTTGTCACTCCTCCGGTCGGTGTTGTCAATGTGAAGGTGCACCCGTTCGTGATGACATGCGTGCCGGCAAAGCCGAACGCGGTGCAGTTGTTGGCGCCGGATGGAGTGTTTGTGGGATAGCTCGGAGTGACCGTCTGCTCGCTGTTTTTCCCTTCCGAAACCGTTCCTTTGCCGGCGAAGACCACTTCGGAGCATTTGACTTCGCCACCGCCGGATTTGAAGATATACTGGCCCTCCTGATTGCCTGTCGTGTATACGGTTCCGCTTGCGAGTCCTTCGGTTGTCAGCGGTTGTGCCGAGACGCCCTGCGCCGCGAGAGCGCCGAGCGCAAGCATCGCCACGAGGGCGAGGCCGAACGCCTTGTAGTTGCGAATCATCTTTCTCTCCTTGTTGAGTGCGCACCGGCTTTCTGCCGCGTGCGGCTCGCATCAGCGAGCAGAGGAGGATTAGTCGCCTATTTGGGCTTGATCAAGACATTTGTAAGCAGGGGTCGCCATTGACGCTTTATGCTTGTTCGAGGATGGGTAAAATCCCTGCAAACCCGGTCTGACAGAACCGCGCGTCCGCCTACCGGTGTCCTTCGGGGCGACGAGGGGGCTTGCTCAAGAGCCCATCCCTCTGTGGTCGCCACCTCGTGACCCGACCTTCAGCTGAGTGTGCAGGCGCCTTGGTTTCCGCGCCACGCCTGAGCAGGAGTTCACTGTGCTGTTGCCCGTCAACGGCGCGTCGCTGTGTCAGCGTCGGAGCAAGCGAGTGGTCCCTGCAACCAACCTCCCCCGATTCTGCCCATCCGCTCATCGATACGTCGTGATGGGTTGCTAGCCCTTCCGCGCCGAAGCGAAGATCTCGAACTGGGCCTCGGTGGGGCCCTTGGGGCGGCCGTTGCCGTGGAAGACGCGGTCGAGGGTCATGCCGACCGATTTATAGATGTCGCGGAGCTCGTCTACCTCGTAGAGGCGCTGGCGGAATTCGATTCGTTTGTCGAGGTTCTCCAAGGGCTGGCCGAATTTGAGGGGGATCATCGCGCCTTCCATGTAGCGGTCCTTCTTGTTCCAGCGGTGCTCGACGAGTTCGATCATGGTCGCGCTGGGGATCCAGGAGCGCTGGGGGAGGCGGGCGCGGGCGTAGAGGACGTTGGGGACCTGGATCAGGTTCTGGCCCCCTGCCTTGAGGGCGCGGGAGATGACCTCGAAGGTGCGGTGGTTCTCCTCGTCGGTCTCGAAGTAGCCGACGGCGCCGTCGTTGAGGTTGAGGACGATGTCGAACTCCTCCTCGTAGTCGAGCTCGCGCAGGTCGGCCTGGACGAACTCGGCCTCGAGGCCCTGCTCGGCCGCGTCCTTGCGGGCGATCTCGACCAGTTCCTCGCCGATCTCGACGGCGACCACGGAAAAGCCTTGGCGCACCAGCTCCAGCGAGTGCCGGCCGGTGCCGCAGGCGAGGTCGAGGATGCGCTCGCCGCCCTGCGGGCGAAGCATCGTCAGCGCCCTCCTGATTTCCTGCTCAGTCCGCTCGGTCCAGGCCATCTCGGCGCTCATCCCGGTGAACGCCGTCGCGTACCAGTCCTGCGGAATCTCCTCCTGAAGAACGCTCATCTCTCTCTCCCTTGCTACTACGCGCCGCTATTGCACAAGAAAGCTTAAAGAATCAAGCGTTGTGCTGCCTCTCCTCGCGTCGATGCCGGCGCACTACCGGAGCGACATAGCCGATCAAAATCCCGATCGCGACGGCGAGCAGGATGACGACGATCAGCGGCGCCTTGAAGCTGGCGAAGAGGACCTCGAAGCTGACCTCCTGCGAGTTCTGCAGGGCGACGATGAGGACGAGGGCGCTGAGGATGCCGACCAGCCAGGCGCGCCAGTTGACCGGCTTCTTCTCCTGCGTCGGCATCATCTGATCCTATTCGTCAACACCTCCTAGTTCCCCGGATGCGCGAGACTTAGACGCATGGGCACCGCGCAACGACCCGACCCGACCGAGTCGGTCCGCCACCAGCTGCGGCCGCTGTTCGACCAGATCGTGATCAAGGAGCTCGACCAGGACCGGGTGCGGCGTTCGGGACTGGTGGTGCCGCCGGGAACCCATGAGCCGCCGCCCGAGCAGGGCATCGTGCTCG
This sequence comes from uncultured Actinomycetes bacterium, assembly GCA_963696955.1. Taxonomy (GTDB): domain Bacteria; phylum Actinomycetota; class Thermoleophilia; order Solirubrobacterales; family 70-9; genus VAYN01. Next base: position 527,184 of record CAVOMF010000002.1, on the reverse strand, counting down.
CCGTCGGTCCGGGCCTCGACTGGTGGGCGAGCGCCGGCGTCGAGATGCCGGTGCAACCGGGTGACCACGTGGTCTTCCCCTCCAGCGCCGGCGCCTGGGTCGAAGTCGACGAGGAGCGGCTGCTCGTCTGCCGGGTGACGCAGATCCTCGGCGTCCTCGAGTCGGCCTCGCTCGAACGGGGCTAGACGACCGGAACCGGCGGGCGCTCGGCGCCGCGCTTGCTGCTCAGCATGCGGGCGTCGGCGGCGCGGATCAGTGCCTCGAAATCCTCGCCATCCTCCGGGAAGACGGCCCAGCCGCCGGAGGCGCTGGGGGCGGGGGTTCCGGAGTCCGAGTAGTGGGTGCCGATGGCGCTGCAGACGGCCTCGGCGAGCAGGCGGGCGGCTTCGCCGTGGGCGCCGGGGGCAATGACGGCGAACTCGTCGCCGCCGATCCGGGCAAGGGTGTCGGAGGAGCGGAGGATCGACTGGGCGCGTTCGGCGACCTGGCGGAGGACGGCGTCGCCGACCGGGTGGCCGTGGTTGTCGTTGACCTCCTTGAAGCGATCGAGGTCGAAGACCAGCAGCGCCAACGGGCTGGTGTCGGCTTCGCGGCGACCGGCGGGGCGGCTCCTGCGCGCCAGCTCGTCCTGCAGGATGGCGTCGAACTGGCGCCGGTTGGCGATTCCGGTGAGCGCGTCGCGGTAGGCGATGTCCCGCTGGTGGAGCTCAGCGTCGAGCAAGCGCTTCCGCAGCCCGACAAGCACCCACGTCGCGGAGAGGAAGCCGGCGACGAAAGCGACATAGCGAGGCAGGAAAGAGTCGTCGATCGCGTTGCCGTCGTAGAGCAGGGGAGTGCCGGCGACGAGGATCAGCTCGATCGAGAGCGGCCAGGCCCATCGGCTGGGAAAGAAGAAGGCGGCATAGATCAGGAGGAGGACCAGCATCGGATGCACGAAGCTGGTCGCGCCACCGGTCAGGTAGATCGCGAGGCCGACGACGGGAATGGTGATGACCATGCCGATCCCGAGCGCCTTCATCGAGGCCTTGTCCCAGGCTAGCCAGCCCGTCGCCGAGGCCACCCCGTAGAGGAGGATCACGCCGCTCAGCGCGAACACACCGCCCATGCCCGCGTGGCGGGCCCCGGGGAGGTAGCAGCTGGCGACCGTGATCAGCGCCGCGAGGATCCAGAGGACCCCCGAGATCCTGCCCATCCGCGCCCGCTCGTCCGGCGCTTCGGCGAAGGCCGGCATCGTCAGGGAGGGGCGTTGTGACTGGCGCACATCTACCTCATCGGCTGCCGCCGGCCGGCTTTTAAGTCTTGCTGACTATTCGGCTAGTGAGCCTCGGAGAGGGCGGGTTCGGGCTCGCCCTCCGCCTGGCCCGGCTCGCCCTCCTGGGGGGCGGGCATCTCCCCGGGCGCCGGCGCCCTCAGCACGAAGACGGCGATCGCGACCGCCACCGCAGCCAGCCCGGCGCCGATCAGGTAGGCGACGTGGTAGCCGGAGTTGAGCGCCTGCAGCTGCCCCTCGCCGTCGGCGAGCAGCGAGCTGGTCCGCTCGCTCGAGAGGGTCGCCAGGACCGCCAGCCCGATCGAGCCGCCCACCTGCATGCTGGTGTTGACGAGCCCGGAGGCCAGGCCGGCGTCCTCGGGCGTCGCCCCGGACATCGCCAGGGTCATGATCGCCGGGAACGAGGTGCCGACGCCGATGCCGATCAGCAGGAACGGCGGCAACAGGTCGGTGAAGTAGTCGGCGTGCACCGGCGTGCGGGCGAAGAGCAGCAGCGCGACGACGACCAGGCAGACGCCGGGAATCAGGGTCGTCCGCGGGCCGAAGCGCATGATCAGTTTTTCCGAGAAGCCGAGCGAGAGCCCGCCCATCACGATCGTCGTCGGCAGGAAGGCGAAGCCGACCTGGAGGGGGGTGTAGTCGAGAACCTTCTGCAGGTAGAGCGCGCCGAGGAAGAACATCCCGAACATGCCGGCGACGAGCAGCGCCTGGAGGACGTTGGAGCCGGCGACGTTGCGCGAGCGGAACAGCCGCAGCGGCATCAGCGGGGTGGCGATCCGCGCCTGCCGGAAGATGAAGAGCGCCAGCAGGATCGCCGAGATCGCGCTGAGGACGAGGGTGCGGCTGTCGCCCCAGCCCCAGTCTTCGATCTGCAGGATCGTGAACACGCCCAGCATCAGCGAGCTGGTCAGCAGCAGCGCTCCGGGGAAGTCGGCGCCGGCGCTGAGCCCGATCCCGTCCGGGTTGGCGACCAGCCGTTTGGCCAGGTAGGCGACGGCGATCCCGATCGGCAGGTTGATGAGGAAGATCCAGTGCCAGCTGATCGCGTCGGTGAGGACGCCGCCCAGCAGCAGCCCGATCGAGCCCCCCGCCGAGGCGACGAAGCCGTAGACGCCGATCGCTTTCGCCTGCGCGGCCGGCTCCGGGAACATCGTCACGATCATCCCCAGGATCACCGCCGAGGACATCGCCCCGCCGATCCCCTGGATGAAGCGGGCGCCGATCAGCATCTCCTGGTTCTGCGAGATCGCGCAGACGAGCGAGGCGGTGGTGAAGATCGCCAGGCCGACGAGGAAGACGCGGCGCTGGCCGAGCAGGTCGCCCATCCGGCCCGCCAACAGCAGCAGGCCGCCGAAGGGGATCATGTAGGCGTTGATCACCCAGGCAAGCTTGCTCTGGGAGAAGCCGAGGTCGCCCTGGATCGAGGGCAGGGCGACGTTGACGATCGTCGCGTCGAGGACGATCATCAGCATCCCCGCGCAGAGGACGTAGAGGGCTAGCCAACGGGTGTTGTCGTTCTCGATGGTGTTCATGCGAATAAGGACTCCTGGACTGGCGGAAACTAATCGCCGTCTGCGCAACTCGACGTGACTTTCGTCAATCGAGGTGGTCCGGCAGGCCGAAGCGCCGGAAGACGGCCTCCACGCGGCGGGGTCAGCTGCGCGGCGGGCCACCGAGAATAGCCATCCTCGGTTTCGGCCGTGTCGGACGACGAATGCGGCCTCTACGGGTGACAGATGTCACCCGACGATGAAGTCACTCATAGCCGCTCTGCGCAGGGAAAATCCCTGTCTATTCTCGCCCAACCAGTCGGGTCTTCAGCGGGACCAGAAGAAAAAACTAGGGGCGGGGATGACTGTTCGAGACTCGGACTTGACGATCGGTGGGGTGCTGCGACTGCTCGGGGCAGGCGCCAGCGGCTCGATCATGATGGCGCTGCGCGAGGGGCCGCTGCGCACCATGGAGCTGACGGAACGGGTTCCGGGCTATGCACCGCGGACGATCTACCGCTACTCGGCGAAGCTGGCGGAGCTGGGGATGGTCGAGCGCGAAGAGGAGCCGGGGGTTCCCTCCAAGGTGGTGCATCGGCTGACGGAGCCCTCCGGCCGGGAACTGGCCGACCTGATCGACGCCTACGCGGACGCGTCGTTGGGACGGTTGCCGAGCGGCGAGATAGGCGCCCACGAATGGGGCTCATTCGCGCTCCTCGCCGACCTCTGGGAATCAGGCATGGTCAAAGTGCTGGAGCGGGGCTCGTGCTCGCTGACCGAGCTCAGCCAGGGAGATCACGGCCTTAGCTTCCACCAGGTCAGCCGGCGGACCAGCCTGTTCGCAATCGGGGGGTTCATCCACGAGACAACCGAAGGAACCCGCTACCGCCGGTTCGCGCTGACCGAGAAGTCGCGCCGGGCAATGGCGCTGGTTGCCGGGATCGGCCGCTGGCGCCGGCGCCACATCGTCTCCGCGGGGTCGCCCGGACTCACCTCGGGCGAGGCGGCCGGACTGCTCCGGACCGTTCTGCCGTTGGTCTGCCTTCCGGATCACCAGGGGAAGGGCCTGGAACTGACGATCTCCCCACGCGGGGACGGGGATGGGGAGAAGGTTTGGGCGCAGGTCGGAGTCGACGGCATCGTCGTCAGCTGCCCGGCCCCGCCGGCGAAGGTCGACAGTCTCGCCAGCGGGCACGTCATCGCCTGGATCGACTCGATCCTCGACGGGCCGGGCAAGGAGCTCAGCGCCAGGGGTGACGCTCAACTGCTTGACGAATACCTGCGACGACTGCATGCGGTGCTGTGGGGGCAGCTCCCCGTTCCGGCGGCGGCTGCTGCCAGCTGAGCGCCGCCAGGTCGCTGACGACGACGTTGACGCTGCCTTCGCGGCGCTCGAGGCGGCCGCGGGCGCGGAGCAGGGGAGCGGTGCGGACGAGGGGGCGGTGGCGCTCGTAAACGGGGGGCGGGACGACGAGGTTGACCGAGCCGCGCTCGTCCTCGAGCAGGAGGAAGGTGACCCCGTTGGCGGTCTCGGGGCGCTGGCGGGCGGTGACCATGCCGGCGATCTCGACCGTCTTGCCGTGGTCGATCCGGTTGAGGTCGGTGCTGCGGACGAGCTCCGGGTCAAGACCCGGGCGGAGCAGCTTCATCGGGTGCTTGTCGACGCTCATCCCGGTCGAGCGGTAGTCGGCGATCAGCCTTCCCCACTCCCCCATCGGCTCCAGCTCCGGCGCCTCGGGGGGCTCCATCGGCAGCGCCAGCTGGGTGCCCTTGCCGTGCATCTGGCCGGCGCCGGTGACGCCGACCCGCCAGAGCGCCTCGCGGCGTTCGATCTCCTCGGCGCCGACCGGGACGCCGTCCAGCGCCCCGGCCCAGGCGAGACGCTCAAGACTCGGCAGACCGACGCCGGAGCGGGAGGCGAGCTCGGCGATCCCTTCGTAGGGGCCGGCGCGTTCGCGCTCGGAGACCAGCGCCTCCATCTCCTCCTTCTTCGCACCCTTGACATAGCCGAGCCCGACCCGCACCACCAGCCCCCCGCGGACGTCGTCTTCTGTGCGCGGCGATTCGACGTGGCAGAGGACCCGGCTGCGGTTGGCGCACGGCGCCGCCACCCGGATCCCCCGCCGCTGCGCCTCGTGGACGAGCGAGTCCGGCGGGTAGAACCCCATCGGCTGCTCGTTCAGGAGCGAGCAGAGGAACTCGGGCCCGTAGTGGATCCGCAGCCAGGCCGACTGGTAGGCGAGCAGGCCGAAGGCGGCCGAGTGGGCCTTGGGGAAACCGAAGCCCGAGAACCCCTTGATCTGGTCCCAGACCACCTCAGCGGTCTCCTCGGAGACGCCGTTGCCGGCGGCGCCGGCGAGGAAGCGGCGCCGGTGCTCTTCGATCGCCTCCTCGGAGCGCTTCCGGCTCATCGCCCGCCGCAGCCCCTCCGCCTCGGAAGAGCTGAACCCCGAGAGCGCCATCGCCACCTCGATCACCTGCTCCTGGAAGACGATCGTCCCCAGCGTCTCCTCCAATACCGGCTCCAGCAGCGGGTGCTCGTAGGGAATCTTGTACTCCGGGTCTTCGCGGCGGAGGCGGCGCCTCTCTATATAAGGGTGGATCGCGCCGCCCTGGATCGGCCCCGGCCGGACCAGCGCCACCTGGACGATGACGTCGTCGAGGTCGCGCGGCTGGGTCCGCGGCAGCATCTGCATCTGCGCCCGGCTCTCGATCTGGAAGACGCCGGTGGTCTCGGCGGCGCGGATCGATTCGAAGGTCTGTTCGTCGTCGAGCGGGATCCGGGAGAGGTCGAGCCGCTCGCCACGGGCGCGGCCGATTTCCTCGACGCAGCGCTCGACCGCCGAGAGCATCCCCAGCCCCAGCAGGTCGATCTTGAGGAAGCCGGCGTCGGCGCAGGAGTCCTTGTCCCACTGCACCGTCTGGCGGCCGCTCATCGCCGCCGGCACCACCGGACAGACGTCGACGAGCGGTCGGGTTGAGATCACCATCCCGCCCGGGTGCTGGGAGGAGTGGCGCGGCAGCCCCATGATCTTGTCGGCCAGCTGCAGCAGGACCCGCCAGCGCGGCTCCTTCGCGCGGCCGGGGCCGAGGGCGGCGATCAGGTCGCGCTCGATCTCGGCGGCGGTCCGCTCGTGGAAGCCGGCCGTCTTCGCCACCCGGTCGATCTCCGCCGGTGGCAGCCCCAGCGCCTTGCCGAGGTCGCGAACGGCGCCCTTCGGCCGGTAGGTGGGGAAGGCAGCGACGAGGGCGGAGTGCTCACGGCCGTAGCGCTCGTGCACTCGCGGGATCAGGACCTCGCGGATGTCCCGGGGGAAGTCGAGGTCGATGTCCGGCATCGAGGCCGTTTCCTCGTTGAGGAAGCGACCGGAGAAGAGGTCGGCCTCGACCGGGTCGACGTGGGAGAGGCCGGTGAGGTAGCAGACGATCGAGCTGACGCTGGAGCCGCGGCCCCGCCCGGGCGGGAGAACGCCGCGGGCGGAATCCGGGCCGCGCACCTCGGCCGCCACCTCGCGCGCCAGCTCCAGCAGGTCGCGGTGGAGGAGGAAGAAGCCGGAGAGGCCGAGCTTGCGGATCGTCGCCAGCTCCTCCTCCAGCCGCCACTGCGCCTCCAGCAGGCGGGCGTTACCGGCATAGCGCTCGCCGAGGTGGTGGTTGCAGACGCGGGCCAGCTCGGCGTCGGCACCGGCGTCCTCGCTACCGGGGTAGCGGTAGCCGAGCTGCTCGGTGAGGTCGAAGCGGAGGCGCTCGGCGAGGCGCTCGGTCTCGGCCACTGCCTCGGGGTATTCGGCGAAGCGGGCGGCCATCGCCGCGGGCGAGGTGAGGGCGGAGGTGGAGTTGCCGCGGCGACAGGGCTCCGACTCCTCCAGGGTCTCGCAGCGACCGATCGCAACCAATGCGTCCTGCAGCGGCGAACGGCGGCGGTCGTGGCAGTGGACGTTGCCGGTGGCGACGCAGGGAACCTCGAGCCGTTCGGCGAGTAACGCCAACCAGCGATTGCGGGCGCGGTCCCGACGCCAGTAGGGACGCTGCAGCTCGATCCGGAAGCGGTCGCGGCCGAAGGCGCCGAGAAGCCGCCGCGCAATCTGCTCCCCACCCGCAGTGTCCCCCCGCGCGAAGGCACCGGCAACAGCCCCGTCCCGAGCACAGCCGGAGAGGCAAACCAGCCCCTCGGCGTGCTTCTCCACCTCCTCGAGAGTCGCCCACGCCTGCATCGAGGTCCTCCCCGTGTTGTCCCGCGTATGCGAATGGGCCGCAGTCAGCAACCGACACAAACTCCGGTATCCGGTCTCGTCTTCAGCCAACAGAGTGATGTGCACGTCTCTGCCGGGGGGTGGCGACGATGGGGGACCCCCGCCTTTTTGCGGGGGGGACCCATCGGAGACAGGACCCGCCGGCCCAACGCGCACCGTCAACTCCGTCCCGGTAATCCCCCGGACACCAAACCCCACACACGCGTGGGCGAACTCCATCGAGCCCCAGAGGCCATCGTGGTCGGTGAGGGCGAAGGCGGGATAGCCCTGGGCGGCCGCGGCCGCGGCCAGCTCCATCGGGGTCGAGGCGCCGTCGAGGAAGGAGAAGGCGGAGTGGGCGTGCAGCTCGACGTACACGGCTCACCTCAAGCCCGCTGCCGGTACCAGCGCTGGGCGCGGGCGGTGCGGAAGACGGTGAGCGCGCGGCCGTCGCCGAGCGCCAGCTCGAAGTAGTGGCGCTGCAGCGGCTTCGCCGTCCACCAGCGGTCCTCGACGAGCCACTCCTCGCGCACCGACTCGACTGTCTGCCCCTCGACGGTTGTCGGCGCGCCCCGGGGGTCGGTGCGGACCGCCACTCGCTGAGGGGCATAGAGGCGGCGGAGGCCGGGCATCAGAGCTCGGGGTAGGGGGTCAGCATCGCCCAGCGCTCTGGCACCCTTGAGGCGCTGTCGACGGGAAGGATCTTCAGCAGCGCCTCGGCGCCCTGGACCGCCCGCACCTCCCGCACCGCAGCACCGAGCCGGCGCCGGCGCGGCTCTGAACCGCCGACCGAGAGCTCGAGCTGGTCGCGGGCGGGCGGGCCGAGTCCGACCGCCCGCAGCCGCAGCGCCGTCGCCGGGCCGGGAAGCTCCTCGAGGCGGGGGGCGAGGAGGTTGCGCAGCACCTTCGCCGAGGCGCTGGGGCGTCCGAGCCCCTGCTCGACGCTCCAGCTGCCGCCGACAACCAGGCGCGCCCCCAGGCGCAAGCCCAGCAGGGTCCTGCCCTTGCGTTGCGGCGCCGCCAGCAGGCGGTCGACGAGGAGCTCGAGCGCGCGGTCGAGCTGGCGCCCGGCGATTCCCTCCGGCAGCTCGATCTCCTCGCCGAGCTCCTCATGCGGGATCCGCGGCCGCAGCGGTTCCTCTTCACCGTGGCAGAGGCGCAGCCCTTCGCTGCCGAGCGGGCCGAAGCGATCGGCGACCTGGTCGGCGGTGAGGCGGGCGAATGCCTCCACCGTCTCGATCCCGAGGCGGCGGAGGGACTCGACCAGCTCCTCGGTCTCGCGCTCAGGGCCGCGCAGCCGTGGCCCCAGAGCCGCCACCGGAACCGGCCGCGGCCAATCGCCGGCGGCGAGGAAGGCAGCGAAGCGGGTGCGACCAGTGGCGAGCGCCTTTCCCTCGCCCACCGCCCGCCGAGCTTTTGCCAGGACGCCGGCGCTCGAACCACCGTAGAGACCGCGGAGACCGTCGAGACAGAAGAAGGCCTCGCCCGCCCGCTCCGACTCGACCGCGGCACCGATCGCCTCCAGCGCCCGCACCATCGCCTCGCCCAGCTCCGCCGCCTCGATCGGGTCAGAAAGATCGCCGCGCCCGAACCGAAGCCCCCCGGCACGATCCGGGCGCGGCGGAATCGCCAGTCGTTGATCGATAACGCAGGCGATCTCCATACGAACGTATGTTCGCCTCTCTCTAAATACAACTCCATAGCGTCAACTGCAAGTTTTCGAACTTGCAGGATTAGTGAAACCGGGGAGGGCTAGGAAGCGCGAGCGACCTTGGCCGCTTCGGTGCTGCCAAGGTAAGGCGTCAGCGTGAACTCGACCAGGTCCGGCAGGAGCGACTCCAACTCCTCAGCGCGGTCGGCGAAGATGCGCCGCGAAATCAGCGAGACCATGCCGCCGACGAGTGCCTCCTCGGTCGTCGGCGAAAGCCCGGCCAGTACCTCTTTGGAACGGCCCTTGCGACCGTCCTGGAAGTAGGGCACAAGACTCTCGATCGCGGCGTCGTAGCGCTCGACCACGACCGGGCCTGCGACCAGCGCCTCGACCATGCTGAGGCGAGCGAGGTGCGGCTCTGCGGCGAGGAACTCGAGCATCGCCGCGATTCCCGCGCGGACCGCCTGCGGCCACTCGTCCTCCTGGTCGAAAGCCTCGCCAACCCGTCGGCTTAACTCAGCCATCACCGTGTCGTAGGCGGCAATGAAGCACTCGTCCTTGCTGGCAAAGTGCTCGTAGAAAGTGCGCCGCGAGACGGCCGCTTGGCGAGTGATATGAGCGATCGTGGTGCCGGCGTAGCCGTTTTCGGCCACCGCCTCCGCCAGCCCGGCGATCAGACGCTCGCGCTGGTTGTGGGCAACGAACTCGCGCGGGAGGCCATGGCGCCCCGGCGGGAGCCGAGCGAGCTCCGGCGGATACCCAGGAGCCTCTACTGGCTGGTTCGCTGAATCTCTCATAAGAGAACCGACGATACCGATTCGAACGGCTCGGGTCCGGATTGGCCGACTGGCCAGTTTTTTACTTTCACAGCGTCGCGACCTCGTGAGCGCCCTCCGCTCCCAGATAGGGCGTGAGGGTGAATTCGGTCAGCTCCGGAAGCAGTTCCGAGATTGCTTCCAGCTGCGAGGCTCGTCAGGCGCTGGTAGACGATCCAGAAGACCCCGCCGATCAGAGCTTCCTCCAATGTCTCCGGCAGATCCGGTCCATGCGGCGAGACATCGCGTCCAAGTTTGAACAGCGAGACGAACGCCTGCTGGGACTCCTCGTAGTACCTGACCGCGGCCGGTCCGGCGGAGAGCGCCTCGACCATGCAGGTGCGGGCGAGCGCCGGCTCGTCGACGACGAAACCGAGGAAGGCGGCGAGCCCCGCGCGGACTCTCTGCGGCCACTCGTCAAAGGAGCCGGCCGCCTCGACAACCCGCTCCAACGCAGTCGACATCGCATATTCCTGGGTCGCCAGGAAGCATTCCTCCTTCGAGCCGAAGTTCTCGTAGAAGGTGTTGCGGGCGATTCCCGCGCGCCTGACGATGTCGGCGACCGTCACCGCCCGGTAGCCCTGCTCCGACGCCTCTTCGGCGAGCGCAGCGATGATCCGCGCGCGCTGGTGCCGGGTGATGAACTCGCGTGGGAGCTGCTGCCTTCCCGGAAGTGGACGCGTTGTTGAGTTGTATCCCACGAACGGAACAGTACCGGAGTCGGATCACGGGGTGGTCGCGGTCTCTGACCGGATACCGTTTAGGTACCGAAAGGCAGACAATCGTTTTACCAATCACGAACCGGGCGGGGACTTTGACCGGAAAGCGTCAGCGCATTCTCCAGGGGATGCTGGAAGCAGTTGGAGCACGCGGATACGAGCAAACGACGGTCCAACACGCGATCGATGCGGCGGGCCTCTACCGGCAAGCCTTCTACGACTGCTTCGCAGACAAGGAGGACTGCTACCTACAGGCGCTCGATGCGGGCGCTGCCTGGATCGAGCTGGCGATGCGGGATGCGGCGGCCGGCAGGGCGAGCTGGCGCGGACAGCTTCGAGGGGCCCTGGCAGGGCTGCTGAACTTCCTCGACGAGCAGCCTGAGGTTGGCCGGGCGCTCCTGGTCGAGGTCCACGCGGCCGGACCGCTGGCGGTGGAAAGGCGAACAGAGGCGATGGAGCGGGCCGCGCTCCTGATGGACCTGGCGCGGGAAGAAAGCGAGGGCACCGCGCCGGCGATCTCCGCCGAGGCGGTCGTCGCGGGGATCCTTGCGGTGCTCCACGCCCGCCTCTCCTCGGAAGCGAGAGGGGGGTTCGGACGCCTTCTCCCCGAGCTGATGTACCTCGCGGTGCTCCCCTACTTCGGGGTCGACGTCGCCGCGGCCGAGCTGCGCGGCGAGGCTCTTTAGCGCCTCAGACGCCCTGGCCGTGGCGGCCCTCGCCGGAGGCGAAGCGGGCCGCCCCGCGGGCAGCCACTTCGAGTACCTCACGGCCGAGGCGGTGCTCGAGCGCAAGCCCGTCTGCCAACGGCCGGCCGCTGCCCTCGAGCGCGGCACGGCGGTCGCTGAGCATCGTCTCCTGCGGGAAGGCCGCAATCCGCTCCGCCCACTGCAGGGCCAGCTCGAGGTGCCGGCCCGGCTCCGCCAGCTCATTGACGAGCCCGATTCGGTGGGCCTCCTCAGCCTCGACCGCACGGCCGCTGAGGATCATCTCCATGGCGCGGCCGAGGCCAACCACGCGTGGCAGGCGCTGGGTCCCGCCGTCAATCAGCGGCACCCCCCAACGGCGCTCAAAGCAGCCGAAGACGGAATCGGTCGTCGCGATCCGCAGGTCGCACCAGAGAGCCAGCTCGAGCCCGCCCGCGAGGCACCATCCCTCGATCGCCGCGACCGTCGGCTTCGCGGGGATGAGCCGCGTGAAGCCCATCGGTCCGCCAGGATGGTCGACGTCGAGATCCATCGCCTTGAGGTCGGCGCCGGCGCAGAACGCCTCGCCCCCGGCCCCGGTGAGGACAAGGACGCGAGCGGCCTCGTCCGCTTCGAACTCCTCCAGCCCGTGGCGCAGGGCGGCGGCGGTCGCGGCATCGACCGCGTTGCGTCGCTGCGGCCTGTCGATCATCAGAACGGCCGCGGCGCCCTGGCGCTCGTAGCGGACTTCATCGCTCATCGGCGGGATCGTCCCACAGGAACCGGGCGATCCACGCGAAGGGAGGGAGCGGGCGGGCTAGTCGCGGCGCGGATCACGGGGTTCGCAGCGACGCCCGACTCCCATTGGGGTGCGCCCCGGTCGCCGACCGCGAAGGGCAGGACTTCCACGGCCGGGTGCAACGGTAGGAGTCGTCCCGGACGAGAAGGCAAACAAAAACGGCCGGGGATGACGCTCGTATGCCTGCCGTGCGCGTAGCCTTCGCGCTCAGAAGCTCGGTGGCGCCACCTTCGAGACTGCCTTCCCGCTCGGCTTCCGCGGGGGCCGGTCTCTCCCGGTCGCAGAACGAACTTACTCCCCCGCGCCGGCCGGCGCTAGGGGTGCTGAAGCACCCTCCCCGCAAAGAGCGAACTAAAGGAGGCCGGGGCGTGGAGCGCTGGGGAGCGCCTGAAGCTACCCTCATCGGGTGCGGATTGACGAAATCATCTCTGAGCGGCGGCCGACCTTCTCGGTCGAGTTCTTCCCGCCGAAGACGGCGGAGGCGACCGAGCAGCTCTACGAGACGGCGCGGGAGTCTGCGCAAGCTCGAGCTCGACTTCGTCTCCGTCACCTACGGCGCCGGGGGATCGACCCGGGACGGGACGGTGGAGATCGCCCGGGCGCTGAAGGATGAGATCGGGTTCGAGACGATGGCCCACCTGAGCTGCGTCGGCGAGACGACTGATGGCCTCGCCGCGACGCTCGACCAGATCGAGGCGGCGGGAATCGAGAACGTCTTCGCCCTGCGTGGCGACCCGCCGCGGGGGCAGGAGGACTTCGCCCAGCCCGAGGGCGGCCTCGGCAGCGCCGCCGAGCTGGCGGCGTTCATCTCCGCCGGTTGGAACTTCGGCATCGGCGGCGCCTGCTTCCCGGAGGTGCACCCGGAGGCGCCCGACCTCGAGAGCGACCTCCGCTACCTGAAGACCAAGGTCGACTCCGGCGCCGGCTTCCTGATCACCCAGCTCTTCTTCGACAACCAGGTTTATTTCGACTTCGTCCGCGCTGCCCGGGCACAGGGGATCGAGGTGCCGATCATCCCTGGCGTGATCCCGGTCGCCAGCTTCGCTCAGACGAAGCGCATCTGCGACCTCTGCGACGCGACGATCCCGCCAAAGCTGGAAGCGGCATTCGAGGCCGCCGGAGGCGATCCGGAGCGGGAGTTCGAGCTGGGGATCGCTTACGCGTCGCAGCAGTGCGCCGAGCTTCTGATCGCGGGAGCCCCGGGAATCCAGTTCTATGCGCTGAACCGAGCGCCGGCGACGCGAGCGGTCCTGGCAGCGCTGAAAGCCTCCCGCCCTGGGAGCGGGTGCGGGGCGACGCTGCCGAAATGCAGCGAGCGGATTAATCTATTGCGCCATGGGAAAGGGCGAGCGAGAGAGAGAACGGCTGCGGGAAGAGCGAATTGCCGCGGAAGCAAGCGAAAGCAAGTCGGGGCGTAACCGGCTGCTGATCGGCTACGCGGTCGTCTCCACGGCTGTGATCGCGATCGCCGTCGTCGTCTTCCTCCTCGTCAGTGGCGGCGGCGACAGCGGCAGTAACGCCAGTGGCAAAACCGACAGCGGCGGCGCCCACATCAACTTCGACGAAACGATCGGCAACACCAACGGGGTGCAACCGGACGAGCGCGACGGCGTCATCCCGCCGGCGCCCAAAGAGACCGACCTCAAGGTGGCGGCGCAGAAAGCGAACTGCGAACTGCGGCTGAAGCTCCCCGACGAGGGGCACACCCACCTTCCCGTCAACGCCGAAGAACCCAACTACAAGACCAGCCCACCGTCCTCCGGCAACCACGTCGAACCGCCCTTCCAGCAGGCCGACGGCGCCTACTCCGAGCCGCCGAAACAGCTCGACGTCGTCCACTCACTCGAGCACGGCCGGATGGCGATCGAGTACTCGCCCGACCTGCCCGAACAGGCGCAGTCTGGAACTGAAGGGGCTGTACGACACGATGTACGGAGCCTCGCTGCTATTCCCGTACGACGAAATGATCTACGACGTCGCCGCGGTGACCTGGACCAACGTCCTCGCCTGCAAGGAATACAAAGGCCAGGCGACGCTCGACGCGATCCGCGCCTTCGGCAAGGAAACTTGGGGCAAATACGGGGGCGAGCCCGTCTTCGCCTTCAAATTCGACGGCCCGACCCCGGCCGAACCCAAGGAAGGCTGAGCTAGCTCGCGCGGTAGGCGGGGAAGTAGGCGCCGGCCTGATGGCCGCGGCTTAGCTGCTGGTAGCGCTCGCGGTCGCAGACGAGCTCTGAGGTGAGCCAGGTGAGCCGGCGGTTGGCGAAGCCGCGCTTGAACTCCTCCAGCGCGTCGCCAGGGGTGATGCCACCGCCGAGGTTGAGTGGCAGGCCGAGCTCGCCGGCGTGCTCGATTAGGCAAGCGACGACGTTCTTCATCGGCGAGTCGCGAAGGTGCGAGTCGGCGCTGCCGCTGAGGTAATAGTGGAGGTAGCCGTCGCTGACGGTGGCGATCGAGGCGGCGGCGAGGACGCCGTCGGGGGCGGTAGCCAGGGCGAGCCAGGTGCGTGGCGCCGCCAGCACCAGGTCGAAGTATGCGGCGCCGAAGAAGTAGTGCTCGACGGCGGCGGCGCGGTGCATCGTCTGCTCGTAGACGGCGAGAAAGCCGGACCGCTGCTCGGAGGTGGCCTCGCTGCCGGGGATGAGCTCGAGGACGTAGCCGTCATCGAGGTTGCGGCGGACCTGGCGGCGGTCGCTCGGCCGGCTCTTCGGCGGCAGCTCCGGGTCGGCGATCTGGAGGACGTTGCGTTCGCTGAAGCCGCTCAGCGGCGAAGGGCCGAGGGCGTGGCGGATGAAGATGCTGACGAGACCGGTGGCGCTCCAGTCGATCGAGTCAGGATCGATTGCCATTCGCCTGTTCCTTTTCGTTGCTATTCCCCTAGAAGGAACAGACGAATGGAGGCCTGGGTAGCCGTAGGGGGAGGTGGCGTCGCGGGCGTCAGCGCCGGGAATCTCGCGAACGATCAGGGGGCCGACCAGTTCACCCTCCTCGCTCTCGATCCGCAGCGAGTGGGTGACGCCCTCCGCTTCGAGGAAAGGGGGCGAGCGGAAGAACTCCTCGCTCGTCGCAGCCGCTCCCGCGTCCGCGATCAGCTCCGCGCGGGCGGTGCTCATTTGAGCTTGCGGTCTTCGCCGGAGTCGTCCATCGCCCGCCGCGTCCACCCTTCGGCTTCTTCCAGCGAGAAGCCCTCGCGCTGCTCCATCAGCGACCCGATCGCCGCGGGGTTGCTGAACCAGCGATGGACGGCGGGGACGTCGGCGAGCTCGAACGGGCGCAGGCTGACTGCTGGGCGATCAGGCACGGCGAAACCCTATTTCAGTCCGGGGCGAGGCCTTGGCCGGTGAGGACGAGCCACGCGGTTCTGGCGAGGATGCGGGCGTCGAGGGCGAAGCTGCGGTGGTCGACGTACCAGACGTCGAGCTCGATTCGCTCCTCCCAGGGGATGCCGGCGCGGCCCTGGACCTGGGCCCAGCCGGTGATCCCCGGGAGCACCTCGTGGCGGCGTTTCTGGTGCGGGGTGTAGTCGTCGACCTGGGCCTTGATCGTCGGGCGCGGGCCGACGATCGCCATCTCGCCGCGGAGGACGTTGACGAGGTTGGGGATCTCGTCCAGCGAGGCTCGGCGCAGGATGCGCCCAGGGCCGGTGACGCGGGGATCGTCGCGGTAGACGACCTTGCCGACCCCGACCGGGTCGGAGCCCTGGACCATCGTCCGCAGCTTCCACATCTCGAACTCGCGCCCGCCCAGCCCGACGCGGCGCTGCCGGTAGACCACCGGGCCGCGGCTGGTCAGCTTGATCGCGATCGCGGCGACGAGGAGGACCGGCGAGAGGATCACCAGGGCAAGGGCAGCGATGAGGATGTCGAGGATTCTTGGCATTACCTCGTCACCGGGTCCCTTCGGCCTTCTGCCAGCGCCCGCCGGCCCCGTGGCGAAGGCGGTCCCAGAGGCCGGCGGCGATCGAGGTGGTGGTGAGGACGTAGTAGCGGGCGATGCGGAAGGGGCCGAGCGGCAGGAAGCGGCCGAGGGCGGCGGCGGCGAGCAGCGCCAGCTGGAGGGCGAAGGTGAGGACATAGAACCAGCCGTCGCCGAGGAGGAGGGCGTTGGCGACGAGCGCCAGGAGGTGCAGCAGGGGGCTGAGGTAGCGGAGCACCCGGTGGGAGAAGATCTCGAAGGCGAACAGGGGTGGGTAGCCGCGGGGGGAGAGCATCCCTTCGCCGGCGACGATGTCCCAGAGGCCGACCATCATCCGCCGTTTGCGGGCGAACTCGCCCTCGACCGTCGGCACCATCTTCTCCTCGGCCCGGGCCGCCGGTGCATAGACGGAGCGGAGCCCGCGCTTGGCGAAGGCGAAGGGGAAGCTGAGGTCGTGGCTGCCGGAAGGCGGGAGCGGGAGGTATGCCTGGCGGCGGACCGCGTAGATCGCGCCGTTGCCGGCGGTGACCCCGGCAAGGGCGGACTCCATCTCCCGCACCGCCATCTCGTAGCGCCAGTAGGCGCCCTCGAGGTTGTCGCCGCCAGGGTCGAGGAAGCGGACCCGGCCGCAGACGTAGCCGACCTTCGGGTCGGCGAAGGGGGTGAGGAGCGCTCGCAGCGCGTCCGGCGTCCAGGTGCTGTTGGCGTCGGAGAAGGCGAGGACCTCCCCGCTCGCCCGCTCGGCGCCGGCGTTGAGGGCGGCGATCTTGCCGCCGGGCGGCAGCTCGAGGACGAGGTCGGCGCCGGCGGCGCGGGCGCGCTCGGCCGTGGCGTTGGTGGAGCCGTCGGAGGCGACGATCACCTGCAGTTGCTCGCGCGGATAGTCGAGCGCCAGCGCGTCGGCGACTTTCGCCGCGATCACCTCCTCCTCGTCGTAGGCGGGGACGATCAGCGAAACCGTCGGCGGCCCCCCATCTGGGTCGTTTCCAGACTTTCCCTTGCCATAGCCCGGGTAATTCTGGAAACGACCGCCGCGGGTCAGGGTCCAGAGGAGTAGCGGGTAGCCGAGGTGGGTGTAGAGGAGGGCGCCGGCGCTGAGCCAGAAGACGATTGCGGCGATCGTGCTCACTTCCGCGCTCCATCCCTGTCCGCCGTCTCGATCAGCTCGCGGTAGAGGTCTAAGTGCAGGCGAGCAGACTCCTCCCAGGAGAAGGGTCCGGCGGCGGCGCGGGTCGCGGCGGCGGCGAGCTCGGCGCGGGCCGGCTCGTCCTCGATCAGGTCGGCGAGCGCGGTGGTGAGCTCAGCGACGTTGCCGGGTGGGACGAGGCGGGCGGCGCCGGTCGCCGCCACCTCGGGGAAACCGCCGACGGCGCTGAGCACGAGCGGCTTGCCGAAGGCGAGGGCGGTGTAGAGGACGCCGGAGTGCTCGGCGCCGAGGTAGGGGAGGACGACGAGGTCGGCGCGGCGGAAGATCGCCGGGATCTCGGCCTCGTCGACGAAGCGAGTGACGAAGCGGACGCGACCGCCGGCCTCGGCCGCCCGGCGGCGCAGCGGCTCGACGTCCATCCGCGGGTTGCCGACGACCCACAGCTCCGCCTTGCTCGCGGATGGGATTCGCCCGAAGGCCTCGATCAGGTTCTCGATCCCCTTATAGGGACGGAGGAGGCCGAAGGAGAGGATCACCGGCCCCTCCGCGCCCTCGAGCTCCTCCGGCAGCGGTTTCTCCTCCGGCAGCTTCGTCAGGTAGTCGAAGGCGCCGTGGGGGATGACCCGGACCTTCGCCGCATCCAGGCCGATCTCGCTCCGCAGCCGGGCCGCGCTGTGCTCGGAGTGGGCGACGACCGCGTCCATGCTGTCGAAGACGCGGCGGGCAGAGCGCAGCTGCCGGCGGCTTGGGCTCGGCGGCAGGATGTAGTGGGCGGTGAGGACCCGGGGACGGCGTGGCGGCAGCAGGTGGACGTCGAGCGGTGGGACCGTCAGCCACTGGTAGTGGACGACGTCGGCGTCGAGGGCGCGGCGCAGGCGCAGCATGTCCGGGACGTGCTCGACGGCCTTGAAGGGGAGGCGGGCCGGGGCATCGAGGCCACGGGCGGCGGTGCGACGGTAGAAGCGCTCCTCGACGCGGAAGCCCTCGGCCGGCGGAACCGATCCGTGGAGGAAGCGGGTGGTGAGCAGCTCAACGTCGGCGCCGGCGCGCGCGAGCGCGGCCGCGAGTGCGCGGTCGTATGGCGGCGTGAACGCCGAGGGGTCGACGAGTTGGATCTTCATTGTCAACGGGGCTGACTTGTCAGCAATGCTGACGAAAGAAGCAGGGATTATCGTCACCGCCTTGGCGCCCACGCTCTCCTACTGCGTCGTGAACACGAACGGCCGTGAGTATCTGCTCGCCTGCTTGGCCGCGATCGAGCGCACCCACCCCGCCGGCATCGAGCGCGAGATTCTCGTCCTCGACAACGCCTCCGACGACGGATCCGCCGACGCGGTGCGGGAGCTCGGCGGCGAGATCAAGCTGATTGCGCTCGAGCAGCGCACCGGCAAGGCGGAGAACGACTCAACCCTGATGCGCGAAGCGCAGGGGAAGTACTGCCTCTTGCTGAACGAGGATTCGGAGCTGCGGCCGGGCGCGGTCGAGGCACTGGTCGCGGCGCTCGACGCCGACCCGAAAGCCGCCGCGGCGACGGCGCAGTTGCTCGACTCCGACGGCGCCCCGGTCCCCTCCGCCTGGCGCTTCCCCGGGGTGGGCACGGCGGCGATCGGCGCCCTCTTCCTCCACCGCCGCTTCACCGTCCAGAGCAAGGGCAGCGAGACCCGCCGCGTCGACTGGGCACAGTCGAGCGCCCTGATGGTCCGCCGTGAGGCGGCGGCGGCGGTCGGCTACATGGACCCGGCCTTCTTCGTCTACTACGACGAGTGCGACTTCGCCAGGCGACTGGCGGAGGCGGACTGGCACTCGCTCTTCGTCCCGGCTGCCGAGGCGGTCCACCACGACCAGCTCTCGACCGACCTCGCCAAGGGCCTGCCACGGATCGTCGAATTCCACCGCAACCGCGACCTCTACATGCGAAAGCACCACGGCCCGGTCGCGGCGCTGACCGTGCGCCTCCTCACCGCCTGGACCTACGCCCTGCGCGCCCTCGCGGCGACGGTCCTCCCCAACCGCTCGCCCCGGATCATGTGGGCCCACGCGCGCCAAGCGCTCTTCCCGGGCGGCGGGGAATCACTGCGGGATAGATCCCGCTCCTGACGAGATCCAGGTGTCGCCAGGCAAGGACGCAGGGAGCGTGGCGTGCTCTGCACGCGAGCGACCGAGGACGCAGCCTGGCGCCGCCTGGGTCCGTCAGGAGCGGAGATCTTCGTCCATTCGCTCTACCTCATAGGTCTCCGGGATTCGGCCGTCGACCGCGGCCGGTTGGGCGCGGAGGGAGGCGAGGCTTTCCAGCAGCTCCCGCGGCCGGCGCAGGCGGGCCAGCCATTCGCGCTCTTGGTCGCTGAAGAAGCCGCTGAGCCAGAGGACGAGCGGGTAAGCAGCGAAAAGGATGGCGCGGAGGAGCAGGCCGAGCGCTCCCTCGGTCGGGACCAGCAGTTCGGCGATTCCGACCAGCGCCGCCACCGTCAGGACCACGCGGAGGAGCCGCCCCCACTCGTATGAGACCGGGAAGAGGCGCTGGGTGAACGCGTACATCAGCCCCAGCACCACCAGGTAGGAAGCGACGAGGGCGATGCCGGCGCCGACGATCCCGAGTGGCGGGACGAGGATGAGGTTGAGGGCGACGTTGACCACGAGAGCGCCGATCGCGGCGGGCAGGTTGAACTCGGTGCGGCCGGTGCGGCCGAGGATGACGACGAGGACGAGGTAGAGCGCGTAGAGGGTGACGGCGGCCGAGACGAGGCCGATGACTTCGTAGGAGTCGAAGTATTTGGGGTCCGCCAGGGCACGGACGATCCAGCGCGAGAACAGCCACATCCCGGCGACGACGAAGGCGCAGCCGGCGACGAAGAGGGTGACGACGGTGGCGTAGAAGCGGCGCGCCTCGCCGTCGTCGCGGATCGAGTAGGCGAGCGGCGGCCAGGCGAGCTGGAAGCCGCGGACGAGGACGTTGACCGCCTGCGCGAACTTGACCCCGAGCGAGTAGAGGCCTGCCTCGGTGAGGCCGAGCGAGCGGGCGATGATCAGGCGGTCGGCGAAGTTGAGCGCGTAGAGCGAGACCTCGGCCGGCATCGTCGGCAGGCCGAAGCGGTAGAGGCGCCGTAGCAGGGCCGGATCGGGCCAGAGCGAGAGGCGCCGCCACTGCAGCGCGATCAGGGCGACGACGAAGGCGCCGCCGCTCGCGTAGCTGCCGAGCAGCAACCCGCGCGCGCCCTCGTCGAGGCCGACGACGAGGGCGACGGTCAGCGCGATCGCCGCGAGGACGTTGAGGATCGTCGTCACGAAGAAGGCGCGGGCACGCTCGTCGAGCCGGAACAGGGTCAGCATGAACTCCCACATCGTCAGCACCCAGAGCCCGCCGATCGCGATCCGGACGAGCTCCGCGCCCGAGACGCCGGGCGGCAGTTCCTTCGGATCGAACAGCAGTTCGGACAGCGGTCCAGCGAACGGGAGCGCGACGAGAGCACCCAGGGTCGAGAGCCAGAAGAGCCCGGCGAAGGTGCTCTTGACGACCCGCGCGGGGTCCTCGTCGTCCAGGTAGTAGAAGCGGAGGATCGCCTCGAGCAGCCCGAAGCGGACGATGATGCTGGCGGTCACCACCGCCGCGAAGAGGATCTCGGCGGCGCCGTAGTCTTCGGGCGAGAGGTACCGCGTATAGAGCGGCAGCAGCGCGACCGCGATGACCTTGCTGAGGATGCTCGCCGCCGTATAGGCGGCCCCCGTCGTCGCCAGGCGGCGCAGGTATCCCGACATGCGGTGACCCTACGCAGGCTTGCGGATCGGAGGATCGTCTCCCGCGGCCGCATGCGCCAACGAAGCCCCAACTGCCAGCAGCACCCAAGTGATCGGGTCCTCGAAGAACCCGGCATACGCCAGCGTGTGAACCAAAAGAGCAACGAACGCGGCCAGGATTGCGGCCCTAGCGGCTAACGCGGTGGGTGGCGACGATGCGGGACCCCCGCCTTTTTGCGCGGGGGTCGTATCGGAGACAGGACCCGCCGCCCGAGCGCCCCCAGCCCACAACCCTTTCCCAAGCGTCCCCAGCGCCACGACGATCAGGGTCAGGTAAGCCACCAGGCCGATCAATCCCTGCTCAGCCGCCACCGTCACCGGCTCGGTGTGGGAAACCGTCACCGGCGCGTCTTTGTTCTCCCGGTGTTCCTTGTAAGCGGCTTGGAATGAACCAGAGCCATAACCCCATAGCGGCCGTTCGGCGAAGAGGTCGGCGCCGCCGGAGACGAGGCTGCCGCGGCCGCTGAGGTCGACGTTGACACGGTCGCTGGTCAGCTTGCCGGAGCCGCCGACGAGGAGGACGACGAGGACAGCGGCGACGAGGCCGACGGCGACCGCGGCGAGCGTCCACTTCGGGCTCCAGCGGATCGCCGCGAGGACGGCGAGGCCGGCGAGCAGCGCCAGGAAGCTCGACTGCGAGTAGGTCGGGACGAGCCCGATGAAGAGCACGGCGATCAGGCCGGTGAGCAGCCAGAAGGCCTCGCGCGTCCGCGCCCAAAGCATCGCCGCGGTGGCGATCGTCGTCACCAGCGCCAGGTAGCGCCCGTAGACGTTCGGGTCCCAGAAGACCGAGTTGACGCGGAAGTAGGTGTGGAATTCGTTCGAGCGGATGATCTGGTCGTTCCAGAAGAGGCTCCGCGTCACCAGCTCGACGCCCCCGATCGCGACGAAGAGCGTCGCCTCGACCCCGATCACGATCAGGACCCACCGCAGCAGCCGCGCGTCCCACTCGACCTCGCGCAGGAGCCGGTAGGCGACCGTGAAGGGGATGAAGAAGAAGCAGACGTTCTGCAGGCCCTTGGAGAAGTCCTCCGAGTAGAGGGCCTGAAGGGCGAAGAGGAAGACCACCGCGGCGAGCAACCAGGCGAGCGCCCGCGGCGGATGCCCCGGCGGCGGGTCGGACCAGTCCCGCAGCAGGGTCGCCACGACGGCGGCGGCGATCACCAGGTAGAGCGGGACCAGCAGGTTGGCGGTGTCGCCGCCGGCCGTGAGCGGGACGCGGAATGGGATCGCGAAGACGATCGCCAGCGGCATCAGGATCGGCCAACGGCGGAAGGCGTAGACGAGGACGCCGATCGCGGCCGCGGCGAGGGCGAGCAAGGCGACGATCCGTCCCCCGTCGTGGCGGAGGTCGACGATCTGGGCGGTATGCCACTGGTCGCCGAGGATGAGGACGGGGAACAGCGCCATCGCCAGCACCATCAGCAGCGCCCGCGGGCGGCCCGGCGGCAGCAAGATCGCGGCGGCGCTCGCTCCGGCGGCGATCACCAGGCCGGCGCCGGCGGGGAAGTCGCTCACGGCTTCTCCCCCGGGGCCACTCCGCCGGCACCGCCCGCCGTGCCGCAGCGCGATTTGGCGTCTTCCTTCGCCCGGTGCAGCCGGATCACGCCCGGCGTCACCAGCGTCCGCTCGGAGCCGAGTTTGACCCGCAGCTTGTAGCGGCCCTGGGGCGCCGTGCCGCCGCCGCGCCGGCGCCCGTCCCAGAAGTAGACGTGTTCGGTGTAGCGCCGGAAGGGCACCTCGCGGGCCAGCGTCACCACAACCCGCCCGCCCGGCTTGATGATCTGGACCGTGCTCGTCGCCGTGATCGTGGTCCGGAACTCGATCCGAATGCGGTCGCGGCTGCAGTCACCGTCGGGGGTGAAGCTGCGCACCTTCTCGGCGCCCTTGTGGTGCGGCGGGGCGAAGAATTCGACCCGGTCGAGGACGAGCGGGTCGCGCTTGACGCGCTGCGAGTAGGCGAAGGCCGCTAGCGTGGCGAGAACGAGGAGGGCGAAGACGACCGCGACCGGGAGCCGGCGCCCGCGCTGGTCATTCAGCCGCTTCGGCATTGTCCTCGCCGACGACGAGGGCAACGTCGGCTCCGGCCGAGACGGATTCGATTTCCCCATTCATCAGCTGCACCTTCGGAATGCCGACCTGCTTCGCCACCTTGCGGGCTTCGGTCTTGTGACCGCGCTTGAACATGACGACGCTTTCTTCGAAGCTCGAGCTGCTGTTGGTGATCGCGCCGAGCTCGAAGCCCTTAGCCTCGACTTTGTCGCCGTAGACGGCGGCGAGGCCGTCGGTCGAGGTGCCGTTGAGGACGGCGACTTCGATTTCGCCCGGCTTCATCTTCGCCGCCGCCTGCTTGGAGCCACCGCCGCCTTCGGCGCCATCGTCGCCGCTGAGCAGGAAGTAGGCGGCGGCGCCGACGATCGCGAGGATGACGACGAAGAGCGCAATCAGGGAGCTCGGCCGCGAGGCGGTCTCGCCGAAGCCGGAGAACCAGCCGCGCATCCGTTCGCCGCGGCTTTCCACCGGCAGCCCTTCCTCGCGGCGGCGGCGTCGCTCCTCGCGACTGGATACTGCCTCGTGTTCGGCCGTCCGCGCTTCCTCCAGCGCCCGCAGCTCCTCCGCCCGCTGGGCGGCGATCGTCGAGGCCTGCTCCTTGCGCTCGGCGTCGCGCTCGGGAGCCGAGCCGGCCCACTCGCGCAGGCGGCGGATGTCGCGCCCGTGGGTGAACGAGAGGAGCGCCAGGACCGCTAAGCCGAGGAACGCGGCCAGCCCGGCGAAGGCGCCGATTTGTTCGATCGCGTGGACCACGTGACTATCTGCAGACTCGCGCGTGCGGCTGGCGAGTGCCGGGCCGAACGGGGGTAGGACGCAGGGAGGCCGAATGGCAGAGCCATTTGGCCGACTGAGGACGACGCCCCGTGAAGCGTCCGGCGCCGCCAGGCGTGCGTGGGGGTTTGCAGATAGTCACGAAGTGGCTGCGAGAGGCTATTCGTTGGGGACGACCGTCGCAGCGTCGCCGCCCGGTGAGGCAATCATCTCCACCACTCGCTCCGCCAAATTAGCCTCGTCGCCGGCCATCACCAGGTGTTCGAGCTGGGCCAGCGTCGAATCGACCCACTCCTGGTCGATCGCCTTCTTGCGCACCGCCCGGTTGATCCGGCGCGCCGCCGTCGGCTGCACGTCCTCGCCGTCGGAGAAGAGCGTCTCGTGCAGCTTCTCCCCCGGCCGCGGCTGCGTGAACTCGACCGCGATGTCCTGCCCGGGCTCGTAGCCGGCGAGCCGGATCATGTTGTGGGCGAGGTCGACGATCTTCACCGGCTCGCCCATGTCGAGGACGAAGACCTCGCCCTTGCCGGCGCCGATGTCGCCCGTCCGGATCACCAGCTGCACCGCCTCCGGGATCGTCATGAAGTAGCGCGTCATATCGGGGTGGGTGACGGTGACCGGGCCGCCGCGCTCGATCTGGCTGCGGAAGATCGGGACCACGCTGCCAGAAGAGGCGAGGACGTTGCCGAAGCGGACCGAGGCGAAGCGGGTCTCCGGGTATTTCTCCCCCGCCGCCTGGACGATCCACTCGGCCATCGCCTTTGAGGCGCCCATCACCGTCTGCGGGTTGACCGCCTTGTCGGTGGAGATGAGGACGAAGCGCTCGACCTTCGAGGCGGCTGCGGTCTCGGCGGTGACCCGGGTCGCGATCGCGTTGTTGCGGACGGCCTCCAGCGGGTTGGCCTCCATCAGCGGCACGTGCTTGTAGGCGGCGGCGTGGAAGACGACGTCGGGCTTGAAGCGCTGCATCACCTCGAGCATCCGGTGCGGCTCCTTGCAGTCGGCGAGGACCGACTCGCACGCTGGCGAAGTGGCGCTCCTCGACCATCTCGCGGTCGATCTCGAAGAGGTTGTCCTCGGCGTGGTCGAGCATCACCAGCAGCCGCGGTTTCACCTGGGCGATCTGGCGGCAGAGCTCGGAGCCGATCGAGCCACCGGCGCCGGTGACGAGGACGATGCGGTCGCGCAGGTAGGCGCCGACGCGGTCGAGCTCGCGGACGATCGGCTCGCGCCCGAGCACGTCCTCGACCCGGACCTCGCGCAGCTGTTTGTTGAGCTGGACGCCGCCGCGGAGGAGCTCGAAGACGGTCGGCAGGGTGCGGACGGTGACGTCGCGGTCGCGGCAGGCGGCGACGATGCGGCCGCGCAGGTCGCCGGGGGCCGAGGGGATCGCGATCACCACCTCGTCGGGGTTGGTCTCGTCGAGGATCCTCTCGATCTGCTTGGTCGAGCCGAGCACCTTCAGCCCCAGCATCCGCATCCCCCGCTTGCGGGCGTCGTCGTCGACGAAGCCGATCGCGGTGGCGCCGAGGTTGGGGTTGAGCTGCAGCTCGCGGACCACCATCTGGCCGCCGGAGCCGGCGCCGACGACCAGCACCTCGTGCTTGGGCAGGCGGGCGCCGCGGCTCGGGCGTTCGACGATCAGCCGCACGGCGAGGCGGGCGCCGGCGATCAGGATCAGGGTGAGGATGAAGTCGATCACCTCGACCGAGCGCGGCAGCGTGTGGGCGAAGGGCTTGGCGACGGCGAAGACGACGACCAGCAGGGCGCTGGCGACGGCGACAGCGCGGAAGATCAGCATGAAGTCGCGACCGCTGACATATCGCCACCACTTCTGGTAGAGCCCGAAGCCGGCGAACACAATCAACTTGCCGGCGACGACGAAGCCGACCGATTGCGCGAAGAGGACCTCGTAGCGGTGGGGCCAGCCGTGCGGCTGGTCGAGGAAGCGCAGCTGGAAGGCGAGGAAATAGGCCAGCGCGACGAGCGCGGCGTCGGCCGCGACCTGCAGGACCCGGTTGCGGTAGACGGGGTGGTTCAACCGGCGCATCGCACCGCTGAGTTTACGGAGCCTTGAGGTGAATCCCTACGATGTGGCGCGAATGGGTCCCCTCCTGCTCGCGTCGGTCACCGACAAGGTCGTCGAACCGATCATCGAAGTCGCCACCGATTTCATCGGCTCCGCCGGTGAGCTCGGCGTGTTCCTGTTGATGGTCCTCGAGTCGGCCTGCATTCCGGTGCCGAGCGAGGCGATCATGCTGTTCGCCGGGTTCAGCGTCTCGGAAGGGGAAATGACCCTGGTCGGGATCGTCGCCGCGGGAGTCCTCGGCAACCTGGTCGGGTCCTGGATCGCCTACGCGGTCGGCTACTTCGGCCGCATCGACCTGCTGGAAAAAAACAAGCTGATCCACATCAGCCCCAAGCACCTGAAATGGGCCGACGACTGGTTCGCCCGCTACGGCAACGCCACCGTCTTCTTCTCGCGGATGCTGCCGATCATCCGCACCTTCATCTCGCTGCCGGCGGGGGTGGCGAAGATGCCGTTCTGGCGCTTCAGCGCCTACACGCTTCTCGGCTCGATCCCCTGGGTGCTGATGCTGGCGATCGTCGGCGAAAAGGTCGGCGACAACTGGGAAGACTGGCGCCACAAACTCGGCTACCTCGACTACGTGGTCCTGGCGGCGATCATCGCCGGCGTCGTCTATTGGCTGGTCAAGCGACGGCGCAACGGGGGCGACCCCGGCGAGGGTGAGCCGGCGGCCCGGCCGGACACCGAGCCCGCCGGGACCAGAGGCGCTTGAGCGGGATCCCGGCCCCGCGCGCGATCGCGCTCGGGATCGTCCAGGGGCCGGCGGAGCTGCTGCCGGTCTCGAGCTCGGCCCACATCGTCCTCGTCCCCTGGCTGGCCGGTTGGGACTGGGAGGAGATCGACCCCGAGCTGCGCAAGAGCTTCGAGGTCGCGCTCCACACCGGGGCGGCGGCGGCGCTGTTGATCGGGCAGCGACGGGTGATCGCCGAGGAGCTGCGCGAGTTCGACGGCCGCCGCGCCCTCCTCCTCGGCCTCTCCTTCCTGCCGGCGGCCGTGGTCGGCTACACGCTCGAGCGCCCGATCGAGCGCCACCTCGGCGGCCCGCGGGCGACCGCCTACGGCCTCCTCGCCGGCGCAGCGGCAATGCTCGTCGCCGACCGGCGGCCGCAACGGCGCGGGCGCGGCGACGCGACGCCGATGGACGGGCTGGCGCTGGGGGTCGCGCAGGCAGCGGCGCTCGCCCCGGGGGTTTCGCGCAACGGCGTCACCCTTGCAGCGGCGCGCTGGCGCCGCTTCTCGCGCGACCAGGCGAACCTGCTCTCGCGGACGATCGCCCTGCCGATCATCGTCGGCGCCACCGCGCTGAAGGGAACCCGCCTCGCCCGCCGCGGCACGACCCCGGAGGTGCGCCGCGCCCTCGCCGTCGGCGTCGGCGCCTCCTTCGCGTCCACCCTCGCCTCCCAGCGCCTGATCGCCCTAGTCGAGCGCGACCGGGCGCTCTGGCCCTACGCGGCCTACCGGGTGGGCTTGGCGGCCCTGGTCCTAAAACGTCTCCACTCTTCCTAATCCAAAATTTGGATCAATTTGGATCAATTTGGATAACCTGCTAACTTCCAAATTCAGGAGAAATTTGGAATGTATGTCGACTCCCCCCCATCCGTCCCCGCTCTCCTCGGAGAGTTCCCCCACGAGACCTGGATCGACGGGCTGCTCCCGCAACCCCACGGGCCGATGGGGGAACATCTCCGCGACGAGTACCTGCACTGGGACAAGCTGCGCCATCTCGATCCGCCGGCGAACCTGACCAGTCGCGAGTGGTGGTTCAGGATCAAGATCGGCCGGCTGGCGGATACCCGGCTGCTTCCAATCACCGCCACCGATGGGAGTGAATTCTCCTACTGCCTGCCTGACAAGGTACTCCGTCACCTGCACCGGATCGACCAGCGCCTCGCGACTGGAATCGGGCTCGACGGACCCAAAGTGGCCGATCGGCAGATG
This sequence comes from uncultured Actinomycetes bacterium, assembly GCA_963696955.1. Taxonomy (GTDB): domain Bacteria; phylum Actinomycetota; class Thermoleophilia; order Solirubrobacterales; family 70-9; genus VAYN01. Next base: position 499,821 of record CAVOMF010000002.1, on the reverse strand, counting down.
GCAGCGCGGTTTCTCGTCAACGCCAGGATGGAGGAGGCGATTCGCTCCAGCCAGCTCGAGGGCGCAACCACCTCGCGGCAGGTCGCGCAAGACCTCCTGCGCAGCGGCCGGCGCCCCCGGGATCTCGGCGAACGCATGGTGGCGAACAACTATCGGGCTCTCGGGTTCATGCGCGAGGAGCTCGGGGGTCGGCTGACGCCCGACGGTGTGTTGGCTTTGCACGAGGTCATCACCAAAGACACCCTCGACGATCCAGATGCTTCAGGCCGCCTCCAGCTTCCGGACGAAGAGCGGGTGAAGATCATCTACCACGACGAAGACGAGCAGCCGATTCACCGGCCCCCTCCGGCCGAGTTGCTGCCGGAGCGACTGCAGATGCTCTGTGACTTCGCCAACCAGGACGAGACCGAGGGACGCTTCGTACCACCGGTGGTGAGGGCGATCCTCGTTCACTTCTGGCTCGCCTACGACCACCCTTTTCTCGACGGCAACGGGCGGACCGCCCGGATCCTCTTCTTCTGGGTAATGCGAAATCGTGGTTATCAACTGGCTGAATACCTGCCCATCTCCCGCCTGCTGCGCGCCGCGCCGGCGCAGTACACGCGCGCCTTTCTGGAAACGGAGACCGACGAAGGCGACACCACCTATTTCCTCCTCCACCAGCTAGGTGTAATCGAGCGGGCCATCGGAGATCTGGACGACTATCTGCAGCGGAAGCGCGACGAGCTGCGGGACGTGCGGAGGATGCTCGACGACATCGAGGGGTTGAACGGTCGCCAGACCGTCTTACTCACCCACGCGATCAAGCACCCGGACCACCTCTACACCCTGGGCGGACATGCGCTCAGCCACCGCATCACTCACGAGACCGCGCGCGCGGACTTGAGCGGCCTCGTCGACCAAGGTCTGTTGCTGCGCCGGCGCAGAGGGCGCTCATATGAATTCCGACCGGCCCCTGACCTGCCGCAGCGCCTGAAAGAATCCGCCGCGTGACCGACGCCTACGCCAAAGCCGGAGTCGACCAGGGGGCGGCGGATTCGGCCGTGGCCGGGCTGGTGCGGGCTCTTGGGGCGATCAATCTCGGGCGCCCTTCGGCGCAGGTGCCGCTGCCGGGGCACTACGCGAGCGTGATCAAGATCGACGAGCGGCTGGGGGTCGCCCTCTCCACCGACGGGGTGGGGACCAAGCTGGTCCTGGCCGAGCAGCTGGGGCGCTTCGACACGATCGGGATCGACTGCGTGGCGATGAACGTCAACGACGTCATCTGCGTCGGCGCCGAGCCGCTGGCGATGCTCGACTACATCGCGATCGAGAAGGCGGACCCCGAGGTCTGCGGGGAAATCGGCGTCGGCCTTGCCGCCGGCGCGGAGAAGGCGGGGATCGAGATCCCCGGTGGCGAGCTCGCCCAGCTCGGGCAGCTGGTCCGCGGCGTCGACGTCTCCGGCGCCTGCTTCGGGACCGTCGCCCTTGACGCGATCGTCGACGGCTCGACTGTCGAGCCCGGGGACGTCGTCATCGGCCTCCCCTCCACTGGCCTGCACTCCAACGGCTACACGCTCGCCCGCTCGGCGCTCGCCGACATCCCGCTCGACGACGACCGCCTCGGCCGCCCGCTCGGCGACGTCCTCCTCGAGCCGACCGAGATCTACGTCAAGCCGATAGTCGAGCTGCTGCGCTCCGAGGTCGAGGTCCGCGGCCTCGCCCACATCACCTCCGGCGGGACCAAGAACCTGCTCCGCCTCGCCGCCGAGGTCGGCTACGAGATCGACGATCCGCTGCCGGTGCCGGCGATCTTCGCGCTGATCCAGGAACACGGGAACGTCTCCGAGGAGGAGATGAGCGAGGTCTTCAACATGGGCTGCGGCTTCTGCGTCGTCGTCCCGGCCGCTGACGAAGCCGCCGCGTTGGAGCTGCTGCGAGCCCACTACCCGGGGGCGAAGCGGGTCGGGCGCGCAACCGATGGACCACGCAGGATCCTCTAAGCCGCCTGACGAGGCCCGGCGTCGTAACGTTGGCGGGTAAGTGCCCAACCGCCCCTCCACCAGCTCGCAGATGATCGGCACCGTGCTCTCCGGCCGCTACAAGCTGGAGGCGAAGCTCGGCAGTGGGGGGATGTCGACCGTCTATCTGGCCCGCGACACCACTTTGGACCGCTCGGTCGCGGTCAAGGTGATGCACCGGGAGATGTCCGAGCAGGCCGACCAGCTCGAGCGCTTCCGGCAGGAGGCGCGAGCGGTGGCGAAGCTCTCGCACCCCAACGTCGTCGCCGTGATCGACGCCGGCGAGGACGGCGGCCACCCCTACATCGTCTTCGAGTACGTCGAGGGGGAGACGCTGAAGCAGCGGATCAACCGGGTCGGGGCGCTGGACCCGCAGGAGGCTCTCGCCTACGCGATCGAGATCGCCCGCGGCCTCACCGTCGCCCACGCCCGCAACATGGTCCACCGCGACATCAAGCCGCAGAACGTCCTCATCGACGCCGAGGGACGGGCGAAGCTGACCGACTTCGGGATCTCGCGCCAGCTCGAGCAGGACGGGATGACCGCGACCGGCCGCGTCCTTGGCACCACCGACTACGTCGCCCCCGAGCAGGCGATGGGCCACCCGGTCGACCAGCGCTCCGACGTCTACTCGCTCGGCGTCGTCCTCTACGAGATGCTGGTCGGGCAGGTCCCCTTCCAGGCCGACAGCCAGGTCGGGGTGGCGATGAAACACGTCAACGAAGAGCTGCCCGACGTCCAGCAGCGGCGGCCCGAGCTCTCGGCCGCGGCGGCGATGGTGGTCGAGCGGGCGACCGCAAAGGACCCCGACCAGCGCTATCAACAGGTCGGCGAGCTGATCGACGACCTCTCGACCGCACTCGAGGTCGAGGCGGCGCGGGCCGGTTCGACGACCGGGGAGGCGACGAGCATCCTCGAAGCGGTGCCGCCGGCCGAACGCAAGCTCGGTGGCGGTGGCGGGCGGCGCTCCTGGCTGGCGATCGCGGCCCTGGTCCTCGTCGCCGCGGCGATCCTGCTCGCCGTGCAGCTGGTCGGCAGCGGCAACGGGCCCGGCGGAGGCGGCGCCCTCAAGGGCAAGGGCTCGACCGTGGCGCTCTCCGAAGCCTCCGACTACGACCCCGAGGGCGACGGCCAGGAGGACCCGGAGACCCTCAGCTTCGCGATCGACGGCGATCCGACCAGCACCGCCTGGAGCAGCGAGCACTACGACACCGACACCTTCGCCGGCACGAAGAGCGGCGAAAACCCCGGCGTCGGCCTCTACGTGACCGCGAAGTCGACGACGCGGCCGGCGGAGATGATCGTCAAGACCCCCACCCCGGGCTGGGACGCGCAGATCTTCGCCGCCGCCTCGGGGCCGCCGGAAGAGCTCTCCGAATGGGGGGAACCGGTCGGCGACGTCGCCGCCGCCGATGAGACCGAGGAAATCGAGCTCCACCTCGGCTCCCCCGCGAAGTATTTCTTGATCTGGTTCAACAAGGCGGCGCCCGCCCGCGACCAGGAGGGCCGCTTCCAGATCGAGATCAGCGACGTGAAGCTGATCGACTGAGTTTCGACTGATCGCCCCGCGCGCGGGTATAGGAGCCGGGGCGGTCCGGAGGATCGTCACAAAACCCCTACATCGATCCGTGTAGCATTTGACAATGGCAGAGCGAGGCGCCATCCCGAATGTCCCGAAGGCACGCCAGCGTGCCCTCCATGCCGTCCGCTCGCTGTTCTCACCGTTGCTGCCGGACGATTACCTCGAACTGATCAACCCGCTCTGGTCGACGCAGGAGCTGCGCGGCCGGATCGAGCGGATCGACCGCGAGACCGCCGACGCGGTCACGGTCCTGATCCGGCCGGGCTACGAGTGGGTGGGCCACCGGCCCGGGCAGTACCTGCGGATCGGGGTGATCGTCGACGGCGTCCACCACTGGCGCGCCTATTCGCTGACCACCGACCCGGGGCGCCCCGACGGGCTGATCGGGATAACCCCCAAGCTCGTCGACACCGGCAAGGTCTCCCCCTACCTCGTCCACCGCGCCCGGGCCGGCGACGTCGTCCGCCTCGGTGGCGTCGAAGGCACCTTCGTCCTCCCCGACCCGCCGCCGCGGCAGCTTCTCTTCATCAGCGCCGGCAGCGGCATCACCCCGATCATGAGCATGCTGCGGAGCCTCGACCGCGACTCGGCCCTGGACGACGTCGTCCACGTCCACTCCTCGCGGACCGCCGACGGAGTCATCTTCGGCGAGCAGCTGCGCGAGCTCGACTCCCGCTGCTCCGGCTACCGCCCCCACCTGCAGATCACCGGCGAGGCGGGGCGGGTGGCTCCGGCTCACCTCGACGAGCTCTGCCCCGACTGGCGAGAGCGTCGCACCTTCGCCTCCGGCCCGGGCGAGATGCTCGACGCGCTGGTTCAGCACTGGCGGGCGGAGGGCGACCTCGAGCTGCTGGAGATGGAGCGCTTCCAGCCGGTGATCGGGGGCGACGGCACCGTCGCCGGCGAGGGCGGCGCGATCCGCTTCACCAAGAGCGGCGTCGAGACCAGCTCCGACGGCGGCACGCCGATCCTCGTCGCCGGCGAGGAAGCCGGCGCCGAGCTCCCATATGGCTGCCGGATGGGGATCTGCCACACCTGCATCGGCCGCCTCTGCTCGGGACAGGTCCGCGACCTGCGGACGGGCGAGGTCTATGGTCAGGAGGACGAAATGGTGCGGACCTGTGTCAACGCGCCCGAAGGCGATGTTGAGATTGCACTCTGAGAGAGAGGGAATGAAATCCAGATGAGCGTTACCACCACCGCACCGATAGACACCCAGATCGAGAGCCCGCTCGCGCACCTCTCCGAGGAGCAGCTGGACGAGCTGGGACGCGAGTTCGACGCGATCCGCGACCGGGTCATGGCCGAGCTCGGCGACCGCGACCGCCGCTACATCGAGAGCATGATCGAGATGCAGCGCCGCCTGGCCGTGCTCGGCCGGGTCTTGCTCCTCGCCTCCCGCAACCGCGGCGCCTGGGCCGCGGGAACCACCGCTCTCTCCGCCGCGAAGATCCTCGAGAACATGGAGATCGGCCACAACGTCATGCACGGCCAGTGGGACTGGATGAACGACCCGCGCATCCACTCCGCGACCTGGGACTGGGACACCGCCTCGACCGCCGAGGCCTGGAAGCACTCCCACAACTTCGTCCACCACACCTACACCAACATCCGCGGCAAGGACAAGGACCTCGGCTACGAGATCATGCGGATCGACCCGGCGCAGAAGTGGCACCCGGTCTATCTCGCGCAGCCGGTCTACAACCTGATCCTGGCGGCTTTCTTCGAGTGGGGCGTGGCTCTGCACGACCTCGACTTCGAGGCGATCCGCAAGGGCCACAAGCCGATGCACCAGGTGAAGCGGGAGCTGAAGGGGATGGCGGGCAAGGCGAAAAGCCAGATCGTCAAGGACTACATCGCCTGGCCTCTGGTCAGCGCCCTGGCGGCGACCGCCGTCGACGTGGTGGTGGAGACGCGGCGGCAGCGGCAGCCCCGCGGGATCCTCGGGCGGGTGAAGCGCAGGCGGCGCAGCCGCTGGGCGCCGGTGGTGGAGGCGACGCTGAACAGCGGCGCCAAGACCTTCCGCGCAACCGCCAAAGCCGACGCGACGGCGAACATCGTCCGCAACGTCTGGGCCTACGCGATCATCTTCTGCGGCCACTTCCCCGACCAGACCTACACCTTCTCCCAGCAGGAGGTCGAGAACGAGAGCAGGGGAGGCTGGTACATCCGCCAGCTCACCGGCTCGGCCAACATCGAGGGCGGCCCGCTCTTCCATGTCGCCAGCGGCAACCTCAGCTACCAGGTCGAGCACCACCTCTTCCCTGACATGCCGAGCACCCGCTACGCCGAGATCGCCCCGCAGGTGAAAGAGATCTGCGAGCGCTACGGGCTTCCGTACAACAGCGGCCCCTTCAGCCAGCAGCTGGGCATGGTCCAGCGGACGATCCTCCGCCTCGCCTTCCCCGGCGGCAAGGCCCGGCCGAAGCCGGGCCCCTACCGCGGGGAGAGCAACGGGAACGGCTCTGCGGCGTAGCCGCGTTTTGCCGCGCTCAACCCCCGGCCGTCGGCGCGATCGGGGTGCAGAGGAACCCGCGCGGGTGGGCGGGGTCCAGAGCGGTGAGGACGTCGGCGCCGGCGATGTGGTCGTAGGGCATCGAGAGGTGATCGCCGAGGTCGAGGATGCACTGGTTCTGGAGGACGATATTGCGCACGTTCGAGCCCGAGAGGAAGGCCGAGGTGTAGGGGGTGACGACCTGGTCGTAGCGGGTCTGGATCACGGTGTATTCGACGCCGGGGACGGTGTCGCCGCCTGAGTTGAGGTTGGTGATGAAGGCCGACCCGGCCCGCTGCTGCTCGCAGGCGGGACAGAGGGCGCCGGTGAACTGGTTGGCGCCGGGGAAGAAGTTGCTGAGGATGAAGAGACCGTCGAGGGTGGTGCCGTGGTTCGACGGCGAGAGCCCGACCAGGGTGTGCACCTCGGCGGCGCCTCCCAGGTACTTGAGGTAGTAGCGCGGCATCATCCCGCCCTGCGAGTGGCCGACCAGGTCGACCTCGGCGGCGCCGGTCGCGGCGAGGACTTTGTCGACGAAGGCGTTCAGTTCGGCGGCCGAGGTCGGGATGTCGTCGACGCCGTAGACGCCGATCGCGCCGCTGCCGTTGTAGTCGCCGTAGTTGAGGGCGAAGACGCAGTAGCCGTTGTTCTTCAGCAGCGGCGAGATCGCCTGCCAGCTGTTCGACATGTCGGCGAAGGTGCCGTGGACGAGGACGACCGGGCGCGGGTGGGCGGCGGTCGGTTTGCAGGTCCAATCATTGGCGCCGGGAGGGCTCGCGGTCGGGCTGGTGTGGGCGTAGCCGTAGACCCCGTTCCAGATCACCGGCAGTTCGGCCTGGGCGCTGCCCGCCCCCACCCCGAGCATCCCGAGGACCACCGTCGCCAGCACCAACAGCTTTCGCTTCATCGCAACCTCCCGCTTCCTAGTCGTTCCCGCTTCCTTTTTCCTACCCAAAAGTTACTCTAAGAAAAATTGAGCTTCTTTGGAAAGGTGGTCGGCTGGTACAACGCCAGCATCGGTCGGCGGCGCGTACGCACTACTGGCGGCGGTGAAATAGTCGTCGTATGAAGATCGCCAGCCTCGTCCCGTCACCCACGAGTGCGCCTTCCCGCCGGCGGCGGCGCGGCTGCCGCACCTGACCGCGACAGGCGGTCTGCAAGGTCTTCGCCGTCGACGCCGCCTCGACCTGTTCCCGCCCCGGCCGCCCGAAGGGATCGGCTTCGCCGAGCTGACGGCTCAGATCTCGCGCTCGTAATAGAGCATCGAGGCGCCCTGGGGACCTTCTTCGTTGGTGAAGCCGAACTTGGCATAGAGGCCGCGAGCGGCGGTGTCGGTCTCTCCCGTGTTCAACTCGGTCCAGACCGAGGGACGGAAGCGCAGCAGCGCCAGGCCGTCCGGGCCGTCTCCCGCCAACAAGACGGTCATCTCGCCCTCCCTCAGCGTCCTCCGCCGACGCCTCGCGGATCTGTATCTCTGTCTCAGCCATGCCTCCAGTTTCCCTACCCGGCGAAGTCCGCGCCGCCTGCGCCTGGGTGGCTGAGCGAGCGCGCTTCGTCCGCATCGACGAAGGGCGAATCGCGGACTACGCACGCGGCCTGCCAGCTCCAGGGGGCACAGCGCCGGAGCCCCCGGTGGGCGCCGGCGACCCTGAAGCCGTCGCCGGCTACGCGATCTGCATGAACGCGATCAACTTCGGCTCCGGCTGGTGGCCGACGGTGCGCAAGCGGGACGGCCTCAGCGGCTACGGGACGATGGCGGCGGGGCTCCGCGAGCGCTTCGAGGCGGAGGGGCCGTGGCGCCCGCAGGAGCTGGTCGCGCTCGACGCCACGACCCTTGCCGCGGTGCTGGGACAAGACCCGATCCACCCGCTGGTGGCGCAGTTCGCGGCCGCCCTTCGAGACGTCGGCTTCCACCTACTCGAGGAGCACGGCGGTCGCTACCTCGGCGTCATCGAAGCGGCCGGCTCGATTCCCGCCCTCGCCGCGACCTTCGCCACCTGGGATTCCTTCGCCGACGTCTCCCTCTACGAAGGCCGTGAGGTCCCCTTCTTCAAGCGCGCCCAGATCGCCGCCGCCGACCTCCACCGCGCCGGCGTCGGCGACCTTCCCGGGATAGAGGAGCTCACCGCCTTCGCCGACAACCTCGTCCCACACGTTCTCCGCGTCGATGGCGTGCTGCAACTCGACCCCGCGCTCGTCGCGAAGATCGAAGCCGAAGAGTTACTGGAGCACGGCGCCACCGAGGAGGTCGAGCTACGCGCCTGCGCAGTCCGAGCAATCGAGCTGCTGGCCGGCCGCTGCGACTTCTCCCCCGCCGAGATCGACAGCGCGATTTGGAACCGTGGCCGCGACCGTCGCTACAAGTCGCTGCCGCGCCCGCGCTCCCGCAACACCGCCTATTGACCGCCGCCTAGAACGGCTGCGGCGACCAAAGCGCCTCGTATAGCGCCGCTAGCGCGTCGTTGACAATGCCCTCGTCGCCGCCGAGCAGCACCTCGTCGGCTTCGCCGTCCAACAGCACCGGGATCCAGCTGGCGACCTTGCCGCGGCCCCAGCCGCTCGGCTCGGCGGGCCGCTCGGCGCAGCTGTGGACGGTTCCGTCCCCCCTCACCTCGGCCCAGACGGTCTCCCCCGCCGAGCCCGCGGCGTCGTCCTCACCGCGCACTTCCAGGAGCAGGCACTTGCCGGTGTGTTCCGGGAGGCGAACCAGCGGCAGCGCCACCCGCAACAGCGTCGCCATTTCCTCCGCCGTCATCCCTTCTTCGTCCTCGGCGACCACGTGATGGTGGCGCCAGCGGGCAATGCCCGCGAGCAGACCCATCTTGCGGCGGGTCTTCGCGGTCAGCCCGTAGCAACGGCGGCGACCCGGGCCCTGCCACTCGTCGAGCAGCCCTCCGGTCTTGAAGAGGCCGGCGCGGCGGTTGACCTGGTGGTAGCTGAGGCCGTGGCGACCTCGCGCCAGGTCGGTCGGCGAGCGCCCCTCGCAGCTGAGGTCCTCGACCATGCCCGCTTCCCACATGTCGGCGAGCAGGCCCAGCGAAGCCCAGGCATGGGCATCGACGCGGCCGTCGGGAAGCCGCGTCAGCGAGGTGTCGGCGAAGCGGTTGACGAGGGTGTAGAGCTCGGTGCCGCAGGGGTCGCTGAGCGTGTGGACGACCTTCGAGGGCACCCCCGGTTCCTCCTCGCGCTCGACCACCTCGAGTTCGGCCAGCTTGCCGGCGTAGCGGTAGATCGTCCGCGGCGCGTAGCCCGGCACCTGCTCGGTCAGGGTCTTGGTCCGCAGCGGCCCCTCGCCGAGGGCCATCAGGATCGCGCCGGTGGCGCCGGCACTGAGCAGGCGCAGGACCTCAGCGGTCGAGGCACCGGCGACGCAGGCGTCCTCGCGCTCGGATGGTTGAAGGTCTTCGATCCCCGACAGTCCAGTCGTCATTGCAGGCACTCCGGCAAATACTCGTTCGCAAAACTCCTGACTGGTGGTGAATTGGTACCCAGAAGTTCAGGCTCTAACCCTCAGAACTCGTAGGAACGCGCTTCGCGATGGCGCTCGACCGCCAACTTCACCAGCCGGTCGCAGAGGTCCGCGTAGCCGACCCCGGTCGCCTCGAAGAGTTTCGCGTAGACCGAGGTGTCGGTAAAGCCGGGCATCGTGTTGATCTCGTTGACGAGGACCGAGCCGTCGGGGTCGACGAAGAAGTCGCAGCGGGCGAGGCCGGAGCAGCCGGCAAGGGTGAAGACCGAGACGGCGAGCTCGCGCACCCGCTCGATCGCGTCGGTGCCGATCGGCGCCGGCACACGCAGCTCCATCCCCCCCTCCGTGTACTTAGCCTCGAAGTCGTACCAGACTCCCTGGGAGACGATTTCGCCCGGCAGCGAGGCCTGCGGCTCGGTGTTGCCGAGGACCGAGCACTCGACCTCGCGGCCGCCGGCCGAGGCCTCGACAATCACCCGCGGGTCGTGGCGGAGCGCCAACTCGACCGCGGCGTCGAGCTCGTCGAGCTTCTCGACCCGGGTGATGCCGACACTGGAGCCCATCCGCGAGGGCTTCACCCAGAGCGGCAGGCCGAGCTGCTCGCAGCGGCCCCACCAGTCGTTGCCTTCGACCGCCGCGAACTCGACCTGCGGCACCCCGTGCTCGCCGAAGAGCCGCTTCAGCGTCAGCTTGTCCATGCAGATCGCCGAGGCGAGGACGTCGGAGCCGACGTAGGGGACGTCGAGCCACTCGAGCAGCCCCTGGACGCTGCCGTCCTCGCCGAAGGCGCCGTGCAGGGCCGGGAAGACCGCATCGACACCGAGTAGGCCCGCGCCGGGAACCAGCTCGACGGGGCCGCCGGGAGCGCTCCAGCGGCTGTCGCGACCGATCGTCACCTCAACCGCCTCGTGGCCCCCCTCGCGCAGGCCGCGCGCAACCGCCGCCCCGGAGCGCAGCGAGACGTCGTGCTCGGAGGACCGGCCACCCGCCAGCACCGCCACCCTCATTCTTCTTCGCCTTCTTCGACCGGCCCGGCGGCCCGCTTGCCGACCGTAATCGTCACCGTCGTCCCCGGTTCCTCTTCTGAACCCGGCGGCGGGAACTGGTCGATCACGCGGCCCACCTGGCCGGAGACTTCGGTTTCTTCTTCTTCGACGCTCGGCGTCAGCCCGGCGGCGCGGATCGCTTCCACCGCTTCGCGACGTTCCTTGCCGATCACGTTCGGCACCTTCGACTGTTCTTTTTCTTCGCCGCCGGAGACGACGATCGAGACGGTCGCGCCCGGTTCGACCTTGCTGCCGGCGTCCGGCGCCTGGCGGATCACCCGCCCCTTCGGTTCCGAGCTTTCCTCTTCGGAGACGCTCGGCGTGAGCCCGTGGCTGCGGATCCTCTGCACCGCCGTTTCGCGCTGGCTGCCGACCAGCACCGGCACCGCGACCAGCTTCGGGCCGCGGGAGACGAAGATCGTCACCGTCGAGCCGTTGGTCGCCGTCTGCCCGCCGCCGGGTTCGGAGCGGATCACCTGGCCGGATTCGACCGAATCGGAGTTGACCCGCTGGACCGCGACTTCGAAGCCCGCCGCTTCCAGCTTCCGCGTCGCCTCTCCCTCGCTTTCGCCGGCGACCGAGGGGACCTTGCCGCTGCCGGGCCCGGAGCTGACCGTCAGCGTCACCTCGGGCTTCGAGCAGAAGAAGGTGATGAAGGCGCAGTCGAGCGAGGCCTCCGGCGGCGAGGCCGGCGGGTCCTGCTCCAGCACTTCGTTCGCCGGTGCGTCGCGCTGCACCCGGATCACTTCGCCGACCGAGAAGCCCTTCTGCTCGAGCAGGGTGATCGCGACGTTGAGCTGGTTGCCGGTGACGCCGGGGACCTTGGTCGTCGTGTCGCGGGTCAGCGCCAGGCCGACGAGGATGCCGATCACGATCGCGCCGACGAGCAGCGCCCAGAGCCACCAGTTGCGCTTGCGCTCCTCCTCGATCTCCTCCGGCGTCCCGACGACCGGGGGAGCCGCCGCGAAGGCCGCCGTCTGCCGGCTCACGCCCGGGTCTTTCAGCGCCGCGTCGAGGGCGGCGATGAAGGCGTCGGCGCTCTGGAAGCGCTGGCCCGGTTCCTTCTCCAGCGCCCGCATCACCACCGCGTCGAGCGCCGGCGAGACCTGCGGGTTGATCGAGCTCGGCCGCTGCGGCGTCTCGGCAACCTGTTTCATCGCGATCGCCACCGCGCTTTCGCCCTCGAAGGGAACCCGCCGGGTCAGCGCCTCGTAGAGGATCACCCCGATCGAATAGAGGTCGGAGACCGGCGTCACCTCGAAGCCCTGCGCCTGCTCGGGCGAGAGGTACTGCGGCGTGCCCATCACCGAGCCGGTCTGGGTGATCTCCGAGACGCCGGCGCGGGCGATCCCAAAGTCGGTGACGACCGCCTTGCCCTCCTCGTCGACGATCACGTTCTGCGGCTTCAGATCGCGGTGGACGATCCCGTTGCGATGGGCGAAGCGCGCGCCCTCCAGCACCTGGCGGACCAGCGCCACCGCCTGGTCGGGGCTGAGGCCGCGGTCGATCAACTCCTTCAGGGTCGGCCCTTGCACGTAGCGCATGGCGATGTAGTTGACGTCGCCGTCTTCGCCGCGGTCGTAGACGGCGACGATGTTCGGGTGCTGGAGGCCGGCGGCGTGCTCGGCCTCGCGCTGAAAGCGGGCGACGAACTCGCGGTCCTGGAGGAAACGGCGGTGGAGAACCTTCAGCGCCACCTGCCGCTGCAGGTGCGCGTCCTCGGCCAGCCAGACGTCGGCCATGCCGCCGCTGCCGATCCGGCGGACAACCCGGTAGCGGTTGTCGACGATGCTTCCCTCGCTGACCTCAGCCACCGCTCCTCCTCATTCTCCGTTCAGGATCGCTTCAGCAACGTCGCTGAAAATCGGCGCCGCGACGTCATTTCCAAACTGTTCCGTGCACTCGACCGAGGCCGCAATCGCGATCTGCGGGTCGTCGGCCGGGGCGAAGCCGATGAACCAGGCCTGGTTCTCGTTTTCGCCGCCGCCGCAGGCGAGGTTGCCCGGCGTTTCCGCGGTTCCGGTCTTGCCGGCGACGGGGACGCCGGGGATCGTGGCGTTGGTCCCGGTCCCTTCGCTGACCACGCCTTCCATCGCCGTCGTCAGCTCCGCCGCCGTCTCCTCGCTGACCGCCTCGCTGTAGACGGAGGGGTCCATGGTGTCGGTGACGCGGCCGTCGGGATCGATCACCCGCTTCCAGATCTGCGGCTTCATCAGCTCGCCGCCGTTGGCGACCGCCGCCGCCACCTGCGCCATCTGCAGCGGCGTCGCCAGCAGCCGCTCCTGGCCGATCGCGAGGCGGGCGAGGTCGACCGGGTCGTTGGCGTGCAGCAGTTCGTCATTTTCGATGTCGTAGACCCCGCTCGGTAGGACCTCTTCTTCCGGCAGGTCGATCGCCAGCTTGGCATTGAAGCCGAACCGTTCCATGTATTCGAACAGGGTGTCGTTGCCAAGCTGTTGCCCGAGCTGGCCGAACCAGGTGTTGACCGAGTTGGTCAGGGCGGTGTCGAGGGTGGCGCCGAAGAAGTCCTTGCCGAAGTCGTTTTCCAGCGGCGTCCCTTCGACTTCCAGCGAGCCCGGGGCGTCGATCGTCGTTTCCGGGGTGATCGCGCCGCTGTCGAGCCCGGCGGCCGCGGTCACCACCTTGAACGTCGACCCCGGCGGATAGCGCCCCTGCGTTGCCCGGTTCAGCAGCGGCGTTTCGATTCCGTTGTTTGCCAGCTTCGAGTATTCGTAGGGCACACGGTTGGGGTCGAAAGGGGCGTTGGAGGCCATCACCTTGACCGCGCCGGTGCTCGGCTCGATCGCGACGACGGCGCCGTAGCCGGCTTCCTCCAGCTCTGACAGCGCCAGCCTTTGCGCGTCGGCGTCGATGCTGGTGACGATGTCGTTGCCTTCCTGGGTGTGGCCGAGAAGCTCGTCGGCGATCGAGCTGAATTCAGACCCTTCGCCGATCAGCTCGTCGTTGTGGAACTGCTCGAACTCCGAGTCGCCGTACTTGACGAAGCTGTAGCCGATCGGGTGGCCGAAAAGCGAGCCTTCGGGGTAGCGGCGCACGTAGCGCTTCGCGCTGCCCTTGCCCTTCGCAACCGACTTCGCGATCACGGTGCCGTCAGCGGCGAGGATGCGACCGCGGGGGATCTGCTGCTGCTCGAACAGCGGCCGCTTGTTCGCGTCTTTTTCCTTCAGCGCCTCGGCGTCGAAGACCGACCAGTAGGACGTGAAGCCGATCAGGACCCCGAAGAGGACCATCACGAAGGCGAAGAGTTTGACGATCTGCCGGTTCACGCCGGCGCTCCCATGGTCGCCATCCGGCCCGCCGGTTCGGCCGCTTCACGCCGGGCCCGGTCGGAGATCAGCAGCAGCAGCGCCAGGAGGACGAAGTTGGCGACGATCGAGCTGCCGCCGTAGCTGATGAAGGGGAGGGTGACGCCGGTCAGCGGGATCACCCTGGTGACGCCGCCGATGATCACGAAGGCCTGGATCGCAAATACGGCGGTCAACCCCGTCGCCAGCAGCTTCGAGAAGCCGTCGCCCGCGATCAGCGCGATCTTGAAGCCGCGGGCGGCGACGAGCATGTAGACGAGGACGACGCCGACGGCGCCAAAGAGGCCGACCTCGTTGACGATCAAGGCGTAGATCATGTCCGTCTGCGCCGCCGGCAGCAGCGAGTTGTCGGTTCCTGGCACGGTGATCAGCGCCTCGCCGAATCCTTTGCCGAAGAGGCCGCCGTCGGCCTGGGCGAAGATCGAGTTGAGGATCTGGTAGCCGCTTCCCTGCGGGTCTTCGTAGGGGTGGAGCCAGATGTCGACGCGCTCGTGGACGTGGGGCACGGTGCTGGCGAAGAACCAGGCGCCGACGAGGAACATCGCCATCCCGATGACGACGAAGGAGAAGCGCCCGGTCGCCACGTAGAGGAGGGCGAGGAAGGCGGCGAAGAACATCAGCGAGCTGCCGAGATCGCGGATGAAGACGAGCATGAACATCGAGGCGCCCCAGACGACCAGCATCGGCCCGAAGTGCTTCAGCGGCGGCAGCGTCACCCCGAGGACGCGGCGGGCGCCGACGATCAGGACCTCGCGGTGCTCGCGCAGGTAGCTGGCGAGGAAGACGACGATCGCGATCTTCGTGAACTCGGCCGGCTGAAAGGCGAGCGGGCCGATCTTCACCCCGAGGTAGGCGCCGTTGACCTGCTGGCCGATCCCCGGCACCCGCGGCGCCAGCAACAGCAGCAGGCCGCCGATCGCGATCGTGTAGCGGTAGCGCTCCAGGACCTCGTAGTCGCGCAGGAACTGGATCGTCAGCGCGAAGAGAATGAGGCCGAGGACGAACCAGTTGGCCTGGTCGCGCGCCAGCCCCTCGTCGATCCGGTAGACCATCACCAGCCCGAATGCAGTCAGCGTCGCCATCAGCGGGAACAGGTAGGGGTCGGCGTTGGGCAGCCGGATCCGCAGATAGATATGGGTCACCAGGCAGAGCGCCAGGAAGTAGGCGCCGTAGATGACGCTGAGGTTGCCGAGCTGTTCGCTCTCCTGCGAGAAGACCGCGGCAAAGCCCGCCGTGAGCAGGACGGCGACGGGAACCAGGGCGAGCAGCTCCCGGTTCCTAGCGGCCATTGACGAAACCCGCGTGTGCGGCTGGCGAGTGCCGGACCGAGCAGGGGTAGGACGCAGGGAGGTCGAATGGCAGCGCCATTTGGCCGACTGAGGACGACGCCCTGCGAAGTGTGTCCGGCGCCGCCAGACGTGCGCGGGGGTTTCGTCGATGGCCGCTAACCGACGTCAACGAAGCCCCTCGGACTTTTCGATGTCTTCGATCAGCGAGACGGCGTCGTCGCGTGAGCGCAGCTTGTGCCCGGTGACCGCGCCCTGGCGCCGGGCCGGCAGCGGCTCGGTCTGGATCGGGCTGGCGTAGCGCTCGGAGTAGAGGTCGATCCCGAAGGGCAGCTCGTAGGGGGCGCCGCGGTAGAGCGCCACCCGGCCGGATTCGTCGGTGCCGAGGAACCAGATCTGGCGGTTGCCGTACCAGGCGCCGAAGGCGACGGCGGCAAGGACGAGGAGCACAGCCAGCACCTTCAGCACCCGGCGCAACCCGCGGCGGCGCGGCTGGCCCGCGGTCTCCTCGCGGCGCTTGCGCGCGGCCTCGCCGGCGGCGCGGCGGCGGACC
This sequence comes from uncultured Actinomycetes bacterium, assembly GCA_963696955.1. GTDB lineage: Bacteria > Actinomycetota > Thermoleophilia > Solirubrobacterales > 70-9 > VAYN01. The sequence goes on along the minus strand of CAVOMF010000002.1, from coordinate 484,065 downwards.
TCGGTCGCGGTCAGCCCCGCCTCCTCGGCGCTGTCGCCGATCAGGGTCGCGCCCTCCTCTGGGCCGGCCCCCGGGTTGCCGGCCTCGGGCGCCGCCGGGTCGGCAAGCCGGAAGGCGACGACGGTGATGTTGTCGCGGCCACCGGCCCGGTTGGCTTCGTCGACCAGCGTCTTCACCGCCGAGCTCAGCGAGGTCGCGCGGGTGAGGAGGCGGGCGATCTGCTCGTCGTCGAGCATCGTCGTCAGGCCGTCGGAGCAGATCAGGAAGACGTCACCGTGCTGGGCGGGGACGGTCTGCACGTCGACCTGGACCTCAGGTTCGGGGCCGAGGGCGCGGGTGATGATCGAGCGCTGGGGGTGGTCCTCGGCCTGGGCGTCGGTCAGCTGCCCTTTGCGCCGCATCTCCTCGACCAGCGAGTGGTCGCGGGTCAGCTGTTCGAGCTTGCCGCTGCGGAGGCGGTAGGCGCGGCTGTCGCCGACGTGGCCGATCGCCACCTCCTCGCCCTCGAGGTCGACGATCGCGGCCGTCGTCGTCGTCCCCATCCCGGCCAGGCCCGGGTCCTTGCGGGCGAGCTCGTGGATCGTCCGGTTGGCGCCCTCGATCGTCTGCTCCAGGACCTGCTCGGGCGGCATCGCCGGCAGCTCGCCGGCAAACGACTCGGCCGCCGCCTTCGAAGCCACCTCGCCCGCCTGCGCACCCCCCATCCCGTCGGCGACGACGTACAGCGGCGCGGCGACGTACAGCGAGTCCTCGTTGGCGTTGCGCTGCCGCCCGGTGTCGGTGCGAACGGCTTCCTCGGCGATCCGCAGCGCCATCAGCCCGTCTCGAACCTGAAGATCGTGTCGCCGATCTGGACCGTGTCGCGGTCGATCAGCTCCGCCTCCCCCTGCAGGGTGGCCCCGTTCAGCAAGGTCCCGTTGGTCGAGCTCATGTCCTCGACGAAGAACCGCCCTTCGCGCGAGAAGACGCGGGCATGCAGCCCGGAGGCGTAGCGGTCCTCGATCTGGACATCGGCCTCCTTCGAGCGGCCGATCGAGAGGCCGCCGATCAGGTCGAAGCGGTGGTCGCGCTCGAGGCCGCCGCCGCGCTCGACGATCAGCCAGGCGTCCGGCCCGCGCGGGCCCTCGGCGAAGGCCGGGGCGGCGTGGAAACCGGTCGCGTCGGGGGCCGGCGCGTAGGTCCGGCGCAGGTCCTTGAGGGCGCTGCGCGCGATCACGAGCACGAAGAGGTAGAGGACGGCGAGGAAGCCGAACTTGAGGGCTACTGAGATGGGGTCGTAGTCCACGAACCCCGCACCTTAATGAGGGCGGCAGCCGCCCTACTGCTCGATATCGAAGGTGAAGGTGGTGGTGCCGACGGTGACCTGGTCACCGGGGCTGAGCCGGGTCGAGGGAACGCGGCGCCCGTTGACCTTGATCCCGTTGGTGGAGCCGAGGTCGACGATCTGCCAATCGCCGTTGTCAGAGCGGCGCAGCTCGGCGTGGCGGCGGGAGACGTTGGGGTCGGAGAGCACGCACTCGACCGACTTCGAGCGCCCGATCGTCGCCCGCGGGCCGTCGAGGACGTAGCGGCGGTCACCGAGCGAGACGACGGCGCGGGTGGAGACGAGGGCGCCGACCGCCTCCTCGGGGCGTTTCGGCCGGCTGCGGTCGCGCTCGCGGACCGCCGAGTAGACCATCGTGTGGCCCTCTTCCCCCTGTTCGGGTGCCTGCCCCTCGTGCGCCGCCGGCTTCACCAGCCGCGCCTGGATCCCGAACTCGCCGAGGCGCAAGCGCTCGTCGGTGTCGAAGTCGACCTGGGGCCGGGTCAGGAGGTCGTAGCCGCGCCGCCGCGCGTGCTCCAGCAGGTAGCCGGAGAGCTCCTGCTCGAGCGAGCGCTCGTAGCCTTCGAGCTTGCCGCGATCCTGGCGCGAGAGGAAGACGGTGTACTCGTTGGGGACGTAGACGCGCTGGACCGAGGCGGTCTTGTGGGCGTCCATTTCCTTCGCCAGCTTGCGGGCGAGTTCGACCGGCTGCACCTCCGAGCTGAAGGCACGGCTGAAGACCCCCTCGACGAGGCCTTCGAACATCGACTCCAGTCGACTTAGCGCGCCGATGGCGAAATCCTACGGAAGGTGGCGCTCAAGGCAGCGCCGCGCCGTGGAGCGCGAGGAAGCCGCCGACCGCGAGCGCGGCGGCAAGGGCGCCGAGCCGGGTGGCGACGCCGTGGCCGTAGGCGCCGGGCAGGCGGTCGCTGAGGTCCTCCAGCGAGTCCTCGATCGCCGTCCCCAGCTGCTCCAGCGAGGGGCGGTGGTTGGGGCGGGAGGAGAGGCAGGCGTCGACCGTGTCGGTGAGCTCACGGGGAAGGTCGGGGCGAAGCCGGCGCAGCGCCCGGGTGCGGCCGCCGATCGCCCGCGCGGTCGCCGCCGGGGTGGCGCGCCGGTGCGGGTTCTCGCCGCTCCAGCACTCATAAAGGGTCAGCGCCAGCGAGTAGACGTCGGCCTCGGGGCCGGCGGGCCGTCCCTCCGCCTGCTCGGGAGACATGTAGGCGAGGGTGCCGACGACGTCGCCGACCGCGGTCAGCGAGGCGGCATCGGCGAGGTGGGCGACGCCGAAGTCCATCAGCTTGGCCCGCGGTTCGGAGTCCTCGACGACCTGCACGTTCTGGGGCTTGATGTCGCGGTGGACGACGCCGCGCGAGTGGGCATGGTCGAGCGCCTCGCAGAGGTCGGCGCCGATCTCACCGATCTCGCGGTCGGAGATCTCGCCGGCGGCGGAGAGACGGGCCAGGGTCGAGCCCTCGACCAGCTCGGTGACCAGCAGCGCGTTGCCGTCCTCCTCCCCCAGCTCATACAGGGTGACGATGCCGGGGTGGTTGAGGCGGGCGGCGGCCTGGGCCTCGCGGAGGACGCGGCGGCCGGCCTCCCCGCGCTGCTCGATCGCCTTCACGGCGACGGGGCGCTCGAGGCGGCCGTCCCAGGCCTCGTAGACAACGCCGAACCCTCCGCTACCGATGCGGCGCTCGATCAGAAAGCGGTTGAGCACGAGCGAGCCGACCATCGCTCTCCTCACTTCGCCGGTGAAGAAACTCTTCCTGCTCGCCTGCCAATTGGGAAAAATGCGCCGTTTGCGGCGGCTCCTGGCGGCACAACCGCTGCAGAAGTCATACTTCCGCCCCCAGTGGAGGACTTCACCTCACGACGCTCGTCCCGGCGCGAGCGGCCCCCCCGTCGCCCCGAACGCCAGCAGATCATGCTGCGGCGCGCGCTCGCCCTCGGCGGCGGCCTCGTCCTGCTGATCCTGATCGTCCTCGGAGTCAAGGGCTGCCTCGACGCCCGCGCCAACCGCGAGCTCAGCGACTACGCCCGCAACGTCACCCAGATCGTCGAAGAGACGCAGCAGACGAGCAAAGCGTTCTTCGCCAAACTCGAAGACCCGGGGAACGCCTCGGTGACCGACTTCACCGACCAGGTCAACGCCTCGGCCAGCGCCATGGACGCCTACGCGACCCGGATCGACGAGATCGACACCCCCGGCGACATGTCCCGCCCCCAGGGAAACCTCGAGCTCTCCTACCAGCTGCGGGCCAACGCCTTCGACGAAATCGCCGCCAAGATGAGCACCGCGCTCGGCGACGCCGGCGCCGACAAGGCGATGGAAGGCATCGCCAAACAGATGCAGAAGCTGCTCGCCGGCGACGTCGTCTACGAACAGGTGGTGCGGCCCGAAGTCGACAACATCCTCGCGGCCAACGGGATCTCCGACTCCGACCTGCCGGAGAGCAGTGTCCTGCCGGACGAAAAGTGGCTCGAAGCGAGCATGGTCGAAGACGCCCTCAGCGCGGTCAGCGGCGGCAGCACTTCGAGCGTCTCCGGTGTCCACGGCAGCGAACTCAGCAGCGTCATCGTCAACGACACCGAACTCGTCGAAGGCGCGCCGAGCACGATCTCCGGCGAAGAAGGGGTCGAAGTCGAAGTCCAGGTCTTGAACGTGGGCGAATCGACCGAGAACGGGGTCAACGTCGCGGTCACCTACGAAGGCAACACCGTCAAGGGTGAAATCGACGAACTCCCGGTTGGCGAAATCGGCACCGCCCTGATTCCGCTGACGCCGCCGCCGAGCGGCGAAGTCACGCTCGAAGTCGAAGTCGAAGCGGTCGACGGCGAGACCCTGACCGAAAACAACGTAGGCACCTTCTCGCTGGTCGTCGAATAGCGGCGCCGCGCGTCGCTCTGGTTTGATCCGGCCATGAGGATCGCCTACCTCGGACCCGCCGGCACCTTCACCGAGGACGCGCTCGGGGAGGAGATACCCGCGGGCGGCTACGAGCCGCTGCGGACGCCGACGATCCCCGACGCGATCCTCGCGGTCGAGCGCGGCGAGGCCGACCGGGCGCTGGTCCCGATCGAGAACTCGCTCGAGGGGTCGGTCCGCCCCACCCTCGACACGCTTGCCTTCGACGTAAGCGCGGTGACGATCGTCGGCGAGCACGACTACCGGGTGCGGGTGCACCTGATCGCCCGCGAGGGAGTCGGGGTTGGCGACGTCGAGGCGGTCCTCTCGCATCCCCAGCCGCTGGCCCAGTGCCAACGCTTCCTCCGGAAGGAGCTGACCGACGTCGAACAGCGCAGCGTCAGCAGCACCGCGGCGGCGGTGCGGATGGTGAGCGAGTCCGCGCGGCCCTGGGCGGCCCTCGGGGCGCGGGCGGCGGCCTCGCTGTATGGGTGCGAGCTGCTGGTCGAAGGGGTCGAGGACCAGGACGACAACGTCACCCGCTTCGTCTGGATCGCCCCGCAGGGAACCGAGCATGTCATCGGGGACAGCGAGGGGCCGTGGAAGACCTCGCTCGTCTTCTCCGAGGTCGGGGCCGACCACCCGGGCGCCCTGGTCGAGTGCCTGAGCGAGTTCTCCGACCGCGGTATCAACCTGACCCGGATCGAGTCCCGCCCACTGCGCCAAGGCCTGGGGCGTTACATGTTCTTCTGCGATCTCGAGGGCAGGGAGACCGACTCGGGCGTCGCCGAGGCGATTGCGGCGCTGCGGACCAAGGCCGCCTCGGTCCAGATTCTCGGCTCCTATCCGACCGGCTGAGCCGCAGAAAACCCTTCGCAGTTGGGGAGGGGCGCCGAGGTGCCTACAATTCCCGGGCAGTATGGCCAGGGTGCTGGTACTCAACGCGACGTATGAGCCGATCAACGTCTGCACGTTGAGACGCGCCGCTGTCCTGCTCCTGAAGGAAAAGGCAGAACTTCTCGAGCAGCGAGCGGGTGCGGCGCTGCACTCGGAGCACATGACGATGGAGCGGCCCGATGTGATCCGCCTCGTCAACTACGTGCGGATTCCGCGCGAGGCGCACCGCCGCAAGATCACCCGCCGCGCCGTCCTCGCCCGCGACGCCTGGACCTGCCAGTACTGCGGCTCGACCAAAGCCGGGCTCACCGTCGACCACGTCATTCCCCGCTCCCGCGGTGGCCTCTCCGTCTGGGAGAACATCGTCGCCGCCTGCCCACCCTGCAACCGCCGCAAGGGCAACCGGCTGCCGCGCGAGATCCACATGCACCCGGCGACGGTTCCGAAGGCGCCGCCGCCGACCGTTTTCATCCAGGTCGCCAGCCCGAAGATCCCCGCCGCCTGGCAGCAGTACCTGCCGCAAGCGGCCTAGCCGGGATCGCCATATTCCTCAGCACTCCTGAGCGCGCAGATAGACTCGGCCAATGATCGTCTGGCCAGGCGGGGCCCAGCGGGCGCGTGCGCTCGTTGCGGGGCTCTTCATCTTCATGCTGGTGCTTGCCTTCGGCGTGGCGAGCAGTGCGGCCGGGGTCTGGGTCAAGGGATCGCCGGCGCGCGAGGACGCCTCGTTCTGGACGGCGGCGCGAATGCGGGCGGCGAAGCCGATCGATATCGGCGGCCGCGCCGAGCACAGCCACGGTGGATCAGGCCGGACCGCTGCGGCCTCACAGGTCAGCGACTTCGGCTCCGACTTCGTCGAAGTGCCCGACCCGACCGCGCCGGGCCTCCGGGTCCACGGAGCGATCTTCGTCGACCTCGGGTTCTTCGGCTACGGCCGCTGCTCGGGGACCGCCGTCCGATCCCCCAACCACAGCGTCGTCTTCACCGCCGGCCACTGCATCCACAGCGGCGGCTCCTTCGGCCGCTGGTACCGCTCACGCGCCGCTTTCGTTCCCGCCTACCGCTACGGCCAGCGGCCCTTCGGCCTCTTCCCGGTGCGCTGGCTGGACACGACGAAGCAGTGGCGGCGAAGCGGTAGCGAGAACTTCGACGTCGGCGCGATGGTGGTCGGGCGCAACGAGCGTGGGCAGACCCTGACCGAGGCGGTGGGCGGCGCGGGGATCGCCTGGAACCTGAAGCCGAAGCAGGTCTTCGACGTCCACGGCTATCCGGCGGAACCGCCCTTCGACGGCGAAACCCAGCGGCTCTGCAGCGGCACCCCGTTCCTCGGCCACGACCCCAACTCCTTCGTCGAACCAGGGCCGCTCAACCTCGCCGTCACCTGCCAGCTCAACGGCGGCGCCTCGGGCGGCGGCTGGATGATCGAAGGCGGCAAGACCCTCAACGGCGTCACCAACTACGGCTACTTCGACGAATCCTCGCCTGCCTACGGCGCCTACTTCGGAAAGGAAGTCGCCCGTCTCTACGGCCGGGCGACGGCGGTGCGATGAGGCGCCTGGTCTTCTTGTTGGTGCTACTGGCGCTGGCCCTCGGCGCCGCGCCGGCCGCGGGGGCGAGCTCGGCGCTGCCGCCCTTGCCGCCGCTGCCCCACAGCCGCCTGCTCGATCAAGCCCTGCCCGAACACGGTCCGGACGTGCGACCGGAACCGTTTTTCCGCTCCGGCTTCACGGTCGAGGCGGGCAAGTACAAGGTCGGGGTCAGCACCTACGGCGCCGGCCTCCTCCTCAACGTCTGGCAAGGGGGTAGGAAGCAGCGCTCGATGAGCGCCTACCTGGCCAAGGGCGTGGCCCGGCCCGAACGCCTCCAGGCCACCTTCGGCAAGTTCGGGAAGGTCTCGATGCGCTTCCGCCGTTCGACCCGCCCACCCAGCAAGAGCTGCAGCTTCGGGCGCGAGCTGATCAAGCAGCACGGCCTCTTCGTCGGCAGCCTCGAGTTCCGCGGCGAAGGCGGCTACGTCTCGGTTCGCCTCCACCGGGCGAAGGGAACGATCCTCAGGCTGGGAAAGCGCTGCCACGTCCATCGCCATCACGACTTCGACTTCTCCGAACTCGAATTCCTCTTCGCCAAGCCCGAAGCAGCGATGCTGGCGCTCTCCCGGGACGGCGTCGACTCAACCGCCCTGCTGGCGATCGCGGCAAAGAAGAAGAGCACCTTCATCGCCGCCCACGAAGAAAGCAGGGGCAAGCTGGCAATCGTCCGCCTGGCGTTGCTCCACAAGCCGGGCACCCTCAAGTTCGACGAAGCCCTCACCTCCGGCCGCCTCGTCCCCCCGGCCCCGTTCCACGGAACCGGCCGCTACCACGCCTCCCCCGACGGGACTTACACCTGGTCGGGCAACCTCAACGTCAACTTCCCCGGCGCCCCGCACTTCTCACTGACGGGGCCAAGCTTCGAAGCGCTGGTCGAAGTGCCGTTCTAGCTGGTAATTCGAAGGTCATTGACCTATCCCAGATCGGGGTCAATCGTCGGGCATGTAGGGACGGAGGTCATCCAGCGCGACATACGAAGTTCCGGCGCCGGGCCATTCATGCCCATCCACGAAGAGGCTGCAGTTGATTCCCCGCTTGCACGAGCCGTGAGCCGTGACTTCGCCAGTGCCGAACACCGTGAAGGCGACCGCTTCTTCACCGCCGCCGTCTTCCGCGGTAGGCCAGGACCAGTTCGCACGATGTTCCAGTAGTTGCAGCCAGAGCAAGTTCATCTGCGGGCTCAGGTAGACAAAGGGGCGGTCCGTCCCAGTCACCTCTGTGCAGGACCGCGGGTCACCGTTGCCTTCATCCGCATCGAGACGGGTGAATGCGTGGGTGCCGCCAAAGGTTTCCAGGAGATCGATCTCGCCTCCTCCGGTTAGCTCAGATTCTGCCGCCAGCAGATTCCCCCGCAGCGCTTCGGTCCAGGCAAAGCGAGCCGCCGCACCGTAGACGATGGCGCTAGGTCCACCCGCGGTAGCGACGGCGACCGAGCGGGTCGCTCCGTCGCAGATCCCCGCCGAAAACCAGGTGGCGGTGCCGCGAACTCTGTAGGGCTTGCTCCCACAGCCCGCCTTGAACGCCCCGTCTCTCTTGAAGAGCCTGCCCAAGCCATGGCCGATGTCAAGCGGGTTCGGAATCGCCGAACATTCTTCGGCATAGGTGGGAACCGGTTCAGAGGAGGAGCTGGTTGACCCGCTCTTCTTGTCCACCTGGCCAGACTGGTCGCTTTCAGTGGCCGTCTTCGCCGGTGAGTCCTTCTGCGTGACCTCCGAGATACCGACGGCCGTGGCCAGCCCCACGTAGACAAAGAAGGCCACCGCAATGACGGCGAGCGCGAGAAAAGGGAGCATCCCGATTTCCCCCGGAGTCACTTCGTAGTGAGCCAGGCGGGTGATGTATTCGGGGCTGCGGATCACCGGGATGCTCGCCGCCGTCTCCGCGAGGCCGCGAACGCGGTCGCATTCCTCTGCCGCATTCGCTTTTGCCAGTTCGAGGTTCTTCTCAATTTCAGCACTGCGCCGGGCCATCGCAAGCCCGGTCAGCAGCAGAACCAGCGTCAGGAGAGCACATAGGGCCATCGCCGGAAGGGGCGGAAGGGCGGCGACAACCACGACCATGGCTGCCCCCGTCGCAATCCAGAAACGGGTGAAGCGAAGCTCCCTCCGCAATCGCCCGCGCATCCTCTCGTACCAGCGGTCCTTCAGCCGGTGGATCGCCCGGTAGCGGAGCAGGAGTCCGGTAACGATGACAGCCGAGGCGACCACCACCGCAGCCGGCCCAACGACCTGGGTCACCACAAGGAGAATCGCTGCTGCTGCCGAAGCAACGCCAACGAGAGCCGGGGCCGCGTACCCGAGGTCAGAGAAGAACCTGAGCAGGCTTCCCAATCCTCTAGCGCGACGACGTTTTTCCGTCTGGCTCATAAATACAATCGCTTTCGATTTACAAACTACGTTGCATCACTCTAGCCCGTTTGTTCGGGCTATGTGTGGTGCCTTTACTCTCTAGATATGAGAAACGTTGATTCAACGGCCGAAGGAGAGTGATGAACAGGAAGCGCGAACTGGTCGTCCTGGGACGGGACGAACGGCTGCGGGAGTCGCGGCGCCAGGGGACCTCGATGACGCTCCCGCTTGCTGTCCACCATCGGTTGGACCTCCTAACTGAAGCCGCAGGCGATGTCGAGGCAACCCGAGCCGAGCTCATCGGGATGCTCATCGCCCAGGCAGAACTGGAGCCGGAAGAGCTCGAGCGAGCTGTCCTCCGCTATCGCAAGTTGCGGGTCGGGGACGTCATCCCGGAGGAAGCGCCCGACCTACGGCCTCAGCCAAACGAACACGCAACGCCCGACAACGTTGTCTCGATCCAAACGCGCGGACCCGGCCGGCCCGCACGTCACGGCGGCGGCTAAGCGCTCTCGCCGGCGCCGTCGGGCGAGGCCTCGGCCAGCTCCGCCTGACCGTCGTTCTCGGCGGCCGCGTCGGCGTTTGCTTCCTCGGACTCGACAACGAGGGCGACGGCGCTGACGCGGTCGTCGTCCTTGATGTTCATCACCTTGACGCCCTGGGTCGAGCGGCCCATCTGCGAGATGCCGCCGACCGAGGTGCGCTGGACCATCCCGTTCTGGGAGATGAAGAGCAGGTCCTCGTGCTCGCCGACGATCAGGGCGCCGGTGAGGCCGCCCTTCTTCTCCGTCAGCTTGATGGTGAGGACGCCTTTGGTGCCGCGGCCCTTGACCGGGTACTCGGAGACCGGCGTCCGCTTGCCGTAGCCGTTCTCGGTGACGACGAAGAGTTCGGTGTCGTTGCGGGCGATGTCCATCGCCAGGACGCGGTTGTCCTTGCCGGAGACGTTCATCCCTTTGACGCCGCTGGTGTCGCGGCCCATCGTCCGCACGTGCTTCTCGGAGAAGCGGGAGGCGTGGCCGGAGTGGGAGACCATGAGGATGTCGTCATCGCCCGAGGTGAGGCGCACCTGGACCAGCTCGTCGCCGTCGCGGACCTTGATCGCGATGATCCCGTCGGCGCGGATCGGCGTGTTGTAGGCGAGGAACTCGGTTTTCTTCACCAGGCCCTTCGCGGTGGCGAAGGCGAGGTACTTGTTCTCTTTGAAGTCCCGGGTCGGGATCACCGCCATCACCCGCTCGCCTTCGCGCAGCGGCAGCAGGTTGTTGAGCGAGCTGCCTTTCGCCTGGCGGGCACCCTCCGGCAGCTCGTAGACCTTGAGCCGGTAGATCTTGCCGCGGTTGGTGAAGAAGAGCAGGAAGTCGTGGGTCGAACAGATGTGGAGGTGGGCGATGTAGTCGTCCTCTTTCAGGTTCATCCCCATCACGCCGACGCCGCCGCGCCGCTGCTGCCGGTAGGTCGCCAGCGGCAGCCGCTTGACGTAGCCCGAAGCGGTCAGCGAGATCACCATCTGCTGGTCGGCGATCATGTCCTCGATTCCGACGTCGCCCTCGAAGTGGGCCAGTTCGGTGCGCCGCTCGTCGCCGTAGGACTCGACGATTTCGGTGAGCTCGTCTTTGACCAGCCCCATCACCCTCAGCTCGTCGCCGAGGATCGCCCGCAGCTCACCGATCCGCTCCATCAGGTCGGCGTGCTCGGCGCGGACTTTGTCGGCCTCGAGCGCGGTCAGGCGCTGCAGGCGCATGTCGAGAATCGCCTGCGCCTGCTCCCGCGAGAGCTCGAACGTCTCGATCAACCCGTCGCGGGCGGCGTCCGGGTCACTCGAGGCGCGGATCAGTTTGATCACCGCGTCGAGGTTGTCGAGCGCGATCAGTAGGCCCTCGAGGATGTGCGCCCGCGCCTCGGCCCGCCGCAGTTCGTACTGAGTCCGGCGGGTGACCACCTCGCGCTGGTGGTCCACGTAGTGGTGGATCAGCTCGCGCAGGCCCAGCGTTTTCGGCACCCCGTCGACCAGCGCCACCATGTTGGCGCCGAAGGTCGTCTGCATCGCGGTTTTCTTGTAGAGGTTGTTGAGAACGACTTTGGCCGGCGGGCCGCCGCGCTTCAGCTCGATGACGAGGCGCATGCCCGAGCGGTCGGACTCGTCGCGCAGGTCGGAGATGCCCTCGAGTTTCTTGTCGCGGACGAGATCGGCGATCTTCGTGATCAGGCCGCCTTCGCCGCCCTTCTTGACCATGAACGGCAGCTCGGTGACGACGATCGCCTCCTTGCCCCCCTTCAGCGGCTCGACGTGGGCGCGGGCACGGACCTTGATGCTGCCGCGACCGGAGGCGTAGGCGTCGCGGATCCCCTCGCGGCTCATGATCCCACCGCCGGGGAAGTCGGGGCCCTTGACATGGTCCATCAGGCCCGCGAGGTCGATCTGCGGATCGTCGATATAGGCCGTCACGGCGGCGGCGACCTCGCGCAGGTTGTGCGGCGGGATGTTCGTCGCCATCCCGACGGCGATCCCGGAGGTGCCGTTGACGAGCAGGTTCGGGAACCGCGCCGGCAGGACCAGCGGCTCCTGCGTCGATTCGTCGTAGTTGGAGCCGAAGTCGACGGTGTCGGCGTCGATGTCGCGCAGCAGCTCCGTCGCCAGGCGGCCGAGGCGCGCCTCGGTGTACCTCATCGCGGCGGCGGGGTCGTCGTCGATCGAGCCGAAGTTGCCCTGGCCGTCGACCAGCATGTAGCGCAGCGAGAAGTCCTGCGCCATCCGCACCAGGGTGTCGTAGATCGCCGAATCGCCGTGCGGGTGGTACTTGCCCATCACCTCGCCGACGATGAAGGCGCACTTGCGGTAGGACCGGGTCGGCTGCAGGCCGATGTCGTGCATCGCGTAGAGCACCCGGCGGTGCACCGGCTTCAGGCCGTCGCGGACGTCGGGCAGCGCCCGGCCGACGATCACGCTCATCGCGTAATCGAGGTAGGACGAGCGCATCTCCTTCTCGAGCTCGCGCTCTTCTATGCGCCCCCCGGTGAGGACGTTGGCATCAGACATCTAGGAAGCGCACCTCTTTCGCGTGGGTCTCGATGAAGTCGCGGCGGGGACCGACCTGGTCGCCCATCAGCATCGAGAAGATCTGATCGGCGGCGGTCGCGTCCTCCAGGGTGACGCGGGCCAGGGTCCGGCTGGCCGGATCCATCGTCGTCTCGCGCAGCTGTTCGGCGTTCATCTCGCCGAGTCCCTTGAACCGGGTCAGCTGCACGCCTTTGCGGGCGAGCTCCAGGACCGCTCCGCGCAGGGCCTGGAAGGAGAGGGCGGCGTTGTGGCGGCCCTCGTAGAGGACTTCGAACGGCGGCCGTCCGACCTGTTTCAGCAGCGCCCCGTGGACCTCGACGAACTTGCGGTAGTCGTGGTGGTCGAAGAGCGCGGCCGGGAAGCGGTGGGTGCGGGCGAGGCCGCTGCGCCGCTCGATCGCCTTGACCACGAGGAGGTCGCTGCCGTTCTCCAGCACCTCGGTGTCGAACGGCTCGTCCTCGTCGGTTTTCTGGCTCATCAGCTTCGCCGCTGAGGCCACCAACGTCACGCCCTCGTCGAGCAGGTTCGACTCCTCGAGGAAGCGCACCGCCTCGTGGCCGAACTCGGCCTGCAGCGATGAGCTCCAGCCCTCGTACTCCTTCGAGCGCCGCACGTACCCCTGCCAGCGGCTCGAGGTCAATTTCGTCTTCTTGTCGTTGGCGTCGATCAGCTCGAAGTCCTCGAGTTTGTCCCGCAGCAGCAGCTCCTCGAGTTCGGACTCCCGCTCCAGGTAGGTCTCCTGGTTGCCCTGTTTGACCCGGTAGAGCGGCGGTTTGGCGATGTAGACGTAGCCGGCGTCGATCAGCTCCGGCATCTGCCGGTAGAGGAAGGTGAGGACGAGGGTGCGGATGTGGGCGCCGTCGACGTCGGCGTCGGTCGCCATCACGATCTTGTGGTACCGCGCGTCCTCGAGGTTGAACTCTTCGTGGACGCCGGTCCCGATCGCCGTGATCAGCGCTTGGATCTCGTTGTTGGCCAACACCTTGTCGATGCGGCTCTTCTCGACGTTGATGATCTTGCCGCGCAGCGGCAGCACCGCCTGCGTGTTGCGGTCGCGCGCCTGCTTCGCCGAGCCGCCGGCGGAGTCACCCTCGACGACGAAGATCTCGGCCAAACTCGGATCCTTGACCGTGCAGTCGGCGAGCTTGCCCGGCAGGGTCGAGTTCTCGAGCGCCGACTTGCGGCGGGTGAGGTCGCGGGCTTTGCGAGCCGCGTCGCGGGCGCGGGAAGCGTCGATCGCCTTGCTGATGATCCGCCTCGCGTCCCCCGGGTTCTCCTCGAGGTACTCCGCGAGCTTGCGGTTGACCGTCTCCTCGACCAGGCCTTTGACCGGCGGGTTGCCGAGTTTGGTCTTCGTCTGTCCCTCGAACTGCGGGTCGTGCAGCTTCACCGAGATCACCGCGGTCAGACCCTCGCGGACGTCCTCGCCGGAGAGGTTGTCGTCTTTCTCTTTCAGCAGGCCTTTGTTGCGGGCGTAGGCGTTGAGGGTGCGGGTCAGCGCGGCGCGGAAGCCGGAGAGGTGGGTGCCGCCCTCGTGGGTGTTGATGTTGTTGGCGAAGCTGAAGATCGACTCCTGGTAGGAGGCGTTCCACTGCATCGCCAGCTCGACTTCGCCAGCCTCCTCGCTGCCCTCGAAGTAGACGACTTTCTTGTGCAGCGCGTCCTTGTTCTCGTTCAGGTGGCGGACGAAGTCCTCGATGCCCCCCTCGTACTGGAAGGTGACGCTGTTGGTGGCGCCGCGCTCGTCGACCAGCTCGATCTTCAGCCCGCGGGTAAGGAAGGCGGTCTCGCGTAGGCGCTCGGCCAGCGTCTGGAAGTCGAACTCGATCTCCTCGAAGATTTCGAGGTCGGGCAGGAAGGTGATCTTGGTGCCGTGGTCCTTGGTCTTCTCGCCGGCGGTCAGGTCGTTCTGCGGCTTGCCGCGCTCGTAGTCCTGCGACCAGACCCTGCCGTCGCGGGCGATCTCCAGGTGCAGGCGCTCAGAGAGAGCGTTGACGACCGAGACGCCGACCCCGTGCAGCCCGCCGGAGACCTTGTAGCCGCCGCCGTCCCCGAACTTGCCGCCGGCGTGGAGGACGGTGAGCACGACCTCGGCGGCCGGCCTCCCCTCTTTCTCCATCGTCTCGACGGGGATGCCGCGGCCGTCGTCTTCGACCGTGCAGGCGTTGTCGGGGTGCAGCACGACTCGCACCGCATCGCAGTGTCCGGCGAGGGCCTCGTCGACCGAGTTGTCAACGATCTCGTAGACGAGATGGTGCAACCCGCGCGGGCCGGTCGAGCCGATGTACATGCCGGGGCGTTTGCGAACCGCTTCCAGCCCCTCGAGGACGGTGATGTCCTTGGCGCCGTAGGAGTCTCCGCTGGCTTTTTTGTCAGGCAATGAATCCCTTCCGATTGACACACAGACACTCGGAACAGAGAAAACCCCGACGCCCTTTGAGGGTGGTCGGGGCTTTATCCGAGTTGCCATAAGAATATCAGTTCGAGCCCTCGGACAAGCCGCCCCTGATTAAGAAATTCCCTGCAAATCGTTATAAAAGTGTGCCTAGAAACGCTCGCTGTTGACGCGAAAGCGCAGGGCTTCGGGCGCCTGCTCCCCGACCTGCTCCCGCAGGCGCTCTATAAGGGTCCCCTGCATCAGGTCCAGCTCCTGCGCCCAGACCGCGTCAACGCACTCGACCGTGACCGTTCCATCGCGTTCGGAGACCGGAGTCGCTCGCGCCGCAAGCTGCTCGCCGACCGCGTTCGCCCAAGCTGCCTGCACGGCTGCGAGCGGGGTCTGGGGGGCCACTTGGTGCAGCGCCGCCTGAAACGCATTGGCTGCGGGACGGGGGGCGCGGCGGCGACTCATGCGGCGGCACTTTCTGTCTGCGGCGGCGGCATTCGCACCACGGTCTTCATCGCCGCTGCCGGGACCGACTCCTCGTCGGCGGCGGTGATCAGGACCTGACCGCCGTCGTCAAGACGGTCGACCAGACGATCGCGGCGGCCGGGGTCAAGCTCGCTCATCACATCGTCAAGCAGCAGCAGGGGGACGACGCGCCGGGCTTCGAGCAGCACCTCGCGCTCGGCGAAGAGGAGGGCGAGGAGCGCCGCCCGCTGCTGGCCCTGCGAGCCGAAGCGCCGCAGCGACTTCCCCGCGCTCGTCAACTTCAACTCGTCGAGGTGGGGGCCCCAGGAGCTGCGGCCGAGGCGGATGTCCTGCTCGCGGCGCTCCTCGAGGCCGCTGCGGATCTCCTCCGCGGATCCCGCAGCTCGCGGCGCGTACTCCAGCGCGCCGTCCTCCAGGCCGAGCTCGGTGGCAGCGTTGGTGAAAGGGCCGGCGAGCTCGGCCACCGCCTCGGCCCGAGCCTCGACGAGGGGCGCGGCGGCGCCGGCAAAGCCGTTGTCCCAGACGCCGAGGTCGGCGGGGGAGCCGAAGCCTGCGGCAAGCCGCGAGAGCAGCGCGTTGCGTTGCGCCACCGCCTGCCCGAAGCGCTTGCGCAGCTCCGTCCGGGCCGGCCAACGTGCGGCGAGGAAGCCGTCGAGGTGGGCGCGGCGCTCCGCCGGTGGGCCCTTGACCAGCGTCAAGCGGTCCGGCGCGAAGACGGCGACAGGGGGGCGCGCACGGGCAATCGACGCTGGATCGGCGGGGTTGCCGTCGAGCAGATGCCGCCGGCCCTCGCTGCGGCTGACCGCGGCGAGCAGCTTGTGCTCGATCCCATCCTCGTCGCGCACAGTCGCCTCTGCCCGCGCCATCGAGCCGCCGAAGGGAATCAGGTCGCGGCGATCCGAGGTCCGGAACGAGCGACCGGTGAGGGCGAAGTACAGGGCCTCGACAAGGTTCGTCTTGCCGGTCCCGTTGGGGCCGATGATGCTGACGATCCCCGGCGCCAGCTCGACCCGGACCCGCTCGAGGCTGCGCAGTGGACTCGCCTCGATCGCGGTGACGAGCACGGCGAGATCACTCCGCCGCCGGCGTCACGTCAGACGTTGAGCCGGATCGGCATCACCAGGTAGCGGAAGTCGTCTCCCTCCACCGGCTCCAGCAACCCCGGCCGCAGCGGCGAGATCAGCCGCAGAAGAATCTCGTCACCGGATTGGCTTTCGATCCCCTCCTTGAGGAACTCCGGGTTGAACCCGATCTCCAGCTCCTCGCCCTCGAAAGCGGCGGGCATCGTCTCGCGGGCATCGCCGACGTCGGGCGTTTCCGCCGCCACCGTCAGCTCACCGGAGCGGAACGAGAGACGCAACGGAGCATTCCGCTGAGCCATCTGGCTGACGCGGCGGGTGACCTCGAGGAACTCGGGACGCGGCAGCCGCACGTCGTGCTCGTAGGACTCAGGGAGCAGCTGGCGGAAGTTCGGGAACTGGCCGTCGATCAGGCGGGTGGAGAGAAGGATCGAGCCGGCGACGAAGACCGCCTGGTTGGTCAGCAGCGAGATCGAAGTCTCGCCCGCACCCTCGGAGGAGAGGATGCGACCGAGCTCGCGCAGCGCCCGCGCCGGGATGTTCGCCTCGAGCTCACCGCCGAGGTCTGCCTCGAGCTCGGTCCGCTTGACCGCGAGCCGGTAGGAGTCGGTGGCGACCATCGTCATCTCTTTGCCGCTGGCGGTGACGAAGACGCCGGTAAGAACGGGTCGCATGTCGTCCCGCGAGGCGGCCCGGGCAACTAGCTCGATGCTCTCTTCCAGCGCCGCCGCCGGGATCTTCAGGCCCGGATCGGCCTCCGGCTGAGGCAGATTCGGAAAGTCCTCGGCCGGCAGCACCCGCAGGTGGAAGCTGGAGCCGCCACTGCGGATCTCGACATCGTGCTCCGCCTCCCGCGACTCGATCTCAACCGAGGGATCGGCAAGCGAGCGGGCGACCTCTGCGAACAGCCGGCCAGGTAGGAGGGCGGTGCCCTCGCTCTCTATCTCAGCGTCGAGGGTGGTCTCGAGGCCGAGATCGAGATCGGTGGCAGCGAGGGTGACCCGGCCCTCTTTGGCGGTGAGGAGAACGCCGGAGAGCGCCTGGGTGGCGGCGCGGGTTGAGACAGCCCTGGAGACAACAGAGAGCTTGGAGACGAGGTTTTCCCGTTTGGTCGTGAGCTTCAAGTTGATGGCTGCCTTCTTGAGTTGGGTTAGGGCTTGTGGAAAAAGTCTGGGCGGGGATGGATTCGGCGGTCTGGTGCGGTTTAGCGGCTGTGGAGGAGGCTGTGGAAGGCTGGGGATTCTTGCAGCGCCGGCGGCGTTCAGCGCTCCTCGCCCACAGGGTTGTGGATTGCGCCCCGCAGCTCGCGGATCTTCTCTGCAAGCTCAGTGTCCTCGTCGAGCCCCGCTTCGATGCGCCGCAGCGAGTTGAGGACGGTGGTGTGATCGCGGCCGCCATAGAGGTGGCCGATCTGGGGAAGCGAGAGGTCGGTGAGATCGCGGGTGAGGAAGATCGCGACCTGGCGGGCCCGCAGGGGAGTGGCAGCCCGGCTCGAACCGACGAGCTCGGCGCGGGAGATCCCGAAGCCTTCCGCCACCCGTTGCTGGATCTCCTCGACAGAGGTCGGCTGCGAGCGGCGAACGCTGGGGATGACTTCGGCGATCAGCTCGGTGCTAAGGGGTTTGGCCATCAGCGAGGCGTGGGCGATCACCCTGGTGAGGGCGCCGTGCAGCTGTCGCACGTTGACGTCGATCCGGTGGGCAAGCTCGGCCAGGGCCTCGGTGTCCGCGATCTCGACACCGGCCTCCTCGACAAGGCGCCTGAGGACCGTTAGCCGGGTCCTCAGGTTCGGCGGCTCGACGGCAACCGTCAGCCCCCACTCGAAGCGGTCGCGGAGGCGGGAGGCGAGGGTCGAGAGCTCGCTGGGAATGCGGTCGGCCGAGAGCACCAGCTGGCTGCCGGATTCATAGAGGGCGTTGAAGGTGTGGAAGAACTCCTCCTCGGTCGCCGGCTTGCCCTGCAGGAACTGGACGTCGTCGATGAGGAGGACGTCGATATCCCGGTAGCGGGCCTTGAAGGCCTCGGCGCCGGAGGATTTCAGCGCCGCCACGAACTCGTTGGTGAAGGACTCGGCGGTGGTGTAGCGGACGCTGAGGCCGGGGGCGTTATCGCGCAGGTAGTTGGCGATTGCGGCGAGCAGATGGGTCTTGCCGAGTCCCGGCGGTCCGTGCAGGAAGAGCGGGTTGTAGGCCTCGGAGGGAGCCTCGGCGACGGCGAGTGCGGCGCCGTGGGCGAGGCGGTTGCCGGGGCCGATGACGAAGCGCTCGAAGGTGTAGTTGGGATTCAGTTCGGGATCGGCGTCGCCGCTGCTCGATCCCCCCGGCGCCTCCGCGAAGCTGACGTGCTGAAAGGGCCCACCCGCCTCACGCAGCGCTTCGGCGATCAAGGCGGAGTAGCGACGCTCACTCCAAGCCCGGATCCCGTCGGGGGCGCTGAGGAAGACGGTTTCGCCCTCCGCCCCGACAAGTTCCAGGGGCTCGAGCCAGAGTCGCCACGTCGACTCTGGAACCGATGAGCTCAGCCGCTCTCGCGTCGTTCGCCAGAGCGCATCGAGGTCATCTTTGGGAGGGTCGTCAGGCACCGCGCGGCGACCATAGCGCCGTGCCTGAGCGCCCATCCGGGGCGCCTCGCAAATCCCGCAGAAAAGATTTTCGGCGGGTCCCTATACTTCCGCCGGCAATGAAGCGCACCTACCAGCCTAAGAAGCGGAAGCGGGCCAAGACCCACGGATTCCGCGCCCGGATGAGCAGCCGAGGCGGCCGCGCCATCCTCAAGCGCCGCCGGCGCAAAGGCCGCAAGCGCCTCACTCCTTAGATGCGCGGCTTCGAGGCCTCGCCGGTCTGATGGCGTCGCCGAAGCGACGGCGCCTCTCCCGTAGCGGCGAGTTCGACCGCGTCTATCGCGACGGCTCCTCGCACGCCACCCGCTACCTGGTCCTCTACACCTTCCCGCGCAAGGACGAGGAGCGCGAGGAGGTGCGCCTGGGCGTCTCCGTCAGCCGCAAGGTGGGGGGCGCGGTCGAGCGCAACAGGGTCAAGCGGGTGCTCCGGGAGGCGTTCTGGACCCTTTCTGACCGCCTGCCGCCGCGCCACGACTTCGTCATCGTCGCCCGCAGCGAGATCAAGGAGCTGATCGAGCGGGAGGGAATGACGGGTGTCGCTGCCAACCTTGAAGAGGCCCTTGCGGGGGGCCGTTCCACGTGAAACGCATCTTTCTCGCCCCGATCCGGGGCTATCAGCGCTGGATCTCACCTGGCCTTCCCCGCCGCTGCCGCTACGAGCCGACCTGCTCCGCCTACGCGGTCGAGTCGATCGAACGCTTCGGCGTAATCCGCGGTTTTCTCCTCGCTTCCTGGCGGATTCTGCGCTGCAATCCCTTCAGTCACGGCGGCTTTGACCCCGTCCCCGATAGATTCACGCTCCGCACCGGCCCCGTTCACCCGGCCGAGTGGCACAAAACCCACTGATGACGCCCCTCACCGCCAACATCCTGCAGCCGCTGATCGACGTCGCCAACGCGGTCCTCCAGTTCTTCCACGACGAGGTCGGCCTCTCCTGGGGGATGTCGATCATCGCGCTCACCGTCTGCACCCGGGCGCTCCTGATACCGCTCACCTACAAACAGCTCAAAGGCATGCGCGCCATGCAGGCGCTGCAGCCACAGATGAAGGCGCTGCAGGAGAAATACAAAAACGACAAACAGCGCCTGCAGCAGGAAATGATGCGGATCTACAAAGAGAACAAAGTCAATCCGCTCGCCTCCTGCTTCCCGCTGCTGGCGCAGCTGCCGGTCTTCATCACCCTCTTCTATGTGCTCCGTCACGAGCTGCCGCCGGACATGGGCTGCCCCGCCGCCGGTCACTGTGCTGAATACGGCGCCGAATTCTTCTTCATCAACGACCTCACCGCGAAGGCGACGGGCGCCGAACTGATCACCCTGATCGTCCTCTATGTCGGCACCCAGCTGGTCTCGAGCATGGTCATGGCGGTCACCGCTGACAAAAGCCAGCAGCGGATGATGATGGTGCTGCCGTTCATCTTCGTCCCCTTCATCCTCAACTTCCCGGCCGGTCTGATCCTCTACTGGATCACCACCAACTTCTGGACGATCGGACAGCAACTGGTGATCCAGCGGGTCATCCCACCGCCGATCACCGCGACCCCCGAGGGCGCTGCGGCGATCCAGGCGGCGAAACCCCCACCCAAACCGCCGAAAAAGAAGAAGCGTCGGCGCTAAGGCGCTCCGCTCCGCTCAGCCCTTCGGGCGTTTCTTCGCGATCCCCGGCTTGCGGGGGAGGTTCGCGGGGGTCGGCCCGCTCTTGCGGACGACGTGCAGGTGACGGTGGCGGCTGCCGGCCCGATCGCCGACGTCGAGGACTTCAACCGGCTCCATCGCGAGGTCCGCGGCGGCGTTGGCGAGCTGAGCCTCCTCCTCCGGATCGCGCTTGCCCTTCCAGGCGACGAGGACGCCATTTGGCTTCAGAATTGGGGATGCGAGCTCGGCGAGGGTGGAGAGGCGACCCACCGCGCGAGCGGTGACGGCGTCGTAGGCCTCGCGCCCCTCGCTCGCGGCAAGGTCCTCGGAGCGGGTGTTGAGGACGTGCGCATTGGCGATGCCGGCTGCCGTAGCCGCTCGCCGCATGAACTCGCACTTGCGGCCGACCGACTCCACCAGGTCCACCTGCGCTTGCGGCAGTGCCACCGCCAGAGCCAGACCCGGAAAGCCCGCGCCCGCCCCGACGTCGGCGATCCGCCGAGCCTCCCGCAGTCCCACTATCTCCAGGCCGGTGAGGCTGTCGGCCACATGCACCTGCCACGCCCGCTCGTCGACTACAGAGCTCACCGAGGCTCGCTCCTCGGCGAGAAGGCCGAGGACGGTCTCGAGCTGCTCGCGCGCCTCCCGGTCCAGGCCTGCGAGCGGGTCTTTGCTCACTCGGGCAGTAGGGGCGCGACGATCACGCAGCGGTTGGGCTCGTCGCCCTCGCTGTAGGTCTCGATCCCGGCCCGCTCTTTGAGCCGTTCGTGGACGACGCGCCGTTCCTGCGCGCTCATCGGGTCCATTTCGACGACGCGGTTGTTGTTCAGCGCCTGGTCGGCGGCCCTGTCGGCACGCCCCTCCAGGGTCTCGCGCCGCCGCTCTCGATACCCGGCCGCGTCGACCACCACCCGCTTGCGCTCGCGCAGGCCGCGGAAGGCCGCCTGGTAGCAGAGCAGCTGCAGGGCGTCGATCGTCTGGCCCCGTTTGCCGATCAGAAGGCCGTAGTCGTCCTCGCCCTCGATCGTGAGCAGGATGCGGTCGTCATCCTCCTCGACCACGACCTCGCCGTCGAGGTCGAGCTCGTCGAGCACGCCCTCGACGAGCTCCTGGGCTCGTTCGGCGGGGGCGTCGGGCCAGTCGTAGGTCTCGGACACGGGCAGCAGGCTATCCGACCGCCTGCCGACGCGCTGAGGAATGTGCGGTGGGCGCGTTGACCAGTAGGGCTGGGCGGAACCCCCGTGCACGTCTGGCGGCGCCGGACACACTTCGCGGGGCGTCGTCCTCAGTCGGCCAAATGGCGCTGCCATTCGGCCTCCCTGCGTCCTACCCCGGCTCGGTCCGGCACTCGCCAGGCGCACACGCGGGTTCCGCCCAGCCCTACTAGGCTGACCCCTCGATGGGAAAGGTCTACGCGATCGCGAACCAGAAGGGCGGCGTCGGCAAGACGACGACGGCCGTCAACCTCGCCTCCTGCGCCGCCGTGGAGGGGAACCAGACCCTCCTCGTCGACCTCGACCCCCAGTGCAACGCGACGGTGGCCCTGGGAGGCGATCGCGACCTGCACCCTTCCTCCTACGACTGTCTGACCGGGGACACCTCGGTGGCTGCGGCCGCCCGCCCAGCGGGGCCCGACAACCTCTGGCTCGTCCCGGCGAACAAAGACCTCGCCGGTGCGGCGGTCGAGTTGCCGCGGATCGAGGGATCGGAGACTCGCTTCCGCGAACGCCTGGGCCCTCTCCGCGAGCGCTTCGCCGTCACCCTGCTCGACTGCCCACCCTCGCTCGGCCCCGTCAGCGTCAATGCCCTGACCGCGGCGGACCGGGTGATCGTCCCCGTACAAGCCGAGTACCTGGCACTCGAGGGATTGGTCCAGTTCCTGGAAACCCTGGGCCTGATCAGGCGTGAGCTCAACCCTCAACTTGAGGTTTCGGGTCTACTGATCACGATGTACGACGAGCGCACGCGGCTCGCCCAGGACGTCGAGGCGGAGTTGCGCGATCACTTCGACGGCATGGTCTTCGAGACGGTGATCCCGCGCAGCGTTCGAGTCGCCGAGTCGCCGAGCTATGGTCTCCCCGTGACCGAGCACGCCCCTGCTTCCCACGGCGCCGTCGCCTACCGAGCCCTCTCGAAGGAGCTGGCAAGCCGTGGCTAGGCCCGGGATCGGCCGGGGTTTGGCCGCGATCCTTCCCGAAGCGGATGTCTCGGCAACCGGTGAGCTGCGCGAGCTGCCGGTCTCCCTGATCAAGCCGAACCCTTCGCAGCCGCGGACCAACTTCGACTCCGAGGCGCTGGCGGCGCTGGCGGCGTCGATCGAGGCCTCGGGCGTGGTCCAGCCGCTGCTCGTCCGCCCCCTCCCCGATGGCAGCTACGAGCTCGTCGCCGGCGAGCGCCGCTGGCGCGCCGCTCAGCAGGCCGGGATCGAGAAGGTGCCGGCGGTCGTCCGCGACCAGGAGGAGGCCGAGCGGCTGCAGGCGGCGCTGATCGAGAACATGGTGCGTGAGGATCTGAACCCCGTCGAGGAGGCCAAGGCCTGCGACGCCCTCGTCCGCGAGCTCGGGTTGACGAAAGAGGAGCTCGCCCGCCGGGTCGGCCGCAGCCGCCCTGCGGTCTCCAACCTGATCCGGCTACTCGAGCTTCCCGACGAGGCCCTCGCGCTACTTGAGGCGGGCGACCTCAGCGAGGGGCACGGCAAGGCCCTGCTCGCCGCCACCGGCCATGACGTCCGTCGCCGTCTCGCCCGCGACGCCGCCCGCGGCGGTTGGTCGGTCCGCGAGACCGAGGAGAGAGTTCGGCTGGCTGGCCAGCCAAAGACGAGGCCAAGGAGGGCGCCCGTCGATCCCGATGCCCAGGCAGCCCTCAGGGACGTCGCCGAGGCGCTCGAGGAAGCGCTGGGCCACGAGGTCACCGCCCGCGCCAAAGGCGAAGACATCGTCGCCGAGCTGCGCTTCGACGACGTCCGCGAGGCGCACGCCCTCGCCCGCCGCCTGCGCAAGCGCTCCAGCTGAGGCGTTTACGCAGGGGCTCGCCGAACTGCAGTAGCAGCGAAATCCACCAGTGTGGCGGCCTGACGAAGGGCCCCTTGAAGATCCTGGCCGCCCACGTCGAACAACCCGTAGTGCGCTTCGTCCTTGAGGCTCAACAAACGGCGGAGGGCTTTCGCGGCTCGCGAACCTCCAGGTTCGACTTGCTCGATCAGCCTGGTGGCCTGCTGGTGATCTTGACCGCGGGCTCGGCGACCGAGCGCCGCACAGCACGCCGCATCGGAAGCTGCGATCCCGGCCAAGACCGCTAAAGCTGCTGCCGCGCTGGCATATTCGACGTCCCCGGCAGCGCCTGCAGTCATCTCGGCGACCTCAAGAAACTTGCGAGCATGACCAAGGCGGGTGCGCGCCTGCTCTTTCGAGCAAACTTGGGCCCTGCCGCTGCTGCGAGCTGGACTCACGCTTCACCCAGTAGAGTCGACGCCTCGACCCCTGCGAGGGTAATCGCGTCCGACCGAAGCTCGTCCACGATCGTCGGCCGCTCTTTTCGCAGCAGTGCAGTTTCGCTCTGTCCCATTTCGGCGATCCGGGCTGGATTCCCAGTCCACCGCTCGATCTGGATGGCGAATAGATCGAGTTGCGCCCGCCAGACCGTGTTCTGGGGGTCGACTGCCTCTGGCCGGACGACGAAGAGGTCAATATCGCTGTCGGTACTACCGTCACCGCGGGCGGCGGAGCCGAACAGCGACAAGTGCTCGGGCTTGACTTCCCATTGGTCGACAGCGTCGCGAATTCGGCGAAGTAGCTCGTCACGCAGGCCTGCAAGCAGTTCGGCCGCAGGAGCTGCCAGGTGCTCGCGGTTCAGGGTGAAGAGAAACGCTCGGCCGGCTTCCTCCCGCGCGACCATCCCCTGAACGACCAGTCTGTCGAGCGCGGCGCTCACCCCGCTGTGGGAGGGACGCCCAAGGAGACGAGCAATCTCTCGTCCCGTCAGCGGCCGGTTCGTCCCGGCAAGGACGGAGAGCACCCCAGGATCGAGAGTGGGAGCTATCGCAGCATAGGGTCGGGCCAAATCCATATGGCCAGTCTACCATCCACATGGATGATATTACGTCCATATGGATGGTCTATCGGCCAAGCCGCTTTCGGCGGTGTCCCGTGTCTCAGGGGCAGAACCAACTGCGCCCAGCTACGATGGTCGACGAATTCCAGCAGTCTTCTGCGGGCGATTAGCTCAGTTGGTTAGAGCGCGTCTCTGATAAGGACGAGGTCCCTGGTTCGAATCCAGGATCGCCCACTCAGGCCCGACCTATACTTCCGTTTTCAACGACGGTCGGGAGTCCTTTTGCAGCAGATGCAGATCTATGGCGTCAGCTTCGACATGGTCGGCAAGCAGCCGATCGTGTTGCTGAAGACCGTGGACGGAAACCGCTTCCTGCCGATCTGGATCGGGCACCCGGAGGCGGCGGCGATCCTGATGAAGCTGCAGGGTGCTTCGACGCCGCGGCCGA
Source organism: uncultured Actinomycetes bacterium (assembly GCA_963696955.1). Lineage (GTDB taxonomy): Bacteria > Actinomycetota > Thermoleophilia > Solirubrobacterales > 70-9 > VAYN01. Next base: position 459,256 of record CAVOMF010000002.1, on the reverse strand, counting down.
TGACCCACGACCTGCTCTCCGACGTGCTCGAGAACCTCGACGCGAAGTGCGAGCGGGTCGCCGTCACCGAGCTGCGCGACAACACGTTCTACGCCTCGATCACCGTCTCCGTCAACGGCTCCGAAGTCGAGATCGACTCGCGTCCCTCCGACGCGCTCGCCCTCGCGGTCCGCGTCTCGGCCCCGATCTTCGCCGCCGAGGACGTCATCGAGGAGTCGGCGATCGAGTTCGAGCACGAGGTGGAGGACACCGAGGAGGTCGTCGACAAATTCAAGGAGTTCCTCGACGAGGTCACTCCTGACGACTTCGCCCAGGGTGAGCAGTAACGGCTAAGCGGCGGTCGGGTGTAGCGCCAGGTCGAGGATCTTCTCGACGAGTTCCTCGAAGGAAAGTCCTGCCGCCTCAGCGGCCTGGGGGAGGAGGCTGGTGTCGGTGAGGCCGGGGATCGCGTTGGCCTCCAGCAGCCACGGCCCGTCGTTGCCAAGGATCAGGTCGATGCGGGCGAAGCCGGTGCAGCCGAGGGCGCGGTATGTGGCCAGCGCCGCCTCGGTCACCGCCCGCTCCTCCTCGGCGCTCAGCTCCGCCGGGCAGGCGAAGCGGGTGCGGCCGATCTCGTAGCGGGCCTCGAAGTCGTAGCGGTCGCCCTCCAGGAGGAGCGCCTCGACCACCGGCAGCGGCTCGTCGCCGAGGACGCTGACCGCGAGCTCGCGGCCGTCGACGAAGCGCTCCAGGAGGACGCGATCGTCGTAGCTGAAGGCCGAGATCAGGGCCTGTGGAACCTCGCCGGCCGAGCGCGCGAACCTGACCCCCAGCGAGGAGCCACCGCGGCTCGGCTTGACGACCAGCGGGAAGCCGAGCGTCTCCTCGAGCCGGCCGAGCGCGTCGGCGGCGCCGAACTCGCGGAAGGCAGTCTGGTTGAAGGCGAACCAGTGGGGCGTCGGCAGCCCCGCCTCGTCGATCGCGTCCTTCGCCTGCACCTTGTCCATGCAGCGGGCGCAGGCGGCGGCACCGGGCCCGGTGAAGGTGATGCCGAGGATCTCCAGCAGCTCCTGCACGGTTCCGTCCTCGCCGCCGACGCCGTGCATGGCGACGAAGGCGACCTCGGGCCGCTCGGCGACCAGGCGCTTGACCAGGTCCGGGCCGACGTCGATCGCCAGCACCTCGTGCCCGAGCCGTTCCAGCGCGTCCTCGACCCTGGCGCCGGAGCGCAGCGAGACGCCGCGCTCGAGCGAGCGGCCGCCTTTGAGGACCGCGACCTTCACGCCTCCTCCGCCTTGCGGAAGGGGAGCACGTTGGGCTGCGGCTCCGCCGCCGGCTCGGGGGCCCGGTGCTCGCCGGTCAGGGTGCCGTAGAGCTCGACCTGCTCGGCGATCACCTTGCCGATCCGCCGCACCCCCTCGCGGATTTCCTCGTCGTCGACGCCGCTGAAGTTGAGCCGCATCGAGTGGGCGCCGCGGCCGTCGACGTAGGCGGCCTGGCCGGGGACGAAGGCGACGTCGGCGCGCAGCGCCTTCGCCAGCAGGTCGCTGGTGTCGATGTAGTCGGGCAGCGTCGCCCAGATGAAGAGGCCGCCTTCGGGCTCGGTCCAGGTCGCCTCGGCGGGGAAGTGGGTGCGCAGCGCCTCGACCATCGTGTCGCGGCGGCCGCGGTAGATCTCGACCAGGTCGTCGACGTAGCGCTGCCAGCGCCGTTCAGCGAAGTACTCGCGGACGAAGTACTGGGTCAGGGTCGAGGTGCAGAGGTCGGCCGCCTGCTTGCCGAGGACGATCTTCTCCATCACCGGCGGCGGCGCCACCGCCCAGCCGAGGCGGATGCCGGGGGAGAGGATCTTCGAGAAGGTGCCGAGGTAGATGACGAAGTCGCCGCCGTCGAGCTGGTAGAGCGGCGGCATCGGCTCGCCGCCGTAGCGCAGAAGCCCGTAGGGGTTGTCCTCGACGACCAGCAGTTCCTGCGAGCGCGCCAGCTCGACCAGGCGGGTGCGCCGCGGCAGCGACATCGTCACCCCGGCCGGGTTCTGGAAGCTCGGGACCGAGTAGATGAACTTCGGCCGCCGCCCTTCGGAGCGCAACTTTGCGAGCAGCTGCTCGAGCGCCTCGACCTGCATCCCGTCCTCGTCGCATTCGACCTGGACGACGTCGGCCTGGTAGCTGCAGAGGGTGGGGATCGCGCCGGGATAGGTGGGGGCCTCGCAGATGACGACGTCGCCGGGGTCGATCAGCGTCTTGCAGACGAGGTCGATCGCCTGCTGGCCGCCGGTGGTGACGATGATGTCGTCGGGGTCGGGCAGCATTCCCTCGGCCCCCATCACCTCGAGGATGCAGTCCTTGGTCTCCTCGAAGCCCTCGGTCGGCCCGTACTGCAGCGCCTTCGCGGCCGACTCCTGGGCGATCCGGGTCATCTGCGCGGCGAAGCTCTGCGGCGGGAAGGTGGAGGTGTCCGGGAGGCCGCCGGCGAGCGAGATCACTTCCGGCCGCGCGGTGATCGCCATCAGGTCGCGCATCGCCGAGGAGCGCATGACGCTGGTCCGCTCGGCGAAGAGGCCGGCGTAGCGCTCGAGGTCGCGGGTGCCGGCGTGGGATCGGCGGCGATGGGTCGGCTCGGGGACTTCTGCCATCGCTGAAGTGTGGCGGATCGACGCGCGGCCATCGCACTTGGTTAGGTTTGGGGCGTGGACGTTCTGCAAGAGCTCGGAATCGGAATGGCCGTCGGCATGCTCGCCGGCACCACCGGCACCCACGGATCGGCCCGCGGCCGGATGACGATCCTTGCCGCCGTGATCGGGTTCATCGCCGGCTTCCTGCTCGGGGGAATAGTCGGCGCGGTGCTCGGCGCGGTCGGCGCCGGGCTCGCCTGCGTGATCGTCAGCGACCTCGTCTACGGGGCCAGCCGACGCGAGGGCAGCGGCGGTGGGGCGCTCGCTTTCATCGTCAGCCTGGCGGCGCTGGTCGTGATCGCGATCGCCCTGCTGGTCCCGCTGATCGTCATCGCCCTCGTCCTGGCGCTGATCTGGCTCGGCATCACCCGCCACCGCCGCGCCCAGCGCAAACACGCCGGCCTCCGCGTCCTCCGTTAGCTTCGTCTGTTCCTTTTCGGGCTCTGGCAACGAAAAGGAACAGACGAACGGGTAGCTCCGCGATCATGCGATCGATGCCGACCCGCAAGAAGCTCGTCCTCACCTACGTCGACTCGCTCCGCACCGACATGCTCGAACGGGCAGTCGCGGAGGGGAGGGCGCCGACCTTCGGCGCCCTGATCGAGCGCGGCGTCCTCATCCCCGACTGCGTCTCCAGCTTCCCCTCGGTGACCCCGGTCGCGAGCGCGGAGATGGTCACCGGCGTCGGCGCCGACCAGCACTGGATCAGCGGCATGAACTGGTACCACCGGCTCGAGCGGCGCTATGTCGAGTACGGGTCCTCGCTGGAGGCGACCCGCGCCTTCGGCGTCTTCCTCGCCCTCTACGACCTCGTCTACAACATGAACCTCGCCCACCTCAGCCCCGAGGTGGAGACGGTCTTCGAGAGCCTCGAAGACGCCGGCGAACGCACCGCCTGCACCCCGTTCCTCATCTACCGTGGCCGGCAGCGGCACGAGGTCTCGCTGGAGGGGCTGCTGCGGCGGGCGGTCGACGTGAGCAGATTGAAGTTCCACCACCACACTTGGGGCCCGACCGACCTCTTCTACGGCGACCTCTACGCGAGCCGCGAGGTTCCCTGCAAATCGACCTCGATCCCCGGCAACCGCGACGGCTACGCAGCCTGCTGTGCGGCCGAGCTGCTGAAAGAGGACCTCTACGACTTCCTTCTCCTCTCGCTGCCCGACAACGACAACTACTCCCACCAGCACGGCCCGGAGGCGAGCGTCGAGTCGATTGCCAAGGCGGACTCCTGCTTTGCGACCTACGCCGAGGAAGCGGGGGGGCTCGACGAGTTCCTCGCCGGCCACGCGGTGATCCTGCTCGCCGACCACGCCCAGACGGAGGTCCACCGGGGTCTACCGCTGGCCGAGCTGCTGGGGGCCGAGTGGTCGGTGCTGCAGCCCTCCGAGGAGCGGCCCGAGCGCTCGCAACTGGCGGTCAGCCCGACCGGGCGGGCGGCGCACGTCTACCTGCTCGAGGGGGAGGGTGAGCGAGCGGAGCCGCTCGAGGTGGCGGCGCGGCTCGGGGTGATCGAGGGGGTCGACCTCGTCTGCCGGCTCGAGGGGGCGGACGGGATGCCGCTGCAGCGCTCGGGCCCGGGGATGCCGGCGGCGGGGGGCGAGTGGGCTGTGGTCGAACGCGGCGACGCGGTGCTGCGGTTCCGGCCCGGCGGCGAGGTCGCCGACCTGCGCGGTGGCAGCTGGGAGCTTGAGGGGGACCTGGAGGCGTTGGAGGCCGAGGTCTCCGGCGAGCAGCTCGGCAGCGAGACCTACCCGGATCCGCTGGCGCGGGTCTGGTCGGCGGTGACGGCTCCGCATTCAGGCGACTTCGTCGTCTCGCTCGCGCTTGGCTTCGAGGCGGTCGACTGGGGCGGGGTCAGCCACGCCGGCGGCGGCAGCCACGGGGCGCTCCACGCGGGCGACTCGCTCGGGCCGCTGCTCTTCGTCGGCTGCGGGCCGGAGTCGGCCGGCGAGCGCGAGCAGTGGACGCTCCGCGACGTCGCTCCGGTGATCCGTGAGCACTTCGGGGTGGCGGCGAAGGAGTGAGGCGCGCCGCGCTTCTGATCGCGTTTCTCGTCTGCCTGGCCGCGGCTGCGCCGGCGATGGGAGCCGAGCGCGTCACGCGGAGCGAAGCGATTGCCGCGGCCGACAAGGACCCGACGGTCCTGGAAGAGGAACGCGAGCACGGTCCGCTGGCGGCGACGGCGTCGCTGAGCGAGGACGACGACCGCTGGGAGGTCGCCTACTTCTCCGGCGGCGAGGAGCTGGTGCTTGTCTACGTTGACCCCCACGGCGGCGAGGTGACCGAGTCGTGGACCGGCTACCAGGTCGCCTGGAAGATGGCCCGCGGCTATTCCGGCGCCTTCGGCCACAAGCTCAACGCGCCCTACGTCTTCATCCCCCTCTGCCTGATCTTCCTGCTCGGGCTGGTCGATTGGCGGCGGCTTCGGCGCCTCGCCAACCTCGATCTCCTGGTCCTGCTCGGGTTCGGCGTCTCCCACTACTTCTTCAACCGGGCCGAGATCGGCGTCTCGGTGCCGCTCGTCTACCCGGTCCTCCTCTACCTCCTCGTCCGCAGCCTCTGGATTGGGCTGCGGGGGAGGGGGGAGGGCCTGCGGCCGGTCTGGCCGGTCACCTGGATGCTTGTCGCCGCCCTCTTCCTGATGGGCTTCCGCGTCGGCCTCAACATCGCCGACGCCGGCGCGATCGACGTCGGCTACGCAGGCGTCGTCGGCGCCGACAAGATCACCCACGGGGAACCGATCTACGACAACTTCCCCGAGGACATCGCCTCCGGCGACACCTACGGCCCGGTCAACTACCTCGCCTACGTCCCCTTCGAGCTCGTCTGGCCCAGCACGGGCGAATGGGACGACCTCCCGGCGGCCCACGGCGCAGCGGTCGTCTTCGACATCGCCGCCTTCACCTTCCTGATCCTCCTAGGACTGAGAATCCGGCCCGGCCCCGAGGGCCAACGCCTAGCCGCAACCCTCGCCTTCGGCTGGGCCGCCTACCCCTACACCGCCTACGTACTGGAGTCGAACAGCAATGACTCTCTCGTCGCCGCCCTCTTGCTGCTGACCTTCCTCCTCCTCGGACGGCCACTGGCCCGTGGAGCCACCTACGCCACCGCCACCTGGGCCAAGTTCGTAGCAGCCCCCCTGGGACCCATGCTCCTGACGTACCAACCCCGCCACGAATCGCCAACCAAATCTGACCGCCGCCCAGCGCTTCTGTTCATCCTCGGCGCGCTCCTAGTGACCATCGCTGTTCTCCTCTGGCCAACCCTAGACCCAGGCCTCCACACCTTCTACGACCGAACCATCGCCACCCAAGCAGGCCGAGATTCACCCTTCAGCATCTGGGGACAAACCGCCCTGGAACCGCTCCGCACCGCCCTGCTGGCCACTTTGGGCGCACTGTCCCTGGCCTTCGCCTTCATCCCGAAGCGCAAGTCGATCATCCAGCTAGCCGCACTATCAGCAGCCCTGCTGATCCTTCTACAGCTAACCCTCCACCACTGGTTCTACCTCTACATAGTGTGGTTTTACCCACTGCTGCTCATCGCACTGGCAGCATCACCCGCTGATAGGAGTCGGCCAGCCCCCGCTCGTTGACGTCGACCACGGCGCCCATCACCCAAACGTCCTCCTCGGCGGTCTCGAACCGGGTTGGCATCTGGGTGATCATCGAGCGCAGCGCCTGCTCGGGCTTGACCCCGAGGACGCTGGTGCGGGACCCCGTCATGCCGACGTCGGAGACGTGGGCGGTGCCGCCGGGGAGGACGCGACCGTCTGCCGTGGGGACGTGGGTGTGGGTGCCGAAGACCGCGGCGACGCGGCCGTCGAGGTGCCAGCCCATCGCCACCTTCTCACTCGAGACTTCGGCGTGGAAGTCGACGACCACCGCGTCCTGCTCGTGGTGGCTGAGAATCGAGTCGACGGTGTCGAAGGGGGAGCGGGCGACCCGGAGGCCGACGCCGCCGCTGAGGTTGACGACCCGCACCCGCATCCCGCCGGCCTCGACCACGGTGTGGCCGCGGCCCGGATTCGCCTGCGGGTAGTTGGCCGGCCGCACCACCCGCTCGTTGGTTTCGAGGAAGTCATAGGCCTCGCGATGGCGGTAGACGTGGTTGCCGGTGGTGATGACGTCGGCGCCAGACTGGAAGAGGTCGTTGGCGGTCCGCTCAGTGATGCCGACGCCACCGGCCGAGTTCTCGCCGTTGACGATCACCAGGTCCGGGGCGTGCTCCTCGCGCAGCGCCGGCATCGCTTCGCGCAGCCCCTGACGGCCGGGGCTGCCGACCACGTCGCCGATGAACAAGACCTTCATCCCGCGGACCCTATCTGCGAGATTGAGCCGGATGGTCGATCCGGAGACGGCGGCAGCGATCTTGAGGGGGGCGCTCGACTACCCGTACGCGACCCCGGCGCGCTCCTACCTCTACCGCGACGGCGAGGCCCTTGAGCTCCCTGGAGCCCTTGACCTCGCCGATCGCTCACCCCTCCTCGCCTACGGAGCGAACGCTGCACCCGAGTCCCTCGCTCGCAAGCTGGCGTCGCTGCCCGCGGAGGCGATGCCGGTGCTGCGGGCGGAGCTGGCGGGCTTCGACGTCGTCTACTCGGCTCACGTTTCCCCCTACGGCGCGATCCCGGGGACGCTCTTCGCCAGTGCGGGAGCCGTCGCTCCCATCTTCGTCATCTACCCCAGCGCCGAGCAACTGCGGCTGCTGACGGCGACCGAGCCGAACTACGAGCTGCGCCGGCTGAAGCGGATCGATTGCCGGGTCGAGGCCGTAGGCGGGTTGACCGAGGTAGCCGCCTACCTCAGCCGCCACGGCTGCCTCCGCCTCGAACACTCCGAGGTCGGCCTCGCTGCCGTCGCCTCCACCGGCCGCACCCTGCCGGCCCTGGATCAGCGGCAGGTGCTCGAACGGGTGCGGGATCTGCTTCAGCCGGGGATGCCACTGGAGGTGTTCGTTCCCGCCGTTCTGGGAAACCGCCTCGTGTTTGACTGAAGTACTCCTGAGTGCTTAGGGTCGCAGCAGCAATGAAAGACCCGGTTTTCATCCTCGACTCCCGTGAGAAGTTCCAGCCGCTTGCGGTCGAGAGCGTCGAGGCAGTGGAAGGCGCGAAGCTGATCGAAACCGGGGGGACGAAGGTGGACCTGCGGCTGAAAGACCTCCCCGAGACCGGCGGCTGGATGGATTTCCCGCCGGACCCGGAGAGCTATGAGCCGCAGTTGCGCTCCCAGTTCGGACGGGTCGGCTACCGGCGCACACAGAAAGGCGGTGGCCTCACCTGGGTCCAGTACTGGCTCTGGTACATCTACAACCCGAAGCGGTTTGTCATCACCGGCGAACATGAGGGTGATTGGGAGTTCGTCCAGGTTGCCTCTGCGGGCGACACGCCCGTCTGCATGACGCTCTCGCAACACCACTCGGGTGGCGCCCGGATGTGGTGGAACGTGCAGAAGCGCAAAGAGGACGGGCGACCGCTCGTCTACGTGGCCCGCGACTCTCACGCCAACTTCTTCCGGCCGGTCGACGAAATACCCGAGTTCGGCGACGAGGCCGACGGCAATGGCGAGCAGCTCGATGACATCGAGTGGCACGAGTTCGAGGACTGGGCGACCTGGACCGGTCGCTGGGGGAACTCGAGCGGCGCCGCTCGCTCACCGCAGTCGCCCGGCTGCCAGGGCGACCGCTGGAGCGCCCCTCACCGCTACCACACGACCTCGAAGATCCAGCTCTAGAGGCGCGCCTCAGACCCTGGCGAAGCGGCGCAGCGCCAGCCGCGCGATCGCCGCGTAGGCGGCGAAGAGGAGCGCCAGGTGCAGCAGTGGCCCGCCGATCCCCTGGCCGCTCTCGTCGAGCGCGGCCGTGATCGCTTCCAGCGCGGGCTTGAAGGGGAAGAGCGCGGTGAAGTAGCGGATCGCGTCGAAGACGGCGGGGCCGACCGCGCCGGAGGGGACGAGCGAGAGGAAGGCGATCGGCAGGGTCACCATGAAGGCGAGCAGGGAAACCGCGCGCACCTCCCGCGCCGCGGCGCCGAGCGCCGCTCCGGCGGCGCCGAGGGCCGCTGCCGAGACGAGGATCGCCGCCAGCCAAAGGCCGATCCGGGCGAGGTCGAGGGGGACGAAGATCTTCATCCCGAGCAGCATCAGCAGGGTCACGACGAGGCCGACCGCGACTCCGAGCAGGACCTTCTCGCCGAGCAGTCCGGTCTCTGAGACGAGGCCGCGGGTGAGGCGGGAGAAAGCGTTCTCCTCGCGCTCCAGCGCCAGTGAGCCGGCGACCAGGAGGACGACAACGAAGGCGAGGGTGAGGGTTGCGGCGACGGCGATCGCGAAGATTTCCAGGGGCGGGCTCTCGCCGCCGACCACGACCTTGTCGACCGCGATCGGCTGGGCGAGGCGGTCGATCAGCGGTTTCGCCACGTCGAGGTTGTCGCGCGCCTGCGAGGCGAACTCGGTCACCTGTTCGAGCGAGGGCCGCAGCCGCGGCGGCAGCGCCGGGGCGGCTGCTTCGAGGATGCGGGCGCTGGCGCGGAGGCCGAGGATCGGGATCGATTCGCCTAGTACCTTGAACTGGCCGCCGTTGACGATGAGGCCGAGGTAGCGGCCGCCTTCGTTGCCGATCCGCCGTGCGATCCGCAGGTTCGCTTCCGCCAGCAGGGTCGTGATCCGGTCGTCGACGAGTTCCGCCTTGACCGCGTTTTCCTCGTTGACGAGGACTTCGACTTCCGGCACGCCCGGCGTCAGCGTCGAGAGCGAGTTGATCTTGTTCACCAGGTCGGCGGGGAGGACCAGCGCCGCCAGCACGTCGCCGGATTCGACCTTCGCCTCCGCTTCGGCGCGGTCGTCGACGAAGACGCACTCGACCCGTTCGCAGACCTGCTTCTTGACGTTCGCCTTCGGCAGCTCGGCGCCGCCGACATTGATCCGCGTGTTCGGCGGCACTTCGTTGAGGAAGGCGACCCGCGGGTCCGCCGGCCCGCGCGAGATCGCGAAGCCGACGAGGACCGCGATCAGGATCGGGTAGGCGACCAGCAGCACCGCCTGCAGGGGAGAGCGGCGGAGGATCTGCAGGTCCTTCAGCAGCAGCCAGCGGACGCCGCGCATCAGTGGCCCCGGTGCTGGAGGTAGGCGACAAAGGCGGTCTCGAAGTCGCGGTCGGCCGACTCGGGAGCCTCGCGGCGAACGGCCTCGCGCAGCTCCTCGGCGGAGCCGTCGAAGAGGGACTCGCCGTCGGCGAGGACCAGCACCCGGCCGCCGTAGCGCTCCGCCTCCTGGATGTCGTGGGTGGAGAAGATCACCGTCGTCCCCCGGCCCGCCAGCCCGGAGACGAACTCCCAGAGGCGCGCCCGCTGCCGCGGGTCGAGCCCGACGCTCGGCTCGTCGAGCAGGAGTACGGCAGGGCGGGAGAGGAGGCCGATCGCGATGTTGATCCGCTGCTGGTTGCCGCCCGACAGCCGAGCGACGATCTCCTTGCGACGATCGCCCAAGCCCGTCAGCTCAAGCATCCCGTCAACCGAAGCGGCGGGGTTCTCATGCCCCTCCAGCCTCGCGAACAGCAAGAGATTCTCCTCGACCGTCAGCCGTCTGTATAGAGCGGCCTGCTGAGGCACCCAGCCGACGGTCCCGCTCCCACCTCCCACCTCACCCTCGTCGGGGCTGGCTATCCCGGCCAGGATCGACAGCAGCGTCGTCTTCCCAGCCCCGTTCGGCCCGATGATCGCCACGAGTTCCCCGGGACCTGCTTCCAAGGAAATGCCTCGCAAGGCTTCCCGGCTTCCGAACCTCTTGACCAGCCCCTGTGCCCGCACGGTCGAACAAGCTACTGCGCTGCGTGGGGAAGGGGTGGGGGTGTCTCCGTACGGACACTCCCAAAAGCGAGCGAAGCGAGCGCGTCCGGTAGGAGACACCCCCACCCCTCCCCCGAACAGCAAGCCCCCTTCCCTAAACTCGGGCTTCATGCCGTTCCCAAGTACTCGTATGCGTCGCCTCCGGCGCACCGACGCTCTGCGCGGCCTCGTCCGCGAGACGGAGCTCACTCCGGCGCACCTGATCCAGCCCGCCTTCGTCGTCGCCGGCGAGGGCGTGCGGGACGAGGTCCCGTCGATGCCTGGGATCGCGCGCCTCTCGATCTCCAACCTGGTCGAGGAGGCCGGCGAGATCGCCGCCGCCGGGGTCGGGGCCCTGATGCTGTTCGGCGTCCCCAGCGTCAAGGACGAGTTCGGGACCGGGGCCTATGACGACGAGGGGATAGTGCAGATGGCGGTGCGGGCGCTGAAGGACGCCCACCCCGACCTGGTCGTGATCACCGACGTCTGCCTCTGCGAGTACACCTCGCACGGCCACTGCGGCGTCATCCGCGAGGGCAGCAGCGAGGTCGACAACGATGTCACCGTCGAGCTGCTGGCGAAAACCGCGATCTCCCACGCCGAGGCCGGCGCCGATGCGGTCGCCCCCAGCGACATGATGGACGGCCGCATCGGCTCGATTCGCCACCAGCTCGACGAAGAGGGCCACAGCGGCGTCCCGATCATCGCCTACAGCGCCAAGTACGCCTCCGCCTACTATGGGCCCTTCCGCGACGCCGCCGGCTCGACGCCGGAATTCGGCGACCGCCGCGGCTACCAGATGGATCCGGCCAACGCTGCCGAAGCGGTGCGCGAGGCAGAGCTCGACCTCGAGGAGGGCGCCGACATGCTGATGGTGAAGCCGGCCCTCCCTTACCTCGACGTCGTGCGCCGGGTCAAAGAGGCGACCGGGGCTCCCGTCGCTGCCTACCACGTCTCCGGCGAGTACTCGATGCTGAAGGCCGCCGCCGCCAACGGCTGGATCGACGAGCGCGCCGCCACGCTGGAGGCGCTGACCTCGATCCGCCGCGCCGGCGCCGACGCGATCGTCACCTACTACGCGAAGGAGGCCGCCCAGTGGCTTCGGTGAAGGTGCCGCAGTCGAAGGCGCGCAGCCGCAAGGACGGCTCCGCGATCCCTCTCGACGAGACCGACAAGCGGCTGATGAACCTGCTGCAGTCGCGCTTCCCGCTCGACCCCGAGCCATTCGCGCTCGTTGCCGCCGAGGCGGAGCTGGAGCTCGACGACGTCCTCGGCCGCACCCAGCGCCTGCTCGACGGCCGCATCATCCGCGAGATCACGCCGATCTTCGACACCCGTGCGCTCGGCTACGAGTCGATGCTGGTGGCGGCGAAAGTCGACGCCGAGAACCCGCAGCGGGCGGCGCGGATCGTCAACGCCCATCCCGGCGTCTCCCACAACTACCTCCGCACCCACGACTTCAACCTCTGGTTCACGATCGCCACCCCGCCGGACTCGCAGCTCGGCCTGAAAGGGACGCTGGAAGCGCTGATGGAGGAGACCGGAGCCGAGTCGATGCGGGAACTACCGACCCTCACCCTCTTCAAAATCAACATGAACCTGGAGATGGAGAAGGGGACCGAGGCGCTGGCCGCGCCGGTCGAAGCGGCACCGCCGCGGGAGCTCGAACCGCAGCCATACGACGCCGACGACATCGCCCTGATCAAGGCCCTGCAGGGGCCGATGGAGGCTGTGGAGCGTCCCTACGACGCCGCCGCCGCGGAGCTCGGGATTTCCACCGAGGAGCTGCTCGACCGCCTCCGCGGGATGGTCGACCGCAAGATCCTCCGCCGGGTCGCCGCGATCCTCTATCACCGCCGCGCCGGCTTCTCGGCCAACGGGATGGGGGTCTGGAAGGTGCCGGAGGACCAGATCATGGAGGTCGGCGGGCGCATGGCCTCCTTCCGCGGCATCTCCCACTGCTACCAGCGGCCGACCTACGAGGACTGGCCCTACAGCGTCTTCACGATGGCCCACGGCCGCTCGAAGGAGGAGTGCGACGCCGTCCTCGACGCGATCGCCGCCGAGTGCGGGATGGGGCCGGACGACCGCGCCACCCTCTATTCCTCGACCGAGTACAAGAAGATCCGCCTCCACTACTTCACCGAGGACTACGCCCGCTGGGAAGCCGAGCATTCGTGATCTTCAGCTGTTCCTTATCGGCGTATAGCAACGAAAAGGAACAGACGAACGGATGATGGGTCTTTTTGAGCGCGCCCAGGAGGTTCTGCCGGGCGGGGTCAACTCGCCGGTCCGGGCGATGCGGCAGATCGGCCGCGACCCCGTCTTCATCGAGCGCGCGGAGGGCTGCAGGCTCTTCGACGTCGAGGGCAACAGCTACATCGACTGGATCGGCTCCTGGGGGCCGATGATCCTCGGCCACGCCGAGCCCGCGGTGGTCGCGGCGGTGATCGAAGCGGCAAAGCGGGGGACGAGCTTCGGCGCCGCGACCCTGGCCGAGGTCCAGCTCGCCGAGGAGGTCGCGGCGCGCTTCCCCTCGGTCGAGATGCTGCGGATGACCAGCTCCGGCACCGAGGCGGCGATGAGCGCGGTGCGGCTGGCGCGGGCGATCACCGGCCGCGAGGTCGTCGTCAAGTTCGCCGGCGCCTACCACGGCCACTCCGACGGGCTGCTCGCCGACGCCGGCTCCGGCCTGGCGACGCTGGGCGTTCCCGGCAGCCCCGGCGTCACGGCGGCGCAGGCGGCGGCGACCGTGGTGGTGCCGTGGAACGACCGCGAGGCGGTGATGCGGGCGCTGCGCGAGCACGAGGTCGCGGCGCTGCTGGCCGAGCCGATCGCGGCGAACATGGGCGTCGTCCCGCCCGCCGAGGGCTTCCTCGAGTTCCTCCGCGAGGCGACCCGCGAGGCGGGTGCGCTGCTGGTCTTCGACGAGGTGATCACCGGCTTCCGCGTCGCCCGCGGCGGCGCCCAGGAGCTCTACGGCGTCGAACCCGACCTGACCGTGATGGGGAAGGTGCTGGGCGGCGGCCTGCCGGCGGCGGCCTACGGGGGGCCGCGCGAGCACATGGAACGGATCGCCCCGGCGGGCGACGTCTACCAGGCAGGGACGCTCTCCGGCAACCCCTTGGCGGTGGCCGCCGGGCTGGCAACGCTTGAGCAGCTGGACACCACCGCCTACGAGCGCCTCGGCGCGCTGACCGACCGCCTCGCCGAGGGCTTCGAAGCGCTGGCCGCCGACCGGCCGCTGCAGGTCGCCTCGGCCCCGGGCCTGGTGACCCTCTTCTTCAGCCCCGTCCCCGTCGTCGACTTCGCCACCGCGACCGCCTGCGACGTCGAGGCGCACGCCGCCTTCTGCCGCGCCCTCCTCGCCCGCGGCGTCTACCCGCCCCCGGCCCAGTACGAGGCCTGGTTCGTCTCCCTCGCCCACGACGAGTCGACGATCGACCAGACGCTCGAAGCGGCCGCCGAAGCGTTGAGCGAGGCGCTGTGATGAACGCTCTCCAGACCCTCGCCGACCAGTTGCGAGCCGAGGACACACCAATCTCCCCGCACGTCATCGAACCGGCCGAGCCGTCAGAGCTCGGAGAGCTCGCCGGGGGAGGCGAGTATGCCCTCGTCGTCGAGGCCGTCCGCGAGGGCTACCTCCTCCATTACGCCGAGCCCCGCCTCCTCGCCGGCCACGACCCAGACCTCGCCCTCCTCGCCGGCGACTACCTCTACGCCCTCGGCCTCGACCGCCTCGCCACCCTCGGCGACACCCGCGCCGTCACGATCCTCTCCGACCTGATCAGCGAGTGCGCCCGCCGCCATGCCGAGGGAGACCCGAAAGGGATCCCGGATCTTTGGCGCCAGGCCGCCAAGCAGATCGCCGCTCCACGCTAGAGCGTTAACGTCGTCTAGCGGCTTCGCGCAGTTCTCGGAAAACCCGCTCCATTTCAGCTTCGCGGATGGGAGCTTCCCGATGGAACCATCGACTGAACGCCTCGGCTTTCTCAATCGCGGCCTGGTTTTCTGCCAGCGTCAACTCGATTTTCTTGTCCAGTTCTTCTCGGGTCATCGCCCTATCTTTCTCTTACAGACAAAAACATACTATCGGCGGCGCCGAAGTTCTTCGATGAGTAGCTCGGATTGACGCAGGCGCGCTTTCAGGCTGGTGACTTCCTCGTCACTGGCAAAAGCAGCTCGCTGCCAAAACCCCGCCCCGCCAGTTACTTGTTCCACTTTGCCCTCCGAGATCTCAAACGGTCCCGCTCGCCGCAGCCATTCTCGATTCTTCATCCGCATCCCAATTGAGAGAACGATGAAGCTGCCGCCGAAGGCCAGGACGCCTGCCGCGGATACGAGCAACAACCGCGCCGCCCAGAGGACGCATCGGTTGTTGAAGATGGTGTCGATGAAATCCGGGTCCGGGCTGGTGGGAAGATCGGCCGGATAGAGCCCCTTGGCGAGCAGCACGATCGCCGCGACGATTCCCACGCCCACCGCCATCCTGCCTACGCCTCGAACCCGTGCCATGGAGGACTAAGGGCTGAGACCGCCGAAGTTCTCCCCCCGCTTATACAGAGAAGGGATATGTGTGATGCAGGTCACACCGCCTAAGCAATAGACTTCACCGCCCTACCTGATCGACCTGTGGCAGACGACGCGAACAAGGTAAACGGGGCCGAGGAGGCCCCCATCAAGGAGCGGGTTAAGCCCGACCCCCCCGGCTATTTCGAGGGGGAGTCGATGACGCGCCGCCACGTCTTCACGGTTGCCTCTCAGGCGCTGGGTGGTCTCGCCGCCGCCGGGATCGTGCTGCCGGCCGTCGGCTTCGCGGTTGCCCCGATCTTCCACCGGGGCAAGGAGCGCTGGGAGTCTGTCGGACCGGTCTCCGACTTCGTCGAGGACACCTACCGTCAGGTCGTCTTCACCGAGACCGAGGGGATCGGCGACGCCGGCAAGACCACCGCCTACGTGCGCAAAAGCTCCAAGGACCTGGGCGAAGAACCCGGCAAGTACGTCGCCGTTTCCAACCGCTGCGCCCACCTCGGCTGCCCGGTCCGCTTCGTCGAGGCTGCCGGCAACTTCATCTGCCCCTGCCACGGCGGCGTCTACGACTTCCAGGGCAAGCGGATCGGCGGCCCGCCGGTCCGCCCGCTCGACCAGTTCCAGACCCGCGTCACCAAAGGCCAGGTCGAACTCGGCCCGCGCTACAGCGTCACTTCGCAGATGGAGCCGGTGCGCGCCCGTGACCCCGGCGAGTTCACCGGCGGGATCTGGGAATACCTCTACCCGCCGCGGCCCTCTACCTTCCCACCGCCCTGATGCCGAGCTTCCCGAAACCCAAGATCCCGGACGCCGTCGTCCCGCCGCCCCTGCGCAAACCGGCCAAGCCGGGCAGCGGCGGCACCCCGAAAGGTCAGGCGCCGAGCGACCTGAAGGAGACCCCGGAGCGCAAGAGCGCCGGCGACAAGCTGCTCGACGTCGGCAAAGAAGCGCCGATCGACGCCCTCGGCTGGGTCGACCAGCGCCTCGCCGCCACCGGCTTCCTCACCGGCATGCTCTTCCGCAAGGTGCCGAAGGGGACGAACTGGTTCTACACTCTTGGCTCCGCGACCCTCTTCGCCTTCATCGTCCAGGCCACTACCGGCGTTTTCCTGGCGATGTTCTACACGCCCTCGGCGACCCAGGCCTACTCCTCGATCGCCCACATCAACAACGAGGTCCCGCTCGGCCAGCTCGTGCACGGCATGCACAAGTGGGGATCGAGCGTGATGGTGATCCTGATCTTCCTTCACATGGGGAGGACCTTCTTCTTCGGCGCCTACAAGTACCCGCGCGAGCTCAACTGGGTGATCGGCGTGGTGCTGCTGATCCTGACGATGACGATGGCCTTCACCGGCTACCTGCTGCCGTTCGACCAGCGCTCCTTCTGGGCCTCGATCGTCGGCATCAACATCAACGGCACCGGCCCGGTCGTCGGTCCATACCTGAGCGACTTCCTCCGCGCCGGGCCTGAGCTCGGGGCGACGACCCTTTCGCGCTTCTACGCGATCCACATGCTGCTGGTGCCCGGGGCGATCATCGCCCTGATCGGCGCCCACATGTACCTGGTGGTCAAGCTCGGGACGACGGCGCCGCCGTGGGTCAAAGCCGACCGCCCGAAGGTCGCCGCCCCGGTATCGCAGCTCGACGCCGGCGCCAACGGCAACGGCCGCGTCAACGGGAGCGGCGGATGAAGCCGCAGGACAAGCAGGCCTATCTGGAGGAGTACGAGCTCCTGAAGAAGAAGGGGAAGCCGTTCTTCCCCTATGCCGTGATGAAGGACTCGGTGATGGCGCTGATCGTCGTCGCCGTAATCATCGCGATGTCGATCATCCTCGGCGCCGAGCAGGGCCCGAAGGCGGACCCGACCTCGACCACCTACGTGCCGCGTCCCGAGTGGTACTTCTTCTTCCTCTTCGAGCTCCTGCGCGTGATCAAGCCGCCGGAGCTGGTCCCGATCGCGACGATCGGCATCCCGACGATCTGCATGGTCCTGCTGCTGCTGCTGCCGTTTTACGACCGCGGCCCGGAGCGCCGCCCGGAGCGCCGCCCGATCGCCACCACGGCGGGGATCATCACGATCATCGCGATGGGCTACCTCACCTACCTCGGCGCCACCGGCGGCTCGCCGACCGAGGTCGACATGAAGGTCTCGGCGAAATACGAGCCGGGCAAGGAGGTCGTCGCCGGATCCGGCTGTCTCGCCTGCCACAAGCTCGGCGAGAACGGCAACAACGGGCCGGGCCCCGAATTGACCCACATTGCTTCCCGGATTCCGCGGGCTGCGATCATTCGCTCGGTTGAAATCGGCCCGGGCATCATGCCCTCCTTCCGCGACCTGCCGCCGCAGAAGATCGAACAGCTCGCGGACTTCCTTTCGTCCCTCGATTAGCTCGGCGGTCGGGACGGGGCCGACGCCCTGAATCCCATGGACACGATTAACGACAACCGCCAATCGCCGGACTTCGCCGGCCAGGTCAACCGTATGTTCGACCGCGTCGCCGGCCGCTACGACGCGCTCAACTCGGTGATGACCGCCGGCCTGCACCACCGCTGGCGCGAGCGCGCCGCCGCCCGCACCGGCCTCGCCCCCGGCGGCTCGGCTCTCGACATCTGCTGCGGCACCGGCGACCTGGCGCTGGAGCTGGCGCGGCTGGCCGCCCCTGGCGGGCACGTCGTCGGCTGCGATTTCTCCGAGCCGATGCTGGACCTGGCGCGGGAGAAGGCGGCGGAGCGGAGCGTCGACGGGCTCCGCTTCGAGTGGGCCGACGCGCTCGAGCTTCCCTACGACGGCGAGCGCTTCGACGCCGTCACCGTCGGCTTCGGCGTCCGCAACCTCGCCGACCTCGACCGCGGCCTGCGTGAGATGGCGCGGGTGCTGAAGCCCGGGGGCCGTGCCGTCATCCTCGAGATCACGACGCCGACGCGGCCGCCGCTCTCACTCTTCTTCTCGCTCTGGTTCGACCGCATCGTGCCGATGCTTGGCGCCCTCTCCAGCAACCCCGAGGCCTACTCCTACCTGCCCGAGTCGGTCCGCAGCTTCCCCAGCCCGCGCGGCCTGGCGGAGAAGATGGACAGCGCCGGCTTCAAAGAAATCCGCTACACGGTGCTGGCGGGCGGCATTATCGCCATCCACAGCGGCGTCCGCGGGTGACCCGACCCTCCTCCGTTCCGCCTCCGGTTACCGCCGTCCTCGACGCCTCCAGCCGCTGGCTGCCGGAGCGCCTGGGCGAGGTCGAGCGGTTGCTACGCGAGGCGACCGCCCGCTACGGCGAGGCTCTGGGCGCGGACGCCGGTGCCACCCTCGATGCCGGCGGCAAGCGGCTGCGGCCGATGCTGGTCCTCCTCTGCGCCGGCGCAAATGGCAATCCGGACGCCGTCCGCGCAGCCGCCGCAATTGAGCTCGTGCATATGGCGACCCTCGTCCACGACGACGTCCTCGACGCCGCCCCCCTGCGCCGGGGCCTGCCGACCGTCGCCGCCACCTCCGGTCGCGAGCGCGCCGTCGCCACCGGCGACCTGCTCTTCTCGCGCGCCTTCGCCCTCCTCTCCGAAGCCGGGGATGCCCGCTCGGTCAGCCTCCTCTCGGACGCTTCGGTCGCCCTCGCCCAAGGCGAGCTCGCGCAGCGCCGGGACGCCTTCGACCTCGGCGTCAGCGAAAAGCGTTACCTCGCCCGCTGCCGGCTGAAGACCGGGCGCCTGTTCGAATGCGCCTGCTTGCTCGGCCGCGATAGTGAGGCGCTGCGTGATTTCGGCGCCGGCATCGGCCTCGCCTTCCAGCTGCTCGACGACGTCCTCGATGTCAGCGGCCCGCCCGAGCGCACCGGCAAGGCCCGCGGCACCGACCTCCTCGACGGCACGGTCACGCTGCCGCTGATCGAAGCGGCAAAGGCCGACCCGGCGATCCGCGAGGTCGACCTGCATGCGCTGGACGCCAGGGGCGCGGAGCAGCTCTGCGACCGCATCGCCGCCACCGGGGCGCTGGAGCGGGTGCGGGCGCACGCCCTGGCGATGGTCGCCGAGGCCAAGCGCGCCCTCGAGCGCTCCGACTTCGAGCCCGAACAGCGCCAGCTCCTCAGCCTCGTCGCTGATGGAGTAGTCCAGCGCTACAGCTAACCCCCGCCAGCCCGCCCCAGTTGGGGCGGGCGGCTGATCACGCCTGCTGCTCGGTCGGGCGGATGAGGATCTCCACGCTCCGGTGACCAGCAAGGCTGTTATCTGGAGAAGTCGTCGGCTGAGATCAGGTCGTTGCCAAGGGCGGTGATGAAGGCGTCGACCATCTCGCTCATGTTCGCGTGCTCGAGTGCCCGCAGCTCGTTCGCGAGCTCCTGGGCGCCGAAGTCGAGCTGCTCGTCGTAGACGTCGACCTCGAGCTCGTTGTGGACGTTTGCACCCGTCCACTCGCACTCCGGGCAGCGCCGCCAGAGTCGCCAATGCGACCGGTCGGCCTCCTGTTCCCACCAGATCGGCTGCACCAGATCCGACCCGCAGTCGGGACAGACGTGAAGCGGGCTGTCGAAGGCCCCGTCAGGTGTCTGCTCTGCCATCAGCGGAATATCGAGCCTGGGCGGTGGCAGGTGATCCGTAATTCGCCTCATCACAGACTCTGAAACCCCACAGATCGCGATCAAAACCTGCGCCAGAGTGATCCGGGCGACGAACGCCCCCGTTACCATTGGCTAGATGCCAGGAAACATCGGACTTCCAGAGATCGCCGTCGTCCTCATCATCGCCCTACTGGTCTTCGGCCCGAAACGGCTGCCGGAGCTCGGTCGCAGCCTCGGCCGCGGGATCCGCGAGTTCAAAGGCTCGGTCACCGGTGACCATGACGACGAGGACGAGGACAACGACGAGGACGAGAAGCCGCGGCTGGAGTCGGAGTCGGCGAAGGTCCACGGCGACCCGGCCGACGCCGAGGTCGTCCGCAACAAGTCCAGCTGAGGCCGGGAGAGGATGGCCCGCCGCGTCAAGGCGGTCTCCCACGAGGATCGCCTCACCCTCGTCGAGCACCTCGATGAGCTGCGCACCCGGCTGTTCGTCTGCATCGCCGCTCTCGGCGTCGCTCTGGCGCTCTGTTTCTGGCAGAACCACCTGCTCTTGGAAATCGCCCAGGGTCCCCTGCCCAGCGACCATGACCAGCTGATCACCTTCGGCGTCACCGAGCCCTTCACGACCACCCTCACCGTCTCCGCCTACGGTGCGGTCGTGCTGGCGTTGCCGGTCGTCCTCTGGCAGCTCTACGCCTACGTGCTGCCGGCCTTCAGCGAGGCCGAGCGGCGGGTGATCTTGCCGATCCTGCTGCTCTTCCCCATCCTCTTCATCGCCGGCATCGCTTTCGCCTACTTCGTCGTCATGCCGGCGGCGCTCAACTTCCTGCTCGACTTCAACGACGGCCAGTTCAACATCCAGTTACGGGCCCGCGACTACTACAGCTTCTTCTCGATGACCGAGATTGCCTGTGGGCTGATCTTCCAGCTGCCGCTGGCAATCATCGCCGTCACCCGCCTCGGCATCGTCCGGATCGAGCAGCTGACCCAGAACCGGCGCTACGCCTATCTGGTGATCGCGATCGTCGCCGCGGCGCTGCCCGGAGTCGACCCGGTCACGATGCTGATCGAGATGGTCCCGCTGCTTGTTCTGTATGAGTTGAGTATCTTGCTTGCTCGTGTCCTGGGGCGGCCAGGACAGAGCGGCGGGCTTGCACAGCCTTCGCCGCAGGAGTAGGGAGAGACGAAGTGGCGAAAGGCAAGAACGAGCACCGGATGCTGTTTGACCTGCGCGGCGGCCGGCGGGGGCAGGTCGTCAAGGTGGTCTACGCGTTGCTCGCGGTGCTGATGGGTCTAAGCCTCTTCCTCGTCATCGGCGGCTTCAATCTCGCCGAACTCTTCAACAGCGGCACCAGCACCGGCGACGCCGCCAAGCCCTACGAAGAACAGGCAGAACGGATCGAAGTGAAACTGCAGAAAGATCCGCAGAACCCGGACCTGCTGCTGGGGTTGACGCGCGCCCACGTCAACGCCGGCAACGCCCAGGTCTCGGTCGACGAAACGACCGGCGAACGGTCGTTCACGACGGAGGCGGTGCAGGAGTTCCAGGAAGCGGACCAGTCCTGGTCCGAATACCTGAAAGCGACCGACGAACCGAGCGTCGGCCTGGCGCTGGTGATGTCGCCGACGCTGCTGCAGCTGGCTGAATTCTCGGGCTCCTTCCAGCAGGCGGCGATCACGATCAAGAGCGCCTCCGAAGCGCAGAAAATCGTCGCCGAACAGCGGCCCTCGATCAACTCACTCACCACCTACGCTCTCTACACGTACTTCACCGGCGACACCAAGGCGGCGGAAAAAGCGCGCGCGGAAGCGAAGAAGGAAGCCAACAGCAAACCGGAACGCGAAGCGATCGACAAACAGCTCGACGAAGGCCAGGAACGCGCCGAAAAATTCCTCAAAGAACTGAAGAAAGCCGAAAAAGAAGCGAAAGCCGCCAGCGAAGGCGGCGGCGCGGCCGCGGGTGGCGAAAACCCGCTCGGCGGCGCCTTCGGCGGCGGCGGACTGGGCGAATAACCGGCGGCGCGGTGGAAGCGCCCGGCTTCAGATGGGCCGTGTTGGGCTCGAACCAACGACCTTGAGATTAAGAGTCTCCTGCTCTACCAACTGAGCTAACGGCCCGGGGACGGGTGATTATAGGAAGGTCGCGGGCTCGGGCGGTGGCCGTGGTGCCTATTTGGAGCGGCAGTATTTTTCGACGAGGCCGTCGATGATCGTGCCGCTTTCGAAGCTGAAGCGGCCGTGGGTGCGGAGGATGTTGTCGCTGCAGCGGGCCGAGGCGTAGCTGCGCTGCTTGCCGCCGGCCCGGTAGCGGCGCCCGATCTGGACGTCGAGGTGGGTAATCGCGCCGCGACCGCCGGCGATCGGCGGCACGTCGAGGCGGACGCGGTAGCGGAATTCGCCGCGGCGCTGTTCGATCGGCACCGTGATCGCGTAGGTCTGCGTGGCCGGGACCGTGGTGCGGGTGTGGACGATGGCGGTCGGCATCCCGTTTAGCCGCGGCCCGTTGAAGATCGTCAGCGGCGCGCTCGCTTCCACCATCCCGCTTTCGAGCGAGATCAACGCTGCGATGTGGCCCGTGCCGACAATCGCGCCGCGGCAGATCCGCCGCGCTTCTTCGCTGCTCGCGTTGGCGATCGATTCCGGGGGGCAGGCCGGCAGGCCGGCGACGCTGAGCCGGCCATCCCGGTCGAAGTCGATCAGCGCCTGGCGCAGCGGTGAGGGCTTACCGCCACCGCGGCTGCTGAGGTCGAGGCGGCCCTGGAAGTCGATCGGGGCGAACCGGCGCTCGGGCAGGGTCTGCGGCTGGAAGCCGCCGTCGGCCCGCAGGACGATGTCTTCCACCTTCACCACCGCGCCGCTGGCGCCGGCGGCAGCAATCGCCGCGACTGCGAGGAGCGTCCCGAGCCCTTTCAGTGCGGGGTGTGACATGGCGAGGAGAGGGTGGTTGGGAAGCTGTCGCCGTTTTTGAATTTCAGCTTCCCTTCGACCTGCAGGCGCCCACCGGCGCAGTGGGCGCTGAGGAAGCCGATCTTCTTGCCGTTGCGCGTCCGCGTCGCTCCCACCTTCGCTTCGGCAAGGATCGACGCCCCGAAGCCGCCGGCGACTTCAGGCATCTGTACCCGTACGTGGAAGCCGTAGCGTCCCTTGGCGACCCGCTCGATCACGATCGGGACGACCAGCGCCTGGGGCGAGGGCACGGTCTCGTAGCCGTGGGCGAGGAGGGTCGGCTTGCCGCCGGTCGGGGCGGCGTTGAAGAAGGAGAGCGGCGAGCTGATCTGGAACGGCTTCTGTCCCGGCATCGTCACCAGCGCCTTCCCGGTCCCCTTGCCGACGAGGGCGGGGGCGCAGCGCTTCCGCGCCTGCGAGGGCGTCGCCCCTTCCAGCTTCGAGCGCGGGCAGGTCGGGAAGGCCTTGCTGTTGACGGCGCCGTGCTTGTCGATCAGGAAGTCGATCGTGTCGAGCGTCGGCGGGGTGGAACCGTCTTTCTCGCTGACTCGGTTGACGCTGGTGAGGGTGATCGGGGCGTTGCCCTTGGCCGGCAGCTCACGCGGCTGCATGTCGATCGTCGAGCTGACGCAGAGGGGTCCGATGCAGGCGCCGATCCCCGAGGCAGTCGCGCCGCCGATCAGCGTCAGCGCGACGGCAAATACCGTGATCTTTCCCAGTCGTCGCTTCAATCAGCGCCCCTTGCAGGGTTTGAACACGGATCCCTGCAAAAAGGTGTTGTCTTTGAAGTGGACCTGGATTTTCGCCTGCAGGCGCCCGTCCGGGCAACCGGCGTTGGCGAAGCTCAGGGTCTTGCCCTTGTACTTCCATTCGCGGCCGACGGTCAGCTGCGCGTAGAGCGGGATCCCGGAACCGCCGGCGATCTTCGGGATTTTCGCCACGGTCTTGAACCCGTAGCGGCCCTTGTGCACCCGTTGGATCTCGATCGGGACGACGAAGGTGGTCGGCGCCGGCACCGTCAGGTGGGCATGGGCGAGGACGACCGGGTTGCCGTGCTTCGGCGCCGCGTTGAAGAGCGTGATCGGCGAGGAGGCCGGGATCGGGGGCTGTTCGGGGAAGATGACGACGGCCTTGCCGAAGCCCTTGCCGACGATCGAGCCGGGGCAGAGCTTTCGCGCCTGCGGGGTCGTCGTCGCTGCCAGTTTCCCGGGCGTGCAGATCGGCAGCCCCTTGGTCTCCACTTCGCCGTGCTTGTCGAAGAAGATCGTCACCGTGTCGACGATCGGCGGCGGCGTCCCGTCCTTGGTCGAGACCTTGCCGTAGCCGTGCAGCTTGATCGGCGCGAAGCCCTTCTTCGGCAGCGTCGTCGGCGTGAAGCCGCCGTCGGTGTCGACGACGAGGTTGCCCGCTTCCAGCTTGATCGCCAGCGCCGAGGCAGCCGCGACCAGCAGCAGCACCACTCCAAGGACTTGCGCTCTTAACAGAGTCTTCCGCATCAAATTCTCCCTCCCGTAGGCCTCTACCGCCAAACTACCAGCCGTGGGAAGGAGGATCGGCAGGGCGCGCAACCGGTCGGCGCGGAACGGCGTGCATCGAGAGCAACCGTTTTTGCTCCGCCACCCGCGCTCGGTACTCGCGGTCGCGGTGGCTCTGCTGATCGCGCTGGCGATCATCGGCACCGGCACCGACGACCGTCTTGATCCCACCACGATCGACGTCGCCGGCACTGAATCCTCCCGCAGCAACCAGATCCTCCGCGAACACTTTGGCGAGACCGCGCCCTTCGCGATTCTGCTCCGCGGGCCGGCCGGGGCGGTCGATCGCCAAGGGCCGGGCCTGATCGCCGCCTTGCGTGAGGACCCGCGGGTAACGACCCTCTCGCCGTGGGACACCGGCTCGGTCCAGCGCCTGCGGCCGACGCCGAACAAGGCGCTGATCCTCGTCGACTTCCACGTTGATAATCGGATCGCCGTCAACGAGACCGTGCCGCACCTCAATCAGGTCATCGAGGAGGAGATCAAGCAGCCGGTTCGCGCCACGCAGACCGGCTACGCCACCCTCTTTAGGGCGATCCAGGACGACAACCTGGACGCTGCCCACCGCGGCGAGCTGATCGCCCTGCCGTTCCTGCTGATCATTCTCCTGCTCGTCTTCCGCTCGCCGATCGCCGCCGCGATCCCCCTCATCTTTGGCGCGATAACCGTTGTCGCCTCCCGCGGAATCCTCTACTTCTTCACCGGATGGTTCGAAATCGACGCCACTGCCGTGGTCGTCTGCTCGATGATGGGGCTGGCGCTCGGCGTCGACTACTCGCTGCTGATGGTCTCCCGCTTCCGCGAGGAGCTCGCGGGGGGAGTGGAGCCGATCGAGGCGACGCGGCTGACCCGTCGCCACGCCGGTCGCACGGTGATGTTCGCGGGCAGCACCCTCCTGCTCTCGATGATCGTCTCCCTCTTCATCCTCCCGGGCGCTCTACTGGCGTCGCTGGCCGGGACCGTCTGCATGGTCGTCATCCTCAGCGTCGCGGTCGCGACCATCGCCGGCCCGGCGATCCTCACCCTGCTCGGCCCCAACGTCGACCGCTGGCGCTTCGGTACGACAGCACCCGCCGGCGGCCGCTCGCGGCTGATGGTGATGGTCGGGGCGGCGCTGCGCAAGCCGGCGCTGGCGGCGGTGCTGATCGGGGGGATACTGCTGCTCTTGGCGGCGCCGGCGATCGGGCTGAAGACCGGCCCGCCGAGCCCCGAGCAGCTACCCAAGGACTCCCCCGCCCGCCAGGACGCCGAACTGATCGGGGAATCCTTCGGCCCTGGATACGAAGCGCCGTTCCAGATCGTCGCTGTCTCCAAGCAGGGGCCGATCACCGACGCCAAGAGCCTCGCCGCGATCGAAAACTTCCAGCGCAAGCTGGCGAAGGTCCCGGGAGTGCGGACCGTGATCGGGCCGGGACCGGTGGTGAAACGGGTCAAGCCCCTGCAGGCCCTCGGCAACTCCTTCCTCTCCAGCGAAGGCAACATCGCCCAGGTCAAACAGCTGGGCCGGCTCGGTCGCAGCCTCAACGTCGTCGCCGGCGGGGTCGGGCAGCTGCGGGACGGAGTCTCGGAAGCCAGCGACGGCGCCGGGTTGCTGGCGCTGGGGTCGGGACGGGCCAGCGAGGGCGCGCAGTTGATCGCCAACGGGTTGGGGCGGGCGCTGGCGGGAAGCCAGGAAGCGATCGGCGCCCTCGATCGCTTCGCCAAGGGCTCGCGACAGCTCGAGAACGGGCTCGAAACCGCAGTCCTCGGCACCTTGGAACTGAAAATCGGTCTCCGCGACGCGCTCCCCAACCTGCGGATCAATCTGCTGCGACGCTCGAAGGTCCTGCGGAAATCCCTCAACGGCGACGCCAACGAAAAACTGCCGCAGCTGATCAAGCCGGCACAGGTTGTCGAAGCGGAACTGAAGGCGGCGCTGGCACAGCTGGAAGAAATGACCATTGGCCAAGCCGACCCGAAATACGCGGGGACGCTGGAAGCGGTGCGAAAGGCGACTGCGGCCGCGACCGGGGTCGACCCCGCGAGCGGGGCGCCGTACGACCCGGTCCCGGAGACGCCCGAGGTCGAGCCCTATACCGGTCTGCCGGCCGAACTGGGGGCGCTCAACGAACGGCTGCTGGACGACTGGGAACAGGCGAAGCAGTTGAACTATTGGCTGATTACGTTCAAGAACAATCTCGAAGATGCTCTTCGCGGCGCTGAAAGACTCGAAGAGGGGCTGCGGAAACTGCACGGCGGCAGCAGCCGGCTGGCCGCCGGAGCCGACCGGCTGGCGCGCGAATCGACGCGGCTCGGCGACGGCATCAACCAGCTGAGCGGCGCCGCGGTGAGGCTGGCCGGTGGCCTCGGCGACCTCGGCGACGGTGCCGAAGCGCTGCAGGCAGCGCTTGCCGCCGGCGCCACCGAAAGCGCGCCGCTGGAAACCGGGCTGGAAGGAGCGAGCGTCCAGGTTCTCTCCTCTCGCCAGCGAATCCGCAAGCAGGCCGGCCGCGTCGCCGAAGCCTCTCCCGGCCTCTTCAACTCCGGCTTCTTCGTCCTCTCGAGCCTCGACGGTACCCCGCCGACGACGCGCCAGGCGATCGGCGAAACGATCGATCTCAAGGGTGGGCAGGCAGCTTCGCTGCTGGTCATTTCCGATCACAGCTTCAACACCCCTGGCTCGATCGAGCTGAACAAGAAGCTGAACGAGGATGCCGCCGAGCTGGCCAAGGATGCCGACCTCGAAACCGGTGTCGCCGGCGGCGCCGCCCAGCTGAACGACTACAGCCGGGTGACCCGCGAGCGCATCCCTTGGGTGGTGATCGCGATTACGCTCGCCACCTTCCTTGTCCTCGTGGTCGTCCTGCGGGCGCTGCTGCTGGCGGCGATCGCCGTCGCCCTCAACCTCGCCACCGTCGCCGTGGCCTTCGGCGTCCTCACCCTCCTCTTCCACATCCCGGACAGCTGGCCCCTCGGCGGCCACAACTACGTCGACGCGGTCGGGGCGACGCTGATCTTCGGCCTCGTCTTCGGCCTCTCGATCGATTACGCCGTTTTCCTCCTGATCCGCATGCGCGAGCACTACGACACCCACGGCGACAACGCCGCCGCGGTCGAGTTCGGTCTCTCCCGCACCGCCGGCGTCATCACCGGCGCGGCGCTGATCATGATGGCCGTCTTCGTCGCTTTCGCTGGCGCCCCGATCGCCACCGTCAGCCAGCTCGGCATCGGCCTCACCATCGCCGTCCTCCTCGACGCCACCGTCGTCCGCATCGTCCTCCTCCCAGCCCTGATGCTCCTCCTCGGCGACCGCGTCTGGTGGCTGCCGAAATCGCTGGCGCGAGTGATCCCGAAGCTCAGCGTCTGACGCTGGGGGTGCGGAAGACAAAACCTTTCGCTATCGTGGCGGGAACCCCGCAGACGAAAGGTTGCGCAAATGGCAGAGACTTCAAGAGAGCGATGGACCATCGCAAAGCTGGACGAGCTGAACCATGTGGTCATGCGCAAGCTCATTCGGCTCGACCAAGACGTTCGCGATATTCGAGCGGACATCAAGGGCCTGACGGGCGGGGGATACTACGGATCCAAATTTCCTCCGATTAGCGGCGGCTTGACCCGGGGCGAAAGTTGGACGGACGAGCGCATCAATGATCTTCGCTGCACGGTGAGCAACACCGTCACGAAGTTCCACGAAGACGTCCATGAGCTTCGGGATGAAGTCAGGGCTCTCCGACTACGACGGCACAACGGTCGTGGTTTGGCCGCTCAACCGCGTCACTCCAGCCGAACTTGCGTAGCTAGCACGATCCCTTTGAGTAGTTCCTGGACCGACGGCCACCTCGACGACTTCAACCACAGAGTCGGTGTTGATTTCGCGCAGCTCGAGTGCGATATCCAAGAAATCCAGAGCCAGGTCAGACGCCTGGAGACTGCGATGCAGAACCGCCTCCATGTGCGCTGGGGTATACCCCTCGATATCTGGAAGTGGGCACTTGCCGGGGGCATATATGGCCTCGCCGTCGCCTTCATCCTCAGCAGGGCAGCCCATGGCTCATAGGTCATTGACCCTAAGTCACAAAGCCTCCCAAAAAGATCTTCACTCTTGCCCGGATAGCGTGTTGTTCCGTCACAGGCAGCCCCGTAGGTCGGGAGCGTGGATGTGATGGCGCCAACACCAAGACAAAGCTGGAGCGACCATAGCCTCGACGAACTCAACAAGAAGGTCGACGACGGCTTCGACGGGGTCGAACAGAGGATCGGCCGGGTCGAGACCAAGGTCGATGCCCTCGACAAGAAGGTCGGCGATATCGACAAGAAGGTCGATGCTCTGGACAGGAGAGCCGGAACACTAGAGACCAAGTTGGGAGCTCTGGAGAAGAAAGTCGATGAAGGGTTCGGTCGGATGGATCGAGACATGCGCGAACTCCGCGACGAGATGAAGAACCTCACCCGCGGCCTCTTCACCGCTGCCGTCGCCATCGTCGTAGCCATGATTGGTTCCATGGCGACGCTTGTGGGCATCGCCTTCCTCTGATCATTGACGACCTTGAACTAGAGCTCTGCCAGCACCCGCCGGCAGCTCTCTATCCAGCAGCGGGGTGAGACGTCGAGCGGGTTGGCAATGTAGTACCCGCTCCGTTCCTAATCTCTTAAGTTGGCAGTCCAGGGGGCACTGCTGGTGACTCAAAGGCCAACGCCCCAAACGTCGCCACAAAAGTCGGCGTGTCATCGTCCTCGCCCCGCTCATGTTTGCGAGCTATGGCAACTGCCTTGATGGCCTGCGCCCGCTCGAGAGTCTCGGCTTGCAGATCACGCAGTTCCTGCCAGCCCTGCTCATCCAGGTCCAAGGGCACCCAGCTCAGATGCCGGTCGGCCCGCTTGTCAAAGGTGCCCTGGTAGATCGCGCCATCAGCTCGCGCGATCAGCATCTGCAAAGTCGAGCGCGAGATTTCACGCCGCCGCTCCAAGCTCAATGCGGCGAAATCCTTATCGGTATGCAGAGCCAGCATTTTGCTGCGGTAAATGTGTTCATTGGTCCCGCGGCGAGGGATCTTTTCGACGAGGACGACGCAGTCGGCTTTGAGAAGGGCTTTGAAGTGATACGAAACGAAGGAGATCCCGTTT
This sequence comes from uncultured Actinomycetes bacterium, assembly GCA_963696955.1. Classification (GTDB taxonomy): domain Bacteria; phylum Actinomycetota; class Thermoleophilia; order Solirubrobacterales; family 70-9; genus VAYN01. Next base: position 430,120 of record CAVOMF010000002.1, on the reverse strand, counting down.
TGCTCGTCACCTTCGAAATCGAAGCCAGGGGGCAGCAGGCCACGTCGCAGAAACTGAATAGGGCTGATGTCTCCCTCGCACAAGACTTCGAGGATGCGGACGCGAACCGGGTGCTTTAGCGCCTCACAGACCGTTTGATCCCCGGGCGATCGCTTATCGGCTCGGCTCCGGCCGGTCCTTCTCGCTGCCGCGTCCATACAGCTCCTCCTGAGCAGTTGAATGGTTTAGATCGCGTGAACTTATCCAATTAGCGGCTTGAGTTAAACGCTATTTGCGGCCCGTATCTCTGCTAGTAGACACCGTTCTATTAGTGGAACCAGTTCTATTAAAGCCGGGTTCCCCAAAGCAATGGGAAGGGGGTGAACTCGGATGAAGATCATTGGCTACGGGCCGGTCTACCCGGCTACGTCGATCAATAAGGGGGGCTGATTCGGCCTCTTGGGTGGCCCTGGCTGGGGTGAGGCCAGGGTCACCTGTTTGATTAGCCCGCGAAGCTCTCGGCCGGCAGCGCGTAAAAGGTCTGCAACGCGCCGCGGACCTGCTCCTGCCGGGCGCGCTCGAGGGCGCCTACCTTGGCCAGCTTGCGGAGGTGGTAGGAGAGGAGGGAGACGCCGACCTTGCCGCAGAGTACCCGGTCGAGATCGGTGGCCGAGAGGGGGAGGCCGATCCAGGCCATCGCTTCGATGATCTCCACTTTGACCGGGTGGACGAGGAGGGGGACGAGGGTCTCCCAGTGGAAGGTTTCCGGAGGGGCGGGTGGTGCGGCGGTCGGCTCCATCAGAGCGCTGAACGGTTCCAAAGCAAAACCGCAGCGTCTATACCTAATTCTTGAACGGGTTTTCCCTGGCGACTACCAGGCCTCGCGCTCGTTTTCGGCCTTTGCCGCCGTCCTCCACCGCGGATAGCTGAGGCCTGCTACCACGAGGGAGAACGGCTCTTCCCCCGATTCGGCGCAACGCTCGCCGGCTTCTTCCTCGATCTCCCGGATCCGGCGCCAGGAGCGAGCCTGCTCCCCGGCGATGTCGGCCCGTCCTTTCGCGTCCACGTTGAACCAGTTCCAGGAGAGGAAGAGGCGGGGATCGTTGGGGAGGTCGCCGCTCCAGAAGGCCGCAAGCGCCTCCGCCGTCAGACCCTGGAGGAGGATGCGGCAGACCTCCTTCCGCTCGTCCTCCGAGAGCTCCTGCATCTCCTCGTCGCTGAGGAACAGAGGGTTGATCAGCTTGTAGTAGTGCTGGTTGACGCTCTTCACCTTCTCGGTCCGGTCGATGTGGATCGAGCCGGACTTGAGGAGTTCGCCCACGTGGTGGGTGACCGTGCTGAGCGGCTGGTGGACGACCCGGGATAGTTCCACCGCGCTGGCGCTGCCGAGATCGTGGAGCGCGGCGATGACTTCGACCCGGATGCGGTGGCCGATCGCGTAACTGACGGCCTCCTGGAAGCCCCTGCCTCCTTCGCCCTGCTCGATCGAGGTGCCCATGTGCCTCCCTTCGTTAGTAAAGGGGCCGCCGAAGCGGCCCCCTCAAGGCGTTGAGGTCGACTTTAGGCGGCCTGCTTGCAGCTCTGCTTCGACAGGGCGGTCAGCGATTCGCCGTCGCGGTAGGTGAACGTGCCGCGTCCCTTCAGGCTCTTCGAGTTCGGGCATTTGGCGGAGATGAAGCTCCGTTTGACGCCCTTGTAGCGCCATTTCTTGTCGATCTTGACGTTGAATTCCTTCAGCGCGCCGGTGCCGCCGGCGATCAACGGGATGTTGAGGTCGAGGCGCGGTCCGTAGCCTTCTTTGTTGTAGTTGGAGACCGTGCCTTCGAGCACGAGGCTGACCTGCAGCGGCGTCGTCCCGTAGGTGTGGAGGATGATCGTCGGCTTGCCGCCCTTCGGGATTCCGTTGAAGGCGGTCACGGTCTGCGGCACTTCATAGACCTTCCCGGCTTTCAGATACGCGAGGGCGTGGCCGCTGCCGATTTTCGCGTTGCGGCAGACTCGTTCGGCGACTTCGGTCGACTGGTTCTGCAGCTTCCCCGAGTCGCAAGTGGGGAGGCCCTTGGTGTAGAGCCGCAGGTTCTTGTCGAAGTCGATGACGGCATGAATAGCCGGGCTGGGGACACCGTTGGGGTCGGTCGTCGACGTCGTCAGCGTCGTCACCTCGAGGGTGGCCGGCCCGAGGGTCTTTTTCGAAAGCTTCTTCGGGCGGACTTTGACGTCGATCGATTGCGTGTTGCCGTCGGGGCCGACTACGGTCGGTCCGGCCCAGGCCGCCGTCGTTGCGACCACGACCGCGAGGACGGCGATCGCCGCGATCAGGATTGGACTTCTGCGCATTGCTCTCTCCTAAGGTTGGATTGGCGGCGCTCTCCCAAGTTCCCTAACCGCTCCCAAGGGTCAGAGTAGCGCGTTGATTTCCAGTTAAGTCCCTGCTTGGACGCAGCTTGCCCGGGACCCCCTCGGATACGATCTTGCGGCCGTTCTACCGGGTTCGGAGGGGCCGGAGAACTTTGAAAGCAAGCGACGATCTGTGGCTGCCAAACCATTAGGCGAGGAGACTGGCCCGGCGGCAAGCCGGGGAACGACCCCAGCGCGGGTCGCGGTCATCGTTGCCCTCGCGGCTGCGGTGATCGTCCTCGCGATCATCCTCCTCGGCGGCAGCAGCGGCCACAAGTACACGCTCGTCTTCCAGAACGCGGGCCAGCTGGTGCCCGATAACCAGGTGCTGATCGGCGGTTCGCCGGCCGGCACGGTGGAAAGCATCGGCCTCAGCGACGACAACCTCGCCGAGGTCCACATCGAAGTCGACCAGCAGCTGCACGAAGGGACGACTGCGGTCATCCGCGCCACCTCGCTCTCCGGCGTCGCCAACCACTACGTCTCGATCAGCCCCGGGCCGAACAGCAACGAGCCGCTCGACGACGGCGCCGAACTCGGCCTCGCCTCGACCACGACCCCGATCGACATCGACCAGTTCTTCAACACCTTCCCGCCGCGGGTGCGCAAGGGGCTCGAAGACTTCATCCGCGGCAACGCGGCGATCTACTCGGGCCAGGGCAAGAATGGCAACGAGGCCTACAAGTACTTCGGCACCGCCCTCAACCGCACCACCGCCTTCGCCCGCGAACTGAACGCCGACCAGCGACTGCTGGCGCGCTTCGTCGTCAGCTCCTCGCGGCTGACGACGGCGGTGGCGGGGCGGGGCGAACAGCTCTCCAGCGCGATCTCCAATGCCAACACCGCCTTCAATGCGATTGCCGGCCAGACCGCCGCCTTCGATGCCTCGCTGCGGCGGCTGCCGCCCGTGTTCCGCCAGTCGAACACGACCTTCGTCAACCTGCGGGCGGCGCTCGACGACCTCGAACCGCTGGTCAACACGGCGAAGCCCGCAACCAAGAACCTGGCGCCGTTCCTCGCCGAACTGCGGCCTGTCTTCCAGAAACTGGTCCCGTTCACCCACAACCTCCGGGTCACCGTCAGCCAACCCGGCCCGGGGAACGACCTCGGCGACCTGCTCGCGGTGCTGCCGAAGGTGCAGGACCTGACCTCGAGCGCCTTCCCGCACTCCGAACAGGCGATCTCGGACTTCCAGCCGAACCTGAACTTCATCCGTGCCTATACGCCGGACCTCTTCAACGCCTTCAGCAAGCTCGGACAGGTCGCCGGTTACTACGACGGCAACGGCCATTACGTGCGAGCCGTGACGGGGGGTCAAAACCTCTTCCGCTACAACGCCGGCAACTCTGAACTAGAACCGATCAACAGGAGCCAGCAGTTCGAAGCGTTCGGTTCCCCAGACGTGCCTCGCCGCTGCCCCGGCGGCGCCACCCAGCCCGCCGCCGATGGCTCCAACCCCTGGGTGGGTGGCGGCAGCGTCGACTCCTCTGAATGCGACCCCGGCGACGTGCCCCCCGGACCATGAGCAAACGGCTGATACTCGCGCTGGGACTGGTGGCGGCGGTGGTCGCGATCGTGCTGATCGCCTCCGGCGGCGACAATTCTTCCGACGGCTACCGCGTTCGCGCGGTCTTCGACAACGGTGGCTTCATGGTCAAGGGCGAGGAAGTTCGTGTCGCCGGAGCCACCGTCGGCGAAATCGAATCGGTCGGGGTCTCAATGCCCGACGAGACCGTTGCCTACGAAAACGGCAAAGGCGTCGACAAGCCGGGCAAGGCGATCATCGTCTTGAAGATCACCGACCCGGGCTTCCAGGACTTCCGCGAAGACGCGACCTGCCAGATCCGCCCGCAGTCGCTGATCGGCGAGAAGTTCGTCGACTGCCGCACCACCCTGCCGCGGGCGCCGGGAACCGAGCCGCCACCGGCACTGAAACCGGTCCCAGATGGTGAGCCGGGCGAAGGCGAGTATCTGCTGCCGCTCGGCAACAACGGAACCAGCGTCGACCCGGACCTGATCAACGACATCTACTCGCTGCCCTACGCGCAGCGCTTCCGCCTGATTCTCAACGAATTGGGTGCCGGCCTCGCCGGCCGCGGCGAAGACATCGAGGAACTGGTCAAACGCGCGAACCCGGTCCTCCGCGACGCCGACCGCCTCTTCGGGATCCTCTCGGCTCAGCGCAAGCAGCTGGCGCAGCTGTCCGCCGACTCCGACGAAATCCTCGGCCCGCTCTCACGCGAGAAAGCGGCCCTCGCCGGCTTCCTCTCCAACTCGGGCGCGGCGGCGCAGGCGAGCTCGGAAAAGGGCCCGGAACTGGAAGAGGCGCTGCAGAAATTCCCCACCTTCCTCACCGAATTCCGCAAGACGATGCGCAGCCTGCAGACGTTCTCCGACGCCGGCACGCCCCTCTTCGAAGACTTCGGCACCGCGGCCCCCTCGCTGACCGACGCGACCGAAACGCTGACCCCGTTCTCGGAAGCGTTGACCGTGGCGCTGAAGAGTCTTGGCAATGCCGGCGAAGCGTCGGGCCCGCTCTTCGTCGAAGCGGACCCCGTCATCAAGAAGGCGGCGACTTTGTCCAAGACGGGCGTGAAGCCGACCAGCGATCTGGCCAGCCTGCTCGTGAACATCAAGCAGACCAAAGGCTGGGACGGTCTCACCGAACTCATCTACAACACCACCGGGGCGATCAACGGGTTCGATAAATACGGTCACTTCGGTCGAGCGCGGGTGACCCTTTCCACCTGCCTCGAATATATCCCGTATCCCAAGGGCTACTCGGGTTGTGTTGCAAACTTCAACGGGCCGCAGGCGAATGCATCTGCGAGCACCGCTCCATCCGCTCTTTACAGCCTTCTGCGACGGGGGCTCGAAGAAACCAACGGTGGTAGTGCCGCCGAAACCGGCGCACCGATCGGCGTCGGCCAAGGTGACAGTGCCGCCGGGAGCCCGAACGGGAAGGCTGGCGTCGCCCAGTCATCGGCAACCGAAGGGACCGAACCCCTTCTCGACTACCTCCTGGCGCCATGAGGAACCGCAGCGGACTCAGCGGCGTCGCCAGCAGCCCGATCCTCGTCGGCGCGGTGACCGTCCTCGTCGTCATCGTCGCCGTCTTCCTCGCCTATAACGCCAACAACGGTCTCCCCTTCGTCTCCACCTACAACCTCAAGGCGCGCGTGCCCAACGCCGACGCGCTGGTCAAAGGAAACGAGGTCCGGATCGGCGGCGTCCGCGTCGGCGTCGTCAAGAAGGTCGTCCCCGTCCACCTCGAAAACGGTGAGGTTGCGGCCGAACTCTCGCTCAGCCTCGACAAGAACGCCGAACCGCTGCCCGTCGACTCGACGATCACCGTCCGCCCGAAGTCCGCTCTCGGCCTCAAGTTCCTCCAGGTCACGCCCGGTAACTCGGAACAGGGCTTCAAGGCCGGCGAAACGATCCCCGTCACCTCGGCCAAGCCCGAACCCGTGGACATCGATCAGTTCTTCAGCATGTTCGACAAACCCACCCGCGACGCGATCCGGCAGAACCTCGCCGGGTTCGGCAACGCCCTCGCCGGCCGCGGCCCGCAGCTGAACGAAGCGATCGGCGCGCTGCGCCGCGCCGCCGTCAGCGGCCAGCCGATCCTGCGGAAGATCGTCGAACCGAGCACCAACTTCGCCGGCTTCTGGCGGGCTCTCGAGGCCCTTTCGGCAACCGTCGCCCCGGTGGCCGAGACGCAGGCGAGCATGTTCGTCGCCCTCGACCGCACCTTCGCCGCCTTTGCGAGCGTCTCCCGCCCCTACATCCAGGAAACGATCGAAAAAAGCCCGCCGACGCTCGACGAGGTCAACGCCGACCTGCCCGCCGTGCGCCCCTTCCTCGAGGACTCGGCCCGCTTCTTTACCGCGCTGCGGCCTGGTGTCAAGGCGCTGGCGAAAACCTCGCCGGTGATCGCCGCGTCTCTACGCGCGGGAGTTCCGGTTTTGAACGCTTCCCCAGTCCTCAACAACCAGTTGCAGCCAACGGCCGAAGCGCTAGTCGATTTCCAGGAAGCACCCGGGGTCTTCAACGGGCTCGACCTTCTCACCGACACCAACGTGCTCCTCAAGCCCTCGCTGTCGTACATAACGCCGAGCCAAACGGTGTGCAACTACTGGTCGCTTACCTTCCGAGAGCTTTCAAGTTCAGCGGCCGAAGGCAATGAAAACGGCCACTGGCTCCAGTTCATCTCTTACGGTCCTCCCGAAGGACCGAACAGTGAGAGCACCTTCGCGAGCGCCCCCGCCAACAGCGCAGACGACGCTGAAAACCACGCTCACTACAACCCCAATCCCCAGACCGCCGCACCAGGACAGGATGAAGTGTGTGAAGCGGGGAACGAGAAGTACGTGAAGGGCGAGACCGTTATCGGACACTCCCCCGAACTCTGGGGCACCGACACTCGCGGGCAGGTTGAAAAATGAGCCGCCTCCCTGAGCGCGACCGCCGTGCCGCAGCCGCCGGTACCGGCCGCATCAAGTGGCGGCCGAGCAACACCATGATCGCGATCATCTTCATTCTTATCTTCACGGTTGGGCCTTACCTGGCCTTCACCAAACACGTGCCGTTCACCGGATATGGCTACGAAGTGAAGGCCACCTTCTCGAACTCGGCCAACATCGCCAAGAACTCGCCGGTCCGGATCGCCGGCGTCGACGTCGGCAAAGTGATCGACAGCGAACGGGACGGCGACAACACCAAGGTCACCTTCACCGTCGACGACTCGGGCCAGCCGATCCATGACGACGCCTTCGCCACGATTCGCCCCCGGATCTTCCTCGAGGGCAACTTCTTCATCGAACTCGACCCCGGCAGCCCCAGCGCCCCGGACCTGGACAGCGGCGGGACCATCCCCGTCAGCCGTACCTCGACTGCGGTCCAGATCGACGAAGTCCTCTCTGTTCTGCAGTCGCCTGTCAGGGCCGATCTCGGCCGCCTGCTCGAGGGCTATGGAAAAGCCCTCAACCACGAACCGACCGCCGAGGAAGACGCCACCCAGCTGCCGGAGGTGAAAGGCCGGACCGGCGCCCAGGCCCTCAACGGTGCCTTGCAGTACGGCGGCGACGCCGGTCGCTATAGCGCTCAGGTGACGAACGCGTTCCTAGGTACTCAGCAGCGCGACCTTTCCCGCTTGGTTGCCAGTTCCAGCCGGGCCTTCGGAGCTTTTGCCAGTCGCCAGCGCGACCTCCAAGGCCTGATCGAGAACTTCGACATCTTCACCGGCGCCCTTGCCAACCAGTCCGCCAACCTCTCGACGACGATTCAGCTGCTGGCACCGACGCTGAAGATCACCCACGCCTCGCTCGTCAGCCTCAACCGCACGCTGCCGCCGCTGCGCACCTACGCGATCGAGTTCCGCCCCGCAGTCGCCGAGCTGCCGGGGCTGATCGAAGCTTCGAAACCGTTCCTCGCGCAGGTGGGCCCGCTCCTGTCGGGCCGCGAGGCAGGGGGTGCCGTCAAGCTGTTGAGCGAATCGACCCCCTCGCTTGCCGGCGCTGCGCAGGCCAGCAAGAAGATCACCCTCCCGCAGCTCAACCGCCTCAGCCTCTGCACGAGCAAGGTGATGGTTCCGACCGCGAACCAGGTGATCAATGATCGCTTCAGCACCGGTGGGCCTAACTACCGCGAGTTCCTCTACAACCTCGTCAACTTCGCCGGCATGGCGCAGAACTTCGACGGCAACGGGCCGTATGCCCGGGCCCAGATCGGCGGCGGGAATGTCCTCGTGGGTGAACCCAATCCGCAGGCGACCGAAGAAACTCTCAGCGACAAAATCAACTATGCGAAGACGATCGAAGAGCCCCTCGGCACGCAGCCCCGCCTCGGGAAGAAGCCACCTTTGAAGCCGGACGTGCGCTGCTATACGAACCCGGTTCCGGACGTCAACGGACCGCTCGGCCAGGTTGGACCGCCTTCGCCCTCAGTTGCAGGAGCCCAGCCATGAGCGCCCCGGAACCCAAAGTCAGCCGCGCGACGCACTTCCGTGCCTGGCTCAGCCGTCAGGTGCGCGGCCGCCGCAAGGACACCATCGCGATTTTCGTCCTGGCGATTGCCGGCATCGTGATGATGCTCGGAATCTTCACCCAGCAGAAAGCCTCGCTGCCCGCCTGGCTGCCGGTGGTCGGCGAAGAATTCGACCACATCACCGCCGAGTTCTCGACCGCCCAGGCCGTGACGCCGGGTCAGGGCCAGGCCGTCGATATCGCCGGCATCCAGATCGGCAAGGTCGCCTCTGTCGACCTCGAAAACGGCCACGCGGTGGTCGGCATGGACATCGAGCCGAAGTACATGAAGCTGATCCACCCCGACGCCAGCTTCCTGCTGCGGCCGAAAACGAACCTCAACGACATGATCGTCGAGATCGAACCCGGCACCGCCAAGGGCGAAATCGAAGACGGCGACCACTTCACGCTCACCCAGACCGAACCGAACACCAACCTCGACGCCTTCCTCGCGACGTTCGACGCCGACACCCGCCAGTACATCCAGTTGCTGGTTGCCGGTGGCGCGCAGGGGATCGGCGGCCGCGGCAAGCAGCTCTCCAACGCCTTCCGCCGCTTCCAGCCCTTCGTCCACTACACCGCGAAGCTGAACAAAGCCGTCGCCGCCCGCCACGTGGAGCTCTCCCGCGTTATCCACAACTTCAACCTCGTCACCACCGAACTTGCCCGTCACGACGCGGAGGTCAAGCGCTTCGTCACCTCCTCCAAGGCCGCCCTCGGCAACTTCGCCAACCAGCAGGAATCGGTCCAGGCGGCCTTCGAGAGATTCCCCTCGGCGCTGCGGGCTGCGAACGCCGGCCTCGCCAGCTCCAACCGTTTCTCGCAGGCCGCCTACCCGACCCTGATCAAGCTGATCCCGCAGGCGCAGGCGCTGACGCCGGCCTTCCGGGCAACCGAAAAGCTCTTCCGCGAAACGACGGCGCCGATCCGGGACCAGATCCGGCCCTTCACCCGCGAAATCCGCCCCGTGCTGGAGCACTCGGCTGAAGCCGCAAAGCCCTTCGAAAAGACCGTGCGCAACTTCGGCAACTCGCTCGGCGCCTTCAACTCGTTCCTCAACGAGCTCAGCTACAACCCGAAAGGTTCGGGGGAAAGCTTCCTCTTCTACTTGCCCTGGCTCAACCACAACTTCAACGCTGCCTTCACCCTCGGCGATTCAGGAGGGCCGCTGCTGAGGAGCCTGACGGTCATCTCCTGTACCGGGGCCGACTTGGGCTACGGCTTAGTCAAGGAACGGACGCTCAAAGGCAAACCGTTCCTTCAGACCTTGGTTGAACTCGCTGGAATTCCACGAGACACCGAAATCCACGTCTCCTTCCCGGTGAAAAACCCGGAGGGAACCTGCGAATACATCGAAAAATAATGAGCAAGAGAGCCCCCAGCACGACCCAGTTACTAGTCATCACCGGCTTCGCGCTGTCCTGCTTCGGCATCCTGCTCTTCCTCTGGGTCACCTTCGGCGGGCCGACCCCGTTCCGGGCGAAGACCTACGAGGTGAAAATTCCCTTCAGCGAGGCGACCCAGCTCGCCGAACAGTCCGACGTCCGCATCTCCGGCGTCAATGTCGGCAAAGTCCAGAAGATCGAACTGGCCCCGAACGGCAAGCAGGCGTGGGCGACCGCGGCGATCGACGATCGCTACGCGCCGCTGCCGGAGTCGACCCGGGCGATCCTCCGCACCAAGACCCTCCTCGGCGAGACCTACATCGAACTGACGCCGGGCTCCCGCGAAGGGCCCGAGATGGAGGATGGCGGCGTCCTGCCTGAGGCAAACGTCGCCCAGTCGGTCCAGCTCGACGAGATCTTCCGCACCTTCAACGCCCAGACCCGCGCCGCTTTCCAGGAATGGATGCAGGAAGCGGCGATCGCGATCAACGGCCAAGGGCAGAATCTCTCTTACGCGATCGGCGGCCTGGAACCGACCTTCACCGAATTCGACAAACTCTTCCGTGTCCTCGACAGCCAGCGTCTTGCGGTCGGGCAGCTCTTCCGCAACGGCGCCACCACCTTCGACGCTCTGCGCGGCCGCGAAGGGCAGCTTCAGGATCTGATCCAGAGCTCGAACGCGGTCTTCCAGACGACCGCTCGTCGCAACCGCGACATCGAAGCCCTCTTCCGTGCCTTCCCGACCTTCCTCGACGAGTCGCGCCTCACTTTCAGCCGACTCAAAGACTTCTCCCTCAACGCCGACCCGCTGATGCGGCAGCTGGTGCCGGCGGCCGAACAGCTCTCGCCGACCTTGATCGCGCTGTCGAAGCTGGCGCCTGAATCGAAAGCATTCTTCGAAGGACTCGGGCCCGTGATCAAACGGGCCCCCGAGGGCTTCTCGGCTCTGCGAAAGATCTTCCGCGACGAATTCCCGCCATTGCTGAGAGCGCTGGATCCCTTCCTCCGCAACCTCAACCCGATTCTCGTTGGGCTGAAGCTGTACCGCGTAGATCTCGCCTCCTTCTTCGGCAACATCGCGGCCACCTTCAACGGCATCCTCACGACGGAAGGAGAAGTTGCCGAGCCCCCGCACTATCTGCGCGCAGTCGGAGGAATGACGCCCGAAACCATCAGCACCTATCCCCAGCGACTGGCGATCAACCGCAACAGTCCCTACAGCCCGCCGAAGTGGGCTGAAGGTTTGGTTGCCGGCCTGCCGAGCTTCGACACCGGCCACTGCACTACGGGAATCACGGCCATCTTGAATCCAGACTCTTATAAAGACCCCGGCTTCCAGGAACGCGCTGTGGACACGGAAAAAGCCTCCAAAGAAGAAAACGCGAAAATCCTCTTCGAACGAATTCAGCAATACGCGTTTGCCGGCCAGACCAGCACCTCGGGCATAGCGGCACCGCCCTGCACCCAGCAGGCGCCGTTCAAGCCGATCTATGGCAGTGGGCCTTCCACGCAGTACCAGCACACGTTCGAACAGTCTGGCCGGTAGCCTTGCTTGCGGAGTTAGTGCCGTATAAAACGCAATAGGTGAACAGGCTCGTCCCGTTCGATGGAAAAGGTGTTTTGTCTGACCTTGACCAAGAGACGCTGATGGTCGCCGATGACCACAAGGGCTCCGGTCACATCGTCAGGAGCTACTCCTTGAAGGAGAAAGTCATGTGCTCGGGGATGATGGTGAGTAGGCGGCGAAAAGGTTCCCAGTAAGACCCCTTCCTTAGCCGCTACTGTCAATGATGCACAAGCCGCTCCTCGCGGCTGGCCAATGCACAGCAAGTGCTTCGTTGAGAGTACCCATAGCTTTCGGCGCTTAGAAGTGAGCTGCAGATTGTCCGGTCTTGCCTGAGGGGTAACCAGGTGAACGTTGCCTAAGCTCTCTCGGTCGACCGGGGTCTGGGGGATCTCTTGAGGAGTGCTCAGTATCCCGAAGATGTCCGCGACGCCAGGTTCCTCGCGAGCGGGCGACGAATCATGAAGACGTTGACCGATCGCCACGGCACCTGCCGCTGCGAGGAGGAGAAGAAGGGGTAAAAGGTGCCGAGTCTTCATAGGTGTGGGGGATCTAGTAGCAGATCCCCCACCGTCCTCAGTGCGTGAGTGCTACACCGTGAACGTAGTTATTTCCGTTCGAGTTGTTCTTGATATACGGCCATGAGTGCACATTGGATGGCATCTGCCCTGAGTAAACGCCAGAGCCGGCCCCAGAGGAGCATGATATGCCGGTCCATCCGCCGATCCCTACGCAGACAGACGCTTGGTCTCCCCAACCGTAAGTCTGGTATAGCCAACGGCCTTCTCCACCGCACTCTTGGTAAGGGCTCTTCCAGCCCCCGCAATACGGGCTGGTGGACGCCCCCGCCGTGGCTGGCTGGACGACAAGTGCCAGTGCTACCACCGAGCCGATCGCAGCGAGCCAGAACTTCATCCTGTTCAGAGCAACAGGCATAGATCCTCCTATCTCGAGTGTCAGAGCAAATGCTCCTGTCCCGGCAGAGTCTCTTGGACGTACTGAGCAGTTTCAGGTGCTTGATGTAAAAGGATGGGAGGGTTAATTAACAATTGTCAAGTGTGGGGAAAGCGCCACGTTCCTCAAGCTGGAGGGCGGCCCGCAATAGGTCACCACATTCGATTATGGGCTGATCCAAGTGCCCTTCTACGATCTTGAGGTCTTTCGAGACCGTTTGCCGGGTAACCCCAAGGGTGGCTCCCGCGGACTTGCGGTTGCGCCTCGCGTCGAAGAATGCACGAAGCGTTGCTCGGAGCACCTCCCCTCGATCACCCGCTTGGCTCAGCGGATCCAGGTACATGTCCTGCATCGAGGCGAGGAGTAGAGGGTCTCGATGGGCGGTTGCAAGCAGGGCGACGTCGCGATATTTCGCCACGGCGTGGGAGGTCAGGTGGGCAACGCTTGCGGCTGCTCGGGCCTGTTCGTGGGTGCGGCGCCAGCCGGCCAAGGAGCGCGTGACCTCGCCTGCCCCACAGGGCACGGCCCGCGGCCAATTCCCCTCTGCCCACTCGGAAACAGCGATCGGGTCCGGCGGCTTCTTCCCACCTAGCCATGCCCAGGTCGTCGAATCAGGCGCCTTGGTCATGAGCAGACGGGCGTTGACCTCTTTGCTTAGCGCGCGAAGTAGGGGGCCGGGATCTGGGGATAGCACCACCAGCCCCAAGTGGTATCCGTCGAACGGGTAATCCAGCGAGCTCGGATCCACTGGTTCGGCGCGTAGGAGACGCTGAATCAGCTCGGCACGCTGGGACCTCCCATTTGAGGCAAGAGCGGCCTCCTCTCGCTCGTACTCAGCGGAAACCGCTGTGACGAGCCCGCTCAATGCCGCGTTGTGGGCCGCCAACACCGCATTCAGCACCGGTGGACTGACATCAGGGAGTTCCGTACCGGATTTCAGGACGAATTCGATGAGAACGGCCTGTGCCGCGATGTACCGGTTGAGCACGAGTGTCAGTGGGATCCGGTGACGAGCGGCGAGTCGTGGCTGCATCAGTACAGGTACCGGGAAGCGGGGTGGCGTGGTGCTTCCGAGCATGGTGATCTTGAGGCCATACTCGACACCGCTCAAGACCGCCGCCTCGAGCCCACGCAGGTACTCGATGTCCCTGACTCCGTCCTCGCCCGCCATCGCGTGGAGGCGGTCGAGGATGGTTTGACAGATTTCAGATGAGCGCAGCTGGAGGTGATCCGCCAGGAGAACCCGCGGATCGTTCGCTCCCCGCACCGAGCCGTTGGATGACGCCCTAGTCCCGATGGCAGAATAGTAGGCGATACACCCAACTAAAATAAATAGTCCTGTCTTATTAGTAGATGCTGCCTAAGTCGCAACCATCGCCTCCCCTGAAGTCACGGCCGCAGCACATATCCGCCGCAGAGAAATTACCTTCGTGTGCAACCTGTAGCAACTTTTTGTCTACGCTTCTGTCATCATGGAGGCACTGGACATGGAGAGGCAAATGGGCACTTGGAACGACGAGAGGCTCGATGAACTGAACCGGCGGGTCAACGACGGGTTCACCAAGGTGGACCGCCGCTTCGAGCAGCTCGAAGGCGAGATGAAGGACAGGTTCGCCAAGGTCGCCACGAAGGGCGAACTGGGCGGAGTCAAAGAGGGAGTCGTAGCGGTCCGAGGGGAAGTCGCAGCGGTCCGCGGGGAAGTCGTAGCGGTCCGAGGAGAAGTCGCAGCCGTCCGAGGGGAAGTTGGAGATGTCAAAGGGGAAGTTGGAGAGGTTAGGCGGGAACTCGGAGGGGTCAAAGTCGAGTTGGGAGGGGTCAAAGGCGATGTGGGAGAGCTCAGGGTTGGGCAGGAAGGGCTCAAAGGCGAGATGAAAGAAGTCAAGGTCGAGTTGGGGCGCCTCAACGAGAGGTTCGACAAGCTCCTACATGCCCTGATGGTGGCGGGGGTCGGCTTCGGGATCACGCTGCTGGCGGCCTTCGGCGGCTTTGTCGTTACCCAGGCCTGAAAGGTAAGCGGTTTAACCTTACAAAGCTTGGTAAACTCTGTAGGGATAGTGGAGCCGCTGGGTCGATACGAGGAGCACTTCTGGCCGAGCGAGCCGGAGGCCTATGGCACTGGTCGTGCCCGGCGAGGTGGCGTCTACGACGCATTCGTACCGGCGAAGATTGCCGGGCTGTCGCTCTCGTTCAGTGACGTGGCCAGTGCTGCCATGGCGGTGGCTGCTCGGGCGCTCGTCCGGCTCACCGAGGACCCACCCCGGATCGCGAGGCTGGGATCGGTCGCGCAGAACCTGCTGCGCTCTGAGAGCGTCGCGTCGTCCCGGATCGAGGGGGTGTCTATCTCGCATAAGCGGCTGGCCAGGGCTGAATATGAAGGAATCGGGCGCGCCGATGGCAAGGCGGCAGAGGTACTGGGAAACGTCGAAGCAATGCAGAGGGCGATCAGCCTGGCGGAGCCGCCTACGGCCTTCGAGGTGAAGGACATCCTCGAGATCCACCGGACGCTCTTGTGCCATACGGAGGACCGGGACATTGCCGGGGTCATCCGCGAAAAGCAGAACTGGATCGGCGGGAACGACTACAACCCGGTTGGCGCGACCTACGTGCCCCCGCCGCCCGGCTACGTCCCCGAGCTGATGGAGGACCTGTGCCGCTTCATCGAACGGACCGACCTGCCGCCGGTCGCCCAGGCGGCGATCGCCCACGCACAGTTCGAGAACATCCATCCCTTCGCGGACGGGAACGGGAGAACCGGAAGAGCGTTGATCTACGCGGTCCTGCGCCGGCGCGAGGAGATCAAGGACTACGTACCGCCGATCAGCTTGGTTTTGGGGGCGCGACCGAAAACCTATGTGAACGGGTTTGGCGCCTATAGCGGTGGAGACGTCAGCTCCTGGTGCGAGGTCTTTGCCGAGGCCACCGGCCGGGCGGCCGAAGCGGCTGTCGGATTTGCCAGGCACATCGAGGAGCGGCAGCAGGACTGGCTGGAGCGACTGGGCCAGCCGCGCGGCGACGCCGCTGTGCGGCAGCTGGTGGCGGCGTTACCCGAGCAGCCGGTCATCGACATAGCTACGGGGCAGCGGATCACGGCCAAGTCGCACGTAGCCGTCGGCAACGCGATGAGGCAGCTGGTGGATGCCGGAATCCTCAGGCCCCTGAACGAGCGGAGGTGGGGACGGGTATGGGAGTGCGACGAGTTGCTCGATCTGGTCGACGAGTTCGAGCGGTCGTTGGCTCTGACGGTGTAGATCGGGCGGCCGGTGGGAGCGGTTCCGGTCTCCGGTGAGCCGACGACCATCGAGGATTCGCGACCCTCGAGGTGGATACCGGCAGCGGTCAGCCGCTCGCGCTCCTGACCGGTGAGCATGCCCTTGAAGCGAACGTGGAAGACGGGCATCGGAAGGAGGCTACAGTTCGCCGCGCGCTGCCTTCAGGCTTTTGATGTCGAACTCGTCCTGAGGGCGCCCTGCGCTCACCTTCATCGAGAGCAGGTCCTCGTAGTTGCAGAAGAGGCAGTCGTATCCGACAAACTTCCTCCGGACAGCCCGGCGCGATAGCTCTTTCCATCCGCCTTCGTCTCCACCCAGTCCCTTGATGTGCTGGAGGACGTCGAGACGGCCGAATTTCGTGCGTAGAGTCCAGTTGCCACCGAGCTGCAGGCCTTCGTGATCCGGTCGGAGGTTGAACTCCTCCGGCGCGAAATCGTCTAGCCCGAGAGGCTCGGCTTCAAGCTCGGCTAACGCGGCAGCCAAGCGCCCCAGATTCTCGTCAGAGGGCTCCGGGCAGATATCGACGTCCTTCGTTGCGCGGACATAACCGTGGGCGACAACTGCGAAGCCGCCGACGATGATGAAACCGACCTCGTGGTCAATCAGAGCCTTCAGAAGGGGCTCAAGCTTCAGCGCCTGCGTCATATCTGTGCGCCCGAGGCAAGCTCCGTGGTGACCTCGCTGAGATGAGCGGCCTGCGCGAGGCGCTCCTCAGCGGTCAGGTCTCGAAAGTCGGAGCGGAGCTCGGCGATGCTTTGGTTCCCGCCGCCGGGGACCCTGTCTTGAAGCCGAACCGGTTCGAGAACAAAGGTCATGCCCAGCGCCCCGAAGAGCCGATGCAACGTGTCGAGTGAGGGAGAGATCACGTCCCGCTCAATTCGGCTGACTGCCGGCTGCTCCATGCCGGCGCGTCGGGCGAGCTCGGCCTGCCCCCAGCCGCGCTCCCCACGTAGCTCTCTCACGAATGACCCGCACTTGATTTCGGGCGGAGTGTGCCGCATTGCAAGATCATAGAACATATTTGTTATACACTGTAGCAGACAAAAACATCCGGCGATCCAGCATACCTACGCCTGCGAGAAGTTCGCGAAGGTGAGGGCGAGCCTGAAATTCCTTAGGCAGCGAAGGGATGCTGCGTTATGAGCCGCAGGTCGCGATCGTCAACTTCGAGCAGGTCGAGCATCTTGCCGTAATCGTCAGCGACCTCAATCAGCTTCCATGACCCATGATCGCTGACAGCCGTGCCACGAGTGCCCGATGGCCACTTGCCGATATCGCGGGTCAACTCGACGTAGTCGTTCTCCGTGATCTGAAGATGAGCGGTCCGCATGCTTCTTCAGTCTAGGGGCTTGGGAATGCGGTCACAAGACGAGGACGGGACGTTGGGCTCGCCAGCTCCCAGACGGTTCGGACTCGGACGAATCGCTCATTTCGGGTGCCTTGTCCCCGCATCGAAAAGTCGATCACACAATTGAATCCGCCTTCACGGTTCTTCCTAACTGAGCTGATTCGAGTTTCCAAGACGGCCTGGTGTATCGCAGCTTCCAACTCATCGACTGCCTCGATCGTGATCCCGAGCAGGTGAGCAAAGCCCCGAGCCTTCGGACCTCCCGACTCGTGGAACAGATTCAGGGAGTACGCCTCGAGCTTCCGGCGGACGCCGCGAGCTTCCTCTGCGCGGGGCAAAAACTCTCCTTCTCTGGGCGGCCATCCCATGAGCGCGACGCTAGGCGGCGGCAGCGCACAGGTGGCGCGCACAAAGTCATGAATTTGAGGCGAGAGGCGAGAGGCTTTGTAAATTCGCTCAGGCCGGCGCGGCTTCCCAACCTGAGAAGTTCGCAGTGTCCGGTTCGATCGCATCGCGCACCCTTCGCAACGCCTCCTCGGCGGAGTTCGCCTCGACGCTGACGGTGTAGATCGGGCGGCCGGTGGGAGCGGTTCCGGTCTCGGGTGAGCCGACGACCATTGAGGATTCGCGGCCCTCGAGGTGGATGCCGGCAGCGGTCAGCCGCTCGCGCTCCTGACCGGTGAGCATGCCCTTGAAGCGAACGTGGAAGACGGGCATCGGCCCACCCTACTCCTGCGCAGGGTGGGCTGGCCGGTCGTTCTAAGCGATCTTGAGGTTGGCGCTATGGGCGCTCGTAGCGGAGGATCGCGACGCCGTCGCCGACCGTTTTCGCCTCCGTCAGGCGGAGGGGCTTTTTGGCGTCGCCGGTGGGGAAGAGGCGCTTGCCCTCGCCGAGGAGGACGGGGAACAGCATCAGGCGCAGCTCGTCGACGAGGTCGTGCTCGACGAGGGCCTGGACGAGGCTGGCGCTGCCGGCGACGAGGACGATGCCGTCGACTTCGTCGCGCAGCCGGGCGACCGCCCCGGCGAGGTCGCCGCTGAGGACGGTCGTGTTCTGCCACTCGGGCCGCTCGAGGGTCGAGGAGACGACGTACTTCGGCATCTCGTTCATCTTCTTCGCGAAGCCCGCCTCGTCGTCACGCTCCGGCCAGGCGGCGGCGAAACCTTCATAGGTGACGCGGCCGAGCAGCTGGGCCTCGGCCTCCACGAGCTCGTCCATCTTGAACTTGTCCCCCTCGGCGCCGCGGTCGAAGTCGAAGGCCCAGCCGCCGCGGCTGTAGTCCTCGGCCCCGCCCGGGTCCTCGATCACCCCGTCCAGCGAGATGAACTCGGTGACGACGATCTTCCCCATCATGTCCTCCTTCTTTCGCGGCCCAGGGGGAGGATGTCACGACCCCGGCACCAAGGTTTTTCAGAAGCGGCACTTCCGCGTCTTGTTCGGTCACACCTCCCTCGGGAGGTTGTGGCCGTGCCGCAGAAACCGATCCGAGGAAAATGGCTGCGCGTCGACGCTCCCGAATGGGAGCCGCTGCTGAACCTCGCCCGAGACCACGTCGTCGACTTCATGTGGATGGGCACGGTCCGGCTGGTCGACGGGACCCGGCTGCAGGTCTACAAGCACTACTGGACGAGGCGATATCTCCATCTCTCGGAGGACGATCGCGCCTTCGTCTTCGTGCCGAAGACGAGTTAGAAGAGGTCAACCCACCGTGGCTGTTAGTGCGCGTTTTGCGTAAAGAGCTAGACCCAGAGCTCCGCTATTCTGTCAGACAGAATGTTTGGCCTGAGGAACCAAAGATCACCTTCGCGCGATCAGCCACCCGGCACCGGATCTCCCGGGAGCGCTCGCTCTGCGTTGTCGAGCGCTGCGGGCTCCAGTTGGTCACGCGGCCCACGCATTCAACTGTCGACCAGCGAGTTGTCTTCCTCGGCGATGATCTCGAGGGAGTGGCGATTGAGGTCATCGCGGCCGAAGAAGATGAGGATGAGTTCATGGTGATCCACGCGATGGACCTTCGGGATCGATTTCGAGAGCTCTACGAGGAGGCACGGTCATGGGAAAAGTGAAAAAACCAGGTAAGAAGGACAAAGGGAGCAAGGGGGACGAGGTCCTCGGAGTGACGCGGTCAGGGACTGTGATTACGGAGGAGCTCGCCGAACAGTGGGCGGATGAATTCGAGAAAAATCCCCCCGACCCGTCTGAACTCGTGCGCCGCTATGTCGGTCGCCCCTCTCTCGGTCCCAAAGGCCTCTCCCCGCGCGTCAGCTTCCGCGTCCCGCCCGATCTCTACGAGGCCGCTTGGGCCCGGGCCGACAAGGAAGGGCGCTCGCTCAGCGAACTGGCTCGCGAGGCTTTCAACCGCTATATGGACATGGATTCCTAACCGAGCGGTACGGTTCTCTTCATGGAGCGCGACGCAGCGCTTGAGGCGGTGTTCATGCCGGTGCAGCCGGCGAGCACCTTCGAGGAGACGGTAGAGCGGCTGGGGAGCGCGATTCGGGCGGGCTTGCTCGCCCCTGGCGCGAAGCTGCCGCCGGAGCGGGAGCTGGCGAAGCAGCTGCGGATTTCCCGTTCGACTCTGCGGCAGGCGCTGACGGCGCTGGTCCAGAGCGGGCACCTGGTCTCGCAGCGTGGGCGCACCGGCGGCACCTTCGTCGCCGAGCGGCCGCCGCTGGCCGAACCGGATGGCGAGCCATTGGACCAGAGGGCGTGGGCGGCGCTTGACTACCGCGTCGCGATCGAGTCCGGCGCGGTGCTGCTGGCGGCGGAGCGGGGGAGCATCGAGCAGTTCGACCGCCTCGACGAGCTGGTGGCGAAGATGGAAGACGAGCTCGAGGACTTCGAGGAGTTCCGCCGCACCGACATCCGCTTCCACATCGGCATCGCCGAGGCCGCGCAGTCGCCGCGGATGCTGAGCGCGATGACCGACGCGCAGTCGCAGATGAGCGCCCTGATCGCGCTCATCGCCCACCCGCCGGAGGTCCTCACCCGCTCCAACGAGCAGCATGCGCAGCTGGTCAAGGCGCTGCGCAAAGGGGACGGTCCGCGGGCGGTGCGGGAGATGCGCGAACACACCGAGGGAACCGAGCACATCCTCGCCGGCCTCCTGCCGGCGCCGCTCCGCCTCGAGCCCGCCTAGGCGCTTTTCCAAACCACCGGAACGGAAACGCGCTTAGGCGCGCACGCGCTCGCCCTTCGGGTCGAAGAGCGGCTCTTGCGCGACCTCGCCCTCGACCCAGCGGCCGAAGCTCTCGACCTCGACTGCGGTCCCCGGCTCGCTCGCCTCCGGCGGCAGGTAGGCGTAGGCGATCGAGCGCTCGACGGTGTAGCCATAGCCGCCGGTGGTCACCCGGCCGACGATCTCGCCGCCGACCCGGACCGGCTCGTTGCCGAGGGCGATCGAGTGGGGGTCGGCGAGGGTGAGGCAGCAGAGACGGGAGCGCGGCCCGCGCTCCTTCGCCTCGAGCAGCGCCTCCTGGCCGATGAAGCCGCCCTCCTTCTCGAGCTTGACGCAGAAGCCGACCCCGCCCTCGTACGGGGTCTCGTCCGGGGTGATGTCGGCGCCCCAGACGCGGTAGCCCTTCTCGAGCCGGAGGCTGTCGATCGCCCGGTAGCCGCCGGCGAGGATGCCGTGCGGTTGCCCCGCCTCCCAGAGCGCCCGCCAGAGCCCGAGGCCGTACTCGGTCGGGCAGTAGATCTCCCAGCCGAGCTCGCCGACGTAGGTCACCCGCAGCATCCGCACCGGCACATTGCCGACCGTCGTCTCGCGCAGGCTCATGTAGGGGAAGGCCTCGTTGCCGAGGTCCTGGGGAGTGAGCGGCTGCAGCACCTCGCGCGCCCGCGGTCCCCAGATCCCGAAGCATGCCCACTGCGAGGTGACGTCGTGGATCCGCACTTCCTCGCCGGGCAGGTGGCGGCGCATCCACTCGCGGTCGTGGTTGCCGGAGGCGGTGCCGGTGACGATCGAGAAGCGCTCCTCGGCCAGCCGCGCCACCGTGAAGTCGCACTCGATGCCGCCGCGGTGGTTGAGCATCTGCGTGTAGGTGATCTGGCCGACGCCGCGGCCGACGCGGTTGTCGCAGAGGATTTCGAGGAAGCTCTCGGCGCCCCGTCCCTCGATCTCGAGCTTGGCGAAGGAGCTCTCGTCGAAGAGGGCGACCGCCTCCCGCGTTGCCCGGTGCTCGGCGCCGATCGCCGGCGACCAGTGCTGCCCCGCCCAGCCGCGCGGCCGCAGCTCCTCGTCCCCGGCGGCGTTGCGCTCGTACCAGTTGACCCGCTCCCAGCCGGACTTCTCGCCAAAGGCCGCCCCATGCTCGCGGTGCCAGGCGTTCGCCGGCGAGACCCGCAGCGGCCGCCCCGCCCCCCGCTCGTGGTTGGGGTAGCGGATGTCGTAGTAGGTCTCGTAGGTCTCCCTGATCCGCGCGTGGGTGTAGGCGGGGGAGCGGTACTGGGCGCCGAAGCGGCGGATGTCCATGTGCCAGAGGTCGAGGCTCGGTTCCCCCTCGACGATCCACTCGGCGACGACTTTGCCGATCCCGCCGGCGCCGGCGAGCCCGTGGGCGCAGAAGCCGGCGCAGACGAAGAAACCGCCGACCTCGGTCTCGCCGAGGCAGAACTCGTTGTCCGGGGTGAACGCCTCGGGACCGTTGATCAGTTTGGTGACGGTAATCCGGTCCATCGCCGGCACCCGTCGCTTCGAGTTCTCGGTGATCTCCTCGAAGCGCTCCCAGTCCTCTTCCAGCAGTCGGCCATTGAAGTCAGCCGGGATCGCCTCCACCCGCCCCGTCCCCCCGGGCAGGAAGGCCGGCTCGCTGCGCCGCTCGTAGCCGCCCATCACCAGCCCGGCCCCGTCCTCGCGGTAGTAGACCAGCAGGTCGGGATCCCGCAAAGTGGGGAGGTGACCACGGGTGCTCCGGTCATTTGTGTCGCTATCCGGAACTAAGGACCGGCGCGCCTCGCGGACCTCCTCCAGCGGCTGGGTGACGAGGTACTGGTGGGACATCGGGATCACCGGCACGCGGACGCCGGCCATGCGGGCGATCTCGGCCGCGAACATGCCGCCGGCGTCGACCACCACCTCGGCGGCGACGTCGCCCTGCTCGGTCCGCACCCCGCGCACGCGACCGTCGCGGACGTCGATCCCGGTCACCCGCGTGTTGGTGAAGATCCGGCAGCCCCCCTGGCGGGCGCCGTCGGCGAGCGCGTAGGTCGGCTGCGCCGGGTCGATGTAGCCGTCGGTCGGCAGCCAGGCCGCGCCCAGCACTCCCTCGGTCGACATCAGCGGAAACAGCTCCTTCGCCTCCTCGGCCGAGATCAGCTCCAGCGGCAGCCCGAAGGTCTTCGCCCAGCCCGCCTGCCGGCGCAGCTCCTCCATCCGCTCCTCGCTGGAAGCGAGCCGGATGCCGCCGCACTCGACCCAGCCGGGGTCGAACTCGGACTCCTCGCCGAGCTGCCGGTAGAGCTCGACCGAGTGCATCATCATCTTCGTCAGCGAGACCGAGCCGCGCAGCTGGCCGACCAGCCCCGCCGAGTGGAAGGTCGAGCCGGAGGTGAGCTGGGAGCGCTCCAGCAGGACAACGTCCTCCCAGCCGAGCTTCGCGAGGTGGTAGGCGAGTGAGGTGCCGCCGACGCCGCCCCCGACGATGACGCAGCGGGCGGAGTCGGGCAGCTCAGCCCGCGGCACCGCCGGCTTCCTCCAGCAGCCGCTCGAGGCGACCGTCGGCCGCCGAGGCGCGCATGCGCTCGAAGTGCTTGGCGCAGTAGTCGTGGAAGTCGAAGTCGATCTCGGAGATCGTGCTCTGCAGCGCCCCCCACATCGCCTCGCGGAAGTCGGACATGAAGCGCATCAGTCGCAGCGAGGCAAGTCGTGCCTCGCTCGCCGGCGACTCGAAGTAGGCCCCGAGCAGGTTCCACTCCTGGCCCTCGTCGAGCTCGTTGTTGACGGCGAAGTTGCCGAGGTCGAAATAGCGGTCGCCCATCCCGGCGTACTCCCAGTCGATGATCCGCAGCCCCTGCGGCGAGCGGATGAAGTTGGCGGAGAGGAGGTCGTTGTGGCAGGGGACCGGCTCGTGCTCGGGGCCGACCAGTGTCGCTTCTATCCGGTGCGCCGCTCCCATTGCCCACTCATAGGAGCTCGGGACCTCGGCGCCGCGGTCGGCCATCCGCGCCGCGTAGGTCTCGACGATGCGGAAGCTCGAGAAGACGCCGGGGAGGCGCTCCTCGCAGCCGTGCAGCGCCCGCAGCGCCGCGGCGGCTTCAGCGAGGGCGCCGGGCTCGCGCAGCTCCTCGGCGCTCATCGGCTCGCCGACGACGAACTCGGTGACGAGGCAGGGCGGGTCCTCGAGCATCGCCACCACCGCCGGCCCGACCCCGACCGCCGCCGCCAGATCCCCCGCCGCCTTCTCCGCCGCGCGGTCGATCTCCAACAGGCCGGTGTCCTTGCCCGGCAGCCGCACGACGACATCCTCCCCAGCGAACCGCACGCGGTAGTTGCGGTTGGTGATCCCGCCCTCCAGCGGCAGCGGCTCCCCTTCCAGCTCGCCGAGGCGGGCGGAGATCGGTCCGAGGGTGTCGGCGAGGGAGGCCACGGCTTGAAGAAGATTCTCCACCGCCATTGACACGGGTCAAGGGCGGTTCTAGGCTCGCCTCCGAACCTTATAGGTCGGTTTATTGAACCTTTTAATCCGGAGCTTGGGAAGGCTCAGGAAGGGAGAGGGTTGATGGAGAGCAACGTTTCGTCCCCCAGCCATGACGAACAGAGGCTGGCTGAGCTCGGCTACAAACAGACGCTGAACCGAGCTTGGAGTGGGTTCTCCAACTTCGCGATCTCGTTCACGATCATCTCGATCCTGGCCGGCTGCTTCACCACCTATGGCCAGGCCTGGAATAACGGCGGCCCGATCGCGATCTCGATCGGCTGGCCGCTGATCTCGATCCCGATCCTGATCATCGGCTTCTGCATGTCGGAGCTGGTCTCCGCCTACCCGACCGCGGGCGGGATCTACTGGTGGGCGGGACGCCTCGGCGGCCCGATCTGGGCCTGGTTCACCGGCTGGTTCAACCTGATCGGCCTGGTCGCCGTGGTCGCCTCGGTCGACTACGCCTGCGCGACCTTCCTCAACGTCGTCCTCGGCCTCTACGAAGTGAACCTGCTCGGGGTCAACTTCGGCGACGAAGCCCACATCCTCAGCGAGGTCTTCCTCCTCTTCGCGCTGATCCTGCTGGTCCACACGGCGGTGAACATCAGGCGAACGCACATGCTCTCGCTAGTCAACAGCGTCTCGGTCTGGTGGCACGTGATCGGCGTCGCCGCGATCGTCGTCGTCCTGATCGTCGTCCCCGACGGCCACCAGAGCTTCAGCTTCGTCTTCAGCCACCGGATCAACAACAGCGGCTTCAGCGAAGGCATGTACTGGTTCTACGTGCTGCCGCTCGGCTTCCTGCTGACCCAGTACACGATCACCGGCTTCGACGCCTCGGCCCACATCTCCGAGGAGACCCACGGCGCCTCCGAATCGGCGGCGAAGGGAGTCTGGAAGTCGATCTTCTACTCGGCGCTGATCGGCTGGATCGTGTTGCTGGCGATCACCTTCGCCGTCACCAACGTCGACGGCGCCAACGAAGCGCTCGGCTTCGCGCCGACGCTGCTGGTCGAAGCGCTCGGCTCCGGCTGGGGCAAGTTCGTCCTCATCATCTCGGTGGTCGGCCAGCTCTTCTGCGGTGCTGCCTGCCTGACCAGCGCCTCGCGCATGTGTTACGCCTTCTCCCGCGACAAAGGCTTCGGCCACCGGGCCTCCGGCTGGATCTCCCGGGTCAACGCCGAGCGGGTACCGATCTACGCCGTGCTGGTGATGGCCGCCGCGGCTCTGATCATCACCCTGCCGGCGCTGAAGGGGAACGGCGAAAACGTGCCCTTCGCCTTCTTCGCGGTCGTCTCGATCACCGTCATCGGCCTCTACATCGCCTACGTGATCCCGATCTTCCTGCGCTGGCGGATGGGCGACGACTTCGAGCCCGGCCCCTGGAACAACGGTCGCAAGTACAGGTGGATGAACGCGTTTGCGACCTTCTGGGTCGGTCTGATCACGATCATCTTCTGCCTCCCGTTCACCCCGCTCGCGGTTCCCTGGAATGACGAATTCACCTGGGAGTCGTTCAACTACGCGCCGCTGACGGTGGGTGTGGTGATCCTCCTGGCCTGGATCGGGTGGATGACGACCGCCCGCAAGCACTTCACCGGGCAGGTGCGGGAGATCGAGATCGAGGAAGCGATCGGGCCCGAACCCGAGGTCGGCCCGGCCCGCCCGTGACCGCGTCGGCGTAACGTTCCGCGGGTGACCGTCGAGGAGCTGAAAGAGGCGGTCGCGGACGGCACGGTCGACACCGTGCTGCTCGCGATCGCCGACATGGAGGGGCGGCTGCAGGGCAAGCGGCTGACCGCGAGCCACTTCCTCGGCGACGTGCTCGAGCATGGGGCGGAGGGCTGCAACTACCTGCTCGCCGTCGACGTCGACATGGAAACGGTCGGCGGCTACGCGATGTCCTCCTGGGACACCGGCTACGGCGACTTCGAGATGGTCCCGGACATCGAGACGCTGCGGCTGGTGCCGTGGCTGCCGGGGACGGCGATGGTGATGGCCGACGTGCAGTGGTCAGATGGCCGCGAAGTCGCCGCCTCGCCGCGGCAGATCCTGCGCCGGCAGCTGGTCCGGCTGGCGGAGCGTGGGGTGACCGCCAAGGCCGCGACCGAGCTCGAGTTCATCGTCTTCCGCAACACCTACGAGGAGGCTTGGCGGAAGGGCTTCCACGAGCTCGAGCCGGCCAACCTCTACAACATCGACTACTCGCTGCTGGGGACCTCGCGGGTGGAGCCGCTGATCCGCCGCATCCGCAACGAGATGGCCGGGGCGGGGATGGAGGTGGAGAACTCGAAGGGCGAGTGCAACCTCGGCCAGCACGAGATCAACTTCCGCTATGAGGGCGCCCTGCGGAGCGCCGACAACCACGCGATCTACAAGAACGGCGCTAAGGAGATCGCCGCCCAGGAGGGGCACGCGATCACCTTCATGGCGAAGTTCAACGAGCGCGAGGGGAACTCGTGCCACATCCACTGCTCGCTGGCGCGGGCCGACGACTCCAACGCCTTCGCTGCCGACGAGGAGATGTTCGAGCACTTCGTCGCCGGCCAGCTCGCCTGCATGCGGGAGCTGACGCTGATGTACGCGCCGCACGTCAACAGCTACAAGCGCTTCGCCAAGGGCTCCTTCGCCCCGACCGCGATCGCCTGGGGACGGGACAACCGCACCTGCTCGCTGCGGGTGGTCGGCCACGGCGAGGGGCTGCGGGTGGAGAACCGGCTGCCGGGCGCCGACGTCAATCCCTACCTGGCGCTGAGCGCGATGATCGCCGCCGGCCTGCACGGGATCGACACGGAGCTGCCGCTGGAGGAGGCCTTCGAGGGCAACGCGTATGAGTCCGACAAGCCGCGGGTGCCGTCGAACATCTACGAGGCGCGCGACGCCTTCGCCGCCAGCGCGGTCGCGAAGGAGGCCTTCGGCGAGGAGGTCGTCGACCACTACCTGAACCGGGCCGGGGTCGAGATCGAGGCCTTCGAGGCGGCCGTCACCGACTGGGAGCGCTACCGGGGCTTCGAGCGGCTATGAGCGAAGGGGACCCCCATTCGTCTGTTCCTTATCGGGGTATAGCAACGAAAAGGAACAGACGAGCGGCGATCGGGATCTGCGCCGCGATCGAGCGGGTCAGCTGGGGGGTCTGGGACGGCTACGAAGTGACGCTGGCGCCGCGGGGGTACGTCAACGCCGTGCAGCGGGCGGGGGGAATCGCGATCGTGCTGCCGCCCGACGAGGCCGCCGTCGAGGATCCCGACATCCTGCTCGACCGCATCGACGCGCTGATGCTGGCCGGTGGTGCCGACGTCGATCCGGCGAGCTACGGCGCCGAGCCGCACCCGGAGACGAAGGGCACCTGGCCCGACCGCGACGCCTTTGAGCTTGCCCTGGCGCGGCGGGCGCTGGAGCGGGACATGCCGGTGCTGGGGATCTGTCGCGGCATGCAGGTGCTGAACGTGGCGCTGGGCGGGACCTTGGTCCAGCACCTGCCGGAGATGCTGGGCTCGGAGGCGCACCGGACGGTGGCCGGGACCTTCAGCAAGCACCACATCCGCCTCGATGCCGACTCGCTCGCCTGTACCGCGGCAGGCGTCGAGAGCTTCGTCGTCTGGTCCCACCATCACCAGGGCGTCGACCGCCTCGGCGACGGGCTGAGGGTGACGGGATGGTCAGCCGAGGACGACCTCCCCGAGGCGATCGAGCTCCCCGGCAAGCACTTCGCCCTCGGCGTCGTCTGGCACCCCGAGGAGGACGAGAGTTCCAAGGTGATCAGCGCCCTCGTGGACGCGGCAGCTGGCCGACGGGCCGAAATGCCCACCCCCACCGGCCGACGGGCCGATAGGTCCAAACAGGGCAGTCACTTCGTCCCGTCGGCGGCTCGAAGTGGACAAGGCGGCCCGTCGTGAGCGCGATCGAGGTGATCGAGCCGGCGACCGAGCAGGTGATGGCCGAGGTTCCGCGCGCCGGGATCGAGGAGACCGATGCGGCGGTGGCGCGGGCTAAGGCCGCCTTCCCGGCCTGGCGGGCGGTGGCGCCGGCCGATCGGGCGAAGCTGCTTCGCGACCTCGCCGAGGCGATCGAGGCGCGGCAGGATGACCTCGCGCAGCTGGAGGCGCGGAACGCCGGCAAGCCGATCGGCGACGCCCGGGGGGAGATCGGGATGGTCGTCGAGACCTTCCGCTACTACGCCGGGGCGCCGGAGCGGCTGCTCGGGCAGACGATCCCCGTCGCCGGCGGCATCGACATGACCTTCCGCGAGCCGCTCGGGGTGGTCGGCCTGATCGTCCCCTGGAACTTCCCGCTGACGATCGCCTCCTGGAAGGTGGCGCCGGCGCTCGCCGCCGGCAACTGTGTCGTCTTGAAGCCGGCGGAGCTGACGCCGCTGACCGCGCTGGAGCTCGAGGTGCTTGCGCTCGACGCCGGCATTCCGGAGGGAGTGCTGAACGTCGTCGCCGGCCCGGGCAGCGTTTGCGGGAAACGCCTCGTCGAACACCCCGACGTCGCCAAGATCGCCTTCACCGGCTCGACCGAGGTCGGCCGCGGGATCGCCGCCGGCGCCGCACAGACGATCAAGCGGGTGACCCTGGAGCTGGGCGGCAAGTCCGCCAACGTCGTCTTCGCCGACGCGGACATCGAGGCGGCTGCGGCAGCAGCGCCGATGGCGGTTTTCGGCAACGCCGGCCAAGACTGTTGCGCCCGCTCGCGGATCCTCGTCGAGCAACCGGCTCTCGACGACTTCCTCGCTGCCCTGCAGCCGGCGGTCGAGGGCATCGCGGTCGGCGACCCGCTGGCGGAGTCCACGCAGATGGGGCCGCTGATCTCCGCCGGCCAGCGCGACGCCGTCGCCTCCTACGTCCCCGACGATGCCCCGGTGGCGATCCGCGGCAGCGCTCCCGACGGTCCCGGGTACTGGTTCCCGCCGACTGTCTTGGCGCCGGTCTCGAACCACGATCGCGCCGCCGCCGAGGAGATCTTCGGACCGGTCGCCTGCGTCATCCCCTTCGACTCCGAGTCCGATGCGATCCGCCTCGCCAACGAGACGATCTACGGTCTCTCGGGCTCAGTCTGGACGCGGGACGGCGCGCGGGCACTGCGGATGGCGCGGGCGATCGACACCGGCGTGATCTCGATCAACTCGAACACCTCGGTCCGCGTCTCCACCCCCTTCGGCGGCTTCAAGCAGTCCGGGGTCGGCCGCGAGCTCGGGCCCGACGCGCTCGAGCACTACACGGACGTCAAGAACGTCTACTACGCAACCGAGGGAGACTGAGCATGGCGAGACTCGACGGCAAGGTCTGCGTCGTCACCGGGACGGCGAGCGGGATCGGTGCCGAGTCGGCGCGGTTGTTCGCGGCCGAGGGGGCGACGGTCGTCGGAGTCGACCTCTCCACCGAGGCTGAGGGGGACCTGACGATCGAGGCCGACGTCTCCGACGAGGGCCAGGTTGTCGAAGCCTTCCGGCGGGTCGAGGCTGAGTTCGGCCGCATCGACGTGCTGATGAACAACGCCGGCATCAACCCGACCGACGACGGCTCGGTGCTGGAGACCAGCCTTGACTCCTGGCAGCGGGTCCAGGACGTCAACCTCCGCAGCGTCTTCCTCTGCTGCAAGCACGGCATCCCGCACCTGCTCGAGGCCGGCGGCGGCTCGGTGATCAACGTCGCCTCCTTCGTCGCGACGATGGGCGCCGCCGTCTCGCAGATCTCCTACACCGCCTCCAAGGGCGGCGTCCTCGCCCTCTCGCGCGAGCTCGGCGTCGAGTTCGCCGACCGCGGCGTCCGCGTCAACGCCCTCTGCCCGGGCCCGGTCAACACGCCGCTGCTCAAAGAGCTCTTCGCCAAGGACCCCGACCGTGCCGCCAAGCGCCTCGTCCACATCCCGATGGGCCGCTTCGGCGAGCCCGAGGAGATCGCCAAAGCCGCCCTCTTCCTCGCCAGCGACGACTCCACCTTCGTCACCGCCAGCACCTTCCTCGTCGACGGCGGCCTCTCCGCCGCCTACCTCACCCCGGCCCAGGTGGATTGAGCTCCAGCCAGCGGCGGCAGAGTTGCCGGCCCAGCTCATTGAAGGCGCCGATCTTCGCTTCGGTCTCCGGGCCGAGGACCGCCGGGTCGATGCCGATGCGGACGGCGTCAGGGTCGGCCTCGTAGTCGTCGACCCAGTGGAGGGCGTCGGCGCGGCTTACCTCGGGGTGGAACTGGAGCGCGTAGGCGCGCTCGCCGAGGCGGGCGCCCTGGCAGCAGACCTCGCTGCGGGCGAGGGGGATGGCGCCGGCCGGTAGCGGGAACTCGTAACTGTGCCACTGGAAGGTCTCGAAGGCGGGGGCGAGGGGACCGAGCAGCGGGTCGTCCTCGCCCTCCGCCGTCACCTCCACCTGGTGCCAGCCGATCTCCGGCCGCGAGGCGCGCGCCGGCTCGGCACCGCCGGCCTGCGTCAGTAGCTGGCCGCCGAGGCAGAGGCCCATCAGCGGCACCTCCCGCTCGAGCAGCTCCCGCAGCAGCGCCACCTCCTCGGCGATCCAGCCGTGCCGCTCGCCTTCGTCGACGTTCATCGCCCCGCCGAGGACCAGCACCGCGTCGTAGCCGAGCGGGTCGGCGGGCGGCTGTGGCCGCTCGCTCAGCGTCCACTCGTCGAGCTCGCCGCCCGCGTCGCGGATCGCCTCGGCGAAGACGCCGGGGCCGGCGTCTCGCTGGTGGACGATGGCGAGGACTCGCACCCGCCCAGTCTCTCACCGTGACCGAAGCTGACCCGCGGCAGCACTCGCCGCAGCCAGCCCGGGATCCACCAGGCGGCGCTGCCGGTCAGGCGCAGCAGCACCGGCACCAGCAGGAGGCGGACGAGGAAAGCGTCGAGGAGGACGGCGACGCCGAGGATCGCGCCCATTTCCTTCGGCGGCAGGGGGCCGGAGAGGGCGAAGGTGAAGAAGACCGCGACCATGACCCCGCCGGCGGCGAGGATGACGCGGCCGGAGTGGGCGAGGCCGCCGACCATCGCCTCGCGGGCGTCGCCCGTCTGCTCCCAGTGCTCGCGCGCCGAGGAGAGCAGGAAGACGGTGTAGTCCATCGCGATCGCGAAGACCATCGCGAAGAAGAAGACCGGCGCCCAGGCGTCGAGGAAGCCCTGCGATTCGAAGCCGAGCAGGCCGGACAGGTTGCCGTCCTGGAAGATCAGCTTGGCGACGCCGAAGGCAGCGGCGGTCGAGAGCAGGTTGGTGAGGACCCCGAGGGCGGCGACCAGCGGCGCCTGGAAGGCGACCAGGAGGAGCAGGAAGCCGAGCGCGAGGACGACGCCGATGACCAGCGGCGTCTTCGTCGCCAGCACCGCCTCGAGGTCGCGGTTTTCGGCGGCCGGGCCGCCCACCTGGGCGCCGGCGGGGAGCTCGGTGCGGAGCCGGTCGACGGTGTAATTGAAGGCGGTAGTCGCGGGAGGCGCGGTCGGCGTCGCTTCGATCAGCGCCAAGCCACCACGACCGTTCTGCGGCGGCAACGCCATCGCGATCCCTTCGTCCGCCTGCAAGCGGGCGGCGACCTGCCGCGCCTCACCGGCGGGTGCAGTCACCTGCAGCAAGCCCGGTGCCCCCGGGCCGAAGGCTTCGCTCAGCTGCTCGTAGCCGACCCGCGAGTGGTCGCTCGGCGGCACGACCTTGATCGAAGGCATCCCCGTGCGCGCGCCGAGCACCGGTAGCGCCAGGAGGATGAGGGCGAGCAGGCCGAGGCCGCCGAAGAGGAGCGGCCGCCGCCAGAGCAGCTCCCCCCAGCGGGCGAAGCGTGGCGAGCGGTGCTCGCCCGAGTGCGCCCAGGGGAGCGCCAGCTTGTCGATCCGCGGGCCGAGCTTGGCCAGCACCGCCGGCAGCAGGGTGAGGGTCGCCCCGAGGACGAAGAGGACCGAGATCATGATCCCGAGCGCGACCGAGCGGAAGGCGGGGCTGGGGATCAGCATTACCGCCGCCAGCGAGACGATCACGGTGAGGCCGGAGAACAGCACCGCCTTGCCGGCGGTGTCCATCGTCGACTCCACCGCCTCAGCGGGGGAGAGCTTCTGACCGAAGAGGGCGTTGCGGAAGCGCATGACGACGAAGAGGGCGTAGTCGATGCCCAGCGCCAGCGCGAACATCAGCGCGAAGTTCATCGCCCAGATCGAGATCGGGGAGAGCTTGGTGCCGAGGTAGAGGACGCCGGCGGAGAGGACGAGGCCGGTGATCGTCAGCATCAGCGGCAGGCCGGCCGCGACCAGCGAGCCGAAGGCGAGGACGAGGATCAGCAACGTCACCGGCCAGGAGAAGAGCTCGGACTTCAGCATCGCCTCTTTGTTCGCTTCGTTGAAGTCCGACCACATGCCGGCGGCGCCGGTGAGGTTGGCTTCGACGCCGGGCGCCGTCGTTGCGGCGACCTCGTCCTTGAGGTCGGTGGCGGCGGCGACCATCTCGTTCGGGTCGGTAGCCGCGGTGGCGCGGACGACGGCGGTGTGGCCATCGCGCGAGATCGAGACCCGAGGCTGCGGTGGGACCACGCGGCCGACGGCCGGGTCGGCAGCGAGCGCGCGCTCGACCGCGCTCAACGAACGCTGGAAGGCGGGGCTGGAGACGGTCTGCCGATCTGAGTGGACGGCGACCTGGAGGCCGTAAGCGCCCCCGCCGCCGAAGGCGCGGTCGACCTGGTGGCGGACCGCGACCGACTCCGAGCCGGTGTCTTCCCAGCCGGCGCCGGAGAGCGCCGTCTCCACCCGCGGGGCGAGGAAACCGAGGCCGACCGCGAGCAGCGCCCAGATCGCGAAGACGGCGCCGCGGTGGGTGGCGGCGAGTCGCCCGAGTCGCCCAATTGGTCCCAGTGAGTTCGGCGCTACGGTGTCGGCGGTCACTTGTATTCTCCTATCTACCCGTTTACAGCTTAACAACTTAACAGTTGTAAATGGTAGAATAACAAGGAATGGCGAGCCGAGCAAGCAATAAGCCCCAGAGCCCCCTCAACCCCGAGGCGGCGGAGCTGATCGCGAGGCGCTTTCGCGCCCTCGCCGACCCGACCCGGCTGCGAATCCTCGACCACCTACGCAACCACGACGAGGCCTCGGTGGGGGAGATCACCGAGACGCTCGGGGGCTCCCAGCAGAACGTCTCCAAGCACCTCTCGGCCCTCCACGCCGAGGGCTTCGTCGCCCGCCGCAAACGCGGCACCAGCTCCCTCTACCGGATCGCCGACCCCGGCGTCCACGAACTCTGCGACGGCGTCACCGCGGGAATCGAGTCGCAACTAGCGGAGCTAGAGGCAGTACTTAGCGCGTAAGGGGGGCGAATCAGCGGGGTGGGGCGGCTTTACGTCCTTGTGGTTCGCAAAGCCGCCCCAATCGACCTTCGCCTCGCTGCCATTGCGCGAACTCAACACGGGATCGTCACGACGAAGCAGCTCCTCGCGGCAGGGTTGTCGACCTCGGCGATCTCCAAGCGCGTGCGTAGCGGGCGACTACACCGCCTTCACCAAGGCATCTACGCCGTCGGCCACCTCGGCATTGATGAAAGAGCGCACTGGATGGCTGCGGTCCTCGCCTGCGGTTCAGACGCCGTGCTGAGCCATGGCGCCGCCGCTGTTCACTGGGGACTTCTGCGCCCCCTCGAAGGACCGGTGGACGTGACCGTCCCGACCCATGGCGGCCGCGAGCGCCGCAAGGGCATACGTCTTCACCGCTGCGTCACCCTCGGGGCGGGTTTCCAAACCACTGGTTCGCAAATACGCCCCACCTTGCTGGTCACGATGCGCGACCGAATCCCCGTCACGACGGTGCCTCGCACGCTCGTGGATATCCACGCGACGCTTCCTCCTCGCCTTGTACGTCGCGCGATTCGGCAGGCCGAGTTCCTCGGTCTCGGGCTTGGTGAGATAAAGAGCGACCGCACTCGTAGCGACCTCGAGCGCTATTTCCTTCGCCTTTGGCGGCGGGCGCGCCTCTCGCAGCCGGAGGTCAACGTCCCGATTGGCGGGATGACTGTCGACTTCCTCTGGCGCGACGCGCGTTTGATCGTCGAAACCGACAGCTATGCGACCCATGGTGGGACGATCGCTTTCGAGGACGACCGCGAACGGGAGTTGCGGCTGCGGCGGCTCGGCTACTCGGTCCATCGCTTTAGCGAACGGCAGTTGGAAGCCGAACCTGAAGCGGTGGTCGAGGACGTGGCCGCGGCGCTGCGGCGCGCCCGGGCGCCGCGGGCCGCCGGATAATCCCCTTGTGACGACTCAGCCCGCGATCGAGACCGAGGCGCTGAGCAAGCGTTACGGGCGGCACCGGGGGATCGAGGACCTCTCCTTCACGGTGCAGCCGGGCGAGGTGTTCGGCTTCCTTGGCCCTAACGGGGCCGGGAAGACGACGACGATCCGGACTCTGCTCGACCTGATCCACCCGACTTCGGGGAGCGCTCGGCTCTTCGGGCTCGACAGCCGGCGAGACAGCGTCGCGATCCGGGCCCGGCTCGGCAACCTGCCCGGCGACTTCGGCTTCGGCCGCGAGGCGACGGGCCGCCGCGCGGTCGAGCTGCTCGGCCGCCTTCGCGGCGTTGCCGGGATCGCCCGCGCCGAGGAGTTGGCGAAGCGCTTCCGCGCCGACCTCGACCGGCCGCTGGGCCAGCTCTCGCGCGGCAACCGGCAGAAGGTCGGGCTCATCCTCGCCACCTTCCACCGGCCCGAGCTGCTGATCCTCGACGAGCCGACCAGCGGCCTCGACCCGCTGATGCAGGAGGAGTTCCTCGACTTGGTCGCCGAGGAACGCGACCGCGGCTGCGCCGTCTTCCTCTCCTCGCACGAGCTCGACGAGGTGCAGCGGGTCTGCGACCGGGTCGGGATCGTCCGCGGCGGCCGCCTCGTCGCGGTCGAGCGGATCGCCGACCTGCTCGGCAAGGCCCGCCGCCGCTTCGCCGTCGCGCTCGCCGACCCGGCCGGACTCGAGCGCCTGCGCTCACTCGACGGCGTCGCCGACCTGCAGGTCGGCGGCAACCGCGCCACCTTCACCGCCGCCGGCGACCTCGACGCCGTCGTCCGTGAGCTCGCCGGCCACCACGTCCTCGACCTCGAAGCCACCCACCCCTCGCTGGAGGAAGTCTTCCTCGGCTACTACGACGAGGGGGAGGCGGGATGAGCGGGCAGGTCGCGGCCCTTCTGCGCACCCACCTCTACGACCGCCGCCGCTCGGTCTGGGCCTGGGGGATTCCGCTGGGGCTGATGTCGGCCTTCATCGTCGCCATCTTTCCCTCGGTCGAAGACTCGATCTCCAAGGCGGTGCAGGGCTACCCGCAGGGGCTGAAGGAAGCCTTCGGTATCGGCCAGCTGAGCAACGTCGAGCAGTACCTGCAAGCGGAGATGCTGAGCCTGATCATGCCGCTGGCGCTCGGCTACCTGGCGGTGCGGGCAATCGCCAGCGGCCTCACCGGCGCGGCTGAGGTCGGCCGGCTCGACGTCCTCCTCTCGGCCCCGGTCTCGCGCCGCCGCCTCGTCCTCGCCGGCTTCCTGGCGACGGCCGTCGAGCTCGCGGCTGTCCTCCTCGTCACCGGCGCCCTCACCGGCCTCGGCAGCATCCTCGCCGGTGCCGGGCTCGACGCCGGCGCCGCCACCGCCGGCTTCGCCAACGTCTGGCCGTTGGCGCTGCTGTTCGCCGGCTTCGGCGTCGTCGCCGCCGGCTTCTCGCTGCGGACCAGCGTCGTCACCGGCTCGGTCGCCGGGGTCCTGGTGGCGATGTATGTGATCGACCTCGTCGGCAAGCTCGACCCCGACCTCGACGACCTCCGCTACCTCTCGGTCTTCAAGTACTACGGCAACGCGATCGAGGACGGGATCGACCCGCTCGCTTTCGCCGGCGTCACCGCCGCCGCCTGCCTGTTCGCAGCGCTCGGCGCCTGGCTGTTCGAGCGACGCGACCTCTCCGCCTGACCCGCTGGAGAAGGCTCAGCCGCAGGTGCCGAGAAGCCGGCGCCAAACCTCGTCGTCGAGGTAGGGCTGGGAGACGCTGCGGTAGAAGTGCTGGGTCGCCCCGCGCACCTGGCGGGTGCCGACCAGCTTGATCATCCCCAGCTCGCGCAGGACCCGCACGTGGTAGGCGACGTCGGGGACCGCCGCGTCCTGTTCGGCCGCGAGTTCGCTGGGGCTGGCGGCGCGCTGGTTGAGGACGGTGAGGGCGCGGGCGCGAATCGGGTGCGAAATCGCCTTCAGCAGCACCGCGGCCTCGCCATTTTCAACGCCCTGTTTGCATTTGCTCGGCCCTTGTCGATTTCGTTCACCCATTGCGAGCGTTCAACCTTATTCACAGCAAATGACGGAATAACGAACATCGGCGTCCTCGCACCAGATCGAACGCTTTTTGCGCCATTTCGGCGGGGGATTCGGCTGCAGCGACGGTGGCAATGGCCTCGGGAGCCTCACTCTCGAGGGCGTCCCCGCCGACGATCAGGTGCAGCGGCTTCCCGATCGCGGCGCAGCGGTTGGCGATCTCACCGACGAGCTTGCCGGTGAGGCTCTGGGAGTCGAAGCGGCCCTCGCCGCTGATCACGGCATCGGCCGCAGCCAAGCGCTGATCGAAGGAGACCGCGTCGAGGACGAAAGCGGCGCCGGAGCGGAGGCGAGCACCGCCGGCCCAAAGGCCACCGGAGAGACCGCCGGCGCAGCCGCCCATCGACACCCCGCGTGGATCGCGTGGCAGCTGGGTGGCGAGCTCCTCGAGGCGATCGCTGAGACGCTCGACCGCAGCCGGATCGGCGCCCTTCTGCGGCGCGAAGAGGCGGGCCGCGTCCTCGAAGGCGGTCTCCACGTCACAGAGGACCTCAATCCGCGCCAGGGAATCGAGCTGCCCACTTCCGCCCAGCGCCTCGATCGCACCGCGACCGCCGTCGGTGGTGGCGCTGCCGCCGACCGCGACCAACACGGCCTCCGCTCCCGTCGCCAGCGCCGCGGCGATCAGCTCCCCGGCGCCATAGGTGTCCGCCCGCTCCGCGTCGCGCTCCTCTGCGGCGACCAGGGCCAGCCCCGCGGCCCGGGCGGTCTCGACTACCGCCGTCTCACCGTCGCCGAGAAGCGCGAACTCAGCGTCGATCGGCCGCCGCAGCGGATCGTGAACCGCCGCCGTCCGCCGCTCTCCACCGAGCGCCCCCAGCAGCACGTCCATCGTCCCTTCGCCGCCGTCGGCAACCGGGCAGCGGTCGGCCTCGGCGCCGCCCTCCTCAACGCCCGCCGCGATGGCCTCGGCGACTTCAGATGCGTCGAAGGTTCCCTTGAACGAGTCCGGCGCGACGAGGAACCGCAAGGTGCCCTCCTATTCGGGCGGCGGGACCTGCGAGGCCATCTGCGCGTAGCCGGCGCCGCTGGGATGGATGCCGGTGTCGCCGCTGATCACCCACGGCGGGCCGCCGCCGGCCGGGCCCTTGCAGAAGGAGAGCGGGTGCAGAATCGCCAGCTCGTCCTGGGTCGGGGTCGATTGCACACTCGGCCCGTCGACCTTGAAGCCGAGCCGCGAGCACGAGTAGCGAGAGGGGTAGACCGGCGAGATATCGATGCCGACGTTGAAGTGGGGTGGGGTGACGACCCGCAGCCGCTGCGGGTTGACCTCGGCGGCGACCGCGGCGATTTCGCGGTTCACCAGCTTCCCCATCTCGGCGATCTGGGTGGCGCTGTAGGCGAGTGCGACCGAGGGCACCGAGAGGTGGTACTGCATGAGGAAGATCGTCGCGTCGGTGTTCTTCACCAGGTCGGAGTAGAGAGCCTTCAGGCTCGCCTGCAGCTTCACTTCGGCGAAGGCATCTTCGATGCATTCGCGATAGCCGCCGAAAACGTCGGAATAGATCGCACAGCCCATGTTGTCGACGCCGAAGAGCATTTCCGAGAGCAGCGGGTTTGCCCCCATCGTCATCAGGATGTAGTCGGGGTCTTCGCTCTCGATCTGCGCCGTCGTTTCATGGAATTCGCCGCCGGGCGCCCAGTTCGCCGGTTCCGACCCACTGATTGCATAGTTCGCGTAGTCGGTGACGCCGTGGTCGTTGGCCCACTGCGCTGCCCAGGAGATGTTGTCGGCCAGGCCGTAGTCGGGTGCGTATTCGACCTTCGCCGCCTTGTTGCTGGTGACCAGCGAGTTCGAGGAGCAGGCATCGTCGTAGCCCTTCGCCGGCGGTCGGCAGCCGAGCAGCTCTCCGATAGTCATAGCGGTGCCGTTGCTGTAGTAGCCGAAGCCGGCGGTGACCGAATCGCCGAGCGCGCGGACGACGATGCCGGGGGCGGCGGTGCCGACGGTGACGTCGGCGACGGAGCTGACCGGCATCGTCGAGGCCGTGGCGACGTTCCGGTCGGGCACCGCCTCGACCAGCTTGATCTCCACGTGGCCGCGGAAGCGGCGCGGAGCGCTGTAGATCAGGCGGCCGTTGCGAATGCGGGTGCGGCCGTGCGCCAGTTCGGCGCCGGTCCAGTCGAAACGCTCGCCGCAGGCGGGCAGCGGCACCGAGACCGTCCGGCCGGGGCGGACCCGCAGCCGCGGGAAGCTGCTGCAGAGCCGCGGGTAGGCCTGCGCCAGGGGCTTGACCGCTTCGGAGATGCCGCCGACCTCGTACCTGCCGTCGCCCTCGACGTCGATCCAGTTCGGCGACAGCACCCGCACCTCGTCTTGCCCCGCAGCTGATCGGCGAGCGCCGCATCGAGGTCGATCCGGTGGACGAAGACGAAGCTGCGGCGACGCTCCGGGCTGCGCCGGCGGCCGCTGCTGAGGCGGTCGTGCAGGACCCATTTGCGCTTGATCCCGGTCCTGCGGTTGAAGAGCCAGACGCGGGTCTCGACCGAACGCCCGGCGAGCTGGATTCCGTATCGGATCGGGACGAGGAGGGAGGTGCGCCCGCCGGCCGTGGTGCCGGTACTGACGCGCCCGATCTCAATCGTGTGCTCGTCGACCTGCCGGGCACTCGCGACCGCGGCCGGAATCAGCAGCCCGAGCAGAGCAAAGAAGAAGAGCAGGCGGAGGCGCGTCACCGGCACATCATCACGGCTTGCCCCGGCGATAGAGCCAGCGGTGGAAGAAGCGATCGAGGTCTCGGCCGGAGATTTCCTCAGCGAGGGCGACGAATTCGCCGATGTCGGCGCTGCCGTACCGGTGGCCGGTGGTCCAGGCGTTGAGGATGCGAAGAAAGGTGTTGGTCCCGATCTTCATCCGCAGAGCCTGCAGCGCCATCGCTCCCCTTATGTAGACGGAGGGGCCGAACATGTGGACGGGGCTGCCCGGGTGCGCCGAGGGCGGGTTCCAGAACTCCTTGTTCGAGGCAGGGACTTTGTAGAGCCGGTTGAAGATCGCCTGGGCGCTGCGGCGACCGTGGCGCTCGGCGTAGTACCACTCGGTCCAGGTCGCGAAGCCCTCGTTGAGCCAGATGTTCGGCCAGCGCTTGAGCCCGACCGAGTCGCCGAACCACTGGTGCGCGGTCTCGTGGACGAGCGTAGTCAGGTCTGGGACGTAGGGATAGATCGGCCGGCTCTGGGTCTCGAGCGCGTAGCCGAGTCCCGGCGCGTTGTCGACGATCGAGCCGGCGGCCTCAAACGGGTAGCCGCCGAAGAGCCGGCCCTCGAAGCGGATCACCTCGGGCAGAGATTCGACCACCAGCCGGGAGTCGGCGGCGAGCCGCGGGTCGATCAGCGTCCAGTAGGGGCGGCCGTGGAACGTCTGCTTCCAGAGCTTGCCGCGGCCGATGTCGAGCACCGCTAGGTAGGGGCTCATCGGGCTGCTTTCGTGCCACGAGTAGGAGACTTCGTCGCGCAGCCGGTGCCGGCGCTGGACGTTGGCGAGCCGCCCGTTGGCGATCGCCTTCAGCCCCGGCGGAACGGAGATCGAGATCCGGAAGGTCGCCTTGTCGCCCGGGATGTTGTTGCACGGGATCCAGGCGGCGGTCCCCTGCGGCTCGCCGACGGCGAGCGCGCCGTCGTCGGTCGGGACCCAGCCCTCCTTGGTCCCGTCCGGGTCGACGATCGTCGGCGGCACGCCTGAGTACGCGACCTCCGCGGTCAACAGCTCCCCCTTCGGGATCGGGTGCGACGGGATCAGGATCAGCTTGCCGCCGCGACGCTTGACCCTGGCCGGGGGGCCGAGGAAGGCCTTCTCGACCCGCGGGCCGCGGAAGTCGAGCGAGACCTGTTGCAACTGGCGGCGGGGGACGAGGGTGACGCGGGCCGTGCCCCGGATCCGGCCGCTGCGGCTGTAGCCGACTGCGACGTCGTAGCTCTTGACGTCGTAGGCGCGGCTGCCGGCGTGGGGGAAGAAGGGTTCCGCGGCGCCGGCCGGAGCCGCTCCCGCCGCCATCAGCGACCCCGTCAGACAGAGGACGACGAGGCTCTTCGGTAGCGCAGGCAAGGCACGCATCCTACGATTAACCGGCGATGAGCTCGGAAGGTGCAGACCGCTCCTATCGCCTCCTCGACGGCGAGAGCCTCGGCGAGGGAGCGCGGCGGATCGCCGCCGGCCGCGCCGGGAAGGCGGTCGGTCGCCTGCGGGCGATCGGAACCGGTCAGTTGGAGGCCGACGAGGCGATTCACGGCGCCCGCAGGGACCTGAAGAAGCTGCGGACGCTGCTGCGCCTGCTCCGCGACGAGCTGCCGAAGGAGATCT
Source organism: uncultured Actinomycetes bacterium (assembly GCA_963696955.1). Classification (GTDB taxonomy): domain Bacteria; phylum Actinomycetota; class Thermoleophilia; order Solirubrobacterales; family 70-9; genus VAYN01. The sequence goes on along the minus strand of CAVOMF010000002.1, from coordinate 389,972 downwards.
ACGCCCGCGAAGCCGGGCGCTACCGCAGGGCGGGCAGGTTGCTCTCGCCGATGCGCGACGCCGAGGTCAAGGTGGCGACGCTGCAGGTACTGGGCCTGGGTGAGCTTGCGCTTCCCGCCGAAGCGATGGCGGCCTGGGAACGGATTCTCGACCGCGATCGCGATGCCGCCGGTGGTACCGGTTCCGACCGCGCCGCCGAGGCGGAGGCGATCGGGCTGATCGAAGCCGGGCGCGAGGGCGTCGAGGATTGGGGCATTCGCAACTCGTGGAAGGCGATCGCTCCAGGCCTCGAGCGCGTCTACCGCCGTGGCCGCCGGCGGATGCGCGCCGCCCGCGACCGGCCCGATGACGAGGCCTGGCACGAGTGGCGCAAACGCGCCAAGGACCTCTGGTACGCGCAGCAGCTGCTGGCCGGCGCCTGGCCGGGGGTGATCGAGCCGGCGGCCGAGGAGGCCCACCGCCTCTCGGAAGCACTCGGCGACCATCACGACCTCGCCCTCCTGCGCGCCGACCTTCGTCAGCGCCGGCTCGGGGAGGAGGAGACCCGGGCGCTGGAGGCGGCGATCGACCGGCGCCAGGACGAGCTCACCGCCGCGGCCCTCGACCTCGGCGCCCGCCTCTACGCCGAGCACCCGCGGGACTTCAGCCGCCGCCAGCGCCGGTACTGGCAGGCCTGGCGCGGGTAGGCCGGGGCATGGCGCCGAAAGCCCGGAAACAGCCGAGGGCGAAGACGAAGACCAAGGAGCAGCTCGCCGAATACGAACGCAAGCGCGACTTCGGCAAGACCGCCGAGCCCACCCCGAAACGCCGCCGCGGCAAGAAGGGTGCCCCGCGCTTCGTCGTCCAGGAACACAGCGCCCGCCGCCTGCACTGGGATCTGCGGCTGGAGCACGAGGGGGTCGCCGCCTCCTGGGCGATCCCCAACGGCATCCCCGAGGACCCGAAGGAGAACCGCAAGGCGGTTCACACCGAGGACCACCCGCTCGAGTACCTGGATTGGGAAGGGGAGATCCCGAAGGGGGAGTACGGCGCCGGGACGATGACGATCTGGGACTCCGGCACCTACGAGCTGGAGAAGTGGGAGCCGGGGAAAGTGATGGTCGAGTTCCATGGCGAGCGGCTGCAGGGGCGCTACGCGCTCTTCCACGCCGGCAAAGCGGAGAAGGACTGGATGATCCACCGGATCGACCCGCCGGCGCGCGAGCGCGACCCCTTCCCCGAGAACGTGGTGCCGATGCTGGCGCGGCTCTCGCAGCTGCCGCGCGACGAAGACGGCTGGGCGGTAGAGGTGAAGTGGGACGGGGTGCGGGCGATCGCCTACTGCAAGCCCGGCCGGGTGGAGCTGCAGACGCGCAACCTCAACGACGTCAGCGTCCAGTACCCGGAGGTGCGGCGGATCTCGCGCGCGCTCGGCTCCCACGACGCCGTCCTCGACGGCGAGATCGTCGCCTTCGACGAGGACGGCAAGCCGAGCTTCGAGCGCCTGCAGCAGCGGATCCACAACACCGACGAGGGCGCCGTCCGCCGACGGATGAAGACCCACCCCGTCGTCTACGTCGTCTTCGACCTCCTCTACCTCGACGGCCGCGACCTCACCGGTGAGCCCTACAGCCGCCGACGCGAGCTGCTCGCCGGGCTCGACTTGAACGGCGAGAGCTGGCAGACGCCGGGCCACTCGGTCGGCCACGCGAAGGAGCTGCTGGCGGCGAGCAAGGAGCAGGGCCTCGAGGGGGTGATGCTGAAGCGCCTCGACTCGATTTACGCCCCCGGCAAGCGCAACGGCGCCTGGCTGAAGGTGAAAAACGTCAGCCGCCAGGAGTTCGTAATCGGCGGCTGGACCCCCGGCGAAGGCCGCCGCAAGAGCCAGGTCGGGGCGCTCCTCGTCGGCTACTTCGAGGGCGACGGCGGCGAGCCTGTCCTTCGCTATGGCGGCAAAGTCGGGACCGGGTTCAGCGACGAGGAGCTGGCGGCGCTGACCGCGCGGCTGGCGCCGCTGGAGCAGAAGCAGAGCCCCTTCGGCGCCGGCCCGAAACCGCCGAAAGGCGCCCACTTCGTCGAGCCCTGCCTGGTCGCCGAGGTCGAGTTCCGCCAGCTGACCAAGGAGGGAATGGTCCGCCACGGCGCCTACAAAGGCCTGCGCGAGGACAAGCCGGCGACCGAGGTCGGGCTCGAGCTGGCGACTGAGCCGCCGGAGGAGGCCGACCACCCGGCGGCAATGGTCTTCGCCCTCAATCCCGTCCCCCCGGCCGACACGGTCGATTGTGCCCAGGTCGCGCTCTGGCTGCGCGGGTTGTTCGAGCAACTCGGGCTCAGCTGCTATTCGGAGACCACCGGCGAGGAGGGGCTGCTGGTGTTCGTGCCGCTCAACTCCGACGTCCCCCTCGCGCAGACGCCGTCTTCCGCCAAGGCGGTCGCCGAGGCGCTCGAACAGCGCTTCGGCGACCGCGTCGTCACGCCGGAGTCGAAGGCGAAGCGCGCCGGCAAGGTGATCGTCGACTGGGCCCCCTCGCCGCAGCCCGGCGAGCGGACGACGGTCTCGACGCCGCTGGAGTGGGAGGAGATCGAAGCGGCGCTGGATTAGGAGGTTGGAGAGGCGGGCAGGTAGGCGGTATGGAGAGATCGGGCGTGCCCTCGACCCTGAAGCGGACGCTGACCGAGTTCCAGGAGGACAACCTCACCGACTGGGCGGCGGCGCTTACCTACTACGGCCTGCTCTCGCTGTTCCCGGCGCTGATCGCGATGGTCTCGCTGATCGGGATCTTCGGCGACCCGCAGACGACGACGTCGAAGCTGACCGAGATCATCACCGAACTCGGCCCCGAATCCGGCGCCGAAACCTTCGAAGGCCCGATCAAGTCGATCACCGAAAACCAGAGCGCCGCCGGCTTCGCCTTCGTCTTCGGCCTCGCCGCCGCGCTGTGGTCGGCCTCCGGCTACGTCGGCGCCTTCACCCGCGCCTCCAACATCATCTACGAGACCCCCGAGGGCCGCCCCTTCTGGAAGCTGCGGCCGCTGCAGATCGCGGTCACCCTGGCGATGATCGTGATGATGGCGCTGCTCGCCATCGGCCTCGTCCTCACCGGCCCGGTCGTCGAAGCCATCGCCGACCCGATCGGCCTCAGCGGCACCGCCGTCGACGTCTGGAACATCGCCAAGTGGCCGGTGATGGCGGCGATCTTCATCCTCATGGTCGACGTCCTCTATTACACGACCCCGAACGTGAAGATCCGCGGCTTCAAATGGGTGACCCCGGGAGCGATCGTCGCGATCGTCGTCTGGGCGATCGCCTCGGCCCTCTTCGCCCTCTTCGTCGCCAACTTCGGCTCCTACGACAAGACCTACGGCACCCTCGCCGGGCTCGTCGTCCTGCTGCTCTGGTTCTGGATCACCAACCTGGCGATCCTCTTCGGCCACCAGATGAACGCCGAGCGCGAGCGCAGCGCCGAGATCGAGGAAGGGACGCCGCGGGCCGAGAAGGAGATCCAGCTCGAGCCGCGCGACGAGCCCAAGGACCAGAAGACCACCTAACCGCAGGGAGGCCGCAACCGATGAAGCTCATCTTTGCCCCGATCAGCATTATCCTCGGATTGATCGCGGGAATCGCCGGCAAGAAGATCTTCGAACAGGTCTGGGGCCTGATCGACGAAGAGGAGCCGCCGAAGCCCGAGCACCGCGAATTCTCCTGGCCGAAGCTGGTCGCGGCGCTGGTCGTCGAGGGGGCGATCTTCCGCCTCGTCAAAGGCCTGGTCGACCACGGCACCCGCACCTCGTTCGCGAAATTGACCGGCTCCTGGCCGGGGGAGGAGGCGCCCGAACCGGAGTGAGATCTGCCCTCGCGGGGTAATTGGAAGGCACCAGTCGTCCAAAGGAACCGACCAACGGAGGAGCAGATGAACACCAGAGCAGACAACAGGGACGCCGGCGGCATCGGCGGTATTTCGTTGGGGGGCATCCTTGTCATCATCGGAATCGTGGTGGCGCTCGTCTGGAGCGTCGTGCTCGGCGTGATCATCGCCCTGATCGGATTGATCGCATTCGGCGGCTTTGCCCGCGGCAGGTGGTACTGATCGACTGATCCTCCGTCGAGCTTGGGGGCGGGCCTGAGGTAAGGTCCGCCCCACGTTGTCAGGGGCCCCTTCGCGAACCGCTCGCATCGCCTGGATCGTCGTCGGAGTCCTTGCTGTCTTCGTCGCCTGGGTGGCGATCGCCGCCGCCAGCTCCGGCGTCGCCTTCCTCTACTCGGTCCCGATCGGCCTCGCCGCCTGGTGGTTCGGGCCGAGGCCGGCGCTGCTGACGGCGGCCGCGTGCCTGGCGCTCTACGCGGTCGGCGCGGCGATCCATCCGGTCTCCCATTTCGCGCTCGCCTTCGTCATCCGCGGCGCCTCCTTCCTCGGCGTGGCGCTCCTCTTCACCGCGCTCGGCCGGCGCCTGCAGCTGCTCGAGCACTCGGCCGAGGAATTGGAGGCGATCCGGGCGGCCCTGACTCCGGCCGACCTGCCGGAGCTCGCCGGCGTCGATGCGGCGGCCGCCTTCGTCCCCTCCGAACTCGGCGTCTCCGGTGACTTCTACCTGCTCACCAACGGCCCCGACGGCTCGGCGGTGGCAATTGTCGGCGACGTCGTCGGGCACGGCCCCGCGGCGGCCCGCCTCGCCACCTTTGTCCGCGCCCAGCTCGCCGCCTTCGCCGCCAACACCAGCGACCCGGCCGAGCTGCTGCGGCTTGCCAACTCGGCGCTGGCCGAGCGTCCCGGCGGGCAGGACGAGCTGGTGAGCGCGATCTGCGTGCGGCTGCACACCGACGGCAGCACGCTGAGCTGGGCGCGGGCTGGGCACCCGCCGCCGCTGCGCCTCCCCGAGCTGCAGGAGCTGGCGGCCGACGGGTCGACCTTCCTGCTCGGCGCACAGGAGAGGTTGGAGCTTGAAAACACTGAGGCCTCGGTCATCGGCAGCGAGGGAATCGTCGTCTACACCGACGGCGCCACCGATGTCCGGCGCGGCCGCGAGATGCTCGGCCTCGAGGGGCTGGTCGGGATGCTGGCGCCGCTCTCCGGCCTTAACGCCCGGGTGATGGTGAGCGAGGTCGAGCGGGCGATCCTCGGCTGGGCGGACCGGCCGATCCGCGACGACCTCTGCCTCGTCGTGCTGAAGCCCGACTCCGGGTGACACCGCGGTACGGTGCCCTGTGGCACTTGATCAGGTAGTCAGCCGTACCCAGTTGACACACAATGGCGCCCCGGGAAAATCAATGACGCGAATCATGTTGATCCTGGCTCCCGAGGCGCCTACCCAGAGTAAAGCGCCTCGGGAGTTCTAAGTGCAAGGCCCGACCTTCGCCGTCACCAACCGTGTCCCAGGCTCCGCCGTCGAGTTGCTGCGGGAGGCAGGGGAGGTGCGGATCGACGATCGCGAGGTGGCGATCCCGCGAGCCGACCTGCTCGAGCTGGTCGCCGGTGCCGACGCCGTCCTCACCCTCCTCCACGACCGCGTCGACGAGGAGCTGCTGATGGCGGCCGGGCCGCAGCTGCGCTGCGTCGCCAACGTCGCCGTCGGCTACGACAACGTCGACCTCGAGGCGGCGGCGCGCCACGGGGTGACGGTGACCAACACCCCGGGCGTCCTCGACGACGCCACCGCCGACCTCACCTTCGGGCTGATCCTGGCGGCGACGCGGCGGCTGGGGGAGGGGGAACGGCTCATCCGCTCCGGCCGCGAGTGGAGCTGGGGGATGGGCTTCATGCTCGGCAGCGGCCTGCAGGGGAAGCGGCTGGGAATCGTCGGGCTCGGCGGAATCGGCCGCAAGGTGGCGGAGCGGGCCCGCGCCTTCGGGATGGAGATCGCCTACCACTCGCGCCACCCGGCGCCGGCCGAGGTCGAGGCGGCGCTGGAGGCCGAGCGGCTGCCGCTCGCGGAGCTGCTTGCCACCGCCGACGTCGTCAGCCTCCACACCCCGCTGACCCCGGAAACGCGTCACCTGATCGGCACCGCCGAGCTGGAAGCGATGAAGCCGAGCGCAGTGCTGGTCAATGCGTCGCGGGGGCCGGTGGTCGACGAGCGGGCGCTGGCGGCGGCCCTGGCCGAGGGGCAGATCGCCGCCGCCGGCCTCGACGTCTACGAGCACGAGCCGCTGGTCGAGCCGGCGCTGCTCGATCTCGACAACGTCGTCCTCGCGCCGCACCTCGGCTCGGCCACGGTCGAGACGCGCACCGCCATGGCCGAGCTGGCGGCCCGCAACGCGATCTCTGTACTCAGTGGCCAAGGGCCGCTGACCCCGGTCGCGTCACAATGATCGGATGAGCGCGGTGACTGCGAAACGGACGATCCGGCACCGGATCGGCGGCGAGGAGGCCGCCGGTTCCTCGACCCGAACCTCACCCGTCTGGGACCCCGCGACCGGGGAGCAGCAGGCCGAGGTGGTGCTGGCGGAACCGGCCGACGTGGATGCCGCGGTCACGGCGGCGCGCGCGGCCTTCGCTGACTGGTCGGAGGCCTCGCTGAGCCGCCGCGCCAAGGTCATGTTCGCCTTCCGTGAGCTGCTGAACGAGAACGTCGAGAAGCTGGCCCGGATCGTCTCCTCCGAGCACGGCAAGGTCTTCGAGGACGCGAAGGGGGAGGTGCTGCGTGGGCTCGAGGTGGTCGAGTTCGCCTGCGGGATCCCGCACCTGATGAAGGGTGAGTACTCCGATCAGGTCTCGACCACGGTCGACGCCTTCTCTTTCCGCCAGCCGCTTGGCGTCTGCGCCGGCATCACCCCGTTCAACTTCCCGGCGATGGTGCCGATGTGGATGCACCCGGTGGCAATCGCCTGCGGCAACACCTTCGTCCTCAAGCCCTCCGAGCGCGATCCCTCCGCCTCCAACCTGGTCGCTGAGCTCTACGCTGAGGCGGGGCTGCCGGCCGGCGTCTTCAACGTCGTCCACGGCGACAAGGTCGCGGTCGATGCTCTGCTCGACCACCCCGGCGTCGCCGCCGTCTCCTTCGTCGGCTCGACCCCGATCGCCTCCTACGTCCACGCCCGGGCGACCGAGAACCGCAAGCGGGTGCAAGCGCTCGGCGGGGCGAAGAACCACGCCGTCGTCGTTCCCGGCGCCGACCTCGGCTACGCCGCCGACCAGCTCGCCGCCGCCGGCTTCGGCTCGGCCGGCCAGCGCTGCATGGCGATCTCGGTCGCCGTCGCCGCCGGCGAGGTCGCCGACGAGCTGGTCGAGGAGGTGGCGCGGCGGGCGCGCGAGATCAAGGTCGGCCCCGGGCTCGACCCGAGCTCGGAAATGGGGCCGGTGGTGACGCCGCAGGCGCGCGAGCGGATCGTCGACTACATCGGCCAGGGGGCCGAGGCGGGCGCGAACGTCACCGTCGACGGCCGCGAGCTCGACGTCGACGGAGGCGGCTTCTGGGTCGGGCCGACCCTGATCGACCAGGTCGACCCAAGCATGTCCGTCTACACCGACGAGATCTTCGGCCCCGTCCTCTCGGTCGTCCGCAGCCCCGGCCTCGACGAGGCGATCGAGCTGATCAACCGCAACCCCTACGCCAACGGCGCCGCGATCTTCACCGGCTCCGGCTACGAGGCCCGCCGCTTCCAGCGCGAGGTCGAAGTGGGGATGATCGGCATCAACGTCCCGATCCCGGTGCCGATGGCCTTCTACTCCTTCGGCGGCTGGAAGGACTCCCTCTTCGGCGACCACCACATCCACGGTCCCGAGGGCGTCCGCTTCTACACCCGCGGCAAGGCGATCACCGCCCGCTGGCCCGCCACCAACGCCGCCGGTCCCGGCGACGCCGGCTCGCTGCACTTCCCTACTTCAAGCTGAGCTCGGCGCAGAGCTCCGGCAGGCTGATCGCCTCCACCCTTGCGCCCAGGGCGAAGCGCTCGCTGCCGGGATAGACGACGAAGGCGCGCTCCGGCTCGATGTCGGCGAGCGCGGAGCGCATTCCCGGCTCGAGCTTCGGCGAGAGGGTCCGCTTCACCTCGATCGCCCACTCGCGCCCGTCCCGCCAGGAGAGCACAAGGTCGATCTCGGCGCCGCCGCTGGTGCGGTAGAAGGCCGGCTCGGCATCGCCCGCGATTCCGATCAGGTTCTCGATCGCAAGGCCCTCCCAGCTGCCGCCGACAACCGGATGCCCCAACAGCGCCTCCTTGTCGGCGATCCCGAGCAGGGAATGCAGAAGGCCGCTGTCGCGCAGGTAGACCTTGGGCGAGCGCACCAGGCGCTTACCGACGTTGGTGAGCCGCGGCGGTAGGCGCCGGACCAGCAGCAGGTCGACCATCAGGTCGAGGTAGCGGCCGATCGTGACGCCGCTGACGCCGAGACCGCGGGCGAGATTGGCAGCGTTCAGCAGGCTCCCCTGGTTGTGGGCGAGCATCGTCCACAGCCGTCGCAGCGTCTCCGCCGGTATCCGCGGACCGAGCTGGGGGATGTCTCGTTCGAGGTAGGTGCGGATGAAGTCACCTCGCCAGCGCAGGCTCGTCTCGTCTCCGTCGGCGAGGAAGCTCTCCGGAAAGCCACCGCGAACCCAGAGCCGGTCGAGCCGCTCGGCACCGATCTCGGTGACGTCGAACGGCGCAAGCTCGGCAAACGCGATCCGGCCGGCGAGCGTCTCCCCGCTCTGGGCCAGCAGCTCGCAGCGAAGCGGAGCCGAGGAGGAGGAAGCGGCCATCAGCCTTGCCTTCGCGCCGGCCGCGGTCGATCACTCCGCGCAGCACTTCGAAGAGGCCGGGCAGCCTCTGGATCTCGTCGAGGACGAGCAGCTCATCAGCGTGATCGGCGAAATAGAGCTCTGGCTCGGCGAGCCGGGCGCGATCTGCCTCGGACTCGAGGTCGAGGTAGGAGGCCGGCCGGCTTGCGGCTATCTCGAGGGCCAGCGTCGTCTTGCCGACCTGCCGCGGCCCCGTCAGCACCACTGCGGGCGACTGATCGAGAAGAGCGATAGCTTCAGGCGCGATTCGTCGAGAGATCATCCTTGCAAATATAACATTTACTGAAAGATTTACATGGACTTTCTAGGGGAAACCCCACTACATAAGGGCAAGCACGTCGACTTCGTCGCCAAGCGCTATCGGCGCGCCGACGGGACCGAGGTCGAGCGGGAGGTCGTCGAGCATCCCGGCTCTGTCGCGGTGCTCGCCCATGACGAGGAGTTCGCCTACCTGGTCGCGCAGCCGCGGGAGGCTGTCGAGGAGGACGAGCTGCTGGAGATTCCGGCTGGGACGCTGGACGTCGAGGGGGAGGACGAGCTGGAGTGCGCGAAGCGGGAGCTGGCCGAGGAGGCGGAGCTCCGGGCTGAGAGCTGGAGCCTCCTCCACGTCATCTATCCCAGCCCCGGATTCCTCACCGAGAAGGTGACGATCTTCGAGGCGACCGGCCTTTCGCCGGCGAGCGGCGAGCGCGACGAGGACGAGGAGATCGAGATCGTCCGCCTCGATCTGGCCGAGCTCGACTGGGCGCTGCCGGGCATCCGCGACGCGACCACGGTGATCGCCCTGCTGCGACTGAAGGAAAGGCTCGCCGAAGCATCCGGGTAGCCTTCCTCACGGGTCGCCTACATCTGAGGTCGGCGACGTCTGATGTCGGTTACCTCAGCCGGTTTCCGGCTTTGAGCCCAGGGGTAGCGACCCTCGGGTGTTCCTTTTCTTCTCCAACAACCTCGGCTGCGCCGGTTCGCTGCTGGTCTCGGCCGTGGTGACCTTGGTCCTGCTGCTGCTCTTCGGCGTAATCGAACTCGGCTAGCGCGGGCGCCGGCGAACTTGGCGATCGCGGGCGGCGACCTCCCGCAGGCGGCGCTGCGACTCGGCGGCGTTGGCGATGGTGAGGCTGGCGAGGAATCTCATGATGGCCTCCTCAGGCTTAGGGTGAACACCGGCTAAATCAACTTGCCAGTGTCACAAACACTAGCTAAACTGGCTAGACGGTGTCAATCCAACTTAACAAAGGCATCGAGGACGAGGTCGACCTGCTCGTCGACTTCGTCAACACGCACGATCTCGAGGAGGAGAGCGATGCGATCGCCGAGCCGGATCAGCTCTCAGCCTGGGTCGCCGAGAAGACCGGCGAGCTGATCGCGGCGCCCGAGGAAGAGGACGTCGCCCGTGTCCACGCCCTGCGCAAGTCCCTGCGGGCGCTCCTCCGCACCCACAACGGCGGCGAGCTCGACGACGCTCGCCTGCAGCCGCTGCGCGAAGCCGCCGAGCGCAGCCGCTACCGCACCACCTTCTCCGCCGCCGGCGAGCTGCAGATCGCCCCCGCCCGCTCGGACCTGACGGGCTTCGAAGCCCGCCTGCTGCTGGCGATCGAGCGCCTCCAGTCCCAGGGCACCTGGCCCCGCCTCAAAGCCTGCACCGATGAGGGCTGCCAATGGGCCTTCTACGACGCCACCCGCAACCGTTCCCGCACCTGGTGCTCGATGGAGGAGTGCGGCAACCGCGAGAAGACTCGCCGCTACCGCCAGCGCAACAGCGGCAGTTAACCTGGCTTGGTGGGAAAGCGAACGGCCGGTAAGTCAGCAGGCCGCTCCCCCTCCGTCGGGGGCGCGCGCTCGTTGCTCGCCGAGCGCCTGCGCGAGCGGCTGCCGGAGTTGAAGACGGCGATCGCGACGCGGGTGTATTCGATCTCCGATCCGCGCGACGTCACCGATCCCGCCTACGTCGAGGGGCTGAACGCGGCCCTTGCCGCCGCAGTCGAGTACCGGCTCGAGGTGCTCGAGGTCGGCGAGCGCGCCGTCTCCGATGTCCCGGCAGCGCTGCTGGCCCAGGCCCGGCTCGACGCCCGCGACCGAGTGCCGCTCGACACCGTCCTGCGGCGCTACTTCGCCGGCAACGCCCTCTTCGCCGACTTCCTCGCCGAAGAGGCGGAGCGGGAGGGGGTCCCGAACGCGACCCTCCGCAACCTGCTCGCCGCTCAGGCGACGGTGGGCGATCGTCTCCTCGCGGCGGTCAGCGCCGAGCATGCCCGCGAGGCACAGGTGCGGCCGAGCAGCACCGCCGAGCGCCGGCGCGAGTCGGTGAAAAGGCTGCTGGCGGGCGAATTCGTCGACCACGCGGAGGTCGAATACGACCTCGAAGCCGAGCACCTCGCCCTGATGGCGCGGGGGGAGGGGGCGGAGCCGCTGTTGCGCGAGCTGGCGAAGCGGCTCGATCGCCGCCTGCTCTCGGTCCAGCGGGAGGAGGAGCCGACCTGGGCGGGCTGGCTCGGCGGCAGCCGCCCGGTCGAGGCCGAGGAGGCGGTGCGGGTTCTCTCCGAGCTCGAACCGAGGGGCGTGGTCGTGACCCTCGGCGAGCCGGCGGAGGGGCTGGCCGGCTGGCGCTTCAGCCATCTGCAGGCGAAGGCGGCGCTGGCGGTGGCCGAGCGCCGCGGCGAGCCCCTCGTCCGCTACGCCGATGTCGCGATCGAGGCGGCGACGCTCCGCGACGACCTGCTCGCGCGGTCGCTGCGCCAGCTCTACCTGGAGCCGCTGGAGCGGATGCGGGACGGCGGCAAGGTCGCGCGCCAGACCCTGCGTGCCTACTTCGCGGCGGAGCGGAACGTCTCCTCGACCGCCGCCGCCCTCGGTGTCGACCGCCGAACGGTGCGCAACCGCATCCGCGCGATCGAGGAACTCGTCGGCCGCCCGCTCAGCGTCGCGGCGGCGGACCTGGAGATCGCCCTGCGGGTCTCCTTCACCCGGCAGTAGGAGCTGCCGGCCCGGCGCTGGTCCGGGCGATCTCCTGGCCCTCGACCTTGACCACCAGCTCGGCCGGATAGCTGCGGAGCGCGTCCTTCGCCTCGACCCGCAGCAGCCAAAGGCACTGGCGTGCAGAGCGGCGTTTAGGATCGCTGCGTGGTCCGTTTCGCCTCCACGTTGATCCTCGCGGCCGCCCTGGTTCTGCCGGCCGCCGCCGCGGGCAAGCAGACGGTCTACTTCACCACCAGCTCTCCGCTTCCCGGCACCTCCCGGATCTGGTCGGTCCCGGCGAGCGGCGGCAAGCCCCAGCTCCTCCGGCGGCGGATGCCGGACGGCCCGCAGGGTGGAGCCGCCGCCCTCTCCCGCGACGGGCGCCGGATCTTCTGCGTCTGCCGCCAGGACGAGGTCGGCTCGATCCGGACCGACGGCACCCACCTGCGCCGGGTCGGCCCGCTGCCCCGGGCCATCCGCTACGACATTGTCACCCTCGGCCCCGATGGCCGCGCCTACTGGGTGAAGGCGTTCACGAAAGTCTTCTCGCTGGCGCCGGGAGCGCGTAAGGCCAGCGTCTTCCGCGCCGTCAGGACCTCCGAATCCGTCGTCGACGAACGCGTCGTCCCCAGCCCTGACGGCCGCCGCATCGCCTTCATCGTCTACGGCTGCCTCGTCCCCAACTGCGCCGACGGCGACGTCGAGACGCTGTTCTCGGCCAAGCCCGACGGCAGCGATCGCACCGTCGTCTACCAGAGCACCGGCGAAGGCAAAGAAATCGGCGAGGTCGCCTGGTCCGCCGACAGCGGGAAGCTGGTCTTCGCCGACGGCACCGGCGAAGGCGACCCGAAGGGCGAACTGCCGGAATTCTTCCCGACGCAGTACCTCGTCGCCCCGGCCGATGGCTCGAATCCGGCGGGAACCCCCGTCACCTTGCCGGAAGAAGGCTTCAACCCGTTCTTCTCGCCGGACGCCGGTCGATTCGTCTTCACCTCGTGGGCGAAGCCGAGCTTTGCACTTGGCACCGCCCCCGTCGCCGGTGGCGCGGCGAACCCGATTACCCGAACCAGCTGCCGCTACCCCGCCTGCATCTTTCCCCCGCGCGTGTTCGGCTGGCGCTGAGCCGCGGCTAGGAGGGCTCGGCGACACCCCCGCGCACGCCTGGCGGCGGCGGACACTGCGAGGTGCGGCGTCCTCAGTCGGCCGAATAGCAACGCTCATGAGTATCCGGTTCGCCCAGGGAGCCCACTCCTGAGCCCCGAGGACAGTCGTGGATGGGTCGACTTGAGGCGCATCCGACTTTGACCACACCCCGCTGTGGTCAAAATCGGCTGCGGCGCGAGCTGGCGGGTCTGCCCGGATGTCTACGCGAGAGACTCGTGCAGGGCCAGGCCTGGCGGAGCCGGATACACATGAGCTCCGCTATTCGGCCTACCTGCGTCCTACCCCCGCTCGGTCCGGCGCTCGCCAGCGCACACGCGGGTTTCGCCAATCCCTCCTAGGCAGCCATGCGGCCGTCGTCGCGGCGCCGCAGCTCGATCACTTCGGCCCCGGCGATCTCCACCGGCTCGAACTCGGCGACCGAGACCACCACGTAGCTATAGCCGCACTCGCAGACCTCGCGGTCGACGTCGTCGAGGGTCTCGACGACAACGTCGGACTCCTCCGCGCAGCTGGAACAGACGACGGTCACTTGCCACATGTCCCGATGGTTGCGAGAGGGCCGGACGCCAAGCCCGTCCTGCAACGGACCTTGCGAAGACCTCACGCTTCTTCCACCCGCAGCGTTCTATAGACATGAGCGCCATCCGCTGGACCGTCCACGACAGCCCGATCGGTCCGCTGACCTTGGTGGCAAGCGACGCGGGACTGACCGCGCTCAGCTTCGAGGGGCACTCGCGCCTCCCCGCCGGGGCGACGAAGGCGCCGATGCCCGAGATCACCGAGCAGCTCGACGCCTACTTCGCGGCCGAGCTGCAGCAGTTCGACCTTCCCCTCGATCTCCACGGCACCCCTCTCGAGCGGGCGGTCTGGCGGGCGCTTCTGCAGATCCCCTACGGCGAGACCGCGACCTACGGCGAGCAGGCGGCGCGGATCGAGGCCTCCCTCTTCGACAGCGGCATGGAGACGTGGCAGCGCGCCCGCGTGGTCGGCGCCGCCAACGGCCGCAATCCCGTCGCGATCGTCGTCCCCTGTCACCGGGTGATCGGCTCCGACGGCTCCCTCACCGGCTACGCCGGCGGCCTCCACCGCAAGCGGGCGCTGCTCGACCTCGAGCAGCGCCGCCAGCTGGCAATCCTCTGACTTTCGGCCCGTGTCGATTTCCGCCGCGCCCGTTCAACGCACGGTCACCGACGGGCCCTTCACCGAGGCCAAGGAGATCGTCGCCGGCTACTGGCTCTGGGAGTGCGACTCGCGCGAGGACGCGATCGCCTGGCTCGAAAAAGCCCCCTTCGACGGCGGCACCGAAATCGAGGTGCGCCAGATCGCCTCGCTCTGAAGCGCCGCCCCCATCCCTAACCTGGCCGTCAGGTTTCCTGCTCAACCTCAGCGGGAATTAGACGACGGTGACTGATCAGGCTTCGGAAGAGCGCTTCCAGCGCCGGGCTGCGGCGGCGGAGGTAAATGGACGCCGTGTCAATGAGGCGATCGAGCCGCAGGGGCGGCCCGATCGCAGCGCGGTCTTCGTCTGCGAGTGCGGCAACCTCGGCTGCAGCGAGACCGTCGAGATCGCGGTCGGGGAGTACGAGGAAGTGAGGGTGGACTTCGATCGCTTCTTCGTCGTCCCCGGCCACGAGATCGATGAGGTCGACAGGGTGGTCGAGCGGCGGCCTGCCTATCTGATCGTCGTCAAGCGGGCGCCGGAGGCGAGGGAGATGGCCCGCGCCAGCGACGAGAGATCGCCCTGATGAGGAGTTCTTCCTGATGGTCGGCGACCGCTCACCCCGCCCCGAGGCGAAGGCGACCCTGAGCGGATTTGAAATCAGCCGCCCCGCCGAGCCGGAGACGGTTACCGTCTTCCGCCATCGGGCGGCCGCCTTCGCCGCCGAGCAGGGCGCGGACGCGGACCTGGTCACCGACGTCGTCCTCGCTGTCTCCGAGGCCACCACCAACGCCGTCAAATACGCGTACGGGCGCGACGAGAGCGGCACCGTCGACCTCTCGGCCGCCGCCGAGGACGGCTGGCTGACCCTGCGCATCGCCGACCGCGGCACCGGCTTCCGCCCCGGCCCCTCCGGCGGCCTCGGCCTCGGCCTCGCGATCATCGCCCGCCTCTGCGACGACCTGCAAATCGTCCAGGAGGGCCAGGGGACCCAGGTCGTGATGCGGTTCGTGCTGGCTTGAACCGCGAGGACTACTTGCCGGCGCCTTCGGCTTCGATCACCTCGTTCATGCCTTCGAGGCTTCTGCCGGCGGGTACCTTTACGGCGTCGCACGGTTCGACCGGCCCTTCGGCGATCGCGAGCTGAGCTTCGAAGCCGCCTTCGGGGTTGCCGTCGTAGGGACCCCGTGAGCCGGAGATGACCACGGTCTGGTCGGGACGAAGGCCTTCGGGATCGAGGCTCACGTTCGGAGTCGAGGCGTAGTAGTCGTCGTCGGAGATTTCGCCGCTGGTGTGCTTGCTCCAGAGCTCGCTCCACTGCTCGTGGCTCATCACCCCGATCGTCATCGCCTTGCCGGGGCCGGCGAGGGTCATCCCGCCGATGGTTCCGCCGCCCGACGTCTTCGCGCTTGACGGCGTGAAGCGCGGTTCGCGGCAGGTCAGCCCGGCGGGCAGCCAGGTCACCTGGGAGCGGATTCCGGCTTCCGCCAGCGCCCCTTCGAGGCCGCTGGCGTCTTCGGCGCTGTAGATGCTGATCGTCACCCCGCCGCCGTCCTGCGGTTCGACGGCGAATGCCTTGGGCGTGTCGCCGCTTCCGGAGTTGAAGACGAGCATCACTGCCGCAGCGGCGAGGACGGTCGCCCCGCCGAAGGCCAGCCGCGGAGCGCTTCGCCGGCCGGCCGGGTGCTTTTCGGGCTCGGTCGAGAGCTCCTCTTCGTCGGCGGCCCGCTGGGCGACGACGTTCTTCAGCTCCTCGAGCAGCCGCTCCTCGAAGTTGCTGCCGCGGTCTCGGTTCTCTTTCATGCTGGTCCCCCCTCGTTAACGGTTGGTTCGGTTGACGCGGCCTCGAGCTCGGCTCGCAGCTTGCGCCGGGCGCGGTGCAGGCGAACCCGCGCGGTCACGGGTCGGACGCCCGCGGCGGCGGCGGCCTCGGTGAGGCTCAGTTCGTCGATGGCGACGAGCTCGATCACGGCCCGCTCCGTCTCGGTCAGCCGCTCCATCGCCTGGTAGAGATGGCGCTGCTCGGCGGCGGCGTCGATCCGGGCGTCGATCTCCGCCGCGTCGCTCTCGTCGAGCAGGGCGCTGCCGCGGAGCCGCTCCTCCCGGTCCCGCTCGCGACCCGCCCGCCGCCGCTCGATCGCGACGACGTTCTGGGCGATGCCGTAGAGCCAGGCCTTCGGGCTCCCCCGTCGCGGTCGGTACCGGTGAGCGGCGCCGATCGCCGCCAGGAATATCTCCGCGGTGAGGTCCGCCGCCCGCTCGCGATCGCCGACCCGGCGAGCGACGAACCCCTGGATCGCCTCCACATGCTCGCGGTAGAAGACCTCGAAGATCTCGGGGTTGGTGGCTATGAGGCGAACCTGCTCGGGCCCAACGCCCCTGTCCCTCACCTTGATCAAAGCCAGCCGGCGGCCGAGGGAGCTCGGTGGTTGAGGTAACGCCAATTCAGTCTCCATGCCCCTTATTTGCCGCAGGGCGAAAAAGCGTTACGGGCTACCTGCCGTTGCGCTCGCGGTGCTTGCACCCGGGCCAGCAGCAGGGCCGGCGCATGCCTTCTTCCAGCTCTTCGCGGGTGCGGCGGATGCGCCGCTCCCGGGTTTTCTGCTGCTTGGCGTCCTCGACCCAGCAGATGAACTCGTTGCGGGCCAGCGGCGTGATGTCCTTCCAGGTGTCGAGGACCGTGGCATCGGCGATCAGTGCCTCACGCAAGTCCGCGGGCAGCTCGTGCACCACACCGCCGGGAACCTGGCTGCGAGTCATGGCGAAATCATCCCAGCAGCGCTAGTCGAGGACCACCAGGAGGACGGTCATCACCCCGAGGAGGACACCGCCGGCCGCGAACGCGGTCTGCGCCTTCCCGAGCGGGTCGGGGAACTCACCGCGGCTGAGCGCCCTTTCGACGGACCGCCGCCGGCTGCTGCCGTAGGCGATCAGGGCGGTGCCGTAGAGGGCGAAAGCGCCGCCGGCGAGGATGTAGGGCCAGCGGTGCGAGGTATCGGCCAGCTCGGGGATTACCCGGCTGATCGCCAGGGCCAGGGCAAAGACGGTCATCCCGGTCCGCCACCAAGCGAGCTCGGTGCGCTCGTTGGCGAGCCGGGTGCGCCGGGTCGCGTCGACGACGGCCGGGTCTCTGCTGTCTTGGTTCACCCAGGCGATTATCTTCACCGGGCGGGCAAAGCGGTAGAGGAGGGATGAAAGTGTGTGAGCGCAAGGACGCGACCGAGTTCACGAAGCGGATCAACGAAGCCGTCCTCGGTGAGCTGCCCTTCGACTACACGAGGGACTTCGAGGACGCCGCCCGCGGTTTCATCGCGCCGCTCAACAACGGCGGCATCGCCACCAAGGAGGACGGGACGCCCGTCTTCAACGGCGCCGCGCTGGACTTCGTCGAGGAGGGTGCGCCGGCGCCGCCGACCGTCAACCCCAGCCTCTGGCGGAACGCCCAGCTGATCAAGAAAGGCGGCCTCTTCAAAGTCGTCGACCGCCTCTATCAGGTGCGCGGCCAGGACCTCTCCAACCTGACGATCATCGAGGGCGAGACCGGCCTGATCCTGATGGACCCGCTGGTCTCGCCGGAGACCGCGCGGGCCGCGCTCGACCTCTACTTCGAACACCGCCCGCGCAGGGAGGTGGTGGCGATGATCCACTCCCACAGCCACGTCGACCACTACGGCGGCGTCAAGGGCGTGATCTCCGAGGAGGACGTGAAGGCGGGGAAGGTGCGGGTGATCGCGCCGGTCGGGTTCCTCGAGGCGGCGGTCTCCGAGAACGTGATGGCGGGGACGGCGATGAGCCGGCGGGCGATGTACCACCTGGGCGTGCTGCTGCAGCCGGGGCCGAAGGGCCACGTCGGCGCCGGGCTCGGGATCGGCGTCTCGGCCGGGGCGCCGACCCTGATCCCGCCGACCGAGGAGATCACCGAGACCGACCAGAAGCTCGAGATCGACGGCCTCACCTTCGAGTTCCTGCTGGCGCCGGACACCGAGGCGCCGGCGGAGATGCACTGGTTCGTCGAGGAGCTGGGGGCGCTGACCGCGGCCGAGAACTGCTGCCACACCCTCCACAACACCTACACCCTGCGCGGGGCGCCGACCCGCGACCCGCAGGCTTGGTCGCAGTACCTGAACGAGACGATCGACCGCTGGGGCCACCGGGCGGAGGTGCTCTACGCGATGCACCACTGGCCGGTCTGGGGGACCGATGACGTGCTGGCGATGCTGCGCAACGGCCGCGACGCCTACCGCTTCATCCACGACCAGACCCTGCGGCTCGCCAACCACGGCTACACCGCGGTCGAGATCGGCGAGATGATCGAGTTCCCGCCGGAGCTGGCGCGCGAGTGGAGCCTGCGCGGCTATTACGGGACCGTCAACCACAACGTCAAGGCGACCTACGTCAAGTACCTGGGCTGGTTCGACGGCAACCCCGCGAACCTCCACAAGCTGCCGCCGGAGGAGGCCTCGAAGCGCTACGTGGAGATGATGGGCGGGGCGGACCAGGTCCTAGAGAAAGCGCGCAGGGAATTCGAGGCGGGCGAGTACCGCTGGGTGGCCGAGGTCGTCAACCACGTCGTCTTCGCCGACCCGCAGAACAAGGCGGCGCGCGAGCTCCAGGCCGACACGCTGGAGCAGATGGGCTACCAGGCGGAGTCGGGCAGCTGGCGCGGCCACTACCTGACCGGCGCCCAGGACCTCCGCCACGGCATCCCCGACGTCCCCTTCCCCGGCACCGCCACCCCGGACACGGTGCGGGCGATGAGCCTGGAGCTGCTCTTCAACTACATGGCGATGCGTCTCAACGGCCCCGAAGCGGCGGGCCGGCAGATCACTCTCAACCTCGATGTCACCGACACCGGCGAGAAGGCGGTGCTGGAGCTCCGCAGCGGCACCCTCAACCACTCCCTGGGTCGCCAGGCCGACGACGCCGACGCGACCGTGACGCTGGAGCGCAAGGACCTCGACGCCGTGATTGTCGGCGAGGCCGAGCCCGACGCAGGCCCGCTGGCGGAGCTGATCGGGCTGCTCGACACCTTCAACATCTGGTTCAACGTCGTCGTGCCCTAGGAGATCGGGAGCTGGGGAACCACCGGCGCCCTTTGGATCTGGTTATCCCAGTACTCACGGAGACGCTGCTTCAGGGCTCCGGCTCCGAGGTGAGGGGACCAGAACAGGCAGGGCAGCTTGTCGACGTCGAAAGGAAGCCGCTCGCCTTCGCGGGCGCTCAGCAGGACGAGGTGGCCGCGGGCGAGGGCGTAGCCCAGCTCGAGGGCGCAGTTCGGGCGCTGCTCGGTCATATCGACCACGGCTGCCGAGGCGTAGTGCAGCTCGGTGAAGATCTCGGCGTCGATGAAGCCCAGCCGCTGGGGGTCGGTTCCCACCTCGACGCGCTCAAAGCCGCGTTCTTGGACCACCGGGTCGACCACCGAGCGAAAGAACCACTCGACGTCGGCGAAGGACTCAGATGCCGTGTCGAGGAGACGGACATAGAAGGCTCGCCGGGGACGCAGCTCTTCGAGCAGGGCGGTCACGCGACCCGCGATCGTCTCGGCCGGCAGTAGGCCTCCGCGTTTGGTGCGCAGACCATCGAGGTGAGCGGTTGCGCTCGCGGGCGCGACCAGCTGCAGAAAGTCCTCCGGGCGAGAACGTGCCTCGCCGGCGATCGCGGTGCCGCCATAGGGGGTGTCGCCGTCAGACGATCCGATCTCCAGGTCCAGGGGGACGATCGGGTTGCGCCTGTCCATGTAGAGGCGAACCAGGTGCTCGACGCCGACGCCGCCGCCGAGGGTGAGGAGGACATCGCCATGTGCGGCTTGAACCTGTCGCAGCAGTGCCCCGAAGCGGAAGCGATCCGGGAGCACGGTTACGCCCAGGGCGCCGGCGTCCCGAAGCGCCGTCAAGGTCGCCTCGTTTCGCTCCGACACCAGCTCCCGACCGGAGGGAGTGCAGATCCCGATCACAAGTGGTTGGCCTTCCTGCTGCGGGACTGCCTCACCGTTTTCGATCGCCTCCCGACAGACCTCCATCACGGTCCAGTCGAAGAGGATCCGCAACTGTGCGTCCTGGGTGTGGGAGGGATCGTCTCCGACCTGGGTCAGCATGGTTCCTCCCGGAGCGAGATGGGATCGCACCACGAGCCGAACCAGTTGGTGCGCCCAGCGCAGCGACTCCAAATCGGGAAGGGCCGCACTGGCGCTACCAGCGACGTGCAGTCTTCGCGCCATGTTTCTCAAGCCGAGCCGTCGGAGCTATCGGACAAACGCTGGGAGATCCGGCGCGCTTCCGCTGCTTCGGTTTCCTCCAAAGCGGCCTTGCTGCGCACGGTGCATTCGAGTCCAATCCAGGGTCCCTTGCGGTGTGAGCCAAGGATGACGAACACCACCCGGTACCACTCGTTGCGCAGCAGTTCACCGGCCCTGAACAGAGTCATCGATCCCCAGTCGAGCAGGACGTCGCCCTCACGCTCACCCTTGATCAAGGGTGAGCCGCGCAGTGAAATTTCAGAAGGCGCGATCCCCGCTTCCAATGAGTGATTCACAGCTGACAGCACGACCTCTCGGCGGGCCTTGCCGCCTGGAATCGGGTCACCCTCGGCCTCGAACTGAACCACGGGCTCAGGAGGCTCGACGTCCCCCTGCAGCACCACGGCCTCGAGGTTCAAGCCGCCGGCGAGGACGAGCTTCGCAAGCTTGTCCTGCACTTCGACTCCGATCAGATCGATGAGCTCATCCAGCAACGGCACCTTCGTCGTACGTTCGAAGCGCGACGCCGTCGGGTCTTCCTTGATTGCCGTCAGTCGCTCCAACGCTCTCTCCTCCGTATCGCCACGGACGAAGAGGAGGTAGGAAGGACCGGCGAGTGGTTGGTTCGTAACCACATGACCGAGCGTGGGTGGGCGAGCCAGTTCAAAACCGGGGCCGATGTCATCGCGCCATTTCTCAGGCGGGACCGGCTCTGGGTGGGGCCCGAACCTGCGGACAACGACTGCGTTGACCATCGACGATCCGGAGCAGCGCAGACTCGCGTAGCAGGGGGGCTTCTGGATTCTCACCTCTGAACCGCGCGTAGAGGTCGTTCAGCTGAGCAGTGCGTTCGTCCCTGGGATCGTCGACATCGACCGTGAGGTCGATATCTCCGACCGAAGCCGCCCCACGGGCATACGAGCCGAGGACCGAGACCGTCCGGATGGACGCCGCCTCACCGTCTCCCCTGGCGGCACGAATCAGTACATCGCGAAGCTTTCGCGTCGCCCGTACCCGGTCGATCCCATTGCGCGCCACGATCTCCCTAGCCTCCGCCGGCAACCTCGGCAGTTCGCCCATGTGCTCATCGTACGCAGGGATCCGCAGCGATACGAAGCGTTACCGAGTCCAGGTCCCTTATGCCGGCTCCAGGCGTCGGCCGGCGATCGAGGACGGAAGCAGGAGTGCGGACAGGCAGACCATCGCCAGGGCGGTGATCTGGAGCGTGATCCCGAGAGGGCTGGGGGAGAGGGGGTCGCCGAAGACGAGGATGCCGCCGAGGATCTGGGTCGCATTGGCGACGATTCCCATCAGGCCGATCGTCTCGATCGCGCCGCCGCTCTGTAGAGCGGCGACCGCCGTGTATTGGGCGAGGGCGCCGCAGGCGAGGGTCAGCACCAGCAGGGATGCGATCAGCGGCCAGCTCGCCGGCGCCGCCGGTGAGGGCCTTGATCGCGATCCCGGCGAGGGCGAAGAGAAGGCCGGCGAGGACCGCGAGCAGAACCCCGCGGCGGGCGGCGAGGCGGGGGGCGCGGTGGCAGAGCGCGACCCCGGCCGCCAGCAGGACCAGGCCGCCCTCGAAGCTGACGATCGCCGGTACGGAGAAGCCCGAATGGGCGCCGTGGAAGTGGGGAAGCGTCGCCGCGAGAAGGGCGAGCCCGCCGCCGCCGAGCGCCAGTGCCAGCCACTGCCTGCGCTCGACCCGGCCGCCGAAGAGGCGCTGCCAGAGCACTGCGAGGGTGACCGCGCCGCCGGCGAGCACCGCCTGCACGAGCGAGATCGGGGCCAGCGAGAGGGCGGCGATGTGGGCGAGCCAGGCGAGGGCTGCAAGTCCCCAGCCGGCGGCGAACCAGGGCGAGGCGGCGAGGCCGCGGAGGCTTGAGAGCGGTTGGCTGATCGAGACGGGATGCGCGTGCTGGCAGCCACGGTGCTTGAGCAGCGAGGCGAGGTTCGTCATCAGCGCGACGGCCGCGGCGAGGCCGATCCCGATCTCCACGGCGAGCCCCTAGGCGACGCGGTGGGCGTCGAGGTCGGGGGGCGCGGGCGCCGCGAGGTCCTCCAGCTCGGTGCGGACAGCGGCGACCGCGGCGCTCGAGGTACGGCAGGCGAGGGCGATGGTGCGGTTCGGCGCTTCCGGCGCGCGGTCGATCTCGAACTCGATCAGGGCGGTACGCCGGAGCCGGACCAGATCCTCGCGCGAGGTCGCGTCGGGGGCCGATTCCATCGCCATCTCACCGGCCTGGGCGCGGCTGCAGGTCAGGCAGAGGATCTGCCCGTCAGACCGCGACCAGGTTCCTGGCAGCAGCGTCGCCCCGCCGTCAATCCGGCCGACCGAGACCTCGCAGCGGGCGCAGCTCCATCTGACGGCCTCGGCGGCCATGCCTCAGGCCGCGGCCTTGCTGCGGCGGCGCCGGTTGCGACGCCGGCGTGACGCGGAACCGGAGGCCCGCTGTGGCGGCGGTCCCGGCGGAGCGCTGCGGCGCGCCGAGGCCGTCGTCGAGCCCGAGGCTGGCGGTGATGCGGCGCATCTCCTCGGCCTGCTCGGCGAGGACGAAGCTGATGCCGGTGCCGGTGCGCCCGGCGCGGCCGGTGCGGCCGACCCGGTGGACGTAGGCGTCGCGGTCCTCGGGGGCGTCGTAGTTGATCACGTGGGCGACGTCGGGGATGTCGATGCCGCGGGCGGCGACGTCGGTCGCGACCAGGGTCATCACCTCGCCGCGCTCGAAGCGCGCCAGCGCCCGCTCGCGCTGGCTCTGGCTCTTGTCGCCGTGCATCGCGACGGCGTCGACCTGGCGGCTGCGCAGCCGCTTGACCAGCCGGTCGGCGCCGCGCTTGGTGCGGACGAAGACGAGCGAGCGGCCGGCGTCGGCGCCCGAGAGGTGGGTCGACGAGGTGCTCGAGCTTGGCGCCCTGCGAGTCGACCGGGAGGAAGCGGTGCTCGATGTTGGCCTTCGTCGCGCTCGGGCTCGGCGTGGGTGTGGGAGCGGGCCTCGCGGGTGTAGGCGGCGGCGACCTTGCCGGTCGCGCCCTCGAGGGTCGCCGAGAAGAAGAGCGTCTGGCGGTCGCTCGGCGTCTGGCCGACGATCCGGTCGACGGCGGGGCGGAAGCCCATGTCGAGCATCCGGTCGGCCTCGTCGAGGACGAGCACGCGGATCGCTTTCGAGCGAGACGGCGCCGCGGCCGATCAGGTCCTCGAGGCGGCCCGGGGTGGCGACGAGGATGTCGGCGCGTCGCGCGGCGGCGATCTGCGGCCCGAAGCCGACGCCGCCGTAGACGGCGGCGATCTTCAGGCGGCGGGCCTTGGCGAGTGCCTCCAGCTCGACGACGATCTGGCCGGCGAGCTCCCGGGTGGGAGCGAGGACGAGGGCGCTGCGGGCCCTTGCCCCCGGGCTCGATCAGGTCGACCATGGGGACGCCGAAGGCGAGCGTCTTGCCCGACCCGGTGGGCGATTGGACGAGGAGGTCGCGGCCGGCGAGCGCATCGCGGACGACCATCTCCTGAACGGGGAACGGCTGGGTGATCGAGCGCGCGCTGAGGGCGTCGACCACCGGCTTGGAAGTGCCGAGATCGGCAAAGGTAGTGATGTTGTGAACTCCTGTTTTGAACGTCTTAGGGAGATCCTGCGACCCCAAGGCGCCAATGAAGCACGAGGAGGAAACGGAACCTCTCGGGTGGCGAATCGGCCAAACCCGACCTACTCACCGTAGCAGTAGCCCGGCCAGCGGCGGTCCGTAAGCTCGATTGGTGCAGATCCTGCTGCGCCATCGTTCGAGGTCGATCCGTGCCGTGGGCGCCCTGCTCCCGCTGGCGATCGTCTCGCTGCTTCTTCTCAGCGGATGCGGACAGGCCGGTGGCGAGCCTGATGACGCGAGAGCGCAGCCGGCGTCCCACCTCCCCAAACCGCCGGCGGATTTCCCGCCGACGCGGTTCGAATCGATCCGCCCGGTGCCCTTCGGCCTCTTCGTCGTCACCTATTCGGGCGAGGACGGGCGCCCCTGGGTGATCGTCTTCGACACCGAAGGCAGGCCTCGCTGGTGGTTCAACCCCGATACGCGAGCGCTGTGGGGGCAGATCGTCGGCGACGGCAGCGTCGTCTGGGCGCGCTCCTTCGGCGACGGTTACGGGCTCGACCCGCGGATGGCCCACGAGGTGCGCTCGGAGTCGGGCAAGCTGCTGCGCCTGGTCAAGACCGAGGGGTCGATCGTCGACGGTCACGAGTACCGCGAGCTCGCGAACGGCAACGTGTTCCTCGACACCTACGTCCCGGAAACGGCCGACCTGCGTCGCGTCGGCGGCCCCAGGCGGGCGACGATCGTCTCCGCCGAAGCGCAGGAAGTCGACCCCGCCGGGAAGGTTCTCTGGAGCTGGAACTCGCGCGGCCACATCGCCCTCTCGGAGACGGGCCGCTGGTGGCACAGCGTGCTCAGCAACCCGCGCCGCCGGCTCCAGCGCGAGGCCTACGACCCCGTCCACATCAACTCGATCGAGCCGCGGGGGCGGGACGAAGTGATCATCTCCACCCGCCACACCGATGCCGTCTACGGGATCGACCGCGCCGGCGGGGAGATCAACTGGAAGCTCGGCGGCAGCCACACCGGCAACTCCCTGCGGGTGGTCGGCGACCCGGCGACGAAGCTGCTCGGGGGCCAGCACGACGCCCGCCTCGATCGCTACGGCCGGCTGACGATCTTCGACAACGGCAAGGACCGCCCCCGCCGCCCGCGCGTCGTCTTCTACAAGCTCGACCTCGGCGCCGGCAAGGCCATCTACAAGGGACAGCTCAACGACCCGGAGGTGAAGCGGAGCCACTGCTGCGGCTCGGCGCGGGAACTGCCCGGTGGCGGCTGGCTCGTCAGCTGGGGCGACAACAAGCTCCTCACCGGCTTCGACCGCCAGGGCAGGATCGCCTTCCGCCTGCACCTGCCGGCCCCGACCTTCCGCGCCGTCCCGGTGCCGCCAGGCGCGACCACCGTCCGCCGGCTCGAGCGGGGCATGAGCATGATGGGGCGGCAATCGCCAAAGAGCTAGCCCAGAGCGTCGCGGATCGGCGCGTCGGTGGGCGTCGTCGCGATCAGCCATCAGCCGGCCATCACTGAAGACGAGGGAGGTCTCATCGGTCTGACTCTCATCGTCAATCTCGTCTTCCGCCTCATCCGTCACGTAGATGCCACCGTGCAACGAGCCCCAGGAGTACTCGTATCGACGAAGCGCCGCCTGCAAACTCGTCATGCCAGCTGGCTCAAGAACTTCACGATTGGCGACGAGTCCTGCATCAGTTGAAACGATCTTGCCCAAGCCAATGACCTCTGGATGCTCCTCAAACGGTTCGTCAATGCCGTGGTAGCGACGAGCCTCCATCAACGTGTCCTTGAGCATCAGCTCTATGTACTGGCGGTAACAGAAGACGATTGGATAGACCAGCGCGTCAGCCTCTCCCCTGTCTTGTTCCACACGCTCGACCAAGACGTCTCCTGCATTCCTGTAGCCGATCGCATAGAGAGTCCAGCCTCCTCCCCAGTTGACGCATGCATTCATCCACCAGTCGTCTCCGGAAATGAAAACGTGGCCGCCAGATCGCGGCCACGGTAGCTCGCTCCCGCCCGATGGCGGCTCTTCAGACGGGTTGCTTGAATTGCTCATTGGAGTCGGCTCTGGCGTCCACTTCGTGGACGACGACCAAGATCGCATGTGGCCATGGAACTGGGTCCCGCCCTTCCGCGACCATCGTGCATTTCTTCGTCCCGGCAAACACGAACAGGCCCACATCACGCAAGGCTTCCAATTGATCATCGAGGTCGTGCTCGGCTTCAAGCTGCCGACCCCAACCAACCTCCTCATAGGCTTCGTTCCAGCAGTCAAATGAGTCAAGGAAGTCCACAACGAGCGAGCGCTGGTCACTGGAAAGCAGCGGCGGAACCTTTCGGCTTCCGACACAGGCAGAACGAAATACGTCAAGTAGCGTCTTGCCGTGATCAATGCGTATCAGCGCGGGTGCCGAATCCGGCTCCTCAATCCGAAGCCTGGGGAACTGAAACGGGTTCCCATCACGGGCGGCCAAGCGGCTCTCATGCTCCTTCTTAATTCGCAATAGCTCAACCCGTGAAAAGAGATCCGGGCAGCCATCCACAACCACATGGCAATTGGCGCAAAGCAAGATCAGGTTGGCGTAGTCATCCAAATCGCAATCCGCCTGCTCACGCCCCCGTGGTCCATCTGGAGCCCTGGCGACGATGTGGCACTCCTGACCTACGATTGCAGGCTTACCTTTCGCCACCTCGTCAGGCGCGACTAGCGCAGCCTGACATTTGGCGCATTGGTTACCTGATCGCGCCCAAAGAATCTTCCGCGTTTGTGCCGCGAGAGCCATTTCGCCCTCTCTGCAACTAGCCCCGACCTCGGTCTGGAACCAAGTCGGGCCTAGGCTGCCTTGACCTCGAACTCCCGGATATCGACCCCGGCCTCAGAGAGGCGGTCGCGGATTGCAGCGCCGAATGCGCGTGCCTCCTCGCCGACGATCTGCATTCCGACCTCCTCGATCTGAGGGTCGTCGTCCTCGACCTCGTAATTGATGTTGAGATGCACCTTCATTCTTCGAAGGTACGCCTTGGAACGGATGTATCGGTCTTTGCTACGCCGGAAGCTGCTCAAGGAGCGAGGCCAAAGACGCCTGCGGCTTCGGGTCTTTGCGCTGGCGACCGATCTCAACGAGAAGCTCCTTGACTTGATCCCAAAGGTCACTTGACTCGTCCGCCTCGCGGGCATGCGCGAGAGCGGTGAGGGCTAGGTCGTACTCACCGGCATCCATCGCCATCTCGGCCAAGGCAAGTTGAGCATCCGGTCCAGACCACTCGCCTTCTTCCCTTTGCTCCGCCAAGTGGATCGCTCGGCTGAGAAACCCCAACGCAAGGTCATTAAGTCCAAGGCGATTCATCGCCGACGCAAGGTTCCATGGGTAGGAGGGCTCATCGGCGTCCAGACGCATCGCATGGCCGTATAGCGCTAGGACGCGATCCAGCTTGCCCTCTGAAAGAAACCGATCAACCTCATCGGACTCCGGCCAATGCCCAGGCGCAAGCGCGCTGGCGAGCAACTCGTCTGCCTCACCAACCAGTAGCTCTGCCTTGCGGCCGTTTTCCACGGGCTCTCGTGTATTGCCTGCGTTGGTCATCAGTCAGTTCCTCTCGCCATGCGTGCCATCGCTTAGCTCGCTCTGGATTGTGACGCACGCCGAGGATTTCCTCGCCAATTCGAATGAGATCGCAGACGCGGAGCTCTTCGCCAGTCCTTGGATCAAGGCCCGCTGGGTCGTTCCAGTTGCGCGGCTTCCTCGGCATGCGCCGAGTCTTTCAACGAAGCGAGACAGACTCGGCGAGGCAGAACGGCGTCAGCGAAGAAAACGATATCTGGGCTCAAGGTGGCAGGAGAACGCCAGCCGATTTTCCGCAAGTCGGAAAAGGCCACCCTGCGCTGCGGTGCGGGTCAATCCCGGTCTTCTCGACTTCCTCGATCGTGAGGTAGCCGCAGTTTTCGGCGGCGAGATCGGCAAGTCCTTCGTCAGGCTTCACCTGCCGACTCGTGAAAAACGCGAGCCAGGCGGTGAACACGCGCGAAACTCTCAGCTCCAGACGCACTGCCGTTCGTAGCGTCGCTCGATCCCTCGCTCCTGCACGCCTCGATGGTGTTCGTGCATCCCACTGCGCAGCGCACAGGAGTCGGGCTCCACCTAGTCCTTCACGCTCGGCAGCTCGCCTTTGTGTTCTTCATGTAGCCGAGGACGAGGCCATCCAGTCTGACCCGGCCGGAGCCTTTTGCCCGGGCTGCGTTTCGCGAGAGCGGCTTTCGTTTTCGTCTTGCCCATTACAACCTCCTGCCCTACACGCCCCCCGATCGCCGTGACCGTTGGGCATAGGTTCTTTTAGGAGCGGATTCCGGAGGCTAGGCGGATTCGAACCGCAAAGACGAAGCTATTGGAGCGTGCCCTTGGGGATTCAGGGTTCGGGGCTACCTGATGGCGCATATTCAGGGCTCCCTGACGGCTCATAGCTATTCCAATCGATTTGCGGCCCTGGATGAGACGAGTCATCAACAAGTTGTCCGCCTTTTGCCTTTCCGCTCGCATCGAAGGCGATCACTTCGATTGGCCCGCGACTTGGTTCCGCGAGCAAGACGAAGCCCCCGTCGACTTCAGAAACCCGAAGCGGCGACCCGGAGGCATAGGTGAGCTCGACACTGCTCACCGACTGAGCAGCGATTCCGAACAGGGGGACATGGCCCTGCGAGTCAGCGTGCTGCATTGCCCCTGGACCCAGGACATGCAATGGGGCATCGCCGAGTTCCGTCGCGCTTTCAAAGCCCATGCCGACACCCGTGTCGCCAAGCTCGAAGCCAAGGCCGCCGGAGGCGCCGATGTACGCATAGAGCTTGTAGCCGCCAGCTTCGGCGATCACCCGCGGTTCCTTGGCGGAGTAGTGGTCGTAGAGGTATTCGGGCGCTGCTTCACCCGAGCCGAGAGGCGTGCCAGGAGCTTCAGCATGATGGCCGCCTAGCCAACCGGAGAAAACGTCGCCGACGCCTCCCCCCCGTTTCTTCGATCGCCGCCCGGGTGGCCGGCACCGAGTAGAGGGTCGCTCCGACCAGTGCCAGCACCATAAGAGCCTGCAAGGCGAAACGCGGCCGCGAGGGTGCGAGGGCGAAACGCCGCGGTGCCTTCTTCTTTCGGCTCACCTGCGCGACCACGCGCGCAACAAGGCCCTCATCCGGCTCTATATCCCGAACCGGAGCAAATGCTCTAGCAAGAGACTCATCATGGGTGGACATGGTTACCTTCCTTTAGGTCGACGCTGACCTCGACGAGTTGGTGATCTTCACGAAGCGCCTTGCGGCCGCGAGACAAAAGAGCGTGGACGGTGCCCACCCGGCAGCCGAGAGCGGCGGCGATTTCGGCGTCGGAAAGGTCGTGGACGTAGCGAAGCGCGAGCGCCACGCGTTGTCTTTCCGGCAGTCGCGAGAGGGCTTCGACCAGACCTTGCCGCGCGGCGAGCTTGGAGTCGATGTCGCTGTTCGGGATCGCCCCGAGTAAGCTCTCCTCGTCCAAGCGCGCGAGCTGCGCCTCGAATTTCCGCGCCCTTCGCTCCTTCTTCAGCCGGCGCATGGCGTGGCGCACGGTTATGCGGTGCACCCAAGCATCGAAAGCTTCGGGGTCGCGGAGCTTTCCCAGCGAGCTCAGGACGTCTACGGCAACCTCCTGGGCAACGTCTGCGGCATCCTCCCGACTTCGCATCAGGGCAGATGCGGTGCGAAGGGATATGCGAAGCGCACGGCGAGCCAGCGGCTCGGCCGCGTCGCCATCCCCCTGACGAAACCGCCGCACCTGATCGGCAACGAGGTCTCGTCTTTCGCTTGGCTCAGTGTCCATCTATTGCTCTAGTGGCAGAAAGACTGAGAAACCTTGCAAGGATGGCAAAGATGTTCAGGCGCTTGAGTAGCGTGGCGACCCCTCGGCACCTCTCCTGATTCCGTTGGGGCCTCGCCTCGCGGGGCCGTTACGGACGTCTTAGCTCTGGTCGCCGGCCAAGGCGAGCGGAATCAAGGGCAATCGGCGCGAATCGCCGCATATGACACCCATCTGGCAGTTTCTGCCTGATGGGAAGGGGATTTTGGGTCTCGGTTTAAACGCTTGCCGGAACCCGATATTGCGACATGCAGGGGGTTCTGCCGATGGAGCTAGGTGGATGACTCTCGAAACACGACTTCCAGGATAGGGCCAAGAAGCTCCTAGCTGCAATGAAGAAGCGCGCCGGATGACGGCAGAGACTTCACCCCATCACGCCCACCTCCCGTAGAGGCGACGGCGGCCTTGCGTCACCGGGTTGTCCTCCTTCAGCTTGCCTCGAAGGTATCCCGATCCCCCATCTATTGCCAAGTTCAAAATCTGTTTGTACAAATCGGAAATCTCGCACTTTGCGTGCTTCAGCAGACGACGTAATGGCGATCTTCAATGAAGCTCGGGAGCCGAATAAGAGCCTTGTGAGGAAGTACGAACTCGCGAGCGATCTGCTGATCAATATTGCCGGACTCGACAGAGGCCTTTTTGTCGAGCTGCAAAAGGCGGTGGGTGAAGAGCGAAACGGCTACGCGAAGAGCATTGTTGACAAGGTTAATGAAGAACTTTCCAACAGCCTCAATTTTCCACACTGGTGGTCGCAGGACAGCGCGTTTCGCCTCGTAGTTGCTCTGAATCTCGACCAGCTCGTCTTTCTAATTCATGATCGCACTGGGAAAAGCTACTCGTTCGATGAGCGCAGTGCAGGACTCAAATACTTTCTGAGCTACTTCGTCCAGTCGCTTTCCCATACGCCTCCTGAGGACGGTAGACCAGAGATTCTTCTCATGGATGAGCCCGATGCTTATTTGTCTTCATCGGGCCAGCAGGACCTGCTCCGCATATTCTCTAGTTTCGCGGAACCAGAGGCTGAGGCTGTTCGGCCGATACAGGTCGTCTACGTCACTCACTCACCGTTCTTGATCGACAAGAATCATGCTGATCGGATAAGAGTGTTGGAGAAGGGTGAGCATGACGAGGGGACTCGCGTGGTTAAGAACGCTTCACGTAATCACTACGAGCCACTCAGGTCGGCTCTAGGAGGTTTTGTCGGCGAGACCGCCTTTATCGGCACCTGCAACCTGATGATCGAGGGGCCATCAGACCAGATTCTCATCGCTGGGCTATCGAGCCTATTGACCCGTGAAGGTGTTGCCAATACCGAGCGGCTCGACTTGAATACGATTACTTTAGTCCCGGCTGGCGGAGCGTCTCATATTCCCTATCTGGCTTTCCTGGCCAGAGGGCGCGACGTCGACCGCCCCCCGGTAATCGTCCTCCTGGATGGGGACGAGCCAGGGGCCAGAGCAAGGAAGGCGCTAAGCAAAGGTGGCCCACGGAATAAGAAGCTGATCAAGGATGACTACGTCGTTCGGCTAAACGATGAGGCACTAAATGGACTTACTGCGGAGAATCCGAACGGGCCTGTCGGCATTGAGGATCTCGTACCGCTAGAGCTCGCAATAGAGGCCGCTCGGCTCTATTGCTCAGAAGTAGGGATCTCACAGAATATGAGCGACTTTGCTCCCGATTCGGCCGAGGTGTTCAGCGATGGCTCTGATAGTCATGCTGGAGTCGAGTCGGCGGTTCGTTCGTTTCTCAAAGAGGACGAGTTCGACCTTGACAAGATCGGTTTTGCGCGCAGTCTCCTAGCGGCGATTGAGAGTTCCCCGGCCGATTCACCAGCTCGCGCTGCTGTCAAGCAGAATTTTGTCGTTCTGCTTCGTCTTCTTGCGAAGATGCAACGACACGCCAATCGCGAAGCGAGCGAAGAGCGAATTCGGAGCAGGGTCAACCGCGCCAAGCGTCGCTTCATCTCCGACAACCGTGAAGCCCCACGTAAGGAAGCTGTCTCGATGCTCATCGAGGAGATCGATGGCCAGCTCGACAGTAGCGTTGAGAGTGATGAGGTTCGATCGGTGATGCGCAAATGGATTCGCGATTTCAAACTAGAGGAGGATCCCCGAACCCGGATCGAAGACTTTCCGACTTTCCTATCTCAGCTAGAGGCTTTGCCTTACATGGGCACGCTTGCAGTCCAGAGCGATTAGCCGCACGATCTCGGACCGCTCTCCTAGGGCTTCTGGCTCGTTATGAGATCTACCAGGAGGCAATTGGAGTGGCGTGCTTGGCGCTCAAGCGACAGGCCGGCGGCGTCTGGCGAGTCCCTCTATGACCGGGGAATGCCGAAGCGGCCGCGGCAAACGTCCGTGACAACGCGGGGAGCGCAGCCAGCCCATAGCCAGAATGCACCGCTCATATGGGACGCAGTGGCATTCCCGAGCAACCAAATTTCCCTTGCCATTAGCGAAGTAGCCTCCCGAACGCTTCCCGACTGATCCCGGCGGCTCGCAAGATGCTTGCGAGAGTGCCGCGCTTGATCGGCCGGCTCCCATGAACCGGTACCGGGATCGCATCGGGAATGTCAGGATGCCGAAGGACGTGGTGGCTGCCGCGGACCCGCTTGACGTACCAGCCTTCCTTTTCGAGG
Organism: uncultured Actinomycetes bacterium; assembly: GCA_963696955.1. Taxonomy (GTDB): domain Bacteria; phylum Actinomycetota; class Thermoleophilia; order Solirubrobacterales; family 70-9; genus VAYN01. The sequence continues at coordinate 357,672 of CAVOMF010000002.1, read as the reverse complement.
GCGGCAATAACTTGCTTGCCGCTAACCGCCGGAAGCTTGGGGCTCACGCCGCGTGGACGGCGACGCTGCTGCGGTGGACGGCCGGGATCGGGAGGCTGTCTTCGTGCATCACCTCGAGATAGGCCTCGATTGCCTCCTTGGCCATCTCGGTCGCTTCCTCAATCGTCTCGCCCTGAGTGGCGACGCTGGGCAGCTCAGGCACGAAGACGCTGAAGCCGCCTTCGGGCTCCGGCTGCAGGATGATCTCGTACTCGCGCTCGATGCTCATGGCCTTGAAGCTTACGCGCCTCTAGCTCCGCTGTCGCCGGGATCCAAGCCGGAACAGCTCCGTAATCGGCGTATATCGGCGGTAATCCGCGAAACTCAGGCACAAGTGCCTGAGTTTGGAGAGAAATCCGGGGCCGGTTAATTGTGATGTGGCCCATCACACATTCCCGTGTGCAGGGACTTCCTCCGATGGAGTTGGGTGGACGTCTGTCGAACCCCGACTTCATGGAGCGATTGAGGCTTCTCCTCAAGGAAATGCCTGGGCAAGGAGATCCCCCTAGCGACTAATGGGTCTCAAAGAGATTGAAGTCCCCCTCCGTCTCAAGCGCGACTGCGGCATAGACCTCAAAGATCGTCGACAAGACTGGATCGGCGATCTCGATGACCTGGAAGTCCATAGCCCGAATGCGTTCCTTGGCCTGCTGAAAGTACGGAGCAAACTCGGGGGTAGCCGCGATCTCGTCGCGAGTCCCGATGAACTCGATCCCTTCCCGTGCAGCTTCTGCCTTCGCGATGTTGAAAGCAAAGGGAGCGGAATTCTGCGGGGAGCTCTTCTGAATGTGTTCACCGAGCCGCCGGTTGGCATTTCGGGTGCGCCCGATGTAGCGATGGACGCCCTTCTCGGTGAAGAGATAGACCCCCGGCATCTTTGGGACGGCTGGTCTTCGAGCACGGCGATATGACGGCGCAGTGATCAGCGCATCTAGCAAGCTCGGAAGTTGCCGCTCAATCTCCCGCAAGCGCTCCAGCGCCCGCTCTTGCCTCTGCTCTAGTTGCTCGTTCATAGCTGGCCCTTAAGTCAACGCAGCCTCAGATGTCTCTTCTCTTATGTAAGTCCTCAACGGTGGGCCAACCGCGCTCGCCCTATTGAAAGGAAAGCAGCATGAAGAAGCAGGTTGAAGTTCCCCGAGGTCTCCAAGAGCAGCGCGACTACATCCACCATCTGGAGTCCGAGGAATTCGGCTGGGACCTGATGGTCGGCGATGCCTTCGTCCGAGGAATGCGGGATATCGGCTACAAGAGCACGGCCTTTGCGTTGGCCGAGCTGGGCGACAACTCGATCCAGGCGGGCGCAACCAAAATCGACGTGGTTTTCGGCTTTGAGAAGGGCGCCAAGCCGACCCAGGTGGCGATCATCGACGACGGGCATGGGATGGACGGCAAGATGGTGCGGGCCTCCTTGATTTGGGGGGCTGGAACTCGCGCCGAAGACCGAACCGGGTTTGGGAAGTACGGCTACGGCTTGCCGAGCGCCTCGATCAGCCAGTGCTACCGCGTCGAGGTCTATTCACGCACCGCCGAAGGAACCTGGAACAGGGCCTATCTCGACATTGACGAGATCAGGGATGGCGATTGGACCAAGGGCAACCGAATCCAGATGCCGCCCGAGGAGGTTCAAGAGCCGCCCGCTTTCGTCATCGAGTACCTGAAGAAGGAAGGCCGCTGGGACGAGTTCGATCACGGCACGATTGTCGTCTGGGATCGCCTCGATGGGAATCGGATCGATTACAGGCGGCGTGAGGAGCTGCGAAACACCCTCGTCACGAATCTCGGAGTTATCTACCGCAATCACCTTCTAGCGACCCCGATGAAGGTAGATGGCGTCAATGTCGAACCTTGCGATCCACTCTTCCTAACCGAGGGGTTCCGCTACTACGACCTGGACGGGGATCGAGCCATCGAGATGGACCCGGCGACGGTGCCCGTCAAGGACAAGGAGACCGGCGAGATCGTGGGGACCATGAAGGTGCGCTTCGCGCGGATGCCGGCGACGTTCTTTCGCGACCCGGATTACAAGCACACGAACAAGCCGGGTCGCGGACATACGAACGAGCGGCTTGAGATCGCAGACGCCAACAACGGGATCATCTTCCTGCGAAAAGGAAGGCAGATCGATGTGCTGCGGCCGCCGCGACGGTTGGGATCGATCAACGCCACGACGGATCGGTTCTGGGCGGTCGAGGTGGATTTCGATCCTGGTCTCGATGATCTCTTCTCGATCACCACGTCGAAGCAGCAGGTAACGCCTGACGACCGTGTCTGGGACATGCTGGCGGATAAGGCCAACCTGTTCAAAGCGATCGGAACGATGCGGACGGCCTACGAAAAGGAAGCGAAGAAGATTCGCGCTGAGGCCGAGCAGGCAAAGAAAAAACAGCAGGAACGCGCCTCGATCGAAGCCGTCAAAGGAGCGAAAAAATTCGCAACGACTCCCGAGCCCAAGGACACCACCGAGAGGCGTTCGGAGGCAAAATCCAACCTCGACAAGGAGGCGAAAAAGCGTGCATCCAAGTCAGGGCTGAAACCGGAAGCGGTCGAGCGCGAGCTGGTGGCGGACAGGGAGGGTGCATCTCTCGCCGTCGAGGTCGAGGACCTTCCAGGGGCACCCTTCTTTCGATGCGTTCAGGAGGGCGGCACCCGCGTTCTCTATCTCAACGTCGCTCATCCCTTCTATGTCGATCTGTATGAGGGACCTGGCGCGACGCCTCGGCTTCGGGCTGGCCTCGAGGTCCTGTTGTGGACGCTTGGCAATGCAGAGGTCGACGCCGACCCGGAGTCGGACCGCCGCAAGTTCTACGAGCGGGAGCGCGTAAGCGAGTGGTCCCCGAAGCTGGCCGACGCCCTGAGCGAGCTCAAGACGATTGGCTTGGTCGAAGAAGAGGAGGTCGCCGCTTAGCGGTAGTACCCGGGGGCAGGACTTGCCCCCGGGTTTATCATGTAGTTGTAAGCCGGAAGGGTTCGTCCACTGCCTGGGTAACTGGGCCAACCGACGTGTCGAGCCAAAGTGCTTCGTGACCCCTCGGGGTTCCCTTCCTCACCATCTACGAAGGGAGCATCTATGGAGTCCGAAGAAGCGAAGCATCACACCTCGGCTGGCCTCGACTTCCTCCTCAGGAAGGCACAGGCAAGCGACCTCGACGATACGTTCGCGATGAACGAGATCGTCCGCCGTTTTGAGCCGCTTGCTGATCGGTTGGCCAAGCGGGCCACCAAGAACTCGACGCTACAGGAGGACTTGCGGAACGCTGCGCGTCTCGCCCTCGTACGCGCCGTACGCCGCCACGACCTCGACCGCGCAGGATTCCCCGCCTACGCCGAGTTCTACATGCGGGGCGCTGTGAACCGGGAGCATCAGCATTGGCTGCCGCCCCTGCCCGAGGAGGTTCAGGGACTCGCACCTGAACCGGCATCTGCCAAAGAGGGGGCGGACGTCGCTGAGGTCGTCGAAGAGCGCCTCGCCCCCTGGGGAGACGGCGATGTTGCCACTGCCATGGCGGGGTTGAATCCCTCGCAGCGCCGGATTGCCGTCATGCGCTATATCGAAGACGCGCCGCTTGAGCGGATAGCTGAGGCCACCGGCACCAGCTGCTCGGCGGTGAGCCAGCGCATCGCGACGGTCCACCGCAGCATTGCCCGGAGAGCTCACCGTCCGCGGCGGCGCTAGCGATGGTGTGGGCTGCTGGCTGCTCTAAGCAGCCAGCAGCTGCACATCGGAAAATCTGCCCTTCGATCCTTCGATGTACTCGGGATTGGACTCCACCGAGAGCCACCGCCGGGAAAGCGCCTCGGCAGCTGCCCCGGTCGTGTTGCTCCCGCCGAAGGGATCGATCACCAAATCGTCCTTGTCAGTCAGGAAGTTGATGAAGAAGTCCGCAAGCTCAGGAGCCATCCGGGCGGGATGGACTTTGAGGCCCTGCTCTTTGCAGTAAGCGCGATACTCATCGGTGGAGACGGTGTTGCTGATGGTTAGAACATTCGGAGGTATCGCTCCGCCATTATCAGTTAGAAATGAGGTCTCGCCGATTTTGTGCTCTGACGGGCGCGGGCCAGGGTTGTAGCTCCCCCGTTTAAGCAGCTTGCGCATCGAGGGGCTGTACTCCGACAGGACTTTGCGGTTATCCGCCTTCGGTCGGGCCGTGCGGCTCATCCACCAAACATGGGTGTAGGCGTCCTTGACCCGGATGCGCTCGACATTCACCCACTGAGCTGGCGAAGGAAGCCGCGCGGGGTTATGAACGACGAACTGCTGGCAGAGTTTGAATCCCCCGGCTTCTTGCAGCTTGAGGAGCGCCCGTAAGGCGAGGGTGGACATGACTGGTTCACCCGGCTCCCATGCATTTCCCAGCTCGACGACGAGCGAGCCATCTTCCGTGAGGAGATCTCCTAGCGGCTCCGCAAGCTCGCCCAGCCATTCAAGGTATTCATCGCCAGTGCGATTGCCGTACTTCTTCTTGCGGTTGAGAGGGAAGGGCGGAGACGTGAAGATCATCTGTGCCTCACATCGCAGCGTCCGCCCTAGCGGGGAGACGAGGAAGTCCTCGATCGAGGACTCGTACATCGACCCAAGATCGGTGTCGTAGGCAAGCCGAGGCTCGGCGCCGGTGGCAATTGAGGTTGACTGTTTCATTGAAGTTTCTCTGCGTCTTCTAGGGCTCTGAGGCGGGCCCAGCCTAACGAGGGAGCCGGACCCGAAGCTGGCTTGGCAGCAGCCTTCCAAGAGGCTTCAACCGCTGTCAAATAGCGCTCTGGAGCGCATTTAGCGAACTTTGCGTCCGGAGCGCACGCTCCCTGTGCCCTCTCGATGGCCGCGGCGTCCGGGGAGGTGTCCATGCCCTAAAGCTTTGCTGGGATCGGCGGCCCGCCAACACGGCGATCCGCTCATTGCCCGCCCCAACCCTGCCTTTCTAGGGTCCCTGGCAGGAAGGATTTCAATGTCAGACGACCCACATCAGACCTTTGAAGCCGACCGGCTCCGCGAGCGCATAGATGTGCTTGAGAGCGACCGCGTCAGCCTCATGGCGGCGATTCGCCATATGCGCGGCGGGCTGCTCGATGATCGCTTTCTCAACGACGTACTTCGCGCTGAGTTGATTCGTAGCTCTCACTATGGCGTCCTGCTCGAAACCATCGAGGCCGAGATTCGCTGCCTGCGCCGCTGCGTTGAATGACCTGGGCCGAATACAAAGCGCTCTGGCAGGAGATTGATCGCCGCGTTGGTGCCGGCGAATACACCGCCGAGGAGGCTGTCGAAGCTGCCCGCCAGCACCGCTTGATCGCAGCGAGCAGTCCGCACCTGCCGCACGAAGTCCGCGACGTGATGGCGTTTGCCCCGGACAGCTACCTAGCGTTTCGGCCGTGGCTCCTGGTCGTGTTCGCGGACCAGAGGACGCCACTCGTCTATCGCCCGGCCACCGAGCCGCTACTGCGTCGGCACTAGCCCGACGCGGCCAGTTCGGCAGTTCCAGCGTGATGGCAAATCGCTAGTTGCGCCCGCTTCAAGGCTCGCTCTACGGTGCCGCGATCCAGACAATTCAATGCCCCGGGCGGCGGTGGAACGCCCCCGGGGCTGGCACAGGAAGGAGTACTTCCCATGCACGACCAGCCTAGTGGCGGCGGCGCTCCAGCCGCCATGACCACCGACGACGAAGACACCCGCGAAGAACACCGGGTCCTTCGCGAAGTCCTGAACTACCACCCCGGCATGTTCACGCTCGAGGAGTTGATCCGCGAGCTGACGATCTGCTCGACCAAGTTAGGCGACCGGGACGCGATCGAGCGGGCAGTCCGCGAACTTGTCGCAGGAGGGCTCGTCCACCGGATCGGCGAACTCGTTTTCCCGACGAGGACCGCCGTTCACTTCTCCTCCCTGGGGGAAATCTGATGGACGGCAGACTCAGAAACGAGGAGACCGCCCAGCGACTCGGCAGCAATTTGTTCAAAGCTCGCCGCCGTGCCGGGTTCTCCCAAGAAGAGCTCGGCACGCTCGCCTCTCTGCACCGCACCGAGATTGGCTTCATCGAGAGCGGACGACGCCTCCCGCGTGTGGACACCCTCATCAAGCTCGCCTCGGCGCTGGCCGTGGGCGTTGAGGAGTTGGCGGCAGGAATCGAGTGGATCATCCCCGCTCCCTCTCGGTCGGGCAGCTTCGCCGTGGAGAGAGGAGGAGCCGATGCGCGGTAGGAAGAAACCCACCGGCCCGGAGGATGCGCTGCACTTTCTCCTCCAGCATCCGTTGCGGAAGCGGCTGCTGCGGCTCTACGTCGAGGCGAAGGAAATGCGCAGCCCCAAGGAAATGGCGGTCCCGGTGAACCAGCACCTCTCCAACGTCGGCTACCACGTCCGCGTCTTGGCCGAGCATGGCGCGGTCGAGATAGTCGCCGAACAGCAGCGACGCGGGGCGGTCGAGCATTTCTACGAGGCGACGTCCCTTATTGACCAAGTGCCTTGGGGGCGCGCCGCTCTCGGGCTAGGAGGACTCTGATGGAGAGGAAAGCGGTGTGCCTTCGGCTTCCGCAAGGCATGGCGGATGAACTAAACGCCATCGCCCGTGCAAATGGCCAACCAACGTCGGAGGTGATGCGGGATGCGCTAGAGGAGTTCATCGTCTCCCGCCGGTCTGACAAAGAATTCAAAGAGCGGCTCGCGAAACGCCTAGAAGAAGACCGCGAGCTAATGGAAAAGTTCGGGAAGTAGCTGCCCCAGGGCGGGGGAAGCGGCCGTTCAGCGCTTCCCCCGCGACTGCTGCCCTGACTGTCCGCGAGAGCCGCCGTGGTGAGGGTTGGACCCTTCGCTGAACTTCTTGCTGTCGCGGGGAGCTGGCTTGCCCTTCTTCCGTTCTGCCATCTTGCGCGCCGCCTCGCTGCGGTATTGCTTTGCCATCGCGATCCCCCTCTCCTTCATCGCCGGATCGGCGAGGTAACGATCATCCAGAAGCCGATCAGCGCGATCCCCAGGACTGCTCCCGCTTCCAGAAGCGGCGCGAGCGCTTCGGCCAGCGGCACGATCCAGATCGAGGCCAGCAGGAGGGCGACTGCGATCAGGGCGAGTTGGCGGATCATTGGGCTAGCGCCCCCAGGAACACGCCGAGGATCGCCAGGGCGATGAACCCGATGATGATGTAGCCGAGAAGGTTGATCGCGAAGACCGCGATCAGGATCAGCCAGGCCAGCAGGGCCAGGCCACACGCCCCGACGCCGATGATCGGCAGCGCCACGCAGAACCCCTCGGTGAACCTCTGGTCGATCCGGTCGCCTACCGCAGCGACAATCCCGGTTGCCGCGAGCAGGAACACGCCGAAGAGGATCAGGGGCGTCACGAGCTCGGCGAAGAGGCCCATCGCCTTGGCGAGCGTGATGTGCCCCAGCCAGTAGAAGCCGGACCCGAGGATCGTCTCCTTCGACGGCAGCGGAGCGAGGATCACCCCGGCCGCGAATACCAGGACTCCGCCCAGCGCCGCGTAGAGGACCGCCCGCTTGAATTCGTCGGCGGGCGGATTGCCAGGAACGAGGGTTTCAAGGAAGCGGTCGAAAGCCGACGGCCCGTCATGGCCGCCTTCTTCCGGCTGCGAGTGCGTCCCCGCGCCAGGAACGAACCTGTCCAGCAGTTCGCTCACACCGGCATCTCGTCCCAGGCCGCAATCGGAATCCAGGCGATCTTGTCCGAGTCCGGGTCTTTGAGCCCACCAAGCACGACCGGATCGAGGGCGATGGCCTGGCCGACCCCGGCGATTGCTGCACCGCCGACGACAGCGGTTCCCTTCACCGCGGTCCCGATCGCCTGCGCCGTCAACCGCAGCGCCTCGATCCCCATCGCGAAGACCGTCTCCTGGGTCCTGACGACCTGGACGGCTCCGGCTCCGTCGGCTCCGACCAGCTGCATCTTTGGAGCGGGCGATCCCGGCGTCCAGTCGGGCGGCAACTCGTTCAGGACGTAGATGTAGTCGAAGTCGACGCCAGCCGCCCTCATCGAGTGCAGGCCGCTGACGATTTCCGCCGGCGCCTCGGTGAAGCCGCCGTTGGATCGGGCGACGGGGTCAAGCTCGAAGGTGCTGGCGACCCACCAGTTTCCGCTAGACGAGCGCTTTGCCTCGGTCGGCGGCGGCGGATCGGTGACGGCGGCGATGGCAAGGTTTTCGATCCCCGCCACGCGGGCCGGGGCGAAGACCTGCCGCTCCAGACGTTCGGACAGAGCAGGGCTTACCGCAGCGGGTTCAGCGCTCCCGCTCGGTATCAGCGACTGTGACATTGGAGCCTCCTCGGGTCTGCGCCGAACCTCGGGGGCCGCAAGCAGCTTTGGCGGGTGGCCGTTTGGACGATGGAAACCGCACCGTCTGGTAGCGTCGCGCCTTCTGAACGCCTGCCTGCCGCCCTCCAAGGCGCGGCTATGTGGGTTGTTCTGCGCGGGGCTCCGGTTAGGGCCGGGCTCCGCTGCCTCCTGCGGGAGGTCGGATTTACCGTAGCACTCGTATACCCGCTCCGCCACAAACTCTCTCAAGCAACGCAATAAGCGTTTTACACACCTTTCACAACGCACTCATTGGACAGTGTGTTAGGAAAGATGCCCGTTCCAAAATGTGTGATCTTGGGGACGGACTGCCGAAGCAGCACGGGCATCGTCCTCTCGGTTCATGCTTCGGGCTCATGCCCGAGACTGCGGACCTGTTGCCGGAGCCGATCTACGCGATAGCGGAGAGCCGCCGCAATCCAGAGCAGCATCACCGATAGGGCCAGCAAGACGAAGCCGCTATTGGCGAAGCTCTCGATCCGGGTCATGGGGAAGTGGACGCCACTTCGGATTTCCCCGGATTCGATGCCCTGCATGAGGGTGATGAGGAACCACCCGACCGGCACTAGCGAGAAGAGGCCCAGCGCGACGAACGCGATCAGGTGCCTGCGAGTCATACGCAGCTCCTCGGTGGTGGTTTTCGGTAAGGCATCGCCAGGACTGACGAAGCCGGTTCCGAAAACCACCGCTGGCAAGGTGCGACAGGTCAATATGCGCCTTGCCGGTTCAGGTTGTCAAGGAGACTGCGACCGCTCGACCGCCTCCCAAAGGTCGCTGTAGTCCGGTCCCTTCGGCTGCACGTCGGAAGGGTTCAACCCGAAGTGACGGACGAACGCTTGGCGTAGGCCGCTCGCCTCCCTGTAGCCAACTTGTCGCGCTGCGGCCCTGACACTCAGCCCGCCCTTCTTGCGACTCAGGAGCCGCCGCGCATGATCCATCCTCACTGCCAGAAGGTGAGTACGAAAGTCAGTCTCGCCGACCTCGCGGAAGATCCGCTGAAGCTGCCGCGTCGAGCAGCCCACGTCCTCGGCGATGTCGGCAAGGCCCAGATCAAACTCGCCGTGGCGCTCACGAATGACCCGTTCCGCCTTCGCCAGGAGCGCTCGCCGCTGCCGGTCGGTCTTTCGCCGCATGACCCTTGATCCTGTCAAGCCGTGCCTAAATCTGGCGCGTTTATGTTTGCTTGCTTGCGGAGGTCGCTGACGTGTAAGGCATGACGACGCACAGATTTCCGCAATCCGGCTGCTGCTTGCTGGACGGTGTTCAACAGTTGAACAACACTGGAAACAGTGTTCAACACTTGAGCAAATGAGTAAGCAGCAACACCAGACCGATTCTCAAAGCGCCGACCCGCCACGGATCACGGTGTGGTCTGAGCTTCGGGACCCGATTGACTGGGACAAGTACATCGCGGTCCTGATCGCGATGGCTCTGGCCGAAGTCGAAGCAGAGCAAGAGGAGCGGGAGCGTGATTGAGGCGCTGATCCTCCTGGCGCTGATTGGCGGCCTCGTCCTGGCCTTCCGGCTGTTGGCCGAGCCGGGGAACGCGGCTGTGGTCCGGCTCACCTTCCCCCGGACGGTGAAGGCCGATCAGGTCCTCGCGGCGGTGCGGTCGCTGTCGGGTCTGCTGCCGCCGTGGTGGAGGCTCGATCCGGCTCCGTCCATGACCCTTGAGGTGCGAGCGACGGCAGAGGGTGTCCGGCACGTCCTGACGCTGCCAACCAGTCGCGCCGAGTACGTCACCGGCTCGCTTCGCGCCGCGATCCCAGGGCTTCGCGTTGACGACGAACAAGACGAGCCCACCGGCAACCTCACCCTCGCCCGCGAACTACAGGCCAGGGGCGAGGGTGAGCTTCGCACCGACACCATCGCCAGCGGCAACGCGGGCATCCTCGCGAGCCTGCAACCACTCGGCTCGGGCGAGCGGGCGGTCCTCCAGTACGTCATCACGCCGACCGCGACCAACCCGCTCGCCAGGGCGGCGGCGCGGTGGATCGCCTCATGGCGCGGCGAGGATTCCGAGCCCGAGCCGGTCGAGCCGCAATTCGCCGTCGCGATCCGGGCGGCGGTCGCCGCTCCCTCCACTCCGCGCTCGCGGCAGTTGATCGCACGGCTGCTCGGCTCCTTCCATGCCCTGAACGGTCCCGACGCTCGCTTGGTGCGGCGGCTGCTGCCGAGCCAGGCGGTCGCGGGCCGGATCGAGCGCATGAGCCCCGGCCGCTCGATCATCGGCGCCGACGAGTTGGCGGCGGCCTGGGCGGTTCCCGTCGACGCCCCGGAGCTTCCCGGCCTGACGCTCGCCAACAGTCGCGAGCTTCCGCCTGCGGCGAACGTGCCCCGACGCGGCCTGATCCTGGGCGACTCTACCGTCGCCGGGTCGAGCCGTCCGGTTGCCGTGACCCAGGCCGAGGCGCGGCGCGGGCTGCACGTCTGCGCCCCGACCGGCGCGGGTAAGTCCACGATCCTCACTAGCCTCGCGGTGCAGCTGATGGCGGCGAAGTCCCGCCCCGGCCTGATCGTGATCGACAGCAAGGGCGACACGGTCGCGGACCTGGCCGACCGCATTCCGGCCGAGCGACTCCGCGACGTGATCGTCTTCGATCCAACCGACGCCGAGCCGGTCGGCTTCAACCTGATCGGCGGCAGCGGTGAGTCCGACCTTGTTGTGGATCACGTCGTCTCGGAGCTTCGCCACCGCTACGGCGCGGCGGGACTCGGCCCGCGATCCGAGGACATTCTGCGGGCCTGCCTCACCACGCTCACCGCGAAGGGCGGCTTCACCCTCTGCGAGGTCGAGCCGCTGTTGACGAATCCGGCCTTCCGCCAAAAGCTCGTCGGTGGCCTGGAGGAGCCGGTGCTTGAGTCCTTCTGGGCCTGGTACGGCTCGCTGTCTCCCGCCGCCCAGGCCGAGGCGATCGCGCCGCTCTCAAACAAGCTGCGGAGCTACACGATGCGCCGCCGCGTCCGCGCCGTGATCGGCCAGGCCGACGGGCTCGACCTGGGCGCGGCCCTGGAAGGCGGCAAGATCGTCCTCGTCAACCTCGCCAAGGGGCTGCTCGGCAAGGACGCCGCCGCCCTGATCGGCGCGGCTATGGTCTCCCGACTCTGGACCGCGATCCAGGCCCGCGCCGCCCTCGCTCCGACCGACCGCCGCCCCGCGACGGTGATGTGCGACGAGTTCCAAGACCTCGCCGCGCTCTCGCCGGTCTTCTCCGAAGCGGTCGCGCAGAGCCGGGGCTACCGGGTCGCCTGGACGCTCGCCCACCAGCACCTAGCCCAGCTTGACTCCGAGACCCGCCAAGCAGTCCTCGCCAACTGCCGGTCGCGGCTCGTCATGCAGACGACGGCCACCGACGCGTCCACCTTCGCCCGCGAGTTCGCCCCCTACCTCCAAGCAGCCGACCTCCAAGGGCTCGGGCCCTTTGAGGGCTACGCGGCTGTTTCGGTCGGCTCGGCTGTCGCGCCCCCGGCAAGTCTCCGCACCCGTCCGGCTCCCGATCCGCTCGGCTCGGCCGAGAAGGTCCGCGCCGCCTCCCGCAAGCGCTACGGCAAGAGCGCCGCCGACGTCGATGCCGCGATCAAGAAGCGCACCCAGGGCTCTCGCAGGCCCGCCCCGGTCGGCGAGCGACGGAGGGCGTCGTGATTCGGCCCGGTCTTCATTTCGCGTCTGCGAGGCGCGGGCGCATCGCAAGCTCGGATGCCGCGCACGGCTCGGATCGCGCAACGACTATCCCACCCCAAACGAGGAGGGATTCGTGACTCGTCGCTATGCCAGCAAGAAGCGGCTTGCCCACCTCGAGGAAACCCTGAGCCCCAGGGAGCGGGCCATCATCGACACCCTGGATCGGCTTCGGGTTGCCACTACTGAGCAGCTACGCCGCATCCACTTCCAAGACCTGACGCCAAGGTCCGCAGCTCGCCAGGCTCCCGCGCTCCTCGGCTCGCTCGCCGCCCGCCAGGTCGTCGTCAAGCTGGAGCGCCAGGTCGGCGGCGTCCGCGCTGGCTCCAAGGCGGCGGTCTGGTCCCTGGATGCCATCGGCCAGCGGCTCGCTTCCTCCTGCGGCCCCGCCGGCGGCCATCATCGGCGGCGGCCGTGGTCGGTCTCGTTGTCCTTCCTCGCGCACCGGCTCGCCGTCTCCGAGGTCTTCGCGGGCCTCTCTGAAAGCGAACGGGCCGGGACGGTTGAAGTGCTCGACTTCGACGCCGAGCCCCTGTCCTGGCGGCGCTTCACCAGCGCCCACGGCGGCACCGCCTACCTCAAGCCCGACGCCTTCGTCCGGCTCGGCGTCGGCGAGGTCGAACGCGCCGCCTTCGTTGAGATCGACCGGGACACGGAGTCTCGTTCGACGCTGGCGGTGAAGCTGCGGGCCTATCGCCAGTATTGGGAGACCGGCCGTGAGCAGGAGCGGCGCGGCTACTTCCCCCGCGTCGTCTTCGCCGTCCCGAGCGAGGAGCGAAAGGCGGTGCTGGTCGATCTTTTCGGGGACCAGCCGACGGAGACGTGGCCGCTCTGGCAGGTCGTCCTCGCCGACGACCTCACGAAGGTCCTGATCGGGGGCAAGCCGTGAAGGTGCTGCCGCGCAACACGATCATCACCGGCGATGCTCGGCGGGCGCTGGCTGACCTCCTGCCCGAGTCGGTGGACACCTGCATCACCAGCCCGCCCTACGTCGCGGCGCTGCGCGACTACGGCCGCGCCGGTCAACTCGGCCAGGAGCCGACGGTTGCCGAGTACGTGGAGAACCTGCGGGCGATCCTGCGCCAGGTCCGGCGGCTGCTGAAACCGACCGGCTCGCTGTGGCTGAACCTGGGCGATGCTCACTCTCGCCATCCCCGCCAGGGTGCGCCCGCCAAGGGCCTCGTGCTCGCGCCGCAGCGAGTCGCGGTGGCGCTCGCGGAGGACGGCTGGATCGTCCGCAACGTCGCGATCTGGCACAAGACGAACCCGATGCCGCAGAGCGCGGCCGACCGCCTCAGCCCGACCTACGAGACGGTGATCTTCGCGACGAAGGAGCCGAGCTACTTCTTCGACCTCGACGCGATCCGCATCCCGCACCGCTCGGCCCAGCGAATCGGCCAGCCCTCACCTTCGAGCCTCGGCCGCCTCTACCAGGGCCACAACGACGGGCTCGGCAAGCTCCGCGCAGCGGGCCAGGTCGGAAACCCTCGCGGCAAGAACCCCGGCGACGTGTGGGCGATGGCTACCGCCGTTGACCAGCTCGGCCACCAGGCCACCTTCCCGCAGTCATTGATCGAGCGGCCGATTCTCGCGGTCTGCCCGGAGCGGATCTGCGTCCAATGCGACCGCGCTTGGACCCGGCCGACGCGGATCATCCGACGCCGCACCAGCGAGGGCGTGATCCAGGTCCGCCGCGTCGGCGAGCTTCGCCGCTGTGAGTGCTTCGCGCCGAGCCGCCCCGGCGTCGTCCTCGATCCCTTCTTCGGCACCGGCACCGTCGGACTGGTCGCGGCCCAGCATCGCCGCGACTGGCTCGGCATCGAATTGAATCCCACCTTCTCCCGTCTCGCCAAGCGGCGGCTGCGGAGGTCGGGATGCGGACCTTGAAAAGCAGGCGGCCGTGGACGGCTCCACGGCGGGCGGAAGGGAGTGCACGCCTTTCTGCTCGCCGCCATAGCCATCCACTACCCAAGGAGGTTTCTGGTGAGCGACAAGAGCAAGAACCAGGAAATCTACGAGCGCGTCGAAGCGGTCGTCAAAGAGCAGGGCATCACCAAGAAAGAGGCCCAGGTCGTCGTCGGCAAAGAGTTCGACATGAAGCCGAGCTCGATCCGCGGAGCGGAATACCAGGCCCGAAAAGAGCTTGGGATTACCCGCAGCCGCGTTCAGGAGACGACCCCGGACGGAGCGGTGGATCAAGCCATCGCCACGCTGGAGAAAGCTCGCGACGCCATCGACGCCGAGGTAGACGCCGCGAAGGAGAGGGCCGACGAGGCCAAAGCGGAGTACGACGCGCTGAAGGACAGCGCCACCGACCGCAAGGCCGAAATCGAGACCAAGATCGAAGCCCTCAAGGCGTAGTCATGCGGGCGGCCTGGACACAACTTTCATGCGTTCAGGTCGCCCCGCTTTTCACTGCTTGGCTTCTTGCCACCGCCCTCAATCAGCGAGACAATGTTCAAGACTTGAGCAAATCACTTCATGGCTTCTAAATCACAGTTCGGCAAGTACATCGCCAAACGCCGCAAGGCGGTTGGCCTCACCACCGAAGCGCTCGCGGAGCAGGTCGGAACGAGCAGGTCCGCGATCCACTATTGGGAAACGGGCAAATGGCTGCCGAGCGTCAGCCAGCTAGAGCCACTGGCCCAAGCGCTGGAAGTCAGCTACGAGGAGCTATTCGTAAAAGCCGGACACGATCCTGACGTGCTGCCCGATCCCGAGCCGTACTTCCGTCTTAAGTTCCCTGGCGCTTCTGACCGCAGGCTGAAAGAAGCGAAGCGGCTTTTCGAGCAGACCGAAAAATCCGAACGCCGCAAGGGAGGTCGGCGATGAGAAGTGCGGTCGCCGAATGCCGCTTGCTTTGCCCTCGCCGAGCCCTCGCGCCTTGGGAAGCCCGATCTATTGCCGAGCGCCAGGCGCACCGCCTGTTGGCGCAGCTGCGGATCACCGAGCCACCATTCCCCGTCGAAGCCGTCGCAGCGCTCCCGCGTGTCGAGGTCTACTACCTGCCAGCCCGCCACCTGTCCGGAGCGGTCAGTTGGCGGCGTGGCAAGTGGCGCATCCTCATCAACAGCAACGACAGTCGAGGGCGGCAGGTCTTCTCGCTCGGGCACGAACTCAAGCACTTGATCGACCATCCGATGCGGGAAGCGATCTACAAGGACTCGCGGTACGGCACCGCAGAGCAAGCCGCCGAACGAGCAGCCGACTACTTCGCTGCCTGCCTGACGATGCCGCGCACCTGGCTCAAGCGTTGTTTCTACGACGAGGGGTTCCGCGATCCCCAGGTTCTCGCTCGCCGCTTCCGGGTCAGCGCCCCGGCCATGCGCTACCGCTTCGATCAGCTTGGCCTCTTGGAGCCGGAGGCGGTGCGGTGACCCACGCAGAGGAGGCAAAGAAGAAGCAAGCGTTTGTGCTGCTCCGTGTGTCGTCGTCGGGACAGACCCGCCGCGCCGGTTCCGAGGAGGGGTATTCGATTGAGGGACAGCGGGACTCCTGCCATCGCAAAGCCGACAGTCTCGACGCAAGCGTCGCCCAGGAGTTCATCGCCCCGGCCGAGTCCGCAAGCCGTGGCTTCTACAAGACGCTGAAAGAGTTGATCGCAGCCCTCAAGCTCCGCCGCGACATTGACTACGTGATCGTCTACAAACTGGAGCGCTTCGCCCGCGACGAGCTAACCGACTTCGCCGCCTATGCGGAGATCAGGAACGCGGGCGCGGAGTTGGTTTCGGCCACGGAGCACATCGACAGCAGCCCACAAGGGATGCTGATGCACGGCGTCCTCACTGCGATCAACGCCTACTACTCCCGCGACCTGGCGGTGAAGATCACCGACGGGCGGATCACGAAGGCCAAACTCGGCGGCACCCCAGGGCGGGCTCCACTCGGCTACCTCAACAAGCGCAATTGGGACGGGGCCAACGACATTCGCTATGTCGAGATAGACGACGAGCGCGCCCCGCTGGTGCAGTGGGCCTTCTCCGCTTACTCGACCGGCGATTGGTCCCTGAAATCCCTGGCCGACGAGCTTTACCGGCGCGGCCTGCGCTCGCGGCCCACGCCGAAACGGCCAGCCGGGAAGGTTCCCGTATCCGCGCTTCATCAAATGCTGCGGAATCCCTATTACGTCGGCATCATCGAGTTCAGGGGGGTGAGGTACGCGGGCACTCATGCGACCTTCATCCCCCAAGAACTGTTCGACGACGTGCAGCGGGTTCTCACGTCCCAGCGAATGGCGGGCGATCGGTCCCGAAAGCACCAGGGCCACTATCTCGTCGGCACCGTCTACTGCGGGCTCTGCGGCAAGCGGCTCATGTACACGAAATGCACCGGCCGCCACGGTCGCAAGTTCGAGTACCTCGTCTGCTCGGGGCGGCACAAGGAAAAGGCTTGCGGCCTTCCCTATATGCCGGTGGAAAAGGCCGAGAAGTTCGTCACCACCCACTACGAAAAACGAATCGCGGTCGATGCCGAGCGGGTCGCCACTTTGGAGTCATCGCTGACTGAGCAGTTCCGCCGGGTCCTTGGATCGCGACAGAAAGAGGTTGAGCGCGTTGAGCGAAGGGTGGACGAGATCAGAGGGCAGCAGAAGCAGCTTGTCGATAGCCACCTTGCGAACCCCAAAGCAGTGCCGCTCCACCTTCTAGAGGAGAAGCAGGACGAGCTAGACCAGGAACTCAAAGCCGCGGAATCTCAGCTTGGACGGGCTAAAGGAGACGTTGAGAAGGGCGAGGAGGCCATCGCTCAGGTTCGGCGACTCCTGTCAGGGTCGTCCGCCGCGTATCGCGGGGCCACGCCGGTTTTCCGACGCCAGCTAAACCAAACGGTCTTCGCCAAAGTCTTCCTCGGTCAGGAGGGCGTTACCGGCACTCAGCCGACTGCCGAATTCGCGATGGTCCTCAAAGAGGACCTAGCGTCACGGCTTCGGAAACTGGCGGGCCAAAGGAATCTCGATTTTGGCCGGGGTTCGACTGAGAGAGATTTAGTGGAGCTAGGCGGATTCGAACCGCCGACCTCCTGGGTGCGATCCAGGCGCTCTGCCAGCTGAGCTATAGCCCCGGGCTATTGCGGGCTGGGAAGTTGGTCCCACTGCCTCGCAAGCGACAGGATAACCGCATAGTCTTTGGCAGCCTCCTCGACGGGGCGCGAGCATGAGCATCCTCGACGACGCAATCCGAGAGCATCTGGAACTGAAGCGCCAGCACGGCGCCGATGAGTCTGAGCTGAAACGCTTGGAGGACGAGGCGTTCGGTCCCCCTGGGCGCCCCGAGGAGCCCGACCCGCTGGCCGAGGCGCCGACCGAGTTCATGGCCGCGCCGGGCGAGGCGGAGCCCGAGGGCGGTCGTCGCATCAATATCGCCGACTTGCAGGAGCCGCCGGCGCCCGCCGCGCCGGCCGAGGACCCGGTCCAGGCCGAACCCCCCGCCGAGGAGGAGTCGTTCGAGGCTGTCGAGGAGCCTGCGGCTGCCGAGCACGAGCTGATCGTCGAGATCCCGGACGCCGGCCAATCCACCGACGAGCGCCACGCGATCGCCGAACAGCCGACCGAAATGTTCGACGTCGAGGCGGAGATGGGGACCGAGGACGCTCCCGCCACCGAGGCCGCCAGCCCCTCCGACGAGGAGATCGTCGAGGCCGAGACTTCCGAGCCGCCGCTGGCGCCGGTCGAACCGGCGACCGAGATCTACGCCGCCCGCGCCGAGCCGCCCGCGCCCGAGGCCGCCGAGGAGGAGGAAGAGGACGACGAGTTCTGGAGTGAGCAGCGCCTCTCCGACGAGCTCGACCAGGCGCTCGAGGCGCCGCTCGAAGAAGAGGACGAGCCGCAAGGGGGGCTCGAGCCGGCCTCCGAGGAGCACGAGCAGCCCGCGCCTCGCGCCGAGCAGCCCGTCGAGGAGGCCGAGTCGAAGACCGACTACGACCCCGACACCGGCCACGAGGACGTGCTCGAAGACACCCCCGACTTCCTCGAGGACGCCCCGGAGGACGACGAGCTCTGGTTCGAGCAGAAGCCTCCGAAGGACTTCGACTTCGACGACTAAGACGTCACGAAGTTGGCGCACTTCTGTGCGCCACGTTTGCGCTTTTTCTCCCTAGGCTCGGGAGAGGTGGCTCCCCTCAAGAAAAAAGGCGATCTGGCGGAGCTTAAGGTCGCCGCCGATCTCATCGATCGCGGCTGCCGTCTCTCAATCCCTTTCGGCGAGGACTGTGACTACGACCTCATCGCCGACTACGAGGGACGTTTGCATCGGGTGCAGGTGAAGTACACGAAGTCAGATGGGCAGATAGTGATCCTTCGTTGCCGTTCTCATTCGCTCACGAAAGGCAAGGTGCGCGCAACCAAGCTCTATACCTCGGCCATGGTCGACTGGATCGCCGCTTACGACGCCTCCAGCGAACGCTGCTACTACCTCCCCTCATGGGAGCTGGGTGCTACCGGAAAGGCGATTCTTCATCTACGGTTGCAGCCGGCACGCAACAACCAACGGATCGGAATCCGTGAGGCGGCGGCCTATACGGAACCGGACTTCAGCCGCGACCCGTCAGTGGAGCCAGCCGGATTCGAACCGGCGACCTCGTCGGTGCAAGCGACGCGCTCTGCCAACTGAGCTATGGCCCCGTTCTGCTGATTGTAGGTCGGTTGGTCGCCTCTCGCTCGCCTAAGATGAGCGCGTGCTGGGGAAGTCACCGCGGGCGGTAGGTCTGATGCTGGCGGTGCTGCTGTCGGCAGCCGCGATCGGCGGGGCCGTCGCCGGGGCGAAAGGCGGCGACGAGCCCACGACGACGCTCGTCTCCGCCACCAAAGCCGGCAAGGGCGGCGACCTGGGCTCGGTCGAACCGGCGCTCTCCGGCAACGGGCGCAACGTCGCCTTCGTCTCGGCGGCGAGGAACCTGAGCCCGGCGTCCAAAGGCGGGAAGCGGCAGATCTTCGTCAAGGACATGCAGACGGGAGCGGTGACGCTCGCCTCGCGGGCGGACGGGGCCGGGGGTGCGGCCGCCGACGGCGACTCCTTTGCCCCCTCGATCTCCGCCGACGGGCGCTACCTCGCCTTCGCCTCCGGCGCCGAGAATCTCAGCTTCGAGGACACCGCCTTCTTCGACGTCTTCGTCCGCGACCTCGTCGCCGGCACCACCACTTTGGTCTCCCGCGCATCGGGCGCAACCGGCGCGGCGGGCGACGGGGAATCGAGCCTTCCGGCGATCTCGGCCGATGGCCGTCACGTCGCTTTCGACTCCTACGCGAACAACCTCGTCGCCGACGACGCGAAGACGACCCAGACCGACGTCTTCGTCCGCGACCTCGACACCAACGTGACCGAGTTGATCTCGCGCGCCAGCGGTGCTGCCGGGGCTGCGTCCACCGACTACTCCTTCGAGCCCTCGATATCGGGCGACGGCCAGCGCATCGCCTTCACCTCCCGCGGGCAGCTGGTCGGCGACGACGTCGATGAATCGAGCTTTCCCCAGGACGTCTTCGTCCGCGACCGGGCGAGCGCGACGACGATCCTCGTCTCCCGCAAGAGCGGCGCCGGCGGCATCCCCAGCGAGGTCGAGTCGGACGAACCGGCGATCTCCGCCGACGGCACCCACGTCGCCTTCGCCTCCAGCGCCAAGCTGACCGGCGAGAAGTACTTCGACCCCCGCGTCTTCGTCCGCGACCTCTCCACGGAAACGGTGCGGCTGGTCTCGGTCGGCGACGAGGGCAAGGCCGGCGACGCCAAGCGCCGACCCGCGATCTCCGCCGACGGCCGCTTCGTCGCCTTCCAGACCCGCGGCGACAAGGTCAGCCCGGTCGATGCCGACGCTCGCGTCGACGTCTTCGTCCGTGACATGGACCGCGGCCTCACCGTCACCGTCTCCCGCGCCTCCGGCCAGCTCGGTGTTCCCGCCGACGGCCCTTCCGCCGACCCTTCGATCTCCGCCGATGGCACTCTCGTCGCCTTCGGCTCCCACGCCACCAACCTCAGCGGCGCCGATGCGGACCGCTTCCCCGACGTCTTCCTGCGTCGGGTCGCCTACGCGAAGGAGCCCGCGCTGCCGCGCTGCGCCGGCCGCATCGCGACGGTCATCGGCACCCCCGGACGCGACACCCTCAGGGGCACCGGGCGCAAGGACGTGATCGTTGCCCTCGGCGGCGACGACGAGATCCGCAGCTTCTCCAAGGCCGACGTCATCTGTGCCGGCCCCGGGCGAGACGAGATCAACACCGGCGACAACGGCGAAGGCGGCGGCTCCGACCTCGTCCTCGCCGGCTCCGGAGCCGACCGCGTCGTCCTCGGCCCGGAGCTGGGCCGCGCCCGCGGCGAGGGCGGCAACGACCTGCTGATCGGCAGCAAGGGAGGCGACGGCCTCTACGGCGGCCCCGGCGACGACGTCCTCCGCGGCGGCCCGAACCCGCCCTACAACTCGGATCTCCTCTACGGCGGGCCGGGCAACGACCGCCTCTACGGCGGCACCGGGCCGAACCAGCTCTACGGCGGCCCGGGACGCGACGTCGAAAAGGGCAAACGCGAATAGCGATACCGCAAGGGTTGTCGAGAACTCAAGGTCGGTTTAGGGTACGGACGATGTTCTCTGACCTGCACGCCCACTATCCGATGCGGGTCCTCCACGGGGTCGATCCCAGCACCACCTCGGAGCTGATGAGCTCCCCCGAGCAGCCGACGCCGGGCGACCGGATCCGGGCCTTGGTAATCCGCTTCGCCAACAAAATCGGCAACTTCCCGACCTGGGACGGGACCTACCGGATCGACGTCGAGAAGCTGCGGCGGGGGAAGGTGACGCTGGCGATGTCGGTCCTCCTGCGGCCCTTCGACGAGATGGACCTCACCGTCCCCTACGGCTCGGCCCCCGGCACCGACGACTTCGGGAATCTGATGAAGGACCTGGAGACGGTCGCGGCGGAGGTCGCCAGCCATGACCCGGCCGAGATCCGCGTCGTCACCAACCGGGCCGAGCTGGACGCCGCGGTCGCCGCCGGTGCCACCGCCCTCGTCCACGCCGTCGAGGGCGGCTGCCACATCGGCAACAGCGACGAGGAAATCGCCGCGCACTGCGCCGAGCTGGCCAAACGCGGGGTCGCCTACGTGACCGTCGCCCACCTCTTCTACCGCCAGGTCGCGACCAACGCCAACGCGGTCCCGTTCATCCCCGACCGCATCTACGACCGCGTCTTCCCCCAGCCCCACGGCGACCACCTCACCCCGCGCGGCGAAGCGCTCGTCCGGGGCCTGGTCGAGAACCGCGTCCTCATCGACCTCAGCCACATGAGCCCTGAGGCGATCGCCGAGACCCTCGACCTGATGGACGAGATCGACCCCGGGCGCGAGATGCCGGTGATCTCCACCCACGCCGGCTACCGCTTCGGCAAGCAGCGCTACATGCACGACGAGGCGACCCTGGAGCGGATCGCCGAGCGCCGCGGCGTCGCCGGCCTGATCATGGCCCAGCACCAGCTCAACGACGGCAACGAGAGCCTCCTGCCGAAAGGGAAGAAGCAGACGGAGACGCTCGAGGAGTCGCTGCCGATCCTCTTCAAACACATCGACGCGATGGCCAAAGCAACTGGCGACGACGACGATCCCTCCTACGACCACATCGGGATCGGCTCCGACCTCGACGGCTTCATCAAACCGACGATCGGCGGCATCGAAGACGCCGCCGGCCTGGCGCTGCTCGAGGCGCCGCTGCGCGAGCGCTACGGCAACGCGGACGCGGAGAAGATCATGGGCGGCAACGCCCTGCGGGTGCTGCGCGAGCTCTGGCCGTGAGCGAACCGACCCCCGCCGCCGACGGCTTCTACCACCCCTCCTCGGAGGAAGAGCTGGTCGAGCTCGTGCGCCTCGCCAATCGCAAGGGCCTGCAGCTGCGGGTGCGCGGTGCCGCCCACTCCGTCTCCCACGCCGTCTACACCGACCCGCAGCGGCCCGACCCCGACCGGGTCACGGTCCAGACCCCGCCCCCCGGCCCGAACGTCAACGTGATGCTCGACCGCTACCGGGGCTGGCGGGTCCTCGACGAGGAGAACCGCCTGGTCGAAGCCGACGCCGGCATCCACCTCGGCCCCGACCCGAACGACCCGACGGGCGGCGCGACCCTGGAGACCAGCCTGCTCTGGCAGCTCGTGCACGAGAAGGGATGGTCGCTGGAAGAGACCGGCGGCATCACCCACCAGACGGTCAGCGGCTTCACCGCGACCGGATCGGCCGGCGGCTCGACGAAGTTCGCCGCCACCAACGACCTCTGGGGCTTTCGCTTCGTCGACGGCCGCGGCGAGGTCCACGAAGTCACCCGTGAGGGCGAGGACGCCGACCTCTTCTACGCGATGTGCCCCAACCTCGGCCTGCTCGGCGTCGTCTCCAAGGTCATCCTCAAATGCGTTCCCGCTTTCAACATCGAAGGCGAAGAGGCGATCACGACCGTCGACACCGGCCCAGCCGACCTCTTCGGCGACGGCGAAGCCGGCCGGCCCTCGCTCGAACAGCTGCTGCGCGAGACCGAGTACGCCCGCCTCGTCTGGTGGGCCGAGCGCGGCGCCGACCGCCTCGTCACCTGGCGGGCCCGGCGCATCCCGGTCGAACCGGGCTTCGAGCCCAAGCCCTACTCCCAGTTCGGCGACCACCCCGAAGCCGAGCAGTACCTGACCGGCCTCCTCTTCACGATCGTCGGCAACCTCGACGACCTCTCGGCGGCGAAGGGCAAGCTCGATCCCGAGTTCGCCCAGCTGCAGGAGGCGCTGGAGCTGCTCGGGGAAAAGGACCTCGGGGTGGTGGGCGAGCTGCTTGGCAAGGTGCTCGCGGCGCTGATCGAGGGCGGCGTCGACCTCGCGATCACGGTGCTGGAGCCGGCGGCGGGGCTGATCAAACGCGAGCTGCCCGACTTCCTGCCGAAACTGATCGCCGCCTTCAACGAGCTCGACGCCGACAAGAAGGGCGCCGAAAAGGGACAGCCGCAGCGCTTCCGCGACTACGGCTGGCACGGGATGCCGATGGACAACCAGGCGAGCGACGTGCTGATGCCGACCGAGTTCACCGAGGCGTGGCTGCCGCTGGCGCGAGCGGGGGAGGCGATGCGGTTGCTGCGCGGCTACTTCGGCGAGCCGCCCGAGCCCGCCGACGCCCTCCGCCGGACTGGCACCTTCGCCTGGGAGCTCTACGCGACCGGACCGGAGAAGTTCTGGCTCAACGCCGCCCACAGCGACGGCGAGGACGAGTGGCGCGACGGCGTCTTCCGCATCGATCCCTACTGGTTCGTCAACAACAGCGAGGACCCGGCGGAGACGTTCTACGCGGAGTTCTGGAAGTTGCTGCGCGAAGCGGAGATCCCCTTCCGCCTCCACTGGGGCAAGTTCCAGCCGCACTATCCCGAAGGCGACCGCACTTGGGTCGACTTCTTCCGCGCCCAGTACCCGCGCTGGGACGACTTCCTCGCCCTACGCGCCGAACGCGACCCCAACAACATCTTCCTCACCGACTACTGGCGCGAACGCTTCGGCCTCTGGGACGAGCCGGCGCCGCAGCCGCGCGAGGTCTAGCGCCTAGGCCAGCAGGCTCTCGGCCCGCTTTGCCCTCGGGCAGGTTCTGGTCGGCGTGGTAGCTGGAGCGGACCAGGGGGCCGGCGGCGACGGACTCGAAGCCGAGCTCGTAGGCGGCCTCTTCGAGGGCTTTGAACTCGTCGGGGTGCCAGTAGCGGACGACCGGCAGGTGGTTCTCGGTCGGTCGCAGGTACTGGCCGACGGTGAGGACCTGGACCTCGTGCTCGCGCAGGAGGCCGAAGGTCTCGACCATCTCCTCGTGGGTCTCGCCGAGGCCGACCATCAGGCCGGACTTGGTGACGACGTCGTCGCCGCCCATCTCCTTCGCCATCCGCAGCACCCGGGCCGAGCGCAGGAACTGGGAGCCGCGGCGGGCGATCGGGTAGAGGCGGGGCACCGTCTCGACGTTGTGGTTGAAGACGTCGGGCCGCTCGTGGACGACCTTCGCCAACGGCATCTCCTGGCCGCGGAAGTCAGGCGTCAGGATCTCCACCTTGCACTCGGGCGCCAGCATTCGGATCGAGCGGATGACGCCGACGAAGGCGCTCGCCCCGTAGTCGGGCAGGTCGTCGCGGTCGACCGAGGTGACGACGGCGTGGCGCAGCCCCATCGCCTTCACCTGGTTGGCGACGCGCAGCGGCTCCAACGGGTCGTTCCAGGTCGGCTTCCCGGTCTGCACGTTGCAGAAGCCGCAGCGCCTCGTGCACACGTCGCCCAAGATCATGAAGGTGGCGGTGCCGCGCTCCCAGCACTCGCCGACGTTCGGGCAGTTGGCCTCCTCGCAGACGGTGTGGAGGTTGTCGGAGCCGATCTTCTCCTTCAGCCGCCGGTAGTTCGGGCCGCCCGGCGCCGGCACCTTCAACCAGGGCGGCTTGCGGGCGCGGCGGAAGGGGACGGTGCCCTCGGCCTCGGCGGCGGTGCCGCCGGGCTTGGCGCGGGAGCGGGTGACGTGGATGCGTTCGGCGCTGGACACCAACGCCTACGTTAGCCGGTGCGCGGCGTGGCCCGGAGCCGGTTCAGCCGCTGATCGGCTTGACGCGCCAGCCGAAGCGGGCGGGGGTGGGGTCGACGTTGCCGAAGCGGTCGATCGCCCGCACCTTGAACAGGTGCTTGCCCGGCTTCACCGTTCGCTTGAACGGGTTCGAGCAGCCCTTCCACTTCTTCTTGTCGAGCTTGCACTGGAAGTGCGATTGGGCCTCGCTCGAGGCGAAGCGGAACTTGGCCTTGGTCTTGAAGGTGACCCGCGGCGGTCCGCTGACGATGCGGGTTTGGGGCGGGGTCGCATCGGTCCGACGCTCGGTCACGACCACCGGCAAGCCGCCATCCGACGTCGCCGGCACCTGTAGCTCGAAGGCGCCGATGTCGGAGCCGTCGCCGCCTTCAGCGTTGGAGATCGAGGCGAAGTCACTGGGGCGGGGGAGACCGCGCTGGTCGATGGTGAGGCCGAAGGAGGTGCCGCGGTCGACGGCGGGGCTGTCGGCTCGCAGTGCGTGCGTCGGGGTCGGGCCGCCGTTGTCCGCGAGTGGTTCGAGGCCGGCGACCACCCCGGACAGGTCACTCGATTTCCCGAAGCCGCAGCTGCCGTCTTCGTCGAGGTTGAACCCGCCGGAGGAGATCTCTTCGCTTCCGGGCGGGCCGCCGCCGCTGCAGCTGTCGGCCCCGCCGAGCGGATCGGCAACGAGCGTGTTCTCAGCCGAGGTATCGAAGAGGGAGTGGAGGTTGGCGCCAAAGGCCAGGCCGGCGGAGGTGGCCGAGTTGCCTGCGAGCGTGGAGGCGGTGAGCGTCGCGTTGTAGGTCTGGATCCCGCCGCCTTGGGCCCGGAGCTGAGCGGCCGCTCCGGTCGCCTCGACCGCGTTGCCGCTGATCGTGCTGCGGCTGACGACCGCTGCGGCCCCCGCCAAGAGACCCCCACCCTGCGCCGTCACCGCCGAGCCGTCGCCGTCGGCTTCGGCGACGTTGCCGGCGATCGTGCTCGCCTCCACCGTCAGCGGCGCAGTAACCACCACGCCGCCCCCCAGCGCTTTGGTCAGCGACGAGCCGCCGCTCGCGCGGGCGACGTTTTCGGTCACCGTCGTTTCCCGCAGCGTCAACGGACCTTCGCTGTAGACGCCCCCGCCTTCTGCGCCGGCTTCCGTTCCGCCTTCCGCGGTCGCCAGGTTGTTCCTCACCACGACTCCGGTCAGGGTGAGGCTGGCTTCCGAGTTCCTGATGCCTCCGCCGAATTCGGCTCGGCCATTGCTGACGGTGAGCCCGGTCAGGGAGGAGGGGCTCGCGTCCGGGGAGAAGCCGAGGACCGAGAAGTCGTCCGGCCCGGTGCGGCGGACCTCCAGCTGATCGGCGCCGGGTCCGACGATTGAGACCGGGTCGAAGATCACCTGCAGCGCGCTTCCGAGCTGGATCACCCCGGTGACTTCGATCGGGATCGAGTCCGCCCCGGTATGGGCGTTCGCTTCTTTGATTGACGCCCGCAAGGTGCCTTTGGTGTCGGTGTCGGCCGTGCTCGTCACCGGATAGGAGAGCGCCAGAGCCGAGCCCGCTGGCAACACGAGCGCGGTGACGACAGCGACGAAGAGGAGCGGACGGACGAGGCGCATGAGTCGGGCAGCCTACGCGGCGACGCCGTCGCCAGCAACCGGTTCTTTGTCGAAGACACCCGCGTAGGCGGCGACGAGGCGCTCGGCGAAGGCGTCCATGTCCTGCTCGGCCCCCAGCTCGCGCGAGAGCGAGGTCATCGCCACCCCCTCGATCCCGCAGGGCACCACCCACTCGAACGGCTGCAGGTCGTTGTTGACGTTGATCGCCAGCCCGTGGGTCGTCACCCCGCGGCTGACGTGGAGCCCGATCGAGCCGATCTTCCGCGGCCCTTTCGCCGACGGGCCGATTTGCGGTCTACTTAACCGCTTTTCGTCCCGTCGGCGTTGGACCCAGACGCCGGTGAGCCCCTCGATGACGCTCGCGTCCACGCCCGCCTCGCCGAGCGCGCCGATCATCGTCCGCTCCAGCCCTCGCACGTACTCGTGGACGTCGCCGCCGTAGCCGCGCAGCTGCACGATCGGGTAGGCGACCAGCTGTCCGGGCCCGTGGTAGGTGACGAGGCCGCCGCGGTCGGTGTCGAGGACTTCGATCCCCTGCGCTTCGTACCACTCGGCCCCCATCGGCAGCTCCTCCGGCCGCGAGCGGCGCCCGCGGGTGTAGACGGGCGGGTGCTCGAGAAGCATCAGGACGTCGCCGATCTCGTCGCGCTGACGCCGCGCCTGCAGCCTGCCGCTGCAGCTCCCAGGCCTCCATATAAGGCACGGTTCCGCGACGAAGGACAAGGATCTCGTCAGGCATTTCACAAATCGTTGCAGGAGGCGGCCCTATCCTGTGGGGGCCACCCATGGTCCAGTCCAAACTGCTTCGACCCGATTGGCTTCCGGCCGTGGCGCTCAGCTCTGCGCTGGCGCTGCTGATGCTGCTCTGGAGCCCCCCCGTAGGAGACCTCGCCGCGCAGGTCTTCCGCACCGAGCTGTTCCACGAAGCCGGCCTCGCGATCTGGAACGGCAGCTGGTACGGCGGCCACTACACCCTCACCTACAGCGTCCTCTTCCCGCCGCTGGCGGCGCTGCTGGGTCCGCAAGTGGTGGGGCTGCTCGCGGTCGTCTCCTCCGCCTACCTCTTCGACCGCCTCGTCCGCGACCGCTGGGGGGTCGAGGCGCGCTGGGCGACGCTCTGGTTCGCAGCCGGCGTCGTCACCCTGCTCGCCGACGGCCAGCTCACCTTCGCCCTCGGCGTCGCCTTCGGCCTCGCGGCCCTGCGCTGCCTGCAGACCGGGCGCGGCCCGCTGGCGATCGCCGCCGCCGCGGCCTGCCCGCTCGCCAGCCCCGTCGCCGGCGCCTTCCTCGCCGGCGTCCTCCTGGCCGGGGCGCTGGAACCGGGCTGGCGGGAGCACCGGCTCGCGATCGCCGCCGGCGCCCTCTCGCTCACCCTCGTCCTGGCGCCGAACCTCGCCTTCCCCGAGGCCGGCCACTTCCCCTTTGTCTTCTCCTCCTACGTCGCGATCCCGCTCTGGTGCGCCGGCGCTCTCGTCCTCACCCAAGGCGTCCGCGGGGAGGAGCGGCAGCTGCGCCGGGTCCTGGTCGCCTACGTCCTTGCCTCGACCCTGCTCTGGCTGACACCGAACGCGATGGGCGGCAACGCGGTCCGCCTCGGGGCGCTCTTCGGCGGCCCGATTCTCGCCGCGGTCCTGCTCTCCCGCCGACCGCGCCCGACCGTCCCGACCTGGTTCTACGCGCCGCTATTGGTCCTGGCGATCGCCGGCAGCCTCTACTGGCAGCTGACTGCGAGCGTCACCCAGATCGCCCGCTCGGTCGGCGACCCCTCGACCACCTCGGCCTACTTCCATCCGGTCGCCCGCTGGCTGCGCGCCCACGGTGGCCAGGGGGCGCGGATCGAGGTGCCGCCGACGGCGAACCACTGGGAGTCGGCCTACCTGGCGACGAAGTTCGAGCTCGCCCGAGGCTGGCTGCGCCAGCTCGACACCACCCGCGAGGACCTCTTCTACGACGAGAAGAAGCTGACCGTCGACAGCTACGGGGCCTGGCTGCGCGCCAACGCGATCTCCTACGTGGCGCTGCCGGACGCCCCGCTCGACTACTCCTCGGTCGCCGAGCGCCGCCTCGTCCTCAGCCAACCCTCCTACCTGGACCTGCGCTTCCGCTCCGAGCACTGGCGCATCTACGAGGTCCGCGACCCGAAGCCTCTCGTCGCCCCCCTCGGCGGCGCCGCGGCAACCGTCAAGTGGTTCGGCCGCCAGGGCTTCGCCCTCGACGTCACCCGCCCGGGCGAGTTCCTCGTCCGCGTCAACTTCACCCCCTACTGGTCGATCGCCCGCGGCAACGGCTGCATCCTCCACCGCGGCGACTGGACCGTAGCCCGCGCCTCCCGACCCGGCGTCTTCCGGGTAGCCGCCGACTTCAGCGTCGGCCGGGCATGGAACGCGGTCACCGGCGCGAGGAAGACCTGCTGACCGCGGGGGGAAGGGATTAGGGAGTGGGGTTTGGGGGAGCCGGGTTAGGGAGTTTTTTCACGATCTCCGCTGCCGTATCGCTTGCCTTGCTTGAAGTGTTTGCAGTCGCCTTGATCCCTAAGTAGGCGGTGACGACCGTTGAGATGATTCCGAGCGCCGACGTGGTGACGGCGACGGTCGATTCGGAATCGTTGAGGAGGCCGGCCGAGACGACGGTGAGAACCGCGACCGCGACGATGCCCGCGACCACCGCGAGGAGGTTGGTGACCACCTTCAGGCTGTCGACGTCTGTTTTCCCCTTCTCTCCCTTCTCTCCCTCTGTCGTCTCTGTCGCTCTGGCCCCGAAATCGACCATGGTCACGGCAGATCCCGCTGCCAAGACGAGGGCGAAAGCAAGGAGAACCAGGCCGAATGCCTGCAGATCTACTCCCGCAGCCGAGGCCTGGCCGTCCTCGAGCGCGAACGCAAGAACCCCGCCGACAACGCCGACTGCCATCGCGACTAACAGGAGTCTCCTGGCGGCTCGGCTCATGGCCCGATCCTCTCAGAAAGAAATCGACTACAAAGAAGTTTGTTAAAAAAATCAGGTTTTATAGTCAATGCGTACTGAAAAGGCGCGAGAGTTGGCGGTCAGCGGGCGCCCTGAAGCGTTGCCAGAGCGGCCTTGACCACGTGCTCCTCGTGCGGGATCGCCGCCTGCTCCAGGCGTTTGGAGTACGGCATGTGGACGTCGGCGCCGGTTACGCGCTGGACGGGGGCGTCGAGGTAGTCGAAGGCCTGCTCGGTGATCAGGGTCGCGAGGTTGGCGCCGACGCCGCCGTGGGGCCAGCCCTCCTCGACGATCACGGCGCGGTTGGTCTTGCGGACCGAGGCGAGGATCGTGTCGAGGTCGAGCGGGCGCAGGGTGCGCGGGTCGATCACCTCGGCCTCGACCCCGTGCTCGTGGGCGAGCTGGCTCGCCGCGCCCTCGGCGACGTGGGCCATCTTCAGTACCCCGACGATCGTCACGTCGGTGCCCTCGCGGCGCACCGCCGCTTCGCCGAAGCGCAGCGGCTCGGCCCCGTTCTCGCCCTCGGGCACCTCGCCGCGGGTCCCATATAAGGACTCGTGCTCGATGAAGACGACCGGGTTGTCGTCGCGGATCGCCGCCTTCAGCAGCGCCTTGCCGTCGGCCGGGGTGGAGGGGCAGGCGACGAGCAGGCCCGGCACCTGCAGGTAGAGCGCCTCGAAGCTGTGGGAGTGGGTGGGGCCGAGTTGGTGGCCGCCGCCGCCGGGCATCCGGATCACCATCGGCACCCTCGCCTGGCCGTTGAACATGTAGGGGATCGCGGCGGCGTGGTTGACGATCTGGTCGAGCGCCAGGAGGCTGAAGTTGACCGTCATCAGCTCGACGATCGGCCGCAGCCCGTTCATCGCCGCGCCGACGCCGGTGCCGACGATCGTGTTCTCGGAGATCGGGGTGTCGCGGACGCGGCGGTCGCCGAACTCCTCGAGCAGCCCCTCGGTCACCTTGAAGGCGCCCTGGAAGACGCCGACGTCCTCGCCCATCACGAAGACCGCCTCGTCGGCGCGCATCTCCTCGGCCATCGCGTCGCGCAGCGCCTCACGCATCCGCAGCTGCGCCATCAGCGCTCCTCTTCCGCGCCGGAGCCGTCCGCCCCCGCGTCCTCCGCCTCGTCGCCGACCTCGCTCTCGGCGGAGACGCGCGGCTCGACTCCCTCCTGGGCGTCGCCGTGCGTCGCCGGGTTCGGCCGCGGGCCTTCCGGCTGCCCCGCGTAGGCGGCGCCCGCCTCGGCCAGCTCCCGCGCCGCCTCGGGCATCTCCGCCTCGTCCTCGCCGCGGTGCGGCTCGGGGCTGCGCTCGTCGACCGCGTACCAGCCGCCCGGCTCGGTCTGGGCGTAGAGGTTTTCGTACATAGTGTCGAGCGCCGGCTCGGGCGAGGCTTCGGCGAACTCCACCGCGGCTTTCACCGCCTCATCGGCGGCCTCACGCGCCTGCTGCACCTCGCGCTCGCCCAGCACATCGGCCTCGCGGCAGCGCTTCGCGAACTGCTCGATCGGGTCTTTCTCCTGCCACTCCTCGACCTCCTCGCGCTCGCGGTAGACCTCGGGGTCGGCGGCGGAGTGCCCTTTGTAGCGGTAGGTGAAGGCCTCGAGCAGGGTCGGCCGCTGCTCCTCGCGAGCCAGCCGGATCCCCTCGGCGACGCCCTCGCGGACCGCGACCACGTCCATCCCGTCGATCCGCTCGCCCGGGATCCCGTAGCCCTCGGCCTTCTTCGAGAGGTCGGTCTGGGCCGAGTGGCGCTCGACCGAGGTCCCCATCCCGTAGAGGTTGTTCTCGACCATGAAGAGGACCGGTAGCTTCCACAGCGCCGCCAGGTTCATCGTCTCGCCGAAGTTGCCGGTGTTGGAGGCGCCGTCGCCGAACATGCAGACGGTGACCGCGTCTTCGCCCTTGTACTGGGAGGCGAGGGAGATGCCCGCCGCGATCGGGAGGTTGCCGCCGACGATTCCGTAACCGCCCATGAACCGCTTCTCGGCGTCGAAGATGTGCATGCTGCCGCCGCGGCCGCCGCTGGTCCCGTCGACCCGGCCGAACAGCTCCGCCATCACCCGCTTCGGCTCGGTGCCGCGGGCGATCGCGTGGCCGTGGGTGCGGTAGGTGCCGATCAGGAAGTCCTCGTCGCGCATCACCGAGGTGGTGCCGACGATCGTCGCCTCCTCGCCGATCGCCAGGTGCAGGAAGCCGCCGGCCCGGGCGCGCTGGTACTGGCGCCCCGCCTCCTCCTCGAAGCGGCGGATCAGCGCCATCCGCGCGAGCAGCTCGTAACAGGTGGCGGCGTCAGGCAGATCTGCCATCGCCATTCACCTTAGCTGCGCGCCGCCGCCTCCACCGCTTCCTCCAAGCGGTCATCGCCCCAGAAGACCTCGCCGTCGACGACCACGGCCGGGACGCCTTCGACGCCGAGGTCGCCGGCGCGGTCCGTCGCCTCCCGCAGCCCCGCCTTGACCACGTCGGTTTCGACCGCTTTCAGCAGCGCTCGCGGGTGCAGCTCGCAGGCGGCGCCGGCGATCATCACGTTGTCGACGTCGGTGAGGTCGCGCCCGGCGGCGAAAGCCTGGCGGAAGCCGGCGAGGGAGAAGGAGACCGCGCGCCCGGTCTGCTTGGCGAAGGTCGCCGCCCGCATCGCCACCAGCGTGTTCCCCGGCCACGGCTTCGGCCAGGCGAGCGGAGGCAGCCCGTACTCGGCCGCCCGCCGCTCGACCTCCGCCATCCCCTCGGCTCGCGCCGGCGTTTCCGACCACGACCCGCGGTCGAAGCGATGGAACAACCCTCCGAGCAGGACCGGCTGCCACTCCGGCTGCTCCAATTCAGCCTCGGCGAAGAGCCCGCTGATCCGCTCGGCCGAAAGGTACGCGTAAGGCGAGCCGAGGTCGTAATAAAAGGTCGCGAGAGTCACGCCGCGATTATCGCCTGTTCCTTTTCGTTGTTATCCGCCGATAAGGAACAGGCGAATGAACTCAGGCGTGGATGGCCCAGCCGTCGACGGCTCTCGCCGCGTCGAGCACGGCCTCCGACACCGTCGGGTGCGGGTGGACGATCCGCGACAGCTCCTGGTAGCCGCCCTCCAGCACCTGGGTGGCGACGAGCTCGGCGATCATGTCGCAGGCGCGGTTGCCGACGATGTGGGCGCCGAGGACCTCGCCGTATTTGGCGTCGACGACGAGCTTGACGAGCCCGTCTTTGTCGTCGTAGACGACGCCCGCGCCCTCGCCCGCGATTTTCTGCTTGCCGACCTTGACCTCGTGGCCGGCCTCTTTGGCCTGCGCCTCGGTGAGGCCGACGCTGGCGACCTGCGGCTGGCAGAAGGTGGCACCGACGATCTGGTTCTGGTCGACCGGATGGGTCTCGACTCCGGCTGCGGCCTCGACGGCGATCACACCCTCCTCGGAAGCCTTGTGGGCGAGTGCCTTCTGGTTGACGAGGTCGCCGATCGCGAAGACCTTCTGGTTGGTGGTGCGCTGGAACTCGTCGACCTTGATTTTGCGGCCGTTCTCCTCCAGCTCGACCCCGGCCTCCTCGAGGCCGAGACCCTCGACGTCGGGGGCACGGCCGCCGGCGACGCAGAGGTAGTCGACCTCGGCGCTGTTCTCGCCGTAAGTGAACTTGACGCTGTTCTCGCCCGCTTCGACGTTTTCGACGGGAGCGCCGGTGGAGATCTCGATCCCCTGTTTCTTGAAGACGCGTTCGACGACTTTGGCGATGTCCTTGTCCTCGGCCGGGAGGATCTGGTCGAGCATCTCGATCAGCAGCACCTCGGTCCCGAAGCGCGCGTAGGCGGAGGCGAGCTCGGCGCCCGAGGCGCCGGCGCCGACGACGGCGATCCGGTTCGGCCGCTCGGGCAGCGACCAGGCGCCCCAGGTTTCGAGGACGCGGCCGCCGAACTCGACGTCGGGGATCGGCAGCGCCACCGAGCCCGTCGCCAGCGTCACCGCTTTCGCCTCGTAAACCTCGTCGCCGACCTTGACGTCGCCCTCGGCGGTCAGCGAGCCGTCGCCATGGATGAACTCGATCTTGTTTTTCTTCCACAGCCCTTCGACGCCGCCCGACAGCGTCGCCGAGACATCGGCGCGCCGTTTGCCCAGCGCCTCCCAGTCGAGCTGGACGTCGTTGCCGACGACGCCAAGCTCGGCCGAGGACTGCGCCTCGTGGAAGATCTCGGCCGTCCGCAGCACCGTCTTCGCCGGGATGCAGGCGTAGTTGAGGCAGCGGCCGCCGGCTTTGTCGCGCTCGACGACAGCGGTCTTCTGGCCCAGCTGCGCGGCGCGGATCGCGGCGACGTAGCCGCCGGGGCCCCCGCCGATGACGATCTGGTCGAAGGAATCGGCCATCCGTTCTGAGCCTATAGAAGGAATGCGCCCGGCATGGCGACGTTTGTCACTCCCGCGGCAGCCGGGTCGGCATCTGGATCCGCGCCATCGCCTTGACCATGAAGTAGAAGAAGGTGCCGGCGGCGGCGAGGAGGGCGAGGGTGCCGAGGATCTGGCCGACGCTGGAGGCGCCGATGACGAGCCCGAAGAAGGCACTGAAGAGGACGACCACCAGGATCAGCTGGAAGCCGAGCACTGCCCAGTAGCGGGCGTGCCACATCCCCCAGGCCATCATTCCCATGATCACCGCCGGGGCGACGACCTGCGGCAGTCGCGCCTCTTCGCCGTTGACCTCGACCCCGGCGGCATAGCCGATGACGATCGAGAGCGAGATCAGCGCCGCGACGACGGCGCCGATGGTGACGACAGTCGGCCGCTCACCCTCGGCCAGCGGCTCGAGCGCTTCCCGCGCTTCCTGGTTGCGCTGCTCGGCCTTCGCGTAGCCGCGTGCCATCGGGTGCTCCTTGCCCGCCCCGGCGCCGCGCCGCTTGCGCTTGGCGGGCTGCTCAGCCACCGGGCGCCACTCCCCGCGCCGCGTCGGCGAAGGCCTGGCGCAGCTCGGTCGCCGCGGCGGCCGGGTCGGCGGCGTCGCGGATTGCCCGCACCGCGCAGAGCCGCTCGGCCCCGGCCCGGACGACGTCGGCGGCGTTGCCGGTGTCGATGCCGCCGATCGCGAAGAAGGGATGCGGCGCGTTCTCGGCGGCATGTGTGACGAGGTCGAGCCCGACCCCGGGGCGCCCCGCTTTCGTCGGCGTCTCCCAGATCGGGCCCACACTTATGTAGTCGACGGGGCGGTCGGCGCTGGCGGCGATCTGCTCCTCGGAGTGGGTCGAGAGACCGATGATCGCGTCCGGGCCCATCAGCTCCCGCGCTCGCTCGGCGCTGACGTCGTCCTGGCCGACGTGAACCCCGTCGGCGTCGCAGATCCGCGCCAGCTCCGGGTCGTCATTGAGGATGAAGAGGGCGCTGAAGGTGTCGGCGACGCGGCGGAAGGTGCCCGCGGCGCGCTCGATCTCGGTCCGGCCGAGCTCCTTCTCGCGCAGCTGGACGATGTCGGCGCCGCCGGTCAGCGCCGCCCGCAACAGCGCTTCCAGGTCGCCGTCGGGACGGGCGTCGCAGACGAAGTAGAGGCGCGCGGTCCGCAGGCGCTCGCGCCGCAGCGGTCCGTCGCCCTCGGGCAGGGACAGGCTCATGCCTTGATTATGGACAGGCGAGCGCCGCGGAGGGGTAGCATCGAAGGAGTACGGGAGCCCGAGAGGGCTGAGAGGGTGGCACCGAGGTCACCGACCGTTGGACCTGATCCGGGTAATGCCGGCGGAGGCAAGGCTTGAGCGAGAAGCGCGATTTCGATGTGGTGGTCGTCGGTGGCGGAGTCATCGGGCTCAGCTGCGCCTGGCGGCTGGCGCAGCGCGGGGCGCAGGTGGTGGTGCTGGAGCGCGGGTTCCGGGGCTCCGGTGCCACGCACGTCGCGGCCGGGATGCTGGCGCCCGTGGGCGAGCTCACCTTCGGCGAGCCACAGCTGCTGGAGCTGACGCTGGCGGCCGCGAAGCTATACCCGGACTTCGTCGCCGAGCTCGAGGAGGCGACGGGTGAGACCACCGGTTACGAGGTGTTGGGTGCGCTGCACCTCGCCCTCGACCGCGACGAGGCGGCGCAGCTGCGGCGGGTCCACGACCTGCAGCGCTCGCTCAAGCTCGAGGCGGAGTGGCTGCCGCCGCGCCGCTGCCGCGACCTCGAGCCGGGGCTGACCCCCTCGTTCCACGGGGGCGTCTTCGCCGCCGGTGAGGCGGCGATCGATCCGCGGCAGCTGACGCGGGTGCTGGTCGCGGCATGCGCTGCGGAGGGGGTGGAAGTCCGTACCGGGATCGAGGTCGTCGACGGGATCTTCGACGGCGAGCGGCTCGTCGGCGTGCGTACCGCGAAAGGTCATTACGACACGCATACCGTGTCGAATCGACCTTTCGATCAGGAGATTGCCGCCGACGCCGTCGTCCTCGCCGCCGGCGCCTGGTCCGGCGCCGCCGAGTGGCTGCCCGAGGAGGCGCGACCGCCGGTGCGGCCGGTGAAAGGGCAGGTAGTCGAGTTGCGCAACCGCAGCGCCGAGCCTGTCGCGCGCCACATCCTCGCCTCCGAGCGCGTCTACCTGGTGCCGCGCCCGGACGGCCGCCTCGTCATCGGCGCCACGGTCGAAGAAATGGGCTTCGACACCGCCGTCACCGCGGGCGGCGTCCACGAGCTCCTGCGCGAGGCCTACCGTCTCCTCCCCGACGTCGCCGAGATGGAGTGGGTCGGCGCCACCGCCGGCCTCCGCCCCGGAACGCCAAACAACCTCCCGCTGGTCGGCCCCGGCGCGATCGAAGGCCTCATCCTCGCAACCGGCCACCACCGCAACGGCATCCTCCTGGCGCCGCTGGCGGCCCAAGCCGTCGCGGACCTCGTTGCATCCCCAGATTCCAATCGGCGTTCGTCCTTGGACCAGAATAGGCGTCCCAAGGACGAACGCGCTGTAACGGGAGTGGGACCGAACTCATGAAGATCGAGCTAAACGGCGCGCCGCGCGAGCTGCCCGAGGGCGCTTCGCTCGACGCGGCGGTTCGCGCCTCCGGTGCCGGGGAGGGGGGACGCGGGGTCGCGGTCGCCCTCGACGGCGAGGTGGTCCCGCGCGGCGAGTGGGAGACGACGCCCCTGCACGAGGGGCAGGCGGTCGAGGTGCTGGCGGCGATCCAGGGGGGCGCCGAGACCTGGGAGCTCGGTGGCCGCGAGTGGGGGTCGCGGTTGATCGCCGGCACCGGCGGCTTCCGCTCGCTGGAGCAGATGGAAGCGGCGCTGCAGGCCTCTGGGACCGAGATCGTCACCGTCGCCCTGCGCCGCATCGATCCCGCCGCCGAGGGCTCGGTCCTCGACGTGATCGACCGCCTCGGCCTCTTCGTCCTCCCCAACACCGCCGGCTGCTACACCGCCCGCGACGCCGTCCGCACCGCCAAGCTCGCCCGCGAGGCCTTCGCGACCGAGTGGATCAAGCTCGAGGTGATCGGCGACGACCGCACGCTGTACCCGGACGCGGTCGAGCTCGTCGACGCCGCCGAACAGCTGGTCGCCGACGGCTTCACCGTCCTTCCCTACACCAACGACGACCCTGTCCTCGCCCGCCGCCTCGAAGAGGCCGGCTGCGCCGCGGTGATGCCGCTCGGCTCGCCGATCGGCTCCGGCTCCGGCATCCGCAACCCGTACAACATCGCGATCATCACCGAGCGCGCCGAGGTCCCGGTCATCCTCGACGCCGGCATCGGCACCGCCTCCGACGCCGCCCAGGCGCTGGAGCTCGGCTGCGACGCGATCCTCGCCGCCAGCGCCATCTTCGGCGCCGAGGACCCGAGCGCGATGGCCACCGCCCTGCGCCGCGGCGTCGAAGCCGGCGACCTCGCCCGCCGCGCCGGGCGCATTCCCCGCCGCACCCACGCCGAGGCCTCGACCGCCTACGAGGGCCTGCCGGACCTCTCCTGAAGCTCCCGGCACGGCACTCAGGCGCCCTCTACCATGAGCACTTCTGCCCCTGTAGCTCAGCTGGTTAGAGCGGCGGCCTTTTAAGCGTTACGCCTAGCCTCGGAACTGGCTCTAGAACTGGATTTGAGGCCATTCGGGAGTCAGCGGATTGGTGGCGATTCGGATGGATTCCGAGGGGTTTGGGCAGCGGGGCGCTCCCGCTGCCCAATGCCCCCGGGAGGCACCGGACCCCCCCCATTCTCGGAGGGAAATCCGCCCACCCGGCAGCGCGCCACAACAGACCCGCACGGTCGCTACCCCTGAAAAGTTTCGGCTTCAAATCCCAACG
Organism: uncultured Actinomycetes bacterium; assembly: GCA_963696955.1. Taxonomy (GTDB): domain Bacteria; phylum Actinomycetota; class Thermoleophilia; order Solirubrobacterales; family 70-9; genus VAYN01. The sequence continues at coordinate 320,361 of CAVOMF010000002.1, read as the reverse complement.
GGCGTTGCGATTTAGCGGAAGGCTCTGAATCCTCATCGGTAAGGCAACCGGGGCAGACGAGTTCCCAATCGTCTCCGTCTGCCAAATCTCCGACCACATCCCAATCCTCCGGGGGCGCGAAGTCGTCGCGGGGATTTGGTCGTCGGCAGCGTCCACAGAAACGGTCCCTATCCTGCGGCTCTCCCATAGGAAAAGGTTACGGCGCGCCTCGTCACGTTTTCAATCGAGGGGAGTAAACGATGCGCCGTCAAGGGGGAACGTTTGACGGGCGGCCGTCACCGTTTCCACCCTCGCGTCAAGCGTTTCCCTGCCGGTTGCAGGATGCAGGAGAGGGGGCAAGGGCGAAATATTCGGACCTATGCGGCCGCGAGGCGCACCAGCGGAGCCGAAATCCGGATCAAAGCCATGCGTAGCAGGGGGCCAGTCCTATGGAAAACCTTCGAGTATCTGAGCCGCGCTTTGGCTCTAGCGGCGGCTTTGTGGCAGCTTCCGCAAGAACGACGTAAGGAGACCGATGGGCAAGCCGCTTCTCCCGTCTTACCCCAGAACCTCTACCGAGCAGTCAGCCCATTCGGCGCCAGGGGGGACGTTGAGGTCTTCGCCCACCAGCGAGGTTTCTCCCGCTGGCACGCTGTAGCCGCCGAAGGGCTTGCTCGTTTCCGTTTCGCCTCCGTAGAGGGTGAGCGTGAATTCAATGATGGCGGTCTCGTCGTGACTTCCGTCGTTTCGGAGTTCACCTTGGACGTGAACCGAGCCATCCCCATTCGGGATGCAATTGTGGCCGATCACAGCCACGTCGGTCGAGCCGGAGCAGCCCGCGACCTCGCTGACCCCCCCGAGCAAGGCCAAGACAACGACCACTAGGAGGGCCTTGGCTCCGAAGCCGAGCGGCTGAGGAGCGGCCGCCGGGGAGGACGGGAGAAGTGGGTCGGGCTGGCTCATCGGGGCAAGCGGCGGGTCTCCCACCTGCTCAGTCCAGCGCTCCCCGTCCCACCACCGCTGCCCCGCCCCGGCCGGATCGGGATACCAGCCGGGAGCCGGAAGCTGCGGGGCGGCGGTGTTGTCGTTGTCGCGCTCTTGCGCCATGCGGGGGGCGTATCGGCAATCACACGCTCAGGCTGTAGAGCTTATTCGTCCAGCCTGCGAGCGTCGCGCCCTGTGACGCACCCTGAACGTGTCCTGCAAGCTCTCGGTCAAGCGCTACAGGAGACCCGCGACAAGCGCGGTCTGACGCAGGAGGCATTGAGCTTGGAGACCGGCGTCCACCGCAATTACATCGGCGGCATCGAGCGGGGCGAGCGCAGCCCGAGCGTGGAGGCGATCATCAAGCTGGCCGGTGCGTTGGACGTGACCCTCTCCGACTTGTTCAGGCAAGCGGAACGTCTCGCGGCGGCCTGACGAAGGGAGCCGACCCCCCTCCCTCCCAGTAGGTGCCGCCACAGGGAGAGGGGTCGGCGGTGAGTCCCTTCGGTTGCTGCCAACGGCGGCTTGCGGGGACAAGCGGCCGTGGTGGTGTGTCCTGCCTGTTCCTCCCTGAACACCCGGGGTGACAAAGGGCCGCCCAGACGACCAGTCAGCGACCGGACGACCAGTTGGGAGTTCTACACCCCACGCGCCAAAGTGCTTTAGCGCGTCGGCTGTACCGTCGCGCCACTAGTCGGACCGCATCACCCCGGCGTCCGCCGCCCGGAGGTATTCCGGCCTCCGTCCACCACAGGGCGGGGGACGCTAGTCCGGCTTCTTCAACAACGCGCGGGGGACCGAGACGATGTTGATCCCGGTCCCCCGTTGCCGCTAGGCGGACTTCATGATCATGAGAAGCGGAACAGCCCGCTTGACCGAGAATGCGGCCATCGGCATCACCCCCTTTCGCGCATAGCGCGACGGGCCGAATTCCGGTACAGCCCGTCTTCAACAACGCCCCCAACCATGCGCGACGGATAGACAATGCGTCAACCACCTTTAGCGTTTTGCACAAGTCCGCCGGTTACGAAGTTGGTTAACTAGTCAGGGATATGGCCGCATTTGGGGGAGTAGACAGCGGGGAGCTAGATGTGCCCGCCAGCCGGTAGCCGAACTAGGCGACCGGCCTCCGCTCGAAAGAAAAAGAAGTCCGCCCCGCCCCCGCGAGGATCGGCGACTGCGAAAGCACGGCGGGCCGCGCAGGGGTTGATCCAGCCGAACATTCACATCGTCACCCGCGACCCGCTGCGGGTCCAAATCCTCTCAACGGCGATGGTCCGTGCCATCGGGGCAACCGAATTTGCCGATGAGGTCTCGATCCCGTACAGCACCGCGAGCTACCACATCCGCGTCCTTCGGGAAGCGGGGTTTCTGGAGCTGATCGAGGAGGTCTCGGTGAAGGGCGCGGCGAAACGAAAGCGCTACCGCGCCACCAGGAACGGGTTCATCTCGGATGCCGAGTGGGGCGACGTTGAGGACGTGCTGAAGCCGGGGGTAGCCGGTGCGATCTTGCAGGACTTCAACGGGCGCACTAGCGAGGCCATCGAGACCGGGAAGATGTTCACCCGCGAGGACGCAACCCTCTACTGGATTCCGCGCAACCTTGACGCGCAGGCGTATGAGGAATTGGTCCAGGCGGTGCGCTGGATCATCGACTTCCAGAATCAGCTTCAAGAGGACACGATCCAGCGCCGCGCCAAGGGCGAAAGCACCGACGACGACTGCACGAACGGAACGTTTGCCGTCGCCATCTATCCGTCTCCGACCACCAACGAAGTGTCGGCCGGTCAGCGGAAGGGGAAGCGGAACGGCGGCAAGTTGAAGAAGCAACGGAGCAAGGGGAAGAAGAAGTGACGGGTCCGGCTGGGCGAGACCGAACAACCCGAACAGGGGGAGGATGAACCCATGCGCGATCCCTTGCACATTGAGGACGACCAGCGACAAGCGAAAAGGCACCCCGTCCGCTCAAAAATCCTGGCGCTGATCGACCGCGACCGGCTGCGGCCGCTAGAGGCCGACGTGTTGGCGGCGGACCTGCTGGCGGAGTTCTCAGACCTGAAGGCTGAGGACGTGAAACCGGCCAGCATCGACTACCACGTCAAGGTCCTCAAAGAAGCCGAGCTCCTACCTGCGGGGGGCTGCTGATGGCCGTCACTCTCCAAACGAAAGAGCGAGACGCGCTGTGGGCGCAAGTGATCGCCAACTTCACCTTGTTTGGCGACTTGGAACTGGCCATGAGCCGGGGCGAAGAGGAGACGTGCTACAGGCTGGGCCGCAAGATCGCGGACGGCCTTCGCCTCATTCTCGATGGTGGTCTCGGCTGGCAGGAACGGTCAGTTATGACGACGATCCTCACCCTTCCCGACTCGGAGTTGCGGGCGCTGATGTCGCGCATGCAAGAACAGGCCGTGACTCACTTTGAGTCGCGGCGGCCGGACGCCGAGCAGGCGCAAGAGGAAATGGACGAGATAGCGGAAGTGCGGAAGGCGGCCGAGACGGTTTTCGAGCAGACCCGCCCTTGAGGATCATGACGGAGGAATCCGAACGTCAGCTATGGGAGGAGCTGACCACGCTCCTCGCCGAGGCGGTGCCGGAGGGTGCGACCGATAATGAGCGCGAGCGGGCGGCCATGCTCGCGCTCATGGGTCACGAGACCGAGATTCACGCTCTCCACGAGACGGTGCGCCGGCGGCAGGTCGATTTGCCGACCGGCCTGGTGACGGAGCTATGGACGCTGGCAATGACCAGCCCGCACCCCGACCCCGACGATCCGGTCTTCATGGGGCGGCGCGATACCCGGCAGACCCCCGACAACATCGGGCGGCGGCTCAAGTCGGCGATCAAGAAGGCCAACCTCGGCCTTGAGGCGGCCGGGATCGCGCCGATCAGAGAGGACGTGTCCCCGCACGCCCTCCGGCGCACCTACGCATCGTTGCGCTACGCCTGCGGGGATGACCCGGTCTACGTTGCCGAGCAGGGCGGCTGGGTCGATCCGAGCTTCCCCATCCGGGTCTATGCAAAGGCGGTCAGGCGGCGCGGCCGACTGCACGGCGCTCACCTGGACGCCTTCAACGCGGCGCTTGAATGGGCAGCAATGGGCAGTGGAGCCGACGCCGAGCAAGCCCGAGCCTCTACCCTTGAAAAGCAGGACGGTCGGGAAGCGGCTGACAGAGCCGAATCCCCGACTTCGCCCCTGTAGCTCAGCTGGTTAGAGCGGCGGCCTTTTAAGCCGCGCGGCGCGGGTTCGAGTCCCGCCGGGGGCATTGCGGGAGCTGCTGGGGATGCCCGATGCCGGCGAGGATCGGGACTTCGAGCGGCCCGAGGATCGCGGTCGCGCGGTCGAGTTCTGAGCTACCTGCTCGATACCAACGTCATCTCGGAGCTGCGCAAGGGCGAGCGCGCGGACGCCAACGTCAGGGCGTGGTTCAGCGAGCTCGCCGACGAGGAGATCTACCTGAGCGTCCTGACGATCGGCGAGATCCGCCGCGCGTCGAGAGCGTCCGCCGCCGCGATCCCGACTCCGCCGCCGTTCTCGATGGCTGGCTCGCCCGCCTAGGCGAGGCCCATCGTGAGCGGATCCTCCCGGTCGACCGAGCGGGGCTGACCTTCGCGACCCGCAACGTCGCTGACGTTGAGGGCAGCGGCGTAGATCTAGTGGATTGGAGACTCTTTCCTCTACGATCGGCTCCGCGTGACCACAGCGCGGGGAGCGGATGATGAGAATGATGCCGAGCGGCCGCCGCTGGCTGCCTACCGTATCCCTCCAGGGCCGCACGGGCTGCCCGAGGAGTTCGTCAAAGAGAACCAGCGGTGGCGGCTGGTTGTCGCTACCGCGGAACTGCTCGCGAAAAGGGGCATCCTCAACCTGACGAGACGAGCGATCGCCCGCAGGGCGGGCGTGTCGCCCACTGTCATCTCCCGCGAGTTCTCAGGGGTCGATGAGATGCTCGTGGAGGGCCTCGAGGCGGTCATCGTCGAACTCGAAATACGATCACGTCAGATCCTGGCAGGGGACAAGGATGTTGGGATGCCGCAGGGTCGACTGGTGGAGGGAGTTCGGCAGCTGCTCCTCGATCGGCCGGCGACGGCAGCCCTCTTGCGCTGGGAGACATCCGCGAGCGCAGATTCCGTCATCGAGGTGCGGAACCGTTTGATCAGCTGCCTCGCGGCTCTACTTCATGAGGCAAGGCGCCCCGCCGCACCCCCGCCTGACTGGCCCGCTGCTGACGTCCTGATGACGGAAGGGGTGTTGGCGCTGCTTCTCATGGTCGAAGCCGGGGACCTCGTGCCGGTGTCTCGTGAAGTGGAGGCAGCCTTGTCCGCGGTTACCTGCAGTACTTAGAAACGTTGCCTTGCAATTTGTAGACACTTTCCTCTATGCTCGCCGGGCAGGGGTGTGTCCCCGCACCCACTGCCCCCAGGCTCCAGTCCCGACTGAGGTTTTCTTCATCGGAATGGAGCCGGCAGCATCGTTTCTGACCCTGGGAGACGATGCCGGCGAAGCCCGGAGTCCGCGAACACACTGCTCGCGGGTCCGGGGTTCGCCCCTGCCGGAGACCGAGCGGCTCAAGCCTGGTTTTAGGTGAAGGAGCCTCCACCTTGCCGAGCGGATTGACGGCAAAGGTTTGCGTCCCTAGGCTCGCCTGCGCGAAGCCGGACCGATGGGGTCGGGGAGTTCAGGCTTCGAGACTTGCTTCCGCGGCTTCGCGACCGAAGTAGAGGGACACAGCAATGAACACGAGTTCGGGGATTGCATCGGCGAAGGTGCGTGGCTCTTCGCCGATGAGGCAGCGGGCGACGGCTGCATCGACGGTATTCAAGATGAAGGCCGCGGTGATCGGAGGGGGAGAGACTTTGCCGCCGCTCTCCTGCCGAGCCAGGTCCAGCACTCCGGCCAGCCGCTCGAACACCTCCGCCCTCTTTGCCAGCCCCGCTCCACCGGCGACGTGAACCTCGACCAACAGACCACGAGCCGCAAACGGTTCCGCCGTCAGGTAGTCCCCGAGCGCCGCCAGGGCCGCCCGCAGTCCCGCCGCCCAGTTCGGCTGCTTCCGGCACTCTGCCTGGAGAGCGCTGGTCAGATCCTCGATCGCCAGCGCGTAGGCGGAGGCATAGCAACCGGACTTGTCCGAGAAGAGCTCGTAGAAGAGCGCTCGGCTGAGAGCGGCCTGGTCGAGGATGTCCTGAACTGTGACTTGCCGATAGCCCCGTTCGCCGACGGCCGTCAGCGCCGCGCGCTCGAAAGCTCGGCGCCGACCATGATCGTCCTTTGGCATTTCTCTCCCCGCCCGCGACAGGTCCGCAAATGTCGTTGGCGGGGGAGAATCCCCGCCGTCTTCACACTGGCTACTGGTTCGCAGACGGTATCAGTTTTTTCAGAAACGCCATCGTCAAATCGTGCAACGTTCGAGCGCGGGATGGCGCGGTCGCGGGGCGGCGCGAAAGATTGCGGAAATATTCCAAAGCAATATGTATGCTTGGTCGGTCTTGCGACTTCCAGACCATCTGCAGAAGGCGCCGGTGGGGGTCAAACGGTTGAGCCGGGACGCTCTCACCGACCATCAGCGCGACCGCGTGGTCGGCGCTGCGATCACCGTCTTCGCCAAGCGCGGATATCAGCGGACCACGATCGACAACATCGTCGCCGCAGCGGGGTCCAGCGTCGGCGGCTTCTACAGCCTCTTCGACGGCAAGGAGGAGTGCTTTCTCCTCTGCTACGAGAGGATCATCGCCGACGCTCGCTCCCGGGTCGAGGAGGACTCCCCTGCCGCGAGCGGCTGGGCCGACCGCCTGGCGGCCGCAGTCCTGACCCTGCTTCGAGCCGTGGAAGAGGATCCGATGGCGGCCCGCGTCGCCCTGGTGGAGGTCCAAACTGCCGGCCCGCGGGCATTGCAGCGCTACGAAGAAACTCTTTCCTCATTGACTCCCGCCCTCCGCGAGGGCCGCGAGCTGCTGCCTTCAGGGGAGCAGCTGCCACCGATGCTCGAGGACGCCGGGATCGCGGGCTCTGCATGGTTGCTCCACCAACGGGTCGTATGCGGCGAAGCCGAGGGAGTAACCGAGCTGCTGCCGGAGTTCCTCGCGATCCTCGCCGGCAACTACGTCGGCGAAGCCGAGGCTCGCCGCTTGGGGGAGCGCTCGCTAGCCGCGGTACGCGCTTAGCTGTCGCGCTCACCGTTACCGAGGCGACCTCATCCCACGGCGGCGGCGATGGCTGATCGACTGTCTCTCGGCTCGTCGGCTCCTGCGATCGGAACGCCGGGGGCGGAAATCCTCATCGACCTCGCAATCGACCGGGGTATCGACCAACTGAGCATCGCCGAGGTGGCCAAACGGACAGGGTTCGACACCGCCGAGTTCGAACGCCGGTTCGGCTCGCTGGAAAACTGCTACCTGCAGCTCTTCGAAGAGGTTTGGTCGAGCTTGGAAGCCGAGGTGGTAAGCGCCTTCCAGTCGCAGTCGGAATGGCGTGACCAGGTGCGCACCGCCGCTTATGCGGCCGCCCGCTGGCTGCGCGACCACCCGCGCCAGGTGCGCTTCGCCGCGGTCGAGATGTTGACCGCGGGGCCGATGGCGCAGGCGGTCCGGGAGCGGCAGCTGGAAAGGATGGTCGACCTCATCGACCGCGGACGACAATGCCTGCCCGATCCCGACGCCATCGGGCGGGAGGTCGCGGTCGCTCTTTTCGGGGGTATCCAGGGTGTCTTGCTGCAGGAACTCCATCGTGGCCACGGGACCGCCGCTGCCGAGACCGTCGTGCCGCAGCTCATGTACATGACTGTGCGCCCCTACCTCGGGGAGGAAGCCGCGCGGGAGGAGTTGGAGATGTCTCCGTCGATCGGGCAGGTATTGGACTCCTAGTCTTCCTCGGGGCATACAAACGCGCACTCAGTTGGTACGACTCTGCATCCGGACCCGTACCGAGATATCGTGCGTTCGTGGCAGAGGCAGGCAACGGTTCCGACGGGCCGTCTTCGGGCCTCGTACGCCTGCCTCCTGGACGCCATGGCTTGCCCCGCGAGTTCGTTGTCCAGAACCAGCGCGACCGGCTCACCGCCGGAATGATCGCGGTAGTCGCCGAGTATGGCTACCACGAGGCAACCGTGACCCGGATCTCGGCCGCGGCCGGGGTCTCCAGGCGAACCTTCTACACCTACTTCGCATCGAAGGAGGCCTGCTTCTTCGCCACCTACGACGTGATCGCCGAGCACATGCTGGCGGCCGCCAACGAGGCAGCCGCCGCCGAGCGCGGCTGGCCGCTGCGGGTGCGGGCGGCGATCGGGGCGGTCCTCGCGGTCTTTGCCAGCAATCCCGACCTGGCGCGCTTCACCTTGATCGAGCCGCCCCGGGCGGGCGAGAAGATCGCCGAACGGCTGCGATCCGCGGGCGAGCGGGCGCTGCAGGAGCTGGCGGTCGGGCAGCCGAAACGCCTCCGGGTTCCCAGTCCCGACGTACAGCGGGCGTTGCTCGCCGGCATGGCGGCGATCGCCGCCCGCCGGGTGGAGGCCGGGGAAGGCGAGCGGCTGCTCGACCTGCAGCCGGAACTGGTGGAGCTCTTCCTCACGCCCTTTCTCGGGCACGAGAAGGCCGCCGCAGTCGCACGCGGCTGAGCCGCCCGCATCCCGCGATTCCTGCCTGACTGCCGCCTCAGAGGTTCCTTTGGAAACAGCCTGCTGTGCAGGCGTAAACTCGACTCTTGCATTTATAGACGTAATCCTCTAAGGTTGCCCAACTCGCCAGGGAGGCGGGAAATAGGCAGACCCTGAAGCAAGGGGCGCCGGGGTAGAACCTCAGGCGGCTTGTGCGGTGGGTAGGCCAGCGAACCGGGACAGATGACAGCCGCGGGATTGCGCGGTCGCCAGCCGTCCGAACACTGATCACCATCAAGCGCAGGAGGGAAAACGTGACCAAGGGAAGCCGTGTCAGCGGTGCGTGCCCCTCCTCGCCGAGCCTTCTGAACCGCGGCCCTGGAAGGCCGCCGACATTAAGGAAGAGGAACCGGGAGATATGAAACGTCTACGCCACCCCATCCGCGCCATCCGCGAACCGTTCGGGACCGCCGGCCTGGTCGTCGCCTGCATCGCGCTCGTCGCCGCCCTCGGCGGCACGGCTTTCGCCGCCGCGAAGCTCAACGGCACGCAGAAGAAGGAAGTCGCGAAGATCGCCAAGAAGGAAGCGAAGAAGTACGCGAACTCGAACCCCGGCGCCCCCGGCCCACAGGGGCCGAAGGGCGACAAAGGTGATACCGGGGCCAAGGGAGATACCGGGGCCAAGGGAGATACCGGGGCCAAGGGAGATACGGGGAACACGGGAGCGACCGGCCCGGCCGGCGCAGCAGGAGCCACCGGCGCAGCAGGAGCCGACGGCGAAGACGGGATGTGCACCGCCGGCAACCCGGTTTGTCAGCTGCCCTCCGAATCCACGGTCTCCGGTGTCTGGGGAACCTCGGTCGGGAACCCCTCATTTACTCCGATTTCTTTCCCTGTAAGTGTTTCGCCAGCTCCCATCGCCCTCTATCAGTACGAACTTGCACCGGGGGTGAATATCGGTCAAAGATTCGAAGACGGAAAACTAGGATTCTATCCTGACCCGGGCCTCGAACTGGAAGAACTAGTAGAAGCTTGGGAAAACGACTGCCCTGGCACTGTAAGCCAACCGACGGCTGCACCCGGTTTCCTCTGTGTTTACCACGAGCCACTCGTCGGAACCAATGGTCCCTCGCCTAACGCTCAAATGGAAGCCGCGAAAGAATACGGCATCCTCATCCCTTGGAACCTCAATAGCGGCGAGTACGCCAAGGGCAGCTGGGCGGTGACCGCCGAATAGGCGCACCTGACCTGATTCGACCTCCCCTCCGAACCGGGGGGGAGGTCATCGTTCTAGGACAAGAGAAGCGAAAGGCAGACACACACTAATGCGACCGACTCTCCTGATCAGACTCACGCTTACGATGTGCCTGCTGCTGTGCCTTAACGCTTCAACGGCCGGTGCCGTCGAATCGGAAACGCATCTCCTCAACGAAGCACTCTCGTTGACCGGCGACTGCAGTACGGGCAAAAACGATCTGATCCCAGATCCGGGATGCCCTGGAAAGGTTGCCAGGCCGTTCGCCAATCCAGTCAGCGTCGCCACCGATCCCTACGGCAATATTTACGTAGCCAACCTGGGCCCCACCGTAAACGGCGTCTTCGACCCCGATGAGGGCCGGGTCGACATATTCGACCCCTCGGGCCATTATCTCACCGGGCTCGCGGTGCCGGGAGTTAAAGTGATCGCTGTGGACGCCTCTGGGCACCTTTATGTAGGTGGCTTATGCTTTGATGGTACGACCTGCGGCGGTGGCGGAGTTAAAAGAATCTTCCTGCGCTTCGATCCCACGACCTACGCTCCGGCAGAGGGCGAAATCAGCTATGCCGGAGCGACGCCGATCGACCTCCCGCTTCCCCTCGATTCAAGCTTCAGTATCAGTGGGTTGGCCGTTGATCCGGTTAACCAGCACCTATTCGCGAGCAATCAGAAAGAAATCGTCGAATTCGGACCGGCGCTTCCCGATCAAGCCAACGAAGAACTCGAAGGTCGCATCGGAGCCTCAAAATTGGAACACAGTTCGCCAACCGCTGCTGCGTTGGCGATCGACGCTGAGCACGGGTTGCTGTATGTCACCGACAGCGAGTCTTATGAAAACAATCGGATCCAGGTGTTTGAACGTGACGCACCTCATGATTTCGTCCGAACCATTGACGGAGCGGCCACCCCGCCAGGGTCGTTGGGTAGTGGGAATTTCGGCTATGGGATCGCGCCCGAGGAATCGACGGGCAATGTGTTCGTGGCTGATTTCACTCACTTTGTGGTACAGGAGTTTGAAGAAGACGGGACCTACGTCGGGAGCTTCAAACACGGCTTCGAGGGGGAATGGGGTTATCTCCATGTCGACAACAGCCCACTAAGCCCCAATCAGGGATACCTCTTCATTCCGGCAGGCCGTGGCGTCCCTGGCCACGTCTACGCATATCGGCCCAAAGGGGTACCGCATCCACCGTTGATCGAAAACCTGTCCACGAACGGAGTAGGTGAGCGGGAGGCCGTGCTTCAAGCGACGGTCAATCCCGAAGGAAATGAAACCCACTACGTCGTCGAATACACCACGCAGGAGGCTTTCAACGATGAAGCGTTCGCCGGCGCGGCGATCGCGCGAGAAGGTGATCTTTCGTCCGGGTTGTCGGGAGTCGTGGTCTCGGCTCCTCTCACCGGCCTTTCACCCGGCACCGCCTACCACTTCCGAGTCCGCGCCGAAAGCGAATGTGAACCCGGCGAACCCGTCATGTGCAGTATTGAAGACGAAGCAACCTTCGCAACTTTCCAGAGTCCCGTTCAAGGGGGAAACTGTGAGAATTCGGCGCTGCGGACGGGACCTTCTGCGAGCCTCCCCGACTGCCGCGTCTATGAGCTGGTGACCCCGTCAGATACTAATGGCCACCCGCTGTTGGCGCCGGTGAGCAGAGCAGGGGGTATTTTCGGGACTCCGGTTATGAACTCGGTGGGGGACAAGGTTGCCTACCGCACCGAGGGGGGCCCGATTCCTGGCTTTCCTGGGATCGGAGGCTTCAACGGTGACGCATACGTTTCCACCCGGGCACCGGCGGGCTGGCAGACGACCACCCAAAGCCCGAGCGGAGAACAGTCTCCCGTCGGGTCGCCAGGCGGGCTCTCCAATGACCTCGGCACCATTGCCTGGCAGCTCAGTGGCACCTCTGCCGGAACCGCTGTGTGGGTGCGTAACCCGAGCGGGAGCTTCCATCTCCTCGGCGAGGGCACGATCGGAAGCGACCGTCTTCCCAACCTTTTGTATATCGCCCCCGGCGGCTCGCACGAGATATTCAGCACTGCAGAGGTAAAGCTGATCGAAGGTGCGCCCGAATCCGGAACGAGGGCAATTTACGACCGCACCGCCGACGGCGTCCTACATTTGATCTCGCTGCTACCCGGCGATGTGGTTCCCGTAAATGACGCAGTACCTCAGGGGCGCTCCGACGATGGCTCGGCGGTTGCCTTCACCGCCGGAACGAACAGTCCCTTATATGTACGTGTGGATGATTCTGAAACTGTCGTGGGGTCCCTTCCGGGGGCGGACTTCGCCGGTTTCTCGGAGGATGGGCGCTACCTCTTCTACGTGTCCACCGGCGATTTCTTCCGCTTCGACGCGCAGAGCGGCGAGACGATCGAGATCGCGGGCACCGGCGACGTTGTACCGGTGAACATTCCCTCCTCCGGAGCCGGTGCCTACTTCGTTACGGCCGCCAAGCTCACCGACGAGCCGAATCCCACCGGCACCGAAGCGAGCGCAGGGCAGCCAAACCTCTACTACTGGGATGGGGTCCAGAACCGATTCGTCGCCACCGTCACCGATGAAGACGTCAAAGGCGAAGAACCCGGCCTCGAAGGCCAGCAGTTCTCTGGTGGGTTCGCAGAATGGATGTTCCGCATCACCAAGACCGAATTCGGGTTCAACCCGACCCGAACGAGTCCAAGCGGATCAACTCTCCTGTTCCGCTCGCAGGCCTCAATCACTCGTTTCGACTCCGAAGGCTTTGCCGAGATCTACCGCTTTGACGCGGGAGAGGATTCCCTCGTCTGTGTTTCATGCAATCCGAATGGGTCTGCGGTGCAATCCGATGCGAAATTGGTCACCTTTGGATTGGGCGCTCTCACCAGCCGCTTTACGCTGGTCGCCAACCTCAGTGAGGACGGCAGCCGCGCCTTCTTCGAGAGCTCAGATCGGCTTGTGCCCGGCGACAACGACGCAAGGCAAGACGTCTACGAGTGGGAGGCCGATGGGAAAGGCAGCTGTCGCCAGCCTGGCGGTTGCCTGTTCCTCATCTCCAGCGGGCAGAGCGCCGAGCCGAATTATCTGCTCGGAGCCAGTGCGTCGGGTGATGATGTTCTGTTCTCGAGCTCGGATCTGTTGACGATCTCAGATCAGGACGAAACCCCCTCTTTGTACGACGCTCGCGTCGGGGGTGGGTTCGCAACCGATACGGGGCCGGCAGGGGAGTGTCTGGGTGAAGCGTGCCAGCCCGCGGCTGTCCCTCCGCCGCCGGTAGCGCCTGCGAGTTCGATCTTCAAGGGAGCAGGCAACGTCCCGGAAGCGAAGCGCACCTGCCGCAAAGGGACCCGCCCGAAGCTGGTTGGCGGCAAGACGCGCTGTGTGAAAAAACATAAGAAGCGCTCGCATCGTCGGTCTAAGCACCACGGTAAGACGCGAAGTCACGGCCAGGGGAGGTCAGCCCGATGAGAAAGACGTTCCTTGCGCTGCTGCTCATGCTCGTTGGAGCAGGATTCAGCGCTCAAACGGCTCAAGGGGCTTTCGACGAACCGGAGAACTACCGGATCGAATCCGCCGGCGTTGAACTGTCTACCGTGCAGGCAGGTGCCCATCCTGATTTCACCACCACGATCCAGCTGAGTGAAAAGGAAGGCTCCCCCTATGCGCTTACCCGCGACGTGATTGTGCGCCTGCCCGCCGGTCTGTTCGGCAATCCGGAGGCCTTCCCCAAGTGCACGACTCTTCAGCTCGGCACCGACTACGAGGCCAGCCAATGTCCGATCGACTCTCAGGTCGGGGCGACGGACCTCACCCTCGCCGGCCAGGGAACGATTACGGGCGAGCCGATCTACAACATGCCCGCTCCCGGCGGCGACATCGTCGCCCGCTTCGGCTTCTTTGCCGCCATCTACCCGGTGATCCTCAATGTGCGGCTCGATCCCGAGACGCAGACTCTGGTGGCGAGCGTCGACGGGGCGCCTGCTGCGGCGGAACTCGTCGCCAGCTCGACCACCTTCTGGGGGGTGCCGGCGAGCCCGATTCACGACGCCGAACGAATTACCCCGAAAGAGTCCATCATCGGAGGTGCACCCCCCGGGGGGCGCAAATCGTCGCTGCCGAAAACTCCATTCATGACGAACCCGACGAGCTGTGGCGAACCGGGCAGCGTCACGATCACCGCCCGTAGCTATCAGCTGGTGAATTCGCCCTCGACCAAAACGGTTCCCTTCCCGCAGGTCAGCGGCTGCGAAGGAAGCGAATTCAACCCGACTGCGGTGATGGCTCCTACCACCAGCCAGGCATCCAGCGGGTCGGGGTTGGACTACCAGCTCGAGTTTCCCACCAAAGGGCTCGAATTCGCCAATCTCTACTTCGGTTCCGAGCTGCGCCGGGCTGAAGTCGTCCTCCCCGAGGGAATGACCATCAACCCATCCCAGGCCGAGGGACTCGGGGTCTGCAGCGAGACCGATCTTGCGCGGGAGGCGTACAATTCGGCACCTGACGTCGGTTGCCCGGAGACCTCGAAGATCGGGTCGGTAGAGGCGACGAGTCCGGTTCTCGACCGTATCGCGACCGGCTCCCTATACGTCGCCAAGCCCTACGAGAACCCGTTTAACTCGCTGATCGCCCTCTACATGGTGATCAAGGTTCCCGACCGCGGCGTGCTCGTCAAGCTCGCCGGCAAGGTCACGACCGATCCGGACACCGGGCAGATCACCGCCGTCTTCGACGACGTGCCCCAGCTGCCGGTGGCGGAGTTCAAGCTGCACTTCCGCGAAGGAGCCCGGGCTCCGCTGGTGACCCCCTACGCCTGCGGATCCTACGAGGCCCTGTCCAACTTCACCCCCTGGTCCGGAACTGGGACGGTGGCGCGGACCAACGCCTTCGCGATCGAATCGGGGCCCGACCACGGCCCCTGCCCGACCGGAGGGCTCCCGCCTTTCCACCCCGGTCTGCTGGCCGGCACGCTGAACAACGCCGCCGGCACCTTCAGTCCCTTCACCGTCCAGCTCAGCCGTACCGACGCCGAACAGGAGATCACGCATTTCTCGATCAAGCTGCCGCCGGGAATCCTGGCGAAGCTCGCCGGAGTGTCCTACTGCTCCGACCTGGCGATAGCGGCCGCTGCTGGGCGGAAGGGGCCGCATGGCGGGGAAGAAGAGCTGAACTCTCCCTCGTGTCCTGCGACCTCGCAGATCGGTACGACCTGGGCGGGGGCCGGGGTCGGCAACACCCTCACCTATGTCCCGGGGAAGGTTTACCTGGCCGGGCCGTATAAAGGGTCGCCCCTTTCGATTGTCGCGATCACCGCGGCCAAGGCGGGTCCGTTCGATCTCGGCACCGTCGTGGTCCGGGAGGCGCTGCGGGTCAATCCCGAAACCGCCGAAGTGTTCGTCGACGCGACCGGCTCGGACCCGATTCCCCACATCGTCCAGGGAATCCCGGTTCACCTGCGGGACATCCGCGTCTTCGTCGACCGCCCGGAATTCACCCTCAATCCGACCGACTGCACGGCGACCTCGACGGCATCGACGCTGCTGGGCGCCGGTCTGGACTTTGCATCGGAAGCGGACGACAACCCGATCACGGTTTCGAGCCCCTTTCAGGCAGCTGACTGCGCCGCGCTTGACTTCAAGCCTCAGCTGAAGCTGTCCCTCAAGGGCGGCACCAAGCGCAATCAGGTGCCGGCCCTCCGGGCGGTACTCACGGCCCGCAACGGCGATGCCAACATCGCCGGGACGGAGGTGACGCTGCCCGCATCCCAGTTCCTCGAACAGGGGCACATCCGCACCATATGCACCCGTGTGCAGTTCACCGCCGGCGCCGGCAACGGCGCAGAGTGCCCGGCGGGCGCGGTATACGGACGGGCCCGGGCAGTCACGCCACTGCTCTCCGAGCCCCTGGAAGGCCCGGTCTTCCTCCGCTCGAACGGCGGTGAACGCGACCTGCCGGACCTCGTCGTCGCCCTGCACGGGCAGCAGATCGACGTCGACCTCGTCGGCTACATCGATTCGGTGACCCGCAAGAACAAGCGTGGGGAAGCCGTCTCGCTGATCCGCAACCGCTTCGTCACTGTGCCCGACGCGCCGGTGAGCAAGTTCGTGCTGGAAATGCAGGGCGGCAAGAAGGGCCTCCTCGTCAACTCGACCAACATCTGCCGGGGTAAGCATCGGGCCGAGGTGAGCTTCACTGCACAGAACGGCCGCGTGAGGGACTTCCGTCCGATCGTGCGGGCCCAGTGTGGCAAGGGGAAGAAAGCGGGAAGGCGCCACGCGAGGTGAAGGACGGGTCGGTAATCGTCAACCTGCTTCGCGGCGGCTGAAGGTGCGGATCGGAAAGGCCAAGGCAACCGCGGTGGTGATCGGGCTTTCCATCCTCGGCGTCGCTACCGCCACCGCAACGACGGTCCAGCAGGGCAACGTCCGGGTCACCTTCCTCGCCCAGATCTCCCCGTACAAGCTGCCGCGAACCGGGACCGCTCCGGTTTCGGTCTTCGTCGCCGGTCACGTGGCGGCGCCGGATGGTGGCATCCCGCCGCAGTTGCGGCGGATGGAGATCGAGGTGAACCGGAACGGCATCCTGCAATCGCGAGGCCTCCCGGTCTGCCGCGTTTCGCAGATCCGCACCGCCAGCACGCGTCGTGCGCTCGGGCTGTGCGCGCCGGCACTGATCGGCTCGGGACGTTTCTGGGGCAACATCGTCCTCCCTGACCAGGATCCATACCCGACCCACGGCCGGTTGCTGATCTTCAACGGCCGCAAGGGCAAGCAGCCGCTCGTCCTCGCCCATATCTTCACCTCCAACCCGTTTCCCACGTCGTTCGTGGTGGCATTCGCTCTGCGGCACATCGATCGCGGCTCTTACGGCACCGAACTGGCAGCCGACCTGCCGCAGTCCCTCGGAAACTGGGGATACGTCGACCGGATCAAGCTCAACCTCGGTCGCCATTACAGTTTCCGCGGTCGCGAGCTCAGCTACTTCAACGCCGGCTGCCCGGCACCGAAGGGTGCCGATCAAACTCCCTTCCCGCTGGCCCGTGCGAGCTTCCACTTCGAAGGACAGAAGGTGGTGCGCGGGGTTGTCGCCAAGGCCTGCGGGGTGAAGCGATGAGGCGGTTGATCGCTGTCGGTGTGGTCGCTTTCGGTATCGCGGCGTTGGCGGCGGGGCCGGCTCAGGGGGGGTATGACCCCGTGTCCGGTGGCAGCATGCGGATCTCCTTCGCCCCGAGCTTCCTGCGGGTGTTGCGGACTCATGGCGTAGCGCTGCAGGTGGCGGGGGGGAAGCTTCAGGGCGGACGGGTAACGCTCCCCGCCTCGGGAGGCCGCGTCGATGCGGGAGCCGGATCCGGAACCGTCGACAGCGCTGGAAGGATCATCTTCGCCTCCGGCAAGCGACGGGTGATTCTGCGGAAAATCTCCTTCAACGCAAAACGCTCCCCACTGCAGGCCAAGGTGGGAGGCGGCAAGCTGAAGCTGGCGACCGGCGCCCGGCTCGCCGACAAGCGGGCGGGCTTCGGCGTCGAATTCACCGCCGGCGGGATGCGGCTGAGCTCGAAGTTCGCCACCCGCCTGAACAAGAAGCTCGGCCTCGGGCGGACTCTCGCGGCCGGGCAGCCCCTCGGGGTGATGCGGGTGAGCGCGCAACCGGCCACGGTTCATCTCAGGCCCGAAGGACGGGTGTACCTGGCGCTCGATCCGACCTTCAAGGCCAAGCTCGACCAGCGTTTCGTGTCCCTCAATCCGATCGCCCCGGCGGAACTCTCGGCGGGACCTACGCTCAGCTTTCCGGTCGGGCTGGAATCCACTCTCGCTCCGGACGGCAGCTCCGGGACCGTCAAGCTCGGAGGCCAGGTGGAACTGCTGCAGCTCGGGAGCGCCCAGATGCTGTGGCGGGAAGTCTGGCTGGAACCGGGTCCCCCGTCCCTCCTAGCCGAGACCGACGTGCAACCCGCGCCCCCCCATCCCGGAGCAACCCCGCAGGCACCCCTTCTCTCCCTGTCGGGCATGGTCACAACTTCGAATCCGGGTTCGCTGACGATCTTCACGGAAAGCCAGGACGTGACCTTGACGGCCACTACCGCCGACAAGCTCAACGCAGCCTTCGCGGAAAGCGCCTCGACTTTCATGGCCGGGGAACGGATCGGCCGCCTGTCACTCGATGCTCGGGCGGAATAACTAAATGGTCCACCGCCAACAGGCGGGGCTCGTGACGCTAAATATTGCTCCACCTTGCTGACCGATCCCGTCGGGTGGCCTGATCCGAGGATTTTGGAAACGAAGTTGTGTAATTTATAAACGGCTTCCTCAAAGCTTCGGCAAGGGAAATCGGGAGGTGAATTTGCGGCCCACGGCTTCAGGGAATCCCGCGACCACGGTTGCGCGACGTTTGTTGGAGCGCAGGCAGGAGATCGAAGAGGTAACGCTTACCAGGATCTATGGGATTGCCGAGCCGCCGGGCACTGCGGAGCTCGATTACCTGCACGGCCTCCGTGACGCCGTCTCGGCCGCCATCGACTTCGGAATCGAGGTGCTGTCAACGAGTGACGACAGCCCACCAGGGCTCCCCGCTGCCCTGCTGGTGCAGGCACGGCTGGCCGCTCGCAACGGCGTCGGGTTGGACGTCGTCCTTCGACGGTACTTCTCCGGTTACACCATGTTCGCCAATTTCGTCTTCGAAGAGGCGCAGCTCGCGGCCTCCGAAGGCGCGAGGGCGGAGGGCATTCTTCGCAGCAAGACCAGTCAATTCGACCGCCTGGTGGGGGCCGTCACGGAGGAGTATCAGCGGGAGGTCGAGGCCACGGTCAGGTCGGCCCCTGAGTTCCAGGCCCGCCTGGTCGAGAGGCTTCTCGCCGGTGAGAAGGCCGACACCACTCCCCTGGCATACGACATCGATCGCAGCTGGCACATCGCGATGCTCTTTCCCGGCCACGAGGATTCCTCCGGGGCTCTGCGGGCAGTTGCCGAGGCCCTCGACTGCAGACTTCTCCAGGTGCGCCGGCGCGACGGCCCCAGCTGGGCCTGGCTGGGCCGGAGGGGATTGCTCGAGCCGGCGCCGGCTCGAGACGAGGTTCAGGCGAGCATGGGATGTCGGCCGATCGCGATCGGTCACCCGGCCCACGGCCTCGCCGGATGGCGGCTCTCGCATCGACAGGCGCGGGCGATCTTTCCCTTGGTGCGGCGCAGTCGGGATGAGGTCACGAACTATGCGGAAGCGGGCCTGGTCGCCGCAATGGCCAAAGACGAGGTGCTCGTCGCCTCCCTGCAGCAGATCTACATCGAGCCGTTGACCTGCGGCCGCGACGGTGGCGAGGGCCTAAAGGAAACCGTTCGCGCCTACCTGGCCGCAGGGCGAAACATCACCTCAGCGGCATCGGCGCTGCGCATCAACAGGCAAACCGTACGGGCCCGGCTGCGGACAGTGGAGGAGAAGATCGGTTGCTCGCTGGATGTCTGCAGCGCCGAGCTCGAGATCGCGCTGCGTTTAGAGCGGGAGCTCGCCCCCGATGTCGGTCTTTCCATTCCGGCCGGCAACGGTTGACCGGGCGCTGCCTGACGTCTGCGCCGAATCGGCTATCCGGAACAGCGCGCGATAGCCGCTTTGGCGATACGTCTGATGATGAGCGATGGAAGGTTTAGGAGACCGTTTTAACGATAGGCAGGTCATAGCCCTGCCCAAAGGGAGGAATAGTGAAACGCATTACCATCTGGGCGACGGCACTCGTCGCCGCCCTGGCGATGACTGCAGTAATCGGCGTGGCCTCGGCCTCAGCAGGTACGGTTCTTTGCAGCGAAGTCGTAGCTGAATGCCCTGAGGGCAAAGTGAGCTCGGCTGGTGACGAAATTATGCTTGGAACCTCTCCCGCGAGCGAAGGCTACTTTCGCGTCAACATGGGATTTGCGGCGGGCACGGTGGACTGCGAAACCGCCCTCGTCGGCTCGACCTCGACGATGAGGAACGGCAACCCCCTGCCGGGCCAGTCGGATATCTTCGTGAACTCGAAAGAATGTGTGAACAAAAGTATCGGTTACAGCGGATCCTGCTCGAGCACTACCTTCAGCGAGCCCAAAACGACGTTCGAAGCGACCGGGGCAGGCGCTGGCATCATCAAACTCGGCAGTGCATCGGAACCGTTGACGTTTTCCATCACCTGCTACTCGCTTTATTATGAACAAGTGCTCGAATGCAGCTATAAAGCCAACGGTGCGATTCCAATTCACTACCAAAGCGGCGAAGCGACGATCCTGAAGTCCGAGGCGAAAACGACCAAGGTTTCGGGCACCAACTGTGGCAGCAGCGGCTCGATCGAAGCAGAACTACTGGACGCCCACGGCAGCACGGGTATCTCGACCGCCACTGGAACCGTCCTCTGCACCTACGCAGAAACGATATGCGCGAACAACCACGTCCTGCCGAGTGGATCGATTCTGCCGCTGGGAGTGGCGAAACCGGTGGGTGAAGGTTTCTTCAAAATCAAAACCGCCCTGCTCGGCCTCGAATGCGAGTACATGTTGGATGGTTCGACGACGCTGGCGGAATCGGGCAATCCTCTTCCGGCTCAATCCAGCTTCTACGTGTCCCCGAAAACCTGTGGCATCGGCCTCTGGACCGGCAATACCATGCGCTGCGAAAAAATGTCGTTCAACAGTCCGGCCGAGACGATTGTAGCGACGGGCGGCGGTGACGGCGTCATCTATGTGGGCAGCAAATCAGAACCGCTGACTGTGTCCTATGCCTGTTATTCCCCGCCTTACGAACAGGTAGTCGAATGCAGCTACAAAGCCGACTCCTCTGTACCGATCCATTATCCGAACTGGGCAGAAGCATGGATCAGCAAAGAAGAGTCGGCACTAACGAGAGTTTCGGGCGAATCGACGTATTGTCCGGCGACGGGCTCGCTGGAAGCTAAACTCAGCACGGGGGGTATTGACTGGTCGATATCGTCTGTGTAAGCCGGAATGACGCCTGGGGCCGCCTCGAAATGAGGCGGCCCCCTTCGGGCGCCGGTTCTCTCCCTCGGAACTCCTCCGGGACAGACGGTTTGGTGCGGTTCCGCCGTCGAATACCCTTAGGGCGGAAGGAGTTGCAGATTGGGCGACCGCCGGAAGAAGAAACTGTCCCCCCGCGGCACGAATTCCGAGGTACCCACCGCCGCGGCCATCCTGCACGGGGTTCGTGGCCAGGTTCTGCGCTACATCGAACAGAACGGCTCCGCGAGCGCGAAGGAGATTGCCGCTGAGCTTTCGGCACCGAGGAGCAGCGTCAGCGAAGCGCTGAGGAGGCTTCACAAGGAGGGGATCCTCGATCTTGTGGACCTCAAGCGGCGCCGAGGGGCGGTTGAGCGGTACTACACCTACACCAATCGCGCGCTTCTCATCAAACAGGTGGAGGCTGAACAGCTACCAGAAAGGACCATCAGGCGAGTCGCCTTCTCCTTGGTTCAGAACTTTGTCTCCGATGCCAAGGCGGCCCTCTCCATGGCGAAATGGCTGCCGTTCCAAAGGGATTCGTGGTGGACTTCGAGCTCGATCCGCACGGACGAGAAGGGGCTGCTGGAGCTCAAGAGGATTCATGAAGGAGCGACCGCGGAGGTCGAGCGCGTGCGGGCCGAGATCCATGCCCGTCTCGAGGACGACGAGGCTGAGACGGTGATCGTCTCCACGTCGATGTTCCTATTCCGGATTCCCGACGGGGACTAATCACCGCGGTCTGTTCTACTTCGATCAATGGAGGGACGGGGAACCGATCCGGGCAACAGCAACGGCGGTCGTCATGACCGCAATCTTCTGCGCGTCCCGGTCGACAAGGTCACCGACGACGAACGCCGCCTCGACCGCATCCACAAAGAGATCGAAGGCGCCTTCACGGCGCTGCGCGACATCGACGAGGGGGTCTCGATCTTCGGCTCGGCCCGGATCGAGGAGGGCCACCGCTGGTACGAGCTGGCCCGGGAGACCGCGGCCTGTCTCACCCATCACGGCTACACGGTGATCACCGGCGGCGGCCCCGGCCTGATGGAGGCCGCCAACCGTGGCGCCGCCGAGGCGGGCGGCCTCTCGGTCGGGCTCAACATCGAGCTGCCGCACGAGCAGGCGATCAACCCCTACGTCAACCGCCGGTACGAATTCCATTACTTCTTCGCCCGCAAGCTGATGTTCGTCCGCTTCGCCCGCGCCTTCGTGATGCTGCCCGGCGGCTTCGGCACCCTCGACGAGATGTTCGAGTCCCTGACCCTGATCCAGACCCGCCGCATCCACGCCTTCCCGACCATCCTCGTCGACTCCGAGTTCTGGGACCCCCTCCTCGAGTGGATCGACCGCGGCCTCGAGGACCACGGCCTGATCGGCCCCGGCGACAAAGAGATGCTCGTAGTCGCCGACGAGCCGATGCAGGTCTGCAAGCACGTGATGCGGGCGAGCGAGGCGCAGCGGGAAGCGGCCGGAAAAGCCCCTCAGCTGTAGCTCTAGTGCCGGAAGTGGCGGTGCTTCGTGAAGACCATCGCGACGCCGGCCTGCTCGCAGGCCTCGATCACCTCGGCGTCGCGTTTGGAGCCGCCGGGTTGGATGACGGCGGTGGTGCCGGCTTGGATCGCCAGCTCAGGGCCGTCGGCGAAGGGGAAGAAGGCGTCGGAGGCGAGGGCTGAGCCGGCCAGGAGGGCGTCGGCCTCGGCGCCCCGGGCCTCGCGGCACTTCTCGACCGCCAGGCGGACCGAGTCGACGCGGCTCATCTGGCCGGCGCCGATGCCGAGGGTCGCCCCGCCCCTGGCGATCACGATCGCGTTGGAGCGGACGCGGCGGCTGACGGTCCAGGCGAAGAGCATGTCCTGCCACTGCTCCTCGCTCGGCTCGTTGCCGGTGACCGCCTCCATGATCTCCCGGGGCTCGGGGTCGCCGTCGCGGTCCTGGATCAGCAGCCCTCCCTGCACCCGCTTGACGTCGCGTTCGCTGGGGTCAGCCTGGCGGCGCTCCTCCTCGCAGAGGATGCGGATCGCCTCCTTCTGGGTGAGGACGTCGAGCGCCCCCTCCTCGTAGCCGGGCGCGCTCAGCACCTCGACGAAGTTCTTGTGCAGCTCCTCGGCGAGCTCGCGGCCGATCGGCCGGTTGATCGCGATGACGCCGCCGTAGGCGGAGACCGGGTCGCAGGCGAGCGCCTTCAGGTAGGCCTCCAGCGCATCGGCGCCGACCGCCACCCCGCAGGGGTTGTTGTGCTTGACGATCACGCAGGCCGGCTCGTCGAAGTCGCTCGCCAGGGTGCGCGCGGAGTCGAGGTCGAGGACGTTGTTGAAGGAGAGTGCCCGCCCGTGCAGCTTCGAGGTCCGCGAGAGGATGTGGCTGCGCAGCCCCGACTCCGCGTAGAGCGCCGCCCGCTGGTGCGGGTTCTCGCCGTAGGAGAGGTCGAGCACCTTCTCGTAAGCGACCGCCAGGTGTTCGGGGAAGTCCTCGTACTCCATCGAGAACCAGCGGCTGATCGCGGCGTCGTAGCGCGCGGTCTGGGCGAAGGCCTCGTTGGCGAGCCAGTGGCGGGTCGCCGCCGAGATCTCGCCGCCGCTCTCTTCCAGCTCGGCGCAGACGGCGTCGTAGGACTCCGGTTTGACGATCACGGCGACGCTCTCGTGGTTCTTCGCCGCCGCCCGGATCATCGTCGGGCCGCCGATGTCGATGTTCTCGATCGCGACGTCGTGCTCGACCTCGTGGGCGGCGATGGTCTGCTCGAAGGGATAGAGGTTGACGCAGACGACGTCGATCGGCTCGATCCCCTCGCGCTGCAGTGTCGCCATGTGCTCGGAGTCGCCGCGCCGCGCCAAGAGCGCCGCGTGCAGCCGCGGGTGCAGCGTCTTCACCCGACCGCCGAGGATCTCTTCGGAGCCGGTGAACTCGGAGACGTCGGTGACCTCGAGCCCGGCCTCGCGCAGTGCCGACGCGGTGCCGCCGGTGGAGAGGATCTCGACCCCGAGCGCCGCCAGCCCCTTGGCGAAATCGGCGACGCCGGTCTTGTCGGAGACCGAGATCAGGGCGCGGCGGACGCGGACCTGACCGTTCTCGGCGCTCGGCGCTTGGGTTTCGGTGGCGGGGTCAGTCATCGATCGCGACCTTGCGCGGGTCGCTGGGGTCGATCCTAATGCGGCCCTCCGCGATCATGCGGATCGCCTCCGGGTAGAGCTCGTGCTCGACGTTGTGGACGGCGGCCTCGAGCACCCCCCGTTCGCGGCCGACCGGCACCGGCACCCGCCGCTGCAGGATCACCGGCCCGGTGTCGACCCCCTCGTCGACGAAGTGGACGCTGACGCCGGTCTCCTGCACGCCGGCCTCCAGGGCCTGGCCGATCGCGTCGAGGCCGGGGAACGAGGGCAGCAGGGCGGGGTGGATGTTGACGATCCGTCCCGCGAAGCGGGCGACGAACGGTTCGGTCAGCAGCTGCATGTAGCCGGCGAGCACGACCAGGTCGGGATGGTGGGCTTCGACCCAGTCGCCCATCGCCGCGTCGCGTCCCATCCGGTCCGGATAGGCGTCGGCCGGGAAGATCGCGGTGTCGATGCCGGCGCTCGAGGCCCGCTGCAGCGCCCCCGCGCCCGGCTTATCGGACCCGACCGCCACCACCTCGACCGACCCCTGCCCGTGCAGCTTGTCGAGGATCGCCTGCAGGTTGGTGCCGCTGCCCGAGGCGAGGACGACGATCCGGAAGGCGCTCACGCGCCCATCTTGTCGAATTGCCGGTTCGTCCCGCTTTCCACCCTGCAGTGGAGCTCGCCCTGGTCGGCGTGGTGATCGGCTTGACGATTGTCCATTTAAGGCGCCCGAAACTTCACATATTGCAAGCAGCGATCCTGCTCGCTTCGCTGGTGATCGTCTGGCTGGGTCTGGAGCTCGCCACCGGCGGCTGATCAACTCAGGGCGCGGCAGCGATTGTCTCGAGGGCGAATTTGCCGTCCGCCTCGTCGGGATCGCCGAGGGGATATTCGCCGGTGAAGCAGGCGTCGCAGTGTTCGCCGGGGTCGCCGCCGATCGCCTCGTAGACGCCGGCCATCGAGAGGTAGGCGAGGCTGTCGGCCTCGAGCTCGTCGGCGATCTCCTCGATCGAGCGGTTGTGGGCGATCATCTCCTCGCGCGTCGACATGTCGACGCCGTAGTGGCAGGGGTTGCGGATCGGCGGCGCCGAGATCCGCAGGTGGACCTCGCGGGCGCCGGCGTCGCGCAGCATGCCGACGATCTGCCGGGTGGTGTTGCCGCGGACGATCGAGTCGTCGACGACGACGAGGCGCTGGCCGGCGACGATCTCCGGCAGCGGGTTGAACTTCAGCCGCAGGCCGTGTTTGCGCAGCTCCTGCCCGGGCTGGATGAAGGTCCGCGCCACGTAGCGGTTCTTGATCAGGCCGTCGTCGCGGGGGAGGCCGGAGGCGCGGGCGAACCCCGCGGCCGCCGGGTTGCCGGAGTCGGGCACCGCGATCACCAGGTCGGCCTCGACCGGCGCCTCGCGCCAGAGGATCTCGCCCATCCGCCCGCGCGACTGCTGCAGGACCTTGCCCTCGAGGCGGCTGTCGGGGCGGGAGAAGTAGATGTGCTCGAAGACGCAGGTCGCCCGCCGCTCGGCCTTCACCACCTGCCGCGTCTCCAGCCCGCGCTCGGTCAGGCTGACCATCTCGCCGGGGTGCACCTCGCGCATCAGCTTGGCGCCGATGATGTCGAAGGCGCAGCTCTCGGAGGCGACGACGAAGCGGTCGTCGAGGCGGCCGAGGCTGAGCGGCCGGATCCCGTGCGGGTCGCGGAAGGCGACGATCGCCCGCTTGGTCATCACCACGGTCGAGTAGGCGCCCTGCAGCCGCGGCATCACGTCGGCGACGGCGTCCTCGATCATCTTGCCGTCGTGGGAGGAGAGCAGCGCCGCCATGATCTCCGAGTCGGAGGTGCCGCGGAACTGCAGCCCCTTCTCCTTCAGCTCGCCCCAGAGCTCGACCGCGTTGGTGAGGTTGCCGTTGTGGGCGAGGGCGACCTCGCGGCCGTCGTCGCGCCAGATCGGCTGCGCGTTCTCCCAGGAGCCGCCGCCGGTGGTCGAGTAGCGGACGTGGCCGATCGCCATGTCCCCCTGCAGCGCCCGCAGCTTCTCCTCGTCGAAGACCTGGGAGACCAGGCCCGCTCTCGCATCGTCGTGAGCATCCCGCCCTCGCAGGTGGCGATCCCGGCCGACTCCTGGCCGCGGTGCTGCAGCGCGTAGAGCCCGAAGTAGGCGAGCCGGGAGACGTCGTGGCCGGGTGCGTATACGCCGAAGACGCCGCATTCATCTCGCGGCCCCTCACGGTCGATGCTGAACCCCTGGTCGGGAGTCAAAGCGCGTTTTCCTCGCTGCTCTTGCGAATTGGAGACGGACGCGCAGGCAGACAGACTGCCTACCTGCGCAGGGTAGCAGCGACCCGCGGCTACCCGACCTGTCTCCAAGTCCCGCAAATTCCCCGATCCGGGGCGGGACCTATGCCGAGCTGCAGCGGCCTCGCGACCGGCTCGCCGACCACCAGGTCGAAGCGCTCGAGCAGCTCCGGCACGGTCTCCGGTTTCAGCACATGGCCGTAGCGGCCGGCGAGCTCGGCCAGCCTGCTCGGGGTCGGCGTTCAGCGCCGCCGCCCATCGCGTCGAGCTCCCGAAGAAGTGCTCGAAGCCGGCGGGGGCGATGATCTCGAGGATCCGGCAGGGCTCCTCGCCGGCGTTCCAGAAGGTGTGCCACTGGTTGCGCGGCTTGAAGACGAGGTCGCCCGGCCCGGCCTCGACACCTCGTCGCCGAGCAGCGCCGCCCATCCGCCCCTCGAGCACGAAGCTGTACTCGTCCTCGCGGTTGTGCCGGTGCAGCGGCGCCGCCAGCGCCCGCGGGGACATCGGGTGTTCGACCAGCGAGAAGTCGCCGCCGGCGTCCTCGCCGTCGATCATGAACCGCACCCCGATGCTGCCGAGGAAGCCCGCCTTGCCGTCCTCGGGACCGATAACCGTTGCCATCTCTTTCTCCTTTTCAATTTCACCGAACATTGCTGTTGCGCGAAAACGTAGCGACCGTTGACTGATCTGTCAAGATTGGCCGTACACCCATGTCCGATGGAAAACGGAAATACGAGAAGAAGCGCCGCGCCGAAGCCGAGGCGCAGACCCGGCTGCGGATCACCGAAAGCGCCGTCGAGCTGCACGGCACCCTCGGCCCGACCCGCACCTCGATGAGCGCCGTCGCCGAGCACGCCGGCGTCCGCCGCTCGACCCTCTACCGCCACTTCCCCGACGAGGCGGCCCTCTTCGGTGCCTGCTCAGCCCACTGGGCGATGGAGAACCCGCCGCCGGACATCAGCCGCTGGGAGCAGATCGAGGACCCGGCCGAGCGCCTCGCCGTGGCGCTGGCGGAGATGTACGCCTACTACCGCCAGGCGGGAGAGATGATCGACAAGCTCCTCCGCGACGAGAACGCGGTCCCGGTCGTCGCCGAGAAATTCGCGCCCTACCACCAGTTCCTCGCGATCGCCGCCGAGATCCTCGCCCGCGGCCGCGGCCTCCGCGGCAACGCCGCCAGACGCAGCCGCGCCGCGATCGGCCACGCCCTCGCCTTCCGCACCTGGCAGGACCTGACCGAGGCTCAAAGCCTCAGCGACGACCATGCCGCCGAGCTGATGGCGACCTTCATCGCCGCCGCCTGAAGCAATCCGCTTCTCGTCTGTTCCTTTTCGTTGCTATTTGCCAAAAAGGAACAGACGAAGGCTAAGCAGCGCGCAGGCTGTCGCCGCTCTCGGGGTCGAACAGGTGCAGCTTCGAGGTGTCGGCCCAGAGCTGGGCGGTTTCGCGGCGCTTGACCTTGCTGGTCGGGTCGAGGCGGGCGACGATCTGCTCGTGGCCCTCGCGGATTTCGCCGGCGCCGGTTTCGCTCGAGGCTCTCTTCGACGATGTCGGCGAGCTGGTCGGACTGGACGCCCTCGGACTCGATGTGGAAGTAGGCGAAGAGGTCGGAGCCGAGCGACTCGACGAGGTCGATCTCGGCCTCGAAGGTGACGCCGCGCTCCTCCTTGAGGTCGCCGATCACCTCGACGTCCTCGAAGTTCTCCGGCCGCAGCCCGGCGATCACCTGGCCGTCGCGCGCCCTCGACGTCGAGGTCGCCGGCGTCGACCTCGCCGATCGGCAGCTTCAGCTTGCCGCCGCTCAGTCTCGGCCGGCATGAAGTTCATCGCCGGCGAGCCGATGAAGCCGGCGACGAAGAGGTTGACCGGGTTGTCGTAGAGCTCGGCCGGCGTCCCGACCTGCTGCAGGACGCCCGCCCGCATCACCGCGACCCGGTCGCCGAGGGTCATCGCCTCGGTCTGGTCGTGGGTGACGTAGACGGTCGTCGTCTCCAGCTTCGACTGCAGCCGCGCCACCTCGGTCCGCATCTGCACCCGCAGCTTCGCGTCGAGGTTGGAGAGCGGCTCGTCCATCAGGAAGGCCTTCGGGTCGCGGACGATCGCCCGCCCCATCGCCACCCGCTGGCGCTGGCCGCCGGAGAGGTTGGCCGGCCGCCGGTCGAGGTGCTGCTCGAGGTCGAGCGTCCGCGCCGCCTCCTCGACCTTCTTGTCGATCTCGGCCTTGTCGGTCCCGGCCAGCTTCAGCGCGAAGCCCATGTTCTCGCGCACCGTCATGTGCGGGTAGAGCGCGTAGTTCTGGAAGACCATCGCGATGTCGCGGTCCTTCGGCGAGCGGTCGTTGACGGTCTCGCCGTCGATCTTCAGCTCGCCGCTGGAGATGTCCTCGAGCCCGGCGATCATCCGCAGCGCCGTCGACTTGCCGCAGCCCGAGGGGCCGACGAGGATCATGAACTCGCCGTCGTGCGATGTCGAGGTCCATGTCTTTGACGGCTTCGAAGCCGTCGGCGAAGGTCTTGGTGACTCCGTCGAGGACTATCTCTGACATCGGTTGGCTCCTTTATCCCTTGACGGCGCCGGCGGTGAGCCCGGCGACGATTCGGCGCTGGAAGATGAGGACGAAGACGATGATCGGCACCGTCACCACCACCGCCGCGGCGGCGATGCTGCCGGTCGGCGCGGTGAAGGACGATTCGCCGGTGAAGAAGGCGAGGGCGGCGGGAACGGTCCGCGAGGCGTCCGAGCTGGTCAGCGAGATCGCGAAGAGGAAGTCGTTCCAGCAGAAGATGAAGACGAGGATCGCGGCGGTGAAGACGCCCGGCGCCGCCAGCGGCACGATCACCTTGGTGAAGGCCTGGAACGGCGTCGCCCCGTCGACCTGGGCCGCCTGCTCGAGGTCCCAGGGGATCTCCCGGAAGAAGGCGACGAGGACGTAGATCGCCAGCGGCAGCGAGAAGGTGAGGTAGGGGATGATCAGCCCGAGCCAGGTGTCGTAGAGGTGCAGCGCCCGCCACATGTCGAACAGCGGCCCGACGGTGGAGATCGGCGGGAACATCGCGATCGCCAGCGCACCGGCGAGGATCAGCCGCTTGCCGGGGAATTCGAGCCGGGCGATCGCGTAGGCGGCGAAGGAGGCGAGGACGATCGAGATCACCGTCGTGATCAGCGCGATCCCGATCGAGTTGATCAGCGGTTTGATGAAGGGGCTGTCGCTGATGCCGCCTTCGAACAGGCTCTTGTAGTTGTCGAAGGAGACGCTCTGGGGGATGAAGTGCTGGTCGGCCAGCTCCGCCGGCGGCTTCAGCGAGATCGAGATCAGCCAGACGCACCGGGATCAGCGCGAAGACCACCACGAGGACGATGGCGATGCTCCAGAGGGCGTAGTCGCGGCCGTTGCGCTGCTCCATCTCAGCCTCCCGGTCGGCCTTCGTCGAGTTTCGCCCCGAAGCCGCGCACGAAGACGAACGCGATCAGGAAGACGCAGAGGAAGATCAGCACCGAGACCGCCGAGCCGAGGCCGAGGTTGAGGCGGCTGATCAGCTGGTTGTAGCCGAGGATCGAGACCGATTCGGTTTCCAGCGCACCGCGGGTCATGATGAAGATCGTGTCGAAGACGCGGAAGGCGTCGAGGGTGCGGAACAGCAGCGCGACGAGGATCGCCGGCTTCATCAGCGGCAGCGTGATCCGCGTGAACCGCTGCCAGGCGGTGGCCCCGTCGACCCGCGCCGCCTCGTAGAGCTGGTCGTCGATCGTCACCAGCCCGGCGAGCAGCAGCAGCGCCATGAACGGCGTCGTCTTCCAGACCTCGGCCATGATGATCACCGCGAAGGAGCTGAAGCGGCCGCCGAACCAGTCCATTTCGTCGGAGATCAGCGGCAGGTTGTTGACGAACCCGGTTTCCGGCGCGAAGGCGAACTGCCAGGCGAAGGCGGCGACCACGGTGATGATCCCGTAGGGGATCAGGACCGAGGTGCGGACGACGCCGCGGCCGAAGATCGCCCGGTGCATGACCAGCGCGATCGCCATCCCCAGCACCAGCTCGATCGCGACCGTGGTGACCATCAGGAAGACGGTGTTGAAGACGTCGGTCCACCAGAGGCTCGAGGTGAGGACGGTGGCGTAGTTGGAGAGCCCGGCGAAGCTGTTTTCGTCGGGGAAGCGGAGGTCGACGTTCTGCAGCGAGAGGACGACGGCGTAGGCGATCGGGTAGGCGGTGACGAGCAGCATCGCCAGCACCGCCGGCGCGCAGAGCATCCAGGCGAGTTTGCGCTCCGAGCGGGTGCGCGAGGAGTTCTTGCCCGGGGCTGCGCTCTTCGCCTCCATCAGAGCAGCCCTTCCCGCTTGACCGCGTCTTCGACGTTCGACTTCAGTTCGTCGTAGATCGATTCGGTGTCTTCGGGGTCGATCTTGTCCGGCGGGTGCAGCGCCCGCTGGACCGCGAGCGTGACGTCCTGGTAGGCAGGGGTGGTCGGCCGCGGGCCCGAGGCTTCGATCGATTCTTTGACCAGCGGGGCGAAGCCGGGGTAGGCCTTGGTCACGGCTTTGTCGGTGTAGAGGTCAGAGCGCGACGGCGGCAGCCCGTCGAGTTCGACCGCGGTTTTCTGGCTCTTGTCGTTGGCGAGGCAGGCGGCCGCTTCGAAGGCGACGTCCTTGTTCTTCGAGTAGGAGCTGACCGCGAGGTTGAAGCCGCCGAGCGGCGGCTTGCTCGGCTTGCTCGCGTCGACCCGCGGGAAGCGCGCGTAGCCCATCACTTTGCCGATGTCCGGCGCTTCTTCCTGGGCGCTGCCGTAGGCGAAGGTGTAGTTGGTCATGAAGGCCGATTCGCCCGCCTCGAAGGCGAGCCGGGCGGTGTCCTCGTCGGAGGTCGAGAGGCTCGGCGGGGCGGCGCCGCCGTTGGCGAGCTTGCCGATCACCTGCAGCGCCTTTTCGGTCGGCCCCTGTTCGAGGTCGACTTCTTCGGGGCCGGAGAGGATCTCGGTCCCGGCGCTCTCGATCAGCGCGTTGACGAAGACCATGTAGCCCTCGTAGCGGTTCGGCCTGGACCTGGATCGAGCCGGCTTCTTTCAGCCCTTCGGCGACTTCGATCATTTCGTCCCAGGTTTTCGGCGGCTGCTTGACCAGGTCTTTGCGGTACCAGAGCAGCTGGGTGTTGGTGTTGAACGGCGCCGCGTAGAGCTTCTTTTCGAACGAGGCCGTCTCGATCACGTTGGGGAAGACCTTTTCGGTGACCTGCTTCTTCAGTGGCCCCTTCCACTCTTCGACCCAGCCGGCGTTGGCGAACTCGCCGGTCCAGATCACGTCCATGCCGACGATGTCGATCGAGGAGTCCTCGGCGCCGAGCCGCCGCACCAGCTGTTCGCGCTGCTGGCTGGCGTCGGTGGGGAGGAATTCCGGCGTGATCGTGTACTTGCCGTCCGATTCTTCCGAGCACCGTTTCGAGACTTCCTCGATCGTCCCGCCCGGCTGGATCGCGACGAAGAAGGTGAGCTCGCGGGGGCCGGATTCGTCGGAGGACCGCCGCAGGCGGCGAGGCTGGTCGCGGCCACCGCCACCGCCGCGACGGCGATCAGGGCACGCTTCGCCCACACGGGTGTCAAGGTCTCTCCTCCATGGTCGCTCCCCTTCCCGAGGGGTGCAATGAAGAAGTTGCCCGCGAGGGCGTTTGTCTAAACGCCGCCCTTCGTCTGTTCCTTTTCGTTGCCAGGGACCGATAAGGAACAGACGAACGCTAGGTGTCGGCGAGCAGCGCGGTCAACGCCTGCTGCAGGCCGGCGACGGCGGAGTCCAGCGGCGCGTCGTCACCGGCGGCGCGGGCGCGGACCAGCGCCCCCTCGATCGTCGAGACGACGAGGCCGGCGAAGTTCTCGGCCTCACGCTCGCCGACGCCTTCCTCGCGCAGGGCGGCGGCGATCGGCGCTTCCCAGCTTTCGAAGGCGGCCGTCGCGGCGGCGGCGAGCGCCGGGTCCTCGGGCCGGGCGAGGGCTGCGGCGGCGCCGGGGCAGCCGAGCCGCTCCGGCTTGTCCTTGACGCGGCGGCGGAACATCTCGCCGAAGGTGGCGAGGGTCTCGGCGAGGCCGAGCTCGGCGAGCGAGCTTTCGATCGCGGCGCGGATCTCCCGCCCCTCGAGTTCGGCTGCCTCGACTGCGAGCTGGCTTCTTGCCGCCGGGGAAGTGGTGGTAGATCGAGCCGCGGGGGGCCTTGCCGCGCTCGGCGACGTCGCGCAGCTCCATCCCGGCGTAGCCCTTCTCGGCGAGCAGCTTGCGGGCGCCGTTCAGAAGCCGGTCGCGGCCGTCCCGCCGGGTCGGCTCGACGGCATTCGCATCAGCTATTCGCGTTATGCCCACGGTCATAGTATATTCGCCGCCACGATGTATGACCGCGGGCATAGAGCGAGCGTCCTCATCGCCTGCACCGGCGCCTTCCTCGTCTTCCTCGACACGACGATCGTCAACATCGCCTTTCCCGACATCTCGGCCTCGTTCCCGGAGGCGAGCCGCGGGCTGCTGTCCTGGGTGCTCGACGGCTACTTCGTCGTCATCGCCGCGCTGCTGGTGCCGGCCGGCGGGCTCGCCGACCGCTTCGGCCACAAGCGCGTCTTCCTCGGCGGCCTCGCGCTCTTCACCCTCACCAGCCTGCTCTGCGCGGTCGCACCCTCGCTGGAGGCGCTGATCGCCTTCCGCGTCCTGCAGGGAGCCGGGGCGGCGGCGATCGCGCCGACCTCGCTGGCGATCGTCCTCGACAGCTTCCCGTCCGAGAAGCGGGCAACCGGCGTCGGTCTCTGGGGCGCCGCGGCTGCGGCTGCCGCGGCGACCGGCCCGACCCTCGGCGCGGCCCTGGTCGAACTCGACAGCTGGCGCCTCGTCTTCCTCGTCAACCTCCCGCTCGGTGCCGCCCTGCTGTTTGCCGGCCGCCGCCTGCTCGCCGACCAGGAGCTCCGCGACAGCCGCCTCCCGGACCTCCCGGGGGCGTTGATGCTGGCGCTCGGCCTGGCGGCGGTGACGCTGGGGATCGTCGAGGGCAACGACTGGGGCTGGACCGGGGCCGGGACGCTCGCCGCCTTCGCCGCCGCCGCGATCCTCCTCGGCGCCGTCGTCGCCCGCAGCCTCCGGCACCCGCGGCCAATCGTCGATCCGGCGCTCTTCGCCCACCGCTCGTTCTCCCTCGGCAACCTCGGGACGCTGCTCTTCGCCGCCGCCTTCTTCTCGCTGATCCTCGGCAACGTCCTCTTCCTGACCACGGTCTGGGGCTACAGCATCCTCAGCGCCGGCCTCGCCGCCCTGCCCGGGCCGGCGATGACCACCGTCGTCTCCGGTCCCGCCGGCCGCCTCGCCGACCGCTTCGGCCACCGCGCCGTGGTCGTGCCGGGAACCATCGTCTTTGCCGCCGGCGCCCTCGTCCTCCGCTCGGCCGGCGCCGAGCCGGACTACCTCGGCACCTGGCTGCCAGGCGCGATCCTCACCGGGATCGGAATCGGCCTCGCCTTCCCGACCCTCGGCTCGGCCGCGGTCCGCGACATCGCCGACGACCGCTTCGCCACCGCCAGCGCCGTCAACGCCGCCTTCCGCCAAGTCGGCGCCGTCCTCGGCACCGCGATCCTGATCGCGATCGTCGGCGACCCGGCCTCGCTCGCCGAGGCGCTCGACGTCTCCAACGCCGCCTACCTCTTCGCGGCGATTGCCGCCCTCGTCTCAGGCGCCGCCGCGCTCGGCTTACGGCGCGCCCGGCCGGCAGAAACCCAGGACGCGGTCCCGCTCGACCCCCCGTTCACGGCCCCAGCGCGCCGAGCGGGATGACCTGAACGCCGTCATCGCGACGGTAGCCGTAGCCGCTGCCGACG
This sequence comes from uncultured Actinomycetes bacterium, assembly GCA_963696955.1. GTDB lineage: Bacteria > Actinomycetota > Thermoleophilia > Solirubrobacterales > 70-9 > VAYN01. The sequence continues at coordinate 286,385 of CAVOMF010000002.1, read as the reverse complement.
ATCACCCCGAGTACCGCTGGTGGGCCACAGGTATCGGTGTCGATGCGCTTGGCGAATTTGTTGAGGTTCGCGGCAGCTTCATCGATGCGGTTGGCGCCGAGCTTGATCTCGAATGCAGCCCAGCGACCGTCTCGAGCCTCGACGATCGCGTCGACCTCGAGGCCATCGCTGTCGCGGTAGTGGAGGACCTCCGCGTCGGCATTCTGGGAATAGACGCGAAGGTCGCGAATGGCCAGCGACTCGAATAGGAAGCCGAGGAGGTTGAAGTCTTTGGCGAGGCGCTCGGGACCGGTACCCAATGCTGCCACTGCCAACGATGGGTCGACGAAGTGGATCTTGGCTGCCTTGCGGAGGCTGTGAGTCGTTCGCAGGTGAACGCCCCAAGCTGGTTGCTCCTCGACGATCATCAGTCGCCTCAGGGCGTCGAGATACTCGCTGACCGTCTCGTGTCTCAGGCTCCCGTCGGGACCACCGGCATCGCGCGCCAGGGTCGCGACCGAAGGACTGCTCGCGACGTTGCGGCCGATGCTGTGAAGCAGGCGTCCGACTTTGACCGGGTCACGACGGGTCCCGCTGACTGCGCTGATGTCAACCCGCCGAATCTCCTCCAGGTAGTCGCGGGCGAAACCAAATCCCTCCTCCTCGTTCAGCTCGAGGAGTCCGGGCCAGCCGCCGAGAGCGATCTGCTTGGTGATCTCGGGGAGGGCCAGCTTGGCCTCGGGCGATCCCTCCGCGCTGCCATCCAGCAGACGCGAAAGGGAGATGCGCCCGGTGCTCCTTGACTTCTCATAGAGGCTCATCGGCCGCATGCGGAGTCGGGTCAGGCGTCCCGCGCCGGAGTGGCGAGTTATGTCGTCGGCGGGGACGGCGGAGCCGGTGAGGATGAATTGCCCCGGTTGACGCCGGTCGTCGATCGCCCGCCGGACGTGGTTCCAGATCGCGGGCTCCAGCTGCCACTCGTCGATCAGCCGGGGAGTCGGGCCGTCGAGCACGAGAGCCGGTTCGAGCGCGGCGGCCTGTCGCGCCTCGAGGTCAACGTCGAGGCGAACTTCGCTTGCCGCCAGGTGCTGGGCGGTGACGGTCTTGCCGCAGGCCTTTGGGCCCTCGATAACCGCAGCCCCCAAGGCCTTCAGCTTCTCGGTCAACTCGCGATCGATTATGCGCTCTATATAAGGCATATCCCGCTTATAACCGAGAGATTATCAGAAGTCCAATAGAAGAAATATCAGAACTTGAACCGGAAGATTAGAACGAAATCACCCGGGAGATTGTAAATCCGCGCTCACTGTCTGCGGTGGGCTAGGCAGTTTGCTCGACGCGCTTGCCGAGCGAGTGCCACGCATGCCTGGCCTCGGCGAGGCTGAGGATGAGGCTGCGGTCGCCGGCGCCGATCTCGATCGTCTCGCCCCTGACCTCGCCGAGCAGGGTCGCGCCTAGCTCTTCGAGGGCGGCGCGGTCGCCGCTGACGACGAAGCCGCCGGGACCCTCGCCGAAGAGCGCCTCCTCGGGCTGGGCGCCGCGCTCGCGCAGGTGGTTGAGGTTGACCTCGCAGCCGATGCCGCCGGCGATCGACGACTCGGCGAGGGCGCAGGCGAGGCCGCCGTCGGAGACGTCGTGGACGGAGGCGAGCTTGCCGGCGCGGACCGCGTCGCGGATGACCTCGCAGGCTCTGGCGACGGCGGTGATATCCGAGCGCGGCAGGCCGGCCTTGAGCTCGCCGCGCTGCTTCGCGAGCTCGGAGCCGGTGAGGTTCGGTTCGAAGGGGCCGATCAGGCCGATCGCATCGCCCTCGCGGGCGAAGGCGCTGCCGGCGACCTGGGCCGGGTCGGGGAGCTCGCCGACCATCGCCACCACCGGCGTCGGGTAGATCGGCCCGTCGGGCCCCTCGTTGTAGAGGGAGACGTTGCCGCCGACGACGGGGACGCCCAGGGCGTTGCAGGCGTCGGCGAGGCCGCTGACCGCGCGGTCGAGCTGCCAGGCTCCGGTCGGCTTCTCCGGATTGCCGAAGTTGAGGCAGTTGGTCAGCCCCAGCGGCTCGGCGCCGACGCAGGCGAGGTTCTGGGCGCACTCGAGCACCGCGTCGATCGTCCCCAGGTATGGATCGCAGGCGACGCGGCGGCCGTTGCCGTCGATCGAGACGGCGATCGCGTTGCCGGCCTCGGGCAGCTGCAGGACGGCGGCGTCGGCCTGCTCGGGACGCCGCACGGTGCGGCTGCCGACCAGGTAGTCGTACTGCTCGAAGGCCCAGCGCTTGGAGGCGATGTTGGGGGAGCCGAGCAGCGCCAGCAGCTCCTCCTCGGCGCTCGCACCGACCTCGAGCGTGGCGCGATTGCCGTAGATCCAGCCCTCCGGCTCGGCCGGCTCGAGGTCGTACAGCGGGCAGCCGTCGACCAGCGCCTCGACCGGCATCTCGCCGACGGTCTCGCCGTCGCGGAGGATCCGGATCGTCCCGCCCTCGGTAACGGTGCCGATCACCGCCGAACCGGTCTGCCACTTCTCGCAGATCGCCTGCACCTCCTCGACCCGCGCCGGCTCGACCACCGCCAGCATCCGCTCCTGGCTCTCGGAGACCATGATCTCGAAGGGCTCCATGTCGGCCTCCCGCAGCGGCACCCTGGCGACGTCGATGTCGATTCCGACCCCGCCGGCGCTCGCCATCTCGCCGGCCGAGGAGGTGAGCCCGGCGGCGCCGAGGTCCTGCAGCGAGACCAGCAGCCCCTTCTCCAGCAGCTCGAGGCAGCACTCGAGCAGCTTCGACTCCTCGAAGGGGTCGCCGATCTGCACCGTCGGCCGCTTCGCCTCGTCGCCCTCGCCGAGCTCGGCGGAGGCGAGCACCGAGGCGCCGCCGATCCCGTCGCGCCCGGTCGAGGCGCCCATCAGGACGATCGAGTTGCCCGGCCCGGCCGCGGCGGCGCGGACCATGTCCTCGATCTTGGCGAAGCCGATGCACATCGCGTTGACCAGGCAGTTGTGCTCGTAGGGCTCCTCGAAGTAGATCTCGCCACCGACCGTCGCCACCCCGATCGAGTTGCCGTAGTGGCCGATCCCGCGCACGGCGCCGTCGAGCAGGTGGCGCGAGCGAACCGAGTCGAGCTCGCCGAAGCGGAGGCTGTCGAGGAGGGCGATCGGCCGCGCCCCGATCGCGAAGACGTCGCGCATGATCCCGCCGATTCCGGTGGCCGCGCCCTGGAACGGTTCGACCGCGCTCGGGTGGTTGTGGGACTCGACCTTGAAGGCGACCGCGTAGCCGGAGCCGACGGCGACGGCGCCGGCGTTCTCGCCCGGCCCCATGACGACCCGCTCGCCCTCGGTCGGCAGCTTCCCCAGCAGCTTGCGCGAGTGCTTATAGGCGCAGTGCTCGGACCAGAGCAGGCTGAACATCGCCAGCTCGACGTCGTTCGGCTCCCGCCCCAGCTTCTCGACGATCAGTTCGTACTCGGAGTCGGTCAGCCCGAGCTCGCGGTATTTAGGCGTCTCGGCTGTCATCGAGGCGACTTAGTGTCCTCATGGTCCACTAAAGCGCCCCGGCTCAGGCGATCGAAGACGCGGAGACCGTCGGTGCTCCCCGTCAGCGGGTCGACCGCGTGCTCGGGGTGGGGCATCAGGCCGAGGACGTTGCCGCGCTCGTTCGTGACCCCGGCGATGTCGCGGACCGAGCCGTTGGAGTTGTGCCCCTCGGCGTAGCGGTAGGCGACCTGACCATTGGCCTCCAGCTGGTCGAGCATCTCCTCGGGTGCGTAGTAGCGGCCTTCGCCGTGCTTGGCCGGGATCGAGAGCCGCTCGACCCTGCCCTCTTCGATCAGCTCGACCTGGTGGCAGCGGAAGCGCAGCTCGACGTTCCGCAGCAGCGCGCCGGGCAGGAGCCCCGCCTCGCAGAGGACCTGGAAGCCGTTGCAGATCCCGATCACCGGCGCTCCGCTCGCGGCGGCCTCGGCGACCGCCTCCATCGCCGGGCTGAAGCGGGCGATCGCCCCGGCGCGCAGGTAGTCGCCGTAGGAGAAGCCGCCGGGGACGACGACGCCGTCGACGCCGTCGAGGTCGCGGCTTTCGTGCCAGACAAGCCGGGCGCCGTCGCCGTGCACCTCGCAGGCGTGCAGGGCGTCACGCTCGTCGCATGATCCAGGGAACTGGAGGACGCCCCAGATCACAGGGTCTGGATCTCGTAGTCCTCGATCAGGGTGTTGGCGAGGAGCTTCTCGCAGAGCTCGGCGAGCCGCTCGGGATCCTCGGCCTCGAGCTCGACCATGCGCCCGACGTGAACCTGCCCGATCCCCTCGAAGCCGAGCGCCGGCAGCGCCCGCTCCACCGCCTTGCCCTGAGGGTCGAGGATTCCCTCCTTGGGGCGGATCAGCACCCGAGCCTTCAGAACGTCTCTCCCGTGATCCGCTCGTAGGCCTCGACGTATTTGGCCCGGGTCTGCTCGACCACGTCGGGCGGAAGCTCCGGCGCCGGCGGCTTTTTGTCCCAGCCGGTCTCCGAGGCCCAGTCACGGACGTATTGCTTGTCGAAGGAAGGGGGCGTGACGCCCGGCTGGTAGCTGGCGGCGGGCCAGAAGCGGGAGGAGTCTGGCGTCAGGACCTCGTCGCCGAGGACGATCTCGGCGCCGGCGTGGCTGCCGAACTCGAACTTGGTGTCGGCGAGGATGATCCCGCGCTGGGCGGCGTGCTGGGAGCCTCGCTTATAGACCTCGATCGAGATCCGCCGCAGCTCTTCCAGCAGCGCTCGGTCGCCGACGATCTCGGCGGCGCGGTCGAAGTCGACGTTCTCGTCGTGGTCGCCGATCTCGGCCTTGGTCGACGGGGTGAAGATCGGCTCCGGCAGCTGGTCGGACTCGACCAGGCCGGAGGGCAGCTCGATCCCGCAGACAGCGCCCTCTTCCTTGTATTCCTTCCAGCCCGAGCCGGAGAGGTAGCCGCGGACGACGCACTCGACCGGGTACATCTCGAGCTTGCGCACCCGCATCGCCCGTTCGGCGACCTCCTCGGGCACGTCCTCGGAGATGAAGTGGTTGGGGACGATGTCCTCGGTCAGCCCGAACCAGAAGACCGACATCCGGTTCAGCACCTTGCCCTTGTCGGGGATCGGCGTCGGCATCACCACGTCGTAGGTGGAGATGCGGTCGGAGGCGACCATCAGCAGGTCGTCCTCCCACTCGTAGATCTCGCGCACCTTCCCCGAGGAGAGGAGGTTGAGGTCGGCGACGCTCGGCATCAGGACGATGCTATCCATCCTCTGCGATGCTTGGAGCGTGACGCTTCCGCCCGAGCCGGGCATTCCGCCGCTGGTCCAGACGCTCCGTTGGGGCTTCCGCCCGATCGCCTTCCTCCAGGATTGCCGCCGCCAGTTCGGCGACTCCTTCAGCGTCCGCTTCCTCGGTTTCGAGCGGCCGATGGTGCTGATCTCCGACCCCGAGGCGATCAAGGCGCTCTACCGCGAGCCGACCCACGGGCTGCCGCCGGGACGCAACATCGTCCTCGAGCCGATCCTCGGCTCGAAATCGCTGCTGATCCAGCAGGGCGCCGAACACCTGAGCCGGCGGCGGCTGATGCTGCCCTCTTTCCACGGCGAGCGGATGCGCTCCTACGAGCAGGCGATGAACGAGATCGTCGAGGCCGAGATCGACTCCTGGCCGCTGCACGAGGAGTTCCCGATCCACTCGCGGATGCAAGCGGTGACGCTTGAGGTGATCCTGCGCGTCGTCTTCGGCGTCTCCAGCGGGCCGCGGCTCGATCGCTTGCGGGAGACGCTCTCCACCGTCCTCCAGGAAACCGCCTCGACCGGCCGCCAGATGCTCGGCCTGGTCCTGCAGCGCTTCGGCGGCCCCGGCCCCTTCGCCCACTTCGACACCCAGTTGCGCGAAGTCGACGAGCTGCTCTTCGCCGAGATCGCCGAGCACCGCGAGCGCCCCGACCTCGCCGAGCGCGAGGACATGCTCTCGATGCTGATGCAGGCCGAATTCGAGGACGGCACGCGGATGGAGGACCAGGAGCTGCGCGACCAGCTGATGACGCTGCTGCTGGCCGGCCACGAGACGACCGCGACCGGGCTCGCCTGGACCTTCGACCTGCTGCTGCGCCACCCGGAAGTGCTGGGGAGGCTGCGCGATTCGCTGGCGGCAGGAGACGAGGACTACCTGCGGGCGACGATCTCCGAGTCGCTGCGCCTGCGCCCGGTGATCCCGCTGGCAGGCCGCCGGCTCTCGAAGCCGCTCGTCGCCGACGGCCTGACCCTCCCCGAGGGGACCGACGTGACGCCGGCGATCTGGCTCACCCACACCCGCGAGGACATCTATCCCGACCCCTTCGCCTTCAAGCCCGAGCGCTTCCTCGAGGACGGGCCCGACACCTACTCCTGGATCCCCTTCGGCGGCGGCGTCCGCCGCTGCATCGGCGCCACCTTCGCCGAGTTCGAGATGCGCGTCGTCCTCCGCGAGGTCCTCACCCGCTGCGAGCTGCGCAAGGCCAGCCCCGAGCCCGAGCGCCCCGGCCGCCGCAACATCACCTTCTCGCCGAAAGCTGGAACCCCGGTCATCGTCACCTCACGCGAGCCGGCCCGCGAGCGCGGCGCCGAGCCCGCCGCAGTCTGACAACACATTACGAACGTTTTTGTCTACACTCCTCCCATGGAGGCACTTCTGGAGAAGGAGGCGGACGTGGAGAGCTGGAACGACGAGCGGATGGATGAACTGAGTTCGCGGATGGATGACGGCTTCAAGGAGATGAGGGCAGGCTTCGATCGACTGGGCAAGGAGATGAGAGAAGGATTCGTCCGCGTCGATCGCGAGATGAAAGAGGGATTCGGCCGCGTCGACAGCGAGATGAAGTCCGGCTTCCTCGAGGTGAATCAACGCATCGACAGGCTCATGCTGGCGCTTCTGATCGGAACCCTGAGCCTGGCTGCAGTGTTGCTCGCGGCAGTGCTTTCTTGACCTGTCAGCCGCTGGACTTGGCCGGCGAGTGCGGATGCTCCTTAGCCCACTTGGCGATCGTGCCGGAGCCGGAGATCACCTCGCCGTCGTCGAGGACGAGGATCGGGACCTCGTTGGTGCCGCTGAGGCGCTTGACCTCCTCGCGATCGGCGCTGCGGCTGCCCCAGGTCCACGCCGCCAGGCGGTATCCGCCCACGGTCTTGACCTCGTACTCGTAGCCGGCCGCGTCGAGGGCCTTACCGGCTTTGGCGCAGGGATGGGCAAAGCCGGGACCGTGCGTCTTCTGTCCGCAGGTGTAGAGGATCATCGCTCTCGACCCTAGCGCAGGGCTTCGAGGCGCTCGAAGATCTCGGGCACGTGGGTGAGGTAGGCGCTGTAGTCGAAGACCGCGTCGAGGTCGAGGTCGGGCGCCGCCTCTCCGATCAGGTCGCGGAACTCGGTCCGCGTGTCCCAGGCGCGCTGGGCGTTCTCCTGGACGAGGCGGTAGGCGTCGTCGCGTGGGAGCCCGCCCTCGACCAGCGCCGTCAGCGCCCGCTGGCTGAACAGGGCGCCGTAGGTGAGGCCGAGGTTCTCGCGCATCCGCTCCTCGTTCACCTTCATCCCGGAGGCGACCTTGGCCGCCAGGTCCTGCATGTAGTCGAGGGCGATCGTCGCGTCGGGGAGGATCACCCGCTCGGCGCCGGAGTGGGAGATGTCGCGCTCGTGCCAGAGGGCGATGTTCTCGACTGCCGCCTGCGAGTAGCCGCGGAGGACGCGGGCGAGGCCGGTGATCCGCTCGGTGCGGATCGGGTTGCGCTTGTGCGGCATCGCCGAGGACCCCTTCTGGCCGGCGGCGAACGGCTCTTCGACCTCGCGCACCTCGGTTTTCTGCAGGTTGCGGACCTCGGTGGCGAAGCGCTCGAGGCCGGCGCCGGCGATCGCGATCGCGGTGAGCAGCTCCGCGTGGCGGTCGCGCGGGACCACCTGGGTGGCGACGTCCTCGCGACCGAGGCCGAGCTCTTGCATCACCCGCGCCTCGACCGCCGGCGGCACCGAGGCGTAGGTGCCGACGGCGCCGGAGAGCTTGCCGACGGCGAGCTGGGCGAAGGCCTCCTCCAGCCGGTCGAGGTTGCGGTCGGCCTCGAAGGCGAAGCCCGCCAGGCGCAGCCCGAAGGTCGTCGGCTCGGCGTGGACGCCGTGGGTGCGGCCGACGCAGAGGGTCTCGCGGTGCTCGAGCGCCCGCTTGACGAGCGCATCGCGATAGGCGCAGGCGCTGGCGAGGACGACTTCGCCGGCGCGCCGCAGCTGCAGCGCCAGCGCCGTGTCCAGTACGTCGGAGGAGGTGAGGCCGTAGTGGATCCAGCGGCCGTGCTCGCCCACCGAGGCGGAAACGACGTCGACGAAGGCGGCGACGTCGTGGTCGGTCACCTTCTCCCGCTCGTCGACCTCCTCGACCGTAAAGGCGGCCCGCTCCCGCGCCGCGCGCGCCGCCTCCTCGGGGACGACTCCCTCGGCCGCCCAGGCCTCGGTTGCCGCCAGCTCGACCTCGAGCCAGCTCTCGAGCTTCGCCTGCTGCGTCCAGACCGCCCCGATCTCGGGGCGGGTGTAGCGGGGGATCACGCGTTGATTATCCGCGCCGCCAGCACGCCGGCGTTTTTGGCGCCGTCGATCGCGACGCAGGCGACCGGGATCCCGGGCGGCATCTGCACCGCCGAGAGCAGGGCGTCGAGGCCGCCGAGGCTCTTGCCGAGGATCGGCACGCCGATTACCGGCAGGTCGGTGTGGGCCGCCGCCACGCCCGGCAGCGCCGCCGACATCCCGGCCCCGGCGATGATCACCTTCAGGCCCCGCATCCGCGCGTTCTGGCAGTACTCGCGCACCATCTCGGGGTCACGGTGGGCGCTCATCACCCGCACCTCGTAGCGGATCCCCGCTTCCTCCAAGGCTTTGCCGGCCGGTTCCATCTTCGGCTTGTCGTTCTTCGAGCCCATGATGATCCCGACGTGGGGCTCGTCGACGTCGATTTCGGTGAAGGCTTCCTCGACGGTCGCCATCGTCGCCGTCTCGGTGGGATCGGCGGGCCCGCCCCTTGCGGGCGTTGCGGTCCCGGTCGGCTGGGGGTCCTCTGAGATCTCGCTCATCTCGCTCCTCTGATTCTGTTGGTGAAGATTCTGTTGATGGACTGAATTAGCTGGGGATGCGCTCGACGGCGCGGGCGGCGATGTCGGCGCGGATCTGCATTCCATCGAAGGAGATCCGGCTGGCGGCATCGTATGCACGATCGCGCGCCTCGGCGGGACTGGTTCCCAATCCGGTCACGTTCAACACCCGCCCCCCGGCGGTGACGATCTCGCCATCGCGCTTCGCCGTACCCGCGTGGGTCACCTCGGCAATCTCGGCCGCCTCGGCGAGGCCGCCGATCACGTCGCCCTTGGAGGAGGACTCCGGGTAGCCGGCGGAGGCGAGGACGACGGTGACCGCCCAGTTGTCCTCGAACTCGGCGGTGGCGCCGGCGAGGCCCCCCGGCTCGCGAGCGGCGAGGAAGAGCTCGGCCAGGTCGGAGCGCAGCCGCGGCAGCACCGCCTGCGTCTCGGGGTCGCCGAAGCGGGCGTTGAACTCGAGCACTTTCGGCCCCTCGGCGCCGATCATCAGGCCGGCGTAGAGGACGCCGTGGAAGGGGACGCCGCGGCCGGCCATCGCCGCGACCACCGGCCGGTGGACCCGCTCGACGATCTCCTCGACCTCGGCGGCGCCGAAGCCGGGGACCGGCGAGTAGCTGCCCATACCGCCGGTGTTGGGCCCGCGGTCGCCGTCGAAGATCCGCTTGTAGTCCTGGGCTGGGGCGAGCGGGACGACGTTCTCGCCGTCGCAGATCGCCAGCAGCGAGAGCTCCTCGCCCTCGAGGAACTCCTCGAGCACGACCGTGGTCGAGCCGAAGCGCTGCTCGGTGAAGAAGACGTCGATCGCCTCGCGGGCCTCGCCCTCGTCCTGGCAGATGATCACGCCCTTGCCCGCCGCCAGCCCGTCGGCCTTGAGCACGGTCGGGTAGTCGGTCACCGCCAGCCGCTCCAGCGCTTCGGCGCGGCTGTGCAGCAGAACGTGGGAGGCGGTCGGCACGCCGGCCTCCTCCATCAGCTCCTTGGCGAAGGCCTTCGAGCCCTCGAGCTCGGCCGCGGCTTTCGTCGGACCGAAGGCGGGGATCCCCGCCTCCTCGAGCGCGTCGACGGCACCGGCGACCAGCCCCGCCTCAGGACCGATCACGGCCAGATCAACGCTGTGCTCCCGTGCCGCCGCGACGATCGCCGCCGCGTCGTCGGCGGCGACGTCCGCCAGGCACTCGGCATCGGCCGCGATCCCCGCGTTGCCGGGCGCGCAGAGGACGTCCGTGACCTGCGGTGAGCGCCGCAGCGCCCGCACGATCGCGTGCTCGCGACCGCCTCCGCCTACGACCAGGACCTTCAAGCGGCTAGAGGGCGCTCGAAAGATCCTCGGCCGGCATCGCCGCGAGGGTCTGGCTGGTCATCGTCCCCCGCGAGCCGAGCTCGACGGAGACCTTCGCCATCGTCTTCTCGTCGGGAGCCTCGACCACGGTGACGAAGTCGTACTGCCCCAGCGTCGCGTATTGAGCCACCACCTTGGCCCCCAGCTGTTCGACCTCCCGATTCACCTCGGCAACCCGCCCCGGGTTGTTCTTCAGCGTCCGAACGCCCTCGGCGGTCAAATTCGTGAGCATCAAATAAGTCGGCATCTCCGCCCCCTTCAAGCTGTAGATCGGCCTCCGCTTCAACCGTACTGCTTTGGGGGTTGTTGGGGGGAGAGGGTGGGGGTGCCCCTTCTGGACGCAGCTCGGCGGAGGTCGTTCTGCCGGCTTTCGCCCCGATCGTCTCTCGCCCGCCTCGTGCTAAGTGTCCAGAAGGGGCACCCCCACCCTCTCCACGACAGGCAATGGCAGGACGGCTCAGGGTGCAACAGCTTGAGACGAAGACTTCGTGGCCCTGTGGCTACGGGGCGCTTTTGTCAACCATAGGTTCACTAAGGCGCCTTGGGATCGGGGCGTCTGCCAGAGCACGGTGGGGAGGAGGTGCCGGTGGGGGTCCCTGGGTACTTGGCACGGAGACCGAGCGTTGCGGTCTGACGCGATAGCCGTCCCCGATCCGACTCGGCGGAGGTGCTCCCAGGGACCCCCGCCGGCACCTCCTTACCGAAACGCGCTCGTCTTAGTACGCGTAGAACCCTGCGTGGATGTGGTCGCAGTGGTCCGGGAGGGCGAAGGCTGGGCCTGGGCCGTCCAGGTCGAAGCAGTAGATGAGCTCGGTGGGGTGGAGCGGGTCTGGGAGTTGGGCCAGGGCGTAGCCGAGCTGGGCGCAGGGGGCGGTGGTCGAGGTGTCGGTGCAGGAGACGCCGTCGACCGAGGCGATGTCCATCGCCCGGCCGTAGAAATGGTTGGAGACGTTGCCCGAGGCGGTCATCTGCGAGTGGTCGGAGCGCAGGGCGGTGAGCGTGATCTGGTGGTCCTGGGTGATCAGGGCCAGGAGGCCGGTGATCCGTTCGTCGAGCATGCCCGCCTGGATGTCGCGCAGCTCGAGGTCGTTGGAGAGGGTGAGGTTCTGCCAGTTGATCTGGGCGGCGACGGTGCCCGGCAGCATGATCGTCCAGTCTTCGGTGCTGACCGCGCACTTGCCGGCCAGCTGGTCGGCCTCGTGGGCGACCGCGTCGACGTACCAGGCAGCCTGGTTGTGGGTGAAGACGCCGGCCTCGATGCTGCCGCGCGACCACATCAGTCGCGCCAGGGTCGCCGCCGAGTCTTCGATGTCGGCGTGGCGGATGCGGCCGTCGCCGTCGCCGTCGACCGCGTAGTCGCGCCACTCGGTCTTGTCGAGGCCGAGTGGGCCGTAAGTCTGCAGCTGCTGTTTGTTCATCCCGCGGCCGAAGTTCGACTCCAGACGGGCGATCGCCGCCAGCGTCCAGACGCCGCGCTTGCCGAGTTCGTAGCGGCCGGCGGCCGACTCGAAGGCGGCCAGGTACTTCTCCGGGATCTGTTTCTTCCAGTCCTCGCTCGGCGTGCACTTGAAGACCTGGATCTTCGGCGCCAGGGTCAGGGTCGCGTAGCTGCTGCCGACTTCGTTCGCGTAACAGCCAGCGTTTTCGAGCACCTCTTCGACGTACCAGTCGGCGTGGTTGTAGGCGAAGATCGCGCCCCAGACGTCCGCCGGCATCCCCGCGGCTGCGAGATAGCGGGCGGCGGCGAAGATCGCGTCTTCGGGGTTGTTCGGGTCCTTGACTCCGTCGCCGTTGGCGTCGACCCCGTACATCGCCCAGGTTTCCGGCATGAACTGCATCCAGCCTTCGGCGCCCGCGTAGGAGGGACCGAGGTTCTGGCCGAAGCCGGTCTCGATCGCGTTGATCCCGGCGAGGACGGCCGGGCCCTGCGGGCCGAGCCCGTACTGTTCGGAAGCGCGCTGGTAGATCGGGATCAGGATCGGCGGCACGCCGCTGATCGCGCAGCTCGAGGCGGGCAGCGAGGGAATCGAAAAGATGCCAGCACCAGGAGCGCCCGTGGCGCCGGTTTCCGGGGTCACTTCGGTGGTTTCAGTTTCTTCGGCTTCGGGGGCCTCGGGCTGGGCATTGACCCCGCCGGAGGGCGGCGGCGTCTTCGTCGCCGGGGCGGGCGGCGGGACGAGGGCGTCGCCTTCTTCGACCGGGGCGTTGTGCTGACTACCTTCGCTGCTTGAAGACGAGGGCGCTTCGAGGCTCGATCCGGGAACGAGGCCGGAGGCCGACTGCGCGGCTTCAGCGCGCGCGACCGCGACCGGCACCGCCAGCGCCGCGGTCGCCGCCGCGGTGGCCATCACCGCCCTGATTTTGCGCGCGTGGTCCATCAGCCGAGGACGTTGACGACTCGCCAGTTCTTGTTCTTCAGCTGTTCCATCTCCAAACGCAGCTCGCTGGTGACGCCGACCCGCAGCAGCGAGACGCTGACCGGGTAGATCTTGTCGTGCGAGGGGGCGGGAACGACGTTGAGGACTTTCGCCTTCGGCACCTCGACTCCCGCGGGCTGGCGCGGCGGCCGCTGCATCAGCGCCTTGGTCAGGCCCGCCGTCGCCGTCGCCTTGAAGGCGCGGCGGACTTCGGACTCGGCGCCGCCGGTCTCGTAGACGACGAAGGCGCCGGCGAACTTGCGGGCGACGGCGATCGCGGCCGGCCCGGCCGGCGGCCCGTCGACACTCTCGGTCGCGGTCGAGGCGCGGGCGGCGGTGGTAGCGCCGGGGTGGGAGGAGATCGTGTCGGTGGCGGCGTTGCCGGTATTGCTCGGGGCGGAGGCGACGGCGGCGGTTTCGTCGGCCGGCGCCTCATCGCTCGCGGCGCCGTCCTCACCCTGCGGCGCCTTGAAGACGGGCGCTGCGCCCTGCAGCGTCGGCTCGGGCTCTGCCTGCGGCTTCGGTTCGACCGGCGCCGGCTCTGGGCCGGGAGCGGTCTTCACCGCGACCGGCGCGGCGACAGTCGTTCCCTCGTCGCCCCCGGAGGAGACGAGCGAGTAGCCGCCGATGCCGATCGCCAGTGCCAGGACGACGGCGCCGCCGGCAACCGCCGCCCGCGCTTTGTCGTCCAGCCCGAGGAACCGGTCGCCGATCGGCCAGAGGACGCGATCGCGCAGGGCCAGCGAGAGGTCCTCGAGGGCCTCCGGCGGGCGCCGCTTCGGGCGCGCGTTGATCGGGGTCTGGTCGTTCTCCATCAGGGTCCGCTGCTGCTCTCCCAAGCCTAGAGTGGCCACACAAATTAAAGAGCACCTATGCGTTGCTCTTGTTTCGGCAGAAATCGCCGGGAAAATGAGCCCGGCAGCCGCCCTTCCGCGCTCGTCCTAGCCGGCGGCCGCGGCCGCGACCTCCACCCGCTCGAAAACGACCTCGCCGTCGCGGGCATCGACCCGGACCACGTCGCCCTCGCGGAACTCGCCCTCGAGGATCTTCAGCGCCAGCTTGTCGACCAGCTGCTTCTGGATCACCCGCTTCAACGGTCGCGCCCCGTAGGTGGGGTCGTAGCCGAGGTTGCCGAGCAGGGTCCGCGCGCCGTCGGTCAGCTCGATCTCGATCCCGCGCTCCCGCACGCGGCCGACCAGTTGGTTCACCTGCAGCTCGACGATGCGGCCGATGTCGGCCTTCGAGAGGCGGTGGAAGATCACCGTGTCGTCGATCCGGTTGAGGAACTCCGGCTTGAAGGTCGCCGCCAGCACCTCTTCGATCTGCTCGCGGATCTTCTCGTCGACGGCCTCGCCGACGATCCGGTCGGAGCCGACGTTCGAGGTCATGATCAGGACCGTGTTGGTGAAGCTGACGGTGCGGCCCTGGCCGTCGGTCAGGCGACCGTCGTCCATGATCTGCAGCAGCGTGTTGAAGACGTCGGGGTGGGCCTTCTCGATCTCGTCCAGCAGCACCACCGCATACGGCCGCCGCCGCACCGCCTCGGTCAGCTGGCCGCCCTCCTCGTAGCCGACGTAGCCGGGGGGCGCGCCGATCAGCCGCGCGACGGTGTGTTTCTCCATGTACTCGGACATGTCGAGGCGGACGATCGCCTGCTCGGAGTCGAACATGAACTCGGCCAGCGCCTTCGCCAGCTCGGTCTTGCCGACCCCCGTCGGGCCGAGGAAGAGGAAGCTGCCGATCGGCCGGTTCGGGTCCGAGAGCCCGGCCCGCGAGCGCCGCAGCGCGTTGGAGACCGCGGCGATCGCCTCGTCCTGGCCGATCACCCGGTCGTGCAGCCGCTCCTCCATCTGGATCAGCTTCTGCACCTCGCCCTCCATCAGCCGGCTGACCGGGATGCCGGTCCATTTGGCGACCACCTCGGCGACGTCCTCTTCGGTGACTTCGTCGGCCAGCAGGACCTCACCGCCGGCGTGGACCTCCTCCAGCCGCGCTTCCTGCTCGGCGACCTTCGCCTCGAGCTCGGGGATGTCGCCGTAGCGGAGCTTGGCCGCCCGCTCGAGGTCGGTCTCGCGCTCGGCCCGTTCGGCCTCCAGCCGCGCTTCCTCCAGCTGTTCCTTGGCGGCCTTGATCGCCTCGATCGGCTCTTTCTCGTTCTGCCAGCGCGTCCGCAGCTCTGCCGCCTCCTCGCGCAGGTTGGCGAGGTCCTCTTCGAGCGCCTCCAGCCGCGCCTTCGACGCCTCGTCGGTCTCCTTCTTCAGGGCCTCGCGCTCGATCTCCAGCTGCTGGATCCGCCGCTCGACCTCGTCGATCTCGGTCGGCACCGAGTCGATCTCGATCTTCAGCCGCGAGGCCGCCTCGTCGATCAGGTCGATCGCCTTGTCGGGGAGGAAGCGGTCGGCGATGTAGCGCTCCGAGAGGGTGGCGGCAGCGACGATCGCCGAGTCGGCGATTCGCACGCCATGGTGCTGTTCGTAGCGCGGTTTCAGCCCGCGCAGGATCGCGATCGTGTCGTTCATGTCGGGCTCGCCGACGAGGACCGGCTGGAAGCGCCGCTCCAGGGCCGCGTCTTTCTCGATGTGCTTGCGGTACTCGTCCAGCGTCGTCGCGCCGACCGCGCGCAGCTCGCCGCGCGCCAGCATCGGCTTCAGCAGGTTGGCGGCGTCGACCGCGCCCTCGGCGGCGCCGGCGCCGACGATCGTGTGGAGCTCGTCGAGGAAAAGGACGATCTGGCCCTGGGCGTCCTGCACCTCCTGCAGCACCGCTTTCAGCCGTTCCTCGAACTCGCCCCGGTATTTGGAGCCGGCCAGCAGCGAGCCGATGTCGAGGGCGATCACGCGCCGGTCGCGCAGGCTCTCGGGGACGTCGCCTTGGACGATCCGTTGCGCCAGCCCCTCGACGATCGCCGTCTTGCCGACACCCGGGTCGCCGATCAGCACTGGGTTGTTCTTGGTCCGGCGGGAGAGGACCTGGATCACGCGGCGGATCTCCTCGTCGCGCCCGATCACCGGGTCGAGCTTTCCGGCCTCGGCCTCTTTGGTCAGGTCGCGGCCGAATTTCTCCAGCGCCTGCGCGGTCGACTCCGGAGTGGGGGAGGTGACTTTTTGCGGCCGCACCTCGCTGATCGCCGCTTCCAGCGACTCACGATCCGGGAGGATGTCGCGGACGCTGGCGCTCTCGGTCAGGGCCAGCAGCAGGTGGTCGGTGGAGATGTACTCGTCGCCCTTCGCGGCCATCTCTTTCTCCGCCCCGCGGATCGTCTGCGCGAGAGCGGAGGAGAAGCGAGGCTCCTCGCTCTCGCCGGTCAATTTCGGCAGCGCCGCGACCGCCTCGTTGGCGCGGGCGGCGATCGTCGCCGTGTCGGCGCCGACCTTCTGCAGGATCGGGACGACAAGCCCTTCGGGCTGCTCGAGCAGGGCGACAAGGAGATGCGGGGGAGCAACCTCGGGGCTGCGCCGGTTGGCGGCCAGCTGCTGCGCCGCCGCCACGGCTTCCTGCGATTTGACCGTGAACCTGTCCGCCTGCATCAGCCCTCATCTCCGTTCGTCTTCGTTCCGAGTTCTTCGAGTCGCCGTCGCAGCCGCTCGTTTTCGGCCCGCAGCTTCTGCACCTGCGCTTCCAGCGTCAGCACCGTTTCGACCCCGGCGAGGTTCAGCCCCTCGGCGGTCATCTGCTGGATCCGCCGCAGCCGTTCGACGTCGCGCTGGGAGTAGAGGCGGGTGTTCTTCGGCGAGCGCTTCGGCGCGATCAGGCCCCGCTGCTCGTAGATCCGCAACGTCTGCGGGTGCATCTCGGCCAGTTCGGCGGCGACCGAGATCATGAACACGCCCTGCTCCTCGTCGAAGCTCGCCTTGACACGGCGGCGGTAGGTGGACATCAGCGCCCCGCCTTCCGCAGGAGCTCGGCCCGCGGGTCACCGCCGTTGAGGGTCTCGGCCAGCTCTTCGACCGCCTTCAGCTGTTCCTCGCTGAGGTCCTCGGGGACGGCGATCTCGAGCCGGTAGCGAATGTCGCCGCGGCCGCCCTTGCGCTTCGGCGGCCCCTCGCCGCGCAGGCGCTGGATCGTCCCGTGTTTGGTCCCGGGCGCGACCTTGATCTTCTTCGTCCCGCTCAGGGTCGGCACCTCAATCGTGCCGCCGCGCAGCGCCTCGGGAATCGAGATCGGCACCGCGACCTCGAGGTTGCCGTCGTCGAGTCGCTTGAAGACCGGGGAGGAGGCGACGCGGGTGGTCACGTAGAGGTCGCCGGGCGGCCCGCCGCGAGGCCCGTCCTCGCCCTTGCCGGCGAGGCGGATCCGGGTCCCGTCCTTGACCCCGGCGGGGACGTTGACTTTGTAGCGCTTGTTCTGCTGGGTGAGCCCGGAGCCGCCGCAGGTCGGGCAGGGGTCCTCGATGATTTGACCGGCGCCGCCGCACTGCGGGCACGGCTGGCTGATCGAGAAGAGGCCCTGCCCCTGGTTCTCGACCCCGCGGCCTTCGCAGCGCGGGCAGGTGACGGGCGCGGTGCCGGGTTTGGCGCCGCTGCCGTGGCAGGTGGCGCAGCGGCTCGCCTTCGGCACCGTGACGCTGATCTGGGAGCCGTTGATCGCCTGGTCGAAGCTGAGCGTGACCTCGGTCTCGAGGTCACGCCCGCGCACCTGCTGCGCCTGGGCGCGGCCGCCGCCGCGGTTGAAGACGGAGCCGAAGATGTCGCCGAAGTCGAAGCCGCCGAAGCCGCCGGGGCCGGTCCCAAATGGCGCCTGTCCGCCCTCGCCGAAGCCGGCGAAGACGCCGCCCTCGTCGTACTCCTTGCGCTTCTCGGGATCGGAGAGGACGTCATAGGCAGCGGACACTTCCTTGAACTTCTCCTCCGCCGCGGAGTCGCCCGGGTTGCGGTCAGGGTGGTACCGCCGGGCCAGCTTTCGGTACGCCTTCTTGATCTCCTCGTCGGTCGCCTTCTTCGAGACGCCGAGCGTCTTGTAGAGCTCGTCAGCCAACTCTCTCCCTTACGCGCTCACCACGACACGGGCGGGTCGGATCAACTGCTCGCCGAGGGTGTAGCCCTTCTGCATGACCTCGACGACAACGCCGCTCTCGGCCCCCTCGACCGGCATCGTCGAGAGCGCCTCGTGCTGGTTGGGGTCGAACTTCTCGCCTTTGGGATCGACTACCTCGATCCCATGCCGCTGCAGCGTCTCCCGCAGCGAGCCGAGCACCATCTCGACCCCGGAGGCGAGCCCATCGCCGCTGCCGTCGGCAGCCTCGAGCGCCCGCTCCAGGTTGTCGACGGCATCGATCACTTCGCGCGCCACCTCGGCCTTACCGCGAGCCGCCGCGGCTTGCACATCAGCAGCGACCCGCTTCCGATAGTTCTCGAAGTCGGCTTTCGTCCGCCTTGCAAGGTCGAGGTACTCATCCCGCTCCCGCTGAGCGTCAGCCAGCAGCGCGTCGAAGTCCTCTTCAACCTCACGAGCCTCGGACTGATCCGCCTCTCCCGCGGGTGGCGACGATGCGGGACCCTCGCCAGTTGGCGAGGGGGTCGTATCGGAGACAGGACCCGCGGGCCGAGCGGCAGCGGCCTCGTCCCTAACCTCGTCCTGAGGAGCGCTCATTTCCCGTCCTCGTCGACCACCTCAGCATCCACGACCTCCTCCTCGTCGGAGGCAGCACCGTTCTCGCCGCTGCCGCCGGCCGCTTCGGTTTCAGCCGAGGCCGCCGCGTAGATCTGCTCGGAGACTTTGGTCATCGCCGTCGTCAGTGCCTCGACCTTGGAATCGAGCTCCTCTTTGGAGCCGGTCTCCAGCGCGTCGCGCACCTCTTTGACGGCGGCGCGGACGTCCTCCTTGGCAGCGTCGTCGACTTTGTCGCCGGCCTCATCGAGGGCTTTCTCCGCCTGGTAGGCGGAGTTCTCGGCGAGGTTCCTCGCCTCCGCCAGCTCGCGCTGTGCGCGGTCCTCGTCGGCGTGCGACTCGGCGTCGGAAACCATCTGCTGGATTTCCTCGTCCGAGAGGCCGGAGCCGGATTTGATCTCGATCTTCTGCTCTACCCCGGTGCCTTTATCTAGAGCGGAGACGTTGATGATGCCGTTGGCGTCGATGTCGAAGGTGACCTCGATCTGCGGCATTCCGCGCGGCGCCGGGGGGATCCCGGTGAGCTGGAATTTGCCCAGGCTCTTGTTGCCGCTCGCCATATCGCGCTCGCCCTGGAGGACGTGGATCTCGACCGACGGCTGGTTGTCGTCGGCGGTCGAGAAGACCTCCGACTTCTTCGTCGGGATCGTCGTGTTGCGCTCGATCAGCTTCGTCATCACGCCGCCTTTGGTCTCGATCCCCAGGGTCAGCGGGGTGACGTCCAGCAGCAGCACGTCCTTGACGTCGCCGGCCAGCACACCGGCCTGGATCGCAGCGCCGACGGCGACCACCTCGTCCGGGTTGACGCCCTGGTGCGGCTCCTTGCCGGTCAGCTCTTTGACCTTCTCGCGAACCGCCGGCATCCGGGTCATGCCGCCGACGAGGACGACGTGGTCGACCTCGGTGTCAGCGTCTTTCAGCGCCCGTTTCACCGGCCCGACGACGCGGTCGAGCAGGTCGCCGGTCAGCTCGTTCAGCTTCGAGCGGGTCAGCTTGAGGTCGAGGTGCTTCGGCTGCCCCTCGACAGCGGTGATGAAGGGCAGGTTGATCTGCGTCTCCTGCGTCGAGGAGAGCTCGATCTTCGCCTTCTCCGCCGCCTCGTAGAGGCGCTGCAGGGAGTTTTTGTCCGCCGCGAGGTCGACACCCTGGTCTTTTTTGAACTCGGCGACCAGCCACTCGACAATCGCTTTATCCCAGTTGTCGCCGCCGAGGTGATTGTCGCCGGCGGTCGCTTTCACTTCGAAGGCGCCTTCGCCGATGTCCAGCACCGAGACGTCGAAGGTGCCGCCGCCGAGGTCGAAGACGAGGATCGAGTGGTCCTCCTCCTCTTTGTCGAGCCCGTAGGCGAGCGAGGCCGCGGTCGGCTCGTTGATGATCCGCTTTACCTCGAGGCCGGCGATCTTGCCGGCGTCCTTGGTCGCCTGCCGCTGGTCGTCGTTGAAGTAGGCGGGGACGGTGATCACGGCGCTGTCGACGGTGTCGCCGAGCTTCGCTTCGGCGTCCGCTTTCAGCTTCTGCAGGATCATCGCGCTGATCTCCGGCGGGCTGTACTGCTTGCCGCGCGCGTCGACCCGGACGTCGCCGTTGGGGCCGGCCTCGACCTTGTACGGGACGATCGTCTCCTCCTCTTTGACTTCGGCCTCCTTGCGACCCATGAAGCGCTTGATCGAGAAGATCGTGTTCTCCGGGTTCATCACTGCCTGGCGTTTGGCGACGGTGCCGACGAGGCGCTCCCCGCTCTCGGTGAACGCAACCACGGACGGGGTAGTCCGCCCGCCCTCGGCGTTCTCCAGAACGGTGGGCTCGCCGCCCTCCATCACCGCCACGCACGAGTTGGTCGTGCCGAGGTCGATACCGATCGTCTTTGCCACTGTTCCGCCTACCTTCGAATGGGTTGGGTTGTTGAAGCTATAAAAATCTAAGTGGCAGTATGGCAGATTACGAAGAGGCTGTCTACCGCGGTTAGAGGTCGGCCAATGGCTCTCGTCAAGCCGCCTTGCTGATCCGAGCCATCGGGACCATCGCGGCCGTTCGAACTAGCCTCATTTGTCTCATCCTCCGGCGTTACCTGTGGAGAAGGGTTGGTCTTTGGAGGACCGACGCCGCTAGGGATAGAAGCGCCGGCCCTCGATCCGGCCGCGGTCTGAGGGACAGTCCCGCGGAGCGACGAGTCTAGGAGCAGATAGAACCAAAGCGGTAAGTTCTATGAGTGTTTACACGCAATTGGCATTACCAATTACGGGGGCGAGGGGATGGGGTTCGAGACCAAGCGAAGACCGCCCCGACCGCACCAGCCGGGGCGGTTTCGGGCTTGCTATTTAACCCGACTTCGTGATGGAGATCATCGGCACAGCCGATCCGCTCGATACGAGCCGCATCATCCTCACCCCCTCTTTGGTTTGCTTAAAAAATCTAAAAGCAAACGTTACTGGGGCGAAAAGGCGCGAATACCAGGCCGTTTTTGATAACTACTTTGAAGTCATTCCGTTCAAAGGACGATGAGGGAAGAGGGGATCAAGGAGGTGTCAAACCCAACTGCGCGAGTGCGGGTGACGTCGAATCTCCCGACTCGACTTGAGCGACTCGCGGCCGTCTTCGCCGACCCAGTGCGTCTGAAGATCGTCACCGAGCTTTTCCGACGGGAAATGAGCCCCTCGCTGTTCCATGAGGAATTTGGCGGCGGAACCCTCGCGCGCGTCGATCGGCACTTCAAGAGGCTGGCCCACTACAGGTGGCTGCGTCTTGTGAAAACGGAGCGTGGCGGACCCCGCCGTGGAGGCGTGGAGCATTTCTATCGCGCTCCTGAACTCGCGATCATCGACGACGATCTGTGGGAGCAGCTGCCGATGTCGATGCGGGCTGAGTTCAGCTGGCGCACCTTCGAGCAGTTCTCAGAGCGCGTTAAAGACGCCTTGGAGGCCGGCACCTTTGACTCAAGGCCAGAGCGGCATCTGACTTGGACGCCGTTGGTGCTGGATACGCAGGGGCGTGCCGAAGTTCTCTCACTCGCAATGGCGCTCTTTGGCTCGTATCTTGAGGAGCAGGCCGACGCCAGAATCCGGCTCGCGGCTTCAGGCGAGGAGCCCGTTGAGGCGACCGTGGCGATCGGAGCCTTCGACTCTCCCCGGTTGAGGCGCAACCGCTCCGGGCTGATCCTGGCGGCGCCTTCAGAAGTAGCCAGCTACCCGCTGAGCCACTTCACGGTGAGGATGGCGAAGGTTCTCAGCGACTCCCTCAGCATGAAGATCGTCAAAGAGTTGAACCTTCGCGAAATGAGCGCGTCGGGCTTCTATAGGGAGTTCGGCGGCGCACCGCGTCTTTCAGACGTAAATCGGCGTTTCAAAACGCTGGCCAAAGACGGCTGGCTCGTTAAGACGAGGGACGAGACCGGCGGCAGGCGGCGAGGAGCTACCGAGCATTTCTACCGCGCAATCGGGCCGGCCATCTTCGATACCGAAAGTTGGTCGACGGTGGCCGAGCCTCTCCGTGCCACCTTCAGCTGGCGGGTCTTTGAACAACTCGCCGAGCAGGTCCGCGAGGCAATGGATGCCGGGACCTTCGACTCGCGCCCTGATCGTCACCTCACCTGGATGCCGCTCATCCTTGACGAGCTTGGCTGGACACAGGTAATCGCTTCCGTCGACGCCGCATTTGAACGGCTTGAGCCCATACAGGCAGCCGCGAAGAAGAGGCTCGCTGAAACCGGCGAAGAGCCCCCTATCGCCACCGCCTATTTCGCGGCCTTCCCATCGCCGCCAGGGTCAGGCGTCGGCGAGTGGACTGTCGATTAGTAACGCAATTGCGTTTGAACTGTTTGATCGGGCGACCTAGATTGGCCTCATCGTTCTTTCGCGGTTGAAGATGCTGCCGCGATGAACGGGACGAGGCAATGGAAACCCCTGAGAGATCTCCCAAGTTGATGGACGCCTGGCCCAGGCGATCAGCCACCCCGTAAGGGTCGCGTTTCTGCGCCTGTTGGCCAAGCGGGAAAGCCTCAGCCCTGGGGAAGCGCACGAAGAGATCCAGGTAGGGGACGAGGTAGCGCTTAGCCAGGTCGGCTACCACGTATCGGTCTTGGAGCGGTTCGGAGTCGTAGAGCTAGTGAAGCTGCCCAGCCGAAAGGGGGGCGCTTCCTTCCGCGCCACTGACGCGGGGGAGCTTCTGATGCTCGCGATCGGTGCAACGCCAGGAGGTAACGCCTAGCTCTTCGAAAGCTCTGCCCGGCAATGAGTGCAGCAGGTGACATCAACCCCCATCCGTTCGCACTCGGGCAGCAGAAGGTCCAGCGCCCGCCCAGCGGGGCATCCTGACTGGTGGTGTCCTCTGGGTGGGTCGCTGGGCCGCATCTTCCGCCGACCATGACGACGCCCCTGACTCTTAGCCCCCTCGAGCGCGACGCCCTCTATCAGAGCATCGTTGCTCAGCTGACCGGGATCGATTACATCTACACCGCGATCGAGAAGCAGGAGTTCGAGACCGCCGACAAACTGAGCCGTGAGTTCTCCGACCTTCTCCGCCTGATCCAAGACCTCGGCTGGGGTGACCGCGGGACGCAGGCGGTGCTAACTGCGCCCCCTGACGTTCTGCACCGCGCACTATCGCTTCTTAGGGAAAAAGCCGAGACCGAAGATCGCGAAGAAGCAGCCGAGCGCGAGGAGCTAGCCGCGAGAGGAGAGCGGAATCAAATCGTCCGCAAGGTCTGCGCCCGCCAGATCGCAGGGCTGCAGGTCGGCAAGGGAACTGAGCGCCGGGCAGAGCGCGTGACTGAAGGAACCTAGAGGTCGCGGAGCAGTTTGTCGGGCCCGACTTCGAGTGCGGCTACCAAGCGTAGGATCGTCGTTAGCCTGACCTCACGGGTCCCTCGCTCAATCCGTGACACATGAACCGCCGTGAGATTAGAGCGGTCGGCCAGTTCCTCCTGCGACCAGCCTCTTTCGCGGCGCAACTCGCGAACTCGGCGGCCGAAGCTCGCAACTTGATCCACCGCCGAATTGTCCGGCGATAGAACCAAAACGTCTAGAACCAAACCGGCAAGAGGGCATCAAGATCACGGCCTTGGCCGTTCAGTCGATGGTTTAGCTCAGGGAACCTTTTTTTCGCCAAACGCTTCGTTTCGGCGCCAGACGGGTTAGGAATAGAGCAGGCAGGTGGGAGGCCGGAACCCGACGAGGAGGAAGATCTTGAATCGCATCTTTGGAAACGCCCGCCGGCTCGCACTGCTGGCGGTAGCGGTGCTGCTGCTGACGGGCTTGCCGGCGAGCAGCGCCGAGGCCAAGTTCGGCAAAGGCCATCAGGTAAACGTGATGACCCGCAACCTCTATCTGGGGGCTGACCTGGCGCCGGCGATCGCCGCCAAAAACACCAACGAATTCGTCCAGGCGAACGGGAAAATCCTGCGCGACGTCACCGCCAACAACTTCCCGGTCCGGGCCAAGGGCCTGGCCAAGGAGATCCTGAAAAAGAAGCCCGACCTCGTCGGCCTGCAAGAGGTGGCGCTGTGGCGAACCGGGCCGCCGAGCCTGGAACCGCTGCTCAGCCCCGCTGGCGCCACCGCGACCACCGTCCGCTACGACTACCTGGCCGAACTGCTCGCCCAGCTGAACAAGGGCAAGAAGCTCTACCGCGCCGCCGTCGTCCAGCCGGAGTTCGACTTCGAGGCGCCGGCCGACGAGAACGGTGTTGCCGGCGACGGGCCGAACGGGTTCATCAAGGACGCCGAGATCAACGGCCGGCTGACGATGCGCGACGTGATCCTGGTCCGGCTCGGTGCCGGCGTCGTCACCAGCCATCCGCAGAAAGGCAACTTCTCGGCGATGCTGACGGTGCAGCTCTCGGGAGTCGAAGTGAAAGTGCTGCGCGGCTGGACGGCGCTCGACGCCAAGGTCCGCGGCAGCGGCAAGTTCCGCTTCGTCAACACCCACCTGGAGGCGTTCGACGACTCCAACCAGGTGCCGAGCATCCGCGCCCAGCAGGCGGCCGAGCTGGTCGCCAAAGGCGGCCCGGCGACGACCAGCCTGCCGGTGATCCTGGTCGGCGACCTCAACTCCGACGACGACACCGTCGAAGGCGGCGATCGCCAGGCCTACCAGACCCTGGTCAAAGCGGGGATGCGCGAGCGCAGCACCGACAACCCGCTGGGCTGCTGCCTGAAGTCGAGCCTGCTGGCGGTCGGCGCCGGTGGCAGCGTCGCCGACTTCGACCACCAGGTCGACCACGTGATGACCCGCGACCCGAAAAAGGTGAAGTTGCTCACCTCCTCGGTGACCGGGCGCCAGCCGGTCAACGGCTACTGGGACTCAGACCACGCCGGTCTGTTCAGCTCCCTCTGGTTGCTGCGGTAGGGGCCAGTCAACGCGAGGGGCGGGTGCGAGCCCGTCCCTCGCAGCTCAGCCGCCGGCGGTGCGGGCGACGAATTCGGAGACCTGCTGCGCCTGTTCTTCGTTGAGGATGCCGGCCGGCATCCGCCCCGGAGTGGTCGAGCTGTTGACGCCGTTTTCAACCGCGTTGAGGACGCGGCCTTCGGTCGATTTCCAGGTTTCTTCGATTTTCTCCTGCGTGCCTTCCGGCGGACCGGCGGGGGCGAGCAGTTCGTCGAGGTTCGGCGCGTAGTTGCCGTTGGTGCCGGCGCTGGCCAGGGTGTGGCAGGTGCCGCAGTTGGTGACGAAGAGCGATTGCCCGCCCTTCAGGCTCGCCGGCACCTCGGTCTCGCCGCTCTCGCCGTCGCCCTTGGCGCGGAAGGCCGCGAAGGGGATGACGACTGCGAGGACGAGGACCAGGACCCCGAACCAGATGAAGGTGCGCTTGCTCATGAGGCGGCGCGCATATTACTGGCGCCTGCCGCCGGGAGGCTGCACCGGCAGTGTCGCCCGGTTCTCCCGGTACCACGGGCACATCCGCCGCAGGCCGCACTCGCCGCAGCGCGGTTTCGGCCGGCAGACGGCGCGCCCGTGCCTGATCAGGTTGACGTGGAGCTCGTGCGCGTCCTCCGGCGGCACGATCGCCAGCATCTCGTCGTGGGCCTTCTCGAAGGAGGCCTTGGCGGGGAAGAGGCCGAGGCGGCCGCCGACCCGGTGGACGTGGACGTCAACCGGGATCTCCGGGATGCCCCAGGTGAAGATGAGGACGCAGGCGGCGGTTTTGCGGCCGACGCCGGGGAGCGAGAGGAGGAAATCGAGCGACTCCTCGCGCGGCGCGCTCTCGGTCCAGTCGAGGTCTGGTGGGTCGCCGAGCTGCTCGAGGATCGCCTGGATTCGCGGCGCCTTCTGCTTCGCCAGGCCGCCGGGCCGGATCGCCTCCTCCAGCTCGTCGATCGGCGCCTCGCGGACTCCGTTCCAGTCCGGGTAGCGCTCCCGCAGGCGGGCGAAGGCGACATCGCGATTGCGGTCGTTGGTGTGCTGGGAGAGCACCGTCTTGACCAGCTCCCCGACCGGGTCGCCATGCGGCTCGGAGGCCGGGACCCCGTACATCTCCCGCAGCCGGTCGCGGATCGCCCGCACGCGTCGCTTCTCCGGCCTCCGCCAACCCATGCGGCGCACCCTATTCCCCTGTTCCTTTTCGTTGCCAGAGCCCGAAAAGGAACAGGGGAAGCCTTGCTCCGTTGCTGGAGGGGCCGTTAACGCGCGGGCTACAATTGCTTGTTCGTGTCCCGTGCCTTTGCCGCCATATCCGCCCGCCTGCCCAAGGGCTGGGGCGACCTCGGACGCCAGGTCGCGATCCTCGTCTCCGTCGACCTCGCCTACACCTTCGTGCGCGGAATCGCCGACGGCGAGAAAGAGATCGCGATGCACCACGGGCAGCAGGTGATCGACCTCGAGCGCTCCACCCACACCTTCTTCGAGCCCAGCCTGCAGGCGTTCTTCCTGCCGGCCCAGGGCGTGGTCGATGTCGCCAACCAGATCTACCTCAACGCCCAGTTCTCGATCGCGCTGGGGTTCCTCGTCTGGCTCTACCTCTTCCGCAACGAGTCCTATTACTTCGTCCGCAACATGTTCGTCGTCTCGATGGGGCTGGCGCTGGTCGGCTACTCGCTCTTCCCCACCGCGCCGCCGCGGATGTACCCCGAGTACGGATTCGTCGACACGCTGAACGCCTTCGCCGGGGTGAACCACGACTCGGCGCTCGCCAAGAGCTTCATCAACCCCTATGCCGCGGTGCCGAGCATGCACTGCGCCTTCGCGATGATGATCGGCGTCAGTGGCGTCAGGGTCTGCCGCCACTGGTGGGCGAAATCGTGGTGGGCGTTCTGGCCGCTGCTCGTCTCCTGGGTCACGGTCGTCACCGCCAATCACTACTGGGTGGACGCGGCACTGGGCTGGATGGTCGCTCTCTGCGCCGCCCTCGTCGCCCAGCGGCTCGCCCAGGCCCGGCCCGAAGCCTGGGCCTTCCGGGCTACCGGGCCCGCTTCGGCTCCACAAGAGGCCGAGGCGTAATAGCCTGACGACGAATGGGACCCTCCGCGCCCCCGCGGCGCAGCAACCGTGCCGGTGCCCGCAACGGGCAAGAGCTTCGCTCCTACGCGCGCGACCGCCTGATCGAGTCGCGGCTGACCCCGAACGCGATCTCGATGATGGGGTTGGTCGGCAACCTCGTCGCCGCCGTCCTCGTCACCCAGGAACTCTTCTTCCTCGCCGGTGTCGCCTTCGTCGCCGGCTCGGTGATGGACACGCTCGATGGCCGCTACTCGCGGATGTCGGGCAAGGGGACGCTCTTCGGCGCCTTCCTCGACTCGACCCTCGACCGGATCGAGGAGGGGATCGTGCTCACCGCCGTCGCCGGCTACTTCGCCGCGAGGGGCGACGACTTCGCGGCGGCGATGTGCGTGGCCGCGGTGCTCTTCTCGCTGATGGTCTCCTACACGCGCGCCCGGGCCGAGGCGCTCGGGGTCGAATGCAAGGTCGGTTTGGCAACTAGACCGGTCCGTGTGGTGATACTTTCGATCGGCCTGATCTTCGCCAAGGGCGCCGGAATCGGCGATTTCGAACTGCTGGCGCCGGCGGTCTACGCGATCGCCGCCTTGACGATATTGACGACGTTCCAGCGGGTATGGCATGTGAGACACGAGCTTTCCGGCGAGGTCTCCGGCGTCAAGAGCGACGACGGCGGCGGCGCTGGGGACGTGTAACCAGCGAAGCCACCCGGTGTCTTCAGCCACCCAGCGCAATCCAGGAGGACTTCCGAATTCATGAGTGAGAGCAACGGAGCCAACGGCCACACGAACGGCGCCGGCCGCGCGGACGAGAAGGTCCGAGTCGCGATCGTCGGCGTCGGCAACTGCGCCAACAGCTTCATCCAGGGCATCCAGTACTACAAGGACGCCGATCCGGCCGACGAAGTGCCGGGCCTGATGCATGTCGAACTCGGCGGCTACCACGTCCGCGACGTCGAGTTCGTCGCCGCCTTCGACATCGATTCCGAGAAGGTCGGCAAAGACCTCTCCGAGGCGATCTGGTCGGGGCAGAACGACACGATCAAGTTCGCCGACGTCCCCAACCTCGGCGTCGAGGTCCATCGCGGCATGACCCACGACGGCCTCGGCAAGTACCTGAAAGAGAAGATCACCAAAGCTCCGGGCGAAACCGCTGACGTCGTCGGCATCCTCAAAGAGACCAAGGCCGACGTTCTCGTCTGTTACCTGCCGGTCGGCTCCGAGGAGGCGACCAAGTGGTACGTCGAGCAGGCGCTCAAGGCCGGCGTCGGCTTCGTCAACTGCCTGCCGGTCTTCATCGCCCGCGAGGACTACTGGGACAAGCGCTTCCAGGAGGCCGGGCTGCCGATCATCGGCGACGACATCAAGAGCCAGGTCGGGGCGACGATCGTCCACCGCTCCCTCGCCCGCCTGTTCCACGACCGCGGCGTGCGGCTGGAGCGGACCTCGCAGCTCAACGTCGGCGGCAACATGGACTTCTACAACATGCTCGAGCGTGAGCGGCTGGACTCGAAGAAGATCTCGAAGACCAACGCCGTCACCTCGATCATGGGGCACGACCTACCCCCGGAGAGCGTCCATGTCGGCCCCTCCGACTACGTGCCGTGGCTGACCGATCGCAAGTGGGCGCATATCCGCCTCGAGGGCAAAGCCTTCGGCGACGTGCCGCTGACCGCGGAGCTGAAGCTCGAGGTCTGGGACTCGCCGAACTCCGCCGGCGTCGTCATCGACGCGGTGCGGCTGATCAAGCTGGCGCTCAACAACGGCATCGCCGGCCAGCTCGACGGGCCCTCCAGCTACCTGATGAAGAGCCCGCACACCCAGCGGCCCGACGACGAGGCGCGCGAACAGACCGAGGAGTTCATCGCCGCCAACGGCCGCGGCTCCTCGCTGCCGGGACAGCCGGCCGAGACGTCCGGCGCGGCTTCGGCCTAGCTCAGGGCCGCCCAGCGTTTTTCGCTGAGACCGCAAACGGAGCCGAATATCGGTCCCGTTTGCGGTCTCGCGTTTTCTCGACTCTTATCCTGACCCCGTGACCGCCGAGCCGCTCTCGATCGCCCAGGTCTTCCCGGTCCGGCGCAGCGGCGCCAATCCGGCCGCGAACTTCGCCCGGGCTGTCTCCGACGAGCTCGAGCGCCGCGGCCACCAGGTGCTGCGGATCTCGACCGGGGACCCGGTCAAACGGCTGCTGAAAGGGCGCGACCTGGACATCGTCCACGTCCACGACCCCTTTGCCCCGAGCGCCCCCTCGGCGGCGCTGCGGCACTCCTACTCGCTCAACGTCGCCACCTTCCACGACCCCCGCGAGCGGGTGCTCGCGACCCAGGTGGCGCGGCCGCTGGTCGAGATCTTCTTCGGCCGGATCGACGCGCGGACGGTGACCCGGCCGCAGACGGCCGAGCTGCTGGAACGGTTCTTCCCGGCCGGCTACCAACTGCTCGAGGGAGTCGCTGAGGACGGAGAGACCGATTGGGGACGGGTCGCCGGCGAGTTCGAGGCGATCTACCGGCAGCTGCTGGCGCGGCGGCACGAGCCCGACGGCAACGCGGAGGTGCGGGCGCGGATCTCCGATCGCCCCCTTATCGAGGTCGACCTGCATATGCACACCGACCACTCCGGCGACTGCGCGACGCCGGTCGACGTCCTCATCAACACCGCCCGCGACCGCAACCTCGGGGCGATCGCGATCACCGACCACAACGAGGTCTCCGGGGCGATCGAGGCCCGCAAGCTGGCCGAAGAGCTGGGCGACATCAAGGTGATCGTCGCCGAGGAGGTGAAGACCGCCGAGCAGGGCGAGGTGATCGGCCTCTTCCTCGAGGAGAAGATCCCCAAGGGGCTGACGATGGCGGAGACGATCCGGGAGATCCGGGCACAGGGGGGGCTGGTCTACGTCCCACACCCGTTCGACCGCTTCCACTCGGTCCCCGACTATGAGCACCTCTTGGACATGGTCGAGGAGATCGACCTGCTCGAGGTCTTCAACCCGCGGGTGGCGGTGACCGCGTTCAACGAGGAGGCGGTGCGCTTCGCCGCCAAGTACCGGATCGTGCCGGCCGCCGGCTCCGACAGCCACGTCGCCCAGGGGCTCGGCAGCGTGCGGCAGCGGATCCACGACTTCGACGGTCCGGCCGAGTTCCTCGAGGCGATGCGGGACGCCGACATCACCCGCAAGCACAAGAACCTCGTCTACGTGCAGACGTTGAAGTTCCTGCAGACGACGGGGCGGCCGAAGGCGCCGAAACGGCGGGTGCCGAACGCGAAACCGGTGCGGGGCGGGCGGCCCCGGCGGCGCAAAGAGGGCCGGGCGAGCAAGTCCTGATGCAGACGGACCGCCGCAAAGGAGCCGCGCCGGTCCCGTCAAAGAATGCCCCGATGCGCAGCATCGACGACGAGATCCGTGAGAAGTACCTGGAGCGGGCGATCCGCGAGCTCAACCAGATGAGCCGCGAGATCCAGGACTGCCCGCATTGCCCGCGCGGCAAGCTGATGCCGGTGCTCGGCTCCGGCCACCCGCAGGCGGACGTCTTCATGCTCAAGCAGGCGCCGATGGCCTCGGAGATCGAGGAGGGGGTGGCCTTCTACGGGCGCTCCGGCAACGCGCTGATGAAAAGCTTCAAGCGCCTCGGCATCGACCCCCTCGTCGTCTACGGCACCCTCTGCGCCAAGTGTCCGATCCCCGAGCCCGACCTCGCTGCCGGCGAGTGCGTCGCTCGCCTCGTCGAGGAGCTGGCGATCGTGCAGCCGAAGATCGTCGTCGTCATGGGCGAGCCCGCCCTCCACATCCTCAACGGCCTCAGCGTCCCCCTCTCCCGCCCGATCGAGCAGCGCGAGGGCGAGATCCAAGCCTTCACCCCGACGATCGACGCCCTCTACGTCCCCGACATCGACGAAAGCCTCGACGAAGAGAACGCCAAGCAGCGCTTCTGGCGAGCCTTCAAGGCGCTCGGCGACTGGTACGACGATCTGCCGCCGTACTGATTTCCGGAAACCCGCCGATGCTCCTGAGGTTGGGAATCGGGATGCTGCTCTCGTGGATGACGATTCGCTTGGGCAGGGGTTCGCCCGAGCTCGAGCCGCTGCCGTCCAGCTGCTGTCCAAGCAGGTAGCCGGAGGCGCCAATCAGAAGGGCGCACACTGTTCCTAGAAGTGCCCGGCGCCTCACGGTCCTCAACATAAACTGACGGAGTGCTGCCCGCTGGGACGATGGTCCGCGGTTACCGCGTCATTAGGACGATCGGCAAGGGCGGGATGGGCACGGTCTACGAGGCCGAAGAGGTCGCGCGGGGGCGAAGGGTGGCGCTGAAGGTTCTCTCGCCCGAAGCAGCCGGTGGCGACCCTACCTTCCCCCGGCGTTTCGAACGGGAGTGCCGGGCGCAGGGGGAACTTGACCATCCCCACATCGTCAGCATCTTCGACGACGGCGACAGTCCTCAGGGGCGGTGGCTGGCGATGCAACTGGTTGAAGGGCGGAACCTCGAGCAGGTGCTCGAGGTGGAGCGGCTCGCCCCGAAGGAGGTCTTGAAGCTCCTCGCGCCGATCGCCGATGCGCTCGAAGCTGCTCATGCGAAGGGCTTGATCCACCGCGACGTCACCCTGGGGAACATCCTCGTCGCCGACGACGGTACATCGTTCCTCGCTGACTTCGGGGTGACGAAGAGAGTCGACGAGCGCAGCCTCACGAAGGCCGGCGATTTCATCGGCAGCTTGAGGTACGCGGCGCCGGAGCAGATCCAGCAGGCGACGGTGCCGCGCAGCGACATCTACTCGCTGTCGGTCGTCCTCTACCGGTGCCTGTGCGGCCGCTTCCCGTTCGAAGCGTACGGGGAAGACGCCCTCTTCGTCGAGCATTTGCTTCGGGCGCACCCGTCGCCCACCTCGGTCAACCCGAGTCTGCCCCGAGCACTCGACGATGTGCTCGCAACGGGCCTCGCCAAGGAGGCGACGGACCGCTACCGGAGGCCGTGTGAGCTGATCGATGACGCACGGGCGAGCCTCGAAGGGAAAGAGCTGAGGCATCTTGCGGCTCGGTCCGCTCTTCCCGGAAGGGCCCTGGTGATTGTGGCGGTGATCCTGTTCGTTCTGGGGCTCGGAGCCGGAGCGCTTGCCAGCGGGTCGGCTCGGGACAAGGGGTACCGCGTTCGCGCCGGGTCGCTCGAAGTCGCGGTTCCGAGAGGATGGGTCCGTGAAAATGGGGTCGTCGCCCGATTTCCCCGCCTTCAGCTCGCCGACCCTCTGACGCTGGTCCCTGCGAGTGGGAGAGGGAAGGAAGCCGCAATCGTCGGCATGTCCCTCACCCGTGGAAAGACACTCCTGCCCTTTTACCTTCGGCCCTATGCGAGTGACCCACCGGTTACGGCCCTTTCGCTGGGCTCGATGCAGGCTCTGCGCTACGACGGGATAGGACCGAAGTCGAAGACCGAACCGTGGACGGTGATCGTGTCGCCGACGAGCATCGGAGTCGCCACGATCGCCTGTAGACCAGGTCCTCGCCAGAATGACTCGCGCCGCATCTGCGAAAGGCTCGCCGCCAGCCTGAAGCTGCTGGACGGCAGCGCATATCCCATTGGTCCTTCAGCGCAGTTCGCGGCGCTTCTGAGGCAGCAGTTCCGAGATCTCAACCACGGAATCCGGCGGCTCAAACGGCAGTTGCAGGAGGCGGAGGGAAGCGAGGCCCAGGCGGACGCATCCGGTGCCCTGGCAGACCTGTTCCGGCGCTGTGCGAGGACGCTCGCCGCGGCCTCAGTCTCTCCTCAAGCCGCCGCTCACCTGAGGGGGTTGGTCACGGCTCTCCTTTGGGTCCGGGACTCCTATGGGGACCTAGCCGCCGCCTATAAAAGCGAAAGGCCCAACGCCTACAGCACCGCCCTCGGCGAGATCGGCCTGTCGGAATCGGTCCTCTACAACCGGATCCATTGGCTTACCGGCCTTGGCTATCGCGTCTCGGAGGACTATCCCTACTAGCTGAGGCGATGGTGTGTGGCGACTTATAGGTCCTATAGGGACCAAAAGTCGCCACTCATCACGAGGCGGTGGGGGCCGCGGCTTCGGCGAGGGCCGTCATCGGCTCGACCTTGGCCGAGGCTAGGCCGCGGACGACGATCGTGTCCAGGGCGCCGTAGGTGCTGAGGGCTTGTTGGGCGGCTTCGCTGTCGGGGGCGGCGACGCCTACCGTGCCCTCGGGCTCGCCGAGGCGGTCGAAGTGGTTGCGGTAGCCGGCGTGGAGGTCGCGGTAGAAGGACTCCTCCTTGGCGAGCCGCTCGGCGGCGTCGGAGCCGACGGCGGTGCGGACGTAGCCGAAGACCGGCGGGGTCTCGCGGCCGGCCTCGGCGGCTCCCTCCTCGACTCTCTTGCGGGCGCCGGCGGCGAAGCCCGGGGTCATCCAGTTGAAGAAGACGCCGTCGTAGGCGCTGCCCGCTAGCGCGCACATCTTCGGGCCCATCGCCGCGAGGACCAGTTTCACCCCGGGCAGCAGCTCGCGCAGCCGTGGCTCGGCCTCGCGCATCGCGGTAAGCGGCTTCCTGTTGAAGCCGGCGCCGACCCCGAGCCAGAGCTTCGAGCGGTCGATCCCGAACTCCTCGATGTCGGCGGCGATCTGCTCAGGCGGGGTGCGGTCGAGGGCGATCACGGCGACGCCGAGCTCGGTCTGTGGGGCGGCGGCGGCGAACTCGGCCAGCGTCGCCAGCCCTTTCGCCCCGGGGTGGTCGTTCGACCACATCGAGTCGTAGCCGAGCTCGGCGCAGCGGCCGGCCAGCGGCCGCGCCACCTCCGGGTCCAGCCCCGCCGCGACTCCGAACCCGCGAGGCCCCCTCATCAGTCGCCGCCTCCTCCGCTATCGCGTCCGGGGGCGGCTATCCGGTCGGGCTGGCGCTCGAAGAGGGCGACGCACTCGATATGGGGGGTCTGGGGAAACATGTCGACCGGCCTCACGCGGGCGAGCTTATAACCGGCCTCTCCCAGTTGGGCCGCGTTGGGGGCGAGCGTGGTCGGGTTGCAGGAGACGTAGACGATCCTCTGCGCCTCGCACTCGATCACCCGGCGGACGATTTTCTGCGAGAGCCCGGCCCGCGGCGGGTCGACGACGACGACGTCGGGCTTCCCCGCCTTCTCGACCAGCGGCCGCACCCCAGTCCGTGCGTTGGCCGCCATGAAGTGGGCGTTCTCGATCTTGTTGCGGCGCGCGTTGCGCTCGGCGTCGGCGATTGCCTCCTCGACGATCTCCAAGCCCCAGACCTCACCCGCCTGCGCGGCCATCGTCAGCCCGATCGTGCCGATCCCGCAGAAGAGGTCGAAGACGCGCTCGTTGCCGGTGAGCCCGGCGAACTCGGCGGCGACCGCGTAGAGCCGCTCGGCCATCTCGGTGTTGGTCTGGAAGAAGGCGCCGTGGGACATCTCCAGCTTCAGGCCGCAGAGCTCCTCGCGCAGTCGTTCCTCACCCAGCACCCCGGTCGGGCCCTCGGTGCCGCCGGCGTCTCCCTCGACGATCGTGTGGAGGTCGACCGGCGGCCGCGGGAAGCGCGCTTTGGCGGTGACGAGGCGGGTTTGGATCTGCCCGGTCCGCCGCCCCTCGCGCACCGCCAGGTTGCGGAGGACGCCGCGGCGGGCGCGGGCGTCGTAGGCGGGGATCGACTCGACCCGTGCCCAGTCCCGGACCGCGTTCCGCGCCTCGTTGCCGGCCTCGCTCGCCAGGTGGCAGTCCTCGACCCCGACGATCAGGTCCCAGCGACCGCGGGCGTGGAAGCCGAGCGTCGCCTCACCGTCGTCGTCTTCGCCGAAGGAGTATTCGAGCTTGTTGCGGTAGCGCCACTGCTCGTCCGCGGGGACGATCTCCTCAAGCTCGTAGCCCTCGAGGCCGCCGATCCGGTTGAGGGCGTCGGCGACCTGTTCGGACTTGTAGGCGAGTTGGCGCTCGTAGGGAAGGCCCTGCCAGGGGGCGCCGGGACAGGGCTCGCCGCCGTGGACGCAGACGTCCGGCAGGCGGTCGGCCGAGGCGCGGACCACCTCGATGGTCCGCGCCTCGGCGAAGCGCTTCTTGGGCTTCGTCACCTCGGCGCGGACCAGGTCTCCCGGCAGCGCCCCGGCGACGAAGACGACGAACCCCTCGCTGCGCGCGACTCCCCGCCCACCGAAGGCGAGCGAGTCGATTTCGAGCTCGAGTTGTTCGCCCTTCTTTATGGCAGTGCTTTGCGCGCCTGTTTGACGAGGCGTTCGAGCTCTTTGATCAGCGAGTCACGCTGTTTTTTGCCTTTTTTCACCAGTTCGGTGAGAAGTTTCTCGGCGTCGCCGCGGGTCATGCGGCCGCGTTTGACGGCGTCGTCGACGACATCCTGGATGCGGTCGCGGCTCAGGGTCACGCTCTGCTCGAGGCTCTCGCGGAACTGCGCGACGCTCTTGTCGAGCCCGCTCGTCGCTTTGCTGGAAGTTTTTTTGGTGCCGGTTTTGGCGCTGGTTTTGGCTTTACTTTTGGCGCCGCCTTTTTTCGCGCCTTTTTTGGCGGTGCGTTTTTTCGAAGTCGCTTTCGATTTCGAGGCTGCTTTTTTGGCAGCTTTTTTCGGCGCGGCTTTTTTAGCTTTCGCTTTGGTTTTCGATTTCGCCGGTTTTTTGGCTTTCGAAGCTCTCGCTTTTTTGCCGCTTGCTTTTTTGTCCGCCATCTAGGTTTTGCCTCCGTGTATTCGGTTGTCCCGACTGCTGGGCCCCGACTATCTCAGTTCCGCAGGGCGTCAAGCGCGGTCGCACGAAAACGTGCCTGAACCGGTGCATGATCGGAAAGCCGCAGCGCCCGTCCCTCGAGCGCCAGCTCGCGCTGCTCCGGCGGCCACTGTGTTGGTGGCTCAGTTACCTCGAGGCCGCGGCAGAGGATGTGGTCGATCGCGGTCGGCGCGGTCGTAGGTGCCAGCCCGAACTCCTCTTCCAATCGCTCGAAGATCCGCGGCTGCTTGGCTGGGCGGAGGTTGAGGTCGCCGCCGAAGACGAGTGGCGCGCCGGCGGACCACTCGAGCGCCGCCCGCGCCGCTTTGAAGACGTCCTCGGCCGCGAGCTGCGGCCAGTCGTTGGTCGCGTGCAGGTTGGCGACGCAGATGCCGGAGGCGGTGCGGACGAAGCCCATCGCCCGGCGCTCGGGCTCGCCTTCGTGGATCGCGATCTCGCGCCGCTCGGCGATCCCGCCGAGCCGTCCCGGGACGCGGACGAGGATGACGTTGGAGCCGCCCTCGCCGGAGGCCATCAGGTCCGGGTTCTGCCGCGCCAACAATCCCCGGAGCGCCCCCAGCGAGTTGCGCGAGGTCAGCGTCCGGTGCCACTCGGCCCCGCAGGCGCGCGCCAGCGGCTCGGCGAAGCGCGGCGGGCACTCCTGCAGCATCGCCACGTCCCACTCGGCCCCGGCGAGGACGGTCGCGAACTCCTCGCTGAGGTTACGGTTGACCTGGACGTGGGTCTCGTTGCGCTGCTCGAGGCGGAACAGCCGCGAGCGCCAGGTGCGCAGCGCCGGGTCGGGTGGGAAGTCGCGCCCGTGGAAGAGGTTCCAGCTGAGAACGGCCAGCTCCATTGCTCGTAGTATCAGCAGCTTGTTGATCGCGAAGCGAAGCGAAGCGCACCCTTGATGAACTTCCTCACCGGCGAAGAGCTCGGCGCCTTCGAGCTCGGCAAGCTGCTCGACCGCGCGGCCGAGCTGAAAGCGGGCCGCCGCGAGGGCGTCGGCCGCGGGGCGCTCGCCGGCCGCAGCGTCGCCCTGGTCTTCGAAAAGCCCTCGACGCGGACGCGGATCAGCTTCGACGTCGGCGTCGCCGAGCTCGGCGGCCACGGGGTGATGCTGCGCGGCGACGAACTGCAGCTCGCCCGCGGCGAGTCGACCGGCGACACCGCCCGCGTCCTCTCTCGCTACGTCGACGCGATCGTCATCCGCTCCGGCTCCCACGAGACCGTTGCGGCGCTGGCCGAGGCGGCCGAGGTGCCGGTCGTCAACGGCCTGACGCCGCTGCACCACCCCTGCCAGGCGCTCGCCGACCTGCTGACGATGCGGGAGCGCTTCGGCGACCTGCAGGGGCTGCGGCTCGCCTACGTCGGCGACGGCAACAACGTCGCCCGCTCGCTGGCAATCCTCGGCGAGCTGGCCGGGGTCGAGGTCGTCGTCGCGGCGCCCGCCGGCTACCAGCTGGAAG
Source organism: uncultured Actinomycetes bacterium (assembly GCA_963696955.1). Taxonomy (GTDB): domain Bacteria; phylum Actinomycetota; class Thermoleophilia; order Solirubrobacterales; family 70-9; genus VAYN01. The sequence continues at coordinate 249,371 of CAVOMF010000002.1, read as the reverse complement.
AGAGCCACGGAGCGAAGCTGACCGACGACCCGCGCGCCGCCGCGACCGAAGCCGACGCCCTCTACACCGACGTCTGGGTCAGCATGGGCGACGAGGAAGGGGCGCAGCGCCGTCGCTCCGACCTCGCTCCCTACCAGCTCGACGCCGACCTCCTCGCCGTCGCCAAGCAGCGGGCGATCGTCCTCCACTGCCTGCCCGCCCACCCCGGCGAAGAGATCGCCGCCGAGGTCCTATATGGAGAGCACTCGGCCGTCTGGGACCAGGCCGAGAACCGCCTGCACGCGCAGAAGGCGCTGCTGGAGATGCTGCTGGCGGACTAGTTCGTTGACGCTCCTCCTCTACGACAACCCCTTCTCCGGCAACTGCTACAAGGTGCGGGCGCTGCTCGCCCTGCTCGGGGTCTCCTACGAGCGGCGGGAGATGTCGGTGACGGACTACTCGGAGCGGATCGAGGTCCTCGGCGGCCTCAACCCGTCGCTGACCCTGCCGACGGTGGTGCTGGACGACGGGCGGCCGCTGGCCGAGTCGAACGCGATCCTCGCCTACTTCGCCGCGGGGACCGAGTACCTGCCGGAGGATCCCTACGAGCGCGCCCAGGTCCTGCAGTGGATGTTCTTCGAGCAGTACAAACACGAGCCGGCGATCGCCGTCACCCGCTTCTGGGTCGCGAAGTCCCCGGACCCGCCGCCGGCCGAGGAGATTGAGAAGCGCCGGCGCGAAGGCGTCGTCGCGCTGAAGATCCTCGAGCGGCACCTGCGCGAGCGCGACTACCTGGTGGGCGAGCGCCTGACGATCGCCGACATCGCCCTTTACGCCTACACCCACGTGGCGCCCGAGGGCGGGTTCGACCTCGAGCCGCTGCCGGCGGTCCGCGAGTGGCTCGGGCGGGTCGCCTCGCAGCCCGGCTGGATCGCGATCGAGGACTGAGCGTGTATCCCGAGATCCACCTCGGCCCGTTGACGCTGCAGACCTTCGGGCTGATGTTCGCCCTCGCCTTCCTCGCCGCCGGGGCGCTGATCTGGAAGCGGCTGGAGGAGATCGGCAAGCCGCCCGACTGGGCGTACGAGATGGGGTTCGCGGCGCTCATCGGCGGCGTCGTCGGCTCGCGCGTCTACTTCATCGTCGACCGCTGGAGCGAGGTCCAGGACGACCTCCTCGGCAACCTCTTTTCCGGCTCGGGGCTGGTCTGGTACGGCGGTGCGATCGGCGGCGCCCTCGCCGTCTTCCTCTGGGCCGCCTACCGCGACTTCCTCGGCCTGGCGCTGCTCGACCTGGCGGCGCCGGCGCTGGCGCTCGGCTACGCGATCGGCCGCTGTGGCTGCCAGCTCTCCGGCGACGGCGATTACGGCAAGGCCTGGGACGGGCCCTGGGCGATGGCCTATCCCGACGGCACCGTCCCCACCGACCAGGCCGTGCACCCGACGCCGATCTACGAGACGCTGGCGATGGGGCTCGGCGCCTGGATCCTCTGGCAGCTGCGCGACCGGGTCCGCGCCGGCGTCCTCTTTGCCCTCTACCTCCTCTACGCCGGGGCCGAGCGGTTGCTGGTCGAGTTCCTGCGCCGCAATGAGGACGTGGCGCTGGGGCTGACGCAGGCGCAGCTGGAGAGCCTGGCGATGATCGCCGCCGGAGCGATCTGGATCGCTATCGTGATCCGCCGATACGGAGGCATCGGCCGGCCGGCGGCGAACGAAGCTGTTGGCGCCCCGGCCTGAGGGCGCTCACCTGAGTTGCCGCTTTGCTCCGTTATGCGACGGAAACAGGCAACTCGGCAGGCTTGAAACACTGGTATCTTGCGCAAAATCTTTGGAGCGGTCTATTTAGGGAGGATGTGGGGGTAATGGCGGCAATCGACGTTCAAAGCGAGGGGCCTTCGGCGCGCACCGTCGGCGCGATCCTCGACGACGCGGCCGAGCGGATCGCCGCCGCCGGGGTCGAAGACGCCCGCACCGACGCCGAAATCCTGGTCGCCGACGCGCTCGGCGTGCAGCCCGGCGAGCTGACGGTTGAGAGCGCCGGCGAGGTCAGCGACGAGGTCGCCGTCCAGATCGAGCGCAACGTCCAGCGCCGGGTCGAGCGCGAGCCGATCGCCTACATCCTCGGCCGCGCCCCCTTCCGCAACCTCGAGATCTACGTCGACGAGCGGGTGCTCTGGCCGCGCCGCGAGACCGAGCTCCTGGTCGAGGTCGGCACGCAGCTGCCCGAGGGCGCGCGTGTGCACGAGATCGGCACCGGCTCCGGCGCGATCGCGCTGGCGCTGCTGTCGGAGCGGCCGGACCTCAAGGTCACCGCCTCGGACCTCTCGCCGGAAGCGGTCGAAGCTGCCCGCGAGAACGCCCAGCGGCTCGGCCTCGACCTCGAGCTCACGGTCGGCAAGGGCCTGCCGGAGTCGGTCGAAGCCGAAGACGTCGACCTCGTGATCGCCAACATGCCCTACGTCACCGACGAGACGATCTTCGAGCGTTCGCCGGAGATCCAGAAGGAGCCGCGGGTCGCGGTCACCGGCGATTGTGGCGAGGACGGCCTCGGCGTTATCCGCGGCGTGATCGCCGAAACGCCCTCCGGCTGGAAGCTGGCGATGGAGCACGACACCCATCACGGGCCGGCGATGCGCGAGTTGCTGCGCGACGCGACTACCCTCCAGGACTATGAAGGGGATGACCGAGTCACCGTCGGCCTCGCGCCCTGAGGGCTCCGGCGACCGTTCGGTCGCCGTCTCGACCGAGGAGCAGCGGAGGGCAAAGCTCGAGCGCTTGCGCGAGAGCGGGGTCGACCCTTACCCGCATTCGTTCGAGGACCGCACCCACGTCGAGGAGATCGAGGCCGCCCACGACCCGGCCGAGCTGGGTGAGGGCGAGCACGAGCAGTTCACCTACCGGGTGATGGGCCGGATAACCGGCAAGCGCGGCCACGGCAAGACCGCCTTCCTCGACGTCCGCGACATCACCGGCACGATCCAGGCCTACGCGCGGCGCGACGTGCTCGGGGAGGAGGCGTTCGAGCGGGTCGAGGATCTAGACATCGGCGACCTGGTCGGGATCGAGGGGCCGCTGCACGTGACCAAGCGCGGGCAGCTGGCGATCGGCGTCCGCGAGTGCACGCTGCTGGCGAAGGCGCTGAAAGACCCGCCCGACCTCTTCCACGGCATCTCCGACCCGGACACCCGCTACCGCCAGCGCGAACTCGACCTGATGGCCAACGAGGAGTCGCGGGAGATCTTCAAGAAGCGCGACGACCTGACCTTCGCGATCCGCACCCACATGCACGAGCGTGGCTGGGTCGAGCTGGAAACGCCGGTCCTGCAGCGGCTGACCGGCGGCGCCGCGGCGCGGCCGTTCGTCACCCACCACAACGCGCTCGACCGCGAGCTCTTCCTGCGGACGGCGACCGAGCTCTACCTGAAGCGGGCGATCGTCGGCGGCTTCGAGGACGTCTACGAGTTCGGCAAGTTCTTCCGCAACGAGGGGATGTCGCCCCAGCACAACCCCGAGTTCACGATGCTGGAGATGTTCGTCGGCGGGGCCGACTACGAAGGCGTGATGCGGTTCATCGAGACGCTGGTCTCGACCGTGGTCGAGAAGGTGATGGGGACGACGGTGGTCGAGCGCGACGGCGTCGAGATCGACTTCACCGCGCCCTGGCCGCGGGTGCGGCTGCGCGACGAGCTGCTGCGTGAGACCGGTCTCGACATCTACGAGGCGAGCCGCGACGAACTGGCCGAGGCGGCGGGCAGCGACGTCAGCAAGGACGACGACTGGGCCGGGGTGGTCGACACCCTGCAGGGCAAGTTCGTCGAGCCGAAGCTGATCCAGCCGACCTACATCATCGACCTGCCGATCGACATCTGGCCGCTGGTCAAGGTGCACGAGGAGAGCCCGCGCATCTGCGAGGCCTTCGACGGCATCGTCGCCGGGATGGAGATCGTCGGCGGCGGCACCGACCTCAACGATCCGGTCGAGCAGCGCGAGCGCTTCATCAAGCAGCGCGAGCGGCAGGAGAAGGGGGCCGAGCCCGACCCGCACCCCCACGACGACGAGTTCGTGCGGGCGCTCGAATACGGGATGCCGCCGGCGAGCGGCTGCGGCCTCGGGATCGACCGGCTGCTGATGATCATGACCGGGGCGAAAACCTTGCGGGACGTGATCATCTATCCGGCGATGCGCGAGCTGAGTGAGTAGTACCGGCGCTATGCCGCACCGTCGGCTCCGCGTCGTGCAGAGCACTGCCGCTCCGCCGCCGGCACGCCCTGGCTTGGTCCTACTCACTCAGTTAAGGTGAATCGCATGACTGTGAAGCTGCATCGCTGCTCGCTGATGTTTGTGAAGAACGAGGGGCACCCCTGCTGGAAAGTCCAGAAGGCGCTGGATGAGCAGGGGATCGAGTACGAGGTCGTCAAGGGGCCGCTGCTGCCGTTCCGCCGCGGCGAGCTGAAGGAGCTCTCGGGCCAGGGCAAATACCCGACGATCGAGTTCGAGGACGGCCGCGTCTACCGCGACGAGTCGAAGGCGATGGCGGAGCGAATCCGCGCCGGCCAGCTGTTCTCCTAGGCGGACCCGACCACCAGCGTCAGCTGCAGCCACTTGAAGTGGCAATCGCCGTCGGCGAAGCCGGCGGCGCGCAGCCAATCGAGTTGGTCGCAAAGCGGGGCGAAGCGGTCGGCGGGGTCGTCCTCGGGACGGCCGATCTCTCGCCGGAAGCGTTCATGCAGCTCGGGGGTGGGCGCCTCGACGAGGTCGAGGTTGGCGAAGACGCCGCCCGGCACGAGGAGGTCATGGACTTCGGCGAAGAGATCGCGCTTGCGCTCGTCCTCGAGGTGGTGGATGGCGAGGCCGGAGACGACGGCGTCGAAGGGGTCGCCCGAGGGGAGGGGATCGCGGAGGTCGTGGGCCTCGAGCTTGACCGCCGCCTGGTCGGCGAAGCGCGCGGCGGCTCGGTCGAGCATCGCCGGTGAGGAATCGAGGCCGAGCGCTTCGGCCTCCGGGTGGGCACCGCAGACGAGCGCGATCAGGCGCCCGTCGCCGGTACCGAGATCGAGGAGGCGGTCGACCTTCTGCGGGAGCGCCGCGAGCAGCATTTGCTCGGCGACGTCACGGTGCGGGATCTCGCGGGAGAGGTACTCGCTGACGCGCTTCGGGTCGTGCCAGCTGCGCTCGCTAGATGGCACGCATCAGCCCGCCGTCAATGGGGATGACGGTGCCGGTGATGTAGGCGGCGCGCTTGGAACAGAGGAAGGCGACGAGGTCGCCGTACTCCTCGACGGTGCCGAGCCTGCCCGCCGGCACTTCCTCTCGCGCCGCCGCTTCGACCTGCTCGATCGAGCCGCCGAGCTCGGCCATGCGGTCGGTGGCGAAGCGGCCGGTGGCGATGGTGTTGACGGTGATCCCGTCGCCGGCGACCTCGCGCGCGAGCGTCTTCAGGAAGCCGACGGTGGCGAGGCGGTGGGCGTTGGAGAGTCCGAGGGCGGGGTTGATCTCGATCGTCGTCGTCGAGCCGACGTTGACGATGCGGCCCCAGCTTTCGCCCTTCATGCCAGGGACGACGGCGCCGGCGAGGATCCGCGGCGCCAGCACCAAGGAGCGGTAAGCGTCCTCCCATTCCTCGAAGCCGTGGTCGAGGGCGCCGCCCGGGGGAGGGCCGCCGGTGTTGGTGACGAGGATGTCGACGGAGCCGAGCGCCTCGGCGACCTCGAGCGGCAGGCGGGCGAGGCGCTCGAGGTCGCCGGTGTCGGCGACGAAGGGCGTGGCGCGCTCCCCGATCTCAGCCGCGGCCACGTCCAGCCGCTCTTGCGAGCGGCTGGAGATCGCGACCCGAGCGCCCTCCCGAGCCAGCGCCCCGGCCACGCCACGGCCGATCCCCTTGCTCGCGCCCATCACCAGGGCGACTTTCCCCTCGATGCCAAGCTCCATCTCCGCCACCCTAGCCTGACCGAGAATGCTCAAACCCCATTGCGCGGGTATCGTTCCAGAAGAGCGCCCGTAGCTCAGTGGTCAACGGGTCCTTTCGGGGGCCCAAAGAGCGTCGGTCTTTCAAGCCGAAGGTCGCCGGTTCGAATCCGGTCGGGCGCATTCCTTCGTGTTCCGCTCTGTGCCAAGCATTGCCCGGTGCAGAGCCAAGTTCTCGGTCTAGCGCCGGATCGGGGTTCCGCGTCGCTCCGGACGATTCCGCGACGTTCCGGCGAGTCTTGGTCTCATCCTGGTTACATTTTGCGGTGCCCAATAGGGTCTCCGCGATGCCTGGGGACGCCAAAGCCAAAGCGCGCAGTGCGGCGCGTCGTGCTCAGGCCGATTTCGAGCAGACGAGCGAGAAGCTCGAACAGCGCCGGGAGGCACGAAAGGTAGCCTTCGAGAAGGCGCGAGCGGCCGGCCTCTCGACCCGCGAGATCGCCGAGGCAACCGGCCTCCACTTCACCCGAGTCGCCCGGATTCTCCAGTCGAAGTCCTAGGTGTTGCTAGGTAGCAACGGTCTTGCTACGCTGACGCCTCCATAAAAAGTGCCCCCGCGCTGGTGGAACAGCCGGGGGCGTGGCACAGGAGGTATGAGCTCCCATGCAAGACAAGCCTAGTGGCGCTGGTGATGAGCGCGCCACGACCACCGCCGAGCAGGATCTTCGCGACCAAGCGGCTGTCCTGAGGCACGTCCTCTCGCTCTATCCGCAGACGTTGACGGACATAGAGCTGCTGAAAGAAATGACCGGCGGCCTGTCGGCGACGTACGAGGAACGGGACCGGCACAGACGAGCTGTCCGCGACCTCGCCGCTGGCGGCCTCCTCAACATGGAGGGCACGCTCGTAGTCCCGACCAGGGCCGCGGTCCTCTTCCACGAACTGGCGGAAGTCTGATGGACGGCAGACGCCGGGACGAGGAGACGGCTAAGCGTCTCGGCCGCAATCTGTTCGTGGCTCGTCGTCGCGCCGGGTTCTCTCAGGAGGAACTCGGCGCGATGGCTTGCCTCCACCGGACCGAGATCGGGATGGTGGAGAACGGCACCCGACTGCCCCGCGTGGACACCCTCATCAAGCTCGCCTCGGCTCTGGGCGTGAGAGCCGAGGAGCTGATCGCCGGCATCGAATGGATCGTGCCCGCCCCGACTCGGTCGGGCAGCTTCTCGGTAAGGAGCTAACCATGCCGGAGAAGATTCACGATCCCGAGCAGGCGCTCCTCTTTCTCCTCCGCCACCCATTGCGGCGGGAGCTGCTGAGGCTCTACGTCAAAGAGGACGGGAGCCTCAGCCCCAAGCAGCTCTCGGACTTCACGAAGAAGCACCTGTCGCTGGTCGGCTACCACGTCCGCGAGCTGGCGAAGCACGGCGCGGTCGAGCTGGTCGGCACACAGCCCCGGCGCGGGTCGGTGGAGCACTTCTACGAAGCGACGGCGTTGATCGAGGAGGTGGCGTGGGCGCGGCCGGCTCTCGGTCTACCGCCGACCAGCTAAATGAGACCAATCCATGACAGCCCAAATGTCAGTGAGAAGAAGCCGAGAAGGCAAGGATCGAAGGCAGCGCACCTAGAAGCAGATAGATCAGCCAGGAGAGGACTCAGAGGCTCTAGCCAGAGAGCCCGAAGTCCTCTCCGAAACACCAACCTCCACCCCCGACACACTACGAACCCTCCGGATTCGTGCCTGAGCCGCCCATTTTCCAGCAGCGGGCAAAGTGGCTGCGGCGAGGGCTCGACCGCCCCTCCGGGCGGCCGATTTTGGCACGGCTTCGCCGTGCGGAGGCCGCCTGTAAGGAGGGCCGGGAGGGGTCTGACCTTCGGTCTTCCGGGAGCTTTAAAGCCCCAGCCGATGCAAGCGGCGTTCGCCTTGGACATAGGCGGCATGGAGAGGAAATCCACCGGACCCAACTTCTTCACCGAGCGCACCCTCGCTGACTTCCTAGCCGTCTCCGATCGCACCATCCGCAACTGGATCAGGAGCGGGAAGCTGCCCAGCTACAAGCTCGGGGCGGTGCGGCGGATCGACCCCGCCGACGTCGAGGACTTCCTCGCGCGCCATAGGGACGAGGCATCGTGAGACGCGACTCGCCGGTAAAGCGCCGCAACCCCTCAGGGCAGGTGGTGTGGGTTGCCCGGTACACCGGGAGGGACGGCAAGCGCCACATCGCCAAGCCCACCTGGAACCGCGGCAAAGGCACCTTCACCAGGAAGGCCGATGCGCAGAAAGCCATTGACGAGGCCTACGGCCTTTCGGATCGGCCGGACACCCTCGGCGACTACTCGGCTACCTGGACCGAGCGCCACCCGCGATCCGAACGCACCAACGCGACGAACGACCACCGCATCAGCCGCGTCGCCGATGTTGAGGTCGAGGGCATCCCGCTGAAGGACTGGCCGCTACGCGAGCTACGCCGGCGTCACACGCTGGCCCTGGTCGACCACATGCTCAGGACCGAAGGTCGAGCCACCACCGGAGCCGTCGGCATCCTCCGCGCCCTGTCCGCGATGGCCGAGGACGCGATCACCGATGAAGTCTGCGACCTCAACCCATTCAAGGGCATTCGAATCCGAGCCAACGATCCGAGGGCGAAGAAGAAGCCGAGACCGATCCGCGTCTTCACCTTTGAGGAGATGCACCGCTTCGCGAAAGCGGCCGGTCGCTACGAGGCAATGGTCCGCGTCTTCACCGACTGCGGCCTGCGGCTGGGGGAGGTGCTGCCGCTACGGCGGGAAGACTTCGACGGTGAGACGCTCCAAGTCCGCCGCACCGCCCATGAGGGCCAGATCCTCGAGGGGACGAAGACCGACCACGGCGAGCCCGACGCCGGCCGCGTCGTTCCAGTCCCCGCGACCCTCGCTTGGATGCTTGAAGCCCAGATCAACCTCAACGGCCCCGCCTGCCAGCTCCTCTTCCCGACGCCAAGAGGCCGCCTCTGGCGCGAGCGCACCTTCTACCGCGACCTCTGGAAGCGCGCCCAGGAAACTTCCGGCCTAGACATCCGCCCCCACGAGTGCCGCCACAGCTACGTCACCCACCTCCGCGCCGCTGGCGTCAACGATGCGGATCTAGCTGAGATTGCGGGCCATCGCGTTGAGACGATGCTCGCGCGGTACACGCATTCTCTCGGCCAAAGCTTCGGACCCATTCGAAAGGTGGTCGGCTAGGAACTCCCGGAACATAGATGCCACGAACTTCCTTGTGATTTACCAAGTATCCAGGCGTCGTCCAGGGCTCCTGGTAAGTTCGTAGCTCAATGGCGCGACGTTCTTACCAAGAGATAAATAATGACGAGGAGCGGCTAATCCTCGATCTCGTTCGCCTTGGCTTGGACGGCGAGCCAAGTTCTATCCGCCACCTTAGTCGTAGGCTGCTGCGCCGCTCGGACCTCCGAAGCGAGGCCTTCCGGGCGGAGTTGGGACGGCTTCTCGTTGAAAACGGAGGGTCCCCCCTCCGAGGAGCGGGCCAAGTTGCAATCCCGGTGGAGCCCGAGACCCGCCAGCCTCTGGCCATGATCGAGCGCGGCCCGCGTGAGGACCCGCCTGTCCTCAACTCGCATGTGGAGCTTGCTGTCAAGCAGATCGTGGAGAGTTGGTCGCGTGCAGCCGCCCTAGTTGAAGCGGGGGTAGATCCGCCACGAACCGTCCTCCTTACCGGCCCCCCCGGAGTCGGAAAGTCGATGACCGCAAGATTTCTCGCCACGGAGCTTGAGCTGCCATTGGTGGGTGTCGAGCTAGCCGCGCTTATGTCGAGTTTCCTAGGCAAAACGGGCCAGAACCTCAGCCGCCTCCTCGACCATGCACGAAAGGCACCTTGCGTCCTCTTTCTTGATGAGTTCGACGCAGTTGCGAAGCGTCGGGATGACCTAACGGATATCGGTGAGCTCAAGCGGCTGGTCAACATGCTCTTACTCGAGCTTGACCGTTGGCCGACCTCAAGCCTGCTAGTAGCAGCAACCAATCATCCTCAGCTCCTGGACCCAGCGGTTGAGAGGCGCTTCGATGCCATCATCGATTTACCCCTCCCGGACTTTGAGCAGGCGCGGGCAATCCTTCGGCGAGCACTGCAACGTTTGAATTTTGATCCCCAGCCTTCAGAGGCTCATATTGCAGCGGTCGCCCTTGCCTTTGAAGGGGCTACGGGAGCGGATCTAGAGCGGCTTGTATCCCACGCCGCTCGTACCTCCATTGTGAGTGAAGAGCCCTTACCTGTTGTCTTGGCTCGACAGGCAATGGATCCATTGCGTTCGGAAGGTGCCACCCGTGAGCGCCGAGCCGCCTTCGCTGGCCTCGCTAGCGAAGCCGGCATGACGCAGCGGGAGATAGCAGCTCATCTTGGGGTAACCCACCCCACGGTTGGACGACTGATTCGGGACTGGCGTTCTGGCGCAGAGTCGGAAGACGCTAAGTCAAGACAGCAGCGACGGCGGAGCAAGAAAAGGAGCCAGTGATGGAGGCGTCAGGGCGATCGGAGCAGGAGGCGCAGCGGCGACCGCTGCTGGCCGGGGGTGAGCATCTCGCAAGTCAAGTCGATCGGCCCGGTCGCCGCCCTGGCAAGACGCACCCACGCACTCTGGAGGAAGCCATAGCGCTTCTTTCTCCCCAACTTGAGGAGTTACAGGAGGGGGTTGCTTCTACCCCGCCGTCGATGCGTGGTGCAAGAGTCGTCTTCGAAGCTGAGGTATTACCCAACTACGTTTCGAATTCGGACTTCCCAAAGGAGCTTTTCACTGAAGCCGACTTGGTCCCTGTCGGCACTCGGGTCACGAAGGGTGTTTATCGAACTCCAAAATCACCGCCTGAGGAGCGTGAGAGCAAGAATTATCTGCTGGCGGCTGACGAGCGCTCCTTGGCCAAGCTAGGCGACGTGATGCGGCGTGAGCAGGGCGCCACTTCCCAGGCTGAAAAGGCGCGGCTATCTCTTCGTCAATTCGACGTCCTGCGACTTCCTGGGTCATCCGAGACGTTGCGAGGGCAATTGCCAGCGCCTGGTGAGACCATCACTTGGGAGGCTGTCTTTCATCCCGTAGTGGATCGAAGGGGTCTCCGAGCCCCAGCCGATGCCGACGATGTTTGGGATAAATGGATAGCCCTCGTGGGGGATCTTGGGGGCGAGATCGCAACCCGTTATCGGCGCCGGGTAAAGGACCTACTTTTCGTTCCAGTACGCCTCCCCAGCGATGTTGCTGCCGAGGCCGCAGAATTCAATCCTTTGCGAGCCTTACGCCCGATGCCTACGGTTCGTCCGGTTCCAATTAGCCCGCTGCGAATGCTGAATCAAAGAGGGCCGGAGCCCCCGCCAGGGGAACGTCCCCAGTCGGATGTCCGCGTTGCCGTATTCGATGGCGGTGTCGATGAGGGAGCTTCCCAGCTCGCCCCCTTTGTAACTAACACCGATCTAACCAGCGAGGATCCCGATCCTGACGATTTAGCGCATGGAACGCTAGTGACCGCGGCGGTGTTGTTCGGACCAGATCACGGGGAGTCTGAGCTTCGCACGCCGGAGATAGGTGTTGACCATTATCGAGTGCTGCCAGTTCCTGAAGATCAACGTTTTGATCTCGACCTTTACTGGATTCTTGACCACATCGAAAATCAACTAGCTGGCGGAACCCATACGATCGTCAACCTCAGTCTAGGTCCAGATCAATGCCTAGAAGAAGATGACGACCCTCATCCTTGGACGGCGACCCTGGACGAACTCGCCGAGCGGGACGGAATCCTCTTCGTAAATGCCGTCGGCAATAACGGTGAAGCTGATAGTGGGAGCGGAGCGAATCGCATCAAGTCGCCCTCTGACATGGTCAACGGTCTGGGAATCGGTTCCTGTGATGCTCGGTCGCCCGTGGTCCCCTGGGCTCGCGCTCCTTACAGTGCGGTGGGGCCCGGCCGGCCGGGTTCGCGAATGCAGCCGGCTGGTCTCGCTTTCGGCGGTGTTCCTGCTCGCCCCTTCCGAGGAGTCTCCCGAGGGGGCAATATGGCAGAGGCATGCGGGACGAGCTTTGCGACGCCTAGCGCTGTTCATGGACTGTCCGCACTAGCGGCTCAACTGGGTGATGCTGGTCGTGACCCCTCAGTTCTCCGGGCCTTTGCGGCTCATTTTGCGGAGCCACCGGAAGAAGAGAGTCTTCATGATGAGGTTGGTTTCGGCCGGCTGATCGAGCGATACGACGGCACCCTCGACTGCCGACCCAATGAGGCCACCATCCTTTACCGGGACGAGATCCAGCGAGGCGAAATGCGTTCCCTCCCGTTCCCGCTGGCCCCCGGGGTTGTTGACAACAACCTCCTCTTTATGCACTGGACGCTCGCCTTTGTGGCGCCCACTGATCCCAAGGACTCTGCGGAGTACACCCAAGCCGGCCTCGAAATGAGTTTTCGCCCACATGCTCAGATTCTTACTTTCACTAAGCCTGGTAGTGACCGCAGCTATCACTTGAACGTCGCCGAGAAACGTAGTGAGGTTGCCAATTTGCTCGCCGAAGGCTATTCGCCAAGCCCTCTCCCCAAGACCGCTTCGGCTAAGCGGTGGCGGCATGAGACGCTGCGCCGTCAAGAGGATGGAAAGTGGGAGACTCTCCACCGCGCAAAGTCAAATAAGCGCGGATCGAGTCTCTACCGTCCCCAGGTAACGCTGCTGTATCTCGCCCGTGAAGAAGGAGATCTGAGTCCTGCTGATCCGCTCAATTTCGCCATGCTCCTGACGATGCGTGCTCGTGCAGATGTCGCATTATACGACTCCGTTCGCACCACCTTTCCGATACTCAACCCGCTTCGCACGCGGCTACCTCTCCGCTTGTCAACGTAACCACCGCCTGTATGCCACCAATTGCCAGCATCGAAGACGTAAAGAATGTCAGTGACGTTATTGGCAATGCAGTCACGGCGTTCGCGGTCATCATCGGGGGAGTCTGGGCCTACCTCGCCTTCATACGTGAACGGACTCTTTGGCCTCGAGCGGAGCTGGACCTAGCTCTAGACGAACATCAACTTGATTCCAACACCGTCCTCTTGAGTGCGCGATTGAAAGTGCACAACGGCGGCCGCGGGTTGATGAAGCTCGATCAACTGCGCATGGATCTCCACCAAGTCAAGCCACTCGGCGACGAGATGAGGAGAAAGATCGACTCTGGCATGCATTTCAATAGCAGCGGAGTTGAGGCAGCATGGCCTCTAATCGATCAGCACGTACGAACTTGGGAGGACGATAAGCCTGAGATCGAGCCAGGGGAGGCAGATGAGTTCTGCCTCGACTTCTTTATCGATCCCTCCATAGAGACCATCTTTGTCTATGCCTATCTTGAGAACGTCAGAAAGAGGCGGCGCAGGCGGCGTTTGGGGTGGCCGCTGACCAGGATCCACGATCTAAGGGCTCACGCCAGGGAGAGCGCAACATGCAAGGAGGAAGAAGATGAGTGAGAAGAAGTCTGGTGGCGGCAACCGACCGAAACGCGGGGACCGTGCGGGTCGGCTTCGTAAGGAAGAGCACGGCATTCGTAAGCCCTCTGGGGGCGCTCCCGACATCCGCCAGCAGGCCCCCCGGGAAGACCCCTTAGGAGGAAGAGAGAAAAAAGGCGGCAACAAGGGCGACTAGCCGTGAAGACCTAGATAGCGTAGACGCGGTGCCCCCGTCCTACCCAGATTTCGACCTCGACTCCTCCGGCCTCTTTTGTGCATTAGTAGACGGGACGGTTGCGCAGATATGGGAGTTTTGGGGCGAAGGCGAGTATCCGGACTCCCGAGACCTCAAGGAAGAGGCCGATCGCAGGACCGATGAAGTTCTCGCAGCTTGGAGCGCCGCCGATCTAGAGCAGTTCGCTCAGGCTGATCGTTGGGCGACGATTGGTCTTGCGGATGTAGGGGTTGAGGAAGCCAAGAATCCCGTCGCCCATCGGCACCGGCGCTTGGCGATGCGAGTCGTTGAGGTCGGCCTTCAGTTGGCCCAGGCGAGGCTGGGAACCCGCTCTCTGCAAGACCCGGCGCCCACTGATCGGGCTTTCGCCACGGTGCCGGGTTTATGGGACGCCTTGGCGGAACGCGACTTCCTCCTGCCATTGACGCCTGACCGTGCCCCCGCTACGCCAATGAGTGCTGACCCTTACGTCTTTTTCGGGGACTATGTGATCTTTCCCCATCCGCATCTGCGCCATGCGCGAGAGCTTTTCTGGGATCTCTGTGCTTTGGCCCATGTTGATGGACTTGCCGTGCAGGTTGCAATTAACCCATTTCGCGTCATCCGCAGAGATGAATTGCCATGCATGTTGCTTGAGGATTACTGGTTCGGCCTCAAAGTCACCCGCGAGAACCTGGATTCAACCGCGGAGCACGACCTCGGCCGTGCGCTCCATTGGCGGAACTTGGAGACGACCGAGGGCCGACGGTATGAGGCCTTCTATCCCTTGATCGCAACTGAATTTAGATGGGGTGTGCGCGATTCAACGATTAAAACGCTGCAGATCGAGGAGATCCGACCGGGCAGACAAGATCCGCAGGGTGGAGAACTGGTCTTGAATCGATATCTACACAGCGAGCGGGATACGCAGGCTCAGCAGTTCACCCATCTCGACGGCGCGCTCAAGGGGTACCCGGCCGGGAGCTACCGCCCGAGCCGCGACAGCGACCCAATTGCGAAGCGGGGCAAGGCGGTGTTGTACCGGAAGCTATTTAGGATCGACGGATCAGTTCCCGAAGAGGGGTGGGGGATGGCAGTCGGCCAGTTCTTCCGCACCAACGAGCTAATCGCAGAGCACCTCGGGGAGTTGGTCGATGAGCGACCCGGTATGACTACGCCATAGGAGGCGCGATGGTGGGCGCAGCACCTGACGGTCGCATTCCGGTCGCATCATCGTCGCAATCCGGCTGACCACGCGGACGCCCCTCCTCCTTTCAATCAGACGGACCTCGGCTTGCTGAGCGGCTCGATGGCAGACGCCGCTGTCCGTGGGCTCAGCCAGTCGTGGCTGAAACGCTCCAGTTGATCCTTGCCGGCGGTACCATGGGCCGGTGACTACGAAGGAGCGACTCCACAAGTTGGTCGATGAGCTTTCCGAGCAGGAGGCTGAGGCCGCGCTGGTGATCGTCGAGCGTCGGCGTGATGATCCAATGCTGCACGCCCTTGCGTCTGCGCCGCTTGATGATGAGGCGCCTGAGGCAGACGAGGACGCAAGCGCCGCTGAGGCCCTCGCCGCCTACAGACGGGGAGAAGCGGTTTCTTCGGAGCAGTTGCGCGCCGAGCTTGATCTCGATTGAGCGGCAGTCTGGTCATTGCGGGTTGCGCCGCCAGCGCGGCGTGATCTGAAGCGGCTCGATCCTCCGGTTCAGCGTCGGCTTCTGGATGCCCTCGAGAAGTTCGTCGCGGATCCGCGTGGCGGCGACATCCGGAAGCTCAATTCACTCCAGTGGCGCCTTCGGGTGGGCGACTGGCGGGTGCGGTTCAGCTTCGATGACGAGAGCCAGGTGATCGTCGTCCTGCGGGTGCTGCCTCGCGGTCGAGCGTACGATCGGTGATGGATGACCGCTGACAGCAAACGCTCGCCCGCCGCCAAGGTGATGGACGAAGCAATAGATCTCGCGATCGAGGGCCTCTCGCCTTATCCCGAGCGTGCCGCCTTTGTCGACGCTGACGCTCCCTCGGCCGGCCATGACATCGAGCGTGCCGCGGACGAAGGTTTCTCGGTGGTTCTGGTCTCAGCTGACGGCGGCACTCGGGTCCTCAGGCCGGAGCTTCAGACGCACTGAGTCAGGGACCTGCCTCTGCGGGTCTCATCTGAGTCACATCGCCGCCGCAACCCCGCTCCCTGCGCAGAGGACCCTCGTCCTTTCAAGCCGAAGAGCGAGCCTGAAGCTCGTATCGGGTCTCTCGTCAGCCGGGGTGCGGAGCGGTGGCTTACTTTGGGATCAGCTTCCGAAGTTCGAGCAAGTCCCGCCGCCTTCGTTCTCGCAGGAGCTTGAGGTCGGGGTCCTGTTGGACCCAATCCATTACGCCGCGGCGCTCGGCTGGAGGGAAGCGGCAGATCGCTTGGCGTAGATATTCGGCGGCGATCTTCGTGTAGGTCTCCGCGGTGGTGGCATCGATGTCCTCATCGCCGGCTGCCTGGCTGTAGTGACATGCCAGGTTGTAGAGCACGCGGGCGCTCCTATTCGTCAGGGCGTTTACGTATTCGACCAGTGGTTCCGAATCGAGGTCTTTGCCGTTCTTCAACTGTTCGAGGGCCTGGTTTCGAAGCTTCAACTGCTCCCTTTCGCGGTCTTCGGGCGACTTTTCCAGCGGAGGGATGAACGGGTCGTCTGCCGGCGGCAGCTTTCGGTTGACGCGGTTTGCCGCGACCAGCAGGAGTGCTCCCGGTTCGAAGGTCGATTCCAAGAGCTCATGCAGGGCGGCCGCGGCGACGGCCGTGCTCCATCGCCGCCGCCCCCCGAATCGCGTTCGGAGCCAGGCTTTGGAGCGTGCAAGGCGGGGGACTAGACGCCTTGACCTCGCCTTTTTCAGCGCCTTTCGCCCGAGGCGCCCCTCGATCCAGTCCCGCGTCTCCGCCGCCCTAAGAAAGGCCTTTTCACTCAACTCGAGCGCTTCTTGGCGAGTCCATTCATCCCCGTCTCGTTTTGCCCACTCCGAGTAGATGGTGGCTAAGAGGATCATCGCCCGATACCAGTCCGGCACGGTCTCCTCTGGTTTCTGGCGCGCCTCGATCAGCTCCGTCGCCAACTTGGCGAGAGAAGCCGCACCGGCGAAATGATTTTCCCGGCGGCGCAGGTGGGCGAGGTCGACAAGGGCGCCGATGTTCTCCGGGTCGATCGCCAGCGCTCGCTCGTAGGCGTCGCCGGCCTCGGTCAGGTAGCTGCGGCGGCTGAGCGTGGCGCCGGCGCGGAAGAACGCCCAGCTCAGCGGGTCGTGTGAGAGGAAGACCTCATGCCCCGGGGGACCGGGGGTTTCGTCGGCGACGACGTGCTCCGCCCACCCGGCCGCCGCGACGGCGAGGACGTCGTTCGACATGCTCGGGCTCATCCCCGAGCTCGGTCGTTCGGTCGGCCGGATCTCGGCGGTGGCAGCCACCGTGTTTCCCCGCTGCAGCACGACAACCGCCGCCGCGGATCCGTCGTCGTCGATCGATGTCAGGGAGCCGGTGACGACGAGCCGGCTCTTGAACGGCAGGCCCCTGAACAGGAGGACCGCCGCCGTCAGAAGTTGTCCCTGCGGCGTCGCCTGCAGGGCGGAAAGTGCTGGACTCGGCGCTCCTTCGCCGGTCACGAGGAAGAGGTGGTCTCCCGTTTCTCGCTTGCTCAGCTGCGCCCGCACTTTGGAGGCGAAGGATGGGCCGAACCCGGTCGAAGGAGCGTCGCTCCCGAACGGCTCCACCTGCAAGACCGGGCCGACTATGGGAATCAGTCGGTGCATTGGCCCGAAGTCCCGAAGCGGCGGAACCAGTCGGAGTAGACGCCCGAGCAGCCCGAGCACCGCCTGGAACAGCGCCACCACGGCAAGAACGAACGCAGCGCCGATCACTGCCAGCAGAAGCCAGTTCTTGAGCTTGGCGACCAGATCCTCGGAGGTCGCCTTGCGGCTATCCGGCTTGCCGATGCCGAAGATCGTGACGTGCGTCCCGCCGACCGTCACATTCCCACCTTTCACGTCCGCTTCGTTGAACGGACGGCGCCGGCCGGGCCCCCCCTTCTGCCATCGCAGGGGGATTGCTCCCGGCGGACAGGCTTCCTTCACGCCAGTGACGTGCAGCTCGTTTCCGTCCGAGCCGTCGTAGCAAGCCTGGACCGCGCCCTGTCTCTTCGCCATCGACGGTGCGGGGCCGAGCGCCGCCGCGAGGGTGAGGCACAGCGACAGCGCTAGGAGGGAGAGCGTGACTCGCCCGAAGCCGCCGGCATCGCTGCGCCCGCAACAGTCAATGCCCACCACGAGTTGAGGCTATGGGCAGGCACCTGACTGTCAATACCGAAAAATCTCTTTCGCCATAAACATTACGGTTCCAAAATCGTCACGCGCACAGGCAATTCGCTCAGATGCTCTCCAGCGCCTCGCCCAGGTTGTCGAGCGCGTTGTTCCAGCCGCCTTCGTGCGAAGTCACCGATTCCTGATCGCGGAGGCCGCTGTGGGTCATCGTCACCTTGGTGGCGCCGTCGCTCTCCTCGAAGTCGAGCTCGATCAGGGTCTCGCGGTCGGCGTCGTCGTCCCAGACCCAGGTGAAGGCGAGGCGGCGGGGTCGATCGATTTCGGTGTAGTGGCCTTCGCCTCCGTACTCGGTGCCTTTGTCGGGGTCGCGCATGACCACGCGGACGGCGCCGCCGAGGCGGAGATCGACTTCGGCGTGGGGGGTATGCCAGTGGTGTTCGCCATGGAACCAGCGCCTCATCACCTCCTCGCTGGTCCAGGCGTCGAAGACGGCCTCGACAGGCGCCTGGAACGTGCGCTCGATCTTCATCGTCAGGCCGGCGGTCATCGGCTTACCCGCTGGCGGTCGCGGCGGAGCTGGAGGTTGAGCCAGGCCCGGGCGGCGAGCAGGCCGGCGCCGGGGCCGGCGAGCGCCGGCAGCAGCTCCTCGAGCGGCAGGCCGCCGACGTGCGCGAGCAGGATCATGCCGCCTGCTCGTATTCGTCGTGGCGGTTCCACCAGCCGTAGGGCGGCGTCTGCGGGTAGCCGTCCGGCGAGTCCTCCCACTCCTCCTGCCGCCCCAGTGGGGTGATGTCGAGGTAGTTCCAGGTGCCTCCCATCTGCTCGTCGCCGCGCGAGTCGACGAAGTAGGTGCGGAAGATGCGGTCCTCGTCGTCGCGGTAGAAGACGTTGGTCCCGTGCCATTCGGCGACGTCGAAGTCGGCGTCGAAGCTGTCGGTGAGGGTGAACCAGGGGATCTCCCAGCCCATCCGCTCCTTCAGCCGCGCGATCTCCGCCTGCGACGCCCGCGAGACGAACACAAGCGTGGTGTCGCGGGCGTTGAGGTGGGCGAGGTGGGCGACCTGGTCGGCGACGAACGAGCAGCCGGGACAGCCCTTCTCGGGATAGCCCTTGATATCGGGATCGAAGAAGAAGCGGTAGACGATCAGCTGGCGACGCCCGGCGAAGAGGTCGACCAGGCTCACCGGCCCGTCCGGCCCCTCGAAGCGGTACTCCTTCTCGACCGCCAGCCGCGGCATCCGCCGGCGTTCGGCGGCCAGGGCGTCGCGCGCCCGGGTCAGCTCCTTCTCCTTGACCAGCATCTCCTCGCGCGCGGCCTTCCACTCCTCGGCCGAGACGACAGGTGGCGAGTTCATTCCTGTTCCTCCTTCAGGTACTCGTCGACGACGTCGAACATGCGCTCCCAGAGGGCGCGCTGGCGATCCATCCACTCGGCGGCGTCGCCGAGCACCTCCGGCTTCAACGCGATCCGGTGCGTCCGGCCCTCGACCACCCGGGTGATCACCCCCGTCTCCTCGAGCACCTTCAGGTGCTTGGAGATCGCGGGCTTGGAGACCCCGAAGTCGCGGCTGACTTCGCCGACGCTCGCCGGACCGCCGGCGAGCCGTTCGACGATCCCGCGGCGGATCGGGTGCGAGAGGGCCTTGAACGGATCATTAACCATTTGGTTAACAATAGCACCCGCCTCCACAAGGGGCGCTTCGGCCTCCACCTCGAGGCGCGCATCCCGAAGATCACCGGCGGCGCCGGCTCGGCGACCAACTTCGAGCTGAAGATCGGCCGCCGCTTCGTCTATAAGGGCGAGAGGAGGAGCTTCCTCTCGGCGGGCTGCCCGACCGGCAGCTGGATCACCAAGGGCCACGTCGAGTTCGCCGACGGCACCGAGGCCGGCCTCACCCACCTCTCTCCTGCACCCCACAGGGCGGTTAGCGCTCTGCGGGGAGGGATCGGCGTCAGCCGCGCAGCTCGTCGGCGCGCGTCGTCAGCTCGCCGACGCTCGTCTTCAGTGCCGTGGCGAGGCGCAGCAGCGTCGTGTAGCTCGGGTTCCTGACGCCGCGCTCGATGCCGCCGACCTGGGTGAGGTCGGTTTGCGCGCCTTCGGCCAGCTGCTCCTGGCTCATCCCTGCCTCGACGCGGAGCGTGCGGACAGCCTCCCCAAGGGCGGCGTGCTCGGGAGAGCGGGGTTTGCTGCGGCGGGGCGGCGGCATCGCGCCCCGGGAGCCTCCCTATTAAAAGACCCGGTTGTTAGAGTATTTATGCACTAACATCTTGAGCGTCGGAATTAGTTGCAGTAGTGAACATCCGCCGTTCTCGATGCCACCCACCGCCGCCAAGCTGATCAGCGCCGTCAACCACCCGCTCCGGCGGCGGATCCTGCTTGCATATCTCGACGGATCCTTCGACTGCGCCTCCGCCCAGGAAGTGGCATCGGCCCTCGACCAGCGGGTGGGCCCGGTCGCCTACCACCTGAAGACGCTGGCGAAGGGCGAAGTCCTGCAGGCGGTCCCCAACCACGGCTGGACGCTCCGGGTCGAGCCCGACTGGCTGCGGGTGGTGCTCGAAGTCTGGGCCGAGGCCGAGGTCGCGGGCTAGTCGCTCTCGCCCTTGCCGGCGACGAGGTCGCGGAGGCTGTTGAAGTCCTCGGCGCAGGCCGGACAGCCCCGCAGGTGGGCGTGCATCCCGGGGATGCGGTCGTCGGCGTCGGCGTCGGCGAGGACCAGCTCGACGTAGCGGTCGAGCTCGGCGAAGCACTGCTCGCAGGTCAGCTCCGGCTCGCCCGGTCCGAGCACCCGGCCCAGAAGATCGTCGCAGTTTCATCGCCCCTCCTCTTCATCCAGTCCTACTCGAAAGCCGCGCGCGGCGAGGCCTCGCCGCAGCTTCCGGCGGGCGTCGTGCAGGTTCTTGTAGAGGGCGCCGCGGGTCGAGTCGAGACGCTCGGCGAGGACGTCGATCGGCACCCCGTTGAGGGCGACCGCGACGAGGACCTCGCGCTGGCGCGGAGTCAGGCCGCTCTCGATCTCCTCGCGCAGGCGCGAACAGCTCGCGTCCTCGGCGCCGCGGCCGGCGGCGCCCGCGTCGGCGAGCGCCCTCCAGGCCTCGTCCTCGAGCGGGACCTCCGCCCCTGCCAGGCGCGGCGCGCACCTTCACCGCCGCCTCCAGCAGGGCGAACTTGTAGGCCCAGGTGGTGAAGCGGCTTTCGCCGCGGAACTCGTCGAGCTTGCGAGCACCGCCATCAGCGCATCGTCGGCGGCCTGCTGGGCGAGGTCCTCGATCGCCGCCGCGCAGGTGGCAGCTCGGCGCCGGCCGACCTCGAACGCGCCGCCTTCAGCAGCAGCGCGTGGAGCTCGGCACTGCGGCCGCCCTCGGCGCAGGCGGTCGAGCCCAGGGGATCTCGGTCGGAGTCGGCATCAGCGCGGTCGCCATCATTGTTAGCGACGGCGGGCGCCGGTTTCTTACCGCGGTAAGACCGCGGCGGTGGGCGACGCAAAGGGAGGGCAGCGATCACCAACACCACCAACCACACCAACCAACGAGGAGGTCCCATGTCCACCACCGCAACTCTCGATCCCGCGCGAAGCGCGGGTCGCCCCCAGCTTCGGCGAACGGCTTCGCAGCGACCCCGCCTACCAGGCCTTCGTGCTGCTGCGCGTCGTCTTCACCGTCGCCCCGATCCTCTTCGGCCTCGACAAGTTCTTCGACGTCATGGTCGACTGGCCGAGCAGTACCTGGCGCCCTGGATCAACGACATCGTCCCCGGCAGCGCCTCGACCGCGATGCACCTGGTCGGCGTGGTCGAGATCCTCGCCGGCATCCTCGTCGCCCTGAAGCCCCGCTACGGCGCCTACGTCGTCGCCGCCTGGCTCGGCCGGGATCATCGTCGACCTGCTCACCTACTCCGGCTACTACGACGTCGCCCTGCGGGACTTCGGTCTGATGCTCGGAGCTCTCGCCCTGGCGCGGCTGGCACAGGTCTATGACCCGCCGGGGCTCGAGCTGCGGCTCTAGCTGGGTCTTTTAGCCCCTATAGGGACCAAAAGGGTGGAAACGAGCGTCGGTGGGCGGGAACCTAGACTGGGAGGGTGCCGCCGCTGCTCGAGCGCCTGGGGGTGGAGCTTCCCGTCGTCCAGGCGGGGATGGGCGGCGGGATCTGAGCCGCCACGAGCTGGCGGCGACGGTCTCCGACGCCGGGGGGCTGGGGACGATCGCCGTCAACGGGGCGGCGGCGATCCGGCGCGAGCTGGCGGCGGCGCGGGCGCTGACGGGCAGGCCCGTCGCGGTCAACCTGCTGCTGCCGTTCGCGCGGCGCGACTGGTTCGAGGCGGCGGCGGAGGCCGACGTCGTCGTCACCTTCTGGGGACGGCCGCGACGGCGCACGCCGGGCGTCTGGATGCACCAGTGCGGGTCGGTTTCCGAGGCGCGGGCGGCGCAGGCCGCCGGCGCCGACGCGGTGATCGTCCAGGGCGTGGAGGCGGGCGGCCACGTCCGTGGCACGATCCCGGCGCTGCGGCTGCTGGAGGAAGCGCGCGCGGCGCTGCCATCCGGCTACCCGCTCCTCCTCGCCGGCGGCGTCGCCGAGGCGGGCGACACGCGAACGGCTCTGGAGGCGGGAGCGACCGCGGCCGTTGCCGGCACGCGCTTCCTCCTCTCCGAGGAGAGCCGCGCCCACGCTCTATATAAGGAGCGCCTGCTCGCAGCGGACGAAACGCTCCTCACCGATCTCTTCGGCGCCGGCTGGCCGGCCCCGCACCGCGTCGTCCCGAACGCCGCGACGGACCACTTCTTGAATCGGCGTTCGTCCTTTGTCGGCCATAGGGCGACAAAGGACGAACGCCGAGCTGTTTTGCGCGCCCCTTCCGCGCATCGCGCCTTCAACCGACTACTTGCTCCCGGCGCTCGGTTCGCGCCGCCGGCGCTGCAGTTGCGGATGATGCGGGCGCAGCGGCCCGGCAGTCGCCTCCTCTCGCCCGCCGGGCCGATCGACGACGGGCCCGCGACGTTGGTCGATGCCGGCGCCCTCTATGCCGGCGAGACCGTCGCCCGGATCGGGGAGGTCAGGCCCGCCGCGGAGATCGTCCGCGAGTTGGTGGGTTGATGTTCATCCTTCCGGATTAGGGGTATTTCCAGGGCGGTTTGACCGGGACGAACCGCAAGAGAGTTCGCTCGGCGGCCGCGATCCTGCTCGCGGCCCTGGCTCTCGGCACCTCCGGGTGCGGCGACCTCAGCAACGACGAGCTCAACCGTGGGGTCGAATCGCTCAGCGCGCTCGCCGCGCAGGGACAGCTGGTCGCCTCCGGCGTCGCCCGCGACGCGACCAAGTCCACCTACGCGCGGGTGATGGCGAAGACGCTCGGCGAGCAAGCCGAGCACGAGGCCGAAAAGCTCGCCGACGCGACCCTCGAAGAACCGGAGACCGCCGACCAGCGCGACGCGGCGGTCGCCGTCGCCGGGGAAATCTGCCGGCCTGCTCTCCGAGCTCCAGACCTACCCCGGCGACGAGCGCCACGGCGCCCTCGTCCAGAAGCACCTCGGAGAAACGCAGGAAAAGGCCGATGCGATCGTCGCCCAGCTGAGCGGGGACGCGCCGTGAGGTCGATCCTCAAAATCGCCCTCGGGATCATCGCCGCGATCGGCGGCTTCCTCGACATCGGCGACCTCGTCTTCACCACCCAGGCGGGGGCGCTCTTCCGCTACGACCTGCTCTGGGCGGTCGTCCTCGGCGTCGTCGGGATTGCGGTCTACGCCGAGATGTGCGGGCGGGTCGCCGCGGTCAGCGGCCGCCCGGTCTTCGACGTGATCCGGATGCGGATGGGCTTCGGCATCGGCCTCCTCGCGCTCGTCGCCAGCACCGCTCGTCAACCTGCTCACCGTCGCCGCCGAGCTCGGCGGGATCGCGATCGTCCTCGAGCTCCTCTTCGACGCCCCCTTACAGCATGTTCGTCGTCGCTCGCCGCGATCGCCCTGGTCGCGATCGTCGCCCTGCTGCCGTTCGGCGGCATCGAGCGCGTCTTCGGCTACGGCGGCCTGCTGCTGCTGCGTCGTCGTCGCCACCGTCGTCCACCAGAACCCCGACTGGGGCGATGTCGGCCGCGGCTTCATCCCCTCGCTCGACTCCTCGACGCTCTACCTCTACTTCGTCGTCGGCATCTTCGCCGCGGCGCTGATGCCCTACGAGGTCCACTTCTATTCCTCCGGCGCGATCGAGGAGAGGTGGAGCGAGCAGAACCTGAAAGAGAACCGGCTCAACGCGATCGTCGGCTACGGGATCGGCGGCGTCCTCGCGGTCGCGCTGGTCGATCGTCTCCGGCTACCTCTTCCACCCGATCGGGGTCGAACCGAACGACCTCGGCACCGTGGCGCTGCCGATGCAGGGCGCCTTCGGCGAGACCGGCCTGCTGCTGGCGCTCGGCGGCATGCTCTTCTGCGTCGGCGGAGCCGCGATCGACTCCAGCTTCGCCGCCTCCTACAACCTCGCCCAGTTCCTCGGCTGGGAGTGGGGCCGCTACCGAGGCCCGCGGAAGGCACCGCGCTTCACCGCCTCCTGGCTCGTCTTCCTCCTGCTCGGGATCGCGATCGCCGAGAGCGGGATCAACCCGGTCGACGATCACCGAGTACAGCGTCGTCCTCTCGGTCGTCGCGCTGCCGTTGACCTACCTGCCGGTCCTGCTGATCGCCGGCGACCGCTCGTTCATGGGCGAGCACGCGAACGGCCGCGTCGCGACGACGCTCGGCTGGCTCTACTTCGCCGTCATCGTCGTCCTGGCGCTCGGCGGCGATCCCGCTGCTGCTGGCGACCAACGCGGGGGGCGGATGAAAGGCGAAGGCGAGATCTACGTCGTCCACCGCCTGCTCGACGAGCAGATCTGCGACTGCCGACGGCCGCCGCGTGCGGCCGGGTCGACGACGTCGAGCTGAGCGGCGACCCGCCGCGGGTGACGGCGCTGCTGGTCGGCGAGGGGCTCTACCCGCGGCGCCTGCCGCGCCGGCTGGCGAGGCTGGCGCGGCGGCTCGCCGGGCCGGAGCGCTGGGGCGACGAACGCGTTGCGCATCCCCTGGGAGGAGGTCGACGAGCTGGCCTCGACCGTGAAGCTGCGCAAGAAGGCCGAGGAGCTCGGGCTGGGAGAGGGCGACGACCCGGAGCGCTGGATCGTCAGGAGGCTGCCGTGGAACTAGGGGAGCGGGGCGCACTGAGCGAGCTGCTGGGGCGGAAGGTCGTCGACCAGTCGGGCCGGCGGTTGGGACGGGTCCGCGAGGCGCGGGGCCACTGGGAGGGGGACGCGGTGGTGATCGACGAGCTGATCCTCGACCGCGGCGGCTTGCGGCGGCGGCTGCGCGGACCGGGCGGCCCGGAGGAGCAGGCGATCCCCTGGGAGCAGGTCGTGGAGATGCCCGACGAAACCGTGGTGGTGCGCCGCTAGCCGGGCCGAAGTGTCGGCCTTGAGAGAATGTGGCGATGGCGGGGGGACAGGTCCTGCAGATCGCCGAGCGCGACCTCGGCACAGAGCGCTGCGAGCTGCAGCTCGAGGGCGAGCTCGACCTCTGGAGCGTCGAGCGCCTGCAGGCGGTGCTGCAGCGGGTGGCGCGCGACAATGACGCCGTCCTCGTCGGCCTCGAGCAATGCGAGTTCATCGACTCGACCGGGATCGCCCTCTTCCTCCAGGTCCGGCGGCAGCTGGAGGACAAAGGCGGCCGCTTCGTCCTCTACGGCTGCTCGGAGCAGGTCCTCCGCATCTTCACCGTCGCCGGCCTGATCGAGGCCGGCATCGCCTTCGACAGCCGCGAGGCCGCGTTCGCCGAGCTGGCGGTGGTTGACTAGCCGCGGCTGAGATGCTCCCGTAACCGCCCGCACCAGAGCGCGAACAGCGCGATTGCGAGCAGCGCCCCGGCCCAGTGGAGGCCGACGAGGACGGCGAGGAGGCTCGGCAGGCCGGCGAGGACGGCGCCGAGCAGGGTCGGGCCGAGCGGCAGGGCCAGCATCCGGGCGGTGAAGGCGGCGCAGAGCATCCATGAGGCCGGCCCGGCGATCCAGCCCCAGTCCTCGAAGAAGGAGTGAGGCAGGGCGAGGCCGAGGGCGAGCGAAAGGGCGGCGACCGCGACGAGCTGCAGCAGCGCCGCCCGCCAGAGGGTGGGGACGTCCATCCCCACCGAGGCTATTCGACGACGATCTTGCCCTTCATGAAGGGGTGGATCTTGCAGTGGTAGGCGAAGGTCCCGCGCTTGTTGAACTGGACCGCCTTCGACGTCCCCGGCGCGATCCGCTTGGTGTCGAAGCTGCCCGAGCTGGCGGTATGCGTCGTGTTGGCGGTGTTGGTGAAGGTGACCCGGGCGCTCCGCTTCACTTTCAGCGTCCCCGGCTTGAAGGCGAAGTTGACGATCGAGACGCTCTTGCCGGCACTGGCGTGGGCGGTCGGCTCGGCGGCGCTGCCGCGGGCCATCGCGAAGAAGCCGGCCACGAAGAGCGCGACCAGGGCGAGGAGGGTCCAGAGTCGAGGGCGCTGCAGAGAGGTCGTCATGGCCCGAGATACGGGCACGGCCGGGCGCGGGTTCAATCGTTTGCGTCGGCTGAGCAATAATGGCTCCCACGGGCGGTTAGCTCAGTTGGGAGAGCACTTCCCTTACAAGGAAGGGGTCACTGGTTCGAGCCCAGTACCGCCCATAGATTTCGGCCTCCTGCGGGTCAGCCCGCGATCTGGCCGACGAAGACGATCTTGTAGTGACGTCCTTCGTCCGGTGGCTCGGAGAGGTCCACCTCGCCGTCGACCTCCTCCATGCCCAGCGCGGCGAGGCAGGTGAGGCCGGCGGCGCTCATCGCTTCCCGGACCTCGGACTCGGAACGGAACCGCTCTCTGGTAGAGACAGTCTCGATCCCGTCCCCCTCGATCCGCGCTTCATACACGGAAGGTGATATCTCGCCGAGGCCGACCCAGCGCCATCGCCTGCCTTCGTGCTCGACCTCCCTGGTCTCCGCGTACCCCTCTTCATAGACGACTCGGGAATTGACGTCGAAGAGCAGGAGCCCGTCCGAGCGCAGGTTCGCCCGCATCCCTCTCAGTGCGTCGACGAGGTCGTCCTCTCCCAGCAGGTAGTTGACCGAGTCATTCAGTGAGAGGACGAGGTCGAAGGAGCCGAATTCCGGCAGGCGCCGCATGTCCGCGACGCTGAGGGGCACTTGGTCGCCGCCCTCGGCCTCAGCGGCCCTCTCCAGCATCGCCGGCGAGAGATCGCAGCCGCGGACGGTCCAGCCGCGACGGAGCAAGGGCGCGAACGCCCGGCCCGTCCCGCAACCGACGTCAAGCGCATCGCCATGATCGGGAAGCCCCCGCCTCGCCAGCTCGGGCAGCAGCGCCCGGCCGAGCCACATCTCGTAGTCGTTGGCGTGATTGAAGGCGTCATAGATGCCCGCAATCCCCTCGTAGGTGAGAAAGGCTGGGTCCGGCTCCACGACACGAGCCTAGCCGCTGTGCAGCTATTCGATGGCAGTCTGGAAAACCTCGGCCCCGTCCTGGTCGAAGTAGCGCACCCGAGTACATGTCGTGGTTGCCGGTTTACGGGAGGTTTTGTTTCCGGGTCGTTACCCGAAGGCGCGAACGGCTAGCACCGCCGCCACGCCCAACCCCACCACCGCGATCGTGATCCGCAGCGGATCGCTGGGGACGCGGCGCGCGTAGTGGGCGCCGAGGCGGCCGCCGAGCAGCGAGGAGACCATCAGCACCGCGACGTAACTCCACTCGACGGGGGCGAGGAAGGCGTAGGCGCAGGCGGCGAGGAGGTTGGCGCAGCCGACGAGGATGATCTTCAGCCCGTTGACGTGCTGGAGGGTGTCGGCGACGAAGAGGGCGAGGATCGCGAGCAGGAGAATGCTGACGGCGGAGCCGAAGTAGGCGCCGTAGGCACCGCAGAAGACGATGCCGGCGGTGAGGAAGGGCGAGTGCTCGTTGCCGGCGTGGGAGATCCGCGGGGTGAGGCGCGGCTGCAAGAGGAGCAGCAGGCAGGAGGCGGCGATGAGGATCGGGACGATCGCTTCGAAGGCGGCGTTTGAGGTGAGGAGTAGGGCGACGGTCCCGGCGACGGCGCCGATCAGCATCGGCACTACGAGGCGGGTGAAGCGCTTGCGCTGCTCGCGCAGCAGATCGGCGTAGCCGAGCGAGCCGCCGATCGCGCCGGGGACGATGCCGACGGTGTTGGTGACGTTGGCCGAGAGCGGCGGCAGCCCGAGCGCGACCATGGTCGGGAAGGTGATCAGCGAGCCGGCGCCGGCGATCGCGTTCGAAGCTCCCGCCGCGGCCCCGGCCGCCGCGACGGCGAGCAGCTCGAGCACGCGCTCAGCCTAGGTCAGGCAGCGATCTGGGGCGTCGGGGTACCGCCGCGCCGCTTCTCGCTCTTGGTGACGGCGTCGAAGAAGTAGTCGTTGCGACCGCGCCGGACCTGCCGCGGCAGCGCCCGGTGGGCCTGGCGGTGGGCCGCCGTCACCGAGCGGAAGATGGCCTCGCGGGCGGGCGTCCAGTCGATCCCGAAGATCTCGCGGACGCGGGGCGGCAGCGTGCCTTTGATGATCAGGTTCTGGGTCTCCAGGTTGAGCCGGGCCGTGAGCGGGACCGGCTGGCGGAAGGCGACCAGCGGCGCCATCTCCAGCGCGTGCTCGGTCGCGTGGAGGTCGGGGGAGGCGAGCTTCCGCCGCCACCAGTCGCTGAACTCGCGGTAGCTGCCGGGGACCTCGCTGCGGGGGAGGCCGAAGAGCTCGCCGAAGCGGACGTAGTCCTGCCAGAGCGCCTCGCGCTCGTGCCGGCTCAGCTCCCTCACCATCGTCTCGTACATCGCCCGGCCCGAGTCGGCGATCACCGCCAGCGTCCACAGCATCAGCTCCGGGTCGAAGGCCGAGTACGGAGTGCCGGCCGGGTGCGGGCCCGCGTCCGCGGGCAGCTCGCCCTTGACCCGCTCGTGCAGGCGGTGGACGGCGGTGAGCGCCTTGTCGGCTTCGGCTTTCGTGGCGAGGAAGACGGTCTCCTGGATCTTTGCGGTGCGGGCGAGGCGGGTGAAGGGGTGGTCGCCGGCCGCGCTGGAGAGCATCGTGCCGGTGTAGGTGAGCGGTTCCAGCGCCCCGATCAGGAGGGCCCGCTGTCCATACAGCAGGCCGACCGATCGCTCACCTTGGACACGGCGGGCCATCGATCGGCCTGGGGCGAAGTAGTACGCGGGGTCGCTCACTGGCCGTCTGGCCAGCCAGTCTAACCAAGCTCCGGCCTCAATAGCCAAAATGTCCAGACCAATTACAAATGCTGCGGTTCGCGACTGAGCGCGACCAGCGCCGCTCCCGTCCCGGAACCCTCGACCAGGCCGCGCAGCTCGTGCGCGGCGAAGATTTCGTCGAGCTCCTCGCGGGTCAGGGTCTCCCGCTCCAGGGCCAGGACGGCGAGGTGATCGAGCACCTCGAGGTTGGCGGAGAGCAGCGCCCGGGCGCGGCGGTAGGCCTCGCGGGCCAGCGTCATCGCCGCCTGGTCGACGTCGCGGCGGGTCTGGTCGGAGACCGCGTAGTCCCCGGTCGGCAGGGCGATCGGCGCCGGCCCGTCGTGGTCGAGGGCGACCCCCATCCCGAATTCGGAGACCATCTGCTTGCAGACCATGTGGACCCGGTTGAGGTCGTCGGAGGCGCCGGAGTAGGCGGCGCCGAGGACGATCTCCTCGGCAGCCCGTCCACCGAGCAAGGTGACCACCTCGTCCAGTAGTTCCTCCCGCGACTTCAGGTAGCTGTCCTCCTGCGGCGAGTGGGCGACGAAGCCGAGGGCCGGGCCGCGGGGGACGATGCTGAGGATCTCCGGCGGGTCGAGCCCGAGCAGGCGGCGGCAGAGCGCGTGGCCGGCCTCGTGGTAGGCGACGATCCGCCGCTCCTTGGCGTTGAGGCGGCGCGCCTGCTGGGAGCCGACGGCCTGGCGCAGCAGCGCCTCGTCGAGGTCCTCGCGGGTCATGTAGAAGCGGCCGGCGCGGCCGGCGATGATCGCCCCCTCGTTGAGCGCGTTGGCGAGCTGGGCGCCGGTCATCCCGGTGGTCTTACGGGCGACGTCGCCGAGGTCGAGGTCGGGGGCCAGCGGCTTGTTCTTGGCGTGGCTGCGGAGGATCGACTCGCGGCCGGCCCGGTCGGGCGGGGCGACCAGGACCAGGCGGTCGAAGCGGCCCGGGCGCAGCAGCGCTTTGTCGAGCTTTTTCACGTGGTTGGAGGCGGCGATCACGATCACCATCCCCGGGTCTTTCTCGAAGCCGTCGAGCTCGACCAGCAGCTGGTTCAGCGCCTGCTCGCGCTCGCTGCTGCCGCCGTCGCCTCCACCGTCGCTGCGCGAGCCGCCGATCGCGTCGAGCTCGTCGATGAAGATCACCGCCCGTCCCGACTTGCGCGCCTCCTTGAAGAGGCGGCGGATGCGGGCGGCGCCGCGGCCGACGAACATCTCGACGAAGCTCGAGCCCGAGGCGGCGAAGAAGTCGACCCCGGCCTGGGCGGCGACGGCGCGGGCGAGCATCGTCTTCCCGGTTCCGGGCGGGCCGTGGAGGAGGACGCCGCGCGGGGCCTGGGCGCCGAGGGCGGCGAAGCGGTCGGGTTCGCGCAGCCAGGCGGCGACGTCCATCAGCTCCTCCTTGGCCGCGTCGACGCCCTGCACCTGCTCCCAGAGGACCGGCTCGGTACGGCTCGCCTTCACCGTCTCCGGCTTCGTCGTCCCCATCATCCCCCGCATCATTTTGAGGAAGAGGAAGCAGAGGATCGACATGAAGACGACCCCGAAGACCGGGTACCAGTTGAAAAAGAATTCCTGTATGCGGGTCGCCATCGTTGAAGTGTGGAGACAAAAGTCCGATTTCCCCATCGCACATCCGTCCAAATCTGCGAAAAGAGCTAAAGGTCACGCCTGAATAGGATCGGCGGGATGGAGCGAAAGAGCGTCAGCGCGCCGGAGCTGAAGGCGCAGATCGAGGCCGAACGGGTGGGGCGTCCCTTCCTCGTCTACCGCGATGGCAGCGGCGCGCAGGTGATCCTGCCGATCGCGGCGAACGCCGAGCTCTGGGTCGGCCGCGGCGGCTCGGCCGACGTGCGGCTGGAGTGGGACGAGGAGGTCTCGGCCCTGCACGCGCAGTTCGAGGTGGTGCGCAGCGAGTGCACGCTGGTCGACGACGGCCTCTCCCGCAACGGCTCCTTCGTCAACGAGGAGCGGGTGCACGGTCGGCGCCACCTCCGCGACGGCGACTCGCTGCGCTTCGGGCGCACGCTGCTCACCTACCGCCGGCCCGGCGAGGACGCCCCGGAAGCGACGGCGATCGCCGGCGAGCTGCCGGCGGCGGCAACGGTCTCGCCCGCGCAGCGCAAGGTGCTGGTCGCCCTCTGTCGTCCCTACAAGGACAACGACGCCTTTGCCACCCCGGCCACCAACCAAGAAATCGGCGAAGAGCTCCACCTAGGCGTGGATGCGGTGAAGACCCACATGCGAGCCCTCTTCGAGAAGCTCGGGGTAGGCGACCTGCCGCAGAACCAAAAACGCGTTGCGCTGGCCGAGAGCGCCTTGCAGACGGGAATCGTTAACCGCCGCGAGTTATAGCCGGGGGGAGGGAGTCCTCCTCCAGACACTCATCGAGCCATTGGCGAGATGTGTCTGGCGGAGGACTCCCTCCCCCGGCCCACTTCACAAGGGGTGGCTGAATTCACCCCTGGGGTGCCTGGGAGCGGGCGCCGATCCGGGCGAATCTGGGTCCACGACATCAAGTCGACCAACCAAGACCCAGGAGGAACCCGAAATGAAGAAGCTCGTTCTCACCGCAATCGCTGCCCTCGCCCTGACGATCGCCCCGGCCACCGCCCTCGCCGCCCCGGCCAAGTTCGGCTCGAAGCTGAACCCGACGGTGCAGCCCTCGAACTCGCTGCCCGGCCTCGACTGCGGCGAAGTCGCCGGCCCCTGCACCTTCGTCCAGCAGGAAGCCTACGGTCGCCCCGACGGCGGCGAGTTGGCGCCGAAGACCGGCACGATCAAGAAGATCAGGTTGATCGCCGGCGGTCCTGGCAGCTTCAAGCTGCAGATCGCGAAGGTGAAGCGCTCGACCCTCTTCGGCACCAACGAAGCGAAGGTCGTCGCCAATGGCCCGCGGATCAACTACCAGGGCCAAACCGAAGCCGATTTCGAAGACGACAGCTACCGCGTCGAGACCTTCGACGTCAGCGTGCCGGTGAAGAAGGGCCAGCAGCTGGCGCTGAAGGGCAACCTCACCTCGATGGTCCGCTGCTCCTCGGGCGGCGACAACACCCTCATCTACAGCCCGCCGCTGGGCAGCGCCTTCCGCCCGGCGACCAACACCAACGGCTGCTGGATCCTGATGGAAGCCATGATCCGCTAGCCGCCGTCATCGAGTCTGTCTCAGTCCTCCGTATAAGGGGACTGGGACAGACTCGTTATCGCACGACCTGCGATCCGCCCACGATCGCGTCCTCGCCGGAGTCGCCGAAGAGGACCCAGGCCTTGTTGCCGCCGTCGTAGTCGGGGGCCCAGAGCTTCAGGGTGGCGGGACGGTCCCAGATCGTCACCGCCTCCTCGCCGGTCGCAGTCGAGGCCGCGCCAGATCCGCACGAAGGGGTTGCCTTCCCACTCGGCGGCGATCGTCGTCGGCTCGCGGTGGCCGGGGTGGACGGTCGTGTTCGGCGGCAGCTCCAGCAGCCGCATGACCGAGGCCTTGAGGTCGGCGAAGCCGCTGGCGCCGGGGGCCATCGTCCCGCCCACCGTTCCCTTGAAGAGGACGTCGGCGGTGAAGACGTCGGAGCCGTTGACGAGGAAGGCGAGGTGGCCGGCGGCGTGGCCGGGGGTGTAGATCGCTTCGATCTCGAGGCCGCCGGCGTCGAGCTTCTCGCCGTCGCCGAGGACGATCTCGACCTCCTCGTCGAGCTCGGCGGCGCAGTCGGCGTGGGCGACGAGCGGCGGGTTGCCGAGCTGCGCCCGCGCCTCGGCGAGGCCGGCGACGTGGTCGCCGTGGGGGTGGGTGACGAGGACGTGGGTGATCTCGACGCCGTCGCGCTCGGCCCGCTCCAGCAGCGGCGCCAGCTCGTCGTTGCCATCGATGAGGACGCCGGTGCCGCGGTCGGGGTCGGCGACCAGATAGGCGTTCGACAGCCAGATCGGGTTCTCGGTCCTCTCGATGATCACTGCTCCTCCTCGCATCCGCTCTTCAGGGGGTGTCTGAGCTTAAGGGGCCTATGGCCCCCTTTTCCTCAGATACGTCCGCGATTGGGGGACGCCGCCGCGGCTGCGCTACCGTCGAGCAGCGTCTGCGCGACGAGCTCCGGGTCGTCCCAGGTCGGGGTGTGGCCGACGCCGGGGAGGACGAGGAAGCGGGCACCGGCTGGGCGGCGGTGCGGCTTCGGCGGGCCGAGCAGGCGGTCCTTCTCGCACCAGGCGATCGTCACCGGCACGTCCTCCGGGTAACCGGTGGGATCGAAGACGTGGCTGCGCATCGCTCGGTTGGCGGCGTCGTAGCCCTCGCCGTCGAGCCAGCCGAAGGCGAGCGCCCGCGCCGCGTCGGGCGGGATCCGCTCCGGGTGGGCGGCGATCGACTGGAAGGCGGCGTGGCGGGTCTGCGGGAACTGCAGCGCGAGGCCGAGGAAGGGGCGCGCCGCCTTCAGCCAGGGCGAGCCGCGCAGCAGCATCCGGGCGCCGCCGCCGGACGGTTCGCCGAGCGGGCGTTGCCAGAGGCCGGCGGGGGAGAGGGCCGTCACCGAGGCCGCCCAGCCGAAGCGGCCCATTTCCAATGCCACCCAGCCGCCGAGCGAATTGCCGGCGACGTGCGGGCGCTCGACCCCGTTGCGGGCGCAGCTGATCATGAACAGCCCGTGCCAGGTTGGAAGCGCTCGCCTCTTCGCCCTCCGGCAGCGGCGGCGTCTGCCCGAACCCGGGCATGTCGACGGCGTGCACCTCGCGCTCGCCCTCGAGCAGCGGGATCACCGGCTCCCAGATCGTGCGGGTGCCGCCGAGGCCGTGGATCAGCAGCAGCGGCTCGCGGCCGCCCGCGCTGCTCGCCGCCGCGCTCACCGCGCGCCCGGTTTCGCGAAGAGCGCCTGCACGTCGCCGATCCGGCGCTCGCGGAAGCCCGCCTCCGAGGAGCTCAGGTAGAAGTCCCAGAGGCGGCGGAAGCGCTCGTCGTAGCCGCGCTCGCGCAGCCGCTCCCAGGCGGCGAAGAAGCGCTCGCGCCAGGCGGCCAGGGTCGGCGGGTAGTGGGCGGTGATGTCGTCGACCCAGACCTGCTTCATCGAGGTAACGCGCTCGAGGCAGCCCGTGATCAGCCCCTGCGAGGGCAGGCAGCCGCCGGGGAAGACGTGGGTGTTGGCGAAGCTCCGGGCGCCCTTTTCGATCTCGTAGATGCGGTCGTCGATCGTGATCGCCTGCAGCAGCATCAGCCCGTCGTCCGCGAGCAGCTGGTCGCAGCGTGCGGAAGTAGTCGTCGAAGTACTGCCAGCCGACCGCCTCGATCATCTCGACGCTGACGAGCCGGTCGTAGCGGCCCTTCGAGGTCGCGGTAGTCCTCGAGCAGGACGGTGACCTGATCCTCGAGGCCGGCGTCGCGGACCCGCTGCCGCGCCAGCTCGAACTGCTCGCGCGAGATCGTCGTCGTCGTCACCCGGCAGCCGCTGCGGCGGGCGGCGTGGATCGCCATCCCGCCCCAGCCGGTGCCGATCTCCAGCAGGTGGTTGTCGGGTCCGAGCCGGAGGCGGTCGCAGATCCGGTCGAGCTTCGCCAGCTGCGCCCCCTCGAGGCTGATCGTGTCGTCCGCGAAGTAGGCGCAGCGGTACATCATCCGCTCGTCGAGGAAGGCGGCGAAGAGGTCGTTGCCGAGGTCGTAGTGGGCGGAGATGTTGCGGCGGGCGCCGGGCCGGGTGTTCTCGGGGACGAGGTGGCGGAGCCGGTGCCAGAGGCGCGCGCGGGCCGGGCGACGGCGCCGCGCAGCCCGTCCATCTCGTGCAGTTCGCGGGCGGCGATCTGGATCAGGGCGACGAGGTCGTCGGTCTCCCAGCGGCCCTCGACGTAGCCCTCGCCGAGGCCGACGCTGCCGCGCAGCGGGCCGCGCCAGGCGGCCGGGTCGTTGATCGTGACGGTGGCGCGGAGCTCGGCGTCGGCGGGGCCGAAGCTGCGTTCGCGGGCGCCTTCGACGACGTCGATGCGGCCGTGGCGGACGCGGCCGAGGACGGCGCCGACGCCGGCGCGGGCGAGCGCGTCCCTCATGGCGAGACGAACCCCTTCGGGCGGCTCCCCTCCGGGTGGGGGTGGTACTTCGCCCCCTTCAGCTTCAGCCGCAGCGACTGCGCGTAGATCTTCGCCACCACCTGCAGCGACATCGCCGGGTAGCGGGCGAGCAGGCCGGCGAGGGTGCGGCGGCTGAGCTCCCGGCGCCGCAGGTTGAGGGTCGCGTCGAAGGTCTTCGTGCCCCGAGTCCGCGAAAAGGCGTCCTGAAGATGACTTTTCGCGGACTCGCGGTCGGCGCGCGGGCGCGACTCGATGTGGACGGCGATGCTCTCGCCGGGCTCGGAGGCGCGGAAGGAGTAGGTCTGGTCCATGCCCATCAGCGGGGAGACGTGGAAGGTCTTCTCGAGGTCTTCTGCTGAGCACCGTACCCCGGCGCTCGCCGCGTGCCAAGACGTAGGGATGGCGCTCGCCCCAGGGGATGTTCTGCACGTCGGCCACGACTGCATCTACCCGCTCGCCGTCGCGTCCGAAGCAGTAGTAGAAGGAGACCGGGTTGAAGGAGTGGCCGAAGTAGCGGAGGCCGGTGAGGAGGCGGACCGGGCCGACGGGGCGCTCGCCGGTTGCCGCCTCGACCGCCTCGCGCGCGCACTCGTCGAGCGGGCGCGCCGGGTCGCCCATGAAGTCCTCGCGGCGGAAGCGCGCGGGCGCCCGGCGGCGGGCGGAGAAGAGCGGATAGGGATCGAGCACTCCGGGCAGCTCGTCGAGGTCGAGGTACATGAGGAAGAGCGGATAGCGGAAGGAGTGCTCGACCGGCTCGAAGCGCCGGTGGCGGATGGTGCCCTCGTAGACCGCGCGAGGCGGGTCAAGCGCGCCACCGCCTCCTCGTCGCGGTCCGGCGCTGCCTGCCGTCACCTCGCTGGGGGAGCGGATGCCGGCTCGCGGCGTCGTGGCGATCGAGTTCGCAGACTTGTAACGCGCTGACGACTCCGTCCTCGTGGAAGCCCCAGCCCCAGTAGGCGCCGCAGTAGTGGGTGCGGCGGGCTGGGCCGGAGATCTCGGCGTGGCGGGCCTGGGCGGCGACGCCCTCCTTGGTGTAGACGGGGTGGTCGTAGGCGATGCGGCGGATCACCTTCTCGGGGTCGATTTCCTCGCCGCGGTTGAGGGTGACGAAGTAGTGCTGCCGCGAGCGCAGCCGCTGCAGGTTGTTCATCCAGTAGGTGACGGTGCGTGCCCGTCGCCGGCTGCTCGCTGAGGTGGAAGTTCCAGCTCGACCAGGCGGCGCGGCGGCGCGGCATCATCGAGGCGTCGGTGTGGAGGACGGCTTCGTTGGGCTGGTAGGGGATCGCGCCGAGGATCTCCCGCTCGGCCTCGCTCGGGTCGCCGAGCATCGCCAGCGCCTGGTCGGAGTGGGCGGCGATCACGACCTGGTCGAACTCCTCGCTCTCGCAGCCGTCGGCCTCGATCCGCACCCGGTCCGGCAGCCGCTCGATCCGCCGCACCGGCGCCCGCAGCCGCACCCGGTCGCGCCAGGGCGCGGTGATCGCCTCGACGTAGCTGCGCGAGCCGCCGCTGACGGTCCGCCACTTCGGCCGGTCGCGCAGGCTGTACATCCCGTGGTTCTCGAAGAACTCGGCCATGAAGCTGGCCGGGAAGCTCCACATCTGCTCCGGGTCGGCGGACCAGACGGCGGTCGCCTGGGGGACGATCAGCCGCTCGACGAAGTGGCGCGAGAAGCCCTGCTGCTCGAGCCAGTGGCCGAGCGAGGGCGCGGTCCCGTTCATCCCGATCAGCGCCCGCGCCTCGCGGTTGAAGCGGCGCCAGTCGCGCAGCATCCCGAGGAAGCTCGGGCTGAGCAGGTGGGCCGGCCGGGCGAAGAGGCCCCACGGCGTCCCGGAGTACTCGAAGCGGCCGCGGCCGTCGGCGACCGAGAAGCTCATGTGGGAGGGCTGGCTCGCGACCCCGAGCTCCGCCAGCAGCGCTTCGAAGTTGGGGTAGTTGCGGTCGTTGAAGACGATGAAGCCGGTGTCGATCCAGTGGGTCCCGTCCTCGGCCTCGACCGGCACCGTGTTGGTGTGGCCGCCGATCCGCTCGCTCGCCTCGTAGACGACGATCTCGTGCTCGGGGGCCAGCTTGTGGGCAGCCACCAGCCCCGAGATACCGGTTCCGACGATCGCAATCCTCATCGGCCTTTCCCTACGAGCAGAGCGGCCGATCGGTTGCGTCGGATCTTCAAACCAGTAGCCGGTTACCCGTAGGGGCGATAGAGGATGCGGCCGCCGAGCAGCTCGGTGACGGTGGCGAAGCGGTAGCCGCGGCCGCGCAGGGTGTCGATGATCGCGCGGCAGCGCCGCGAGCGTCTCGCCGCGCGGGCCGCCGCCGTCGTGCATGAGGACGATCGAGCCGGGCTGGACGTGGCCGACGACGTCGGCGTAGATCGCGCCGGTGCCGGGGGTGGACCAGTCGCGCGGGTCGACGTCCCAGTTGATCGTCCGCATCCCGAGGCTGCCGGCGGTGGCGACGACCCCGTCGTTGACGCCGCCGCCCGGCGGCCGGAAGAGGCAGGGCTGGAAGTGCGTGTAGGCCTTGATCCGCGCCGCGGCGCCGGCGATCTGCTCGTAGCCCGGGAATTCGACGTGGTCCATCGTGTGGTCGCCGATCTCGCTGCCCTGGGCGAGGATCTCGCCGCATCACCTCTTCGCGGCCCGGCATCACCTGGCCGACCTCGAAGAAGGTCGCCGCGCACGTCCTTCTCGCGCAGCACGGCGAGGAAGTCGTCGGTGTAGTCGCTGGGCCCGTCGTCGAAGGTGAGGGCGACGACCTTGCGCTCGCGCGGGCCGTTGGTGACGAGGCCGGCGCTGCCGCCGGTGCAGCCGACGGCGCGGACGGGGCGGAGGCGGAAGGTGTTGGTGCCGGTGGCGGGCAGGGCTTCGGCGCAGCGGCCGCCGGAGCTCGCAGCCGGTGCTCGCGGATCACCCGCCAGCGGTAGCGCCGCGGCGAGAGGCCGGCGTCGTCCGGGATCAGCGAGACGACGAGCTTGCTGCGGGCTGCGGCCGCTTCACCGCGGCACGGACCGTCCTCGTTCCGTCGGCCTGCCGTCCGCGTCGACGACTGCTCGAAGCCGACCCGCCGGTGGGCCTTGCGGCCGCCGAGGCAGAGCCGGACCGGCGGTGCCGAGCGGTGGGCGCTGAGCTCGAAGCAGAGGTAGCGCGAGCGCGGCGCGGCGCGGGTCCGGGTCGCGGCTGCAGCTGCGCCAGCGACACCGGCGTCGCCGTCCGCACCGTGAGGATCAGCTCCCGCCCCGCCTGCGAGAGGTCGGCGCGGACCAGCTCGCTGCCGCCGCGCGGCGGCAGCGCCGGCTGGCGAGCAGCAGCGCCACGCCCGCGGCGAGCGCGGGACGCACAGGATCTTGCGGGAGGCGGGCGACGGGGCAGGCGCATTCGATTTCATCACTAGCCGTGTTGCGAGAAGTTGTGACCCTCCTCCGGCAGAAGAAGCACCTCCTCCTGGCGCTGCCCCTGGCCCTTGTCGTCCTCGCGGCGTCGCGGCTGGCCATGCGGCGGCGGCGCGAGCGCCGAAACCGGCGGCGCCGGGCAGGTCGAAACCGGCGGCAACGTCAGCAACAGCGCCTTCGACCGCCAGGGGATGTGGGTCTGGTACGTCTCCCGTTCGGAGGGCGGCAGCATCGGCGCGATCGTCGCCCGCGCCAAGCGCAACGACGTCGGCACGGTCTATATAAAGGCGGCCGACGGCGGCGGCGCCTGGAGCCAGTTCAGCAAGGGGCTGGTCCAAGCCCTGCACCGCGGCGGCCTCAGCGTCTGCGCCTGGCAGTTCGTCTACGGCGACGCGCCGGCCGCCGAGGCGAAGGTCGCGGCGGCAGCGGTGAAGAAGGGAGCCGACTGCTTCGTAATCGACGCCGAGGCCGACTACGAGGGCAAGTACGCGTCAGCCGACCGCTACGTCCGCTACCTGCGCGCCCGCATCGGCGCCACCTTCCCGGTCGCGCTCGCCGGCTTCCCCTACGTCGACTACCACCCCTCCTTCCCCTACTCGGTCTTCTTCGGGCCGGGCGGCGCCACCTACAACCAGCCGCAGATGTACTGGAAGACGATCGGGACCTCGGTCCGCACGGTCTACGAGCACACCTACCTCTACAACCGCATCTACGGCCACCCGATCTATCCGATCGGCCAGACCTACGAAACCCCCGGCAGCGCCTCGATCCGGCTCTTCCGCCGCTTCGCCGCCAGCTACGGCGGCCTGGCGCCGAGCTGGTGGTCCTGGCAGGAGACCAACGGCCAGGAGTGGGGGGCGGTCGGCGCCGCCGGCGCCCTGCAGCCGGTCGCCGGCTACCGGCATGGAAGTCGTCCACCCGCTGCTGAAGAAGAAAAGCAGCGGCGACATGGTCGTCTGGGCCCAGGAGCACCTGGTCGCCGCCGGCGAGGAAGTGCCGATCACCGGCGTCTTCGGTCGCCTGACCGCCCGCGCCGTCCGCCTCTTCAAGGAAGGCCACGGCCTCCCCGCCAACGGCGTCATCGACACCGACACCTGGAACGCGCTCCTCGCCTACACGCCGGTGCGCCCGCGCTGGACGGCCGCCGGGGCGAGCACCGCCAGCACCAGCGCAGCTGTCCCCGGTTTGCGGAGACAACTGCGGAGGCCCTCCCGCCTGCTATCGGCGGACCTGCCTGCAAGGGCCTACGAGATTCCGCCGGAGCAGGGGTCCCGCTAGTTCGTCTGTTCCTTTTCGGTCCTATTCCCCGAAAAGGAACAGACGAATGGGGTCGGTCAGGCGCTGATCCGCGTCGTCAGCCGGCCCAGGGTCGGCGACTCGATCACGACCTCGTCGCCGCCGGCGAGCCAGACCCGCGGCTTGCGTCCCATGCCGACCCCCTCGGGGGTGCCGGTGGAGACGATGTCGCCGGGCTCGAGCAACATCAGCCGCGACAGCTGCGCCAGCAGCTGCGGGATGCTGAAGATGAGGTCGTCGGTGCCGCCGCTCTGCATCTCCTCGCCGTTGAGGGTGAGGCGGATCGCGATCTGGTCGGGCCGTCCGGCCTCCTCCGGCGTCACCAGGTAGGGGCCGCAGGGGGCGGAACCGTCGAAGATCTTGCCCGCCATCCACTGCGGGGTCGCCCCCTGCAGGTCGCGGGCCGAGAGGTCGTTGAGGAGCGTGTAGCCGGCGATGTAGTCGAGCGCCTCGGCCTCGGCGACGTCCTTCGCCCGCCGCCCGACGACGAAGGCGACCTCCGCCTCATAGTCGGTCTTCGCCGTCGGCACCCGCACCGTCGCCCCGTCGGCAACCAGCGCGTTCGGGTACTTGGCGAAGATCGTCGGGATTTCGGGCAGGGACTCGACGTCGACCCCCACCTCGGCGGCGTGCTTGCGGTAGTTGAGGCCGATGCAGATGATCTTGTCCGGGTCGGGGATCGGGGCCAGGAGCCGAACCGCCGAGCGGGGATGGGAGGGCGCCCCGGTGTCGCCGAGCCGCCCCCGCAACTCCTCCACCCGGGCGGCGGCGATCAGCTCGCGCAGCGACCCCCGGTGGGGCTCACCCAGTAGCGCCCAGGCGTCGACGATGCGGTCGTCCTCGACCACACCCGCCCGCGGCCCATCGCCGACGTCGAAGGTCACCAGTCTCATCGGCGCCAGCCTATTGAGCCGGACTATTGAAGAAGGCGCCAAGCCTCTATAAGGTTTCCTGACTAATGGCAATCGGCACCAGGAACCTGCCCATCCATGTGGTCCTCACCGGACTGCTCAGCCTCGCATTCGACGCGATGATTGCCGAGTTTCGGGAAGAGATCGAGAAGAGCGAATTCGAGGACATCCGGCAAGCTCACGCCTGCGTTTTCCGCTACGTCAAAGAGTCGGGGCTGAGGCTGACTGAGATTGCCGAGCTGACGAACATGACCAAGCAGTCGGTGGGGGAGGTCGTCGACGACCTAGCCGCGCGCGGTTACATCGAGCGCGTTCCCGATCCCGCTGATGGGCGGGCGAAACTGATCTGCCTGACGCAGAGGGGCAAGGAAGCGCAGGAGTTCGGCTTCGGCATCTTCGCGACGATCGAAGATCGCTGGGCCGAGCGCTACGGCGCCGACCGCATCGCCGGCCTCAGGGAGATCTTGGAAGAGATAGTGGCGACGGAGGCTCCGTACGCGGTGCCGGAGCTACAGCCAGGGTTGACCAACTCACGGGGAGGTTCCGAGGGATGCGAAGCCACCTAAGCCCTCTCGACAACGTTTTTCTCGAGCTCGAGCAAGCCGACGACGCGCTGCAGATGCACTTCTCCTGGGCCGCCGTCTTCGACCCGCTGCCGAGTGGTGAGCGTCCCTCGCTGGAGCGGCTGCGCGACCAGGTCCGGCGGCGCCTGGTCGGCAACGCAGCCCTCCGCCGGCGCCTCTCGATCCCGGTGGTCGGGGTGCACGGGGCGCCGATCTGGCTGCCCGACCCCGATTACGACGTCGGCCTCCAGGTCCGCCAGGCGCAGCTGCCCGATCCGGGCGGGGAGGCGGAGCTGATGGCCTGGATCGGCGAGTACATCTCACAGCGACTGGACCGCTCCCGCCCGCTCTGGGAGGTGGCGATGCTGGAGGGTCTCGAGGGCGGCGCCTGGGCACTCGTCGGCAAGGTCCACCAGTGCATGATCGACGGCGTCAGCGGCCCCTACATCGTCGCCTCGCTGCTCGACTTCCAGCCCGACTCGGAGATCGATATGGCGGCGCTCGGGGAGATTCTCGCGACGCTCGGCAACGAGGCGGCGAGCGGGGTGCTCTGGCGGGTGCGCGGAGCGGTGGGCGAGGAGTCCAGTGGCGGCGTCGATGCCCACCTGCAGCCGCGCAAGGCGGCCGCGATCGTCTCGCGCTCGCGGGAGCGCCTGCAGGCGCTGCGCGAGGAGATGCCGCCGGCGCCGGCGACCAGCCTCAACGGGCCGACCGGCGTCGAGCGCCGGGTCGCCTCGGTGGAAGTCCCGCTGGAGAAGGCCAAGGGGCTAAAGCGCCACCTCGGTGGCCGGGTCGAGGACGTCGTCCTCGCCGCCACCGCGGGCGCTCTGCGGCGTCTCTTCGGGCGGCGTGGCGAGCAGGCCGACTGCGCTCGCGTGGTGATGCCGGTGACGATGCGGCGGGCAAGGGAATCGCTCGCCTTCGGCAACGACGTCGCCCCCTTCTTCGTCGACCTACCGTTGGCCGAGCCGGACCCGCTGCGACGCTACAAGCAGATCTCCAACGGCGCCGGCGAGCTGCGGAGGACGGGCGGTGCGGACACCGAGGCCCTGCTCGAGGCCGCCGACGCGTCGGCACCGCTGGTCCAGTGCGTCTTCGCCCGCCTCGCCTTCACGCCAGGCCTCTTCAACCTCACGGTCGCGACCGTGCCAACCTCACCTTTCCCCCTCTACTCCCTCGGTGCCCGCCTGCAGCGCGGCATCCCCCTCGGCTCGATCTTCAGCGGCCACAATCTCGGGGTCGCGGCGATCATCTACGACGAGGGCCTCTCGATCGGCCTCGTCGCCGACGGGGAGGCTTTTCCCGACCTCGACGTCCTCTGCCACGGGATCGAGCAAGAGATCACCGAGCTGGCGCTGGTCACGGCCTAGCGGGGCGCAGGCGAGCCCGTCGCCTCGCCTACCGAGGCGCCGGAATGCGCTAGCGTTCGCCTCCCGGGCCGACCCCAAGGCCCGCCGAAGGTCCCTGGGGGCGTAGCTCAGCTGGTTAGAGCGCCGGCCTGTCACGCCGGAGGTCGCGGGTTCGAGTCCCGTCGCTCCCGCTCCTCAGGTCATTTGCCGACTTCGGGACCCTCGAGCTCGAAGGTTCCGCTGCCTATCTGGTGCGGGGTGCCGTCCTTGCCAACGCTGTAGGTCCAGGCGAAGCCGTATATGCCGGCTTCCGGCTGTAGGTCGGCTTTGAAGTGAGTTGGAAATCTCAGGGTTGCCTGTAGGGAGGGCGACGAAACGGTTGCGCGGAAGGCTTCTCCATTGGGAGTGGTTACGGCACAGGTGAAACGGACGGCCATCATCAGTTGGGGGTCCGTCCTGAAGCTGATACTCAACTCGGCTTCCGTGCCCCTGACGTCGACCGCCACATTCCAAGGTTCAGTCCAAGTAAAGAAGGGCTGCGGGTCAGAAGGGGTGGGGGTGAAGAATCCGCGGTTCTGCGCTGGGCTGACCTGGAAGAAATTCTGTTCGTATTGAGGGGGGGTCGCACCAGATGCAAAGGCATTTGGGACGAAATGCGCATGGTGTGGGGCAACGAGAACAGAAGACTCGTCGGCCGAGGCATCTCCAGCCCGGGCGACATCGTCTCGCTCCTCCTCAGATAGGTCGATGTCTAGTCTCTGGGCTGCGTATTTCATGAAGCGCTCGAGGCTGTACATATAGAACTGCTGGCCTGCTTTCTGCCGCATCTCTTCAACCAGCTCGCGCCGAGGCGCCAGGTTTGCCTCTCCTCGCTTCCACCACCAGTCTTCCTTGCGCTCCTCCGTCACGAAGATGACTGCTCTGTTGCTCTCCTGGGCCTTGGCGATCATGTCGAGCCAGATCGCAAGGTCGCCGTAGCGATCTGGCTCGTCCTTTTCGCCATC
The DNA here is from genome assembly GCA_963696955.1 of uncultured Actinomycetes bacterium. GTDB lineage: Bacteria > Actinomycetota > Thermoleophilia > Solirubrobacterales > 70-9 > VAYN01. Next base: position 205,767 of record CAVOMF010000002.1, on the reverse strand, counting down.
TTCATAGCCGGGCGGCTGTTTTTCCTCGTAGCGCTTACGTCCGGTCTCGATTAACTCGTCAACATCTCGAGCCTCGCCTAGTCGGCCCTCCAGAGTCTCCGAAAGGGCATCCCTGATCGAATCTGAACCGAGGACGTCATCGCTAATGAGCGGATCAGGATGATCGGCTCGGACTTCGGCAAGGTGGTCCGTGACCGGTTCGAGCGCTTCCGAAATTCGCCTTTCGAGCTCTCCTTTGTCGAGCCGAGGGTGGCGGCCCATCCCTCCGCCTACTTTGCGAGCGAAAGCTTTCACTTGCTTTTCGACGGTTTCATACGCCTGCTTTTGCTCATCGATCACCCTAATGCGATTTTTCTGGAACTCGAAGGCCACCTGGTGAGGAACGAAGAGCCTGTCCTTCAGCTCGTCGAGGATCTGGAGGAGTTTCGCCCGGGTGGTATCCGAAAGTCGGTACAGGGCGAGGAGGACGTTGGCATCCGGGACGATCAGGGCGGACTGCCAGAGCCCATCGAATTCTTCGTCCGTAGGCCTGTAGAAACCTGGAAATCTCTCGCGCATTAGGTCGTTTTATCAGGGGTATGACCACGGCCGTGCAGACTTTCGTCAAGTTCTTCGGGCGCGCCGCCGAACGCGCCGCCCGCGAGCGGCCGGTCCCGGAGGTAGTGGAAAGCTCCGGCAGCCACCGGATATGCACCTATCCACGCGGGCGACGACCGCGGCAGATTCGGGACGGGGACGTGATGCTCATGGGCCAGCTGGTGAAGGGCCCGAATGACATCGTCGTCTACGGGCGCGGGGTCGCCTGGGTCTACGAGAAGGGGCGGGACGACGCGAGCGGGGAGGACGTGGGGATGCGGCCTTGGCTCGAGCGCTGGCCGCACTTCGTTCGTGTTCGCGATGCGGAGTTCGTGGACGGGACCTTGGCGGAGGGGGTCTCGCTGGGGGAGCTGATGGACGAGCTTGGCGCCTATGCGTTCGGGCCTACCTCGGAGAACGCGGACCGGGGCGTCGGCAACGTCGATCCGCGGCAGTCGATTCGGCAGGCTGCCGCGATCAGGCTCTCGGAAGCTGGGGCCAGTTGGCTCAACGAGGAGCTCGAGGGTGCCTTCCGGGCACACGGCAAGTTGCGGGCGGAGGAGATACCGGGGCTGGACTGGCCGGAGTGGTGAGGCTTCAGTCGTCGGTTGGCTTCAGGTGCTTGACCTCGAAGTCGAAATCTTGCTCCAGCCGCTTGGCGATCAGGGAGCGGTGGCAGGCCTCGGGGTCCTTCTCCACGCAGAGCAGCGCCGCGCGTTTCGAGCCGATCCACCTGACGATCGGCTCGAGGTCGACCTGGTCGAGGATCTCGGTTTCGTAGTGGCTCACATATTCGGGCGCGAGCTCGGTGCGGGAGCGTTTGCCCTCTCCCCGCCGCTCGTCCTCGCGGTACTGCAGCTGGCGCATCTCCGTCGTCGGCGCCAGCTCGGGCAGGTGGCTGTAGGCGATCCCCGCCTCCTCAAGCGCGGCTTGAAGACGGCGGGCGTTCGCCCAGGCATATTGGCTGCCGCGGACCCCGCGGCGCTGCCGCACGTCGAGGAGCAGGGCCGCCTTCGCCTCCGCGAGGGCACGGAGGAAGGAGGGACCATCAAAACCGTAGACGCCGATCGTGGCGAGCTCTGCCACGCCGGCGCCTCGGCTTGCCTCAGGGCGTCCCCGCCCTCAGCTCTAGTAACGCGGCGGCTGTTCGCGGTAGGCCGGATCGCGGACTTCGCGCCGTTCTTCCACCGGGGGTGCCTCGCCGGGGGCGAGGGGCCGGGCACGGCGGGACCAGACGATTTCCTGGAAGAGTCCGATCAGCAGGCCGACGGCGCCGGCGATCATCAGGATCACGCCGATCGTGTCGATGCTGAGGCCCTTGACGTGGATGTTGGTCGCGAACTTGAGGATCGCGCCGACCGCGATGAGGAAGATGCCTGCTCCGATAGTCATGGAGTCCCGGTACCCACCGGTTGGATGGGCAAAACGAACCGGTTATCGAAGAGACGTCCAGAGGCGGCGCTCGGCCTCGAGGACGGCCTCGGCGCCGCCGCCGACCGCCCGCCAGAGTTGCGGCTCGGGCTCGTCGCGTTCGCTTGCCGCTTTAAAGGCCTCCGCCAGCTCGGTCCAGCGCGCAGCCGCCTCCGCCGCCAGCGGCGCCTCCTCCCGGCCCGCCTCGGCGAGGAAGCGCGAGTACATGAGCCGGAAGCAGCCGCCGCCGGTGCCGCGGCGCTCGATCACCTGGTAGGCGAAGCGCGCGCACCACTGCCAGTCCTCGACCGCCTGCGGCCAGGATCCGGCCTCGGCCGCCAGCCGCTCCAGCGCCGGGACGCCGGCGAACTCGCCGAATGGCGGCTCCAGCATCTCGCCCACCGCCCGCTCGATCGCCCTCGGCACCGCCGCGGCCAGCTGCTCGTGGTCGATCTCCTCGGCGACGGTGAACATGTGGCCTTCCAGCGGGTAGGCGGGGTGGCCGCTGTGGCGCGCCCGGGCGAGGTTCTCCAGCCGCGTCGTCTGCAGCTCTTCGAAGGCGGTGTCGGAGAGCTGGGCGACCTCTTCGTCGTAGCCGGCGAGGACGACCGCGTGGCCGGGGAAGTGGGCCGAGTTGCCGTAGTGGTCGAGGTAGTAGATGTCGGTCAGCAGCAGCGCCGGGCTGCCGGCGTCGACCGTCGCCCGCGCCGCCTCCCAGGCCTCCTCGCCCTCCTCCTCGCCGAAGGTGCGCAGCTCCAGCGCCGCCGCGGTCAACTCGCGGAAGCTCTCCTCGAGGCGGGCGGTGCGGCCGTTGAACCAGCGCGTCGGCGAGCTGTCCTCCAGCGCCAGGTAGTAGAAGCCGGCGCCGGCGCCGAGCCCGAAGGCCATCTCCTCGCTGATCTCGACGCCGTGGAAGGCGAGCAGGTTGCGCAGCGCGGTCGAGCCGCAGTGGTTGCCGGGGGTGTGGACGTAGTCGGGGACGGAGGGCATGGCGGGATTCTGACGTCTATCTGACATCCTCCCGCGCCGATGCAGGAACTGGATTTGAAGCTGCTGCGCTGGATGCGCACCCACGGCCACAGCCGCGGCATCGAGGACGCCGCCGTCGCCCTCGGCAAGGCCGGCAACAACGGCCTCGTCTGGGTCGTGCTCGGCGGCGCCCTGGCGATCATCGACAGCTCGCGCTGGGAGCAATGGCTCGTCTGTGCCCTGCTCGGCCCCCTCGCGATCGGCCTCAACTACGCGATCAAGCTGCTGGTGAAGCGACCGCGCCCGGTGCTCGAGGGGCTACCGCCGCTCGGCGGCGCCCCCAGCTCACTCAGCTTCCCCTCCGCCCACGCCACCTCCTCCTTCGCGGTGGCGACGGCGATGGTCCGGGTCGACCCGGCGATGTCGGCCGCCTTCCTCGTCGCCCTCGCGCTCTCGCTTGGTCGCCCCTACCTCGGCATGCACTACCCGTCCGACGTCCTCGCCGGCGCCGTCCTCGGCATCGCCCTGGGCCTGATCGTCCCGCTGCCCTCATGAGGGAAGGCGCCTGATGAAGGTCGGGATCGTCGGCCTGCCAAACGCCGGCAAGTCGACCCTCTTCAACGCCCTCACCAAGGGCGGCGCCCAGATGGGCGACTACCCGTTCACGACTATCGAGCCGAACGTCGCCGTCGCCCAGGTCCCGGACGAGCGGCTGGAAAAGGTCGCCGCGACGGTGAAAAGCTCCGAGCTGGTGCCGGCGAAAATCGACTTCCACGACATCGCCGGCCTCGTCAAAGGCGCCTCCGAAGGGGAGGGGCTCGGCAACCAGTTCCTCGCCTCGATCCGCGAGACCGACGCGATCTGCCATGTCGTCCGCTGCCACACCGAATCCGACGTGCCGCACCCCGACGGCCGCGTCGACCCGCTCGCCGACATCGAGACGATCGAGACCGAGCTGGTGCTGGCCGACTACGACCAGGTCGAGCGCCGCCTCCCCCGCGTCGCCAAGCAGGCGAAGTCGGGGGACAAAGAAGCCCAGGTCGAGCACGAGTGGCTGCAGGCGGTGCACGAGGCGCTCGCCGCCGGCCGCCCGGCGCGCTCGATCCCGGTCCCGGAAGCCGCGCCGCAGGCCGCCCAGAACCTGCAGGCGCTGACGACGAAGCCGATCCTCTACGTCGCCAACGTCGACGAGGGCGACGCCGCGCCGCCGGAAGCGGTCGTCTCCCACGCCAACTCGGTCGGTGCCGGCGTCGTCGCGGTCAGCGCTCGGATCGAGGCCGAGCTCTCCGAGCTCGACGCCGGCGAAGCGGAGGAGATGCGCGAGTCCTACGGGGTCGAAGGTTCCGGCCTCGCCCGCCTCGTCCGCGCCGCCTACGACCTGCTGGAGCTGATCACCTTCTTTACCGCCGGCGAGGGCAAGGAGGCGGTGGCGCGGCCGCTGCACCGCGGGGCGACCGCGCTGGAAGCGGCAGGAACCATTCATACGGAGATCATGGAAGCGTTCATCAAAGCCGAAGTGATCGGCTGGGAGCAGCTGGTCGAGTGCGGCGGCTACGCGCCGGCCCGTGACAAGGGGCAGCTGCGGATCGAGGGCCGCGACTACCTCGTCGCCGACGGCGACGTGATCACGATCAAGGTCTGAGCAGCGCCGAGCAGCGCCCGCCGCAACCGGCGCATTGACTACCGCCCCGCCGATCGGCGAGGCCCGGGGCGGTAGTGCGGGTCAGGCCTCAGCCACCCTTGTGAATGGAGGTAGCGGGATAGGCCGCGCCACATGCCTTGAACTGCATAGGCATCACCTCCTTCCCTCACCGGAGGCGTCCCCCCTTGGTGATGTAGTGCTTCCTATTACTTCGACTAGCTCTAGTAAAGGGCTCTAGCTAGCCATTTTCTCGCTATGTCCGAGCATTTATGCCCTATCGTGATCGCTCCTGTGGAGTCGACCAATCGAAAGGGCTAGAGATGGAGGGCACTGGGGCCGAGGACCGGAAGCGGACCGAGACGATCTGCGCCGTGCTCAAGCACCCGCTCCGGGTCCGCATCCTCGAAGTCCTCAACGAAGGCCCCCGCAGCCCCAGCCAGTTCGTCGAGGAAGGGCTGATCCCGAAGGTGCACTTCACGAGCTACCAGCAGGCGCTCTCGCTCGCCTCCTACCACTTCCGCGAGCTGGAGAAAGAAGGCCTGCTGGAAGTGATCCAATCGATCCCGCGGCGGGGAGCGGTCGAGCACGTCTACCGTGGCCTGGCGCGCGTCTTCTTCGACGACGCCGAGTTCGAAGCGACCTCGCCGGAGGACCGGCGCGAGCTCTCGCGGATCTCGCTGCAGGGGCTGATCGCCCGCGCCGACCGGGCAATCGGGGAGAGGACCTTCGACGCGCGCCCCGACCGCCACCTCACCTGGATGCCGATGCAGCTCGACGAGCGCGGCTGGGAAGAAGTGATCGCCACCCTCGCCAGCGCCTTCGGCGAACTGACCCAGATCCGCCACGACGCCAGGGACAGGCTCGCCGCCTCCGGCGAGCGGGTGGTGCCGACGACCGTCGGCATGCTCGGCTTCGAGTCACCGCCACCCCCGCCGCTGCGGAAGGACTGACATCGCCCTAGGCTGTGGCGATGGAGGAACGGGCGCGGTTCCCGGAGGTCGCCGCCAGGGCCGGTCATTACGAGAGCTTCTATGTCAAGGCTTGTCGGCCGGATGGGGGGCTCGGGGTGTGGATTCGCCACACGGTCCATAAGCGACCGGGGGCCGAGCCGAACGCCTCGATCTGGTTCTGCCTCTTCGACCGCGGGGCGGCGGGGCCGCGGGCGACGAAGGTGACGGTGCCGGCCTCGCAGCTGGAGGCGCCGGCCGGCGACTGGATCCGCGTCGCCGACGCCGAGATCGGCCCTGGGCGGGCCGAGGGCTCGGTCGACACCGAGGCCCTCGCCGCCTCCTGGTCCTTCACCTTCGAGGGCGGCGCCGAGCCCTGCAAGTACCTGCCGGTCGACTGGCTCTACAAGGCGCCGCTGCCGAAGACCAAGTTCCTGGCGCCGTTCCCCGACGCCCGCTTCCAGGGCCGCCTGGTGGTCGACGACGAACCGATCGACCTGAGCGGCTGGCCGGGGATGATCGGCCACAACTGGGGAACTGAGCACGCCGAGCGCTGGGTCTGGCTCGAGGGCACCGGCTTCGCCGAGGCGCCCGACACCTACTTTGACGCCGGCGCCGCCCGGGTCCGCCTCGGCTCCCGCGTCAGCCCCTGGATCCCCTCGGGGATGCTCGTCCTCGACGGTGAGCAGCACCGGCTCGGCGGCCTCGGCGCGATCCGCTCGGCCCGGATCGAGGAGCACCCCGCGGTCTGCAGCTTCAGCCTCCCCGGCAAGGACATCGTCGTCCACGGCCGCATCTCGGCCCCGGAGAAGGACTTCGTCGGCTGGGTCTATGCCGACCCGGAGGGGCCCGAGCACAACACCGTCAACTGCTCGGTCGCCGACCTCGAGTTGACGGTCGAACGCCCCGGCCTACCGCCGCGTGAGCTCACCCTCCCGGGCGGCGGCGCCTACGAGCTCGGCATGCGAGAGCAAGATCACGGCATCCCGATCCAGCCATACCCCGACGGCTGACGGGGCGCTTTTGTCAACCAAGAGGACGCAAAAGCGCCCCGGCCTAGCGGGGGCGCGGCGGTATTGGTTGATCTGGGCGCTGGTCGTGCCTCTCGTCGTGTGGGCGATCGTCCGCGTCTTCGGCCTCGACCGCGGCGTCCCGTTGGTGCCGTTGATGGCGCTGACGCCCTACGTGGCGGTGGCGGCGTTCCTGGTCGCCGGGATCGCGATCGCGCTGCGCAACTGGGCGGCCGCCTCGGTCGCCGCCGTGGCGACGCTCTCCCTGGCGCTGGCGGTGCTGCCGCGGGCGGTCGGCGACGGCACCGTCGAGGCCAGCGGCCGCGAGACCTTCAGCGTCCTTTCCGCCAACGTCTACCGCGGCAAAGGCGACCCGCGGGCGTTGGTCGAGCTCGTCGATCGCTACGACGTCGACCTGCTCAGTGTCCAGGAGCTGACGCCGCGTTTCGCCCGCGCGCTGCACGAGGCCGGCATCGACCAGCGCCTGCCGGAAGCGGTCGAGGAGACGCATAAGGGGGCCGCGGGCGGCGGCATCTACTCGCGGCTGCCGCTGCAGCCGATCGCGACCCGCTCGCCGAGCTTCTTCCGCCAGCCCCGCGTCGAGGTGCGGCTGCCGGACGGCCGCCGCCTTCGCGTCGTCGACATCCACCCGCTGACCCCCGGCCGCAGCGGCATCGACGTCTGGGAAGACTCGCTCGGCGACCTGCCGTCGACCGGCGAGACCGTGCCTTGGGTCCTGATCGGCGACTTCAACGCCACGCTCGACCACTCGCGGCTGCGCGAAGTTCTCAACCGCGGCTACCGCGACGCCGGCGACGTCGCCGGCATGGGCCTGGAGCCAACCTGGCCGAACCGGGACCACACTCTGCCGCCCTTCATCACCATCGACCACGTCCTCGCCGACGAGCGCCTCGACATCGTCGACTACGGGGTCGAAGACCTGCCCGGCTCCGACCACCGCTCGATCCACGCGGAGCTGGCGCTGCCAAAAACGAGCGGCTAGCGGCCGCTGACCACCTTCTCGAAGCTCATCCAGGTGTCGTGGCCGCCGAGGGCGAGCGAGAGCTCGGAGCCGGTGACGGTGGAGGTGCCGGCGGTGCCGATCAGCTTCGCGGTGACGATCCGGGGGGAGACGCCGGTCTTGGTGATCACGACCTGTTTCAGCTTGCCCTTCAGGTAGGCGCCGAGGCGGGAGCTGATTTCGGGACCGCTGAATTCCAGCGTCCACTTGTGCAGGGGGCAGTAGTAGTCGTAGGGGTCGGGGACGCCGACGAGGTAGGGGACGGCGGTGCCGAAGACGTACTGGACGCTCTCGGTGTGGCCGCCGGAGCAGGCCGAGTAGAGGGTCTGGGCGACTTCGCTGCCGTACATCACCACCTGCCCCCGGGTGTCGGCGACGGCGGCGTTGGTGCTCGCGTACTCGCTTTCGAGCCCGCCGTAGACCTGGCTGCGGGTGTCGGCGTAGAGGTCGAAGCCGTTGCCGCCGACGTCGCCGGTGAGGGCGATTGAGCGGACCGCGATCGCGTGGGCGCGCAGCTCTTCGGTCGGCCAGGAGGGCGGCACCTCGTTCGGCATCACACCTTTCGCGTACTGCTCGAGGGCGAGCGCGTTGACGACGTTGAGGGAGCCGGCGGCGCTTTCGGTCGGCACCGTCTCCAGCGCCCCGCGGTAGGTGCCGAGGCCGGCGATCGTGATCCTGCCCTTGCCGGCCGCGCGCAGTTTGCGGCCGCAGTTGGCGAGCGGTTTGCCGCCGGAGCTGCGCAGCTTGACGCTGCGGGAGACGCGGTGGGCCTCATAGCTGCGGGCGGGGTCGAGCTGCCGGCCGCAGGCGCTGGTGGCGTCGCTGAATTCGACGTCGCCGGGGGAGATGCTCAGCAGCACCCGCACCACCCGCGGCTTCGTCAGAGTTCCGATCGTCGTGCCGGTGTAGTAGTGGCCGAGGATGAAGCGGTAGCCCTTGCCGTGCTTGGCGTAGCCGTAGGCGCCGTAGGCGCTCATCCCGACCCCGTGGCCGAAACCGCGCCCGTGGACGATCCAGCTGACGCTGGCACCGGCGGTGAGCGGGTAGACGGAGGAGAGGAGAAGCCCCGCCACGGTGGCCGCGAGCGCGACGAAGGTCTTGCTGGAAGGCATGGACATCTCTCCGCGAACAGTTTCAACAAAGCGGAGTAGCGGCCTGCAAGTGCGGGGGCGTACCCTGGATGTGCAAGGAAATTTCGAGGAGGACGCGATGGCGACGCAGACCGTGCAGGCGACCGACCACAAGCTTTTGGCCGCCGGTGAGTGGATCGAGACCGGCGAGTGGGACGAGGTGAAGAGCCCGTATGACGGCAGCGTCGTCGGCCGGGTCGCGCAGGGCGACGAAGCGCTGGTCGAGCGGGCAATCGAGGCCGCGCACGAGGCCTTCGAGGAGACCGAGTTCCCGCAGCATGAGCGAGCGGCGGTGCTGGACCGGGCGGCCGAGCTGGTCGCCGAGCGCCGCGACGAGCTGGCGGCGACGATCGCCGCCGAGGCGGGCAAGCCGATCAAGACGGCGACGGTCGAGGCCGAACGCTGCGTCTCCACCCTCGAGTTCTCCTCGGTCGAGGCGCGCAAGCTGACCGGCGGCACGGTGCCGATGGACGCGGCCCCCGCCGGGGCCGGCAAGCTCGGGGTGATGCTGCGCGTCCCCTACGGGGTCGTCGGCGCGATCAGCCCCTTCAACTTCCCCCTCAACCTCGTCGCCCATAAGCTCGGCCCGGCGATCGCCGCCGGCAACGCGATCGTCCTCAAGCCCGCCGGGCAGACGCCGATCTCGGCCCTGAAGCTGGCGAAGATCCTGGTCGAGGCGGGCCTGCCGGAGAACTGGCTCTCGGTCGTCCCCGGCCCGGGCTCCAAGGTCGGCAACAAGATCGTCGAGCACCCGCTGACCCGGGCGATCACCTTCACCGGCTCGGCCCCGGTCGGCTGGGACATCCGCTCCAAGGTCCCGCACAAGAAGGTCAACCTCGAGCTCGGCTCCAACGCGCCGCTTATCGTCAACGAGGACGGCGACTGGGAGGTCGCTGCCGACAAAGCCCGGATCCACGCCTTCTCCCACGCCGGCCAGAGCTGCATCTCGATCCAGCGCATCCTCGTCCACGAGGCGGTTGCGGACCGGTTCATCGAGCGCCTCGTCGCCAACGTCGAGAAGCTGACGGTCGGCGATCCGCTCGACGGGAACACTGACGTCGGGCCGCTGATCACGCCCGACGACCGCGACCGGGTCAAGGAGTGGGTCGAGGAGGCGGTCGCAGGCGGGGCCGAGCTGCTGATCGGCGGCGAGCTGGTCGACGAGGGTCGCTGCCTGGCGCCGACCCTGCTGAAGGCGCCGCCGAAAGAGGCGAAGGTCTGGTGCGAGGAGATCTTCGGCCCGGTGGCGACGATCGACACCTTCACCGACTTCGGGGAGGCGCTGCGGCTTGCCAACGACTCCAAGTTCGGACTCCAGGCCGGCGTCTTCACCCGCGACATCGGCCGCGGCCTCGCCGCCGGCCGCACGCTCGAGTTCGGCGGCGTCCTCATCAACGAGGTCCCGACCTTCCGCGCCGACCAGCAGCCCTACGGCGGCGTCAAGGACTCCGGCAACACTCGCGAGGGGCCGGCTTACGCGGTCTACGAGCTCACCGAGGAGCGCTTCGTGACGTTGCAGGGGTAGGGCCCGTCCCGTCTCCCGAAGGAATTAGGTTTCCGATGCAAATCTCTCCAAGGAGGTAGTGGGTGTCGGATCGGGTAGTCGTTCGTGGGCGCCGCCGTGCGGCGTTCGTCGCTGTCCTGCTGGTCGCGCTGACGGCGCTGGGGGTCGGCACCGCCGCCGCCAACACGGTCGTCAACGGTGGCTTCGAGACCGGGGACCTAGAAGGCTGGGAACAGGTCAACCTGCCGGACAGCTCGCCGGAACCGCCCTCGGGCGAATGGTTCGCCTACTCGGGCACCGCGAACCCGTTCGGCGAAAGCGCGATCGAAACGCTGACCGCGCCGCCGCAGGGCACTTATGCCGCGAGCAGTGGCCAGAGCGATCCGGGAACGCACATCCTCTACCAGGACATCCCGATCGAAGCGGGGCAGCCCTATCTCTCGATGATCGTTTACTACCGCTCTTTGGCGTCCTTCGTGAACCCCGATCCCGACACGCTCGCCAGCGAAGGCGACCCCAACCAGCAGTACCGGATCGAGGTGATCGATCCGCTGGCGCCGATCGACACGGTCGACCCCGCCGACATCCTGGCGACGGTCTTCAGGACTCATGAAGGAGACCCGGAATTCCGCGGCCCGCAGTCCCAGGGGGTCGACCTGACGCAGTTCGTCGACCAGACGGTGCGTCTGCGGCTTGTCGAGGTCGACAACCAGAACTACTTTTCCGCGGGTGTCGACGCGGTGGCGACCGGCCAGGTACCCCCGCCGCCTCCTGTGCCGACTCCCACCCCGGCGGCCCCGTCCAACGTCTTCACCTTCGGCAAGCTGAAGCTGAACAAGAAGAAGGGGACCGCGACGCTGAAGGTGAACGTGCCGGGCGCCGGCAACCTGACCGCGGTCGACGCGAAGAAGAAAGCGCCGAAACGGGTGAAGAAGGCAACCGCGACCTCAGCTGCCGCCGAAACGGTGACGCTGGTGCTGAAGCCGACCGGCGCCGGCAGGAAGACGCTGGAGAGCAAAGGCAAGCTCAAGTTCAAGCTGCGCGTCTCCTTCGCCCCCACCGGCGGGAGTGCCGGCACGCAGCCGTTCACCGGCAAGCTGAAGCTGAAGCTGACGAGGTAGCACGGGATAACCACCGCAAAACATTTCCCGCTTAAAAGTGGGTAGCCTCCCGGCATGGGAATCCGGGAGGTTTTGAGGTTCGTGGGGGCGATTGCGGCTTTGGCCGCGATCGCCGTGGTGCCGAATGCGGTGGCTGCCGCCTCCGACACTGCCGGGAAGACGACGCTGGAACAGCGGATCGTTCCTACCGGGTCAGGTGCCTACCGGTTCCTCGGGCTCGGCGCGGGAGAGCCGTACACCGTGCGGCAGGACCTGGCGTCCGCCGGTGCTGAACGGGCGGCCAAACGGACCTCGCTCGTCTACTTCGGCCAGCTCTCGGACTTCCAGCTCGCCGACGAGGAGTCGCCCGCCCGGCTCGAGGTGATCGACCCGCTCTCGACTCCGCTCAACCTCCCCTTCGGCGCCGCCTGGCGGCCCTGGGAGGCGCTCGAGCCGCAGATCGACGAGGCGATGATCCAGCAGGTCAACAAATTCAGCGGCGCCAGCCCGGTCGCCGACGGCAGCGGCGCCCACCGGGCGATGGACTTCACGATCGACACCGGTGACTCGGCCGACAGCCAGCAGCTGAACGAGACGCTCTGGGTGCGGACCCTGCTCGAGGGCGGCAGCCTCAACCCGAACAGCGGCGTCGACAAGGCGAAATACTCACACCCGCTCTGCCCCAACCTCTTCGTCCCCGGCGCCGCCGAGGCCGCCCGCTACACCGGCGTCCAGGACTACAACGACTACCTGGAGGGGGCCTATCCCGAGTTCTACAACCCCAACACGCCGGCCGGCCCGCACTCGGCTTGGCCGAAATACCCGGGCCTGATGGACCGCGCCCAGCAGGCCTTCACCGCCAGCGGGGTCAAAGTGTCCTCCTACGTCGCCTTCGGCAACCACGACGCGCTGGTCCAGGGCAACGCCGCCGCCAACGCCGCCTTCGAGCAGGTCGCGACCGGCTGCCTGAAGCCGATCGGCCCGGTCTCCAACCCCGAAAACGCCCAGGCGCTGCTGGAATCGCTGTTCGACCCGACGCGGCTGCTGTCGACCTTCCTGACCAGCCCGCAGCACACGATCCTGGTCCCGGGCGACCCGGACCGCCGCTTCGTCTCGAAGAAGCAGTACAAGGACATCTTCAAGGCGGGGAAACAGAAAGACGGCCACGGCTTCGGGCTGATCGACGCCGCCCAGGAAACGGCTTCCAACGGTGCTGCCGGCTACTACGCCTGGAGCCCGACCCCGGGGATGCGGTTCATCGCCCTCGACACCGTCGCCGAGGCCGGGACGATCCTCACCCCGAGCGGCAAATCGACCTCCGACGGCAACGTCGACAATCCGCAGTTCCAGTGGCTGCGCGGTCAGCTGCAGGCGGCGACGGCGGCCGACCAGCTGGTCGTCATCTTCAGCCACCACGCGCCGGAGAGCCTCGTCGCCGACGCCCCCGACGAGCTGGCGCCGCCCTGCACGGTCAATGACTCACACGGCCACGACATCAACCCCGGCTGCGACCTCGACCCGCGGCTCTCGTTCCCGATCCACCTCGAGAGCGACCTCGTCAATCTCCTGCACGAATACCCGAACGCGATCGCCTGGGTCGCCGGCCACTCCCACGACAACGTCGTCGATGCCTTCCCGAACCCGACCGGCCCGGGCGGCTTCTGGAGCATCCGCGTCGCGGCCGAGGCCGACTGGCCCCAGCAGAGCCGCCTGCTCGAGGTCTTCGACAACCACGACGGCACCCTCTCGATCTTCGGCACCATCCTCGACCACGTCGGCCAGGCAGCAGCCCCGGCCCCCGGCACCCCGGCCTCGTCGATGGACTTCAACGACCTGGCCTCAGCAGCGCGGACGATGAGCTTCAACGACCTCCAGTCCGGCGCGCCGCTAGGCGAAGGCACCCCGCAGGATCGAAACGTAGAGCTCCTGATCGAAGACCCCCGCTGAGCTGTTCCTTTTCGTTGCTGTAGACCGAAAAGGAACAGGCGAATGGGTTCGCTACTCGTGCGGGTGGGCCATGCGGCGGTGATCCAGAGCTTCCTCCAAGACAGAAGTCTCCACGCCCTGCTCCAATGCGACCTCGCGTAGCGAGCGGCCTGACTCCGCGGCCGCCTTGACGATGTCCGCGGCGCGGTCGTAGCCGATATGAGGATTGAGCGCGGTTGCGGTAGCCAAGGTGGCCTCGGCGTGGCGGTTGGTCATCTCCTCGTTCGCGTCAATGCCCGCGACGCATTTTTCGTTCAGCAGGCGCGAAGCACTCGCCAGCAGCTTGATCGAGTCGAGCAGGTTGCGGGCGATCAGCGGGACGCGGACGTTGAGCTCGAACTGGCCCTGGCTGCCGGCGACGGTGATCGCGGTGTCGTTGCCGATCACCTGCGCGGCGACCTGGATAACGACCTCGGGGATCACCGGGTTGACCTTCCCGGGCATGATCGAGGAGCCCTTCTGCAGCTCCGGCAGCCGCAGCTCGGCGAGGCCGGCGCGCGGGCCGGAGCCCATCAGCGCCAGGTCGTTGGCGATCTTGTTGAGGGAGACGGCGTAGACCTTGAGCGCGCCCGAGAGCTCGACCAGGGCGTCGCGGTTGCCCTGCGCCTCGAAGGCGTCGAGCGGGCCGGAGATCTCCAGGCCGGTGTCGGCGGCGAGCTGCTCGCGCACCTTGGCGGCGAACTCGGGGTGGGTGTTGAGGCCGGTGCCGGTGGCGGTGCCGCCGAGCGGGATCTGGCCGACCCGCCGCAGCGTCCCCTCGACCCGCTGGACGCCGAGGCGCACCTGCGCCGCGTAGCCGCCGAACTCCTGTCCGAGGGTCACCGGGACCGCGTCCATCAGGTGGGTGCGGCCGGCCTTGACGACGTCGGCGAACTGCTTCGACTTCTCCGCCAGCGCCGCCTCCAGCGCGCCCATCGCCGGCAGGAGGTCGTGGGTGACCTCGTCGAGCGCCGCCAGGTGGACGGCGGAGGGGAAGACGTCGTTGGAGGACTGGCCCATGTTGACGTGGTCGTTGGCGTGGGTCCCCTCGCCGGCGAGGTTGGCGATCACCTCGTTGGCGTTCATGTTCGAGGAGGTGCCGGAGCCGGTCTGGAAGACGTCGACGGGGAACTGATCGTCGTGTTCGCCTTCGGCGATTGCCTTGCCGGCGGCAGCGATCCGCTCGGCGACGTCGCCGTCGAGCTGGCCGAGGGCGCCGTTGGCCTCCGCCGCCGCGCCCTTGATCCGCCCCAGCCAGCGCACCACCGGCACCGGCACCCGCTCGCCCGAGACCGGGAAGTTGTCAACCGCCTTGGTGGTCTCGCCACCCCAGAGCTGCTCAGTCACTCGAAGCCTCCGTCGAAGATCGTTTGGGGTCTGGAGGGTATTGCTCTGGGAGAAGCGGCGAGCTGGCGCCGGATCTACGGACAGGGATAGGAGGTGCCGTCCTGGCAGACGTGGATCGTCACCGTGGCCGGGTTGCTTGCCGCTCCTTCCCCGTCGAGCACGTGGTACCGGAACACGAGAATGGCCCCCGCTTTCGCCTCGGGCTTCATCGTGAAGGTCCCGTCGCCATTCCATTTGAAGTTCTGGGAGGCGGTGCCGAAGCTCTGGTAGTCGAGCAGCCAGGAGCTGATCATTCCGCTGTCGTCGCTTGCCGAGAGGCTCTTCAGGTAGGTGACTTTGCCCGGCCCGCCGTTGACGGCGAAGGTGAATTGTTGGTCCGCGGCGATCGGTGCGGGGTTGGGACATCCGTTCGCTCGCGTCCCGGGCTGCATGGGGCATCCATCTACCCGGTCGGGGACGCCGTCGCCGTCACCGTCGGGGGCGGCTTGCGGTGCTTCCAGCCCGAGCCTGATCGTGTTGCCCCCGGCGCTCCCCCCGGCTTTCGAGATTCCCCACTCCTTCGGTCGGCCGCTCTTTACCGGATGCCCGGTCCCGTCGAGGCAGCCCGGGCCGAGGGGGCCCGTGGTGAAGTCGAACCTTCCGACCGTGCCCCAGGCGCCGCAATACCCGGCCCAGCCCTGATCCCAGAGGAAGCGGAGCCCCTTCCAGGTCGCCCAGGTGGGCCCTTCTTCGTCGATGTGATCGAGCGATTTGAGTGGGCTGACGCCGCCTCCGTAGCTTGCATGGGTCCCGCGAGCGGAGAAGACCCCCAGCCGGGTGGTGCCGCCGGCTTCGACCTGGTAGGCGCGATCCCAGGGAGCACGTCCCCTTCTTTGCCGTGCTTGGCGTAGAAGACCTCGATCGGGCGCCAACGCTCGCCGCCGGCGTGCTCGAGCTTGATGCTGACGTTCTCCCAGTCGCCCTCGTGATTCTGCTTACTCAGGCCGTCGTCATATGCGTAGAAGAACCAGTAGGTGACGAAGGCGAACCCGGTCGGCCTGCCGTTCGAGTAGAGGAGGCCATCGTCGAAATAGGTCGGCGCCCGCGTCTCGTACTGATCGTCACCCGGGACGGTGTCCCGGAAGCCGGAACGCTGGTCGTTTGCCAGGTCGAGATACCAGCCGTCACGGTTTCGGAGGCGCCCATCCCTCCCGCCCTGCCGTGGGCGCGTCAGGTCACTGGTGGAGAAAGCGTTCTCAGCGCCGGGAAGGGGCTTGCAGCCGGAGCTCTTGGGGCTGCGCAGCCTGGCAACGGGAGTGCCCTCTCCGACGGCGGCCACTTCCGCGCCGGACCAGCGGTTGACCCTTCCCGCTTTCACTCTCCGGTGCCAGTAGAAGGGGGCGCAGCCGTTGTCGTAGCTGAAGGCAAGCCCGGCGTGATCGAGGAAATCCTTGCCGCTGGTCGGGTGGAAATCCTCGTCGCGATGGAAGATGACCTCGGGCGCCAGGCGCGCGATCGAGTCGGTGCTGAAGAAGCTCGCGGAGGCTGCGGCGGGGAGACCCGCCAGCCATACGCAGCCCAGCAGAAGAAGCGACGCTGCCCGCGTGGATACTGACACGTACCCAAACTACCATTAGGGGCAAGAGATGGGTCAGCCGCCGGATCGACCGCCCGCGAACCCTTCGCGGTAGGCATCGAGGAAAGCCGGAGGCAGGGGCTGCTTGCCGGGTGCGAAGCGGGCGGCGACGACCAATCGGCGGACGAGATCGGAATGGATCCCTTCGCTCTCCTCGGCGCCGCGTTTGGCGGCCCCGAGCAGGTAGCCGAGTTGAACAGCCGCGTCGCTATCCGGTTCCGCCCGCGCTTCGGCATTCAGCGCGGTCGCGGTCTCGATCATCGCTTCTCCGACCCGGGTGAGGTCGCCGCTGGACTGGTTGCGGGTGAGGCATTCGCTGATCAGCGTTTCGTCGCCGAGCAGGACTTCGCCGGGCGCCGCGCCCAGCGCCTGCTGGTAGGCCTCGGCGCCTTCGAGGCAGGCGACCGGCGTGGAGTCATCTGAGCTGCCGCAGCCGACCGCCAGGGCGAGGGCGACGAGGAACGCGGTGGCGGCGAAAACGCGCACCGGCGCATCCTATGGACCGGGTGGCGTCGGGTGAGCGAGGGGTCAGTCGCCGACCGGGCGGGCGGAGACGCCGCCGGTCAGGCTCTGACCGATGCCGCCGGGCGGTCCGGCCGGGGCCCGCGGGGCCGCTTTCGGCTTCTTCTTCTTGGCGCCGGGCTTGACGGCGGTGAAGTTGACCGCCATCACTTCGACCCATTCGGCGAGCTGGAACATCGGTGCGACCGCGTGGTTCCAGGAGAGGTGGAGGTGGTTGCCGCAGCCGTGGCCGGCATCGCCGTCGTAGCCGACCCAGCGGAAGGGCGGCCGCGGTTTGTTTTGTTCGGGCTCGGCCCAGAGGGCGAGGCGGGTGATTCCGGTCCAGCGGGCGTCGCAGGTGGAGCTCGGGTTGAGCGGGACGATGTCGACGGCGAGGCCGTTGTAGTGATCGGAGTTCTTGACGTGGCAGCCGTTGCAGCCGGCGTGTTCGCCGTTCGGCAGCGGGCCGGAGTAGCCGTTGGTGATGTAGATCGGGTAGCGGGCGGCGAGCCAGCGCAGGTTGGGGATGATCCGCTGGTCGACCATGTCGCCTTCGGCGTGGGGGATCGAGGCGGGGATTGGGACGATCTTCCCGGCCGCGTAGACGATCCGGGTCGCCGGGGCCGCCGCTTCCGCGTAGGCGCAGATCGCGAAGAGGGGCGCTAGGGAGGCGAGGAAGACGGCGAGGGTCCGGGCCCAGGCGCTGGCGAGGAGACGGTGGCTCACTCCCGCCTTATCGGCCGTACGACGCCGATCGCTTGAATCCTGCCCCGGAAATCTCCCCGACATGAGGTAGTACCAACACGGAGGGATAGGGTTCGATTCGTGCCGACCGTTCGCGAAGCTGCATTTGACCTTTTCCGCGCCCACGGGATGACGACGATGTTCGGCAACCCGGGCTCGACCGAGCTGCCGATGCTCGCCGACTTCCCGGCCGACTTCCGCTACGTGCTGGGCTTGCAGGAGGCGGTCGTGGTCGGGATGGCCGACGGCTACGCCCAGGCCTCGGGGAAGACGACGGTCGTCAACCTGCATACGGCGCCGGGGGTCGGCAATGCAATGGGGGCGATCTTCAACGCCCAGGCCAACCACTCGCCGCTCCTCGTTACCGCCGGCCAACAGGCGCGCGCCCAGATCACTCTGCAGGCGAACCTGACCAACCGCGACGCGACGCGGATGCCGCACCCGCTGGTCAAGTGGAGCTTCGAGCCGCCGCGGGCCGAGGACGTGCCGCTGGCGCTGGCCCACGGCGCCCACCTCGCCGGGCTGGGGCCGCGCGGCCCGGTCTTCGTCTCGCTGCCGATGGACGACTGGTACGCCGAGGTCGACGAGAAGGACGCCGCCGCTGCGATCGCCCGCAAGGTCGACGGCCGCGCCGTCGCCGACCCCGAGGCGGTGCGGGCGCTGGCCGAGCGGCTCGACGCGGCGAGCAACCCCGTCCTCGTCGCCGGCCCCGACATCGACACCGCCGGCGCCTGGGATACCGCAGTCGCCCTCGCCGAGCGCCAGCGCCTCCCGGTCTGGGCCTCGCCGGCGACCGGCGGCGTCCGTCTCGGCTTCCCGGAGAACCACCCGAACTTCCGCGGCGTCCTGCCGCCGGCGATCGGCCCGGTCGGGCAGACGCTCGAGGGCCACGACCTGATCCTCGTCGCCGGCAGCTCCGTCTTCCCCTACTACCCGCACATCCCCGGGCCGCTGCTGCCCGACGGCGCCGAGCTGGTGGCGATCACCAGCGACCACGACGAGGCGGTGCGGGCGCCGATGGGCGAGGCGATCGTCGCCGACGTCGGCCTGACGCTGGCGGCTCTGGTGGAGGCCGTGCCGGAGTCCTCGCGGCCGGCGCCGGAGCCGAACCCGGGCCCCCAGGAAATCCCGGCCGAGGACCCGCTCAACGCCTCGACCGTCCACACGGCCCTCGCCGAGGTGATGCCCGAGGACGCGATCGTCGTCCTCGAGTCCCCCTCCAGCACCCTGGCGCTGCGCAACCAGCTGCGGATCTCGCGGCCGGGCAGCTACTACTTCAGCGCCGGCGGCGGCCTCGGCTTCGGCCTCGCCGCCTCGGTCGGCGTGCAGCTGGCCCAGCCCGACCGGCCCGTCGTCTGCGTGCTCGGCGAGGGCTCGGCCCAGTACGCAATCACCGCCTTCTGGAGCGCCGTCGCCTACAAAGCGCCGGTCACCTTCCTCGTCCTCCAGAACCAGGAGTACGCGATCCTCAAGTGGTTCGCCGACGTCGAGCAGGTGAACGGCGCCCCCGGCCTCGACCTGCCGAAGCTGAACGTCGCCGACGTCGCTGCGGGCTACGGGGTGAAGTCGCAGCGGGCAAGCGGCCGCGACGAGGTCGCCGGTGCCCTCAGCGCCGCTCTGGCCTCCTCGCAGCCGGAGCTGGTCGAAGTCCCGGTCCAGCCGGGCATGTCCCTCTTTTAGGCACAGGCATGCTGCTGCCCGGCCAAGCGCGCAAGGTCCCGCCGCCGCCGAGCCAGCCGGTCGCCGACCGGGCGCCGGACGCGCTCGCCGACGGCATGGCGATGGCGCTGCGCGAGGAGCTGGAGGCGCTGCTCGGCGCCGACCGCGTCCTCCACCGGGTCAGCGACCTCGTCGCCTACGCCTCCGACGCCAGCCCCTACCGGCTCTTCCCGCGGGGGGTGGTCGAGGCGCGCGACGCCGAGGACGTCGCCAAGGTCCTACGCTTCGGGCGCGAGCGCGAGATCCCCGTCACCTTTCGCGCCGGCGGCACCAGCCTTAACGGCCAGGGCCAGAGCGACGGCATCCTCGTCGACGTCCGCAAGCACTGGGGCGGGGTGCGGGTTGAGGACGACGGTGCCCGGGCGCGGGTGAAGCCGGGGACGGTCCTCGGCCACGCCAACCGCGTCCTCGCCCCGCATGGGGTCAAACTCGGCCCCGACCCGGCGAGCACCGACGTCTGCACGGTCGGCGGCGTCGTCGCCAACAACTCGGGCGGGATGCGCTGCGGCGTCACCAAGGACTCCTATTCGACGGTGCGGGAGCTGACCTTCGTCCTGCCCTCGGGAACGGTCGTCGACACTGGCGCCGCGGACGCCGCCGAGCGCTTCGCCACCGCCGAGCCGGAGCTGGTCGCCGGCCTCGAGGCGATCCGCGACGAGATCCGCGCCGACGCCGAGCTGGCCGAGCGGATTCGCCGCAAGTTCGAGATCAAGAACACGACCGGCTACCGCCTCTGCGCCTTCCTCGACGCCGACGAGCCGCTGGAGATCTTCCGCCGTCTCCTGGTCGGCTCCGAGGGAACCCTCGCCTTCATCGCCGAGGTCGTCTTCGAGACGGTCCCGGTGCCGGCGGCGACGACCACCGCCTGGGTCCACTTCGCCGGCATCGACGAGGCGATCGCCCCGGTCGGTGACCTCGTCGCCTCGGGCGCGACCGCGGTCGAGCTGATGGTCGCGCCGGCGCTGATCACCGCCGCCTGGAACATGGTCGGGGCGCCGCAGGAGTGGAAAGAGCTGCCGCCTGAGTCGGCGGTGCTGCTGGTCGAGTTCGGCGGCACCGACGAGGGCGACCTGGCGGCGCAGGTGCTGCGCGCCGAAGCGATCCTCGGCTCCCACGAGATCATCCGCCCACTCGACTTCACCCGCGAGCCGGAGGCGATCGAGCTTGCCTGGCGGGTCCGCGAGGGGCTGCACGGGCTGATCGGCCGGGTGCGGCCGGAGGGGACGGCGCTGATCGTCGAGGACGTCTGCGTGCCGCCGGAGCGGATCGCCGAGGGAGCGAAGGACCTGCAGGCGCTGCTCGGCGAGCACGGCTTCCTCGCCGGCGTCGCCGGCCACGCCTCGGCCGGGAACCTCCACTTCATGCTGACCCCGGACTTCGCCAAGCAGGAGGATCTCGAGCGCTACGAGGCCTTCATGGGCGGGCTCGTCGAGTTGATCGTCGGCAAGTACGACGGCTCGCTGAAGGCCGAGCACGGGACCGGGGTCAACATGGCCCCTT
Source organism: uncultured Actinomycetes bacterium (assembly GCA_963696955.1). GTDB lineage: Bacteria > Actinomycetota > Thermoleophilia > Solirubrobacterales > 70-9 > VAYN01. The sequence goes on along the minus strand of CAVOMF010000002.1, from coordinate 185,067 downwards.
ATGTGGAGCGCGAGTGGGGGGAGAAGGCGACCGAGCTGATGTGGCGGCTGAAACGGCTCGCCGATCCCGACGGCGTCCTCTCGCCCAACGTCATCCTCAGCCGCGACCCCGGCGTCCACCTGCGCAACCTGAAAACGACGCCGGCGATCGAGGACTGGGGCGGGGCCACGTCCTGCGTCGAGTGCGGCTTCTGCGAGCCGGTCTGCCCGAGCCGCAACCTGACGACGACGCCGCGCCAGCGGATCGTCCTGCGCCGCGAGATGGCCCGCCAGCCCGAGGGCTCACCGGTCCAGCGGGCGCTGCTCGCCGAGTACGACTACGACGCCCTGCAGACCTGCGCCACCGACGGCTCCTGCGAGATCGCCTGCCCCCTGGGGATCGACACCGGGCGGATGGTCAAGGAGCTGCGGGTGGCGCAGCATGGGGAGCGGGCGGAACGGGCGGCTTTGGCGGCGGCTAAGCGGTGGGGGGCGGTCGAGAAGGTCTCTCGTTTGGCGCTGAAGATCGGCGGGCCGTTGGCGCGGCGGACGAAGCGTGGGAAGGGACTACCCGGCCCAGCGCGCAACGAGCTTCCGGGCGCTGGGGGAGGAGTGGGTGACCCCTCCCGGACCCTCCCCGCTGTTGTCCGGGAGGGGTCACCCACTCCTCCAAGCGAGGCCGCTGCGGTGTACGTCCCGAGCTGCACGAATCGCATCTTCGGCCCGTCCCCCGACGGGCCGGATAGTCCACCACGCGCAGACAAATCGGCCCGTCGGCGGGGGGGTTTTGACAAGACGGACCGCCGTTCCGTGGTCGAGGCGCTCGTGACGGTTTCGGCACGGGCTGGGATGCCGGTGGTGGTTCCGGAGGATGTGGCGGGGAGCTGTTGTGGGTTGCCTTGGGGCTCGAAAGGGTTTGCTGCTGCTCAGGCGCACAAGGCGAATGAGATGGTGGAGAGGTTGTGGGAGTGGAGTGGGGAGGGGGCGCTGCCCGTTGTTATTGATGCGGCGTCTTGTACGGGGGCGATTGCCGATCCCGCTGAGGGGGTGCTGACGGAGGAGAACGCGGAGCGGCGCTCGAAGCTCGAGATCGTCGACTCGGTCGCCTGGGCGCTGCGGTTGCTGCCGAACCTTGAGATCGACTCCAAGGTCCCCGCCGCCACCGTCCACCCGACCTGCGCGACCCGCCGCCTCGCCCTTGCGCACCCGCTCCGCACCCTCGCAAACGCCCTCGCCGACGACGTCTACGTCGCCCCGTCCGCCACCTGCTGCGCCTTCGCCGGGGATCGCGGCATCACCCACCCCGAGCTCACCGCCTCCGCCACCCGCCCCCAGGCCGAAGAGCTGTCCGGCCGCCAGTTCGACGCCTATCTGTCGAGCAACCGCACCTGCGAGATAGCGATGACCCGAGCCACCGGCGCTCCCTACGAATCAGTCGTGTCCCTCTTAGAGCGACTCACCCGAACTTCCCCAACCTCTACCCAGCCGAGATAGAGGTTGGGGAAGTTCGGGACTGAAGCCGCTCGGTCCCTCAGCCGTCAGTCCGAGCTTTGACCGCGTCGACGCTCTTCGCGTCGATGTCCCGCACCAGCGCCCGGGTTTTCTCGTCGCTCTCCATCCGCTTGTCGAGCAGCGGGTTGACGAGCCCGCGCAGGGCGGAGACGTAGCGCCACCACTTGGGGACGAAGATCCGCGGCGCTCGTTCCTCGATCCCGCGAACGAGCCCAGCACCTGCCTCTTCCGGCGTGATCCGTTTCAGCAGCCACTCGGGGCTCAGTTCCCGGATCCGCGGCGAGTCCTCCTGCTCGAACGCGTCCTGGACCAGTTTCGTGTCGACCCAGCCGAAGTAGGCGACGCCGGCGCTGGCGCCGTGGGGCGCGAGCTCGACCCGCAGCGCCCGCCCGAGGCTCTCGACCCCGGCCTTGGCGACGGCGTAAGGGGTATTGCCCATCCCGTTGGCGAAGGCGTAGACGGAGGAGACGACGATCATCTGCCCGCGCCGCTCGACGATCTGCGGCAGCGCCGCCCGCACGGTCCGCCAGACGCCGAGCAGGTCGACCTCGAAGACCCGCTCCCATTCCTCGCCGGAAATCCCGCGCACCGTCGCGAACTGCTTCTGGGCGATCCCGGCGTTGGCGACGGCAACGTCGATCCCGCCCAGCTTTTCGACGATCTCGGCGACGGCGTTCATCAGCGCGCTCTGGTTGGTGACGTCGCCGCCGAGCCCGATCGCGCGCGGGCCGATCCGCTCCGCCGCCTCGCGCGCCTCGTCGGCGTCGAGGTCGAGGACGGCGACCGAGGCGCCGCGCAGGTGCATCTGCCGCGCCGTCTCAAAACCGATGCCGCGGGCGGCGCCGGTGACCAGCGCGACTTTGCCGTTGAGGTCATATCTGTCCATGGCGGCCACCCTAACGACGCACCGGCGAGGAGGGGGCGGCGATTAGGCTGGCGCCGTGTCCGACGTCCGCTCCTCCTATGCGGAGCTCGCCTCCAGCCGCGGCCTCGAGCAGCTGCCGAGCTTCGACCCCGGCCCGCTGACGCCGCTGCTCGTCGAGGGCAAGGGCCAGCCGCTGGCACCGGCGCTGCGCGGCTCGCTGGGCGAAGGCGTCGAGGGCGTGGTCGGCCAGCTCGCCTACAAGCGCAATAAGACCTTCCGCTTCAACGTTGCCCTCGTCGAGGTGCCGGCGGCGAGCGCCTTCGCGCCGCGCGTCTTCTGCGTCCGCCGCGGCCGTAGTACCCGCGACGACGAGTTCTACGGCTTCGAATCGCGCCACTCGAAGCTCTGGACCGAGAGCACGGCGCTGAACGAGCGCTACACGATCAGCATCAGTCCATACCAGGACGAGAACTGGCTGCGGCAGCTGTTCTCGCCGAGCTTCGTCGACTGGCTGGGGAGCAAAACGCCCGCCGACTTCTCCTTCGAGCTCGCCTACGGGGCGGTGCTCGGCAGTGTCGAGGAGGACGATCCCGGCGCCGGCGGCCTGGCTGCCCTCTGCGACGCCACCGCCCGCGTCGCCACCCGGATTCGCGAGGAGTGCGAGGAGTAGATGCAGCTCAACAAGGTCGGTATCTCCCTGATCGCCTTCTTCGGCCTCGGCGGCCTGGCCGTCGCCCTCGCCCCGCTCTTCGTCGGGATGCCGGCCGAGGCAGCCTTCACGCTCGTCCTCCTCGGCGGCATCTGGGCGCTCACGGCCCTCGGCCTCGTCCTCTACGCCCGTCACCAGAACCGCAAGGCCGACCACAACGACTGGATCTTCCGCCAGGGGTTGCGCGGCACCGCGACCGTCCTCGATGCCGGCAGCAGCGCCACCGTCAACGAGATGCCACTGATGAGCCTGCGCCTCGATCTCGACATCCCGGGGAAGGGGAGGCGGGAGGTGAAGCGGCGGGAAGTGATGCCTGTCTTCGCCGCCACGCGGATGCAGCCGGGACTGGTCCTGCCGGTCTACGCAAACCCCGGCGATCCGAGCGAGTTCGTCCTGGTCTGGTGAGGCGCTCGTAGAATCCGCTCCTCGTGCCCGGATTCGAACCCGTAGACCCGAAGCAGTCCTTCCCCGAGCTGGAGCAGCGCCTGCTCGGGCGCTGGCGCGAGGAGAAGGTCTTCGAGCGCTCGCTCGCCCAGCGCGAGGGGGCGCCGGTCTGGAGCTTCTACGAGGGGCCGCCGACGGCCAACGGCCGGCCCGGCTCCCACCACGTCCTCGCCCGCGTCTTCAAGGACGTCTACCCGCGCTACAAGACGATGTGCGGGTACCGGGTGCCGCGCAAGGCGGGCTGGGACTGCCACGGGCTGCCGGTCGAGCTCGAGGTCGAAAAGCAGCTCGGGATCTCCTCCAAGCAGGAGATCGAGGAGTTCGGGATCGCCGAGTTCAACCAGCGCTGCCGCGAATCGGTCTTCGAGTACGTCGAGGACTGGAACAAGCTGACCGAGCGGATCGGCTTCTGGATCGACCTCGACGACCCCTACGTAACCCTCGAGGACGACTACATCGAGTCGGTCTGGTGGTCGCTGAAACAACTCTGGGAAAAGGAACGCCTCTACGAGGGCCACAAGGTCGTCCCCTACTGCCCCCGCTGCGGCACCGCGCTCTCCTCGCACGAGGTGGCGCAGGGGTATGAGGACGTCAAAGACCCGTCGATATATGTGCGCTTCCCGCTGCTGGGCGAGGACGGGAGCGAGAGCGGCGAGTCGATGCTGGTCTGGACGACGACGCCCTGGACCCTCCCCGGCAATGTCGCCGTCGCCATCGCGGCGGAGGTGACCTACGTGCGGGCGCGGGCTGACGGCGAGACGCTGATCCTCGCCGAGCCCCTGGTCGAGAAGGTGCTGGGCGAGGGGGCGGAGGTGCTCGACCGCTTCCCCGGCTCCGAGCTGGTCGGCCGCCGTTACCGCGGCCCCGTCTTCGCCCTCGCGGACGGTGGTCCCGCCAACGCCTTCCGGGTCCTCGCCGGCGATTTCGTCACCACCGAGGACGGAACCGGCCTCGTCCACATCGCCCCCGCCTTCGGCGAAGACGACTACCGGGTCGCCGCCGCGGCCGGGATCTTCGACCCGACCGACGCCGGCACCCTCTACAACCCGGTCGGCCTCGACGGCAAGTTCTCCTCGCAGGTCAGCGGCTTCGAGGGCAGGTTCGTCAAGGACGCGGAGGTCACCGCCGCCCTGATCGCCGACCTCGACCAGCGCGGCCTGCTCTTCCGCGAGCAGGTCTACGAGCACGCCTACCCGCACTGCTGGCGCTGCGGCACGCCGCTCCTCTACTACGCGAAGTCGAGCTGGTACATCGCCACCTCGCAGGCGCGGGACCAGCTGCTCGCCAACAACGAGGAGATCGGCTGGCACCCCGAGCACATCAAGCACGGCCGCTTCGGCAAATGGCTGGAGAACAACGTCGACTGGGCGCTCTCCCGCGACCGCTACTGGGGGACGCCGCTGCCGATCTGGGAGTGCAGCGGCGAGGGCTGCGACGAGCGCTTCTGCGCCGGCTCGGTCGCCGAGCTGCGCGAGCGCGCCCGCGAGGCGGTCCCGGACGACCTCCACCGCCCCTACATCGACGGCGTCACCCTCGACTGCGAGCAGTGCGGCGGCGTCATGCACCGCGTCGGCTCGGTGATCGACACCTGGTACGACAGCGGCGCGATGCCCTTCGCGCAATTCCACTACCCCTTCGAGGGCAAAGCGGAGTTCGAGGAGCGCTTCCCGGCCGACTACATCTGCGAGGCCCAGGATCAGACCCGCGGCTGGTTCTACACCCTGCTCGCCGAGTCGACCCTCCTCTTCGACACCTCCAGCTACAAGAACTGCGTCTGCCTAGGGCTGATTCTCGACCCCGAGGGGCAGAAGATGTCGAAGAGCCGCGGCAACGTCGTCGACCCTGGGACGTCCTCGACACCCACGGCGCCGACGCCTTCCGCTGGTACTACCTGACCGCCCAGCAGCCCTGGGCCGGTTACCGCTTCAGCGTCGAGACGGTCGGCGAGTCGGTCCGCCAGTTCCTCCTCACCCTCTGGAACACCTATTCCTTCTGGGTCCTCTACGCGAACGCCGAGAACCTGACGCCAGAGGAGTTCGTCTGTTCCTTTTCGGCGGATAGCAACGAAAAGGAACAGACGAACGACCTCGACGACCTCGACCGCTGGGCGCTCTCCCGCCTCCAGGCGACGACCGCGACGGTGCGCGAGCGGATGGACGACTACGACTGCACCGCCGCCGGGCGGGCGATCGCCGAGTACGTCGAGGAGCTCTCCAACTGGTACGTCCGCCTCTCGCGCCGCCGCTTCTGGGACGGCGACCGCGCCGCCTTCGCGACTCTCCACCACTGCCTGCTGGAGACGACCGCAATGCTGGCCCCGTTCGTCCCCTTCCTCGCCGACGAGATCCACCGCAACCTCAGCGGCAGCGCGGAGTCGGTCCACCTGCGCGACTTCCCGGCCCTCGACGAGGCACTCGCCGACCCGAACCTGGAGCAGGGGATGGAGGCGGTCCGGCTCACCGTCGAGCTCGGCCGCGCCGCCCGCGCTCAGGCGAAGGCGAAGGTCCGCCAGCCGCTGCGCCGCGCCGTGATCGTCGCCAACGAGGCCGAGCGGGCGGCGATCGAAGCGCGCGCCGGCCTCGTCACCGCCGAGCTCAACGTCAAGGAGCTCGATTTCGTCAGCGACGAGTCCGAGCTGGTCAGCTACAGCGCCAAGCCCAACTACCGCGCCCTCGGGCCGCGATTCGGCAAGAACATGCCCCAGGTCGCCGCCGCGGTCGAGGCCCTCGACGCCGCCCACGTCGCCGCCGTCCTCGGCGAGGGCGGCCAGATCGGGATCTCGATCGAGGGCCACGACCACAGCCTCGGCCCCGATGACATCACCCTCGCCCTCCAGCCCCTCGAGGGCTACGAGGTAGAGGCCGAGGCCGGCCACGCCGTCGCCCTCCAGCTGGAGCTAGACGACGAGCTCCGCCGCGAGGGACTAGCCCGCGAGATCGTCCACGCCGTCCAGAACGCCCGCAAAGCCGCGGGCCTGGAGATCACCGACCGCATCGACCTCACCCTCGCCGGCGACCCCGACCTCCTCGAGGCCGCCCAGACCCACCAGGACTACCTCGCAAAAGAGGTCCTGGCCACCTCCGTCTCCTACGACGGCACCGCCGACGGCGCCGAGGCCAAGATCGACGGCCGCGAGCTGAAAATCGGCGTTAATCGCGCCTAGAGGGGGGAGAGAAGTGGTCGGCCGCGCCCTCAGAGGGGCGTGCGGTTCACCAAACATGCCAAGAATCGCCTGAGGCTCTACAAGCTGACCCGTGCCGATGCTGAATTCATCGTCACCAATCCTCTGCGAAAAGAGCGAGAGGACGATTCAAAGTGGCGTTATCTTGGACAGATCGAAGGTAAGTGGATTCGAGTCATCGTTCCCGACGACGATCCAAACTTGATCGTGAGCGTGCATCCGAGGAGGCACGGATGAGGGTGGATTACGACAGCGAGGCAGACGCGCTTTCGATCGACTTGGTCGAGGTAGATCGGTGGGACTTCGGCGAGGAGGTCGAGGGAACTTCCTGCACTGTGGCGATGAGGGACGGCCGGCCTGTCAACGTCGAGCTCCTATCGCCGTGGGACAAGCTGGACCAACTCCGGCTGGCCGCTGAGAGGTTCGGACTCGACAGTCAGGCTTTGCTCGCTGCCGCACGAGCGGGCTTAGAGGCCCCCGACCGTCCGGTTACGGTCGAGGTCGGCCGCCCCTCGGCCGCTTAGTCCTGCGGCTTCTCGCCGATGACGAAGTCCGACTTCTTCGAGTCGTCGAACTTCACCCAGCAGTGATCGGGGGAGACGCCCGCCACCTCGATGAGTGCCTCTTCGATGCGCTTGGCGATCTCCGCCTTCTGCTCGTCGGAGCGGCCCTCGTACCAGTGGACGTGAACGAAGGGCATTGGGGAGGCGCCGCCGTTAGGCGAGCGCCGGCTCCAGCTCGGCCTCGAGGCGGCGCTTCGGCATCGCCCCGACGACTTTCTTGGCGATCGCGCCGTCCTTGAAAAGGATCATCGTCGGGATCGAGAGGACTTCGTAGTTGGCCGCCGTCTGCTGGTTCTCATCGACGTTGATGGAGACGATCTTGAGGTCGTCGCGCTCGGCGTCGATCTCCTCGAGGACCGGGTGGACGACGCGGCAGGGACCGCACCAGGGTGCCCAGAAGTCGACGAGGACAGGACCCTCGGCGTCGAGCACGTCGGCTTTGAAGTTGGCGTCGGTTACGTCCGTCAATTTCCCAGTCACTGTTCGGTCTCCCGGTTGCGATTTCTCTTCAGCTCAATACTTCAGAAAGTATAGCGTCACTGTCCAGACCCGAGGCGAGGCCATCTGCTCTCCCTACCCGTCTGCGCCGCGATGGTATTCCTTGACGGGTGACGAACGCCGAGATTGCCGCCGCGCTGGAAGAACTGGGGGTCCTCTACGAGCTCGACGGGGCCGTCAAATACCGCGTCCTCGCCTACAGCACCGCGGCGAAGGCGATCCGCGAGAGCCCGGTTTCGGTCACTGAGCTGGCGGCGCAGGGACGGGCGACCGAGGTGCCCGGGGTCGGCAAGACGCTGGCGGAAAAGATCGACGCCCTGATCGAGACCGGCGAGATCCCCGCCGCGGTGAAGCTGAAGGCGAAGTTCCCGCCGACCCTGATCGAGGTCACCCGCGTTCCCGGGGTCGGCCCGAAAACCGCCCGGCGGCTCTTCGAGGAGCTCGAAATCTCCTCGATGGAAGACCTCAAAGCCGCGGCCGAGGGGGAGAAGATCCGCGACGTCAAAGGGCTCGGCGCCAAAGCCGAGGAGAACATCCTCGCCGCGCTCGAGCGGCTCGGCGAGCCGGGGGAGGGGCCGGGGCGGCTGCTGCTCTCGAAGGTGAAGCCGATCGCTGAGGAGTTGGCGTCGGCGCTGCGCGAGCACCCAGCCGCCAATCAGGTCGAGGTCGCCGGCTCGGTCCGCCGCTGGGGCGAGACCTGCAAGGACATCGACCTGATCGCCACCGCCGAGGAGCCGACGGCGCTCTCCGAGCACCTGGCTTCACATCCGTTGATCGCCGCTGCCGGGAACCCCACCGAGAATGGGGTCCACGCCCAGACCCACAACGGCGTCTCGGTCGACCTGCGGATCGTCCCGCCGGCCGCCTTCGGCAACCTGCTCCAGCACTTCACCGGCTCCCAGGCCCACAACGTGCAGCTGCGCGAAGAGGCGGTCGCCCGCGGCCTCTCGGTCTCCGAGCACGGGATCACCCAGACCGAGAGCGGCGACGTCCAGACCTGCGCGACCGAGCGCGAGGTCTACGAGCGGCTCGGCTACGAATACATCGAGCCGGAGCTGCGCGAGGGGCGCGGTGAGCTCAAGGCCGCCCGCGAGGGCAAGCTGCCGCAGCTGGTCGAGATCAGCGACATAAAGGGCGACCTCCACTCCCACACCACCCTCTCCGACGGCCGCAACAGCGTCGAGGAGATGGGGGAGGCGGCCCGCGACCGCGGCTACGAATACCTGGCGATCACCGACCACTCGGCCAGCCACGGCTTCGGCGACCACGTCACCGCCGAGCGGCTCTGGGAGCGGATCGAGGAGATCAAGGCCTGGAACAAGCAGACCGGGACGAAGAAGTTCCGACTCCTCTCCGGCTCAGAGATCAACATCGGCCTCGACGGCTCGCTCGACTACCCCGACGATCTCGTCGCCGCGCTCGACTGGGTCGTCGCCAGTGTCCACACCTCCTTCAACGTCTCCGAAAAACAGATGACCGAGCGCGTCGTCACCGCGATCGAAAACCCCAACGTCGACTGCATCGGCCACCTCACCGGCCGCTTGATCGGCCGCCGCGAGCCCTACGGCGTCGACGTCGAGAAGGTCGCCGAGGCGGCCGCCCGCACCGGCACGATGATCGAGATCAACGGCAACCCCAACCGCCGCGACCTCTCCGACCTCCATGCCCGCCTCGCCGCCCAGGCCGGGGTCAGGGTCGTCCTCAACACCGACGCCCACGGCGTCGACACCCTCGACAACATGGCCTACGCCATAGCCACCGCCCGCCGCGCCTGGCTGACCGCCGAGGACGTCGCCAACACCCGCACCTGGAAAGAGTTCTCGCGCCTGCTCAGGAAATGATCGGGAGCTTGGTGCCCCCAAATGCGAAAAGCACGATCGCGATCGACCAGCAGACCGAGCGAAGCATGCGCTGATGGCGCTGGGACCTGAGCTCTCGCAGCGCCTCGCGTTGTGCCTCAGTCGTGAACTCCTCGGGCTCGGTTATGCGAGACACCCGCTTCATCCCGGCGGTCTTTCATTGAGGTAGCGCCGACCCTCCTCGGTGATCTCCCAGATACCCCGGGGCGATTCGCTGCTCACCAATCCCAATTCCTTCATCCGCAGCCGCGCGAAGCGAGCGCGGTTTTTCCATCTCACCTCACCCATTCCCAGCACGTCGCGGTCGCGCGCGGTGAAGCGGGATCCGATTCGGTCCTCGAGGGCGGCGATTACATCTCTTCCCTTAGCCCTCCCTTCGCGCTCGGCGAGGATCTCGAGTATCGGCAGCCAGTAGTCGCTCTCGGGCAGAAGCTCTCCATCGGCAGGGCGGCTTGGTTTTTTAGGTTTAGCGGTTTGTGAGTTGGAGTCCCGCTCCGCAGTGTCCAGCAATCTTTCGATGACGCTCTCGGGCGTGTCGCTAAACGACTCTGCAAAAAGAAGAAGGCGCCGATAGGTGTAATCCGAAAGCTCGATCTGCTCCATCGAGCAATAATAACCCTTAACGGTTTAGACCGTGCCGAAGTCGCCGCTGCGTAGTCCGGGCGCCCGCACCAGCTCGACCGGTTTCAGCGGTGAGTTGGGGACGACGTAGAACTTGACGCCGTCGCGCGCCTCGATCCCGAGCACCGCCGCCTCGCGGGTGTGCCAGGCGAGGGAGACGATGAGGGCGTAGCCGGCGCCGACCGCGGCGACGCCGGGGAAGAAGATGCCGAGAACGCCGGCCATGATCGCGGTGACGGCGATCGGCCAGAGGCGGGTGAGGACGATCCGGGCCGGGGCGACGTCCGGCAGCGAGGTGGCGGTGCGGGCCCGGGCGAGGGCGTCGCGGACGTCGTCGGCGGCCCGCTGCGGCCTCCCCAGGTAGAGGCCGATCGCCAGCGCGACCAGCCACCAAGCGGCGCCGATGAGGACGATCGTCGGGTCGCCGTCGCGGTTGGCGGCGACTGCGGTGATCGCGCCGAGGGCGGTCGCCTCGGCGGCGGTGATGAAGACGCTGGCGCGGAGCAGGTCGGTGTAGGGCATCAGGCGCTCGGCAGCCTCATTCCGCCAGCCACTCGAGGATCTCCAGCCAGCCCTCGTGCCCGGCGACGGTGAGGTCGGACTCCTCGGCCAGCTCGGCCGGCGCCTCCGCCGAGAGGACGCCGACGCAGACGGCCGGGCTCAGCCGCCCCTCCTCCTCCAGCTCGCGCAGGCGCCTGAAGGCGTCGAGGTCGGTGCGGTCGTCGCCGGCGTAGATGGCCCGGTCGACCCCGTCCTCGGCGAGCAGCGAGGAGGCGGCGCCGTCCTTGCCGCCGCCACCGACCGGCCGCAGCTCCAGCACCTTGCGGCCCCAGCGCGGTTCCAGCCCCGCCCGCCCGGCGTCACGCGCGATCTCCTGGGCCCGGTTCTCGGCCGCGGCCTCGTCCTCGGCGCCGCGCCAGTGCAGTGCCTGGATCGGTCCCTTGTCCTCCCGCCGCAAGCCCGCGCCCTCCGGGTCGCGGTCCAGACCGGCGAGGAAGTCCGAGGCTTCGCGTTCGCGCCCGACCACGGAGGGGTCGGGCCGCGGCGCCTCGTCCCCCGGCATCAGCAGCTCGAGCCCGTGGTTGCCGGCGTAGGCGAGCGTGTCGAGGCCGACCAGCCGCCGCGCCTCCAGCGCCTGCCGCCCCGAGATGCAGCCGACCAGCGCATAGCGCTCGCTCAGCGCCGCCAGCGCCTCGCGCGCCGCCGCCGGCACCATCGCATCCTCGGCCCGTTCGACGATCGGCGCCAGGGTCCCGTCGACGTCGGTGAGGATCGCGGCGCGCCCGGGCTCGCGGCGGAGCGGCTCCAGTCGCGCCGCCCAGTCGCCCCCGCTCTCTGGGTTGTGTGGCACGGCCTTAGTATCGCGTGATGCCCGCCGCCGCGACGCCGGACCACGAGATCTGGAAGCTGGCGGCGATCGGCACCCTTGCCGGCATCTTCAGCGGCCTCTTCGGGGTCGGCGGCGGGACGATCATCGTCCCCCTGCTGATCTTCTGGTTCGGCTACGGCGAGCGGCTGGCGACCGGTACCAGCCTCGCCGCGATCGTCCTCATCGGCCTCCTTGGGGCGCTCGCCCAAGGTGGCATCTACGGCAACGTCCACGTCGGCACCGGTCTCCTGCTCGCGATCCCGGCGATCGTCGGGGTCGTCCTCGGCACCGCGATCCAGCAGCGAATCTCCCAGCGCGCCGTCTCCTACCTCTTCGCCGGTCTCCTGATCGCGATCGCCGTGGAGCTGATCCTCTCGTGAGGAGGGCCTGATGGACGAGCTGGCGTCAGTGCTGATCTGCCTCTTCGGCGGCCTCACCGGCGGGCTCGTCGGGGTCGGTGGCGGCGTCCTCTTCGTCCCGGCGCTGACGATCTTCATCGGCCTCACCCAGGTCGAGGCGGAGTCGACCTCGCTGCTGATGATCGTGATCGTCGCGATCGTCGGCGCCTACCGCCAGTACGGCTACGGCAACGTCCGCCTCCGCGAGGCGATGATCGTCGGCGCCCTCTCGCCGCTCGGGGTGCTGCTCGGCGTCGCCGCCGCCAACCACGTCTCCGAACGCGCCCTCCAGCTCAGTTTCGCCGCCCTGGCCCTGTTCATGGCAGTGCAGCTGATCCGCCGCGCCCGCGCCGCCTGACAGGAGGACCTGGCCCAGGGGAAGCGGACCCGATGGTCTACGCTCGAAAGCGTGGATTCACTCAGCTGGGAAGGCGATCTGCCCCACCTGCGCGCGCCGGTCATGGTCTGCGCGTTCCGCGGCTGGAACGACGCCGCCGCGGCCGCCTCGACCGCGCTCGGCGCAGTGGCCACGGCGCTCGACGCCGAGCTGGTCGCCAGCGTCGATCCGGAGGAGTACTTCGACTTCCAGTCGACCCGGCCGACGATCAGCATGGACGAAGGGCAGACCCGCCGCATCGAGTGGCCCGAGAACAACCTCTACGCCGTCCAGATCCCCAGCGCCGATCGCGACCTCGTCCTCCTCGACGGGACCGAGCCGAACCTGCGCTGGCGCACCTTCTCGGAGACGATCGCGACCGTCGCCGACACCCTCGGGGTGGAGATGGTCATCACCCTCGGCGCCCTGATCGCCGAGGTCTCCCACACCCTGCCGGTGCCGATCACCGGCCTCGCCTCCAGCTCCGAGCTGGTCGAGGAGCTCGAACTCGAGCGCTCCAACTACGAGGGACCGACCGGGATCGTCGGCGTCGTCCACGACCTCTGCCGCCAGAGCGGAATCGACTCCGCCTCGCTCTGGGCGGCGGTACCCCACTACGTCGCCGCCGTCCCCAACCCGAAGGCCGCCCTGGCGCTGCTGCGCCGGCTCGAGGGCCTGACCGGCATCGCCGTCGAGGCCTCCGAGCTGGAGGAGGAAACGGTCGACTACGAGGAGCAGATCGGCCGCGCCGTCGCCGCCAACCCGGAGATCGAGGAGCTGGTCACCCGGATCGAGGCCGAACAGGCCGAGTTGATCGACGAGGGAAGCGAGCTCCCCTCAGCCGACACCCTCGCCCAAGAGTTCCAGCGCTTCCTCCGCCAGCGCGGCGACGACAAGAGCTGAGGACGCTGCAAACCTGCGCATCTCGGAGTCCTCGGTCGCTCGGCTCGGGTCACGCACCAAAGTGCGCTCCCCTCACCTCGCTTCCCTGCGTCCGCCGAGCTGCTTGGTTTTCGCGCCCTCAGAAGGGATGGCAGGAAATCGAGATGTCACTTGAACACGCATACGGTGCTCAAGTGACCACTCGATGATCTCGCCTTTGTCTGTCCCAAGACCCCGCACCCCTCCACCCACCTACGTTTCCGCCGCCGGACAGATGAGCCGGTAGTCGCACCAGCTGCAGACGCTGGGGGAGGGGCGGGGCTCGAAGTCTTGGCTGAGGATGCCCTCGCCTACCTGGAGGACGGTTCGCTCTACCCGCTCGGCGTCGTCGGGCTTGGTCGGGGCGACGACCTTGTCGCCGTCGAGCACGTAGTAGTAGCTGCCGGTGCCGGCTTCGATGCCCCAGGCCTCGCGGGCGGCCATCCGGTAGAGCGCCAGCTGCAGGTCGTCGTCGAGGTCGTCGGCGGTTTTGCGCTCGCCGGTCTTGTAGTCGATCAGCTCGTAGTCGCCGTCGGGAAGGCGGTCGACGCGGTCGACGCGGCCGCGGACGTGGTGGTCGCCGACCTTGAAGTCGAACTTTTTCTCCAGCCAGAGGGGTTCGCCCTCGGACTCGCGCTCGTTTTCCCAGTAGAGGCGCAGCGCCTCGCGGGCGCGGTCGCGGAACTGCAGCTCGTCGTCGCTGGAGCCGAACCCGGTCCGCCGCCAGCCGGCCTCGAAGAGCCGGTTCAGCACCCGCAGCCCTTCCTCGGGATCCTCCGGCGGTTCTTTGTGGAAGCGTTCGAGGACGTTGTGGAAGAGGATGCCGAAGCGCTGGTTGATCGTCGGCTCCTGGGGAATCCCGAAGACCCGCGCGAACTTGTACTTGAGCGGGCAGGTTAGGTAGAGCGAGAGGTCCGACGCCGAGAGGCTGAGCATGCCGTCGCCGCGCCGCGGCAGGAAGGCGGCCAGCGAGGGCTCCTCGCGAGCGGCGACGAGGTCGAGGCGGCGGCCGCGCTCGCTCTCTGAGTCGAGCAGGTAGGCATCGAGCGAGGAGGCGTCGAGCTCGGCCTGTTGCTCGGGGGTGGCGACCTGCCGCAGCAACCCGTTGACCGCCTCGATCGCCTCCGCCGTCGGCTCGTCGCCCGGCCGCTGCGCCAGCGCCGCCAGCTTCAGCAGCTCGAGGTAGCGGGCGATCGCGCGGTTGACGTCGATCGCGGTGTCGAGGCGCGGCTCGGAGAGCTCGCGCCCGGCCCGCCAGGAGGCCTCGAGCACCTGCTCGCGCAATGCTCGGTAGGTCGCGTGCAGGCCCTCGGCGGGGCCGAACAGCTCCTCCTCGTGCAGCTCCTCCTCGACGCCGGCGGTGGCCAGCGCCCGCTCGTAGAAGCGCGAGGGACGCGGCGCCTCGCCGCCGCTGCGCTCCAGCCGCGAGAGGACGAGGCCCTGGCGAGCCGGCGAGCCGATCCGCTCCCAGTCGCGCTCCTCCTCGAGGCCGAGGACGAAGACGTGGTCGAAGCCGAGCCCCTTGACCGCGTCGGCCGCCATCACGTTGACGGCGCCGGGGGAGCGCTGGTGCTCGGCCTCCTCAGCTTCGGTCCCGGCCTCGGCGACGGCGCTGAGGTAGGAGACGAAGGCGCGGGTCGATCCGTGCGGCTCGCGGCGGCTCCAGGCGGTCGCCAGCTCGGCCAGCTGCGAGAGCCCGAGCAGCCGCTCGGCGACCTCCGGCTGGGCGGCGAAGAGGCGCTGGCGCCGCAGCCCGACCTGCTCGATCAACCGCCGCACGAAGACATCGGCGCGGCGTTCCTCCATCACCGCGGCGGCGCCGTTGTAGAGCTTGAGGAAGGCCTGGATCCGCTCCCGCGCCTCGGGCTGGAACTGGGGGCTGTCGAGGGCGGCCTCGCAGGCGGCGACCATGTCCTGCTTGCGCCGCCGGGCGATCGTCGTCAGCCGCGCCAGGTCCCCCGAGCGCAGCTCGACCGGCGGCCGGGTCAGCGCCCGCGCCGCCGCGGCGGAGTCGTCGGGGTCGGCCAGCACCCGCAGCCAGGCGATCGCGTCGCGCACCTCCGGCCGCTGGAAAAGCGCCGTCGGCCCGGAAAGGTGAAAAGGGATGCCCCGCTCTTCCATCGCCGCGGCAACGGCGCCGCCCTGCTTGGCCGGGTCGGGGACGAGGACGCAGATCTGGTCCGGCGCGGTCCCCGCCGCCCCGAGCTGCTCGACCGCCCGCGCCACCGCCTGCGCCTGGGCGCGCTCGTTCGCGCAGCGCCAGAAGCCGAGCTTCGGCTCGCGGAAGCGCTGCTCGAGGAGGATGCGCTCGCCGCCGGGGTGCGTGGCGTCGAACCACCCCTCGGGCGCGGTGACGCCGTCGCTGCTCTCCAGGGCGAAGACCTGATTCGGGTTGTTGGTGGCGAGCGACTCGGCAACCGCCAGCTGCGCCGCGCTCGCCTCCTCCAGCTCGTCGACCATCAGCTGACCGAAGCGCTCGGTGACACGCCGCCTCACGTCGGGCCGCTCGACGAGCAGGCAGTCGAGGGCGAGGAAGACGTCGCCGCGGTCGAGGCTGCCGGACTCGGAGAGGATGCGGTCGTGGCGGGCGTAGAGCTGGGCGAACTCGAGGTCCCGCCGCGCCGCCTCGCGCGCTGCCTCGTCCGCGCCCGCCTCGGCCCGGGCCTGCGCTTGTTCGGAGAGGGTGGTAGGGCCGGTCCGCTCGGCCTTCAACTGGTCGATCCGGGCCAGCAGCCGGGCCAGCAGCCCGGTCGGGTTGCCGCGGATCTCGTGCCGGCGCAGCGGCAGCTGGTCGAGACGGTCGAGCAGCAGCGCCAGCCGCTCTGCCCGGCTGAGGACGTCGAAGAAGGGGTCGAGCCCGGCCTCCTCGGGGTACTCGCGCAAGAGCCGCTCGCCGATCGCGTCCCAGCTGCCGATCCAGAGCTCCTCGAAGGAGCCCTCGAGCAGCGCCTCGCAGCGCTCTCGCAGCCGCGCCGCCGTCGCCTGGCGCGAGGCGATCATCAGGACGCTCTCCGGACGGGACCCCCCCGCGACGAGGTGTGCGAGGCGGTGGGCGAGCAGCTCGGTCTTTCCGGTGCCCGCCGGCCCGACGATCAAGAGCGGCCCCTCGCCGTGGGCGATCGCCCGCTCCCGCTCCGGGCTCGCGGCCTCAGCAGTCGTTTGGTCCTCGCGCACCACCCAAAGCTAGCGCCCTCTGACCGGCGCATATCGGCGTCCTCGGTCGCTCGCGTGCAAAGCACGCCACGCTCCCTGCGTCCTTGATCTGCTTGGTCAGGCGCGTGATCTCTAGCATCAGGCCGCATGGACATCCTCTCTGCCGACTGGCCGGCGATCTGTCGCCGCATCGTCGCCGCCCAGCGCCCGATCTTCACCGAGGCGCGGACCAGCGAGGAACGAACCGTCTACGAAGGGGTCGGTGAGGGCGGCGATCGCACCCTGGTGATCGACCGCCAAGCCGAGGACGTCGTCTTCGCCGAGCTCGACCAGCTGGCGGCCGCAGGGGCCTCCTTCGTCGCCGTCTCCGAGGAGCGCGGCGAAGTCAGCTTCGGAGATGGTGGCGAGGCGCGGGTGGTGATCGACCCGATCGACGGCTCGCTGAACGCGCGCCGCACGATCCCCTCCTTCGCCGTCTCGATCGCCGTCGCCTCCGGGCCCTCGATGGCCGATGTCGAGTTCGGGTTCGTCCACGACTTCGGCGCCGACGAGGAGTTCATCGCTCGCCGCGGCGAGGGCGCTCAGCTGAACGGCAACCCGGTGTGCGTGACCGCGAGCGAGGAGCGGCTCGAGGTGGTCGGCGTCGAGTCGGCCGAGCCGGAATGGGCGCTGCCCGCCTTCGAGGCGCTGAGCGGCAAGGTCTTCCGGCTGCGGGTCGTCGGCGCAATCGCGATCAGCGCCGTCTACGTCGCCGCCGGCCGCTTCGACGCGATGCTGAGTCTGCGCTCCTGCCGCTCGGTCGACGCCGCCGCGGCGCAGCTGATCGCCCGCGAGGCGGGAGGGGCGGTCGCCTTCGGCGACGGCGATCTCTCCGAGGCGATGCTCGACCTCGAATCGCGCTACCCGATGGCCGCGGCCAACAGCGAGGACGGTCTCGCCACCGTCCGCGCCGCGCAATTGGCCAAAGCCGCGTAACCCTGCTTCCCAAGCGGTTTACAAACGTCTGTTCCCACGAACTTACGTTCGCTACACTCGGGCACTTCTCCCGCCCCCAATTCAAAGACTGAAGAGGTTCATCCTTTATGGCTACGAGCAAAAACGGCAGCAAAAACAAAACCCAGGCAAAACGCGCCACCACCGAAGCGAAAAAATCTGCGGCCAAAACCGCCAAAGCTTCGAAACGCGCCGCCACCAAGACGGCTGTCGCCGAGAAGAACCAGGTCCAGAACGTCGTCGAGACCGCTGTCGACTTCCCCGTCGGCGCCGTCCTCGCTGTCAGCGACCGGGTCTCCGACCTGGTCGAGCCGTGGACCGACCGCAGCAAGGCCGAGCGACAGATCAAGAGCTACCGCAGCAACCTGCGCAAATCGCTGAAACGGACCGAGCGCCGCGGCTCGAGCGCCCGCCGCAAGGCGATCACCGAGGCCCGCAAGACCCGCAACCAGGTCGAGCGCGAGGCCCGCAACCACCGCCGCAACGTCGAGACGACGATCAAGCGCAGCCGCAACGAAGTCGAGCAGCGCGTCCGCAAGGCGGTCGAGGAGCAGACCTCCCGCGCCCAGGGCGTCGTCGACACCGCCACCGGCGTCGTCGGCACCGTTAGCGGGCAGCTCACCGCGCTCCGCTAGGCAGCATCAGCGTCCTCTGACGCTCACAGGCCGCGAGGAGCCTGGTCCGAAGGGCCAGCCCTCGCGGCCTTTTACGTAGGCGCGGAAGCCAAAGCGGACGCCGCGGCTGTCGTCGTCGCTGAAGCGATAGGCGAAGCGGAAGCGGCCGCGGCCGTCGGCCTCGACGGTGCGGAACTCGCTCCAGCCGGCACCCGGATAGCGGAACTGCAATTCGACCGGGAGGCCGGCGAGCGCCCCCTGCGCTCCGGGGGCGCCGACCCGGCCGCCGAAGACGATCGGCCTGCCGCCGATCGACGCGGATGCCGCCGAGGCGTGGAAGCGAATCCGCGTCGCGGCGAGGAGGTAGACGGCTGGGCCGCCGGCGCGGCTGAGCAGGCGGCTGCCGTCGAAGCTGGTCGCCACCTCGCGACTCGGTCCGGGCTTCAGTTGCAGTGAGAAGGTGCCGTCGACCGCAGTGCGGACCTCGGTCGTCCGCCGTTGCCGCTCGGAGCCGGCCGCGAAGCTCTCGGTGATCCTCACGGTCTGCCCACCGACAGGCCCACCCAAGTTGCGCCGCAGGGTGCCACTGAGGTGCGAGCCGGCGAGCTTCGTCCGCAGCGTCACCGCCGTCTTCAGCGGGTTGACGAGGACCATCCTGCCGCCGTGGAAGCGGCTGGTGCCGCTCGCCGAGTTGCCCCCTCCGTCAAAGCCGGTGGCGAGGAACTCGTACTTCCCGTCCGGGTAGGAATCGGATTCCCAGCGGGCGATCAGCCGCCCGCCCTCGATCCGGGTGGGCAGCGGCACGAAGCTCGCGCGGGTCCCCGCCGGCCGGATCGCGATCGAGCCACGACTCGGGCTCGGGCCCGAGAGGGGATCGCCGACGATCGCTTCGATCCGCTCCGGATCGCTCGTGTCCTGCGCGGCTGCGAACTCGACTCGCGGCGGCTCTTCGTCGATCCTCACCAGAGCCGTCTGCGGCGACGCCGAGCCGGGCCCACCGTCGCCGACGTTGCCGGCAGCGTCGCGCCCGTAGAAGCGCACGGTGTGCACGCCGCTGCCGCCGACCCAAGTCGAGGCGGTGGCGCCGGGGGCGGTGGTGGGGGAGCCGCCATCGACGGCGATCGTCGTCGATGGACCGCCCGGGCCGGAGGGGTCCATCCCGGAGAGCGCGTCGTGCGCGAGCGCCGTCAGCTTCACCGGCCCGCTGCTCCAGGCGGTGGGTATGCCCTGGAGGGAGACGCTCGGAGCCGTGGCATCGACCGCGAGGGTGACGGTGCGCACCGCGGAGTGGACCCCGGACCCGGAGATCGCAGCCGCCTCTGCCTGGTGGATGCCCTCCGGCAGGAAGCCGAGCGGGATCGAGCCAGTGGAGGTTTCGAAGCGAGCCTCGCCCTGGTCCAGCGTCAATTCGTAGCCGCGGATCCCAGAGATCGGCAACGGCTCGGCGGGCGCTTCGAACTCGAGCGCGACCGGTTCGGTTCCGAGGATCCAACCGGCCGGGACGCGGGGCGCCGGAGGCGGTGGAACGACGTCGTCGAAGCGGAGGGCCGTGGTTGCCGTTCCCAGTTCATTGCCCGCGGCGTCCTCGGAGCGTTCCTCGAAGGTGTAGATCCCCGGCACGGGTGGCACCTCCACCACACTGAGCGGTTCGGTCGGCCTCGTCACTGTCGGTTCGCCGATCAGCTGCCCCTGCGCATCGCGGAGGCGATAGACCAACCTGACGCTGCCGTTCCCGGTCAGCTGAGGCAAGACGAAGAACGTGCGGTTCGACTGCCATTCATTGGCCGCTGCAGATGCGACGCTGCCGACCAGGCTGAGGGCCACGCTGAAGGCGAGGAGGCCGAGCAGGCTGTGGCGGATCCACCTCACGGGCCGAACTCCCCTCCCGGGTTGCCGCCGCTTGAGGTGGCGGGGGTGGGCGCCGGTTCCGGCGCGGGGGGCGGGGCCGCTGCGACCGGTTCTGCGCTGACCGGGGCCGGTTCGGTGGCGACGGGTTCGCTTGCTGCCGGCGCTTCGGGTTCGGGCGCGGGTTCGGCTTCAGGCTCGCGGTCCGGGGCGGGCTTCGGGTCCGGCGCTGGATCCGGCACGGGTGAGGGAGTCGGTTGCGGCTGGGGCAGATCGACCAGGCGCCGCTCCTGCCGGTGTTCGAGGCGGTGCGGCTCTTCGGCAGTGAGGGGCGCCGGGAGCAGGCCGGTCGCGACACAGGCGCCGGCACCGCCGGCGGTGACGACGCAGAGGGCGGCGATCTTGGCGAGTCCGGTGAACCCGGCCCCGCCGGCTCCACTGCCACCGGCCATCTGCGTCACCGCCTCGCCGCGACCGCCAAGTCGGGATGAGATCGACCCTGCCGCTTCCTGGACCCGTTCCCAGAGCGAGTGGTGAAGCGGCAGGGCCGGCGCCAGCGCCGCGGCGGCAGCCGGCGCCGCCCGGTAGGTCCGCAGGGTCGCCCGGCAGGCGGCGCAGGCGCGCAGGTGCTCGCGCAGCTGCGCCGCCTCCTGCGGGCTCGCCTCGCCGTCGCAGAAGGCGGAGAGCAGCGGCCTCATCGCCTTGCAGCGGCTGCCGTCCTCGCTGCTCGCGAGCAGGCGGCGGAACCGCTCCCGTCCCTCGGCAACACAGCGGTTGACCTTCGTTGCGCTCCAATCGTGGATCTCGCCGATCTCGGCGTAGGAATAGCCCTCGGCGAGCAGGGTCAGCGCCTGCAGCTCCTGCGGCCGTAATGCCTGCAGCGCCTCGCGGCTGCGGGCGATCGCCTCCTGTCGCTCCAGCCTCTCCTCCGGCCCATCCGAGGCGGATGGCAGCAGCGCGATCCAGTCCTCGGCGCCGGGTTCGGGAGCGAGGGCCGCCGGCCCGGCGAATACGCGTTCGCGGTCGTAGCGGATCGCCAGCGCCTCGTGCTTGACCACCTTCTGCATCCACTTGATCAGCCGCCGCGAGTCGCCCGTCGGCGCCTTCCGCAGGAGGATCTCCAGGCCTCGCTGCACGGCTTCGTCGGCGTCGTCGGCGCAGAGCGAGTAGCGGCGGGCGGTACGCCGCAGCGTCGCCTCGTGTCGCGCATAGGTTTCTACCGCCGCTCGCTTGCGGGCTGCCTGGACCTCGGTCGCCTCCACTCGTTCGGACACTGTCGAACTTAGATACGAAAGCGATACATCTCTCCCCCCACTTGGACAAATGCCCCAATCCAAAAATGCGGAAATTGCAATCGCTCTCCGCAAAACGTCCAACCGGGAAGGGGACCGCTAGGATCGCCCCATGAGCACCTGCGTGGTCACCGGCGGCGCCGGCTTCCTCGGTTCCCACCTCTGCGAGCGCCTGCTCGGCGACGGGCACCGGGTGATCTGCGTCGACAACCTCGAGACCGGGTCGCTGGAGAACATCGAACACATCCGCGACGAGCGCTTCGACTTCCGGCACGTCGACATCACGACCTACGTCGACATCCCCGAGGACGTCGACTTCGTCTACCACCTCGCCTCGCCGGCGAGCCCGATCGACTACCTGCGGCTGCCGCTGCACACGCTCAAAGTGGGCTCCCACGGGACCCACCACATGCTCGGGGTCGCGAAGTGGAAGCGCGCCCGCTTCCTCATCGCCTCGACCAGCGAGGTCTACGGCGACCCGGAGGTCCACCCGCAGAAGGAGGACTACTGGGGCCACGTCAACCCGATCGGCCCCCGCGGCGTCTACGACGAGGCGAAGCGCTACGCCGAGGCGCTGACGATGGCCTACCACCGCCAGCAGGGCGTCGACACCGCGATCGTCCGCATCTTCAACACCTACGGCCCGCGGATGCGCGCCCACGACGGCCGCGCGATCCCGACCTTCCTGCGCCAGGCGCTGCAGGACAGGCCGCTGACCGTCTTCGGCGACGGCAGCCAGACCCGCAGCTTCTGTTACGTCGACGACTTGATCGACGGCATCGTCCGCCTTGCCGAGTCCGACGTCCACACCCCGGTCAACATCGGCAACCCGGACGAGTTCACGCTGCTGGAACTGGCGAAGACGGTGGTCGAGCTGACCGACTCCCGCTCGGAGATCGTCTACGAGGCGCTGCCCACCGACGACCCGAAGCAGCGCCGTCCTGACATCGGCCGCGCCCGCGACCTGCTCGGCTGGGAGCCGAAGATCGCGCTCAACGACGGCCTCCGCCGGACGATCGACCAGAGCGGCGTCGAGCGCCTCGTCGGCGACTCGGCCTAGCGCGAGTCCGCGATAACCCGTGTAGTACACGGGTTATCGCGGACTCGACGAAAAAAGGGGCGGCCCGAAGGCCGCCCCTTCTCGCGATGCAGCGAGCTTTGTGACTACTGGGTCTGAACCGTGAAGGCGAACGTCCCCAGCGGGTCGCCGGCGGAGATGTGGTCTTTTTCGACCCGTTTCTCCGCTGCTTCTTTGGCGGCTTTTTTCGCCGCTTCCTGTTCGCCTGCTTTTTCGGTCGGATCTGCGGATTCGCAATTGTTCGGCGTTGCGAGCGCGCAGAATTCGAGGTAGAAGCCCGCTTCGTAATAGGCCTGGTAGACCTTGACGAAGCCCTCGAGCACTTCAGCCGAGATCGGCTGCAGCACCGCCGAGGAGCTGACGCTGACCGTGCGGTTCGTCGCGTCGGCGGAGACGCCGGTGATCGTCAGATCGGCGATCGAGCTGCGCCCCAGGTTGCCGAGGTTGAGGCTTTCGCTGGCGTTGGATTTGGCGACGACTTCGACCGTCACCGTTTTCGCCGACAGGTCGAGCCACATGTTGCCGAGCGTGATCTCCGTTTCCAGCGCCGTCGTCGGGCTGGTCGGGAGTTTCTGCGTCAGCAGCAGGCCGCCTGCGGTCTGCACCTGGCCGGCCGCACCGTTCGGCGCGATGTTGCCGCCGGTGATCGGCAGCTGGTAGTCGCCGAGGCCTTTTTCGGTGGTCGGGGAGATCACCGAGGCATTGGTTTCAACGTCTTTCAGCTTCAGTAGTAGGTCCTGGTTGGCGTTGAAGGCGACGTTGCCGCTCGGGATGATCGCCACCGTGCTCGGCTGGCTTTCGGAGCTTGACTTGCCGATCTTCTTGCCGCCGAGGAATGGCTTCGGCTTGCCCTTGGCGTAACCGGTCTTCTTGTTCAGCTGCTTGGCAGCTGCACCGGTCAGCTTCATGTTCTTCAGGTTCACGTTGACCCCGAAGCCGTTGCGGGTGTAGCTCAGGCCCTTGAGGGTGGCGAACTTCACCTTCTTGCCGGAGACCTTCGCCGTCAGCGAGCTCTTGCCGGTGTTGAGCACGAGCGCCTTCACGGTCGCGCTCTTCTTGCCGGCCTTGAACTTGATGCCGCCGGCGAGGTTGAGGGTCCCGAGCCCGTTGGTCGGGTCCATTTCGCCGCCGCTCACCTTGAAGGTGGCCTTCGAGGTGTTGACCTTGGCGCTGCCGACCTTCTGGATCTTGATCCCGAAAGTCTTCAGGTACTTGGTCCAACCCTTGTTCAGGGTGACGACCGTCTTTCCGCTGGCGACTGGATCCGGCGTGGCCTGGGCAAAGGGAGCGAACGCCAGCAGCGCGAACAGCGCTGCCGCGAGAGCCGCAAGCGGCAGCTTCGTTCCCCTAGCCATCCGTGGCTGGGTTGCTTGAGTCATATGTGAGTCCTCCGTTGCTGCCGCCCCCTGCTGTGCCTATAGGCGACTTACGGCGATTCGTGTTGTCTGCCCAGGTTATTCCCGGGTTGCCCATGTAACAACCCCAAAGACGAGCGGATGTTCCGCTGCAATATCCTCCCCGGCGATGTCTGCCGCTGACGAATCCGGCGCCCAGGAGGCGCATCGCACGATCGCGCCCTTGGTCGGGCCCGACGACGAGCGCGTCTTCACCGACTCCGGGATCGAGATCAAGCCCCTATATGAGGAGGGCGATGTCGGCCCCGGCCTGGAGGAGCGGCTCGGCGAGCCAGGGGAACCGCCGTTCACCCGCGGCATCCACGAGGGGATGTATCGCGACCGGCTCTGGACGATGCGCCAGTACGCCGGCTTCGCCTCCCCCGAGGACACCAACGAGCGCTACCGCTACCTGATCGAGCACGGCTCGACCGGGCTCTCGATGGCCTTTGACCTGCCGACCCAGCTCGGCCGCGACTCCGACGACCCGCTCTGCCACGGCGAGGTCGGCCGCACCGGGGTGCCGATCGACACGATCGAGGACATGCGGATCTGCTTCGACCAGATCCCCCTCGACGGCGTCTCCACCTCGATGACGATCAATGCCCCGGCGGCGATCCTGCTGCTGCTCTACGAGCTGGTCGGCGAGGAACAGGGGGTTCCCTCCGAGAAGCTGCGGGGCACGGTCCAGAACGACGTTCTGAAGGAGTACATGGCGCGCGGCAACTACATCTATCCCGCAGAGCCGACGATGCGGCTAACGACCGACATCTTCGAGTACTGCAGCGAGCACGTGCCGAAATGGAACACGATCTCGATCTCCGGGTACCACATCCGCGAGAAGGGCTGCTCGGCCGTGCAGGAGGTCGCCTTCACCCTCTCCAACGCGATCGCCTACGTCGAAGCGGCGCTCGAGCGGGGACTGAAGATCGACGAGTTCGCGCCGCGGCTGGCCTTCTTCTTCAACGGCCACAACAACGTCTTCCAGGAGATCGCCAAGTTCCGGGCGGTACGGCGGATGTGGGCGAAGATCGTCGGCGAGCGCTTCGAAGCGCAGAACCCGAGCTCGCAGAAAATCCGCTTCCACACCCAGACCGGCGGCGTCACCCTGCAGGCCCAGCAGCCCGAGGTCAACATCATCCGCGTCGCCCTGCAGGGCTTCGCGGCGGTCTGCGGGGGCACCCAGTCGCTGCACACCAACGGCTTCGACGAGGCGCTGGCGCTGCCGACCGAGCGCTCGGCCCGGATCGCACTGCGCACCCAGCAGGTGATCGCGTATGAGTCCGGCGCCGCCGACACCGTCGACCCCTTCGCCGGCTCCTACTTCATCGAGTCGCTGACCGACGAGATCGAAAACCGCGCCTGGGAGCTGATGGAAAAGGTCGAAGATCTCGGCGGATCGGTCGAGGCGCTCGAGTTCATGCAGCGCGAGATCGAGGAGTCGGCGCTCAGCTACCACGAGCGCTACAAGAGCGGCCAGGACGTGATCGTGGGCGTGAACAAATTCGTCACCGACCAGGTCGACGACGTCGACATCCTCAAGGTCGACCCCGAGGCCGAGCAGCGCCAGCTGGCCCGCCTCAAGGCCTTCAAGGAGAATCGCGACCAGGCCGAGGTCGAGGCCAGGCTCGAGTCCCTCCGCGACGTCGCCCGCGGCGACGGCAACCTCCTGCACCCAATCCGCGCTGCGCTCGCCGCCAACGCCTCGATCGGCGAGGTCTGCGGCGCCATGCGCGAGGTCTTCGGCGAATACAAGGGCGGCGCGTTCTTCTAACGATTGGTGAATTTAGGGGCCCATAGCCCCCACAAATCACCAATCGTGGCCTGAACGTTCTTTCTCAATCCCGCCCCGCGGGAAGGAACCCCGTTCGGCTGGTGGAAGCGGGCCTCAATGATCGAGGTTTCCAGGACCCTGATGAAGTCCGAGCCCGAGCTGGCGGAGCTGATCGCCACCGTCGAGGGGGTCGAGGTGACGATGGCCGAGAAGGGCTTCGGCACTCGGGTCCAGCTGCGTGCCGGTGAGGAGTCCGGCCTTGGCGAGGCCGATCTGGAAGCAGTGCTCGACCACCTGGCGGAGCCGCAGCGGCGACCGTTCGTCTGACAACGAAGTCCAAAGGAGACTCTGAAGAGTGAAGAACCTGAAGCGGCACCTCACGGTTGCCAACGTCCTGGCAGTGGGTCAGTTTGACTTTCCCCCAGTACTGAAGCCGAATCCGCGCTAGCTTCGCTGCAGACAAGGAGAAAAGCGGCGGGGGCGCTGCGCTAACAGCCCCCCGCCAGGCACCGAAAGGCGGAACCTTCCGATGCAGGAGAAGCGTAAGGCAGCAGGTCCGGCTGCGGAGGACCTGAAATTCGAACGGGCGGCCCTCGTTCACGTCGTAGAGACCTTCCCGGAGACTCTGCGGCTTGAAGACCTGATCCGGGAACTGGCGAAGCCCAAGGACTTCGCGCAGCGCGACGGGGTTGAAAGGGCGGTGCGCGAACTCGTCACCGGCGGCCTGTTCTTCCGCTGTGAGGGGGTGGTCTTACCGACCAGAACCGCCCTGCGCGCCTATGAACTGCTGGTGGAGGCGGAGTGATGGAGAAAGAGGTCGCAAGGCGGTTCGGCCTCAACCTGCTCCTGGCACGGCGGGAAGCGAGAATGTCGCAGGACGATCTGGCGAAGCAGGCCTTCATGGACCGGGCGGCTCTATCGCGGATCGAAAACGGCCACCGGCTCCCGAGGCTCGACCACATGGTCAGAATGGCGGACGTGCTGGAGGTCCAGATCCGGGATCTGCTCCACGGGATCGGATAGATGGCGAGGAAGCCGAAACACCACAGGCGACCCCAGCACTGGCCTGCGCACCGCATCCCGCTCCAGCGAGCGGTCATGGGCCTAGCGCTGGAGGTCTACCCGCACTGGCGAACGATCCCCGAACTGGCTCGCGAGATCGGCGGCAGCGGGGCGCTGACGCGGGCAGTCTTGGAGTTGATCAAGCTCGGCCTGCTCGAAAGCTACGGCTCGGCAGTGCGGCCGACCAAACCCGTCGCCGCCCTTGAGCGGCTGCGACTCCCGTGACGCCTTCCACCGCCGCTACGCTCTGATCATGGCGAAGCAGTCGAAGAAGCCAGCCGATCTCAACCGCCTCGCAGCCTCCATCGTCAACGAGGCGACTGACGAGACGCCACAAGCGCCCGAGCCCGGCCAGGTTCGCGCAGGTCGGAAAGGCGGGCTCAAGGGCGGTAGGGCAAGGGCGGAAAAGCTCTCTCCCTCCAAGCGCTCCGAGATTGCCAGCAAGGCCGCAAGTGCCCGCTGGAAACCCTCGTAGTCGCTACGTCGAGACCAAACGCAGCCTCGGTCCCTGCTGGTTGACCCCGTAGATGGACTGGAACTCTGCTTCCCGAAGCCTTGCCGTGCGGGAGAGTTCTGCATCGTTGTAGCCGTGCTGCTGGCGGTGGAAGTCCACCACCCTGCGTATCAGCGTGGGTTCCTCACGCGGAATTTCTACCGGCTCGGTCTTCCTGTAACCGAGCTGATTGAACCGCATGAACCAGCTTCGCCGCTGGCGCTCAGTGATCGTGTCCAGATCGCGAGCGCGATAGATGAGGGCCTGCATCGAGACCTTCCAGTGGCGCTTGAGATCGGCCAGTTTCGCCATGTCAAGCTTCCGCAACTGCGGCTTGATCTCTTTCGCGGGCATCAGGAACTCAGCAGCGAATTCGTTGGCCTCGTCCTCCTGGTTCGGGGCCGGAGCCGAGTGCATGATGATGTGACCAAGCTCGTGGGCGAGGTTGAAGCGGAGCCGATCTCCCGGCGCGGTGGTGCTGACGAAGAAGTACGGCGGGGAGGCGTCCGGCCGCTGGCTGATCGCGTCAATTTTGTCGGTACCGAAATCACAGGGAACGACGATCCCGCCGGCAGCCTCCACCAGGCCGATCATGCTCTTGACGGGGCCGAGCGGAAGCTGCCAGTGCTGCCGTGCCAGCTGCGCGATCCGCTGGGGGGTCCCGTAGTCCTCGACCTCCATCAGCGGGAAGGAGTTGGCGGCGCTGATCTCTACCCCGTTTAGAAGGTCGCTCGTCGCCATCCGCATCACGTTCATGCAGGCGTGGATCTGTCGGAGCTTTTCGATGCCGACGCTCTGCCGTTTGCGGTGGTGGCAGACGGTGCCCTGGCCGTACTGCTTCCCGTTGCGGAGGAAGAACTCAGGCGGATAGGAGAGGGCGGCGGCGAACGCCGACACGTCCTCGTCCGTCAGCGGCTTGTTGCCGCTCTCGATCTTGGAGATCTTGCTCTGGGAGATTCCGGTGTCCTTCGCAAGAC
This sequence comes from uncultured Actinomycetes bacterium, assembly GCA_963696955.1. GTDB lineage: Bacteria > Actinomycetota > Thermoleophilia > Solirubrobacterales > 70-9 > VAYN01. The sequence goes on along the minus strand of CAVOMF010000002.1, from coordinate 157,098 downwards.
GGGACTGAGTCTTGCCTCGCGCCTCGCGGGCGAGCGTCAACATCTCGTAGTTCGCATCCATCAGCCACCGATCCCTCCTTCCTCGGTCTCCTCATCCTCGAAGGCGGAACTGATACCAGGCTCGGGGGGGCCGCTGCTCGGCGGCGGAGATAGGTGCTCGACGTCTCCGCCCACTTCGCCTTCGCTGCCCATCGGCACGTCGATCTTCCAGTGCAGCACTTTCCCAGTGGAGCACTTGATTGCCGTCTCCTCCAAGCCCGAAGCATCGCGCTTCAGGACGTAGCCATGTACGCAGTTACTCGCCTCCGGAAACCCCGTGAGGGTGGGCTGCTGCATCTCGAAGAATTCGCGCTGACTCGTTGGGATGCCGCTGGTCTGGCAGCCGCGCCCTCGGTATTTCTTGAGCCGCACGTTGAGCTTGGAGTCGAAAGTGACCAGCAAGAAACCCGGCTGGTCCGTGAGGACCACGCCGGAGGTTCCCGTGAAAAGCTCCTCGGCAATGGTCGCGCCGAAGTCATTGACCATCGACGCCCTGCTCCGAGCCGAAAGGCTCAGGCGCAGATCGGGGCAAGCTTTTCCGAACTCCTCCCAGCGCTCCCACGCGCGGGGGAAGATCTCAGCGAGCTGGCCCATGTAGGGCTCAAGGACGGCTTCTGCTTCCTGTTTCGAGTGCGGCATTGGCGGGGAAGTTACCACCTGTCACAGTGGCTGTCAACTATCCCATGAATTATTCCGCCAGATTATTCCGCTCTGGAAGGGGGCTTGCACAGTTTTTCCGTCCGATAGCTCAAGCAAAATGGTCAGTATGAACAGGCTGAGCACCGAGAAGCGGGCGCAAATTATCGGCTGCCTCGTGGAGGGGAACAGCATCCGTGCCACGGTCCGCATGACCGGCGCGGCCAAGAACACCATCGTCAAGCTGCTGGCTGACCTCGGCGAAGCCTGCGCCGAGTACCAGGACGGCGTTTTCCAAAGCCTCCCCTGCAGGGTGGTGGAGGTCGATGAGATCTGGAGCTTCTGTTACGCGAAGCAGAAGAACGTGCCCGAGCAGTTTAAAGGCACCCCCGGCTACGGCGATGTCTGGACGTTCACGGCGATCTGCGCCGACACGAAGCTGGCGCCGACCTGGCTGGTCGGCGAGCGCACCTCCGACGACGCCGAATTCTTCCTCACCGATCTGGCGAGCCGGCTGGAGGGGCGCATCCAGCTCAGCACCGACGGGCACCGGATCTACGAGGGCACCGTCGGCCCGTCCTTCCGGCACAACGTCGACTGGGCGCAGATCCAGAAGCAGTTCACAGGCGGCGAGGTAGGCAAATACAGCCCGCCCGTCTGTATCGGGACCAAGCGCCGGACGATGAAGGGCGACCCCGATCCCGAGCGGATTTCAACCAGCTACGTGGAGAGGCAGAACTTGACGATGCGCATGGGGATGCGGCGCTTCACGCGGTTGACGAACGGCTTCAGTCGCAAGGTCGAGAACCTCGCCCACGCGGTCAGCCTGCACTTCATGCACTACAACTTTGCCCGTCCTCATCGGACGCTGAAGGAGCGCTATCCGCGCACCCCGGCGATGGCGGCGGGGGTTGCCGATCACATCTGGTCTCTGGAAGAGATCGCAGCCCTGCTGGACTGAGTGCGGACGCCTTTCGGAAAGATTTGATGATTGACGTGGTACCGGAAGGTACTTCTGCGCCCTAGAATTGGAGCAGAAGGCAACGAGCCGACCTGAAGAGGGCCGACTCGTTGCCAAAAACTATGGGGCTGCCATGGCGGGACCGCGGGCTATCAACTCACCGGTCGGGGGTTCGAACCCCCCCAGCTCCACTCATCACGGACTGCATGAAAATGCTATCCGATTGACTACTTCCTGTGTTCCTAATGCGGTCATACCCCGTTTTTGCAGGACAAATCTCGTAGCTTGGAATTGACCGTCTGGCGTTCAACCCATCTTTGTAACTGTCGTCCCGGGGTGGCTGCTCACGGCCGAAATAGCCAGGCTGGCAGTCCCAGGATGACGAGGCCGACGAATAGCGCGACATGGGGCGGGAGCAACTGAGCAAGGAAGTTCGCTGCGAGGGCCAGCTTGATCCAAAGCTGGGGCGGCAGGCGCGGTCGGCGCTCTCGATATCGGCAATTTGTCCCCACATATCTCTATATCCGCGAACTGCTCGGGACTAAAGAGGGCGCGCGCCGATTCAAACTGACCCACCACCAACGTCCTGTCTATCACCGCTGTGTTCATCGCCCTGAGCGCGACCGCGGTGGCGGCTACCAAGCTCGGTGCCGGCCAGGTCAAGGCCGTGAACATCGCCCCGCAGGCAGTGACCAACGCCAAAATCAAGACCCAGGCGGTCACCTCCGGAAAAATCAAAAACGGCGGAGTTAATGCCCTCGACCTCGGTGCCGGCCAGGTCACCAACGAGAAGCTCGGCACCGGCGCGGTCAGCGGCAAGAAGATCGCCAAGAAGGCGGTCAGCCCGCGGACGATCGCCAACGAAGCGGTCCAGACCGACAAGCTGGCGAACGAATCGATCGTCGCTTCGAAGATCTCCGCCTCGCTCTACGCGCAACTGGTGCGGAACGTCGCCTATTTCAATTCGAGCAGCGTCACCAACGGGGAACCGAATAAGACGGCGACGATTAGCTGTCCCACCGGCAAGCAGGCGATCGGCGGCGGCGTCCGTCTCGAAGGCGAACTCGAGAATGTCGCGGTGACCGGCTCCTACCCCGTCGCCAGCGGCAGTGCGCGCACCGGCTGGGAGGGCATCGCGCACGAGACCGGCGCTGGTCCCTACGGCGACTGGTCGGTCGTGGCGTTCGTCGTTTGCGCAGAACTCTAGTATTCAGCCGCATCGTGGAATCGAAGGGCCCGCTCCGGCGGGCCCTTCGTCTGTCTGAGGGCATCGAAAACCCGGCCTAAATAGACTTCCGCGCCCGATGCGAGAGAGAAACCCGGAAACGCACGACGAGAAGCTCGCCTACCTGCGCGAGCTGCGCGAGGCGGCGGTCAACTCCGCTTCCGAGGCGGCGGTCGAGAAGCAACACGCGAAGGGCAAGATGACCGCCCGCGAGCGGATCGAGAAGCTGCTCGACCCCGGCTCCTTCGAGGAGCTCGACACCTTCGTCCGCCACCGCACCTACGACTTCGAGATGCAGAAGAACCGGCCCTGGGGCGACGCCGTCGTCACCGGGCACGGGACGATCGACGGCCGCACCGTCTTCGTCTTCAGCCAGGACTTCACCGTCTTCGGTGGCAGCCTCGGCGAGGTGATGTCGGAGAAGATGTGCAAGGTGATGGACCTGGCGGCCCAGGTCGGAGCGCCGGTGATCGGGATCAACGACTCTGGCGGCGCCCGCATCCAGGAGGGGGTCGTCTCCCTCGGCGCCTACGGCGACGTCTTCGTCCGCAACGTCCAGTGCTCCGGCGTGATCCCCCAGATCAGCGTGATCATGGGTCCCTGCGCCGGCGGCGCCGTCTACTCGCCGGCGATGACCGACTTCATTTTCATGGTCAAAGAGACCTCGCACATGTTCATCACCGGCCCGGAAGTGATCAAGACCGTGACCGGAGAGGAAGTCGAGTTCGAGGAGCTCGGCGGGGCGATGAGCCACAACTCGAAGTCGGGCGTCGCCCACTTCGCCTCCGAGGACGAGGAGAGCTGCCTCGAGGACGTCCGCTACCTGATGAGCTTCCTGCCCTCGAACAACCTCGAGGCGCCGCCGCGGTTCGAGCCGACCGACGACCCCGAGCGCGAAGACGACGAGCTCGACACCCTCGTCCCCAACGACCCGCAGAAGCCCTACGACATGCGCGACGTGATCGCCCGCGTGGTCGACGACGAGGAGTTCTTCGAGGTCCACGAGCACTTCGCGAAAAACATCGTCTGCGGCTTCAGCCGGCTCGACGGCTATCCCGTCGGGATCGTCGGCAACCAGCCCGCCTTCCTCGCCGGCGTGCTCGACATCGAGGCCTCCGAGAAGGCGGCCCGGTTCGTCCGCACCTGCGATTGCTACAACATCCCGATCCTCACCTTCACCGATGTTCCCGGTTTCCTGCCCGGCACCGACCAGGAGTGGAACGGGATCATCCGCCACGGGGCGAAGTTGCTCTACGCCTTTACCGAGGCGACGGTGCCGAAGCTCACGGTCGTCACCCGCAAGGCCTACGGCGGCGCCTACGACGTTATGAACTCCAAGCACATGCTGGCCGACTACAACGTCGCCTGGCCGACGGCCGAGGTCGCGGTGATGGGCCCCGAGGGCGCCGTCAACATCATCTACCGCAAAGACATCGCCAACTCGCCTACCCCCGACGAGCGCCGCCAGAAACTGATCGACGACTACAAAGCCCACTTCGCCAACCCGTATTCGGCGGCGGAGCGCGGCTACATCGACGACGTCATCGAGCCCCGCCAGACTCGCCCGAAGCTGATCCGGGCGCTGCGGATGCTGCAGACCAAGCGCGTCGACCGGCCGAAGCGCAAGCACGGCAACATCCCGCTGTAGCGCCCGCCCGGCCCGAGACCTTTCGCGCAACCTGCGAACTTCTCCTGCCCCAAGGGGGGTTAATCTCATTCGCCTGTTCCTTATCCGTGTATCGCAACGAGAAGGAACAGACGAGGAGAGCTCTGGTGGAAGGTGGGGTCGATCGCGGCCAACCAACACGACGTCATCTCGCGCGAGCAGTTGCGGGATGTGGGTCTCAGCGAGGAGGCCATAGCTCAGGCGGTAGCTTCCGCCCGGCTTTACCCACAGTTCCGGTCGACTTATTCAGTCGGCCGGCCACGGGCGGGCCTTCATGGTCGCCTCATGGCAGCGACGTTGGCCTGCGGTGAGGGGACCATCGTCTCCCACGGGTCGGCGGCCTGGATGCTCGGCTTGTGGCAGGCGAAGCCGGGGGAGGTGGAAGTTATCGCGCCGATCGAAGCGGGACGCAAGATCCCGGGGATTCGCCGCCGTTTCCCACCACCGCCGCTGCCGGAGCACGTCATCGTCCTCAACGGCATTCCCTGCACCGGCGCGTCCCGCACCGTAGTCGACCTGGCTGGGATATCAGGCACCGGCGCGTTGAGGGACGCGGTGGAGGAGGCGGCGGTCCTCGGAATCCTCGACGTCCAGGCGATCGACACGATCCTCGACGAAAACCGGCGCCGCGGAAGCCGCAGGCTGAACGCGATCCTCGAAGATTGGCGCCGCTACACCCCGCGGATGCGACTTCGGAGCCGCATGGAGGCGAAGCTCCTGCCCCTGCTCACGCATCACACGCTGCCGATCCCTGAGACCAACGAGAAGTTGCGAATCGCCGGGCGGACCTTCGAGGTCGACTTCCTCTGGCGGGGACAGCGCGTGATCGTGGAAACTGACGGAGGCAGGTTCCACTATAACCCGCTTGCTCAGCGCCGCGACGCCGAGCGAAATCAGATTCTGGCCCGCGCCGGCTATCGGGTGCCGCGCATCGGGTGGGAGCAGCTTCGCGACGAACCGGACCGGACCGTCGCCGAGATCGCCCGCTTCCTCCGCACCCCCGTTTCGTCTGTTCCTTAGATGTCCCAGGCAACGAAAAGGAACAGACGAGTGGGCAGCCTCCGGGCCCCTCGCATTCGCTTGTTCCTTATCCCCGTCTAGCAACAAAAAGGAACAGACGAATTGGGGAGGGTTACGGGACCGCCGTGGCCTCGGGGTCGATGTTGCCGGCTGCGCCGCGGCCGGCGGTGGGGCCTCCCTCGTCGCCGCCGAGGCGGTGGGCGAGGTAGACGGGGATGATCGAGATCAGGATCACGATCACGGCGACGGCGTTGACGATCGGGAGTTCGTGGGGGCGGAAGAGGTTGGAGTAGATCCAGATCGGGAGGGTCTGTTCGCCGGCGCCGATCGTGAAGTTGGTGACGATGATCTCGTCGAAGGAGAGGGCGAAGGCGAGCAGGCCGCCGGCGATCAGGGCGCTTTTCATTCCCGGGAAGGTGACGTAGCGGAAGGTCTGCCAGCTGTGGGCGCCGAGGTCGGCCGAGGCCTCCTCGAAGGAGCCGGAGAGGCGGCGCAGCCGCGCGACCGCGTTGTTGTAGACGACGACGATGCAGAAGGTGGCGTGGCCGACGATCACCGTGAAGAGGCTGAGCGGGACGTCGAGGACCTGGGTGAAGGTGTTGGAGATGGCGACGCCGGTGACGATTCCGGGCAGCGCGATCGGCAGGATCACCAGGAAGGAGATCGTCTCGCGGCCGAAGAAGCGGTGGCGGGCGACGGCCAGCGCCGCCAGCGTCCCCAGGACGAGGGCAATCGAGGCGGCGACGACGCCCGCCTTGATCGAGGTGACGAAGGCTTCGCGCGCGGCGTCGTCCTTGAACGCCTGCGAGAACCAGTGGGTGGTGAACCCCGGCGGCGGCCACGCGAGGATCTTGCTCGAGTTGAAGGCGTAGATCCCGATCACGATCAGCGGGATGTAGATGAAGGCGAGGGCGACCGCGACGGCGGCCCGCAGCAGCCACTGGGAGCGTCTCGAGAGCCTCATCGTCCGCTCGCCTCCATCAGACGTGCTCGAAGGCCCCGAGCCGCCGGGCGACCAGGAGGTAGGCGATCATGACGACGATCGGGATCAGCGCCAGGGCGGCGGCGAAGGGCTGGTTGTTGGCGATGTTGCTGTAGATGACGTTGCCGAGGAACTGGTCGTTGGAGACCAGGCGCGGGGTGATGTAGTCGCCGAGCGTCAGCGAGAAGGTGAAGATCGAGCCGGCGACGACGGCCGGGAAGCTGAGCGGCAGGATCACCCGGCGGAAGGTGGTGAAGGGGGAGGCGCCGAGGTCCTCGGAGGCGCTGATCAGCGAGTTCGGGATCCGCTCCAGCCCGGCGTAGATCGGCAGGATCATGTACGGCAGCCAGAGGTAGCTGAACACCAGCCAGACGGCGGTCTGGCCGTAGCCGGGGCCGTGCAGGCCGATCGGTTCAAGCGCCCAGTTGAGCGCCCCGTTGGCCGAGAGCAGCGTCCGCCAGGCGTAGACCTTGACCAGGTAGCTCGACCAGAGCGGCAGCAGGATCGCGATCACCAGCAGCGCCTTGCCGCGCCGGCTCGCCACCTTCGCCATGTAGAAGGCGATCGGGAAGGCGATCACCGCGTCGGTGACGGTGACCAGGAGCGCGGTCCGGATCGTCCGCCAGGCGATCGTCCGGTAGACGGGTTCGTCGACCAGCGCTTCGAAGTTTTCGAGGGTGAATTCCTTGATCGTCAGCCCGCTGAGCGGGTCGACCGACCAGAAGGCGGCGACCAGCAGCAGGGCCAGCGAGCCCAGGTAGCCGATCACCAGCCAGCCCACAGGGCCGGCCAGCAGCGCCCCTATCTGCAGGCGCTCGCGGCCGTGGAAGAGGTCGGCGAGCCGATGGCCCACCGACCTCCTCTCCGCAGCCGCTTCAGATGCCATCGATCAGAACCGGGTCAGCCTTTGATCGTCGTCCAGGCTTTGACCCAGTCGTTGTAGTCCATGCAATCTTCTTCGCCGTTGCCGCAGTCGGCGAGCGGGGTTTCCCAGTAGTAGACCCGCTTCCAGAACTCCGGGTCTTCGGCGTGGTATTCGGAGCAGAAATTCTTGTTCGCCGTCTCTTTGCAGGCGAGTTCCTGCGCCGGTGCCTCGCCGAAGTATTCGGCGACTTCCGCGTTGACTTTCGGTTCGATGATCCAGTTCATCCACTCGTACATGCAGTTCGGGTGCGTGGCGTCCTTGGCCAGCATCCAGGTGTCCGACCACCCGGTCGCACCCTCCTTCGGCAGGAAGCCCTGGCTCGCCGGGCTCGCCTGCACCGGCACGCCTTCTTCCTTCAGCGCGAAGTACTGGTACTGCCAGGTGGTGCCGACCGTGACGTCGCCGCCGGCGAAGGCGGAGATCTGCTTGGCCGCTTCGGACCAGTATTCGCCGACGTTCGCCTTCTGTTCCTTCAGCAGGTCGATCGCCGCGTTGAACTGGTCTTCGTTCAGCTCGTAGGGATTTTCGATCCCCAGGTCGGGCTGGTGGAACTTCAGGTACATGGCGGCGTCGGCGATGTAGCTGGATTCGTCATAGACGCTGATCTTGCCCTTGTACTTGGCGGCGACCTTGGGGTCGAACATGACGTCCCACGAGTCCGGCGCCGGCTTCACGTCGTCGCCGTTCCACATCAGCAGGTTGGCCCCGCGGCCGTGGGGGATGCCGTAGTTGACACCTTCGAAGGTGTTGTACGGCTGGTCCTTGAGGTCGGCAAAGACCGTTTTGTAGTTGGGGACGAGGTCGGTGTTGACCGGGGCGACGAGGCCGGCGGCGACGAGCCGGGCGGTGGCGTTGCCGGAAGCCGAGACGCCGTCGAACTGCCCGGATTTCATCAGCTCGACCATTTCGTCAGAGGTGCCGGCTTCTTTGTTGTTTACCTTGCAGCCGGTTTTCTGTTCGAACGGTTTGCTCCATTCCGGTTCGACATAGCCGGCCCAAGAGATCAGCGAGACTTCGCCCTCTCCCTTGCCGAGCTTCTGCAGCGCTTCATCACTGCCGCCGCCGCTGGTCGAATCGCTACCGCCGCCACAACCGGCAAGCGCGAGCATGAAGACGACCAGGCCGGCGACGACGAGCCACGCCGTGCGGGCGGGATTGCCATCCGTTCTCCTCATTGTGCTGCTACCTCCTCATTGGTTGACTTCCCGCCGACGGCGGCCGCGTGCTCCGGCCGCCATCCGACTAGGACCTCGTTTCCCTGCCGCGGCAGCGCGTCCGAGGACGCGCTCTCCACGTTCTGTCTGACGAGCTGGAGCTTCTCCCCGGTGTCCAGCTGAACCGTGAAGCGGGTTACCGATCCGGCGTAGGCGACGTCGATGACGCGGCCGGTCTCGGTGTGGAGGCCGTCGCCCGTGGCGCCGGGCGCGAGCAGCTCGATCTTCTCGGGGCGGATCGTCATCCGCTCGCCGCCGCGCTCGATCAGGTTGGAGACGCCGACGAAGCCGGCGACGAACTCGTTCGCCGGGCGCTCGTAGAGCTCGAGCGGCGTGCTCACCTGCTCGATGCGGCCATTGTTGAAGACGGCGATCCGGTCGCTCATCGTCAGCGCCTCGTCCTGGTCGTGAGTGACATAGACGAAGGTGATCCCGACCTCGCCTTGGATCGTCTTCAGCTCAGTTTGCATCTCCTCGCGCAGCTTCAGGTCCAGCGCCCCGAGCGGCTCGTCGAGCAGCAGCACCTTGGGCCGATTGACGATCGCCCGGGCGAGGGCGACCCGCTGGCGCTGGCCGCCGGAGAGCTCGCCCGGCTTGCGCTCGGCGTAGCCGGGCAGACGGACCATCTCCAGCGCCTCTTCGCCGCGCTTGGCCCGCTCGGCCTTGTCGACGCCTGCGACCTTCAGCCCGTAGGCGACGTTGTCGCCGACGCTCATGTGGGGGAAGAGGGCGTAGTCCTGGAAGACCGTGTTGACGGCGCGGTCGTAGGGGGGAACCCCGCTGACGTCCTCGCCCGCGAGCTCGATCGTCCCGTCGGTCGGGTCCTCGAAGCCGGCGATCATCCGCAGCGTCGTCGTCTTGCCCGAGCCCGAGGGGCCGAGCATGGTGAAGAACTCCCCCTGCGCGATCTCCAGGTCGATCCCGGCAACCGCGGCCACCTCCCCGTAGTACTTCGTGAGGCCGGTCAGGCGGATGTCGGGACTGGACGCGTCTATGGGTGGGACGTTATCCGGGGAGGTGCGGATTGCAAGAACAAAGTGGACGGCGGGGATTAGCCGGGTTGGAGTATGCGGTTGTGGAGGGGGGAGAGGGTGGGTGGGGGTCCCTGGGAGCACCTCCGCTGGGCGAGGCGGGGATTGGCTGGCGCCCCGGGCGCTTTCGGCCCAGCTCCGTGCCAAGTACCCAGGGACCCCCACCCACCCTCTCCCTTCAAGCCGCGATGGGGGATGAGATGGTTGGTCCCATGGCTGCTGACGAACCGATTCGGTTGATGCCGTATGACGACTCCTGGCCGCGGCGGTTCGAGGAAGAGCGCTTGGCCTTAGAGGGGGCGATCGGGGATTGGGTTGTTGGCGGGATCCACCATGTCGGGAGCACGGCGGTGGTGGGGTTGGAGGCGAAGCCGGTCATCGACATCCTTGTCGGTGTTCAGGACCTGGAGACCTCGCGGGAGTGCTTCGGGCCTTTGGCTGAGCTCGACTACCTCTATGCGCCGTACCTGCCGGAGGAGATGCATTGGTTCTGCAAGCCGGACCCGGCCCACCGCACCCACCACCTCCACCTCGTCCCCACCGACTCCAAGCGCTACCGAGACGAGCTCACCTTCCGCGACCTCCTTTGCGAAGACCCAGGCTTGGCCAGTCGCTACGCCGCGTTGAAGCGAGGATTAGCCGCCGCGCACCCCACCGACCGCGAGGCCTACACCAACGGGAAGAGCGACTTCATCGCAGCCGCCCTCCAGTTCCGTGGTTCCTTTCGCACGTCATAGGTGCAAAAGGAACCACGGAACCCCAGGACCTGCCAATCCCCTGCGCGCCTAGCCGTCCCTCAACCCGTGTCGAAGGAGCGGGCGGGGCACCCCCTGATCGCCACTTAGCACGAGGCGGGCCAAAGCGGACCGGGCGACAGCAACAGAACGATCACCCGCCGAGCTGCGGCGAGCAGGGGGTGCCCCGCCCGCTCCTACCGAATGCCCTGGTTAGTAACCAGCGGGGTGCCGCGCCTCGAAGCCCACGTTGTCGCGTAGGTCTTCGTGCCAGCGGGGGCCGGTTTCGCCGCCGCTGTCGCCGGAGGTGTCCCAGCGGAAGCCGGCGATTACGGCGTAGGCGTGGCCGCCGTTGGCGTAGACGGTGATCCAGCGGCCTTCGCCTTCTTCGGCCCAGTTCATCATCGGGCCGGAGGGCATCGGGCTTTCGAGGAATTTGCCGCCGTGGAGGGCGAAGGACACGGAGCCGGAGCAGTCGTAGCCCCGGTCCCACCAGCGGGCGTGGCCGCCGCCGTAGATGTAGGGCTTGGTGCGGATCTTGTTGGCGGCCGCGATCACGCGCTTGACCCGGGCGGGAGCGCTTTTCGGCGGCACCAGCATGCCGTTGTCGAGCAGCCTCGCCTTCGCGGTCGGGGTGCACATGTCGACTTCAGCCGGCGACATTCCGCCCGTCTCGCAGCGAGCCGAGGCGCCGGCCGGGCCGATCAAAGCGGTTGCGAAGAGGGCGACGACAAACGCAAGCCCAGCCAACCTGAAGTTGTGATGCAAACCGATTCTCCTTCGTCGGCCTACGGGGTTAGCTGTCGGGCTAGCGCGAAAGGAGCTTGCGCCCCCGCCTGAATGGCGGGCTCGCCCCGAAAACGTGGTTCCCCCGTTCCCCAAACGCTCTTTGCGCCAGGGATTCGGCGTTTCGGTGATCGAACGCGGGCAGTGTAGACGATCGAGCGGCGCTCTGCTCACAAAACGCAAATATTTGGTCGAGAATCCCGCTCCCATCAAGGTTCTGTTCGACGCCTGTGCTGGTAGCTTGCGCTCTGGGATGAACCTTTCGGGACGAAAAGCGCTGCTAACCGGGGCTACCGGCGGCCTCGGGCGGGCAATCGCCCGGTCCCTCGCCGAGCGCGGCGCGGTGCTGGCGCTGAGTGCCCGCAACCGCGAGGCGTTGGAGGAGATGGCGGCCGGCTTACCCGGCAGTGGCCACTCCGTCCTGCCCGGCGACCTCGCTGAGCCCGACGCCGCCGAGCGCCTCGCCGCCGAGGCCGTGGGCACCGAGATCCTCGTCGCCAACGCCGGCCTGCCCGGCGCCGGCAAGCTCGACGACTTCAGCGCCGAGGAGGTGAAACGGGCGCTGCGGGTCAACCTCGAGGCGCCGATGCTGCTCGCCCGGGCGCTCTACCCGGCGATGCTCGAGGCCGGCTCCGGCCACCTCGTCTTCGTCGCCTCGCTCTCCGGCAAGGCCGCCAGCCCCCGCAGCTCCATCTACAACGCCACCAAGTTCGGTCTTCGGGGCTTTTCACTCGGTTTGCGCGCCGACCTGGTGCCGCGGGGGATCGGCGTCTCCCTGGTCTCGCCGGGCTTCATCCGCGAAGCAGGCATGTTCGCCGACGCCGGCTCCAAGCCACCTCCCGGAATGGGCACCGCCACCCCGCGGCAGGTCGGCGAGGCCACCGCCAAGGCAATCGAGAAGAACAAGGTCGAGGTGACCATCGCCCCCCTTCCCCAACGCGCCGGCGCCCACCTCGCCCTCATCAGCCCCTCACTCAGCGTCAAGGTGCAGAGCGGCAGCGCTGGCCAAAAGGCCGCCGAGGAGATTGCCGCCGGCCACTCCGCCGACAAGCGCTGATCCAACTCGCCTGTTCCTTTTCGTTGCCAGAGCCCGAAAAGGAACAGGCGTGGGGGTGTGCCGGTCGGTGGGCACGATTTCTTAGACTGGACGGGTGAGCAGCGATTCCTTCGGCGCCCGATCCAGCCTCCAGGTAGGCGGCCGCGAGTTCGAGATCTTCCGGCTCGACGCGCTGCAGGAGCGCTTCGACGTCGCCCGCCTGCCGTACTCGATCAAGGTCCTGCTGGAGAACGTGCTGCGGCTCGAGGACGGCGTCTCGGTCAGCGCCGCCGACGTCGAGGCGATCGCCTCTTGGGACGCAGCCGCCGAGCCCAGCGCCGAGATCCCCTTCCAGCCCGCCCGGGTGCTGATGCAGGACTTTACCGGCGTCCCCGCCGTCGTCGACCTGGCGGCGATGCGCGACGCGATGGAGGAGATCGGCGGCGACCCGGCGGCGATCAACCCGCTGGTCGACGTCGACCTGGTGATCGACCACTCGGTCCAGGTCGACGCCTTCGGCAACGAGCGCGCCTTCGCTGTCAACGCCGAGCACGACTTCGAGCGCAACCTCGAGCGCTACTCGTTCCTCAAATGGGGCCAGCAGTCCTTCGACAACTTCCGCGTCGTCCCGCCGGCGACCGGGATCTGCCACCAGGTCAACCTCGAGTACCTCGCCCAGGTCGTCTACAGCCGCGAGAACGACGGCGTCCTCCAGGCCTACCCCGACACCCTCGTCGGCACCGACTCCCACACGACGATGGTCAACGGCCTCGGCGTCCTCGGCTGGGGCGTCGGCGGGATCGAGGCCGAGGCGGCGATGCTGGGTCAGCCGATCTCGATGCTGCTGCCGCAGGTGGTCGGCTTCAAGCTCTCCGGCGAGCTGCCCGAGGGGGCGACCGCGACCGACCTCGTCCTCACCGTCACCGAGATGCTGCGCGAGCGCGGCGTCGTCTCCAAGTTCGTCGAGTTCTTCGGCCCCGGCCTGCCGACCCTCGGGCTCGCCGACCGCGCCACCCTCGGCAACATGTCGCCGGAGTTCGGCTCGACCTGCGCGATCTTCCCGGTCGACGCCGAGACCCTGCGCTACCTCGACCTCACCGGCCGCCCGACCGAGATAATCGAGCTGGTCGACGCCTACGCCCGCGAGCAGGGGATGTTCCACCACGACTCGAGTCCGGATCCGGTCTTCTCCGATCTCCTCGAGCTCGACCTCGGCGACGTCGTCCCCAGCCTCGCCGGCCCGAAACGGCCGCAGGACCGGGTGCCGCTCTCCGAGGCGAAGGAGGCCTTCCTCGAGGCGATGCAGGAGTTCGACCCCGATGCCGCCGAGCAGATGGGGAACGGCCGCGACGAGGCGATCGAAGAGTCCTTTCCCGCCTCCGACCCGCCGGCCGAGGACCACGACGACGAGCGCGGCAAGCCGCGCCCGGCGGTCTCCGCCTCGGCGACCGCGGCACCCAAGCGCACGGGCGACGCGATCGCGGTGACGCTCGAGGACGGCACCAGCTTCGAGCTCGACCATGGCTGCGTCGTCATCGCCGCGATCACCAGCTGCACCAACACCTCCAACCCGACCGTGATGGTCGCCGCCGGCCTGCTTGCCCGCAACGCGGTGCAGCGCGGGCTCACCCGCAAGCCCTGGGTGAAGACCTCGCTGGCGCCGGGGTCGACGGTGGTCACCGATTACCTCGAGAAGGCCGGCCTGACCGAGCACCTCGACGCCCTCCAGTTCAACCTGGTCGGCTATGGCTGCACGACCTGCATCGGCAACTCCGGCCCGCTGGCGCCGGAGATCTCGGCGGCGATCGCCGAGAAGGATCTCGCCGTCTGCTCGGTCCTCTCCGGCAACCGCAACTTCGAGGGCCGGATCAACCAGGACGTGAAGGCGAATTACCTCGCCAGCCCGCCGCTGGTCGTCGCCTACGCGCTCGCCGGCCGCATGGACGTCGACCTGAACAACGAGCCGCTGGGCGAGGCAGAGGACGGCTCGCCCGTATTCCTGCGCGACATCTGGCCGAGCGCCGAAGAGGTGAAACAGGTCGTCGGCGCCTCTGTCGCCTCGGAGATGTTCGAGCGCAACTACGCCGACGTCTTCAGCGGCGACGAGATGTGGAACGCGGTCGAGGTCCCCCCCGGTGACCGCTACACCTGGCCCGACTCCACCTACGTCCGCCGCCCGAGCTTCTTCGAAGCGATGCCGGCTGAGGCGCCCGGGGTCGAGCCGATCTCCGGCGCCCGCGCCCTCGCCGTGCTCGGCGACTCGGTCACCACCGACCACATCTCCCCGGCCGGGGCGATCAAACGCGACAGCCCCGCCGGCAGCTGGCTGATCGAGCAGGGCGTTGAGGTCAAGGACTTCAACTCTTACGGCTCGCGGCGCGGCAACCACGAGGTGATGATCCGCGGCACCTTCGCCAACATCCGCCTCCGCAACCAGCTGGTCGAGCGGGCCGGCGGCTACACCCGCCACTTCCCCGACGGGGAGGAGACGACGATCTACGAGGCGGCGATGGATTACGCCGCCGAAGGAGTGCCGCTGGTGGTGCTGGCGGGCAAGGAGTACGGCTCCGGCTCCTCCCGCGACTGGGCGGCGAAGGGAACGAAGCTGCTCGGGGTGCGGGCCGTGATCGCCGAGAGCTTCGAGCGGATCCACCGCTCCAACCTGATCGGGATGGGCGTGCTGCCGCTGCAGTTCGCGGCCGGCGAGAGCGCCGCCTCACTCGGGCTCGACGGCTCGGAGAGCTTCGACGTCGGCGAGCTCGAAGAGGGGCGGGCAAAGAAGGTGACCGTGACCGCCCGCCGCGACGACGGCGGCGAGAAAACCTTCGAAGCGACCGTTCGGCTGGACACGCCGAACGAGGTCACCTACTTCATAAACAGCGGTATCTTGCAGACCGTACTGCGCAAGCTAAAAGGGTAGGCGCAGCGGGGCCGCGGGAGGCAGGGGGGTCCGCGCGACCCTCGCTGCACCTGCGCGTCGGTAGCCAGGGAGGGATGCCGACGCGAGCCGTTCCCCCTGGCGGGACTGCCCTGAGGAACAGTCAAGGTTTAGCTATAGCGGCTTGAACCCCCTCGGTCAAGCGGAATCGAGTGCTTTTAACTGCTTCCGGCGAGCTTTTCGGAACGCCGGGGTCTATAAACCCGGTTGTTCCGCGATTCCCCAGCCCTTGCGCTCGATAAGTTCGATCCCGATCACGCTGCCGACCGGGCCGATCGGGGTCAGGGTCGCGGCGAGCAGGGTGTAGGGAGCCTGCTTGCGCACGCAGGCGATCCAGATCACCACGCAGAGGGCGATGAAGCCGAGCCCGTGCGCCCAACCGAACAGCATCGTCTCGGTTTCGAACCCGGGCAGCAGCCAGAACAGCAAGAGGCCGCTGAAGATCGCCAGCTCGATCCAGGAAAAGCGCTTGACCCAGACGAAGAGCTCGCCCGGAACGGGCTTTTCAAACGGTTTCCGTGCCAACGATCTCTAGGTGTTGGGAGTGAGCGCGGTGAGGACGATGCGCTCCTGCTCCCGTGCGTGGGTGCCGGAGTAGCCCTCGCCCGTGCTCGCCCGGCCCTGGCGGCCGATGTAGGTGAGGGCGACTCCCTCCGGGAGGACGTCGGGCATCCGCCGCGACATCACCTTCCAGGCGCCCATGTTGCGAGGCTCCTCCTGTACCCAGGCGATCTCCTTCAGGTTCGGGTAGGAGGCGATCAGCCGTTCCAGCTGTTCCCGGGCGAACGGGTAGAGGACCTCGACCCGGGCGATGGCGACGTTCTCGGCCGCCTCGCGGCGATCGTTGCCGTCCATGTCGTAATAGACCTTGCCGGTGCAGAGGACGAGGCGCTCGACCTTGTCGCGGCGCTCGCCGGCCTTCGGGTCGTCGAGGATGAACTGCAGTTCGCCGTCGGTCAGCTCGGAGAGGCTGGCGGCGGCACCGGCGTGGCGCAGGAGCCCCTTCGGGGTGAAGACGATCAGCGGCCGCGGCTTCTTGATCAGCGCCTGGCGGCGCAGCAGGTGGAAGTACTGGGCGGCGGTGGTCGGGTTGGCGATGCGGATGTTGCCCTCGGCGCCGAGGGCGAGGAAGCGCTCGATGCGGGCGCTCGAGTGCTCGGGGCCCGAGCCCTCGTAGCCGTGCGGGAGCAAGAGCGTCAGCCGCGTCGACTGTCCCCACTTCGACTCGCCGGAGACGATGAAGCTGTCGATGATCACCTGGCCGGCGTTGGCGAAATCGCCGAACTGCGCCTCCCAGAGGACGAGTGCACTCGGGCTCGCCGCCGAGTAGCCGTACTCGAAGCCGAGGCAGGCGGTCTCCGAGAGGGGGCTGTTGTAGAGCTCGAAGGGGGCGGAGGCGTCGGCGAGGTGCTGCATCGGCGTGTACTCGAGGCCGGTGTTCTCGTCGTGGAGGACGAGGTGGCGGTGGGAGAAGGTGCCGCGCTCGGTGTCCTGGCCGGTGAGGCGGATGTGGACGCCGTCGGTCAGCAAGGTGCCGAAGGCGAGCGCCTCGGCCTGGCCGAAGTCGATCCCGCCTTGCTCCAGCGCCTCGGTCCGGCGCGAGAGCGGGCGCCGCAGCTTGCGGTGGACGTTGAAGCCCTCCGGCGTCCGCAGCAGCTCCTCGTTGATCGCCCGCAGCTTCGCCGCCTCGACGGCGGTGTGGACGGGTGGGCTGGCGGTGCGGTCGAGCAGTTCCCCGGTCTGGGTGGTGCCGGTGACGGTCGGGTCCTCGTACTCGCCGGCCTCCATCTTCTCGCGCAGGCCCTTCAGAGCCTTCGACATCTCGGCGTGGCGCTCGTCGGAGGCCTTGCCCACCTCCTCGGCGGAGACCGTCTTCTCCTCGATCAGCTGCTCGGCGTAGATCTCGGAGACGGGCGGGTGCGACTTGATCTTCGCCGCCATCGCCGGCTGCGTGTAGGCGGGCTCGTCGGTCTCGTTGTGGCCGAAGCGGCGGTAGCCGATCACGTCGATGACGACGTCGCGGCACCAGCGCTCGCGGTAGGCCATCGCCAGCCGCACGGCGGCGATGCAGGCCTCGACGTCGTCGGCGTTGACGTGGATGATCGGGACGTTGAAGCCCTTCGCCATGTCGGCGGCATACGGGGTCGAGCGGGCGTCGCCGGGGTCGGTCGTGAAGCCGACCTGGTTGTTCTGGATCAGGTGGACGGTGCCGCCGGTGGTGTAGCCGGGCAGCGACTGCAGGTTGAGCGTCTCGGCGACGACCCCCTGGGCGGGGAAGGCGGCGTCGCCGTGGAGCAGCACCGGCACCGCCCGCTTGAACTCGTGGCTCAGCTCGGCCCCCTCGAAATCCTGTTGCAGGAAGCGGGTGCCGCCGGTGACGACCGGGTCGACGAACTCGAGGTGGCTTGGGTTCGGGTAGAGGCGGACCGAGATCTTCTTGCCGTCGCCGGTCTCGTAGACGCCGCGGTGGCCGTAGTGGTACTTGACGTCCCCGGTGCCGCCATGGGGAATCGCCGCCACCGCCTTGACCGCGTCGATCTGCTTCGAGCCCTCGAACTCGGCGAGGATCGACTCGACCGAGCGGCCGAGGTTGTGGGCGAGGACGCTGAGGCGGCCGCGGTGGGCCATCCCGAAGACGACCTCCTCGGCCTCGGCGCGCTGGGAGAGGGTGACGACTTCGTCGAGCATCGGCACGATCACGTCGAGCCCCTCGATCGAGAACATCTTCTGCCCTAAATACGCTTTCTCGAGGAAGCGCTCGAACTGGAAGACGTCGACCAGCCGGTCCAGCAGGCGCTTTTTCTCCTCGTCGGTGAGGGGCTGGCGGTGGGCGCCGGTCTCGATCATCTCCCGCAGCCAGATCCGCTGCTGGTGGGAGGAGAGGTGCTCGACCTGGTAGCCGATCGTGCCGCAGTAGGCGTCGCGCATCCGCGGCAGCGCCTCCAGCAGCGTTTCGCCGGGGACGCCGATCCGCAGGATCGAGGCCGGGATCCGCTCCATCAGCTCCGGCGTCAGGTTGACGTTCTCCGGCTGCAGCGCCGGGTCGCCCTTCGGCTCGGAGCCGAGCGGGTCGAGCTGGGCGGCGAGGTGGCCGTGGGTGCGGTAGGCCTTCAGCAGCGAGGTCGCCGCCTGCACCGCCTGCAGCAGCTCTTCGTCGATCTCGCCCGGGGCAGTAGTCGGTTCCGCGCTCGGGGCGGCAGCGGTCAGCGGCGGCGCCGAGGCGGAGGCGGGGTGGGCGTTGCTGACCACCGAGGCCTCGAAGCCGAGGTTGGCAGCGACCACCTCGTAGAACTCGTCCTCGCCCTGCAGCAGTTCCTCGACCCGTCGCAGGAAGGCGCCCGACTCGGCGCCCTGGATGACGCGGTGGTCGTAGGTGGAGGTCAGCGTCATCACTTTGCTGACGCCGAGCTGCTTCAGCCGTTCCGGCGAGGCGTGCTTCCACTCCGGCGGGTAGGCGATCGAGCCGGTGGCGATGATCGCGCTCTGGCCGGAGAGCAGGCGCGGCACCGAGGCCATCGTCCCGATCCCGCCGGGGTTGGTGAGGCTGATGTTGGTGCCCTGGAAGTCGTCGGCGGAGAGCTTGTTCTCGCGCGTCTTCGCGATCAGCTCTTCGTAGTTGGAGTGGAAGCCGGAGAAGTCGAGCCCGTCGGCGCCCTTGATCGCCGGGACCATGAGGCTGTGGGAGCCGTCCTTTTTCTCGACGTCGACAGCGATCCCGAGGTTGACCGGGCTGCCCTCGATCGCGAACGGCTTGCCGTCTTCTTCGGCGAAGACCCGGACCATCACCGGCAGCTCCTTGGTCGCTTGCACGATCGCCCAGGCGATGAGGTGGGTGAAGGAGACCTTCAGCCCGCGGTCTTTGAGGACGGAGTTGATCGCCTTCCGTTTCGCATCCAGCGTGTCGACAGCGATCGTCCGGAACGAGGTGGCCGTAGGCACGGCCCGGCTTTCGTCCATCGCGGAAGCAAGCATCGCCGCGGCCCCCCGCAGCGGCTTCGCCTCACCCTTGGCAGCGGCAACAGCCCCGTTCCCGCCCCCATTCGCCTGCAGCACATCGTCTTTGGTGACCTTTGCCCCAGGCCCCGAACCCTGAACCGAGCCCAAATCAACCCCATTGGCTTCAGCGACTCTCCGGGCAACCGGCGTCGCACGCACATCCCCGCTGGAACCGTTGCCTGACCCGTTCGAACCTTGAGCCTTCCCCGCATCTGGGGCGGGTGGCGACGATGCGGGACCCCCGCCTTTTTGCGGGGGTGCCGTATCGGAGACAGGACCCGCCCCCCCAGCGGCCGATCCCTCACCCGTCCCACCATCTCCCGCTTCCATCTCAGCCAAAGGCGCCCCCACAGGCACCTCGTCGTCAACCGCCGCAACCAGCTTGGTGATCACCCCGTCCATCGGCGCCGGCACCTCGGCGTCGACCTTGTCGGTGGAGACCTCGACGACGGTGTCGCCCTCCTTGACCGAGTCGCCCTCGGCAACGTGCCATTCGAGGACGATGCCCTCGGTCACGCTCTCGCCCATCTCGGGCATGGTGATCTGGACCGTCGCCGTCTCTGGCATCTGCGCTCAGTCTAGGGGAGCGGGTTTACGGGAGCCGTCATCGAGATACCCTGGTACCCGATGAGCTACTTCGTCACCGGCGCGACCGGCTTCATCGGTCGCAACCTCGTCCAGAAACTGCTGCAGCGGGAGGGCACGATCTACGCCCTCGTGCGGGCGGGTTCGCGCGGGCGCCTGGAGGAGCTGCGGACCGGGTTCGGCGCCGACGGGGCGCGGATCGTCCCGATCACCGGCGACCTCTCCCAGCCTGGGCTCGGCGTCTCCGAGGAGGACCTGGTGGCGATGCGGGGGGAGATCAAGCACTTCTTCCACCTGGCGGCGATCTACGATCTCACCGCCGACGCCGCCGCCCAGGAGGTCGCCAACGTCGAGGGGACGCGGCACGCGATCGAGCTCGCCGGCGCGGTCGAGGCCGGTTGCTTCCACCAGGTCAGCTCGATCGCCGCCGCCGGCCTCTACAAGGGGGTCTGGACCGAGGACATGTTCGAGGAGGCCGAACGGCTCGACAACAACCCCTACTTCCGCACCAAGCACGAGTCCGAGCGGCTGGTCCGCGATGAGTGCCAGCGGCCCTGGCGGGTCTACCGGCCGGGGATCGTCGTCGGCGACTCGCGCACGGGAGAGATCGACAAGATCGACGGCCCCTACTTCATGTTCAAGAGCCTGCAGCGGCTGCGGCGGGTGGCGCCTTCCTGGCTGCCGGTCCTGGGGATCGAAGGCGGCGAGATCAACATCGTCCCGGTCGACTACGTCGCCGCCGCGATCGACTACCTGGCGCACAAACCGCGGCTCAACGGGCGCGCCTTCCACCTCACCGACCCGAACCCGCACACGGCGGGCGAGGTGATGAACATCTTCGCCCGCGCGGCCGACGCGCCGCAGATGGCGGTGCGGGTGGGCACCGACATGACCGAACCGGCGACGGATGCGGTGCGGACGGCGCTGAAGCTGCTGCCGCCGGCGCGGCGGGCCGCCAAGGTCGCGCTCGACCAGCTCGGGCTTCCTCCCGAGGTCCTCGGCTACGTCGACTACCCGACCACCTTTGACTCGACCAAGACGCAGAAAGCGCTGAAGGGATCAGGGATCGAGGTGCCGCCGCTGGAGACCTACGCGGCGCGGGTCTGGGACTACTGGGAGCGCAACCTCGACCCCGACCTCTTCAAGGACCGCTCGCTCTCGGCCGCCGTGCGGGGCAAAGTCGTCCTCATCACCGGAGCGTCCTCCGGGATCGGCAAAGCGACCGCGGTCAAGGTCGCCGATGCCGGCGGCACGGTGCTGCTCGTCGCCCGCTCGCTCGACAAGCTCGAGGAGACCAAGGAGGAGATCGTCGCCGGCGGCGGCACCGCCCACATTCACCAGTGCGACCTCGCCGACATGGACGACATCGAGCGGATGGCCGAGGAGGTCCTGACCTACCACGGCCACGTCGACATCCTCGTCAACAACGCCGGCCGCTCGATCCGGCGCTCGATTGCGCTCTCCTACGACCGCTTCCACGACTTCGAGCGGACGATCCAGCTCAACTACCTGGGCTCGGTGCGGCTGATCCTGGCGCTGCTGCCGGCGATGCGCGGGCGCAAGTTCGGCCACATCATCAACATCAGCTCGATCGGGACGCAGACGAACCCGCCGCGCTTCTCGGCCTACGTCGCCTCGAAGGCGGCGCTCGACGCCTTCAGCCGGGTGATCGCCTCCGAGGTGATCGAAGACGACGTCCACATCACCACCGTCCACATGCCGCTGGTGCGGACGCCGATGATCGCGCCGACGCGGATGTACGACATGTTCCCGGCGATCACCCCGGAGGAGGCGGCGGAGATGATCGCCAAGGCGATGATCCGGCGGCCGAAGAAGGTGGCGACGCGGCTTGGCAACTTCGGCGAGCTGATGTACGCGATCGCGCCGAAGGCGAGCGACTCGATCCTCAACACCGCTTACAAGCTCTTCCCGGATTCGCAGGCGGCTAAGGGGAAGAAAGACGAGGCTCGGGACAAGCCGCCTTCGACTGAGGCTGTTGCATTTGCGCATCTGATGAAAGGCGTGCACTGGTAGCGGTGTGGTGGGTGGGGTCCCCCGACCCCTACGACACGTAATAGGTTGCGTTGATGGCTGGGCGGCGGCTTAAGCATTGGGGGTGGGGCTTTGAGGATCAGGCGCCTACGGCTACTCAGTTGCGGGAGGCTGCGGAAGGGATTCGGGCTCGGTTTGGGTTCGGAGGTGAGGTCGAGAAACCGGTGCCGCTGGAGGAGGTCGAGCTGCGGGCGCCTCGGCTGAAGAAGCCGAGCGGGTTCGGGGACTTGTTCTCGGATGGGAAGTACGAGCGGGTTTCGCATGCGCTGGGGAAGGCGTATCGGGATGTGGTGCGGGGGTTTTACGGACGTTTCGAGAACCCGCCGGATCTGGTTGCTTTCCCGGGGGACGAGTCCGAGATCGAGGTGGTGCTGGGGTGGGCGGAGGCCGAGGGTGCGGCGGTGATTCCTTTCGGCGGTGGCACCAGCGTTTGCGGCGGGGTCGAGGCGCGGGTGGGGGAGCGGCCGGTCGTCTCGCTGGACCTGCGGCGGCTTGACCGGGTGCTGGAGGTCGACGCGATCTCGCTGGCGGCGCGGATCCAGGCCGGGGCGACCGGGCCGTCCCTCGAGGAGCAGTTGAAGGAGCACGGGCTGACCCTTCGTCACTTCCCCCAGTCCTTCGAGTACTCGACCCTCGGCGGCTGGGTCGCGACCCGGGCCGGCGGCCACTTCGCGACGTTGGAGACCCACATCGACGATCTCGTCGAGTCGGTGCGGGCGATCACGCCGCGGGGAACCTGGGAGAGCCGGCGGCTGCCGGGCTCCGGCGCCGGTCCCTCTCCCGACCGGATGCTGATCGGCTCGGAGGGGATCCTCGGCGTGATCGCCGAGAGCTGGGTGCGGGTGCGCCCGCGGCCCCAGTTCAAGGCGTCGGCGGGAGTCGAGTTCGGCGATTTCAACCAGGCCGCGGAGGCGGTCCGCGCGATCGCCCAGTCCGGCCTCCATCCCGCCAACTGCCGCCTCCTCGACGCCGCCGAGGCCGAGCTGACCGGCGCCGGCGACGGCAGCTCCCACCTCCTCATCCTCGGCCTCGAGTCCGCCGACCACCCCGTCGATGCCGGGATGGAGCGAGCGCTGGAGATCGCCCGCGACCACGGGGGCACGTCGACGGGCCGAAACGACGCCTCTGGGCCGCCGACGGGCCGAAATGTCCGACCGAGAGCGTCGAATCGGCCCGTCGGCAGGGGGGATGGGAGGGATCGTCCCGTCGACACCTGGCGCGGAGCGTTTCTGCTGGCGCCGTACCTCCGTGACACCTTCGTCGCCTGCGGGGTCCTTTCGGAGACCTTCGAGACGGCGATCACCTGGGACCGCTTCGAGGAGTTCCACGCGACGGTGATGGAGACGACCCGCCGCGCCGTCTCCGAGGCAAGCGGCGTGCCGGCGGACGGGCCAGGCGCGCCCCGCGTCAGCTGCCGCCTCACCCACGTCTACCCCGACGGAGCCGCGCCCTACTTCACGGTGCTGGCGCCGGCCGTCCGCGGCGGCGAGGTGGAGCAGTGGGACGAGGTCAAGGCCGCCGTCTCCGAGGCGCTGATCGACGCCGGCGGCACGATCACCCACCACCACGCGGTCGGCCGCGACCACCGACCCTGGTACGACCGCCAGCGCCCAGCACCCTTCGCCGCCGCCCTGCGCGCCGCCAAGGCCGAGCTCGACCCGGCAGGGATGCTCAACCCCGGCGTGCTGCTCGACCCCTCGCAGGAGGCTTAGGACCTTCTACTCTTTCTGCACCGTGCCCGCAGAAAAGCCAGATCCCAAGTCGCAAAAGCGCGATCCCTGGCGCGCGAACGAGGAATCGCGCCGTCGCCAGCTGCGAGAAGACGGTCGCCGCCCGCTCGCCGAGAACCTCGCTGAAGGTCTAGCTCTGAGCGAATTCCTCTCCACCTTTACCGGCAGCGCCAGGCGCAGTTGAGCGCGAGCCCGCTGCGCCTGCGTGAGCTGCTCGAGCGATTGGTCGGGGCGGAGATCCGTTTCGTCCTCGTCGGTGGTCTCGCGCTGAACGCCTGGGGATACATGCGTGCGACCCAGGACATCGATGTGGTCCCGGATCCAGCTCCGGAAAACCTTGCGAAGCTCGAGAAGCTTCTTCAAGAGCTGGGGGGGAAGGTCGACGTCGGCGGACGCCTTCTCGACTCGGCGTCGATCTCAACCTTCCTGCGGACCGGCGACAGGACCTTCGTCCGGACCGAACTTGGTCAGATCGATGTGCTTCAAGGCCTGCCTCAAGTGCCTCGATTCAAGGACCTCGACGGGCAGGCCAAGGAGATCGATATCGACGGGTTGGCAGTGCGCGTCTGCTCCCTCGAACACCTTCTCGAGATGAAGCGTGCCAGCGACCGGCCGCGTGATCGAGAAGACCTGAAGGAGCTCGAAGCTGCCCAGAAAGCGGATGGGGAGGAGGATTGACGGCAGTCGCCGCTACCCTTTCGCGACTCCGAAGCCCGATGGAAACGATCACCTCCGAACAGCCCACCGTGCCGGCCCAGCCGAACCAGTCGCACGAGCCCGAGACCGGCGAGGTGGTGCCGCGGCGCTCGCCGCTGCGGGCGGCGATCAAGACCGGGCGGCCGAAGGAGTGGGTCAAAAACGTCTTCGTGTTTGCCGGGCTGCTCTTCTCCGGCAAATTCGACCAGTCACATGCGATCGTCGAGGCGACGATCACCTTCGTCGCCTTCTGCCTGGTCTCCAGCGGCGGCTACTTCCTCAACGACCTGATCGACGTCGAGCTCGACCGCAAGCACCCGAAGAAGCGGTTCCGGCCGATTGCCGCTGGGGAGCTGTCGGAGCGGGCGGCGATGACGATCGCGCCGGTCCTCGCCCTCATCGCCGTTGCCCTTGCCTTCGGCGCGGTCAACTGGGAGGTCGGGCTGATGGTCGTCGGCTACGGCGTCGCCCAGACCGCCTACAGCCTCGGCCTCAAGCAGATCGTGATCATCGACGTGATGACGCTCTCGGGCCTCTTCATCCTCCGCGTCGCCGCCGGCGCCAGCGCCGTTGACGCCCACGCCTCCGAATGGCTGTTGCTCTGCACCGGCATGCTCGCCGCTTTCCTCGGCTTCACCAAGCGCCGCCAGGAGGCAGTCTCCGAGCTGCACGAGGGCACCTCGACCCGGCCCGTCCTCGAGCACTACTCGCTGCCCTTCCTCGACCAGATGGTCTCCCTGGTCACCACCGGCACCGTGATCAGCTACGCGATCTACACCGTCAACTCGCCGATCGTCGGCAACGAGATGATGTGGACGATCCCCCCGGCCGTCTACGGCATCTTCCGCTACCTCTACCTGATCTACGACCGCAACGACGACCGCTCGATGTCCGGCATCATCGCCGGCGACCGCGGCATCCAAGCTGCCGGCGCAGCGTTTGCGGTGACGGCGTTCCTCCTGCTCTACGTCTTCTAGGTCAACTCCACGTCCGGCCCGCCCTCCATCAGGTAGAACCGGGCCCGTCCCAGCTCCTCGCCGTTGACCTGGACGACGGCGGCGTGGGGGCCGGCGGTGGCGAAGGCGGCGGTGGCGGCGATCGACATGACGAGGCGCTGCTCCTGGCCTTCGGGGAGGCCCGGGGGGCGGCCGGTCTCGAAGTTGGCGGTGAGGCCCTCGCCGAGCTCGTTGCCGTCGGGGTCCTGGACGGTGACGAGGAGCTCGTGCGGGGTGTTGGTCTCGTGCCAAGCGACATCGATGCCGAGGCCGATCGAGAAGGACCACTCGTGGGGAAACTCGGGCAGGCGGAGGACGTTCCAGCCGCCGCCGGTCAGGTAGAGCTTGCCGTTGACGGCCTCGCTGTGGTCGCAGAGGAGGATGAAGCCGATGTTCACGGCCCCTCGCCCTCGGCGTAGGGGATAACGGGCAGGTCCGAGCGCAGTTCGATCTTGCCGTTCTTGGTGAACTGGAGGTCGATCGTCTCGTTCTTGCGGTAGGTGCCCCAAAGCCCCAGGTACATCGCCAGCCAGCGGCTCGTCCCGACCTTCTCCTTGACGATCGGCCGCCCGAAGTCGATCACTCCGCCTTCGATCCGGTAGCTCTCCTTCTCCTGCTCGATCCCGTTGATGAAGACGGTGAACGGCGCCTCGGCGCCGGCCGGCAGCTTCACCCGCTCGCCGGCGGCGTAGCTGCCCTTGGGGATCTCGGTTTCGGTCCTGTTCATCGCTTCTCCGCTTCCAAAGTCTCGCGCACGAGGTCGAACGGCGTGTCGTGGTTGGTCGGGTCGAGCTCCTCCCGCACTACCCCGCCCGAGAAAGGCACGAACGTCCCGTCGCCCCGCACGTCGACCCCGGCGGTCGACTTCCTGAAGAAGCCACCGCTGCTCAGCTGCAACCGCGCCTGGACCTGATCCCGAGGCTCGAAGTCCCGCAAGGACTGCACCCGATCCACCGGCCCCTCCGCCCGGATCGCCAGCGCCCGCTCACGTAGCGACGCCACCGCCTCGCCGAGATCCTCGAAGCTCGCGTGGTCGACATCGGACCCATGGCGGACGGTCAGCTTCCAGCGAGGCACAGCGGCGAGGCTATTCGGTTGTTCCTTTTCGGTCCTCTGCAACGAAAAGGAACAGACGAATGGCTACGCTCCGCGCCGCGGGCGTTTCGGGCGCCGCGCCGGCGGGCCGACGATTTTCTCCGGCCCGTCCCGATCCTCGATCCCGACGTACTCGAGCTCCCGCTCCCCGGTGTAGATCTGGCGGGGGCGGGCGATTTTCTTCTCCGGGTCTTCCTGCATCTCCATCCACTGGGCGACCCAGCCGGCGGTGCGGGGGATGGCGAAGATGACGGTGAACATATCCGTTGGGATGTCCATCGCCTCGTAGATGATCCCGGAGTAGAAATCGACGTTGGGGTAGAGCTTGCGCTCGGTGAAGTAGTCGTCGTCGAGTGCGCGTTTCTCCAGCTCCCGCGCGATCTCGACCAGCGGGTTGTATTCGGTCGCGTCGAAGACGTCGTCGAGGTGCTGCTGGATGATCCGCGCTCGCGGGTCGTAGTTTTTGTAGACCCGATGGCCGAAGCCCATCAATTTCTCCTCGCGCTGCTTCACCCGCTCGAGGAAGTCGGGGATGTTCTCCGGCGACTCGATCCGCCGCAGCATCCGCAGCACCGCCTCGTTGGCGCCTCCATGCAGCGGCCCGTAGAGCGCCGCCACCCCGGCTGCGACCGCCGAGTAGGGGTCAACGTCTGAGGAGCCGACCCCCCGCACCGCGTTGGTCGAGCAGTTCTGTTCGTGGTCGGCGTGGAGGATGAAGAGGACGTCGAGGACCTTGGTCAGCGCCGCCTTCGGGATGTGGCGATCTTCGGTCTTCTTGAACATCATCGAGAGGAAGTTTTCGGCGTAGTTGAGCTCGTTGTCGGGGTAGACGTAGGGCAGCCCCATATTGTGGCGGTAGGAGAAGGCGGCCAGGGTCGGGACCTTGGCGATCAGCCGCACGGCCGCCATGTAGCGCTCTTCGGGGTCGTCGATCTGCTTCGCGTCCGGGTAGAAGGTCGAAAGCGCGCCGACCCCGGCGAGCAGCATCCCCATCGGGTGGGCGTCGTAGCGGAAGCCCTCGAAGAAGTGCTTGAGGTCCTCGTGGACGAAGGTGTGGTGGGTAATGTCGAAGACCCAGCGGTCGAGCTGGGGGGCGGTCGGCAGCTGGCCGAAGATCAGCAGGTAGGCCACCTCGAGGAAGGTCGATTTCTCGCAGAGCTGCTCGATCGAGTGGCCGCGGTGTTCGAGGATCCCGGCGGCGCCGTCGATGTAGGTGACCGAGGAGCGGCAGGAGGCGGTGTTGGTGAAGGCCGGGTCATAGGCCATCAGCCCGAATTCGTCCTCGTCGACTTTGATCTGCCGCAGGTCCATTGCCCGCACGGTGCCGTCGGAGATCGGCACCTCGTAGGTTTGGCCGGTGCGGTTGTCGGTGATCGTCAGCGAGTCGGTGGCCATGGGGCGGCGCCCATTCTGTCACTTCACCCGCGTCGGCTGTTAAGAGGTGTGCGGCGAAACGCTAAGAAGCGGCGGGCCCTCGAACTGGGTCATCGCGCGCAGCTGCTCGAAGCGGGCGTCGATCTCCTCGCGGGTCAGCCGGGAGACGCGCTCGGTCCCGAACTCCTCGACGTTGAAGGAGGCGAGCACCGTCCCGTAGCCCATCGCCCGCCGCAGCTCGGCGTCGTCGAAGTGGTCGCCCTCGACGCTGTCGAGGTAGCCGAAGAAGCCGCCGGCGAAGCTGTCGCCGGCCCCGGTCGGGTCGCGGACGTCCTCGAGGGGGAAGCCCGGGAGGGCGAAGAAGCCGCCTTCGGTGAAGAGCGCGGCGCCGTACTCGCCCTGCTTGGCGATCACCGCCCGCGGTCCCAGGTCCATGACGGCGCGGGCGGCGCGGGCGAGGTTCGACTCGCCGGTCAGCATCCGGATCTCGGCGTCGTTGACGACCAGGCACTCGACCTCGGAGATCGCCGCCGTCAGCGAGTCCTTCGCGGTCTCGATCCAGAGGTTCATCGAGTCGAGGCCGCTGAGGCGGGCGGCGCCGCACTGGGCACGCACCTGGCGCTGCAGGTCCGGCTGGATGTTGGCGAGGAAGAGGGTGTCGGCCTGCTGGGAGGCGGGCGAGAGCTTCGGCTCGAACTCGGCGAAGACGCCGAGCTGCGTGTCCTCGGTGTGGGCGACGTTGAGGTCGTACTCGTAGCGGCCGCGCCAGAAGAAGGACTTGCCTCCCGCGACCCGCTCGATGTCCTCGGTGAGGATGCCGCGCCCCTCCAGCACCTCAAACTGTTCCGGGCCGAAATCGTCGCCGACCGGGCCGACCGGCCGCACCTCGGTGAAGAAGCTGGCGGCGAGGGAGAAGTGGACGGCGGCCCCGCCGAGCATGCGCTCGCGCTCCCCGAACGGGGTCGTAACGGCATCGAACGCAATTGATCCAACAACCGTGAGCGACATGCGGGGGCCAGGGTAATCCACGTGACCGCGCTGCGGCGGCCTCCCTGCGAGACTCAGCGCCACATGAAAGCGATTCAGATAGAGGAGTTCGGCGGGCCCGAGGTGCTCCAGTACACCGACGTCGCCGATCCGAACCCGAAGTTGAGCGAGATCGTCGTCAACGTGAAGCGGAGCGGGGTCAACTTCGCCGACACCCACGCCTCTCGCAACGACTACCTCGCCGAGCAGACCCTGCCCCTGATTCCCGGCGCCGAGGCCAGCGGCCAGACCAACGACGGCCGCCGCGTCGTCGTCCTGCTCGGCAGCGGCGGCTATGCCGAGAAGGTGGCGGTGCCGCAGTCCCAGCTGATCGAGCTGCCGCCCGAGGTCGACTACGACCAGGCCGCCGGCGGCCTCCTGCAGGGGCTGACCGCGATGGCGCTGGTCCACCGCTGCGCCCGGATCGAGCCGGAGGAGACGATCGTCATCGAGGCCGCCGCCGGCGGCACCGGCGGTCTCTCGGTGCAGGTCGCGAAGCGCGCCGGCGCCCGCGTCATCGGCCTCGCCTCCAGCGAGGAGAAGCGGGAGCTGGTCAAGGGCCTCGGCGCCGACGCCGTCATCGACTCCCGCGCCGAGGACCTCGGCGCCGCGATCCGCGAGGCCAACGACGGCAAGCGGGTCGACGCCGTCCTCCACATGAGCGGGGGAGCCGCTTTCGATGCCGAGATGGACGTGCTGGCGCCGCTGGGGCGGATGGTCGTCTTCGGGATCGCCTCGCGCGAACAGCGCGAGGTCTCCACCGCTTCGCTGCTGCGGGGCTCGAAATCGGTGATCGGCTTCTGGCTCGCCCACCTGCTAGGACGCCCGGACCTGCTGGTGCCGATGATCGGCGAGCTGCTGGGGGCGATCGCCAAAGGCGAGCTGCAGGTTACGATCGGTGAGGTCTACCCGCTCTCGGAAGCGAAGCGGGCGCACGAAGACCTGATCGCCCGCCGCACCAGCGGCAAGCTCCTCTTGGACCCGTCTCAGTGACGCACATCAAGTGAACTTCAAAGAACTAGGCCTCTCGCCGGACATCCAGCAGGCCCTGGACGAGCTCGGCTACGAGGACCCGACGCCGATCCAGGAACAGGCGATCCCGGAGCTGCTCGGCGGCCACGACGTGATCGGCCAGGCGCAGACCGGGACCGGCAAGACCGCCGCCTTCGGGCTCCCCCTGCTGCAGTACCTCGACCCCGCCAACGAAGAGGTGCAGGCGGTCGTCCTCACCCCGACGCGCGAGCTCTGCATCCAGGTGACGCAGGCGCTGCGCTCCTACGCCGAGCACCTCGACATCGAGATCGTCGCCGTTTTCGGCGGCGCCCCGATCCGCTCGCAGCAGTCGCAGACTGCGCTCCGGCGCCCACGTCGTCGTCGCCACCGTCGGGCGGATGATGGATCTGATGTCGCGCCGCTCGCTGGTTCTCACCGCGGCCCGCTACGTCGTCCTCGACGAGGCCGACGAGATGCTCGACCTCGGCTTCATCGAGGACGTCGAGAAGATCCTGCGGATGTGCCCGAGCGGGCGCCAGACGGCGCTCTTCTCGGCGACGATGCCGCCGCCGATCCAGAAGCTCGCCGAGGGCTACATGTACGACCCGACGACGATCAGCATCACCCCGGAAACGCTGACCGTCGACAAGATCCAGCAGGCCTATGTCGAGGTCCCCGCCAAGGAGAAGGCGGCGCGCCTGGTCGAGCTGCTGAAGACCGAAGAACCCGAGCAGGCAATCATCTTCACCCGGACCAAAATCGGCGCCTCGAAGCTGGAAAAGACGCTGAAGGACAAAGGCCTCGACGTGAAGGCGCTGCACGGTGACCTCAGCCAGGGCGTCCGCGACGGGGTGATGATCTCCTTCAAGGACCACCGCGTGAAGCTGCTGGTGGCGACCGACATCGCCGCCCGCGGGCTCGACGTCGACCACGTCACCCACGTCATCAACTACGACGTCCCCAATTCGTCGGAGACCTACGTGCACCGGATCGGCCGCACCGGCCGGGTCGGGCGCACCGGCCGCGCGATCACCTTCGTCACCCCCGACCAGAAGGACGAGATCGCCCGCATCGAGCGCGACGTCAAAACGAAGATCGGCGAGTGGGAGACCCCGGAGGAGCGGCTCGAGCACGCGCCGCCGCCGCGGCGCCGGGAGCGGTCGCCGAGGCGCGAGCGGGAGAAGGAGAAGGAGCCGCGCCGCGAGCGCGAGCAGGCCGCCGAGGCCAACGGCGACGGCGAGAAGGCTGACACGACCAAGCTCTTCGTCAATCGCGGCGAGCGCAGCGGCATCGGCGAGGAGGACCTGCGCTGGGCCCTGCGCGAGGGCGCCGTCCTCCCCGAGGAGGCGATCCACGACGTCCGCGTCCTCCACCGCTTCTCCTTCGTCGAGGTAGACCCGGATCAGGCGGAGCGCACCGTCGAGTTCCTCGACGGGACCAAGCTCAAAGGCAAAGAGATCCGCTTGGAGATCGCCAAGAGCTGACGCGTCCGAGGTTTGGGGGGGTCATAGCCCCCTGGAGTTCGGAGTGACCGAAGTTTGGGCCCTATAGGGGCCACAACATCGGAGGGAGTGACCGAATCGAACCGCCTCGCCCGGGTATCAGGGGGGAGTGCGGTTTCTTCTCGGGCTCACGCTGATCTTTCTCGTCGCGCTGGTCGTGCAGCCGGCGGCCGGCGCGACTCCTCCCACCTGCGCTGAAGGGCCGACGACCGCGGGCGGCACCACCTACGGCACGCCCTGCTCCGACGTGATCGTCGCCCCGCCAGGGGTCGAGCGCGTCCAGGCGGGTGGCGGGAACGACACGATCCTCGCGGCGCCGATCACCGCCGCCTCCGACTGCCCGTCGGGCTGCCACCTCGGCGTCGGTAGCCAGACCTTCGAAGGGGGCGAAGGCGACGACGTCGTCTTCGGCGAGCGCGGCAACGACATCCTCCGCGGCGGGCCGGGCAACGACCAGCTCTTCGGTGGCATCGGCGACGACCTCCTACAGGGCGGGCCGGGAGACGACCGCCTCGGGGGCGGCTTCGGTGCCGACTCGATCGACGGCGAAGGCGATGACGACTACGTCCGCGGCGACTCGACGATCGACCGCATCTTCGACAGCGGCGGCGGCACCGACACCGACACCCTCAGCTACTCGACCGGTGTCACGCCGGGCTTCGGTGGCACCGTCCCGGTCACCGGCTTCCCCGCCCCTGGGGGCGAGCGCGGCCTCCGCCTCGAACTAGGAGCGGGCGGCGAAAACGCCGAGAACGGCGTCGCCCCGGTTGGCGGCGGCGTCGACGAAGTCGAAACCGGCGCCTTCGAGACGATCGTCGGTACCGCCTTCTCCGACTACGTCGTCGGCACCAGCGCGGGGGAGACGGTTTACGGCGGCGGCGGCGCGGACGCGCTGGTCGGCGGCGGGGGAGGAGATGCCCTCTTCGGCGGCGCCGACGGCGACCTCTGTCAGGAAGCGACGGCGTCGGAATGCGAGGCAGGGATCGCGCCGCGGACCACCGGCAAAGTCAGCGTCGGCTTCATGACCCCGCCCGGCGCCACCCCGTACTCGCAGCTCTACCTGGTCGGCAGCAGCGGCAGCGACGGCGTCACCGCCACCTACTCGCCGGCGAGCGTCACCTTCACGCTGGCGAGCGGGAGCTTCGACCAGAGCGCGGGCGACGCCGGCGGCTGCGAAGTCAAATCGGCGACCGAAGCCATCTGCGCCCTCGGTGACCCGCTCGACTCGGTGCTGATCGCCGGGATGGGCGGCGCCGACACGCTCGTCGCCTCGACCTTTCCCGCAACCGCGGCCGTCGTCGCGATCGGCGGCGAAGGTGGCGACTCGCTCGAAGGGGGAGACGAAAGCGAAGAGATCCTCGTCGACGGCCCGGGCAGCGGCGCCGATGTCTTGGTCGGTGGCGGCGGCGACGAGGCGCTGACCCACAACGGCGGCGCCGACGAACTGCTGGGCGGCGACGGCAATGACCTCTTCCTCTCCAATTCCGTCTGCGACGACGAGCGGATCGTCGGCGGCGCCGGGCGGGACAACTCCTCCTGGGCGCGCTTCAAAGAAGGCGTCGGGGCGAACCTTGCGACCGGTGCCGCCGGTCGGCCCGGGAACGGCGAAGCGCCAATCTGCACGAGCGGCGCGCTCGATTCGCTGGCCGAAGTCGAGGACCTCGAGGGCTCCTCCTCCGACGACGTCTTCTACGGCGACGGCGGGCCCAACCAGCTGCTCGGTCACCCGGGTCGCGACGCCTACTTCGCCGGGGCCGGCGAAGACTCGGTCCTCGCCAACTCGGGCGACTCCGACTTGGTCATCAACTGCGGCCCCGACGACGACGAGGCGACGATCGACCGTCCCCAGTACGGCGACCCGGCTCCGGTCGAATGCGAGAACGTCTTCGAAGCCGATCCGAACAACTTCAGGACCCGGACCCTGCTGCCCCCGCCACCACTCCCGGAGCCGCCGCCACCTGCCGACACCCGGCCCCCGCAGACGAGGCTCCTGGCCCATCCGCGGGCGCTCGTCCTCACCCGCAAGACGTGGCGCCGCGTCGCCTTCCGCTTCGCCGCGACCGAGGTGGGCTCGCGCTTCCGCTGCAAGCTCGACCGGGCGCCCTATCGTCCCTGCACCTCACCCCGCGCCTACCGCGTCAGAGCCGGGCGCCACGCCTTCCGCGTCTTCGCGACCGACCGCGCCGGCAACCGCGACCCGACCCCGGTGCTGTTCAGCTTCCGGGTGAAGCGCCGTTAGGGGCCGCTGGTCAGCTCGGCGATCGTCTCCAGCAACCGGTCGAAGTCGATCGGCTTGGTGATGTAGCCGTCGATCTCGAGGTCGGTGGGGGCGTCTGCGTCGCCCGGGTTCTGGTGGGCGCTGACGATCAGGACCGGGACCTCCCAGCCGGCACCGCGGAGCTCGCGCAGCGCGTCGATGCCGGATTTGCGCGGCATCATCGCGTCGAGCAGGAGCAGGTCCGGGCTGACCCCGTCGGAGATGTGGTCGAGGACCTCCTGGCCGTCGGCGGCGGTGGCGACGGTGTGGCCGGCCATCTCAAGCCGGGTCCGCATCAGCAGCAGGATCGTCTCCGAGTCGTCGGCGACGAGGATCATCGCCATCAGCTTGCCTCCGCCGGGGCGCGGCCCTGGCCGCTGCCGGCGCCGTCGCCGGCCGCCGCGGTCGCGAGCGGCAGCAGCACCCTGAAGGTCGAACCCTGCCCGACCGTCGACTCGGCGCTGATGCTGCCGCCGTGCAGCTCGACCAGGGATTTCGAGATCGCCAGCCCGAGGCCGGTGCCGCCGACGCGCTGCGTCAACCCCGCGTCGCCGCGGGTGAAGCGTTCGAAGATCCGCTCCAGCTGGTCTGCCGGTATGCCTGGCCCGTTATCGCTCACCGCGATTTCCACCTCGGCATCGGCGGCGCGGGCCGCAACCTGGATGGACGCACCTTCGGGCGAGTACTCATGAGCATTGGTAATCAGGTTCACCAAAATTTGCCTAATTCGATCGGGCTCGACGTTGATCAGCGGCAGGCCGGGTTGGATCTGCTCGGTGAGCGCTTGACTGGCGGCTTCCGTCTGCGCCCGCATCGTACGCACGACGTCGTCAATGAGCGGCGCGACCTCGGTCGGCTGCGGCCGGATCGCGAGGCGGCCGGCGTCGGAGCGGGCGAGGTCGAGGAGGTCGTTCAGCAGCCGCACCAAGTGGCGGCAGTTGTCGAGGATCACCTCGACCGTCTCCGCCTGGCGCGGGGTCAGTGACTCGCGTTCCAGCATCAGCAGCTCGGCGAACCCCTGGACCGAGGTGAGCGGGCTGCGCAGCTCGTGCGAGGCGGTGAGGACGAACTCGTCTTTTAGCCGGTCGAGTTCTTCGCGCCGGACCTCCTCCAGCTCGAGCTCCTCGGCCATCTCGTTGAAGGCGGCGCCGAGGGTCGCCGTCTCCGAGAGGCCGCCAACCTCGACGCGGGCGCTGCGGTCGCCGGAGGCGAGCCGGCCGGCGGCGTCGACGAGCTGCTCGAGCGGGCGGCGCATCGAGGAGATCAGGCCGCTGAAGAGGAGCAGGGCGCCGGTCAGGCCGGCGAGCAGCCCGGCGGCGACGAGGAGGGCGGTGTCGCGGGTGTCGCCGGAGATCTGGTCGCGCAGTTCCTCCCGCTTCTGCGCCTGCCCCGCGACCACTTGGCGGGCTTTGACGCCGCCGGTTCCCTGCGCGATCCGGACCCGCGCCTGCATCTCCACCTGGTAGGAGCGGGCGATCGAGTCCTCGAAGTCCTGGCGCTGCTGGATGAAGCGGCCGACGCCGATCACCGCCATCGCGGTGAGCACGGCAAAGCCGATCGCGAACCCGATCCGCAGCCGGTTGGCGAGCGACGGGCTCAGCCGTCGATTGGATCGTGAATATGCTTGCGCCCCTATGGCTGACGAGGCTACCGAGCAGGACGGAACCCCGACGGCGCCGGACGGAATCGACCCGCAGCCGCTCGAAGCCTGGTTCGGCGAGAACGTCTTCGGGGTCGACTTCCCGCTCCGTTTCGAGCGGATCGCCGGCGGCCATTCCAACCTCACCTACGGGGTCACCGATGCGGCCGGGCAGAAGTGGGCGCTGCGGCGGCCGCCGCTCGGCAAGCGGCTCGGCTCGGCCCACGACATGGGGCGCGAGTTCAAGGTCGTCTCGGCGCTGAACGGGACCGACGTGCCGGTGGCGCCGGTAGTCGGGCTCTGCGAGGACGAGAGCGTCAACGGGGCGCCCTTCTACGTGATGGAGTTCGTCGAGGGGCCGATTCTGCGCGGCCTCGCCGAGGCGGAGATCTTTCCCGACGAGGACGACCGGCGGGCGATCGGCTACCGCGTCGCCGACACCTTGGTCCAGATCCACGCCGTCGACCCCGACGCGGTCGGGCTCGGCGACCTCGGCCGCAAGGAGAGCTACGTCGCCCGCCAGCTGCACCGCTGGCAGGGGCAGTGGGAGAAGTCGAAGACGCGCGAGCTGGAGCCGATCGACCGCGTCCACGAGGCGCTCTCGGCCCGGATCCCCGAGCAGGGGCCGGCGACGATCGTTCACGGCGACTACCGCCTCGACAACATGATCCTCACCGAGGGCGGCGAGGTTGCCGCGGTGGTCGACTGGGAGCTCTGCACCCTCGGCGACCCCCTGGCCGACGTCGGCCTGCTGATGACCTACTGGCCCGAGCGCGGCGAGAACACCCTCGCCCTCGGCATGCCCGCCAACCTGGCCCCAGGCTTCCCCAACCGCGAGGAGCTGAAGGCCCGCTACGCCGAGCGCTCCGGCCGCGACCTCTCCGCGCTGAACTTCTTCATCGCCCTCGGCTACTGGAAGCTGGCGATCATCCTCGAGGGCGTCTACGCCCGCTACGTCGCCGGCGGCTACGGCAAGGTCGACGAGGGAGTCCACGCCTTCGCGACGCTCGTCGAGCGCCTGGCCGAAGAGGCCGAGCGGGTGGAGCACGCGGGCTGACAACAAAGCGAAGCCACCCGTCCAACCCGGTTGACACCGTCCGGCGTGGCTGAAAGGGTCTGGGGAACTGAACCGATCTGAGAATTTCCAGCGATTTCGTAATTCTCGGGCTGTTCCCCTAATCCTCAGAAGGAGAGTCATTTCGTGAAGCAGATTCGAAAGCGACTCACGTACGCAAACGTGATGTCGTCGATTGCCGTGTTCCTCGTCCTCGGCGGCGCCACCGCCCTCGCCGCCGGACTCGCCAAGAACAGCGTCGGCTCAAAGCAGATCAAGAAGAACGCTGTGACCACGGCGAAAATCAAGAACAATGCCGTGACCACCGGCAAGATCAAGAACGGCGCGGTGACCGGTGCAAAGGTCAACCTCGGCAGCCTCGGGACGGTGCCGAGCGCCAACCATGCAGGCAGCGCAGACAGCGCCGGAAACGCCGACACCGTCGGTGGCCTGCACATCGTCAAGTTCAGCCTCAACGGCGCCGGCACGATCGGCAAAACCGAGATTCTGAACTTGAACGGCCTGCAGCTCCAGGCTGAGTGCTCATCCGGATCGGTGACCCTTACCGCTACCACCAGCGTCCTCGACGGCGAGATCGCGGCCTGGGCAGAGGATGCCAGCGGGACCTACACCAGTGGCGAAGGCGAATACGAAGACACCTTCAGTCCTGGGGTTACCTTCACCGCGCCTGCGGCGAGCAACTCCGACAGCATCGGGGACGGCGCCTACACCGGCGGCGACCTCCGCACCGTGCGGTTCTTCTACAACGAGGAGGACGACATCGGTGGGAGGGACTGCCTGCTGAACGGCTACGCGATCGGCTAGGTCTCTCGGAAACGGATGATGACGGGGCGGCTCCGAGCCGCCCCGTCACGTTCAGGCGAAGGCAGGGAGATGACTTTCAAGCAATTAAGGCTGCTCGTGGCCCTATGCGCCGCCGTTCTCCTTGTCGGTTGTGGCGGGAGCGATTCGTCGTCCTCAGGACCCGAGACGCAGGCCCCAAAACCCCCGTCGAGCCCACGGCCCGACACCGCGGGGAAAGGCACCGAGGGCTCGGAACGCAAGCAGGGAACGCCGCCGGTGCGGCATCGAAGCGAGGCCGGCAAGCCGGCTAAGTCACAAGAGGGAATGCACGAGAACGGAGTCGAAGGATCGCCCGATTCCACTGCGAGCCAACCTCCCGAAGACGAGCGGAGCTCGGAGAGACGCCGCAAGGAGGCGCGCGAGAGGAAGGAAGCCGAAAACCAACCTCCGCCTCGCCCGAAGCCGGGGGAGGAGCCTCAGGGTGAACACGTCCCGAAGCCGAAGGAAACCGACTCCCAGTAGCTGGACCCTCGCGGTGGCGTCATCCCGCTCTGAAACCCTGCCTGAGCATTCCGCGAAGTATTACTATCCAAAGGAGATCACTTGAAGCACCTACGCAAGCGGCTCACGTACGCAAACGTGATGTCGTCCATCGCCGTTTTCCTCGTCCTCGGCGGCGCCACCGCAATCGCCGCTGGGCAGCTGGGCAAGAACACCGTCGGCTCCAAGCAGCTGAAGAAGAACGCTGTGACCACGGCGAAAATCAAGAAGAACGCAGTTACCGGGGCCAAAATCAAGAACGGCACCATTACCGGCGCCAAGGTCAACCTCGGCAGCCTGGGTACGGTTCCGAGTGCAACCGCTGCCGGGACGGCGGCGAATGCAGACAACGCCGCAAAGGTGAATGGTCAGACGGTGACCAAGGTCTTCACCACGCTTTCACCCGGTCAGAGCAATGTCCAAGTCGCATCGATCGCTGGTTTCTCGATCACGGCATCGTGTGAATCAGGAAATGCCGATGTGACGCTGCATGGCCCCGCCACTCCGGCAAGCGTGCTGACGGCCCAAGGAAATGGCCAGAACGAAGGCGCAAATTTCTCCTACGATGCTGAGGAATCAGGTACGGCGGCAGAAATACCGCTTGACGGGAACCCAGACAACAACTACGGGCAGGTGTCGTTCTCTGGCGCTCTGACCAACGGCACCGTTATCAGTGGTGAGCTCGGTTACGACTACGACTCCTTCGGCGGCGAGAGTCCCGAACGGTGTGTCGTGTATGGGGAGGTCACCTCGAGCTGACGAGGTTCATGGTTCGGGTGGAGTGGCTCGGATGAGCCACTCCACCCGCCATCCGTGGCTCTAGGTTTTTTTGGCGGTCTCTTGGTCGCGCTTCGATCTTGGAACAGCCTCTTTTCGAAGCTACGGGAGCGGCTGAATTTTCGATTTAGGGCAGTTCAGAGCCCCAATTCGCCAGGTAATAGTTGTGGCGGATGCCGCCGGAAAAGGCCGTTTCGGCAGAGGGCAATGACTCGATCGGCCAATCCATTCGTCCGCGACCTCGGCGGCGACTGGGTGGCTGCCGAGCGCTCAGAAGATCGAGGTTCCTTCGGGATCGCCGCTTCAGTAGGAGCAAGCCGCATATCAGTCACCCCCTCTCCTCGAACGGCGGGTCCTCTGAAACCCGCCTACTAGAGAAGGGGCTTATCGAACGGGTCACGATGGCGGTGGCGGAGTTCCGACTCGACCGGCGTGGCGAGGGAACGGCTGAGACACGGCTACACATTGGGAGTACAAGGTCTACAAAGTGGGATCGGGGATTTAAAAGCAGGGAGTGCAATCGCCGCTGTGAGGAGCGAGCGAGCGTGCCTCAGGCGAAGTCGCCGCTGATCTTGACGCGGCCCTGCCAGGTTCCGGCAAGAGAGGCGAAGCCGCGGTCGGTATTCGCGGAATCTGATTGCGAATTTGCTACCGATTGCATCCTCACCAGTAGGGCCGCCGAGGGCACCACTTTTCCGGTGGCATAAGTCGAGAGTCGGGAGGTTGACGTGCCGATGCGGGAGGCGAACGCTTGGCGTGAGAGACCGGATTCCTTGATCAGCTGTCGGATCTCGGCCGCGACGGTTGCGCGCTCGGTGGCTTCGGTATCGCGGCGCGCCTGCTCGATCACTCTCTCTATGGTCTTTGCCACACCGTAGGGGCGGCTGTAGGTGAGCACCGCTTCGACGCTGCGGGCGACGGGCCCCCACGGTTCCTGCTTGATCGAGGCGCCAAGCCGGCGCCAGTGCTTCAGGCTCCCTCGCTCCAATGCCGTCTGGATCGCCTCCAGCGGCCAGTCCTCGACTGGCTCGTCGGGCGAGGCGTCAACGTTGCGGAAGACGAGCTCGGTCATGCGGTCACCATGCACGCCGCGACCTCGCCAAGGATCTCGACAACGGGGTCCCAGACCTTCCACTCCTGTCGCAAGCGCCGGTAGGAGGAAAGTTGGGCGATCACCTGGCTATCGGCAGGCTCGGGTTCCCCAAGCTGTCGCGCCAATTGGCTTGCGATGCCATCACCGCTCTCCGCCTGATCGGCGTAGTACTCGTCGATTTGCCTGAGAGTGTTGGCAGTACGGTCGGCGCCGAGGACGGCTGCAAGGGCCGCCACGTCAAGGTAGTCCCGCGTCTGGTTGCGCCGAACGACAAGAAACCCCTTGATCCGCAGCGTCTCCTCGAGCGTCGGGACGGATACCTCTGCACCCGAAGGAAGCTGGACCTTCGTCACCTCGAGCGGCGCCTTGCGGATCATCTGGCGCACACCCGCTTCGATGCCATCGAGGTTCCCAAGGATGACCTTGCCGGGCGACACCCGGTTGGTGGCCCACCCCTCGTCCTCCTCCACCGCTTCAAGCACCATCTCGAACCTGTCCGCCAAGTCTGGGAGGACGTGGTCGTGGTCCCGTGATTCGCGATGGTCGGCGTAGAGGATCGCAGCGCTCCCGCCTACAAGCACGGCCCCCGGAACCAAACGTTGGAGATGGGCGGCCGACTCCATTACGGCGATGAACTGCTCGTCCCTTTCTATTAGGCGTCGATCAGACACTACTCTAGGTTATCACTTCTGATAAGACCACCGAGATCACACCATCCGCGCCGCATGTCCTCGGCCCAGCGGTTGAGCTACGCCCAGAGGGCGGCTAGGGGGACGGCCGAGATTCTGTCCCCCATCGGGATCAGCGACGGGCCCAGATGCAGGACGAAGCCATGGCGGAAGCGACCCCCGAGTTTGTCGCGAAGCAGTTTCAGGCCGGTCGCATCACGGGGGCGAGGAGTGGCCGTTGCCTTCACCTCTATCCCCAGCAATTCGCCGTTTGCGCGTTCGATCAGCAGGTCCACCTCGTTGCCGGGTTGATCGCGGTAGTGGTGGAAGCTGAGTTCAGGGGCCAGTTCGCCGGCATCCGCCTGCTTAACCAACTCGGTGACCGCAAAGGTCTCGAACACGCTGCCGGCGAGCGTGCCGTCTTCGACCAGCCGCTTCGCGTCCACCCCGATCAGCGAACAGAGCATCCCGGTGTCGGCGATATGCAGCTTTGCGCTGCGCACGAGCCGGTGACCGAGGTTCGCGTGCCAGGCGGGCAGGCGGATGACCAGGAACAGCTGCTCTAGGGCATGCAGGTGGTTGCCCACCGTCTTGTGGTCGATGCCGAGCTCCCGGCCGATCGCGGAGAGGTTGGTGAGGGCCGCAGAGCGCGCCGCCGCCAGACGCAAGATCCTCGATGACGTGCCGGAATCCCGCACCGATCCGAGTTCGTCGATCTCGCGACCCAGGATCGAGTCCGCATAGCTCCCGAAGAAGCGGCGACGGCGAGCGGCAGTTGCTCCAACGACTTCTGGAAAGCCGCCTTGAATCAAAAGCTCGGCGTAGCCTTCCCGGCCGATCGGCGGGTCTTCGACGGCAGGGTCTTTGCCGGCGAACGCCTTCTCGAGGAAGCTTGGAACGCGCCGTGCCAGCTCGCTTTGGGAGAACGGCCACAGGGTCATGTAGTCGACCCGGCCGGGAAGTGCATCGGCGATCCGCGGGTGAGTCATGATGTCGGCCGAGCCGGTGATGAGGAAGCGCCCGGGGGTCGGATCGAGATCGACCACCTGCTTGATCGCGAGCAGCAGGTCGGGGGCGCGTTGAACCTCGTCGATCGCCAGCCGCTCGTCGCCAGCGACGAAGGCATTCGGATCTTCGCGCGCCAGTTCCAGCGCGACCCGGTCATCCAAGGTCACATATCGAGCGGGATGCTCGTCTTCCGCAACGGAGCGCACGAGGGTGCTCTTGCCCGCCTGGCGCGCGCCGAGGATGCAGACCACCCGTGAGTCCCCCAGGGCCGAAACCACCTGAGGGCGAATATGGCGATGTACCAGCG
This sequence comes from uncultured Actinomycetes bacterium, assembly GCA_963696955.1. GTDB lineage: Bacteria > Actinomycetota > Thermoleophilia > Solirubrobacterales > 70-9 > VAYN01. Next base: position 115,714 of record CAVOMF010000002.1, on the reverse strand, counting down.
ATCCCACAATCTGGGATTATAGGGTCTACAAAATGGGATTACAAGTTCTACAATTTGGGATTAGAAGTTGGACTGATTGGGATCGCAAAGTCGGTTATCTAAACCATCCGCGCCGCGTGCCGCGGCTCCAGGTTCCCTTCGGCTTCGGCCTCGGCGCGCTTGGCCCAGCGGTTGAGCTCGCGGCGGGCGAGGACCATTTTGTGGACCTCGTCGGGGCCGTCGGCGAGGCGGAGCATGCGGCTGAAGCGCCACATGATCGCCAGGGGGGTGTCGTCGGTCATGCCGAGGGAGCCGTGGATCTGGATCGCGCGGTCGAGGACGTCCATGACCATGTTGGCGGCGACGATCTTGATCGCGGAGATGGCTTGGCGGGCGGCGCGCTTGCCCTCGGTGTCCATCTTCCAGGCGGCGTAGAGGGTGAGAAGGCGGGCCTGGTCGATCTCCATCCGCGAGGCGGCGATCGACTCCTGGACGAACTGCTTGTCGCCCAGCGGGCCGCCGAAGGCGGAGCGTTCGTTGGCGCGGCGGCACATCATCTCGTGCGCCCGCTCGGCGGTTCCGATCGCCCGCATGCAGTGGTGGATGCGGCCTGGGCCGAGGCGGTCCTGGGCGACGGCGAAGCCGGCGCCGCGCTCACCGAGCAGGAACTCCTTCGGCACCCGGCAGTCTTCGTAGCGGATCTCGCAGTGGCCGGGGCCGCCGTCGTGGCCCATCACCGAGATCGGCCGCACCAGGTTGAAGCCGGGGTTGTCGGTCGGCACGCAGATCATCGAGGCGCGCGCGTAGGGGTGGGCGTCGGGGTCGGTGACGACCATCGCGATCGCCAGGTCGGCGCCGACGGCGCCGCTGGTGAACCACTTGTGGCCGTTGATCACCCACTCGTCGCCGTCGAGCTCGGCGCGGGCCTGCAGCAGGGTCGGGTCCGAGCCGGAGACCTCGGGCTCGGTCATCGAGAAGCAGGAGCGGATCCTGCCCTCCAACAGCGGGTGGAGCCACCGCTCCTGCTGCTCCGGCGTCCCGTGCTCGGCGAGGATCTCCATGTTGCCGGTGTCCGGGGCCGAGCAGTTGAAGGCCATCGGCGCCGCCATCGGGCTGCGGCCCATCTCCTCGCAGAGCAGCCCGTACTCCCAGTTCTTCAGCCCCGGGCCGAAGCGCTCGTCGGGCATGAAGAGGTTCCAGAGCCCGTCGTTCCGAGCCTTCTCGCGCACCGCGACCAGGTTCGCGGGGTAGGGGACGCCGGCGCCGACCTCCTCGTCCAGCGCTTCCATGATCTCCCGCTCCTGCGGGTAGATCTCCTCGTCCATGAAGTCGAGGACGCGCTCGCGCAGCTCGGCGACCTCGGGGCTCGGGTTGAAGTCCATCGCTTCCTCTCCTCGTCTCTGCCTGAGCGAGGAACGCTATTCGATGGGCGGGCTCAGGTCCGCCGGTAGCGGGCGAAGAGCTCGCCGTCCTCCTCGAGCAGCCAGGCCAGCTCCATCTCGACGACCTCCGGCAGCGCCCCCTCGAGGATTCGCGGCCCCGTGCCGTCGGCCAGCTTCGGCGAAATCGTCAGGAAGAGCTCGTCGACCAGTCCCTCCGCCTGCAGCGAGCCGTGAAGGGTCGGCCCCCCCTCGCACATCACCGCCCGCACGCCTTCCTCATGCAGGGAACGAAGCAGCTCCGGGAGGTCGGCCGGCTTGCCGTCCTGGCTCTTCACGACGACGAGCCGCTTGTCGAGGCCGCCGTAGCGCTCGACCCGCTTCGTCCCCGCCCCGATCATCACCGCGTCGAAGCGCTTCCGCAGCCCGCTCATCATCGCCGTGTCGGTGTCCGAGCCGATCGGCCCCGAGCGCCCGTCGATCGTCGCCCGCCCGTCCAGCGTGGCGACGAAGTTCATCGCCACGAACGGCCGCCCCTCGCGAGCTTCCTCGCATGGGGAGTAGGCCTCCAACTGCTCGGAGATCGAGGTCTCCGCAGGATTTGGCAGCAACCGCCGCATCGGATCAGAACCTACCCGCGCATCCGACTTTCAGCACAGCAGGGTGTGTCGAAAGTCGGATGCGCTCAGGAGTAGTCGTGCCAGCCGGCGAACTCGCGGCCGGCGAACTTCTGCAGCTCGGCGACGTCGTCGGTGAAGCGGGTGCGGACGGACTCGAAGAGGTCGTCGGGGAGCTTCGGCTTCGGCGCCGGCGGCTTGTCGGGGTCGTGGACGACCTTCTCGACCAGCCAGCGCATCGACTCCGGGAGGCGGTCGAAGTTGCGGTCGAAGGAGCGCAGGCCGGGCAGTTTCACCAGCTTCTCCATCAGCTGGTATTTGTCGCCCTCCTTGGCGCTCGACTTCTCCCACTCGCGGTCGAACTGCTCGGAGGTGAAGGTCTCGTCGACGCCGGCGAAGGCGAAGGCCTTGCGCATCGTCTCCTCGCGTTCTGACTGCAGCTCCTCTTGGGTGATGATCTCGATCTGCGAGCGGTCGAAGCGCTCGAGGTAGGGCTGCAGCTGCATCCAGTACTTGGAGCGGTTGGTGTAGGAGTTGTCCGGGTTCGAGAGGACCTCGACGAGGTCGCCGTGCTCGTAGCCGGCGCCGGTCGCGTGGACCCAGTGGGAAAGGATGCGCTTGATCGGGTCGCGGACCATGTAGAGCAGCCGCGCGTCCGGGCAGCTCTGCTTGATCCGCTCGGCGACGCCGTCGAAGCGGGGGAGGTTGGTGTAGTGGGGCGAGGACTCGCCGCGGACCTTGAAGCGGTCGTCGAAGCGGCTCGCATACCAGTCGATGCCGAGGTCCCAGTTCAGCTCCTCGACGAAGAAGTTGAGCTCCTTCGGCTTCGACATCTGGATCTCCGGATGCAGGCCGAGGTAGTGGTGGATGCTCGTCGTCCCGCACTTGAGCCCGCCGATGATGATCAGGTTCGGCAGCTGGGCGTGGCGTTTGCGCCGCCGCCGCCAGCGGCTCTTGCGATCGCCCGCGTAGCGCTCGCGGGCGCGGTCGCACATCGCGACGTCGGCGGGGTCATGAGCGGCGGTGGGTGGCAACGTATGCGTGTCGGTGTCCGGCACGAGCGTGGCTAGTCTAGCTGCGATGGTCTCCGCTGATCTTCAAGGCAACTTCGAGGCGTTCTTCAGCCGCGCGGCCGAATTCTTCCGCCACCTCTCGGAAATCGACTGGACGACTTTCGGGATCGCCCTCCTCTGCCTGCTGGCGATGCAACTGGCGCGGGCCTACGCCTGGCGGAACGTCCTCCGCGCCGCCTATCCCGACCAGCGGATTCCCTATCTGAACGTCGCCGCCGCCTATCTGGCCGGGGCCGGGATCAACGCGATCATCCCCGCCCACGCCGGCGACGCGACCAAAATCTTCCTCGTCAAAAGGCAGATCCCCGACTCCTCCTATCCGGCGGTGACCTCGTCCTTCCTGGTTCAGACCGTGTTCGACACCTCGGTCGGGATCCTGGTCCTCTTCTACGCGATCAGCCAGGGCCTGCTGCCGCCGCTGCCGCGGATCCCCGAGCTGCCCGCCTTCGAGATCTCCTTCTGGGCGGAAAACCCGAAGCTGTTCTTCATCGCCCTCGGGGCGACCCTGCTGGCGATCGTGGTCGGCATCTACTACCTCGCCCACCACGTGCGCCGCTTCTGGGCTCGCGTCCGCCAGGGCCTCGTCATCCTCACCGAGCCGCGCCGCTACATGCGCGAGGTCTTCGCCTGGCAGGGGGTCGGCTGGGTCTGCCGCTTCGCCGCCTTCTGGTTCTTCCTCGAGGCCTTCGGGATCGACGGCTCTGTCGGCAACGTGATGCTGGTGATGAGCTGCCAGGCGATCGCCAACATCGTCCCCTTCACCCCCGGCGGCGCCGGCGCCCAGCAGGCGCTCCTGGTGGCGACCCTGCACGGCCCGACCCGGACCGCCGTCCTCTCCTTCTCGGTCGGGACCCAGATCGCGATGGCGGCGTGGTCGGTGGTCCTGGGCTTCCTCTCGATGCTGCTGGTCTTCCGCACCACTGATTGGCGCGGGCTGATCCGCCAGGCCGAGGAGGACGCAGAGGGCGAAAAGGCGGCCCAGGCCGCAAGCCCCTAGGAGGGATTGGCGAAACTCGCTAGGCCAGTAGCCATGCGGGTTTGCAGGGTCGGTGATTTCACGGATACCTCGCGTTTGCAGGAGTCCTATCCCAGCGCCGAGACCCGTCTGATGCGTCCGGCCCAAGGGCTATTCTGCTGTTACGGGTCAGGCGGACGAGAGTCCGGGGTCGAAAGACTTCCTGACCCGTTTCCTTATCGTCGCCAGCGTACGTAGCCGTAGCCCGAAATCCCTCCGCCCGGCGACTTTCGCAGCACGGGCTTCCAGAGCTTGTAATACCGATCATCCTCGCGAACGTCCTTCTGGTAGAGGGCACCCGCGAGGAAATCCGCGATCTGGACCCCGACGCTGTAATGAGATACCTGGAAGAGGATGCCCTCAACCAGGGTTCTCTCGAAGTTCACCCAGATGCCGCCCGTGCCGCCCATGGCATTGTCGACGAACTTTCTGAGGCGATTGTCCTGGCTACCGCGTTGCCGTGAATCGGCGATGACGATGCACGGACAATGGGCATCTTCGCCGTAGCACTCGTTGATTTCGTTCTGAAGACGCTGAAGCGCAAATAGAACGGCGGCGTTGTAGATGTCCTGGCCCTCGCGGATGTAGCCCTTGGCCTTGTAGACATCGTCCTTGAACACGGACACCCCGACGGCGCGGAACTGGTCGGGGTCGAGACGGCTCACCAGGTCTTCGATAAAGGCTTCGCAGTCGCCGTCCTCAAGGTCGGCAGCGGGACCGGTCCCTCGCAGCAGGTTCCTCCACTTCAACTCTTCGGAGGTCGAAAGACCGAAGTCCTCACGGACTTCGTCGTAGATCCGCTGGAGATCGCGCCAGTAGTGCATCGGCATGAAGACATTGGCGATGCAGAACACGGGGCTCACTGAGCCTTTCGTCTGAGCCGGGATCTCGGGGACCCCCGCCTCATCCAGGAACGCAATGTGGGGTGCTGCTTGCTTCATCTGGATCTCGCTTTTGCCGTTCGTCGCTGTGGTCCTTCTTGGGTACGGCAACAGTCCGCCCAAAATACGCAAAGTGCAGGAAAGGGGTACTCCGTGGCAAAACCCGCCGCCATGCAACCAGTCAGCTACTTGGAGACCGGTGTTCTCTACCGGGACGACAACCTGCGGCGGCTACCTCAGTTCCCGGCCGATTGCGTCGACCTCGTCTACCTAGATCCGCCCTTCTTCTCCAATCGCAACTACGAAGTGATTTGGGGCGACGAGGCCGAGGTTCGCTCCTTCGAGGACCGGTGGGAGGGAGGGATCAACCACTACATCGCTTGGATGAAGGAGCGCATGTTCGAGGTCCACCGTGTGCTCAAACCGACCGGCTCGGTCTACCTCCACTGCGACTGGCATGCCTCCCACTACCTCAAGGTGATGATGGACGAAGTCTTTGTCGGCGGCGAACTCCAGAACGAGGTTGTCTGGTACTACCGAGGAGCGGGTGTATCTCCGCGCCGCTGGGGACGCCGCCACGACACGATTCTCTTCTACACGAAGGGAAAGAAGGACTGGACGTTCAACGCTGATCCGGTTCGCGAAGAGTACGCCGACACGACCAAAGAGCGGTTCAAGCACTACATCGGGAACGTGAGGAAAGGCGGCGATTTCGGCCAGCAGAGCCTCAACCCTGAAGGGAAGCACCCCGACGATGTCTGGGAGATTCCGATTGTCGCACCGTCTGCGAAAGCGCGGCTGGGCTATCCCACGCAAAAGCCTGAGGCGTTGCTGGAGCGGATCATTCTCGCCTCCTCAAACGAAGGCGACATCGTGCTCGACCCCTTCGCCGGTTGCGGAACCACTCAGGTTGTCGCTGAGCGGCTGGGTCGCGAGTGGATCGGGATTGACATCAGTCCGACCGCAGTCAATTTGATGCGCCGCCGCATTCTGACCGCCACCAATGGCGCAGCCGACGTGAAGCTCATCAACATGCCGAGAAGCGAAGCTGACCTAAGGGGTCTCCAGCACTTCGAGTTCCAGAACTGGGTGATGCAGCAAACGAGCGCCACGGCCTCCCCCGTGAAAACCAACGACAAGGGCGTCGATGGGCTGTCGTTCATGTATCACGAGCCGATTCAGGTGAAACAGTCGGATAGTGTCGACAGGACGGTTATCGACGAGTTCGAGACCGCTGTGCGGCGAACGGGCAAGGGCACGGGGTACATCATTGCCTTCAGCTTTACGAGCGGAGCGCGGGAGGAGGTGGCTCGGGCGAAGGCCGCCGGGGAAGTGAACATCGTCCTGGTCACGGTTGAGGAGCTGCTGTTGGCGACCGATGCGCTTACGAGGCCGGAGTCGTCCCCCATCGCCGAGGACGTAGTACCTGAGCCACCCAAGCGCTGGCGGGGTCCGACGAGAGATCACAAACGTCTTCTTGCGGCGCTGCGGGAGTCTGCCGATCAGCCGCCCATCATCGCGCCGAAAGCGAATGCGAAGCCATCCGGGCAGGCGCTCGTTGATAGCGCACGCGAACCTGACGAGTAGCGCTCGGTTCCGCTTTCTAGAGCGGTTTTCCGTCCGATCCAACCCATAGCCTGAGCGGGCAAGACTCAAGAAGAAGCCCCCCGCGACGTTGGAGCGTCCGAGGGGCAGACCAACCGAGAGGTTCCTCGCTTGGCATCACCCAAAGTAGCAGGGGGTGCGGCTTCAACGGCCGTGCTTGAACAGCTCCTCGATTCGCCCGAGATTGGGCGGCTGATCGAGGAACTTGCTGCTACCCGCTGGACGGGGCGACCCGGCTACCCACTCCGCACCATGATCGGGCTTGCGCTGGCCAAGCATCTCTATGCCCTGCCGACGTGGACGCGGGTGGTCGCTCTGGTCGCCGAGCACTGGAAACTCCAGCGCGTCCTTGGCTGCGAGGGCGACCCGCCGAGCAAATGGGCGGCGTATCGCTTCGCCGAAAAGCTGCGCGACAACGGCGAGTCTGTCGAGCGCTGCATCGACTCGGTGGTCGAAGGGCTGAAGGCGAAGCTGCCGACCTACGGCCGCGACCTCGCCATCGACGCCTCAGACATGCCGGCATATGCCAACGGGCAGCGGTTCGTCAGCAAGGACAGCCCGGTCGAACGCAACTGGCACACCGACCCGGATGCTTCATGGGGGCACCGCTCGGCGGTCTCGACCCGGCGCGGCGGCGGCTTCTTCGGCTACCGCTTGCACGCTGCGGTCTGCACCGCGACCGATCTGCCCGTCGCGTGGTCGGTGGAGACCGCGAAGGCCAACGAAGTCCGGTTCGTCGGCGAACTGCTCGACACGGCGAAGCGGCGGGGCGCGATGGCGGCAACCGCCGCCTGCGACAAGGGCTACGACAACACCCGCGTCTACGCCGACCTCGCCGAGCGCGACTGCCTGCCGTTGATCCCGCTGCGCCAGACCCCGGACGTGAAGCGCGGCGACCATCGCCCGCCCGAATGCCAGCACGGCGTCTGGACCTTCGCGGGCGCTGACCGCAAGAGGGGCGCTACCAAGTGGCGGTGTCCCTCCGGAGAGTGCAAGCCGGCTTCAACGTGGATCGCCGCCGACCGCCTTCACCCGCTGATCCCGCGAGAGACCAAGCGGTTCAAAGCGGGCTACCGGAAGCGGGCGGCAGTCGAGCGCGAGTTCGGCCGACTTAAGAACCAGTGGGGATTGAAGCCCCTGCGGGTTCGCGGCCTTGATCGCGTTCGACTGCACGCCGACTTGACGGTCTTGACGAAGCTCGCCTGCGCGCTCTCGCGCGCACGGGCCGGTTAACCGATCCCGTGGAGCAGGTCGCGTACCTGCACCCCAAGCGCCTCCGCCAGCCGGACGATCTGGTCGAGTCTCGGGAAGCGGTGGCCGTTTTCGAATCGGGACAGAGCGGCCCGGTCAATGAAGACCTGAGCCGAAAGGTCTCCCTGCGAGATTCTCGCTTCGCGCCGCACCATGAGGAGGTTGAGGCCGAATCGCCTTGCGACCTCCTCCATCACGCCGCCTCCACGAGCAACTCATAGGCGCGTAGAGCGGTCCGGGTCGGCAGGACCGCGCCCTCACAGCGGAAGAGGAGACCGCCTCCGACAAGGTCTCTCACCGCTCTTTCCACCCCGTCGCGCTTCCTGTGGTTCTCAGAGCCGCCGAACTCCAAGATCAGGTCTGAGAGCCGCAGCGTCTCGGGGTAGGTGTCTATGACGTGGGCAAGAATCGCCCGTTCGTCGCGTAGGTCTTCGGCAGCATTGCCCGCTGCCTTACGCTGGCTGTGCATGGGAGCTAAACCCTCCTGTGCCATGCCCCGGGCTGTTCACGCAGCGCCGGGGCGCTTTTGATTCGGACTCGCCGAACCTAGGAGGGACTACCGATGCACTTCAAGACTTTCGCCAATCGTTTCGCCAACCCCTCCTAGCTCGACCAGCCGGGGTAGCGGCCGGCGACGCGCCACCGCCAGGGCGGTTGCTCGCCCGGCGGGAAGGCGTAATGGTTGCGGCCCGGCAGGGTCTCCAGCGGCACCAGGGCGGGGTCATCTTCGGCGAGCACTTGGACGCCGGCGGCGGCTTCGACGTCGGCTTGGGAGGCGCGGCGACGCAGCGCTTCCCATCCCAGCGACGGGCGGTAGAGCCAGTAGACGACCTCGACCCAGCCGGCGGAGGGGCGGCGGTCGACGAGCTCGGTGAAGGCGGTGGTGCGGCGGCCGGAGGTGGTGAGGTGAGGGCCGGCGGCGACGGCGCAGCTCTCGCGGCGGCAGCGGCGGAAGTCGACGGGGACCAAGGGCAGGCCTGAGTGCCCCGGCAACGCCACCGGCGCCGGCGCCATCGCTCGCGCCAGCCGCGCCAACGGCCAGCCGTAGGCGGGGACCAGGGCGTGGTGGCGGCAGGCATCCGGCAGCCGCGGCCCGCAGGTCATCTTCTTGCCGATCGCTCCCGCCAGCTGCCGCCCGGCGTCGACGTCGCCACCGGCGGCGACCGCGGCGATCCCGGCCAGCAGGAGCAGTGCGATCAAGGCGGCCAGCGCGACCTGCTCGACGCTCGCCGAGCCGCTCTCGGAGGTCCCTTGGCTTCTCATTGCCGCGACGCTAGGGCGCCGCGGCGCACAGATGGCGCGCAGAAAGCGCCAACTCTGGGCCGGCGATGTGACGGGTCTGCTTACATGCAGGGCGATGGAGGGCTTCAACCTTTTCGGCGACCCGGAGGAGTTCCGCGCCCGGATGGAGGAGCTGCAGGAGCAGATGCAGTCCTCGCAGCGGGTCGCCTGGGCCGACAACGCGATCAAGCTCGCGGTCGAGATGACCGTCGCCTCGATCGGCCGCCTCGACCTCACCGGCACGGCCGACGAGCAGGCGATGCAGGTCCGCGACGCGATCCGGGTCCTCTTCCCCGAGGCAGTCACTCTGGTCCGTGAGGCCAGAGAAGGCTTGAGCTAGCGCCCTTCTAGAACAACTCGGTCCGAATCGCAACGACCGCGCCGCGGCGGACGAGGCCGCCGGCGAGCTCGACCGGGATCGCGATCAGCAGCGCCGGGATCGCGAGGACGATGCCGGCGAGGGCGTCGATCCGCCGCTGCCAGGGCTCTTTTGCCGGCACTGCCGGGATCCCTCGGAGCGCCCCGAGGGCGGCGTTGCGGCCGAAGGTGACGCTGTTGAGCAGGGTCTGCCAGGTGGCGGCGAGGCCGGCAAGCGGCTGCCAGCGAGCCGACTTGACGACCTGGTCGCGGCGGGCGACGAGCCGCCGCACCGCCTCGGTGGTGAAGAGGTAGCGGGCGCGCGGCTGCAAGCCCGACCAGCCGGCGCCGCCGAGCGAGCAGGCGAAGCCGGCGCGGTTCTCGATCCGGATCGTCTCGCCGTCGCGGAGCGCGTCCAGCTCCCGCAGCGCCTCCTCGGAGCTTCCCGCCTCGCCGACGACGCCGAGGCCGCAGCTCTCGCAGCGCCGCACCGGCCCGTCCATCCCCCGCTTCTGCCCGATCCAGCCGAACAGCGGCTCGCCGCAGGCGGGGCAGGGCGGGTTATCAGGGCCGGCGCCGGCCTCGAGGGGGACGACGGCGTGGGGGCTCTCGACCTGGTCCATGCTCGGGTAGCGTACGCGTCGTGCGCCTCAGCGAGATCATGACCTCGGGCGTCGTCACCGCGGGCGCGGAGGCAAGCGCCCTGGAGGTGGCGAGGCTGATGCGCGACCACCGCGTCGGCTCGGTCGTCATCGTCGACTCCGCCGGCAAGCCGATGGCGATGCTGACCGACCGCGACCTCACCCTGCGGGTCTTCGCCGAGGGGGCGGAGCCGGCGACGCCGGCGCTGCAGCACGCCTCGCGGCCGCTCGTCTGCGGCGACCCGGAGATGGAACTCGACGAGGCCGCGGCGCTGATGGTCCAGCACCGGGTGCGGCGGCTGCCGGTCGTGCGGGGGGAGGAGCTGGTCGGGATCGTCAGCCTCGACGACATCGCCGTCCGCAGCGGCAACCTCGAGGTGGCGCAGAAGATGACCCAAGACGTGATCGAAGGGGCCCTGCCCCAGTTCTACTTCCACGAGAGGGGATAGATGCAAGACAGCAAGGCCGAGTTCCGGGCCAGGGAGAAGCGCTGGGCGGTTCCGGTGGGGGTCGCCAGCATCCTCGCGGTCATCCTCCTGATCGTCGCCAGGCCGCTCAACGTCAGCGGCGACGGCAGCGCGGACTTCCTCCGCGAAGCCCATGACCACGCCGGCAACGTCGTCCTCTCCGGCGCCATCCAGGTGGTCGCGTTCCTGCTGTTGGCGCTGCCGCTCGTCTACCTCTTCCGCGCCGTCGCCGCCCGCAGCGACCGCGTCCGCCCGCAGCTGATCGGCCTCGTGATCGCGGCGCCGCTCTTTCTCGCCCTCTCCTCGGGCCTCTCGATCGGGGTGACCAGCGAAGCCGCCGACCAGTTCGCCGCCGGCGACGCCAACCTGGAACTGACGCCGAAGGAAGCGAAAGAAGAATGCGTCGAAGAGCGCCAGGACGAAGGCAAGGGCTTCCTCGCCGACGAATACGACCCGGCGAAGGGCGAGTCGCCGCTGGCGGCCTGCGAACAGCGCAAGTCCGAAGACGACGCCGCCTCCAACGCGGTCACCGAAGCCTCGCTCGCGCCGATCGCCACCGGCCTCGGGATCGCCGGCGCCCTCGGCTTCGCCGTCGCCCTTCTATACAGCGGCCTCTGGGCGATGCGCACGGGGCTCCTGCCGCGCTTCTGGGGATCGCTGGCGATGGTCGCCGGGATCGCCTTCCTGCTCGGCCCGCTCTTCCTCGTCACCCTCGTCTTCTTCGTCTACTTCGGGCTGCTGGCGCTCGGCATCGTCCCCGGCGGCAAACCGCCTGCCTGGGAGGCGGGGGAAGCGGTCCCCTGGCCGACTCCCGGCGATAAAGCGGCCGCGGAACTCGAGCCCGAGGGCGGCTGGGACGACGACGCTACTCGGGATGACCGGCGCTGACGCGCTTGCGGTGGGTGCGGATCTCGCTCATGATCCGCTCCAGCCGCGGCTCGACCGAGGTGTCGACGTGGGACATCGCCCCGGCGACGGCGGGGTGGACGGCGGCGATCCGCTCGTGCATCGCCTGGGCGACGGCGCGGTAGGTGGGGTGGCCCTCGCGGCCTGAGCGCAGCTCGATCAGGTGCATCGCCTCGCGGGCGTTGAGGTCGAGCGTGTAGCGGATCCGGTAGGCGAGGCTGAGGGCGTAGGGCGCGAGCTCGGCGTGCCCGGCGTCGGCCAGCCGCTCGTACTCGCTGCGGGAGATCTCGAGCGCCCGCTCGAACTCGCCGCCGACCCCCGCTTCCCGCACCTCCTCGGGGATCCCGGCGCCGAGGTCCGGGGTCAGCCGCTGCCACTGGCAGGTCAGCATCCGGTGGCGCTGCAGGTCGCGGAAGGCGCCGTAGTCGGAGACGATCTCGAAGCGGTAGCGCAGCGCCTCGAAGCCACGGCCCGGCCGGTGGCGGCGGTTGGCCCGCTCGCCGATCAGCGCCGCCAGCAGCTGCGAGCGCTCCTCGCTGTCGAGGACGTCGATGCGGGCGAGGATCTCGGGCTCGGCAACGCGCGCCGACTCGAACAGGGAGGAGGCGAGGAGGTCCTCTTCGGAGCCGTCGACGTGGAGCAGCTCGACGGCAGGCGCGTCGTCGTCCTCGTCGCGGCGGTCGAGGCCGAGGCGGGAGACCCAGCGCTCGGTCTGCTCGCGTCGCTGCTCGAGGTAGGAGATCCACTCGCCGCCGCGGTCGGGGCGCTCGACCCGGGAGACGAAGCTGGGCACCACCTGCTTCAGCTCGTCGAGGATCATGCCGCCGAACTGGCGCGCCTCCGGCAGCGGCGAGGCCATCAGCCGCAGGATCAGCTGCTCGTAGGCCTGGCCGGTCGCGTAGATGCCGACGTGGCTGAGGGTCGCCGCCGGCAGCAGCCCGCGCAGGAGGTCGAGCGCCTTGGCCTTGATCGAGCGCCGCCAGGCCGCTTCCGGCTCCTCGCCGCGGGGCCAGCGGGACGCCGCCCACTCTTCGACCTCCTCCAGCGAGCGCGAGTAGATCGCGAAGATCTCGTCCATCGCCCGCGCGAACTCGGGGCCGAGGTCGTCGTCGCGGTAGAAGCGGTAGCCGCCGTCGGGGAGCGGCTTGTCGTAGGGGATGTAGCGGGTCGACTGCTCGAGGTAGGCGGCGAGGCGGCCCCGCTGCAGGACCTTGGTGAGGATGTTGGAGACCCACTCGCAGGCGACGTGAGCGCCGCCGAGCTGGGCGATCGAGTCGTCGCCGTAGCCGGCGAAGACGCGTTCGTAGAGCTGCGCGGCGCGGGCGCCCTCCTCCTGGTCGAAGGGACGGCCGCCGGCGGGAGCGTCGGCCGCGAACTCCTCCAGGTAGAGCCGACGCACGGTCCCGGAATAGCGCGAATAGCGGGCAAAAAGCGCCCCTTTGACGGTCTCCGGCAGGTTGACGAGGGCGAACACGGGCCGGTCGAGGTTGGTGAAGTGAGGGGCGAGCAGAGCCCGCTCCTCGGCGGTGAAGTCTTCGACCGGGTAGCGCACCGGGGCATCGTAGTGAGCCGGGCGGTCAGTCGAGCGGCGGCGCGGCCATCAGCTCGACCCGGTGGCCGCCGGGGGCGATCGCCAGGGCGCGCGGCTGTCCCCAGTGTTCGCGTTTCGACTCGACCTCGAACCCGCGCTCGCGCAGGCGCTCGACGGTGGCGTCGAAGTCGGCGATGACGACGGCGAGGTGCCCGGGCGAGGGAACCGTCGGCTCCTCCTCCGGCATCAGGTGCACCTGCGTCCCCTCGCGCTCGAGCCAGGTGTACCTGCGCAGCGGCTCCGGGGGCTCGACCCGCTCGAACCCGATCAGCTCGAAGAAGCCGGCAGCGGCCTCGATATCGGCGGGCGCAACCTCGATTCCGACGTGGTGGAGCACACAAAGAATCTACAAAGTCGGCACAGATACGTAACATTTTGTCTGCTACGGTCTCAGGATGGAGGCAGCGGTCGAGAAGGAGGCAGGGATGACGGAGTGGAACGACGGGCGTCTAGACGACCTGTGCAAGCGGGTCGACAGGATCGAGAGCAAAGTCGATGAGCAGGGTAAGACGATGCAGAAAGAATTCACGCGCGTAGACCAGAAGTTCACCGGGGAGTTCGCGCGAGTAGACCGGAAGTTCACCGGGGAGTTCGCGCGAGTAGACCGGAAGTTCACCGGGATCGACGGGCAGTTCGAGCGGGTCGGTGAACGGTTCGACGAGATGGCCAGTCACTTCGGCAGAGTGGAGTCCGAACTGGTGAGGGTCAACGACCGTCTGGATGGATTCCATCGATCTATGACGTGGGCCGCTTGGACGATGGTGATCGGATTGCTGGGATTGCTCGGCGTGCTGACCGGAATAATCGCTACGAAGTTCTGATCACAGAAGCAGCGACCCCAGTGCCGCCAGCACCACGATCGCCGTCGACCAGGTCACGGCCTCGGCGGTTATCTCCATGTCGAGGCCGTAGGCGTGGGCGATGACGAGGGAGTTGAGGCCGGAGGGCATCGCTGAGAGGAGGCGGTAGGCCGGGGGGAGGTCGATCAGGGGGAGGGCGAGGAGCATGAGGAGGGCGGGGACGATTGCCAGGCGGGTGGCGATCACGAGCATCACCGGGCGGGTGAGTGGAGGTGGCATCGGCAGGGCGCCGTGTTCGGCGTTCTCGGCCAGGGTGGCGCCGACGGCGAAGAAGCCGATCGGGAGGATGGCGACGATCAGGGCCTGCGAGAGGTCGACGAGGGCGGCGGGGGCGAGCGCGTCGGGGGCGAGGAGGCCAGCGATTGCGGCGTAGAGGGGCGGGTTACGGGTGAAGAAGGCGACGACGCGCTGGCGCGGCGTTTCCCCCGCTTTGGTGCCGAAAGCGGCGCCGACGGCGAAGGCGCCGAGCAGCAGGCAGGGGCCGGTGACGAGGACGTCGTAGAGGACCGCGGTCGAGAGTTCGTCGCGTCCCATTAGCGCCACCGCCAGGGGGTAGCCGAGGTAGCCGGTGTTGACGCTGAGGACCGTGCAGACGACCGCCCCGATCTGGGGGCGGCTGAGGTCGAAGAAGCGGCTGGCAACGATCCAGGCGAAGAGCGCCCCCAGCGAGGAGGCGACGATCCCGAGCACCAGGCCGACGCCGTGGCTGACGTCGATCTCGCTGGCGGCGATGTTGAAGAAGATCACCGGCGGCAGCAGCACGTAGAGCAGTAGCGTCAGCGCCGTCCGCGAGGCCCGCGCCGCCCCCTGCGGCCAGCGGCCCTCCGACCAGACGCCGAAGGCGACGGCCGCGACGATCGCGCCGGTGGTGAGGAGGACCCCCATGCCCGGCGAACTGAATCAACTTCTACGCCCGGCAGGAGTAGAAGTTGATTCAGTTCGGGATTGGGCTACCCGAAGAGGGCGCGACCGGCGTGTTCGGCGAAGTTCACCAGCGGCTGGGGGATGACGCCGAAGAAGACGGTCGCCGCGGAGGCAAGGAGCGCCGGGCCGGCGATGTACCAGCGGCTGCCCGCCTCCGGGTCGACCGGGTCGGCCTCCGGCGAAGCGCCGGCGATCACCGGCCGTGCTCCCGGTGCCGCCTCGGTCTCCGGCCGCATCCACATCGCCGCCACCACCCGCAGGTAGTAGGCGAGCGAGATCATCGTCCCGACGGCGATGAAGACCGCGAGCCAGGTGTAGTCGCCTTCGACCAGGGCCTCGATCAGGTAGAGCTTGCCGATGAAGCCCGCGGTCGCCGGCAGCCCGGCCAGCGCCAGCATCGAGATCGTCAGCGGCCAGGCCAGCAGCGGCCGCTCGGCGCCGAGGCCGCGGACTGCGCGGATGTCATCGCCGAAGACGGTTTCGCGCTCGCGGGCGACGATCACCGAGAAGGCGGCGAGGTTCATGAAGGCGTAGGCGGCGAGGTAGAAGACCAGCGAGCTCGTCCCCGAGCTGGAGAGGACGACGACGCCGCCGAGCATGTAGCCGGCCTGGGCGATGCCCGAGTAGCCGAGCAGCCGCTTCAGCGAGTCCTGGCCGAGGGCGCCGACGTTGCCGACGACGATCGAGATCGCCGCCAGCGCCGCCAGCGCCGGCTGCCAGTCGTCGACCTGGGAGCCGAGGGCGACGTCGAAGAAGCGGAGGAAGACGGCGAAGGCCGCCGCCTTGGTCGCCACCGCCATGAAGGCGGTGATCGGGGTCGGCGCGCCCTGGTAGACGTCGGGGGTCCACTGGTGGAAGGGGGCGATCGAGGTCTTGAAGGCGAGGCCGACCGCCGCCATCGCGATCCCGATCAGGATCAGCGGGTCGCCGTCGAGGCCGTTCTGGACGATCCCGTCGGCGATCCCGCCGAAGTTGGTCGCGCCGGTGCCGCCGTAGAGGAAGGCCATCCCGTAGAGCAGCGTCGCCGAGCCGATCGAGCCGACGATCAGGTACTTGAGGCCGGACTCGAGCGAGCCCTCGCGCCGCAGGTTGGTAGCGCAGAGGATGTAGAGGGGAATCGAGAGCGTCTCCAAAGCGACGAAGAAGGTGACGAGGTTGGTTGCCTGCGCCAGCAGAACCATCCCCAGCACCGAGCCGAGCAGCAGCGAGTGGTACTCGCCCGAGCCGGCTTCCTCGGTCGCCCGCTCGCGCAGCGAGAGGGCGACGCAGAAGGCCGCGGTGAGGATCGCGATCAGCGAGATCGAGATCGCCAGGTCGTCGAGCCGCAGCGCCCCGGTGATCAGCGTCTTCGGGTCGTCCCACTGCCAGATCAGCAGCCCGGCGGTGGCGCCGAGGACGATCGTCGTCAGGCCCGGCGCCCAGCGCTTGGTCGGCTTGAAGACGGCGCTGAGGAGGACGACGCAGATGCCGACGGTGAGGGCGATCAGCGGCGAGATGCCGGCGTAGTCGATGTGCGGATCGTTGAAGTTCATGGCGACGTAGCCGGTCCGTAGCCGGTCCAATCGGGGTTCTCTTCGGTCTTCGCCAACTGCGCTTCCGGCGCTTCGCCGCCCCGCACCTTGGCAACAGTCTGCTCGACCGTCGGCGCCGTCCGCTCGAGGATCAACTGCGGGTAGAGGGCGAGGCCGACGATGCAGAGGACCAGCGGCACCAGCACGAGGCCGTCGCGGAGCCCGATCTCTTTCGACATCAGGCCCTCCGGCGCGCGATTGTGCATCGCCCCCTGGTAGAGCCGCAGCGCGTAGTAGGCCGACATCGCGACGCCGCTGATCGCGACGAAGGCGAAGACGATCTTCGCCTGGAAGAGGCCGTTGAGGATGTAGAACTCGCCGATGAAGTTGGCCGAGCCCGGCATCGCCAGGGTCGCCAGGGCGACGATCAGGAAGAGCGCCGCCAGGACTGGCGCCCGTAACGCCAGCCCGCCCATCTCGCGGATGTCCTCGCTGCCGGTCCGCTCGACCAGCAGGGCGACGATGATGAAGATCGGGGCGACGACGAGGCCGTGGTTGACCATCTGCAGGACCGCCCCGTCGGAGCCGTCGGCCCGGAGGGCGAAGATCCCGGCGGTGATGAAGCCGAGCTGGGCGACCGAGCTGTAGCCGGCGATCAGCCGCACGTTGGTCTGGGTGAAGGCCATCACCGAGCCGTAGAGGATCGAGGCCAGGGCGACAAGCAGGATCACCTCCTGGAATTCCACCGCGGCGTCGGGGAAGAGCGGCAGCACCACCCGCAGGAAGCCGTAGGCGCCGACCTTGGCGAGGACGCCGGAGAAGACGACCAGCGCCGGCAGTGGCGCCGCCCGGTAGGCGTCGGGCATCCAGCCGTGGAGGAGGAAGGCCGGCATCTTGACCAGGAAGGCGGCGGCGAAGAACCAGAAGATCCACTGCTGGCTGCCGTGGCTGAGGCCCTGTTCCTGCAGCGCCGCGATCGAGAAGGTGAGCTGGCCGCCGTCGGCGGCGATGATCCCGGTCGCGATCGCCGCCACCAGCATCAGCAGCGAGCCGATCAGGGTGTAGACGATCATCTGCAGCGTCGCCGCGGACGCGGTGAGGCCGCCTTCGGCCGTGCGGTCATGGCCCCAGGCGCCGAAGAGGAAGTAGAACGGGACCAGCATCAGGTCGAAGAAGAGGACGAAGAGCAGCAGGTCCTGGGCGAGGAACGAGCCGAGGGTCGCGGTCTCGGCGACCAGCATCAGGAAGTAGAAGGTCTTCGCGTTGCGCTGCTCGCGGAAGGCGGCGAAGGTGACGCCGCCGACCCAGAGCACCGCCGTCAGCAGGATCAGGAACAGGTTGAGGCCGTCGACGCCGAGGCTGTAGTCGACGCCGAGCCCGGAGATCCAGGGCTCGTCGACCGCGTACTGCAGGGTCGAGCTGCCGTTGTCGAAGCCGATCGCGACGGCGATCGCGAGCCCGAGGGTGACGAGCGTCCCGAAGACGGCCCACCAGCCGACCGCCTTCTTCGGCAGGAAGAGGCCGACGATGCCGAAGGCGAGCGGGGCCCAGAGGATCGCGCTGCTCATGAGCTAGTCAGCAGGAAGTAGAGGGCCAACCCGGCGAAGCCGGCGATCAGGAGCAGCGCGTAGCTGCGGACGAAGCCGCTCTGGACGGCGCGGACGACGCCGCCGGCGCCGCGCACGGTCTCGGCGGTGCCGGTGACGAGGCCGTCGACGACGAAGCGCTCGAAGGTCCGGTTGGCGAAGCGACCGGTCGCCAGCGCCGGGCGGACGACGAGGAAGTCGATTGCCTCGTCGAAGTACCACTTGTTGGCGAAGAGCGTGTGCAGCGGGCGCAGGCGCGTTTCGATCCGTCGCGGCAGCTCCGGCCTCGCCACGTAGAGCACGTAGGCGATGCCGATTCCGAGCAGGGCGATTACGCCGCCGATCCCGAGGCCCTCCCAGTCGGCCAGGGTCGAGGGCTCGATCGCCGCCAGCGGCGAGCCCTCCCAGACCGGGTCGAGGAACTTGGTGACGACGTCGTCGACGCCGGGGACCTGGACGAGGCCGGCGAAGAGCGCCCCGAAGGCGAGGACGCCCATCGCCACCCGCATCGGCGCCGACTGCTCGGCGATGTGGTGCTCGGCGCCGGGGAAGCCGACGTCGGTGTCCTCGGGCTCGCCGGTCGCCGGGTTCTTCGGCGCCTCGTGGGTGACGTGGCCGGTCTCGATCAGCTCCTGCGCCTCGTTGCACGGCTCTCCGTGCAGCACCCGGAAGACGAGCCGGAAGCTGTAGACGGCGGTCAACAGGGCACCGGCGTAGCCGAGCACGGTGAAGATCACGTACATGCCGCCGCGCGCCGAGGCGTAGGCGAGGATCTCGTCCTTGGAGAAGAAGCCGGAGCTGCCGGGGAAGGCGGCGAGGGCGAGGGCGCCGCAGACGAAGGTGAACGAGGTGAACCGCATCGCCCTGCCGAAGCCGGACATGCGGTCGATGTTCTGGTCGTTCGCCATCGCGGCGATGATCGAGCCGGCCGCCATGAAGAGGAGAGCCTTGAAGAAGGCGTGGGTCATCAGGTGGAACATCCCGGCGCTGTAGGCGCCGATCGAGACGCCCATGATCATGTAACCGATCTGGCTCATCGTCGAGTAGGCGATCGCCCGCTTCAGGTCGGTCATCACCAGCGCCATCGTCGCCGCGACTAGCAGCGTCGCGAGGCCGACGAAGGCGGCGACGTCGGCGGCGGTCGGGGCGAGTTCGAAGAGGACGTGGGTGCGGGCGATCAGGTAGACGCCGGCGGTGACCATCGTCGCCGCGTGGATCAGCGAGGAGACCGGGGTCGGGCCCTCCATCGCGTCCGGCAGCCAGGTGTGGAGCGGCAGCTGGGCGGACTTGGCGAAGGCGCCGACGAGGAGCAGGAGGCAGATCGCGGTGATCGTCCACTCGTTGGTCGTAAAGACCTGTGGCGCTTTCTCGAAGACGGTCCCGTAGTCGAAGCTCCCCAGTTCGCGGAAGATCAGGAAGGCGGCGAGCACGAGGCCGATGTCGCCGACGACGTTGATCACGAAGGCCTTCATCCCCGCCCGCGTCGCCGTCTCGCGCCGGTACCAGAAGCTGATCAGCGCGTAGGAGGCGAAGCCGACGAAGGCCCAGCCGACGGTGAGGAGGACGAAGTTGCCGGCGAGGACCAGCAGCAGCATCGAGAAGACGAAGAAGTTGAGGTAGCTGAAGAAGCGGTGGTAGCCCTCGTCGGACTGCATATAGCCGTAGGAGTAGAGGTGGATCAGGGTCGAGACGCCGCTGACGATGAGGACCATGAAGACCGAGAGCGGGTCGACGAAGATCCCGAGCTTGATGTCGAGGCCGGCGACGCTGGCGTAGTCCCAGAGCGAGGAGGCGTGGTGGCGCGCCTCGGGGTCTTCGCCGAGCAGGCTGAGGAGCGCGCCGATGCCGCAGGCGAAGGCGAGGCCGATCGCGACCGTGCCGATGGCGCCGGCGGCCTTCGCCGGCAGGGCCTTGAAGCCGAGCCCGATGACGATCGAGCCGAGCAGGGGGAAGAGCAGGACCAGCCAGGCCCAGGCGGTGGCGCTCATCCGCGCAGCTCCCGCAGGTCATCGACGTTGAGCGGCAGGCGGCGGCGGAAGATGGCGACGATCAAGCCGAGGCCGACGACCACCTCGCAGGCGGCGATCACCATCACGATCACCGCGAACACCTGCCCCTGGCCGTTGCCGACCATGCGGCTGAAGGCGACCAGCGCGAGGTTGCCGGCGTTGAGCATCAGCTCGAGGCAGAGCAGGATCACCATCGGCGAGCGGCGGAGGAGGATTCCTACGGCTCCGGTGGCGAAGAGGAGGGCTGACAAGACGATGAACCACTCGGTGGTCATGGGGAGAGGGACACCCCCTCCTCACGATTTGGGGAGGGTTCGTCGGGGGTGTCCCTCTCCCCATCACGAAGGCGGGAGGCCAAGACGATTGCTCCCACTGCAGCAAGCAATAGAAGGATCGACGAAGCCTCGAAGGGCAGCAGGAACTTTTCGAGCAGCAAGCGTCCGATAGCTGCCGGATCGCCGAAGCCAGCTTGGACATCAGGTCCCTGCGTTCCGAGCGCGAGAAGGGAAGAAGAGAGCACAGCTACTGCTAGCTCGATGAAGAGGGCTATGCCCAGCAGCGGGGCGAGGAAGCGCTGGCCGGGGATCGGCTCCCAGGCTGACTCGCCTCCGCCGCCGACGTAGGCGACTACAAAGACGTAGAGGACCATGACGGCGCCGGCGTAGACGACCACCTGGGCCGCCGCGACGAAGGCGGAGGTGAGGAGCAGGAAGAGCGCCGCCAGGCTGAAGAGGTGGACGATCAGCGCCAGCACCGAGTAGAAGGGGTTGCGCATCGCGATCACGCCGATGGCGCCACCGAGGGCGCCGATCGCCGAGACGAAGAACAGCACCTCTTCCACGACTACTCGCCCTCGCTTTTCAGCGGCGTCCGCTCGACCGGCTCGGCGAGCAGCATCTCCTTGGTGAAGATCAGGTCGCGGCGGTCGTAGTCGGCCATCTCGTAGTCGTGCCCCATCGTGATCGCGTCGAAGGGGCAGGCGATCTCGCAGTAGCCGCAGAAGATGCAGCGGCTGAGGTTGATCTCGTAGACGGCGGCGTAGCGCTCGCCGGCCGAGACCCGGTCGGAGGGGTCGTTCTCCGCCGCGACGACGCGGATGCAGTCGGCCGGGCAGGCGGCGGCGCAGAGGCTGCAGCCGACGCATTTCTCGAGGCCGGTGTCCTCGAACTTGTGGAGTTTGTGGCGGCCGCGGAAGCGCGGGTAGACCGGCGTCTTCTCCTCGGGGTACTCGATCGTCATCGGCCCCTCGATCAGCCGCGCCATCGTCGTCTTCAGCCCGCGCAGGGTCTCGCCGAAGGCGCGGTAGGCGCCGCCGACACCGCCCGGCTCGGGACCGCGCTGGACCTCGACGACCTCGATCGAGCCGAGGTAGGAAGCCGATTTCGGGTCAAAGCTCACAGCAACCCCTTTCGGCTGTTCCTTTTCGTTGCTCCACACGGATAAGGAACAGGCGAATCACAGGGCCACCACCAGGATGGCGGTGACGAGGACGTTGAGGGTGGCGAGGGGGAGCAGGACTTTCCAGCCGAGGCTCATCAGCTGGTCATATCGAAGACGCGGCAGCGTCGCCCTCACCCAGATGAAGAGGAGGACGAGGCCGAGCATCTTCGCCAGCATCCAGATCGGGTCGAGGAAGCTCGGGCCGGGGCCCATCCAGCCGCCGAGGAACATCGCCGCGGCGATCCCGGAGACGACGAGGATCTCCATGTATTCGACCAGCAGGAAGGAGCCGAAGCGCATGCCGCCGTACTCGGTCATGAAGCCCTGGACCAGCTCGGCGTCGGCCTCGGGCATGTCGAACGGCGTCCGGTTGGTCTCGGCGAAGCCGGCGAGCATGAAGATCAGGAAGCCGACGAACTGGGGGAGGATGAACCAGATCTCCCCCTGCGAGTGGACGATCGAGACCAGTGAGAGCGAGCCGCTCATCATCACCACGCCGAGCAACGCCAGCCCCATCGAGACCTCGTAGGAGATCAGCTGTGCGGCCGAGCGCATCGCTCCGAGGAGGCTGTATTTCGAGCCCGCGGACCAACCGCCGAGGAGGAGGCCGTAGAAGGCGATCGAGCCGACGGCGAAGAAGTAGAGGATGCCGATCGGGACGTCGATGCCGTAGAAGCCGACGCCGCCCTGTACGTCACCCCAGGGGATGATCGCCAGCGAGAGCACGCCCGCCAGGACCGGCAGCAGCGGCCCGAGGATGTACAGGGTCGAGATTGCGTTCTCCGGCCGGAAGCTCTCCTTGGAGATCAGCTTGCCGACGTCGGCAAGCGGCTGCAGGAGTCCGTAGGGGCCGACGCGGTTGGGGCCGTAGCGATGCTGGAAGCGGCCGATCAGCTTGCGCTCGAGGACCGTCAGCAGCGGCAGGATGCCGAAGATCACCGCGAAGATGACGATGCTCTTGACGATCATGATCCAGGTCGCTTCGGCGAGCTGGGTGTCGGCGAGCGGCAGCATTTAGGCGCTGACCTCGCCGAGCTTCTCGATCTTTACCTGGACCGGGCCGCCGTTGAGGAGGCTGTTGGCGTTGCCGGGGGCGACTCCCTCGGCCATGAAGACGATTCCCTTGGGGACTCGCTCTTTGATCTGGACCGTTGCCTCGACCGTGTTTCCGTTCTGGCTGACGCGGACTGCGTCGCCGGCGGCAAGTCCCATCTCTTGGGCGTCAGCGCCAGAGATCTCCAGGCGTTGCAGCGGCGTGAGGAACTTCAGAGGCGGATTCAACTCCGTAATCGGCCCGGCCCATAGATCGCGGTAGGTCCCAAGCGTTAGGGGGACGCCCGGGGGTGACTCGGCGGACGCGACTCGGCGAGGATCGTCAGGAGTCTCCGAGGTCGGTTTTGGCGCCTCGCGCTGAGTGTCCGGCGAGCCACCCCCGGGCGTCCCCGTCGATTCGGGAAGGTTTGCCGCGTACGAGGTTTCCTGCCAGCGGATTCCTCGGCCCCCGATGTCCGAGTCCTCGATGCCTCGGTAGAACGAGACGGCTTCGGTCAGCGCGGCGAACGCCGTTGGCTGGGAGTCGATGCCGGTGTCGAGACCTAGTTTTGAAGCTAGCTCGGAGAGGACGATGATGTTTGGGAGGACTTCCTCGGGACGGGAGGCTGAGGGGCGGACTCTTTGTAGGCGGCCGTCGGGGTGGGTGACGGTTCCGTCTTTCTCGGCGTGGGTCTCTAGCGGGAGGACCACGTCTGATTTGGCGGTGGTGGCGTTCTCGTGCATCGAGAAGGTCACTACGAAGTCGGCGGCGGTCAGGGCCTCTTCCCAGGCCGGGGTGTCGGGGAAGTCGCGGAGGGGGTCGGCGCCGAAGAGGATCAGGCCCTTTAGGTCGCCCGAGATAAGCGCGGAACGGATTTCCTCGGTCGACATGCCCTTGGTGGTGTCGGCGAGACCCGGGCCGGCGTCGGGGAGGACTCCCGCCTCGCGGAGGCCGCGGGCGTTGGTGGTGTCCGGGATTTCGAGGAGGCCGGCTTCGTCGGTGGTGGCCATGTTGGTCGCTTTGGCGACCTCGAGAAGTGCCTCGGCGGCGCCCTCCTCGCGGGCGATCCGCTCGCCCCAGATGACCACTACCTTGCCGGCGTCGCGGAGGGTCTCGGCCACCGGGGCGGCGACGTTGTCGGCGCCGCCGATCGCGCTCGCCAGCTCGGAGACGAAGTGGGCGGCCTGGCCGGGGGCGTAGCGGGCGATCGCCTCGGCGCCGCCGTCGAGCGCGGTCGGGCGCTCGGTCGCGACGACCAACTTGGCGCCGTTGCGGCGGATCGCCTTGCGTACGCGGAGGTCGAGGATGGGGCTGCTGTGCAGCGGGTCGGTGCCGAGGACGAGGATCGCGTCGGCCTCGTCGATGTCGCGGACCTTGGCGGAGACGCTCGGCTCGGCGAGGCGACGGAGCACGTCGGCCGCCGGCCCGCGCGAGGGGCGCGAGTCGAGGTGCGGCGAGCCCAGCGCCTCGCGGACTATCTGCTGCAGCAGGAAGCCCTCCTCGTTGGAGGCGTCGCCGGCGATCGCCGCGACCCGACTCAGCGCAGCCGAGTTAGGACCCACTGGAGTGTGCTCAATATCGGCTGCGCCGCGCAGGCCCTCGGCGGCGGCATCGAGCGCCGTCGCCCAATCGGTCTCGCCGCCTTTGAGCCGCGGCCCGGTGATTCGCTCCGGCGCGTCGAACATCTCGAACCCGTAGCGGCCGCGGTCGCAGAGCCAGCCGTCGTCGACCTCGTGGTTGTCGCGGGAGATCACCCGTTTCACCTTCTCGTCGCGGACGGTGAAGCTGACGTTGCACTGGCTCGGGCAGAGCGTGCAGACCGAGCCGGCGTGCTCGATGTCCCAGGGCCGGGCGCGGAAGCGGTAGGTGTAGTTGGTCAGCGCCCCGACCGGGCAGATGTCGGTGATGTTGCCCTGGAAGGGGGCGACGTAGGGGCGGTCGTCGAAGGTGCCGACGTAGGTGCGGTCGCCGCGGTCGATCAGCTGCAGCTGGGCGTCCTCGGAGATCTCCTGGCTGAAGCGGACGCAGCGGTAGCAGAGGATGCAGCGCTCGCGGTCGATCGCGACCAGCGGCGAGAGTTCGATCGGCTTCTCGAAGTGGCGCTTTTCGTCGATCACCCGGCTCTTCCCCGGGCCCCAGCCGTAGGAGATGTCCTGCAGCGGGCATTCGCCGCCTTTGTCGCAGACGGGGCAGTCGAGCGGGTGGTTGACGAGGAGGAACTCGACGACCGAGTTCTGCGCCTCTTTGACCTGTTCGGTGCGGGTGTGGACGACCATCCCCTCGCGGACCGGGGTCGAGCAGGAGGTCTGCAGTTTCGGGATCCCCTCGATCTCCACCAGGCACATGCGGCAGGCGCCGACCGGGTCGCCGAGTTTCGGTTCGTAACAGAAGTAGGGGATCTCGACGTCGCCCTTGCGGGCGGCATCGTGGAGCATCTCGCCCTCGACCGCGGCGACCTCACGGCCGTCGATCGTGATCGTCACCTCGCGTCCGGCCGGGCTCACGTCGAGGCCCCCAGGGTCTCCGGAGCGCCGCGGACGACGGCGTGCGGGTCGAGCACCAGCTCGGGGTCGGCCATCACTTCCTCGAACTCCTCCCGGAACTTGCGGACCATTGCCCCGACCGGCATCGCCATCGAGTCGCCGAGCACGCAGAGGCAGTGGCCGATGATGTTCTGCTGGACCGAGCTGACGATGTCGAGGTCCATCGGGGTCGCCTCGCCGCGGACCATCCGCTCCAGCATCTTCACGGTCCAGTTGGTGCCCTCGCGGCAAGGGACGCACTTGCCGCAGGACTCGTGGTGGTAGAAGCGCGCCGTCCGCAGGGCGAGGTGGGGGATCGAGACGCGGTCGTCGCAGACGATGATCGAGCCGGAGCCGAGCATCGAGCCCGCTTCGGCCATCGCCTCGAAGCTGTAGGGGAGGTCGAGCCCCTCCTCGGCGGTCAGCACCGGGGAGGACGACCCGCCGGGGAAGAAGGCCTTGATCTCGTGGCCCTCGTCGGGGCCGCCGGCGAGCTCGTAGATCAGCTCCCGGGTGGGGATCCCGAGCTCGACCTCGTAGTTGCCGGGGCGGCGGACGCCGCCGGAGACCGAGACGACCTTGGTCCCGGGCGACTGCTCGGTCCCGAAGCCTTTGAACCACTCGGCGCCGTGGCGGACGATGTGGGGGACGTTGGAGAGCGTCTCGACGTTGTTGATCAGCGTCGGACCGCCGTAGAGGCCCTGGACTGCCGGGAACGGCGGCTTCAGGCGCGGGTTGCCGCGCTTGCCCTCGAGCGCGTCCAGCAGGGCGGTCTCCTCGCCGCAGATGTAGGCGCCGGCGCCGCGGTGGACGACCAGCTCGAGGTCGCGGTGGCAGCCGAGGATGTTCGTCCCCAGGTAGCCCGCCTCATACGCTTCGGTGACCGCCTGGTCGAGGATGTCGGCCTGCTCGTCGTACTCGCCGCGGATGAAGATGAAGGCGTGGCCGGCGTCGGCGGCGAGGGCGGCGATTGCGATCCCCTCGATCAGCTGGTGGGGGTTGCGCTGCATCAGCTCGCGGTCCTTGAAGGCGCCGGGCTCGGACTCGTCCGCGTTGCAGCAGAGGTACTTGGCCATGTCGCCGCGGGGTAGGAAGGAGGCCTTTTTGCCCATCGAGAAGCCGGCGCCGCCGCGGCCGCGCAGGCCCGAGTCTTCGAGCTCCTGGAGGACCTCGTCCTGCTCCATCTCCTTGTAGGCGCGCTCCTGGGTGGCGTAGCCGCCGGCGAGGCGTTTGTAGCCGTCGAGCGTGCGCAGCGCCGGGTCCTCGGCGTGCTCGAGCAGGACGCGCTTCTCCAACTGGTGGGCCATCAGCGGTCCCCCGCCAGCCCGCGCCTGGCCAGCGCCTTCTCCGGCAGCACCTCGTCGCCGGCCCGCAGCTGCTCGATCGCGACCCCCGCCTCGGCTGCCTCCAGCGGCCCGTAGTAGCGCTGGTCGATCGAGGCCATCGGGGCGATGTCGCAGGCGCCGAGGCACTCGAAGCCGGTGACGAAGAAGTTCTCACCGTCGCCCTCGGCCGCCGATTTGAAGGCGTCGAGGAGGCGGTCGCCGCCGCGCATCCAGCAGCTGATGTTGGTGCAGACCTCGATCCGGTGGGTCCCCACCGGACTCGTGTGCAGGAGGTCGTAGAAGCTCGCCACCGACTCCAGGTAGGCGGGGGTGACCCGCATCACCGCGGCGGCCTGGCGGATCCCCTCCGGGGTGCACCAGCCGTAGCGCTCCTGCACCGCCCAGAGCGCCGGGATTGAGGCCGAGCGGCGGTCGGGGTAGCGTCCCATCAGGGTCTCGATCCGCTCCGCCAGCTCCGGCGGGCAGTCGACTTCGTGGCGCTCCGGGATCTCCTCCTCGGCGCGGCCGGGGACGCGGCCCTCGTTTACCGCCGGGTCGACCGGCAGGTTCGGGTTGCTCAGCCCGGCTCCGTCAACGGGGCTCATCGGTCGACCCCCCCGAGGATCGGGTCGAGCATCCCGAGGCTGGCGATCATGTCGGCGACGTAGGTGTCGACGGCCATGTCGCGGAAGGCCTGCAGGTTGACGAAGGAGGGGTCGCGGAAGTGGACCCGGGCCGGCTTCGCCGAGCCGTCGGCGAGGACGAAGCAGCCGAGCTCCCCGCGCGGTCCCTCGATCGAGTAGTAGATCTCGCCCGGCCCCACCCGGTAGCCCTCGGTGACGAGCTTGAAGTGGTGGATCAGGCTCTCCATCGAGGTCGAGAGCTCCGAGCGCGGCGGCAGCACGTACTTGCGGTCGTCGGCGATGTACGGGCCCTCGGGGAGGGCGTCGAGGCACTGGCGGACGATGCTCGCCGACTCGACCATCTCCGCCACCCGCACCCGGTAGCGGTCGTAGTTGTCGCCGACGGTGCCGACCGGGATCTTGAAGTCCATCTCGGGATAGGCGAGGTAGTCGAAGGCCTTGCGCAGGTCCCAGGGGTCGCCGGCGGCGCGCAGCAGCGGCCCGGTCACGCCCAGCTCCAGCAGCCGCTCGCGGGAGACGGCGCCGACGCCTTTGGTCCGCTGCAGGAATACCTCGTTGCGGTCGAGCAGCGCCTCGTACTGGCCGACCCGGGTCGGCATTTCCTCGGCGAACTTGCGGCACTTGGCCTCGAAGCCGACGGGGATGTCCTCGATCACGCCGCCGACCTGGAAGTAGCGGGTGTGCATCCGCTGGCCGGTCGCCATCTCGAAGAGGTCGAGGATCTTGTCGCGCTCGCGGAAGCAGTACCAGAGCATCGAGATCGCGCCGAGGTCGAGCGCCGTGGTGCCGAGCCAGACGAGGTGGGAGTGGATCCGGTTGAGCTCGAGGAAGAGCGTCCGCAGGTACTTGGCGCGGGGCGGGATCTCGAGGTCGATGAGGCGCTCGACGGCGCCGCAGAAGGCCTCCATCTGGAAGAAGTAGGAGACGTAGTCCATCCGCTCGACGAAGGGGATGACCTTCCAGTAGCTCTTGTCCTCGCAGGACTTTTCGATCCCGGTGTGGACGTAGCCGATCACCGGCCTGCACTCGCGCACGACCTCGCCTTCGAGGTCGACGACGAGGCGCAGCACGCCGTGGGTCGCCGGGTGGTGCGGCCCGACGTTGACGGTCATGATCTCGCGGTCGCGGTCGGGCAGCTGCGCGTCGGTGATGGCGATCTGCTCAGTCAAAGCGCTGCTCCGAGTAGGTGAAGGTGACCGGCTCGCCGCCGAGCGGGAAGTCGCGCCGCTGCGGCCAGCCGACGTAGTCGTCGGGCATCAGGATCCGGGTCAGGTTCGGGTGGCCGCGGAAGACGATGCCGAAGAAGTCGAAGACTTCGCGCTCCTGCGCCTCGGCGGTCGGGAAGAGCTCGACGCAGGAGTCGATCTCCGGCAGCTCCTCGCCGCCGGGGTCGGGCAGCATCGCTTTGACGCGGACGCGCTCGACCCGCTCGCGGTTGATCAGCTCGTAGTGGAGGCCGAAGCGCGGTTCGTTCGGCAGGTAGTCGGCGGCGTGGAGGCTGGAGAGGAAGTCGTAGCGCTGGCCGGGCTGGTCGCGCAGCCACGTCAGCACCTCGATCACCCGCGCCGGGTCGACCAGCAGCGCCGCCTGGGCGCGGTCATAGGAGGTGGCGAGGACGGCGCCGGGGCAGTCGCGCTCGATTTCACCCCGGATCAGCTCCAGTCCGGGGGCGTCAGGCAAGGCTCAGCTCCCGCGCTTCCTCGTAGGCTCGCGCGGCCTCGGGGCTCGGTTCGCTGCGCGGGCCGCCGCGCGCCCACTCCTCGGTGCCGTAGCCGTCGTAGCGCTGGCGCCAGCCCTGGTCGGGATTGCCCATGATCTGCCGCTGCAGCTTCGTGAAGCCGTAGAGGACCGCCTCGGGCCGCGGCGGGCAGCCGGGCACGTAGATGTCGACCGGGAGGAACTTGTCGGCGCCCTGGAGGACGGCGTAGTTGGCGAACATCCCGCCCGAGGAGGAGCAGGCGCCCATCGCCATCACCCACTTCGGCTCCAGCATCTGGTCATAGAGGCGGCGGATGACCGGTGCCATTTTCACCGAGACCCGGCCCGAGAGGACCATCAGGTCGGCCTGGCGCGGCGAGGCGCGGCCGGCCTCGGCCCCGAAGCGGGCGATGTCGTACCGGGCCGTGACGGCGGCCATCGGGATGCCCTCGATCGCGCAGCAGGCGAGCCCGAAGGTGAGCGGGAAGATCGAGTTCGCCCGGGCGACGTTGAGCACTTTCTCGAAGTTGGTGGTGAGGACCCGCTCTTCGACGTAGCGCTCGAGGTCGTCGCCCTCGAGATCGCCGCGGAGCAGGTCGCGGGCGGCCAGCTGCTTCTCGCGCAGGGAGCGGCGCTCTACCTCCAATCGAGGGCTCCCTTCCGCCAGACGTAGACGAAGGCGACGAGCAGGAGGACGACGAAGGTGACGAGCTCGCCGAGGACGAGGTAGCTGTCGGCGTCCTTGAGGATGACGCCGATCGGGTAGAGGAAGACGACCTCGATGTCGAAGAGGATGAAGAGCATCGCGATCAGGTAGAAGGCGACGCCGAAGCGCAGCCCCTTGGTCGGCTCGACCGGGATCCCGGACTCGTACGGCTCGCCCTGGCGCTTGCTCGCCGCGGTCGGCCGCGCCGGCTTCTTCGGGCCGAGCAGGTGGTTCAGGATCGCGAAGACGCCGCCCACGGTGAGGCCGAGGAAGGCGAAGACGAGGATCGGGAGGTAGGTCTTGAGCACGGGGAGGTGGCGTTTCTCTGTCGCGAAGGCGTCCTCGGTGCCAGTACCCGGGTTTGACGCCTGTAGCCCCTGTTATATACCGACTTTGTGACAACTTGCTACATAGTGCTTTTCCGCATCAGCAAGCCGAATCCCGACCCTTTTAGGCGGATTTAGAACCATGATCGGCCTCCACATCGCGGTAGGCGTACTTCTGATCGCCCTCAACGCCGCCGCCGGCCTCGTCGGCGGCATCGCCTGGTACCGCAGTCGAGCCTCGATTCCCTTCTGGTACCTGCTGCGAGCGGCCCAGGTCGCCGTCTTCCTCCAAGCCCTCCTCGGCGGCCTCCTCGTCGTCACCGACCACGAACCGAAGGAAGGCCTCCACTACCTCTACGGCATCCTCCCCCTGGTCGTCTCCTTCATCGCGGAGGGAGCCCGAGCCGACGCCGCCCACCGCGAGGTGGGCGACCTCGACCCCGAGACCCTCACCGCCTCAGAACAGGAATCCCTGGCCCTGGCGATCGTCCGCCGCGAGATGGGCATCATGGCCGTCAGCTGCGGAGTGATCTTCTTCCTCGGCCTGCGCGCGGCCGGAACTAGCGGTCTTTAACACCCGGGCCGGGGGATAAGTTCGACTGGCCGATGCCTTAGAACGTCGTGCCTACTACTACCCCCGCGACTCGACCATTGGATAGCATATGGTCAATGGCGCGCACTCAGACGCTGGTTCAGCTGACGGAGGCCCTGCTGCGGCGGCTCGACGAGCGTGCCGCCCGGGAGGGGCGTTCCCGCTCGGCGCTGATTCGCGATGCGATCGAGGCCTATCTGTACGACGAGGAGAAGGTGCGCATAGACCGCGAAATCGTCGAAGGCTATGAACGGATGCCCACCACCGACGAGGAGATGGAAATCGCGGAACGGGAAGCGCGAGAAGCCATCCGGGAAGAGCCATGGTGAACCGGGGGGACATCTGCTGGACCGAGGTTCCTGATGAGGGCCGGCGGCCGGCTTTGATCCTGACCCGCAGCGAGGCCATCCCGGTCTTGAGGAAGGTCACCGTCGCCTTCCTGACCACCAGGATTCGCGACATCCCAACCGAGGTTCGACTCGGGGCTGAGGATGGGCTGCCGAAAGAGTGCGTGGTGAGCCTTGAGAACCTCAGGCATATATCGCGCTCAGTCCTCGGCGATCCGATCACGACCCTCTCCGGCCCCCGCATGCACGAGGTCTGCCGCGCCCTCGCCATCGCAACCGGCTGCGACTGACCGGCTGGAGCTACCTCAGACCGACACCGAACGCATGCGGTCCTCGTGCAGCTGGATCGCGGCGACGAGGCTGAAGACGACGGCGGTGGCGAGGTGGAAGATCGCGTCGTTGACGTTGCTCGGGAAGGTGAAGACGTAGGCGGGTTGTTCCTCGAAGAGCGCCCAGACGCCGGTGATGTAGAGCGCTCCGGCGATGTAGAGGACGTAGTAAAGCGCCCAGTCGGGGCGGCGGCAGAAGTAGAGGGCGGGGCCGAAGAGGAGCAGGCCGGAGAGGGCGTGGATGCCGTTGAAGTCGACCCAGAGCACCTTCGTCGTCGGTGCGTCGGCGCCGATCTGGAAACTCGGCTCGGCGATGAACCCGGCCAGCGCCCACAGCAGCTCCAGGCTCGCGAGGATCAGCAGCGCCTTCTGGGCAAAGGTCCATTCGTTCATCGAGTGGTCAATTGAACACCCTATTCGTGCTCAACTGCCCACTGGGTTTCTTGCCTAATGCAGCGGCCGGTACTCGCCGGCGTGGAAGACGAGCGGGTCGCCGTCTCGCGTCTCCAGCGCCCGCACCTCGCCGGTGACGATCACGTGGTCGCCGGCCGAGTTCACGTCGCGGAGGTCGCAGGCGAGCCAGATCAGAGCGTCGTCGATCGCCGGCAGGCCGTCGCGCTCGCTCCAGGCGAGGCCGGACCACTTCTCCGCCACCGGGACCTTGGTCGCGAAGGCGCGGGCGATCGGCTCCTGGCCGGCGTGGAGGACGCTGATCCCGAAGCTGTCGGCGGCCTGGACGGCGAGCAGGGTGCGGGAGCCGCGGTCGAGGCAGGCGAGCATCATCATCGGCTCGATCGAGAGCGAGGTGACCGCGTTTGCAGTGGCTCCGGCCGGCCCGTCGCCTCCGTTCGCGGTGACGACCGTGACCCCGGTCGGGAGCCCGGACATGGCGGCGCGGAAGGCGTCTGGATCGGGCGCGGGCATCGTCAAAGAGCGAAGTCGGCGGTGGCCGGAGTCGGCAGTCGTGTTCCGCTTCTGGCGAGTGACTCGTCGTTCGCAGCAAGGACGCAGGATGCAGCCTTTGCTGGAGGCAAAGGCAAATCCGAGAACGCCGCTGCGGGCGACGAGGTGCCGCCAAGCGGGGCAGGACTGCCGACTCCGGCCACTAACAATATGATGCCCGCCGCATGCGCCCAGTGCTGATCATCGGAATGGTCGTGGCCGCCGCCCTCGGCTTGGCGGCCTGCGGCTTCGGCGAAGAAAAGATCTCGGTCGCCCAGGATGACCCCAATTACAACGGGGCCGTCCTCTTCGCGACCCACTGCTCCGGCTGCCACACCCTCAGCGCCGCCGGCACCCAGGGCAGCGGCAACCGCGGCGAGCGGACCCAGGGGCCGAACCTGAACCAGCGCGAAGAGAGCTACGACGACGCCCTCTTCGCGATTCAGAACGGCGGTTTCTCCGGGGCGATCATGCCGCAGAACATCGTCGTCGGCGAAGAAGCCAAGGCCGTCGCCAAATTCGTCGCCAAGTACGCGGGCACCGAAGCGGAACAGTCGCCGCGCCCCGGCGAAACCCAGACTCCCTAGTCTCAGCCCGATGCTGGACTTGAAGGCGATCCGCTCTGAACCCGAGCGGTTCAAAGAGGCGTTGTCGCGGCGGGGGGCGGCCGAGCAGGTCGACGAGCTGCTCTCCCTCGACGCGCGGCGCCGGAGCTGCTGCCCGAGGTCGAGAACGCACAGGCTGAGCGGAAGACGCTCTCGAAGCAGATCGGCGAACGCAAACAGGCGGGCGAAGAGGCTGAGGCCGAGCAGCTGATGGCGACGGTCGGCGGCCTCAAGGAGAAGA
The DNA here is from genome assembly GCA_963696955.1 of uncultured Actinomycetes bacterium. Classification (GTDB taxonomy): domain Bacteria; phylum Actinomycetota; class Thermoleophilia; order Solirubrobacterales; family 70-9; genus VAYN01. Next base: position 83,031 of record CAVOMF010000002.1, on the reverse strand, counting down.
TCGAGTCCGGCAAAGAGGAGCTGGAGCGGGTCGACGCCAAGCTCGGCGAGCTGGCGCTCAGGCTTCCCAACCTGCCCGACCCCGAGGCCCCGGAAGGGATGACCGAGGATGATGCGGTGGTCCTCCGCGAGGTCGGCGAGCGGCCCGAGTTCGACTTCGAGCCCCGCGATCACCTGGAGATCGGGACCGAGCTCGACCTGATCGAGATCGAGGCGGCGGCCGAGCTTTCCGGCTCGCGCTTCGCCTACCTGAAAGGTGACCTGGTCCTGCTCGAGCTGGCACTGGTCCGCTTCGCGATCGAGACGGTCCGCGCTGAGGGCCACGAGCCGGTCGTGCCGCCGGTGCTGGTCCGCGAATCGGCGCTGGAGGGAACCGGGTTCCTGCCCGGCGACCGCGACCAGATCTACGAGATCCCCAAGGACGAGCTCTTCCTCACCGGCACCTCGGAGGTCGCCCTTGCCGGCCTCCACGCCGACCAGATCCTCGAGGCCGACTCGCTGCCGCTGCGCTACTGCGCCTTCTCGACCTGCTTCCGCCGCGAGGCGGGCGCCGCCGGCCGCGACACCCGCGGCATCTTCCGCGTCCACCAGTTCGACAAGGTCGAGATGTTCTCGTTCGTCGACCCGGGCACTTCGCGCGAGGAGCACGAGCGGCTGCTCTCGATCGAGGAGCGGATCCTGCAGGAGCTCGAGATCCCCTACCGCGTCGTCAACGTCGCCGTCGGCGACCTTGGCGCCCCGGCGGCGAAGAAGTACGACTGCGAGGCCTGGATCCCAAGCCAGGGACGCTTCCGCGAGCTCACCTCCTGCTCGAACACGACCGACTACCAGGCCCGCCGCCTCGGCGCCCGCTACCGCCCCGCCGAGGGGGAGGCGCCGCGCCCGGTCCACACGCTCAACGGCACCGCCTGCGCCGTCGGCCGCACGATCATCGCCTTAATCGAGAACCGCCAGGAAAGCGACGGGAGTTTCACGCTACCTAAAACTTTGCATCCGTACGGGGCGCCTGAAAGAATCGCGCCACGATGAGCACGGGCGTTCGAGAGGCGAAACGGGTTGTGCTCTGCGATGACCACGAGATCGTCCGCGAGGCGATCAAGGCACGCATGGCAAATTCGACCGTCGTCGAAATCGTCGGCGAGGCCAGCAACGGCCGCGACGTCGTCCAAACCGTCAAGGAACTGGAGCCGGACGTCCTCATCATCGACGTCGAGATGCCCAAGCGCGACGGCATCGAGGCGACCAGAGAGGTCTTGAAAGCGCGGCCGCGGACGAAGGTGATCATCTTCACCGCCCACGCCCAGCCGGACCTGCTCGCGCTCGCCCTGCGGGCCGGCGCCTCCGGCTACGTGCTGAAGTCGGCCCCGGCGGAGGACATCGCGAAAGCGGTGAAGGCGGTGACCGGGGGAGGGACCTTCCTCGGCGGCGACTTCGCCGGCGGCAAGCCCTCCGAGGTCGAGAAACTGCTCGAGCTCTCGCCGCGCGAGCGGCAGATCCTCGAGCTCCTGGCCGAGGGGCTGCGGGTGAAAGAAATTGCCGACCGCCTGCAGTGAGCCCGGCGACCGTCCACACCCACGTCCGCAACGCGATCGCCAAGCTCGAGGTAGACACCCGCACCGAGGCAGTTGCCCTGGCGGTGCGGTTCAGCTACCTCGGCGCCGGCGGCGGCGCGCTCTAGGCGCGCCAGCCTGGTTACTCCTCCTTCTTATCGAGTGTCAGCGCGCAGCCGTTGATGCAGTAGCGCTGGCCGCTCGGTCCGCGGGCCGTCGTCGAAGACGTGGCCGAGGTGGGCGTCGCAGTGCTTGCAGACGACCTCGGTGCGCCGCATGAAGAGGCTGTTGTCGGTGCAGCTCGACGTGCTCGAGGTTCGCCGGCTCGGTGAAGCTGGGCCAGCCGGTGCCGGAGTCGAACTTGGCGTCCGAGGAGAAGAGCTCGGTGCCGCAGCAGGCGCAGCGGTACATCCCCGCCGCCTTCTCGTCGACATAAGGGCCGGTGAAGGCGCGCTCGGTGCCGGCCTTGCGGGTGACCTCGAACTGCTCCGGCGTGAGCCGCGCGCGCCACTCCCCCTCGCTTTTCTGGACCTTCGTCGCCATCTTTCTCCTTTCGCTCCTGTGAGAACAGAGTACGCCTCGGGTATTACGGGCCTGTGACGTGGAGCCGCCCCATTCCGCTCGCCGCGATCGCGCTTGCTGCGGCGGCGTTGACCGTCTTCGGTATCCAGCCGGGCACCGCCGCGGCGGCTCCCTGTCCCTACCAGGGCGCTGCCCACGCCTCCTCCGCCGCGCAGGAGAAGGCGATGCTCTGCCTCGTCAACCGCGCCCGCCAGAGTCGCGGGCTCGCAACCCTGAAGGCGCCGAGCTCGCTCGCCCGCGCCGCCGACCATAAGTCGGCCGACATCCTCCGTTGCGACGAATTCAGCCATGAAGCCTGCGGCCGCGAATTCACCTACTGGATCGAGCGCAGCGGCTACGGCGGCTGCAGCTCGGGCGAGAACATCGCCTACGCCAGCGGCGGCTACGCGACCCGCGGGCGATCTTCGGGCTCTGGATGCACTCGCCGGGGCACCGGCGCAACCTCCTCGGCGCCTACACCGACATTGGCATCGGCCTGCAGGTGGGCGAGCTGGAAGGCAACTCCGGCGCCCACGTCTGGACGCAGGAGTTCGGCAGCCGCAACTGCTGAGGCGCATCCGATTTTCGACACAGCGGGGTGGGTCGAAACTCGGATGCGGCAGGCCGACTTAGGATGCGCTCCGTGTTCGAGGCGTTTTATGAACCGGAGGGTGACTTTTTCCGCGCTACCGAGCTGACGCGCGGTCCCTGGGACCCCGGCGCCCAGCACGCGGGGCCGCCGGCGGGGCTGCTCGGTTATGCGATCGAGCGGCTGCCGGAAGCGAACGAGTTCCAAGTCGGCCGGGTCACCTTCGAGATCCTGCGCTCGGTTCCGATCGGGCCGGTGCGGGTAGAGGCGCAGATCGCGCGGCCTGGGCGCCGCGTGCAGATGTTCGAGGCTGAGCTGAGCGACGCCGAGGGCGAGGTGCTGATGCGGGCCCGCGGCTGGCGGCTGCGAAAGGCGAAGCTGGACCTGCCGGGGCAGGCACTCGTCGCCAGCCAGCCGCCCGCTCCCCCCGAGGAGGGGACCGCGGCCGAGTTCTTCCCGACCGAGCAGGAGCACGGCTACCACTCGGCGATGGAGGTGCGCTTCGTCGCCGGCGGCTTCATCGAGCCCGGCCCGGCGACCGCCTGGCTGCGGATGCGCCGGCCGCTGGTGGCAGGGGAGGAGCCGACGCCGCTGCAGCGGCTGCTCGTCGCCGCCGACGTCGGCAACGGGATCAGCGCCTCGCTCGATTTCCGCCGCTTCCTCTTCATCAACGTCGATCTCAGCGTCCACCTCGAGCGGATGCCGAAGGGCGAGTGGATCGGTGTCGACGCGGTGACGATGCCGCGGCCGAAGGGGATCGGAACCGCCGAGTCGACCCTCTTCGACGAGGGCGGCCGGGTCGGCCGCGCCCTGCAGACGCTGCTGGTCAGCGAACGGTAGGCAGCTTCTAGGAGGGTGCGTGGGAGCCCGCCGGGTGGAGGCGGGCGAAGATCATCGCCGCCGAGGCGAGGCAGACCGCGGCGGCGAAGAAGAAGGCGCCCTCGTAGCTGGTCAGCGCGGCGACCGCGCCGGCGATCGGCGCCCCGAGGCCGACCCCGGCGTCGAAAAAGGCGGTGTAGGTGCCCATCGCCGCGCCGCGCGCCTGCTGGGAGACGCGGCCGAGGGCGATCAGCATCAGCGAAGGGTTGAGGAGGGCGAAGGCGGCGCCCATCGCGACGCCGCCGAGCAGGGCGACGGGAAGGCTGTGGGCGACGGCGATCAGCAGCAGTCCGAAGGCCTCGCCGACGGTCGCCGCGATCGCCACCGGCGCCGCTCCCATGCGGTCGGGGAGGTCGCCGAAGATGAGCCGGGTGAGGACGATCATCGCCGCGAAGGCGGCGAAGACGGTGGCGCCGTGCCCGACCCCGCGGGATTCGAGGTGGAGGACGATGAAGGTGGCGACGGCGGCGTAGCCGAAGGAGGCGAGGCCGACCGCGAAGCCCGGGCCGACCGCCTCCGGGGCGACCAGCGGGTGCGGCTCGGCGTGGGCGAGAGGGACGAAGGGGTCGCGGGCTGCGGTCGCGAACAGCGCCCCCAGCACCGGCAGCGCCCCGGCGACGATCCAGACGAGGTCGTAACCGCCGGCGTCGAGCAGCACCTCGCCGAGCAGCGGCCCGACGCTGAGTCCGCCCCAGACCGCGAGCCCGTAGAGCCCGAGGACACGGCCGCGGCGCTCCAGCGGCGCCAGGTCGACGATCCAGGCCGAACCGGCGGTGTAGACCGCGCCCTCGCCGGCGCCGAGGATGAGGCGGGCGACGATCAGCCCGGCGATCCCCAGGCTCGGCAGGTAGAGGAAGCCGCTGAGCGCGACCAGGCAGGCTCCCACGATCACCGTCGGCCGGCGCCCGCGGGTGTCGGCGAAGCGCCCGGCGACCGGCCGCAGCAGCAGGCCGGTGATCGCGTAGGCGCCGATCACCACCCCGACCGCGAGGTCGCCGGAGCCGAGCGGGCCGTGGATGTAGCGAGGGAGGACCGGCAGCACCGAGCCGACGCCGACGAGGCCGCAGAAGGTGGCGGCGAAGACGGCGGCGAAGCTGACGCCGGGCCGGTGGTCAAGCGCGTCAGCTGGTTGAGGCGACGCGCTCACGCGAGCAGGCCGGCGAGGTCCTCGACGACGAAGTCCGGCGCCGGGTCGGCCGCCGCGGCTTCCTCGCGCGACGTCGTGCCGCTGAGGACGAGCACCGTCTCCAGCCCGGCGGCCTTGCCGCCGGCGATGTCGGAGGAGACGCGGTCGCCGATCATCGCCACGCGCTCATTCGCCTGTTCCTTATCGTTGTCATCGACCGAAAAGGAACAGGCGAGCGCTTCCATCGCCATCTCGAACAGGTGGCGCTCGGGCTTGCCGGCGATCTCGGCGCGGCGGCCGGAGGCGGTCTCGACCGCGGCGAGGACGGCACCGGTCCCAGGCAGCTCGCCGCCGGGGTAAGGCATCGTCGGGTCGTGGCTGGTGGCGAAGAGGGCGGCGCCGCGGTCGAGCGCCCGCTTCGCGGCCAGGAGCTCGCCGTAGTCGAAGGCGCGGTGACCGGAGGCGACGACCACGTCGGCGTCCCAGGCCTCTTCGCCCTCGAGCAGCCGCGCCCCGGTCGCGGCGACCATCTCCTTCAGCGCCGGGGCGCCGATTACGAAGGCGGTGCCGCCTGCGCCGGCGGCCTCGCCCGCCAGCCGCGCCGCGACCATCCCGGCGGTGACGATCTGCTCGGCGCTCACCTCGACCCCGAGCTCACCCAGCCGCTCCGCGTAGGCGGCCGGCGGCCGGCCGGGGTTGTTGGTGACGAAGACGACCGGCTTGCCCGCCGCGAGCAGTGCCTGCAGCGCCTCGGGCGAGCCCGGCACCGGCTCGCGGCCGATCCAGACGACGCCGTCGAGGTCGACCAGGAATCCGTCGAAGCGGTCGGCGAGGGGCACGGGCGCACCCTATTCGGCCGAATCGATAGCGTGCCCGGCAGTGAGCGCCAACGGACCAGTCGTCGTCGCCACCAACCTCCACCGCCGCTACGGCGAGGGCGACACCGCGGTCGACGCCCTCGACGGCGTCACGACCAGCTTCGAGCGCGACCGCTTCACCGCGATCATGGGTCCCTCCGGCTCCGGCAAGTCGACCCTGATGCACATCCTCGCCGGCCTCGACAAGCCGACCTCGGGGCGGGTCGAGCTCGACGGCGTCGACATCACCAGCCTCGACGATGGCGAGCTGACCAAGCTGCGCCGCGACAAGCTCGGCTTCGTCTTCCAGTTCTTCAACCTGCTGCCGGTCCTGACCGCGGAGGAGAACCTCGTCCTGCCGCTCTCGATCGCCGGCCGCAAGCCGGACAAGGCCTGGGTCGACCAGCTGATCCGGACCGTCGGCCTCGAGGATCGGCGCACGCACCGTCCTGCCGAGCTCTCCGGTGGCCAGCAGCAGCGGGTCGCCGTCGCCCGCGCCCTGGTCAGCAAACCGGCCGTCGTCTTCGCCGACGAGCCGACCGGCAACCTCGACTCGAAGGCCAGCGCCGATGTCCTCCGCCTGCTGCGCCAGGCGGTCGACGAGTTCGACCAGACGGTGGTGATGGTCAGCCACGACCCGGTCGCCGCCGCCCACGCCGACCGGCTGATCACCCTCCAGGACGGGAAGATCGTCAGCGACGCCGCCCCCGGCTCGGCCGACGACGTGATCGAGCTGCAGAAGCGGCTTGACTAGCCTCGGCCTCAAGAGCCTCTGGGCTCGCAAGGTCCGGGCCTTGCTGACCAGCTTCGCCGTCTTCCTCGGCGTCGCCTTCGTCGCCGGCTCGTTCGTCCTCACCAACACGATCTTCGCCGCCTTCGACGAAATCTTCGAAGAGTCGCTGAAGGGGACCAGCGTCGTGATCACGGCCGAGAACCCGGTCGAACAGGAAAGCGGCGAAATCCCCACCGTCAGCGCCTCGCTGCTGCCGCAGGTGGTGCGGACTCCGGGCGTCAAGGAAGCCGCGGGCGCGATCTTCACCCCCGGTGCTTTCTTCAACGCGCAGAACGAAAAGATCGGCAACAAATTCCAGCCGAAGTTCATCTCCTCGACGCTGCCGGGGGAACTCGAGTCGATGACCTACGTCGAGGGCCATCCGCCCCGCGGCCCCACCGAAGCCTCGATCGACAAGGCGGCGGCCGAAGACGCCGACCTGAAGCCGGGCGACACGATCAAGCTGATCGGGCAAGGGAACCTGAAGTCGTTCAAGCTCGTCGGGCTGACGCAGCTCGGCAGCGCCTCCTTCGGCGGCGCCTCGATCGCCCAGGTGACGCTGCCGGTCGCCCAGCGGCTGACCCACAAGCAGGGGCGCTTCGACCAGATCTCGGTCGCCGCCGACGATGGTGTCTCAGCCCGGGCCCTGAAAGGCCGGATCGCCAAGCAGATGCCGGGCGGCGTCCGAGTCGAGACCGCGCAGGAAAGCGCCGACCGCTCCTCTGACGAAATCAAAGACGCCCTCGGCTTCCTCCGCACTTTCCTCCTCGTCTTCGGCTTCATCGCCGTCTTCGTCGGCTCCTTCCTGATCTTCAACACCTTCTCGATCACGGTCGCCCAGCGGATCAGCGAATTCGGGATGCTGCGAACGCTCGGCGCCTCGCGGCGGCAGATCCTCACCACGGTGATGGTCGAGGCGATGGGGGTCGGGCTGCTCGGCGCCTTACTCGGGATTGCCGGCGGCTTCATCATCGCCGCGGCGATCAACGCCCTCTTCGAAGCGATCGGGATCGACCTGCCGACGACGAGCTTGGTCCTGGAGTCGAGGACCGTGGTCGTCGCTCTCCTGGTCGGGTTGCTCGTGACCCTGGTCTCCTCGCTGATCCCGGCCCTGCGCTCGACCCGGGTGCCGCCGATCGCGGCGCTGCACTCCTTCCGCCCGGCCCCGACCCGCAAACGCCGCCTCGTCTACCTGGCGCTCTCGATCCTGCTCGGCGCCGCCGGCCTGGGAATGATTCTGCTCGGGCTCTTCGGCAGCGCCGGCGCCGGCACCCGCGCCGGCTTGATCGGCGGCGGCGCGGTCGCCGTCGTCTTTGCCGTCTCGCTCTTCAGCCCCCGCCTGGTGCCGCCGCTGGCCGCCGTCGCCGGCTGGCCGCTGGAGCGGCTGCGGCACCTCACCGGCCGCCTCGCCCGCGAGAACGCCGAGCGCAATCCGAGCCGCACCGCGGTCACCGCGGCGGCGCTGATGATCGGCGTCACCCTGGTCGCCTTCGTCACCGTCTTCGCCGCCGGCATCAAGAGCACCGTCGCCCAGGTGGTCGACGAAAACTTTGCCGGCGGGCTGGTGATCCAGAACACCGACGGCTTCTCGCCGATCCCGAACGGCGCCGCGAAAGCCGCTGAGCAGGTGCCGGGGGTCGGCCTGGTGGCGACGATCCGGGGCGCGGAAGCGAAGCTGCTCGAAGGCGGCCGGCCGGGCCCGAAGGCCAAAGTCGATGCCCCCTCGCCCGATATCGGCGAGACCGTGAAGATCGAATGGGAAAAGGGCAACCCCGCCACGCTTCGCGAGCTGAAGGACGGCGAGGCGATCGTCTCGGGCGACTTCGCCGACTCCCACGGTCTGGAGCCCGGCGACCGCTTCGCGCTGCTGACCCAGACCGGGGCGCGGCCGCGACTCCGGGTCGCCGGCCAGTTCGACTCCAAGCTCGGGATCCTCGGCGACGTCGTCGTCACCCAGGCGGTGATGGCCCGCGACTTCGACCAGACCCAGGACCTGACCGACTTCATCGAGATCGAAGACGGGGCCGACGCCGAGCAGGTGCAGGCGCTGCTGACGAAAGGGGTCGAACTCGCCTTCCCTGTCGCCGAAGTCCTCAACCAGGAAGAACTGAAGGAAAATCGCGAAGAAGCGGTCAACCAGCTGGTCAGCCTGGTCTACGCCCTGCTCGCCTTCGCGATCGTGATCTCGCTCTTCGGGATCGCCAACACGCTGGCGCTCTCGATCCACGAACGCACCCGCGAGCTGGGGATGCTGCGGGCGATCGGGATGTCGCGCCGCCAGGTGCGGACGATGATCCGCTACGAGGCGGTGATCACGGCCCTGATCGGCGGCATCCTCGGCCTCGTCCTCGGCTTGATCTTCGCGACCCTGATCGCGCAGCCGCTGAAGGACGAAGGCTTCACCCTCTCCTATCCGATCGTTTCGCTGGTCGTGCTCATGGTCCTCGCCGGCCTGGCCGGCGTGCTGGCCGCGATCATCCCGGCCCGGCGCGCCTCACGGCTCGACGTCCTCGAGAGCCTGCAGTACGAGTGAGTTAGGCGAGCCCCATCCGCAGGGCGCCACAGGCTTCGAGCATCGCCTGCCGCGCCGTCGGGCAGATCGCGGTCAGGTTGGCGAAGGTGTGGACGAGGCCGGGGTGGCAGCGAAGGGCGACCGGGATGCCCGCCTCGCGAAGGCGCTCGGCGTAGGCGACGCCCTCGTCGCAGAGCGGATCGAAGCCGGCGACGGCGACGTAGGCGGGTGGCAGGCCGCTGAGGTCGCCGGCCTGCAGGACCGAGACGCGGGGGTCGCTGCGGTCGGTGCCGGGCGGCAGGTAGTTGCTCTCGAAGAAGTCCATGTCGGGGCGGGTGAGGAGGAAGCCGTCGCCGAAGGTCCGCCGCGAGGGCATCTCGGTGCTGCAATCGGTGACCGGGTAGATCAGCAGCTGCATCGCCGGCGCCGGCGCGCCTTCCTCCCGGGCCAGCAGGCAGGTGACCGCCGCCAGGTTGGCGCCGGCGCTGTCGCCGACAACCCCGACCCGCGCCGGGTCGCAGCCGAGGCGCGCGGCGTTCTCGCTCGCCCAGGCGTAGGCGGCGAAGGCGTCTTCGGCGGCGGCCGGGAAGGGATGCTCGGGAGCGAGCCGGTAGTCGATCGCCAGCACGCAGGTGCCGGAGTTGGCGGCGATGAAGCGGCAGGGCCCGTCGTGGGTATCGAGGTCGCCGATCACCCATCCGCCGCCGTGGAAGTAGACAAGCAGGGGCGGGGGAGAGGCCATCGGCTTGGTCGGGGCGTAGAGGCGGCTGCGGAGGGGTCCCGCCGGGCCGGGGATGTCGAGGTCTTCGACCCTCGCCATCGGAATCGGCGGGCGCTCGGCGACGATCTGCGCCTCCAGCAGCCGGTGCGCCCGCGCCTCCTCGACCGCCACGCCCTCGCTGAGGCTGGAGCCGCGCGCCCGCGCCGCAAGCCACAGCAGCGCCTGTATGTCCGGCGCCAGCGTCTGCCCTTCGACCCGCGGCGGCGCCCCGAGGAGCAGCTGCAGCAGCCGCGGGGGAAGGCGGCAGGCGGCCTTCAGGACCCGGTGCTCGATAGCCGGCGGAAAGCGGGGCAGGGTGGCCACGTCGGCCAGGCTATGTCACACATGGATCGATGTCACACATTGATCGCGCCGTCAGGGGATAGCGTCACTCTCGTGGAGGCGGCTGCGAAAGTTCGGGCGGCGACGAGCGGACTCGCTCCGATCAAGGGCCTACCGCCGGGGCCGCGGATGCACCGGGTGCTGCAGACGGCGATCTGGTCGCGCCAGGCGCAGTGGTTCCTCGAGCAGGGCCGCGCCCGCTTCGGGCCGATGTTCTCGATCAAGATCGCCTACGAAGGCGACTGGGTCGTGCTTGCCGACCCGGAGCTGGTGAAACAGGTCTTCACCGGCGACCCGAAGGTCTTCCACGCCGGCGAGGGCAACCAGATCCTGCGCCCGATCCTCGGCGAGAACTCGGTCCTCGTCCTCGACGAGAAGCCGCACATCAGCCAGCGCAAGCTGCTGCTGCCGCCCTTCCACGGCGAGCGGATGCAGGCCTACGGCGAGAAGATGGCCGAGATCGCCGCCCGCGAGATCGAGAGCTGGCCGACCGGCACCCCCTACAAGTTGCGGCCGCGGATGCAGGCGATCACCCTGGAGATCATCATCGAGACCGTCTTCGGCGTCCACGACGGCGAGCGGATGGAGCCGCTGCGCGAGGCGCTGCGGGACTTCCTCGACCTGACGACGAACCCGCGGGTGCTGCTGCCGGTGCTGATGGTCGGGCCCGACCGCGTCAACATGATCCCCGCCTTCCGCCGCCGGGTGCAGCGGGTCGACGCGCTGATCGCGGCCGAGATCGCCGAGCGCCGCGCGGCCGAGGACCTGGCCGAGCGCGATGACGTCCTCTCGCTGATGCTGCAGGCGCGACACGAGGACGGCAGCCCGATGAGCGACGCCGAGATCCGCGACGAGCTCCTCACCCTGATGGTCGCCGGTCACGAGACGACGGCGACGGCGCTCTCCTGGGCGATGGAGCGGCTGACCCGCCACCCCGAGAAGCTGGAGCGGCTGCGGGCCGAGGTCCTCGACGACGAAGACGCCTACCTGACGGCGACGATCCAGGAGACGCTGCGGCTGCGCCCGGTGATCGTGATCGTGGTCAGAAAGCTGACCGAGGCGGTCGAGCTGGGCGGCTACGAGCTCCCGGCCGGGGCCGGCGTCACCCCCTGCATCCACCTGATCCATCGCGACCCGAACATCTATCCCGACCCGGACCGCTTCCTGCCCGAGCGCTTCATCGACAACCCACCCGGCACCTATACCTGGATCCCCTTCGGCGGCGGCGTCCGCCGCTGCCTCGGCGCCGCCTTCGCCCAGTTCGAGATGTCCGTCGTCCTCCGCGAGCTGGTCCGCCGCCGCCAGATCGAGCCGGCCGACCCAGCCCCCGAGCGCAACTACCGCCGCGCGATCACCGAGACGCCGCGGCACGACGCGACCGTCGTCCTCCACTAACCCGCCGACGGGACGAAAAGCGGTTAGTCAAAGCGGTTTTCGGCCCGTCGGCGTGGGGTACGTGGCTCCGCAATGAAGCCAGGCAGCCGCGAGACCATCCCGACCATCTCCGAAGTAGTGCGCGAGGCGATGGCGATCTGCGATCCGGAGGGGACCGACACCGCCGTCATCGGCCTCTTCGAGAGCTTTGAGGACGACGACCGCCCGGCGACCGCGGCCGAGGATCTGCAGGGCGAGCTGCTCAGCACCGTCCGGGGCATAGATCCCGAGGGCGACAACCCCGCCGCCCTCGCCGCCGCCGCAGCTGCCGTCTGGCTCGCCACCAACCTCGGCCAGGCCGACAACGGCGACCACGTGCTTCGCGAGGCCACCCGCCTCGTCTTCGAAGGCAGCCCTCCCGAGCCGGTTAGCGAGTGGCTTGCCGCCCGGGGTGTAGAGCTCTAAAGCGAGAGCCCTTAAAAGAAAATTACCCCTTGCGCCGCGCGATCACAGAGGCGCCGAGGTGCGACGCCGGGATCGTGCTCAGCTCACGGGAGCCTGCGGGGAGGCTTCGGTCTCCTTCTTGCTGCCCAGCATGACCAGCGGCAGCAGTGCGATCCCCAGCAGGTAGACGATCGCGAGGACGCCGAGGACGCGGGCGCTGACCTCGAAGTCGTCGATCGCAGTCGCCAGCACGCCGAGCGTCGTCAGCGCAGCGATCGCCGCCGATGCGGCGAGGGCGATCAAGCGGGTCGGGCCGCTTTGGCGCACCCAGCCGAGCAGCAGGGAGACCTGACCGAGGCCGAGCGCGATCAGCGTAGCGCTGCTCGAGAGCTCCCAGCCGGTGCCGTCGAAGAAGCCGTCGCGGTTCCAGATCTTCCGCGCGATCAGGGCGAAGGCGGCAAGCCCGGCGACGACCGTCAGGTAGCCGAGCCAGGCAAGCTCCGGGCGGCGGACCGAGAGCAACACGCCGGCCAGGCTGACCAGGCTGAAGACGGTTAGCACGGACGTTACGTAGATCAGTTTGCCGGCCAGAGCGCCGTCCTCGGCGTCGGAGAGCACCGCGACGATCCCGATGACGGCGATGCCGCACAGGATCCCCGCCGCCACGAACGCAACAAGTCGCCTCGATTGCACGGGGACCGAAAACCGGGCCCTAACGGCTCAACCGCAGCCGGTGTTGTTGCCGCAGCTGCTGCAGGTGTAACAGCTGCCCGTCCGCTGCATCATTCCGCCGCACTGCTCGCAGGCCGGGCCGAGCTCGAGGCCTTGCATCTTGGCCGGGCGTACGGGCGGGGTTTCGGTCATCGCCGAGGCGGCCGGGGCCGGGGCGCTGGACTTGGCCTCGCCGTTGCCGTTGCTGCCGTTGGAGTGGCCGTTGCCGTTGGCCGGGCCGGCGGTGTCGGTCGCGACCCCGAGGCCCAGCTGGGCGGTCTCGGCTTCCTTCTTGCTGCGCACCTCCTGGGTCATGATCCCCAGTTCCTCGAGGGTCTCGGTGTCCTCGATGAAGCGGCTCGCGAGCCAGCGCATCAGGTAGTCGGGCATCGATTTGGCGAACGGGATCTCCGGGTTCTGGGTCATCCCCTCCGGCTCGAAGCGCATGTAGCTGAACTTGCGCACGAAGGTCTCCAGCGGCACCCCGTACTGGAGGCCGAGCGAGATCGCGGTGGCGAAGGCGTTGAGCAGCCCGCGCATCGTCGAGCCCTCCTTGCCGATGTCGGTGAGGAAGATCTCGCCGACCGTCCCGTCCTCGTACTTGCCGGCGGTGATGTAGCCCTCGTGGCCGCCGATCGAGAACTTGTGGGTGATCGATTCGCGCTCGCGCGGCATCTTCTTGCGCACCGGCTGCGCCATCTCCACCTCGGTCCCCGCCTCCTCGGTCTTCTGGGCGTCGGTCCGCAGCGCCTGCGCGGTCTTCGAGCCGTCGCGGTAGATGGCGAGGGCCTTGAGGCCGCCCTTCCAGCCGCGGGTGTAGGCGTCGGCGATGTCCTCGACCGTGGCCGTCTGCGGCAGGTTGACCGTCTTCGAAATCGCCCCGGAGATGAACGGCTGGGTCGCCGCCATCATGTCGATGTGGCCGGTGTGGGAGATCGCCCGCTCGCCGACCGCGACGTCGAAGATCGGCAGGTGCTCGTCCTTGAGGCCGGGGGCGCCGACGATCGTGTTGTTCTCGGTGATGTAGGCGTTGATCTGGTCGATCTCCGCCTCGCTGTAGCCAAGGGTCTGCAGGGCCAGCGGCACCGAGCGGTTGGGGATCGTCATCGAGCCACCGCCGACCAGCTCCTTGAACTTGACCAGCGAGAAGTCGGGCTCGATCCCGGTCGTGTCGCAGTCCATCAGGAAGCTGATCGTCCCGGTCGGGGCCAGCACCGTCGCCTGTGCGTTGCGGTAGCCGTGCTCCTCGCCGAGCTCGACCGCTTCATCCCACGCCCGCTGCGCGGCCTCGAGCAGGTCGCCCTTGACCCCGGTCCCGTCGACGTCGTAGGAGGCGTCGCGGTGCATCCGCATGACCCCGTTGTGCGGCTCTCGGTTCTTCTCGTACTCCTCGTACGGACCAGTCGCCCCGGCGGCGATCAGCGCCGACTGGCGGTAGGCACGGCCGGTCATCAGCGCCGTGATCGCGGCGGCGACGTTGCGGCCCGCGTCGGAGTCGTAGGGGAGGCCGTCGCTCATCAGCAGGGCGCCGAGATTGGCGTAGCCGAGCCCGAGCTGGCGGAAGCGGTTGGCGTTCTCGGTGATCTCTTCGGTCGGGTAGCTGGAGAAGCCGACGACGATCTCCTGGGCGAGGAAGACGATGTCGACCGCGTGCTCGAATTCGGCCGTGTCGAAGCTGCCGTCCTCGCGGCGGAACTTCATCAGGTTGAGCGAGGCGAGGTTGCAGGCCGAGTCGTCGACGTGCATGTACTCGCTGCAGGGGTTCGAGGCGTTGATCCGCCCCGACTCCGGGCAGGTATGCCAGCGGTTGATGATCGTGTCGTACTGGACGCCCGGGTCGGCGCAGCGCCAGGCGGCGTCGGCGATCTGGTTCATCAGGTCGCGCGCGTCGAGCGTTTTCACCGGCTCGCCGGTGGTCCGCGCGGTCAGGTGCCACTCCTCGCCGGCCTCAACCGCCTCCATGAACTCGTCGGTGACCCGGACCGAGTTGTTGGCGTTCTGGTACTGGATCGAGGTGAAGCCCTCGCCGTCGATCGACATGTCGAAGCCGGCGTCGCGCAGCGCAGCCGCCTTCTTCTCCTCGTCGGCCTTGCACCAGATGAAGTGCTCGACGTCCGGATGGTCGACGTCGAGGACAACCATCTTCGCGGCGCGGCGGGTCTTGCCGCCGGACTTGATCGTCCCCGCCCAGGCGTCGGCGCCGCGCATGAAGCTGACCGGTCCGCTGGCGGTGCCGCCCTTCTGCAGCGGCTCCATCGAGCCGCGGATGTTGGAGAGGTTGATGCCGGAGCCGGAGCCGCCGCGGAAGATCTTCCCCTCTTTGGTGTTCCAGTCGAGGATCGACTCCATCGTGTCCTCGACGCTCAAGATGAAGCAGGCCGAGCACTGCGGCGTCTCCTCGAAGCCGACGTTGAACCAGACCGGGGAGTTGAAGGCCGCCTTCTGGTTGAGCAGGATCGCGGTCAGCTCCATCTCGAAGGCGTCGGCGTCCTCCTCGGAGGCGAAGTAGCCGCCCTCGCGCCCCCAGCCGGCGATCGTGCCGGCGACCCGGCCGATCATCTGTTTGACCGAGCTCTCGCGCTCGGGGCTGCCGAGCTGGCCGCGGAAGTACTTCTGGGCGACGATGTTGGTCGCGTTCTGGGACCAGGTCACCGGGAACTCGACCCCGCGCTGCTCGAAGGCCGGGCTCTCCGGATTGCCGATCACCGCATCGCGGGTCTCCCACTCGACTTGGTCGAAAGGATGCACGCCGGGCGTCGAAAACCTGCGTTCGACAGAGAGGCCCTGCAGACCGTTTCTGGGACTGGCTAGTGCGGTCTTGGACATCAAAATGCTCCTCTCACGGCGGCTTTCAGCGGTAACTACGCAGGATCGCTAACGAGCCGGTCGGAAAAAGTGCCTGAAGTCGCAAATAAGGCACTCGGCGATCCTGCAACCGCTCTCCATATGGTGACAACTCCGCAATATCGGCACTCGGTTGCGGGTAGCCTTTGCCCATGGCAGAGGAGCTGCGTAGGGGAGCGGAGCGGATGGGCGAGCGAGCCACCGCCGCCAAAGAAGCCATGGGCGAGCGGGCGACGGCCGCCAAGGAGGCGGTGGGCGAGCGCGCGACCGCGGCCAAAGAGGCGACGGCCGAGGCGATCGCCGCGGTCAAGCCGAAGCTGCGCGGCGTCTCCCACGAGTGGGCCTTCTTCATGTCGCTCGGGTTCGGCGTGGCGCTGATCGTCCTCGCCGAAACCCCGAAGGCGACCCTCGCGGTCGCCATCTACGCGATCAGCCTCTCCGCCCTCTTCGGGACCAGCGCCCTCTACCACCGCGTCAACTGGACCCGGCCGCAGAGGCGCCAGTGGATGCGCCGGCTCGATCACTCGATGATCTTCTTCCTCATCGCCGGCACTTACACCCCCTTCGCGCTGCTGGTCCTCAACGGCACCCTGGCGATGGCGATCCTCGCCGTCGTCTGGGTCGGCGCGATCGCCGGCGCGATCGTCGAGATGATCTGGATCGACCACCCGAAATGGGCCTCGGCGCTGATCTACCTGGCGCTGGGATGGGTAGCCGTCGCCACCTTCCCCGACCTCTGGTCAGAGATGGGCGCGGCGGGGACGCTGCTGGTCGCCGCCGGCGGCCTCCTTTACACCGCCGGTGCCGTCGTCTACGCGATCCAGCGCCCCAACCCCAACCCCGCGATCTTCGGCTACCACGAGGTCTTCCACCTCTTCGTCATCGCCGCCGCGATCGCCCAGTACGCGGCGATCGCCTTCTTTGCTCTGCCGCAGGGTTAAGCGGACAGGAGCCGGAACGCCTGTTGCGCCCGCTCCAGGACCGCGGCGGGAAAGAGAGCCGCGACGTCGGCGTCGCCGAAGTCCAACAGCTCCTCGACATCGCGAAGCCATCGCTTCTCACTTGACGTCAGTTGCCCGTCGCTCGCGAGTCCACGCGGGATCCTCAGTCCCGGCAACGTCTTCGGGTCGCTTTTCGAGCCGTCCGGTCCGAGAACCTCGACAATGTCGCCGTCAAGCTCGAACCGGTATCCAAGTCCTGGGGCAGAGCGGGGCGGCATCGCGACCTCGCCCCCCTTCTCGGCAAGCAACGCAGCTATCTGCTCCGTCATCGCCGGTGGCTTCCGGGCGGCGCCTAGGAGGTCGATGTCGGCGGTCGGCCGCAGGTCGTCGTCGTGTTCGTGAGCGTGGAGTTGCACCATGAGACCGCCGATCAGGGACCACTGCCGCTCGGCCCCTAACGCTTCGGCGAGTTCGAGGGCCGTCGACCAGAGGCGCTGCGCCTCAGGCGTTACGGGATCGACGCGGATAGTCGAAGGGGTGCCTACCTCTGCCACCTTCTACCTACTCCTCTTCAGCCTCTTCTTGTTCTCGCGGTCGATCTCCCGGAGAAGGTTCTTGCCTGCGACTTGCGAGCGAGGGTCGCGTTCGCCGGCAAGGTCGAGCGCCACCGCTGCCCTGGGAGCGATGGAGCGGCCGCTGACATGCAGGTTGTTCCATACACCGTCTGGAACGACCCGCAATCGCACGTTCCCCTTCACCTCCCCTGCTGCCGGATGCAGAACGTGCCGAATGAGGAAATCCTGCAACTCCGACTCCGCCACATAGCCATCTGCCTCTCGTCCTGACAGCAAGTCGGATCCCACGGAACTCGCTGCACTGATCCCCGACCGCATCAAAGCGCCGTCCTTGAGGACGTAGGGGATCTCTCCAGGGTGGGATTTGAATAGTGCGATTTCAGCTCGGTCCCGAAGGCGAGGCGCGAGACCCCGCAGACCTTCGAGCAGCAGGGCTCTCCTCAGACGCGAGCGGACGACCGGGTCCAGTTGCGGATCTTCGCCGGAGGCCAAGAGCAATGCCCCCCAAGCGTTTTGCGGAGTGAACCGCCGCCCCTCCGGGGGGCTTTCCTTCCGCCGCTGTTCCACGGCATCCAGATCCACAACCCATCGATCGGCAACCTTGACGGCGGGGAGTCTGCCCCCCCGATGCCAGCGCTCGAACGCGAGCGGGACTCAAGTTCAGGATCTGTGCGGCTTCAGAGATTGGAACCGAGCGCGCCATTGCGCCAAATATAGCGCGCTCACAGTAGATAACGCATCCATTGCGCAAGCGCAATATTTGACGCATCTCTTGAAGCCTAATTTTTAGGCAGCGACAGCCAGGTCCTGCTGCAGCTGCTCGGCTTCCGACACCAGGGTCGCCAGAATCTTCTCCAGTTGCTGGGACTGCTCGGGGGAGAGCTGTAGGCGGCCGTCTCGGTAGAGCTCGGCCGCTTTCGCCACCGGCAGTTCGGCCTCGACGACGCGGCCGCCGAGGGCGCCGAGGACTTTGCGGGTCTCGGCCTGGGCCCAGACGGCGCCGAACATGCCGGTCGAGGCTCCAATAACTGCCGCCGGCGTGCCATTGAGGGCGCTCTGGCCGGCCGGGCGCGAGGCCCAGTCGAGGGCGTTCTTCAGCACTCCGGGGATCGAGTGGTTGTACTCGGGGGTGGCGATGAGGACGGCGTCGGCATCGCGCATCGCCTGCCGCAGCTCGGCGACCGCGGCCGGCGTCACCTCCTCGAGGTCGGCGTCGTAGGGCGGGATCTCCGCTAGGCGCTCGAACTCGACCAACTCGGCCCCGGCGGGAAGCCGCTCGGCGGCCTCCCGCAGCAGGGCACGGTTGTAGGAACCCCGGCGCAGGCTTCCGGTGATGCCGAGGATCCGCATGATTAGGCCTCCTCGCGGACGAGCTCCAGCTCGACCGAGATCGTCACCGCGTAATCGAGAACCTCGCCGCCGCTCGGCAGCTGCGCCTGCCAGTCGAGGCCGAAGTCACGCCGATCGACGGTCGAGGAGATCGAGAGCCCGACGCGGGCTTTGCCGTAGGCGTCCTCGCCGAGGTGGGCAAAGCGACCGCTGGCCTCGACCTCGCGGGTCTCGCCGCGGATCTCGAGCTCACCGGCGACCCGGGCGGTCCCGTCCTCGCCGACGCTGAGCTCGGTCGAGGTGAACCGCAGCTGCGGGAAGCGCTGGGTGTCGAAGAACTCAGGGGAGAGGAGATGGCCCTTCAGCATCTCGTCGTCGATCGCGACGCTCTCGACCTCGACCGTGCCCTCCAGCCGCGGCTGCTCGCCGCCGCTGAGGCGCGCGTCGTAGCGCTCGAAGCCGCTGCGGAACGTGGTCACCCCGTTGTGGGTGACGGCGAAGTTGATCGAGGAGTGGACCGGGTCGACGCCCCAGGTCCCCTCTGGAATCTGCTGTTGGGTGATCGTCTCTGCGCTCATGATGTCTTCCTTCCCGAGTTGGTTGATGCTGAAACCTTTGACTTGGAAACAATCTAGCAAGAGAAAGTTTGCTTGTCAACTATTGTCAGATCAACCATCTTGTGGGAAGATGTGCTTATGAGTGAGCAGGAAGCCGCAAGTGCAGTCGCAGCGCAGAATGGGACGGGGGACTTCGATCCCCACCGCGAGGCCTGGATCGCGATCGCGCAGACCCACGCCGCCGTTAGCGGCCGCCTGCAGGAGGTGCTGACCGCGGCCGAGCTGCCGCCCCTGGCCTGGTTCGAGGTCCTGGCGACGCTGGACCGGGCTCCTGAGCAGCGGCTGAAGATGGGCGACCTGGCCGAAGCTCTGGTCATCACCCGCGGCGGCCTCACCAAGCTCGTCGACCGCCTGATCAAGGCCGGCCTGTTGGAGCGGACCTTCTGCGAGACCGATCGCCGGGTCAGCTACGCGACGCTCTTGCCGGCCGGGGTCGAGCTTTTGGGGGAGATGCGGCCGCTGGTCCGAGCCGAGCTCGCCTCGGCCTTCAGCGCCAACCTCAGCGTCAAGCAGGCCGAAGAGCTGCGGACGATGCTCGAACAGGTCCGCGGCTCGGCCTGCGGAACCAGTTAGGCGCGTTTCGAAACCTCTGGTTGGGAAAAGCGCCTATGCGAGCGCTGCCGCGGCCCGCTCTTTGGCGGACTCGATGATTGCCAGCACCGCCGCCTCCTGCCCTTCGCGCAGCAGCACGATCGGGTCGGGGTCGCCGTTGACGATCCCCTCGAAGAACTCCTTGCGGTCCTGGTAGGTCGGCAGCGTCCCCTTCGCCCAGCCGCGGGCGTCGTTGAGGATCACCGCGAGGCGGGCGTACTCCTCGCCGAAGAGCTCGGAGATCTCGCGCTTCATCCGCTTCGCCAGCGCCGGCGAGGCGCCCGCGGTGGAGATCGCGATCGCCAGCGGCCCGGTGCGGACGATCGCCGGGAGGATGAAGTTGCAGAGCGGCGGCACGTCGACGATGTTGACCAGCATCGCCTGCTGCTCGGCGTCGTCGAAGATGCCGATGTTGACCTCGGAGTCGTTGGTGCAGGCGATCACCATGAAGACGCCCTCGAGGTCCTCGGCGCCGACGTAGGCACGCTTCTCCCAAGTGATCGACCCCTCCGCGGCAAGCCGCTCCAGCTCGGGGTGGGCGACCGGGGCGACGAGGGTGACGTCGCCGCTGCAGGCGAGCAGGCCCTCGACCTTCTCGAGGCCGATGTCGCCGCCGCCGACGACCAGGCACTTGCGGCCGGTCAGTTTCAGGCAGGCGATGTAGAACGGCGTCTCCAGCATGTCGCGGACGCAGGACTGGTCGCAGATCCCTTTGCGGAACTGGCAGACGCACTCCTTGCCGGCGTAGGCCTGGGCTGGCATCGACTGAAGGTTAGTGATGTGTGTTTGGCGGGCGGGGAGGGGAGCCGGGGGTAGCCCTCGGCGGACAAAGATTGGGAGGGTCCGGCGAGGGCTACCCCCGGCTCCATTGACCGCCTAGATTGAGTCGAGGGTCACGCGGAGGCCGTCGTGCAGGTCCATCTCGGGTTGCCAGTTGAGCTCACGTTTGGCCCGGCTGGTGTCGATCGAGATTGCCTGCACCTCGCCCGTTCGTTCCGGGGCGAATTCGGGCTCGAAGCTCTCGTTGCCGGAGAGGCTCTTCAGCGCCTCGATCAGCTCTAAAACGTTGGTCTCGATGCCGGTGCCGATGTTGATCGCGCCGGTGGCATCGGACTCGCTCGCTGCGAGGGCGGCGGAGACTACGTCGCCCACATATATGTAGTCACGCGTCTGGGTGCCGTCGCCGAAGACCTTCGGCCGGCCGCCCTCCTTCAGCAGGCCGCAGAAGATCGCGATCACCCCCGCCTCGCCGAGTGGGTCCTGGCGCGGGCCGTAGACGTTGCCGAGCCGCAGCGAGACCCCAGATAAACCGTAAAGACGGTGGTAGAGGGAGACGTATCCCTCGGCCGCGAACTTGCTCTGGCCGTAGGCCGAGAGCGGCGCGATCGGCGCGTCCTCGGGCAGCGGCAGCTGCTGGCCCTCGCCCTCGCCGTAGATCGCGCCGCCGGTCGAGATCGAGACGACGCGGGCGGCCTCGCAGGCGCGGGCCGCCTCGAGCACGTTGGCGGTGCCGCCGACGTTGACGGCGGCGTCGAAGAAGGGGTCGGCGAGGGACTTGCGGACGTCGATCTGGGCGGCGAGGTGGAAGATCCGCTCGGGCCGCTTCTCCGCCGCCAGAGCGCTCAGCGCCTCGCCGTCGCGGATGTCCAGCTCGACCAGCTCGGCGCCTGCGGCCAGCCCCGGCTCGAGGTTGGACAGGCGCCCCGTCGTCAGGTTGTCGACCACCGTCACCTCGTCGCCGCGCGCCAGCAGGGCGTCGACCAAGTTCGAGCCGATGAACCCCGCGCCGCCGGTTACGAGACACCTCATGGAGCGGTGATCCTAAGCAGATCGGCAGGGGGCCGGGAGAAGTCCGGACAGATGGTTGCCCGCTTGCGCAGCCGATGACCCCTGCTACCCTCGCCGCCCCATGAGACTGATCGTCACCGAGAAGAACAACAGCGCCGTGAAGATTGCCGAAGCCCTCAGCAACGGCACCAACAGCGCTGACAAAACCTTCAAAGTCCCCTTCTACACCTGGACCGACGCCGAAGGGAACGACCACATGACGGTCGGCCTCAAGGGCCACGTCCTCGGCCCGGCCTTCCCCGAGGGCTACTCGAACTGGCAGAAGACCGACCTCCACGACCTGATCGACGCCGAGCTGATCAAGCAGCCGACCGACAAAAACGTCGTCAAAGCGATCAAGAAACTGGCCAAAGAGGCTGACGAGCTGGTGATCGCCACCGACTTCGACCGCGAGGGCGAGCTGATCGGGCTCGAGGCCCTGGAGGAGATGCTCGACGCCAACCCGGCCCTGGGCACGCGCGAGGAAACCGCCGAGGGGACGCTGCAGATCCAGCGGGCTCGCTACTCCGCCCTGACCAAAGAGGAGATCGACCGGGCCTTCGACAACCTCGACGAGCTCTCCTACCCGCTCGCCAACGCCGGCGCTGCCCGCCAGGACATCGACCTGCTCTGGGGCGCGACGCTGACCCGCGCCGTCTCCCTCGCCAGTCGCCGCTTCGGCTCCAACTTCCTCTCCGTCGGCCGCGTCCAGAGCCCGACCCTGGGCCTGATCGTCGAGCGCGAGATGGAACGGCGCGCCCACGTCGCCAAACCCTTCTGGGAACTCTTCGCCAAGTTCCAGCACCCCGACGGCAGCTTCGAGACCCACCACACCGTCGACAAATTCTGGGAGAAAGCGGAGGCCGACACCGCCCTCGCCGGCACCTCGAACCCCGGCACCGTGAAGTCGGTGACGGCGCGGAAAAACACCCGCAAGCCGCCGACCCCGTACAACACCACCGCCTTCAGCACCGACGCCTCCAGCCGCCTCGGGATCACCCCCGCCAGCGCAATGCGGATCGCCGAGGACCTCTACATGGACGGCTTCATCTCCTACCCGCGCACCGACAACACCGTCTACCCGTCCTCGTTGCCGGTGCGCGAGCTGGTCACCTCGCTGGTCCGGATCAAGGAGTTCTCGGCCGCCTCCGACCTGCTCGACGGCGAGCTGAAACCGACCCGCGGCAAAAAAGAGACGACCGACCATCCGCCGATCTACCCGACCCAGGCCGTCCACCCGGGCGCCCTGGAGGGGCCGAAGCGGCGGGTCTACGAGCTGGTCGTCCGCCGCTTCCTCGCCACCTTCAGCCCGCCGATGATCACCGAGTCCACCCGCGCCGACATCGAAGCCGGCGACCAGACCTACTTCGTCCGCGGCTCGGTCGTCGTCGACCCCGGCTACGCCGGCATCTACACCTACGCCCGCTCGGCCGACGAGGAGATCCCGAAACTGGAAGAGGGCCAGACCCTGCAGCTGGAGGGCGACCCCTGGATCGTCGACAAGGAGACCCAGCCGCCCGGCCGGATCTCGCAGGCGAAACTGATCGAGATGATGGAGGAGCGCGGCCTCGGCACCAAAGCGACCCGCGCCGACATCATCCAGAAGCTCTTCGACCGCGGCTACGTCTACGGCAACCCGCCGATCCCGACCGAGACCGGGATCGCCCTATTCGAGGGGTTCAAGGACTACGTGCCGGCGATGGCAACGCCGGAGATGACCGCCCAGCTCGAGGCCGAGATGGACCGCATCGCCGCCGGCGAGATGACCAAGGGCGCGGTCGTCGGCGAGAGTCGCGAGCTGCTGCACAAGACCTGGACCGAAATCGACAAGAGCCGCGAAGACCTGGCGAAAGTGATCTGGAAAGGGATGGACGAGGACCGCATCCTCGGCCCCTGCAAGGTCTGCGAAGAAGCGGGCCGGACCAAGGAGGACGGCTCGCCGAACATGCTGCGGATCATCCGGGCGAAAAAATCGGGCAAACGCTTCGTCGGCTGCACCGGCTGGACCGCCGACGATCCCGAGTCCTGCGACCAGACCTTCCCGCTGCCCCAGCGCGGCGACGTCTTCCGGCTGGAGGAGCGCTGCTCGATCTGCGACCGCACCCCGCGCCTCAAAGTCCAGCCCTTCCGCGGCCGGCCCTGGAACCTCTGCCTCAACGACGACTGCGAGTCGATGCAGGAGATGAAGAAACGCCGGGCCGAGCGTGAAGCCGCCAAAGCCGCGAAAGCGGCGATGGAGAAGAAGGCGCCGCCGAAAGGCGACGAGGACGCCGCTCCGAAGAAAGCAAAAACGAAAGCGTCCAAAGCCGACACGGCGACGCGCGGGCGCAAACGCGCCAAAGCCGGCGCCAAGAGCTGAGGCCGCGGGCCGTTGTTTATCTCCCTGGAGGGAGTCGACGGATCGGGGAAGAGCACCCAGGCCCGCCTGCTGGTCGAGGCGCTGGGGGAGGGGACGGTGGCGATCCGCGAGCCTGGCGGCACCGACGCCGCCGAGCGGATCCGCGAGCTGCTCGCCGACCCGGGAGTCGAGCTGGAGCCGCTGGCCGAGCTGATGCTCTTCCTCGCCGCCCGCGCCGAGGTCACCGAGCGGGTGATCCGGCCGGCGCTGGAGGCGGGGCGCTACGTCGTCGCCGACCGCTTCAGCGACTCCAGCGTCGCCTACCAGGGGGCGGCGCGCGGGCTCGGCGTCGGCGAGGTGATCGGCCTCTGCGAGGCGGCGACCGACGGCCTCTGGCCCGACTTGACGCTGCTGCTGCGGATCGACCCGGAGACCGGGCTAGGCCGCGCCGAGGGCGACGACCGCTTCGAGCAGGAGGGCCTCGGCCTGCAGCGGGCGGTTGCCGAGGCCTACGAGGAGATCGCCGTGATCGCCTCCGACCGCGTCGCCGTGATCGACGCAAGCGGCAGCGTCGAGGAGGTCCACCAGCGGGTGATGGAGGCGGTGCGTGAGCGCAGCCGAGATTGACCACACCAGGGTGGGGTCAAAGTCGGAAGCGCTGATCGAGGCGACCGAGAACCAGGCCCGGGCGCGGGTGGCGCTGAAAGCGGCGCTGGCCGGGGAGCCTTCGCACGCCTACCTCTTCCGCGGCCCTCGCGGCGCGGGTAAGCGGGCAGCGGCACGGGCCTTTGCCGCCGAGCTGCTGGCGAGCGCTGCCGAGAATCCCGAGGACGCGCGGCGGCGGGCCCTGCTCGACCCCTCGCCGCACCCGGACCTCGTCTGGCTCGCCCCGACGGGGGCGCAGCACATGGTCGAGGAGGTGCGCGAGCGGGTGATCCGCGCCGCCGCCTACCGGCCCTTCGAAGGCGGCAAGCGCGTCTTCGTCGTCGAGGCGGCGGAGGCGATGCGCGACGAGAGCCAGAACGCGCTGCTGAAGACGCTTGAGGAGCCGCCCGAGTTCGTCCACCTGATCCTTCTCAGCTCCGACGGGGAGGGCCTGTTGGAGACGGTCGCCTCGCGCTGCCAGTCGATCGAGTTCGCGCCGCTGCCGGCCGAGGTGTTGGAGGAGGAGCTGGCCGGGGCCGGAGACCCGGATGAGGTCGCGGCCGCGGCGAGGCTCGCCGCCGGCGACCTCGAGCGGGCGCGGCTGCTGCTGAGCGAGCGGGGGCGGGAGCTGCGCGCGCAGGCAGAGCGCTGCGTCGCCGCCGCCCTGGAGGGAGAGTGCGCGAGTGCTCCCTGGAAGGCGTTGCTCGACCGCGCCCAGGCCGCGGGCGCGGATGTCGAAGACGCCGCCCGCGAGGCGCTCGAAGAGGAGGCCAAGGCGGGGATCAAGCGCAGCGCCAAAGAAATCGGCGACGGCGCCAAACGCGCCGGCCGCCGCCGCCGCACCGAGATCCTCGAGCTCGGCTTCGAGCTCTGCGCGACCTGGCTGCGCGACCTCGCGGCCGTTGCCGCCGGAGCCGAGGAGGTCGCTTTCAACCGCGACCGGCTGGGGAAGCTGCGGGAGCAGGCGGTTGGGCTCGACCCCGCTCGGGCCCGCCGCGGCGCCGAGCTCGTCCAGGAGACGCGGCGCGGCCTCGAATTGAATGTCTCCGAGGAGCTAGCTCTCGAGGCTTTGTTTTTCAGACTTGAGCGGACGGCCTCAGACGCCGTTATACGGCGTCCTCAGTCGCCGAAATAGCGCTGCTATTCCGGCTCCCTGCGTCCTTGTCTAACGACGTCTGAACCTCGTCTTTGCGTGCTACTTCGATCGCCCGCTCCTGTGCCAGGCGGGTGATCTGCGCCGCCTGGCGGGACATGATCACGCTGAAGTTGAGCGCCAGCCCGAGCAGCAGCAGGAGGACGACCGAGAAGAGAGCGACGTTGGTGTTGCGGACGCCCATCGCGTCGGCGAGCAGCTCCAGCAGGCCCGGGAAGGCGGCGCCGGCGAGCATCCCGAGGCCGGCGACGAACCAGATCACGCTGTAGCGCTCCTGCAGGCGGTCGCGCCGGATCAGGTCGAGGATCAGCAGCATGAAGAAGACCGCGATCACCGCGGCGACGATTCGCGTCTGCGAGGTCAGGTGAACCTGGGGTTCCGACCCGGCCGCCGCCAGCACCAGCGCCCTCACTGCTTCGCCTCCGCCTGCCGCGGCCGGAACTGACCGACGAGGAGGACGACCAGGCCCTTGAAGATGAAGAACGCGGAGCGCAGCGGCGTCAGGAAGGAGCTGCCGCCGGCCCGCTCCAGCATCCGCACCGGCAGCTCCTCGACCCGCAAGCCCTGCCGGACCGCCAGCTGCAGCGACTCGATCTCGGCGAAGTCGGGCGAGTAGTGCTGGGAGAAGAGGGACATCACGCGGCGGTTGGCGGCGCGCATGCCGCTGGTCGTGTCGGTAAAGCGCTGCCGCGTCGCCAGGGTGAGGAAGAAGCGGAAGAGGCTGATCCCGATCCGGCGGGAGAAGGTTGGCTTGTAGTCGCCGGTGGCGGCGACGGCACCGGCGTGGTAGCGGGAGCCGATCACCAGGTCGGCGCGGTCGCCTTCCACCTCCGCCAGCAGCCGCACGACCTCCTCGGGCGGGTGCTGACCGTCGGCGTCGAGGTGGGCGCAGACGTCGTAGCCGTTGCGCAGCGCGTAGAGGTAGCCGGTCTGCAGCGCCGCCCCCAGCCCCTGGTTGAAGGGCAGCGAGGCGACCAGCGCCCCGGATTCCCGCGCCCGCTCGGCGGTCGCGTCGGCGGAGCCGTCGTCGACGACGAGGACGTCGGCCTCGGGCATCCACTTGCGCACGTCGGCGATCACCGAGGCGACCGAGGCCTGCTCGTTCCAGGCGGGGATGAAGACGAGGGTCCGCACAAGTCCGATTCTCCCATGCGGGCACGGATGGGCCCGATCTGCCGCGACGAGAAGAGGATTGTGTTAGTAACTGCTCATGCATCGCAAAGGCGAGAATCCCGCCGTCCACACCGGCTCCCTGCGAATCGGGATGCGCCTTTGGCTCACCGGCGCCTTCGCCGCGGTCAGCCTGATCACCGCCGCCGCGGTCTACACCTTCGGCGACAACCAGCAGGCGCTGATCGCCGCGGTGATCATCGGCGTCCTCGCCGGATTCCTGATCGCGGTGGCGATCTCCCACCGCGTCGTCGGCCTCGCCCGGGCGGCGGGCGAAATGGCGGGCGGCTCCTTCGAGGCCGAGCTCAACACCTCGGGCCCGGACGAGATCGGCGACCTGGCGCGGGCTCTGGACTCGATGCGCGCATCCCTGAACGAGAGCTTCGGCGTCCTCACCGCCGACCGCAACAAGCTGACGGCGATCTTCGACGGCCTCACCGACGCCGTCATGGTGGTCGACTTCGAAGGCCCGGTGCGCTTCTCCAACAGCGCCGCCTCGCGCCTGCTCGACTCCTCAGGCCAGCCGCCGGAGGTGGCGCTGCCGCTGCTCCACCGCGCCGCCGACGTCGGCTTCTCCTCGCACCCGGCGCTGCGGATCGGCGACCGCGCCTACGCGATGACCGCCCGCTCGCTGCCCGACGAGCGTGCTGTGCTCGCAGTTCTGCGCGACCGCACCGACGAGCTGCGTCGCGAGCTCGCCGAAGCGGATTTCGTCTCCAACGCCGCCCACGAGCTGCGCAACCCGCTCGCCGGCATCTCCGGCGCGATCGAGGTCCTGCAGAGCGGCGCCAAGAACGACCCCAACGACCGCGACCACTTCCTCCGCCGGCTCGGCGAAGACGCCGAGCGGATGAACCGGCTGACCCAGTCGCTGCTGACCCTGGCCCGGGTCGAGAGCCGCGGCGCCCCGGAGAGCGAAATGGTCGACGTGCCGCTGGCGGTCAAAGACGTCGCCGCCGCCTGCGAGGCGCCGCCGCACGTGGACCTGGTCGTCGACGTCGAGTCCGACCTGGCGGCGACCGGCGACCCGACCCTGCTGCGGCAGGTGATGATCGGGTTGCTGACCAACGCGTTCAAGAACACGCCGCCGCCCGGGACCGTTACGGTCCGCGGCCGGCATGACAAAGAGGGTGAGGTCATCTTGGAGGTAATCGACACCGGCACCGGGATTCCGGCGGGGGAGCTGGAGCGCGTCTTCGAGCGCTTCTACCGCCGCAGCGAGTCGCGCAAGCAGGAGGGCTTCGGCCTCGGCCTGGCGATCGCCCGGCGGATGGTCGACGTGATGGGCGGCCGGATCGGCGCCGAGTTGGTGGAGGGGGAGGGGAGCACCTTCTGGGTCCGCCTCCCGGTCGCGCAACCGAGCCCGACCCCGGTGGCATGAGCAGCGGTCGCATCCTGATCGCCGACGACGAGCCCTCGGTCCGGGACTCGGTCGGCTACGCGCTCGCCCAGGAGGGCTTCGAGGTGACCCCGGCCGCCGACGGCGACGAGGCCACCAACCTGCTCGGCGACGGCGTCCCCTTCGACCTCCTGATCCTCGACATCATGATGCCGGGGCCGAGCGGCCTCGACATCTGCCGCGACGTGCGCTCGCGCAGCGCCGTCCCGATCATCGTCCTCACCGCCAAAGACGCCGAGGTCGACAAGGTGGTCGGGCTCGAGGTCGGCGCCGACGATTACGTCACCAAGCCGTTCTCGGTGCGGGAGCTGCTGGGGCGGGTGCGGGCGCAGCTGCGGCGGCGCGAACTCGACCGGGCGCCGCTCTCCCAAGCGGTGAAGATCGAGTCCGGCCCGGTCTCCATCGACCTCGTCCGCCACGTCGCCACCGTCCGCGGCGTCCCCGTCAACCTGACCCGCTCGGAGTTCCAGCTGCTGCGCCTCCTGGTCGGGCGCCCGGGGGAGGTCTTCTCCCGCGCCCAGATCATGGAGGAGCTCTGGCAGACTGAGTTCGACGGCGACGAGCGCGCCTGCGACGTCCACATCTCTAACCTGCGCCAGAAGGTCGAGCGCGACCCGCAGAAACCGGAGCTGGTCCTGACGGTGCGGGGCGTTGGCTATAAGTACAACCCAGACGCCAACTAGGAGAGGGGCCCTATGCCACTGGTACCGATGGTCGTCGAGCAGACTGCTCGCGGCGAGCGCTCATTCGACATCTACAGCCGCCTGCTCGCGCAGCGGATCATCTTCCTCGGCGAACCGGTGACCGAGGACCTCGCCAACCTGATCATCGCCCAGTTGCTGCACCTCGAGGCCGAGGACCCCGACAAGGACGTCAGCCTCTACATCAACTCCCCCGGTGGTTCCGCCTACGCGGGCCTGGCGATCTACGACACGATGCAGTTCGTCAAGCCCGACGTGCAGACGATCTGTTACGGGATCGCGATGTCAGCCGGCTCGCTGATCCTCACCGGCGGCGCCGCCGGAAAACGGATGGCGCTGCCCAACAGCCGCATCCTCATCCACCAGCCGAGCGGCGGCTTCGAAGGCCAGTCGAGCGACATCGAGATCCACGCCAAAGAGATCCTCGCCCTGCGCGAGCGGCTCGACCAGATCTACGTCAAGCACACCGGCCAGTCGGCCGAGCAGATCCACACCGACATGGAACGGGACAAATTCTTCCAGCCCCAGCAGGCGGTCGAGTACGGGTTGATCGACCGGGTGATATCGACGCACGAGTTCCAGGGCGAGGCGCCGGTAGGCAGCAACGGCTCGGCGCCTTAGGTGTGGGGCGGGGGTCGGGAGGCCCTCTCCAGACGCAGCTCGCCAATGGCTCGTGCTAAGTGTCTGGAGAGGGCCTCCCGACCCCCGCTTAGAGCCGGCGCCAGGCCCAGAGCCCCGCGATAGCCGCGCCGCCGCCGGAAATAACCCCGCCGAAACCCGCTCCCCGGGTCTCGGGGTTGCGGGCCGAGATGCCGAGGGCGGCTGCGTCAGCGAGGTCGCAGGCGCTGGAGACGAGAATCGTCGTCCGCAGCGCCCCCGGGTCGTTGCGGACGGCCAGCGTCAGCGCCCCGATCGCGATGTCCCTGCCGCCGCCGAGCTTCGCCAGCGCTTCTCCCTGGGCGTCGGTCTCGCCGAAGCGCAGCGCCCGCAGCGCCGGCCGGGTCGCAAAGAAGATCCCCAGCCCCATCGCCAGACGGCCGGCGCCGACCCCCAAAGCCACCCGCCGTGCCATCAAATCCACCTTCGTCCCGCCATCCATGTGCCTCCCTCCTACCCGACCAACCCGAACTGCATCAGATTCTCTGCCCAGCAGAGGGAGAATCTGATGCAGTTCGGGCGAGGTAGCCGGTTCGCGATCATGCCGGGGTGGCAGAGGGCGACACGATCCTGCGGTTGGCGCGGCGCTTCGAGGCGACGTTGCTGGGGGAGACGGTGACGGCTTCGGCGCCCAACCCGCGGGGCAAGGCGGCGCGGATCGAGCGGCTCGACGGCCGCATCCTGGAAGGCGTCGAGTCCCGCGGCAAGCACCTACTGCTCGAGTTCGGCGAGATCTCGCTGCACAGCCACCTGGGAATGAGCGGCGGCTGGCACTTCTACCGTCCCGGCTCGCGCTGGCGGCGATCCCGCTCCTCGGCCTGGGCGGTGCTTGCGAACGAGGAGTGGGAGGCGGTCCAGTTCGGCGGCCCGACCCTGCAGGTGTCGCCGACGGCGCGCCTGCGTCGTAACCCGCAGCTGACGCGGCTGGGGCCCGACATCCTCGCCGCCGACTTTGACCCCGAGGCGGTAATCCCGGCGCTGCGCGCGGATCCCAGCCGGGGGCTCGGCGATGCCCTGCTCGATCAGCACCTCGTCGCGGGCATCGGCAACATCTTCAAGAGCGAGGCCTGCTTCGCCGCCCGTGTCGATCCCTGGCGAGCGATCGGCGACATCTCCGACGAGGAGCTGCGGAAGGTCTTGGTCGCTGCTCGCGAGCAGATGCTGAGCGCGGTTGAGCGCGGCACCCGCCACAACTTCCAGATCTACAAACGCCGCCAGAGCGTTTGCCCGTCCTGCCGCGGTCCGATCTCCTCGCGCGGCCAGGGCGACGCCAATCGCACCACCTACTGGTGCCCGCGGTGCCAAAGCTGAGACGGCGGCGGCGCAAAGCGCCGCCTGCGCCGAGAGCGCGACCGGCCTCCTATTACCTTGTTGCCGGGATCCGGTTGGACGAGGAGATGGAGCGCCTGCGGTCGCTGCCGGTCTTCGCCGAGGGGCCGTTGGCAGAGCGCCGCCCCGAGCTCAAGGTGCGGCGCGCGAGCCGCAAGCCCAACCGCCTCGGCTTCGCCGTCCCCTCCGAGTTCCGCCTCTCGGTCACCGCCTATCCCGGCATCCGCCCCGGCGACGCCCTCGAGACGCTCCTCCACGAGCTGGTCCACCTCCACGTCGGCCGGGCCAAGGAAGCGCATGCCTGGCACGGCCCGACCTTCAAGCGCGTCCTCGCCCAAGCGATGCGGGAGGCCTACGGCATCGACATTCCCATCCCCCGCGCCACCCTCCACGGCCCCTACGCCGAGGCGATCGAGAACCTGACCGGCGAGACCGCAAAATTCCCTCTTGAGGAAGGAATTTTGCGGTCTCGCGATTAGTTCTCCGCTTGTTCTTCCTCCTCCCACCGCCGGCGCTCTCGCATGCGGTGGACGAGGAGGACGAGGATCACGATCAGGGCCGGGGCGAAGACCGGCAACGCCACCAGGGCGTTGTGGTGTGCGAGCGGCAGGATCACCTGCCGCCCCCGTGTTGGAAGCCGGCGAGGCCGGGAAGGCGCAGCCGCCGTCGTCGCGGCGCCGGCCGCAGACCCACCGCGAGCCGGTGCAGGGCCCAGGCGAGGAGGACGAGCAGCGAGAGCGCGATCCCGGCGACGACCGAGTAGGCGAGGGCGGTGAGGAACGGTGGCCCGGTCTTGGCCTCGCGCTGCAGGAGCTGGTGCTCGTCGCCGAAGGAGCGGGTGAAGTGCGCCGGCGCCGGCGTTTCGCCGACCGGGATCGCCCCGTCCCGCGGCAGGTAGATCGGCAGCGCGGTCAGCGAGTTGGCGTCGTGGAAGCGGATCATCGCCTTCCAGTTGCCGTAGACCGGGATCGGCTCGGTGCTGCGGTAGACGCCCGGCCCGGTCCGCTGCAGCGGCGCGACGACGAGGCCGCCGCCCTGCCAGGCGGTGACGTCGAACCACTCGGCATCGGCCGCGGCGTCCGCCGGGTCCATCCGCACGGTGGCTTCGACTTCGCGGTTGGGGCCGTTACCGACGTCGCGCAGGGCGACCTCGGCGCTGACACCTTCCTGGGTCGGGGTGTAGAGGCCGTAGCCGACGAGGGCGGCGAGGACAGCGGCGCTGCAGACGGCGGCGAGGCGCAGCTGCGGCGAGCGCGGCTGGGGGATCGGCGAGAGGTGGGTGCCGATCCAGGCGCCGATCGTGGCGCCGGCGACTGCGGCGGCAAAGCCGAGGACCGCGATTTCCGGCAGGGCCGCCTCGGGCCAGGGCAGGGGCATCCAGATCTGGGACCAGCCCCACTCGGCGGCGAGGCCGACGGTGCCGATCCCAAGTCCGGAGGCAAGCCCGAAGCGCAACGGCTTCCGGGTCGAGACGAACAGCGCGACCGCCTCGACGACGGCCGCCTCGGCGATGTAGAGCGGGAAGTGGGGGGTGGTCTGGCCGAGCACCGGGCCGACCAGCAGCGCCAGGCCGCCGCGCAGGAGGATGAAGAACCCGGCCGCGCCGAGGGCGGCGCCGGGGCCGGCGTAGGTCCGCGCCAGGACCAGGCCGACTCCGGCGGCGACCATCAACATCACCGGCTCGAAGATCAGCTGGAACTGGGGGACGCCGAAGTCGAACTCGGCCTGGAAGGTCGAGAGGCCGAGCATCAGGCCGCCGGTGAGGGCGATGGCGCGGGCCATCTTCGAGTGGAAGAGCTCCTCCACCGAGGTCTGGCCGGAGGCGTTGGCGCGCATCCCCTCGACCGAGAGGACGGCGATCCCGACCAGGGTCATCGCGGCGCCGCCGATCAGCATCAGGTGCGTCGGTCCCCAGAGCGTCACGTCCTGGCCGAAGAGCCGGTGCCAGATGTCGTCGAGCGGAAACCCGATCAGGGAGAAGGCGCCGCAGGCGCAGATGAGGACGCCGCCGAGCGGCGCCCACCAGTCGCGGCCAAGGCGGATCGCGACCGTGCTCGGGCGCTCTCGCGGCAGGACCATGGCGAAGAAGCCGGCGCTGAAGATGCCGAAGAGCCCGGCGAGGATGAAGTAGTGGGCGGGGTTGGCAAGGGGGCCGGCGTCGCGGCCGTTGTCGATGTGGATCGAGATGTCCCAGTACATGCCGAAGACAGCGGTCAGCAGCGAGACCGTCGCGACCGCCGAGGGGAAGGCGACCCAGCCGGGGAAGCCGGAGACCCGTTCGCTGTGGTCGGCGAGGCGCTGCAGGACCCTGACCCGGCCGCTGCGGTGGCCGAGGCCGAGGTAGAGGAGCGCGCAGGTGACGATCGTCGCTGCCGTCGTCGCGATCACGATCTGGGCGATCTCGGCGCCGCCGGCCGGGGGAGCTGCGGCGGCGAGGAGCGTGGCGAAATCGAAGTTCATGAGAAGTCCTTGCGTGGATTGCAGAAACCTTGTTCCCACATAAACGTTACCTCAAACGAGGTTACATTCGGAATGTAGACTCGTCACATGGCGAAAAAGCCCAGCACCAGCGCCGATTCCGGCCCTGCCGAGGCCGATCTCACCGTCGAGCAGCTCGCCTACGAGACCGGGATGTCGGTCCGCAACATCCGCAACCACCAGTCCCGCGGCCTGCTGCCGCCGCCCGAGGTCCGCGCCCGGGTCGGCTACTACGGCCCCGAGCACGTCGCCCGCCTGCGCCTGATTCAGGAGATGCAGGGGGAGGGGTTCAAGCTGAGCGCGATCTCGCGCCTGATCGGCGAGCACGGCGCCGACGCCGACCGCTTCGTCGGCCTGCGCCAGGCCGTCACCGCCCCTTTCGCCACCGAGGCGCCCGAGGTCTACGACCGCGCCGAGCTGGTCGAGAAGTTCGGCGCCGACGACGACCGCCTGATCGAGAAAGCGAAGAAGCTCGGGCTCCTCGTCGACATCGGCGACGAGCGCTACGAAGCCCCCAGCCCCGCCCTGATCCGCGCCGCCGAGGAAGTGCTGGCGATGGGCATCGAGCTCCCCGCCGCCCTCGCCGCAATCGAGAGACTCAGCCGCAACGCCCAGTCCTCGGCCCGCACCTTCGTCGAGCTCTTCGTCGACAAGGTCTGGAAGCCCTTCGACGACGCCGGCCGCCCCGAGGAGGGCTGGGAGGAGATCATCGCCTCGATCGGCCGCCTCCGCCCCCTCGCCTTCGACGCCCTCAACGCCACCTTCCGCCTAACCCTCACCGCCGAAATCGAGAAAGCCTTCGGCGAAGTCCTGGAACGGCGGCAGAAGAAGAAGTAGGGCTGGGTATCGTGGCTGCAATGGATCAATCGCAGAGGCTCGACACCGCGGCAGATCGCGCGAAGAAGGCCGAAGCGCGGGGTGATGCCGCCGCCGCCGCACGAGAATGGCGCGCCTACCGGTTGATTAGAGACGCTGCCCGTGACCCCGAGGATCTACTGGCTGAGGGGATCGCTCTCTCGGTTCAGGCAATCGACCTCGCAGCTGCTTGCCGGTGACCGGCTTCGGTCGCATCCTCGAAGACTTGAATGACGCCGAGGTCCGCTACGTCCTCATCGGCGGCATTGCCTTGATTCGGCACGGCGTGGTCAGGGCGACGCGAGACGTTGACGCCGTCCTCGATCCTGATCCCGGCAATCTCATCCGTGTCCGGGAGCTCGTTGCGCGATGGGAGGCGACTCGGCCCGATGGTTCCCCGCTTCCGGAGGATGGGGTGGAAGCAGGGCGCAGCCTCCATCTGAAGACCGAATTTGGTGAAGTCGACTTGGTCTCCGAGGACGTGGCTGGCATCCCGTTCGAAGAGCTGCACAAGCGCGCAGATCGAAAGAAGGTTGACGGGGTGGAGGCACCAATTTGTTCCCTCGCCGATCTCGTGAAAATGAAGCGGGCCGTAGGGCGCGAGCGGGATCTGGTCGATCTCGCCGATCTGGAAGCGGCCCATGGCGATCTCCCCGAGACCTGAGGAGTAGAGCCGACGCCCGGACTTGAACCGGGGACCCCTTCATTACGAATGAAGTGCTCTACCAACTGAGCTACGCCGGCGGGACTCGGGGATTGTAGAGAGGGAGCGGGCTTCGGTTCCGTCGCGATGGCTGGGGATGATGCCGCGATGGCGGTGGAGCAGCGGCGGTTGCGGCAGCGGGCGGAAAACCTCTGGCTGGTCCTCTTCGTCGACCCCTCTTCGCGCCTGGCGCGAGGGTCAGGGGCGGATGGTGAAGTGGACTGAGCGGCCGGGCCGCGAGCAGGAGATCGACCAGCCGCGATCGCTGACGACGCCCTGGCAGCGATAGTCGCCGACCGAGCAGCCCCAGCGCGAAGCACCGGGCGGGCGCTTACAGCCTGCAGTGTGTTCCCATTGCGCCTGGATCGGCACTGGTCCACTGAAGGTCGCTTCGTCGGAGCTGGTAGTCCCCTCACCCGAGCTGCCGCAACCGGCCAGTGCGGCGAGCAGCGCAAGTAGGACGAGTGGGGTGGCGAGCCGCATCCCACGGAAACCTACCCGTCCCCACCCTCCTCCTCGACCTCCTCGTGGGACATGTCCCCGCAGATCGGGCACTCCGGCTCCGGCCTCACCAACTCGCGCTGGACTTTCATCGTTCGCAGGTCGTAGATGTTGGCGACCCCCAGGGCGGCGGGCCTGCTCAGCCCCGTCAGCAGATGCATGGCCTCCATCGCCACCTGGCCGCCGATCAGCCCGCAGGCCGGCCCGAGCGTCGCCGCCGGGCTCGGTTTCGCCCGCCCCTGCTCGATCGCGACGTCGTAGAGCGGGTACTCGCGGCGATAGGCGATCTCCTGGCAGTTGAAGCAACCGGTCACCCCAGGCACGTAGAGCGGCCCGACCCGGGCGACCGGCGGGAAGTGGCTCATCGTGATGTACGGAATCCCGGCCGCGTAGCAGGCCGTGTTACACCAGCGCTCGATTTCGTGGGTCGGCCAGTCGGCGGCGTCGATGACGAAGTCCGAGCCGGCGATGAACTCGGCGATGTCCCGCTCGCTCTCCAGCCGCCGCGCCTCGGTCGTGATCGTCACCCGGGAGTTGAAGGCGCGCAGGCGCGAGGCGGCGCACTCGACCTTGAGCAGGCCGATGTCGGCCTCGCTGTAGAGGACCTGCCGGTTGAGGTTGCTGATCTCGACCCGGTCGCCGTCGATCAGCCACATCTCGCCGACTCCGATGCAGGCGAGGGTGAGCGCGGACCAGCCGCCGAGGCCGCCGACCCCGAGGACGGCGATCTTCGCTTCCCGCAGCCTCTCCTGGCACTGCGACGGGGTCGGCGAGCCAGCGGAGGCGATGTCGCTGAAGTACCGCAGCTGGCGGTCGAACCGTTCCAGGTCGGCCGGGTCGATCCGCTCGTCGTCGGCCGCATCCTCGACCACCTCGAGCTCGGTCAGCTGAACCATCAGGTCGTCGACTTCTTTGGCGCCGAACTCCGCCCGCAGCTGCTCGAGCGTGTGTTCTCCGTTGACGGCGGCGAGCAGTCGCCGTTCCTCGGCATCGGGCTTCTCGATTTTGATGTCATTACCGGCGCTTGGGCGGAGCAACCAGATGTCCCCATCTGGGGTCTCGAGCTCCTCCGTCGTCCGCTTGATCCGTGGCCTGCGCAAGTTCCCTCCCCTTAGGTATCCCAGCGAGCGAACTGAAGACCCCGAGAATGGTGGAAACGTTTCCACCATTGAGCAGCGTTAGGTGACGAGGTCGCGCGCTCGGCGCAAGACGGCATCGGTCATCGGCTCGGTCAGCTTGCCGGTGAAGGTGTTCTGCTGGCTCGGGTGGTAGCAACCGAGCAGCCGCCAGCGGCCGACCTCGACCTCGGCCCCGTGGCCGAATTTCGGCCTCGGCCGCGGCACCTCTTCTCCGAGCGCCCTGGCGGCGCGGAGGACGCCGTCCCAGCCGAACGAGCCGAGGGCAATCAGCACTTGGCAGCGCTCGAGCAGTTCCAGCTCGCGCTGTAGGTAGGGGAGGCAGGTGTCTCGCTCCTCCGGGGTCGGCTTGTTGGCCGGCGGCGCGCAGCGAACGGTCGCGGTGATGTAGGCGTCGCGCAGTTCCAGCCCGTCGCCGCGCCACTCCGACTCGGCCTGGTTGGCGAACCCGGCCCGGTGAAGGGCGGCGTAGAGCCAGTCCCCGGAGCGGTCGCCGGTGAACATCCGCCCGGTGCGGTTGGCGCCGTGGGCGGCGGGGGCAAGCCCGACGATCCCGACCCGCGCCCCGGGGTCGCCGAAGCCCGAGACCGGCCGCGCCCAGTACTCCTGGCCCTGGAAGCGACGGGGCGGGTTCGCGGCCTGCGCCTCGCGCCACTCGACCAGCCGTGGGCAGAGCCGGCAGCGGTGTACCTCCTCCGCCAGCGCCTCCAGGGCGCGACGGCTGTCCGAGCTCATAGGCTTCGTCCCCTCGTCATGGCCTCGAACCGAATCATGCGCGGGCGTGGGATGCGCCGCGCCCTCCTCGCCGCGCTGTTCGCCGCCCTCGCGATCGGCCTCGGCGCCTGTGGTGGGGGGGACGGGAATGCGACCACCGACAAGGCCGGCGACGTCAAGGTTCTGAACGAAGTCCTCGGCCGCCAGCTGGCTGCCGTCGAGGTCTACGAATCGGTGGTTCTGGTGCTCCACGGCTCTGATCTCGCCAGCGCCCGCGCCTTCCTGGCTCAGGAACAGGAACACGTCGACGCGACGACGAAGACGCTCCGCGGCCTCGACGCAGAGGCGGACCCGCCGGCCGAAAGGATCGAATTCGGCCGGCCCGGCAGTTCCCGCGAAGTGATCGAGCTTCTCTACGAGATGGAAAGCGCGACGATCGACCTCGAGCTGCATGCGGTCGGCCAGCTGACGATCGCCTGGCCGCGGCCGCTGCTCGCCTCGATGGCGGCGAACCAGGCCCAGCGCCTTGTTCTGATCCGCCGCGCCCTCGGAGCGCGGCCGCTCGAAACCGTCCCCGAGGCGTTCGAGACCGGCGAAACGGCCGCCCCAGAAGGGAAGATGAAGCCATGACCGCCCCCCTCTACGCCCTCGGGCGTTTCAGCTCCCGCCACCACTGGCCCGTGATCGGCGCCTGGATCGCGCTCGCGATCGCGCTGCTCGCGATCAGCCACTCCGCCGGCAGCAAGACCAGCGAAAACCTGACGCTGCCGGGGACCGACTCGACGATCGCCACCGAACTGCTCGAAGACGACCTGCCCGAACAGGCTTACGGCAGCAACCCGCTGGTGCTGGAAGCGCCGCAGGGGAAGCTGACCGAAGCGAAGTACGCGGCGGCGGTGGCGGAAACCGGGAAGAAGCTGAACGCGCTGGCCGACGTCAACTCCGCCGTCAGCCCACTGAGCCCGCAGGGGGCGGCCTTCCTCAGCAAAGACAAGTCGATCGGCTACTTCCCGGTCGTTCTCTCGGTCGGCCCCGGCGAAATCGACGAAGAAGAGGCGGAAAAGATCCTCGACGCTGCCGGGCCCGCCCGTCAGGCCGGGCTGAACGCGGCGATCGGCGCCTACGTGGGCCAGCAGCTCTCGAAGCCGGCGACCGAGACGAGCGAGGCGATCGGCCTCGCCGCGGCCGTGGTCATCCTCCTCTTCGCCTTCGGCACGGCGACGGCGATGATGCTGCCGATCGTCTCGGCGGTGATCGGCCTCGCCTGCGCGCTCTCGATCATCCGCCTGCTCGAGCACGTGCTCGAGGTCCCGGGAGTCGCCTCGACCCTGGCGACGATGATCGGGCTCGGGGTCGGCATCGACTACGCCCTCTTCATCGTCACCCGCCACAAACTCCAGCTGGCCGACGGGATGGAGCTGCGCGAGTCGATCGCCCGCGCGACCGCGACCGCCGGCGGCGCCGTCGTCTTCGCCGGCTTCACGGTCGTGATCGCGCTCTGCTCGCTCGCCTTCGCCGGCATCCCGCTCGTCTCCACCCTCGGCTTCACCGCTGCGGTTGCGGTCGTGGTCGCGGTCGCCGCGGCGACGACGCTGCTGCCGGCGATGCTCGGAGCGCTCGGCCCCCACATCAACTCGCTGCGGGTCAAGCTCGGCAAGACCCACCCCGACGACAAGGAGCCGCACGGCTGGCGGCGCTGGGCGGAATGGGTCAGCGAGCGGCCCTGGACCGCGACCGTGGTCGCGCTGGCGATCCTCGTCGTCCTGGCGCTGCCGGTCCTCCAGCTGCAGCTCGGCCAGAATGACATCAGCGCCCTGCCGAAGGAAACGACCTCGCGCCAGGCCTACGACTCGCTCAACAAGGGCTTCGGGCCGGGCGTCAACGGGCCGCTGTTGATCGCCTCCGAATTCAGCTCGCCCGAAGAAGCGAAACAGGTGTTGCCGAAGCTGGAGAAAGCGGTCGGCGGAGCCTCGGACGTTGCCGCCGTCACCGAACCGACCCTCGACAAAGCGGGCACGGCCGCGGTCTTCACCGTGATCTCGAAATCCGAGCCGTGGGCGGACGAGACCGTCGACCTGGTCGAAAATCTCCGTGAAGAAGAGATCCCCGCGGCGCTGCAGGGAACCGAAGCCAGCTCCTACGTCGGCGGCCAGACCGCCGGCTACATCGACCTCGCGACCCAGATCAGCGACAAGCTGCCGCTGATGATCGCGATCGTCGTCGCGCTCAGCTTCATCGTCCTCCTCGTCGCCTTCCGCTCGCTGCTGGTGCCGGTGAAGGCGGCGGTGATGAACCTGCTCTCGGTCGCGGCCGCCTACGGCGTCGTCACCGCGGTCTTCCAGCTCGGCTGGGGCTCCTCGCTGATCGGGCTCGACCACGCCATCCCGATCGTCAGCTTCGTGCCGCTGCTGATGTTCGCGATCCTCTTCGGCCTCTCGATGGACTATGAGGTCTTCCTGCTGACGCAGATGCGCGAGCACTACGAGGAGTACGGCGACGAGCGTCGCGCCGTCGTCGAAGGCCTCGCCAACACCGGCCGGGTGATCACCTCGGCGGCGGCGATCATGGTCTGCGTCTTCACCAGCTTCGTGCTCAGCGGCAACCCGGTGGTGAAGGAGTTCGGCGTCGGGCTGGCGGTGGCGATCGCGATCGACTCGACCCTGGTCCGCTGCCTGCTGGTGCCGGCGGTGATGGTGCTGCTCGGCAAGCGCGCCTGGTGGCTGCCCCGCTGGATGGACCGGCTGATCCCGCACGTCAGCATCGAGGGCGAGGAGTACTTCGCGAAGAAGGACGCCGAAGCCGGGGTGGCTCCGGTCCCTGCCGGGGGTAAGTGAGCGGGGAGATGTTCCCGCTCAACCTCCCCAACGCGCTCACCCTCCTCCGCATCCTCGCCGTCCCGGTCGTGGTCGTCGCGCTGCTGGGCGAGAGCGAGCACGGGGACGCGTTCGCAGCCGCCGTCTTCGCCCTCGCCGCCCTCACCGACGGTCTCGACGGCTACTTCGCCCGCTCCCGCGGCTCGATCACCACCTTCGGCAAGCTGATGGACCCGCTAGCCGACAAGCTCCTGATCACCGCGGCGCTCGTCTCCCTCGTCTCCCTCGACCGCCTCGAAGCCTGGGTGGCGATGGTGATCATCGCCCGCGAGGTCGCGGTCACGATCCTCCGCACGATCGCCAACGAGCGCGGCATCGTCATCGCCGCCAGCTGGCTCGGCAAGCTGAAGACGGTCCTCCAAATCGCCGCCGTCATCGCCCTGATCGCCACCAACCCAGCCCCCCTCGGCGTCGACATCCTCGTCTACATAGCCCTCGCCGTCACCGTAATCAGCGGCGTCGACTACTTCTTCGGCCTCCGCAAACGGATCGAGGCGCTGGAGCGCGAACGGGCCGCGGCGAAGCTGAAGGGCGCTTCTTCTTAGGAGGGTGTTGATGTGGGGGGAGGGGTTGGTGGGGGTCCCTGGGAGCACCTCCGCTGAGCTCGTCGGGGATTGGCTGACGCCTCAAGCGGGGTGGCTCAGCTCCGTGCCAAGTACCCAGGGACCCCCACCGACCCCTCCCGATCACCGAGCTGTGGCAGACCCCCGAAGTTCGCCAGCTTTTTAGAAAGCTGTTGTGAGCTCAGCCGTAGCTAGAGCACGTGTCGTAGGAGGGGGCGGGGGTGTCTCTTCCGGGCACTTAGCACGAGGCGGGCAAGCAGCGATCGGGCGACAGCAACAGAACGATGCCCCGCCGAGCTGCGCCCGGAAGGGACACCCCCGCCCCCTCCTTTAGGAGACAGGCGCCTCGAGCCACTCGCGCATCGTCATGTGATGCGCCTGGTGCTCGCCGTTCGAGAGCTCAGCCCGCAGGTCGCCGAGGGTGCCGTAGCGCTCGGCGACGACGTTGTGGCGGTGGATCGTCTCGAGGTTCTCCTGTCGTGCCATCACGAAGGTCTGCTCGGGGAGGTCGGTGTAGCCCTCGACTACCTGGCGCAGCATCTCGCGGACGCAGTCCTCGACGAAGCGGGGGTGTTCGTGGGCCTTGACGACGACTGAGCGCTCGTCGGTGCGCTTCATCAGCTCGTAGATCTCCGAGCTCATCGAGCTCTCGACGATCCGCAGTAGCTCCGGCGCCTCGATCCAGGCCGAACCGCCCTCGGGGCAGCCGACCCAGAGGGTGCCGATGCCGCGCTGGTTGTGGGTGGCGACCGGGACCAGCTCGAGGATCCGCTCGATCTCCTCGCTGCCGAAGCCATCGTCTGCGAGGCGATCGCGGGCGAGGGCGGCGACGGCTTCCTGGGCGCAGGGGCAGGCGGTCATCCCCTGGGCCTCGACCCCGGTGAGGGTGCGGGTGCCACGGGCGGAGGCGACCGCGGTCCCGTAGAGGACGTAGATCTCCTGGGTGCTCTTGCCGGTTTCCGGCGTTTGCACCGTCTCCGGGTAGCGGGCGGTGATCGAGACCTCGGCTCGCTCGCCTCCCTGGCGCTCGCGCACCTTCTCGGCGACGTGGGCGGCCAGGGCCTCAGCTTTGAATGCCTCGCCGAGGACGACCTCGTCGATCGCCTCGCCGACGATCTCCTCGAAGCGAGACATGTGGACCCCGGCCTGCTGTGGGTTGAGGTCGACGAAGCACTCGAAGCCGGCGTAGAAGAGGTTCTCGACGCCGTCGGCCTTGACCCGGATTACCTTCTCGACCCCGGTGACGCCGACGCGCGAGAGGCCCACCTGGGTGGCGGGGAGGCCGGCCTGGACGTCGGGGGTGGTCGGGGTGGCGGTCGTCTGACTGGCCATCGGCTAACCAATAGTAAGCAACGGGGAGGGCCGATCGGCTGCCGCAGAAGCTCTCCGGACGTTGGAGAGTTTTTTCCGCCTATAATCCGCCGCGGTCGGAGCGTTAGGGCCGGCCGAGCGCACAAAGGGAGAGGGGCGCTGCGTAGCAGTGAGCATCGAACCGTTGGAGACCACGACTGAGGTCATCGATCGTGACCAGGAGGCGAGCCCGATCGGGGAGATCGAGGAGCTCCAGGGCCTGATCGCGACCGGTCGCGAGCGCGGCTACCTGACCTTCGAGCAGATCTCCTCGACACTCGAGGAGGTTGAGATCACCAAGGAACAGGTCTCCCAGCTCCACGCCCACCTCGTCGAGCACGGCATCGACGTCATCGCCGAGGACGGGGTCAGCGCTTACAAAGCGCAGCGCAGTGGCGAGAGCAGCGGCTCCTCGAAAAAAGAAGAGCTCGACCTCACCGTCGAGCCCAGCCTCGACTCGCTGCGGCTCTACCTGCGGGCGATCGGCCAGGTCGACCTGCTAACCGCGCAGCAGGAGGTCGAACTGGCGAAACGGATCGAGCGCGGCGACATGCTGGCGAAGCGGCAGATGGTCGAGGCCAACCTGCGCCTCGTCGTCTCGATCGCGAAAGGCTATCTGGGCCGCGGCCTCAGCTTCCTCGACCTGATCCAGGAGGGCTCGCTGGGGCTGATCCGGGCGGTCGAGAAGTTCGACTACCGCCGCGGCTACAAGTTCTCGACCTACGCGA
Organism: uncultured Actinomycetes bacterium; assembly: GCA_963696955.1. Lineage (GTDB taxonomy): Bacteria > Actinomycetota > Thermoleophilia > Solirubrobacterales > 70-9 > VAYN01. The sequence goes on along the minus strand of CAVOMF010000002.1, from coordinate 40,538 downwards.
CCTGGTGGATCCGCCAGGCGGTGACGCGGGCGATCGCCGACAAGGCGCGGACGATCCGCATCCCCGTCCACATGGTCGAGAAGCTGAACCGCGTCGCCCACGTCGAACGGCAGCTGGTGCAGAAGCTGGGGCGCGAGCCCGAGCCGGCGGAGATCGCCGAAGAGCTGCGCTGGCCCGTCTCCGACGTCCGCGACATCCTCCGCGTCGCCCAGCTGCCGGTCTCGCTGGAGAAACCGGTCGGCGACGAGGACGAATCCGAGCTTGGCGACTTCGTCGCCGACGACGCCGTTCTGGAGCCGTTCGAGGAAGCGAGCGAGCACCTGCAGAAGGAGGGCGTGAAGAAAGCCCTCGAAGCGCTGCCCGAGCGCGAGCGCCAGGTGATCGAACTGCGTTACGGCCTGGCCGGCGCCGAGCCGCTGACGCTGGAGGAAGTCGGCCGCACCTTCGGCGTCACCCGCGAGCGGATTCGGCAGATCGAGAACAACACGCTGAAGAAGCTGAAGCGCCTCCCAGAGGCGCAGATGCTGCGCGAAGCCAGCTAGCGCGGATCGAGTACGAAGACCGTGATCTCACGGTCCAGCTTCGACTCGTAGTAGTCCCAGCCCGAGTACTGCTCCATGTGGCGGCGCCAGAGCTCGGCCCGTTCCTCGCCCTCGGCCGCCCGCGCCCGCACCTGCAAACGCTTGCGCCCGACCTCGATTTCGGCCTCGGGATTGGCCTTCAGGTTGAACGACCAGGCCGGCGTCTTCTGGTTGCCGGCGTTGGTGTTGATGACGACGAAGCGCTCGCCGTCGGCGAGGTAGAGGACCGGTGCCGTGCGTGGCTGCCCGGACTTGCGGCCAGTAGTGGTGAGGAGGAGGACGGGACCTTTTCCGACCCTGCCCCCGACCCGCCCGCCGGTCAGCCGGTAGACCGGAGCGTTCAGCTTGCCGACCATCCGCAGCCCTTTTGCGCCCAGCGAATGGGAGAGGCGTGAGTAGAAGCGGTCGCTCGGCACGGCGTGAGTATCCCATCGCACCCAGCTACAGTGGGGGCGATGGCCGAGCCGCACCCCTTCCGCCGTGCCGCCGAGAGCAAGGACATCGACCTGCTCACCGAGACGCTGCACGAGGACGTCGTCCTCCATAGTCCGGTCCTCTTCCGTGGCTTCGAAGGCCGCGATACCGTCTCCGTCGTCCTCACCCACGTGGCGGCGACGCTGGAGAACTTCTCCTACACCGACGAGCTTGCCGAGGGCGACACCGTCGTCCTCCGCTTCAAGGCCACGGTCGGCGACCGCGAGCTGGAGGGCATCGACTTCCTCGAGCTCGACAGCGACGGCCGCGTCCGCGAGCTAACCGTCTTCATGCGCCCCTTCTCGGCCCTCAACGCCTTCAACGAGCAGATGAAGGCACGGCTGCAGGCCTCGGAAGGCTAGACCGGCGGCTCGCCGTCGATCTTCTCGAAGACGACTCGTCCCAGACCGTCGGCCTGCACCCTCAGTCGATCCCCGGCGGCAATCCCCGCTTCGTCGCACGGCGCCTTCGGAAAAGTCACCTGACGTTTCGGGCGAAGCAGCACCTGTCGCGTAGTTGATGGGGGAGGCAGGATTCGAACCTGCGTAGGCATAGCCGCTTGATTTACAGTCAAGTCCATTTGACCGCTCTGGCACTCCCCCGGTAAAGGTGTGACATCCGCAAGTGTATTAGCCGCGGCATCCTTGTAGACGAGTGCTTCGAAGGGGGTGCCTCGCTCTACCTCGAACTCCGAGTACTTAGTCCCGCCAAGCGCGATCGAGCGGACGGCCTCTACGAAACGAGCGGGGATGAACCATCGCCGGCCGTCTCCGACGAGCACGAAGAGGTAGTCCACCTGCGCCGGGTCGAACTTCTTCGTCAAGCCGGTCCAGCTGCGATTGCCACCGTTGGTGGCGATCGAGATTTTCCACCGATCTTCCCCCGACTTGAGCGGCCCGCGGAAGGTCGAGGTTTTCACTTGGACCTTGACGAGTCGCCCATCCAACTCGGCCATCAGGTCGATATGTGAGCTGTGGTTGAACGGAACCCAAACCGTCGCGCCTCGACTTGCCAGCCACTCCAACGCCGAGAGCTCTCCGATGTCGCCCTGGACTCGTCGATTGACGGCGCGTTGGCGGCGGTGTGCGCCGGTTGCAGATGCAGCGTTCTCCATGCCGAGCATCATCGCATGAGCCGCAGACAGAAACTTTCACAAGAGAATCCCGTTCCGGATGCCTGAGATGATGCGCTCGTGCTTGATGACCGCGTAATCGCGATCGCCGGAGTCGGCGGCGGCCTCGGGCCGCTCGTCGCCAAGGAGCTCGCCGAGGCCGGCGCGACGGTTGCCGGCACCGATCGCGCCCAGGAGACGCTCGACGCGATCGCCGCCGACCTGGGCCTTCCGCCCGAGCGCTGGGACGGGCGCGCCGTCGACCTGCTCGACGAGGACGCCGCGCGCGCCTGGTGCGCGGCGCTGGTCGAGCGCTTCGGCCGGGTCGACGGGCTCGTCCACCTGGTCGGCGGCTGGCGCGGGGGAGAGCCGCTGCACGAGGCGCCGCTCGCCGACTGGGAGCTGCTGCACGACCTGCTGGTCCGCACCGTCCAGCACACGACCCGCGCCTTCCACGACCAGCTCGCCGCCAGCACCGCACGGCCGCTTCGTCCTCGTCTCCTCCAAGCAGGCGCAGGCGCCGACCAACACCAACGCCGCCTACGCCGCCGCCAAGGCAGCCGCCGAGGCCTGGACGCTCGCCTTCGCCGACGGGTTCGAAGGCAGCGCCGCGACCGCCAACATCGTCGTCGTCGACGCGATCCTCACCCCGCGGATGCGGGAGGAGAGCCCGGAGCAAGGAGTTCCCCACCTTCACCCCGGCCGAGGACATCGCCGCCGCGATCGCATTCCTCTGCTCAGACGCGGCGGCAGAAGATGAACGGCCAGCGGCTGCCGCTTACGATGGGCAGATGAGCCCCCGGAAAGGCCAGAAGGCCAAGCCCGACGGGAAGATGACGATCGGCGAGCTGGCGCGGCGGACGGGGATGACGGTGCGCAACATCCGCGCCCACCAGACCCGCGGCCTGCTGCCGCCGCCCGAGGTCCACGGCCGCACCGGCTACTACAACGAGGACCACGTCGCGCGGATCGAGCTGACCCGCGAAATGCAGGCCGAGGGCCTCAACCTGGAGGCGATCCGGCGGGTGCTGGAGAGCGAGCGACGGCTCCTCGCAGGAGATCGTCGACTTCGCCCGCGCGATCCGCGCCCCGTTCGAGGACGAGACGCCGGAAATCTTCGACGCCGACGAGCTGGCCGGCCAGCTGGGGGGTCGACGAGGTCGACCCGAAGCTGCTGCGCACGGGCGGAAAAGCTCGGCGTCCTGCGCGCAGCTGCCCGACGGCAAGGTCGAGGTGATCAGCCCGCGCCTGCAGCGCGCCGGCGCCGCCCTGGTCGAGCTCGGCGTCAGCCGGCGAGGCCGCGGTCGACACCGCCGAGAAGCTGCGCCGCGCTCGCCGAAGGCGTCGCGCGCGCCTTCGTCGACCTCTTCGTCCGCGAGATCTGGGAGCCCTTCGACAAGGCCGGCCGCCCCGAGGAGGACTGGCCGAAGGTGCGCGAGGCGCTCGACCGGATGCGCCCGCTCGCCTCCGACGCGCTGCTGGCGATGTTCCAGATCACGATGGGCGAGTCGACCGAGAAAGCCGGCGAACGGACCCTGCGCGGCGACGCCGAGCCGAGCGGAAAACGCCGCCGCAAGCGCAGCTCTTCGTCCAGGCGGTCTAGCCGGAGATCGTGAACCGCTTGTTCAGCGGCTTCGATTCGTTCGCCGCTTCGTCGGTCGCCCGCAGCACCGCCAGGTAGCGACCCGGCCGCGCCCGGAAGTGCTTCCAGCGCGCGCCCAGCCGCAGGTGGTTGATGCCGATGAAGGTCTTCCAGGTCTCGAAGCCGTTGTAGACGCGCCGGCCCTTCGAGTTGAACCGGTAGTACTCGGCGTCGAGCTTGCCGCGCTCGCTGATCTGGGCGCTGAATGCGATGCCCTTGTGCCCCCTCGTGCTCGGCTTCGCCAGGTGAGCCGCGCCGAGCGTCGGCGGCCGCACGTCGAGGTTCAGCGGCGGCTGCGGGCCGGGGTCGGAGTTCGGGTCCCCCGGGAGTGTCGGAGACGACCACCTCGCCCCGGACGCGGCGTGCAGCTTGCACTGGAAGAAGTACTCGCCCGGCTGGTCGAACTGCAGCGTGAAGCTGTCGCCGGCGCGGTGTGCGGGCGCGTCGGTGCCGGGGTCGGAGTCCCACTGCAGGTCGTTGGCGGAGATCCCGGTGACCGAGTGGGCGAGGTCGGGGCCGAGCCAGTCCCAGGTCACCTTCTCGCCCAGGTTCGACTTCGACCGCGGCTGCGACCAGGCGTAGTTGGCGATCGAGACCCGCGTGTTGACCGCCGCCGCGCTGCGCGGGAGGAGAAGCGCGGCAGCCACCAGCGCGGCTAGGAGACGAGGTACCAACCGTTCATCCCCTGGTGCAGGTGCTGGAAGACGTGGCAGTGGTAGAACCAGCGGCCGGGGTTGTCCTCGATGAACTCGAACCGGAACGACTCGGCGGGGCCGAAGGTCTTGTTGTCGACGATCCGCCCGTCCGGTTCGCTCCAGCGGTGGCCGTGCAGGTGGAAGGTGTGGAAGAAGTTGTCGACCCCGTAGACGTGGAAGGCGACCCGTTGGCCGACCTTCGCTTCCAGCGTCGGCGTGTTTCCGGCGTAGGCCTTGCCGTTGACGCAGTAGTAGGTGCCCCGCAGTCCGGTGATCGAGGGGTCGAAGGTGTGGAAGGCGAGGAAGAACTCGTTGTCGGGCCGCGCTTCGCCCCGTTTGCGGATCACCAGCGGGCCGAACAGGCCCTTGAAGATCGGCAGCGGGTCCATCGGCCCGTGGTCGTGGTAGAGCCAGGTGCCCTCGGTCCCTTCGCGCGCCTCCCAGACGTAGGTGAAGGTGCGGTTGCGCTGGACGAAGCCGCCGGGGTCGGTCCACTTCCCCTTGTAGGCGCCGTCCATCTCGTTGGCGTAGAAGATGCCGTGCGGGTGCATCGTCACCGGCGCCCCCAGCTTGTTGCGGAAGTGGACGACGACGGTGTCGCCGACTTCGGCTTCGATCAGCGGGCCCGGCACCGTCGCCTTGCCCGAGCGGGCTTTTGAACCCGGCGCGAGTAGGCGCGGTAGCCGTAGGCGCCGAAGCGGGTCTTCCCTTGCTTCACCTGCTCGGCCATCATCTGGTCGCGGTGGGTGGGGACGATGTTCCACTCCACCGGCTCGGCGGCGATCCAGTACTCGCGAGTCGAGCCGCCGCTCGGCAGTCCCGCCAGGACGCTCGCCCCCGCCTGCGCCGCCGCGCCACTCCGCCGCCGCCACCTTCGGCGGCACCTTCACCCTGCGGGCCAGCCCCTCGACGTCGATCTGCCCTTCGTCGGTCGCCACCTCCTGGCCGGCGAGGGTGCAGAGCAGAGCCCCACCGGAGAGGGCGAGGAAGCCCCGGCGGTCGATCGGATCAGGTGCCATCGCGGCCTACTTCTTGACGGTGACGTCATCTGCATTTCCGTCCGGGTGGATCGTGCAGATGAACTTGTAGGTGCCCGGGGTTTCGAACGTCTTCTGGAAGTGGGCGCCGGTCACCGCCGTCGTCTTGGTCGAGTAGGAGCCCTTGTTCTTCAGGTTCGCCGGCCCCTTCTTCAGGTGGACGTCGTGGGGGTAGGTGTTGGTCGAGGACCAGACCCACTTCACCGCCCGCCCTTTCTTGATCGTCACCGCGGTCGGGGCCGAAGAAGAAGTCGTTCACGGTCACCTTCACCGGCGGCTTGTTCGGCGCTCCGGCCGAGGCCGGGCTCACCCCGAACAGGGCGAGCGCGGCCAGGCCGGTCGCGACGGTGAGGGCGACGAACCTCCTGCCGCCCCTCATCTGCACGTCACCTCGCCGGGCTGCGGCGCTACCTCGACCGGCGTGAATTTCTCGAACGCCGGGTGCGACGGCAGCGCGCCGGACCCAGCTGCACTCCTGCTTCTGCGGCGGGTTCGAGGACGGCGTAGCCGAGGATCGTCTTCGGGTCGTCTTTCTTCGCCCAGGTTGATCTGCAGGCCGGCGACGATGTCGAGGCTGCGGACCTGGTCGGCCAGCACTTCGGGCTGCGGGCAGGCGGGGTAGAGCTGGCTCAGCGGCACTTTGCCGTTGCCGGGGGCGAAGGTCGCAGTTGGCGCTGTTCTCGCTCCAGCAGTTGCCGCCACCGGTGCCGTCGTTCCAGATGTCGTATTCGCCGTTCGGGTCGGCGCCTTCCCGGCCCATCGTGTTTTCGACGATCTGGTTGTTGATGTTCTTGGCGTCGTCGCCCTCGTTGGCGACGAAGACTTCACCCGGCCCCGAGAAGGAGGCGATGCCCCACTTGTAGTTGCCGAACACGTTGTTCTTGCTTGACGACGTTTTTGGCGCCGCCGTAGAGGACGATGCCGACGCCGGTCGGGTAGTTGACCGTCGCCCCGGCGACCTGGCCGAGCCCGCCGGAGACGGTGTGGAATTTCGAGCCGGCGAGGAAGTAGTTGTAGTTGTTCCAGAACACGTCGTTGCGTTCGAAGACGTTCCAGCCGTTCGGCTCGAACCCCTCGCTGTCGAGCGTGTTCGGGACGATCCCGGCGCCGTTGTTGTAGAAGGCCGATTCGACGATCTTCACGTACTTGGAGTTCGTCCCCGAGTAGCCGAGCACGTTTTCGTAGCTGCGGTCGTTCTTCAGCAGCGTCCATTTCGGCTTCCGCTGGCAGGGCTTCGGCGGCGGCGCGACGCCGTGGTTGGTCCAGGACTTCGAGTCGCACGGCGTTTCGCCGACGTAGAAGGCGGAGTCGCCGTGGTGGTACCCGGCCGAGTTGATCATCTTGCCGCCGTAACAGTTCTTGGCGAAGAGCCCGTAGGAGCGGTTGGCCGAGGTCAGCAGGTTGTCCATCGTGTAGCCGTCGCAGTGCTGGCCACCTTCGTTGGCGGCGTGGATGAAGAACCCGTTCGATTGATAGTTCCGCGCCCACATGTTTTCCAGCACGAGGCCGTCGACGCTGATCGCCTCGATCCCGTTCTGCGCCGCCCCGAGCTCGCCCTTCGCGTTCTTGCCCTCGAGCACGACCTTCTTGCGGTTCTTCTTCGTCCCCTTGATGGTCAGGTCGTCGAAGCTCTTCTTGCGCAGAGTGCCGTCGACGACGACGCCCTCGACGTACTTGCCCGGGCGGATCGCGACCACGGCTTTCACCTTCGCGTTCTTCTTCTTCGCCTTGAACGAGCCGGCGGCGTCGACCGCCTTCTGGATCGTCCGGTAGCGGCAGCCGTGCTTGCAGACTTCAAACGTCTTCGACTTCGCCTGCTTCTTCTTCTGTCCGCCACCCTTGTCGGCCATCGCTGAGGCGGTGAGGGTTCCGAGCAGGGCGCATAGCCCGAGGACGAGAAGCAGGGACTGCCAGCCTGTGCTTCATATCGCTCCTTGCAGCGTCGTTTTTTCTTCGACCCTGCCTCCCAGCGGGTACTAACCGTCGATCCCCTTACCGACGGTTAGAGCGTAGCGGAGCCTGGTTGATCAACCGGGCACTATCGTCCGCATCGCTTCTTCCAGTTCAGACACCCCAAAGGCGCCCTCGATGCGGTCACGGACAATTCCGTTGCGGTCGATGAGGAAAGTCCACGGCTCGCTTTCCAGGTTGAAGGCCTGTAGCTGAGGCCGCGGCCCTTTGGCGATTTCGTTGTCGTTGTAGATCTCCATGTGGATGAAGTCGGCCTTGCCCTTGTACGAGTCGGCCACCTGCTGGGCCTCGTCAACCACCGGGCCGCAGACCCGGGTCTGGCAGAGCGCCGGGGTGGCGAAGACGAGCACGATCGGCTTCTTGCCGACGGCGTCGGCGAAGTCGATCTCATGCATCTGGTCGGGTGGGACGCGGGTGTCGATCTTCGAGATATCGCCGCCGACGTCGGCGGCGGTCGGCGTGTGGATGACCGGAGCCTTGTCGCCGACCTGCGGGATCTGCGGGAACTCGCCGACAACCGGGCTCGGCACCCGCGAGACCTCCAGCCCGTTCGGGCCTTTCAGCATCGCCACCGCGAACCAGGGCCCGTTGCGGTCGAAGTCGACCTTCGGGACGACGTAGACCGTCGTCGCCTCGCCGGGCCCGCCGGCGCCTCTCGCGCGATAGGCCGGCTTCGTCTCCAGCGAGCTCACCTGCGCCGGCAGCGGCCCGGTCACCGGGCCCTTGGCGTCCTTGGCGAAGTAGAGGGCGACGTCGGCGTCGTCGACCTGTTCCTGGCCGCGGGTGAAGACCCCGAAGGCGTAGCGGTTCTCGCCGAGGTCGAAGGTCTGGGTCGCCGGCGCGATCACCAGCTTCGTCGGCTTCGCCCCCGGATCGTGAAGGACGTCCCCGATCGTCTTCCCCTTCGCCGAGGGGAACTCGGCAGCCGACGGCGCCGGCCGGGACTGGTCGTCGGAGCCCCCGCAGCCGGCGAGGAGCAGGAGCGGCAGGCAGGCGAGCGCGAGCAGCATGCGGAGCATCGGGTGGCGCACCTCGTGGAAGCTACCCAATGTGGGCAGCGAGCTCCCCGATGGGGGACTGGAATGTCCACCTCCCGGACGCCTATGATTGACGCCCGCTGCTCGTTGGGGACCGAGCCGCTTAACCGAGATACGGGTTACAGAGGCACCATGTCAACAAGGAGGAGGCGTCGATGTCGGGCAGGAAGCTGATGATTTCGTTGGCTGCAGTCGTCGTGCTGGTCGGGGCAGTGCCCTCGATGGCGGCGGAAGCGACCCCGGAGACCTACAAGGAAGAAGTCGAACCGATCTGCAAGGTCAATACGGAAGCCAACGAAAAGATCCTCAAGGGTGTGCGGCAGAAAGTGAAGGCTGGCAAGCTCGACGCCGCTGCGAAGCAGTTCCGTGCCGCCGGCAAAGCCCTGAAGAAGGCTCGCGCCCAGCTCGTGCAGGTGCCGAAACCGCCCGCCGACGCCACCCGGCTGACGAAGTGGTTGGGGTATGTGAAGACCGAGGTGCAGCTCTTCGAAATGATTGCGAAGAAGCTCGGCAACGCGGAAGCGTCGAGTGCCCAGAACATGGTCGTCCGCCTGATCAGCACCTCCAAGCAGGCCAACAACCAGGTGCTCGACTACGAATTCCGCTATTGCCGCCAGCAGCAGTCGAAGTTCCTCTAGCCCATGGCGACTGCCGTCCGCGAGGGCGCGCGCACTCCCGGGGAGAGCACGCGCGCCCTCGCCTCATCGATCACCCGTGGCGATCTCGAGGGGGCGACCTCCTGCTTCGCCAAAGACGCCTGCCTGCTCACCCCCGACGCGACTGTCGTCAGGGGCCGCGGGGAGATCAAGCCGATCCTCTACCAGCTGATCGTCGCCCGCTCCCAGATCGAGGTGCAGGAGAGCTCGATCGTCCTCGCCGGCGAGGTCGCCCTCGGGACCGAGCGGTGGCTGGTTAGCTCCGCCGGCCCGGAAAGTGCGCCCTTCACCAGGGCGCTGACGCCGACGATGGTCCTGCGCCAACTCGAGGGCGTCTGGAAGCTGGCGGTGGCGATGCCGTGGGGCCGCCGCTGATCGGCGGCCACCGTCTAGAATCATCCTGAGCGCACGGCTTCTACAGGGGCCGACCCGCCCGGATAGCTCAGTTGGTAGAGCACTTCCATGGTAAGGAAGGGGTCACGAGTTCGAGTCTCGTTCCGGGCTTAGGCAGGCGCAGAGTTCGCAATTTCTTCGTAATTCCGGCCACCTTCCCTGGCGTCAGCGCACACGATCCGCTACCTTCCAGGTGGTGTGGTGGGCGATTCCTTGCGGCGGGGCCGGTCTAGCGGGGGTTAAGCCCAGTCCGTCGAAACTTTCGCTCACCTAGCTCGTTGGAGCAACGTACAAGATGAGCGATCAAATCAGCGATAACCAAGAAATGCCGAATCCGCCACTGGCGGGGCTCGACATGGTCGCTGCTCTGGTGCGGGAACCACGTCGCTGGAGCGAGTGGCTGTCGGGCCACCCTGACCGCTCCGAGCTCTTCGCGGAAATTTTCGGTCAGGCGATTCTGCTGGCGAACTCGACCCGCTGGGAGATGCAGACGCTGCTGAGTCAGCTCGGGTGTCGTGTGCAGACGACGGTCGAGCTCGGCAAGATGGAAGAAGACGAGCTTCGGGGGTGCCGGGACTACTTCGCTCTCGCCGGAAGCCTCGTTGACCTGCTGCCCTCGATCGCCGACCGGCGGGAGATCGTTTCTGGCGTCGCCCTGCTTTTCCACGACAGTGGCGGCGACGTGGACCTCTGCAAGGAGAGCCTCGAGGCGGGCACCTTCTCCGCGGTCGAACTGATCGAGCTCGGTGAGCTCGAAAAGGCTTGGGCATTCTCCCGCCTCCATCTCGCCGGTCCGGCGGGCGACCGCGCGCGGTTCCTCCAGCAGACGAACCCCTTTGTGAAGTCGGAACCGCATCTCAGCGACGCCTTGCTCGATCGTTACGCCGTGCCCAGCAGTGATCTGGATGACGAGATGCGGAGTAGGATTGCTAAGCACCTCGAGCTCTGCCCTGCCTGCTCTGATGCCTTCCATGAGCGCCGGCTAGCATGCGCCCAGGATCTCGCCTCCGCCGTCTAAGTCTTAGATTCGCCGGTACCAAGCTGTAACCACTGTTTTTACCTGGGGTAGTCAAGGGCACCGGGGCTTTACACCAGGGTCGCGGTTGTAAAGGGGCTCTGAGTGGGAGGCTCGGATGCACGAGCGTGTCTTACATATCCATTTGGGGGCGTCGAAGTTGGCGCTCGGCTTGATCCTCCCGATCGCGACCGAGGTCGGTCTCGAGACTCACCTAATCGGACGGCCTGGGCCGGGAAGCCGACCGGCCTACGGCGTCGCGCTGGTTCCCAGCCGTCCGATTAGCTTCTTTCCCCTGGCCTCGTTTGGGGGGCCCTTCGACCTCGCCGGAGTAGACCCGCGAATCGCCGAGGCGCTCCAAGACGGAGACCCGATGCTGATCACCTCGACGCTGCGGGGTGCGATCTCACAGCGTTACGAGTTCGTGAGCGAACTGCTCGAGGCTCGGCATGCGGAGGATGACACCGTTTTCATCGCCTGTGAGAACTCGCTTCATCCGGCATATGAGGATCTGCGCAAGAAGTTCGAGCCGGCGGGGGTCCAGTTTCTGAGCACGGTGGTTAACCGGATCTGCCCCAGGTTCCTGCCTCCTTCGCATGGCCGCCGGGTTGTTCTCGCTCACGAGGTGGGGGAATGGCTGATCGAAGAGCCGGAGCGGCCCGCCGCGTTCCAGGCACTCCTCGAACGCTCGGATCTCGTTCGCTTCCACAAGAAGGCAGAGTTGGAGGCGCTGGAGGAGCGCAAGCGCTGGGTCGTCAACGGGGGGCAGCTCTACCTGGCGATGCTGGCTCACGACGCGGGTGAGAAAAGCCTGACGAAGGCCGCAAGGAGCCCACTGAGGGATCCGATGACCCACTTCCATGCGGAGGCCAATCGGGTGCTCGCCCTGCGGCACCCAGACCTCAGCGACGACTTGCCCTATGCGCTGATGCACGGAAAAGCCTTCTGTGAGATCGCCGACAACGTGCCGCGGATGGTGGCGATGCAGCGGGCCGACCTCACCCCGTTCTTCCGGAACTTCGAGCGCCGGATCGGAGAGCCGGCCAGACTCGCGGCCGGGCAGAACGAGGGGAAAGTCCCCCCGATCTTCCTGCGTGCGCTGGAAATCCTCGACAGCCTGCTCGGAAAACGGCGCGCCTATGATTTCAGTGACCCCCATGACCCAGAGAAGCCGGCGACGCTCGACAGGAACACCGATGCTCGTGCAGTCGAGGCTTACCGGAACGCGCTCCGGGGCTGGGTTCCAGCGGATGAGATCAAGGCGCGAGTGCGCCGCCTCGATCTCATCCTCAGTTCCCACCGACGCGGCCAGGAGCCCCCGAGCGGGCGGCGGATAGGCCCTGCTTGAACGACTATCGCTCCCTGGCTGGTCGCCGACGAGCTTTCATCGCGTAGGCTGCCGCTCGTGGACTTCGCCCTCAGCGACGAGCAGAAGGATTTCGTCGACGCGATTCGGGACTTCTGCGACCGCGAGTGCGGGACGCAGGACCAGCGCGAGCGGTTGACCGACGGGTATCAGGACCACCACAACTTCGACCTCTACAAGCAGATGGCCGAGCTCGGCTGGCTCGGGGTGACGATCCCCGAGGAGTACGGCGGCTCCGGCGGGACGATGCTGGACGCCTGCCTGTTCATGGAGGAGACGACCCGCGGCCTCGCCCCGATCGGCGGCTACGCGACGACGCTGATCGTCGCCGGCGCCACCCAGCGGTTCGGGACCGAGGAGCAGAAGCAGGAGATCCTCGGCGGGATCGCCTCCGGCTCGGTGGAGGCGATCGCGATGACCGAGCCCGAGGCCGGCTCCGACGTCGGCTCGCTGACCACGAAGGCCGAGCGCGTCGACGGCGGCTTCGTCATCAACGGCCAGAAGGTCTTCATCTCCAACGCCCACATCTCCGACCACGTCCTCGTCGTCTGCCGCACCACCAAGGGCGAGAGCAAGCACGCGGGGCTGTCGATGATCTGGGTCCCGCGCGAGGTCGAGGGGATGGAGATCGTCCCGATCCAGACGATGGGCGGTCGCGAGACCAACACCCTCTACCTCAGCGACGTCGTCGCCCCCGAGAGCGCCGTCCTCGGCGAGGTCGACCAGGGCTGGACCCAGCTGATGGCCGGCCTCAATGTCGAGCGGCTGATCCTCGCGGCGACGATGCTGGGGATCGCCCAGCGGGCCTTCGACGACGCCCTCGCCTACGCCAAGGAGCGCAAGCAGTTCGGCCGCCCGATCGGCTCCTTCCAGGCCCTCCAGCACCGTTTCGCCGACCTCGCCACCGACCTCGAGGCGGCCCGCCTGATGACCCACTGGGTCGCCACCCTGGTCGACGAGGACCCCGACCGGATGCTGCCGAAAGAGGCCTCGATGGTGAAGCTCTTCGTCACCGAGGTCGCCAAGCGCACCACCCTCGAGGGCATGCAGATGATGGGCGGCTACGGCTACTCCTCCGAGTACGACATGGAGCGCCTCGTCCGCAGCTCACTGGTCTCGACGATCTACGGCGGCACCTCCGAGATCCAGCGCACGATCATCTCCAAAACGCTGGGCCTTTAGAGCGCTTCGGCGGCTCGCTTCAGTCGGGCAAATCAGACTTTCGCGCACGCTCTGCAGCCCGGGCGAAGCTGACCACCCGCCTGAGGATCGCGTTGTAGCGGGAGTGCGCGCCATCGCCCAGCTCCTGCTGGAGGTGCTGGTAGAGCCGGTGCGCAGCCGGCACGTCATCTTCGGCACTACGGGCTTCAAGGCCGAGGAGCCGCAGCCTCGGTGCCGCCGCCTGCACGGCCAATGCGTTAACGCTTAGCTGCCCTCGCTTTAGATCTGCAAGGCCGGGGAGAACGATCTCAGCCCCCGGCAGGTTCTCCAGCGTTCGGGCATCCATGTCGCAGATGATGACGCACGGGCAGGGCGCTACTCCTCCGGCAGGTTCGCGAGGTCGGCTCGGTCTTGCTCACGATTTTGCGCTTCCTTCATCTCGCGGAGGCGCGCGAGGGAGCAGATAAGGACCGGAATTCCGAGTAGGTCACTCTCTAAAGCGTCATCAATCAGCTGAGTGAAGCTCGGAACCCCTCGTGCTCGCTGGACGACGTCAAGGCCGCCGAAGCGCGTCATTGCGGTGACGTTGCCGCCGCGGCGGATGACTCCCGCGTCGCTGTTTGGATCAAAGGGCCGTTCTGCGACGGTCGGCAGAGTCGACTCCAGCTTGGCGAGGGCACCGGTCAGCCGGTCCAGGTTTACGGGGTCGGGGTCGGGAACGAGATCGAGATCCTCGGTCCCTCGCACATATCCGTGGGCGCCAACCGCAACCCCCCCGATCACGACGAAACGGACGCCCTCGGCGTTAAGGGCCTCGAGAAGGGAGCGAAGGTCGAACTCGCTCAACTTTCTCTTGCTGCGCCCTTGATCGCGCTCATCTGCTTGGAGAGCGCGTGCACGCGGGCCAGCCGCTCACTCATGGTGGCTTGCAGATCCGCGTTTCGTCGCACGGCGCGGACCTGATCGAGTTCTTTTGCATCACCGCTCAGGCGCTTCGCCATGCGCAAAGTCTAGTGCGAGGGATGGAAGCTTCAGGCCGCTGCCGCGGTGCGGCCGTCGTCGACCAGGGCCGGCCTGCCGACGTGGAAGCCCTGGGCGAAGTCGACCTCGAAGGCTCGGACGAGGGCCAGGGTCTCGGCGTCCTCGATGCCCTCGGCGACGGTCTCCTGCCCAAAGGCCTTCGCGAACTGGACCAGCGCTTGGACCAGGCGCTGGTCGGTGGGGGAGCGGGGGAGGTCGCGGATGAACTCGATGTCGATCTTCAGGTGCTGGATCGGGAGTTCCTTCAGGTAGCTGAAGGAGCTGAAGCCGGTGCCGAAGTCGTCGAGGCCGAGGCCGCAGCCCATCTCGGTCACGGTCTGGGCGAAGGCGCGGGCGTTGTCCATGTTCGAGATCGCCGCCGTCTCGGTGATCTCGAAGTCGAGCCAGGCGGGGTTGAGGCCGTCGGCGATCGCCGCCCGCACGTCCTCTATGAGCCGCGGGTCACAGAGGGAGGCGCCGCTGACGTTGACCGCGATCGGCTGCGAGCGCCCGGCCAGCTCGATCGCCTTCGCCAGCACCATGCGGTCGATCTCGGAGATCAGGCCGAGGCGCTCGGCGGTCGGCAGGAAGGAGGAGGGCGGAATCACGTCGTCGTCCTCATCAAGCATCCGCACCAGCAGCTCCTCGCGGGCGACGCATTCCTTGCGCAGGTCGAAGATCGGCTGCGCGTAGACGACGATCCGCTCGCGCTCGAGCGCATCGCGGATCCGGTCGGCCCAGGTCAGCTTCATGTTCGGGCCGCTGTCGCCGTCGACCGCCCGGCCGCCGCCCTGTTCCTTGGCTTCGCAGAGGGCGATGTCGGCGGCGATCATCAGCCCTTCGGCGGTGATCGCCTCGCCGGTGCCGCCGAAGGAGGCGATCCCGACGCTGGCCCCGACCGCCGGCTTGCCACGCTCGCGGACCAGCGCGATCAGGCGCTCGGCCGTCGCCTTCGCCTGGCCCGGCGTCGCCCGCGGCAGCAGCAGGGCGAATTCGTCGGCGCAGATCCGCGCCGGCAGGTCCTCGGCCCGGCACTGCTGCCGCAGCATCGCCGCCACCGTCTCCAGCAGCCGGTCGCCGGCTTCGTGGCCGAGCGAGTCGTTTACGAGGTGGAAGGAGTCGATGTCGAGGAGGAGCAGCGCCCCCGGCTGCCCGCGTTCGCGCGGATCGAGGATCCGCTCTTCCACCTCTTCTACGAACTGGTCGCGGTCGCAGAGAAGAGTTTGCATTGAAATCGACTTTACAAAGAATTAGGTAGCCCGTGGGAACTACTACACGTATGGGCGGCGGCAGCCGGTCCCGAGGCGTCGCAGGACGCTATCCTTGCCTGCAGCCTCGCGCCTCGGCCGGGGTTTCTTTTATGTAGCGACTTCTGTAACGACTACCTCAGGCACGGAAGAGGGAGAAGATGGCTCGCGGAGATGTCCGCATTGCGGTGACGATGGCTTGCGAAGAGTGCAAGCGTCGCAACTACCAGACCAACAAGTCACGGCGCAACTCGCCGGACCGCATCGAGATGCGCAAGTTCTGTCGCTGGTGCGGTCACCACACCTCTCATAAAGAGACTCGGTAGGTAGTCGTGGCGAAAACCCGTGCACAGCGCAAGGCCGAGCGCCGGGCTCGGGAAGCCGAAGAGCAAAAACGCTCCGGCGACGCGCGCGACCAAATCTCGCGCGCTCAGCACGACACCCAGGTCCCCAGGTCCGGAGACGAGGCGCTGATCGAGGCCGAGGAGATGGGGATGGCCGCCGGCGTCCCCGAGGCGGCACTGGAGCTACCCGAGCACACGAAACCCTCCCGCGCCGAGCGCCGGGCCGAGACGAAAGCCGCCAAGGAAGCCGAAAAGCGCAAGCGCGAGGACCAGAAGCGGCGTGAGCGCCAGCAGCTGGACAAAAAGCAGAAACAGGCGAAAGCCGAACGTCAGCGCTCCGGTGTCATCGGCTTCCTCATATCCTGTTGGCAGGAGCTGAAGAAAGTCCAGTGGCCGGATCGTGAGACGCTGATCCAAGCGACCGCTGTGACCGTCCTCTTCGTCGCCGTCGCGGCCGCCTATCTCGGCGCTCTCGACGCGGCCTTCAACTGGCTCATCAAGCAGATCCTCTAACCAGGGTCCCGAACAAAGGCTTTCTAAAAGAGATGTATCGCTGGTACGTGATCAACACCTACTCCGGGCACGAGAACAAGGTCAAGCACAACCTCGAGCACCGCGTGCAGACGATGAGCCAGAACCGCAACGTGCGGCAGGTCGTCGTTCCAACCGAGCAGGTCTCCGAGATGAAGGACGGGCAGAAAGTCCAGACCGAGAAACGGACCATGCCCGGCTACGTGCTCGTCAACATGGAGATGACCGACGACGCTTGGGGCCTGGTCAAAAACACCCCCGGCGTCACCGGCTTCGTCGGCGCGCGCAACAAACCGGTGCCGCTCTCCAAACCGGAGGTCGATCGCCTGCTCCATCGCGAGACGGCGGAGCGGCCGCGGACGCAGGCCCAGTTCGCGATCGGCGAATCGGTCAAAGTCATCTCCGGCCCGCTTTCGGACTTCTCCGGCGAGATCGCCGAGATCAACGAGGACGCCGCAAAACTCAAGGTGCTGGTCTCGATCTTCGGTCGCGAGACGCCGGTCGAGGTCGGCTACGACCAGGTCAAGAAGATCTAGGTCGCAAAGACCGCTACCCTCTCGAACCCCTCATGGCGAAGAAAGTACTCACCCTCATCAAGCTGCAGATCCAGGCTGGCAACGCCAACCCGGCGCCGCCGGTCGGCCCTGCCCTGGGTCAGCACGGCGTCAACATCATGGACTTCTGCAAAGCGTTCAACGCGCAGACGCAGGGCGAAGGCGGGACGATCATCCCGGTCGAGATCACTGTTTACGAGGATCGCTCCTTCACCTTCATTACGAAGACGCCGCCGGCTGCGGTCTTGATCAAGGAAGCGATCAGAATCCCGAAGGGCTCGGGCGAGCCCCACGTCAACAAAGTGGGGACGATCTCCGACGCGCAGATCCAGGAGATCGCCGAACGGAAGATGCCCGACCTCAACGCCAACGACATCGACGCGGCGAAGAAGATCATCGCCGGCACCGCCCGCTCGATGGGCGTCGACGTCGCCTAGGAGAACTTCAATGGCCCACGGCAAACGATTCCGCGCCCAGTACGACAAGGTCGACCGCGACCGCGCCTACCCGCCGGCCGAGGCGATCTCGCTGATCAAGGAGACCGCCAGCACCAAATTCGACGAGACCGTCGAGCTGCACATCCTGCTCGGGGTCAACGTCCGCCACGCCGACGAGCAGCTGCGCGGGACCCTGGCGCTGCCGCACGGGCTCGGCAAAGACGTCACCGTTGCCGTCTTCGCCCAGGGCCAGCAGGCCCGCGACGCCGAGGCCGCTGGAGCCGACTTCGTCGGCGGCCAGGACCTGGTCGAGAAAGTCCAAGAGGGCTGGACCGACTTCGACGTCGCGATCTCGACCCCGGAGATGATGAAAGGCGTCGGCCAGCTCGGCCGCGTGCTCGGCCCCCAGGGCAAGATGCCGAACCCGAAGGTCGGCACCGTCACCGATGACGTCGAGAAGGCCGTCAATGACTCGAAGTCGGGCAAGGTCGAATACCGCACCGACCGCCAGGCGATCGTCCACATGGCGATCGGCAAGGCGAGCTTCGACGAAGGCAAACTGCTTGAGAACTACCAGGCCGTGATCGAGGAGATCGTCCGCGCGAAGCCCGCTTCGGCCAAGGGCAAATACATCATCTCCGCCACCCTGGCGACGACGATGGGCCCGGGCATCCGGGTCGACGCCGGCGCCAAAGCCGACCGCGAGGTAGCGGCCGTTGGCGCGGGGGAGACCGCAGAGGAGCCGGTGAGCGCCTAAACTGCGTCGCCCGCTAACCCGAGACCACCGGCAGGGCGTTGCCCAGAAGCCCGGTGCAGGTGAGAGCAAATGAACCGCGAGGAAAAGTCTGCAGCCATAAAAGAGATCGCCGCCGACATTGAGGCGGCCGAGGCGATCTTCGCTGTCGATTACCGCGGCATCAGCGTGCCCCAGGCGGCCGAGCTGCGCTCGAGACTGCGCGAAGCCGACGCCAGCTTCCGCATCGTCAAGAACCGGCTGACGAAAATCGCCGCCGACGAGGCCGGCGAGGAGCGCCTGGCGGAGCTACTGCAGGGCCCGACCGCCCTCGCCTTCGTCCGCGGCGACACCGCCCAGGCCGCGAAGGCGATCACGACCTTCAACAAAGAGCACGAGGTGCTCACTTATAAGGGCGGCTTCATGGATGCGACCTCGCTTGACGAGACCGCGTTCAAATCGATCGCCAAACTGCCCGGCCGCGAAGTCCTCAACGGTCAGCTCGCCGGCGTCGTCGCCAGCCCGCTTACCGGCTTGGTCCGCGGCCTCGGCAGCATGATCCAGGGCTTGGCGCTGCAGCTCGGCCAGATCGCTGAGCAAGGACTTGTTTCAACTGAAGATTCAAACGAGGAAGAGGGGTAGCAACAGATGGCAACCAAAACTTCAACCGAGGACTGGATCGAGGAGCTGAAAAGCATCTCGGTGCTCGAGCTCTCCGAGCGGATCAAAGCGCTCGAGGAGGAGTTCGGCGTCTCCGCGACTGCCGTCGCGGCTGCCGCGCCGGCTGCTGCTGCCGGTGGTGGTGGCGGCGACGAGGGCGGCGGCGAAGAGTCCTCGACCGTCGACGTAATCCTCAAAGAGGTTGGTGGCCAGAAAGTCCCCGTCATCAAGGTGGTGCGTTCGGCGACCGGTCTCGGCCTCAAAGAGGCCAAGGCTCTCGTCGACGAGGCTCCGAAAGCGATCAAAGAGGGTGTCGACCGCGACGAGGCCGACAAACTCAAAGCTGAGCTGGAGGAGGCCGGGGCCACGGTCGAACTCTCCTAGAGTTCGACCCCCGACGCCGATCCGGCTCAGGGAGCCAAACTTGAAGCCGCGCGCGGCCGTGTGTTATTTTCCCCGGTCGCGCGCTTTTTGAGTGCCCCTGCCCAGATTTGCGCAGTATTCACGTCCCTCTGACCGTCCGAGGAGTCGCCGACTTTGGCACGTTCCAACGCTGCCCCCGTAACCCGTAGGAGCTTTTCCCGCCTAGACAACCCTCTCGAGGTTCCACACCTGATCGACATCCAGCGCCGTTCCTTTGAGGAACTGACGGATCCGAAATCTGGTGGCCTCCGAGAGACGATCAACGACATATCCCCGATTGAGGACTACACGGGGAACCTGCAGATCGTTTTCGGCGCCTTCAAATTCGAGGAGCCGCCGCACTCGATCGAGGAGTGCCGTGAGAAGGACATGACCTATTCGCGGCCGCTGACCGCGACGGTCGCCTTCCAGAACAAGGAGACCGGCGAGATCCGCGAGCAGGCCGTCTTCATGGGCGACTTCCCGTGGATGACCGAGCGCGGGACCTTCATCATCAACGGCACCGAGCGCGTCGTGGTTACGCAGCTCGTCCGTTCGCCGGGCGCCTACGTGATGGCGCCGAAGGACCCGGAAAAGCAGGTCTTCATCGCCAACCTGATGCCGGCCCGCGGCTCCTGGCTGGAGCTCGAAGTCGACAAAAAAGGCAAAGTCTTCGTCCGCATCGACCGCAAGCGGAAATTGCCGGTGACGGTGCTGCTGCGGGCGATGGGCTACGTCGAGGACCAGCAGCTGCTGGACATGTTCGACAACTCGGTTTACCTCCGCCACACGATCGAGGCCGACACCGAAGCGACCAAGACCGAAGAGGGCGCCCTGATCGAGCTGTTCAAAAAGCAGCGCCCCGGCGAGCCGCCTTCGGTTGACGCCGCTAAAGCGCTGCTCGAGCAGCTCTTCTTCGACCCCAAGCGCTACGACCTCACCCGGGTCGGCCGCTACAAGCTCAACGCCCGTCTCGACCTCGACATCGACCTCGAGACCAGGGTCCTCACGCACGACGACATCATCGCCCTCGTAAAAGAGCTGGTGACGCTGCCGAAGCTGCTCGGGATCCCGGAGGAGATCGACGAGGAGAACCCGATCAAAGACTATGCCGCCGAGGCGATCACCTACCCGCGCGAGCAGGTCTACGACCACCTCGACGAGTACGAGCACTTCGGCAACCGCCGCCTGCGCACGGTCGGCGAGCTGATCCAGGAGGCCTTCCGGATCGGCCTCTACCGGATGGAGCGCGTCGTCCGCGAGCGCCTCACCACCGAGGACGCGGACGCGATCACGCCGCAGACGATCATCAACATCCGCCCGGTCGTGGCGGCGATGAAGGAGTTCTTCGGCTCCTCGCAGCTCTCGCAGTTCATGGACCAGACCAACAGCCTCGCCGGTCTCACCCACAGGCGGCGGCTCTCGGCGCTCGGCGCCGGCGGTCTGACCCGTGAGCGGGCGCCGATCGAGGTCCGCGACGTGCACCCGACCCACTACGGCCGGATGTGCCCGATCGAGACGCCGGAGGGTCCGAACATCGGCCTGATCGGCTCGCTCGCCTCCTACGCCCAGATCTCCGAACACGGCTTCGTCACCACCCCTTACCGGGTGGTCGAAGACGGCGTCGTCAGCAAAGAAATCGTCCACTACGACGCGACCCAGGACGAGGACAAGGTGATCGCCCAGGCGAACTCCGAGTTCGATCCGAAGACGGGGAAGCTGAAAGGCCCGCAGGTCCTGGTCCGTGCCGGCGAGCAGGAGTACGCGACCGCCGCTCCTAAAGAAGTCGATCTGATGGATGTCTCACCGTCCCAGATCTGGTCGGTGGCGACCTCGCTGATCCCGTTCCTCGAGCACGACGACGCCAACCGGGCGCTGATGGGCTCGAACATGCAGCGGCAGGCTGTGCCGCTGCTGAAGCCCGACCCGCCGCTGATCGGGACCGGGATGGAGCGCCGCGCCGCGATCGACACCGGCGACGTCGTCCTCGCCGAGGCCGACGGAGAAATCACCCACGTCGACGCGGAGCGGATCGTGGTCACCCACGGCTCGCAGAAAGACCAGTACCCGCTCCACAAGTTCATGCGCTCGAACCAGGGCACGATCATCCACCAGCGGCCGATCGTGAAGAGCGGCCAGAAGGTGAAGGAGGGCGACGTGCTCGCCGACGGCTCCTCCACCGGTGGCGGTGAGATCGCCCTGGGCAAGAACTGCCTGGTCGCCTTCATGTCCTGGGAGGGCTACAACTTCGAGGACGCGATCATCCTCTCCGAGCGCCTGGTCAAGGACGACGAACTCACCTCGATCCACATCGAGGAGTACGAGATCGACGCCCGCACGACCAAGCTCGGCGACGAGGAGATCACCCGCGACATCCCCAACCGCTCCGAGGAGAGCCTGCGCAACCTCGACGAGCGCGGCATCGTCCGCGTCGGCGCCGAGGTTGTCTCCGGCGACCTCCTGGTCGGCAAGGTGACGCCGAAGGGAGAGACCGAGCTGACCGCCGAGGAGAAGCTGATCCGCGCGATCTTCAAGGAGAAGGCGCGCGAGGTTCGCGACACCTCGCTGAAAGTGCCGCACGGCGAGGGTGGCGTCGTCATCGACGTCCTCACCTTCAGCCGTGACGAGGGCGACGACCTGCCGCCCGGCGTCAACGACCTGGTCCGCGTTTACGTCGCGACCAAGCGCAAGATCGCCGAGGGCGACAAGCTCGCCGGCCGCCACGGGAACAAGGGTGTGATCTCGAAGATCGTGCCCGAGGAGGACATGCCTCACCTGGCCGACGGCACCCCCGTCGACGTCATCCTCAACCCGCTCGGCGTGCCGAGCCGGATGAACATCGGCCAGATCCTCGAGACCCACCTCGGGTGGGTGGCGGCGAACGGCTGGTACGACGACGGCTCCGAGGCCTACAAGCAGGCTCACTCCGAAGGCGACGGTCGCGTCTACGTGGCGACCCAGGTCTTCGACGGCGCCACCGTCGAGGACGTCGATGACGCCCTCGTCGCCTGGAGCGATGAGAACGCCGAGCGCGGCATTGACCTCGGTATCGACAAGAGCGCCCGCGCGGGCGCCCGCGCTTCGGGCACGGCCCAGCTTTACAACGGCCGCACCGGTGAGCCCTACGAGGGCAAGGTGACGGTCGGCTACATGTACATCCTCAAGCTGCTGCACCTGGTCGACGACAAGATCCACGCCCGCTCGACCGGCCCGTACTCGCTCGTCACCCAGCAGCCGCTGGGCGGCAAGGCGCAGTTCGGCGGTCAGCGCTTCGGCGAGATGGAGGTCTGGGCGCTGGAGGCATACGGCGCCGCCTACACCCTGCAGGAGATGCTCACGGTCAAGTCCGACGACACCGTTGGGCGCGTCAAGGCCTACGAGGCGATCGTCAAGGGGGAGAACATCCCCGAGCCCTCGATTCCGGAGTCCTTCAAAGTGCTTTTGAAGGAGATCCAGAGCCTCTCGCTCGACGCCAACGTGGTGTCGGAGGGCTCGGACGTCGAAATCTCCGACGAGGAAGACGACCTGCTGAAAGCGGCCGAGGAGCTCGGCATGGACCTGACCGGGGTTCGCGCCGACTCCAGCAACGGAGCCGCCGACGAGCAGGAGGAGCAGGTGGTCGCCGAGGGCGAGGGCGGAACTGATGGTGATGGTGCTGGCAAAGCCGAGGAGGCCACGCCGGCCGAGGTGGAGGACTGATGATCGACATCAATAATTTCGACGCGATCGAGATCGGGCTCGCGTCTTCAAAGAAGATCCGCTCCTGGAGTTGGGGCGAGGTCACGAAGCCCGAGACGATCAACTACCGGACGCTGAAGCCCGAGAAAGACGGGCTCTTCTGCGAGCGCATCTTCGGTCCGACCAAGGACTGGGAGTGCTACTGCGGCAAGTACAAGCGGGTCCGCTACAAGGGCATCGTCTGCGAGCGCTGCGGCGTCGAGGTCACCCGCTCCAAGGTCCGCCGCGAGCGGATGGGGCACGTGGACCTCGCTTCCCCGGTCTCGCACATCTGGTTCTTCAAGGGCGTCCCGAGCCGGATCGGTTACCTGATCGACATGGCTCCGAAAGAGCTCGAGAAGGTCCTCTACTTCGCTGCCTCGATGGTCACCTGGGTCGACGAGGAGGCCCGTGACAAGGACGTCGGGAAACTGGAGAAAGAGGTCAAAAAAGTCGTCGACTCCTACGAGTCCGAAAAACAGAAACGGACGCAGGAGCTGAACGAGTCCCTCGAGCGCCGGATCGCCTATCTGGAGGGCGGCGCGCAGGACAAGTTCGACGACGAAGACCACCTCTGGGCGGACTCTCTGAAACTGACCGCAGCGCAGCTGCGGAAGCTCAAAGACGACGACCGGGCGAAAATGATCAAAGAACTGCGCAAACAGTTCGACGCCGAGATCTCCGACACCGAGGCCTACCTCGAAGAGGCTGCGGAGCGGATGAACGAGGTCTGGAAGATCTTCACGGAGATGAAGCCGAAGGACGTCATCAACGACGAGACGGTCTTCCGTGAGCTCAAGGACCGGTTCGGCTCCCCGTTCGGCTGGGGCGAGTACTTCCGCGGCGGCATGGGCGCCGAAGCGGTGCGCGACCTGCTCGAACAGGTCGACCTCGAAGCCGAAATCGAGGAGCTGGAGCAGACCATCAACAGCTCCAAAGGCCAGAAACAGGCCCGGGCGGTAAAGCGGCTGAAAGTCGCCTCCGCCTTCCAGCACTCGGACAACAAGCCCGACTGGATGATCCTCGACGCGGTGCCGGTGATTCCGCCGGAGCTGCGGCCGATGGTGCAGCTGGACGGTGGCCGCTTCGCGACCTCCGACCTCAACGACCTCTACCGCCGGGTGATCAACCGCAACAACCGGCTGAAAAGGCTGCTCGACCTCGGCGCTCCCGAGATCATCGTCAACAACGAGAAGCGGATGCTGCAGGAGGCGGTCGACGCCCTCTTCGACAACGGCCGCCGTGGGCGCCCGGTCACGGGCCCCGGCAACCGGCCGCTGAAGTCGCTCTCCGACATGTTGAAGGGGAAGCAGGGTCGCTTCCGCCAAAACTTGCTCGGTAAGCGCGTCGACTACTCCGGCCGTTCGGTGATCGTCTCCGGCCCGAGCTTGCGGCTGCACCAGTGCGGCCTGCCGAAGCTGATGGCGCTCGAGCTCTTCAAGCCATTCATCATGGCCCAGCTGGTCGAGCGCAAAGCGGTCCAGAACATCAAGGCCGCGAAGAAGATGGTCGAGTCGATGATCCCGGAGGTCTGGGACGTGCTGGAGGAAGTCATCCACGAGCACCCGGTCCTGCTGAACCGGGCGCCGACCCTGCACCGTCTCGGCATCCAGGCCTTCGAACCGGTCCTGGTCGAGGGCAAGGCGATCCAGGTCCACCCCCTGGTCTGCCACGCCTTCAACGCCGACTTCGACGGCGACCAGATGGCGGTCCACGTGCCGCTCTCGGCCGAGGCTCAGGCCGAGGCCCGGATCCTCATGCTCTCCGCCAACAACATCCTCTCCCCGGCCCACGGGGCGCCGCTGGCGACCCCGACCCAGGACATGGTGCTCGGCATCTACTACCTGACCTACGGCCCGGAAGCCGACGAGCTGGCGAAGATCGACGAGGGGCTGAAGGCGGGCAAAGGCACGAACGGGTCCGGCCCGAACGTGAAGGTGTTCCGCTCCTCGCAGGAGGCCGAGCTCGTCTACGAGAACGGCGGCTGCAAGCTGCACGACCAGGCCGAGTATCGGCGGGCCGGGCGCGGGCACTTCCTGACCACGGTCGGGCGGATCATCTTCAACGAGAAGATCGAGCGTGCCCTCGCCGAAGCTCTCGAAGAGGACTTCGATCCCGAGCAGTTCGAGTTCGTCAACTTCTCGCTGAAGAAGAAGGACATCAACCAGATGGTCTCGGACCTGGTCGAGTCCTACGGCGCGCCGGCGGTCTCACAGGTGCTCGACGCCTTCAAGGACCTCGGTTTCCACTACGCCAGCCAGGCCGGGATCACGGTCTCGAAGAACAACGTCGTCTCGCCGCCGGAGAAGCCGGAAATCCTCAATCGTTACGAGAAGGAGACCGAAGCGATCCAGCAGCAGTACGACGAGGGCTACATCACCGCCGAGGAGCGTCACGAGGCGGTGACGGCGCACTGGAACCGGGCGACCGACGAGGTCGCGCAGGCGATGGAGGACAACCTCGACACGCTGAACCCGATCTTCATGATGGCCAACTCGGGTGCTCGCGGATCGTTCAAACAGATCCGCCAGCTGGCCGGGATGCGCGGCTTGATGGCCAACCCGAAAGGGGAGATCATCGAGCGGCCGATCAAGGCCAACTTCATGGAGGGTCTCTCGGTCCTCGAGTACTTCATCTCCACCCACGGCGCCCGAAAGGGCCTCGCCGACACGGCGCTGAGGACGGCCGACTCCGGTTACCTCACCCGCCGCCTGGTCGACGTCGCCCAGGACGTGATCGTCCGTGAGGAGGACTGCAAGACCAAAGACCACATCGAGATGGTCATCCGCAAGGACGACGGCTCTCTCAACGACAACCTGATCGGTCGCCTGGCGGCGAAAAAGCTCGAGACCAAACGCGGTCGCGAGCTGCTCAAGCGCAACCACGAGATCACCCAGAAAGACGTCGAAGAGATCGCCGAGGCCTTCGGGGACGAGGAGGACGTCAAGGTGCCGGTCCGCTCCGCGCTCAAGTGCGAGGCGGAGTCCGGGGTCTGCCGCTCCTGCTACGGGATCTCACCGGCGACCGGGTCGACGGTCGACATCGGCGACGCGGTCGGAATCATCGCCGCGCAGTCGATCGGCGAGCCGGGGACCCAGCTGACCATGCGGACCTTCCACACGGGAGGCGTCGCCGGCCAGGACATCACCCAGGGTCTGCCGCGAATCGTCGAGCTCTTCGAGGCTCGTAAACCGAAGGGCTTGGCGCAGATGGCCGAGGCCGCGGGCAAAGTCTCGATCGAAGAAACCGACAAAGTCCTGAAAGTGATCGTCACCGAGTCGAGCGGCGAGGAGCACAGCTACAGCTTCCCGCTGCGAACTCGCCTGCAGGTCGCCGACGGCGACCGGGTCGAGGTGGGGGAGCAGCTGAACGAAGGCTCGCTCTACCCGGCCGACCTGCTGGCGATCCGCGGGCGCACCGCGACCGAGCTTTACCTCGTCGACGAGGTGCAGAAGGTCTACCGCGCCCAGGGCGTCGACATCAACGACAAGCACATCGAGCTGATCGCCCGGCAGATGCTGAAGAAGGTGCGGATCGAATCGAAGGGCTCGACCGGCCTCCTTCCTGGTCAGCTCGAGGATCGTGGCAGCCTCAAACGGCTGAACAAAAAAGTCAAGGAAGAGGGCGGCACCCCGGCCAAAGGCGAGGAGGTCATCCTCGGGATCACCAAGGCCTCGCTGGCGACCGAGTCGTTCCTCTCTGCGGCCTCCTTCCAGGAGACGACCAAGGTGCTCACCGACGCTGCCCTCGAGGGCAAACGCGATCGCCTTGTCGGCCTGAAGGAGAACGTGATCATCGGCAAGCTGATCCCGGCCGCGACCGGCCTCAAGCACTACCGCACGGTCGCGATCGAGCCAGCGGAACCGATTGAACCGCCGAGCGACGACGACCTGCTCGAAGAAGACGAGCTGGCCGCCGAACTCGGTGTCGACGGAGTCGAGGCTCCGGTTGAGGGCTTCGGCACCTCCTTCGCGGAGGAGCTCGAGGAGCTCGCCCAGGAGATCGAGTCCACCTCCGAAGAATCCAAATAAGCCGCAGCGTCCGTAATTAGAGGAACCCCCAAGTGGGGGTTCCTACGGATGTTTGTGTACCTCGGAAGTGGGTAAATATCTACCAGCATCTGAGGTACTTCATCTGAGGTACTCCTTTCTTGAGATTGCGAATCATGCAGAAAGGCCGAGGGACCACCACCCTCGGCCTTTCTGTGTGGTGAACCAGTCGATCTAGCCGCCGAGACAGACGGCGTAGGCGGTGATCGTCTCCTCGCCGCCCGTGTTGTTGACGGCCTGGTAGAGCCAACCGTTGCCCTGGGGCCTGCTGCTGGTCATCTCGGTCCCGAAGTGGCCGGGCTGACCGCCTCCGCCGAGGACCTGCTCGCCGGCGGCGCAGTCGGCAGAGACGCTGCCGGTGGCGCCTTTGGCGACTTTCGCCGAGTTGGTCCGCACGATCACCGGGCCGAGCTCAGAGGAGCGAACGGAATCGGGACCCAGGTCGCCGGCCGTCAGCGACTGGTCGGCGACCTCCGGCGAGGCCACCGAGGCCGTGCCGAGGTCCTCGGCCGTGAGCGCGTCCTGCGCCACCTCTGGCGATTCGATCGAGTCTTCCGCGATCTCCTCGCTGCCGACCGCGTTCGCGGCGATCTTCGGCGAGTTGATGGAGTTGTCGCGGAGGTCGACGGTGCGGACGGTGCCGTCGACGATCTGCGCCGAGCGGACGCTGTTCTTGGCGATGCCGACCGCAAGTGCGCTGCCGGTCAGGGCCAGGAAAAGCGCCACGCAGCTGATCAGGAGGGCGGGCGAGATGCGGAATGAACGGGTGTTGCGGGTCATCGGGGGTCTCCTTTCGTTGGTTTTGAATCCCGATGGCCCCAGCTTCCGTTCGAACACCCGCCGCAACTACGGACCCCAGGGGTGAACCTCCTCACCCCCCGGCGAGAACGCCGCTACCATCCGGCCTCGTGAGCCAGGGTGATGAGAAGGCCTCGTCCACGGCCGCCGCGAACGCAGAAGTCGTGCGGGTGCGGAGACTGCGTGAAGACGCGCGGCGTCCGATCAGCGTGAACCTCGCCGAAACCATCGCCCTCAGTCACAAGCTGATGCAATTTGCCGGGACTGCCCGACGCAATTGACGGAACCCGCTTTCGACGAGTTACTTCGCCGGTTGGTGGCGGCAGAGGCACGATTCGTAGTCGTGGGCGGGCTGGCTGTGGGCGCCTGGGGGGTCGTCCGTGGCACCAAGGACGTTGACATCGTGGTCGCCTCCGAGCCCGACAACCTGCGCAGGATCGCGGACGTCGCAGTGGCTGCCGGTGGTCATGTCCAGCAGGGGGAGGCGCTACTCGGGACCCCGATCTCGATCGCTGCCGCTTTGGCCGGTGGTGAGCAGGTACCGATAGAAACGGATCTCGGCCGTCTCGATGTCGTCCAGGGATTGGATGGCATCCCGACTTATGAGCGTCTGCAGGAACGAGCAATCGACGTAGAGATCCTGGGCGTGGCCGTCTTGGTGTGCGCGATCGAGGATTTGAAGGCCATGAAGAAAGCAGCGGGGAGGACTCGAGACCTTGCGGATCTAGAGGATCTCGAAGCTGCAAGCGATCAATAGCTGGCTGGGCAGCCAGTCCGTTAGATTGCGCCTCATGAACTCGGCCGAGAAGGTCTGCATCATCGGCGCCGGCAGCTCCGGGATCGTTGCGGCGCAGGTGCTGGACGCGCGCGGCATCCCCTTCGACTGCTTCGAGAAAGGGTCCTACATCGGCGGCAACTGGCGCTACGAAAACGACAACGGGATGTCGTCCGCCTACCGCTCGCTGCACATCAACACCTCGCGGAAGGTGATGGCCTTCAAGTCGCTGCCGATGCCCGACCACTTCCCCGACTACCCCGACCACTTCCAGATGGCCGCCTACTTCGACGAATTCGCCGACCATTTCGGGCTGCGGGAGAAGATCAGCTTCCGCACCGAGGTGGTGAAGGTGGAGCCCGCCGACGGCGGCTGGGCGGTGACGACGAAGGGACCGGGGGGCGACGAGCACACTGAGCGCTATCGGGCGGTGATGGTCGCCAACGGCCACCACTGGAACCCGCGCTGGCCGGAACCCGCCTTCCCCGGTGCCGAGGACTTCGAGGGCGAACAGATCCACGCCCACCACTACCGCGAGCCCGACATCCTCCGCGGCAAGCGCGTCCTCGTCCTCGGCCTCGGCAACTCCGCCACCGACATCGCTGTCGAGTCCTCGCGGATCGCCGAGAAGACCTTCCTCGCCGTGCGCCGCGGCGCCTACGTCCTCCCCAAGTACATGAACGGGAAGCCGATCGACGAGGCGGTCCACCCGCTGGCCTCCTACCTGCCGCTCTCGGTGCAGCGGTTCTTCGCGATGAAAGGCCTCGAGATCGCCGCCGGCGACATGACCACCTACGGCCTGCCGAAGCCCGACCACAAGCTCTTCGAGGCCCATCCGACCGTCTCCTCGGAGCTGCTGCCCCGGCTCGGCCACGGCGATATCACCGTGAAGCCGAACATCGACCGCTTCGCGGGCGACCGCACCGTCCGCTTCGTCGACGGCAGCGAAGAGGAGATCGACTTGGTCGTCTACTGCACCGGCTACAGGATCACCTTCCCGTTCTTCGACCCGAAGGTGCTCGCGGCGCCCGAGAACCGGCTGCCGCTCTACCGGCGGGTGGTCTCGGTCGAGCGCCCCGGGCTCTACTTCGTCGGCTTGATCCAGCCGCTGGGGCCGATCATGCCGCTGGCCGAGGCGCAGTGCGAATGGGTCGCCGACCTGCTCGGTGGCCGAGTGACGCTACCGCCGGCGGGCGAGATGAAGCGGGAGATCGCGCGTGAGGAACGGAAGCAGGCGAAACGCTTCGTTGCCTCTAAGCGTCATACCGTCGAGGTCGACTTCCACCCTTACCTGCGCGAGATCCGGCGCGAGCGAAAGCGGGCTGCGCAGCCGGCTTGACGACCCGGGTGCGGCCGCCGGGCGGGCAGTCCGGCACCGGCAGAGCGGCGCCACCTCCGTGCGGTCCACCGCGGCGTGGGCCTTTCGGCATCCGCGGGCGCGGCTTGCGCTTGAAGCCGCCATCCTCGTCGGTCGCCACCTCCGGTTCGTCGTGCTGCTTGGCCGCCCAATAGACGAGCCACATCGACGCCAAGACCGGAATCTTGAGCACGACGGCAAGGAAGAAGATTGGCCAGAAACCCGTCACCCTGATTCAGTCTAGAGACCTACTTCAACCCAGTGATCGGGCCCAGGCGTTCAGCGCCTCGACGTGCCCCTCCTCGAGGCCGAGATGGGGCTCGGTGGGGACGAGCAGGGTGGGGGCGGGGCGGCGCTCGGCCCACTCGAAGCAGCTGGCGTCGAAGTTGTCGTCGACCCAGGCGATCGGCCGCTCGCCGCAGTAGGTCTCCATCCCCGTCAGCTTCCAGTGCGCGCCGCCGTTGCGGGCCTCGACGTCGAAGGAGATGTGGGGAAGCTCCGGCAGGCCGAGCAGCTGGGGGAGGTAGAAGTTCGCTTTGTCCTCCCAGCCACTCGCCCAGACGAGCTCGAAGCGCTCGGCCAGCCGCATCAGTCGATCGCCGCAGACCAGCGAGATGCAGTGCGGCACGCCATCAACGAGCTGCAGCTGCGTATGGGGAGGCCGCTCCTCGAACCCGAAAAGCGAGATGACGCCGTCGATGTCGACTGCCAATAAAGGCTTAGACGTCATGGGGTGGTGGCTGGCAAGGACGCAGGGAGTGAGGTGAGGGGAGCGCACGAAAGTGCGTGACCCGAAACCGATCGACCGAGGACGCCGCCAGGCGCCTCCCCATGACGTCTACCAGCGGTAGTGGGCGAAGGCTTTGTTGGCCTGGGCCATGCGGTAGATGTCGTCCTTCCGCTTCCAGGCGCTGCCCTGCTGCTGGTTGGCGTCGAGGATCTCGGCGGCGAGGCGCTCGGCCATCGAGTACTCCCGGCGCTGCCGCGCGAACTGGACCAGCCAGCGGACCGCGAGGGTGCGGGCGCGGCGGGCTGGAACCTCGACCGGCACCTGGTAGGTGGCGCCACCGACGCGGCGGGAGCGGACCTCCAGCACCGGCGTCAGCTGTTTGATTGCTGCCTCCAGCGTCTCCACCGGATCCTCACCGGTGCGCTCGCCGACGATCGCGAGGCTGTCGTAGACGATCCGCTCGGCAAGGCCCTTCTTGCCGTCGCTCATCACCTTGTTGATCAGCTGCTGGACGAGGCGGTTGCGGTGTCTGGCGTCCGGCTCGATCGGCCGAATCTGTGCTGCTGAGCGGCGTGGCATTACGAAGCTTTGACGCCGTAGCGGGAGCGGGCTTGCTTGCGGTCGGAGACCCCGGCCGCATCGAGGGTGCCGCGGACGACCTTGTAGCGGACGCCCGGCAGGTCCTTGACTCGACCACCCCTGATCAGGACCACGGAGTGCTCCTGCAGGTTGTGGCCCTCGCCCGGGATGTAGGTGGTGACCTCCATCCCGTTGGTGAGACGGACACGGGCGATCTTGCGCAGCGCCGAGTTCGGCTTCTTCGGCGTCACCGTGGCGACACGGGTGCAGACGCCGCGCTTCTGCGGGGCTGCTACGCGCTTCTTGCGACCCTGCCCCGACTTGAGGCCTGGCGTCGCGGTCTTCTTCTTCGGGCTCTTGCGGCCCTTCCTGACAAGCTGATTCGTATTCGGCACGGCCGCGCATAGTAGAGGAGTCCGGCCAAGACCATCGCCCCGGCTGCTGCGAGCTCGGCGTAGAAGCCGTCCTCGAGCACCGCCGAGGCGCCGGCGAACCGCGAGGTTTCGACGCCCTCGTCAAGCCCGTGGGGGAGGTCGACGAGGAGGATGACGGCAAGCGAGGCGAGCCCGAGGGCCGCAACCAGCAGCCCCAGCCGGCGCGCCTCGCGCCGCAGGGCGAGGACTCCGAGCGCGATCGCCGCCAGCCCGACCGGGACCAGGAGGTAGAGGTGGGCGGCGCCCGCCGTCTTTGCCCCGGTGGTCGGGACGGCCGCCGCCACGTCGGGCAGGTCGGCGTAGCCCGGCTGCCCGATCTCGACCGCGCGGTAGTCGATGAACTGTGAGGCGACCAGCAGGGCGCCGGCGCCGATGAGGACCAGCGCCGCAACCCGAGCCGGCGTCACCACCCGGCTGGCAGCGGTCGCCGCCCGGGCCAGGAGGGCGCAGGCGCGGCGGACCCAGCGGTCGCCGGCGGCGAGGAGCCGGAAGAGGAGGGCGAGCAGCGGCCGCAGTCGCGGCCAGATCCACAACCACGCCCGGCGGGCGGCGCGGGTGCCTTGGTGCCAGGCCGTGAGCAGCCGTGGATAGGCCCGCTCCAGGCCGCGATTGCCGGCCCGATCGACCTGGCGGGACAAGCGGCGCGCCGCTGCTATCATCGCCCGTCGCTCAGGCAGTTTTCGCTGTTTCTTCGCAGGACGCTTGGCCGGGCCCTTGGGGGCCTTTTTTTGCGGCTTATCACGACTACCGAACTTAGGACTCATGGCACGCAGCTTTCCACTGGAGAAAACCCGGAACATCGGGATCATGGCGCACATCGACGCCGGTAAGACGACGACGACGGAGCGCATCCTCTACTACACCGGCCGCACCCACAAAATGGGCGAGGTCCACGAGGGTGCTGCGGTCATGGACTGGATGGAACAGGAGCAGGAGCGCGGGATCACGATCACCTCGGCCGCGACCGCCTGTGAGTGGAAGGACCACCGGATCAACATCATCGACACGCCGGGTCACGTCGACTTCACCGTCGAGGTCGAGCGCAGCCTCCGCGTCCTCGACGGCGCGATCGCCGTCTTCGACGCCGTCGCCGGCGTCGAGCCGCAGTCGGAGACCGTCTGGCGCCAGGCCGACAAGTACGGCGTCCCGCGCTTCGCCTACATCAACAAGATGGACCGCACCGGCGCCGACTTCTTCAACTCGGTGCAGACGATGAAGGACCGGCTCGGCGCCAACCCGCTGCCGATCCAGCTGCCGATCGGCGCCGAGGACAACTTCAAAGGCGTCGTCGACCTGGTGAAGATGAAGGGCCTTGATCTGGACCGACGAGCTCGGCGCCGCCTACGAGGAAATCGAGATCCCCGACGACCTCACCGACCAGGCCGAGGAATACCGCACGGCCCTGATCGAAGCCTGCGCCGACTACGACGAAGAGCTGATGGAAGCCTTCCTCGGCGAGGAAGAGATCCCGCAGGCCAAGCTGATCGACTCTCTGCGCAAGGCGACCCTCTCGACCAAGCTGACCCCGGTCCTCTGCGGCACCTCGTTCAAGAACAAGGGCGTGCAGCCGCTGCTCGACGCGATCGTCGAACTGCTGCCCTCGCCGCTCGAGGTGCCGCCGGTGACCGGCGTCGTCCCCGCCGGCAAGGGGCAGGCCGAGGACGTCGAGGCCGACGCGCGAGGCGAGCGACAGCGCTCCCTTCTCGGCGCTCGCCTTCAAGGTCATGTCCGACCCCTACGTCGGCAAGCTCACCTACTTCCGCGTCTACTCGGGCAAGCTCGAGAAAGGCGGCCGGGTGCTGAACGTGAAAACCGGCAAGACCGAGCGGATCGGCCGCCTGCTGATGATGCACGCCAACAGCCGCGAGGAGATCGACGAGACCTACGCCGGTGACATCTGCGCCGGCGTCGGCCTCAAGGAAACCGGGACCGGCGACACCCTCGCCGCCCCCGACGCCCCGATCGCGCTCGAGAGCATCGAATTCCCCGAGACCGTGATCGCAGTCGCGATCGAGCCGAAAACGAAGGCCGACCAGGAGAAGATGGGCAACGCCCTGGCCCGGCTCGGCGAGGAGGACCCGACCTTCAAGATCGAATCCGACGAGGAAACCGGCCAGACCCTGATCCACGGGATGGGCGAGCTCCACCTCGAGGTGATCGTCGACCGGATGCTGCGCGAGTTCAAAGTCGAGGCCAACGTCGGCAAGCCGCAGGTCGCCTACCGCGAGACGATCCGCAAGCGGGTCGAGAAGGTCGTGGCGCGGTTCGTGCGCCAGACCGGTGGTCGCGGCCAGTTCGGCCACGTCGTCATCAACCTCGAGCCGGCGCCCGACGAGGGCTTCGTCTTCGAGAACAAAATCAAGGGCGGCGTCATTCCCGGCGAATTCATCGGCCCGGCCGAGCAGGGGATGCGCGAGGCGCTGGAGAACGGCGTCAAGGCGGGCTACCCGATGGTCGACGTCAAAGCCGAACTCGTCGACGGCTCCTACCACGACGTCGACTCCTCGGAGATGGCCTTCAAAATCGCCGGTTCGATGGCGATCCAGGAGGCTGCCCGCAAGGCGAACCCGGTCCTGCTGGAGCCGGTGATGGCGGTCGAGGTGGTTACGCCCGAGGACTTCCTCGGCGACGTGATCGGCGACCTCTCCCGTCGCCGCGGCAAAGTCCAGGGCCAGGATCAGCGCGGCAACGCCCTTGCCGTCCAGGCTTACGTCCCGCTCGGTGAGATGTTCGGTTACGCGACCGAACTGCGGTCGATGACCCAGGGCCGGGCGACCTACACGATGCAGTTCGAGCGCTACGAAGAGGTCCCCTCGAACATCGCCGAGGAGATCGTCGAACACCGCTCAGGAGACCCGGTTGGTGCGGCCTCATGAGCCCAACCGCGGCCGGACGCTGAACCTGGCTATATTTCCCGGGTTGCCCGCAGGCAGGTAAAAGCTGCTGCGGAAAGTCCGCCCACAAGACTCAAGCACTTAGATCAGACAGAACACGATTTCGAAAGGCGAAACGGAGAGAGATGTCCAAGGAGAAATTCGAGCGCGATAAGCCGCATGTGAACGTCGGCACCATCGGTCACATCGACCACGGCAAGACGACGCTGACGGCCGCGATCACCAAAACCCTCTCCACCGTGGGCGGTGCTGAGGCACAGAGCTTCGAGGAGATCGACAACGCTCCGGAGGAGAAGGAACGCGGCATCACGATCGCGACCTCCCACGTCGAGTACGAGACCGACAACCGGCACTACGCCCACGTCGACTGCCCGGGCCACGCCGACTACGTCAAGAACATGATCACCGGCGCCGCGCAGATGGACGGGGCGATCCTGGTCGTCTCCGCCGCCGACGGCGTCATGCCGCAGACCCGCGAGCACATCCTGCTCGCCCGTCAGGTCAACGTCCCGCACGTGGTCGTCTTCCTCAACAAGATCGACCAGGTCGACGACGACGAACTGGTCGAGCTGGTCGAGGAGGAGGTCAAGGAACTCCTCGACGAGTACGACTTCCCGGGCGACGAGACGCCGATCATCAAAGGCTCGGCGCTGAAGGCGCTGGAAGGCGACGAGGAAGCTCAGAAAGCCGTCTTCGAGCTGGCCGCGGCGCTCGACTCCTACATCCCGGAGCCGATCCGCGAGCTCGACAAGCCCTTCCTGATGCCGATCGAGGACATCTTCTCGATCACCGGCCGCGGCACCGTCGCCACCGGCCGCGTCGAGCAGGGGATCGTCAACACCGGCGACGAGGTCGAGATCGTCGGCATCAAGGACACCACGAAAACCACGGTCACCGGGGTCGAGATGTTCCGCAAGATCCTCGACGAGGGTCAGGCGGGCGACAACATCGGCGCCCTGCTCCGCGGTACCAAGCGCGAGGAGATCGAGCGCGGCCAGGTTCTCTGCAAGCCCGGCTCGATCACCCCGCACACCAAGTTCAAAGCCGAGGTCTACTGCCTGAAGAAGGAGGAGGGTGGTCGCCACACTCCGTTCTTCTCCGGGCTACCGGCCTCAGTTCTACTTCCGGACCACCGACGTGACCGGGATCGCCAACCTCCCCGAGGGGACGGAGATGGTGATGCCGGGAGACAACGTCGAGATGACGATCGAGCTGATTCAGCCGATCGCGATGGACCCGGGTCTGCGGTTCGCCATCCGCGAGGGTGGCCGCACCGTCGGCTCCGGCGTCGTCGCCGAGGTCATCGAGTAGCGACGCCACCAGGG
This sequence comes from uncultured Actinomycetes bacterium, assembly GCA_963696955.1. Classification (GTDB taxonomy): domain Bacteria; phylum Actinomycetota; class Thermoleophilia; order Solirubrobacterales; family 70-9; genus VAYN01. The sequence goes on along the minus strand of CAVOMF010000002.1, from coordinate 4,813 downwards.
GCGGGCGGCTCTGCCCGTCCCGAACCCCGCCTCCGGGCGGGGAGACAACTGCAAGGACATACGACCGGGGCGGCGCCCCAAGCACAAGGGGCCCCGCCCTCTTTGCGCGGTAAAGCGACAGAGAGAAGACAAGAGACGCACCGAAGTGGCAACCATCGCGGCACAGAAAATTCGGATCCGACTGAAGGCGTACGACCACGACGCCATAGATCGGGCTGCCAAAGAGATCGTCGAGACCGCCGAGCGCACCGGCGCCACCGTCTCCGGTCCCGGTGCCGCTGCCGACCGAGAAAAACGTCTACTGCGTGATCCGCTCGCCGTTCAAGGACAAGGACTCGCGCGAGCACTTCGAGATCCGCACCCACAAGCGGCTGATCGACATCCTCCAGCCGTCGCCGAAAACCGTCGACTCGCTGCAGCGCCTCGACTCGCTGCCGGCCGGCGTCGACATCGAGATCAAGCTCTAGGTGTCCTGATGGCTGCGATCCTCGGCAAGAAGCTCGGCATGACGCAGGTCTTCCAGGAGGACGGCAGCGTCATCCCGGTGACCGTGATCGAAGCCGGTCCCTGCAAGGTGACCGCGGTCCGCAACTCCGATCGCGACGGCTACGCGGCCGTCCAGCTCGCCTTCGGCGAGGTCAAGCAGGGCAAGCTCAGCAAGGCCGAGGAAGGCCACCTGAAGAAGGCCGGCGCCGCGCCGATGCGCCACCTGGTCGAGTTCCGCGACGAGGACCTCGGCGCCGAGGAGGGCCCGAAGGTCGGCGACGACGTCACCGTCGAGGGCTTCGAGGCCGGCCAGAAGGTCAAGGTCGCCGGGATCTCGATCGGCAAGGGCTTCCAGGGTGGGATCAAGCGCCACAACTTCAGCCGCGGCCCCGTCAGCCACGGCTCCCACAACGTCCGCGCCCCGGGCTCGATCGGCGCCAGCGCCTTCCCTGCCCGCGTCTTCAAAGGGATGCGGATGCCGGGCCAGATGGGCAACAAGCGAGTCACCCAGAAGGGGCTCGAGATCGCCGACATCGACGCCGAGCGCAACCTGCTGCTGATCAAGGGCTCGGTGCCCGGCTCCCGCAACGGGATCGTCGAGGTGAGGACCGATGGCTAGCGCCAAAGCAACCGTCCTCGGCAAGACGACCAAAGCCGACCTGCCGAAAGAGCTCTTCGCCGAGCCCTTCCACCAGTCGCTGGTGCACGAGGCCGCCCGCGCCGATCTCAACGCTCGCCGCCGCGGCACCGCCTCGACCCTGACCCGCGGCGAGGTCGCCTTCACGACCGCCAAGGCCTGGCGCCAGAAGGGCACCGGCCGCGCCCGCGTCGGCACGCTCGGCGTCCCCAACCGCTTCGGCGGCGGTGTCGCCTTCGGCCCGAAGCCGCGCAAGTACACGGTCAAGGTCAACCGCAAAGCTCGCCGCCGGGCGATGCGCTCGGCCCTCTCGGTCCACGCCGAGCGCGGCTCGGTCGCCGTCCTCGACGCCAAGGACTTCGAGACCCCGTCGACCAAGGCCGCCGCCCAGGCCCTGGCCAAATGGGGCGCCAAGAACCCGATCCTCCTCCTCGTCACCGCCGAGGAGATCGGGGCGATGAAGAGCTTCCGCAACCTTCCCCGCACCCACGTGCTCGAGGTCGGCGCCGCCGGCGTCGCCGACGTGATCGGCGCCGCCGCGGTCGTCATCTCCGAAACCGCCCTCGAGACCCTGAAGGAGAGGCTCGGCTGATGGACGCCCGCACGATCCTCATCCGCCCGGTGATCTCGGAGAAGAGCTACGCGCTGATCGCCGAGGGCAAGTACACCTTCCGGGTCGACGACCGCGCCCACAAGACCCAGATCGCGCAGGCGGTCGAAGAGGTCTTCGGAGTCGACGTCGCCGCGGTGCGGACCGCGAAGGTGCGCTCGAAGCCGAAGCGCCGCGGCCTGACCAAAGGCCGCACCCGCGCCTGGAAGAAGGCGATCGTCCAGCTCGCGCCGGGCGAACGAATCGAGCTGTTCGAGGGCGCCGAGACCGCCTAGGGAGACCTGAGAGATGCCGAACCGCAAAACCAAACCGACCAGCCCGGGACGCCGCTTCGCGACCTACCCGCTGCGCGAGCAGCTGACCGCGACCGAGCCGGAGCGGAAGCTGACCGAAGGGCTGAAAAAGTCCGGTGGCCGCAACGCCAACGGCCGCGTCACCGCCCGCCACCGCGGCGGCGGCGCCAAGCGGCGCTACCGCAAGATCGACTTCAAGCGGCTCAAGGACGGCGTTCCCGCCAAGGTCGCCTCGATCGAGTACGACCCCAACCGCACCTGCTACATCGCCCTCCTGCACTACGCCGACGGGCACAAGGACTACATCCTCGCCCCGGCGCAGCTCGGCGGTCGGCGACGTCGTCAAATCGGGTCCCGAGGCAGACATCAAACCCGGCCACGCGATGGAGCTGGGCCAGATGCCGACCGGCACCATCGTCCATAACGTCGAGCTGATCCCCGGCCAGGGCGGCAAGCTCGGCCGCTCCGCCGGCACCTCGATCCAGCTGGTCGCGAAGGAGGGGGAGATGGTCACCCTGCGCCTGCCCTCCTCGGAGATGCGGATGGTCCGCGCCAACTGCCGCGCCACCGTCGGCGTCCTCTCCAACGCCGAGCACCAGAACTTGAAGGTCGGCAAGGCCGGCCGCAGCCGCCACAAGGGCAAGCGCCCGCAGACCCGCGGCGTCGCGATGAACCCCGTCGACCACCCGCACGGCGGCGGCGAGGCGCACCACACGCCCGGTGGCCACCCGGTCACCCCGTGGGGCAAGCCGACCCTCGGCTACCGCACCCGCAAGAAGGGCAAGCAGTCCGACCGCTACATCGTCCGCGGCCGACGCCGCGGCAAGAAGAAGGGCCGTTAGAGATGGGACGTTCGACGAAAAAGGGCCCGTGGGTCGAGGAGCGCCTGATGGGGCGGATCACGGCGCTGAACGAGGCCGGCAACAAACAGATGCTGAAAACCTGGTCGCGGACCTCGACGATCTTCCCGGAGATGGTCGGTCACACGATCGCCGTCCACGACGGCAAAAAACACGTCCCGGTCTTCATCTCGGAGTCGATGGTCGGGCACAAGCTCGGCGAGTTCGCGCCGACCCGGACCTTCCGCTCGCACGGCGGTAAGGAATAGCGATGGCCGACGAGCAAAAAAAGACGACCAAAAAAGCCGACGCGGCCAAAGCCGCGGGCAAAAAAGCCGAGGCGAAAAAAGCGGCGAAAAAAGACGACGCCAAAGCGGCGAAAAAAGCGCCTGCGAAAAAAGAGGCGAAAGCCAAAAAAGACTCGAAAGCCAAAGGCAAAGAGAAAAAAGCCGAGGGCAAACCCAAAAAAGCTTCGAAAGCCAAAAAAGAGCCGGCGAAAAAAGCCGCTCCGAAAAAAGCCAAAAAACCGGCGCGCGCCGCCGGTCGTCAAAGCCAAGGCCCGCTACGTGCGGATCGCCCCGCGCAAGGCGCGGCTGATCGCCGACCAGGTGCGCGGCATGCACATCGAGCAGGCCCGGGCGCTGCTGGAGTTCTCGCCCCGCGGCGCCGCCCACCCGATCCACAAGCTGATCAACTCCGCCGCCGCCAACGCGGAAAACAACCACGACCTGATCGGTGACGAGATGCGCGTCTCCTCGATCACCGTCGACGAGGGGCCGACCCTGCGCCGCTTCCGCCCCCGGGCGATGGGCCGGGCGACCCCGATCAACAAGCGAACCAGCCACATCGCCGTGGCTCTAACCCCGGTGGAGGACTAAGGCATGGGACAGAAGATCCACCCCGAGGGTTTCCGGGTCGGCTACATCCACGACTGGAAGTCGAACTGGTACGAGGACAAAAACTTCGCCGACGTCCTCCAGGAAGACCTGCAGATCCGGGACCACATCGAAAACAAGCTTTCGCACGCGGGCCTCTCGAGCATCACGATCGAGCGCCGCGGCGAGGTCGCCGTCGACATCCACACGGCCCGCCCGGGCATCGTCATCGGCAAGTCCGGCAGCGAAGTCGACGCCCTGCGCAAAGAGCTGCACAAGCTCACCGGCAGCCCGGTGAAAGTGAACATCCGCGAGGTCAAGCGCCCCGAGCTCGACGCCAAACTGGTCGCCCAGTCGATCGCCGAGCAGCTGCAGAACCGGGTCGCCTTCCGGCGGGCGATGAAACGCGCCCTCACCTCGGCGATGCGCTCCGGCGCCAAGGGCGTCAAGGTCCAGGTCTCCGGCCGCCTCGGCGGCGCCGAGATGGCGCGGACCGAACAGTATTCCGACGGCCGCGTGCCGCTGCACACGCTGCGCGCCGACATCGACTACGGCTTCTTCGAGGCCCGCACGACGACCGGCCGGATCGGCGTCAAATGCTGGATCAACAAGGGCGAAGTGATGCCCGAGGGCTTCCGCTCCGACCTCGTCTCCGGCGACGAGCGAGCCCGCAGGGCCAGCCGCGGCCGTGGCCGTCGTGACGATCGCGGTGGCGGCGGCGCGGGCGTGGCCCCGGCGGCGACCGCGGCGGACGCGGCCCCGGTGGAGATCGCGGCGGGCGCGGCGGCGGGCGTGGGCCCGGCGGCGACGCGGCGGCCGCGGTGGACAGCGTGGAGGTGGTCGCTGATGTTGATGCCGAAACGGGTCAAGCACCGCAAACAGTTCCGCGGCCGCATGCGCGGCAACACCAAGGGCGGCAGCACCGTCGCCTTCGGCGAGTACGGGATCAAGGCGCTCGAGCGCGGCTGGATCACCAACCGCCAGATCGAGGCCGCCCGTGTGGCGATGACCCGCAAGATCAAACGTGGCGGCAAGGTCTGGATCAACGTCTTCCCCGACAAGCCCTACACGAA
>CAVOMF010000001.1:0-819500 GCA_963696955.1 uncultured Actinomycetes bacterium | reverse complement strand
GCCGGGCATCTGCCTCCTGCGCCACGTCCTCGACGAGCACACCTTCCGCCTCTCCGACGACGAACTGGAACGGTTCTTCCGCCCACTGGCGACCGCGGCCGGATTGCCCACTCCGTTAACGAAAGTCATGGTCGACGAGTTCGAGGTCGACTTCTTCTGGCCTGAGCTGGGGCTGGTGGTGGAGACCGACGGGTGGCGCTACCACCGCACGCCGTCTGCTCAGACGCGGGATGCGCTGAGGTTTCAGAGACACGTGGCGTCCGGCCTCACCCCGCTTCGCTTTTCCCATCACCAGGTCAAGTACGAACCCCGGCACGTGGAGGACATCCTCAGGAGAACCGTTGCGAACTTACGCGGCCACCCTGCACCCTTACCAAGCATGTGAGGGTGCAGGGTGTCCGCACGCCGGAGGCGCGTTCGAGAGGAAAGCAGGCGAGGATTCGGGTTGAAGGGGCGCCTCTCCGAACTTGTGGCCCCTATTGGGGACCAAACCTCGGAAGGGGCATTGGCCGGTCGAGTCGGCGTTAGGATGCGCGCCTCGTGACCGGTCCGGACCTTCTTCCCTCTGACCTCGCGCCTGGCCTCCTCATCGGTGACAAGGTTGTGATCGGCGAGGGGGCGCTGATCAGGGGGGCACGTGATCATTCACTCCGGCGTTCGTATCGGCCCTGGCGCCCGGGTTGGGGACCATGCTCAGATTCGGGATGGGGCCGAGATCGGGGCGGGCTCTACCGTCGGCAGCTATGTCTCGGTCGACCCTGGCGTGGTGATCGGGGAGCGGGTGAGCATTCAGACGCGCTGCTACATCACCGGCGGTACTCGGGTTGAGGACGGACGTCTTCGTCGGCCCCGGAGTCACGCTCACCAACGACAACACGATGAAACCGGCATCGGGATGAGTTCGAGTTCGAAGGGCCGCTTCTGCGGCGGGCCTGCCGGCTCGGCGGTGGCTCGACCATCTGCCCTGGCGTCGAGATCGGCGAGGAGGCTTTTGTCGCCGCCGGCGCAGTCGTTACCGCTGACGTGCCTGCCCGCTCCGTGGTGATGGGAGTGCCGGCTCGGGTGGTTCGGGAAGTTCCCGATGCCGACCTACTGCAGCACTGGCGCTGAGCTCGGCTGCCTTGCGGGCAGGGGCCGCGCCGGGTTGCCGACCACGGTCGTGCCCGGGGCGACGTCCTTGACGACGACGGCACCGGCGCCGACGGTTGCGCCGGCACCTATTCGCACCCCGCCGAGAACGGTCGCTCCGGAACCGATGCCGGCGCCTCGCTCGACCACGGTCTCGAGCAGCTCCCAATCGTCCTCGCCCTGTAGCTGGCCGGAAGCATTGGTCGCTTGCGGACGCTTGTCGTTGACAAAGACGACGCCGTGGCCGACGAACACCTCATCCTCGATCCGGACCCCGTCGCAGATGAAGGTGTGACTCTGGATCTTGCAGTTGGCGCCGATCACCGCTCCGCGCTGAATCTCGACGAAGGTGCCGACCCTCGTGTTCGCTCCGATCGTGCACCCGTAGAGGTTGGTGAACGAGTAGACGACCGCGCCTTCGCCGAAGCTGACGTCGTCAATCAGACGGTGAGCGGCGTCGTTGGCGGGAACGCTGTGGATTAGCTCGGACATCCAGGAGAGGAACGCTGTGGTGACGCGCAAGCTTTCGGCTGGCTCGCCCGTTGGTGACTCGTGGCCGTCCTCTCACAACCAGTCGCCGGTACCCCGAACTCGTCTGCCCATCTTTGTGTTGTCCTCGCCGCCGGCGGCGAAAGCATCCGCCGGCGGATCGAGGACTCGCTGCACAGGGCCGACCAGGGGAGCAACCTCGTCCTCGTCGCAGGGGTCGACGAGCTGATCGGCCTCGAGCTCGAAGCGCCGGGGATCGCCGTGCTCGTCTGCGACCTCGACCGGCCCGACGAGATGGCCGACCTGCGCCGCGCCCGCCGCGAGCTGCAGGAAGTCGCGATCGTCGCCGTCACCCCGCCCGCGACCGGGACCGGGGTACGCCGCGGCCTCGACGCCGGCGCCGACGCGATCGTCTTCGAGCCGATGATCGAGTCGACCCTCGCGGTCACCGTCAGCGCCGTCGGCTCCGGCCAGTCGGTCGTCCCCCGCGAGCTCCGCGCCAGCGTCCAGCGCCCGGCCCTCTCCCACCGCGAGCGCCAGGTCCTCACCTACGTCACCGAGGGGCTGACCAACTCGCAGATCGCCGAGGAGCTCTTCCTCTCCGAAAGCACGGTCAAGAGCCACCTCTCCTCCGCCTTCGCCAAGTTCGGCGTCCGCTCCCGCCGCGAGGCCGCCGCCCTCTTCCTCGAGTTCGACCGGGTGGCGCAGTGAACGCCCCCGGAGCAAGCACGGCGCTGCCGCTGGCGGCGACGGAGGGCAAGCGCGTCCCCTTCATCCGCCTCGACAACGCCAACCCGGAGCTGATGGCGGAGCTGCTCGAAGTCGTCGAGCGCATCGCCTCCGAATCCGCCTTCACCCTCGGTCCCGAACTCGAGCGCTTCGAGCAGAACTTCGCCGCCTACTGCGGCACCGAGCACGGGATCGGCGTCTCCTCGGGGACGGCGGCGCTGGAGCTGGCACTGCGCGGGCTCGGCATCGGCCCCGGCGACGAGGTGATCGTGCCCACCTACAGCTTCATCGCCACCGCCGAGGCGGTCAGCACCGTCGGCGCCACCCCGGTGATCGTCGACGTCGAGGAGGAGACGGCGCTGATCAACGCCGAGATCGTCGCCGCCGCGATCACCGAGCGGACCCGCTGCGTGATCCCGGTCCACCTCTTCGGCCGCACGGTCGAGATGGACCCGCTGCTCGAGCTCTGCCGCGAGCGCGAGATCCATGTCGTCGAGGACGCCTGCCAGGCGCACGGCGCCCTCTACCGCGGCAAGCCCGTCGGCTCGCTCGGCGACGCCGGCTGCTTCAGCTTCTACCCGACCAAGAACCTCGGCGGCTGGGGCGACGGCGGCGCCTTCGTCTCAAACGACCCCGAGCTGAGCCACCGGGTGCGGCTGCTGCGCTCCCACGGCGAGGGCACCCGCCACCACCACGAGATGGCGACCGGGACCCACCGCCTCGACACGCTGCAGGCGGCGATCCTCGAGGTCAAGCTGGGACACCTCGAGGATTGGAACCAGCGCCGGCGCGACGCCGCGGCGGCGCTGGGAGCGGCCCTCGTCGGCAGCTCGGTCGACCTGCCGATCCCGCCGGCGCCCGACGGCGACAACGTCTTCCACCTCTTCGTCATCCGCTCGGGCCACCGCGACGCCCTTCGCGACCACCTCGACGCCTGCGGTGTCGCGAGCGCGATCCACTACCCGACCCCGATCCACCTGCAACCGGCCTACGCCGACCTCGGGCTCGGCCCCGGCAGCCTGCCGGTGGCGGAGCGGCTGGCGAGTGAAAACTGCTCGCTGCCGATCTTCCCGGCGATCGAGGATTGGCACATCGCCGAGACCGCGGCGGCGGTCACGAGCTTTGAAGTCCCGGCCGATAACTGAGGCGCCACCCGCCTCCGAGCGGCGCGGCGGGCTGCGGGTCTGCATGGTCCACTACTCGGACTTCGTCGTCGACTCGCGGATCCAGCGGCAGGCCCGGGCGCTGGCCGAGCGCGGCGACCGGGTCGACTGCGTCTGCCTCAACGACGACGTCTCCTTCCCGGTCGGTACCGGAGAGATCGCGCTGCACCGGGCCGCCGCCGGCAAGCCGCGCGGCGGCGCCCGCGCCTACCTCAGCGGCAACGCCAAGTTCCTCGCCGGGGCGGCGCGCAAGGTCAGCGCGCTGGACCGCGAAGAGCCCTTCGACCTGGTCGAGATCCACAACATGCCCGATGCCCTGGTCTTCGCCGCCTGGCGGCCGAAGCTGCGCGGGACGCCCCTGATCCTCAACTTCCACGACACCTTCCCGGAGCTCTTCGCGACCCTCTTCGACCGCTCGCCGCGGCATCCCCTGGTGCGGGCGGTCCGCACCGAGGAGCGGATCAGCGCCGCCCTCGCCGACGGCCTCGTCTTCGTCACCCCGGAGGCGCGCGACCTGCTCGCCTCCCGCGGGGTCAGCGCCGATCGGACCGAGGTCGTGATGAACACCCCGGACGAGCGGATCTTCGGCGAGCGGCGGGAGCCCTCGGCTCCGCTCAGCGAGGGCGAGCTGCGGGTCGTCTACCACGGCGGCCTCGCCGAGCGGTTCGGGGTCGAGATGCTGGTGCGAGCGGTGGCGATGCTGCGCGCCCGCGGCCTCCCGGTCCACCTCGACGTCCTCGGCTCCGACGCGGAGGCGGCGCGGCGAGCTGGCGGCGCTCGCCGCCGAGGTGGCGCCAGACGGGGTCTACGTAGCCCCGCAGCCGACCCCGGTCGAGGAGATCCCCGCCCGCCTCGAAGAAGCCGACCTCGGCGTCGTCCCCACCCTCGAGGACGACTTCACCGAGCTGCTGCTGCCGGTCAAGCTGCTCGAGTACGTCCACATGGGTCTGCCGGTGGTCGCCTCGCGGCTGCCGGTGATCGAGCGTTATTTCGGCGACGACGTGCTCTTCGCCGAACCGGGAGACCCGGCCTCCATCGCCGCCGCGATCGAAGGGATACGGCGGGCGCCGGAGACCGCCCTTGCCCGCGCCCGCGGCGCCTCGCAGCGGCTCGCCGAGATCGAGTGGCGCCGGCAGCGCAAGCGCTATCTAGAGCTCGTCGACGGCTTGGTCGAGCGCACGCGGAGCCGTTGAGGTGGAGCGCCTGCTCCTGATCACCCCGGCCCGCGACGAGGCCGCCCACCTGGAGCGGACGGTGCGTGCCGTCCAGGCCCAGACCCGCCCGCCCGACCTCTGGTTGATCGTCGACGACGGCTCCACCGACGAGACCCCAGCCCTGCTCGACCGCCTTGCCGCCGAAACGCCGTTCCTCGAGGTCCGCCGCGCTCCCGACCGGCGCGCCCGCCCAGGAGGCGACGGGCTTGCGATCGCCGCCGAGGCCGTTGCCTTCAACGAGGCCCTGGCGGGCGTCGAGGCCACCGGGTTCACCCACATCGGCAAGCTCGACGCCGACGTCGAGCTGCCGCCGAGCTACCTCGAGGACCTGCTGGCGCGCTTCGCCGCCGAGCCCGCCCTGGGGATCGCCGGCGGCACCCTGCTGGAGCGGGAAGACGGCGAGTGGCGGGCGGCCAAGGTCCCACCCACCCACGTCCGCGGCGCCCTCAAGCTCTACAGCCGCGAGTGCTTCGAGGCGATCGGCGGTATCCAGGAGCGACTGGGCTGGGACACGATCGACGAGACGTACGCCCGCATGCGCGGCTTCGAGACCCGCTCGCTGCCCGAGCCCGAGGCGCGCCACCACCGTCCGGTCGCCACCCGCAGCGGCACCCTGCGCGGCCGCGCCCGGCACGGGCAGTGCGCCTACATCCTCCGCTACGGCTTCTGGTGGGTTGCCCTGCGCTCGTTCAAGGTCGCCCGCCTGCGCCCGCGCGGCCTCTCGGGGCTCGCCTTCCTCTACGGATACCTGCGAGCGGCGGCGCGGCGGGAGGGCCGGGTCGAGGACGAGAGCTACCGCCGCTTCGTCGCCCAGGAGCTGCGTGATCGCGTGCGTGCGGCCGGCGATTCGGCGCCGGTGAAAGTTCCTACGTTTTTCATGCGTTCTTAGACCGATGGCCCTGGTCGAAATCGCCCGTGAGCTGTGGCAGCGCAAGTTCCTCGTCGGGCTTGTCGTCGTCCTCGCGCTCTTTGCCGCGATCCTCTCCGCCTACCGCTTCTCCCCCGTCCCGCCGAGCTTCGAGAAGCGCTCGCTGACGGTCGCCGCGGCCTCGAGCCAGATCCTCGTCGACTCGACCAACTCGACCCTGGTGACCGGCGCCGAAGCAGGCGAACTCGACGCCCTGGCGACGCGGGCGAAAATCTACGGCCAGTACTTGAGCAGCCTCGCCGCCCGCGAGGAAATCGCCAGGCGCGTCGGCATCCCGCCGGAAGCGATCTCCACCAGCGGCCCCTTCAGCCCCGCCACCGGCCAGCAGGAATACGCCGCCCAGCCCGCCGGCGAACGGGCAGACGAACTGCTCCAGGAAGGCGCCGGCAACCGCCTCGTCTTCACCGCCCAGGAAGGCGTCCCGATCCTCACCGTCTCCGCCCAGGCGGCGACCACCGACCGCGCCGTTGCCCTCGCCGCCGCCTCCTTCGAGACGCTGAAGGCCTACGTCGACAAGCTGCGGGCAAGCGGCAAACCGGTGCGGCAGGGCGTCACCGTGCGCCAGCTCGGCGCCCCCGAGGGAGGCATGCTCGGCGGCTCCAACAACATGATCCTGATGGTCCTCGCCTTCCTCCTCGTCTTCGGCCTCGGCTGTGCCGCGATCCTCGTCCTGCCGACCTTCGTCGCCCGCTGGCGGGCGCTCAACAAGCTCGACCGCCCGGAGCGGGCGGCGATGCCGATCCAGCCGGTGGAGGACCCCGACCCGTTCGATCCCCGCCTCGCCGGCGAAGAGCCCGACGAGGCGATAGCCCCGCACGCCACCACGCGCCTGCGCTAATGGAGGCGACGACCGGGTCCCGCCCACTGCTCGGGCAGCCCGTCGGCTCGGCGCGGCGGCGGGGCGAAGCGTCGCTGCTGGCGCCGCAGAGCCAGGCCGCCGACTGGCCGGCGACCACGAGGCTCCTTCCCTGGGCCCTCTTCTCCTTCGTGGCGATGCTCTGGCTGGTTCCCTTCGACAGCGTCAAGCTGCCGGTCGGCGGACCGATCGACGCCACCCTCGACCGGCCGATGCTGGTCCTCCTCGCCGGGATCTGGCTGCTCAGCGTCCGCGCCGTCCGCCACCGCTGGCCGCTGCGGCTGAGCGCGATCCACTGGGCCTTCGCGGCCTTCGTCGCGATTGCCGCGGTCAGCATCGTCGTGCAGGGGGAAACGCTGGTCCGGATCGGCGAGATGGACCTGGCGACCAAGCAGCTCGCCCTGCTCATCTCCTACCTCGTCTTCTTCGGCCTCGCGGCCTCGATCCTCCGTGCCTCGGAGGTGACAAAGATGCTGAAGGCGATGCTCGTGCTCGCCTGCGTCACCGCGATCGGGGTCGTGGTCGAGTACCGCCTCGGGATCAACCCCTTCCACGACTGGATCGGGCCGCTGTTCCCCGGCTATGTGCGGCCGGAAGGAATCGGCGGCATCGACTCGATCGGCCGCGAGCAGATCTTCGGGCCCGGCGTCCACCCGCTCGCCGCCGCGGTGATGTTCTCGATGGCGCTCCCGTTCGCCTTCGCCTGGTTGCTGGAGGCGAAGGAGCGGCGCGAGCGGATCCTCTACGGGCTCGCGGTGGTGATCCTGATCGCCGGTGCGGTGGCGACCCAGAAGAAGACGGCGATGGTCGGGCCGCTGGTCTGCATCCTCGTCCTCACCGCCTACCGGCCACGGCAGATGCTGCGCCTGACCCCGCTCGCGCTGGTCCTCGTGGTCGTCGTTCACTTCACCGCCCCGGGAGCCCTGGGTGGCGTCGTCGACCAGTTCTCCCCCGGCTCCGTCAACAAAGTCGACACGACCCAGGACCGGGTCAGCGACTACCAGGCGGTGACCCCGGACATTGCCGAGCACCCGCTGCTGGGCCGTGGCTACGGCAGCTACGACCAGAAGAAACACCGGATCCTCGACAACCTCTACCTGACCCTGGCGATCGGGGTGGGACTGCTGGGAATCGTCGCCTACCTCTCGATCCTCGTCACCTCCTTCCTCGAGGCCAACCGCGTCGCCCGCTCCGGCGACCCCGACCGGGGACCGCCGGCGATGGCGGCCTCGGCGTCGATCTGCGTCGCCCTCGTCAGCGGCGCCCTGCTCGACTTCCTCTCCTTCCCGCAGCTGCCCTACCTGCTCTGCTTCATCGCCGCGGTCGTCTTCGTCCTCGCCCACGACCGGGCCGGGAGGCTGGGCCTGTGAGCGCCTGCCCGGGATGCGGAGCCGCTAGCGAGCGGCCGGCGGTGCTGCTCGACGGCCACGACCGCCTGACCGGCGCGCCGGGGCACTTCGAGGTTCTCGCCTGCCCCGCCTGCGGCCTCGCCTTCACCCACCCCCGGCTGCGCCCGGAGGAGTTCTCCACCTATTACCCCGAGAGCTACAGCGCTTATGAGCCGAACGTCAGCGGCCGGCCCTCGCTGGGCGAACGGGTGGGCGACCTGCAGCGGCGGGCGATTGCCCGTTTCGGCCCCTACCGCCGGGTTTGGAAGCGGCCGCCGGGACGCCTCCTCGACGTCGGCTGCGGGACCGGCGAGCTCGCCGCCGTCTTCAAGCAGCGGGGCTGGAGCGTCGCCGGGATCGAGCCCTCCCCGGCGGCGGCCGAGCACGCGCGGGCGCTCGGGGTCGAGGCGATTGCCGGAACCCTCGCCGACGCCCCCTGGGGCGAGGGCGAGTTCGACGCGATCCTCTTCAACCACTCGCTCGAGCACATCGACGACCCCGCCCGCGCGGTCGAAGAAGCGGCCCGCCTGCTGCGGCGCGGCGGCCTGCTGGCGATCGCCGTCCCTAACTTCGGCAGCTGGCACCGGCGCCTCTTCGGCTCGGCCTGGTTCCAGCTCGACCTGCCGCGCCACCTCCAGCACTTCGACCGCGACTCGCTGGCGACGCTGGTGCAGAGCGCCGGCCTGCGCCCGGTCGAGACGACCGCCGCCTCGATGCGCCCGAGCCCGCTGGGCAGCCTGCAGTACGCGACCTTCGGCAACCTGCGCTACGAGGGGCGCGGCTTCCGCCTCCTCGCCTGGGCCCTCGCCCCGCTCCTATTCCTGAGCGACCGCTTCTTCGAGGGGGACTGCCTCCACCTCGTCGCCGAGCGCTAGCGCCAGCACCTCGGCGGTCCGCGCCGACCAGGAGTTGGCGGCGATGAAGCGGCGGCGGTCGGCCTCCTCCGCCCGGCCGGCGGCCAGGGCCAGCCGCACCCCGGCGACGAAGTCACCACCCGGCGGCACCCGCAGGACCGGGCCGTCGACGCGGCGCACCGGCTCGAGGTCGGTGGCCACGGTCGGCGTCCCGGAGGCCAGGTACTCGTAGAGCTTCAGCGGGCTCATCGCCTCGGTCAGCGGGGTACGGCGGTGCGGGAGGAGGCAGGCGTCGGCAGCGTGGGCGAGGGCGGCGACCGCCTCGCGCGAGACCGGGCCGTGGAGGACGACGTTCGGCTCCGCCAGCAGCGGCCCGAGGTGGGGGCGGTTGGTCAGCGGCCCGACGAGGACGACCGAGCCTTGGGGCCAGGCCCGCGCCAGCTCCCGCAGCGCGCCGACGTCGAGGCGCTCCTCGAGGGTGCCGACGTAGAGGAAGCGCGGCCCGGGCAGCTCTGCGAACCAGCTCGGCGGCGGCCCCGGCTCGACCCAGAGGCCCGGATCGACGCCGTTCGGTACCACCGCCGCGGGTCCCTGCGGTTCGATCCGCTCGATGATCGCGCTGCTGACCGCGCAGACCCGGCGGCCGCGCTCGGAGACCGAGCGGTAGGCGTCCAGGAGGCCCTCGCGCCAGGGCTGGTAGTCGCGGTGGGCGGAGAGGTCGTCGCTGGCGTACAGGGTCACCGGCCCGGCCCACTCGAGCTCGGCGAAGCCGGCGAGGAGGGGTTGCGAGGTGATCACCGCCGGCCGCTCGAGGCCGGCCCGCTCGGCCGCCCGCCGCAGCCGCCGGTCGTAGCGCTGATACGCCCGTCGCAGCGCCGCCACCCCGGTCGGGTCCTGGCGGCGCAGGCGCAGCGGCTGCCAGAGGCGGGCGCGCTCGCTCGCCTCGAAGCGGGCCGGGCGCTCGACCAGGTCCCGCGCCCACTTGACCGGGGCGCTGCGGGGGCGGTCGCAGACGAGCAGCCGCTCGATCGCCGGCTCCCGCAGCATCGTCAGCACCAGCTGGTCCTGCGGGAAGCACATCCCGCGCCGCTGCGCGGCCGCCCAGGTCATGTCGTCGAAGGTGTAGATCGCGTGGCTTGCGCTCATCCGCTCAAATAACGGGTGCGAGCTGCCGCGGCTTGCGGCGCAAGTCCACGCCTCGCCGGCCGTTGGTCCTACGTGGGCCCACCAGACTCTGCTCAGGACCAGCTCTCGCACGAGGAGCTGAAGGACGCCGCCGTGGCCGGCGTCCGCTGGACGACCGCCGGGCGGATCGCGATCGAGGCGATCACCTTCGCCGCCGCGATCGTCCTCGCCAGGCTGATCCCGCCGTCGGGATTCGGCGAAGCGGTCGTGCCGCTGATCCTCGTGCCGCTGGCGGTGATCTTCACCTTCGAGGGCTTCGGCAGCGCCCTCGTCCAGCGCAAGACGATCGACCCCGCCCACGGCGAGGCGGCGATGCTCGCCAGCATCCTCACCGGCGCCCTCCTCACCTCGCTGGTCGTGCTGTTGGCGCGGCCGGTCGGGGAACCGCTCTTCGGCCAGGGCCCGGCCCGCCTCCTGGTGATGATCTCCCCCGTCTTCCTGCTGGCCGGGATCGGCGCCGTCTCCCGCAGCCTGCTCTGGCGCCGGCTCGACTTCCGCCGCATCAGCCTGATCGAAATGGCCTCGCTGGGGATCGGCTCGGCGACCGCCGTCGCCCTCGCCGCCGTCTCAGGGCTCGACGCGCCGGCGATCGTCCTCGGCGCCCTCTGCGGGGCGCTTGTCGCCACCGTCCTCCTGCTGGCGGTGGCGCCGCCCCCTCCCCCGCTCTGGCACCGCCGCGAGCTGCGCGAGGTGATGGCCTTCGGCCTGCCGGCCTCCGGCGCCGGCATGACCTCGGTCGCAATCACCAACGCGACCCTCGCGGTCGCCGCCATCCGCCTCAGCGCCAGCCAGGTCGGGATCTTCTGGCGCGCCTTCCAGCTCGGCGTCGTCTACCAGGAAAAGATCAGCGGGATCATGATCCGGCTGGCCTTCCCGGTCTACTCGCGGACCAAGGACCTCGGCCAGCTGCGCCGGTTCCACGAGCGGGCGACGCGGATCCACGCAGCCGTCCTCGTGCCGCTGCTGTCCCTCCTCATCGTCACCGCCCCGGACCTCGTCCCCTGGCTCTTCGGCGAGCGCTGGGCGCCGGCCGCCGGCCCGGTCCAGATCCTCTGCGTCGCCGGGATGATCGCCGCGATCCTCACCGGCTACCCGCAGATCATGCTCGCCGCCGGCAGGCCACGGGCGCTGCTCGGCTTCAACGTCGCCCTGCTCGCCCTCTACGTCCTCGTCTCCTGGGTTGCCGCGCCCTACGGCACCATCGCCCTCGCCCTCGGCGTCGTCGCCGTCCACGTCGTCCTCCTGGTCGCCGTCTACGGGTTCCTCTTCCGCCGCGTCCTCGAGATCCCGGTACGGCGCCTCGTCACCGACCTCTGGCCGGCTCTCGCCTGCAGCCTGCTGCTGCTCGGCGTCGCCTTTCCCGCCGCCGAGCTGATGCGCAATGCCGGGACCCCGATCCCCCTCTTCCTGGTCGCGGTCGGAGCCCTCGGCGGTGCCGTCTACCTCGCCGCCCTGCGCAGCTTCTTCCCCGTCGTCTGGAACGACGTCGCCGAGCTGACTCGACGTGTCCTGCCCACCCCAAGCAATGCGATCGGCGTGCCCCGCGTACGCCGCACGGCGCAGCGCGCCGTAGGAGGAACTTGAACCGATGACCGCTAGATCTGGCCGTATTTGGTCCTTCCGCCCGACCCAGCGCTGGGACAATTGGACTGTGCGACTCACTCACGCCGCCTGCGCGCTCGGGCTCTTCCTCCTCATCGCGTCGATCGGCCCGGCAAACGCCGGTGCCGCGATCTGCCCGAACGCCAACCCGGTCGTCAACGAGAACCAGTGCAAGACCGGCTCGGCCAGCTGGCAGGTCAACGAATACAGCAAAAACCTCGGCGGCTACACGACGAAATCGAGCGTCGACCTGGGCGAAAGCGTGACCCTCAAAATCGGCCGCAACGGCCCTGTCTCGCCGACCCGGACGGTGAGCATCCAGGTCTACCGGATGGGCTACTACGAAGGGCTCGGCGGACGCCTTGTCCACAGCGCTTCCAACGTCGCGATCAACAACGACTTCACCTGCAAAGCGATGGACGCGACCACCGGTCTCGTCGACTGCGGCAACTGGGCCAACACCTACACGATCCCCGGCAGCGCCTTCCCCGCTTCCGGCGTCTACCTGGCGAAGCTGACCGCCTCGACCGGCGACCAGACCCAGGTCGTCTTCACGGTCCGCGACGACAAACGCGCCACCCCCTCGAAGCTGCTCTACGTCCTTCCCGTCGCCGACTACCAGGCCTACAACCTGTTCGGCGGCAAGTCGCTCTATTGGGGCTACGAAGGCGAAAACACCGTCTCCGGCACCGACCGCGCGGTCAAGGTCTCCTTCAACCGGCCCTACGCACAGGCGGGGGCGCTGCAGAACTGGTTCCTCGGCCCCGACTTCGAACTCCTCTACTGGATGGAGAAGCAGGGCTACGACGTCTCCTACACCGATGACGTCCAGGTCAGCGCCAACCCGGCGCAGCTGCTCGACCACGACGCACTGGTCGTCTCCGGCCACTCCGAGTACTGGTCGCTGGAGCAGTTCAACGGCTTCCTCGCCGCCCGCGACGCCGGCGTCAACATCGCCTCCTTCAGCGCCAACACCGCCTACTGGAAGGTCCGCTACGAGGACGGCAACCGGACCCTCGTCTGTTACAAGACCGTCCAGGGCAGCGGTTCGGAAGGCAACGGCACCGTCAGCGCCAACGACTGGGGTCCCGACGGCCTCCAAGGGACGGCCGACGACGCCCTCGGCCTCGACGGCAAAGCCGGCACCGCGGACGACAAACCGCAGAACTCGACCACCACCTTCCGCGACAACGGCGCCCCGCCCGGAGACCCCGCGGCGCCCGCCGGCGGCCGCGTCGGCCCGAACATGCCCGAGAACCAGCTCTTCGGGGTGATGTATGTCGGCGACAACGACTCGCATCTCCTTCCCGCTGACGGTCCCGGCCGGCAACGCCGCCGACGAATTCGCCGCCGACCGCGTCTGGCGCAACACCGGCGTCGCCGAAAACACGGCGACGTCGATCGGCTCCCGGCTGGTCGGCTGGGAGTGGGACGCGGTCCCGACCCAGGCGCAGTACCTCGCCAAACAGCCTGCCGAACGTGATCAAGCTCGCCTCGAGCAACGTCCAGACCGTCGGCTCCAACTCCTGGCTGCAGGACGAGGGACGACTGCGGCAATACCGCCCCGCCGCCGGGTCAGCCCGGCACGATCCAGGCCGTTAAGTACACCGCCGCCGAGCGGCGCCCTGGTCTTCGCCAGCGGCACCATGCAGTGGGCGGAGGGCCTCGGTGACCAGGCCGACGAACGGATCGAACAGGCGACCTACAACATCCTCTCCGACATGGGGGTGCAGCCGGAAACGCCGGACGGGGTCACCCTCGACCCGGGCGGCTCCAACCGCGCCCCCAACGGCAGCTTCACGGTCGACGCCGAACCCGGTGAAAACGAACACCAGGTGACCTTCGACGGCGTCTGCCTCGACCGATCCCGACGGCACGATCGCCAAATACGAATGGGACCTCGACGGCGACGGCAGCTTCGAGACCAACTCCGGGACCAACCCGAAAACGACGCGCAGCTACACCAGCGAGGGTGAAATCAACGCCCGCCTGCGGGTGACCGACAACGGCGGCGCCACCGACCTCGCGGTGCGGACCCTGACCGTGATCAACAACCAGCCGCCGAGCGCGGCGATCACGGCGACGCCGAACGCGCCGCTGACCGGTGAAGCGACGACCTTCAGCGCCGCCGGCTCCAAAGACGTCGACGGCACGATCGCCAAATACGAATGGGACCTCGACGGCGACGGCAGCTTCGAGACCTCGACCGGGACGACCCCGAGCGCGACCCACACCTACTCGGTCGCCGGCGAACTCGAAGTCACGGTCCGGGTCACCGACAACGGCGGCAAGACCGGCACCGCGGCGACGACGATCACCGTCGTCAGCAACGGCGTCAGCAACTACAGCCCGACCGTCCTCAGCACCCCCGGCCTCGCCCACTACTGGCGCCTGAACGAGACCAGCGGCACCAGCTTCGCCGACAAAGTCGGCACCAGCACGGCGACGAGCGTCGGCGAACCGGTGCTCGGCGTTGCCGGCGGCATCCCCAACGACTCCGACAAAGCGGCGCGCTTCGACGGCGTCGACGACGCGGCCTCGGCGGCGATCGACCTCTCGGAAACGCACGCCGTGACGGTCGAGTTCTGGCTCAAGTGGAGCGCCTACAGCGGCGACGACCGCCTGGCGATGGAGCTGACGAAAAACTTCAACGAAGAACGCGGGCGGCTTCCTCGTCGATCCGAACGCGCCGCAGCTCGGCGGCACCTTCGGCGTCGGCCTCGGCTTCGGCGGCTCCCGCAACAACGCCTTCTTCGCCCGGCCCTCGGCCGACGCCTGGCACCACTACGCCTTCGTCTTCGACACCTCGGCGCCCGCCGCCCAGCAGATCACCCCCTACGTCGACGGCAAACCGGTCACCTACACCAAGCTCGACAGCGGCACCGGCGCCGGCAACTTCGCCAGCTCCGACCTCTTCCTGATGTCGCGGGCGGCGAACGAACTGCGCGGCGCCGGCGACCTCGACGAGGTGGCGATCTACGACCGCGCCCTCGACGCGACGACGATCGACGAACACTTCAACAGCGACAGCGCCAACAAACGCCCGAAAGCGAGCTTCACCGCCCCGCTCAGCGCCAAAGCCGGCGATACGGTCGCCTTCGACGCCTCCGCCTCGAGCGACCCGGACGGCACGATCGCCAAATACGAATGGGACCTCGACGGCAACGGCACCTTTGAGACCAACACCGGCACCACCCCGACCACCAGCCGCGCCTACACCAGCGCCGGCAGCGTCGTCGTCGGCCTGCGGGTGAGCGACAACGAAGGGGCGACCGGTACGGCCACCAACACCGTCACGATCGAAGGCGAAGAAGCGCCCGAAGAAGAAGTCACCACCAACTACAGCCCGACCGTGCTCGATACGCCAGGGCTGATCGACTACTGGCGCCTGAACGAGACCAGCGGCACCAGCTTTGCCGACCTCGTCGGCAACAAGACCGCGACGACCAGCGGCGGCCCGACCCTCGGCGTCACCGGCGGCGTCCCGCACGACAGCGACAAGGCGGCCCGGTTCGACGGCACGAACGACGCCGCGACCGCCCCCGTCGACTTCGGCAACAGCAGCGCGATCACCGTCGAGTTCTGGATGAAATGGAACTCCTACGCCAACGACGACGACCTGGCGATGGAGTTCACCAGCAACTTCAACGAAGTTCCCGGCGGCTTCCTCGTCGACCCGAACGCGCCGCAGTTCGGCGGTACCTTCGGGGTCGGAATCGGCAGTGGCGTCTCGCGCAACACCGTCTTCTTCACCCGGCCCTCGGCCGGCGCCTGGCACCACTACGCCTTCGCGATCGATACCTCAGCGGCGGCGGCAAGCCAGATCACCCCGTATGTCGACGGCCAGCCGGTCACCTACCAGAAGGCCGACAGCGGCACCGGCGCTCCCGCCTTCGGCAAATCGAACCTCTACCTGATGTCCCGCGCCGCCGGCTTCCTCAACGGCGCCGGCGACCTCGACGAGGTGGCGCTCTACAACCGCGCCCTCAGCGGCGCGACCGTCGCCGAACACTTCAACAGCGACGTCGCCAACAAACGACCGGTCGCCAGCTTCCAGGCCCCGGCCTCGGCGAAAGTCGGCGAAACGGTGAGCTTCGACGCCTCGTCCTCCACCGACGCCGACGGCACGATCGCCAAATACGAGTGGGACCTCGACGGCAACGGCAGCTATGAGACCGACACCGGGACGACGCCGAGCGCCAGCCACGCCTACTCGGCCGCGGCCGCGGTCAGCGTTCACCTGCGGGTGACCGACGACAAAGGCGCCACCGCCTCGACGGTGCGGGTGTTGACCATAGAAGGGGAAGCCGGACCCGAAGAAGAAGGCGGACCACAGCCGACCTACTCCGAAGGCATCCTCGAAACCTCCGGCCTGCTCGACTACTGGCGCCTCGGCGAGGCGGTCGGCCCGGCGCTCCTCGACGGCGCCGGCACCAACACGGCGACGGCAAACGGCGAACCGATCCTCGGCGTCGGCGGTGCCCTGCCGGGCGACCCGAACACGGCGGTCAGCTTCGACGGCGTCAACGACGCCGCCACCGCCCCCGTCCAGCTGGGCGGCAAGACCGCGGTGACGGTCGAATTCTGGATGAAGTGGGACGCCTGGCAGAACAACGACGAACTGGCGATGGAGCTGACCGAAAACTTCAACTCGGCTCCGGGCGGCTTCCTCGTCGACCCCAACAGCAGCTACGGCAGCTTCGCGGTCGGGATCGGCATCGGCTCCTCGCGCAACGTCTCGATCTTCGCCCGCCCCTCGGCCGGCGCCTGGCACCACTACGCCTTCGTCCTCGACACGGCGGCCCCGGCCTCCGAACAGGTCGTCCCCTACGTCGACGGAGCGCCGGTCGCATACACCAAGGTCGAGAGCGGCACTGGCGCTTCGGCCTTCGCCGACGCCAACCTCTACCTGATGTCGCGCGCCGCCGGCGGCCTCTTCGGCGCCGGTGACCTCGACGAGGTGGCGCTCTACGGCCGGGCGCTGAGCGCGAGCGAAGTCGCCGGCCACTACGCGCTCTCGATCCCGAACGCGGCGCCGGAAGCCGCGTTCACGGCGACTCCGAACCCGGCCCTGACCGGCGCCTCCGTCAAATTCGACGCCTCCGCCTCCAAAGACCCGGACGGCTCGATCGCCAAGTACCTCTGGGACCTCGACGGCAACGGGACCTACGAGACCGACACCGGCACCGCCGCCGCCGTCACCCGCAGCTACGCGACCCTGGGCGACCGCCAGATCGGCCTCAAGGTGGTCGACAACAAGGGCGCGATCGCGAAAGCGACGCGCACGGTGACGATCCAGAACAGCCCCCCGACGGCCTCCTTCACCGCCTCGCCGAACCCGGCCTCGGTCGGAGCCACGGTGACCTTCGACGCCACCGCCTCCAAAGACAGCGACGGCACGATCGTCAAATACGAGTGGGACCTGAATGGCGACGGCAGCTACGAGACCGACACCGGCACCACCCCCGCGATCAGCGGCAGCTACGGCACCGTCGGCGAACGGACGATCGGCCTGCGGGTGACCGACAGCGACGGCGCCACCACGGTCGCGACCAAAGCCCTGGTGATCCAGAACGCGGCCCCGACCGCTTCCTTCACCGCCACCCCCGAAACGGCTCCGACCGGGACCACCGTCAACTTCAACGCCGCCGCCTCCAGCGACCCCGACGGAACGATCGCCAAATACGAATGGGACCTCGACGGCAACGGCAGCTTCGAGACCTCGACCGGCACCACCCCGACCGCCGCCACCACCTACGCCACGCCCGGGGCCCGCACCGTCGGCCTGCGGGTGACCGACAATGGCGGCGCCGCGGCGGCGACCACCCGTAGCGTCACCGCCCAGAACCACGCTCCGTCGGCCTCGTTCACCGCGACCCCGAACCCGGTTCCGACCGGCACCCTCGTGGTCTTCGACGGCAGCGCCTCCAGCGACCCCGACGGGACGATCGTCGAATACGCCTGGGACCTCGACGGCAACGGAACCTACGAGACGTCCGGCTTTGGGAAACCGACGACCAGCGCGCCCTACGCGAAACCCGGGACTCGCACGGTCGGGCTGCAGGTCACCGACAGCAACGGCGCAAAAGCAACGACCACGCGCACGATCGTGATCGAAAACAGGCCTCCGACCGCCTCCTTCACGGTCTCGCCGAACCCGGCGCCGACCGGGACCACGGTGACCTTCAACGGCTCCGGCTCAAGTGACCCGGACGGCACGATCGCCAAATACGAATGGGACCTCGACGGCAACGGGACCTATGAGACGAGCACCGGGACGACCAGCTCGACCAGCCGCTCCTACGCCGCGGTCGCGACCCTGACGATCGGCCTCCGGGTCACCGACAGCAACGGCGCCACCGCGACCACCACCAGGTCGCTGACCGTCACCAACCGGGCCCCGACCGCCTCCTTCACGGCGACGCCGAACCCGGCCCTGACCGGCCAGACGGTGACCTACAACGGCGGCGGCTCCACCGACCCTGATGGGACGGTCGCCAAATACGAATGGGACCTCGACGGCAACGGGACCTACGAGCTCAACACCGGCACCACCGCCACCGCCACCAGCTCTTACCCGACGGGGGCAACCGCACGATCGGGCTGCGGGTGACCGACAACCTCGGGGCGACGGCGACGACCGCCCGCACCGTAACCGTGCGCGGGCCCTACGAGAACGCGGTCCGTTCGACCGCCGGCCTGATCGACTACTGGCGCCTCGGCGAGACCTCCGGCACCTCGCTGGCGGACTCGGTCGGCACCAGCACGGCGACGGCCCGCAACGGCGTCATCCTGGGCAGTGCCGGCAACCTGACGCTCGACCCCAACACGGCGGCGAGCTTCGACGGCACGAACGACAACGCCGCCGCCTCGGTCAACCTCTCCGGCACCTCGAAAGTGACGATCGAGTTCTGGATGAAATGGACGACGTTCGCCAACAACGACGACCTCGCCTTCGAGTTCACCGCCAACAACACCAACAGCAACGGCGCCTTCGTGATCAACCCGAACTCGACCACCTCGAGCAGTCGCTTCGAAGTGGCGATCGGCCGCAACGGCTCGCGGAACAACGCCTACTTCACCCGGCCCTCGGCGGGGGTCTGGCACCATTACGCGATCGTGCTCAACACGACCGCGACTGCTTCGCAGCAGATCCTCGCCTACGTCGACGGGGCTGCCGTCTCGATCACCAAGGGCTCGAGCGGGACCGGCGCCGGCAACTTCGCCAACTCGACCCTCAACTTCATGTCGCGCAACGGCAGCTCCCTGTTCGGCGCCGGCACGCTCGACGAGGTCGCGATCTACAACCAGGCCCTGACCGCAACCCAGATCGCCCAGCACTACGCGGCCAGGTAGCCGTGGCGCCCTGAGCCTCCTGATCCCCCTGCTGCTCGCGAGCGCCAGCTTCGCGGGCAGCGTGGGAGAGGCGCAGGTTGCAGCCCCGGCCCCGGTCGTCGGGGTCGCCCAGCGGGTGGCCGTGAGCAAACCGCGGAAGGTTCCCGCCCAAACACCGGGCCAGACGCCGGTAGCCCCGGGCCCAGCGGAGCCGTCGCCCGGGCCGCCGGCCGAACCCCCCACCCCACCCGACCCGCCGCCACCGGCCTGCACGGCCACCGTCTCCGCCCTTGCCGAAGTCCGGGCCGAGCTCGCCCCAGCCGCAGGCGGCGAGGTGATCTGCCTTGCCGACGGGACCTACGGTGAGCTCGACCTCGCGGCGACGCCGGCGAACCGGGTGGTCATCCGCTCCGAGCACCCCGGCCAGGCGACGATCGGCGGCGCGACGATGGCCGGCGCCAGGCTGACCCTGGAACGCTTCACGGTCAGCGGCGAAGTCCAGGTCCAGCCCGCCTCGAGCGGGATGACCGTCTCCCACAACCGGATCAGTGGCGGCTACTTCGGGGTCGAAGCGGCGCCGACGACCACGACCACGGTCGACGACGTCACGATCATCGGCAACGAACTGATCGGGCCCTTCGGCGAGGACGCGATCCACCTCAACCGCTACCACGACGGCGACGGCGACGGGGTCGGGATCCTGATCGAAGGCAACGAGATCACCAACGTCCGCGAGAACGGCAACCACAGCGACTGCCTGCAGACGGTCTGGGTCGGCGACCACATCGTCTTCCGCCGCAACTACCTGCACGACAACCGCTGCCAGGGGTTCTTCGTCAAGGACCAGGCGAGCCCGGTGGTCGGGATCACGGTCGTCGACAACCTCTTTCTCCGCAACAACGAACCGTGCGCGCCCGAGGCACCGGGATGCGGCCAGCCCGCCTACTTCCACGTCTTCGGCCCCTACGAGGGCCTGACGATGCGGCGCAACACGATCTGGGAGGGCGACGTCACCACCGCCTTCCAGGAGGGGACCGGCCTCGACACGCGGATCGAAGCCAACGTCGTCAACCGCTTCTGGACCTCGACCGACCTCTCGGCGGTCGCCTACGTCGATAACACCCGCTGCGACCGCGAAGCCAGCGGCGGCGCCTGGCCCGCGCTCGTCCCCGGCGAGACGGTCGACTGTTCACCCCCCTTCGCCGACCCGGCAAGTGACGACTTTCGCTTGCTCGGCTCGGCACGAGGCGTCGACTGGGCGCCCGCCGAATTCCACTTCGGCCCTTAGGCAACTCCTGCCGCAGAGCAGACGGTTCTTTAGAACGTTTGTTGGCTTTGTGAGCGGGTACTAACACTACGGTTAGTACATCCGTCGGCAGGGGCGGGAGGCAATTTGTAGGGAACGGCTCAATGCCGATCAGATTTCCCATGCCAAAGGAGCCGATGATGACCAGTCGCCGGAGTCGTTCAAGTCACACCGCAGTCCTCGTTGGAATCCTCGTGATTTGCCTGCTCAGCGCGGGTGTTTCGCTTGCCGCCGGGCGTGGCCCGATCAGCTCTTTCCTCGCCAAGGCGAAGGAGGCGCAGCACGATCGCCGTGGCGTCCGCGGTAACCACACCGGCCTCAGCGACCGGGTCACGGCCGCGACGCGAAAGCTTGCCAGCGGCGACACGACGGCTCCGGAGACGGCGATCTCCAGCGGTCCGGAAGCAACCACGACCGATACCGGCGCCGACTTCTACTTCAGCGCCGACGAGACCGGCACGACCTTCTCCTGCAAGCTCGACAAGGGCCGCTGGTCGCGCTGCAAGGCGCCGCGGAACTACACCGGCCTCGCCCTCGGGACGCACCAGTTCGCCGTCCGCGCGATCGACCGGGCCGGCAACGTCGACGCGACCCCGGCGAGCTGGAGCTGGAGCGTCGTCGCACCGCCGCCGCCTCCCCCTCCAGCTGAAGAACCGCCGGTCGAAGAGGCACCGCTGCCGCCGGCGGAAGAAACGCCTCCGCCCGCAGAAGAAACGCCTCCGCCGCTGGCGGAAGAAACCCCACCCCCGCCGCCGGCCGACACCACGGCGCCGGACACGACGATCCTCAGCGGTCCGACCGGCACCACCACCGCGCTCACCGCCCAGTTCAGCTTCTCGGCAACCGAGAGCGGCTCGACCTTCGAGTGCAAGCTCGACGGCAGCAGCTGGGCTTCGTGCGCGACGCCGAAGTCGCTCAGCGGCCTCGTGGTCGGCGCCCACACCTTCTCGGTCCGCGCCACCGACGCCGCCGGCAACGTCGACTCGACTCCGGCCAGCCGCAGCTGGACTGTCGAAGCCGAACAGGCTCCTCCTCCGCCCCCGCCGCCTCCGCCCCCCGCGGAAGGTTGTTCCACGACCGTCTCCAGCGTCTCGGCCGCGCAGTCGGGCGTCGCTTCGGCCGCACCCGGCGCCGTCGTCTGCCTCGCCAACGGCAGCTACGGCAAGGTCACGCTGGAAGCGACCAAGGCCGAGCCGGGCGTTATCCTGCGCGCCGCCAACCCCGCCGGAGCAACGGTTGCCGGCATCAGTCTCAAGGGCCAAAACCTGACCGTCGCCGGCTTCGTCTCCACCTCGAGCATCGCGATCCAGCCCGGCTCGAAGGGGATGACGGTCGAACACAACCGGGTCACCGGCGGTGGCCAGGGCATCGACGGCTGCCCCTCCTCGACCACGACCTGCGATGACACCGCGATCATCGGCAACGAACTGATCGGGCCCTTCGGCGAGGACGCGATCCACCTCAACCGCTACCACGACGGCGACGGCGACGGGGTCGGGATCCTGATCGAAGGCAACGAGATCACCAACGTCCGCGAGAACGGCAACCACAGCGACTGCCTGCAGACGGTCTGGGTCGGCGACCACATCGTCTTCCGCCGCAACTACCTGCACGACAACCGCTGCCAGGGGTTCTTCGTCAAGGACCAGGCGAGCCTCGGCGGCGTCTCCGGCCCGATCGCCGGGATCTCGGTCGAAGACAACCTCTTCCTCCGCAACAAGGAACCCTGCGGGCCGCCGCTGACCAGCTGCGGGCAGCCGATGTACTTCCAGGTCTTCGGCCCCTACTCCCAGTTCAAGATGAAGCGCAACACGATCTGGGGCGACGGCGTCGACTCGATCGCCGCCTTCCGGGAGAGCACCGGCTCCGACACGGTGATCTCGAACAACGTCATCTACCGGCTCTGGACCGACACCAACATGAGCGGGGTCTCCCTGAGCGAAAACACGCTCTGCCAGCGCGAAGGCAGCTGGCCCTCCACCCGCCCCGGCGAGACGATGGCCTGCAGCCTCTCCTTCCGCAACACCGCTGCCGACGACTACCGCCTCGCCAGCGGCGGCACGCGGGGCGTCGACTGGGCTCCCGCGGAAGTTCACTACGGTCCCTGACCGTTGATCGGGAGTGAGGAACCGCTCCCGCAGGACCTTCGCACTCGCCGTCATCTGCCTCCTCGCCGGAGCGATGGCGGCGGTGCTGCTGCTCGGCGGTGACGGCGAGGGAAGCCACGCCCGCGCCAAGACGCCGACACGGCCCAAGGTGAAGGCCTGCGACCGCAGCTTCGGCAACCTCCCAACGCTTACCGCCGCCGCCGCGAAGGCGGAGGCGGGCGACGTCCTCTGCCTGCGGAGCGGCAGCTACGGCGAGCTCGACCTCGCGCACCGCGGGTCGGGGCCGAACCTCGTCGTCCGCGCCAAGGACCCGGGAGGGGCATCGCTCGACGGCGCCACCCTCAGCGGCTCGCACCTCGGCCTCTCCCACTTCGCGATCACCGGCGAAGTAACGATCGAGCCCGGCTCGCGGAAGATCTCGGTCCTCCACAACCGCATCAGCGGCGGCTACTTCGGAGTCGAAGCCGGCCCCACCACCTCCACCTACATCTCCGACACGACGATCGCCGGCAACCGCTTCGTCGGCCCCTTCGGCGAGGACGCGATCCGGCTCAACCGCTACCACGACAGCGGCGATCGCGACCCCTACGGGGTGCTGGTCGAAGGCAACGAGATCACCAACGTCCGCGAGAACGGCAACCACAGCGACTGCCTGCAGTCGGTCTGGGGCGGCGACGGCCTCTTCTTCCGCCGCAACTACGTCCACGACAATCGCTGCCAGGGCTTCTTCGTCAACGACCAGCCGGCGGCGATCCGGCGAATCGTCCTCGCCGACAACCTGATGCTGCGGAACGCCGCCCCCTGCGACCCGCCGACGAGCGGCTGTGGCCCACCCTCGATCGTGCAGATCTTCGGCCCCGCCCGCGGGATCAGCTTCACCGGCAACACGATCTGGACCTCGGGCAACGACTCGCCGGTGGCGCTCCGGGAGGGACCTTTCGGCGCCATCTCGTTCAGCGGCAACGCGATCTACCGCGGCTGGAGCGATTGGAGCGGCGACTGGCCGCACTTCAGCCAGCAGAGGGACCTCGTCTGCAAATGGGAAGGGACGCTGCCGCGGCTGAGCCACAGCTCGCGGCGCGACTGCAAGCCCGGCTTCGCCAACCCCCAAAGCGACGATTACCGCCTGCGTAGCGGCGCCGGGGTCGACTGGGCGCCGGGTGACCAGCATTACGGCCCCTGAATCCGGCAACAAGTATTGAGGTGGTCCGCCCGTTGGTGGGGTATGAGCACCACCGCGGTCGCGACCACCCCGAGGGTGGACACGAAGCCCGTCTCCCAGCGGGAGGGCATGCGAGAGAAGCACGCGCATGCCGGCGTCGCGATGGCGGTGGCGACTCTGGCGATGGGCGCGACCTCGGGAATCCAGGCGCTGCTCTACCTCAGCTCCTTCGGCGTCAACGCCCGCACCGACGGCTTCTTCGTCGCCTTCGCCCTCTACACCAGCTTCGGCGTCTTCAGCCAGAGCATCCGCGTCAGCTCGGCGCCGATGCTGGTCGGCGAGCGGCCGCGCCTGACCCAGCGTGAGTTCGCGCTGGCGCTGGGCGCGATCGCGGTGCCGGTGGCGATCGCGACGATCCCACTTGCCGGGCCGCTAGCAAGCCTGATCGCTCCCGGCGTCGGTGAGTCCGGCCGCGGTGTCACCTCGGCGCTGCCGATCCTCGGCCTGGCGATGATCCTGCAGCTGTGGGCCGCCGGAGGCGCCACCGTCCTCGCCGTCCGCGACCGCTTCGACCGCATCGCCGGCGCCTACATCGCCGGCGCCCTCAGCGGCCTCGTCGTCTACCTGGCCGTCTCCGGCCCGGCCGGCGAGCTCTCGCTCGGCTGGTCGATGCTGGCGATGGCGGTGGTCACCAGCACGACGATGCTCCTCGGCGTCCACGCCAGCCGCGATCGCGGCGCCGCGCGTACCCGGCCGCGGGCCGGTCGCCTGCTCCGCTGCGTCTGGCTGATTCTCGGCAGCACCGCCGTCTACCTCGCCTTCAACGGCCTCTACGTAATTACCCTGGCCTTCGCCAGCAACTACGGCGCCGGCGGCGCCACCGTCCTCTCCTACGCCTACCTCCTCGCCAGCTACCTGGTCGCCGGCACCGGGTTTGCGCTGGGGATGTCGCGGATCGCCGACATGCGCCGCGGCGCCCTCGCCGACTGGCGCGAGGTGATCGCCGACACCGTCCCGGCCGGCTTCCGCTACTCGATGCTGATCGTCTCGCCGGCCCTGGCGGCGCTGATCGCCGGCGGCGCCACCCTCGTCGGCGAGGTGCTGCCGAAGAGCTTCGACCCCGCCCAGGTCGAACAGCTGCGGGTCTTCGGAGCGCTGCTCTTCGCCTGGACGGTGGCGGCGCTGCTCGTCAACCTGCTGCTGCCGGCGATGTTCGCCCTCGGCCGGGTCAAGCTGGTCAACGCCCTCGCCCCGGTTCTCGTCGCCGTCCACGTCGGCGCGACGGCGCTGGGCGGAGCATTGTTCGGCGTCAACGGCGTCGTCGGCGCCTTCGTCGTCGCCCCGCTCTGCTTTGCGGTGACGCTGCTCTTGGCCGGTGCCGGCTCTGGCAGCGCGACGATCGCCCGGGAGCTCGCCCGCGACGGCCTCCGCTTCGTACTCGCCGCGGCAGCCTGCTTCGGGGTCGGCGCGCTGGTCGGCGACGCGGCCGGGGGCGGCATCGCCTCGCCGATGCTGGCGCTCGGCGTCGGCTCGGTGCTCTACGTCGCCCTGACGCCGTGGCTCGCACCCGAACAGGTGCGCCTGCTCGTCGGGGCGCTGCGTCCGGCCTCGGCATGAACACCGCCGTTCGCACGCGCAGCGAGCAGGCCCCGGTAGCGCTTGGCGGGGCTTCGCGGGTTCGTGAGATCGCCGCCAACGCCGACGTCCGCGCCGTCGCCGGCCTCGCCCTCTTCTTCGCCCTGCTGACGGCATTCAGCTGGCGCAAATGGGGAGTCCCCTCGATCGACTCCGGCCACGAGCTCACCGTCGCCGCGACGATCGCCGAAGGCGGCGAGCCCTACCGCGACATCCGCTACTTCTACGGGCCGCTCGGCGTCTACTCGCTGGCCGGCGCCTTCACCGTCTTCGGCACCAGCTTCACCACCGCCTTCGCCTTCGGGCTCACCGTGGCGGCGGCGATCATCGGCACCTTCTACGCCCTCGCCCGCCAGCTCCTGCGGGTGCTGCCGGCCACCCTCGCCACCGCGGTGGTGGTGGCGATCGGCTTCTCCGGCACCGCCTTCAACTTCGTCCTCCCCCACACCAACTCGGCCACCTTCGGCATCCTCTTCACCCTCCTGACGCTGCTTGCCCTCTGCCGGGGGCGGCTGGTCCTGGCCGGGGTGGCGATCGGGTTCGCCTGCCTCACCCGGCCCGAATTCGCCGGCATCGCCGCCCTTGCCGCCGCCGCTTACCTGGTCGGCGAATGGCGCCAGCAGGGGGCTCGCGAGGCCTTGCGCACGCTGCCGCGGTTGGGCCTGCCGGCGCTCGCCGTCGCCGTGCCCGTCCTCGCCTGGCTGGCAGCCGAAGCCGGCGCCGCCAACCTCTTCACCGAGAACCTCTGGCCGGTCGACTTCATCCGCGTCGGCGGTCTCAAGTCCCAGCAGGACTGGGCCCCGCTCGACCTCGAAAGCCTCGCCTCGACCCTGGCCAGGGCATCGATCTACCTGGGGCTGCTGTCGGCCCTGATCGGCTCCGCGGTGCTCTTCGCGCGCGCCCAGAACCTGAAGCAGCGACTGCGATCCCTCTGGCCGCTCGCCGCTGCCTTCGGTGTCCTTGTGCTCGCCGATGCGACGATGAAGCACTTCGGCATCTGGCCAGGGACGCGGGACGGGGTTCAGTACGAGGTGACCCACCTCTTGATCGGGATGAGCTGGTTGCCGGCTCTCGGCTTCGGCGCGGCGATCGCGATCGTCTTCCGCCTCGTCCGCAAGGGCTCGCCGCCGCTCACCAGCTCCTGGGGGTTCGACCTCGCCCTGGTCGCGGTGGCCGCCGCCCTCGGCGCCCGCGCCTACGACGCCTTCACCCTCGAGGCCTCCTACGCGCCCTACTACGCGGCGCCGCTCGTCCTCCTCCTCGCCCTCCTCCACGATCGCCTCGCCGACCGCTGGCCGCAGGCGCGGACCGCCTCCTACGCGGCCCTCGCGGGGGTGGCGGTAGGGCTCGCGGCCTACGCCCAGGTCGGCCTCTACCGCGACAACGACGCCACGGTCAACACCCCTCGCGGCAGCTTCGTCACCACCGCGGCCGCGGCGCCTGGCCTGCAGGGTGCCGTCGACTACGTCGGCGACCACACCGCCCCCGGGGAACCGCTGCTCGCGGTGCCCTCCGATGCCGGCCTCAACTTCATGACCGACCATCCCCCGGCGCTCTACAACCCGATGTTCCTGCCCGGGCTGCTGGACAGCCGCGGCGACGAACTCGCCGCCATCGCCGCCATCGACAAGGAGCATGTCCGCTACGCGGTGGTCAGCGCCCGGCGCTTCGACGGCTACGGGTTCAGCTACTTCGGCGAGGACTACAACCGCCTGCTGGCGCAGCGGATCGAGCGCGAAGGCCCGCCGGTCGCGAGGTTCGGAGGCGGCCTCCCGGCGGCCGGGACCAACCCCGCCACCCTCTTCGAGGTCTACAGGCTGACGCCGGGGCCGTGAGCGTGGACGCCCGCCGGCGCACCGTCGGCGTCTTCCCCGCCTCCGCCCACCGCGATCTCTCCCGGCTGTTGGCGGGCCTGGAGGAGGCGTATCCGGTCCGCTTCGAGGGACGGCGTGAGGGCGAGCTGCAAGAGCTCGACGGAGTCGTCGAGCTCGGCAGCGGGGATCAGGCCGAGGCATCGGCGGCCCTCGGGTTGCCGGCGCTGCGCCTGCTGGCGCCGGAGCCCGCGGACGTGGCGGGACGAGCAGAAGTAGAGCTCGCGGCCGACCCGAGCCTCGACCGCTGCCTGCATGGCACGCGCTTGCCGGATGAGCGAATCGCCAGCTCCCTAAACCAGGCCGAGCAAGCGCCCGAGCGTGCAACGGTCTTGGCCAGCTGCGAAGGCACCCCGACCTGGACGCGCCGCGGCGAGCTGCAGACGGCGTTGCTGTCCCCGCGCGAGCTGGGGCCGACCGAGGCGCTGCGCGAGCGGCTCTGCGGCCACCGCAGCGCCGCCCTGCTGCCGCTGGTTCACTTCCTCCGCGACCCGACGGCAGAAGGGAGCCGGCAAGCCCCGCCGGTGCGGGCAAGCTTCCTCTTCGATGATCCAAACCTGCACTGGCCGACCTACGGCTTCGTCGACCTCCCCGCCCTCGGCGCCCATGCGCGCCAACACGGCTACCACGCGGCCCTGGCGACGGTGCCGCTCGACGGCTGGTTCGCCCACCCGCGCGCCCTCCGAGCCCTGCGCGAGAGCAACGGATCCCTCTCGCTGCTGGTTCACGGCAACGACCACTACGGCGGCGAGCTCGCCCGTCCCCAGACCCCTTCCGAAGCCCTCGCCCTCGCCGCCCAGGCATTGCGCCGGGTGGCCGCGTTCGAGCGCCGCACCGGCGTCAAGGTCGACCGGGTGATGGTGCCGCCGCACGAGCGCTGCTCGAGGGCGACGGTCGACGGCCTCCGCCGCTGCGGCTTCACGGCGCTGACGATGACCCAGCCCTATCCCTGGCTGGGCGACGGCGCCGATTCCTGGCTCCAGAGCCCACCCGAGGCCGGCCCGCTGGTCGGCTGGCGCCCAGCCGACAACGCCGACGGCCTCCCGGTCCTGCTCCGCCACCCCCTCAGCCAGCGCTCCCTGCCCGAGATGACCCTGAGGGCCTTCCTCGGCCAACCCCTGATCCTCTACGGCCACCAAGAGGACCTCAGCGAAGGTCTCGACGTCCTCGCAGCGGCAGCGGCCGACGTCGAGCAGCTCGGATCCACCCAATGGTGTTCACCCGGAGAGATCGCAGCCGCCGCCCACGCGACCACCCCCGAGTTCAAGATCCCCACCGACGACGCGGTCGATCCCAAGTTGGTGCCAGCACCCCGCCCCCGACCGCTAGCAATGCCCCGCCGAATCCTCAGCGAGGGCCGTGACCGCCTAGCCCCCCTGCTCTCACGCGCCTCCTAAGCTGTCAGAGCAGATCGCGGAGTTGCTCGAATCGCCCCAGCACGTCACCAAACCGGGGATGAGGGCGAAAGAAGAGACGCCGACACTCCTCCTCATAGCCGGGCTCGATTGTTGCCCGGAGCCCGTCCGGCGGAAAGAGCGCATCGCTGCTCGCGAAGCTGAGATCGGGGGGCGGACGGTAGCCACGGGGAAAGTAGGCGCGGCTCTTCTCGTCGTAGTCGAGTCGGATCGCCTCGTACTCGCACGATTTCAGCATTTCCATGACCTCGGGACGACCAGCAAGAACGTAGAGATCTGCGTAGTGGCGTACGTCGCGACCCAGGGGAATGCCGTCTTGCTCGAGCCGCTCGACCTTGCCGTGAATGGCGAAGAGCTTCTCGACGAAGGTGCGGCGGAAGTGCAGCAGATCCATCTTGAAAGGCTCGAGCCCTTCGACGTCGAGCTCCCCAGCGACTCCACGTGCAATCAGGAGCTCGCCGACGACCGAAGAGATCTCGACTCTCGCGGTTGGCTGCTTGCCGCTCTGAATGCCCGGCTCGAGACGGACGGTCGACGGGAAGCCCTGGAGCGGCGGGAAGTGCGAGTTGTAGCGGAAGGTGTCCATGCGTCCGCGCCCGCCAATCGTTTGGGACTCGGCAGGCACGAACTCCAGGCCGGGGATAGCGGCGACGTCACCCTTTAGCTTTTTCATCGACCGGTTAAGCGCCCGCTTACCTTTCAGCGGCGGCTCGACCGCGGGATCGACGAAGAGGTCGATGTCCTCGGAGAAGCGATCCAGCAGACCCCACCCCTTCGAGAGGCTGGTGCCCCCCTTGAAGATGGCTCGCTCGCCAAGCGCCGTCGCGACCCTCCGCAGGATCTCCGTGATCCAGTAGTCCTTCTCGACGAAGGTCTCAGGCAATTCCGAGTCCGTCGCAGCCGCAGTCAGGAAGGCGGCGAAATC
Organism: uncultured Actinomycetes bacterium; assembly: GCA_963696955.1. GTDB lineage: Bacteria > Actinomycetota > Thermoleophilia > Solirubrobacterales > 70-9 > VAYN01. The sequence continues at coordinate 790,207 of CAVOMF010000001.1, read as the reverse complement.
CGGGTGCTCCGAGAGCTTCACCGTGCCTGCCACTCGCGCGCATTGGGCAGCGTGGCCAAGATGCCGAAGTCGAACTTGCTGATCGGGTTGAGGCTCTCTCGCAGCTGGGTGAGCGCCCTGGCGGGGGCGCCGGCCTGCTCACCGAGCGCACCCAGCATCGCCCGCACACGGGGAGGCTCCGAGAGAGCCGCTTTAGCGAGCCTCTCAAAGCGCACCCGGTCAGAGAGCATCTGAGCAAGGCGTCGCGAGGTCTCCTGTGGGGACAGGTCGCTGTAGCGCGCCCGGTCGCGCAGAAGCTCGAGCAGGGCGCCATCGGGCACATCGAGTTCGGAGCGAGAAGGTGGTCGGCGAGTGCGCACGGTGGCACCTCGAAGCGCGCCCGGCGCCGTACTGGCCGGCGTCGCAAATTCGGGCCGAGCGGGATTCTGGGTGGAGAACCCCAGGGCGGCCCCGGCGTTGAGTCCGGCGGGATGGAGCGGCGCATCCAGACTATGCGCCACCGCGCCGCTGGCACTTGGCACGGTCGGACCGATTGCGGTGTGCTTCGCGCGGTAGTAGAGACCTTTGCGGACCCGCTGTAGCTCTCCCCGGCTCGCCAGGCGGGACAGCGCATGAGCGACAGCGGTTGCAGGCAGGTCGCGAAAGTCAGAGAGAGACCAATAGCGCTCGCCGCCCCTTCGCACCCGCTCGGAGACACGGGTCGCGGTGCTATCGGGACTTGCGCCCCGTCCTCTTTTCTTGGGCTTAGGCATGAGGTCAGCCTACCTCATCTGGCAAGTTTTTTTGTTATTTAACTTGCCAAATACTCTCTCGAGGACGTGGATTCGCCAGCGGTTCTCCGTCCCGATCCTGCTCGAGGGCAACGGTCAGGCGAAGTGCCCTACGTCTTGCCCTATACTGCTCTCGCTATGCGCAAGACCAGCATCTACCTCGATGACGAGGCGGCAGACCGTCTTGCCCGCCTTGCCCGTGCGGAGGGTCGCCCCCAAGCGGAGATAGTCCGCGAGGCGATCTCCTGCTATCGACCCACCCCCAAGCGGGATCGTAACTTCGCCCTCGCCGGCAACTTCGAGCGCATCGATGCCGATTCTCGTCCGATCTCAGAGATCCCCGACGACGAGTTGATGCGCGGCTTCGGCGAGTGACCCTCATCCTCGATGCAGCGCCGCTTGTTGCATTGGCCGACGCCGAGGAGCCGAAGCTCGACGCGCTGCTGAGAATCCGTGGTGAGGAGGAGGGCTCGCTGGTCCTGCCGGCGCCGGTAGCCGCCGAGGTCGATTATCTGCTCGGTGTCCGCTTCGGCGAAGCGGCCCGACGCGCCTTCCTCAGCGACCTCGCCGCGCGGCGCTACGAGATCGCCTGCTTGGAGGCCGGCGACTACCGGACGGTTGCCGAGCTCGACGCCCGTTACGCCGACCTCGGTCTCGGTCTTGCCGACTGTTCGATCTTGGTTCTGGCGGATCGCTTCAAAACCCGGCGCCTGCTCACTTTCGACGAGCGCCATTTTCGGGCCGTCGCGCCACTTCAGGGTGGTTCGTTCCAGCTGCTGCCCGCGGATTCAAGGCGAAGCTAAGGGTCCAGCCTCACCGGCGAGGTCGCGTCGTTGATCAGCAGCTGCTCTGCGCCGCTGCCGTCGGCCGGCTCCGAGGAGACGTCGGCGCGGCTTCAGGAGGGCCTTCGAGGCCTCGACCTGGTACATGCCTCAAACGGCAGTGGCGAGCGCGGGAGCCGGCTTGCCGGCGAGGCTGAGCCGGTCGGCCACTTCGGCCGCGACCCCTTCCGCGAAGCCCATCACCGAGTCGCCGTTGAGGAGATAGGGATAGATCTGCGCGTTCGAGGCCAAGGCCAGACCACCGACGCCGGGCCAGATCGGGGCGATCCGCGATCCCTCCTCCTCGCCACGCACCTGGTGCACCGGCTCGACCAGCTTCGCCCGCTGCACCGTCCAGTCCACGACCTCGTCGCGGCTGAACCCAGGCGAGAGCCGGCCCAGGTAGTCGGTGAAACGCCGATACACCGACTCGTCGTCCTCGCTCTGCTCCGGCGCCTGCGGATCGCAGTACTTGGGCAGGTAGACCAGCTGCAGGCCGTCGGTGTGTTCGGTCCCGAGCACTTGAGTCGTTTCCACGGCGCTGGTCAGCGGCGTCGGCTCGGTGATGTTGATCGCGTAGTAGGGCAGCAGCCGGCGCCGCACCTTGATGATCGGGCAGACGACGCCGAGCCAGCGCTGCGGATAGCGCCCGAGCAGGTGCTGGTGGCGCTCCGGCAGCAGGAAGCGCAGGGCCGGCGGCTGCAGGGTCGGGATCGTCAGGTCGAACTCGAGCGTCTCCCCCTCCAGCTCGACCCCGGTGACCGAGCCGTCCTCGGCGAGGGCGAGGCCGGTGACCGGCGCTCCGGTGCGCGCCTCGACGCCGAGCTCGCGCGCCCGCGCCGTCATCGCGTCGATCAGGCGCTGGTGGCCGCCGACGATGTGGCCCATTTCCTCGCCGCCCCGCCCCTTGCCCTGTCGCGCCCCGGACATCCGCCGGGTGCGGGCCCAGAGGTAGGTCGCGGACAGTCCCGAGGGGTCGCCGTCGAAGCGCGTGTCGAGCAGCGGTTTCCAGATCCGCTCCCAGACCTGGTTGCCGCAGATCCGCCGCAGCCAGGTCTCCAGCGGGATCGTCTCCAGCTTCTCGTAGGAGCTACGCAGCTGGCACTGGGCGACGAACAAGCCCAGCCGCAGCCGCGCCGGCGGGCTCAGCGGCGAGAAGCGCAGGAGGTCGCCGATGCCGTTGAAGTCGTGCATCTCGCCATCGGAGAAGAAGCCGGCGCCGACCGGCGTGAAGCGCAGCTCCTCGCCGAGCCCGACCTCCTCGGCCATCGCGATCATCCGCTGATCGGACGGGGTGATGACGTGGTAGAAGCGGTCGACCTCGTGGCCGCCGAAATCGAAGGTCCCGGCGAGCCCGCCGAGGCTGGGCCCGCGCTCGATCACGGTGACCCGCGCCCCCGCCTGAGCGAGGCGCAGGGAGAGCGAGACGCCGAGGACGCCGCCGCCGACGACCCCAACCCTCGGCGCTCGCTCGCTCATCCCGTTTGCGCCACGGGCGCGCGGCCCGCAGTCTGCGCCGCGGTCGGCTCCGGCAAGGCCGGCCGCTCGGCCGGCGACGGCAGTTGCGCCGTCGCCTCGGCGAGCGGTGAGACCGGCGGCGGTTGGATCCGCCCCACCAGGTGTGCGGCCATCACCCGGAAGTAGGCGACCACCGTCGGTTTCAGCTGCATCTTCGACTCGCCTTTGCGGGTCGTCCAGTCGTTCACGGTCGGCACCTCGGCGACGCCGGCGCCGGCGTTGTAGAGCTTCAGCAGCAGCTCCACGTTGGCGGCGAATCCCGGCTCCCTGACAAGCAGGTAGCCGTAGGTGTCGGCGGCCTTGCGCAGCGTCCCCGCCCGGTAGACCCGGTAGAGCGAGGAGAGGGTGTGCATCTCGCGCAGCCCGCCGAGGTAGCGGAAGGTGTTGGAGACCGATTTGCTCGCCGCCAGGCGCCAACCGGCGACGCCGACGATCTTCCCGCCCGGCGCGTAGACCGAGGCGAGGACGACGTCGACTCCCTGTTCGAAGAGCTCGAGCATCCGCGGCAGGTCGGAGAGGTCGGAGGTGGTGTCGGCCTCCAGGGTGACGATCGCGTCGTCGTCGGAGGACTCCTTCAGGGCCGAGCGGATGCCGGTGTTGATCGCGGTGCCGAGGCCGCGGTTGACGGTATGCCGGACGACGGCCAGGTGCATGTCCTGGGCGTGTTCGCGGATCACTTCGGCGGTGCCGTCGGTGGAGCCGTCGTCGACGATGATCACCCGCGCCCCCAGTTCGCGCGCGACCGGGGCGAGGTCGGAGAGCAGGCGCGGGATGTTCTCGGCCTCGTTGTAGGCGGGGATGACGAAGCGGATCACGCGAAGACCTCCAGCGGTCGGGGGGCGGGGATGTCGAGCAGCTCGACCGGTCGCCGCACCGCGGCGGACTCGCGGACCGCGAGCGCCGCCGCCAGCGCCTTGACGCCGTCGTGAGCACTGACCGGCTCCGGGGTGTCGTCGAGGACGCAGCGGCAGAAGGCTTCCAGCTCGGCCCGCAGCGGCTCCGCCTTGGCAAGCGAGAAGCGCACCGCGGCGCCCTCGCCGTCGCCGCGCAAGACCGAGAGCCCGTCCCACTGCAGCGGCGCCGTCGTCGACTCGACGAACCAGACGTCCTGGGTGATGTAGCTCGCCCGCAGGAGGCCGTTCTCGCCGATCAGGGCGATCTCGCGCTTCTTCTCCGGGGTCAGCCAGTTAACGTCGAGCAGCCCCAGCGTCTCCCCTCCGCCCTCGCCGCCGAAGCGGGCGAGACAGGTGAGCAGGTCCTCCTGGGAGCTGTGCTGGAAGCGGCCGCCGTCGGCGTAGATCTCGTGGATCGAGCCGTCGAGGACGTACTGCATGACGTCGAGGTCGTGGGTGGCGAGGTCGATCGCGACGCCGGTGTCCTGGATCCGCGTCGGCAGCGGGCCGACCCGGGTCGTGTGGGCGCGGTAGACCCTGCCGAGGCGCCCGTCGGCGACCAGCTCACGCAGCTTCTCGACCGCCGGGTTGAAGCGCTCGACGTGGCCGACCATCAGCTTGCGGCCGGCTTCGATCGCCGCGCCCCGCATCCGCAGGGCGTCGGGAAGCGTGGTCGCGATCGGCTTCTCGACGAGGACGTGCAGGCCGGCGGCCAGCGCCTCCAGCGCCACCTCGGCGTGGTGCTCGGAGGGGCAGGTGATCGAGACGGCGTCGAGCTCGTCCGCGTCTTCGATCAGGTCCCGCCAGTTGGAGAACTCGAGCACCTGCGAGCCCGCCAGGGCGCGGCTGCGCGCCTCCGGGTCGGGATCGGCGACGGCGCCGAGCTGAGCGCAGTCGAGCTGGGCGTAGTTGCGGACGTGGAAGGCGCCCATGCGGCCGCAGCCGATGACGCCGACGCGAAGCTGGTCAGACAAGGGACTCCTCCGGTGCGCGGTCGAGGTGGGAAACGGTCAGCTCGGCGATCCGCCGGGCCGCGCGGCCGTCGCCGAAGATCGGCGGCCGCTCCGCCGGCAGCGGCTTCGAGAGCGCCGCCCGGAACTTCGCCTCGTCGACGCCGACCAGGGTGTTCCAGCCGGTCGAGACGGTCTCGATCCACTCGGTCTCCTCGCGCATCGTGATGCAGGGGACGCCCCAGAGGTAGGCCTCGCGCTGGACCCCGCCGGAGTCGGTGGCGATCGCCACCGCGTCGCGCTCGAGGGTCAGCATCTGCGTGTAGGTGACCGGCTCCCGCACGTCGACGTTGACCGGGACCTCGAGGCCCCAGGTCTCGATGCTCTTACGGGTGCGTGGGTGCAACGGGAAGATCACCCGGCAATCGGCGGCGCCGAGGCAGCCGAGGACGGCGGCCAGGCGCTCGGCCGAGTCGGTGTTGTAGTTGCGGTGGGCGGTGGCGAGGACGTAGTCGCCCTCCTCCCCGCGCTCGGGCAGGCGGTCGCGGGTCGCCAGGAGGACGTCGGCGAGGACGTCGCCGGTGACGTGGACGGTGCCCCGCACCCCCTCCTCGATCAGCACCTCCCGGGCGTGCTCGCAGGGCGCAAAGAGGAGGTCGGAAAGTTCGTCGGTCTCGATCCGGTTGGCCTCCTCCGGCATGTCGGCGCGGTAGCTGCGCAGCCCCGCCTCGACGTGGATCAGCGGCACCCCGGCGGCAACGGCGGCGCGGGCGCCGGCGATCGTCGCGTGGGTGTCGCCGCGGACGAGGACCGCGTCGGGCTCGCGGGTGGCGATCACGCGGCCGATCCGCTCCTCGGCCACGGTCACAGCCGCGGCGGGCGGCAAAGAGCCGACTCCAAGATTGAACTCGGGTAGCGGCAGATGCAGGTCGGCGATCTGCAGGTCCGACATCCCGGGGTCGTAGTGCTGGCCGGTATGGACCAGGATCTCCTCGACGCAATCGGCGTAGGCAAGCGAGAGCGGCGCCGCCTGGACGATCTCGGGGCGCGAGCCGATCACAGAGAGGATTCGGGCTGCCATGCGTAATCAACGCACGAACCCTCCGTCTCTTTTCGTCACCCCCAAAAAAATCTGAGCCGAAAGTGTTCCCGCGGCGCGACCGTTGTCTTCATGAATGGAGGCCCACGGACTCACCCGCGAGAAGGGACTGACCCGGATAGCCGGGCGCAAGCAGGCGGTCGCCGGCCTGCGGCGCGCCTTCGACATCCTCTTCGCCCTGGCCCTGATCATCCTCCTCAGCCCGATCCTGATCGCGGTCGCGGTCGCGGTTCGGGTCGACAGCCGCGGCCCCGCCTTCTTCCGCCAGCGCCGGGTCGGCTACCACGAAAGGGAGTTCACCCTCTTCAAGTTCCGCAGCATGCGGGTCGACGCCGACCCCCGCGGCCACCGCGAATACGTGACCGCGCTGATCAACGGCGCCGAGGCGAACCCGGACGGCGGCCGCGAGAACCTCTACAAGCTCGCCGTCGACAACCGCATCACCCCGGTCGGCCGCTGGATCAGGCGCTGGAGCCTCGACGAGCTGCCTCAGCTCTTCAACGTCCTCCGGGGCGAGATGACCCTGGTCGGGCCGCGACCGGCGATTCCCTACGAGGTCGCCGAATACCCGAGCTGGTACCGCGAGCGCTTCTCGGTCAAGCCCGGCCTGACCGGCTACTGGCAGGTCAGCGGTCGCAGCGAACGCACCTACGAGGAAATGGTCCGCCTCGACATCGAGTACGCAAACCGGCGCTCGCTCGGGCTCGACCTCTCGATCCTCTTGAAAACGCCATGGGTAGTCCTCAGCCGAAAGGGAGCAGAGTGAATCCAGCAGGAGCAATTGGAACCCTCGTGGTCGGTTACGGCTACTGGGGCCCGAACATCGTCCGCAACGTCGTCGAGCGCCCCGAGTTCCGCCTGATGGGACTTTGCGAGCTCGACGAAGGCCGCGCCGAAGACTTCCGCCGCCGCCATCCCGGGATCTGGATCGAGCCGGACCTCGACGCCGCCCTCGCCGACCCGCGGATCGAAGCGGTCGCGATCGCCACCCCTCCCCACACCCACTACAACCTCGTCCGCCGGGCGCTGGAGGCGGGCAAGCACGTCCTCGTCGAGAAGCCGCTGGCCCGCACCGCCGACGAGGCGGCTGCTCTGGTCCGACTCTCGGAGGAGCTCGGCCTGGTGATGATGCCCGGCCACACCTTCGTCTACAGCCCCTCGGTCAACGCCGTCCGCGACCTGATCCAGGAAGACGAGCTGGGCGAGATCTACTTCATCACCTCCTCGCGGATGAACCTCGGCCTCTACCAGCAGGACGGCGTCGTCCTCGACCTCGCCCCGCACGACCTCTCGATCCTGCTCCACTGGCTCGACCGGCCCCTGCGCGAGGTCTCGGCGACCGGGCGCAGCGTCTTCCAGGAGGGCGTCCACGAGACCGCCTTTCTCACCCTGCGCTTCGAGGACGGCGCCCAGGCCAACATCCAGCTCTCCTGGCTGGCGCCGCGGAAGATGCGGCAGATGGTCGTCGTCGGCTCGCGGCGGATGGTCCAGTACGAGGACACGGCGGCCGACGACTCGGTCCGCATCTACGACCGCGGCCTCGACTTTGCCGAGCCGCCGGCCAACTTCGGCGAGTACCGCCTCACCTACCGGACCGGCGACATGGTCGCCCCCCGCGTCCAGGCCCTGGAGCCGCTCGGCCAGGAGCTGAGCGACTTCGCCGCCGCGATCCGCGAGGGTTCGACGCCGGTCTCCAACGCCCGCCTGGGGCTCGAGGTCGTGCTCGGGCTCGAGGCGCTGGAGGAGTCCCTGCGCAACGACGGCAAGCCGGTCCGCGTCCGCTCGGTCGCAGAGGCGCTGGAAGCCCCGGCGCCCGGCCTGCAGGCCCAGGTCGCCGGTACCGATTAGCGCTCGCTCTCCCCGTTCGTGACGGTCGGCCCCTTGCGGGGGGCGACGCCGAGAAACTCCAGCTCCGCCAGGTAGACGAGCACAGCGTGGGTAGCAAGGCGGCTGACGTCGATCCGCTGCACGGCCGCCTCCCGCGCCAGCAGCGCCTCCGTCTCCTTGTCGAGCGTGAGGTTGAATTTCACCTCCGGGGAGGTGGGTGCCTGCAGGAAGCGGGGGGCCACCACCGGCCGGCGGCCGGCTTTCACCTTGTAGGCGTAGTGAAGCAGCGCCTTGCGGGCGCCGGCAGCCAGGTCTTCGCCGAAGTGACCTTCGAGACCAGAACAAGCGAGTTTGCCAAGTTCAACAGTGACCATTCCCTAACTGGACAACTCGTCAGGGGTGGGCAACATTTGCGCCGGATGACGCAGATCCTCCTAACTTCAGACTTCTGGAACGTGGACTTGCGGCACTAGGAACACGTGCGTTTGCGGGATTTTCACGTCCAAGTACTCCTAATAGTCGAAATTGTCGATTGACATTTCGCCCGGACGGTGATCACCTGTCGGCGACCTAACCCGCGTTATGCGGAAAGGGCATCAACCGATTCCCCCAGTTTTTGCAACCTTCTATCCTGAAAACCCAGTTGGAGTTCATGCGGTGAGCATGAGGGAGAACACCAATGAGCAGCGCGTCCGAAGGCTCGGCATTGAGCCGTGGGACCGGCAACCTGACTCAGGTTGCCGTGACTCGCGCCAAGGCAGGAGACCCCGAAGGGCTGCATTACCTGTACGTTCGCTACGCGGATGACGTCCTTCGTTACGTAAATGGACTGATCCGCGATCACCACGAGGCCGAAGACATCACGCAGAACGTCTTCGCCAAGCTGCTGAAGGCGATCAACAGGTACGAGGAGCGGGCGGTTCCCTTCGATGCCTGGATCCTTCGGGTGGCCCGGAACGCCGCCTTGGACCACCTGCGGGCAAAGCGCGCCATCCCCAGCGAGGAGGTAAGGCTTGCCGACACCGGTCGCGCCGAGACCGCACTCGACCGCGGCCAGGCACTGCGGCAGGCCCTGGAGAGCCTCCCCGAGGACCAGCGCGAGGTGCTCGTGCTGCGGCACATCGTCGGGCTCTCGCCAATCGAGATCGCCGACACCCTCGACAAGAGCGAGAGCTCAGTCCACGGACTACACCATCGCGGCCGGCGCTCGTTGCGCGCCAACCTCAGCGAGCTCGGCGCAGCACCGGTCACCGCCTCGCCGCCCCGCAGCTAGCTGCTCTCGCCGCCATCTCCTGAACCGAGGTCCTCGAGGATCCGCTGGGCGACGCGACCGGCGTCGAGCTCGGCGGCGTAGTAGAAGGCGGCATGCTCGGCCAGCTGCTCGACCGTTACTCCCTGTCTAGTTGCCTCCCCCTCGAAGTCCCGCCACAGGCTTGCCCTCACCTCGAGCTCGACCTCCACCTCGCCCTGGGTCTCACTACCCCGGAGGAATCCCGGATACGCCCAGGCAGGCCTGTCGCTGTCCCTATCCCCGAGGTAACAGAGGAGCGCGTTTTCCATTCGCAGCGACGCGTCGACATCGTCTTTTCGGCCCTCCAGAGCGTCGGATGCGAGCTCGCTCAGGGCGATGGTGACCCGGCGCTTCTCTGCGGCGTCGTCGCGCGCCAACCCAGTTCCTCCCACAATCGTTCCCACGTTTACATGACTACCCGGTGACTGGTTTGACTAACTGACCCAATAATTATTAGCCGATTCTCATACTTCGCTGCAACCCCACCGGTTATCGACAGTTAGTCCAATAAGCCTTTGTTCCGCGCCCCCGCCACCGTCGAGCGCAGGGTCTGGGCGGCATTGTGGCGAGGCTGCCAGCCGAGGTCGCGGCGGGCCTTGCCGGCGTCCATGAGAACGGGGGTGTCGGCCGCGATCGCCCACTCGAGCTTGGAGGAGGCGAAGCTGAGGCGGCGGGCCGCGGCGGTGCCGACGCCGACGGCGGTGCGAGGCACGGGGACCGAGCGCCAGCCGAGCTCGCGGGCGATGTCGGCGACCTGAACCTCCCCCTCACCGGCGAGGTTGTAGGTGCCTGGAGGGCCGTCGCCGCAGACCGCAGCGGCCATCGCCCGAGCGACGTCGTCATGGTGGACAAGCTGTATCGGCACGCCAGGATCGGGTAGAACCGGGCTGACGAGCGGCAGCTTTTCGATCCCCTTGCGCAGCAACGGCACCGGGTCGCCCACCCGCACCGCGTCGACGGTCTGCTCGACCAGCATCGTCGCCCGCGGCCCGGCGACGATGCAGGGGCGGAAGACATAGGCGTCCACCGCGCTCCCCTGCAGCAGCTCGCCGAGCAGGTCCTCGAGCTCGGCCTTCTGGGCCGAGTAGTAGAAGCCCTCGCTCCCCCGCGGCGGCACGTCCTCGGTCAGCGGCTGCGGGTTCTCCGGGTGGAATCCGTAGGCGGCCACCGAGGAGGCATAGACCAGGCGCTTGACCCCGGCCCTGATCGCCACCTCGAAGACGTTCTGCGTCCCCTCCAAATTGACCTTCCGCGTCTCCTCGCTACCGCCAAAGATCGCAAAGGCGAGGTGAACAGCCACGTCGACCCCGTCGAACAATGCCGCCAACGCCCCCCGATCAAGAATGTCCCCCCGCCGGTAAGACACCTTCTCCCACCCTTCCGCAGATGGATCGAAAGGGCTGCGGGCCATCCCCAGCACCTCCCCCACCTCCGGTCGGCGCTCCAACTCACTCATGAGGGGCTTCCCGATCTCCCCAGTCGGTCCCGTCACTGCGACGTTCAACATCGAACGATCATAGGAGGGACGGCACTCCCCTACCTCAAGCGCCCGGCGTCACCCTGTATGCGTCGAAGACCGAATCGACGCCGCGGAGGCGGCTGATGCAGTGCTTGAGCTGCTCGGTGTCGCCGACCTCGACGACGAACTTGTTTTTCACCATCGGGTGGTTCGTCGTACAGCTGGCGCCGATGATGTTGATCCCCACCTCCGAGAAGGTCCGCGAGAGATCCTCGAGCAGGCGAGTGCGGTCGTAGGCGTCGATCTGCAGCTCGACCCGGTAGGAGGCCTCGTTTTCACCCTCCCAGCGGACCTCGACAAAGCGCTCCGGCGCCTTTTTCAGGGCCTTGACGTTTTTGCAGTCGGTGCGGTGGATGGTGATCCCGCGGCCGAGAGAGACATAGCCGGCGATTTCGTCGCCCGGGACCGGCCGGCAGCACTTCGCCAGCCGCACGGCAACGTTGTCGGCGCCCTTGACGATGATCCCGTAGTTGGAGGCCTCCTTAGTGCGGCGGGCGACATCCTCGCGCCCGACCGGCGCCCCCGCGGCCTCCTCCTCGACGCCCTCGCCGGCTTTCAGCCGCTGCATCAGTTTGTTGGCGGCGGCCTTGGCGGACACTTTGCCCTGGCCGAGGGCGATATAGAAATCGGTCCCTTTGCGGAACCCCATCTCGCGGATCACGTCGGCGAGCAGCGCCGAGCCGGAGACTTTCTGCATCGGGATGCCGCGGGTGCGCAGCGCTTCCTCGAGCTTTTCGCGCCCGTCGCGCTCGGCGTCCTCGCGCCGCTCCTCCCTGAACCAGGAGCGGATCTTGTTGCGGGCGCGGTTGGTCCGCACCAGTTTCAGCCAATCGAGCGAGGGGCCGCGCTTCTGCTTCGCGGTCAGCACCTCGACGATGTCCCCCGAGCGGAGCTGGTAGTGCAGCGGCACGATCGAGCCGTTGACCTTGGCGCCGACGCAGCTGTGACCGACGTCGGTGTGGACCGCGTAGGCGAAATCGAGCGGCGTCGAGCCGGCGGAAAGGTTCTTGACTTCGCCCTTCGGGGTGAAGACGAAGACCTCGTCCTCGAAGAGGTCGACCTTGAGCGACTCGAGGAACTCGGCCGGGTCCTGTTCGCCCTCGGCCTCGACCAGCTGCCGCAACCAGGTCATCTTCTCCCGCTGCGGGTCGCCGTGGGCCCCCTCTTTGTAGGCGACGTGGGCGGCGATCCCGTACTCGGCGAGCTTGTGCATCTCCTCGGTCCGGATCTGGATCTCCAGCGGTTTGCCCTCCGGCCCGATCACCGTCGTGTGCAGCGCCTGGTACATGTTGGCTTTCGGCATCGCCACCCAGTCCTTGAAGCGGCCAGGCAGCGGCTTCCAGAGCGAGTGGATGACGCCGATCGCTCCGTAGCAGTCTTTGACCGAGTGGACGATCACGCGCATCGCCGTCAGGTCGAAGATCTCGTTGAACTCGCGGCCCTTCTTCGCCATCTTCGTGTAGATCGAGTAGAAGTGCTTGGCGCGGCCGGAGATCTCGGCCTCGATCCCGACCTGCTCCAGCTCCTTGGCGAGGAACTCGCCGGCGTCGGTGACGTAGTTCTCGCGCTCGTCCCGCTGCTGGGCGACCAGCTGTTTGATTTCCGCGTACTTGCGCGGGTGCAAGGTCGCGAAGGCGAGGTCCTCGAGCTCCCATTTGATCGCGTGGATTCCGAGCCGGTGCGCGAGGGGCGCGTAGATCTCCAGCGTCTCGTGCGACTTCAGCGTCTGTTTCTGCTTCGGCAGGGCGCCGAGCGTGCGCATGTTGTGGAGGCGGTCGGCCAGCTTGATCAGGATCACCCTGACGTCGGTCGCCATCGCCACCATCATCTTCCGGTAGTTCTCTGCCTGCCGCTCGTCGCGGCTCTCGAAGGTAATCCCGGTCAGCTTGGTGACGCCGTCGACCAGCCGGGCGATTTCCTCGCCGAACTCCTCGCGGATCTCCTCCAGGCTGGCGGTCGTGTCCTCGACGGTGTCGTGGAGCAGCGCCGCGCAGAGCGTCTCGGTGTCGAGCCGCATCCCGGCGCAGATCTGGGCGACCCCGACCGGGTGGGTGATGAACTCATCGCCCGAGTAGCGGCGCTGGTCGGCATGCCGATCGCAGGCGAACTCGAAGGCTCGCTCGACCAAGGCACGGTCGATCGTCGCCACCGCCAGCGCGGTGCCGCCGCCGGCCCCGTTGCCGTTGCCGGCTTCGGCCGCAGCCGGCTCGAACTCCTCGACGACCGCGAAGAGATCGGCGAGGAGCTCCTTATGAGCTATTGCGGTTTCGGTCTTGCGAGAAATTCGAGGGCCTCCGAAAGTCTGGCGTCGTACAGGCGGAATGCAGCTGAACGCTGCAGATCCGTCCTCACTGAGGATACGACCCGGACCACCCCTGCGCCCCCTTCCACCGATCCCTGCAGAAGGCCGAGCTCACGAAGGACGCGGAAACGGCGTGCGGCAGCCTCCGGACAGAGCGGATGGTCGCCGCCACCCGCGAGCGCCTCGCGCAGGCGGCAACCGCGGGCGTCGCCGGTCTGCCGCAGCGCCCGGTAGGTCGCCGCGACCCCCTCCCGCGTCGCCCACTGCTCGGCCAGAGCGCGCTCGGCGAACTCCCTCTCGGCGTCGGTCCAGAGGAGGTGGAGAAAGCCAGGGCCTTTTGCCCAGGCCGATGCGGCAAGCGCCTCGTCGGCCTCGCTGCGAGGCGGATCGACGAGGACGACGTGCTCGAAGGCCGCGGCAAGCTCCGGAGCGCGCTCCAGCGCCGCGAAGTCGGTCAGCGCCAGCCCCGAATCGCCCCGCCCTAGCAGCGCCGCGATCTCCTCGTCGGCGCAGCGGTGGCAGGCGATCAGCGCCGCCCCGCCGTTGAAGCGAGCCAGCCCGGCAGCCCCGTTGGCCAGAGCCGCCCGCCGCGAAGCGTCAGCACAGACGGCTAGAACCCCGGCCCCGCTCGACACCAACTCCGCAACCGCCACGATAGCCGGCGCCGAACCCTCGACCAACTGCCTCCCAGTCTCGCGAGACCGCGAATGAGGTCGCATATCGGCGTCGTTTGCGGTCTCGGCGCCAGCTGGCACTGACAGCTCCGATTCGAAGCGAGTCCACCAGGCGGCTTCGTCGCCTGAGCACGTGTGCGGCAGCACCGGCTCCTCCGCTTCCGGCTCCTCCAGGGGATGGAGCTCCCGGAGCACCACCCGGGGCTCGACCGAGCCGTTCCAGTGGTTGACCTCGAGGCGGATCGAGGCGTCGAGGAGGTCCTCGTCCTCGACGCCGAGGCTGGCGCGGCCGAAAGCAACTCCCAGCGCGCGATGCGAGCCGCTGTGGAGGCTGAAGCGCGAGTGCTTGCCCTCCCCCATCGCCCGTACATCGGTAACCCGCGCCGCCGGCACCAAAAGCCGCACGCCGGGGTTGCCCATCCCGAACGGAGCCAGCTGCCGCAGCTCTTCGGCCAGCTCAAGGCCAAGGCCAACCCCACCAACCATCGCGTCGACCGTTTCCGTACGCCGCAGATCCTCCTCGCTCAACACCTCGTTCGCGTAGGCAGCGAAGGCCGCCTGAAAGGCCGCCACGTTCTCGGCCTTGATCTGCAACCCGGCCGCCGCCCGGTGACCGCCGAACCCCTCGAGGTGCTCGGCGCAGGCCTGTAGTGCCGCCAACAGGTCGAAGCCGGGAATGCTGCGTCCCGACCCGCGCCCGTTCCCGTCTTCATCCAGCGAAATAACGACGACCGGCCGACAGTGCCTCTCGACCAGCCGCGAGGCGACGATCCCGACGACGCCGGGATGCCAGTCCTCCCCCGCCACGACCAGGCCCCGCGCCTCCTGAAGCTCCTCGGGCAGGGCGCGCCGCGCCGCCTCGGCAGCCGAATCCACCTCCAGCTCCGTCGCCCGCCGCTCCGAGTTGGCCTTGCTCAACTCGACCGCAATCGCCTCCGCCCGCTCCGGGTCCTCCGTCAGGAACAGCTCCACCCCGGCATCGGCCCGGTAAAGCCTCCCGGCGGCGTTGATCCGCGGCGCCAGCCGGAAGCCCAGATCGCTCTCGTCCAGCCGCTCCGGATCGCATTTCGCCACCTCCAAAAGAGCTCGAATGCCAGGCCGCTGGGCACGCCGGAGCTCCGCCAGCCCCTTCCGCACAAGCGCCCGGTTCTCCCCCACCAAAGGCACCACATCCGCAACCGTCGCCAAGGCCACAAGATCAAGATAAACCTCGGCACCTTCAGGGGAACGGGGGAAGGGGTCGCCGGACCCTCCCCGCTGTTGTCCGCCGACCCCCTCCCCCGTTCCCCGCAGCGCGCAGCAAAGCTTCCAAGCCACCGCGGTCCCGCAAAGCGCCTCGAACGGATAACCACTGACCTGCGGGTGCAGGATCGTGCAGTCGGGAAGCCTCTCAGCCTGCTGATGGTGATCGGTGACGATCACCTCCATTCCGAGCTCGCGCCCCAGCCGCACCTCCTCCACCGAGGTGATCCCGCAATCGACCGTCAGCAGCAGCTGCGTCCCGCGCTCGGCGAGCCGTCGGACGTTCCCCTCGGAGAGCCCGTAGCCGTCCTCCAACCGATTGGGGATGAACCAGTCGTACTCGGCCCCGAGCTCGCGCAGGGTCGAGAGCATCAGCGCCGTCGCGCAGACCCCGTCGACGTCAAAGTCGCCATGGACGGTGATCCGCCGCCCCGCCTCAATCGCCGCCCGGACTTGCTCGACCGCCCGCTCCATCCCCTCGAACGCCGACGGCGGGTGGGACTCGTCTGCAGCCAGGAACGAGCGCGCCTCCGCCGGCGTCCGGTACCCCCGGCGGACCAGCGTCACGGCGATCGGCTCGCTTAGCCCGAGCTCCTCGGCGAGCGCGCGCGCCTCCGCGTAGGAGTACGGCTCGACCGCAAATGGACTAGCACTATTGGCCACGCTTTCAGGCTAGGAAGCGGCGCGGCGGAAATTGCGGACCCGGAGCCGCCGAAGATGCGGCAAAACCGTGGGCGTTCAGCTTGCCTGCTCTTCGGAGCGGACGCCGATCGCGTAAACGACCGCCAAGCCGATCAGCGTCCCCGGAACCGAGATCAAAGCCGTCGAGAGATCGGTGTCGCCGAGGTCTTTCCCGCTCGCCTCCTGGACGATCAAGCCGAAGATGATCGAGCCAAGAACAGCGCCGATGAAGGCACCGACGATTCCCTGCCAGAAGCGGTCGGGCAGGAAGACCGTGAAGTGCCAGAGCGCGATTCCCATCATGAAGAAGACGAGCAGTGCCATCAGATGGCCTCCTTTGCGGCCGTGTGCGCCCGGGGGCGACCGTGGCCAAGCAGATCAAGGACGCAGGGTGCAGCCTTTGGTGGTGCCAAAGGCAAACCCGAGGACGCAGAGATGCGCAGCGCCACGGGCGTCATCCGGGTGAGCAGGGCCGCGAAGGAGGCCATCTACTACCGCCTCCCGTGCTTGCGTCGTGCTTGTCGGCGGGCACGGCGCTCGGCGTTGCGCTCCCGCCGCTCCGCCGAGGCGGAGGCCGCCGCCTCGGTGTCGCCGTTGGACCGCGAACCGCTGCCGTTGCCCGAATCATCGGTCCGCTCGACCGTCGCCACCGCCCCCGCGGCGGGCTCTGCTGCCGCAGTCTCGGCTTCGGTCGGAGAGCCTGCTTCGGCTTCCTCGTCGCGGCTCAGTTTCGCCATCTCGATGTCGTCGGCGTAAGCCGGGACGCGGCCGCCCTCGACTTCGGCGATCCGCAGGCGCCGCCGTACGAAGCCCGGCTCGCGTTCCTTCCAGGCGGTCAGCACCGGCGAGGCGATGAAGATCGAGGAGTACGTTCCGGAGGCGATCCCGACCAGCATCGCGAAGGCGAAGTCCTGGAGGACGGCGCCGCCGAAGACGATCAGCGAGGTAACGCCCAGCAGGGTCGAGAAGCTGGTCGCGAGCGAGCGGGTCAGAACCTCGCTCATCGAGCGATTGACGATCTGCGAGAAGGCCGCCCGCGGCATCCGCGGCACGTTCTCCCTGATCCGGTCGAAGACGATGATCGTGTCGTAGATCGAGTAGCCCAAGATCGTCAGGAAGGCGGCGACCGTACCGCTGCTCACCTCTTTTCCGGTCAGGGAGTAGACGCCGGCGGTGATGAGGATGTCGTGGAAGATCGCGATCAGGACCGGGACGGCGAACTTCGGGTCGAACCGCAGCGCCACGTAGCCACAGATCACCAGCAGCGAGAAGATCAGTGCCTTGAGGGCGCTGTCGGCGACCTGCTGGCCGAAGGTGGGGCCGACGCTGGTGCTGTCGAAGCCTTCCTCGACGACGCCGAACTTGTCGACCAGCGCCGCTTCGGCCTCGCGGACTTCGCCGGGTTCGAGCTGGTGGGACTGGATCTGGAAGACGTTGCTGCCGAAGTTCGGGTCGTCGACCTGCTGGATCTCCTCGCCGCTGATCCCGGCTTCGTCGAGGGCCTCCCGCACCCCTTCCTCGTCGGTTGCCTGCCTGAGGGCGGCGGTGATCCGGGTTCCCGACTCGAAGTCGATGCCGAAGTTGAGCTGCTTCGTCGCCAGGGCGAAGCCTCCGATCAGCAGGATTACGCCGGAGATCGAGAAGAACCAGCGACTCGCGCCCATGAAGTCGAAATGCCAGCGTTTGCCCTCGCCGCCGGCGCCGAGAGCCGCCGGGGAGCGCAGCAGGCGGGACCGGCTCATGCTGCCCAGCAGCGCCTGGGTGAAGACGACCGCGGTCAGCAGCGAGACGATCGTGCCGACGCCGAGGGTGAAGGCGAACCCCTTGACGCCCGCGGTCGCCAGCACGAAGAGGATGAAGGCCGTCAGCAGGGTGACGACGTTGGCGTCGATGATCGTGCTGATGCCGCGTTTGTAGCCAGCGCTGATCGCGCTCGACATCGAGCGCCCGGCCCGCACCTCCTCCTTTATTCGCTCGAAAATGACGATGTTCGAGTCGGCGGCGACGCCGATCGTCAGGACCAGGCCGGCGATCCCCGGCAGGGTCAGGGTGATCGGGATCAGGTCGATCAGGGCGAAGAAGATCACCGCGTAGGCGCCGAGCGCGATCGAGGCGATCAGGCCGAGGAAGCGGTAGTAGAGGAGCAGGAAAATGATCACCAGCGCGAGGCCGACGATCCCGGCTTTGACGCCCTGGTCGAGAGCTTCGCTACCGAGCGTCGCCGAGACCTGGGTCTGGCTGATCAGCTTGAGGCTGATCGGGAGGGCACCGATCTGCAGGGTCGTCGCCAGTTCCTGAGCCTCGTCGATGCTTTTGAACCCGCCGGAGATCTGCGCCCCGGTCCGCCCGTCGATGCCGTCGGGGTTTTCGGCGAAATTGATGATCGGCCGGGTTTTGACTTCGTTGTCGAGGATGACCGCGAAGTGGCCGGAGAGCTGTTCGGCTTCTTCGCCGCTGACCGGGCCGATCGCCTGCGCCTGTCCGCGCTGGGCGATCTTGCGGGTCACTTCCTGGAAGGCGTTCTGGCCCTTGTCGGTGAAGTTGAAGCTGACGATCGGTTCGTTGGCGGGACCGTAGGCCTGTTCGGGGTCGGTGATATCGCTGCCGCTCAGCGCCGGTTCGTCTTTGAGCGCGTACCAGCCCGGCTCCCCGCCTTCGATCACTTCGCCGTTTTCGTCCTGGGGAAGTTCGGAGACCAGGACCGTGCCCGCCGGGACTTCGACGACGATCCCGTTATGAGAGCGCTTTTTGCCGGTGGCGCTGATGTAGAGGTCCTTTTTAGCCAGCTCGGGGCCGGCGATCAGGTCGTGCGGCTCGGCTTTCCCGAAGAGGTAGTAACGGGGCTTCGCGACCGAGCATTCCTGCTTTTCGCAGTTCGCGGCCGGTGGCTGTTCAGCGGCGAGCTGGGCGGCTTCGTAGGCGGTCGGGTAGGCGCCGGAGAAGATCAGCCCTTTGTTCTCTTCTTTGGCGATGTTCCGGCCGGCTTCTTCCCACCGTTTTTCCGAGGCTTTGAGCGGCCCCGCGGGAGGTTCGAGGCCTGGTTTGCCACCGATCACGCGCTCGGGGCCGAGCAGGTTCGTCTCCCAGTCGTAGTAGTAGAGCTGCGCCGTCGTGCCGACCTGCTCGGCGGCGCGGCGGGCGTCGGTAACGCCGGGGAGGCTGACCGTGACCCCATCGGCCCCCAGGCGCGCCACCTCGGGCTCGGAAACCCCGAGTTTGTTGATCCGCTGTTCGATGATCGAGATCGACTTTTCAATGTCTTCGCCGGAGACTTCGTTGCTGGTCCCGGTCGGCTGCCCCTGGTAGACGAGCTCGAGGCCTCCCTGCAGGTCGAGGCCGAGCTTCGTCTCCTTCTTGGCGATGATCAGCCCGGAGACGACGACGAGGCCGAGCACGAACAGGAGGACGAAGAGGTGCGAACGTCGCGTGCCCATCTTCTATCCCTCCGGCGTGAGGACGAGGAGGAGCCCGCCGTCGTCGTCGTAGGCGGGGAAGACGTCGGCGACAGCCTTCGCGGGCAGGTCGCCCTCCGCGTTGACCGAGACCCGCTTGCCGAGCGAGCGGACGCCCCACTCGAGCGAGGTCTCGATCGGGTCGCTGACGCCGTCTTTATCCGTATCGGCCTCGGCGCCGCCGTCACCGGCGTCGATCCAGTCGAGCCCGAGGACCTCGCGAACCGGGCGACCGATCACGTCCTCGTCGGTGAGACCGGTCAGCTCGAAGCTGCCTTTGCCGGCGTCGATCACGCGTTCCTGCTTGTCACAGACGAAAAAGGCAGCATTGGGAGCCGGATAATAATCGTCGAGTAATTCGAAGACAAAGCCGAAGCCGCATTTCGAGCAGCCCTTGGGACGGGTGCTGAACCCCGCGGTTCGCTCCCCGCTCACCTCCCGGTGTCCGCAATTCGGACAGATGAAGAACGGCATCTGCGACAGGCTAGCGGGAGGGTCTCAAAAGAGGCTTGCCGCACCTTCGGGCGCCGGCACCCCGAGATGGTCAAAGGCCCGCTGGGTCAGCACCCGGCCCCGCGGCGTCCGCTTCAGCAAGCCCTGCTGGAGCAGATAGGGCTCGAATACGTCCTCGATCGTGTCCTGCTCCTCGCCGATCGCGATCGCCAGGGTCGAGAGGCCGACCGGGCCTCCCGCGAACTTCGTCGCGACCACCTCGAGCAGGGCGCGGTCGCTGCGGTCGAGGCCGGCGGCGTCGACCTCGAGCATCTCCAGGGCGTCGGCCGCCTCGCCGGCACCGATGCGGCCGCTGCCCCTGACCTGGGCGAAGTCTCGGACCCGCTTCAGGAGGCGGTTGGCGACCCTCGGCGTCCCCCGGGAGCGGGAGGCGATCGTCTCCGCCCCAGCGGGGTCGACATCGACCCCGAGGATCCCGGCTGAGCGTTCGATGATCAACGCCAGGTGCTCGGCCTCGTAGTACTCCAGCCGGTGGGAGACGCCGAAGCGATCGCGCAGCGGGGTGGTCAGCAGGCCCGACCGCGTCGTCGCCCCGATCAGGGTGAAGGGCGGCAGCGGCAGGGTCACGGTCCGCGCCCCTGCTCCCTGCCCCAGCACGACCGGTAGCTCGCCGTCCTCCATCGCCGGGTACAAGGTCTCCTCGACCGCGCGGCCGAGTCGGTGGATCTCGTCGATGAAGAAGACGCTGCCCGGCTCCAGCGCGGTGAGGAAGGAGGCGACGTCCGCCTTGCGCTCGAGCGCCGGCCCCGCCGTCTGCACCATCGGCACCCCCAGCTCGGCGGCGACGATGTGGGCGAGCGAGGTCTTGCCCAACCCCGGCGGCCCTGCGAGGAGGACGTGGTCGAGCGGCTCGCCGCGACCCTTCGCAGCTTCGATGAAGATCTGCAGCTGGTCGGTCACCTGTTTCTGGTTGACGAAGTCCGCCAGCGTCGGCGGCCGCAGCGAACGGTCGAGATCCTCCTCGCGCGCCTCGGCCCGGGCATCGTGGACCTTGACCTCGGCGTCCACCGGCACCGGATCGCCCTCGATGCCGGGGGTACGAATCCGGTTGCCGCCGATGTCCGGGGCTTCGCTCACGCGGCGTTCCTCGTGCTCCCGGCCTTGCGCAGGGCCGCCGCGACGAGGTCCTCGGGCTCAGCGCCTTCGACCCCATCGAGCAGCTGCTCGGCCTCTAGCGGCGCGTAGCCGAGGTTGACGAGGCCGTCGCGGGCGAGCGCCCTGGCGTCACCTTCCTCGGCGACGCCGACAGCGACCTCTTCCTCGAGCGTCCCGGCGACTTTCTCCCGCAGCTCGACGATGATCCGCTCGGCAGTCCGCTTGCCGATCCCGGGCACCGCCTGGAACCGTTTCGCGTCGCCGGCGGCAATCGCCCGCAGGAGATCGCGATGCGAGCCCCCGGAGAGGGTCGCGATCGCGACTTTCGGGCCGACGCCGCTGACCGTGATCAAGAGCCGGAAAAGGTCGCGCTCCTCCTCGGCGGAGAAGCCGTAGAGCGAGAGTGAGTCCTCGCGCGAGATCAGCTCGGCGTGGAGGAAGGCGTCGCGCCCGGTCGCCGGCACTGCTTTCAGCGTTTCCGAGGAGACCGTCAGCCGGTAACCGACCCCGCCGGCCTCGATGACCACATGGTCGGGCCGCCGCACCATCACCTCGCCCCGCACCGCGGCGATCATCCGGCGATCCGCTCCCCGCGCGCCGGGGTCGCTTCTTCGCTCATCGCGACCGCCTGCCGGTGGCCGCCGGAGCCGCCGTGGCAGATCGCAACGGCGAGCGCATCGGCGGCGTGATCGGGGCTCGGCGGCTCCGGCAGCCCGAGCAGGGTGCCGACCATCCGCTGCACCTGCTTCTTGCCGGCCCCGCCGGAGCCGCAAACGGCCATCTTGATCGCCTGCGGCGTGTAGGCGAAGCAGCCGACGCCGTGCTCGGCCGCAGCCAGCATCGCGACGCCGCTGGCCTGGCCGACGGCCATCGCCGAGCGCACGTTCTTGCCGAAGAAGACCTCCTCGATCGCCATCGCCTTCGGCTCGTGCCAGGCGATCAGCTCCTGCAAAGACCCATGAATCCGCTCCAGCCGCCGCTCCAAGGGCAGATCAGGGGTGGTTTCCACCACCCCACCATCGAGAGCAACCATGTGGTTCCCCTCCACCCGGACCACCCCAAACCCCAGATTCGCGGCACCCGGATCTATTCCAATGACCACCTGCATAAGTAGTCATTCTCGAAATCCCATCGGATGCCTCCAAGGAGAAGGACAGACTGTCGTGGGAGGGGTCGGGGGACCTCCACCAGGCACTCAACAGCGAGCCATAGCGAGATGTGCCTGGAGGGGGTCCCCCGACCCCTCCCCCACTAAGCCGCCAGTTTCTCCAACACGTCCGCCGGGATATCGAAATTCGCGTAGACCTCGTCGACGTCGTCCTGATCGTCGAGCGCGTCCAGCAGCTTCAGCACCCGCTCGGCGTCGTGCCCTTTTAGTTCGACGGTGCTTTTCGGCTCGGTGATCAAGCCGGCCGACTCAACCTCGATCCCTTCGCCCTCGAGCGATTCACGCACCGCGGTCAGGTCGGTGGGCTCGCAGATCACCCGCAGCTTCCCCTCGTCCTCGCGCACGTCCTCGGCGCCGGCGTCGATTGCCCCGATCAGGTCGTCCTCGCCGTAGCTGCTGCCGTCGACGACGATCGCGCCCTTTTTCTCGAAGATCCAGGCGACCGAGCCGGGCTCGCCGAGACTGCCCCCGTGTTTGGAGAAGGCGTGCCTGATCTCGGCGCTGGCGCGGTTGCGGTTATCGGTCAGCGCCTCGACGAGGACTGCGACTCCGGCCGGGCCGTAGCCCTCGTAGACGATCCTTTCGATCGCGGCGCCGTCGCTGCCGGCGCCGGTGCCGACGTCGATCGCTTTCTGGATCTTGTCCTTCGGCATCGAAGCTTCTTTGGCCTTCTGGATCGCCGTCGCCAAGGTCGGGTTGCCGCTGGGGTCGCCGCCACCGTCGCGCGCCGCCACGGTGATCGCGCGGGCGAGCTTGCTGAAGAGCTTGCCGCGTTTGGCGTCGGCAGCGCCCTTCTTGTGTTTGATCGAGTGCCACTTGGAATGCCCGGACATCGCCTGCCATTCTATGAAGTGCCCGATGGCAATGAAGGAGAGAACCCATAGCGCGGCACACGCCCTGGCCGCCGGCCTCGTCTTCCTCGCCATGCTCCTGGCTGCCTTCTCGCTTTGGACCGCGATCCCGCTGAGCTGGGTCTACATCGCCTCCAAGCTCTCCGAGACCCAGTTCCCAAGCGGCGGCCCCTACGCAATCGTCGCGGTCGGGATCATCACTTCGATCCTCTTCGTCGCCTGGCTGATCGGCCGGCTCAACAACCTCTACATCCGCATCACCGGGACCAACCGGCTGGCCCCGATCCGGCCGACCTGGCTGAAAAGCATGCGCGACACCGGCCCGGCGACCAGCTCCGTCACCGTGGTCGAGGCGGTGCTGATGGCATCGGTGATGCTCGCCGCCCTCGCCCTCACCCTCTGGTTCTTCTTCCTAGCCGGCTCCCCCCTACCGGATCAGTAACAGTTTCGTCACTGAAGTTTTTTAGTTTCGTAGACCAAACGTTGCATCTGGCTTGGTAGGCTGCCATCATGGAGGTGATGGCAAGGGAAGAGTGGACCGCCCCAGATCTGAATCAGCTGAGCGCGCAGGTGGAGGCCGGCTTCAAAGAGATGCGCACGGAATTCAAGGCAGTAAGGGCCGAGATGCACGCTCGGAACGATGCACTCCGCAGCGAGGTAAGGGAAGTGGTCCAGGCGGGCCGCGGCGAGACCAAGGAAGAAATTCGGGCAGTCCGAGGTGAGGTCAAGGAAGAGATTCAGGCCGTCCGAGGCGAGATCGGGCAGGTCCGCGCCGAGATGGTGCAACTCCGGAGCGACATGAATGCCTTCCACCGCTCCGTCATCCAGTTGGTCTGGGGAATCGTCGGCACCGTCTTCCTCGGCTTCATGGGGACGATCGCGGCGCTGTTCTCCCTCGTCTGATCAGACGACGAACTTGCCGTCTTCCTGCATCACCACGCCGTCGACTTCGAGCTTGCCGCCGAGGCGAAGGTCGCAGACGAGGTCGGTGTGGACCGCAGACTCGTTCTCGCCGCCCGACTCGGGATAGCTGCTGCCGACCGCCATGTGGACGGTGCCGCCGATCTTCTCGTCGAGCAGGACCTCGCGGGTGCCTTTGCCGATCCCGTAGTTGGTCCCGATCCCGAGCTCGCCGAGCGTCCGCGCACCCTCGTCGGTGTCGAGCAGCTTCAGCAGGTACTCCTCGCCGCGGTCGGCCGAGGCGTCGACGACGCGGCCGCTCTCGAAGCGGAGCTTGACGCCGGCAACCTCGCGGCCGCCGATCACCGCCGGCAGATGGAAGCTGACTTCGCCCTCGACCGAGTCCTCGACCGGGCCGGTGAAGAACTCGCCGTCGGGCATGTTGTTGTCGCCGACGCAGGGGATGAACTTGCGCCCGGCGATCCCGAGCTTGATGTCGGTCCCCGGGGCGGACACCCGCACCTCCTCGTGCCCCTCGATCCAGTCGGCGAGGCGGGTCGTCTCCTCGGAGGCGCGCTTCCACGCCGTCAGCGGCTCGGGGTCGGTCGCCAGGCAGGCGCCGTAGTAGAAGTCTTCGTAGTCGGCCAGGCTCATCTCCGCCTCCGACGCATAGGCGCTGGTCGGGAAGAGCGTGTAGCACCAGCGGAAATCGCCCTCGGCGGCGCGCTTCATCGCCCGCGTCATCAGGTCGCCGGTGGCCGACTGGCGCAGCGTCTGGCGCTCCGGCGGCACCCCGGAGAGCTCGCGGGTGTTGGTGCTGGCGCCGATCGCGATCCGCACGTCGGCGTTGTCGACCATCCACTCGGCGAACGGGGAGATCCATTGCAGCTGCTCGTCGGAGGCGTGCTTGAAGTAGGAGGCGACCTGGCCCTCGAGCGCCACGTTCATCATCGGGTGACCGCCGGCCTGTAGCACCTCCTCGTAGACCGCCAGCAGCAGCGGTGCCGCCGCGGTCTCGCCGTCGATCGCGACGACGTCGCCCTCCTTCACCCCGGTCGAGTAGCCGACCAGGATCTTCGCCAGGTTCTGAACTCTCGGATCGCCGCCGCTCATCGCTTCGCCTCCTCTCCGGCCCGCTCCCGGGCCGCCGTGGTCATCGCCATGAAGATCGCGTGGAAACGCGGGTCGTCGGTCAGCTCGGGATGGAAGGCGCAGGCGAGCACGCTCCCCTCCCGGATCGCCACCGGGTGGCCGTCGTAGGAGGCCAGCACCTCCACCCCGGGGCCGTAGCTCTCGACCCAGGGAGCGCGGATGAAGACCGCCCGCAGCGGCTCATCACCCGCTCCCTCGACCTCGAGGTCCGCCTCGAAGCTCTGCAGCTGCCGCCCGAAGGCGTTCCGCCTCGCGACCGCGTCGAGGAAGCCGAGGTGCTCGGCGTCGCAGACGATCAGCCCGGCGCAGGTGCCGAGAATCGGCCGCCCCGCCTCGTGGTGCGCGTGCAGCGCCGTCTCGAGCCCGCCGGACTCGATCTGCTTGCCGATCGTCGTGCTCTCGCCACCGGGGATGACGAGGGCATCGAGCCCCTCCATCTCCGCCGGCGTCCGCACCTCGCGCGGCTCGGCGCCGAGCGCCCGCAGCGTTCTCGCGTGCGCTTCGAAATCGCCCTGGAGCGCGAGGACGCCTACGTGAAGCGTCACCTACGCTCCGCGGTTCTGCAGCAGGGCATCCTCGGCGGCGAGGCCGGCGATCTCCAGGCCCGGCATCGCCTCGCCGAGTCCGATCGAAGCCGCGGCCACGCGCTCGGGATCCTTGTGGTGGGTGGTCGCCTCGACGATCGCCCGCGCCCGCCGCTCGGGGTCGGAGCTCTTGAAGATCCCGGAGCCGACGAAGTTGCCCTCGGCGCCGAGCTGCATCATCAGCGCCGCGTCCGCCGGGGTCGCGATGCCGCCGGCGCAGAACAGCGGCACCGGCAAACGACCGGCCTTGGCGACCTCCTGGACCACTTCCAGCGGCGCCCGCAGTTCTTTCGCCTCCGCAGAGAGCTCCTCGGGCCCGAGCTGTGCCAGCCGCTTGATGCCGGTGGTGATCTCGCGCATGTGGCGGACCGCCTCGACGACGTTGCCGGTCCCGGCCTCGCCCTTGGAGCGGATCATTGCCGCCCCCTCGCCGAGTCGCCGCAGCGCCTCACCGAGGTTGGTGGCGCCGCAGACGAAGGGGACCTCGAAGGCGAGCTTGTCGATGTGGTTGTGCTCGTCGGCCGGAGTAAGGACCTCGGACTCGTCGATGTAGTCGACTTCCAGCGCCTGCAGGACCTGGGCCTCGGCGAAGTGGCCGATCCGCGCCTTCGCCATCACCGGGATCGAGACCGCCCCCTGGATGCCCTTGATCATCGCCGGGTCCGACATCCGGGCAACGCCGCCATCGCGACGGATATCGGCCGGGACGCGCTCCAGCGCCATCACCGCACAGGCACCGGCGTCCTCGGCGATCTTCGCCTCCTCGGGCGTGACCACGTCCATGATCACCCCGCCCTTCAGCATCTCCGCTAGGCCGGTTTTCAACCGGAAAGTCGCTCGCTCGGTCATGGAGCGCATCTTAGACAGGCGCCTCTCCCGCGGGTGGCGACGATAGGGGACTCCCGCCAGTTGGGCGGGAGGGCCCTATCGGAGACAGGACCCGCGGGCCGAGCGCTCCGTCCCTACTTCAGTTTGTACGCGCGGATGCGGTCTTTGTGTGCGGCTTCGTCGCGGGCGTAGAGGCCATGGGCCAGACCCTGGACCAGGGCCATCAGCGCCGTGTGCGAACGCGTGAAGCTGGGGCTGTTGGAAGAGAAGTAGAGCGTCATCTCGGCGTGCTCCCCCACCTCCGACATCGTCGCGTCGGAGATCGCCAGGGTGCGGGCACCGCGATGCAGTGCCAGCTTCATCGCCCGCAGCAGCAGCGGGTGGGCGCGTCCGGCGGAGAGGGTGATGACCAGGGTGCTCTCGTCGATCCTCCCCAGGCGCTGCAGCGATTCGCCGCCGGTGCTGGCGACGATCTCGGCGCGGATGTCCAGGAGGCTAAGGGTGTGCCGCAGGTAGCTGGCGAAGAAGGCCATCTGGTCGACGCCGACGATGACGATCCGCTGCGCCTCGGCGAGCGCCGCGACCGCGCCTTGGACCTGCTCGGTGCTGAGCTTGCGCGCGGTTTCCTCGAGGTTCGCGTAGTCGGCGCTCAGCGATCCCTCCAGCTCGGAGTGGTCGAAGGAGAAGAGGGCGCCGCCGGCGGCAGCGCTGGTGGCGATCGTCGTCCGGTACTCCTCGATCGCCGCCTGCTGCAACTCGGGGTAACCCTCGAAGCCGAGGGCCTGGGAGAAGCGCACCACCGTCGATGACGAGGTGCTCGCTCTCCGGGCCAGCTCCTCGGCGGTGAGGAAGGCTGCCTCGTCGAGGTGGTCGACGATGTAGCGGGCGACGTCCTTCTGGGAGCGCGAGAATTCGTCGAAGCGCTCCTGGATGTAGTCGGAAAGGCTTTTGAGCTGTGGGGACTTCGTTGCGGTCTTGGTCACGGCGGTCCATTTCGCCGAACCCGACGCTTTCCCTTCCAGGTTCTGGTTGGATTCCTGATGCGATGACGCTGGAGCAGGCCCTGCGCCTCACCAACCGCAACATGATCGTCTTCGATCTCCTGCTCGGCAGCGCTGCGATCGCGGCGCCCGCGGCGACC
This sequence comes from uncultured Actinomycetes bacterium, assembly GCA_963696955.1. Taxonomy (GTDB): domain Bacteria; phylum Actinomycetota; class Thermoleophilia; order Solirubrobacterales; family 70-9; genus VAYN01. The sequence goes on along the minus strand of CAVOMF010000001.1, from coordinate 762,936 downwards.
CTGAAGGTGCTCGGTCACGAGGAGCCCTCGCCCGACGCGAAGCACCTCTTCCGCCGCTGCGGGCCGATCTGGCTCACCTTCGCCGCCGCCCACCTGGTCGCCGACCGGCGCGGCTCCGCCGCCGACTGGCAGTCGCTGGCCTGGCTGCGGGGGACGGAGATCGCCACCGACGCCCTCTGGTCCGCCTCCCCCGCGGTCAGCCGGCCGGGGGCGAAGCTCGGCCTGCAGGCTGGCCGGGGTCGCCAACGTCGCCATGGCCGCCGGCTTCGCCTGGATGTCGAGGCGCTGAGTTGAGCCAGTTCGAGGGCGAGCCGAGCAAACGCTGGAGCCTCGTCGGACTGAACGAAGAGGGTGACGAGGCCTGGTTGATCCGGGGGATCGCCCGCAAGCTCTACCACTGCCCCGGCTGCCACGGGGAGATTCCGGTCGGCGAGGACCACACGATCGTTCAGTTCGTCCGCCGTCTCGGCGGCACCGACCACCACCACTGGCACCGCCGCTGCGCCGAAGAGATACTGGTCCCTGAGCTCGGGAGGCTGAAGAAGGTCCCCGCCGCCGAGTCGAGCCAGTCGCGGCTCGAAGCCCGGGGCCGGCAGCCCGCCGGTCGCCGGGACCGGCGCCGGTGAGCCTGCTTCGCCGGACCGCCGCCACCTACGGCCGGATCTGGCGCACCTACCGGGGTTGGGCGTCCTCGATCCTGCTGCTGGCGGCGATCGTCTTCGTCCCGCTCGGGCTGCTGAACGCGCTGACGTTCAACGTCGAACTGGATTCCCTGGACGTCACCAACGGGATCAAGCTCGCGGCCCTCGCCCTCGCGGTCGGCGCCGTCACCCTCACCGGGCTGCTGGGCGAGGTCTTCTTCAGCGGCGCGATCGCCGTCTCCCTCACCCACCCCCACGGCGAGGACCCGCCGCCGCTGCGCGAGATCGCCCGGCGGCTCAACTACGGCCGGCTGATCGCCGTCGACCTGCTCTTCGTCGCGATCGTCGCCGTCGGCCTCCTCCTCGGCGTCGTCCCGGGAATCCTCGCCTTCGTCTGGCTCGGCCTGGCGGGGCCGGTGATCGAGCTCGAGGACCGCAGCGCGACCGGCGCCCTGCGCCGCAGCGTCGCCCTCGTCCGCGACAACTTCTGGCTCGTCTTCCTGGTCCTGGCGCCGATCGAGCTCGTCGGCGACGCGATCGGCAGCGGGCTGGCCGCGCTCGTCCACGACCTCCTCGGCCACACCTTTCTCGCCACCTGGCTGGCCGAGTCCCTCGCCGACGCCGCCCTCTCCCCCGTCTTCGCCGTCGCCGCCGTCCTCCTCACGGTCGAGCTGATGCGAGAGAAGGACGGCGAGGCGCCACCGGTCCACCTGACCCCGGTGCCGGCATGACCACCGCCTCGGTCTTCGGCGACTTCTACGACCGGATCGCCGAACACGAGCTGCAGGGCCTCTACCTGGTCCTGATCGGCTTCCTCCTCTCCTTCGCCTTCATCCGCATGAGCACGCGGCTGATGCGAAGCCCGAAGGTGCCCTGGTGGCCGGGGAGCATCGTCAGCGACTCCGGCGTCCACCTCCACCACCTCGTCTTCGGGATCGTGACGATGATGGTCTCGGGCGCCGCCGGCTTCGCCGCCTTCGGCAACAGCCCCTGGACCGAGATTTGCGCCTTTGCCTTCGGGATCGGGGCCGGGCTGACGATCGACGAGTTCGCCCTCTGGGTCTACCTCGACGACGTCTACTGGGCGAAGGAGGGCCGCAGCTCGATCGACGCCACGGTGATCGCCGCCGCCCTGATGCTGCTGGCCTTGCTCGGCTTCACCCCGTTCACGATCGAAGAGGGCGACGTCAGCGCGATCCTCGGTACCGCGATCAGCGCCCTCGTGGTCTTCCTCCTCGTCGCGATCTGCTTTGCCAAGGGCCGGATCCTCCACGGCTGCATCGGCTTCTTCATCTTCCCGATCGCCCTCTACGGCGCCTGCCGGCTCGGCAAGCCCGGCTCGGCCTGGGCCCGGCGCCGTTACCGAGAGCGCAACCCCGGCAAGCAGAGCCGCGCCGAAGAGCGCTTCCCGCCCGACCGCCGCACTGAGCGCTTCAAGGAAGCCTTCCGCGACATCGTCGGCGGCAAGCCCAGCGAGGGCCTGGCGGCGGCCCGCGACGAGGCCTTCGCCGCGACCAAAGAGGCGAGCGACGAAGTGCGGCAGCGGGCCGAACGGGTCACCCACCCCGGCGATCGCGGCGAGGATTGAGCCGACTACGGCAGCAGCCGCACCGGGTCGCCGTGGTAGCCGACGCGGGCGAGCAACTGCTCCCCTCCGCTCGGCCACAGCGTCAGTCGAACCTCGGCCCGCTCTCCCGCCGGCTCCATCCGCAGCCAGGCGAGCGGCGCCTCCTTCGTGGCTCGCTCCCCAGCGGCCAACAGTTGCCGCTCGAACCTCTCTCGCTCCTCCTCGGGCAGGTACTGCATGACGATCGAGTGGAAGACGACGGTCGTCACCCCGGGGCGGGATTCGGCGAGGCGCTCGCCGACCCAATCCGCAGCGCCCTCTTCCTCAACCGCGACCGGAAGCTGAGCCGCTGCGGCAAGCGCAGCGCGCAGCCGCTCCATCCGCCTCGTCTGGTCAGGCCAAGTGAAGGAGAGCAGCGTCAGCCGCCCCTCGTCGGTCCCGGGGTCGATCGGCCTCGCGTCGCAGCCGCGGCGCTCGCCAACCTCGACTGCGCTCGCCTCAGGCCCTGGCCCCTCGAGCGCGAACTCGATCCGCACGGGCGAATCCGGATCGCCCCAACGGAAGCCATCGGCCTCGTAGCGGTAGCGGTCCCAGCGCAGGTTGAGCCCGGCGCTGGCTCCCACCTCGAGCAGCCGCAGCGGCAGCCCGAGGCGGGCGGCAACGAAGAACCCCGGCAGCAACGCCGCGCAGCGTCCGACTTCGTTCGTCTGCACCGGTCGGTCGAGGAGCTCTCGAATTGCCGGGCGATCATCGATCAGCGCTTGGCGGAAGGTGGGCCATGCCATCTCCGGCACCACCCCTTCGAGGACGCGGCGGTGGACTGCGCCCATCAGGCGCAGGGCCAGCATCGAATCGGGTGGATCCCCCTCGTGACCCTGCAGCACCTGCGCCACCGGACCCCCTTCCTCGACGTCGGCGGCGGCGCGGCCGAGCAGGTCTGCGTACAGCGGCGATCCGAGGCGGGCGCAGTGCGCTGCTTGGGTGAGCAGGAGCCCAGCCAGAGGCTCGCTGCTAGAGGTCACTGCCGCTGCAGACGTGGAAGCCGACTGCTTCGGCGAGCTGCTTCCGTTCGTCTTCGGTCGCGTTGCGGGTTTCGCGGGCTTCTGAGTAAGCGGCAGCGTCTTCGGACTCGGCCGCGGCCAGGGCGTCTCGGTCCCAACCCATGACTTCCCGCTGCGAAGCGACATAGGCGTCGTACTCGGAGGCCAGGCCCTGCGGAGGATCGAGCGCCTCGAACTGCTCGACCGCGTTGCTGGAGATCCCGACCAGCACCCGCGAGTAGGCGACGTCCGGGACATCCTCGGCGACCGGATCGCGGTAGCGGAGGAACTTGTTGCGGCTTTCCGTGCAGATCGCATCCCCTTTGGCGATCAGCTCCACCTTGGTCAGCGTCTTCGGCTCGGGCTTAGGCTTCGCGGTCCCTTCGGTGGCAGCGGTGTCGCCGACGGCGCCATCGACCCCGCTGCCGTCGCCTCCGCCCGAGGCGACGAGCGCGACGATCACCGCCGCCGCCACCAGCGCCAGCAAGCCGCCCACCAGCAGCGGGCGCCGGCGGCTCGGCGGCTCCTTCGACTCGCGAGTCCGCGAAAACCCTTCTTCAGGGATGGTTTTCGCGGACTCGGCGAAATCAGCCGGTGCGCTGCGCTCGCGGGTCGCCGCGGCGCCGGTCGCCACCGTCCGCTCCGGCACCGCGACGGCGCCGCCGCTGAGCGCCGCCTGCGCGGCGCGGCCGAGGTCCCCGGCCGAGGGGTAGCGGTCTTCCGGGGACTTCGACATCGCCCGGATGACGACGTCGTCGAGCGCCATCGGCAGTGAGGGCACATAGAGCGACGGAGCTGGGGGCGGGTCGTGGAGGTGCGCGTACAACCGTGCGGCCTCGCCCTCGCGCGGGAACGGCACCTCCCCCGTCAGCAGCTTGTAGAGCAGGCAGCCGAGGGCGTAGACGTCGACCCGCGCGTCGATTTCCTCGCCCGAGATCTGCTCCGGCGCCACGTAGTCGAGGGTGCCGACAAAGCGGCCGGTTTGGGTGAGGCCGGACTCGGTGGCGACGTTGCGGGCGACGCCGAAGTTGGTGATGTAGGCGTGCTCGGAGCCGGGATCGCCGCTGAGCAGGACGTTGGCCGGCTTGACGTCGCGGTGGACCAGGCCGGCGGCGTGGATGGCATCGAGGCCGTTACCCAACTGGCCGATCAGCGCCACCGCTTGCGCGGGCTCGAGCTTGCCCTGCTGAATGAGGCGGCGGGCCAGGTCGGAGCCGGCGACGTAGCGCATCGCGATCCAGGGCACGCCGTCCTCTTCGCCGGCGGCGTAGATCGGGACGACGTTCGGGTGCTCGATCGCGGCCGCGATCCGCGACTCTTCAGCGAAGCGGCGGGCGAAGACCTCATCGGCCGCCGCCTCGGGGGCGATCAGCTTCAGCGCCACCCGCCGTTCCAAACCCGGCTCCAGCGCCAGGTAGAGGATCCCCATCCCGCCCCGCCCGAGGCGGGTCTCAATCCTGTAGCCGGCAAATTCGTCGCCGTCTGCGAGCTCCGTCCAGCCGCGGGACTTAACCATCGCTCAAACCCTAGCCGCAGAATCGAGCGCCTAGACTCGCGGCAGGGGAGCATGCGCCGCCGATTCGTCATACCTGCCTTGATCGCCGTCCTTGCCCTCGGCGCGACCGCCGCATCCGGCGCGGTGAGAGTGGTCAAGGACGGGCTCGAACTCACCTTCGACGCCGACTTCGCGCCGCACTCCCTGCCGCGCGACCACAGCGCCCCGGTCAGCGTCAAGGTCTCGGGCCGGATCGCCACCACCGACGGCACCCATCCGCCGCCGCTGCGCCGGCTCGAAGTCTCGATCCATCGCAACGGCCGCCTCTACGCCAAGGGATTGCCGGTCTGCTCGGCGCCGGTCCTGCAGTCGACCAGCACCAAAGCGGCCATGGAACGGTGCGGCCCGGCACTGGTCGGACGCGGCAGCTTCCGGGCGGAAGTCCAGCTCGGCAAGGAAATCCTCGCGACCGGCAAGATCCTCGCCTTCAACAGCCGCCGCCACGGCAAGCCGGCGCTGGTGATGCACCTGTTCGCGGGGGTGCCGGTGCGGTTTACGCTGATCGTGCCGCTGACGATCAGCCACCCGAGCAAGGGCAGGTTCGGCACCGTCTTGCGGGCGAATATCCCGCGCCTCGGTGGCGGCCTCGGCTCGGTCACCGAAATCAACCTGACGATCCACCGGCGCTACACCTACGCCGGCAAGCGCCGCAGCTACGTATCGGCGGCCTGCGAAGCGCCGCAGGGCTTCACCGTCGCTCCCTTTGTGTTTGCTCGCGGGACCTTCGACTTCGAAGGCCACAGCCAGATCAGCGAAAGCCTCGAACAGATCTGCCAGGTGCGCCAGTAGCTCTTAGAGCCCGAGGCCGCCGACCCCGCCCTCGTCCCAACCGAGGTGGTGAGCGAGCTCGTGGCGCAGGGTCTGCTCGACCTGGCGAGCGAGGAGGTTGCGGTCGTGGCCGAAGTCGCGCTCGAGCGTGTCCCGATAGATCACGATCCGGTCCTCGTAGCGTTCAGCCGCGACCCCGTCGCCGAAATACTCGCCGTAGGCGTGGCGCTCCGTCCCCAGGTCGGAGACAACCACGGCCACCTTTTCGAGCACCTGCTGGAACTCCTCGGAAAGGGCGTCGATCGCGTCGATGACCAGCGATTCGAAGTTGTCCGGCTCGGTCTGATTCACTGGCGCCACGTTAACCAGCAAAAGACCCGGAGATGTGATGAGCAAAAAGCCGCGCCCAATCCTCTCGCTGTTCGCCGTGATCGCGATCGCCGCCGGCGGCGTCGTCTGGTCCGGCTGCGGTAGCAGCGACGACGAAAGCAACACGATCCGCAGCCAGGCTGAACAGCAGGTCGAAGAAGGCACCAAGAAAGCCGAAGAAGCGGTCGACGAAGGTGTTGAAAAGACCAAGAAGGGTCTCGAAGAAGCCAAGGAACAGGCCAGCGGGAAGACCAAGAAGAAGCTGGAAAAGGCCCAGAAGGAAGCGGAAGAGGGCATAGAAGAAGGCCAGGCGAAGGCCGAAAAGGGCATCGAAGAAGCCAAGGAACAGGCGGAAAAGTACCTGCCTTAGAGCTTCTCTAAGCGCTGCGCTCAGGAGCGTGGAGATCCGCGGTGGCCTCGATGCTCTCACCGAGGATCTCCACCGAGCGCCGCAGCATCTCCTCCGAGATCGTGAACGGCGGCGCCAGGCAGAGGATGTCGTCCAGCAGGCCGCGGGTGAGTAGCCCCTTTTCGCGCGCAGCCAGAGCGGCGCGCCGCCCGCGCCCGGCCTCGACCGGCCAGCGCTCGCGCGTCTCCCTGTCGGCGACGAGCTCGACCCCGACCATCAAGCCGGCCTGACGGATCTCCCCCACTTCAGGGTGATCGCGGAGCGGCGCGATTGCCTCGGCGAGGATCTCGCTGGTCTCCCGCACACGGGCCAGCAGCCCCTCCCGCTCGATCGCGGCGATCGCCGCCAGCGCGACCGCGCAGGCGACGGGGTGCCCCGAGTGGGTGAAGCCGTGCATCAGGTAGCCCGGGTAACGGGCGGGGTCGCGCAGCTCATCCCATAGCTGATCGCTGAGGACGACTCCTCCGAGGGGAGCGTAGCCGCCGGTCACGCCCTTGGCGAAGGTGATCATGTCGGCGGTGACACCCTCGTGCTCACAGGCAAACCAGGAGCCGGTGCGACCGAAGCCGGTGATCACCTCGTCGACGATCAGGAGAACCTGGTGGCGGTCGCAGATCTCGCGAATTCGCCGCAGGTAGCCGGGCGGCGGGGCGATCACGCCGCCCGAGCCGAAGACCGGCTCGACGATCAGGGCGGCGACCCGATCGGCCCCCAGCTCTTCGATCTTCCGCTCGAGCTCCTCGCCTTGGCAGATCGGACAGGTCGTGGGATCGCAGGGCACACCGGCAGCGCAGCGGTAGGTGTAGGGGGCCGGCACCTCGACCACGTCGGGGGCACCGACGCCGAAACCGTCGTGGTAGGGCTGCAGCCGGGTCGTGGTCGTCGTCACCCCGGTGAGTCCGTGGTAGCCGCGGTCGTGGGCGAGGATGATCGACTTCTGCGGCTCTCCGCGGTGGACCCAATGCCGTCGCGCCAGCTTGATCGCCGTCTCATTGGCCTCGCTGCCGCCGCTGACGAAGAAAACGCCGCTGAGCCCAGGGGTCAGGTCCGTGATCCGCTCCGCGAGTTCGATCGCCGGCGGCGAGGAAACGCCACCAAAAGTGGCCGCATAGGGCAGGATCTCGAGCTGAGCGCGCGCTGCTTCGACCAGGTCCTCGCGGCTGTGCCCGAGGTTCACGGTCCAGAGACCCGACGAGCCGTCAATCAACCGCTGGCCGTCGGCCGCAATCAACTGGCATTCCTCGCCCCGGACGATCACCAAGGGCCCGACGGCGGGCAGCTCTGAGTGGTCAGTCAGGGGGTGGACGAGGTGCGCCAGATCCCCTGCTAGATGATCTGGTTCAGACACGGAACCCCATAGACTAGTCCAAATTGGACAGCCTGTCTACGCACTATTCGGGTGACGACTTGCGCCCCAAGGGACTTTTGGGTGCGTCCTCCGGTGATACCGAACAGATCGAGTACCAGTGCAAGAGGGCGAGCTGGTGCGCGGCCTTGTCGATCTCCGCTGGAGTCGAGGAGACGTCAAAGGAGGAGAGCACCGACTCGATCATGTTGTAAGCCGCGCGAACGCCGAATTCGAGGTCGATGTCGTCGCGAACCAGGCCGGCATCTTCGTTCGCTGCATGGACGGCCATGATCCAGCCGAGCATCGCATCGTCTGCGGCTTTGTTTGCCTCCTCCCACCCAGAACCGCGGAGGTTCCGCGCCACGGCAACGATCGGCCGCAGGTCCGCGTTGTTGACTCGCCAATGCAGCGCCTCGCGGACCATCTCCTGGATCAACTCGAAGGAAGTCTGGCCTGAGCGGGCATTTTCGCGCAGGCGCTGGGCGATCCGGGCATAGCCGGTCATGTAGTCGCTGATGATCGCCGCGAGGATGTCCTGCTTGTCATCGAAGTTGTTGTAGACGGTCGCCCTGGCGACCTGCGCGGAGCGCGCGATGTCGCCCATGGACGTCTCCGAGAAACCGCGCCGAGCAAACAGCTTCCTGCTTGCCTCGAGGATCTTCGTCCGCGCCCGCGGCTCGCCCCGCCGTGGCCTGGTCAATTGGTGCCCCCTCTTATGCATATGCCCGGCCTAATCACACAAGCGAGACTATCCAATAGATGTGACATGACCATTCCTAATGCACTTCTTCGGGAAGTTCATACCAACGCTTCCTCTCTCCAACCCGCGCCCTCAGCTTCCACCTCCGAGTCTTGGGCACTGCATCCAGGTCTTCTCGCAACCTCCGCAGCCGTTCCGCGACCACCTCCGCCGGGCCGAAACCTTGTAGATCAAGTGCAAACCGTTCACTGCGCTCGGCCACTATTCCCATCGTCCGCCATAGACCCCAATCGGAGGCCGCGAGGCTCGATATGTAGGGAACATTGATCCCGCTCTCGTCCTCGCTGAGATCGTGATCAGCAAAGAGCGCGCAGATGTCGATGTAATCTTTTTCATTCGTCTCCATCACCTGCAGCTTCAATACCGTCAGGTCAGCTAAAGAGAGCGTTAGCGGGTCGACTTCAACCCGCTCCCCCAGAGCGATGCGGTGGCAGAGATTCGCCTCGTCGACGAAGACGTCGAGGTGGCGATCGTTGCCCCGGTCCCAGAAGTAGAGGCGGCGATGGCCGTGGAGCATGTTGAACTCCCGGTCGGGCTCGTAACCAAGCTCCTCCAGCAACTCCACCGCCTGATCGCGGGCGCTGTCGCGGATAGCGCAATCGATGTCCGCGTACTCCCGCGTCAACGGCGGTGACTGGCTGCTCGGAGACTGAAGCGCGATCGCCACCCCACCGAGCAGCCGCAGTGGAATTGCCCGCCCGGCGGCCGCTTCGGCAACCCGCCTGCCCTCGGCGACCGGATCTGCAAGCGGGTCCATCCCCGTCTATTTACTCCGGTGGGATCTCGGCGGCAAGTTTGTCGACGTCCACACCCTGCCGAAGCCGAACGCCGCGGGCAATGAAGAAGGTGAGGAGTGCGGCGCCAAGGATGATCGCGCAGTCGCGGAAGAAGTGCCCCTTGTCGATTCCCAGGTCCGGGTAGTGCATGTAGATGAAGAAGAGCCCCGCCAGCACGATCGTGACCAGGGCGCCGGCGAGGGCGACGATCGGGATGCCGAAGAGGCGCTGCGTGGTGGCCGAGGAGCGCCAGACCTCTGGGCGCCGGTAGGGCAGCAGAACCGCGGCGATCCCGAGCAGGATCATCGTCACCAGCTGCAGCACCACCGCCTCGATCAGGACTTCGAAAAACCCTTCTTCGTTCGAGACCGCCCACCAGAGCACGAGGACGCTGAGAATGACGGTGAGCCCGATTGCGTAATTCGGCGCGTGCGTGCGCGGGGAGACACGAGCGAAGCGCGAAGGCAGCAGGCCGTCGAGAGCCCAGGCGAAGAAGGTGCGGACGGCGATCGTGATGTTGGGGATGACCAGCAGTGGATAGGCGACCGCGAAGGTGATGAAAAGCCACCAGGCGAGCAGCGTGCTGTCGCCTGCGATCGAGGTTAGAAAGGTGTAATAGGGGGGCGCCCCGAGAGGGCTTTCGATGCTGTTGATGGCGACGAAGAAGTCGTGGCCGAACTTGGCGAAGAAGAGGAGCGCGAGGATGATCGCGATGCCGATGTGGACGATCGAGGCCAAGCCCATCATCTTCACCTGGGTGGTGTCCCGCGCCCGCCGCACCTCGCCGGAGATGTAGATCGAGAGCCAGCTGTAGAGCGAGAGGCTGCAGATGGCCGCCCAGGTGGGCCAGAAACTGTCGAGGCTGAAGGCCGGGTTGGTGTCCACCCCTTCCTGTTTGGCGGTGGCGATGATCGAGCTGTAGGTATCCGGTTCGCCGGTGGTCGTCTGCGCGAACTGGTTGAAGGTGTTGACGAACCCGTCCTGGCTCTTGAAGAGGAGCACGAGGAAGACGGTGGCGAGCCCGAGCATGGTCACCGCCCAGAGCCCGTTCATAATCCTGGTCGTCCAGCGCCAGCCGCCGCCGAGCAAAAGCGCCGACAACAGGATCAGGGCGGTGCCGATGCCGAACTGCCAGGCCTGGCTAGAAGCCAGGTCTTCGCCGGCGTTGATCAGGGAAGTGTCGCCGCTGACCAGACCCACCGCCGTCAACGACGGCCCCAGGGCAACCGTGACGAAGGCGAGGGCGACGAAGGCGATCGAGAGAATCACGCCGGAGGTCCAAAAAAACGAGGAGATCAACCCGACTACGGGATGGGTCACCCTCCCGACCAACACGTAGTCACCGCCGCTGCGGGGAATCGCGGAGGTGAAGAGGCCGTAACAGACGCAGATGATCAGCGCGGCGATAAGCGCCATCGCAAGTCCGAGCCAGATCGACCCCCCCGGGAAGAGCCCGATCGTGAAGAAGATCGATACCGCGAGGAAGATCGAGGTCGGTTGCCCGGCCATGTTGAAGACGAAGGTCGAGAACGGCGAGACCTCGCGAACCAATCCCGTTGCTCGGCGCGCAAACGTTCCCTGCGGAGTCGCCTTTTGCGGCGTCCCTACCTCCCCCATCTCAGCCATCTTCTCCCCTTTCCCTTTTTTACCCCGACACCAAGTAATGGTTGACCACGCGGTCCCTTCCCAGGTGAACCAAGCAGCCGTCCAAGTGGCCGCTACCGTAATCGGAACCGGGGTTGATTGCCACCGTTCGACCAATTGTCGTCACACCTCGGCTCTCGTGGATGTGACCGTGCAGGCTGAGCAGCGGCTGCGTCTCTTCGATCACCTGACGCACCGCCGGGCTGCCCGTTGCGATCTCATGAGGGCGTCCCCCCTTGGTCACGTATCGCAGTTCCTCATCAACCTCGTAGGCGGTGTCGAGACTGCTCTCAAAAGGCGGCACGTGTACGTTGAAGATCGCCCGTTCGGGATCCTCGAGTTGATCGGCGAGAGCTTTTAAGCGCGCGTAAATTTGGCTCTCATCGAGCTCGCGCTGCGTGTGCCATGGGGTTCGATTCGAGTAACCAAGCGAGACCATCTCGTGGGGGCCGACCATCTCCACCTGCTCGTCACAAGCGATGACGCGTTCGCCGGAAGCCAGCACCGGGTCGATCGACCAGGGGTCGTCGTTGCCCGGAATCACATACGCGTAGATTTCGGTCCCCGCCAGTCGCTCGTCGGCAAATTGCACCCACAGCCGGAGCTCATCCAAGAGCGCCTGCTCGAAGGCGGCATCGCGCCGGCCGGCGTCATCCGCCAGCCGCTGCGCCTCCTCGGGGTCGAGGATCACCGGGTACATCCCGTTCATCGAGATCGCGCGCTGCATCTCGTCGAGCTCGGCCGCCGTCTTCGCCAGCCGCTCCTCCCCGATCACCCGAGCGCTGTAGGAACCATCGCCCTGCCGGACGATCGGGACCAACGCCTTGCCGGTCAGGTCTCCGCCCATTATCAGCGCGTCGGCGGGATAGTGAGCGGCGGCATTGACGAACTTTTTCCAGCACACCCTCGAGCCGTGGACGTCCCCGGCATAGAAGAGGCGCGTGAGCTCGGTTTGGTGGCGGCGCTTGAACATGGTCCCCTGCGAGCATCATGGGGTATCGACACGACGCCGGGCAACCCCGATTTTCTCCATCCCCTAGTCACCATGTCTAGTTGTCGGCGACGAGAAGATTACGTTCCAGCAACAGCCAGGCAGCATTGGGGTCAAGAGTTGCGAGTACTCCGGCCGCGGCCAGAAGATAATCCGAATCGATCCGCAGTTGCGGCTCCTGAGGTGCCAGTGAACGCGGTGCTCGCCGCTCCAAGGCCTGACCGAGAAGCTGCTCTCCATCCTCTCGGTGGGCAAAAACCCCACCAGTACCAATAACCAAGCCAACCTCGCGAAGATCGGCCCCCTCGCGCCTCAACGTCGGCGGCCCCCCGGGGCTCCGGGTCAAGAGCATCGTTCCGCAGTGCCGCCACAGCGCTTGGGTGGCACACGAAACCCCAAGCAGACCGTCGAGCTCTGCCTCCTCCGGGGTCGCCGGAATCCAGCCCGGATCTCGCCCTCTCATCGAGACAGCGTGTCGAATAGCGGGCTCGTCCAACCCCGAGCGTGAGCAGATCCAGCCACCGTCGACGACGAAGACGCCCTCCGCGCCCGTCCGCATGCCGAGGTCTCCCTCGACGGTGCGCAGGGTCGCCGGCGGGGGCAACAGCTCCTCCTCGATGCCCGGCGAAGTCGCCTCCAGCGAGCGGTGCGAATGGACGTCGGTGGTGGCGCCGCCGACGTCGATCACGACCACCTCTCCGACCCCCGGCTGAGCCGGACTGCCTCCAGCGAGCAGCCGCGTCGCTTCGTAGACAGCCTCGGGAGTCGGCATCCTCACCATCCGCTCGAACTCGGGGCTGGCGCTGAGGCCCTTGCCGCCGATCACGTGCGCGAGGAAGAGGCGCAGGATGGCTTGCCGCGCCGACTCGACTTCGATCTGCCCGAGCGCGGGCATCACGTTCCCCGCGACCTCCACCCCCGCTCCCCCCTTCCCTAGGATCGCCGCGGCCTGCTCGGCAATCTCGGCATTACAGGCGACCACGACGGCAGCCTCGATCCCCGACGACGCCAGGCGCCGCGCGTTCTCCAGAACCAGCTCCGCCTGCCCGCCGTCGGTGCCGCCCGCGAAGAGGACGATCTCCGGCCGCGCCGCCCCCAGCTCAGCCAGCGCCTCGTCATCGAGAAGGTCGGCGAGCACGCACCCGACCCTGGCACCAGCGTTGAGTGCGGTCTGGCGGGCAGCGGTCGCGGTCAGCTCGGCGACGAGACCGACCGCCGCCACCCGGAGGCCGCCGCCGGCGCTGGAAGCGGCAAGCTGCTCGTCGATCCGCACCGGTTCTCCCGCCGAGCCGATAGCGCGTTCGAGCGCCGCGGAATAGCCCACCATCAGGTCCCTGCCGATGCTGGTCGGCACCTCCGCCCGCGCCACCAGCCTCCCCTCCTCGGGTTCGACCAGCCTGACCTTCGTGTAGGTGCTGCCGAAGTCGGCGAGTGCGACGACGCCCACGGGCGGCTCAGGCGGCGACGCCGCCGGTCCGGCGCTCCGCCAGGGCGGCGATCAGGCGGTCGATCGTGCCCGGAGTCTCGATCCCGGTGGCGTTGAGGTCGGCACTGACGTCGATCGGGATATCCGAGCCGTCGACGTCCTCGTTCAGGACCCCGCCCATGAACACCGGCACCTCGCCGGAGCCGGCAGCGCGCATCTCCGCCATCAGCAGCTGTCCGAAGGAGCGGGCTACCCCGTTGTGGGTCGTGATCACAACTGCGTCGGCATCGGTCTCGATCACGGCTTTGACGATGTCCTCCGGGTCGCGGTTGATGCCGAAGTCGATCACCTCGGTTCCCACCGCCGCCAGGGTCGAGGCGAGCAGGAACTCGGCGAACTCGTGCACGTCGGTGGAGGTGACCAGCACCTTCATCCCCCGGATCGAATCCTCTTCGGGGCGGCCCTGCAGCTCGACCAGCAGCCGCTCGCGCTCTTCCATCGTGTTCCTGACCAGGTCCGTTTCCAACACCGGACGGCGGCCGCGGGGGAACTCCGGGTCGGGCTCGGCCGGCACCGAACAGCTCCTCGCAGCGGGTCGAGCCGAGCCGTTTGAGGACGAGCAGCAGCTGCGCCGGGTCGCGGATGTCGATGCCGGCGCTGTCGAGACCTTTGACCACGGCCTCGAAGAAGGCTCTGCCGCCGCGGACCAGCTCGTCCCGCATCGCCTCGATCTGCGCCCAGTCGACGACCGGCTCGACCATCGGCACGTAGTCCTCCATCCGCCTGCTGATCGTCTGCACGGTGGCGACCTCCTGCCAGGTCGGGATCCGCTCGGTCTCGGTCACCGGGACGGCGATCGGCGCGGCGCCGAGCCGGTAGCGCGTGTCGACCATCTTGTTGAAGAGGAGGTCGGTGCTGAGGACCGCCATGTTGGCGTCGAAGTCCGCGGTGTTGCCGATCGTGTCGCCCTGGACGTAGGAGAACGGGACCTTGTCCGGGTTGACGGCGTCGAGGGCCAGGGTCACCGCCGACTTGACCACCGGGTTCTGGGTGAGGCCGCCCCAGGAGGGCGAGTAGGCGGCGCCGATCAGCTCTTCGCTGACGTAGCGCTCGACCATCGCCCAGCCGATGTAGTTGGCGTAGTCGTGGAAGACCCCGGGGTAGCCGTCCTCGAGGTAGGAGTCGAAGACCACGCCCTCGCCTTTGAAGGCCGCCAGCAGCCCCGCCGCCTGCAGCGTCACCACCGTCTGGTTGACGTCGTCGTCGTAGTAAGGCCAGCGCCAGGAGTACTGCGAAAGCACCCCGATCGTCGTGATCCCCGCCTGCAGCGCGTCGAGCGCGTTTTCGACCGAGCCCGGCCCGCCGATCGTGTTGTCAGCCGCCTCCGGCTGGATCGGCACCGTGTGCGCGAGCTCCCACCAGTCCTGCTCGGTCATCATCACCGGGCCGGTCTCCTGCGGCGCCTCGGCGCGCTTGTCTTTGGGCAGGCCCATGCGGCGCTCGGCGATCAGGTTGAAGCGATCCGGCGGCCGAACCCCGCGCGAGAGTGCGTCCTCGTAGATCAGGCCCAGCGCCTCGCGGGTGTCGGCCCAGGTCGCGAGGCCGACGTTCATGCAGGTACAGGCGACCCCCTGCTCGCGCGCCCGTTCGCGCCACTCCCGCTCGGAGCCGACGCCCTTCTCCTCGCAGTACGACGAGCGGGCGCGCTCGACCCCCTTGGCCATCTCCCGCCCCTCCGCGACCGCCTCTCTGCCGTCGGGCAGATCGGGCGGCAGCAGGGCGCTCAGGTCGACATCGATCTCCGCCATGCTCAACCGTCCAGGATCCAGCCGCCGCTGACCTCGAGCACCTGACCCGTCGTGTAGCCGCCGCCGTCGCTGGCCAGGTAGAGAACAGTTTCGGCGATCTCCTCCGGCTTGCCCATCCGGCCCAGCGGCGTCATCGCCAGCGCTTCCTCGATGTGCTCCTTGGGGATCTCCCAGTCGTCCTCCCAATTGGCCGCGATCGGCCCGGGGGCGACGGCGTTGACCCGGATCTCCGGCGCCAGGTCCCGCGCGAGGGCGGAGGTGAAGGCGCGGACGCCGCCCTTGGCGGCGCAGTAGGTGACGGCAACCGAGTTGACGACGTTCTCCTGGTTGATCCCGTTGCCATAGGAGCCGGAGAAGTTGACGATCGCGCCGCTGCCACCGGCGCGCAGGTGCGGCGCCGCTGCCTGGCAGACGCGGAAGGTCCCGAGCAGGTCGACGTCGAGGAGCTCGGCGAAGGCATCTGCCTCGGAAGCGTCAAAGCGAACCGCGTCGGCCGGATCGATGCGGCCGGCGGCGTTGACAACGGCGTCGATGCGGCCATAGCGCTCGGCGACCTCGGTGACAAACCCCTTGACCGAATCGACGTCGGTCACCTCCAACTGAGCTGCGTGACCCCGGGAGCCGGCCGCTTCGATCGCCTGCAGCACTGCCTCGGCCGAGCCCTTGGAGGAGCGATAGCCGAGGGCGACCGTGGCGCCCTCGCGGCCGAAGGCGCGGGCGACGGCACCACCGAGGGCACCGCCGGCGCCCGTAACGATCGCGACCCTTCCCTCAAATCGCCTGCCGTCGTTCCAGCGCTCCATTAGGGGAAGAGTCTTACCCGGTCAGGGGCCCGATTGCCAGTCAGGCGGGTATCTCGGCACCCGTAAGCGGGTGCAGCTCACCGCGCGAAAGCGCCTCGGTGCGCATGGGGAGCGGGCATTTCCGGGCCCGCTCCCCCAACCGGCATCAGGTCCGCGCCTGTTCGCGCACTTCTTCGGCGTTCTCGCGGGCGCTCTCTTTGAGCTCCTCGGTCTGCTCCTGGCCGGTTTCTTTTGCGGTCTCGACCGCATGCTGGCCGACCTCTTTGGCGCCTTCAACGGCCTCTTCGGCCACCTGGCTGGCGACCTCGCGGCCGCGCTCGAGCGCCTCCTGGCCCGTTTCGGCGGCCGTTTCCTTCACCTGTTCGGCGATCCGACCAACCCGTTCATCCTCGATCCGCGTGCTCGGCAGCAGCATCCCGGCGAGGAAGCCGGCCGCGAGACCACCGATTCCCAGCCCGAGCGGGTTTTCCTGGGCGACGCCGACGGCGTGGTGGGCACCCTCTTTCACCTGCTGGCCGTCGGGCGTCGCTTCCCCCACCTTCTCTTTGGTGCCCTGGACCTGCTCGACCAGGCGATCGCGCTTGTCCGAGAACGACTCCTTGACCCGGGTTTTGACGTCGGTCTTGTAAGCGAGAGCGTCGACGCGGTCCCCCCTCGCTCCGGCGAGGGGGGTTGGGGGGCGGTTTCTATTAACCGTTCTATTGACCGTTCGGGTCGGCTGAGCCGACCCCCTCGATCCGAGGCGGCGAGGACCGAGCCCGTGTCCGCCCGGCACCCCGCCGCCTCCCGGGCGTTAGCCCTGCTTGGTGATCATCGCGACCGGAACCGCGACGCCTGAGTTCTGCATCTTCATCTCCGCTCACCCCCTTCCTGTGCGTCGTTTTGCGAACGACGACAGGTTTACTTGAGCGAATTCCACTAGTGGAGCGGAGCATTTCGTCTTTGGCGCGAAAGGCGCTAATACTTCCCACCAATCGGCCCGCAGCGCAGCAAACGACAGCCCCCAACCGGAACGCGAGAGAAAGTGCCCAACGAGAAGAAGAAGCGCCCCAGGACCGACAAAGTGACGCGGCTCGACGCACGGATCGCCCGCGCGCTGAATCACCCGCTACGGACCGAGATCATCGCCATCTTGAGTGACACCTGCGCGAGCCCGAGCGAAATGGCCGAGATGCTCGGCGAGGATCTGTCGAACGTCAGCTACCACACGAAGCAGCTTTTGGAGCTCGACTGCATCGAAGTGGTCGGCCACGAAAAAGCGCGCGGCATGATGAAGACCCTGTACCGCGCCACCACGAAGATGCTGCTCGACAACCCCCACTGGGCGCGGCTCGGCAAGACCGTCCGGATCGGCATCAGCATCAACGCGCTCAACGAAGTCACCCGGCGCGCCTCCAACGCCGTCGAGGCCGGCACCTTCGATGCTCGCACCGACCGGACCCTGGTCACGCAGAAATTCGACGCCGACGAGCAGGCGTGGACAGACTCGATGGAGGCGCTGCGCGTTGCCTTCGAGCGGATCGGGGAGATTGAAGTCGAAGCCGCGGCCCGCAAGGCGGAAGGCGCGAAGACGTTCAGGATGACGACCTCGCTGCTGGGCTACCCGTCGCCCACAAAGGAAGACTAGAGGCCGCGCCGTTCGCCAATGGTTCGCCAGTCCCGCCCCGAATCGGCGGGTCTCAGCGGGGCGCAGCGGGTCGAGATTCCGCGCTGTAGAGCGGGAACCCGCATTCCAGAGCGGCCGTGGTTATGGCTCTCCTCCCTGTAGTAACCCCAGAAGCGCCCCGCCTCCCCGGCGGGGCGTTTTCTGTTGTGGGGGGCTTGCTAGAGCCGAATGCAGGGGGCGCTCGCGGCTACGTCGAGCGCCCCGTGGTCGTCGCCCCGAAGGGCGGTTCGCCAGTTCGTTCGCCAGTCAGACCGCAGCGGCGTCGTCGGCGGCGTCGATCGGGGCCGCGGCGTCGTCGGGCTCGACGGTGCCGGTGTCACCCATTTCCGCTCGCGTCTCCTCTATCTCCTGGCGGATTTGACTTGGCTCTTGGCCCATTGCACATCCTCCTTCACGGTTTCGGCAGTTTGCTCGGGGGCGGGTGGCATGCCCTGCTTGACGCGGTCCCGGCCGCTCATCGCCATCACCGCGGCGATTGCTCCGTAGACGACGGTGACGATGAGGGCGGCAAGCCAGAGGTCTATCGCCCTGTCGAGCAGGGCGATGAGCATCGTGGTCAGCGCCCCGAGGGCGAGCAGGCCGACGACAGCGGCGCCGCCGAACATCCCCGCGCCCTGCCCTGCCACCTTTCCCTTTTCGGTGAGCTCGGCTTTCGCCAGCTCGATCTCTTTGCGCACAAGCGAGGTCGTCTGCTCGGAGAGCTGCTTGACCAGATCTCCGGTCGAGTGCGACCGCAGCTCGTTCGCCTCTCCGTTCGCCGTGCTCATGGCGCCGAGGCCGGAGTGGCTGGAGCCGGAATGCCCGGCTGTGCGGTCGCTGGCGGCGGCGTCACCGCCGGCTCGACGGCAGAACGACGGACCGGCTGCGAATCGGCCCGCTGCGGCACCTGAGCGGCTGGCCGGCCGCCGTTTTGCTGCTGGTAGCGGCTGCGGCTCGAGGCCTTGAGGAAGCGGGCCGCGACAACGCCCACCGCGATTCCGCCGGTGAGCACGGCCCAGGGGCGCTGGCGGCCGAAGTCCTCGACGTCCTCCAGCATCTTGTCCGGGCCGTTGTCCTTCAGGTAGCCGCCTGCCCGCTCGGCCTGCTCGGCGGCACGGTCGGCGAGCTTCGCCGGCCCGTCCTTGCCTTGTTTGCGCAGCTCCTCGCCGACCGAGCGGAGATCCTGGGCGGTGCCGCTCACCCGCTTCCCAGCCTTGGTCGAGCGTTGGTCGATCTGTTGGCGAACACCCTCCTGCGCTTTGTCCGCGGCCTCACGCGTTTTCTCCTGCGCCTGGCCGGCTACGTCTTGCAGCCTCCCCACTCCGCAGTCGCAGTTCCCCAAGATCGGCTCGAACCTAGGCGAGACGGCGCGACATCGGGCTCAGTCTGCGGTTACCCCTGGCTGCAATAGACAAACAGCGGCTAAGGCTCAGCGGGTGCCAACTTCGTCAACTACGGCGGCGGCGCGCCTGGGCGATTGACCGTTGCCGGAATAAGTGCATTGCGCGTTCGGCGGCCATCAGAGATTCGACCTCGCGCAGGAGCGCGTCTGGAGCGACGCGGCCGGCCGGCGGCAGGGGTGGCGCGGCCGGCCGCGTGCTAGCAGCCCCAGTGGGGGTGGTGACCGACCGCTCGGCGGGCTGACGACGGCAGGGGTTGGTCGTCGAGATGTTGAGCGAATCGGCCATGAGAGGAAGATAGATCCTTTCCAGCCCTTCCTGAGAGCGGTTGAGCCCGCCCAGCGACTAGTTCATCATCCCTTTATGGCTGTTGAAACCCAGGCGCTGCTGAATGCGCTGCCGGCAATGGTCGGCTATTGGGACTGCGACCTGCTGAACCGGATGGCGAATGAGGCCTACATCGAGTTCTTCGGCAAATCGCCGGAGGAGATGCGCGGCACTCACATCCGCGACTTGCTCGGTCCCGAGCTCTACGCGAAAAACCTCAAATACATCGAAGGTGCGCTGCGCGGCGAAAAACAGCTCTTCGACCGGGCGATCCCGACCCCCTCGGGAGAGATCCGCTACACGCAGGCCTCCTACATCCCCGACCTGGCGGACGACGGCGAGGTGCGGGGGTTCTTCGTCCTCGTCACCGACATCACCGAACGGCGGCGGATCGAAAAAGAGATGGAGAACAGCCGTGCCCGGCTGGCCGAGGCCGAGCGCATCGCCCGCATGGGCAGCTGGGAGTGGGACCTGCTCACCAAACAGATGACCTGCTCCGAGGGCCTCCTGGACATCTACGGCATCAGCTCCGAAGACTTCAACGCGAACTACGAGCCCGGGGTCTCCCAGTACGTGCACCCCGATGACCGGGCGAGGGTCGAAGCGGAGATGAAAGAGGCGGTTGCAGCCGGGACGCCGGTGGACTTCGAGTACCGGATCATCAGGCCCGACGGCCACATCCGCCGCCTCCACAGCCGCGCCGAGCTGACTGTCGACAGCGAGGGCAATCCCCTGCGCCTGACCGGCACCGTCCAGGACGTGACCGAGCTCCGCGCCGCCGCCGAGGCCCTCCACCAGACCGCAAGCGACCTCGGCCGCCGAGCCGCCGCCCTCCAGGGCACCCGCGCCTCCGGCGCCACCGATCTCACCTCCCTCCTAACCTCTCGCCAAGTCGAGATCCTCGCCCTCGTCGCCGAGGGCCTCAACAACAACGAGATCGCCTCCCGCCTCTACCTGACCGAGAGCACCGTCAAATGGCACGTCCGCAAAATCCTGCGGGCACTGGGCGTGTCGAATCGGGCCCAGGCGGTGGCGCGGTACCTTTCGCAGGGCCCCGCTACTTAGGCCCCATTCTCGATGGGGCAGCCTGGACTCGAACCAGGGACCGACGGATTATGAGTCCGCTGCTCTAACCAACTGAGCTACTGCCCCGCTTGCCCGAGCGTACCGCGAGGGCGCGGCTAAGCGCTGAAGAGCTGGGCGAGGGAGCGGCCGACGTCGGGTGGCTCTTCTTCGCCTTTGGCGGCGGCGGCGGCGCCGTCGGCGAGGGCTTTGGCGGCGTCGGCGATCTGGTGGTCGCGGCCACCGCGGATCGTGCCGGTCTTCTTCGCTTCGGCGAGGTCGGACTCCATCAGTCCGGCCAGCTCGGCGAGGCGGCGCAGGCCGATGACGCTGGCCGTTCCCTTCAGCGCGTGGGCTTCGGCTCGCATCGTCTCGAAGTCGGTAGTGGCGGTCGCGAGGCCGGCGGAGATCACGTCGCAGCGGCGCTTCGCCTCTTCGGCGAAGGATTGCAGGAGCTCCTCCTCGGTGGCGGCTTTGTCGTTCATCCGGCGATCGCTTTGTCGACTGCTTCGTGCATCAGCTTGAGCCCGAAAGCTCCCTCGACTGCGTCGGCGACGACCCCGCTGCGGTCGATCGTGAACAGGAACGGCTCGGTGGGCAGGTGGAACTTCCGCACCTGGGGCCGGACTCCTTGCGCGGGGTCGTTGTCTTTGTAGATCTCCATCTGGATGAACGCAGCCTCGTCACCGTATTCATGTTTTGCCTGCTCCGCCACGTCGACGACGGGGCCGCAGACCCGACTCTGGCAGAACTCGGGGGTCGCGAACAAGAGCACGATTGGTTCTTTTCCCAGCGCTTCCGCGTAATCCACCTTGTTCCCCGCCGATGGCGTGTGGATAAGCGGGGCCTTGTCGCCGATTTTCGGGACCTTTTTGAACTGGCCGACGTCGACGACAGGCAGGGTCGTCCCCATCAGTTCCCCGTCTTCACGCAGGATCGCCGCGAGCTTCCACTCCCCCGCCTTCGGCAAGTCGAGCTCGGACGAGTAGACAATCGTGGCGGCATCGGGGTCTTCGCTCGTGGTCTTTGCCTGGAAGGCCGGCTTGGTGGCAAGGCTTTCGATCTTGGCCGGAAACGGTCCGACGGCGGGCTGGTCGAGCGCCTGGGCCTGGGCTTTCGCGAGCTGCCCGCGGTTGCCGGATTTGGATTTCGCATCGGACTTGGGCGGCGGCACCCTGGCGAAGTAGAGGGCAATTTCGGCGTCCACGATCTGACCCTGATCGCTGTCGAGGACTTCGAAGGGGAACCGGTTCATACCGGGGTAAAAGACTTCGGCCAGCGGAGAGATCTTGCCTTCGAAGCGCCCGTCAGCCGCCTTGAGAACCTGGCGCAAGGTCCTTCTCTTCACGCTCGGGAAGTCGGCCTTCGGCGGAGCGGGTTGGCTTTCGGACGGTTTCGGCGCCGCGCCCGTCGTATCGGACTCCGAGTCGCCGCAACTCGCGAGGATCACCCCGCTCGCGAGCAGGCAGAGCAGCGCTGAAGCTATGCGGGGGGCGCGCATCGGCGGCATGTTATGGAGAGATAGGGTGCGCAGGGTTCGCGACGAGAAGGAGATGGGAATGGCTGAGCGTGCGGCATTGGTAACCGGGGCCTCGAGCGGGATCGGGCTTGCGATCGCGAGGACGCTTGGCGAAGAGGGCTACGCCCTGACCGTCTCGGCACGCCGGCCGGAGAAGCTCGAGGAAGCCGCCGAAGGGCTGAAGTCCGAAGGTTTCGAGGTCGAGCCGATCCCCGCCAACATGGCCGAAGAGGACCACGTCGTCGCCATCTTCGCCGCTCACCGGCAGAAGTTCGGCCGCCTCGACGTCCTCGTCAACAACGCCGGCGTCGGCATCGGAGCGCCGATGGAGGAAATCCAGACCAAGCATCTGGACATGCAGCTGGCGGTCAATTTGCGGGCGCTGATCCTCGGCACCCGCGAGGGCCTGCCGATGCTGCGCGCGGCCGGGGCCGAGCACGGCAAGGCGCTGATCGTCAACACCGCCTCGATCGCCGGGAAGAGCGGTCAGGCCTGGCTCTCGATCTACGCGGCGACGAAGGCAGCGGTGATCAACTTCACCCAGTCGACGCACCGCGAGGCGGGCGGCGCCGGCATCCAGTGCACCGCCCTCGCCCCCGGCTTCGTCGAGACGCCGATGACCGAGTTCGTCCAGGGCCAGATCCCGCCCGAGGAGATGATCCGGCCCGAGGATCTCGGCGAGGCGGTCCGCTTCCTCCTCCGCACCTCGCGCAACTGCCACGTGCCGGAGATCGTCTTCACGCGGCCCGGCGAGGGCTTGGACACCCCTTGACTTGGATCGTTTCCACCCTTTGAGCCCCTATAGGGGCCAAAAGTCTGGAAACGATGCCGGCCTGCGCGTCCTGGTAGCGGCGTTCGGAGACGCAGGCCATGTTTTCCCTGCGATAGCGCTCGGAAAAGCGCTGGCCGCGCGCGGCCACGAGGTCGTGATCGAGACCTGGGAGGAGCGTCGGGGGGCGGTCGAGGGGGCAGGGCTCGGCTTCGCCGCGGCCGAGGAATACCGGATGTTCCCGCCCCCGGATCCCGACTCCGAGGAGGGACAGCACGCGGCCGAGGCGGCGAAAGCGCTGCTGCCACTGCTGGAGGATTTCCGGCCGAACATCGTCGTCAGCGACATTCTCACCCTCGCTCCGACTCTTGCCGCCGAGCGCGCCGGGATCCCGCTGGCGACCCTGATCCCCCACATCTACCCGGTGGTCGAGCCGGGCTTCCCCTTCTTTGCGATCGGGCTGCGGCCGCCGCGAACCGGGCTCGGCCGAGCGATCTGGCGCACCGGGCACGACCGGGCGCTGAGGGTCGGCCTCGAACAGGGGCGCCGCGACCTCAACATCCAGCGTGAGCGCCTCGGGCTGGCACCGATCGACCGCTTCCACGGCGGTATCAGCCCTGACCTGGCGCTGGTCGCCACCTACCCCCAACTCGAGTATCCGCGGCAGTGGCCGAGCGGGGTCGAGATCACCGGGCCGATGACCTTCGAGCTGCCACACCCCGACATCGAGCTGCCGCCCGGCGAGGACCCGCTCGTCCTCGTCGCCCCTTCGACCGCCCACGACTCCGACAACCACCTCGTCCGCGCCGCCCTAACCGCACTGGCAGACGAGCCGGTGCGGGTGGTGGCGACCACCAATCGCGTCGCCCCCCAGCACCCGATCGAGGTCCCGGCCAACGCCACCCTGGTCGAATGGCTCAGCTACAGCCAGCTGATGCCGCTCGCCTCGCTGGTGATCTCCCACGGCGGCCACGGCACCGTCGCCCGCTGCCTCGGCGCCGGCACCCCGGTCCTCGTCTGCCCGATCATCGGCGACATGAGCGAGACCGCGATGCGCGTCGCCTGGGCCGGCGCCGGCCTCTCGCTGCCCTGGCGGCTGTGCCGCCCGGGGCCATTGCGGTGGTCGGTGCGCCAGCTGCTGCGCGAGCCGCGTTTCGCGGAGAAAGCGGAGGGGATCGCCGCTTGGGGGCGGGAAAAGGACGGCGCGGCGCGGGGGGCCGAACTGGTGGAGGAGCTGGCTCTGCGAAGGGTCGCCACCGCCTAAGAAGCTCCGGGGGTGGGACTCGAACCCACAACCTCTCGATTAACAGTCGAGCGCTTCTGCCAAATTGAGCTACCCCGGAACGAGACTGCGCTACCCCGGATAGGGGCCGCGCTCCGGAAACTTTAGCGATCAGCGACGGGGACGCTCTTCACCCCCACCTCTACCTGGGCATGGCAATTCGAGCAAAGGAGCACGCACTTCGCTGCCTCGGCTCGACATTTGTCTATTCCACGGGTCAACCCGCCCTCGCCGATTTGGAACGACTTGGTCGATGGGTCGAGGTGATGGAACTGCAGAGCGGCGGGATGCTGGTCGAATCCGCACAAAGCGCAACGGCCACCGGCCTCTTCGACCAACATTTTCTTTACCGAGCGACGCCGCTTGGAGACCGCTTCCGATCGACAGCGGCCACATCTGAACCCGCCGTCGGGCCGCGCATAGAACGCGGTGTGCCCGTGCTTTGAGCAACGCGAGTACGTGCGCTTCAGACCTTTCTCGCGGGCCGCTCGGGTTTCGCGCAATCGAACTGAGCGCTGCGTCTCGAGCTTCAACTTTCGCAGCCAATACCTGACCGTCGTCCTGCCCACCCCAAACGCTTCTCCCATTTCCTGAATCGAGGCGCCTCTCTCGGCGAGCGTCCGGAGCTGCTGCGGGTCAACCCTCCCGTTCGGGGCATGCACCCCACCTCCAGCTGCCTCCAACCCATGCTTCTTCAGCCAGTAGCTGACCGTCGATTCGTGCTTGCCGACCTGCTTAGCAATCGTGTCGAGCGACATTCCTGCCGCCAGACACTCTTCTAGGAAGTCCTTTTCCATGGCCTGCATTCTCGCAGGTGCTGCAGACAGAAAAATGCGTATGGAGTTGTCTTAGACGGTCCCTGCCGGCCGCTCGGCGTGGGCGATTCGTTCTACCAGGGCAGCTCGTTCGCGACTGAGGGCGGCGCGGCGCTCGTAGTCGCCGCGCTCGCCGGCGGCGGCGATCTCGGCCTCGAGGCGGCGCTGCTCGAGGAGGAGGAAGTTGAGCTCCATCGCTTCGTGGGAGGCCGGCTCCTCGCGGGACATGATCACCAGTTCGGCGATCAGGCCGGCGAGGGCGGAATCGTCATGCGGAAGGTTCGAGGCCGGGTCCTCCGGGTGCTCGCGCAACCAGGTGGCGGCGCGGAGGCCGGTCGGCGAGAGGTGGGCCTCGGTGAGCCGGGCCAGGTACTCCTTCCCTTCGGCGGGTAGCGCGATGCACATCGCCAGCAGCGCCCGCTCGCGGCGTTCGCGGGAAGTCAGCTCGGCCGGCCGCTGCGGGGGCGCGGCCGCCTGGCGGCCGGGGGTCGGCGCCTGTTCGGAGCCGCCGCTGGTCGGAGTGGCGGCCACGACCCTGCCCATCACCATCGCCGGCTCGAGATCGAGCCGCTCGGCAACCCGGCGAACGAGGTCTTCGCGACCGGCGGTCTCCCCCAGTCCGGCCAGCACCGGCGCCACCTCCGCCAGCGCCCGGTCGCGCTCGACCGGCGAGCCGACGTCGGTGCGGCCAAGGACGAGCCCAACCTGGAACGCCACCAGCTCCTCGGCGCCCTCAAGTAGATCCCGGAAGCGCTCCGCTCCACCCTCGGCGGCCATCATCTCGGCCGGGTCCTCCCCGGCAGGCATCGCCGCCACCCGCAGCCGCATCCGCCGCCCGGCGGCGACGGTCTGCGCCCGCAGCATCGCCTCCTGCCCGGCGGCGTCGGCGTCGAGCGCCAGCACGACCTCGTCGACCATTCCGGAAAGCGCCGCCACCTGCTCGCCGGTGATCGCCGTTCCCATCACCCCCACCGCCTCCTCGATCCCGGCCTGGTGCAGGGCGAGCACGTCCGTGTAGCCCTCGACGACGACCGCGCGCCCGGCTTTGGCGATCGCCGCTTTCGCCCGGTCCACCCCGTAGAGGATCTGGCTCTTGTGGAAGAACTCGGTCTCGGCCGTGTTGACGTACTTGGCTCCCTGGTCGGAGCGCATGGCCCGGCCGCCGAAGCCGAGGACGCGGCCGCGACGGTCGCGGATCGGGAACATGATCCGCTCGCGGAAACGGTCGTACTCGCCGCCGCTCCGCCCTCGCTGCACCAGCCCGACCCCGCGCAGCTCCGCGACGCTGAAGCCGGCCCGCTGGCCGCGGACCAGGAGCTTGTCCCAGGCGCTCGGCGCGTAGCCGACGCCGAAGTCGCGCAGCACCTCCTCCCGCAGCCCCCGCTGCAAGAGGTAGTCGCGGGCCTTCCCCGCCTCCTCCGACTCCCACAGGTAGCTGGCATAGAAGGCCGCCGCCCTTTCCAGCAGCTCCGCGAGGCGCCGGCGCCGCTGCCGCTTCGCCTCGGCCTGCGGGTCCTCCTGCTCGCGCTCGAGCTCGACCCCATAGCGGTCGGCCAGCAGCTCCACCGCCTCGGCGAAGTTGAGCCCGTCCTTCTCCTCGACGAACTTGATCACGTCGCCGCCGACCCCGCAGCCGAAGCAGTGGTAGAGCTTTTCCTGCGGCTCGACCGAGAACGAGGGAGTCCGCTCGTCGTGGAAGGGGCAGAGGCCGACGTAGCGGGCGCCCTGGCGGCGCAAGTCGGTGTGGGCGGAGATGACCTCGATGATGTCCGCCGCCTGCTTCACCCGCTCGACGCTGTCGTGGGAGATCAGGGCCATCAGAAGCGCGCCTCTTCCGGGACGGTCAACTCGGTGAACTTGGCGATGCAGAAGCGGTCGGTCATCCCGGCGATGTAGTCGGCGACGCGCTGGCAGTCGCCGGCGCCGGGGTCCCAGGCGGGGATCTCGCCGGGATGGGCGAGATAGTGGGCGAACAGACCGTGCATGGTCCGCTCGACGCGCTCGTGCTCGCTGCGGGCCTCCGGGCCGAGGTAGACGCGGTCGAACATGAACTTCCGCAGCCGCAGCATCGCCTGCCCTACCTCGCGGCCCTGCCTTATTTCTTCGCCGCCTTCGGAGTGATCGACGATGTCGCGGACGAGGGTGTCGATCCGCTGCGAGCCGGTCGGGCCGAGCAGCTCGATCTCCGCCGCCGGCAGGTCATCCGGCCGCAGAATTCCGGCACGCAGAGCGTCGTCGATGTCGTGGTTGATGTAGGCGACGCGGTCGACCAGCTTGACGATCTGGCCCTCCAGGGTCGCCGGCTTGCGCGAGCCGGTGTGGTTGAGGATGCCGTCGCGGACCTGCTCGGTCAGGTTCAACCCTTCGCCGTCGCGCTCGAGCACGTCGACGACGCGCAGGGAGTGCTCGTTGTGGCGGAAGCCGCTGCCGCAGTGCTCGCGCAGCGAGGCGTCGAGCGCCTCCTCGCCGGCGTGGCCGAAGGGCGGGTGCCCGAGATCGTGACCGAGCCCGATCGCCTCGGTCAGGTCCTCGTTGAGGCGCAGCGCCCGGGCCACCGTACGAGCGATCCCACATGCCTCCAGCGTGTGAGTGAGACGGGTCCGGTAGTGGTCGCCCTCGGGGGCAACAAAGACCTGCGTCTTGTGCTTGAGCCGCCGGAACGACTTCGAGTGAACGATCCGGTCCCGGTCCCGCTGGAAAGGAGTCCGCAATGGGCTGTCCTGCTCCTCCACCTGCCGACGCGCCGGATACGACTTGGTGGCCTGGGGAGCCAGGAATTCCTCCTCGAAGGCAGAGATCCTCTCCTCAAAAGCGACGGTGGCAGGCACCCGCCGATCATAAGGCGCCCGCCTGGAGCGACGGGGGAGGGGGTCGCCGGACCCTCCCCGCTGTTGTCCGCCGACCCCCTCCCCCGTCGCTCCCTACGCCGCAGCGCGAAGTTGGACGTGCGCGTGGTGCTCCAGCGTTTCACCGATTGCCCGCTCTACCTGACGCAACGCGAGGGTCCCAGCCCCCGGCGCGTCGTTGAGTGGCTGCGCCAATGCCTCGACCATGAACCGATGGGCCTCCTCGTCGAGTGGGAAGGAGCCTGCTTCGCAGCCGGAGCAGACGACACCGCCGGCAGCTCCCGAGAAGCCGGCGAGGTGCTCAGCGTCTCCACAACGGGCGCAGGAAGCCAGCTCAGGGGCAAAACCGGCAACCAGCGCTAGCTTCAAGCGAAAAGAGAGCGCCGTTTCCAGACCAGCCTGCTCGGGTCTGCTCCGGATCGTCGAGCAGGGTCAGGTAGCGGCAGAGGAGGTTGTAAGCCGGGGGATTCGGCTCTTCGGAGTCGAGCAGGCGTAGGACCGCGTCGCAGGCGCGGGCACCGGCGGTCAGCGCGGCACCGGAGGAGCGCAGCCGCGGGTAGCCGTCGACGGTGGTCGCGCTGGTCACCGTCATCAGGTCGCTGCGGCCTTCGTGCAGTATCAGGTCGAGCCGGAAAAACGGCTCCAGCCGGCCGCCGAACCGGGATCGGGGCTTGCGTGCCCCCTTGGCGATAGCCCCGATCCGGCCGCGGCTTTTCGAGTAGAGGTGGAGGATGCGATCAGCCTCGCCGTAGCGAATGCTGCGCAAAACAACCGCCTCAGTCTTGACCGTAGATCCGGCCACGAAATCAAAGATGAACGATGGATCGGACGGAACTTAATCAGGGGGCGGCCCTTCGGCCGCCCTGCCGCACACGCCGCTTTTTCGGGCGGCGCCGCAACCTCACCTGGCAGCCCGGGCAGAAGTAGGTCGAGCGCCCGCCGACGACGATGCGGTTGATCGTGCCCCCGCACCTCGGGCAATCCTCGCCCTCGCGGGTATGGACGAGGAACTCGTTCTGCATCGTCCCCTTCTCGCCCCGGGCGTCGCGGTAGTCGTCGATCGACGACCCGCCGGCGTCGATCCCCGCCTCCAGGGCGGCGACGACCGCGTCCCGCAGGGTGTCGAGGTGCTCGGGCTTCATCGACCCCGCCGGCGAGAGCGGGTGCAGCTCGGCGCGGAAGAGCGCCTCGTCGGCATAGATGTTCCCGACCCCGGCGACCCCGGACTGGTCGAGCAGGAAAGACTTCAGCGGCGCCTTGCGGCCGGCCGCCATCTCGCCCAGGGCCTGCGGCGTGAACTCGGGTGAGAACGGCTCTACCCCCAGCTTCGCGAAGCGCGCTTCCAGCCCCTCGTCGTCAACCAGGAAGCCCTCGCCGAAGCGGCGCGGGTCGGTGAACCAGAGCTCGCGACCGTCGTCAAGGACGAAGCGGGCGCGCAGATGCCGTTCCTCGGTCGAGCGCTCGCTCTCGTACAGGCGCCGCCCCTCGGAGGGATCGAGCACCTCCTCCCCCTCGCGGAGGATCAGGTTGCCGGTCATCCGCAGGTGCATGACCAGGGTCCGGCCGCCGTTGAGCTCCATGAGGATGTACTTGCCGCGGCGCCCGAGGTGCTCGATCGTCGCACCGCTCACCGCCTCGCCCAGCTGCTGCGGCGGCAGCGGTCGCGACCAGCGCTCGTCCAAGACCTCCAGGCGCTCGATCCGGTGGCCCTCGACCTCTGGCTCCAGCTGCCGGACAACGGTCTCCACCTCCGGCAGCTCGGGCATGGATTGAGTTCTACTTCAATCGCTGGCCCGGGGGTGGGCGCTGAAGTAGACCTCCTTGAGGCGGTCCCCGGAGAGGTGCGTGTACATCTGCGTGGTCGAGATGTCCGCGTGACCGAGCATCTCCTGGACGGCACGCAGGTCGCAGCCGCCGGCGAGCAGATGGGTGGCGAAGCTGTGGCGCAGGGTGTGCGGGCTCATCTTGCCGGCGAGGCCGGCGTCGCGGGCGTGGCGCTGGACGATCTTGTAGAGGCCCTGCCGGGTCAGCGGGCCGCCGCGGAAGTTGACGAACAGCTTCGCCTCGTGGCGGTCGCCGATCAACTTCGGGCGGCCGCCGCGGAGGTAGCCGTTGATCGCCGCGATCGCCTGTCGGCCGAGCGGCACCAGCCGCTCCTTCGAGCCCTTGCCACGGGCGCGCAGGATCCCCTCGCGCAGGTCGACGTCGCCGAGCTCGAGCCCGATCGTCTCCGAAGCACGCAGCCCGCACGCGTACATCACCTCCAACAGCGCCCGGTCACGCAGCACCGTCGGCTCGCTTCCTTTGGGGGAGGCGAGCAGCTTCTGCACCTCGGAGTAGTTGAGGACGTGAGGCAGCTTCTTCGAGCGCCGCGGGGCGCTCAGCGCCGCCGTCGGATCGTCGCCGATCAGCTCGTCGCGACGCAGGTGCTTGTAGAAGGAGCGCAGGCAGGCTGCCTTGCGGTGAATCGTCGCCGCCGAGCAGGCAGGCCGTCCCTCCCCCGTCGCCAGCTCGGCGAGGAAGTCGGCGATGTCGGCGCCGCGCGCCTCCAACGCGTCGCGGTGGTGGGCCGAGAGGTATTCGCCGTACTGGTGCAGGTCGGTGCGGTAGGCGTTGAGGGTGTTGCGGGAGAGGCCGCGCTCGAGCTCGAGGTAGGAGAGGAAGT
Organism: uncultured Actinomycetes bacterium; assembly: GCA_963696955.1. Lineage (GTDB taxonomy): Bacteria > Actinomycetota > Thermoleophilia > Solirubrobacterales > 70-9 > VAYN01. Next base: position 732,701 of record CAVOMF010000001.1, on the reverse strand, counting down.
CGAGGACGAGGCTCTCGAAGCGCGCATCGGCCCCCGGCTTCGCGGCTGCACCCGGAGACTGCGGTTTGATCGCGACCGCCATCGCCGGCTGTTTTCGGCCTGCGTAGTTACAAACCTTGGTCCGCAAGGGACCGTGCGAGCACCGTGCCGGCCGCGAGGGGCGCGGCGAAGAAGAGGGAGTCTTCCGAGAGGCTCCGCCCCATCGTCGTGGTCGGCAGGCCGGAAGCGCCGTAACCGTCTAGGTCGGCGGGCGCAGCGAGAACCCGATGCTTGAACGTCCCGAGCGCCTCCGCGATCTCCGGCTCCCCCTCGGGGACGGCGACGTCGACTTCGGCCAGGAGCAACTCGAGGACCGTGCGGGTGTGGTGGCTGAGGCCGAGGTGGCGCTTGCGCGGGTCGGCGCTGGAGAGCCGGGGCGAGACCAGGGTGGAAAGGCCGAGGCTGAGGGCGGCATGCGCGGTGTCGAGAGCGGCCATCCCACCATGGCCGAGGGCGGTCTCCGAGCCGATGATCCCGGGACCGGGGCCGGCAAGGACCGCGTCCCAGCCCAGCCCTGCGGCGGCATCGAGAGCGCCGACCGTGCTCAGCGCCTCGTGCTCGCCGCCGTAAGCGGGGGAAGCGGTGATGTGGCCGGCGAGCAGTTCCCGCCCCCGCAACTCATGGACGTCACGAGAAAAGGAGCCCGGTAGCGCCCCGCCTCCCGTCTGCACGTAGCCGACCCGAAGCCCCGGCGCCGCATGCGCAAGCGCCCAAGCCGCCGGCGCCAGGTGCCCGTGCAGCGGTAGAACCACCACCGGCACCCCCACGTCCATTTCGTCCGTTCCTTTTCGTTGTCCAGAACCGGTAAGGAACAGACGAATGTCGCGGCGCTCGGCGGGTTCGACGGGGTGCTGGAGCGAGGTGTAGTTGAGCTTCATCACGTGCGCGTCGCCCTCCGCCCCGCTTCCTTCCAAGCCGCGGGTTAGGTTGACGTGGACGACGTCGAAGCCGCCGGAGCCGAGCCCGAGGTCGAGGGAGGCGACGTTGACGACGACCTCGTCGCCCTCGCGCATCTCCCCCAGCAGGACCTCGTCGGCCCAGGCTCGCCGCCGCTCACCGCCGACCTCGACTTCGAGCGGATCGGCCGAGACGACGAGCGCCCGCCGCAGCTTCAGGCGGCCGTCCACTATGCCGGAGCCGGCTCTGCCGCCGCGGCGAGGATTCCCTCGCAGACCTCGAGCATCTTGTCGAGGCTCCGCGCCGGGACCATCTCGTCAGAGGTGTGGACCGCGTCGGTGCCGTTCGAGAGCAAGACGCAGTCGAAGCCGTCGCGGCGGAAGACGTTGGCGTCGCTGCCGCCGCCGATCGCGACCCGCTGCGGCTCGAGCCCCGCCCCCCTCAACCCGGACTCCGCCAGCGCCAGCGCCGCCGAGTCCTTCGGCACTTCGTAACCGCGGAAGAGCTCTTCGATCCGCACGTCGACGTCGCAGCCGTGCTCGCTCGCGCCCCAGGCGCAGGCATCGGCGATCTTCCCCGCCACCTCCGCCGCCCGCTCGGTGTCGAGACTGCGGGCCTCGGCGTGGATGGCGCAGTGACCAGGAACAACGTTTCCCGAGGTGCCGCCCCCGATCAAGCCGACGTTCGAGGTCGTGCCCTCGTCGAGGCGGCCGATCTCCATCCGGGTGATCGCCGCCGCCGCAGCAGCAATCGCGTTACTGCCGTCCTCGGGCTTGATCCCGGCATGGGCCTCGACGCCGATGAAGTCGGCGAGGATCTTCTGCTGGGTCGGCGTCGAGACGATCACCTCGCCGACCGCGCCCGCGTGGTCAAGGACGAAACCCGCCCGCGAACGCAGCTGCGCAGCATCGAAGGCCTTCGCTCCCCGCAGCCCCTGCTCCTCGGCGACCGTCAGCACCAGCTCTACCCCGACCGGCCCCGGACTTTCGACGTGGCGGGCGATCAGCTCCATGAAGACCGCCACCGCAGCCTTGTTGTCGGCGCCGAGGATCGTCTCACCGCGACTGCGGAAGACGCCCTCGTCGTCGACCACCTCGACCTGGCCCCGGTGCGGAACCGTATCGACGTGGGCGCAGAACATCAGCCAGTCTTCGCCGGTGCCGGCCGAGCGCGCGATCAGGTTGCCCGCGCCGGCTTCAGCAGCGACAGCCGCTTCGTCCTCTCCCACTTCGAGGCCCATCGCCCGCAGCTCGGCCGCGAGCGTGTCGGCGATCTCCCGCTCCTCCCCGGTCGGGCTGCGGACCTCGCAGTAGCGGACGAAGCGCCGATGTAGCCGTGATCCCTCCACGGCCGAAAGGCTAACCGGGAACGGTCAGGCGGAGCGGCGAGCGCCGACGTCGTCGCTCTCGATGCTCGGCTCGGCGTCGATCCGATCGACGACCTCGACGCCGGCGGCGGGACGCGCACCCGAGTGCGCCGCGGCGGCGCCGACGAACTCACGGAAGAGCGGCTCGGGCCGGTTCGGACGCGAGTTGAACTCAGGGTGGTACTGGGAGGCGACAAAGAAGGGGTGGTCATGCAGCTCGACCATCTCGACCAAGCGCTCGTCGGGCGAGGTCCCACCGCAGACAAGACCCTCGTCTTCGAGGCGGCGACGCAGCTGGTTGTTGACCTCGTAACGGTGGCGGTGGCGCTTGTAGATGACGGCCTCGCCGAAGATTTCCCGTGCTTTCGTGCCCTCGTGCAGTTTCACCGGGTCGGCCCCGAGACGCATCGTTCCGCCCATGTCGGAGACCTCCTTCTGCTCCGGCAGTAGGTCGACAACCGGGAACGGCGTCTCGGGATCGAACTCGGCCGAGTTGGCGCCGTCCATGCCGGCGACGTGGCGGGCGAACTCGACGACCGCGATCTGCATCCCGAGGCAGATCCCCAGGTAGGGGATCGATTTCTCGCGGGCGATCCGCGCCGCTTCGATCTTCCCCTCGATCCCGCGCTCGCCGAAGCCGCCGGGGATCAGGATCCCGTCGCAGCCCTCCAGCTTCTCGGGGTCGAAGTTCTCGGAGTCGACCAGCTCGACCTTGACCTCGACGCCGTGGTGGAAGCCACCGTGCTCGAGCGCCTCGATCACCGACTTATAGGCATCGGCGAGCTGGACGTACTTGCCGACCACCGCGATCCGCACCTCGCCGCTGGCCGAGTCGGCCCGCCGCACCATCTCCTCCCACTCGGAGAGGTCAGGCGAGGGCGCCTCCATCCCGAAGTGGTCGAGGACGAGGTCGTCGACGCCCTCGGCACGGAAGACGAGTGGCACCTTGTAGATGTTGTCGACGTCGTGGGCGGAGATCACGGCGTCGACGGGAAGGCTGGCGAAGAGGGCGATCTTGCCGCGGATCTCGCGATCAAGGCGCCCTTCGGAGCGGCAGACCAGCGCGTGTGGCTGGATCCCGATCCGGCGCAGCTCGTTGACCGAGTGCTGGGTCGGCTTCGTCTTCAGTTCGCCGGCGTGGCCGACGTAGGGGACCAGCGTCAGGTGGACGAACATCGCCCGCTTCGGGCCGAGGTCGGTGTAGAGCTGGCGGATCGACTCGAGGAACGGCAGCGACTCGATGTCGCCGACGGTGCCGCCGATCTCGGTGATCACGAAGTCGACCGACTGCGACTCGGCGACGATGAGGATTTTCTGCTTGATCTCGTTGGTGATGTGGGGGATCACCTGGACCGTGGCGCCGAGGTAGTCGCCGCGGCGCTCGCGCTTGATCACCGAGTTGTAGACCGCGCCGGCAGTGACGTTCGAGGCCCGGGTCGCGTTCTCGTCGGTGAAGCGCTCGTAGTGGCCGAGGTCGAGATCGGTCTCGGCGCCGTCCTCGGTGACGAAGACCTCGCCGTGCTGGAACGGGCTCATCGTCCCCGGGTCGACGTTGATGTAGGGGTCGAACTTCTGCAGCTGGACGCGGTAGCCGCGGGAGACGAGAAGGCGGCCGATCGACGCGGCGGTGATCCCCTTGCCGAGGGCCGAGACGACGCCGCCAGTGACGAAAATGAACTTGGTGTCGCCTTTGTTTCCCGGACTCATGCTCTGCCGAGCGAGTCTAGCCAGCGCAGGGGCGGAACCGAATCGATGGTTGCGGAAATTGAGCGAATCTCCCCGTAGATCGTCAGCGCCAAGACCGCAGCGAGGGCGATCAGGCGGGCATCCGGCCCGAGGACGGTCAGCAGCCAGACCCCAGCGATCGCCCCGATCAGGTTGGAACCGGTGTCTCCCAGCATCGCCCGCTCGCCGAGCGTCAGCCAGGCGCCGACCAGGACCGGGCCGACGAAGATCCCCAGCAGTTCCAGCGGCTCCCAGGTCCAGGCACCAAGGCAAAGCCCAACCCCGAGCAGGGCAAGGCCCTTCTCCGCCCGCCCCGGCCGCAGGTCGAGCAGGTTGCCCAGGTTCGTAGCGAGGATCAGCAACGCCACGTCGGCGACGTAGCGCCAGTCTTCGAGGCCGCGGCCGGAGACGACATAGGCGGCAAGCGCGAGAGCGCCGATCGCCTTGATCGCACCGGTCGAGAGCGAGCCTTCGCGCAGCGCCGCCCAGTGGCCGCGCCAGCCGCGCGGCGTCGCCACCGCCTCACCCCGGCCCAGGGCATCGTCGAGGAAGCCGAGGAAGGCGATCCCCAGCAGGTAGGGCAGCCAGCGCCGCAGCTCCGGCTCCAAGAGGTCGAGGTCGGCGCGGTCGTCGAGGAAGGCGAGCGGCGCCAGCGCCACCAGCGCCGCCGTCGCCAGCACCGCCCCCAGCGGGAAGGCGAGAAGCGCGCCGCGGTAGTTCTCCCGCACGAGCCCCGCGTCGCGCAACCCCCGCGCCCCCGCGGGCACCAGGAACAGCGAGATCGCCACCGCCAGCGGCAGCCCCACCCAGTACACCTATCTGGCCCCGGTCAGCAGGTCCGGCAGCAGCTGGTCGGCGCTCCCCTTGACGCCGAAGCTGCCGTCGGCGCCGAGCAGGGCAAAGACCATCGCCAGCTGCCCCGCCGTCAGGTCGACGTCGTCAACACTGGCGAGGCCGTTCGACTGGAAGAAGGGAATGTTGGACGTGTCGTCGGTGGAGGTCTCCACCCCGACCGCCGGAACCCGCGTGGCGGTGATGCCGCTCGCCAGCGCTTCCTCGAATTCGTCGGTCTTCGCGTCCTGCACGGGACCCATGCCTTCGGGTTGGTCGCGGACGACGATCAAGCCGTCGAGCCCGCCGAAGCTGCCGCTGGCGCGCGAAAAGAGGTGGCCGCGGACGACCTCCGGCAAGGTGCCGCCGAGCACCAGCTGGCGCCCCAGGCCGGTGCCGAGTTCGGTCAGGGCGTCGGGATCGGTACGCAGATCCGCCAAGCGCGTCTTGTTCAGGTCTTCGGCGAGGCCGTTGACGTCGACCGGCTCGCGCACCACCCCGACGCCGACCAGGCGGCCGCCGGTCGGGGCCAGCGCCTCCTCTACTTCACCGGTGATGTCGCTGGGCAACCCGCCGAGGGCGAGGATCGCGAAGCGCCGCCCAGCCAGTTCGTCCCGGGTCAGCACGGGGTAGACCCGCTGGGCGAACTCGTTGGAGCGGTTGAGATCGCCGTTGAGGTCGTTGACCTGCGAGCGAGCGTCCTTGAGGTTGCCGACGAGGCTGTGCTCGAGGTCGCGCCGCGTGTTGGTGAGAGCGTCGCCGCCGAACTCGGCGCCGATCAGGATCCCGACCGCGAGGGCGATGAAGACAGCGATCAGCGAGGTGGCGTGGTAGCGCGCGGAGTACCCCATGGAAGGCCCGAAGGCTAGTGCCTGCCGGCTGCGGCCGCAGACACTCTCAGTCGATCCCGAGCCAGATCCGGACCTTCAGCCAGACCAGTTCGAAGACGTCGTTCAGCGCCGGCGAGGTGATCACGAGGATCGTCACCAGGACCAGGAAGGCGACCGCGAAGAAGGCCAGCGGTGCCAGGGTCGAGCTCGGGTTGTAGAGGCGGCTGACGCCCTTGGCGTCGACCAGGCGCTCGCCGATCTTCAAGCGGGTGAGGAAGGTCGAGGACATGCCGCCGCGCTTGCGATCGAGGAACTCGATCAGGTTGAAGTGGGCGCCGACGCTGACGATCAGGGTGGCCCCCTTCTCGTGCGCCATCAGCATCGCCACGTCCTCGCTGGTCCCGGCAGCGGGGACGATCTGGTGCGTGAGCCCCGCCTCCCGCAACCGCTCCTGCCCCGGCGCCCGCCCGTCGGGATAGGCGTGAACGATCAGCTCGGCGCCGCAGCGCAGCGCCTCGTCGCTGGCCGAGTCCATGTCGCCGAGGATCACGTCGGGCTTCATCCCCGCCTCCAGGACGCCGTTGGCGCCGCCGTCGACGGCGACGATCAGCGGCCGCACGTCGCGGATGTAGGCGCGCAGCGCTTTCAGGTCGCGGCGGTGGCGATCGCCGCGGACGACGATCAGCACGTGGCGGTCGCGAAAGGACGCCTTGGTCGACGGGAAGGCGATGTTGCCGGTGAGGAGGTCGGTCTCTTCGCGGACGTGGGCAACGGTGTTTTCGGCGAATTCCCCGAGCGCCTCGTCGATCCGCTTGCGGTGCTCCTGCATCTCGCGCTCGAGCTCGGGCACCCCGAGCACGCGACCCCGGGCGACCTCGTCGGTGCCGACGTAGATCGCCTCGCCGGCGATGCGGACGCGGTCGCCGTCTTTGAGGCGCTCGAAAAGGTCGGCGCCGGGGGCGTCGATCAGGCGGATGCCCTCCCGCGCCAGCATCAGCGGGCCGGCGTTCGGATAGCGGCCCTGCGAGGAGGGGGAAGCGTTGAGGACCGCGATCACCCCGGCTTCGATCAGCTCCTCGGCGGCGATGCGGTCGATGTCGACGTGGTCGATGACCGCGATCTCGCCCGGGCGCAGGCGCTTGACCAGGTGCTTGGTCCGCTCGCCGAGCCGGGCAACCCCTTCGATCGGCACCTCCGACAGAGCGCTGTTCCTGCGCCCCAGCAGAGCAGGGAAGCGGCGACGGGAAACAGTGGCCATCGACCTCAGACTAGTCCTAAAGGCCACCTGATCAAGCAGAGCAAGGACGCAGGGAGCGTGGCGTGCTTCTGCACGCGAGCGACCGAGGACGCAGCTATGCGCCGATCAGGCGGCCTTTAGGAGCTCACGGGCATGCTCGGTCGCCGCTTCATCCGAGCTCTCACCGCCGAGCATGCGACGAATCTCGGCGACGACCCCCTCGCCCTCCAGGCGCTCGACGGTGGCCGAGGCCTCCTCGCCGCTGACGTCCTTTTCGAGCCGGAAGTGGGTGTCGGCAAGCGAGGCGACCTGCGGCAGGTGGGTGATGCAGATGACCTGGCGACCCTGGGCCAGCGCCCGCAGGCGCTCTCCGACGACCCGGGCGGTGTTGCCGCCGATGCCGGCGTCGATCTCGTCGAAGACCATCGTCCCGGCGCTGGCGCCCTGCCCAAGGCCGCTCAACGCCAGCATCACCCGCGATAGCTCGCCACCGGAGGCGGCGTCGCGCAGCGGCGCCGCCTCGATCCCGGGGTTCGGGGCGACCCGCAGCTCAACGGTCTCCCGACCCGAGGCGCCGAACCCATCAGGGTGCGGGTCCAGCAGGACCTGGAGCGAGGCACCGGCCATCGCCAGCTGCTCCAGCTCCTCCGCCACCCGCTCTTCCAATGGTTCGGCTGCGGCTTCGCGGCCGGCGCTCAGCCGCTCGCCGAGCTCGACGCGGCGCGCTTCGGCGGTGGCGAGAGCCGCCTCCGCCTCGACACTGCGCTCCTCGGCCCCCTGCAGCCGCGCGATCTCCTCGCGGCAGCGCTCGGCGTGGGCCAGAACCGACTCGACGGTTCCACCGTGCTTGCGCTCGAGGCGGTCGATTACTTCCAGCCTCTCCTCGATCGCCTGCAGCGCCCCGGGGTCGGCCTCGACCCCCTCGCCGTAGTCGCGCAGCTCGGAGGCGACATCACCCAGCTCGACCGCCAGCGCCGCCGCGCGCTCGGCCAGCGCGTCCAGGCCCGGGTCGACGCCGGCGGCAGCCCGCAACGCGGATTCGGCCTCGGCGATCGCCGCCGCCGCGCCGCCCCCATCCGCGTCGGCTCCGGACAGCGCCGCGTGAGCGGAACCGGCAGCTTCGCGCAACCCCTCGGCGTGGCGCAGGCGCTCGCGGTCGGCGGCCATCTGCTCCCGCTCCTCAGGAACCGGCGCGACCGCCTCGATCTCGGAGAGCTCGTAGCGGTAGAGGTCGAGGTCGCGCTCCCGCGTGCCTTCGCGCTCGCGCAGCTCCGCCAGCTCGGCGGCGAGCCGGCCGCACGCGCGGTGCGCCTCCCGGTACTCGCGCCGCAGGTGCAAGTGCTCCGCGCCGGCGAAGCCGTCGAGGATCTCCAGCTGGGCCGAGGAGATCGTCAGCCGACGGTGCTCGTGCTGGCCGAAGAAGGCGAGCAGGCGACCGCCGAGCAACTTCAGGTCAGCGGCGGTGGCGGCGCGACCGGCGACGAAGGCGCTGGTGCGCCCGCTGGCCGAGACCCGCCGCCCGAGCACCACCTCATCGGCGTCCTCGGGCAGCCTTTCGGCCAGCTCCGCGAACTCAGGCTCATCCAGCAGACCTTCGGGAAGGTCGAAGACCCCCTCGACCCAGGCCTCGGGAGCCCCCGGGCGGACGATCTGCGCCCGCGCCTTGCCACCCATCAGCAGGTCGAGCGAGTGGGCGAGCACCGTCTTCCCAGCCCCGGTCTCACCGGTGATCGCGTTCAGCCCCTCCCCCAGCCGCAGCTCGGCCCGCTCGATCAGCAGAAGGTTCTCGATCCGCAACTCGCGCAACATGCGGTCTGTGTAGCAACGAGCGCGGACCGACCTTCGGAGTTTCTGCGCTACTTGCGGTCTAACACCATCAGGACACGAGAGCGACGCCGATCAGGCTGGCGACAATGCCTGCGAAGAGCGTTACGAACCCGATGATCATCGTCCGCTGCATCGAGTCGAAGCGCGCATTCATCGTGTCGAAGCGAGCATTGGTTTCGCCTCTCAGCTCTCGAACTTCGCCTTTGAGTTCACGGACCTCGCCCTGCACGCCGCGGATCTCCCCCCGCACCCGGCCGAATTCCTCCTTCACCTCGACGAAGCCCTTGTCGACGCTCACTTTCAGGTCGTCGATCCGCTCGTCGGTCCATCTCCCTCTCTCCATCACAGCCATAGACAAAAGCATACGTCATCTTTTGTCTACACGTCGTGCCGACTACCCCGCTGGCTCGCTGGGCCCGGCGGTCGGCTGGACGAAGTCCTTGGAGCGGACCAGCCAGAAGCCCAGAGCCGCGCCGAGGAAGGAGCCGATCGCGGCGATCAGGATGATCTCGTTGAAGGCGCTGACGAAGGCGACGTCGGCGGCGTGGGTGGCCTTGGCGTGGAACGCCGGCGGCAGCTGGAGTTCGGAGACTGCCCGCGAGCCGCCGGAGGCGACCGCTTCGCCGAGGCCGTCGGGAGCATTGGGGAGCAAGGTGTTCAGCTCCGAGTCGACTCGACCCTGGAAGACGGCGCCGAGCCCTGCCACCCCGGTCGCGATCCCGACCTGGCGGAAGGTCGTGTTGATTCCGGAGCCCATGCCTGATTTCTCCACCGGGACGACGGCGATCGCCGCCTGCCCGATCCCCGGGTTGGTCGTCCCGATCCCGATCCCGGCGAGGATGAAGCCGACCAGCAGCGTCGTCCAGGTCGAGTCGACGGAGACCCCGTGCATTAGCAGCAGGCCGATCCCGACGATCGTCAGGCCGGTACCGAGCAGGATCCGGATCGGCACCCGGTGCGAGAGCGCACCCGAGATCGGGGCGACGACGAAGCCGAGGACGGTGAGCGGCAGGAAGCGCAGCCCCGCCTCCAGCGGCGAGAAGTCGAGCACCCCCTGCATGTAGATGGTGAGGTAGAGGAAGAGGGCGAACATCCCCCCCGAGAGGCAGAAGGCAACGGCCGAGACCCCGTTGAAGGCGGGCTTGCGGAACAGCGTCAGGTCGAGCATCGGGTGATCGCTGCGGCGCTCGATCGCTATGAAGATCGCCAGCAGGGCGGCCGCCCCGAGCAGGCAGGCGAGGATCAGGGGGCTCCCCCAGCCCTCCGGGTTGCCCCGGATCAGCCCGAAGATGAGGAGGAAGAGGCCGCTGGAAAAGGTGACGAGGCCCGGGAAGTCGATCGGCTCGGGGTCCTGGGCGGAGACGTTGACGATCTTGCGCTCGGTCAGGATCATCGCCGCGATCCCGATCGGGACGTTGACGAAGAAGATCCACTCCCAGCCGAGGTTCTCGGTCAGGACGCCGCCGATCAGCGGCCCGACCGCGACCGCGCCACCGACCGTCGCCCCCCAGACCCCGAAGGCGGTGGCCCGGTCCTTGCCGTGGAACTCCTGCCCGATCAGGGCCAGCGAGGTCGCGAACATGCCGGCCCCGCCGATTCCCTGCAGGCCGCGGGCGAGGTTGAGCAGGGTCGGGTCCTCGGAGATGCCGCAGAGGAGCGAGGCGAAGGTGAAGATGCCGAAGCCAATCGTGAAGACGCGCCGGCGGCCGAGGCGGTCACCGAGCGAGCCCGCGGTCAGCAGGAAGGCGGCGAGCATCAGCGAGTAGGCGTCGACCACCCACTGCAGGCTCGAGAGGCTGGCGTTCAATTCCCGCTGGATGTCGGGAAGGGCGACGTTGACGACGGTGACGTCGAGCAGCAGCATGAACGTCGCGATCGAGACGAGGACGAGGGTCCACCACTTGCGCTCCATGGCGGGCAACCCTAAAGAAACGGATTCTTCGCCTTTTCAGCCCGCTCTAAACCGCCAAATGCCCGAACTTCTCCCTGATCCTCTGATAGAAGCTCGTCCCCGGGAGCTGTGCCAGGCGCGCGACCGAGTCGGCGAAGTGGACCTCGAGCGAGCCGCCCGCGGCTAGGTCGGCGACCTTCACCCCGTCTACCGCGACTTCGACCGGCTCGCGATCGGGGGCGTTGCCGACATGGAGGACGTCACCCGGGGCGACCACCAGCGCCCGCGCCGTCAGCGAGTGGGGCGAGATGTAGGAGACCACGTAGCCCTTCACCCCCCAGGCCAGGATCGGACCCTGGTTGGCGAGGTTGTAGCCGGTCGAGCCGACCGGGGTGGCGGCGACGAGCCCGTCGCAGCGGACGTGACCCACCTCCTCGCCGGCGATCCGGTAGCTCAGCTCGGCGACCCGGTCGTGCGGGCGGCGGGTCAGGGTGATGTCGTTCATCCCCACCTGCTGCTTGCCGTCGACCTTGACCTCCAGGCCCGGCAGAGCGACGGTCTCGATCTCGCCCTGCAGCGCCTGGCGGATCCCCTCCGCTGCTTGGTCGCGCTCGACCGCGGCGAGGAAGCCGACGGTGCCAAAGTTGACGCCGAAGACCGGGACTTCAGTGTGGGCGTAGCGGCGCAGCGCGTGCAGGATCGAGCCATCGCCGCCGAGGACAAGGCAGATGTCGGGAACGGTGTGTTCGGCGGTGACGTCGACACCCTCGCCGGCGGCGCCGTGCTTGCCCAGCTCGTCCTCGGTCGCGGCCAGGCGCCAGCCGAGGTCGTGCGCGACCTCGGCGGCGATCGAGACCGCTTCCGAGGCGCTCGGCGGATGCGAGTGGGTGATCAGGGCCGCGGTCTTCATCAGTCCCTCTCGACCTCCGCAGTGACTGCCGCCTCGAGGTCTACAACCTCGAGGCCCTCGCCGCCGCACCAGACAAAGGTCTCGCGGTTGCCCTTCGGGCCGGGCAGGCCGGAAGAGGCAAAGCCGCGCACATGCAGTCCCAAATCGTGCGCGGCGCCGGCCACCAGCAGGATCGCCTCGCGCCGATCGGCGGCGTCGCGGACGACGCCACGGCCGACGCGCTCGCGGCCGAGCTCGAACTGCGGCTTCACCATCGCCAGCACCTCACCCCCCGGCTCGAGGCAGCGCACGACCGCCGGCAGCACCTTGGTCAGCGAGATGAAGGAGACGTCGACGGTGGCAAGCGAAGGTGCGAACGGCAGATCCGCCGGCCGCATCTCCCTCGCGTTGAGGCGCTCGATTACGTGGACGCGCGGGTCCTGCCGCATCCGCACGTCGAGCTGCCCGTAGGCGACGTCGGCGGCGATCACCCGCGCGGCGCCGCGCTGCAGGAGGCAGTCGGTGAAACCGCCGGTCGAGGCGCCGACGTCGAGGCAGTCGCGGCCGGCGACATCGATCCCGAGGGCATCGAGCGCGTTTTCGAGCTTGGTGCCGCCACGCGATACATAGCGCGGCCCCTCGTCGACGATCAGGCTGGCGTCCGGCTCGACCAGCTGGCTCGGGCGCAGGGCCACCGGCCCGTCCCGGCCGATCCGGACTTCGCCGGCCCGCACCGCCCCCGCCGCTGCCGAGCGCGAGGGGAAGATGCCGCGCTCGGCCAAAACCGCGTCTATCCGGGTCTTCTTCACCCGCCGAAAGCTACAGCGAGCCTCCCGGAATGGCCTTTTATTGGAGCTTCAGAAACGAATGCGACATTGAATGGCGACCAGTTACCGAATTTGATCTGGTCTTCTGGATCAAATCGGGTAGAGACGCCGCAGACTCCGTGAATTGCAGGATCTCTGTGACCCCACTCACACACAAGTCGCACATACGTTCGTACGCTGTTCAAGGATTCGCAAGAGGAAACCGACGTAAGGACTACGACCAGACTTCAAGGCTGAACCCCGCGTCGACAAAGCCTCGCTGCTTCCCACAGCGACGCACTCGACATTAACCGGGCTCACCTACCTCCCACGGATCCACACATATATAGAGATACATATCTCTCCTCCCTGTAGTAACCCCAGAAGCGCCCCGCCTCCCCGGCGGGGCGTTTTCTGTTGATCTGGCTTTCGCAAGCCGTTTGCTTGCGTGCAGCCCGCACCTAACCATCAGCCCTCTCGGCTGACTTCCCCCTGGTGCGCCAGTTGGTGCGCCAGTCAGCCAAAGCCCGTGTTAGGTTCGGCCGCGATGCGGCGCGTTCTCGTTCTCCTCGTAATGACGGCGACGGTCATCGGTGGCCTGGTCGCCTGCGGCGACTCAGGGCCGAGCAGCCCCGATGCAAAGGCGGTCGAAGAATTCGAAGAACTCGGCCTTAGTCAGGAGGAAGCCGAAGCAGAAGTCCAGGCTGCGGACAGGGAAGCGGCACAGCAGTCTCGGCGGGACGAAGCACGTATCCAACGGGAAATCCACGAGGAAGAAGAACACCCGGCGGAGCGGAAGCCGAAGATCTCAAAGAAGCCGAAGAGGACGCCGGCACAAGCCGCCGGCTTCACCGGAAAATATGAAGAAGCCTATGAACTGGCGATCTTCGCCTGCAGCAACTTCCCGCTCGAACGGATCGCCAAGGAATTTCACCTCTCCCCGTCGGCAGGAGAGCTTGAAGTCGCCGAAGCGTACGCAGACGGCTACTACGGCCAATTTGAACAGGCAGCCTTCGTGGGCTGCATCGAAGGAATGAGGAAGCGCTAGCTGAACTTCAGTGGGCGCGCTCAGGGGCAGCCACCGGCTCGCGGGTCGCATCTTTAGCCAAGTAGGCATCCATCCGCGCTCGCACGTCGTCATAGCTCCCGGGGAGCAGATGCCCGTACACGTCAAAGCAAAGGTCGCGGCGAGGAAGCCGTTGCCCTTGAGGAACTGGTGGCCGCCGTGACCTCGGTCGCGACGGATGGCCGCCGAGCGCCCAGGTGAGCGAAACCGACTTCGGCGCCGAGAAGGTGAGATCGAAGCCGGGGACCGGGCCGCCCTCGACGTGGCGGAGGCCGAGGGGCTCCCCGGTGGCGGGGTTCTGGCCGGTCAACATCCCGATCAGCTGGTCGGGATCGATCTTGCCTTGCAGGTCGAGATCCTCGGCGGCGTCGCCGAGCCAGTAGCCCTCGGCCTCTCCCTCGCCGGAGTAGTAGTCCTCGGCGCCTTCGGCGACCTTGCCCAGGTAGTAGCGCTCCTGGCCGCTGCCCATCTTGCCGATCGAGAGCATCAGCGCCGGTCTCCGTTGAGGCGGTTCATGCCTCCGATGTCCAGGGCGGCGCGCGGATGCATCGGCTCCATTCCCTGACTGCCACCGCCGGGGTCGATTTGCACGGTGCCGGCGCTGGGGCTCGTGAGCGGACCTGCGGCCTCCATGCCGCAGAAATGCCTCCCGGGGCGCGGTCGCCCCGATCACTTCAGTGGTCCATAGCCTCCAGGCGTCCGCTTGGCTCAAGCCAGAAGTAACGCCGCTCGGGCTCGACCTGCGCGGCGGTTCGATACATGCCAGGTCGATGACTCGCCCGAGAGACCGCTTGATAATCCGTAGCGGCGGCGAGATCGCGACTGACGATGTGCCAGTCTCGCCGAAGCTCTTCGATCGTGTAGAGCATGCTCAAATACTCGAACAAAGCCGTATCGCTCGCGTCCGTAAAGCTCCCTCGAAGGGTATTCGGCATCTCCCCTCATCTCGGGGTCACTGAGACAGTGATAGGGCGTGAGGGGTTCTGCTGCTGGGAGGCGAGGGTCTTCGGATGCCTGCTTGGAATCTACGAAGAGATGATGCAAAGACGTCGGATACTTCAAGTGGCTATCGGGAAGTGCGTGGCGTTCCTAGCTCCTAGGGCTTCGTTTCCGTGGAATGCCGATGAAGATGAGCTTGTAATCGCGACTTTCGTCAAGGTGCTCGGACAGTTCAATCGCAGCCCCGGTCTCGCTCATTCCGAGGACAGCCAGAATTTCGATTCCTGCGGCGCCCATCGAGTTCCGCACCTCGGTCTCCGATCGAAATCGGACGAGGTTCCGTACGGGTTCGCGAAGACGGTCGCCCGTGATCTCTGCCTCAAAGATGGACGGCGCGGGTTCTCCTAAGCCGGTCCAAGTCCATCTGCATCCCTCGTGCGCCACCATCCTCGTTCCGAAATGGTTGCTTTCGTAAGTTGATCTGGTGGCCACGTCAAAGACAAGTAGGCCATTCGAAGCAAGGTTTTTCCCCATCCCCGAGAGCGCGGAAATCAGGTCTGCGTCACCGAGCAGGTAGTTGACCGAGTCGTTCAGGCAGAGAACGAGATCAAAATGCCCTAAGAGCGGAAGCTCCCGCATATCAGCGACCGACAACAGCACCTGGCCCGCGCCCTCTTCAGCCGCGAGCGCGATCATGGCGGGAGAGAGGTCGCACCCCTCGACCCGCCACCCTCGTCGCAGGAGCGGTTGAAATGCCCGCCCGGTTCCACATCCGACGTCGAGAGCTTTGCCTGCGGGGGGCAGACCGTGCTTCTGCAGCTCGGGCAGGAGCACGTTCCCGAGCCAATCCTCGTAGTGGTTGGCGTGGTTGAAGTCGTTGTAGATGGCCGCGAGCACCTCGTAGGTCTCTAGCGCTGGATCTGCTCCCATGAGCCTCCGAGGCTACTTTCTCGGTGCCAGCGGGAGAAATGCTAAGGCCGACTTTTTGTGAGGTCGCCGGCATTGTCGTCGCGAGCTCACGGCATCCTGCGGTCTGTTCGAGCGCTTCGTTCGGGCCAGCCCCCCAGAGAGCATCAGCGGGGAGGCCGACCCGAATCCTCAGCCGCCTAGTGGCCCTTGAAGATCATCGCCACAGGCGCCGCGGACGACTCTTGAGTCATCTTCATCTGCCTCACCCCCTCTCCCCGATCGGCCCACCAGCGCGGCTCGCAGGAGGGAAGAGGAGGAAATGCTAAAGAGACCTAAAGCATCCTGCGATTTCTGACCTGCCTGTTTTCCCTGAGTACCCGTCCGTACCGTTGCCCGCCGCCCTTTATGCTCCAAAGCTGCTGAGTAGGCGGGTTTCGTCCAGCGAAAGAGGAGGTTTGGGATGGCCCGCGAGTCGATGGAGCGCCATAGAGGCAAGCGCAAGAAGAAAAAGGCCGAGAGGAAAAGGCGGAAACGGATTGAGGAAACGGTCCAGTTCGCCCTCGCCAATCACATCCGGCTCGAAATCCTGATCCTCTTGAATGAAGGCGCCTACACGACGACGGAGATCTCGGAGCTGACCGGGATCGAACTCAAGAAGGTGTCGAACCACCTGTACGAGATGCTCGACGATGGGTCAATTGATGTCGCCAAAAAACGACAGATCAAGGGGAAGGTGATCCGCTGGTACCGGGCGGTGGAAGTGCCCGAAATCACGAAGGAGCAAGCCGAAGGCATGACCGAATTCGAGCTGCAGATGATCGCCGGCGTGATCGTTCAGTCCGGGACGGCCGAGCTGATGGCGGCACTGCACAAGGGCCACCTCGCCACGCCTCAGTCCATCCTTTTCTGGGACCTGTTTGACCTCGACGGTCGAGGGCGGGAGGACTTGGAAGTTGCTAGCGCGGAGTACCTGGAACGCCTGAAAGACATTCAGTGTGAATCGGTGAACCGTGTCGCGGAGTCTAAGGAGGAGACGACGTCGATGATCGTCAACCTCACCGGTTTTAGGCGGGCCCGAAAGATCCGTGTCCCCCTCTCGCGACGCGAGCCGTCCTGCGAAAACTGATTGACGGTACCTCTAGCTCCCAATACTTTCCTCACCACTCAGCGGCGGTAAAGCTTCCCGGCGCTGGACCCCGAAGGATTCCGGGGGCGGGGGACACGTGAAAGACCCCGCCTCCGGGATCGCAGCCCAACATGACTTCCTCCCACAGGCCACCCAACCGCCCCCGCCGCCTCGGTAGACGGCACGTCTCCCTCGCGAACGGCCGAGGCTGCGGAGGGCAGGACGTCTGTGGGCGGTGGACCGCAGGGACCATCGCCCCCAGACGACCACAGGAGATTTAGGGCGACGTGGCCGAGGACCGCCCCCGCATCGACCTCATGCAGGCGTTGAAAAGCCCGATGCGGGTCCGCATCCTAGAAATGTTCACCAGGGACACAAGTCGGCAGATGATGCCCGGGCCGGTGACCGAGGCGCTGGCAAGTTCCCTTCCCGGCGTGCAACGTAAACAGGTCGCCTACCACCTCACGATCCTGCGGGAAGCCCGCCTCATCCCCGCCGCGGACTGAGCGATGCCAGTCACTCTCGAACCCAAGGAACGGGATGCCCTATGGGCCCAGATAACGGCCAACCTCACCGTCTTCGGAGACTTCGAGCGCGCCATGCATGAAGGCGATGAGGAGACGTGTTACAGACTCGGCAGGACAATCGCGGATGGTTTGCGCCTCATCCTCGATGGTGGCCTCGGCTGGCAGGCACGAACGGCCGAGGTCACCGTCCTCACGCTCCCGGACCTTGAGCTGCGTGAGGTCATGGCGCGGATGAAGGCGCAGGCGGTGACGCACTACGAGTCGAGGCGCCCTGATGCCGAGGAGGCGGAGGCGGCAATGGAGGAGATCGCGACGGTTCGGGACGCTGCCGATTCGGTGTGGGAGCAGACCCGGCACGCTTGAGGCCGGCTGCCTTGAGGAGGCGGGACGTGAAGGGCGTCGCGGTCGCTGACTGGTCGTCTGCGGCGCCCTTCACGCTCGCACCTCGCCCAGCCCGATCTTCAACTGGACCTTCCAGTATGGACCGCCGGAAGTCGAAACGCAGGGAAAAAACCCGGCCTCCGTTCGAAGAGCTAGACGCTCAGCCCTTCGACTGGGTTGCCCTTGTCGACGCAGAATTCCATGAGCTCAAGGTTGCGATCGCCGAAGCTCTCGAATGGATCGGCGAGCCGCTTTCGGCCACCGAGCTTTGGATGGTTTTGGATTTCGGTAGGCACAAGTACTACGACGTCCAGTATCACGCCAAGACGCTAGAGAAGTTGGGGCTCACCAAAGAGGTATGGGAACGTCAGGCGCGGGGCGCAACCGAGGTGTACTACGCCGCAAATCGAGTGAATTAGGGACAGGATTGCTCGGCCGGAGCGCGATTGCAAAAACCCACCACGGAAGTTTGCCGCCGACTCGTGGTTAGACAGTGTGCCAAACAAAAGAACCCTCGGGGTCATTTGTTCCCTACTCTCAAAACGCCCAGTAGCTACCCCGAACGATCTGAAGATGACCTAGGCCGTCCCGCGTGGATTAAGACCAACTGTCTACTTTAGGAGTCGATGCTCTCGCGTGGATTAAAAGAACCCTTCCTGGCAAATAGAGCAAAAAATGGGTAAGTACACGTGAGGGATCTGTGTATAGGGTGCCGCCCCTGACCAAGTACGCGCCGGCCAACACAAGGTTTGAGCGTCAACGAAGAGCGGGAGGAAATTCTTTGCGCCCCATGTCAAAAAGTGTTGGTGCCAGCACTCGATCGAGGTCCGCTGTGCTCGCCTTGGTCACTCTGGTCTTGGTTCTCGCTGCCGCTGTGGCTGTGGCGAGTGGAGAGGACACGGTCGTCCAGGCTGAGGGTGCAGGGAGCTCGCAGGAAGTCGAGCGGGTCGAAGTACTCCCCGGACGCACCACCGCCACCTCCAAAACCTACCTGCTCGACAACGGGACGCTGGAAACCGAGCTCTTCCAGGTTCCCGTCAATTACCGAGACGAAGCGGGTGACTGGAGACCGATCGACGCGGAGTTGACGGAACTCCCCAGTGGAGCTGTGACGAACGGCGCCAACAGCTTTGATGTTCTTCTTCCGGATGATCTGAGCGAGTCGCCGATCCGGGTGTCTTTGGACGAAGAGTGGGTGTCAGAGAAACCGGTTGGAGTTGAAACGTCGTCTGCTGAGCTTGGTCAGGATGGGGTTGCCAGCTATTCCGCCGAGGGTGGGTCGGCGGACTTCGAATTCACTGGCCTAGCAAACGGCTTAAAGGAGTCGATCGAGCTGATGGGTCCGGCCGCGTCGTCGACCTATCACTTCCAGGTGGATGCATCCGCCGGGGTCGTTCCTGCCCTTGCCGAGGATGGCTCCATCGCCTTCCGTGATCAGGATGGGGAGCTGGTCGCCGCGATGCCCGCGCCCTTCATGGTCGACAGCGCAGGAGCCCAGGCTCCCTCGGGCGCGATCCACTACAGCCTCGAAGAGGGCGCGGAAGGCAGTTGGCGGCTCGCGGTGGAAGCCGACTCCGAATGGCTTCAGGCAGAGGACCGCAGCTGGCCCGTAGTCATCGACCCGAGCGTCACCATCGCGCCCCCCGCCCTGGACTGCATCATCGCGACGACGAGCGCAAGCGAAATGTGCGGGACCTCTGGCTTCAGCTATCTGACCGCAAAAGCCAACTACCCCTCTTCGGGGCCGGACACCTACGCCCGGACGCTGATGCAATTCAACCTCACCAGCGTTCCCAGCACTGCGTCCATCACTTCAGCCCTGATAGGCCTCTACTCGTCCAAAACGGCCACCAACGTGACGAAAGTAGACCTGTATGACGTCTCGTCCGGCTGGACCAAACGGGCCACGTGGAAAACGGTCGACGGCAAGCTGGCATGGAGCAAAGAAGGCGGCAACTACGGCACCTACATGCCGACGCCCACCAGCCTCACCCCCGCCCAGCGGGGTGGCAGCGGCCCTGGCTGGTGGTATTTCACGAGCCCGGAGCTGGGGTGGCTGGTACAGCGCCAGCGCGCTGCCTGGGTTCCCAACTACGGGTACCTCTTGAAACTCGCCGATGAGAGCCCGCATGTCTGCTGCTTCGAAAGGAGGGTCGAGTGGGAATCGAGCGCCGGCGCCAACAAACCCTGGATGTCTGTTCAGTATCTCTCTCCTGCCTCGGCCGACAGCGTGGTCTCCTCTCCCGCCGACGGGACCAAGACCGCCAAGCGCTTCGTTCTCACCTCGGCCTGGGATCACAGCAACGTCGAAGGAGTCAAATTCCAGTACCGGATCAACCCCTATCCGCCGGCCAAAACCAAAAAGGAAGAAGAAGAGCAGAAGCCGACGATGCCCTGGACGGACATCCCGCCGAGCCAGGTCATCGACAAGAACAACCAGACGGTCAGCTGGCCGATGCCTCGCGAAATCGACGACCGCAGCAGCGAACCCATCTACTGGGACCCGACTCCGCTTGCCGGAACCAACGCCACCACCAAGTTCCAGATCCGTGCCGTGCTTTCGGGGTCGCCCGGAGCGAGCGGCTACACCAAGCCCGTCGAAGCCGAACTCGATCGCACTCTCGGCGGGCCCAAGGATGCGGCAGCCCCCGTCGGGCCGGGATCGGTCGACCTACTGACCGGGAACTTCTCGCTCTCGCGGATCGATGTCTCGATCCCGGCGTTCAACTCATCGCTCAGCTTCTCGCGCTCGATCAGCTCGGCCGAATCGAACTCAAACCCCACCGGCGTCCTCGGCCCGGGCTGGCAGCCCTCCTCCTCCTCGGTGGAAGTGACCGACGCCACCGGCTGGCAGAAGGTGACCTCCGAGGTCAAACTAGAAGAAGCCGAAGGCGAAACCATCACCTACAAATCGGTGTCGCTGAAGGCGGCGAACGGGACCGAGTACTCCTTCCAAGAAGACGAAAAAGGCAACCTCGAAACCCCGCCGGAGCTGGCCGGGGACGTTCTCATCTGGCTCAATCCTGAACACACGGAACTCGCCTTCACCGATCCGAGCGCTACCCGCACCGTCTTCTCCAACAATGGATCAGGGACCGAATATCTCCCCAAGTCCATAGCTCAGGGCGGAGGAGAAGGCAACAAGACGCGGATGATCTATGAAGTGCTTCCCGAAAACAAGAGACGTCTCTCGAAGGTGATCGCGCCCTCTGCTCCCGGCATCAGCTGCCCTGACGCAACTGCCGGCGAAACCGAAGGTTGCCGCGTGCTGGAATTCAAGTACAAGGCCGCCACCGACTGGGGGGCGCCGGCAAGCGCCGGAGACCGCCTGAACAGCATCGAATACTCCGCAAAAGGCTTGGCCAACAAGGTCGAGGTGGCCAGGTACAGCTATGACACCACCGGGCGGCTCAGCGCGGTGTGGGACCCGCGCATCTCACCCAACCTGAAAGAGACCTACGGCTACGGGGCCAACAACCTGCTAACCAGCCTGACGCCTCCCGGCCTGGAACCCTGGAGCTTCCAGTACGGGAACATCGCGGGGGAGACCTCCGGCACGCGGCTTCTTTCCGTCAAACGGGCATCGCTCGTGCCTTCGAAACCGATCGCGCAGACCACGATGGCCTATGCCACTCCGTTGTCCGGCAGCGGACTTCCGGATCTGAGCCCCCAAGCCGTCGCCGCCTGGGGCCAGGAAGACCTCCCGACCGACGCGACGGCGATCTTCCCTCCCGACGAAGTGCCCTCAAGCCCGCCCTCGAGCTATGCCCACGCGGCTATCTTCTACATGGACGCCGAAGGGCAGACGGTCAACACCGCCACCCCGCCGGGAGCCGGCACCACGGACTTTAGGATCTCCACCGCCGAGACCGACTCCTTCGGCAACGTCGTCAGGGAACTCACCCCTGCCAACCGGCTTCGCGCCCTCTCGTTCGGCAGCGGGTCCGTGGCCAAATCAAAAGAACTCGATTCCCAGTTCACCTATTCAGCCGACGGAACGAAGCTCTTGGACGAACGCGGGCCGATCCATTCGGTTCGACTTGAAACCGGGCCAGAAGCCGGGGCCATCAAGCAGGCGCGCACCTACACGTCAATCCAGTACGACGTCGGCGCTCCCGAACCGAAAGCCGGGGACACCTGGCCGTACCTCCCCACTCATGAAACGACCGGCGCTCTGGTTGGTGGAAAAGTCCTCGACCAGCAGACCGTGCAATACGGCTACAACTGGACGCTGCGCCAGCAGACCGAACAGATCGTCGATCCCGAAGGTCTCGAAATCAAGACCACGGCTACGTACGACAAAGACACGGGTTTGGTGACCGAAAAGCGCCAGCCGAAAGACAAAGAAGCAGCTGGTCCGGGGACGACGCAATACATCTACTACAAGAAGGACACTGGGTCGCACGGGCAATGCGACATGGACAAATACGCCGGGCTGCTCTGCAAGGTAGAACCAGCCGTTCAGCCGAGCGGCCGAGACCTCCCGGTGACGCTCTACGCGAATTACAACTCGCTCAGTCAGCCCACCGAAGTCATCGAAAGCGTCACCAAACCTAGTGCCGCGGCCCGAAAAGCGATAATCACCTACGACAGTGCCGGCCGGCAGAAAACGACGGAGATCACCGTCGGATCGGGGGCGGAATTCCCGAAAGTCGAAACCCTCTACGACCCAAGTAAGGGCTCTGCGACCACTAACCGCTTCGTGTGTCCTGGGTCTGAACCGGGTTGCGACACGCAAGCGACCACCACCTCCTACGACGCCCTTGGTCGCGTGACCACTTACCAGGACGCGGATGGCAATACCGCCACTGCCACCTATGACCTCGACGGGCGAGTTGCCAGCTTGAACGACGGCAAAGGCACGCAGACCTTCCAGTACGACGCGGCCACGGGCTTGCTGGTCGGGGTCGTCGACTCGGCGGCCGGAACCTTCACCGCGAGCTACGACGCCAACGGGGCGATGATCAGCCGAGGGCTCCCCAACGGACTCACTGCGGGGAGCAACGTTGACGCGGCCGGCCAAATCACCCGGCTGACCTACACGAAGGCATCGAACTGCGGGGCGAGCTGCACTTGGCTCGACTCGGAAGTGACCCGCTCTGCCAGCGGCCGCATCCTCTCTGAAACCGGCACCCTCGGGACCAAGAGCTACTCCTATGACCCCGTAGGTCGTTTGACCAACGCAGCTGAAACCCCCAGCGGAGGCGGGTGCACGACGCGTGCCTACGCCTACGACCCGAACTCGAACCGCACCTCGAAGACCACGCGCAGCCCTGGAGTCGGGGGTGCGTGCATGGAATCGGGAGGAACGCCCCAGGAATATGGCTATGACGGCGCGGACCGCCTTCTCGGTGAAGGTCTCGCTTATGACGCATTCGGCCACATCACCAACCTCCCCGCATCGCTCGCTGGCGGGAAAGCTCTGTCGACCAGCTACTTCGCTAATGACGTGGTGGCAAGCCAGTCGCAGAACGGGGTTACCAACACCTACCAACTAGACGCCAAGCTCAGGCATCGACAGCGCCTCCAGGCTGGGGGCCTGGAAGGCACTGAAGTCTTCCACTACGCGACCCCGGGCGACTCGCCAGCCTGGACCGAACGCGGCACGACCTGGACTCGGAACATCGTCGGTATCGGGGGCGAACTGGCGGCTGTACAGGAAAGCGGCAAAGAAATCACGCTTCCGCTGACCAACCTGCACGGTGACGTGGTTGCATCGGCTGCGATCAGCCCATCGGTCACGGCGCTCAAAGGAACCTTCGGCTACGACGAGTTCGGGAACCCGACCTCGGGTAGTGCCGGGCGCTTCGGCTGGCTCGGCGGGATGCAGCGCCGAACCGAACTGCCATCGGGGATCGTCCAGATGGGAGCTCGCAACTACGTTCCCGCGATCGGCAGGTTCTTGTCCGCTGATCCGATCGCAGGGGGTTCAGCCAGCGCCTATGACTATGCAAACGCCGATCCTGTGAATTTATTTGACTTCAGCGGCTTGAAGCCTTCGGATAGCGAGTGTTACACCGGGTTCATCTCCTGCGAGTGCAAGCTAAGCCTCAAGCTCTGGAGTCCAGAGAAGGGCCGCATGGGAATGCACTGGCACCGCCAATGCGACCGTAGAGGAGGCATCACGCTCACCGGTTGGGCGCTGGCCTACTACATCAATGTCGGCTCATTTCTGGAGCTGGACGAAGCACCTCATTTCGTCCGCCCAGTCCCTTCGGTGAGACCCATTTGCCACCGCACCGATCCATGCCAAAACGACATGGAATTCACCGGGGTATTCGTCTGCCTCCCGGGACTTGAGTATCAAGTTAAGATTACGTGGGGCTGGAGCTTCAACTATGGAGCCACGAGCGGGAAGGAACATCAACTTGACGTTAAGGCCCAGGAGCACTGCGCGGAATGATTGTTAAACACCATCGAGGCCTTTTAGGACGGAGCGGTCATCCTTTTCGGTTGGCGGCATTTGTTGCCGCTCTCCTCGGGGTGAGCCTGCTTGCAGGGACCACCGCTGGCTTTGGCGCTAGCTCCACGATCCCGCCCTATGCCTTTCAAGCAGCAGGACATCGGGCTAACGCTGGCAGCGGAAGTTGGAGCGTGTGGCTGTACGGCAAGGCAGGTAATGCAGAGTGCTGGGGTACTAGGACGACGGACTCAGAAGGGAAGAGCGAATACGGCCTGTGTGGGTTCTCGGTGCCCAAGGAGCCATGGCAGTTTGCTGCGGCTGGCCAGGTTTCGGTGCATCCACAGAAGTCTCTGCTCTTTTTCATCACCCGTGTAGACGTTCTCCGGCTAGATCTGAAAGTTCAAGTCGAGGGAGATAAAGCAAAGTGGTTTCGCATATCCACTAAGAGGTTGAGTGCGAAACAAGCACGTCAGGCGCGAATCTCCCGAGGGTTTCGATACGCGGTGGCGAGGGTTCCTGGCGCGCCGGTAGGACCCAAGGCCGTAGTTCCTATTGTTAGATGTCATGACAGCGCGGATAAGGCACGTCGCTCTAGCTCCTCACCCCGGTTGTGCGTCGCACCCAAGTAGAGGTTCCGAGAGCTTGAAATGATCCATCGCTCGATGTTTGCCCTCCTCGCGGCGCTCGTCCTTCTCCTCACTGTAGTTGCCGACGGATGCGGAACTGACGGAGATGACCCTGCAGTCGAGTCTCCGAGCGCTGTCCTGCTTGCACTGAAGTCAGTTCCCCCTGGGGCGAGTATCGAGGAAGTGGAAAAACGCCTGGGTCCGCCGAATTCCCAATCAGAGGAAGGGAACGAAACAGTCTTGCACTATGGCCTCTGGACGTTGCAGTTCATCGACGATGCATTGAATACCCGATCAAGGGAAGTCTGGGTCGGGAAGCACTCGCAAGGATCTCGAGCCTTGGACCAAAGCATTCTCACCTTGAATCACGGGATGCCACGGGTGCTGGTGGAAGAAAAACTTGGTCGTCCCACTAGCTTTGAACTTGTGTTCATGGATCGGCTCAACCGTCCCACGGAAGTCGTATTGCGTTACGCCAATTGGCAATTGATCTTCGTCGATGGCAGGCTCAATATTCGCACCAAGTTCTAGCCATCGGTGGCTTCTGCTCTCGACGAATCACGAGGACATGCCATGCATTCGGTGCGCAAGCGGTGCGCCAGTCGACCACCGTCCTAGCCGGAAACAACCGGCGCCAGCCGGACCCGGCTCCGCATCGGCATGCCGAATCTGGCTTGGCCTCTCCCCTCCCCCAGTCCTCTCCTCCCTGTAGTAACCCCAGAAGCGCCCCGCCTCCCCGGCGGGGCGTTTTCTGTTGTGGGCTTTACACGGCCTCGCCGCAAACCGGCAGCGCAACTGCTCGGTGCAATCCCATAGAAGCTGATGCCGGGGAGCGCTTGACCGCTTCGAAGTGGTGCCGGGCCGCTTCGTAGAGTTCTCCCGATGCTAGGACTTCCCCCGCGTAACCCACGATCTGCCGGTCCGCCCCGATGACCAAATCGACCCCCTACGAGGGTGGAGTTTGGCATCGACTCGACTTCCATGTTGTGGCCTCGGAGCCCGCTCTCGCCCAAGCGACTCAGCGGTTCAAGGCCAGCGAGGAAGGTCCCGCGGGAACGGATGGAGCCGCCGGGGCCACCAAGTGGCTAAGGGAATTCGCGATTGACGACCGAGGGTCCGTGACGCGCGTTCTACTTGACGATGGCGAGGTCATCGCCTTTTACACGCTCTCCTCGGGTCAGGCTGAGATTCGAGACGCATCGAAGCGGGATGTCCTCAAGCTCCTAGGCGGCTCAGAGATCGGCTCCTCACGCATCAACTGGATCGCGCGTGCCGAGAATGCGCGCCTGGTGCTGCTACGGCTGCGATCCTTCACGCTGGTTCTGTCGCCAGCGAACTCGCGCTCCAAGAGGGAAAGGGACTGCTGACGCTTGATCCATATGACGCTGCCACGGATAGCATGTGGCGTGAGTGGGGATTCGAGCCAACGGATACCCCATCCTCCACCGATGAGAGCCTAAAACGGCTCTACATCCCACTTCCTTAGCTAGAAATCAGCGAGAGTGGTCGCGCCCAGCGGCACGCACGCTGGCACCGTAGGCCCGCGCCTTCTCCCAGAAGGAGATGACCGCTGACTTTTTGGCCGCGGCAACGACAGCAGGACCGCTAACGACGGTCTTTTGGGCACTGCCTTTGATCTCTTCAACGGTGGCCATGTGAATTTCCTATCGGAAAGGCTACTAGAGCGCTAAAGCCGGACGGAAAAAAACCTGCCGTCCCGCCCTCGAAGGGCGATTCGCGCTGCGACTCAGTCGAGCATTCGCCGTAGCACCGTGGTGACGAACTCTCGCTCCGCCGACGGCATCCTGGCGATCTCGAGGCCGAGGGCGTCCTCTTTTTCCTGCGTCGGCCGGGCGCGGAGCTCGGCGACCATCCGCCGAACTTCCTCCTCCACGCGCCTTTGATCCTCGGGGCTCAAGTCCATAAGACAGACATTCTGTTGCTTTTGCCTATGAGCAGCTTCTATGGTCATCAGTACCTGCCGTTCTATTGAAAGGAATTGAGATGGAGAGCAGCACTGGAAGACGGGATAGGGTCGAGGAACGGCAACCGACGGGTTGGACCGTCTTCGCTGGCGCCCTTCTCTTCATCGTCGGATCGCTCGACGCCCTCTGGGGCCTGGCCGGGATCCTCAACGACGAAGTGATCATCGTCGGCGGTCAGGGCGTGATCATCGCCAACGTGACGACGTGGGGGTGGATCCACTTCCTCCTCGGTTCGATCATCGCCATCACCGGCCTCGGCCTCTTCGCCGGCGCCACCTGGGCCCGGATGGCGGCGATCTTCTTCGTCATGGTCAATGCGATCGCCCAGATCGTCTGGTTCCCGGCGGCTCCCCTCTGGGCCTTCCTGATGATCCTCCTCGACGTCACGATCATCTACCAGCTGACCGCGCGCTGGGAAGAATGAGCTAGCCGCCCGCCTCCGCGGCGGGCGCGGTTTCCGGCTCCTCCTCGGCGGCCGTGGTGAGATCGGCGGAGATCCTCACCGCGGCCGAGAGGAGCGGGGCCGCGAGGACCAGGCCGACGGTGCCGAAGAGGCAGCCGCCGGCGATCGTCGCGATCAGCACCGCCAGCGGGTGCAGCTTCAGCGCCGCTCCGTAGGCGATCGGCTGGACCAGCTGCTGGAGGACGCCGTTGGCGAGGAGGACGATCACCGCCATCGCGCCGGCGACCTCGGCCCCCTCCCCGCCCAGGGCGATCAGGACGGCGAAGATCCCCGCGGTCCACGCTCCAAGGTAGGGGACGTAGCCGCCGAGGAAGGTGACGGCGGCGATCGTCCCCGCCAGCGGCACGCCGAGGATCAGCGCCCCCGCGCCGACGATCAGGGCGCTCCAGAGGGCGACGATGGTGACGCCGAAGAAGTAGCCGCGCATGCTCGAGGCGACGCGCCCGAGAACCGTGTGCGCAACCGGGACCGGGACGCCGAGGTGCCGCTCGACGAAGCCGCCGATCTGCGGCGCGTCCTTGAGCAGGAAGAAGAGGCTAAGGGCGGTGAAGGAGAGGAAGACGGCGAGGGAGGCCAGGCGATCGACGCCTCCCAGCACGCCCTTGGTGAGGGCGCCGAAGGCTTCGCTGACCGAGGAGCTGGCGTGGGCGTTGGCGTCGGCGGCGGTCGGGGCCTTGACGCCGAGGTCCTGCGCCCACGCCTGCAGCTGGTGCGCGCCTTCCTGCAGCCGCGCGGAGAGCCCGTCCGCCTGGCTGGCGATGCCGGTGAGGACCATCAACCCGACCGCGAAGGCGGCTGCGATGATCACCAGCATGACGATGGCGGCGCCGATGCCCCGGGGAACGCCGCGCCGGTGCATGAGGTCGATGCCGGGCGAGGCGACCGAGGCGATGATCCCCGCGGTGATCACCGGCAGCACGATCGTCTCGGTCAGCGAGAGCACCCAGATCACCGCGACCAGCGCGCCGCCGAATCCGAGCAGCAGCCATGAAGAGAAGCCGACGTCCCGCAGCCACCGGGGCGCGGTGAAGAGTTGCCGTTCGCTCATATGACCGGCGCAGACCGTCTCACCTGGGTCGGACACTCAACGGTCCTGATCGACCTCGACGGGACGCGACTCCTCACCGACCCGGTGCTGCGTGGCCACCTCGGGCCGCTGGTCCGGCACGGGCCGGCCCCCGCGGCCGGGACCACCGAGGCGCTCGACGCGGTCCTCGTCTCCCACCTCCACCACGACCATGCCGATCTCGGCTCGCTGCGGAAGCTGCGTCGCGAGGTGCCGTTGCTGGTGCCGCCGGGCTCGGCGGCCTTCTTCGAGCGCCGCCGGTTCAGCGCGGTCGCCGAGTTGGCGCCGGGCGAAACGGCGAGCGTGGGCACGCTGACGGTGGCCGCGGTCGAGGCCGACCACGAGGTCGGCAGGCGCCGCCACGCCCGCCGCACGCAAGCGATCGGCTTCCTCGTCAGCGGTACCCGCAGCATCTACTTCGCCGGCGACACCGACGTCTTCGCCGGCATGAAAGGTCTGGCGCCTAACCTCGACCTGGCGCTGCTGCCGATCTGGGGCTGGGGACCCAGCGTCGGCCCCGGCCATCTCGACCCTCGGCGGGCGGCCGAGGCGGCGGCGCTCCTCTCCCCCAGCCGCGCGATCCCGATCCACTGGGGCACGCTCTACCCCCTCGGCCTCCGGCACCTCAACCCGGGCCGGCTCTACCTCCCGCCGCGGGAATTCGTCGAGAGCATGCGGGAGCTCGCCCCTCAGGTGAGGACGCTGGTGCTCTCGCCGGGCGAGTCGACCTCGCTCGCGTAGGCGTCCTGGCCGAGGCCGGCGAGCCAGCCACGGAAGATGCGGTGGACGCGCTCGGCGCCGACGACGTCCTCCTGCGGCCACTCGAGCTCGGCCGGGTGGAGGACGAAGGGGAAGCTCTGGGTCCCACCCATCCCCCCGTGCGAGCCGACCAGCTCCTCGAAGGCGGCGACCTCGTCGAACTCCGGCCAGTAGGTGCTGTTGAGCATCAGGTCGGCGCAGTGGGGGAAGCCGTCGGTGCGGCGCAGGTGGTCGGCGGCGTTGGGGCCGAAGGGGGCCAGCGGGTCCTCGCCCTCGACCCGGCCGGAGTCGAGGAAGTGGACCCCCCCGGGCCCAGCGCGACGGCCCCCAGCTGCTCGGAGCGGACGAGGACGAAGCCGATGCCCGGGTGGGCGCGCAGGGCCGGAAGCAGCCGCGGGTAGAGCTCCTCGATCCGCTCCAGGCTGACCCGGCCCGGCTCGCGCGGGAAGCTGATCAGGCCGAGGCAGCCCGAGGCCATCACCGAGAGCTCGGGGATCTCGCCGCTGCGCTCCGCCGCCATCTCCTCCCGCGACTCCGAATCGAGGACGACGGCGCCGTCGGCGAGCCGGTCCCGCGTCGCCCGGCGCACGGTGCGCGCGGCGGCGGTGTCGTCGCGGGCGATCTCGGTGAGGCCGGCACTCATGTAGGAGAGCGAGTCGTCGTCCCCGTCTTCGGCGGCGACGATGCTGTCGGGGTCGCAGGCCTCCTTGACCAGATCCTCCAGGGTCTGCCCGTAGCGGTCGCGGAACGTTTCCCCCTGCGACTGGCCGTGGTCGGAGAGGACGACGAGGCGGTAGGGACGCGGCGCCTCCTCGCAGGCCTCGGCGATCCGGCAGATCTGGCGGTCGAGGTCGCGGAGCACGGCGAGGGCGTCGTGGCGCTCGATCCCGGAATGATGGGCGACCTCGTCGTAGGCGAGGAAGGTGGTGTAGATGACCGGGCGCCCGCTAAGGACGTCGCCGACCACGGCGGCGACCTGGAGGTCGCGCTGCACCACCGTCCCCCAGGCGCGGGCGAAGGCGTAGGAGCGCCCGCGCTCCATCCGCGGGCGGACGTCGTCGCGGACCTGGCCGCGGGCGGCGCGGCGCTCGCGGCCGATGTCGGCGAGGGCGAGGACGAAGGTGCGGGCGACCGCGTAGGGCTGGGCGAAGTAGGCGGCGTAGTCGCGGCCGATCGGGCGCCGGCGCCGCAGCGCCGTGCTCATCGTCAGCATCGAGTGCGGGGCGTCGCCGGAGAGGATGTTGGCGCGGCTGGCGCCGTCGGCGTGGAGGAGGCCGCGGCCGTCAGAGTGGCGGCGCTCGAGCTCTTCGGCGTCGCGCGGGTGGTTGGTGACGATCGCCGCCCCCCGCTCCTTCTCCCACCAGCGGAAGGCGGGCATGTCCTCGTTGGAGCCGTGCAGGAGGCCCGCCTGGCAGGCACCGGTCTGCGAGGACCAGTCGGTTTCCCAGCGCCGCAGCCGGTGCGAGCCGCTGCGGACCCAGCGCGAGAGGTGCGGGGCGCTGCCGTCCTGCAAAGCGCGCAGGAGGACGTCGTGGGCGAGCCCGTCGATCTCGAGGAAGAGCACTCCCGGGACGTCGCTCTCGACCATCTGCTTGCGGCGGCGCGCCTGCCGGCGCACCACCTGCCGGTGCCAGGAGTGGTCCTCGTCGATCGCCAGCAGCGCGTAAACCGCCGCCGTCGCGGCCGCCATCACGATCGTGACTACCGTCCCCTCGAAGACGCCGCGGATGTGGGCGCCGGGCAGCAGGTCGATCGCCACCGTGACCAGGAGGCCGTTGAGGATCAGCGCGGCGAGGCCGAGAGTGAGCACCGTCAGCGGCAGCGCGAAGCGTGCGAGGACCGGCCAGACGAGGGCGTTGAGGAGGCCGATCGCCGCCGCTGCTGCCAGCGCCGTGGCGGCGCCGTCGAGGACGAAGCCGTCGAGGATCTCGGACAGCAGCATCAGGATCAGCGCATCGAGCAGGAGGACGAGGGCAGCCCTCCGAATCGTTTTCAGGCTCACCGGTCCTCCCGCTGGACCGTGATCTCGCCGCCGGCGGCGGCCCCGCTCACCCGCTCGAAGTCGCGTTCGTTCTGGTCCGCGTAGGCCGCGGCGAAGCGGGCGAGGGCCTGGTCGAAGACGTCGCTCTTGCCGAGGTAGGCGGCGATCGCGGCGCGCTCGCCCGAGCGGGCGTGCGCCCGCGCCAGCGTGGTCGCGCAGAGACCGCCGTAGCCGGCGAGGTCCCGCGGGCCGAAGCGATCCACTTCGGCCGACCCCTTGCCGTCCCAGAGCTGGCGCACGTAGAAGCTCCGCGGCGTTCCGTCGAGCCCCTCGACCGTGACCCAGCCGAGGAAGACGTCGCTCGCCGCCTGCATCAGCCGCTGGCCCTCGACGACCCGGCGGCCGTGGTGCCGGTAGCGGCTCGCGCCCAGGTGCGGCTCGAGCACCGAGGGCCCGGCTTCCTTGGCCTGCAGGAAGAGTGGGTCGCCGGAGTCCTTGCCGAGCAGGAGGACGATCCAGGCGCGGGTGCCGACGCTGCCGACCCCGACCACCTTGCGGGCGGCGTGGACGTAGCGGTAGGACTCGGCGAGGTGGCGCCGGTCGGGGCTGAGCGACTCCCGATAGGTAGCGATCACCCGTTGCAGCTGCTCTTCGACGTCGGCGGCGTCGGTCAGCTCCTCCACCGGCGTGATCAGGGGCGGGTTGCTGAGGATCCGGAGCTCGCCGTCCTCTTCCCGGGTGAGCTTGCGGAGGGCCCGCATGCTGTCCTTGGCTTCGGCCTTGGCGAGGCCGCGCTCGATCTGGCGGTAGCGGCGCTCGTCGACCTGCGAACGGATGGCGGCCAGCGCCGGCTCGACGTCGATCCGCGCGTACCAGACGTCGAGATTGCGCATCGCGGCAAACTCCCGCATCGCCGCCCGGTAGCGGCCCGCGGTCTCGAGCAGCGCCGCTCGCCGCTGCCGCTTCGAGAAGCCGCGCGCGCGGCCGGCGATCTCGATGCTCGCGACCAGCCGCTTCAGGTCCCACTCGAACGGACCGGGGTTGGTCTCGTCGAAGTCGTTGCAGTCGAAGACGAGGCGCCGGTCCGGCGCGGCGAAGACGCCGAAGTTGGAGAGGTGGGCGTCGCCGCAGAGCTGGACCGTCAGCCCCGTCTGCGGTCCCGGCGCCAGGTCCTCCGCCATCAGAGCCGCCGCGCCCCGGAAGAAGGAGAAGGGCGAGGCGAGCATCCGCCCGTAGCGGATCGGCACCAGCTCGGCGACCCTCTTCTCGTCCTGCGCGGCAAGGATCGCCACCGGATCACGCTCCGGCGGCTCCCATTCGCCGTGGCTGGAGCGCGGCACCCGTCGCCGGGCGGCCTTGCCGCCGGTCTCGATAGTCGCGCCAGGCACGCCCGGAGTCTCCTCTGGCGAGGGCGCCAAAGCAAGCTTCATCCACAACTGGCAATCCTTCCCCACGGAGGGGAGGGCGAGGGAGACGCAGCCGAGATCGACCACACTCTGGTGGGGTCAGAGTTGGATGCGGCGCGTAGTGGTGCAAAGATTGAGCGGCGCCCCCTAATGCAGGCGCGCCTCGCGCCCCGGCCTAAAGAGGCGGGCGCGAGAGATCCGATTCCCCAAGCGGATCCACACATATAGAGATGCGCGTCTCTCCTCCCCTTGGTGTTTCCCCCAGAAGCGCTGGCTTCTTAACTGCCCGGCTTCTCCATCACCGGAGAGACTGGCGCAGGCTAATCGATTGCGCCAATTGAATCAATCGTCAAAAGTGATTAGGTCAGTGATGGTGAGGTCAGCGGCCGTCAAGTCAGGGCCGGTTGGGCGCTTGGAAGCGAGCTCAGGACCCGGTCGGCCACCGACTCGCCGGTGAGGCCGACCTCGGCGCGCAGCAAGGCCGGCTTGCCATGGGTGACGTAGGAGTCGGGCAGGCCGATCCGCAGCACCCGCGCCCGCTCCCCGGGCGCCTCCGCGAAGGCGTCCTCGAGGTGCTCGAGCACGGCGGCGCCGAAGCCGCCCGGCAGCACGTTCTCCTCGATCGTCACCAGCAGCTCGTGCTCGCGCGCCAGGCGATCGGCGAGGTTCGCGTCGATCGGCTTCGCGAAGCGGGCGTCGGCGACGGTGGCCTGGAGGCCGTGCTTGTCGAGGATCTCGGCTGCTTCGTGGGCGACCGTGACCCCGTAGCCGTAGCCGAGCAGCGCCACCTTCTCGCCCTCGACCAGGACCTCGCCCTCGCCGATCGGGATCTTCTTGCCCTTCGCCGGCAGCGGCGTGCCCTCGGCCGCACCGCGCGGGTAGCGCAGCGCCGCCGGCCCGTCGTGGGAAATCGCGGTGTGGAGCATGTGGACCAGCATCGCCTCGTCGCGCGGCGCCATCAGGACCACGTTCGGGATCGGGCGGAAGTAGGAGACGTCGAAGGCGCCGTGGTGCGTCGGCCCGTCGTCGCCGACGAGGCCGGCGCGGTCCATCGCGAAAGTGACGTCGAGATCCTGCAGGCAGACGTCGTGGACGATCTGGTCGAAGGCGCGCTGGAGGAAGGTCGAGTAGATCGCGCAGACCGGCTTCGCCCCCTGCAGGGCCATGCCGCTGGCGAGCAGGACGGCGTTCTGCTCGGCGATGCCGACGTCGTAGTACTGCTCGGGCAGCTCGTCGAAGAGCTTCTGCAGCCCGGTCCCCCCCGCCATCGCCGCGGTGATCCCGATCACCCGCTCATCAGCCCTGGCCTCGGCGACCATCGCCTCGGCGAAGACCTTCGTGTACTGCGGCGGCGAGCCGGCGGCGGGCGGCTTCTCCAGGACCTCGATCCCCTCCGGCGAGTCGGTTTCGGTCACCGGGACCGGCTTCGCGCTCGCCGGCTCGCCGTTGACGATCGACTTCGGCTTCGCCGCGTGCCACTCCTCCATCGACTCCAGCCCGCCTTCTTCGGCCGGCGCGAAGCCCTTGCCCTTGACCGTGTGGATGTGGACGACGACGGGACGGTCGGCCTCGAAGGCCTCGGTCAGCGCCTCCCGCAGGGCGTGGACGTCGTGGCCGTCGATCACGCCCATGTAGGCGAGGTCGAGCTCCTCGAAGAAGAGCCCGGGGGCCCAGTAGGCCTTGATCGCCGACTTGATCTCCGGGCCGAGCCGCTCGATCCGTTTGCCGAGGCCGAGCGGCAGCTTGGTCAGCCGGCCCTCGACCTCCTCGCGGGCGTGCCAGAGGCGCGGGTTGAGGCGGATGCGGTTGAAGTAGCGGGAGAGGGCGCCGACGTTCGGCGAGATCGACATCCCGTTGTCGTTGAGGACGATCACGACCGGCGTCTGCAGGCCGCCGGCAGCGTGCAGGGCCTCGTAGGCGACGCCGCCGGTGAGGGCACCGTCGCCGATCACCGCGGCGACCTTGCCGTCGGTCCCGATCCCCTTTCGCATCGCCTCCTTCAGGCCGACCGCGTAGCCGATCGAGGTCGAGGCGTGGCCGGCACCCATGATGTCGTGCTCGGACTCGGGGATCGAACAGAACGGGGCGAGGCCGTCGTACTGGCGGATCGTCGGCAGCTGGTCGCGGCGGCCGGTGAGGATCTTGTGCGGGTAGGCCTGGTGGCCGACGTCCCAGAGGACCTTGTCGCGGGGCGAGTCGAGCAGGCTGTGGAGGGCGACGGCGAGCTCGCAGGTGCCGAGGTTGGCGCCGAAGTGGCCGCCGATCTCGCCGATCGTGTCGATGATGTAGGTGCGCATCTCCTGCGCGACCTCCTGCAGCTGCTCGTCACTGAGGTCGTGCAGGTCCCCGGGACCGTCGATCCCCGGCAGCAGCGGCTCTTTCATCTGGTCTTCGTCGTTGCCCTGGGTGGGGGGCTGTTCGCTCATTCGTTCCTCGTGAAGATGTAGTCGGCCACGCGCCTCAGATCCTCGGTCTCGCCGCTGGCCTCGGCCAGTGCCGCGGTCGCCTTCGCGTGTGACTCCGCCGCCAGCTCGCGAGCGCGATCGAGCCCGAAGAGGCTGACGTAGGTGAGTTTGCCATGTCTCTCGTCGCTTCCATGTGGCTTTCCGAGCTGCTCGTCGGACTCGGTGACGTCGAGGATGTCGTCGACGATCTGGAACAGCACGCCCAGCTCCTCGGCGAAACGGCGATACGCCATTGTCTCAGGTTCGGCGGTTCCTTCGAGCAAAAGGACGACGTTGACGCTGGCGGCGATCAGCCGACCCGTCTTCAGCGCGTGCAGGGCGCGCAGGCCCTCGGCGTCGGAGACGGCTTCGATCACATCGACGTACTGGCCGCCGACCATGCCATCGACGCCAGTAGAGCCGGCCAGCTCCCGCAGCGCCGCCAGCACCTGGGCCGGATCGCCCGGCTGCTCGCAGAAGATCCGCATCGCCTCGGCGAAGAGCCCGTCGCCGGCGAGGATCGCGACGTCCTCGCCGAACTTCACGTGCGAGGTCGGCAGCCCGCGGCGCAGCTCGTCGTCGTCCATCGCCGGCAGGTCGTCATGGATCAGCGAGTAGGTGTGGATCAGCTCGATCGCGCAGGCGACCGGGAGGAAGCGCTGCGGCTCGGCGCCGAGGGCGCGGGCGGTGGCGAGGGCGAGCACGGGCCGCACCCGCTTGCCGCCGGCGAGCAGCGAGTAACGCATCGCCTCCTCGAGCCCGGCCGTCGGGGCGGCGGCGGAGAAGCTCAGATCCTCGAGTGCGCCCTCGACCAGGGCGCGAAGATCCTCGGGGTAGCTCACCTGAGTTGTTCCTTTTCGTTCCTAGACACCGATAAGGAACAGGCGAATGGCCTCACTCGCTCGTTGCCTGCTGCCGCGCCTCGCGGTTGGCCTCCTCGACCGCCTCGGCGCTGAGCTCGGCGGCCTCGGCGGCGAGCTGGGCGGCGACGTCGTCGCGCACCTCCTCGCTCTGCAGCTGCGAGGCGATCTCGCGCAGGCGCTCGGAAATCTCGCGCAGGCGGACGCTCATTTGGCCGGCTCCCGCTTGCGGGCGACGGCGCCGAGGATGCCGTTGACGAACTTCGGCGCGTCGGCGCCGCAGTACTCCTTGGCGATCTCCACCGCCTCGTCGATCGCGACCTCGGCCGGGGTGTCGGTGAATTCCATCTCGTAGAGGGCGGTTCGCATCACGTTCATGTCCAGCGGGGCGATCCGGTCGACCGTCCACCCCTTGGCGTGGGCGGCGATGATGTCATCGAGCTCTTCCCGGTGCGTGTCGACCCCCTCGGCCAGCTCCCGCGTCAGCGGCCGCGCCTCGCCGAGCAACTCCTCCAGCGAACGACCGGTTACGTCCCGCTGGTAGTTGGCGAAGACGGCGTCGCGCCGTTGGTCGGATCTGCGCATGCCTGCATTCTGTCAGCAGGCGCTTTTCCAAACCTCCGGTTGCGAAAAGCGCTTTGTCACGCAGCGCTAGGCGCGGGAGATGTACTCGCCGCTGCGCGTGTCGACCCGGACCGATTCGCCCTCCTCGATGAAGAGCGGGACCTGGACGACGACGCCGGACTCGAGCGTCGCCGGCTTGTTGCCGCCGCCCGAGGCGGTGTCGCCTTTGAGGCCGGGGTCGGTCTGCGTGACCTTCATCTCGATCGCGCTCGGTACCTGCACGTCGCTCGGCTGCTCGTCGACGAAGAGGACGTCGACCTCGTCGTTGGCCAAGACCCACTGCATCGCCTCGCCCAGCGAGTCTTTGGGAATTTCGATCTGGTCGTAGTCGGTCGTGTCCATGAAGACCGCCGCCTCGCCCGAGTCATAGAGGTACTGCATCTTCTTCGATTCGGTCCGCACCGGGCGGAACTTCTCCCCCGCCCTGAAGGTTTTGTCGATCACCAACCCGTCCTCGATCCGCCGCAGCTTCGTCCGCACGAAGGCGCCGCCCTTGCCCGGCTTCACATGCTGGAACTCGAGGATCTTCCAGATCTTGCCGTCGATCTCGATATGGGTGCCGTTCTTGAACTGGTTGGTGGAGATCAAGGTTTTCCTGCCATTCGAGATTGCCCAATGCCGGGCCGGGACTCTATTCAGTCGGACCGTGGGGGCGACCCGCGCCGTTTCTGACATTAGCCTTGTTCTCTGCCCGCCAATGAATCCAGACAGGGCAGATTTGGAGGAAATAACAAAATCATGCAGAGGAAAAACGAGGGGGCGTAGAAATTGGGAGCCGTCGCAAGCATCTGGCTTGCGATCGGCTTAGCCCTCTTCTTCGCTGGTGCTGTAGCCGTAGTTGCGTTGTGCCGAATGGCGCTACGGCAAGGCGCTGAGGTCGAAGGAGAGATCAAGGCACCATCGTTACGCCTGAGATTTCACGCTCGTCCGCCAGCTGTTTCGGAGGCGGACTGCCCCAACTGTGGGCCACGACGGGAAATGCCAGCAACGCGCATTTGCCCTTTCAAGGAGATATGAAGCATCGAATCGGGGGCCGCACGGCCCCCGATTTCGTTCTACGACGACTTCGCCCCTAGGACGAAGCGGCGAGGCGCTGCAGGGCTTCCTCGGGGTCGCGGAAGACTTCGCCGCGGACGAACTTGTCGGCTTCTAGGTTCCAGATCCAGGCGACGGGGACGTCGCGGATGCCGAGGGGGCGGCTGCGGGCGTAGACGCGGCCGCGGACGAGGAGGGAGCCGCCGCGGTGCTCGACCACGCTGGGGGTGATGAGGAGCTCGTCCCAGGCCTGTTCGACATCGCACAGGTACTCGTCGAGGCCGGCGGGGCCGACGTAGGGGGCGTCGCGGCCGATCTGCTCGGCGGTGCCGACCGGGAAGAAGCCCATTCCCTCGTCGCAGAGGGCGACGATCTCCTCGAGGTCGCGACGGTTGAACGCACCGTAGAGCCTCTCGATCAGCTCCTGCTCGTGCTCGGGCGCCGGGTCGATGTCGGCGGTGGCCGGGGCGATGGCGACGATCGCCGCATCGTCCTCGAGCGTGCCGCCGGTGAACTCGTGCAGAGCGGCCTCGATCCGCTGCGCGGCGATCGCCGGGCTGCTGACCGAGACCAGTTGGGCGTGCAGCCGCTCCTCGCCGAAGCGGTCCTCCTCTCCGGGGGACTCGGTGACGCCGTCGGTGACGACCACCAGCTGCTGGCCGGAAGCGACCGTTGCCGCTTCCAGGCTCCAGGTCTCGTCGGTGAAAGCCCCGAGGACCGGGCCCGGCCTCCCCACCTCGGTGACCGAATCGCCGTCGAGGAGGAGCGGCGGCGGGTGGCCGGCAACCGCCAGCCGCACCGGCTCGGAGGGGTCTTCTGAGACCGCCATCGCGGCGACGCTGCAAAGCGTCGTCCCCTGGCGTGAGATCAGCTCCCGATTGAGGGTGGCGAGGGCGATCACCGGGTCGCCGGTCAGCGCCGCCGCGGTCCGCAGCGTGTAGCGGGCGTGGGCGGTGACGGCGGCGGCTTTGGCGCCGCGGCCGGTGACGTCGCCGATCACCACCATCCAGCCGCCGGAGATGCGGAAGGCGTCGTAGAAGTCGCCCCCGAGCTCGTTCTCCGCCCCCGCCGGGCGGTAGGTCGCCGCCACCAACCAGCCGGGAATGTGGGGCAGCGGCGGCGGCAGCAGGCCGCGCTGCAGCGTCTCGGCGATCTCCGCCCGTTCGTGCTCCGCACGCTCGAGGTCGGAGAAGAGGCCGGCATTGTCGAGGGCGAGCGCGACGCGGCCGGCAAGGACGGTGACGAAGTGGACGTCGGAGTCGTCGTAGCGGCGTCCCGAGGGGCCGACGCTGATCGTCAGCACCCCGGTTGGGCGGCCACGGGCACGCAGCTCGATCGTTATCCCCGAGAAGACCCCGAGGCTGCGCAGGAACTCGAAGTCCTCCTCGTCCTCCGCAAACTCGCGGTAGTCCTCGTCCGTGCGCATCTCGAAGTGGAACGGCTCCTGTCGTTCGCGGGCGGCGTCGCTGGCGACCTGCGCCTGCATGCGCGGGCCCCTGGCCAGCAGACGGGCGGTGATCGAATCGGCGTCGGGGCCATCGACCTTCAACGCGGCGCGCCGTACGCTCTCGCCCTCGATCACGTCGATCGCGCAGATGTCCCCCAGCTCGGGAACGATCGTCTCGGTAATCGCCACCAGCGTCTCGTCCAGCGTCCGACCTTCCTCGGCGACGCGGGCGATTTCGTCGAGCATGCGGAAACGGCGGTTGACCAGGCGCACCTTTTTCGTCGAGACGGCGGCGACGACGGCGACCACGATCAGGGCGAGGGCGATGATGATGTCGCCGTAGAGGGGCATCAGCCCGCGTCCGAGCTCTGCTCGCGATCGCCCGCGGTACTGGTGGTGAGGCTGGAGGCGGCGCCGCCGCCGAGGACGCGGCGGACGAGCCCGGGAGCAAGGATTCGCAGCGCCGCAAAGATGCCGTAGGGCCGCGGCACGTAGCGCTCCGCCCTGCCGCCCGGCCCGCACTCGTGGATCGCCTCGGCGACCTTCTCGGGCTCCGAGACAACCCAGCGGGTGAGGGCTTTCTCGCGCAGCTCGGTTGCCGGGAAGCCCTCGGTGCGGATGAACCCCGGCAGCACCAGGCCGACGTGGACCCCGTTCGGCTTCTCCTCGGCATAGAGAGCATCGGTCCAGCCGATCAGCGCGAACTTGCTGGCGCTGTAGGAGCCGGTGCGGGCGCGG
The DNA here is from genome assembly GCA_963696955.1 of uncultured Actinomycetes bacterium. Taxonomy (GTDB): domain Bacteria; phylum Actinomycetota; class Thermoleophilia; order Solirubrobacterales; family 70-9; genus VAYN01. The sequence continues at coordinate 693,578 of CAVOMF010000001.1, read as the reverse complement.
GCGACGCGTCCGGCCGTGCTTGCGACGTTGACGAGGGCGCTCGGCGCCGAGGCCCGCAGCAGCGGCAGCAGCGCCTCGGTCAGGCGCACGACCGCGTCGAAGTTGAGCTCCATGTGGCGGTGGACGTTGGCGTAGCCGCCCTCGGCGAAGCTGCCGCGCCAGGCGGCGCCGGCGTTGTTGACCAGCAGGTGCAGGGCACCGCCGTGCTCGGCCTCGAGGTGGGCGCGGACGCGCTGCGGCGCCTCGGCGTCGGTGAGGTCGACGGCGACGTAGGTGGCGCGGCAGGGAAGCGAATCGGCGAGCTCGCGCAGCAACTCCTCGCGGCGGGCGACGAGGACCAGCTCGGTCCCGGGCTCGCGGGCAAGCCGGACGGCCGTCGCCTTCCCGATTCCCGTCGAAGCTCCCGTCACCAGTGCCACCCGCTTTCCGCGCGCCATCCCAGGCCACGCTAACCGATCGGACTGCAACGATGGGCGACTTGGAGGGACCGCCGGAGACGCACCACCAACTCAGTGCCGTCAGGCGAGAGGGAGAGCGGGTAACCCCGCTGGAGCTCTTCTTCGACCTCGTCTTCGTCCTTGCGATCACCCAGTGCACGGCGCTGATGTCGCACGACCAGACCTGGTCGGGGCTGGTGCAGGGCCTGTTGATCCTCGGCGTCCTCTGGTGGGCGTGGGTCGGCTACGCCTGGCTGACCAGCGTCATCGACCCCGAGGCGGGGGTGGTCCGCCTGGTCATCTTCGCCGCGATGGCGGCGATGCTGATCGTCTCGCTCTGCGTCCAGGAGGCCTTCGGCAACCTCGCCCTCACCTTCGCGCTCGCGATCGGCTTCTACCGCACCGCCCACATCGCCCTCTTCTGGCTCGCCGGCGCCGATGACCAGGATCTGCGCCGCTCGGTGACCGGGCTCGCCGTCAGCACCGCGATCGCGGTCGGGCTGCTCGTCCTGGCTTCCTTCTTCGACGGGGCTGCCCAGGGCGCGCTCTGGGCGCTGGCGATCTTCCTCGACATGGCCGGCCCCTATTTCTTCGGCGCCGACGGCTGGAAGCTCGTCCCCGGCCACTTCGCCGAGCGCCACGGGCTGATCATCATCATCGCCCTCGGCGAGTCGATCGTCGCGATCGGCGTCGGTGCCTCCGGTGCCCTCGACCTCGGGATCGGCACCGCCGCCGTGCTCGGCATCTTCCTCACCGCTGCGCTCTGGTGGACCTACTTCGACGTCGTCGCCCTGATCTCGGCCCGGCGGCTCGGCGAAGCCGAAGTCGGGCGGGTGCAGAACGAGCTCGCCCGCGACTCCTACTCCTACATCCACCTGCTGATGGGCGCCGGCATCGTCCTGGTCGCCTTCGGCCTGAAGGCGACGATCGCCCACTACGACGAACACCTGCACGACGTTCCCGCCTTCGCCCTGCTCGGCGGCCTCGCCCTCTACCTGCTCGGCCTGGTCGCCTTCCGCTACCGCCACGTGCAGACGCTCAATCGCAGGCGGCTCGGCCTGGCGATCGTCCTGCTGTTCCTGGTCCCGGTCGCGACGGCAATGCCCGCGCTCGTCACCTTGGCCGTCGCCGTCGTCCTGAGCTGGATGCTGATCGGTTTCGAGCATCGCGGCTACGGGCCGAACCGGGAGCAGTTCCGCCGCGAAGCAAGCGCGGCCCACACTTAGGCATACTCCCCGAACCTTTTGAGCACTCCAGTCCTTCTCGACAAGCTGCTGCGCGCCGGTGCCCCATCGGGGTACGAGGGTCCGGCTGCCGAGGTCTGGCGCGAGGCCGCCTCCTTCGCCGAGGTCAGCGTCGACGGCATCGGCTCGACGATCGCCCGCGTCGGCGACGCCTCGCCGCTGCTCGCCGTCGTCGGCCACATCGACGAGATCGGGCTGATCATCACCCACGTCGACGAGCAGGGCTTCCTCTGGTTCGCCCCGGTCGGCGGCTGGGACCCGCAGATCCTCGTCGGCCAGCGGGTCGAGGTCCGCGGCAGGAACGGCGCCGTGCCGGGGGTTGCCGGCCGCAAGCCGATCCACCTGCTCGAGCCCGACCAGCGCAAGAAGGTCGTCGAGCTGAAGAGCATGCACATCGACATCGGCGCGGCCGACCGCGAGGAGGCCGAGGAGCTGGTCCGGGTCGGCGACCCGGTCGTGATCGACGCCGAGCCGATGCCGGTGGCCGGCGAGCGGCTCGTCTCCCGGGCGATGGACAACCGCCTCGGCGCCTACGTGGCGCTGGAGAGCCTGCGCCGCTGCCACGAGGGCAAAGGCCCCGGCGGTTCCTTTGCCGCCGTCGCCGCCGTGCAAGAGGAGATCGGTCTCTTCGGCGCCCGCACCGCCGCCTTCCAGGTCCGCCCCGACATCGCGATCGCCGTCGACGTCACCCACGCCACCAACGCGCCGGGAGTCGAGGAGAAGGAGATCGGCAGACACCCCTTCGGCTCGGGCCCGGCAATCGGCCGTGGCTCCACCCTCTCGCCCAAGGTCTTCGAGCTCCTGGTCGAGACGGCCGAGGCGGAGGGAATCGAGTACTCGATCAGCGCCAGCGGTCGCGGCACCAGCACCGACGCCGACGTCCTCCAGATCTCTCGCTCCGGCATCCCCACCGGGCTCGTCTCGATCCCGCTCCGCTACATGCACTCGCCGGTCGAGATGGTCGACCTCCGCGACGTCGAGGCAGTGGTGAAGCTGCTCGCCGCCTTCGGCGAGCGGCTGAGCAGCGACTGGGACCTCAGCCGCTAGACCGCGGCAAGCTCCTTCTCGCAGTCATCGAGGTAGACGAGGTCGCGACCGGCGGCCTTGGCCGCGTAGAGGGCCGCGTCGGCGCGGGAGAGCATGTCGTCGGTGTCGACCACGCCGGGCTCAGCGACGGCGACGCCGATGCTGAGCGAGACAGAGACGCCAACCGGGCGCCGCTCGCGCACTGCGATCCGCAGCCGCTCGGCGATTTCGAGGGCGTCTTCGTGGCCGGCGCCGGGCAGCATCACCAGGATCTCCTCACCGCCGACCCGATAGATGGAGTCGCCCGCCCGCAGTGCCGCCCGCATCGTGTAGGCGACGTCCTGGAGGACGGCGTCGCCGGCGGCGTGGCCGTGCTGGTCGTTGACGCGCTTGAAGTGGTCGAGGTCGCAGAGCAGGAAGGCGTGCGACTGACCTTCGAAGGGGTCGCAGGGCTGGCCGTTCAGCTCGGATAGGCGCTGCTCGAGCGCGTTGCGGTTGAAGAGGCCGGTGAGCGGGTCGAGGGTCGAGCGGCGGCGGTGGGCGCGGTCGGACTCGACCAGGGCGCCGGTGAGGATGACGGTGCTGACGATCAGCGCCGCGATCGCGATCAGCAGCTGGCGCTGATCCCAGGCGGCCTGCGGATCCGGGACGATCGCCGCCAACAGGAAGGTCGCGATCACGTAGGCGGTGCCGGCGACCATTCCCCGCGGCTCGAAGCGGAAGCCGAGAGTGACGGCGGGAAGCGCGAACCAGACCAGGACCGGGCTCGTGGCGCCGCCGGTGACGAGCACCGAGGCGGCGAGCAGGGCCGGCAGCGCCGCCCAGGCGCCGGCGACCCAGAGCGCCGGATGGGGGCTGCTGCGCATAAAGCGATCGGCGACGGCGAAGCCGGCGAGCCCGAGCACAAGTAGGGGTGCCCACCAGTAGCCGACGGAGCTGCCCCCTCCCACCGCCAGCGCCAGGGCCAGAATTCCGAAGCAGGCCAGGCGGTAGCGGCGCACGCGATCCTCCATGTCGAGGAGGCGCTCGCGGCGCGCTTCCTCGTGGATGGAAACAAGGGTGTCCCGGGCCTTACCCATTGCCCGGGTATCGACCGCGGCGGGTACGCGGCTTGAATTTGAATGTTTAGCGGCTGCTTCGCGGTCGCTCAGCCGACCAGCTGCAGCTCCTTCGGCAGCGAGCTGAGGTTGCGCAGGCCCTCGGCGGTGACGACGACGAGGTCCTCGATGCGGACGCCGAGCTTGCCGGCGAGGTAGACCCCCGGCTCGACGGTGACGACTTCGCCCGGCGCGAGAAGGTCGTCGGAGCGCTGCGAGAGCCGCGGTCCCTCGTGCACCTCGAGCCCGACCCCATGGCCGAGCGCGTGGCCGAAGTGCTCGGCGTGGCCTGCGTCATCGATCACCCTGCGGGCGGCGCTGTCTACGTCCTCGCCTTTGACCCCGGCCTTGATCGCGTCGAGCCCCGCCTGCTGGGCCTGCCGCACCACCTCGTAGACCGCGCGCGCCTCCTCCCCCGGCTCGCCGGTGGCGAAGGTGCGGGTGCCGTCGGAGCAGTAGCCGTCGAGCTGCGAGCCCATGTCGAAGACCACCAACTCGCCTTTGCCGATCACCCGCTCGCCGGGCTCGGCGTGCGGCAGAGCCCCGTTGGGGCCGGCGGCGACGATCGCCGGGAACGAAGGCTCGGCGCCGAGCTCGCGGATCCGGGCTTCGGTCGCGCGGGCGACGTCGCGCTCGCTCCGCCCGGCCATCCCCTGTTCGAGCGCCCAGCCCCAAACCTGGTCGGTCAGCTTCGAGGCCTCTGCGATCTTCGCCAGCTCCTCGTCGTCCTTGACCCGCCGCAGCTCCTCCACCCGGCCGCCGGCGGCGACCAGCTCGACGCCCTCGGGGAGTTTCTCCTTCAGTTTCTCCAGCACCCGCACGGCCACGTGGTCGTCCTCGAAGCCGACCCGGCCCTCAAGGTGCTCGGCGATCCCCTTCAGCCAGTCGTTGCCGATCGTCAGCGTCTCCCAGCCCTCGACCTCGGCGGCAGCGCGCTCGGTGTAGCGGAAGTCGGTGAAGAAGAGGCGTAGGCCGGGGCCGCAGACGCAGGCGCCGTTGGTGCCGGTGAAGCCGGTCAGGTAGCGGACGTTGGTGAGGTCGGTGACCAGCATCCGGTCGAGCTCGCGCTCGGCCAGGAGCTTCTCGAGGCGATCGCCGCGGCCGCGCATCAGGAGCCCACGCCGAGCTCGCCGGCCAGCCGCTCGAGCGCCTCGCGGTAGCCGCCGGGCCCCTTGCCGGAGATCTTGGCGAGGACGAGGCCGTCGAAGACCGAGAGCTTGCGCCAGTCGTCGCGTTCCTCAACCGCCGAAAGGTGGACCTCGACGGCGGGAAGCCCGGTCAGCTGCAGCGCGTCGGCGATCGCGCGGCTGTAGTGAGTCCAGGCGCCGGCGTTGACGATCACCGCGTCGGCGAGGTCGACCGAGCGGTGCAGGTATTCGCAGAACTCGCCCTCGGCGTTGGTCTGGAAGAAGATCGGTTCCAGCTTCAGCTCGTGCGCCCAGCCGGAGATCTCGGCCTCCAGCTGCGACAGCGAGAGGCCGCCGTAGATCTCAGCCGGCCGCCGCTCCAGCACGTCGAAGTTGACTCCGTGCAGGACGGCGACGCGGTTGGCGACGGACGGCATCAGTAGAGCTCCTCCACGGCTTCACGGACCTTAGCCGGGTCGATGATTTCGCCAGTCCTGGGTTTGCCCGGCTCGGATAGGAGGACGAAGCCGACCCCGGCGGCGGTGCGCTTCTTGTCGTGCTGGAGAGCGTTGAGGACATCGTCCGAACCGATCCCCTGGTCGAGATTGGTGGGCAGTTCGTGAGCGGCGAGCAATCCCGTGACGGTGCCGCGGAGTTCCGGCGGCGCGTCCGAGAGCCGCAATGCCGCCAAGAGGCCGAGCCCGATCGCTTCGCCGTGCAGGTAGGAGTACTTCGAGACCCCCTCGATCGCGTGGCCAACGGTGTGGCCGAGATTGAGGACGTGGCGCAGGCCCGCGTCGCGCTCGTCGGCGGCGACGACCGCGCACTTGTAGCGCGCGCAATCGAAGACCAGTTGCTCGAGGTGCACTGGATTCTCCAGGTCCGCGTGGAGAACTTTCTCCCACAACCGCCCGCCCGCTAGGAGGCCCGTCTTGATTACCTCCACGAACCCGGCAGCCAGTTGTTCGTGCGGCAGCGAGTTGAGAGTCGACGTATCGGCGAACACCGCTGAGGGCAGGTGGTAGGCACCCGCGTAGTTCTTCAGCTCGTCGATGTCGACCCCCGTCTTACCGCCGTATGCAGAATCCACCTGGGCGACGAGGGTGGTCGGCACCTGCACGACCGGAACCCCGCGCTGGTAGATGTGCGCGCAGAAGCCGGCCAGATCGCCTACGACGCCCCCGCCCAGGGCGACCACATGATCTTCACGGGTCATCTGCTGGGTGGCCAGGCGGCGGATGACCTTCCCCACCTGATCGAGGGTCTTCGACCCCTCGCCCGGCTCCAACTCGATGACGCTGCTCAGCGACTTCAGGCGACCCGCGTAGGCAGCAGCGTTGCGGTCGGTCACGCATAGGCGCCGCCCCTCCAGCGGCCACCAGTCCGTTCCAAGCAGATCCCTGCCAACCAAGATCGGGTAATCACCCGAAGCGCTCGACGCCCACAGCAGCCGCGTTCCCTCTGGCATCCCCTCAAGCGCCTGGATCGCCGGCAGCGCCCTCTCGAGCACTCGGCGATCGGCGATCGGCACAACCGCGTCCGCCAGTTCCTCGTAGAACGGCGCCCGCTCGGCCAGCAGCTTCGCCACGTCCTCTTCGCTCGTCGCCAGCGGCCGCTCGGTTCCCTCGATCCGCTTCCAAGCCGTCGCCGCGTCGATCTCCAGCAGGACGACGATGTGGCGGTCTAGCGCTTTGCGGACCCGCTCGGAGAGGATGCTGCCGCCGCCAAGGGCGATCGCGCCGCCGTCGGCGTTCTCCAGCAGCGAGCCGACCACCTCGGCCTCGCGGGCGCGGAAGGCCTCCTCCCCGTCCTCCTCGAAGGCCTGGCGGATCGGCTTGCCGAGCTCCGCTTCCATCAGCTCGTCGATCTCGGTCGTCTGCAGGCCCGCCTTGCGGGCAGCTTCGAGCGCGGTGCTCTTGCCGGCACCCATGAAGCCGATGAAGACGATCGCCGGCTTCGCCACCTGGCTCAGCCCCGGAAGTCGATCCGCTGCTTGTAGGCCTCGATCGCGCCGACCACGTCGTCGATGTGGTCGCCGCCGAACTTCTCGCGGTAGGCGCGGGCGAGGGTCAGCGCGACCATCGCCTCGCCGACGATCGCCGCCGCCGGGACCACGGTCGAGTCGGTGCGCTCGCGCAGCGCCTGCGCCGGCTGCTTGGTCTCGGTGTCGACCGAGCGCAGCGGCTTGGTCAGGGTCGAGATCGGCTTGATCGCCGCCCGCACCGCGAGCGGCTGCCCGTTGGTCATCCCGCCCTCGAGGCCGCCGGCGTGGTTGGTTTCGCGGAAGTAGCCGTCCTTCTCCGACCAGAAGATCTCGTCGTGCGCCTCGGAGCCGGGGCGGCCGGCGACGTCCCAGGCTTCGCCGATCGCGACCCCCTTGATCGACTGGATCGAGGCGACGGCGCCGGCGAGGCGGCCGTCGAGCCGGTCTTCCCAGGAGATGTGGGAGCCGATCCCCGGCACGAGGCCGAAGACGAGCACCTCGAAGGTGCCGCCGAGGCTCTCGTTCGCCTTCCGCAGGCGGTTGATCTCCGCGACCATCGCCTTGCTCGCCTCCGGGTCGAGGCAGCGGACCGGGTCCTCGTCGACGCCGGCGAAGTCGGCCGGTTCCAGGTCGGGCCGCTCGGCGGCCTTCACCGAGGCGATCTGCAGCACGTGGCTGTGGATCTCGACGCCGAGCCGGGCGAGGAAGGCGCGGGCGATCGTACCGGCGGCAACGCGGGCCGCGGTCTCGCGCGCGCTCGCCCGCTCGAGGATGTTGCGGATGTCGGTGTGGCCGTATTTCTGGGCACCGACGAGGTCGGCGTGGCCGGGCCGCGGCAGGTGCACCTCGTCGGGCTCGAAGCCATCGACCGGCCACGGGTTCATCCGCTCTTCCCAGTTCTTGTAATCGCGGTTGGCGACGAGGAGGGCGATCGGACTGCCGAGCGTGCGCCCGTGGCGGACGCCGCTGCGGACCTCGACCGTGTCGGTCTCGATCTTCATCCGGCCGCCGCGGCCGTGGCCGAGCTGGCGCCGCGCCATGTCACGGTCGAGCGCCTCGCGGTCGAGCTCGAGGCCCGCCGGCAGGCCCTCGACGATCGCCACGAGCCCAGGCCCGTGCGACTCCCCCGCGGTCGTGAAACGGAACGTCGTCATCGCGGCAAGGCTATCGGCGCCGCGCCGCCTCGCGCATCACGTCGAGGTCCGGGGTCCGTCCCGTCCAGATTTCCAGCGACCGCGCCCCCTGCTGGACGAGGATCTCGAGCCCGTCGACGACGGCGGCGCGCGCCCCTTCCGCGGCTTTCAGCAGCCGGCTGTGGCGCTCGCCGTAGACCATGTCGACGACGGTCTGGTGGTCGGTGAACTCGCCCCGCTCCAGGGGCAGGTGCTCGAAGGGGTCCTCGCCGCGCAGCCCGGCGGCGCTGGTGTTGACGATCAGGTCGTACTCGCTCTGCCGCGGCACCGTCACCGCCTTGCACCCCAGCTCGGCGCAGATCTCCTCGGCCCGCTCGGGGGTGCGGTTCCAGACCTCGACCTTCGCCCCTTCCCAGAGCAGCGCCCAGATCGCCGCCCGGGCGGCGCCGCCGGCGCCGAGGACCAGCGTGCGATGACCGCGCGGCGGGTCGGGCAGCGCCGCCAGCAGCCCGTCGGCGTCGGTGTTGTGCGCCTCGATCCGGCCCTCGGCGAAGGCGAGGGTGTTGGCGGCGCCGATCTGCTGCGAGGCTTCGCTCGCCTCGTCGGCCAGTGCCAGCGCCGCCTGCTTGTGCGGCACGGTGACGTTGACGCCAGCGTAGCCGACTTCGGCCAGCTCCTTCACGGTCATCTCGAAGGCCTCGGGAGCGGCGTCGATCGCCGTGTAGTGCCAGTCCTCCAGCCCCAGTGCCGCGAGGGCCGCGTTCTGCATCGCCGGCGAGCGCGAGTGCGAGACGGGATGGCCGAGCACCGCGAGCTTCGCCATCGGCTCAGACACTTAATCCCCGCAGCTGTCCGGCGAGTTGCCGCCGGCCGCTTCGCGCGCGGAGTTGTACTTGTCGACCGCGGCTTCGAATTCGGCTTCGGTCTTGGCGAAGGTGAGCTTGCCGCAGGCCCCCGGCGTCGTCACGTAGAAGAGGTAGCCGGTCTTCGGCGGGTGCGCTGCCGCCTTCAGCGATTCGAGGCCGGGGTTGCTGATCGCCCCCGGCGGCAGGCCGGCGTTGGTGCGGCTGTTGTAGGGAGAGTCGATCGCCAGTTCGGATTCGGTCAGCGGCTCGGTGTAGTTGCCGGTCGCGAAGCGGATCGTCGCGTCGATCCCCAGCGGCATCCCTTCGTGCAGGCGGTTGTAGATCACCGAGGCGACGAGGCCCCGCTGCGAGTCGACCCCGGCCTCGTCCTCGACCATCGAGGCGATCGTGACGACGTCGAAGACGGTCAGGTTCTTCGACTTCGCGTAGCTCATGTCGACGCCCTTGATCCGGCGCTTGAAGTCCTGCAGCTGCAGCTGGACGAGGTCCTCCACCGGCGCCTTGGGCTTCAGTTCGAAGGTGTCGGGGAAGAGGAAGCCTTCGAGGTCCTTGGCCCCCTTGCCGCCGTATTCGGCGGGGTCGAGGTACTTCGACTTGATCGTCGCCTTGGTGTAGTCGCCGGGGACGCCGGCTTCTTCGGCCACCTGCGCGGCCTGCGAGCGGGTGTAGCCCTCGGGGATCGTCACCGTCAGCGTCCGCTTCACCGGCGGGACCGAGAGGGTGTCGATGGCGGCGCCGTAGCTCATGTCGTGGGCGAGGGTGAAGTGGCCGGAGTAGATCTCCGAGCGCTTGCCAGCGAGGGTGACGCGGACCTGGAAGAGGGTCGAGTTGGAGATCACGTCTTCGTCGGCGAGGAGGTCGCCGACTTCGGCCACGCTCGAGCCCTTCGGGATCGTCACCTGCACCTTGCCGCTGCCGTCGCCGTGGAACGGCTGGAAGAGCGAGTTGAGGAACCAGAGGACGAAGAGGGCGGCGATCACCGCGAAGAGGCGGAAGGGGTGGCGGCCGATCGCGCCGAGGAAGCCGAGGCTCGGCTTCGGGTGGCGGTTGGAGCTGCCGTTGCCGGCGACCACCGGTGGCGGCGGCGCCGGTGGCTCCTCGTCCCAGAACTCCTCCTCGGGCGTGCGCGGCGGCAGCGGCTCGGCGGGAGGCGGAGGCGGCGCGGCCGACTCGACAGACGCAGGCGGAGGCGGCTGCTCGACCTCAGCCTGCTTGCCGGCGCGCTTCTGGCGCTTTTCTTCGCGCTCACGGCGGCGTTGCTCGCGCTCGCGGGCGGCCGGGTCGTCGGGGTCGGCGAAGGCGTCGTCCTTGAGCCAGTCGTCGCTCATCGCCTGCTCTCCAGGTAGGACTCGAGCAGGTGAGCGGCGGCGATCGAGTCGCGGGCGGCGCCGGCGCCGGCACGCCGGCTGGCGTCGGCCATCCGCGAGGTGAGGCGCTCGTCGTAGGTCTCGACCGGCACTGAGAGCATCGCCTCCAGTTCCCGGCAGAAGCTGCGCGCCAAACCTGCCTGGCTGCCCTCCTCGCCGCTCAGGTGCAGTGGCAGCCCGACGACGACCACTTCGACCCCGTGCTCCTCGACCAGCTCGGCGACGGCGCGAGCCTCGGGCGGCTCGATCACCGGAAGCGGCGTCGATAGGGTCCCGCTCGGGTCGGAGAGGGCGCAGCCGATGCGGACGGTCCCATGGTCGAGGGCGAGCACCCGCACTAAGCGGCTCTCTGTTCGATCGACTTCTTGGCCGCTGCGACTGCCTGGGGTAGCGCACCGGAGTCCATTCCCCCGGCTTGCGCCAGCTCGGCGTTGCCGCCGCCACGACCGCCGATCAGATCAGCAGGCTTCTGGATGATCTCCTGCGCCGAAAGCCCCATCTCCACAGCCGCGCTGGAGATGAGCACGACGAATCCAACTTTATTCGGGGGCGTTTCGTCTGGGACGCCGCCGAGCACGACGGCAGTCGGGCCGTCTCCCAGGGCGGCGAGGATCTCTTTTGCGAGACCGCGAAGATCCTTTCCAACCGCCAGCACCGGAGTTTCGCGAGTTGCCAATTTGACACCCGCAACCTCGGTGGCCTCCTCGATGAAGCTTTGGAAGTCGGAGCGGAGGCGCTTCGCCGACGCCTGCTTCTTCATGCTCTCGGCCTCCTTCAGTTGCTCGGCGGCCCGCCGGGCGGCGGCGAGGGGATCCTGCGGGCTGCCGAGCAGCTCGCCGGCCTCGCGCAGCTCCGCCTCGCGCTCGCGGAAAAAGTCGATGGCCGCCGGACCCGTGATCGCCTCGACCCGGCGCACGTTGGCGGCGCTCGAGCCCTCGGAGCTGATCTTGAAGATGCCGACCTCGGCGGTGTTGGCGACGTGGGTGCCGCCGCAGAGCTCGCGGGAGACGCCGTCGACCTCGACCACCCGCACCCACTCGCCGTATTTCTCTCCGAACAGGGCCATCGCGCCCAGCTCTTCTGCCTCGGCGCGGTTCATGTTCAGCCAGCGGACGGGGCGGCTCGCCTTCACCCACTCGTTGACCCGCTCCTCGACGTCGCGCAGCTCCTCGGGGCTGAGCGCCTGGCCGTGGGTGAAGTCGAAGCGCAGCTTGTCGGGGCGCACGGCGGACCCCGCCTGCCGGACGTGGGTGCCGAGGCGCTCGCGCAGCGCCGCGTGCAGGAGGTGGGTCGCGGTGTGGTTGCGCATCGTCGCGTGGCGCGTCTCGGCGTCGACTTCGGCTTCGACCGGGACGCCGGGCTCGATCGCCGCGCCGCCCGGCTCGACCTCGAGCGCCTGGTCCTCGCCGAGGCGGTAGACATCGACCACCCGCGCCTCCGTCTCGCCCCAGCGCAGGACGCCGGAGTCGGCAACCTGGCCGCCGCCCTCGGCGTAGAAGGGGCTCTGCTCGAGCTTGACCAGCGCCTTGCCGTCGGCCGCCTCGACCGCAGCGAGGCCGGTGGTCGCGCGCAGGGTTTCGTAGCCGACGAACCGGGTCGGCGGCGTCGCTTCGGCAAAGGTGAGGACGCGCTCGTGGGTGTTCTCGGAGCCGTGGGCGGTGGCGCTCGCCATCCGGGCACGCTGCCGCTGCTCCTCCATCAGCTCCTGGAAGCCCTGGTCGTCGACCGAGAGGCCCTCTTCGGCCAAGAGCTCCTTGGTCAGGTCGTAGGGAAAGCCGTAGGTGTCGTGGAGCTTGAAGGCCTCGGCGGCATCGATCCAGGAGGTGTTGGTCTGCTTCGCTTCGTCGATCAGGTTGACTAACAGCTCGCTGCCGCGCTCCAGGGTGCGGCCGAAGCTCTCCTCCTCGTCGCCGACCCAGCGCTCGATCGTCGCCCTCTCGGCGACCAGCTCGGGGTAGTCCTCGCCCATCAGCTCTATCGTCCGCTCGGCGAAGCGGCCGAGCCAGGGCGCCTCCAGCCCGAGCGTCCGCCCCTGCTGGATCGCCCGCCGCATGATCCGGCGCAGGATGTAGCCGCGGTCCTCGTTGGAGGGGACGACGCCATCGGCGATCAGGAAGGCGGCGCCGCGGCTGTGGTCGGCGACGATCCGCATCGCCCGGGTGACCGCGCCACCCTCGTCATAGCGGCGGCCGGAGAGCTCCTCGGCGAGGTCGATCAGCGGCCGCACGTGGTCGGTCTCGAAGACCGAGGGGACGTCCTGGAGGACCGCCGCCATCCGGTCGAGGCCCATGCCGGTGTCGATGTTCTTCATCGGCAGCTCGGCCAGGTTGCCGTCCTCAGCGAGGTCGTAGCTCATGAAGACGTGGTTCCAGAACTCGAGGAAGCGGTCGGTGTCGTCACCGGGCCGCTCGCCCTCGGCGCCGAACTCGAGGCCGCGGTCGAGATAGAGCTCCGAGCAGGGGCCGCAGGGGCCGGTCGGGCCGGCCTGCCAGAAGTTGTCCTCGCGGCCGAGGCGGACGATCCGCTCCTCCGGGACGCCGGTGGCGCGCCAGATCTCGATCGCCTCTTCGTCAGGTCCGAGGCCGAGCTCCTCGTCGCCGCCGAAGACGGTCACCCAGATCTGCTCCGGGTCCATGCCGAAGCCCTGGGTCGAGAGCTCCCAGCCCCAGGGGATCGACTCCGCCTTGAAGTAGTCGCCGAAGCTCCAGTTACCGAGCATCTCGAAGAAGGTCATGTGGCGGGCGGTGTTGCCGACCTCCTCGATGTCGGTGGTGCGGAAGCATTTCTGCACGTCGGCGAGGCGCGGCGCCGGCGGCTGTTCGCGGCCTAGGAAGTAGGGCTTGAAGGGCTGCATCCCGGCCGTGGTCAGGAGCACGGAGGGGTCGTGCACGGAGGGCACGAGCGAGGCCGAGGGCACGATCTTGTGCTCCCGCTCCGCAAAGAAAGACAGGTACGTCTCCCGGATCTCCTTCGCCCTCATATTAGGAAGCCTAAATATTCGTCAGATCGGACACCTGTCCGGTCAGGCATGGCAAATCGCCTGCTCCAGAAATGTTTGCCCTTACAGACATGGGTCGGGGACCGTTTCAGCCCTGACTGGATCGTTCGTTCGACCACTGTCGAAGGAGGCAAGCATGAAGCTGCGCACCATGTTCGTGATGGCGCTCGCGGTGCTTTCGCTGGCTGCGATGCCGGCGGTAGGCGTCGCCGACGGACCCGACTACCAGCCGGAAGGCCCGAACTATCACCCCGAACACCCGAACACCCCTAACGGGCCGAAGTCGGCGCCGAAGGGCCATGCATACGGCTACTACTGCCGTGGCGAAAGCAAGAAACACGTGAAAGGCGAGAAGGGGACCGCCTTCAGCCGCTGTGTCCGGGCGCACAAACGTGCGGCCAACCAGCCGGACCTCACCCCGGGACAGGCGTGCAAAGACCTGAAGAAGCAGAAGCACGTCGCCAAGGGCGAGAAGGGGACTCCGTTCAGCCGCTGCGTCAAGACGGTTGTGCAGCAGCGACAGGAAGAAGCCGCAACCGTGGCTTCTAGCTCCGCCGTCTAACCCCGCGGATAAGCAGTTCAGGCGGCGATGGTGCCGTGGCCGACGATCCGCTCGCCGGCCATCAGCACCGCCGTCTGGCCGGGGGCCACGCCAGGGAAGCCCTCCCCCAGCTCCACATCCAGGTTCGGATGCCGCCCCTTCCCCGCCACCGAGACGGTGGCGGGAAGGGCGCGGGAGCGGTAGCGCAGCTTCACCGAGTCGACGGCGCTGCCGTCGCGGTGCAGGACCGCGTCGCGGAGGCGGACGCTGCGCTTCTCCAGCTCGGCCCGGGTGCCGACGGTGACGGTGTTGGCGGCGGCATCGGTGGCGAGCACGTAGAGCGCCTCCGGGGCGGAGACGCCGATCCCGCGGCGCTGGCCGACGGTGAAGTCGTGGTGGCCGCGATGGCGACCAAGGGTGCGGCCGGCGGAGTCGAGGATCATGCCCTCGCGCTCGCGCAGGCCGCCGTGGCGGCGGAGGAAGCCGCGCTTGCCCTGGCCGGCGAGGAAGCAGAGGTCCTGGCTCTCGGCCTTGCGGGCGACGGCGAGGCCATGGCGGGAGGCGATCTCCCGCACCTCGGGCTTGGTCAGCTCGGTGAGGGGGAAGTCGAGCCGCCCGAGCAGCTCCGTCGGCAGCGCCGCCAGCATGTAGCTCTGGTCCTTCGCCGTGTCGGCGGCCGTGGCGAGCAGCGGCCCCTCGCCGTCCTCGACGATCCGCGCGTAGTGGCCGGTGAGCAACCGCTCGGCGCCGAGCCTCTCGGCGAGGTCGACCATCGCCGCCAACCGGACCTCGCCGTTGCAAAGGATGCAGGGGTTCGGCGTGCTCCCCTCTGAATAGCCGCCGATGAAGCGATCGACGACCCGACGCCGGAAATCCTCCTCGAGGTCGAGGGTGAAGTGCGGGATGCCGAGCTGATGGGCGAGCGCCCGGGCCCCCAGCACCGCCTCGGGTGAGCAGCAGGCCTTGGCGCCATCGGTCTCGGGGTCACTCCAGAGCTTGACCGTGATACCGACCACCTCGGCGCCTTCCTCGCGGGCGAGCAGAGCGGCGACGGCGCTGTCAACGCCGCCGGACATGGCTACTGCCACCCGCTTGGGGGAGGGAGAGGCCTCCCTCCGTCGCAGATGGGGAGGCTCCTCCGGGAGGCCTCTCCCTCCCACCCGGGCCGGGTCAAGGTCCAGCGACGAAGACGCGACGCCTTGAAGAGCTCGGTGGAGGGCGTCGGTGGCGAGCTGGGCGGCATGGCGCTTGGCGGGGGTTAGGCCGCCGATGGCCACGTCGACGGTGTCGATGTCGATCAAGGCGGCATCGAGGACGGGAGCGCCGTCGACCATCTCGGCCACGGCGGCGGTTGCGGCCTTAGTGGCTCCGCATCCCTCGGCGTCAAAGGAGACGTTCACGAGGCGCCCCTCGGTGACAAGGAACGAAACCCGAGAGAGATCCCCACAAGCAGCCCCACCCGCAGCCCCCGTGAAGGCGCCATCGACAGCCGGCCCGCGCCGGCTCTCATCGCTCAGGTAGTGCTCGAAGAGCTCCCGTTCCATGTCCTGAAGGGTAGAGCGCAAACCGTCCCCCCACCCAAACCCCGCAGCAGGGCCGCCACCCACACCTACCCGCCATGTGGGTGTGGGTGGCGGCCCTGCCCAAGCGCCATCCGCAAATCAGCCACGATCTCCTCCGGTTCCTTCTGCAACTGCAGCCAGGTCACATGCACCGTGCGATAGCCCTCAGCAGCCAGGATCCGGTCCCGCTGCCGATCCGACTCAAATCGCTTCTTCGTCCCGTGGACACTGCGGCTGTCGAGCTCCACCGCCACGCACTCCTCCTCCCACAGCGCGTCGATCTCGAAGAACTGCCCGCGCAGGGCCAAGGGGGCGTTCATCCGAGGCCGTGGATGGATGCCATGGGCAGCCACCAAGGAGCGAAACGCCTCCTCGAAGTCATTCCGCGTGAACCCGACCGGCTCCGCCGACTCCAGCAGCGCCCGCAGGTTCCGCGCCCCCCGCCGCCCCGGATAGCGCTCCAACAGCATCGGCAGCGAGACCCGGTCCCGCAGTTCCCTCACTTCCGCCTCGTGGAACACCCGCTCCAGCTCCCGCAGCTTGAGCACGGCCGCAAGGTCGAAGACGGTACGGAACGGGGAGGTAACCGGAATTGCGTCGATAACGAGCCGCTCATCTGCAGCCACAACCCCTTCATGGCAGACGATCCCGCGCCTCCGCGTCCGGTTCGGCGGCGGCGAAGTCAGTTCGACCCATTCGTCCCCCGGCGACATCAGCTGCCAAAGCCGTGCGGCGCTGCGGTGACTGAGCCAGGCCTCGGAGCCGGACGCCAGCACAGCCGCCATCCAGCGCCCCTTCCTGTTGATCCGCCGATACCCGACTACATAGACACCGCGGTGGAACCGATGAAGGCGTCCGCGCTTCACGCGCGACTCGATCGCTCCCGCTCCCATGCCAAGCGCCCGCAGTTGAGCCCGCCCCACAACACCGTGCTGCCGCCGTGCGAGCTCTCCGATCCGCTCGTCCCAAGCACGAGCCGGCACTTTCCCTTCTATATGGACGGAAACTGCCGGCTCGATTCCCATGCACCTGAGGCTGAGGCATCAAGACGCAAATGTGGCGCGCGGTTTGTGCCGACTTCGGCGCGACAGTCGCACCGGAACGAGAAAAGGCCCCAACCCGCCGTTGCCGCCTCTGGCTTTGATCCCTTCAATTGAAGGTGGGTGCCTGCTCCTGCCCCCAAGGGGACCGGAGACTTTCCAGCTCCCGTGCCGTTTGTGTTGGGTCAAACGGTGAGACGGCTCTCGAACGGATTCGAGCCTGCCCCAAAACTACCACCGAGACGAATCACCTAAACAGCGAGAACCGTGGCGGGGAGTCGGGGAGGGCCCGAAGGAACCTCCCCAAATTCGTGACGGAGAGTCCTCCCCGACTCCCTAATCAAGGTTCGAGAGATGCCACTCGGCCTCGCTCCACTGCTCGGGTGGGACGCGGAGGGAGATGTCGCCGTGGCCGAAGCGGTCGATCGGCCAGTCGGAGGTGAGGACTGCCTCGAAGCCGGCCTCGATCAGAGACTGGTGCCAGGCGCGGGCGGTGCGGACGTCGCCGAAGTCCCGCACCACCTCCCAGCTGTCGTAGCCGGGATCGTCGACGTGGATGGGGGTCTGTCCGGGCCCTGGCCCGGGGCGCCACCTGCGGGGAATCCAATCCCGCAGGCCCATCAGATCGGGAACTGGCGGCCCGCCATCTCTAGTGGCCGGCGAGTTTGGATTTGTGGATGCCGATGCCGAGCTCGCGCATCTGCAGCTCGTCGACCGGGGCCGGGGCGCCGGTCAGGAGGTCGAAGCCGGAGGCGGTCTTCGGGAAGGCGATGACGTCTCGGATCGTCTCGGCGCCGAAGAGGCGCTGGACGATGCGGTCGACGCCGTAGGCGATACCGCCGTGCGGCGGCGCCCCGTAGCGCAGCGCCTCGAGCAGGAAGCCGAAGCGATCGCGCGCCGTCTCCGGGTCGATTCCGAGCGCGCCGAAAACCGCCTCCTGCATCTCGGCGTCGTGGATACGAATCGAGCCTCCGCCCAGCTCCTGCCCGTTCCAGACGACGTCGTAGGCCTGGGCGCGGGCGGCGCCAGGGTGGGTCGGGTCAAAATCTCCGGCGGGTGCGGTGAACGGATGGTGCAGGGCGTCCCAGCGCTTCTCGTCCTCGTTCCACTCCATCAGCGGCCAGTCGACGATCCAGACGAGCCGGTCGTCGGCGGGGTCGATCAGGTCGAAGCGCTCGGCCAAGTCGATCCGCATCTGCCCGAGGACGGCGTTGACGACCGCCGGTTTGTCGGCGACCAGCAGCAACAGGTCGCCCTCCTCGGCGCCGAGGCGCTGGTTGAGATCGGCCAGCTCGGCCTCGCTGAGGAACTTGGCGGTCGGCGAGCGCCACCCCTCGCCCTCGCGGAAGGCCCAGACCAGCCCTTTCGCCCCCAGCTCCTGGGCGCGGGAGATGAGGCCGTCGAGCTCGGAGCGCGGCATCTCGCGGCGACCGGCGTTGACCCCGCGGATCGATCCGCCCCCCTCGAGGACCGAGCGGAAGACCTTGAACTCGGTCTCGCGCAGGGCCTCGCCGAGGTCGACGAGCTCGAGCCCGAAGCGCAGGTCCGGGCGGTCGGTGCCGAACCGGCCCATCGCCTCGTCGAAGCACATGCGCTGCATCGGGGTCTCGATCTTCGGCCCACCGACGGCGGCGAAGACATGGGCCAGCAGGCGTTCGTTGACCGCGATCACGTCGTCGCCGTCGACGAAGGACATCTCGATGTCGAGCTGGGTGAACTCGGCCTGGCGGTCGGCGCGCGTCGCCTCGTCGCGGAAGCAGCGCGCCACCTGGTAGTAGCGCTCGTAGCCGGAGATCATCAGCAGCTGCTTGAACAACTGCGGCGACTGCGGCAGCGCGTAGAAGGAGCCCGGCTGCTGGCGACTGGGGACGAGGAAGTCGCGCGCGCCCTCCGGGGTCGAGCGGGTCAGGACCGGCGTCTCGATGTCGAGGAAGCCCTCGCCGCCGAGGAACTCGCGCATCGCGGTAACAACTCGGTGGCGCAGCTGCAGCGCCTTCTGCATCTGCTCGCGGCGCAGGTCGAGGTAGCGGTAGCGCAGGCGCGTGTCCTCGCCGACCTCGCCGCTGAAGCCCTCGATCTGGAAGGGCGGCGTCTCCGCTTTCGCCAGGCGCTCGGCCTTCGTCACCTGGACCTCGAACTCACCGGTGGGCAACTCCGGGTTGACGGTCTCCGCGGCGCGGCGGACGACGCCGCCGGTCACGCTCAGCACGTCCTCGGGACGCAGCTCGTGGCCGAGCCCGAAGGCCTCACCGGAGCTGTCCGGGTTGAAGACGAGCTGGACGATGCCGGTGCGGTCGCGGAGGTCGATAAAGATGAGGCCACCGTGGTCGCGCCGCCGATGCACCCAGCCGGCGACGGTCACCTCGGAGTCGACCTTGTCCGCCAGGACCTCACCGCACCAGGCGCTGCGGTAGGCGCCGATCGCCTCGCTCACGATTCCCCTCCCGTCATCTCCTCGACAAGGTTGCCGGGATCGACGGCGCGCTGCTCTCCGGTGTCCATATCGCGCAGCTGGGCGCCGCCGTCGTCCTCGAGGATGAGGACGCGGCGGGCGCCGATCCGGTCGGCGTGCTTGAGCTGGGTCTTGAGACCGCGGCCGGCGAGGTCGACCTCGGCCGAGAGCCCGGCGTGGCGAAGCTCCACGGCCAGCACCACCGCCCGCTCGCGCTGGCTCGGGTCGGCGACCGCGACGAAGGCGTCGCGCCCGGCGGCCGGCACCTCTTCGTCCAGCGCCAGCAGGATCCGCTCGATCCCGGCGGCGAACCCGACCGCCGGCGTCGCCGGCCCGCCGAGCTGCTTGATCAAGCCGTCGTAGCGACCGCCTCCGCCGATCTCCGACTGCGCCCCGAGCCGGTCGCAGACGAAGGAGAAGATCGTCCGCGTGTAGTAGTCGAGGCCGCGGACCAGCGTCGGGTCGATGACGTAGGCGACGCCGGCGGCGTCGAGCAGCGAGCGGACGCCCTCGAAGTGCGCGGCGTCCTCGCCCTCCAGCCGCTCGACGATCGTCGGCGCGCTAGCCATCGCCCCCCGCGTCCCCTCGTCGTCGGCGTCGAAAGCCCGCAGCGGGTTGATGTCGATCCGCTCGCGCACGTCTCTGGAGAGGTCGGCCTCGTGCGCGTGCAGGTGCGCTTTCAGGTCCTCCAGATAGGCGCGACGCGCCTCGAAGGAGCCGAGGCTGCCGAGCCGCAACTCCACCCCGGGGACGCCGAGCTCGCCCAGCAGGTCGGAGAGGAGCATGATCACCTCGGCGTCGGCAGCCGGGGAGTCGGTGCCGATGCACTCGATCCCGAGCTGGTGGAACTGGCGGTAGCGGCCGGCCTGCGGCCGCTCGTGGCGGAAGAACGGCCCGAGGTAGGAGAGCTTCACCGGCTGCGCCAGTTTGTGCATCCCGTGCTCGAGGTAGGCGCGGCAGATCGAGGCGGTGCCCTCCGGGCGCAGGGTGAGGCTGCGCTCGCCCTTGTCCTCGAAGGTGAACATCTCCTTGCGGACGATGTCGGTCGACTGGCCGACGCCGCGCTCGAACAGCGCCGTGTCCTCGAAGGCCGGCGTCGCGATCGGCTCGTAGCCGGCCCGGGCGAAGATCTCCGCCGCGGCGCCTTCCAGCCGCGCCCGTTCCCGCGCCGCGCCGGGCAGGATGTCGAAGGTCCCCCGCGGGGCCTGGAACTTGCTCGCCATCGTGCGGCGACTTTAGTTGGCCAGGCCCTACTGGGTCAGCGAGCCGAGGAAGGGATTGGTCGCGCGCTCGGCTCCGAGCGTGGTCAGTCCCATGTGGCCGGGATGGACGACCGCCTCGTCCGGGAAGGTCTCGAGCAGCTGCCCGAGCGAGGCGAGCAGGGTCGGCCCGTCGGCGCCGGGCAGGTCGACCCGGCCGACCGAGCCCTGGAAGAGGACGTCACCGGAGAAGAGTGCGTTCTCGCCGCGGACCGCGTAGGTGACGTGGCCGGGGCTGTGGCCGGGGGTGAAGACGACGTCGAGCTCCAGCCCCGCCAGCTCCAGCGTCTCGCCGCCGCGGACGACCTCGTCGGCGTCGTAGCTCTCGAAGGGGCCGAAGCCCTCCCAGGGGACGAAGCGCATGATGTCGGCGAGGATCGGCACCTCGATCTCGGGGCAGTAGACCGGTGCCCCGGTCGCCGCCGCCACCGGCGCCACCGCGCCGATGTGGTCGAAGTGGCAGTGGGTGACGAGGATCGCCTCCGCCTTCGCCCCGGTCGCCTCGATTGCCGCCAGGATCCGCTCCGCCTCCTCGCCCGGGTCGACGACGAGCAGCCGGTCGGAGCCCTGCCGGCGCAGCAGGAAGCAGTTCTCGGCCACCGGGCCGACCGTCAGCATCTCGACCTCGAGGGCCATCAGCCCCCCGCTACTCGCTCCGGGCGCGGATCCGGGCTCGCTCCCGCCGCCGCCACATCGCCATGTCGATGTAGTAGCCGGCGGGGACGTAGAAGGCCAACATGAAGGCGCCGAAGAGGAGCGAGCCGGCGAGCGGCTTTTTGAAGACCAGGATCAGGGCGACGGCGAAGATCACCGCGGCGACGAGGCCGCGGACGAAGGAGCTGCGCCAGGTCGGCGGCAGATCCTGTTTCGGGGCGGGTTTGCGTTTCGAGCGGGCGCGCGCCTTCGCTTCCTCGCGGCTGCGGGGGCGGCCGCTGCGCGGGTTCGTGTCGACCCTGCCGCCCTGGGTGCCACGGCGCTTGCGCTGGCGCTTCTTCTTCGTCTGGGCCATAGGTAGGGGAATTTAGTCGGTCGCTTCGGCGAGCCGCGCCTCGATCGTGTGGCGGGCGGGGTCGAAGCCCCGCATCGGCACGTCCTCCGGATAGCCGGCGAGCGCCGAGGCGGGGACGAGGCCGACCAGCTCCGCCTCGACCGGGCGCGCCCCGAGCGGCGCCGCGAGCGCCCGCACCCGCTCGACGATCTCGCCGAGGGGAACGGCGATCGGGTCGTGGACGTTGGTCGAGACCTGGGCGCGACCGCTGGAGAGCAGGAGGCCGATCGCGCGGACGCCGGCCGGCCCTCCCCCCGCCTCCCGCAGGCCGGCGGCGACGGCGCGGGCGACGTCGACGTCGCCGCTGTCGAGCTCGACGTTGAAGGCAGCCAGCGGCGGGCGGGCCGTGACAAGGGTGGCGCCGGCGGTCCGGTGCGGCAGCCGCGGGCCGAAATCCGGTCGCAGCTCGCCGGACTCCATCCGCAACCAGAGCTCGGCGAGGCCGCCGTTGCGGAAGTAGGCCCGCTCGGCCCGGCCGGGGTCGCGGGCCAGCTCGCCGTAGAGGAAGACCGGGATGCCGAGGCCGCCGATCTGGGTGGCGACGGCAACCGCCTCGGTCCGCGCCGCCTCGGCGTCGCCGCGGTGGAACCAGACGAGCGGGCAGACGTCGAGCGCCCCGATCGCCGGATGGACGCCGCTGTAGGCGTGCATGTCGATCGTCTCCAGCGCCTCCTCGGCGCCGGCCGCGAGCGCCTCGGTCAGGCTCGTGCCCTCGCCGGCGAGGGTGAAGACGCTGCGCCCGTGATCGGCGTCGGAATGGCGGTCGAGCAGGCGGGCGCCGCGGGTGAAGGCGCTCTGCAGGCGATCGAGCAGCCCGTGGTCGCGGCCCTCCGAGACGTTGGGAGCGGCGAGGAGGAGCGGCATCTCCCCCAGCCTCTCAGACGAGCAGATCGCCGCCGCTGACGATCGTCTCGCCGTCGATTTCGACGGTCGGTTCGAGGACGACGCAGTCGAGGTGGACCGGGACCTGGACCGTGCCGCCGATCGCCGCCGAGGCACCGAAGGCGACGTGGCAGGTGCCGAGGATCTTCTCGTCCTCGAGGATGTTGCCGGTCAGGATCGCCTCTTCGTTGGTGCCGATCCCGAGCTCGGCGACGTTGGTGCCGTCTTCGCCGTGGGCGGTGAGCAGCTCCATCAGCTTGCCGCCGTCGTCGCCGGTCGCCTCGACCAGATTGCCCTCGCGCACGGTCAGCGAGACGGGCGTGTCGAGCAGGCCGACGCTGGCGATCGAGCCGTCGATGACCAGGGTGCCCTCGGTCGTGCCCTCGACCGGGGCGATGAAGCCCTCGCCGCAGGGGAGATTGCCGAAGGCACCTTTGTTGCCGAGTTCGCCGGCGTCGACGATCCCCAAGCGGCCATCCAGCCCGATCCGCAGATCGCTGCCGTGGGCGCAGGTAATCCGCGCCTCGGTGCCGCGGTTGAGCGCGGTGACGACGGCCCAGCCGCGACGCCGGATCTCCTCCAGGTCGCCGGTCATCAGCCGCCCCAGCATCTCCTCGGTTACGCCTGGCAGGGTGCCGATCCGCACCCCGGCGTCGCTGGCGGCCTTGCGCGCGGCGGTGTGGGAGAGCGACTGGATCGTCGGCGCCAGGACCACGTCGGCGGCGGCCATCGCGGCAGCGACCGCGCGGGGCGGCTCGGCAGCGGCCGAATCGCGCTCGGAGATCACAGCCAGGGTGGCGTCGGCGCCGTCCCCCTGCGCCTCGATCCGCATCAGCGCGCCGATCTCTTCGGTGACGGGGTTGCAGACGACCAGAACCTCCTCGCCCGGCGAGATTCCCATGCACTGCCGGACGACCGTCTTCACTGCCCTGTCCAGCTCTGCAGTCACGCGCCAACCCTACTCATGATGCGTACAAGGTGCGTCGTTTCCCCTGCAACCTCCGGATCTGCAGCGAAAATGCGAAAGCCCCCTTCTCCAATCAGCGCCCCTCATCGTCCCGACGGTGTCTAATTGCCCACCCCTCGAGGGCCACCATCCCCACCAGAACCACGCCGAAGCCGAGAAAGGGAGCAAGCCAATTCTCCGGCCGCACGATCGCCAGCGAGGCCACCGCAAAGGCATCGGCGACGACCACGAACCCAACCAACACCGGCCGAATCGCCGACCACCCGGTCTGAGGAGGTCCTCCCTTCTGCACCGCTACCATCCCCCTCCCCGCCGGAGTAGCTCAGCTGGTTAGAGCAGCGGAATCATAATCCGCGTGTCGGGGGTTCGAGTCCCTCCTCCGGCATGGCATAAGCGGCGCGCGCTGCCCCTTACTCCCGTGACTCGGCTAGGTATCGCCCGTCGCGGGATCTTCGTTCGGCGGCGGAGCTCCGTCCTGATTCATCAGCCGTTCGAGGCGAGATGCGAGGGCCGCAAGTTCCTCGTCTTCTCTCAGCAGCTCGGCCACGCGAGCTTCACGCTCAGCCTCGGCAAGGTCGGGGGGAAGCCGGCGCTCGACCTCCTCGCCTATACGTTGCATGAGATCCAGCGCCTCCTGAGACAGGTGTCCCGCGGAGTATCTGGGCTCAGGCTCGACCTCCTTCGCCGTCATCTCCTCGAAGTGGGTTTGGATGTAGCCGCGATTCTGCATCTGGATGGCCGTCACCCGGAAAAGCAGCTCTCGTGCGTCGTCATCCTCGGCAATGGCTCTCTTCATCTCGGCAATGGCCTCGCTGACCGTGGCCCCCTCGGGGATGTCCCGCTGCGCACGAGCGATCAACTCATTGAAGAGCTCCCGTTCGTGTTCCTCGAAGGCTCGACCGGCCTCCTCCAGCGGATCGCCGGAGTCTTGTTCAGGTGCAGAACTCAATGGCGCTCCAAGTATGACGGCATACGGCAGCTGAAATTACGGCAACTTCACTGATGCGAGAGGGCTTTTCCGGGCGTAGCTTGGCTTTGCAAGCTGAAACCAAGCAAACAGGAGGCATTTCAAATGCAGCTGTACGGAATTCTTCGTCGCAACGGTTGGCGGACTCCGCAGGACCTGGAAGTCGCCGGCAAGAAATCGGCGGAAGTCGGTGACGAACCGGGTTCGGGCGTGCGCTGGATCCGCAGCTACGCGCTCGCCGAGGAGAGCGGCGAGGTCGGGACGTTCTGCGTCTACGAAGGCGAGAGCCCGGAGACGATCCGCGCTCATGCCGAGGCCGCGGGCCTGCCCTGCGACGAGATCGTGCCGATCCTCGACACGGTCGTCGTCCGCCCCGATCCGGCCCCGGCCCCCAAGTAACCGATCCCGGATGCCCCGCGGGGCGCTTTAGTTGACCCCTGGTTCACTAAAGCGCCCCGCGTCGGCGCACCTAGACTCTTTCTGCGATGACGGCGCAGACTCCCATTGTCGGACGGGCGGATGAGCTCGCCCGTTTGAGCGAGGCTCTGGAGCGGGCGCGCGAGGGTCATGGCTCGCTGCTGCTGCTCGCCGGCGAGGCCGGGGTCGGCAAGAGCCGGCTCGCCCGCGAGGCGGCATCTGGCGCCGACGTCGTCCTCTACGGCGCCGCCTCGAACGGCGTCGCCGTCGCCTACGGCCCGATCGTCGCCGCCCTGCGCTCTCGCCTGCGCACCGACCCCGAGGCACTCGCCGACTGCGGCGCCCTCGTCTCCCACCTCGCCCTGCTCCTGCCCGAGCTCGGCCCAGCCGCGAAGGAGAGCGAACGGGCGACGATCTTCGAGGCCGTCCGCTGCGCCTTCGCCCACCTCGGCGCCGAGCGGCCGGTGGTGATCGTCCTCGACGACCTGCAGTGGTCAGATGACACGACGCTGGAGCTGCTGGCGGCGCTGGCCGCTCCGCTGCGGGAGATGCCGGTCCTCGTCATCGGCACCTACCGCTCCGACGGCCTGCCGCGCGAACACCGCCTGCGCTGGCTGCGCAACGAGCTGCGCCGCTCCGGCCACCTGGATGAGCTGGCGCTGGAGCCGCTCGACCCGACCGGCGTCGAGGCGCTGCTGCGGGAACTCCTGCCCGAGGAGCCCTCGCCGGCGCTGACGCGGACGATCCAGGACCGCACCCTGGGCTCGCCCTTCTTCGTCGAGGAGCTCGTCGCCGCACTGGAAGCGCGGGGGTCGCTGCGCCCTGGCCGCCGCGGCCTCGAGCTGGTCGAGCGGGACGAGGTCCCGATCCCCGACTCGATTCGCGAGGCGGTCCTGGTCGGGATCGGCGACGCCTCCGAGGAGGGGCGGAAAGCGGCCGAGGCGGCGGCCGTTCTCGGCCAGCGATTCGACCTCGGCCTCGCCGCCGAGCTGTCCCCGGCGGACGGGCTCGCCGAGCTCTTCGAGGCGGGGCTGTTGGAAGAGCGCGGCGCCGGCGAGGGCGCCTTCCGCCATGCGCTCGCCCAGGAAGCCCTCTACGCCGAGGTCCCCTGGGCTCGCCGCCGCGACCTCCACCGCCGGCTCGCCCTCTCCCTCGAGGAAAGCCCCGGCCCCAGCCTCGAGATCGCCACCCACTGGCGCGGCGCCGGCGAGGAGCCACGGGCACGCCAGGCGCTGGTCGAGGCGGCGCGGCAGTCGGAGGCCGTCTGCGCCCACCGCGACACCCTGCGCGCCGCTCGCGAGGGGCTCGAGCTCTGGCCCGAGGACGAGGACGAGGAGCTGCGGCTGGAGACGCTCGCCCGCTACGGGCGCAGCGCCGAGCTGGTCGGCGAGCTTGGTGAAGCGGCAAAAGCGTGGCGCGAGCTGGCGGCCGCCCACGAGCGCCGCGACGACCGGGCCGGATACGCGGAGGCGCAGCGTCGTCTCGCCGCGATCTTCGAGCTCGGCGGCGAGCGTGAGAAAGCCTTCGCCGCCCGCCGCCTCGCCGCCGAGTCCTTCGCCGCCGCCGCGCACCCGGCCGAGGCGGCGCTCGAGCACCTGGCGATGGCCGATTACCACCGGCGCGGCGCCCGCTACGGCGAGGCGATCGAGCTGGCGAAGCTGGCCTCAGAAGAGGCGAAGGAGGCGGAGCGGGTCGACATCGGCGCCCGCATCCTCGGCCTCCGGGGCGTGGTCGAGGCCAAGGGGGGCGAGTTCGAGCAGGGGCTGAGCTCGGTCCGCAGCGGCCTCGCCCTCGCCCTCGAGCACGACCTCACCCCCGTCGCCGCCGAGCTCTACCAGCGGCTCAGCCTCGTCCTCTACGACGGCGCCGACTACCGCCAGGCCGAGGAGGCGCTCGACACCGCCCTCGGCCTCTGCCGCACCGGCGAGGACGCCGGCACCGAGGTCGCCTGCGTCACCTGCCTCGTCTACGTGCTGCGCGAGCGCGGCGAATGGTCGCGAGCGGCGGAGCTCGGGCACGAGCTGATCGACGCCGACACCGCCGTCTGGGTCGCCGAGGGCCTGGTCGGCGCAATCCACGCCTTCGAAGGGAAGCTGAGCTCGGCGCGGCGGCTGCTGAGCGCCTCGCGCGCGGTCTCCACCGAGGTCGGCCACTACAACATGTACTGCGACTCGACCACGGCGCTGGCGATCGTCGCTGCCGCCGAAGGGCTCGAGGACGAGGCGGCGACCCGCACTCGCGAGCTGCTCGCCCGCTGGGAGGAAAGCGAGGACCACCACTACGCCGTCTGGGGAATCCGCTGGGCGGCGAGCTGGCTGGCCCGCAACGGCCGCCGCAAGGAAGCCCAGCTCTGCGCCTCGGCGCTGGGGCAGATGGCCGCGGCCGGCGGCCACGACGACGCCGTCGCCGCCCTCGCCCAGGCGGTCGGCGAGCTCGCCCTGCTCGAAGGCGACGCCGACACCGCCGCCGAGAGCCTCTCCCGCGCCGTCGAGCTTCACCGCAGCCTCGCGATCCCGCACGAGCGGGCGCAGGTCGAACTCCGCGCCGGCGTCGCCCTGGCGGCGGCCGGAGAGCGCGAGGCCGCCATCGAGCGCCTCTGCGACGCCTACCGCTGCGCGACCAAGCTGGGGGCGCGGCCGGTCGCCGCCGAGGCCGCGAAGGAGGTGGCAGCGCTCGGCGAGTCCGTCGCGCAGCGCCTCGGCAACCGCGCCGCCGCCTCCGCCGACGACGTCCAGCTGACCCGGCGCGAGCTCGAGGTTCTGCGCCACGTCGCCGTCGGCCGCACCAACCGCGAGATCGCCCAGGAGCTATTCATCAGCCAGCGGACCGTCGACATGCACGTCCGCAACCTGCTCGGCAAGCTCGACTGCCGCTCCCGCGTCGAGGCCAGCCACCGGGCCGGCGAGCTGGGGTTGCTCAGCTAGCGCGAGCGGGGTTCTGCCCGGCGGTCGACAGGGCTGCGCAGCTCCGGCAGGCGATCAGCGAATACACCGAACAGGGAGCCGCCCACCACTGCGACGACGGTTATCACAGCGGCAGCCGCAGCGGGACCAGCGTTGAACCAATTCAGCATCAGAACCGAAACGGTCATCGCTACCGAAGGAACCGCCAAGAGCGCAACCTTGATCGCCATTTCGCCAGTGTAAATCACGCTAGGCGGTCCACCAGAAGAGTGAGCAGGGCAAGCCAGAACCCGAAGAAAAATCCCAAAGCCGTGGCCCGTTCGACCTCATCTTTCTCTCGCCGGGCAAGTACCGCTGCATAGCGCGCGGAGGCCCCAAAGAGGCTCGTGACGGACAGCAGCACGGCTGCGATGTCCGAAAACGTTTCGGTGAGAACGCCTGCTTGGGGTATGAACACCACATTGGAGAACCATACAGAAATGTACAGACAGAACATTTCGAAGACAGCTCATCTCAGCCTCATTGCGCTCGCAATCGCTCTGGGGGTCGCCGGCTGCGGGTCCGGCTCGGAGACCCCGCCTAGCTCCTCCGGCGCTGACGCCAACCGCTACTTCGGCGACCACCCTGGGCAGGAGGAAACGAAGGCGGCGATCGACGCTGGGGACTGCACGGCGCTGCGCCGGGCGACGGAAGGCAATCTCGACCGGCCGCTAAGCGCCCATTCCGAGCCCACTCCGCCCTCCTCGCGCTGCCTGCTGCGCGGTCGCGGCGTCAGCGTCTCGGTCTACCTCGACACCGCCTTCGCCGCTCGCCAGCGCTACTACAACCGGATGGTCGAGCAGGACCAGTTCTACGGCACCGACCCTGCCAAACACCCGCATCCGGTCCCCGGCGTCGGCGACCCCGGCGCCTACGGCCACACCGCCAGCTGGATCCCCGCGCTCAGCACCCTCTACGCGGTCCGCGGCAACCGCTGGCTGACGGTCGCCTACTCCGCCGCCGGGTTCTCGCGGCCGCAGCGGCAGGCGATGGCCGTGACGCTGGCGCGGCGAGCCTTCAGGCTGACCACTGGTTAGCCGGCGGAATTTCCAGCATCACGGTCACCGGCCCGTCGTTGATCAGGGCCACACCCATACAAGCCCCGAAGACGCCCTTCTTCGCCCCCAGCCGCTCGCAGAAGCGGTCGTAGAGCGGCTCGGCCACCTCCGGCCGGGCGGCGCCGACGTAGCTGGGACGGTTGCCGCGGCGGGTGTCGCCGTAGAGCGTGAACTGGCTGACGCAGAGCACCTCGCGCTCGTCCAGCGGCTCGTTCATCCGCCCGTCGGCGTCGTCGAAGATCCGCAGCTTCCGCACCTTCTCGGCCAGCCGATCGGCCTCGGCCTCGCCGTCCTCCACTCCTACCCCGAGCAGGACCAGCATCCCGGGCCCGATCTGCGCAACCCGCTCGCCCTCGACGTCGACGGCGGCCTGGCTGACCCGCTGGATCAGCGCCTTCATCGTGACTCTCTACTCACCTTCCAGCGCCTCGACCAGGGACCCGGCGTCGTAGGCGCCGAAGAGGCGTTTGCCGTTGACGAAGAAGGTCGGGGTGCCGGTGGCGCCGCTGGCTTCGGCCGAGGCGACGTCGCGGGCGATGCGGTCGCGGTGGGCGCCGGAGTCGAGATCGGCGGTGAGGCGCTCGACGTCGAGGGCGTGCTCCCCCGCCAGCTCGAGGATCGTCTCCCGCGAGAGCCGCGGCTGGTTCGCGTAGAGGGCGTCGTGGAACTCCCAGAAGCGTCCCTGCGCGGCCGCCGCCTCGCCGGCCTCGGCGGCCAGCGCCGCCAGCGGGTGGCGCTCGGGGATCGGCAGGTGCCGGAAGACGAAGAGGAGGCGGTCGTCGAGGCGCTCGCGGACGCGGCGCAGGACCGACTGGGCGCCGAGGCAGAAGGGGCACTGGAAGTCGCCGAACATCACCAGCTGCAGCGGCGCCTCGCGGTCGCCGCGGGTGTGGTCGATGTCCTCGATCGGGGGTGAGAGCAGTTCGTCCATCGCCGCCTTGATGTTATGTGCGCGTGCACGACATCGAGTCGATCCTCGTCCTCGTCCTCGCCGCGACCCTCCTCGTCCGCCTCGCCGACCTCGGCAAGATCCCGGCGCCGATCGCCCTCGTCCTCGGCGGCCTCGCGATCGCCTTCATCCCCGGCCTCCCCGACGTCGAACTGGAGCCGGACACGGTCTTCCTCGTCTTCCTGCCCCCGCTCGTCTACGCCGCCGCCTGGCGCACCTCGCCGCTGGAGCTGCGGGCGCTGATGCGGCCGCTGGCCCTGCTCTCGGTCGTCCTCGTCTTCCTCACCGCCGGCGTCGTCGCCCTCGTCGCCCACGCCCTGGTGCCGGAGCTGAGCTGGGCCGAGGCGGCGATCCTCGGCGCCGTCCTCGCCCCCACCGACACGATCGCCGCGACCTCGATCTTCCGTCGCCTCGGCGCCCCCGAGCGGGTGCGGCTGCTGGTCGAAGGCGAGTCGATGATCAACGACGGCACCGCGCTGGTCATCTACCGGATCGCCGTCGGGGTGGCGACCGGGAGCGCCTTCAGCTTCGGCGGCGCCGCCCTCGACTTCGTCGGCATCGCCGCCGGCGGCATCGTCGTCGGCCTCGTCGTCGGCGTCCTCTCCGACCTCGTCGTCCGCCGCCTCAGCGACAACGACGTGACGATCATGCTCACCGTCCTCACTGCCTACGCCGCCTACATCGGCGCCGAGGAGCTGCACGTCTCCGGCATCCTCGCCGCGGTCGTCGCCGGTGTCTACGCCGGCTACCGCTCCCCCTTCTCGCTCGACGCCGACATCCGCCTCAACGCCGTCGCCTTCTGGCAGGTCCTCGTCTTCGGGCTCGAGATCACCCTCTTCATCCTCCTCGGCCTGCAGCTGCCGGACATCGTCGACACGCTCGAAACCGGCTCCTCGGGGATCAGCGAGCTGCTGCTGCCGGTGGCGGCTATCGCCGCCGCCTCGATCGCCGTCCGCCTTGCCTTCGTCTTCGCCCTGCGGGGCGATGCCGGCGACACCCTCGGCGAGCGCTTCGCGGTCGGCTGGAGCGGGATGCGCGGCGCCGTCTCCCTCGCCGCTGCCCTGGCGGTGCCGCTGAGCGTCGACGGCCGGCCGCAGATCATCTTTCTCACCTTCGCCCTGATCCTCGTCACGATCGTCGGCCAGGGCCTCTCGCTGCCCTTCATCGTCCGCGCCCTCGACCTCGAGCACCCGCTGCTGGTCCGACGAAGAGGCGGTGGCGCGGATGGAGGCGGCGCAATCGGCGCTCGACCGCCTCGACGAGATGGAGAAGGACGGCCGCGCCAGCGAGTCACAGCTGAAGCGATTGCGCGACCTCTACCGGGCCCGCTTCCGAATGTGCCAAGCAGTGCTCGGAGGCGAGGATCCCGAGGTCGCCATCCGAGAGCAGAGGATCGCCGACTACGGCCTCCTCCGACGCGAGCTGATCGGAATCGAGCGCGAGGAACTGCTGACCCTGAGAAGCGCCGGCCGCCTCCGCCACCAGACGCTGCGGATGATCGAGCACGACCTAGACCTCGAAGAGGCCCGGATCCGAGCGTAAGTGGCAGAGGGTGTCAGCAG
Source organism: uncultured Actinomycetes bacterium (assembly GCA_963696955.1). Lineage (GTDB taxonomy): Bacteria > Actinomycetota > Thermoleophilia > Solirubrobacterales > 70-9 > VAYN01. Next base: position 662,653 of record CAVOMF010000001.1, on the reverse strand, counting down.
GGGGTCCCTGGGAGCACCTCCGCCGGGTGAACCGGGAATTGGCTTCGCCCCCAACGGCACTGGCCCGGCTCCGTGCCAAGTACCCAGGGACCCCCTGCTGACACCCTCCCCAATCGAGCTCCGTTAGACGGCCGGGCCTCACAAGCTTTTTAAAAAGAGATGCCAAGGGCCCGGACGTTTTTTCATACGTGTCGTGAAGGGGGCGGGGGTGTCCCTTCTGGACACTTAGCACGAGGCGGGCGAGCAGCGACCGGGGCGAAGCCGGCAGAACGATCTCCGCCGAGCTGCGTCCAGAAGGGACACCCCCGCCCCCTGCCCACCAACCACCTAACTGAAGAACTCACGCGCCCGCTCGGCAACCAGCTCCGGGCGCTCGTCGGCGATGAAGTGGCCGCAGCCGTCGACCTTCTCGACTTCCATCTCCTCCGCGTAACGCTCGTAGCCGTCGAGCAGCTGATGCCGGAGCGCCTGGTCGCCGGTGCCGAAGAGGAGCTTCGTCGGCACCGCCAGGCGGGCCTTCGCGTAGGTGCCGCGGCCGATTTCGGGCGCCTCGCGCAGGTTGAAGACCCGGTACATCTGCACCGCCGCCCGCGCCCGCGCCGGCTCTTCGAAGGTGTCGGAGAAGGCGTGGAGGGTGGCGCTGTCCCAGGCCTCTTTTCGCACCGAGGCCCCGACCAGCACTTTCGGAACGAACTTGCCGCTGGTGTGCAGGCGGTAGCCGATCCCCGGGCTGAGGATCAGCCACTGGTACCAAAAGCGCCACAGGTGCGGCGCGATCGCCCGCATCGAGGTCCACGGCGGCAGGATGTTCAGCGCCAGGTAGCGCTCAACCCGCTGCGGCTCGCGCAGCGCCATCAGGAACCCGATCCAGGCGCCCCAGTCGTGGCCGACCAGCTTCACCCGCTCGATCCCGAGCGCGTCGAGGACGGCGAAGACGTCGTCGGCCAGGTTCTCCTTCTCGTAGCCCTTGGCGGGCGCGTCGCTCCAGCCGAAACCGCGGAGGTCGAGCGCGATCACCCGGTAGCGGTCGGCCAGCGCCGGCATCAGGTGCCGCCACTCGTACCAGTGCTGGGGCCAGCCGTGGAGGCAGAGAACGACGTCCTCGCCGCTGCCCGCTTCGGCGTAGTGGAAGCGCAAGCCGCGGGCCTCGACCCAGTGGTGGGTGACGCCCTCGATGTCGGGTGGCCGGCTCACCAGCCAAACAGGCTATTGGTCGCCGAGGGACGGCGCGTCAGGGGCAGGGCGACCGGCCGCGCGCCGGGAGTCGCGCCAGTCACCCACCCCCTTTCGCTCAGCGCAGCGCGGCCGCCGCTGCTGCTTGGCGAAAGTCGTTGAGGATCTCCTCCATCGCGCCGACCTCGCAGGGGACGCCCGCGGGCCAGTCCTTCTCCGGGTGCTCGTGGAGGGTCTTCAGTCCATTGCCGCTGATGATCGCGACCACCGTCTCGTCCGGAGCGATCTTCCCTTCTTGGGCGAGCCGGGCCGTGCAGGCGATCGTCGTGCCCCCGGCAGGCTCCGTGAGGATGCCCTCGGTCTCCCCGAGCAGGTCGATCGCACCGAAGATCTCCTCGTCTGAAGCCGTGGCGCCGGCGCCACCACGCGAGACCACCGCGTCGACGACGAGGGCGCCGTCGCCCGGCGCCCCGATGGCGATCGAATGCGCGGCCGTCTCCGGCGTCTGCGCCTCGATCTTCGCCCCGCCGGCGGAGATCGCGGTGGAGATCGGTGAACACCCGCTCGCCTGGGCGATGTTGATCTTCGAACCGGCGGTCTCGGCCAGCCCGACCGTCTCCAGCTCGACCAGCCCCTTGTGAACGCGCGAGGAGAGGGTGCCGCCGGCGGCCGGGATGACGAAGTGGTCCGGCGACTGCCAGCCCAGCTCCTCGACCACCTCGAAGGCCATCGTCTTCGCGCCCTCGGCGTAGAACGGCCGCAGGGTGATGTTGGCGAACTCCATCCCCGTCGCCAGCGCCAGCTCGCGGCAGGCGCGGTTTGCTCCGTCGTAGTTGGCGTCCAACTGGATCACCTGAGCGCCCATCGCCCGGCAGGCCTTCGCCTTCCCCTTCTCCATGTTGCCCGGGTAGAAGATGTAGGGCGTCGCCCCGGCCTGGGCCGCAAGCGCGGCAACCGCGGTCCCGACGTTGCCGGTCGAGACGCAGCCGACCTCGTCCTTGCCGAGCTCGAGCAGGCGGGCGATCGCCATCCCCACCACGCGATCCTTGTAGGAGAGCGAGGGGCGGTTGGTCGAGTCGTCCTTGATGTAGAGGTTGCTGAGCCCAAGCTCGGCGCCCAGCCGCTCGGCGTGGATCAGCGGCGTTTTGCCGGCGAACTGAGCGACGCGCTGCTGGGCGCGGCGGTTGAGGATCGGCAGCAGCTCCTCGAAGCGCCAGATGTTCCAGGGGCGCTCGGCGATCGAGCGCTCGGCGATCCGCTCCTTCGCGAGGTCGTAGTCATAGTCGACGTCGAGCCCTTCGCCGCAGGCGGGGCACTTGAAGGCTTTATCCAGGAGCGGGGTCCGGTATCCGCAGTCCCGGCAGGTGAGTTCGGTGGCACAGGAACGGGTCCGGAGCCCGTAGGGCTCGGTGCGATGCGGGTCTACCGCGTCACTCATGACTCCTCCTTTGCCGCCGATCCCTCGGCGCTCGTCCGGTTCCTCGCACGGGTATAACACACCCGCTGCCACTGCTCAACGGTTCCTGCGCAAAGGCGCACGCGTGCTCTACTCCGGTTCATTTCCAGGAAGGTAGCGGAACCAGGAGCGGGCGCAAGACGGTTGCATGCTTCTGTCTGTAGAGCTTCTGTCAGCAGTTGAGAGGATCGCGGTTGATGACGCCCCAGGAGCGCTTCGCGATCAACCTCCGCAAGGCCCGCGCCGAGGCCGGGATCTCCCAGGAAGAGCTGGGCTACATGTGCGATCTGCACCGCACCGAGGTATCGCTGCTGGAGCGCGCCGGCCGCGAGCCGCGCCTGGCGACGATCGTCAAACTCGCCGGCGCCCTGAAGACGCCGCCGAGCGAGCTCTGCGCCGGAATCTCCTGGCTGCCGAAAGCGAAACGCTTCGAGGTCAAAAAGCCGCCGAAAGGCTGACGGCTTTCAGGCACGGGGCTTGCTTTCGCTGCCCCGGTACCCCTGAGAAGGAAGTGAAGGGAGGCGGGGCGACGTCGGCCGAGCCGACGTGACCAGGATCCGTCATGACGCTTGATCCTGGCTCAGGATTGGTCCTCCTTTGCCACCCCAAGGCGGTTTCCCAGATCCGAGAGCCCCGCCTCCTTCACCGGTTGATCGCCCGGCAGGTGCATTCATAACAGACGCTGGCGGATCAATCAAGTCCTTTTGCTTAATGGACCTAAATTGTGTTTAGGACGTAGGCGTAGCCTCGGCTGAGACCGGTATCTCGGCGCTCTCGGGCCAAGCGCCGAGCGCCTCGGCGCTGTCCTCCACCCCGGCCGCAAGCAACAGTTCCTCGGCGAGGTGGGGAGCGAACGGGACCATCGTCCGGGCGAGCAGGGCGAGGGCCGCGAGCTGAGCCTCCGCGTCGGCGCGATCGAGCGCCCCGCGGCGCTTGATCACGCGCTTCTCGAAGTCCTGGATCCGCTCGAAGAGGCGGGTGATGTTGCGGAGCGACTTGTGCATCTGCAGCGTCTCGGTGTCCTCGGTGATCCGCGCCAACCCGTTCTCGCACCATTTGCGCAAGCGGTCGCGCATGTGCTCCGTGTCAGCCGCGGCCTCGGGGTCGTGGGAGAGCCCCTCGAGCGCCGCTGCGCGCTCGTGCGTGTACTTCCAGAGGCCGCGGAGGAAGCGGCCCGCGAAGCGGACCGCCCCGTCGCTCCAGTTCAGCGTCTTCGCCGGGCCGGCGGCGTAGAGGACGGCGACGCGGACGGTATCGGCGCCGTGCTCGGCGACGAGCTCGTCGGGGTTGACGACGTTCCCCAGGTGCTTGCTCATCTTGCGACCGTCGGCGATCACCATCTCGTGGAAGAGGCAGCCGGCGAAGGGCTCGCCCTCCTCCATGAAGGCGAAGGGGCCGATGTCCCGCAGCGCCTTGGTGACGACGCGCTGGTCGAAGACGAAGCCGCCGCTGTCGTTGCCGGCGACCAGCCGCTCGGAGGGCAGCCACTTCTGCAGGTCGGGGTGGGTAAACATCTGCTCGTCGCGGTCGGCAGGCGGGACCGCGGCCGGGACCCAGAGCCAGAGCGCGTCGAAGTGGCAGTCGAGGGTGTCGGTCTCGCGCTTGGCGGCTCCACCGCACTTGGGGCACTCGACGTCGACGAAGTCGGAGCGCTCGGCCAACGGGTTCCCTTCGCCCGTCGGCTGCAGGTCGCGGGGCAGCACCACCGGCAGGTCCTCCTCGGGCACCGGCACCGGGCCGCACTGCTCGCAGAGGACGATCGGGATCGGGCAGCCCCAGGCCCGCTGGCGCGAGATCGAGAAGTCGTTGGCGCGGTAGCGGGTGGTCTCCCGGGCGCCATCGACGGGCGCCGGTGCAGGGGGCTCGTCCTCGGGGGACATCGGCGGAACCTCGACCCGGTCGAGCCGCTCGGCAAGGTCGCGGTCGGCCTCGTCGACGGCGGGGATGCCGAGCGCCGCGGTCGGCCCGAAGCGGGCGTCGACGAGGGGCGAGACGACGACCGGCAGCTCATTGCCACCGGGGCCGGCGATTGAGGAGCCGCTGTCGACCAGCGGCACCGAGCGGGCGTCGCGGGCGCTGCGCTCCCAACCCCCCGAGCGCATCTGCTCCAGTTCGCCGCGCGCTGCCTCGTCGGTCACCCAGGCGTCGAGGGCCGGGTGGCGCGGCGAGAGCAGTACGAATTGAGCCAGCCCGGCGTGCTTGCGGTGCGGCGTGAAGACGGTCAGGCTCCGCTCCCCCTCCCCCAGCTCGAGCTCGACCCCGTCAGAGCGGCCGAGGATGTAGCGCTGGGTAGCCAGCGAGAGCTCGTCCCACTTCCCGCCCTGCTCGAGGCTCGCAATATTGCGGTCGTTCTCCTCCAGGTAGGGGGTGATGCGGAGGAACCAGGTCGGGCGCCGGATCAGCCGCACCTCGTTGTGGCAGCGCCAGCAGCGACCGTCCTCGACCTGGATCGAGGCGAGGGTGGTCTGGCAGGTGTCGCACCAGTCGACGGTGGTGTCGGCGCGGTAGATCAGGTCGTGCTCGAGCAGAGTGAGGAAGAGCCACTGCGACCAGCGGTACTGGCGCTCGTCGGAGCTGTAGAAGACGCGGTCGTAGTCGAACGAGAAGCCGAGCCTCTTCATCTGCCCGAGCATCCGCTCGCCGCACTGCGCGACCCACTCCGCCGGCGGCTCCTGGCGCTCGATCGCCGCCAGCTCGGCGGGCAGGCCGAAGGCGTCGAAGCCGAAGCCGAAGAGGACTGCATCTCCGCGGCCGCGGCGGAAGCGGGCGTAGGCGTCGCCGATCGAGTAGTCGCGGACGTGGCCCATATGCAGGTTGCCCGAGGTGAAAGGGCTCGAGGGCTTCACGTAGATGCACTCCTGCCCCTCTTTGGGCTCGGGTGCGGCGAAGTCCCCGCGCGGCTCCCACGCCTGCCGGCGGGCGGCCTCGATCGCCTGCGGGTCGTAGTTGGGTCTCTCGCTCATCTCATTCAATGATGACTTAGGCGTCGAAAGCAAGCAGACCAAGGACGCGGGGAGCGTGGCGTGCTCTGCACGCGAGCGACTGAGGACGCCGGTATGCGCCGCTTTGCAGGCGCCTTAGGCGAAGGTCCAGAGGCGGTTGCCTATGAAGTTGAAGGGCATTGCTGCCGCTACGGCGATGGCCTGGGCGGTCAGCTCACCCGTCGTGTGGGTCGAGAGCAGGAGCTGCAATACGGCGATATTCAAGGCCAGCGAGGCCAGGCTTACGGCGAAGAAGCGGGCTGCTTGGAAGTGGGCGGGGCCGTCGCCGGGGCCGAAGGTCCAGTAGCGGTTCCAGAGGAAGTTATTGGTGACGGCGACGGCGAAGGCGCCGATCGCGGCGGCGACGTGGTGAGCGCCAAAGCGGCCCGTCAGCAGGGCGAAGACGGCAAGGTTGATCAGGTAGCCGCTGCCGCCGACGAGTCCGAACTTGAGCAGCTGCACCCAGTTGGCGGGGTGGCGGGCGGCGGCGCCGATGCGGTAGGCAAGTTCACTGGCAGGCGGCATCGCGAATGGGCAGGTTAGCGAGAGCGCAGGCGCCCGCCCGCTTCCGCGTAGTCTTCCCGCTCCGATGCGGACGAGGACTGCAACCCTGGCGGCCGTCGCCCTGGCCGCGGCCTGCGTCGCCCTGGCGCTGATCTTCGGCGGCAAGGAGAGCCCGGACCCGGCCAAGGCTGAGGAAAAGACGCCAGGGGAACCGACCGTGGAAATCATCTCCCCCCGCAACGGTGCCCGGCAGGCCAGCCACGCCGTCGTCGTCAAGGTCGCGGTCGAGAACTTCGAGCTGGCGCCACAGCAGTTGGGGAAGGAACCGCAGTTGGGTGAGGGCCACCTCCGCTTCAGCCTCAAGCGAGTCCCCGACTGCGTCGAACCGAAGAAACTCCAAGACGCAATCAACAGCCCGGTCGGCAAGGGCCGCCTCGTCGGCGCCTCCTACGACTACGCCAAGTACGCCGGCCCCAACGGCGTCCTCGCCGAGCAAATCGGCTCGGCCGGCAGCTACTCCCCGGCGACCAGGCCGGAGATCTTCTACCACGGCCTCCCGCCCGGCTTCTACCGCCTGATCGTCAACCTCGCCCAGAACAGCGGCATGGCGACCCAGTTCCACGACGTCACCAACTTCCAGATTCTCCAAAAGCCCGGCCACCACGCGAAAAAGTGCGAAGACGGCAAAGTCCCCAGCGCCAAGGCCGCCGCGCGTTTGGAATAAGAAGTCAGTGTCGAGTTTGTCTCGCATAGGGAGACAAACTCGACACCGGAGTTCAATACTTCACTTTGTATAGTGGGTAGGTGCGCACCTACCGCCGCTTGATGGGGTTCCTGCGCCCTTACCGGGCGCAGCTTTGGGGATCCCTAGCGCTGGCCTGGGCGGGGATGGGGATGACGGTGGCGATCCCTTGGCTGGTCGGTCGCGCGATCAACGCGATCGAGGACGGGGACAAGCCCGACCTGCTGCCGCTGGCGTTGGCAATCCTCGGGGCCGCGATCCTGCGGCTGGGGCTGATCGTGGTCCGGCGCCTGGTCGCCGGCAAAGTCTCGCTGGCGGTCGAATTCGACCTCCGACAGCGCTTCTACGAGCACCTGCAGCGGCTCGACCTCGGCTTCTTCGACGCTCAGCAGACGGGACAGCTGATGTCGCGCGCCACGGTCGACCTGCAGTCGATCCGCTTCTTCCTCGGCTACGGCCTGATCTTCATCACCCAGAACCTGCTGACGATCACCCTCGCCGCCGTGGTGATGATCGTGATCAACCCCCTGCTCGCCCTGGTCGCGCTGATCCCGGCGCCGTTCGTCGTCTTCGCCGCCACCCGCTACAACCTCGTCTCGCGGCCGGCGCAGCAGGAGGTCCAGCAGCGGATCGCCGAATTGACCGCGGAGGCGGAGGAGAACGTCTCCGGAATCCGCATCGTCAAGGCGTTCGCCCGCGAGGAGCACCAGCTGCGACGCTTCCAGCGGGCGGTCGGCCGGGTCTTCGACCAGAGCATCTACTCGACCCGGCTGCAGGCTTTCTTCTCCCCCCTGATCGGGCTGCTGCCGCAGATCGGGATCGCCCTCGTCCTCCTGATCGGCGGCCGCCAGGTGATCGACGGCAGCCTCAGCCTCGGCGCCTTCGTCGCCTTCTACACCTACGTCGGCATGCTGGCCGGGCCACTGCGCTCGCTGGGGATGGCGATGGGGATGGCCCAGCGCGCGGTCGCCTCCGGCGACCGGATGTTCGAAATCCTCGACCGCGAACCGGCGATCCAGAGCCCGCCGGGGGCGCCGGAGCTGCCGGTAGGAGGCGGCGCCGTCGAGCTGCGCGGGGTCACCCTGCGCTACGACGGCGGCTCCCCCGCCCTCACCGACGTCGACCTCGCGGTCGAGGCGGGCCGGACCGTGGCGCTGGTCGGCCCCTCGGGCGCCGGCAAGACGAGCCTGGTCGGGCTGGTCGCGCGCCTCTACGATCCGAGCGAGGGCGCGGTCCGGGTCGACGGCGCCGACGTGCGCGAGATCGACCTCGGCTCGCTGCGCTCGCAGATCGCCTTCGTCGCCGACGACAGCTTCCTCTTCACCGCCAGCATCGCCGAGAACATCGCCTACGCGCACCAGGAGGCGACGCTGGAGCAGATCGAAGCGGCGGCGCGGCGCGCCCAGGCGCACGACTTCATCCGCGCCCTGCCCGACGGCTACGAGACCCGGGTCGGCGAGCGCGGGCTCACCCTTTCCGGCGGGCAACGGCAGCGGGTGGCGATCGCCCGCGCCCTCCTGGCCGACCCGCGGATCCTGATCCTCGACGACGCCACCTCCTCGGTCGATGCGACCACCGAGGCGGCAATCAAGGCCGGCCTGCGCGAGGCGATGAGCGGCCGGACCACCTTCATCATCGCCCACCGCCTCTCGACCGTCTCGCTCGCCGACGAGATCGTCGTCATGGACGGCGGCAGGATCGTCGACCGCGGCAGCCATGAGGAGCTGATGGAGGGCTGCGGTTTCTACCGGGAGATTGCCGAGCACGGCCTCGCCGACTCGGTCTTCCTCCAGCACGACCTCGAGGAGCGCGAGGAGATGGCGAAGCTGTGAACGGCGAGGGGACGAGGATCGGCAACGCCTGGCGGCTGTTCGCCTCGCTCTGGCGGCTGCTGCGCGGCGAGGACCAGCGCGGCCGCAAGGTCCGCTGGCTGATCGGGCTGCTGCGCCCCTACCGCGGCCGGATGGCGCTGATGTTCGCGGCGCTGCTGCTGGAGACCGCCGCCGCGCTGGCGCCGCCCTACCTCGCCGGCAAGGCGATCGACAGCGGCATCAGGACCGGCGACGTCGCCGCCCTCGACCTGATCGTCGTCGCCTTCGTCCTCACCGCGATCGTCTACGCGGTCGCGACCTTCTGGGAGACCTACCTGGTCGGCTGGGTCGGGACGCGGACCCTGCAGGACCTGCGCGAGCGGATCTTCACCCACCTGCAGTCGATGTCGATCGGGTTCTTTACCCGGCGCAGCCCCGGGGTGCTGATCTCGCGGATGACCAACGACGTCGAAGCGCTCCAGCAGCTGGTCACCACCGGCGTCGTGACGATCTTCTCCAGCACCCTGACCCTGCTCGGCGTCGTCGTCATCCTCCTCTTCCTCGACGTCAAACTGGCGCTGATCACCTTCCTCACCTTCCCGCTACTGGCGATCGCCAGCGTCATCTTCCGGATCGTCTCCGCCGGCGCCTACCGGGCGACGCGCGAGCGGATCGCCGCCGTCACCGCCTACCTCCAGGAAACCCTCAGCGGGGTGCGGGTGGTACGCAGCTTCGGCCAGGAGTCGCGCCACCAGGCGGTGATGACCGGCCTCAACGAAGCCAACCGTGACGTCAACATGAAGACGGTCTACCTGAACGCCTCCTACTTCCCGGCGGTCGAACTGCTGGCGGCGGTCGGGACCGCGGTGATCCTCCTCTACGGCGGCAGCCAGGCGATCAACGGCGCAATCGAAGTCGGCGTGGTCGTCGCCTTCGTCGGCTACCTGACCCGCTTCTTCGAACCGATCCAGGAACTCTCCCAGCTCTACACGACCTATCAGCAGGGGATGGCGGCGCTGGACAAGATCTTCGACTTGCTCGACACGCCGCCGGACATGGTCGACTCCCCGGGCGCACTCGACCCCGGCACGCTGCGCGGCGAGATCGAGCTCAACGGCGTCTGGTTCTCCTACGCCGAAGGCGACGAGCCGACCGATGGCGCCTGGGCGCTGCGCGAGGTCGACCTTCACGTGCCGCCCGGGCAGACGCTCGCCCTGGTCGGCTCGACCGGCGCCGGCAAGTCGACCTTCGCGAAGCTGGTGGCCCGCTTCTACGACCCGCAGAAAGGGGTCGTCCGCGTCGACGGGCATGACCTCCGCGGCGTCCAGCAGCAGGCGCTGCGGCGCCAGCTCGGGATCGTCCCCCAGGAGGGCTTCCTCTTCTCCGGCAGCGTCCGCGAAAACGTCGCCTTCGGGCGGCCGGAGGCAAGCCAGGAGGAGATCGAAGCGGCGATCGCCGCCGTCGGCGCCACCGATTTCGTCGCCGCCCTGCCCGACGGTCTCGACACCGAAGTCGGCGAGCGCGGCATCCAGCTCTCAGCCGGCCAGCGCCAGCTGGTCGCCTTCGCCCGCGCCCTCCTCGCCGAGCCCCGCATCCTCATCCTTGACGAGGCCACCTCCAACGTCGACGTCCGCACCGAGAAAACGATCGAGCGCGGCCTCGAGCGCCTCCTCCACGGCCGCACCGCGATCGTCATCGCCCACCGCCTCTCCACCATCCGGAGGGCAGGGAAGATCGTCGTCTTAGAGCACGGCCAGATCGCCGAGCAGGGCACCCACGACGAGCTGATCCAGGCCGGTGGCCCCTACGCCAAGCTCTACGGCGCCTGGTCCGAGAGTTCAGCTGCCTAGTAGTAGGAGGGATCGGTAGGGGGTCCCCGGAAGCACCTCCGCCGAGAGATGCGGGGAATGGCTGACGCCACCAAAGTCTTCGGCTCGGCTCCATGCCAAGTACCCGGGGACCCCCTACCGATCCCTCACCTGACAGGTCTCAGTAAACGACCAACCCACGAGTCCGCGATAACCCGCGCTGTACACGGGTTCTCGCGGATTCGGCGAAAACACGAGCCGCCAGAGCTCGCTAGACGGGAGGGGGCCGGTGGGGGTCCCTGGGTACTTGGCACGGAGACCGAGCATTGCGGCTTGCGGCGCCAGTCCATCCCCGATCCGACTCGGCGGAGGTGCTCCCAGGGACCCCCACCGGCACCCTCCCTCACGCAGCGGTTCCGAACTTCGGGGGCCTTTAACCCCCAAAACCTCGGAGAGGCTGATCAGCCGGGGCCGACGCCGCCGGATTCGCCTCCGGTTTCGGGGGCCGGTTCCGGTGCTTCGGGGCTGCCGCCGGCGCCTCCCGTTTCGGGGGCTACTTCTTCTTCGGGAACGATTTCTTCTTCGGGGGCGGGTTCTTCGAATTCGGGTTCGACTTCGACCCCGCCTTCTTCTTCGCCGCCTTCAAATTCTTCGCCGCCCGGCGTTTCACCGCCGCCCGCCGGGGTCGGCAGGCCGGGTTCGGCGCTGCACTCTTCGAAGCCGTAGGCCGCCGCCTGGGTCTGGAACTCTTCCAGTGCCGGTGCTGCTTCCTGGCCTTTTTCTTCCAGGGCCGCCTCGTCTTCGCGTTCGGCTGCCAGCTTCAGGTCCGCCTCGACCTGGCCGAGTTCTTCGGTCGCTTCTTCGAATTTGGCGTACTCGGCTTCTTCGCCTTCCGGCGAGCCGAGGTCCTGCAGCCGTTCGACCATCCCGATGTAGAGGTTGGCGACCTTTTCGCTGTCTTCGCCGGTCGAGCTTTCGGTTTCCGAGGAGCTGAGGGCAGCGACGGCGGCGTTGACCTCGGCGCAGACCCCGTCTCCCTGCTCGATCAGTTCGTCTTTCGTCAGCGCCGCCGGTTCTTCGACGGTCGGCGTCGCCGTCGTTTCGGTTTCGTCGCCGCCACCGCCGCAGCCGGCAATGAGCAGTGCGACCAGGGCCACGAGGGCGAGGAGGATGGTCTTCTTGCCGGGCATCAGCATGGAGCGACGCTAGCAAAGGGATTCGACGCCTTTGCAGGGAAAGCTGCGGCCCAGGGACTCGAACCCCGACTACCTCGTCCAGAGCGAGGCGTGCTGCCATTACACCAGGCCGCAAAGGCTCCCTCAGGATAAGGGACCAGGAGGGCGGGAGGTCTCCTAATCGACGAAGGGGGTTTTCTCCGCGATCATCTGCCGCGCCTGCGCCAGTTCCTCGGGCCTTTCGACGCTGAGACAGCCGGCAACCCGGTCGCCCTGCAGGTACCAGACCGAGAACTCGCCGCTGTCGCGGTCGCCGCGCCAGACCTCGCGGTCCCACTCATACGCCGGCCCGACGTACTCGAGGCTGGCCCAGTCGGCAAGGTCGCTGAAGAAGTAGGGCACGACCTCGTAGTCGTCGTCGTGGCCGAGCATGTTGCCGGCGGCGTGCTGGCCCTGCTGCATCGCCACGTCCCAGTGCTCGACGTGGATGCGGCGACCGTGGATGACGCTGTCGTAGGAACAGCAGTCGCCGGCGGCGTAGATCCCCGGCGCCGAGGTCTCGAGCTTCGAGTCGCAGACGATGCCACCGTCGCCGACCTCGATCCCCGCCCGCTGGGCGAGCATCGCGTCAGGGCGCACCCCCGCCCCGACGACGACCGCGTCGCACTCGACGCCGAGCCCGCTCTCGCAGACCACCGCCTTGACCCGGCCGTCGCCCTCGAAAGCGCTCAGGGTCTCGCCGCCGTGGAAGCTGACGCCGTGGGATTCGAGCTGCTCCTGGAACCAGCGCCCAGCGTCCTCGCCGAAGGTGCGCGAGAGGGCGACGTCCTCCATCGCGATGATCGTGCACTTCGTTCCCCGCGCGGTCAGCGAGGCGGCGACCTCGCAGCCGATGTAGCTGCCGCCGATCAGGACCACGTGCTCGGCCCCCTCGGCGTCGGCCCGGATCGCGTCGGCGTTGCCGAAAGCCCGCAGGTAGTGGATGCCCTCGTTCTCGGCGCCCTCGACGCGGAGGATGTTGACCATCGCCCCGGTCCCGAGCAGCGCCCTGTCGAAGGCGACCTCTTCCCCACCCTGGATCTTCGCCGTCCGCGACTGGAGGTCGAGCCCCATCACGTTCTTCCCGGTCAGCAGCTCGACCTCGTTCTCCTCGTACCAGGAGCGGCCGCCGTTGACGTGGGCCTCCTCGCGACCGGCGTCGCCGCGCAGGTACTCCTTCGAGATCGGCGGCCGTTCATACGGCGGCTCCGGCTCGCGTCCGACCAGGAGGATCGAGCCCTCGGAGCCGCGCCGGCGCAGCTCAGCGGCGCAGTGGGCGGAGGCCATGCCTCCCCCGACCAGCAGGAAATCGACTTGACGATCGGCCATTGCTACCCCGTTAGCGTCCGATTGCGCGGCGGTCTTACTCGCCGCCGGCCCCGTTGGACCCGTTCGAACCGTTGCCTTCGGGCCCGAAGAGCTGCTTCAGGTCCTCCTCCTTGCCCGGGTCGAGCACAGCGAGGATCTCGTCGCCTTCCTGGAGGACGGTGTCGGCGTTGGGGACGAACCCCTTGCCTTCGCGCAGGACCGAGATCAGCAGGCTGCCTTCGGGCATCTGCAGGTCGCCGACCCGGCGGCCGGTCACGCCCGAGTCCTTGCCGAGCAGCATCTCGATGATCTCCAGCTGCTCCTCCTGCAGGTCGAGCAGGTGGACGAGCCCGTACTCGGGCACCTCGTGCTCGAGCAGGCGCAGGATCAGGTCGGTCGCCGAGACCGAGGGCTTGATCCCGAGCAGGTCGAAGTGGCGCCGGTTCCGCGGGTTGTTGACGCGGGCGATGATCTGGTCGACCAGGTACTTCTCCTTCGCGACCTGGCAGATCAGCATGTTGTCCTCGTCGTCGCCGGTGACCGCGATCACCATGTCGGCCCGCTGGATCCCCGCCCGCTCCAGCACCCAGAGCTCGGAGGCGTCGCCGTAGGAGACGTTGTGCTCGAGCTCCTGCTCGACGGTCAGGTAGCGGCGGCGGTCGTTCTCGATCAGGGTCACCTCGTGGCCTTTGTCGAGCAGCTCGCGCGCCAGGTTCCAGCCGACCTTCCCCGCTCCGACGACGATGATGTACATGCGTCCCTGAGTCCCCTAGGCCGCCGCGGTGGGGTCGGGGGAGCCGCCGCGCGCGGCGGCGTCGCGGACCTCGCCCTCGAGCAGGTCGATCGCGACCCGGGTCGGGCAGACGGTGTTGAGGCCCTGGCGCTGGTACCACTCGGCCCGCAACGGGTCGAGCACGCGGGCGATCACGGTCGCCACCTCGTACTGGCGCTGGGCGATCTGGGAGATGACGATGTTCGTGTTGTCGCCGTCGGTGGAGGCGATGAAGACGTCGGCCTGGCCGATCCCGGCGGCCTCCAGGGCCTCGGTCTCAAGCCCGGCGCCGACCGTGAACTGGCCGCCGAGGTCCTCCCAGCTTTTCTCCAGGCCGACCTCGAGCCGGGCATGCGACTCGGGGTCCTCGTCGAGGCAGGAGACCTGGTGCCCCTCGCGGAGCATTGCCCTAGCCACCGAGGAGCCGACCCGGCCGCATCCCACGATCAGAACGAACATGGGGCGGATACTAGTCCTGAGCCGCGAAATCGGCGGGCTACTCGGGTTCCGGAGGAGCGGTGAGAAGAACCCTGCAGGGCGCTTTCTTCAGCACGTACTCGGTCGCCGCCCCGATCTCGTCGGGCTTCGCCGCGCCGATGCCGCCGAGAACCCCGCCGCCGCGGATCTTGGTCGGCGGCTCGCCGCCGATCACGATTGCTTCGGCGTTGCTGCGCCGGGCCGCCTCGAGGATGCCGGCGCCGACCTTGCGGGCGCGGATCACGTCGGTCGTCACCTCGACGTCCTCGTACTCCTCCCCCACCTCGCGGGCCCGCGCCAGCGCCCGCCGCGCCCCCTCCTCCTTCTCCTTCGGCAGCTGCGCGTCGAGCGGCAGGGTCAGCGGCACCTCGATCACGTACACGACGTCCATCCGCGCGTCGTGCCCCCCCTTCGGGGTGCGGGCCTCGGCCGCCGCCAGGCGCCCCGCGGTGGCGACGATGTCGTCGTCGAACCTGGTCCCGAAGACGGGGACGAGGATGTTGGTGAATTCGATCTCCGGCACCTGCTTGGTCAGCGCCTGCTCGGTGACGCTGACGCGCCTGGTCAGGGTCGTCCCCTCGAAGACCTTGCGGTAGACGACGTAGAAGGTGAGGCCGAAGGCCATCCAGCCGAGCCCGACCCAGCGCGCGGTCGAGTGGTAGGCGAGAACGCTGACGAAGGCCAGGGCGCTGACCAGCGCCGCGAAGAGCGCCGGCAGCGGCACCTCCGCGTGGCCCCAGGCGAACCCCATCGGGATCCTGAACGGGCGCCGTTTCTCCGGCTGGCTGACCCGCAGGCGGATGATCGAGAGGTGGGCGATCGTGATCGCCAGGGTGGCGCCGAAGGCGTAGATCCCGGCCAGCAGCTTGACGTTGGTGGGGATGACGAGGCCGATCGCGATCAGGCCGCTGAGGACGATCGCCACATAGGGAGTCGCGGTGCGCCGGTGCAGCTGGCCGAGCCAACTGGGGATCTGGCGGTTGATCGCCAGCGTGTAGATGTGGCGCGAGACGCCGAGCATCGAGGTGCTGGCGGCCCAGATCAGGACCGGCGTCGCGATCGCGGCGACCAGCCATTCCATCGTCGTCGCCACCCAGGCCGGTTCGTAGGCGGAGACGACGCCGAGGACGGGCTCCTCGACGAACTCGCCGCCGAGCGCGGTGTGGGGGCCGTCGGGACCGCCGACCACGGGCACCGCCATCAGGGCGATCGCCGCCATCCCGGCGTAGACCAACGGCACCCCGAGGGCGCCGACGGCGGCCACCCGCTTCAGATCCTCGCGGCTGACGTCGATCTCCGGGGCGAGGTCGGAGGCGGCCTCGATCCCCGCGTAGGCGAGCATCGCCACCACCGCCGCGTAGACGATGTCCTTGAAGCTGGGATCGGTGAAGAGGTTGAGCTCGGCGGTGAGGCGATCGGGGTGCATCACCACCAGGAGGCCGACGACGATCACCGCCAGCTGCAGGCCGAGGTCGGCGAGGGCGAGGAGGGTGAGTGAGCGCTGCCGCTCGCGGCCGGTGACGTTGAGGATGTTGAGGACGCAGATGAGGACGATTACCGCCGTCGCAATCCCGACCTCCCAGCCGGGGCTGGCGAAGTCCCCGCTCAGCGGCTCCAGGTAGTGCGGAACCGAGAGCGCCGCCAGGGCGATGACGATCAGGTAGTCGATCAGGATCGCCCAGCCGGCGATGAAGGCGATCAGCTCGTTGAAGGCGTGGCGGGCGAAGGTCGAGGAGCCGCCGCGCTCGCGGAACATCGCCCCGCCCTCGACGTAGGTGAGCGTCGTCAGCCCGAAGAGGAGCCCGGCGGCGAGGAAGATCAGCGGCGTCAGCCCGAGGCCGCGATCGGCGACGACGCCGAGCGAGAAGTAGATCGAGAAACCGACCGCCGAGTAGGCGGCGGCGAAGAGCGCCGGCACGCCGAGGCCGCGCATGAGGATCCGCTCCTCCGAAGGCGGTTCCTGCGGGCGCGGCTCCCTGCCGTCCCCGCGGCTTCCCTCGGGCGTGCTCATCGCTCCGCCCTCGTGGCGAGCCAGAGCCGGCCGCCGCCGACCAGGAGGAAGGCGATCCCGAGCAGGAAGCCGACCGAGGCGGGGCCGCCGCCGTTGGCGATGGTGGCGACGAGGACGACGAGCCCGATCGCCAGGAAGGCGAGCGAGAAGGCGCGGACGGCGCCGCGGTAGACGCGCTCGCTGCTCATCGCGTCGCCTCGGCCAGGGCCGCGCCGGGAACCGCCGGCGGCTTGTCGGTCGGGTCGGAGACGACGATCACCCGGCAGGGCCGCTCGCCGAGGATCGTCTGCAGGGTCTTGTCGTAGAGCGGCACGCCGTTGCGGTACCGGAGGCCGACGACGATCGCCCCCGCCTTGATCTCCGCGGCCTCGTCGGCGACCGAGTAGCCCGCCTGCCCCGGCCGCACCCGGGCGACGTGGCCGGTCACCCGCTGGCCGCCGATCAGCTTCGCCTCCTCGATCTTCCGCTGCGCCTCGGCTTCGCGTTCGGACATCTCGGCGTTCAGCGGCAGGTTGGTCGGCACGGTCATCATCGAGTGGACGTGGATGCCGCGGCGGCGCTTGGAGGCGAGCTTGACCGCGGTCGCCACCATCTCCGGCGAGAACGACTCCTCGTCCTCGAAGGCGACGAGGATGCTTCGGTACTCGACCTCCTCGACCCCGAGGGGCTCCGGCAACACCACCTTCACCGTCTCGGTCAGCGGCAGGCCCTGGTTGCGGCGGTAGAGGACGTAGACGGCGATCCCCAGCGCCATCCAGCCGAGGCCGACGACCAGCGTGCGCGGGTTCAGCGCCATCACCACCAGCCAGGCGATGAAGGTGCCGAGGCCGCCGAGGACGGCGGTGATCGGCACCTCGACGCCGAAGGCGCGGATGTTCAGGGGCGGCTTCCAGGTGCGTTCGACGTCGGGTTTGTTGCGGCGCAGCTGGATCACCGCCACGTGGGCGATCGTGAACGAGAGCATCGCCCCGAACGAGTACATCGTCGCCAGGAAGTCGGTCTGGCCGGGCAGCAGGGTGATGATCGCGATGACGGAGAAAATCAGGATCGCGATGTAGGGGGTGCGGTACTTCGGGTGCACCTGGCGCAGGCCCTCGGGCAGCTGGCGGTGCTGCCCCATCGAATAGGTGAGGCGGGAGACGCCGATCAGGCCGGCGTTGGTGGCGATCAGCAGGATCACCGCCGCGAGGATGCCGACGTAGTAGCGGAGGATTTCGGTCGGCAGGTCGGTGAGGCCGAGGTTCTCGACGATGCCGAGGATCGGGTCGTCGGCGAAGGTCGAGCCGAGCGCGGTCGTGTAGTGGCCGGCGGCGTCCTGGGTCACCGGCATCGCCGAGAGGGCGACGATCGGGATCAGCAGGTAGAGGCCGAGGACCGCGACGACGGTGAGGCCGACGCTACGGGGGATCGTCCGGGCCGCATTTTTGGCCTCCTCGGCCATGTTCGAGATCGTCTCGATCCCGGTGTAGGCGATCATCCCGACCGCGATCCCGAGCAGGAAGTCGCTCCAGGTCGGCGCCACCCCGAGGTGGACGTTGTTGACGAGGACGTCGGGGCTGAGGACGAGGACGATGCCGATCCCGACCAGGATCACCTGGGTGGCGAGGTCGGCGACGGCGAGGACGAGGTTCAGTTTCGCCGACTCCTCGGTGCCGCGGATGTTGATCAGGGCGAGGCCGACGATCAGCACCGCGCCGCCGATGATGTCCCCCGGGCTGTCCCCCAGCCAGGGCCAGAAGACGGCCAGGTAGTGGGGCACGAAGAAAGCCGAGATCGCGACCGTGATCGTGTAGTTGAGCATCTGCCCCCAGGCGGCGATGAAGCTGACGAGCTCGTTGAAGGCGTGGCGGGCGAAGCTGGAGGAGCCGCCGGCCTCCGGGAACATCACCGTCGCCTCGGCGTAGGTGGCGGCGGTGGCGGCGAAGATCAGGCCGGAGATGACGAAGGCGACCGGGGTGAGGCCGAGGGCGAAGGCGGCGGTGACGCCGAGCGCGTAGTAGATCGAGGAGCCGACGTTGCCGTAGGCGGCCGAGAACAGCGCCCCGACGCCATGGACGCGGCTCAGCGATTCGTCTCTGGGGATCCGCTGGGCCATCTATGAGGAACGAGAACCGGTCACTCAGACCGAATATACGGACGTGACTGGCGCCCTTCGCACGTGGGAGCGGCTGAGATCGCCCGGCGAGGTGCAGCCGCAGAGTCCGAGGGTCAGCTCGAGCTCGTCGCGCAGCAGCCCGAGGACGGCGGCGACGCCCTCCTGGCCGCCCGCGGCGAGGCCCCAGAGGGCGGGCCGACCGACCAGAACCGCGTCGGCGCCGAGGGCGAGCGCAGTGGCGACGTCGATGCCGCGGCGGATGCCGCCGTCGACCAGCAGCGTCGCCCGCCCCTCGACCGCCTCGGCGATCTCCGGCAGGGCGTCGGCGGTGGCGAGCGAGCGGTCGAGCTGGCGGCCGCCGTGGTTGGAGACGACGACGCCGGCGGCGCCGTGGGCGAGCGCCAGCTCCGCGTCCTCGGCGGTCACGAGGCCCTTGACGAAGACGGGGATGCTGCACTCGGAGGCGAGGTCCTCGGCGTCGGCCCAGGTGAGGGCGTGGTTCATCAGCGCGAAGGTCTGCTCGATCGTCAGCGCCTCCTCACCGCCGGTGGCGGCGGTGAGGCTCGGGGTGCCTAGCTCCTTCGGCAGGGTGAAATGGTTGCGGCGGTCGCGCTCGCGGTTGCCGCCCGGGGGCGCGTCGGCGGTGACGAGGATCGCCTCGAAGCCGGCGTCGATCGCCTCGTCCATCAGCGCCCGCGTCACCCCCGCGTCCTTGAAGGCGTAGAGCTGGAACCAGTGGCGGCCGGCGGGTGCGGCAGCGGCGACCTCGGCGGGACGGGTGGTCGAGAGCGTCGAGAGGCACATCACGGTGCCGGCCGCTGCGGCCCCGGCCGCCATCCCGCGCTCGGCTTCGGGATGCGCCATCCGCTGGTAGGCGACCGGGGCGACGAGGACCGGCATCGCCGCCGGCCTTCCCAGAATGCTGACGCGGGTCGAGACCTCCTGCACGTCGTTCAGCACCCGAGGCCGCAGCCGCCAGTGCCCCCAGGCGGCGACGTTCTCCCGCAGCGTGATCTCGTCCCCGGCCCCGCCGGCGAAGTAGTCGCGCGGGCCTTTCTCGAGTTGCTCGTAGCCCTCGCGTTCGGCGTCGGCGACGTTGATCCAGTCCGAGATCACGGTCGCGACCCTACTCCCACTACGAGGACGCCGGGGACCGGGCCACAACACCCTCCACCCAGCATGTAGAGGGTGTTGTGGCCCGGTCCTAGCCGCCCCCGGCAACGCTCCGACTTCTGGTCAGGAAATCCAGTGGGCAGTTGAGCACCTATACCGTGCCGAAGTGACCTCTCGCGGGCGACACCCAACGCCGACGCAGATCCGACGCCGTAGGGGGACTGCGCATATCGTCCTCGCGGTGATCGCCACTGCCGCCGTCTACCTGGCCCTCGCCGCCACCCTCTTCGGGCCCGTGAACGAGCACGGTGCGCGTGTGGAGCACGTCACGGTTCGCAGTCAGGCGGTTGAACGCAAGCTCGGGGTCAGTGTGGTGGTGCCGGAGAAGACGAAACCACGTGGCGAGCGGCCGTTGCTCGTCTTCCTCCACGGGCGCGGCGGCTCCGACGAGACGTTCGTCGGCAACGAGGCCGTCTACGAAGGGCTGGCGAAGCTGGGACGGAAAGCACCGATCGTCGCCTTTCCTGATGGCGGCGACCACAGCTACTGGCACGACCGCAGGGAAGGCGATTGGGGCAGGTACGTGATGCGTGAGGTGATCCCGCAGGTGGAACGGCGCTTCGGGACCGACCCCCACCTCGTCGCGATCGGCGGCATCTCGATGGGCGGCTTCGGCGCCTATGACCTGGCTCTCCTCCACCCGAACCGCTTCTGCGCCGTCGGCGGCCACTCTCCCGCGCTCTGGTTCGAGGCGGGCGAAACCGCGCCTGGCGCCTTCGACAGCGCCGCCGACTTCAACCGCAACGACGTCGTCGGCATGGTCCGCGGCAACCGCGACGCCTTCGAGGGCATGCGCGTCTGGAACGACTACGGCGACGCGGACCCGTTCCGCGTCTACGACGAAGGCTTCGTCGGCTACCTGCGCGCCGACGGCGCCGACCTCAGCGCCCACACCGGCAGCGGCGGCCACGACGGCGCCTACTGGACCCGCCACTGGCCCGCCTACCTCCGCTTCTACGCCAACTCGCTGGCGAGCTGCTGAACCTGTGTCGAGTTTTGCGTCCATATGGGCGCATAACTCGACACGCCGCGTTCAGTTCCCTGGTGATCCCGCCGGTGGCGTTCCCTTTGGCGGCGCCGGGCCCCAGCTTTCGCGGCCGTCGCTGGTCGCGATCGGGATCTTCGGGCCGGCCATCGCCGGCGTGTCGAGGGTGACGTCAGCGACCGCCTTGACCCGCGACAGGACCTCGCGGACGCTGCTCTTGCGGCCCTGGTAGCCCCAGCCCTGCAGGTCGGCGGTGAGGCCGGTGGCGTCGATCCCCGCCGCGTCGGCCAGGTACAACGCCCGCGGCATGTGGAAGCCCTGGGTGACGACGACGGCGTCGCGGACGCCGAAGATCTGCCGCGCCCGCACCATCGTCGCCCAGGTGTCGAAGCCGGCGTGGTCCTCGAAGACGTCCTTCGGCGCCACACCGTCTCGAACCAGCGCCTTCCGCATCGTGTCGGGCTCGTCGTACTTCCACGTCCCGTGGTCGCCGGAGACGAGGATCTTCTCGACCTTGCCCGCATGCCACAGCCGCGAAGCCTGCTCGACCCGCGCCGCCAACATCGCGCTCAGGTCCCCATCCGGCTCGACCAGGGCGCCCGGGACAATCGCGACTTCGGCCTTCGGCACGTCCGCGACCTCGGAGGTCGAATCGTCCCCGGACCAGAGCACGTAGAGGTTCGCTCCCGCGATCACGAGCACGATCGCCACCGCACCGCCGATCGCCAGCTTCGAAAGCCGCGGCCAGCGCCGCAGCGGGTAGGTCAAAGCTCGAATCGGCCCCCGCACCACGGAAACGCTAACAAGCCCGGGCCACAACACCCTCTACTTGCCGGGTGGAGGGTGTTGTGGCCCGGGTCTCAGCGGATTTAGTCTTTAGAGACAGCCGAGCGGAAGCGAGGGATAGGTGACGGAGCAGGAAGCCAAGGAGCGTTGCGAACAATTGGCGACGGACCATCCGGACCGCGAGACCCATCGATGGACTCCGGTGAAAGACAAAGCGGGCGAGTGGCAGGTGGCCAAGATCAACCTCCCACCCGCCAAACCACCCACCGGCACCGAAACGCGAGAGACCAAGTCCGAGAGCGGCGACGACCCACGCGTCCTCCCACCCTGGCTGGACCCACCGCGCGGCGGCATCGTCTAGCACCAACGCCCGGCGGCGGGGAGGTCACTCGCACGCAACTGGTGCCGGCGGGGCGAGCGAAAAGCAAGGCCGGCAAGGACGCAGCCAGCCTGAATAGCAGGGCTATTCAGGCTGGTGAGGACACCGCCGGGCGCAGCTTTGCAGCCGACCCGACGGTGCCAGGGGCGGGCGAGGGGCCTCGCCGCCGCCTTTCTAGAACTTGACTATCGGGATGATGAGGATCGCGACGATGTTCGCGACCTTGATCATCGGGTTGATCGCCGGGCCGGCCGTGTCCTTGTAGGGATCACCGACCGTGTCGCCGGTCACCGACGCTTCGTGCGCCGGTGAGCCTTTGCCGCCGTGGGCGCCGTCCTCGATCAGCTTCTTGGCGTTGTCCCAGGCGCCGCCGCCGGCGGTCATGCTGATCGCGGCGAAGAGGCCGACGACGATGACGCCGATCAGGAGGCCGCCGAGCGCGTCGACGCTGAGCAGGCCGACGACGACCGGGACGACGATCGGAATCAGGGCCGGCAGGATCATCTCTTTCTGCGCTGCGGCGGTGACGATGGCGACCGTTTTGCCGTACTCGGGCTTTTCGGTTCCCTCCATGATCCCGGGGTGCTCGCGGAACTGCTCGCGCACCTGTTCGACCACCTGACCGCCGGCGCGGCCGACGGCCTCGATCGCAAAGGCGGCGAAGAGGTAAACCATCATGCCGCCGATGATCAGCCCGATCAGGACGTCAGGGCTGGAGAGGTTGAAGAGGCTGTTGAGGTCGAAGCCCGCGGGCGCCTCCTCGGCCAATTCGCTCTTGAAGGCGGCGAACAGCACCAGCGCGGCGAGCGCGGCGGAGCCGATCGCGTAACCCTTGGTCACGGCCTTGGTCGTGTTGCCGACCGCGTCGAGCGGATCGGTGACGTTGCGCACCTCCTCGGGCAGCTCCGCCATCTCGGCAATTCCACCGGCGTTGTCGGTGATCGGCCCGAAGGCGTCGAGGGCGACGATCAGGCCGCAGAGCGAGAGCTGCGCCATCACGGCGATGCCGATGCCGTAGATGCCCGCGAGCTCGTTCGCGCCGAGGATCGCCAGGGCGATGACGATCGCCGGAGCGGCGGTCGACTGGAAGCCCTGGGCGAGCCCCTGGATGATATTCGTCGCGTGCCCCGTCTCCGAAGCCTTGGCGATCGTCTTCACTGGCCGGAACCGGGTCGCCGTATAAAATTCGGTAATCACGAACAGCAGCGCCGTGACCGCGACGCCGATCACCGCGCAGAGCCAGAGGTCACCGACGCTGACCGCGTCGGCCGCAGCATTGGCGAAGCCGAGCTTGACCGGATCGCTCATCAGCCAGTCGGTGATCGGGTAGAAGGCGGCGATCGAGATCAGCCCGGCGAGGATCACGCCCTGGTAGAGCGCGCCCTCGACGCGGTCGGATTTCGTCCGCACGACCAGCGCGCCGATGATCGAGGCGATGATGGCGACGCCGCCGATGACCAGCGGGTAGATCGCGACGTTGGCGGCGAAGTCACTGTTGAAGGTGAGGACGCCGAGCAGCATCACCGCGACCGTGGTAACCGCGTAGGTCTCGAACAGGTCGGCGGCCATGCCGGCGCAGTCGCCGACGTTGTCGCCGACGTTGTCGGCGATCACGGCCGGGTTGCGGGGATCGTCCTCGGGGATCCCCGCCTCGACCTTGCCGACCAGGTCGGCGCCGACGTCGGCGGCCTTGGTGAAGATGCCGCCGCCGAGGCGGGCGAAGACCGAGATCAGCGAGCCACCGAAGCCGAGGCCGATCAGCGCGTCGACGGCCTCCTTGTCGGTGCTGCCGATGAGGATCAGGAACCCGTAGTAGCCGGCGACGCCGATCAGCGCCAGCCCGACGACGAGCAGGCCGGTGACCGAGCCGCCCTTGAAGGCGACGTCGAGCGCCGGCGGAACGCCGCCGCGGGCGGCCTCGGCGACGCGGGCGTTGGCCCGCACCGAGACGTTCATCCCGATGAAGCCGGTGGCGCCGGAGAGGGTCGCTCCGATCAGGAAGCCAACCGCGGTTTCCCAGTTTTGCAGGACGAGCAGCAGGACCGCGATCGGCACCGCGAGGGCGGCAATGATCGTGTACTGGCGGTTCAGGTAGGCCTGCGCGCCTTCCTGGACGGCGCCAGAGATTTCCTGCATACGCTCGTTGCCCGGCGATTTCGCGAGCAGGCGTTGGGTGACGAGAAGTCCGTAAAGAACGGCGGCGCCGGCGCAGACAAGCGCGACAACCACGCCGTATTCGGTCAGAAAGTCGGTCAAGTTCCTATTCCTCCGGTGGTTTGAGCGGCGCGGGAGTCTATAGACGACGGCGGCGCAAAGGCGTCAGGACCCGCTTTGGGAGCCGATTCCAAGCTCGGGCGGTGAATCAGGCGTGCTTGGAGGCGTGGCCGGCGCCCGCGTAGGTGCGCCGGGTCTCGGCGACGGCGTCGCGGTAGATGTCCTCAATCGAGACCCCCGAATCGAGCGCTTCCCGCGCCCGCTGGGCCCCGTTTCGCTCCGGCAGCGCGATGTCGAGCCCCAACTGCGTCCGCGCCGGCTCGGTCCAGACCAGCACCTGCTCTAGCAGCGCCCGGGTCGGCACCTCCTCCCCGCGCCTCCAGTCGATCATCCGGCCGCCGGCGCCGTAGCGGATTGCCCGCCAGAGGTTCTCCTCGATCTCACGGTCGGCGAGCGGCGCGCCCCGCCCCTCGTAGCCGCGCTCGTCGTAATCGAGCGCGGTCTGGGCGATGCAGGCGGCGATCAGCTCCGCCAGGGCGAAGGACTCGTCCCCACGCGTCTGGGCGTCGCAGATCCGCACCTCGACCGTGCCGAAGCTGTGGTGCGGCCGCACGCTCCACCAGAGCTGCGTCGACTCGACGACCGAGCCATAGCGCTCGAGGTCCTCGACGAAGCCGGCGTACGTCGCCCAGTCGCCGAACGGCGAGGGAATCCCGCAGCGCGGGAAGGTGCGGGTGAAGATCTCGCTGCGGATGCTGTGCAGGCCGGTGTCGCGGCGGTCGAGGAAGGGCGAGTTGGCCGAAATCGCCAGCAGCAGCGGCAGCAGCTCGCGCAGGTGGTCGCAGACGGTGATCGCTCGATCGGCCCCGCGAACCCCCATGTGGAGATGCAGGCTCCAGGTGTTGTTGCGCTGCGCGACCCAGCCGAGTTCGTGGCGGAGCCGGTTGTAGTGCGGGGTGTCAATGATCCGCTGGTCGAGGTAGTTGGCCCAGGGGTGCGCCCCGGTGGCCGCCAGCCCTAGCCCCATCCCGCCAACCAAATCGAAGAGCCGCGCCCGACGCACCCGCTGGCGCTCGACCGCCTCGGCGAAGCTCTCAGAGCGCCCGGAGCGGATCTCCACCTCGGCGGCGATCAGCTCCCCCGCCGCCGCCTCCGCCAGCACCTCGTCGCGCCGGCAGGCCGCCATCACGTCCTCGAAGCGATGCTCCAGCTCCAGCGTCTGCGGGTCGAGGATCGCGAACTCCTCCTCGAGGCCGATCGTGAAGTCCTGCGAGGCGTCGAACGTCTCACGGGCGAGGTCGAGGTCCAGGGACAAGATCCGGCGTGGCCGTCAGGCCAGGTAGAAGTAGAGCGCGTACAGCAGGTCGACAGCCGGGCTGGAGGTATGCACCGTGACCTCCGGCGGCACCTGCAGCAGCTGCTCGGAGTAGTTGAAGATGATCTTCACCCCGGCTTTGACGAGGCGGTCGGCAACATCCTGGGCCGCTTCGGCCGGCACCGCCAGCACCCCGACGACGATCTCCTCCTCGGCGACGACTGTGGGCAGGTCGCCGATGTCGCGCACCGTCAGCTCGCCGATCGGGTTGCCGACGACGCCCGGGTCGCTGTCGAAGACGGCGACGACCTGGAAGCCGTGGTCGGCGAAGATCGAGGAGGTGGCGATCGCCTGGCCGAGGTTGCCGGCACCGAAGAGAGCGATGTTGTGCTGGCCGGAGGTACGGAGGATCTTGCGGATCTCCGAGACCAGCGAGTCGACGTTGTAGCCGACGCCGCGCTTACCGAACTTGCCGAAGCCGGAGAGGTCGCGGCGGATCTGGGTCGGGTTGATGTGGGTGTACTCGGAGAGCTCCTGCGAGGAGATCGTCTCCCGCCCCATCTTCCGGGCCTGCGTCAGCACCTGCAGGTAGCGCGAGAGCCGCGCGGCGACGCCAAGCGAAAGGCGCTCGCCTTCGACCGGAAACGCCCCTGCGGCGTCGAACTCCTCGATCACCTCGACCATGCCCCCACAGTATCGAGCTTGGCCTTGAGGGCATCGCGGTCGAGGACGAGCTCGGAAACCTCGGCGCCGTCGACCTCGACCACGGGGATGCGCTCGAGGTAGCGCCGCAGCAGCAGATCGTGGCTCTCGATGTCGACCTCGTGCAGCTCGAACCGGTAGCCCTGCTCATGCAGGGCGACGATCTGCGCCAGCGCTTCCTCGCAGAGGTGGCAGCCCGGACGGGAGTAGACGACGACGTTGGCCATCGCGCTCAGTGGGGGACGGCGGGGGTGGTGCGTTCGCCGGTCGCGAAGGCGTCGTAGCCGAGGTAGTCGGGATAGGGGATCGGCTTCGCGTAGCGCGCCGCCGCGCCGATCATCGCGGCGTTGTCGGTGCAGAGGCTGATCGGCACCAGCTTCAGCCGCACCCCCATTTCCTCGCAGAGCGCGCCGACCGCTTCCCGCAGCGGCCCGTTGGCGGCAACGCCGCCGCCGAGCGCGACCGCATCCCACTCGCCCACCTTCAGCGCTCTTTTCAACTTCGCCCGCAGCTGCTCGACCACCGCTGCCTGGAAGGAGGCGGCGACGTCGGCCTTGCGCTCCTCCACACCCTCGGGTCCGAGCTCGCGGCAGCGGTAGAGGACCGCGGTCTTGAGGCCGCTGAAGCTGAAGTCGAGGCCGGGGTTGCGGGACATCGCCACCGGCATCTCGAAGGCTGCGGGATCACCGCCCTCGGCCTCGCGCTGGACCGCCGGGCCGCCGGGATACCCGAGCCCGAGCAGCCGCGCCGACTTGTCGAAGGCCTCGCCGGCGGCGTCGTCGAGGGTCTGGCCGAGCAGCTCGTAGCCCTCGTGGTCGCGGACCCCGGCGAGCAGGGTGTGGCCGCCGCTGGCAATCAGGCAGAGGAAGGGCGGCTCCAGCGGCTCGGGCTCGAGGAAGTTGGCGGCGACGTGGCCCTGCATATGGTCGACCGGGATCAGCGGCAGCCGCCGCGCCGCGGCGATCGCCTTGGCGGTGCTGATCCCGACCAGGAGCGCCCCGATCAGGCCGGGGCCGGTGGTCGCGGCGACGGCCTCGACGTCGTCCAACGTCACCCCCGCCTCCGCCAGCGCCGCCTCGACCACCGGCTCGACCAGATCGAGGTGGTGGCGGGCCGCGACCTCGGGGACGACGCCGCCGAAGCCCTCGTGCGCTTTCGCCTGCGAGGAGATGACGTTGCTGAGAATCCGGGCGCCGTCGAGGACGGCGGCGCAGGTGTCGTCGCAGGAGGTCTCGATCGCCAGCAGCACAGTGCTCACCAACAAGCCACTTCGATCAAGCCACCCTCAGTCCAACCACATGATCATGGCGTCCTCGCCATTGTCGTGGTAATAGCGAGGACGGACGCCGGCGGAGCGGAACCCGAAGCGCTCGTACATCCCGATCGCGCGGTGGTTGGAGACCCGGACCTCGAGCGTGAACGGCAGCTTCCCCTCCGACTCGGAGATCAGGCGCCGCAGCAGCTGCCCGGCGACGCCGGCGCCGCGGTGCTCGGGGGCGACGGCGATGTTCATCAGATGCCAGACCTGGTCGTAGCGCGAGCAGATCACGTAGCCGAGCAGCTCATCGCCCGCCTCGGCGGCGAGGCAGATCCCCGAGGGCTTGGAGAGCTCGAGCACGAACATCGCCAGCGACCAGGGGGTCGGGAAGGAGCGCCGCTCGATCGAGATCACGGCCGGCAGGTCGCTGTACGCAAGCCTGCGTACCTGGACCTCGTGGGTCAGCTCATCGGGCTCTTTGTGAAGCGTCTCGCTCACGCCACCGCTCCGCATCGGGGGGTCTGAGATAGATCGGCGCGAGCCCGTCGGGTTCCGAGTCCGTCGCCGCGGCCGCCAGCGCGCAGATGTGGCGCGCGGCGACTCGGTGAACGGGATCGGAATCGTCCGCAATGCGGACGCCGTCTCGGGCCAGCTCTTGACGAAAGCGTACCGCCCCCGAACCGGCGACCGCCGGGGGTTCCCCCAGCGCAGCGACACGCTCGGCCAGATCCTCGGGCCGGTAGACCGCCGGCTCCCAGGTCCGCCCCCCATCCTCCCCATAGAGCGCCGCGAAGACCTCGCCCCGCCAGCCGTCCAACACGGCAAGCGCTCGTCTGTTCCTTTTTGTTGCCAGACCCTGATAAGGAACAGACGAATCGTCCGCCGCGAAGATCCCCGCCGCCAGCGCGTCGAGCGTGCAAACGCCGCGCGCCGGCAGCCCGAGGCTGAGCGCCAGCCCGCGGGCGGTCGAGATCCCGACCCGGAGGCCGGTGAAGGTCCCCGGGCCGAGCCCGACCGCGAGCAGGTCGACCGCTTCCCAGCCCCCGGCGGCATCGGCGGTGCGCTCGACCTCCTCCAGCAGCCGCGTCGCGTGCAGGGGTCGCCCCTGCGGGGAGAGCCCCAGCTGCGATTCGTGGAGGACCTCGCCGTCGCGCCAGGAGCAGGCGACGGTGTCCACCGTCGCGGTGTCGAAGCCGACGACGATCAGGGCAACGCTACCCGGTTACGGTGAACGCCCAGGAACCGACTTTCTTGCCTTTGACGTACCAGCTGACGACGTGCCTGCCGGGGATCGTCGAGGTGATCTTGTTCACGTAGAGGGTCCCCTGTTCGGCTTTCTGGGCCTGGGCGCAGAGGTTTTTCCCGCTCGGGAACTTGACGCAGACGCTGTAGGCGACGTCGCCCTTGAGGCTTTTGAAGAAAGCGCCCTTCTTGGCCTTCTTCGGGCAGGAATGCGAGGGCTTGGCGTTCTGCGAGACCCCGCAGCCGACGTAATGCTTGTATGCCGCCGCGCTGGCCATCGTGGGCACAGCCGCGATCAGCAATCCGCTCACCAGCATTACCGCCGCAAGCGCCTTCAGTCCCTTCATCCCGTCCTAGCCTTTCTCAGTCGAGTTCCAAGCGCCGATGCTACAAGCTGGGCGCGCCTACTCCTCAACACGCCCGTCAGGTGTTCGGTGCGCTCCACGGTGCGCTTTTCCCCTGCGTACCCACCGCACTACCAGTCAATCTCGAACCGCCGGCGCTCCTCGGAGACGTGGGCGAGCCGTACCTCCAGCGCCGGGCGCTCCAAGCGGCCGGAGCCGGCGGCGGGCCACTCGACGAAGGCCACCCCCTCGGGGCGCAGGTAATCCTCGAGCAGGGCCGGGTCCTCCCCCTCCAGCGTCTGCAGCCGATAGAGGTCGAGGTGGGAGACCGGGAGGCGGCCGCCGCCGTAGCGCTGGCCGATCGTGAAGGTCGGCGAGGTGACCGGGCCGGGAACTCCGAGCGCCCGGCAGGCGCCGCGGACCAGGGTCGTCTTCCCGGTCCCGAGCTCACCGGAGAGGAGGACGACGTCGCCGGGCCGCAGGCGCTCGGCAATCCGGGCACCGAGGGCTTCGGTCTCCTCGGCGCTGCTGGTCTCTACCACCTCCAAGCTGCGCCCGTCCCTATCCGAAGAAGCCGAGCTGGTCGCTGGGCGGCGGTGGGGTCGAGCCGCCCTCTTCCTCGAGCTCCTCCATTTCCCCGGAGCTCGGGACCGGGCCCAGGAGCGGCCGCTGCAGCAGCTCGGGGATCGTCGCGAAGTCGGCCCGCAGGGTCTCCTTCACAGCCGGCGTCCGCAGCGCCGCCGCCGGGTGGAAGAGCGGCAGCAGATAGACGGTGCGCTCGCCGAGCGTGTGCACCTGCGGCGTCCCCCGCACCTTGGTGATCCCGGTCGGGCTACCGCTGAGCAGCTTGGTCGCGAAGTTGCCGAGCGTGCAGACAACCCGCGGCTCGATCAGCCGCACCTGCTCGAAGAGATAGGGCTCGCAGGCCTGGATCTCCAGCGGCAGCGGATCGCGGTTGCCCGGCGGGCGCGACTTGAGGACGTTGGCGATGAAGACGTCATCGCGGGCGAGGCCGATCTCTTCCAACATCTGGTTGAGGAGCTGGCCGGCGCGGCCGACGAACGGCAGCCCCTGCCGGTCCTCTTCGGCCCCGGGCGCCTCGCCGACGAACATCAGGTCGGCGTCGGCGTTGCCGGCCCCGAAAACCGCTTTGGTCCGGGTCTCGTAGAGGGGGCACTTTTCGCAGCGCTGGACTTCTTTGTAGAGCTCGACCAGCCGCTCGCGCCGCTCCTCCGCCATCGCGCTCACGGCTTCTCCCCCGCCGCCCGCCGCTTCTGCGCGGTGGTGATCCGATCCTGGCGCGCCGACTCGCGCTCGCGGCGGCGCGATTCATCCGAGCGAACGGCGGCGCCGCGCGGCTGTCGGCCCGGCGGCGCGACGCTCGAATAGAGGCGGCGAACCCGCTCGGCCCCGCAGGCCGGGCAGGCGACATCGGCCCCGGCGGCGACCAGCTCCTCGAACCGAACCCCGCACTCCTCGCACTCGAACTCGTAGATCGGCATCCGGCCCCAATCGTAGTTCTCCGCAAGGCAGGTAGGAGACCACTGAGAAAACGCGAATTTCCCAAAGCTATGTATGTACCGGTCCATGGGAGGCGCGGAACGCGCACGTACGGCTGGATCGCGGGCGCCGCGGTTGCGGCCGCGCTCGTGCTCCCGAGCGGGGCCACGGCCCGCCCCGGCGACGAAGTCCGTCACCGCAGCCTCCACCTGAGCACCTCCTCCTTCGCCACCCGCGGCTACACCGTCGACATCGAGACGGTCGGCCACCACCGCGTCCTCCTCAGCGCCGAAAAAAACGGGCAGATCGCCCAGTACACCGTTCGCGGCAAGGTCAGCCGCCACCGCATCCGCGCCGACTTCGGCCGCTTCGGCCGCGTCAACCTCCGCTTCTTCGGCAAGCCGGTGCCGTTCGAGAGCAAGCCGAGCAAGGGCGAGAAGTCCCGCGAGAAGCAGCGCCGCTGCCGTGGGCGCAAGCCCGAACGGGAAATCGGCCGCTTCCACGGGGCGGTCGAATTCGACGGCCAGCGCCTCTTCACCCGGCTCGCGGTCGGCGGGCTGGAGGGCGAACTGCGGCGCTCCTACCATCAGGTCTGCTGGTTCCGCCACCCGGCGCCGGAGCCACGGGCCCGGGTCAGCAACAACGCCCCCGTCGTCGTCCACCGGGCCGGGATTCCCAACTTCGGCTTCACGATCGCGGTCTTGAGCGCGCGGGGTCGAATCGACGGCGCCTTCACCCACTTCAGCGCGATCAACCTCGAAGCGCCGGTCGGCATCCCGTTGCCGCCCGGCGAGCGCTTCTCGATCGTCACCGCCTACCGCCAGGAGCGCGTCGGCCGCATCCGCGTCTTCCGCTCCACCTTCCTCAGTGCCGGCCCGGGCCAGGTGCGGATCAGCCGCCGCGGCGCCCACCCGGCGAAGGCGAAGGTCGCACTCGGCTCCCCCT
This sequence comes from uncultured Actinomycetes bacterium, assembly GCA_963696955.1. Classification (GTDB taxonomy): domain Bacteria; phylum Actinomycetota; class Thermoleophilia; order Solirubrobacterales; family 70-9; genus VAYN01. Next base: position 631,458 of record CAVOMF010000001.1, on the reverse strand, counting down.
TCAGCGGCACGGCGCTGTTCAGGGACGGGACGCGGAAGTCACCGACCTCCTGGCAGGGGGACCTCGTCGTGCGGCTGCCCGGGACCGGCGCCCTCCCGCTCACCGGGCCCCACTTCCACGCCAGCCTCTGCCGGGCCAGCGCCTTCCGCCCGCACAGCGCCTGCTTCCGCCAGGCGGAAGCGCGGGTGCTAGCCGCTCAGGGCAGCGGCTCCCACTCCCACCCCTTCGCGCTCGCCAGGCTCTCCTCGCTGAGGTAGCGGCGGAACTCGTCGAGCTCGGCCGGCTCGACGCTGTAGACGTGCTCGGGCTCGGGGAAGTGGCGACGGCGCACCTCGGCGGTGTACTGCTTCACGGCGCCGACCATCGACTCGTGGACGTCGGCGTAGCGCTTGACGAATTTCGCCATGTGGCCGGTGGTGATGCCGAGGAGGTCGTGGAAGACGAGGACCTGGCCGGAGGTGCCGGCGCCGGCACCGATCCCGATCGTCGGCACCTCTAGCTTCTTGACGATTTCGTTGGTGATCGCCGAGGGCACAGCCTCGATCACGATCGCGAAGCAGCCGACCGACTGCAGGGCGAGGCAGTCCTCGAGCAGCTTGATCGCGCTCTTGGCGCTCTTGCCCTGGGCTTTGTAGCCGCCGAGGGCGGTCGCGGTCTGCGGGGTGAGGCCGACGTGGCCCATCACCGGGATCCCCGACTGGACGATCGCCCGGGCGCGCTCGACGATGACGCCGCCCGCCTCCAGCTTGACCGCCCCGCAGCCGGTCTCCTTGACCAGTCGCTGGGCGCTGCGAATCGCTTCCTCGTTGCTCGCCTCATAGCTGCCCATCGGCATGTCGCCGATCATCAGCGGCGTCTTCAGGCCACGGCGGACGGCTTTGCCGAGGATCACCATCTCGTCCATCGAGACCAGGTTCGTGTCCGGGTAGCCGAGGACGACGTTGGCGGCGGAGTCGCCGACGAGGACGACGTCGACGCCGGCCTCCTCGGCCACGGTCGCCGAGGGGTAGTCGTAGGCGGTGACCATGACGATCGGTTCGCCCTGCGCCTTCATTTCGCCGAGTCGCGGCAGGCTGACCGGTTTGCGGTCCGACTGCGGCGCGGTGTGGGAGCGGCCGCCGGAGCTCATTTGAGCAGCACCTCCGGGTGGCTGTCGATCGCGATCGCCTTGTTGTCGTCGTCGACGTGGACGACGACCGGGTCGTAGCGCTCGAGGTCTGACTCGTCGTAGGCGCCGAAGGAGGCGACGATGATCTTGTGCCCCGGCTCGACCAGATGGGCGGCGGCGCCGTTCACCTGCATCGTCCCCGAGCCCGGCTCGCCGTCGATCACGTAGGTGACGAAGCGGGAGCCGTTGTCGACGTCCCAGACGTGGACCTGCTCGTTGGTGATCAGATCGGCGCCGGCCATCAGCTCGGTGTCGATCGTGATGCTGCCGATGTAGTCGACGTCGCAGTCGGTCACCGTCGCCCGGTGGATCTTCGACTTCAGCATCTGTCTCTGCACGTCAGCCCCTTCGCTTTAGTGGTTCAAAAGTTGGATGACTCAGAAGTTGGGTGACTCTAAATTTGAGTTAGTCAAAGGTTGAATCAGGACGTTGTCGATCAGGCGGGCGGCGCCGACGCGGGCGGCGACGGCGACCAGCACCGGCAGGTCTCCCATTGCCTCCACCGGCTCGAGCGTCTCCGCGTCCCGCGCCTCCAGGTACTCGGGCTCGATCCCGGCCTCGGCCAGCTCGCGGCGGGCGGCTTCGAGGCCCTCGGCGAGCGAGCCGCCGCGGGCGCCGCGCTCGGCGGCGGCCAAAGCCCGGGAGAGGGCCACCGCCCGCTCCCGGTCGGCCGGCTCGAGGTAGGCATTGCGGCTGCTCATCGCCAGGCCGTCGTCCTCGCGCACGGTCGGCATCACCTCGATCCGGACCGGGAAGTCGAGGTCGCGAACCATGCGGCGGATCACGACCGCCTGCTGGGCGTCCTTCTGGCCGAAGTAGGCGACGTCGGGGCCGACGACGTTGAAGAGCTTGGCGACGACGGTGGTGACGCCGCGGAAGTGCTCGGGCCCGCGCCGGTCCCGGTCGCCGTCGAGGACGTTCGTGAGGGGGCCGCCGACCTCCACCACCGTCGAGGCGCCCGCCGCGTAGACCTCGCCGACCGCAGGAGCGAAGACGAGGTCGGCGCCGGCCTCGCCGGCAAGCTCCAGGTCGCGCTCCTCGTCTCGGGGGTAGCGATCGAGGTCCTCCCCCGGCCCGAACTGGGTCGGGTTGACGAACAGGCTCATCACCACCAGGTCGCACTCGGCGCGGGCGGCGCGGATCAGCGAGAGGTGCCCCTCGTGCAGGTAGCCCATGGTGGGCACCAGACCGATCGTCTGCCCCGCCCGCCGAGCCTCGCTCAAGACAGGGCGAAGCTCGGCCTTCGTGCGCAGTGCGGTGGCGGCCACGGTGGGACGAGGATTATCGAGGAGGAGATTGGAGTTCATAGGTCCATGCCCTAGGGGTCACGGCCGTGCAAGCAAAATTATAGGCACGGTTTGTGGCGGATCTGTGACTTTCGCCCAGAAAGATCTCTGACCGGTGATCCATCTGGCGCCGCCTCCCGCAAGTTGGGAAAAGCCCACCCCGAAGCGCGGAGGAGAACGTATGAGCTCAGAGATCGACGCAGTGGTGCAGGAGGCGGCGCACGAAGCGACGGAGGCCCTCGATGGAGACACCAGGGCCGGCTTCCTGAAGAAGGCGGGGCTCGCGGGCGGCGGGCTGATCGGCGGCGGCGCCCTCCTCAGCGCCCTCACCCCAGCGGCGGCGATGGCCGCGGGCAAAGGCCGGCCGCCGGCTAAATTCGGCAAGGGCGACGTCGGCATCCTCAACTACGCGCTCACCCTCGAGTATCTGGAGGCCGCCTTCTACAACGAGGCGACCGCCAACAACAAGAAGAAGACCTTCCTCAAAGGTGCCGAGGAGCAGGCATTTCTAAAGCGGGTGACCGCCGACGAGAACGCCCACGTCGCCTTCCTCAAGAAGGCGCTCGGGAGCAAAGCGGTGAAGGCGCCGAAAGTCGACTTCGGCGGCACCACCTCCGACCGCACCTCGTTCTTGAAGACCGCGGTTGCGCTGGAGAACACCGGCGTCGCTGCCTACGCGGGCCAGGCGCTGAACATCAGCAACGCCGCCTACGTGGCGGCGGCACTCTCGATCCACTCGGTCGAGGCGCGGCACGCCTCGGTCGCCGGCCTGCTGCTGAAACCGACGCCGGCGAGCCAGGCTCCGAACGGCGCCTTCGACGAGCCGAAAACGGCCGCGCAGGTCCTCAAGGCCGTCGAAGCAACCGGCTTCCTCCAATAACCGGGTTCTCCCGGGTCACCCCTCGGGGACGGCGAAGTCGATCTTTCGGATCGGCTTCGCCGGTACCCCGGCGGCGATCGTGCCGCCCTCGACGTCGCGGTTGACTACCGAGTTGGCGCCGATGACGCAGCGGTCGCCGACGCTGACGCCGCTGGTGACGGCGCAGTTGACGCCGAACCAGCAGTTGGCGCCGATCTTCACCGGCCCCTTCGAGGTGAACCCCTGCCAGGTGATCGGCTGGGTCGGGTCGTCATAGCGGTGCTCGGCGTCGCCGACAAAACAGCCGTTGGCGAACATCGTGTGGTCGCCGATCTCGACCAGCTCCTGGGCGGCGATCATCACGCCCCGGTTGAGGAAGCAGCCGGCGCCGATCTCGATCCGCGCCCCCGGCGCCAGGGTCAGCCAGCAGCCCGGCTCGAGCAGCGTCCCCTCGCCGATCGTCAGCCGTCCCTCGTCGAGCGCCTCCAGCACTTCGCCCTCGACCGGGAAGCGGATGAAGAAGCCGCCGCGGGCGGCGTGCCGGTTGATCCGCCAGCGGCGCAGCAGCCGACGGTTGCGCTCATACCAGCGCCGCTTCTGCCACCAAAGCCTCCATCCGCTCATCGAAACAACGTTATGCCACCGGCGTTCGTCCTTTTCCCTTCATATGCCCGGAAAAGGACGAACGCCGCATAGACTGGGCGCGTGGCGGACCTGCGTGGCGGCATCGACCTCGGCGGCACCAAGATCCAGGCGGCGATCATCGACGAGCGCGGAGACGCGGTCGGCGAATCACGCCATCCGACGCCGACCAGCGGCGGTCCCGAGGACGTCGCCGCGGCGATGGCCGCGGCGCTGCGCGAGGCGGCCAAGGAAGCCGGCGTCGAGAGCGGCGACCTCGCCGGGGTCGGGGTCGGCTCCCCAGGCGACGCCAACGAGAAGACCGGCGTCGTCTCCGGCGCCAGGAACCTGCCCGGCTGGGAGGGCAGCTTCCCGCTCGCCGAAAAGCTCAGCGAGGCGCTGGGGACGCCGGTGAAGGTCGGCAATGATGTCCAGGTCGCGACCGAAGCCGAGTTCCACCTCGGCGCCGGGCAAGAGTTCCAGAGCCTGATCGGGGTCTTCTGGGGCACCGGGGTCGGCGGCGGCCTCGTCCTCGACGGCAAGCCCTGGCTCGGCCGCGGCACCGCCGGCGAGATCGGCCACGTCGTCGTCAAGCGCGGTGGCGCCAAGTGCCCCTGTGGACGCAAGGGCTGCCTCGAGGCCTACGCCGGCCGCTCGGCGATGGAAGCCGAGGCGCGGCGCCAGCACGAAGAGGGCCAGAAGACCGACCTCTTCAAGCTGATGGAAAAGCACGAAAAACCCCGGCTGACCAGCGGCATCTGGGAGCGGGCGCTGGACCACGACGACCACCTCGCGAAGAAGCTGATCGAGCGGGCGATCGAGGCGCTCGGAACCGGCATCGCCTCAGCCGTCAACCTGATCGACCCCGAAGCGGTGATCCTCGGCGGCGGCCTCGGCATCCGCTTCGGCGAGCGCCTGATGGACCCACTCACCGAGGAGATGGGCAAGCACCTTTTCGTCGACGAGCGCCCGCCGGCGATCCGCGTCGCCTCGCTCGGCGACCTCGGCGGCGCGATCGGCGCCTCGCTGCTGGTCTCTCGCTGACCCCGTGTGCCTACCGGCTCTCCTGACTCTGATCGGTGGTGTCTGTGAGATCGGGGGGGTTCCTGTTTGTTTCGATCGATCTCTATCGACTACAACGGCATGAAATTCGGACCACTCTGGATCGAACGCGCCATCACTGCCTTCCGGGCAGCCGTTATGCGATTTTGGCGTCACTTTTAGCGCTGCCGGCAACCTTGTCCCCTGCTGATCACGGACACCCCCCAGCCGATTTTGACCACACCCCGCTGTGGTCAAAGTCGGATGCGGTGACCCTAGACCCGTCCTGAGGTCTGGCGCTGCTGGCGGGCGACCGCGTCGACCAGGACCGCCAGCAGGAGGACGCCGCCGGTGACCATCAGTTTCACCGCCGAGGAGAGCGAGAGCAAGTCCATCCCGTTGGAGATCGAGCCGATCACAAGCGCTCCCAGCAGCGCGGTCCAGACCGAGCCGCGGCCGCCGAAGAGGCTGGTTCCGGCGATCACCGGGCCGGCGATCGCCAGCAGCAGGAGTTCGTTGCCGCCGGAATTCTGGTTGACCGCGAACAGTCGCGAGGCGGCCATGATGCCGCCGACGGCCGCCATCGTGCCGGAGATCGTGAAGACCGCGATCCGCACCCGGTTGACGTGGATGCCGGCGCGCCGCGCCGCCTCCGCGTTGCCGCCGACCGCGAAGACGTGACGGCCGAAGGTGGTCTGCTTGGCGACGTACTCCATGCCGACGACGAAGGCGAGCAGGATCATCACCGCCAGCGGCACGCCGCGGTTGGAGTTGAGGATGGCGACCACGGCGATCACGATCCCGGCGACGAAGACGAAGCGGACGATCTGCGAGATCGCGTTGGTGTCGCCGAGTCCGGCGGCGACCCGCCGCCGGTAGCCGACCAAGAGCGCCGCGCCGTAGGCGCCGATGATCACTGCGGCGAAGATCCAACCGACCGTGTCCGAGTAGAAGATGTTGGCGAGGCCGGTGATCTTCGGGTCGTTGATGTTGAGCGAGCCCGTCTTCCCCAATACCTGCAGGAGCGCCCCTTCCCAGGCCAATAACCCGGCCAGGGTGACGACGAAGGACGGGACGACGAAACGGCTGAAGAGCGTTCCCTGCAGGCAGCCGATCGAGGCGCCCACCGCGACCGCGGCGGCGATCGCCAGGTAGGCGTTCCAGCCGTGGTTGACGCTCAGCACCGCCATCACCGCCGCCGACAGCCCGCTGACAGCGCCGACCGAGAGGTCGATCTCGCCCAGCAGCAGCACGAAGACGATGCCGACCGAGATCAACCCGATCGTCGTGATCTGCAACATCAGGTTGGTCAGGTTCTCCGCCGAGAGGAAGCGGGGTTCCTGGACCTGGAAGATGATCGCGATCACGACCAGGCCGAGCACGACCCGGACCGAAGAGAGGTCGCCCTGGACGATCCGCCGCAGGGTTTCCCCGGCGGACGGACGCTGCTCAGCTCCCTCCTCGGCGCTCGCCCCCCCGGTCGTGCTCATGACTCCTCCCCCTCTCCCGAATTCTGGTGGTTCTTGTCGCCGCCCTCGCCGACTCCGGTGATCGCGCCGACGACGTGCTCCTCGGTGGTTTCCTCGGCCCTGAACTCGCCGGCGGCGCGGCCGAGGCGGAGGACGAAGACCCGGTCGGCGACCGCGAAGACGTTCTGAAGGTTGTGGCTGATGACGACGACCCCGAGGTCGCGCTCGCGCAGGCGCCGGATCAGCTCCAGCACCTGTTTGGTCTGCGGCACGCCGAGCGCCGCGGTCGGCTCGTCGAGCAGGACGACCTTCGGGTCGCCCAGCAGCGAGCGGGCGACCGCGACCTGCTGACGCTGGCCGCCGGAGAGCGTCCCGACCTCGCTGCGCAGGCTGGGGATCGTCACCGCAAGGTTGGAGAGCAGGTCGGCGGTCTCGTGCTCCATCGCCACCTCGTCGAGCTGGCGCGAGACCTGGCCGGAACCGGGCGCTCTCTGCTCGCGCCCGAGGAAGAGGTTGGCGACGACGTCGAGGTTGTCGCAGAGGGCGAGGTCCTGGTAGACGGTCGCGATCCCGAGTTCGGTCGCGTCCTGGGGCCCTTTGATCCGCACTTCCTCGCCGTCGAACCGGATCGTCCCCTCGTCGGGCGTGTAGATCCCCGCTATCGCCTTGACCAACGTCGACTTGCCGGCGCCGTTGTCGCCGACCAGGCCGACCACCTCGCCGGCGCTGACGGCGAAGTCGACCCGGTCCAGAGCCTGGACCGGGCCGAATCGCTTGCTGACTCCCTCCAGCTCGAGGAGTGGAGTGCCGTCTGCCATCTCAGCCGGAGATTCCCGCTTCTTTGCAGTCGGCCGCGTAGGGGCCGGTGCAGAGTTCGGAGGCTTCGACGAAGCCGTCTTTGATCACCGTGTCCTTGATGTTGTCCTTGGTCACCGCGACCGGTTCCAGGATCGCCGACGGGACATCGGTCTTGCCGTTGTTGACTTCTTCGCTGACTTTGTCCTGCGGCAGTTCTTCGTCGTTGCCGAGGGCGATCGCGAATTCGGCGGCGATTTCAGCCTGCGGCGGAATCGCCTTGTAGATCGTCATGAACTGCTGGCCCGCGAGGATGCGCTGCAGGCCGGCGACGGTCGAGTCCTGGCCGGTGACGGGGCGTTCTTCGGGGTTGATCCCGGCGCCTTTGAGCGCCGCGATCGCGCCGCCGCCGGTGTCGTCGTTGGCGGCGTAGACGCCCCAGAAGCCGTCGTTGCCGAGCGCGGTGATCGCCTGCTGCGCCTCACGCTGGGCGTTTTCCGCGGTCCAGCCTGGGGTGTCGTATTCCTTCGCGACCTTGACGCCGGCTTCTTCGAAGCCCTTGCTCGAGCCCTTCTTGAAGAGCGCCGCGTTCGGGTCGGCGGGGTCACCGTTGATCTTGATGATCGGGCCGCTGGCTTTGCCGTCTTCCTTCAGTTTTTTCGCCAGCGTTTCGGCCTGCAGTTCGCCCACTCGTTCGTTGTCGAAGGAGACGTAGGCGTCGACTTCGCTGTTTTCGATCAAGCGGTCGTAGCTGACCACCGGGACGCCCTGGGCGTTGGCCCGTTCGGCGATCGCAGCCGCCGATTTCGAGTCCATCGGGTCGAGAACGAGGACTTCAGCGCCTTTGGTCAGCGCCGCTTCCCCCTGGGACTGCTGCTTTTCGGCATCGCCGCCGGCGTTGAAGTAGATGACTTCGCATTCGGGGCACTTTTCCTTCACCGATTTTTCGAAGTCGGGCTTGTCGTTGGTTTCGTAGCGCGGCGTTTCGTTTTCGGGCAGCAGGAGGGCGATCGTCGCGCTGCCACCGCCACCTCCTCCGCCACCGCCGCCACCGGTCGTGTCGCTGCTGCCGCCGCAGCCGGCGACGAGCAAACCGATAGCGAACAGCGCGCATCCGGCTACAGCGAGCGGTCGCAACAATGCTGATCTGGACATGACCCTCCTCCTCAGGGATTGGCAACCGACCAGTACCCGAGTGCAGACGTTTCATTCACCCCAGGCGCAACCCACGCAAATCCTGGCCAATCAGCAGTAGAAGATGCTTATCCGTTGGCCTAAGCGGCCACCGGCTCACGCCTGCGGCGCTTCGGCTTCGCCGGCTCGACCAGCTCGGAGAGGAAGCGGCCGGTGTAGGAGCCGCTGACGGCGGCGACCTCCTCGGGGGTGCCGGTGGCGACGATCTCCCCCCCGCCTTCGCCGCCCTCGGGACCGAGGTCGACGAGGTGGTCGGCGGTCTTGATCACGTCGAGGTTGTGCTCGATCACGACCACGGTGTTACCGGCGTCGACGAGGCGGCCGAGGACGTCGAGTAAGCGCTGGACGTCGGCGAAATGGAGGCCGGTGGTCGGCTCGTCGAGGATGTAGAGGGTGTCGCCGGTGGCGACTTTGGAGAGCTCGGTCGCCAGCTTGACCCGCTGCGCCTCGCCGCCGGAGAGCGTCGTCGCCGGCTGTCCGAGGCGGATGTAGCCGAGCCCGACGTCGTTCAGCGTCCGCAGGCGGCGGGCGATCTTCGGCACGTTCTCGAAAAACCCGACCGCCTCCTCGACTGACATCTCCAGCACGTCGGCGATGTTCTTGCCCTTAAAGCGGACCTCGAGCGTCTCGCGGTTGTAGCGCTTGCCGTGGCACTGCTCGCAGGGGACGTAGACGTCGGGCAGGAAGTGCATCTCGATCTTGATCTGGCCGTCGCCTTTGCAGACCTCGCAGCGGCCGCCCTTGACGTTGAAGCTGAAGCGGCCCGGCTTGTAACCGCGGGCCCGCGACTCCTGGGTCTGGGTGAAGATCTGGCGGATGTGATCGAAGAGGCCGGTATAGGTCGCCGGGTTGGAGCGCGGCGTGCGGCCGATCGGCGACTGATCGATGTTGATGATCTTGTCGATCTGGTCGAGCCCGTCGATGCCGTCGTGGGCACCGGGCCGCAGCTTCGCCTGGTGCAGCCGGTTGGCGACCGAGTGGTGCAGGGTCTCGTTGACCAGGGTCGACTTGCCCGAGCCGGAGACGCCGGTGACGCAGCAGAAGACCCCGAGCGGGATCTCGACATCGACGTCCTTGAGGTTGTGTTCGCGGGCACCGCGGACGAGCAGCTCGCCGGTCGGCCGGCGGCGCTCATCCGGGACCTCGATCCGTTTCTTGCCGGAGAGGTACTGCCCGGTCAGCGAGCTCGGGTCCTTCGCGACCTGCTTCGGCGTCCCGGCGGCGATCACATGGCCGCCGTGTTCGCCGGCACCGGGACCGAGGTCGACGAGGTGGTCGGCTGCCATCATCGTCCCCTCGTCGTGCTCGACGACGATCACCGTGTTGCCGAGGTCGCGGAGGCGGTCGAGGGTCGCGATCAGCTTCTCGTTGTCGCGCTGGTGGAGGCCGATCGAGGGCTCGTCGAGCACGTACATCACCCCGACGAGGTGGGAGCCGATCTGGGTCGCGAGCCGGATCCGCTGCGCCTCGCCGCCTGAGAGCGTGCGGGCCGAGCGTCCCAGCGAGAGGTAGCCGATGCCGACGTTCTCGAGGAAGGAGAGCCGCTCGGTGATCTCGCGGACGATCAGCCGGGCGATCGCTTTCTCGGTCTCGGTCATCTCCAGCTCGCGGATCCACTCCGAGGCGGCGTGGGCGGAGAGATCGCTGTACTCGGCGATGCTGAGGCCGCCGACCTTGACCGCGAGGCTCTCCGGCCGCAGCCGGGCGCCGTGGCAGGCCGGGCAGGGCTGCTCGGCCATGTAGCCCTCGATCCGCTCCCGGTTGGACTCCGAGTCGGTCTCCTCGTAGCGCCGCTGCAGGTTGTTGACGATCCCCTCGAAGCGGACCTTGTAGGAGCGGCGGCGGCCGAAGCGGTTGGTGTAGCTGACGTGGTGGCGCTCGTCGCCGGTGCCGTAGAGGAAGATCTCCTTCTCCTCCTTGGACAGCTGCGACCAGGGCTTGTCGACGTCGACGTCGTAGTGGGCGGCGACCGCGGCGATCAACCGCTTCCAGTAGGCGGTGATGCCCCGGTTCCAGGGCTGCAGCGCCCCCTCGGCGAGCGAGAGCGTCGGGTCGGGGACGACCAGCTCGGGGTCGATCACCCGCTGAAAGCCGAGGCCGTGACAGCGGTCGCAGGCGCCGTGGGGCGAGTTGAAGGAGAAGATCCGCGGCTCCAGCTCCGGAATCGAGGTGCCGCAGTTGAGGCAGGCGAACTGCTCGCTGAACAACATGACCCCGCCGGGGTGCTCGGCGTCCTTGCTGCCGGCGGCGCCCTTGCCCTCGACGATCTCGACTTCGACCAGGCCGGCGGCAAGGCCCGCCGCCGCTTCGACCGACTCCGAGAGCCGACGGCGCAGGTCGGTTTTCATCACCAGGCGGTCGACGACGACCGAGATGTCGTGTTTGTACTTCTTGTCGAGCTCGATCTTCTCGTCGAGGCGCACCAGCTCGCCGTCGATCTTGGCCCGCGAGTAGCCCTCGAGCCGCATCTGGTCGAGCAATTTGCCGTACTCGCCTTTGCGGCCGCGGACGACCGGTGCCATGACCATGAATTTGGTCCCGTCCTCCAGCGTCATCAGCCGGTCGACGATCTGCTCCTGCGTCTGGCCGGTGATCTCCTCGCCGCACTCGGGGCAGTGCGGGGTCCCGATCCGCGCCCAGAGCAGGCGCAGGTAGTCGTAGATCTCGGTCACCGTGCCGACCGTCGAGCGCGGGTTGCGCGAGGTCGTCTTCTGGTCGATCGAGATCGCCGGCGAGAGCCCCTCGATCGAGTCGACGTCGGGCTTCTCCATCAGCCCGAGGAACTGCCGCGCATAAGCCGAAAGCGACTCCACATACCGCCGCTGCCCCTCGGCGTAGATCGTGTCGAAGGCAAGGCTCGACTTGCCGGACCCGGAGAGTCCGGTGATGACGATCAGCGCGTCCCGGGGCAGCTCGACGTCTATGTCCTTGAGGTTGTGCTCCCGGGCGCCGGTGATGACGATTCGCTCAGAGGCAGCCACTCACAACGATTCTAGACAGACGAACAGATGTTCCCATGGGCGCGGCAGAGGTTTTCCACCCTATGCGGGGTAAAAGCTCTGCCGCGGTGTGTCAAGAGAGTGCCGCGGAGAGCTTGCGGCGGTAGGCGCGCGCGGTCGGATCGGCGGGGTCAAGCTCGCTGATGATGCCGACGATGGCGCGGCGGAGCAGGTCGCGGACTTCGTCCGGCGCCCCGTCAAGCTCCCCGAGGAGCGCGTCGAGAGCCTTCTCTCGTTCGCCCCGGTCCAGCGCCGCGAACGCGTCTGCGCCGATACCAGCTTTCTTCAGCCGGACGCGGGCGGCGATGCCGGCGGCGGCGAAGTCGTTCTCGTGGGATTCAACCGCTTCCAGCGCCTCCGCTTCCGCCCCACGCTCGAGCCGGGCCTTGGCGAGGGCGACGGCGATGTCGGCGCGAGCCGGCTTCAGTTCGGCCGCCTCCCGCAGCGAGAGCTCGTCGCCGGAGGCGAGCAGCTCGTCGGCACGAGAGGGGACCAGGCCGTTGAAGAACGTTTCGACCCGCGCCGGCGGCAGCGCCCCGACGAACTCGTCGACCACCTGCCCATCCCGGAAGGCCTTCACCGCCGGGATCCCCTGCACCTGGAACCGGGCGCCGAGGTTCTGGTTGGAGTCGACGTCGACCTTGGCGAGGACCACCTTGCCTTCGCGCGCGGCCTCGGCCCGCTCCAGGGCCGGGGTCAGCTGCTTGCAGGGGCCGCACCAGTCGGCCCAGAAGTCGACGACGACCGGAACCTGCCGCGAGCGCTCCAACACCTCGCGCTCGAAACTCGCCTCGGTTACGTCGACGGCCACCCTGCGAGCTTAGAAAAGAACGCCCTTGTGCTGGGTGACACATGGGGCTAGGTTGACTGAAGGCGGGGTCAAACAGAGGAGGAATCATGTCGAACGTCGACACCGCCCGATCCGCCTATGAGGCCTTCGGGAGCGGCGATCTCGCCGCCCTGCAAGAGGGGTTCGCCGAGGATGCCGTCTGGGTCACCTCGGACGAGCTGCCGCTCGGGGGGACCGTGGAGGGTCGCGATCAGATCATGGGCAACTTCGCCCAGATCCCCAACTACTGGAACGAGTTCAGCGTCAAAGCCGAGGAGTACCTGGACGCCGGCGACGCGGTCGTCGTCCGGGGCACCCAGCACGCCGCCAACGACAAGGGGAGCATGGACGCGCGATTCGTCCACGTCCTCGAGTACGACGACGACGGCAAGCTGGTCCGCGGTGAATTCTTCACCGACAGCGCCAAGGCGGCGAAATTGCTCAACTGACGCACCCGCGGGGACCTGACCAAGCAGATCAAGGACGAACAAGGGAGTGTGCTCTGCACATGACCGAGGGAGGACGCCGATATGCGCCGGTCAGGTCCCCGCGGCGGTCATCCCGTCCAGGTCGCGGCGCAGCTCGCGCAGCTCGTCGCGGATTCGGCCGGCCTCCTCGAAGCGGAGCTCGTCGGCGGCGGCGAGCATCTCCTCCTCCAGGGCGACGATCGTCTTCTCCAGCTCCTCGGGCGTGTCGAAGTCGTCGCCGCGGCGGCGGCGGCGTTTGCGCGGCGCCCGGTCCTCCATCGCCAGGAAGTCGGACATCTCGGAGATCCCTTTGCGGACCGTCTCCGGGGTGATCCCGTGCTCCTCGTTGTAAGCGACCTGGATCGCGCGGCGGCGGTCGGTCTCGCGCATCGCCGCCCGCATCGCCTCGGTCTCCTTGTCGGCGTACATCACCACCCGCCCGTTGACGTTGCGGGCGGCGCGGCCGATCGTCTGCACGAGGCTGGTCTCGCCACGCAGGAAGCCCTCCTTGTCGGCGTCGAGGATCGCCACCAGCGAGACCTCGGGCAGGTCGAGCCCCTCGCGCAGGAGGTTGACGCCGACGAGGACGTCGTACTCCCCCAGCCGCAGCTCGCGGACGATCTGGATCCGTTCGAGGGTGTCGACCTCGGAGTGCAGGTAGCGGACCTTGACCCCGTACTCGAGCAGGTAGGCGGTCAGATCCTCGGCCATCTTCTTGGTCAGGGTGGTGACGAGGGTGCGGTCGCCCTGCTCGGCGACCTTCTTCACCTCGTTCATCAGGTCGTCGATCTGGTTCCTCGTCTCGCGCAGCTCGATCTCCGGATCGACGATCCCGGTCGGGCGGACGATCTGCTCGACCGTGCGGCTCGCTTCGGCTTTCTCGAAAGGCCCCGGCGTCGCCGAGACCATCACCAGCTGCTTGACGCGTTCGAGGAACTCGTCGAATTTGAGCGGCCGGTTGTCGATCGCCGAGGGCAGCCGGAAGCCGAAATCGACGAGGGTCGTCTTCCGCGAGCGGTCGCCCTCGTACATCCCCCCGATCTGGGGGATGGTCTGATGGGACTCATCGACGAAAACGACGAAGTCGTCGGGGAAGTAGTCGATCAGCGTGTGCGGAGGGCTGCCGGCCGGGCGCCCGTCGAGAATCCGCGAGTAGTTCTCGATCCCGGAGGTGAAGCCCAGCTCCTTGATCATCTCCAGGTCGTACATCGTCCGCTGCCGCAGCCGGTGCGCCTCCAGTCTGCTTGCCCTCGGCTTCCAGCTCGGCGGTCCGCGATTCCAGTTCGGCGCGGATTTCGTCGACGGCGCGGTCAACCGTCTCGTCCTTGGTCACATAGTGGGAGGCCGGCCAGACCGAGACGTGGTCGATCACGTCGAGGACCTCGCCGGTCAGCGGGTCGAAGTGCTGGATCCCCTCGATCTCGTCGCCGAAGAGGGCGATCCGGTAGGCCGACTCGGCATAGGAGGGCATGATCTCCAGGACCTCGCCGCGGACCCGGAAGGCGCCGCGACCGAGCACCTGGTCGTTGCGCTGGTACTGCATCTTCACCAGCTTGCGGAGGACGTCGTCGCGGTCGATTTCGGCGCCGACTTTGAAGAGCTGCATTTTTTCGTTGTAGACCTGCGGCGAGCCGATCCCGTAGATGCAGGAGACCGAGGCGACGATGATCACATCGCGACGGGCGAAGAGGGCGGCGGTGGCGGCGTGCCGCAGGCGGTCGATCTCGTCGTTGATCGAGGAGTCCTTCTCGATGTAGAGGTCCTGGGCGGGGACGTAGGCCTCGGGCTGGTAGTAGTCGTAGTAGGAGACGAAGTACTCGACCGCGTTCTCGGGGAAGAACTCGCGGAACTCGTTGCAGAGCTGGGCGGCGAGCGTCTTGTTGTGGGCGATCACCAGCGAGGGCCGCTGCACCTCGGCGATCGTCGCCGCCATCGTGAAGGTCTTGCCGGTGCCGGTGGCGCCGAGCAGGGTCTGGAAGCGGTCACCCTCCCGTAGCCCTTCTGCGAGCCCGGCGATCGCCTTCGGTTGGTCCGCCGTCGGGGTGTAGGCGGGGTTGAGCTTGAAATCCGGCACGAAATGAACATAGCGAGGCGGCCGGTCCGGCTCGCCTGTTCCTTTTCGGTGTCTGACAACGAAAAGGAACAGGCGAATGAGAGACTGGCGGGCGATGAGGCTTTCGCGCGCGGCCCTGGCCGCCTTTTTCACCTTCACCGGGGCGATGCACTTCCTCCGCCCGCGCTTCTTCGAAGCGATCGTGCCGCCGGCGATCGAGGCGCAGAAGCAGGAGGTGGTGGCGATCAGCGGTGCAGCCGAGATCGCCGGCGCGGCCCTGGTCCTCGCCCCCGCCTCACGACGGCTCGGCCGCTGGTGGCTGCTGGCGCTGCTGCTCGCGGTCTTCCCCGCCAACATCCACATGGCGGTCAACCCCGAGCAGATCAAGGGCCTGGACATGCGGAAGTTTCCCCGCTGGGCACTCTGGGCGCGACTGCCGCTGCAGCCCCTGGCGATGGTCTGGGTCTGGCACGCAACTCGTACTTCCTGACGCTCGCGGCCAGCTGGAAATTTCACTGTATTGCATGTTTTGTCTGTAGAGCTTCTGTCTTCTATGACAGAAGCTGACGTATTAATGGACAAACGTGACCGCTTCGCCGTGAATTTGCGCCGCGCCCGCCAGGCCGCCGGTATTTCCCAGGAAGAGCTCGCCGAACGCTGCGAACTCCACCGCACCGAGGTATCACTGCTCGAGCGCGGCGGTCGCGAACCGCGCCTGGGGACGATGATCAAGCTCGCCACCGCCCTCGGCACCAACGCCGAAGCCCTCTGCGCCGGGATCGGCTGGGACCCGAAAGCGCGCCAGTACAAGATCGACGATCCGAGTTAGGGGTGTCTCTGGGAGGGGTGGGGTGACCCCCTCCAGACACATCTCGCTTATGGCTCGCTGTTGAGTGTCTGGAGGGGGTCACCCCACCCCTCCTGTGACGGTGGTGGTGGTGCAGGTCTAGGGAAGGCCCAAGCCTTCCAGGCCGCCGGGGAGGAACTGTTCTAGGAGTCCCTGGGCGGGGCCGAGGAAGCCTTCTACGTTCCCGAGGAAGCCTTGGGCGTCGTTGATGATTTCGATCGCCTGGTCGAGCGGGATCCGCTGCAGGACCTGGCGTAGCGGCCCCGCGATCAGCGGGCTCAGGGCGCCGGCTTCTTCGGCGTCGTCAACGGCGCGGAGGAGGCCGGCGCGGATCGCCCTGGCGAGCTTTTCGTCGTCGATCCCGTAGCGCTTTTCGAATTGTTCCCGCCGCTCCGGGGTGGTCAGCGCCAAAGCCAGGGTCTCGCGGGTGACGCCGAGCTGGCAGGCGGCACCATCGAGGGCAGAGATCGTGAACTGGTTGGCGATCTGGCCGAGGTTCTGCGGGTCGCTCCACTCGCGCGGCTGGCAGGGGTCCTGCACCTTCTCCGGCTCATACGAGGAGCCGCCGGCGGCGAGGTAGGCGCCGACGAGGACGAGGGAGACGACGAGCGCCCCGGCGATCAGCACGGCGCCGCTGAGCCGCCCCTCCCTCACAGGTCGACCCTCCGCGATAGCGCTATCGGGAAGAGGGCGATCAACCCGAGCAGCGCCGCGAGGATGAAGGAGGTGCTGAAGGCGTGGGTGGCGCCGCGGTCGAGCTGGTCCTGTAGTTCGCCCTGCAGCTGCTCGACTTCGGCGCGCTGACCCGGATCGCTCGGCTTCGGCTCGAAGGCGGGGCCGATCGTCGGCACCTTCCCCTTCTCTTCGTCGAGCCGTTCGCTCACCTTCTCCGCCAGGTCGATCTTCAGCAGCGGGTTGACGGGCGAGTCGAGGATCACCGCGGTGCCGGCGTTGATCGCGTCGTGGCGCTGCTGTTCGATGTCAGCGGTGAAGATCGGCGTCAGGACGAGGAGGCCGATGACGACGCCGGCGTGCCGCGAGGAGATCGTCCAGCCGCCGTGGATCGCCTGCGGCGCCCTCCCCCCGAGCGCCGTCTCGGTCAGGGCCGAGAGCACCAGCGCCAGCCCGACCCCGACGAGGATTTGGGGCGGCACCGTCAGCGCGATCGTCGCCTTCGGCAGGAAGGCGAGGCCGGCGAGGCCGCCGGAGACGAGGATCGCCCCTGCCGCGGCGCGCGAGCGCGGGTCCGCCACCAAGTTGGTGAGCCTGCTGCCGACGATTGCCGCCAGCGGCATCACCGAGACCACGAGCGCGGCTTCGATCGGGCTCAAGCGCCAGCCTTCGATCAACAAAAGCACGAGGAGGAAGAGCGCCGCCGCGATCGCCGCCGAGACCATCGCCAGGGCGAGGTTCGCCCAGAGGTGGGGCCGGCCGGTCTGCCGCAGCTCCCCCTCGATCACCCTCGTCGCCATCTCGTCCCTGGCGACGGCGAAGATCGGCACCGCCGCGACAAGCGCCACCGGCACCTGCAGGAGGAAGACCGACTGCCAGGAGACGAGCTCGGTGAGGAAGCCGCCGATCGCCGGCCCAAGGGCCGCCCCAGTGGCCCCGGCGGTGGCCCAGACGGTCGCCGCCCGCCGCTCCGACCCCACCGTCGCCGGCAGCAGCTCCAGCGCCGCCGTCACTGCCGCCGCTCCGCCCAGCGCCTGCAGGCAGCGGGCGACGATCAGCGTCGAGAGCTCGTCCGCCAGCCCGCAGGCGAGGCCGGCGCCGGCGAAGACCGCGAGGCCGACCGCGGCCGTCCGCCCCGGCCCGACCCGCCGGGCCACCAGCGCCGCCGGCACCGCGGCCAGGGCGATCACGAGGTTGAAGGAGACGAGCACCCAGGTGACCCCGGAGACGCTCGTGTCCAGTTCCCGATAGATCTCCGGCAGCGCCAGGACGACGATCGAGGAATCGGCGAGAACGAGGCCGACCGCGAGCGCGAGCGCGGCGACGCGCGGCCTAGCGGAGGTTTCCATAACCCAGCTCAGAGGCGTACTCCTGGCGGTACTCGTCCCGCTTCTCCAGCACCTCTTCGACGTAGGCGCGGGTTTCCGGGAAGGGGATCGCCTCCACCGTCAGGCTCGACCCGCCCCACTTGTCGGCGTTGCCCGGCCCGGCGTTGTAGGCGGCGAGCGCCGCCGCCTCGTCGCCGTCGTAGCGGTCGAGGAATTCCGCCAGCAGGAAGGTGCCGTAGCGGATGTTGATTTCCGGGTCGCCGAGATCATCCAGTTCGAAGGTGGTGGCGTTGCTGTTCCTGGCGATCGTGTCTGCTGCTTCCGGCGTGATCTGCATCAACCCGCGCGCTCCCGCACTCGACGTCTGGTCCCTGAACTTCGACTCGGAGTAGATCACGGCGGCGATCAACGCGGCGTCAACCCCCTTTTCGTCGGCCTGTTGGCGGATCACGTCCTCGTGCTGCAGCGGCAGCGTCAGCTCCTTCAACGCGTGGTCGAAGAGCCCGCTGACGACCAGGCCGCCGACCAGCACGACGAGGAGAGCGGCGACGCTGCCGAGGGCGAACAGGCGACGGCGGCGCTGCTTCCTCTTCATCGCCTCAGCTTTTCGAGCAGGCCGGACAGCGCCTGCTCCAGGTCCTCCACCGAGCCGTCGTTCTCGATCACGTGGTCGGCCCGCTCCGCCTTTTCGGCCTGGGTCAGCTGCCGCGCCTCACGCTCGTCGACCAGCGCGTGGCCGCGGGCAGCGGCGCGCTCGCGGCGGACCTCGTCGGAGGTGACGACGGAGATCGTGGTGTCGAACGGCCGCTCGCCGGCAACCTCGAAGAGCAGCGGCACCTCGACCACGGCGACCTCGGTCTCCACCGGCAGCGAGAGCAGCCATTCGGCGGTCCGCGCCTGCACCAGGGGGTGGATCTGCGCCTCCAGCCAGGCCAGCTGATCGGGGTCGGCGAAGACGACCTCGCCGATCTTCGCCCGGTCGATCTTCCCCTTCGCCACCACCTCCGGCCCCCAGCGCGCGGAGAGGCGGTCGCGCAGCTCCTGGCTTTCCAGCAGCTCGTGGACGACCGCGTCGCTGGAGAGCGTCGCCGCCCCGAGGCGCTCGAAAACCTTCAGCGCCTCCGACTTCCCGGCGGCGATGCCACCGGTGAGGCCGATCTTCAGTGGCGCCATCGACAGGCGCCGATCAGGACTGCTCGGACTCGCCCGTCTCGGATTCGTCGCCCGAGGACTCGCCGGCGGCCTCGTCGAGGTCATCCGGGGAATCAGGACGGTCCTGCACCGATTCGCCCTCCTGGTGCTCACCAGGGTCCTCCTCGGTGGTCCCGTTCTCCTCTGCGACCGGCGCGGGATCAGCCTCCTCGGAAGCCTCGACCTCGGTCGGCAGCTCACCGGGAGCCTCTTCGGACGGTGCCTCCTCAGCGGGAGCCTCCTCCGCGGGAGCCTCGGCGGCCGGAGTCGCGTTGGCGAAAGCGTCCGCCATCTGGCCGGTGGGTGGATCGACCTCCACCGGGACCTCGGTCCCCTCGTCCTGAGCGCCTTCGGCCTGGGCGATCTGCTCGCCCAATCCGGCCATCGCCATGTTCTGCCCCTCGACCCGCTTGATGCTGAGCGAGAGGCGGCGCCGCTCTTCGTCGATCTCGAGGATCTTGACGTTCAGCTTCGAGCCCGGCTCGACGACTTCGCTCGGGTTCTCGACGTGGTGGTCGGCAAGCTCGGAGATGTGGACCAGGCCCTCGACCCCCGGCAGGATTTCGACGAAGGCGCCGAAGGCGACGACCTTGGTCACGGACCCCTCGAGCACGTCGCCGGAGCGATGGGTGTTGATCACCCGCTGCCACGGGTCCTCCTGGGTCTGCTTCAGGCCCAGCGAGATCCGCTGGCGGTCGCGGTCGATGTCGAGGACTTTGATCCGCACCGTGTCGCCGATCGAGACGACTTCGGAGGGGTGGTTGACGTGGCTCCAGGAAAGCTCGGAAATGTGGATAAGGCCGTCGATGCCCTCGAGGTCGACGAAAGCGCCGAAGTCGACGATGTTGGAGATCTTGCCTTCGACGACCTGGCCTGGCTCGAGGCGGCCGAGGATCTGCTCGCGGACCTCTTTGCGCTCCTCCTCCAACACCGCGCGGCGCGAGAGGACGACGTTGTTGCGGCTGCGGTTGAGCTCGATGACTTTGCACTCGAGCGTCTGGCCCATGAACTCGTCGAGGTTGTGGACGCGGCGGATGTCGACCAGCGAGGCCGGCAGGAAGCCGCGGACGCCGAGGTCGAGGATGAGACCGCCCTTGACGACCTCGATGACGCTGCCTTCGACCGGTTCGCCAGAATCAGCGGCAACCTCGATTTTGCGCCAGGCCTTCTCGAAGCGGGCGCGCTTCTTGGAGAGGATCAGGCGGCCCTCGGAGTCCTCCTTGGTGAGGACCAGGGCGTCGATCTCCTCGCCCAGCTCGACCTCTTCGCTGGGGTCGACCGACTTGCGAATCGAAAGCTCGTTGGAGGGAATGACCCCCTCGGCCTTGTAGCCGATGTCGACCAGGACCTCGTCTTTGTCGATGCGGACGACTTTGCCCTTGACGACGTCGCCCTCCTCGAAGGAGACCATCGTCGCCGCGTAGTTGGGGACGATCTTGCCGTCGATGTTGAGGAGGAGGCCGCCGGAACCCTCTACGGGGGTGGCACTCGGCGCAGGCGTCAGGGTCTCGGTCGCGGACACGGGCGCGAATGATGGCAGAATCCGCCGCGATGCCGGTCCGAGCCACCAAGCGCGGCGACGAACGCACGCCGCTGGACGGCGAGCGCGACGTCCTCATCTGCGGCGCCAGCTTTGCCGGGCTGGCGGTTGCGCGCGAGCTGGCCGGCTCTGGAGCTGACGTCCTGATCATCGACCGCTACGAGATCGGCGAGCGCCAGACCTCCGCCTGCGGGATTCCGACCGAGTGGCTGCAGTGCCTGGGCCTGATGGCCGCCGAGCGCCAGCGCTTCGACACCCTCGTCATGCACACCCCCCACGGCACCTCCCGCTACCGGCTGCCCTGGACCTTCTCGACCTTCGACTATCGCGAGCTCTGCCAGTTGCTCTGGCGCGACTGCGACGCGACCTTCGAGACGGCGAAGGTGAACGGCCGTTCCGAGGTCGACGGCGACGGCCGGGTCAGCGTCGAGACCGACCGCGGCACGATCTCGGCGCCGCTGGTCGTCGACGCGCTCGGCTGGCGGCGGATGCTGGCCAACGGCGACGGCTACCAGCCGCCCGACGCCCCCCTCTCCCGCGGCCTCGAGGTCCACCCCGGCGGCGCCTCCGAGGACCTGGCGATCTGGATCGACCGCAAATACGTCCCCGCCGGCTACGGCTGGTCGTTCCCGGCCCACGACGAGCTGCGGATCGGGATCGGCTCCTTCGACCCCCGCTTCCACGTCAAGGAGACGACCGTCGAGCTGACCCATGACCTCGGCAAGGAGCCGAACGAGTACCAGGGCAACTGGATCCCCCACAAGCTCCGCCGCGGCACCGAGGGCGGCGTCTTCTTCGTCGGCGACTCGGCCGGCCACTGCCTGCCGCTCAGCGCCGAGGGAATCAGGACCGCGCTCTACTTCGGGATGGCGTTGGGACAGGAGCTACGCGGGGTCATCGAGGGGCAGCAGACGCGCGAGCAGGCGGCTGCGAGCTACGCCGAGTTCCACGACTCGCACGAGTGGAAGTTCAAGTGGATGCTGCGGGTGCAGAAGCTGATCCCGAAGGTGCCGCCGCGAATCCTGGCGCCGCTGATCCGGCTGATGGGCAACAGGCGCTTCGTCGACTGGTCCTTCAACCACTACCTGCGGATCGCGCCGCCGGAGTACGCCGGCTCGAAGTGGGCCGGCAGCTCAGCGGACGACCAGCACCGTCCCGGCCAGGAGCAGGACGACGCCGACGATGCGGCTGGCCGTCAGCGGGGTCTGGTCAAGGCCGAATAGGCCCAGCCGGTCGATCACCAGCGCGGTCGTCAGCTGCCCGAAGATCGTCGCGGCGGCGACGCCCCCGGCCC
The DNA here is from genome assembly GCA_963696955.1 of uncultured Actinomycetes bacterium. Taxonomy (GTDB): domain Bacteria; phylum Actinomycetota; class Thermoleophilia; order Solirubrobacterales; family 70-9; genus VAYN01. The sequence continues at coordinate 609,805 of CAVOMF010000001.1, read as the reverse complement.
CGATCGCGCTGACGGCGATCAGCGCGTTGAGCACGTAGACGGCGCCGAGGAGGCCGCCCAGCAGGTAGTACCAGCTGACGTCGAAGGTCGAGCCGAGGCCGCCCGCCTTGCCGCTGAGGACGACGACCGCCGCCAGCGCCAGGGTCCCGATCGAGAAGGAGACGAGGGCCGCCGCAATGCTCCCGGTCGCCTTGCCGAGGCCGGCATTGATCGGCGCCTGAGCGGCAATCAGGCCGCCGGCGGCCGCGGTGAGGACGACCGCGAGGCCCCTATCCACGGATTTCTTCCTCTTCTCGCGTGATCTTCATCCTGGACATGTGTTGGTCGATTAGTGCGGGGTTGAACCTTCCCGCTCTCATATCAGTAACGCAGTCAGACCAACCAGTCGATTGACCTTCCAGATGTCGCCACCGCCAGCAGAGCAGTTTGCCGCCAGGATCTTTCTCGGGCCGGCGCTGCGCGCGCAGCCGGACCGGCGCCTTGTCGACCTCGTCCGCAACGGCTATGACGCCGCCTTCGAGGAGATCGTGCGGCGCTACCGGCGGCCGCTCGACCGCTTCGCCGCGGCGATCGTCGGCGGCCGCTCCGAGGACGTCACCCAGGACGCCTTCTCGAAGGCGCTGCCGGCGCTGCGCGGCTCCGAGGCCGAGATCGAGCTGCGGCCGTGGCTCTACCGGATCGTCCGCAACACCGCCCTCAACGACCTCCGCGACCGGGGGCCGGTGCCAGAGGAGCTGGCGGAGACGCTGCCCGGGGGACGGAGTGCCGCCGCCGAGGCCGAGGCGCGCGAGGAGATCCGGGAGCTGATGCAGCGGCTGCAGGCGCTGCCCGAGCCGCAGCGGGCCGCCCTGGTGATGCGCGAGCTCGAAGGGCTCAGCCACGAGGAGATCGCCGCCGCCCTCGGCGTCAGCGGCGGCGCTGCGCGACAGGCGATCTTCCGGGCGCGGGCGGCGCTGCGCGACGGCCTCGGGCTGCTGATGCCGATGCCGGTCCTGCGGGCACTGGCCGAGCACGGGGGCGAAGCGGTCGGGGCGGGCGCTGTCACCGCCGGCGCCCTCAAAGTCGGGCTGGCGACGGTGCTGGTCGCGGGGACGGTCGGCGCCGGGGTCGCGATCGACCGCCACCAGGGCAATCGGGCCGGCCCCGAAACCGCCGAGGCGGCGCCTCTCGTCCGCGAAGCGAACGGGTCGGGATCGAGGTCCGAAACCAGTTCTCAAAGCGACGGTGACTCCGGCCGCTCTCGCGGTGACCGGAGCGACGACCACGGTGGCGAGGCCCGCGGTCACGGCGAGGACGGCGGCAATGACTCATCCCTCAGCGAGGGCAGGGGCAGCGATTCGAGCGGCTCCTCCGGCTCTGGCGGGCACTCCGGCAGCTCCGGCAGCGGCCACGGCGGTTCCGGCCCCAGCTCCGGCTCGATCGACAGCTCCGGCTCGGGCAGCCATCACGGCGATGACGACGGCGGCGACGATCACAGCGGGCCGGACTCAGGCTCAGACGACAGCTTCGATGACCCCAGCGGCTCCTCCGGCGACTCCGGCTCCGAGATCGAGAGCGGCGATGACAACTCGGGCCCCGGATCCGGCGAGGACGTAGTCAGCGAGCCGATCCCAACTACCGAACCGGAGATCGAGGACGGCGGTGGCAGCTCGGGCTCCGGCGGCGAGGGCTTGGAGTCAGGTTCGGGCAGCGGTGACCTCAGCAGCGGTGAGACGAACGGACTGGACGGAAGTCCATAGTCGCGTGATCTTCGCGGCGCCTCCGGGTTGAAGCCCCAACCAGTTGTTCAACCCGGTTCTTCAACCGAATCAAGGAGGAAAGGCATGACCCCGAAGAAAGCACGGCGACCCCGCCTCGGCATGACCTGGTTCGCGCTGGCGCTGGGAGCGCTCGCGCTCCTGGCCATGCCGGGCCTGGCCGCCGCCAAGGACCACAACCACGACCGCATCCCGGACCGCTGGGAGAAGCGGCACAAGCTGTCGCTGAAGGTCAACCAGGCGCGGCTCGACCAGGACCGCGACCACCTGCGCAACCGGGCCGAGTTCCTCGCCGGCGACGATCCGCGCGACAGCGACAGCGACGATGACGGCGTCATGGACGGCAATGAGCAGGCCGGGACGATCGCCTCGTTCGACAGCGCGACGGGACGCCTGGTGATCGACCTCTTCGGCACCGACACCGTCGCCGGGCTGGTCACCGACGAAACCGAGATCAAGTGCGACGACGAGGGCTCCGCCAGCAGCGAGGACTCAGGCAGCGACGAATCGGAGTCGGGCGATGACAACGGCGGCGAAGGCGAGGAAGAGGTCGGCGACGACAACGGCGACGACGGCGAAGAGGTCGGCGACGACAACGGCGACGACGGCGAAGAGGTCGGCGACGACGACTCCGATCCCGGCAGCGACAACTCCGGCCCGGGCAGCGAGGGCGACGACGACCACGGCGACCGCCTCTGCACCACCGCGGAGCTGGTTCCCGGCGCAGTCGTCGAGGAGGCCGAGCTGAAGATCGAGAACGGCCAGGCCGTCTTCCACGAGGTCGAGCTCTCGGGCAAGGAAGTCAGCAACAGCTAGCCGGATCAGCTAGCCAGGGAGGGCGTCTACTTGGCGTCGAGCCAGTCCTGGCCGATGCCGATGTCGACCTCGAGCGGCGGATCGAGCGGGTAGGCGGCGCACATCTCGCGCTCCACCAGCTCGGCCGCCGCTTTCATCTCCCCCGGCGGCCCCTCGAAGAGGAGCTCGTCGTGGATCTGGAGGACGAGCCGGGTCTCCCCCTCGCTCTCCCCCAGCGCCCGCTGGCAGCGCACCATCGCCACCTTGATGATGTCGGCGGCGGTGCCCTGGATCACCGTGTTGACAGCGAGCCGCTCGCCGAGCCGGCGGGTGTTGGGGTTGCCGGAGCGGAGCTCGGGGATCGGGCGCCGGCGGCCCATCAGGGTCTTGACGAAGCCCTCCTCCTGGGCGCGCTCGATCACCTGCTCGCGGAAGGCCCGCACGGCGGGGAAACGTTCGAGGTAGCGAGAGACGAATTCCTCGCCCTCCTTGCGGGGGATGTTGAGCCGGTCGGAGAGCCCGAACCCGGTCAGCCCGTAGACGATCCCGAAGTTGACCATCTTCGCCTTCGAGCGTTGGCCGACGTCGACTTCGTCGCGCTCGATTTCGAAGACCTCGGCGGCGGTCGCCGCGTGCACGTCTTCACCTTTGTGGAAGACGTCTTTGAGGACTTTCTCGTCGGCGACGTGGGCGAGGACGCGGAGCTCGACCTGGCTGTAGTCGGCGGAGAGCAGCCGCGCACCCTCTTCGGCGACGAAGCAGGCGCGGACCGGGCGCCCGATCTCGGTCCGGATCGGGATGTTCTGCAGGTTGGGGTTGGTGCTGGAGAGGCGGCCGGTGGTGGTCGCGGCCTGGTTGAAGGTGGTGTGGACGCGGCCGGTCTCGGGGTCGATCAGCTCCGGCAGCGAGTCGAGGTAGGTGTTCTTCAGCTTCGTCAGCTCGCGCCACTGCTCGATCTTCTCGACGATCGGGTGCTCGTCGCGGATCTGGGCGAGGACGCGGGCGTCGGTCGAGAACCCGGTTTTGCCGCGGCGCTTGCGGGTCAGGCCGAGCTTCTCGAAGAGGATGCGGCCGACCTGCTGCGGCGAGCCGATCGTGAACTCCTCCTCGGCCAGCTCGTAGATCTCGCGTTCGAGGGTGTCGATCCGCTCGCCGAACCCGGCGCCTACATCGGCCAGCCGTTTGGCGTCGAGCTTCAGCCCCTCCCGCTCCATCGCCGCCAGCACCGCGACCAGCGGCAGCTCGACCTCGCGCAGCAGCTGCTCCAGCCCCAGCTCCTCGATCCGCGGGCCCTGGACGGCGGCGAGGGCGGCGACGAGGCGCGCTTCCTCGGCCGGGTCTAGCCCCGCCTCCAGCTCCTGGTCCAGAGCCAGCTGGCCGTCGTCCTCGGCTTTCTCGGCCGCGGCCCCCTCGGCGATCCCGATCCCGGCGTCGGCGGCGAGCTCGACGAGGTCGTAGGTGCGCCGCTGCGGCTCCAGCAGGTAGGCGGCGACCATCGTGTCGTGGTCGAGGTTCAGCTCGACGCCCTCGCGGGCAGCGGCGGTGAGCAGACCGTGGCGGCCGCCGCCGAGCGACTTCGCGTCGTGGGCGGCGAAGGGCTTGCCGCCGAGCGCGACCGCGAGCTCGTCGAGGGAGGCAGAGCCGGCGAGGACGCGCTCGGCTTCTGCGGCGGCCCAGCGGCCCTCGGCGATCCCGAGCGCAAGCGGCCCGTCCCCCAGGTCCGCCGGCGTCCCCTCCTCCGCGGCGACCTCTAGCTCGGTCTCGACCCGGCGACCCGGCACCGCGTCGCCTTCGGGCAATGCTTCTTCCAGCCGCTCCATCACCGCCCGCAGCTCGAACTCGCGCATGAACTCGCGCAGGGCTCCGCGGTCGGGCTCGCTCGCCATCGCCGCCTCCAGATCGACCCCGGTCTCGATGTCGTACTGCAGGGTCGCCAGCTGCTTCGAAAGACGGGCGTCGTCGGCGTGCTCGGTGAGGTTTTCCTTGCGTTTCTTTCCCGAGATCTCCTCGACGCTTTCCAGCACTGCTTCCAGCGAGCCGAACTGCTGCAGCAGCTGGGTCGCGGTTTTCTCGCCGATCCCGGGGACGCCGGGGATGTTGTCGGAGGTGTCGCCGCGCAGCCCCATCAGGTCGGTGATCAGCTCCGGCGGCACCCCGTAGCGCTCCTCGACCGCGGCGCGGTCGTAGATCTTCGTCTCGGTGATCCCGCGCGAGGTGCTCATCACCCGCACCCCCTCGTCGACCAGCTGGTAGGCGTCGCGGTCGCCGGTCACGACCATCACCTCGATCCCCTGCTCGCGCGCCTGCTTGACCAGCGAGGCGATCACGTCGTCGGCCTCGTAGCCGTCGACCTTGACGTTGGTGTAGCCGAAGGCCTCGACCAGCGGCATCAGGTGCGGCCACTGCTCGCGCAGCAGGTCGGGGCGCGGTTTGCGCTGGGCCTTGTAGAGGTCGTAGGTCTTCTCGCGACCGCTCCAGCCGGCGTCCCAGGCGACGACGACGCCCTGCGGGTGGTGCTCGTCGATGATTTTCACCAGCATCGAGGCGAGGCCGTAGATCGCGTTCGTCGGCCGCCCGTCGCTGGTCCCGATCGACTCGGGCAGGGCGAAGAAGGCGCGGTAGGCGAGGCTGTTGCCGTCGATCAGGAAAAGCTGTGGTGCGTCCGCCATCGGACGCGCACTTTATGTCTCAGGCCTGACTGGACTCGACCAGCTCGGTTAACACCGCGACGACGTCGGGGTCGAACTGGGTGCCGGCGCAGCGGCGCAGCTCGGCCACGGCGGCTTCGGTGCTCATCGCCTTGCGGTAGGAGCGGGTGGTCGTCATCGCGCTGAAGGCGTCGCAGCAGGTGACGATGCGGGCCTCGATCGGGATCGCCTCGCCGGCGAGGCCGTCGGGGTAGCCGGAGCCGTCGAAGTCCTCGTGGGAGGCGCGGACGATCACCCCGACCTCGGCGAGGACGCCGCCGATCCGCTTCAGCATCCGCTCGCCTTCGATCGTGTGCTGGTGCATGACCTCCCACTCGGCGTCGTTCAGCGGGCCATCCTTGTTGATGATCTCGTCGGGGACGGAGATCTTGCCGACGTCGTGGAGAAGGGCGGCGAACTCGACGTTGCGGCGCTGCTCGAAGGAGAGGCCGAGCTGGTCGGCGACGGCGAGGGAGAGCTCGACGACGCCGCGGCTGTGGCTGCCGGTGTAGGCGTCGTCGGCCTCGACTACGTCGCCGAGCAGGAGCGCCGTCCCCTGGTAGGCCTCGCTGAGGGTGAGGGCCTGGTCGATCCGGGTCTGGCGCTCGCGCGAGAGGACGGCGAGGACGAGGGCGAGCGGGATCACCGAGAGGCAGACGGCGGGTCCGATCTGGATCGCCACCGCCGCGGCGAGGAGGCCGATCGGGGCCAGAGCGGCGTCGAGGGCGTAGACCGGCGCGATCATCCGCAGGACGGCGGCGGGCGGGGTGGCGTCGATCAGCTTGGCACGGGCCGCGGTGGCCACATAGTCGAAGCCGAACTGGGCGAGCAGGGCGACCGCGTAGATCGGCCACTGGTCCCAGGCAAAGACCTGCGCGCCGGCGACGACGATCACCAGCGCCGGCCCGACCGCGTGCCAGCAGTCGCCGAAGACGTGGAAGGCGCGGTAGATGCTGGTGCGGCCGCTGGCGTAATCGAGCAAGCGGCCGAGCGCCCAGCTGAGGCTGACGACGAGCGGGACGATCGGCGTCGGCAGGAGGAGGAGCATCGGCACCAGCACCAGCTCGGTAGGCACCGTGTAGCCATCGGCGATGTCGAACTTGGCCCGGCAGGCGATCACGTAGGCGGCGACGAGGGCGACCAGGGGGGCCGCCTGCAGCGAGCGCGGCGAATCGAGGAACAGCGCCATGCCCAGCGCGACGAGGAGAAAGCCACCGCCGGCGACGAGCTCAACGGCGCGCTCACGGCCCTGAGCCCTGATCAGGGCGCGGCTTCGGCCGCGGGCAAAGAGCTGCTCGGGATTGGTTTGCAGGGTGTCCATAACCAAGAGTGTTTCCAGCAGGGGTCCCTGCCCTTCATCGGCCGTCTGCAGGCGAGAAATGAGTCGGTTTTTCAATTTTCGCGGGAGGCCAACCCGAAAACTGACTAGACACTCGGTCTAACACGGTTCAGTGCAGTCATTCGGCCGCCGATCTTCGCCGGACATAAGTGCAGTGAGCTGAATAAGGGCAAACCTGTCGTGAGGCAGGGACGCAAAGTCAGAGGTCTCGCGCCGAGGCGCGAGATGGCTCGGCCGCCAGCTTGGTTGTCAAGACCAGGCTTTTTCGCCTGCAATCAGGAGGTTTACCCAAGTGAAGTTGATTCGCACTCTGATTCTCGCCGTGAGCGCCGCGCTGATTGCCGTGGCATTCTCGGCCGGTATCGCCCAGGCCTGCCCCTATCAGGGAGCTGAGCAGGTATTCAAGCCCTGGGGCGACAACAGCTCCTACGTACTGGCCCCCGACGGCGGTTTCGAGGCCGGCGGCGCCGGCTGGTCGCTCAACGGCGGGGCAAAGGTGGGTGGAGGGAACGAGTCCTTCTTCCTCAACGACGGCGCCGACAGCAAGTCCCTCTCGCTGCCGGCCGGTAGCTCCGCCGTCAGCCCGGCCATCTGCATGTCGATCGACACCCCCCACTTCCGCCTTTTGGCGCGGAACACGGGCAACCCGGCGGCGACGCTGCGGGTCGAAGCGACCTACTCGCTGCTGGGCCTGGTGCGGACCCGGACCGTGGGCACCGTCTCCGGCGGTTCGAACTGGGCCCCGACTCAGCAGGTCTCGACGGTGCTGACGCTCTCGACGATCGTCGGCACGCTGATCCCGAGCGCAATCCAGATCCGGATCACGCCGGTCGGCAGCGACGGCAGCTGGCAGGTCGACGACGTCTACGTCGACCCTTTCGCCCGCCACTAAGCACGCGGAGCAGAAACCTCCTGCAGAGCCCGGGCGACGTCGGCAGCGACGCGCCCGGGCTCGCTTTCGAGTTGCACGTCCGTGAAGCGCAGGACGGTGTAGCCGGCAGAGCGCAGGTCGAGCTCGCGAGCGTGGTCGTCCTCGAAGGCGATGGAACCACGGTGGTAGGTGAAGAAATCGGTCTCGACTACGACGCGCTGGGCGCGCCAGAGGAAGTCGACGGTCCAGCGGCCGAGTTTGACGTTGATCTCTGGAGGTGGGAGGTCGTAGCGGCGGACGAGGGCGAGGAAGAGCGACTCGAGGTCTGAGCGGGTGCGGTCGGTGGTGAGGTTCTTGAGGCGGTAGCCCTTGAGCTCGGCCTGGCGGATGGCTCGCCTCACCAAGTGCGGTGGGAGCAGGTTTGAGGCGCGGAGGTCTTCGAGGGTGCGGGAGACGGTGGTGACGGGGATGTTGTGGCGGTGGGTGACTAGGAGGACGATTTGAGGGTGGAGCAGCGGTGGATGTGGATGCCGCGGCGCTTGGAGCGGCCCGAGGTTGAGGGGACGGTGACGTGGACGGGGCCGTCGATCGGGCGCAGGAGCTCCCAGAGGACCGCGGCCGAGACGTGGCTGAGGACTGCCCCGTCGCCACAGGCGAGCGCCGCCGCCATGAAGCGCCCGCGGAGGCTCAAGGCATGGTGGCCGACGGCATAGACGCCGCGGTGGATGCGGTGCAGGCGTCCCGCGCTCGTCCGTTCTGAGATCGCCGCGCGTCCCAGGCCCACTGTCGCCAGCTGCTTTGCGGTGATGACGCCGTGTTGGCGATCGGCGATCTCGGCGATCGCTGAATCGGTCGTGTCGAGTTTGTTCGGCATATCCGAACAAAGTCGACAGGAGCCTCGGTCTCTCCCCCTTGCTCCGCCGGTTTTCGTCGCTCGTTACGCGGCTAACAGGTGTGGGCGAAGCCGCCGCTGCTGCGCGTGAAACAGGCTGGGACGAGGCTGACGTGGACGGTGGGGCCGGCGAGCCGGACATCGGGGCGGCCGGGAAAGTCTACGGCGAGATCGCCGGTCCAGCTCGGGATGACGGAGTTGGGCCGCCGCCGGAGGGTGGCCGAGCCGGAGAACGGCGACGGCAGGTGGAGGTCGGCGCTGTGCAGGCCCCCGTCGAAGTGGAAGGAGCTAGCGGGGGCGATGCCTTCGATGCCGCGGAGGATCTGGACGCTCCCGTGCTTCTCCCTGATCTGGACCGAGTAAGGCACCCGGCCCCTGCGGCGGTGGTTCTTGTTGACCTGGAAGGCCAGGTGGCGTCCGTGAGCAAAGGAAATCCCCATGAGCCGCGCGCCCGGCAAGCCAGGGCCCCTGCTTTCGCCGGAACCATGGCCGCTGCCGCAGAATGAAGTAACCGGCGGACTGAGCGGGATCTGGGTCGTGCTGACGGTCGTGTAGCCCTGCTCGCCCTCGAATTCGAGGGTGCCTTCGTACACGCCAGGTTCGAAGGGATAGCTCTGGTCGCTGCACCTGATGTCGATCTTCTTCGTCTCACCGGAGAGATGGAGCTCCAGATCCACCCTCCCCAGAGCCCCCAGATCGGCCCTGATGAACTGTTCGGAGACGATCGCCGGCGCGCTGTAGAAGGCGCTGCCACCGAAGCCGTCCTGAGAGGTGACAGCGACGCCGATCCGGCCACGACCATCCAGGCGTTCGGAGTAGGCCCCGAAGCCGATGTCGTAGCCGTTCGTGCCCCGCAGCGTGAAGCCGCTGGAGAAGCCGACGAGTTCGGCGGAGGCGCTTTTGGCGGCGAGGATTCTGAACTCCCCTGGGGGGAACCGCGTCTGTGCCCCCGCCGGAGCGGCGCCCACGAGAGCGAACACCCCGAGCAGAAGCAGACAGATAGCCGAAGACCGCTTCATTAGTCGCAGAACCCTACGCCAAGGCGGCGTTGAGACGATGGCCGGCGCCCCCGATCTGATTCGATAGCCATCGATGGCCGTCAGCGCTCAATACAGCGTCACGATCCGCGTCGAGCTTGATGCGCGGAAAGAGCCCTTGGGGCGCCTTACCGCTGCGATCGCCGAGGCGGGTGGGCAGTTGCAGGGGGTCGACCTCGTTCCGGGCGCCGGGCCGGAGGGCAAGCGGGTGCGGGAGTTCACGATCGACGCGACCGACCGCGAGCACTGGGAGCGGATTTTGCGGGCGATCGGCTCGACGCGTGGCGCTCGGGTCCTCGACTACGTCGACCGGACGATGCAGATGCACCGCGGCGGCAAGATCGACATGCGCAACAAGTACCCGGTGAAAACGCGCGACGACCTTTCGATGGCCTATACGCCCGGGGTCGCCCGCGTCTGCATGGACATCCACGCCGACCGCAGCAAAGCCTTCGAGTACACGATCAAGAAAAACACGGTCGCGGTCGTCTCCGACGGCAGCGCTGTGCTGGGGCTCGGCAACATCGGCCCCGAGGCGGCGATGCCGGTGATGGAGGGCAAGTGCATGCTCTTCAAAGAGTTCGCCGGCGTCGACGCCTTCCCGATCTGCCTCGACACCCAGGACGCCGACGAGATCGTCCGCGCGGTAGAGCTGATGGCACCGACCTTCGGCGGGATCAACCTCGAGGACATCTCCGCCCCCCGCTGCTTCGAGATCGAGGACCGGCTCAAGGAGTCGATCGACATCCCGGTCTTCCACGACGACCAGCACGGCACCGCGGTGGTGACGATGGCGGCGCTGTTCAACGCGCTGAAGATCACCGGCAAACCGATCGAGCAGCTGCGGGTGCTGGTGGTAGGGCTCGGCGCCGCCGGGGTAGCGGTGACGAAGATGATGCTCGCCTCCGGGATCACCCAGATCGTCGGCTGCGACCGCAAGGGCGCGGTCTCGACCAAGCGCGAGGACTACGAATCGGGCGAGATGAACGAGGCCAAGCGCTGGTACGCGGAGACGACCAACCCGGACGTGATCCAGGGCGATCCGGACGACGTTATCGAGGGCATGGACATCTTCGTCGGCCTCTCCGGCCCCGGGATCATCCAGCCCGAGTCGCTCGGCAAGATGAACGACGACGCGATCGTCTTCGCGATGGCCAACCCAACGCCCGAGGTAATGCCCGAGGAGGCGGCCCCCTACGTGCGGATCATGGCCACCGGTCGCTCGGACTTCCCGAACCAGATCAACAACGTCCTCGCCTTCCCCGGGATCTTCCGCGGCGCCCTCGACGCCGGCGCCCCCACCATCACCGAGGAGATGAAGCTCGCCGCCGCCAAGGGGATCGCGATGGCGGTCTCCGAGGAGGACCTCGCCGAGGACTACATCATCCCCAGCGTCTTCAACCGCGAAGTCGCCCCGAAGGTCGCCGAAGCGGTGGTCGAGGAGGCAAAGCGAGACGGCATCGCCCGGCTCAACGAGGAGACCGGGACCTTCTCCGCGGTGGAGGCGACCAGCTAGTGCGGGTCCTCATCACCGGAGCCAGCGGCACGATCGGCCAGGCTCTGTGTGACGCGCTGTTCGCCCGCGGCGACGACGTCGTCGGGCTGACCCGCGACCCGGGCCGCTCCCGCCAGGCCAACCCTCGCGTCAGCTGGCACAAGTGGGAGCCGACGCTGGAACGACCTGATCCTGCCGCCTTCGAGGGGGTCGACGGCGTCGTCCACCTGCTCGGCGAGCGGATCGACCAGAAATGGACCGACGAGGCGAAGGAGCGGATCATGGAGAGCCGCCGCCAGGGGACCCACAACCTGGTCCAGACGATCGTCGCTCTGGAGAGCCCGCCGAAGGTTCTGGTCAGCCAGTCAGCGGTCGGCTTCTACGGCGACCGCGGCGACGAAGAGGTCGACGAGAGCGACGGCCCCGGAACCAGCTTCGACTCCCAGGTCGTCCAGGCCTGGGAGGCAGCCGCCCACGAGATCGACCCCACAGGCGTCCGCCTCGTAATCGCCCGCACCGGCCAGGTGCTGAGCACCGAGGGCGGCATGCTGAAAGAGATGCTGACCCCGTTCAAGCTAGGCGTAGGCGGTCCGCTGGCCGGCGGCAACCAATACCTCGCCTGGATCCACATCGACGACGAGGTGGGGATCCTGCTCTGGGTCCTGGACAACGACAACGTCAGCGGCAGGATCAACGCCAGCTCCCCCAACCCTGCCACGAACAAGGACTTCTCCAAGGCGCTCGGCCGCGCCCTCAACCGCCCCGCGGTGATGCCGGTCCCCGGCCTCGTCCTCGACCTCAAATTCGGAAAAGAGTTCGGCCAGGTCCTCCGCGGCGGCCAGCGCGTGATTCCGAAGCGAACCCAGGAACTGGGCTACGAGTTCAGCTATCCCGACTTAGACAAGGCCCTGCGGGACCTCCTATAACGGCTCGCCTCCCCCACAAACCCGCCCTAAGAGTCGCGCGCCAACACGTCGGCGGGGCCCTCTATCCAGATGCGGACGTTGTCGCCGGGGTGCCAGGCGGGAAAGCCCAGACGGCGGGCTTTGACGACAGCGCCGGAGGGAAGTTGTAGCTCCACGAGCTGGTCGTGGCCGAAGAAGCTGCGGGAGACGACGGTCGCCTTCTGGCTGCGACGGTCGGGGGGCTCGATCGTGCCGATCGCCAGGGACTCGGGCCGGACGATGACGTCGACCGCGCCGGTGTGGCCCTCGCGGTTGGGGAGGTTGCCGAGCTCGCACTCGATCGTCCCGTTGGTCGCCTTGCCGGGCAGCACCTCGATCTCGCCGAGGAAGTTGGCGACCCAGCGGTTGGTCGGCCGCGAGTAGACGTCCTCCGGCGTGCCCATCTGCTCGACCTTGCCCTCGTTGACGACGGCGACCACGTCGGCGACGCTCAGCGCCTCCTCCTGGTCGTGGGTGACGAAGACCGAGGTCAGCTTCTGCTCGGCGAGGATCTCGCGCACCTCTTCGCGGACCCGCGCCCGCAGGCCGGCGTCGAGGTTGGAGAAGGGCTCGTCGAGGAGCAGCGCCTGCGGCTCGGCGACGAGCGCCCGCGCCAGCGCCACCCGCTGCTGCTGGCCGCCGGAGAGCTCGTGCGGGTTGCGCTTGCCGAGGCCGCCGAGGCCGACGGTCTCCAGCGCCCGCTCGACCTTGGCCCGGTCGGGGCGGCGCCCCAGCGCGTAGCCGACGTTGGCGGCGACGTCCATGTGCGGGAAGAGCGCGTAGTCCTGGAAGACCATGCCGATCCGCCGCCGCTCCGCCGGGACCGAGCGACCGCTGCCGCTGACCTCCTCGCCGCCGATCTCGATGCTGCCGGCGTCGGGCCGCTCGAGGCCGGCGATCAGCCGCAGCGTCGTCGTCTTGCCGCAGCCGCTGGGGCCGAGCAGGGCGCAGATCGCGCCCTCGGGGACGTCGAGATCGAGGTCGTCGACGGCGACGACGTCGCCGAACGATTTGCGCAGGCCGCGGAGGCGCAGGCCGAGGGTGGGATTGGACTCTTCGTACTCCATGAGCAGAGGAATCCATAAGATTAGGGCAACCTAACTGCCTCCTCCATGATCTCCGTCACCTCGCAACAGAAGCGGCTGCTCGCCGCCCTGGCCGTTTTCGCGGCAGTTTTGCTTACCGGCTGCGGCTTCAGCACCGAAGACAGCGGCGGCGGCTCGAACGAGCCCGACGTCGAAGGGATCACCCTCTACTCGGGCCGGATCCCCGCCGCGATCGGTCCCGCAGTCGACAGCTACGAGGCGCAGGCGAACCGCGACGTCCAGGTCCGCTTCGCCGAAACCGCCGACCTCGCCGCGACCCTGGTCGAGGAGGGCGACGCCTCCCCCGCCGACGTCTTCTTCGCCCAGGAGCCGGGGGCGATCGCCGCCGTCGCCGAAGCCGGGCTGCTGGCGAAGCTGCCGCAGAACATCCTCGACATGGTCCCGGCGCGCTACCGCGACCCGGAAGGCCGCTGGGTCGGGGTCACCGGCCGCGCCCGGGTGATCGCCTACAACCGCGACGTCGTCTCCGAATCCGAACTGCCACCCTCGCCGTTCGGGCTAAGCGACCCGAAGTGGAAGGACCGGGTCGGCTGGAGCCCCGCCTCCTCGAGCATGCAGGAGTACGTCACCGCGTTGCGGGCTAAATATGGCGACGACCGGACCAAGCAGTGGCTGGGTGAAATGGTCGACAACGGCGCCGTCGCCTTCCCCGACAACGTGACGATCCGCGACGCGATCGCCAAAGGGGAAATCGACGTCGGCCTGATCAACCACTACTACGTCGCCCAAGCGATCTCCGAAGAAGGCCCCGACTATCCCGTCGCCGTCTACTTCCCGCCCGGCGGGCTCGGCTCGCTGATGCTGCTGACCAGCGTCGGCGTGCTCGAATCGAGCGACCGTAAGCCGGAAGCGTTCGCCTTCGTCCGCTCGCTGCTGTCGAAGCAGAGCCAGCAGTTCTTCACCTCGAGCTCGAAGGAGTACCCGCTCGCCAAGGGCGCAAAGCCGGACCCGTCGCTGAGCGTGCCGATCGCGAAGATCCCCGTCTCCGACTCCAGCCTGGTCGACCTCAAGGAGCTGCAGGGGACGATCGAACTGATGAAAGAAGCGGGGGCGCTCTAGGTGGGGGCGCGCTGATGGCCGCGGCGCGCCGGGCGCCGCTCGGCCTGCTCGCGGCCGGGGCGCTGATCGGCGCTGCGGCGGTCCTCCCCGCCGCCTACCTCGTCGTCGTCATCGCCGGCGACCTCTCGGCGGCGCTGGAAACCGCGTTCTCCTCGCGGGCGCTGGAAACGCTGCTGCGGACGGCGGCGCTGACCGCCGCGGTCGTCGTCGCCTCGGTCGCGATCGCCCTGCCGATCGGCTGGCTGACGGTCCGCACCGACCTGCCGGCGCGCCGCCTCTGGGCGGTCCTCTGCACGCTGCCGCTGGTCATCCCCAGCTACGTCGGCGCCTACCTCCTGGTCGCGGCGCTGGGGCCGAACGGGATGCTGCAGGAAGCGCTCGGGGTCGACCGCCTGCCCTCGATCTACGGCTTTTTCGGCGCCTGGCTGGTGCTGACGCTGTTCACCTACCCGCTGGTCCTGATCCCGCTGCGGGCGACCCTGCGGCGGATCGACCCGCAGTTGGAGGACGCCGCCCGGGCGATGGGCCGCGGGCCGCTCGAGGTCTTCCGCACCGTCGTCCTGCCGCAGCTCTGGCCGGTGCTGGCCGCCGGCTCGCTTCTCGTCGCCCTCTTCACGATCAGCGACTTCGGCGCCGTCTCGATCCTCCGCTTCCGCTCCTTCACCGCCGAAATCTACGTCGCCTACCAGTCGAGCTTCGACCGCGTCGCCGCCGCCTCGCTCGGTGCCGTCCTCGTCGTCGCGATGCTCCTCCTGCTGCTGGCGAGCTCGCGGATCCGCGGGGCGCGGCGGGTGCACCGCCTCGGCCCGGGGACGCTGCGCCCGACCCAGCCCTACCGGCTCGGGCGCTGGCGCTGGCCGGCGCTCGCCTTCTGCTCGCTGATCGTCACCGTCGCCTTCCTGCTGCCCGTCGGCGTCCTCGTCTACTGGGCCTCGAAAGGGATCTCCACCGGCAGCACCTCGCTGAACACGATCGCCGCGCTCGGCGGCAACTCGCTGCTGATCGCGGTCTGGGCGGCGGCGATCGGGGCGGTCGCGGCACTCATCGTCGCGGCGCTCGCGGTGCGCTATCCCTCGCGGGTCAGCCGCGCGGTCGAGCGCCTCGCCCACGCCGGCTACGCGCTGCCCGGGATCCTCGTCGCCCTCGGCCTCGTCTTCTTCGCGACGCGGGCGGTGCCGGCGCTCTACCAGACGATCGCGCTGCTGGTCTTCGCGATGACGATCCACTACCTGCCGCTGGCGATCGGCCCGACCGCCAGCTCCCTGGTGCAGCTCTCGCCGCGGATCGAAGAGGCGGCGCGCGGGATGGGCCGCGGCCCCGCCGAGGTCTTTCGCACGATCACGATCCCGCTCGCCCGCGGCGGCATGATGGCCGGCGCGGCGCTCGTCTTCCTGCACGCGATGAAGGAGCTGACGGTGACGCTGATCCTCTCGCCGATCGGGTTCAAAACGCTGGCGACCGATATCTGGACCCAGACCACCTACGGCTTCTACGAGGCGAGCGCGATCCCGGCCCTGGTGCTGCTGGCGGTTGCCGCCGTCCCCGTCTACCTGCTGAGCGAGCAGGGCGCCGCACCGTCCTGATCTGGTGAGGCTGCGACCGAGCCCGGCGTTGGCGGTAGGGGCGGCGCTGGTGCTGGCCGCCGCCTCCCTTGCCCTCCCCTACCACCCGGTCTATGACCCCTGGGGCTGGTTGGTCTGGGGGCGGGAGATGCTGCAAGGCGGTTTCGAGACGGCGGCAGGGCCGTCCTGGAAGCCGCTGCCGGTGCTGGTCGACGCGCCGCTCTCGCTGCTCGGCGACGCGGCGCCAGGGGCTTGGTTGCTGATCGCCCGAACCGGCTGGTTCAGCGCCGCCCTGCTGGCCGCCCTGCTGGCGGCGCGGCTGAGCGGCGAGGAGACGGGGCGCTGGCGCTGGCTCGCGGCCGCGATCGCCGCCGGCTCGGTCGCCCTCACCGCGGATTCGTTCACGCCGCCGCTGCGCCAGTTCACCGGCGGCCTCTCGGAGCCGCTGCTGGTGGCGCTGGTGCTGGGGGCGATCTGGGCGGCGCTCGACGAGCGCCGGGGATCAGCGCTGGCGCTGGGGACGGCGGCGGCGCTGCTGCGGCCCGAAGCCTGGCCGTTCCTGGCGCTCTACGGGCTGAGCGTGCGAGGGCATCACCCCCGCCTGCGCGCCGCCACGATCGTCATCGCGATCCTCGTCCCGGTCGCCTGGTTCGTCCCCGACATCCTCGGGGCCGGGACCCCGCTGGAGGGCGGTGAGACGGCCCGCGCCGGCGGCATCGAGCCGATCGACGGCCTCGAAGTCCTGGGACGAGCGCTCGCCGCACCCCTGGCCGCCTGCTGGATCGGCCTCGCGCTCGGGCTCTGGCGGGGCGCTTTTGTCAACCCATGGTTGACAAAAGCGCCCCGCGCCGACAGCACGCTCGCGATCCTCCTCCTCGGCGCCGTCGCGTGGGTGTTGCTCGTGGCGCTGATGGCGATCGTCGGCTTCGCCGGGCTCCCCCGCTTCCTCGCTCCCGCCACCGCGGTCATCGCGGTCCTCGGCGCAGTCGGCATCGCCCGCACGGCGGCCCAGCGCGGCAGAGCTTTTACGCCTATAGCGGCAAGAAGCTCTGCCGCAGTTGTCGCGCTGGCCCTCGTCCTTGCCATCGGCGGCCTCGCCTGGCGAGCGGCTCAGGTGCCCGGAGATGTGCGGGTCGTCGAGCGCCAGACCCGCTCGCTGGACCACCTCTTCGACCTGATCGACAAAACCGGCCCCGCCACGCTGCTCGCCTGTAACGGCACCACGAAAATCACCCAAATCCGCCCGCAAACGGCAGCCGCCTGGAAGCTGGAACAGCCGATCGACAAAGTCCCGGTCCGCCGCAACCCCAAATACGGCATCGCCCTCTCCACCAAACCGATCCAAAAAGGCGCCCCCATCGCCACTTCAGGCAACTGGCACGCCACGCGCCTTTCCTGTCGCGCCAACCACCGCTGACAGGGAGGTCGGCAGGGGGTCTCTGGGTACTTGGCATGGAGCCGAGCCGCGACCGCCCGGGGCGAAGCCAATCCCCGCTTCACTCGGCGGAGGTGCTCCCAGAGACCCCCTGCCGACCTCCCCCCAATCGAGCACCTACTCGCTGACCTCCGCCAGGGGCCGCCTCATCGCCGGCGTCTCCGGCGCCACCCGATAAGGCTGCTCGGGAGCCTCCTCCACCTCGTGGTAGGAGTCATCGGCATTGACCGCCCAGACGTCGTGACCGGCGCCGTCGCAGAGGTTCTCGACCGCCCGCATCGCCGTCAGCATCGAGTGATCCGAGTTGTTGTACCTGTGGAGGCCGTTGCGACCGATCTGCTGCAGGTTGGCGATGCCGTCGAGCCAGCCGCGGATCCGCTCGACCCGGCCCGCGTAGGCGGCGTCGTAGATCGGGTAGGCCTTGGGGACGCGGACGACGTGGCCGCCCGCCAGCCGCTCCGGCTTGACGAGCCCGAGCGCCACCACCTCCTCCCCCGCCAGCGCGACCAGCTCCTCGTCGCTGCTGCGCCAGAGCTCGTCGCCTTCGAAGCAGAAGTACTCGAGGCCGAGGCAGGAGCGGTCCGGGTCGGGCGTCATCCAGGGGCTCCAGGCGCGGAAGTTCTGGATCCGGCCGACCCGGGCGCGCTGGTCGTGGACGTAGACCCAGTTGTCCGGGAATGGGGGCTCGCCCTCGATCGGCAGCGCCACGGTG
Organism: uncultured Actinomycetes bacterium; assembly: GCA_963696955.1. Taxonomy (GTDB): domain Bacteria; phylum Actinomycetota; class Thermoleophilia; order Solirubrobacterales; family 70-9; genus VAYN01. The sequence goes on along the minus strand of CAVOMF010000001.1, from coordinate 592,114 downwards.
AGGAAGTCGCGGTAGCGGAGGCCGGCGGCGGCCGCGGTCACCTCCCGCGACGGGGCCGGATCGGCGACCCCGGCCATCGTTCGCAGCGGGATCGAGGAGATCGCCGCGCTCACCGCGACCCGCTCGCCGCCGGCGTGGACGGCGGTTAAGCGGCCGGCGGCGTGCTCGAGGCCTTCGACCGGAGCCCCGAGGCGAATCTCGCCACCGTCGCGCTCGACCCGCCGCGCCATCTCCTCCCACATCTGCCCGGGGCCGAGGCGCGGGTAGCGGAACTGCTGGATCAGGCTCTTCGGCGGCTCGCCGCCGCCGGGTAGCGCCGCCCGCAACGCCGAGGTCAGCGAGAGGTCGGCGATCCGCTGCGCCGCCCACTCAGCCCGCAGCTCGTCGGTGCCGACGCCCCACACCTTCTCCGTGTAGGTCTTGAAGAAGAGCTCGAAGAGGCGGCGGCCGAAGCGCGAGGAGACCCAGTCCTCGTAGGTTTCCTCCGGCGGGCGCCGGCGCAGCTTGGCGCGGGCGTAGGAGCCGAGGCTGCGGGCGAGCTCCAGCGGGCCGACCTTGGCGAAGACGTCGGCCGGCCGCAGCGGGTACTCGATGAAGCGGCCGCGCCAGTAGATCCGCGAGAGCCGGGGGCGCACCAGCAGCTCCGGCCCCAGCAGCTCCTCCCAGAGGTCCTCCACCTCCTCGCTCTTGGTGAAGAAGCGGTGGCCGCCGAGGTCGAAGCGGTAGCCGTCGCGGACGACGGTGCGGGCGAGCCCACCAACCTCCTCGTCGGCCTCGAAGACGATCACGGGGACGTGTCGCTGGGCCAGCCGGTAGGCGGCGGTGAGGCCGGCGGGGCCGGCCCCGAGCACGGCGACGGGCGCAGACTCCGTGGTTGGGGCGGGCGCCGTCATCGGGGCGCCAGATGCTATTAGGTATCCCTAATGCCGGATTCTCCCCCGGCCGAGGACCAGCGCCCCGGCCCCTCCCTCACCCTTGCCGCGATCGTTCCCGCGAGCGACGATCCGCCGACGCTGGAACGAGTTGAGGCGGCGCTGGAAGCCGGATCCCGTAAGCCGGACCGGGTGATCCTTCAGCGCGATCCCGCCGGTGGCGGCCCGGCCGCGGCGCGCAACCGAGGCGCCGCCGCAAGCGAGGCGGACGTGCTCGTCTTTGTCGACTCCGACGTCGAAGTCCATCCCGACGCGCTGGCCCAGATCGAGCAGCGGTTCGCCGCCGACCCCGAGCTGGCTGCCGTTTTTGGTGCCTACGACGACGCCCCCGAGGACCCCGGCCTCGCATCCCGCTACCGCAACCTCCTCCACCATCACGTCCACAGCAGTGCCGCCGGCAATGCGGAGACCTTCTGGGCCGGGCTGGGGGCGATCCGGCGCGAGCGCTTCGAGGAGATCGGGGGATTCGACGCCGAGCGTTACCCGCAGCCGAGTGTCGAGGACATCGAGCTGGGGATGCGGCTCCGTCGCGGCGGCGCGAAGATCGTCCTCGACCCGGCGATCCGTGGCCGGCACCTGAAGCGCTGGACGCCGCTGAGCATCGCCTGCACGGACTTCGCCCGCCGCGGCGTCCCCTGGGTCCGGCTGCTGCTGGAACAAGGGGACGGCAGCACCGCCCTCAACCTCAGCTGGCGCCGGCGCCTCAGCGCAGCAGCAAGCGTCGCCCTCCTTGGCGCAGTGCTGGCCAGGCGCCCGCGGGCCGCCGCTGGAGCCATGGCCGCCGCCGTTCTCCTCGACCACGACCTCTACGCGCTGCTCCTGCGGCGTGGCGGCCCGCGGCTCCTCCTTGCCGGCATTCCCCTGCACCAGCTGCACCAGCTCTGCGCCGCCGCCTCGGTCCCAGCGGCACTCGCCCTCGCCGCATTCGAGGACCGCGGCTGATGCGGATCGGCATCGCCGGCTGCGGCCGGATCGCGGAGCGCGGCTACGTGCCGGCGGCGCTGGCAACGGAGGGAATCGAGATCGCAGGCCTGGCCGATCCGGATGAGGGTCGACGCCAGCAGTGCCGCGAGCTCTGCGAAGGGACGACAGGCAGCGAGGTTCCCGCCTTCACCAGCGCAAGCGAGCTCTTGCGCAGCGAACCGCTCGACCTCCTCGTCGTCGCCGCCCCGGCGGCCCATCACGTCGCTCTTGCCGAAGAAGCAGCATCGGCCAGCGTGCCCTCCCTGGTCGAGAAGCCACCCGCTCCCGACCTCGAAGGCGCTCGTCGCCTCGCCGGGCTCGACCCGCAGCCGTTCCTCGCCTTCAACCGCCGCTTCCTCCAGGGCGAGGATCTCCGCGAGGCGGTCCCGCCGGAGGGCTGGCTCGAGCTCGACCTCGAGCTGCGCTTCCGCCGCGACGGCTGGGGCGCACACGAAGCACGAGACGAAGCCCTGCTTGACGCGGGCATCCACCTGATCGACCTCGCCTGCTTCCTGACTGACTCGGCGACGATCGCCGTTCGCGGGGCACGAATCGAGCAAGAGCGTGCGTCGCTGGAGCTGGAGCTGGCTCGCGGCCGTGCCCGAATCCACTGCGCGACCGATCGCAGCCACCGCGAGGAGGTGACCATCCGAGACCGTTCCGGCAGGCTGCTCGGCCGCTCCCACTGGGGCGGAATGCGAACCCGCTTCGGCCGGCTCCTCGGCGAGCCCAACCCCCTCCTACTCTCCCTCCAGCGCCAACTGAAGACCTTGCGGGACATAGCCCCCCAACTGCACCACCCCCTACACCCAGCAGAAGTAGGGGGTGGTGCAGTTGGGGGCGCCGGCGCAGCATTCAACTTCCCAGTGCCGCGGACGGAGTTGCCGCAATGGCGGTCGTCGAGGCCGCACAACGTTCAGCGCGGCTCAACGGCGCTGAGGTCACGGTCCCTCCTGCCGTCGAGGCCCGAGCATGATCGCCGTAATCCAGTTCGACGCCGCCAGCGCCCGGTTGCTGGAGCGACTCGGCAGCGCAGGGCGCCTGCCGAACCTGGAGGCGCTCCGAGCGCGAGGAACCCGATTGGACCTCGAGACCCCCGCCGAGCACTTCCCGGCCGCCGCCTACCAGACCCTCTACCGGGGAGTCGAGGTCGGTGACCACGGGCTCTTCTATCCCTTCCAGTGGAGCAGCGGCGACCAGCGGGTACGGCTGGCCGGGTCCTTTGAGGCACCCCCGCCGATCTGGGACCTGCTCGGCCGCGCCGGCCGCACCACGCTTGCGATCGACCCCTACGAGTGCCACCGCCCGACAGAGGCGCAGGGCGAGCTCTATTGCGGCTGGGGGATGCGCGAGCGAGTCGTGCTCGAGCGCTGGTCGGTGCCCGAGGGCGGCGACCGCCGGCCGCGCCGGGGGCATGGGCGGCCGCCCGACGTGACCGAGGTCTTCGGCGCCCAGACCCCGCGCGAACTGCGCCGGCTGCGCGAGCGCTTCCTGGCGGCACCGGCGCGGGTCGCCGACCTGGCAATCGAGCGCCTGCACGCACGCCGATTCGACCTCGCCTGGATCGTCTTCGCCGCCCCCCACCTCGCCGGCCACCGGCTCTGGGGAGACAGCGCCCTGGAGGAGATCTACGAAGAGGTCGATGTCCAACTGGGGCGCGTCCTCGGCGTCCTTCCTGACGACTGCGACGTGATCGCCTGCTCGGTCCTCGGGATGGACGAGAACACGAGCCGTGCCGACCTGCTGCCGGAGATGCTCTCGGCCGTCCTCGCGGGCGCAAAGCCATCCCGTGGTTCTTTTCGCACCGATACCGTGCAAAAGGAACCACGGAACGGGGAGGACTCCGATTCGGGGGCGATCTGGCGGCTGCGCGGGGCGCTCTCGGGGCGGGTGCGGGCGCAGATTGCGGCGGCGATGCCGGACCGGGTGGCGCTGGAGCTGACGGCGCGGCTGGAGCTGCGGGGTGTCGACTGGAGCTCGACCCGCGCCTTTGCGCACCCCGCAGACAATCAGGGCTACATCCGCCTCAACCGCACCGGCCGCGAGCGCGAGGGGATCGTCGACGTCAGCGAGGCCCAAGAGCTGACCGCACAGATCCGCGAGGGCCTGCTCGACTTCCGTGACCCCGACGGCGAGCCGGCGGTGGTCGCGGTCGAGGAGGTGAGCGAGCGCTGGCAGGGCGGCGCCGCCGACCGCCTTCCCGACCTCGTCGTCCGCTGGCGCCCCACCTCCGCCGTCAGCCTCGACGCCCTCCACTCCCCCACCTTCGGCACCGTCCGCCGCCACGGCGCCGGCAGCGGCCGCACCGGCAACCACACCGACGGCGACGCCTGGGCGATCCTGGCTCCCCGTAGCGCCCGCGTCCGCGACCTGGGACGGCCGGCAAAGATCAGCGACATCACCGCCACGGTCGCCGCCGTAAGCGACCTACCGCTCAAAAGCCTGAGCGGCGAGTCACTCCTCGAGCGCTGAAGCAGGCGAGTCTGTCTCAGTCCTCCGTATAGGGGGACTGAGACAGACTCGCGAAGACGAGACCGCCCAAGGTGGGTCCTTGGGCGGCGCAGACTAGGAGGCCGGGGACGAGGCCGGCGCGGAAACCGGCTCGCAGCAGGCCGAGGTAGAAGGAGAGGGAGCCGAAGCGGCGGCTCGCGGCGGCCCTGTGGTACCGAGCCGCTCCTTGCCCGTAGCGGTACTGCTGGCGCAGAAAGGCGGTGACGGTCATGCCGCTCCGGTGGACGACCTGGGCCCCTGGGACGAAGCGCGGCGCCGCACCCTCACGGGCCGCCCTCTCCCCCCAGTCCCGATCCTCGCCCGCCGCCGCCGGAAACGACTCGTCGAACGGAAGCCGTTCGAGTAGCGACCGCCTCGCCGCCAGGTTGGCGGTGACGGCAAAGCCCGACGAGGCCGTCCCGGGCGCCATCGCCTTCACCTGCAGGTAGTGGACGATCGCCTCCCAGGCTCTGTCGGCAGCGGTGGCTCTCTCCCCGATCGAAATCGGCCCGGTCGTCGCCTCCGCCTCACCGGCCAGAATCGGCCCCGCCAGCGCCTCGGCCCACCGTGCCTCCGGCTCGCAGTCGTCGTCGGTGAAGCACACGACCTCACCCCGCGACCGCCGCACGCCCTCGTTGCGCGCCCAGGCCGGCCCCCGTCCCTCCACGTCCTTGACAACGACCACCTCCACCGGCACCGTCTGCGCCGCCAGGGCCGCCCGGCATCGCCTCAGCGCCTCCGCCCTTCCCCGCGTCGGCACCACCACCGAAACCCGCCCGGAGCCGAACTGCATCAACCTCTACACCCAGCAGAAGTAGAAGTTGATGCAGTTCGGGAGGCGTCGACCATCAACCCAGAGCGTCAAAGACCGCCCGCCGCGGCTCCGAGGCATCGCCTTCTTCAATCGCGGCCGCCACCTTCGCAAACGCCTCGCGGCCCGAAACGCCGCCGAGCTCGGCGATTTCCGCCGCGTCCACTATCGGCCGCGACTGCTTCCGCGCCTTCGGGTCGGGCTCGCCGACATAGGCGATCGCGGTCGAGTCCTCGGTCGCCCGCCGCGCGTTGGCGCCGACCCGGGCCAGGGTCCAGCGACCGTCGCCTTCGGTCGCGTCGAGGCAGACGACTCGCAGCTCGAGGCCTTCCACTTCTCCTCGCCGCGCGGCCTCGCCGCGGGCGCCCTGGCAGAGCTGCCGCCCCGCCTTCATTTCCGGACCGGTCAGCGGCGCGCTGACGTAGATCCTCACGCTCGCCCCGCTCGCAGCTCCCTCTTCGCCGCAGCCGCTCGCAAGCGCTGCCGCCAGGGCGGCGACGATGAGGACGATGGGAAGGCGGGACATCGGCGTCGATCCTACGGCGATCCCTCCTAAACTCGCCGGATGCGTATCGGAGTCCTAACCGCAGGGGGCGACTGCCCGGGCCTCAACGCCGCGATCCGCGCGGTCGCCCGTTCGGCGATGCAGCGCGGCGACGAGGCGATCGGGATCCGCCGCGGCTACCAGGGCCTCGCCGAGGACGACTACGTGCCGCTCGACATGCGCCGGGTCTCGGGCATCCTCCACCAGGGCGGGACGATCCTCAGCACCTCGAGCTTCGAGCCGATCCGCGAGGGCGCGGTGGGCAAGGTCGCTGCCGCTTTCGAGGAGCAGCGGCTCGACGCCGTCGTCGCGATCGGCGGCGAGCACACGATGGAGATCACCCGCCAGCTCCACGTCGACCACGGCCTGCCGCTGGTCGGCGTCCCGAAGACGATCGACAACGACGTCGGCGGCACCGACTTCACCTTCGGCTTCGACACCGCCGTGCAGATCGTCACCGACGCGATCGACCGCCTCCACACCACCGCCCAGTCCCACGACCGGATCATGGTCGTCGAGGTGATGGGCCGCAACACCGGCTGGATCGCCGCCTACGCCGGCCTCGCCGGCGGCGCCGACTGCATCGTCATCCCCGAGCAGCCGACCACCGTCGAGGAGATCTGCCACGACGTCACCCGCCGCCACGACCGCGGCAAGGACTTCTCGATCATCGTCGTCGCCGAGGGCGCCAAGCTCGCCTACGAGGGGGGCGAGGAACGCCTGATCCAGCCGGTCAAGGAGAGCGACGAATACGGCTATCCGCGCCTCGGCGGCATCGGCGCCGCCCTCGCCTCAGAGCTCGAGGAGCGGACCGGCTACGAGACCCGGGTGACCGTGCTCGGCCACGTCCAGCGCGGCGGTACCCCGACCTCGACCGACCGCGTCCTCGCCTCCCTCTACGGAGCCCAGGCCTACGAGCTGGCCAAGGCCGGCGAATTCGGCCGCATGGCCGCCGTCCACGGCAGGACGATGACCTCGGTGCCGCTGGAGGAGGCGGTCAAGGTCAAGCAGGTGGACCTGCGGGTCCTGGAGATAGCGAAACGGTTCTTTACGTGAGAAGGTGGGCGCCATGAACGACACCCCGGATTTCAAGGCAGCAACCGACGCCCAGCAGACGATGTGGTCGAAAGGCGACTTCGCCGAAGTCGCCCACCTCGTCGTCCCCGTCTCCGAGAATCTCGCCGCGGCCCTGGACCTCGTTCCCGACGAGCGGGTCCTCGACGTCGCCTGCGGCAGCGGCAACGGGGCAATCGCCGCGGCACGGCGCACCTGGGGCAAGACGACCGGCGCCGACTTCGTGCCGGCGCTGCTGGAGCGCGCCCGCGAACGAGCGGCCGCGGAGCGGCTGGACGTCGAGTTCGTCGAGGCCGACGCGCAGAACCTGCCCTTCGACGACGGCAGCTTCGACGTGACGATGTCGATCTTCGGCGTGATGTTCGCCCCCGACCACCAGAAGGCGGCCGACGAGCTGCTGCGGGTGACCAAACCGGGCGGGCGGATCGGGGTCGCCAGCTGGTGCCCGGACGGCGGCCTCCAGGACTTCTTCGCGGCGATCGTCAAACACACCGGCGGCCCGCCCCCTGGCGCTGTCCCGCCCGTCCTCTGGGGGGACGAGGCGCACGTGCGCGAGCTGTTCGGCGACTCCGTCTCCGACCTCCGCGCCGAACGGCTGAAGTCGCGGCAGGCATTCCGTTCGGCGGAGCACTACATCGACTTCTTCCGCAACTTCTTCGGGCCGATCAAGGCCGCTTTCGAGGCCGTCGGGCCAGAGGGCGAGCAGGAGCTCACCGCCGACCTCGAACGGGTCCTGGAGAACCTCAGCGTCGGTGGCGACAAGGCCCTCGTGGTGGAGCCTGAATACCTGCAGGTACTGGCGACCCGCGCGTAAAAGCTCTAAGCGTCGGTCTTCTGCGGCTGCAGGGTGCGAATCGCGGCTCCGATCAGGAGCACGAGAAAGAAGATCATGCCGGCGACGCCGCCGCCCTGTCCGAAGGCGGCGTAGCCGACCACCATCGCAGCGATCGCCAAGAAGAGGGTTACGACCATTCCCATATCGCGCGGCATCCTATTAGAAGGGTCGCCCGAGCGGCGGGCGCGTCAGCGGCCGAGCGCGTCGCGAGTCTCGGCCAAGAAAGAGCCGACCGCATCCGCGGCCCCCTGCGGCGATCCGCCCTCGCCGGCGGCGCGGACGAGGCGGCTGCCGATGATCACCCCGTCGGCGATCTCCCCCACCTGCGCGGCCTGCTCGGGCGTCCCGATCCCGAAGCCGACGGCGACGGGAGTGGCGGCGTCGGCCTTGGTCGCCGCGACCAGTTCCGTCACCGCGGGCGGAATCTCGGCCCGCTCGCCGGTCGTGCCGACGGTGGAGACGACGTAGACGAACCCGCGGGCGGCCTCACAGATCCGCCGCCGCCGCTCAGCCGGAGTCGTCGGCGCCAGCAGCGGCACCAGCGCCAGCCCCGCAGCCGCAAAATCCTCCCGCACCTCCCCGGCCTCATCGAGCGGCAGGTCGGGAACGATCACCCCAGCAGCCCCAGCAGCCTGCGCCATCTCAGCAAACTTCCCCGCCCCCCCATGAGCCAGAACCATGTTCGCGTAGGCCATGAAGACAACCGGGACCTTGCCACCCACCGCCTGACAGACCTCCAAGGCAGTAGCCAGCGTCGCGCCTTCTTCCAATGCCTTGGTCGCCGCAGCATGAATCGTCGGCCCATCAGCAAGCGGGTCAGAAAACGGAACCCCGAGCTCGATCAGATCGGCCCCGGAATCCACATAGGCCTCCGCGACAGCCAACCCGGTCTCACGATCGGGGTACCCGGCCATCATGTAGGGCATCAGGGCAGCGCGCCCTTCATCTCGCGCGAGAGCAAAAGCCGCCGCGATGCGCTCCTCCCCGTCCCGATCCGGGAGAGCCGGGGGGGTCTCGCCGGACCCTCCCCGCTGTTGTCCGGCGAGACCCCCCCGGCTCTCCCGCTCAACGCTCACGGCAAGACCTCGCCAGGCGGCTTCAAGCGAGCCGTGGCCTCAGCCATGTCCTTGTCACCCCGTCCCGAGAGACACAGCACGTCGAACCCGTCCCCCTCGAGCGCGTTCTCCATCAACCAGGCAATCGCATGCGAGGACTCGAGCGCCGGGATGATCCCCTCCAGCCGCGCCAGCTCCTGGAATGCTCCCAGCGCCTGCTCGTCGGTCACCGCCTCGTAGGTGGCGCGGCCACTGTCGCGCAGCTGCGCGTGCTCGGGGCCGACGCCGGGGTAATCGAGGCCGGCGGAGATCGAATGGGCCTCGAGGATCTGCCCCTCCTCGTCGGCGATCACCGAGGAGAGCGAGCCGTGGAGGACGCCTTTGACCCCGCCTTGGAGGGAAGCCCCGTGGCGCTGGGTGTCGAGCCCCTCGCCCGCCGCCTCGACGCCGACCAAAGCCACCTCGGCGTCGCCGACGAAGGGGGTGAAGATGCCGATCGCGTTGGAGCCGCCGCCGACGCAGGCGATCACGCGGGCCGGCAGCGAGCCCTCGGCCGCCAGCGCCTGCTCGCGCGCCTCTTCGCCGATCACCCGCTGCAGGTCGCGGACCAGCGCCGGATAGGGCGCCGGGCCGACGGCCGAGCCGATCACGTAATGGGTGGTGGCGACGTTGGCGACCCAGTCGCGGATCGCGGCGCTGACCGCCTCCTTCAGCGTCCGGGCGCCGGCCTCGACCGGGGCAACCTCCGCCCCCAGCAGCTTCATCCGCTCGACGTTGGGCGCCTGGCGGCGGATGTCCTCGGTGCCCATGTAGACGACGCATTCGAGCCCGAGCAGGGCGCAGGCGGTGGCGGTCGCCACCCCGTGCTGGCCGGCGCCGGTCTCGGCGATCACCCGCGGCTTGCCCATCCGCGCCGCCAGCAGCGACTGGCCGATCGCGTTGTTGATCTTGTGGGAGCCGGTGTGGGCGAGGTCCTCGCGCTTCAGGTAGACGCGCGAGCCGACCCGCTCGGAGAGCCTTTCCGCCAAGTAGAGCGGCGTCGGCCGGCCGATGAAGTCGCGCCGCAGCGCTTCCAGTCGACCCATGAACTCCTCGTCGGAGCGCGCCTCCGCCCAGGCGGCGCTGAGCTCGTCCAGGGCCGGGATCAGGGTCTCCGGCACGTAGCGGCCCCCGTAGGGCCCGAACCTCTCCTCGATCGCGCTCATGCCGCTTTGGCGCCGAGGGGGTTGGCAGCTTCGAAGAAGGCCTCCATCGCCGCGTGGTCCTTGAGCCCCGGCTCTTGCTCGACGCCGCTGGCGACGTCGACGGCGTAGGGATGGGTGACGTTGATCGCGTGCGCCACGTTCTCCGGCCGCAGGCCGCCGGCGAGGATCGCCGGGACTTCGGAGCGGTGGTTGCGCAGCAGATCCCAGTCGAAGCTCTGGCCGGTCCCGCCCCAGGCACCATTAGCGCGGCGGTCGAAGAGGTGGTAGTCGGTCCGGTAGGCCTCGGCGCCGTGGACGTCGGCGGCGCTGGCGACGTGGATCGCCTTCGCCACTTTGAGCCCCGTCCGCCGCTTCACCTCAGCGCAGAACGAAGCCCCCTCGGCGCCGTTCAACTGCACCATCGTCAGCCCCTCGTCCTCGACCGCCCGCGAGACCTCATCGAGGGTGGGATTGACGAAGACGCCGACGACCTCGCACTTGCGCCGGAAGGCGGCCGCGATCTCAGCCGCCGCACCCGGATCGACGTTCCTCGGCGAGCCGTGGAAATGGATCAGGCCGATCGCCCAGGCGCCCAGGCGCACGGCCTCGGCCGCGTCGTCGAGATTGGTTATTCCGCAGAACTTCACCCGCACAACCAGAGCGTACGGGAAGGGCGGGTCCGATCTCTCGGACCCGCCCACACTGATTCGCAATCTCTATTCGGAGGAGTCGGGCTGGTCGCCCAGGGTGACGTCGGCGGTCTTTTCCTGATCGCCGCGGAGGATGGTCAGCTGCAGTTCGTCGCCGGGGTTGTGGCCCTGGATGATTTCGACGAGTTCGTCCATGCTCTTCAGCTTCTCGCCGTCGACCTCGGTGATGATGTCGCCGCCGAGCCGGACCTGTTCGCCGTTGATCTGCGCTTCGGTGCTGCCGGCTTCGATCCCGGCCTTGTCGGCGGGCCCGTCCTTGACCACCGACTGGACGATTACCCCTTCGTCGACCGGCAGGTTCAGCGCCTTCGACAGTTCCGAGGTGATGGTGCCGCCGCTGATGCCGATGAAGGCGTGTTCGACTTCGCCCTTGTTCTTCAGCTGTTCGATCTCGGCGCGGACGGTGTCGATCGGGATCGCGAAACCGATGCCGACGTTGCCGTTGCCGCCGCCACCGGTGGCAATCTGGGCGTTGATCCCGATCACCGCCCCTTCGGCGTTGATCAGCGGCCCGCCGGAGTTACCGGGGTTGATTGCGGCGTCGGTCTGGATCACGTGGGAGATCGAGAAGCCGTTCGGGGCCTGGATGTCGCGCTGCAGGGCGGAGACGATGCCGCTGGTGACCGTGCGGTCGAGGCCGAAGGGATTGCCGATCGCGACCACCGGGTCGCCGACTTCGGCGTCGGCGGAGCGCCCCAGGGTCAGGGGGTGGATTTCGCTCTTCGGCGCGTCGACCTGGAGCAGGGCGACGTCGGTGCCGGGGTCGGTGCCGACGACTTCGGCGTCCCAGGTCTTTTCGGAGTCGCCGAGTTTGACCGTCACCTTGCCGGCGCCTTCGATTACATGGTTGTTGGTGAGGATGTGGCCTTCGTCGTCGATCACGAAGCCCGAGCCGGTCGCGGTGCCGCCACCGCTTTCGGGTTCGACTTCGCCGAACGGGCTGAAGCTTTCGCTTTCCTGCGCTTCAAGCTGGGATTCGATGAAGGCGACGCCTTCGCCGTCGGCCTTGTAGATCTGGTTGACGACGTTGCCGACTTCTTCGTCCGAGCTCTCCTTCACCGGCGCGGTCAAGGGCGCGGCAACGGTGGTGGTCGAACCTCCGTCGGACTGGATCCAGCCCGCCGCAATCGCGATCAGGCCGAGAGCAGCGACAACGAGGCCCCCGAGGAGAGCGGAGAGAAACGGGCTGCGGAAGTTCTGTTTGAGCTTGGACATGGTCGAGAGAATGGCGGGGGGACGTGTTCGGTCCCTAAATGCTCTTCAAATTTTTTCTAAATTCGGCGGCGGCGCTAGACGAGGTGTTCCCGCGTCCCCTCTTCGCCCCCGGTCAGTTCCCTGACCTTGGCCTCGGGATCGGCGACGGTCATCAGGGCGCCGCCGATCAGGACCGCGTCGACCCCGACCCGGTCGAGCTCCTCGAGCTCGCCGCGGCCGGAGATCCCCGACTCGGCGACGACGGTCTTGCCCGCCGGGACGTTCGGCATCAGCTCGAAGGTGGTGGCAATGTCGACGCTCATGTCGTCGAGGTTGCGGTTGTTGATCCCGATCACCTCGGCGCCGGCCTCCAGCGCCCGCTCCATCTCCTCGCCGTCGTGGACCTCGACGAGAACGTCGAGGTCGAGGGAGCGGGCCTCCTGGTGCAACGAGCGCAGGTTCTCGTCGGCGAGGGCGGCGACGATCAGGAGAACGGCGTCGGCGCCGTGCACCGCAGCCTCGTAGAGCTGGTAGGGGTCGACGATGAAGTCCTTGCGGAGGATCGGCAGGTCACAGGCAGCGCGGGCGGCGCGGAGGTCGGAGAGCGAGCCGCCGAAGTGGGGTTCGTCGGTGAGGACCGAGAGCGCGGCGGCACCGCCTCGCTCGTAGGCGCCGACCTGCGTCGCCACGTCGACCGCCTCCGCAGCCAGCTGCCCAGCGCTGGGCGAGCGGCGCTTGAACTCGGCGATCAGCGAGAGACCGGGCCGGACCAGGGCCTCCGAGAACGGGCGATCCTCGCCCCGGACGGAGAGGCGCGACTCGAGCTCGGGTTGCGGAGTCTCGCGGCGACGAGCCGCGACCCCCTCCCGGGCCCCTGCGATCAGCTGGTCCATCATTCCCACTTGAGCCCTGAAAGCCTAGAGAACCATCTACCCGGCAGGGGCGACCGTGGCTGCCTGCAGGCGCTCCAGCACTTTTGCCGCAGCCCCGGAATCGATCGCCTCCCCAGCCTTCACGACCCCTTCTTCGAGGTCGGCGGCGAGCCCGCCGACGTAGAGCGCGGCGGCGGCGTTGAGGAGGACGAGGTCGCGGTGCGGGCCGGGCTCGCCCGCCAGCACCTTCCGGGTGATGGCGGCGTTCTCCTCCGGCGTCCCGCCCGCCACCCGCTCCAGGTCCACCGGCGCGAGGCCGAACTGGCCCGGCTCGACGAACCACTCCGAGGTGCGCCCGTCGGCGACCTCGATGACGCGGGTCCGCGCCGCCAGCGAGAGCTCGTCGAGCCCGTCCTCGGCGGCGACGACGAGCGCCCGCTCGCTGCCGAGGCCGATCAGCGCCTCGGCGATCGTCTCCTGATAGCGGCGGTCGGCGACGCCGAGCAGCTGCCGGTTGGCCCCTGCGGGGTTGGTCAGCGGCCCGAGGAAGTTGAAGATCGTCCGCACCCCGAGCGCTTTCCGCGCCGGCATCACGTGCTTCATCGCCGCGTGGTGCTTGGGCGCGAACATGAAGCCGAAGCCGACCTCGTCGATGCAGCGGCCGACCTGCTCGGGCTCGAGCTCGATGTTGACGCCGAGCGCCTCCAGGAGGTCGGCGGAGCCGCACTTGCTGCTGTTGGAGCGGTTGCCGTGCTTGGCGATCGCGCAGCCGCCACCGGCCGCGACCAGAGCCGCCGTGGTCGAGACGTTGAAGGTCGAGGGGCCGCCGCCGGTACCGCAGGTGTCGACGAGGTCGTGGCGCTTGGTCGGGACCGGCGAGGCGAGGCCCCGCATCGTCCGCGCCAGGCCGACCAGCTCGGGCACCGTCTCCCCCTTCGCCCGCAAGGCGATCAGGAAGGCGCCGGTCTGGACCGGATCGGTCCGCCCCTCCATGATCTCGGCGAGCACCGCTGAGGCGTGGTCGGCAGTGAGGTGGTCGCCGGCGCAGACCGCGTCGATCGCGCGGCTGACGACGTCGTTAGGCATCGACCGGCTCCGCGATGAAGTTGGCGAGCAGGTGCTTGCCCTGCGGAGTGAGCACCGACTCGGGATGGAACTGGACGCCCTCGACCGGCAGCTCGCGGTGGCGGGCGCCCATGACGACCTCGCCGAGGCTCGCGGTCAGCTCCAGCTCGGCCGGCAGCTCCGGGTCGGCGACAAGCGAGTGGTAGCGGCCGGCGACCATCGGGCTCGGCAGCCCGGCGTAGATCGCCTTGCCGTCGTGCTCGACCTCGGCGTCCTTGCCGTGGATCGGATCGCCCTGGACGACCCGGCCGCCGAAGGCCTCGACCATCGCCTGGTGGCCGAGGCAGACGCCCAGCACCGGGATGCCGGCTTCGCCGAAGGCCTTGATCGCCGCGCCGGAGATACCGGCCTCAGCCGGCGTGCAGGGACCGGGCGAGACGACCAGGCGGTCCGGCTTGCGCGCCAGCAGCTCCTCGACCGTCGCCTTGTCGTTGCGCACGACTTCCACCTCCGCCCCGAGCTCGCCCAGGTACTGGACGAGGTTGTAGGTGAAGGAGTCGTAGTTGTCGATCACGAGCACGCGCATCTTCGGCACCCCGCTAGGCCCAGTCGGGCTGTTCGCAGGCCACCTCGACCGCGCGGAAGACGGCCCGGGCCTTGTTCACGGACTCGTTGTACTCGTAGCTCGGCTTCGCGTCGGCGACGGTGCCGCCGCCGGCCTGCACGTGCAGCTGCCCGTCCTTGACGACGACGGTGCGGATGTGGATTGCGGTGTCGAGGTCGCCGTCCCAGGAGAGGTAGCCGACGGCGCCGCCGTAGCCACCGCGCTTGACCGGCTCGAGCTCGTCGATGATCTGCATCGCCCGAACCTTCGGCGCGCCCGACAGCGTCCCCACCGGCAGGCAGGAGCGCATCACGTCCATCGCGCTCACCCCCTCTTTCAGCTTGCCGGAGACCTGACTGACGATGTGGAGGACGTGGGAGTAGGTCTCGACCACCATCAGCTCGTCGACTTTGACGCTGCCGTACTCGCAGACCCGGCCGAGGTCGTTGCGGCCGAGGTCGACCAGCATCACGTGCTCGGCCCGCTCCTTGGGGTCATTGATCAAGCGCTCGGCAAGGCGGCGGTCCTCGTCCTCGCTGTGGCCGCGCGGCGAGGTGCCGGCGATCGGGCGGCTTGAGACCCGTCGTCCCTCGACCTTGACCAACGGCTCCGGTGAAGCACCTGCGATCTGGAAATCCCCGAACTCGAGGAAGTACATGTAGGGTGAGGGGTTGACGGCGCGGAGGCCGCGGTAGACCGAAAAGGCCTCGACCGGCGCCGGCGCCGAGAAGCGCTGCGAGGGGACAACCTGGAAGGCATCGCCCGCATGGACGTACTCGATGATCCGGGAGACCATCGCTTCGAATTCCTCCCGCTTCATGTTGGAGACGAACTCGGGCGCCTCAGCCACGGTGGGCGTCGCCGGGACCGGTACCGCCCCGCGCAGGCGCTCGCGCATCTCGGCGATTGTCCGCGCTGCCCGCTCGTAGGCCTCCTCGACGCCGCCGTCCTCCTCGACGAAGGCGCAGGCGAGGATCGTCAGCTCGTGGCGCAGGTGGTCGAAGACGAGCATCGCGTCGGTCACCATCAGCGCCATGTCCGGGAGGCCGAGCGGGTCGGGGTTGGGCTCCTCAAGCGGCTCCACGGTCCGTACCAGGTCATAGGCGAAGAAGCCGACGGCGCCGCCGGCAAACGGCGGCAGCCCGGCGACCGGCGCCGGCCGGTAGCGCTGCAGCCGCTCGGCCACCGCCGCGTAGGGATCGGGCGCCGGCTCGGCGCTGCTCGGCTCGCCGCCGTTCGAGGCGGCGGCTCCGCTCCATTCGGAGAGGACGCCGTCGCTCCAGCGCAGCAGCGCCCGCGGTCGCAGGCCGACGAAGGAATAGCGCCCGACCTGGCCCTGCTCGGCCGACTCGAGCAGGAAGCAGGGCGCCCCCTCGGGCTCCCCGGCGCGCAGCTTGAGGAAGGCGGAGACCGGCGTCTCGCAGTCGTCGACGAGCCGCGCCCGCACCGGGACGACATTGCCCTCGCGGGCCAGCTCCCGGGCCTCCTCGAGGCTCGGCTCCAGCCGTAGCTCGCCCAGGTCAGGCGCTCGCACTCGTGACTCGCTAGCCGCTACGCGCATTCAGCACTTCCATCACCTTCGCCAGCGAGACGCCGCGCGAGGCCAGCAGGACGCTGAGGTGGTAGAGGACGTCGGCGGCCTCTTCGGCCACTCTCTCGTCGGTCTCTTCGCGGGCGGCGCGGACGACCTCCTCCGCCTCCTCCTCGACCTTCTCGCCGATCAGCTCGCGGTCGTCGAGCAGGGTCACCGTGTAGCTGCCGTCGGGGCGCTGCAGAGCGCGGTGGCGGATCGTCCGCTCCAGCGCCGGCAAGGCTTCGAAGGTGACGGGGAAGGGCTCTCCGGGCGCCGGCGGCGCGTCCTTGCGCGGCGAGGCCGAGCCCAGAACCTCGCGGTAGAAGCAGCTGCGCTCGCCGGTGTGGCAGGCCGGTCCCGCCGGGTCGACCAGGGCGACGAGCGAGTCGCCGTCGCAGTCGTAGCGGAGCTGGCGCAGGTGCATGAAGTTGCCCGAGGTTTCGCCTTTTTTCCAGAGTTCGTCGCGCGAGCGGCTGTGGAAGTGGAGGTCGCCGGTCTCCAGCGTCATCTCCAGCGACTGCCCGCTCATGTAGGCGAGCATCAGCACCTCGCCACTGGCGAAGTCCTGGACGACGCACGGCACCAGGCCCTGTTGGTCGAATTCGATTTCGGCGAACACCGGGTGAATCGTAAACGCCGACCCGCTACTCGATGCCGAGGCGGTCGAGCAGGTCCCCGTCGCGGCGCCAGTGGCGGCGCACGCGGACGGTCAGATCGAGGTGGACCTTGGAGCCCAGCTCGGCCTCCAGGGAGCGGCGGGCGGCGGTGCCGATCTCGCCGATCTTCACCCCGCTCTTGCCGATCAGGATGCCCTTCTGGGACTCGGTCTCGGCCCAGATCTCGGCCCGCACGGTGACCAGCCCGTCCTCCCGCGGCTCGACCTCGAGCACCGAGACCTCGACCGAGTGTGGGATCTCCTGCCGGGTCCGGTTCAGCACCTGCTCGCGGATCAACTCGGCCAGGAGCAGCTCGCTGGACTGGTCGCTGCTGTCCTCCGGCGGGTACATGTACGGACCCTCGGGGACCAGCTCGCCGAGGCGCTCCAACAGCGGCGGCAGCCCCTCGCCCGTGCGGGCGCTGATCGGGAAGACCTCGTCGACGCCCTCCATCTCCGCCGCCTCGGCGAGGACCGGCACCAGCTCGTTGGGACCGAGGCGGTCGGCCTTGTTGACGGCGCAGAGGACGGGAAGCCTCGCGCCGGCGCCGAGCAGCGCCCTGACGATGAAGCGGTCGCCCGGCCCCACCCCCTCCTCGCCGTTGAGGACGAAGAGGACGACGTCGGAATCGGCGAGCTCGCGCTCGACCCGCCCCTGCATCCGCTTGGTGAGGACGTCGCGGGGCTTCTGTACCCCGGGCAGGTCGACGAGGACCAGCTGCAACTCCCTCTCGGTCTCGGTGAGGACGCCGCGGATCGCCCGGCGGGTGGTCTGCGGCCGGCTGGAGACGATCGCGACGTGGGAGCCGACGAGGGCGTTGACGAGGGTCGACTTGCCGACGTTGGGGCGGCCGGCGAGCCCGACGAAGCCGGAGCGGCTCATCGCAGCCCCGCCAGCACCCGCGCCTGCAGCGCCAACATCTCCCCCGCGTCGGTCTCGTGGTCGTAACCGCAGAGGTGCAGCGCCCCGTGGACGGCGGCCTCGGTGACGTCGGAGCAGTGCTCGGGGCAGATCGCGACGTCGCCGAGCTCGCGCGGGCCCGCCACCGGCTCCAGTTCGTCGATCGGGAAGGCGAGGACGTCGGTCGGCGCGTCCTTGCCGCGGTGCTCACGGTTGAGCTCGCGAATCCGGTCCTCGGCGACGATCTCGACGGCGAGGTGCCCGTCGTCCACCCCAGCGGCATTCAACGCGGCGGCGACGGCGCTGCGCAGATCGGCGGGGACGTCGGTCAGGTCGACGCTCACGAACGCGGCGTCGGCCCGTGTTCGGCGCGTGCTCCCTGCTCGCGGGCGCCGTGCTCGTCGTAGGCGGCGACGATCCGCTGGACCAGCTTGTGGCGGACGACGTCCTCGCCGCCGAAGCGGACGAAGGAAATGTCCTTGACGTCGCTGAGGATGTCGCTGACGGCGATCAGGCCGGAGCGCTGGTCGGTCGGCAGGTCGATCTGGGTGACGTCGCCCGTCACCACCATCCGCGAGTTGAAGCCGAGTCGGGTGAGGAACATCTTCATCTGCTCGGGGCTGGTGTTCTGGGCCTCGTCGAGGATTACAAAAGAATCATTAAGCGTCCTTCCACGCATGAATGCCAGCGGCGCCACCTCGATCACGTTGCGCTCGAAGTAGCCGTTGACGCGGTCGGGGTCGAGCATGTCGAAGAGGGCGTCGAAGAGCGGCCGCAGGTAGGGGTCGACCTTGGCCTGAATGTCGCCCGGCAGGAACCCGAGGCGCTCCCCCGCCTCGACCGCGGGCCGGGTGAGGATGATCCGCTGCACCTTGCGTTCGGTCAGCGCCGCGGCGGCCATCGCCACCGCGAGGAAGGTCTTGCCGGTGCCGGCGGGACCGATCCCGAAGGTGATCGTGTGACGGCGGATCGAGTCGACGTAGCGCTTCTGGTTCAGCGTCTTCGGCGCCACTTTCGTGTTGCGGTGGCGCCAGACGACGTCGTCGAGGATCTCCGCCGGGCTCTCTTCGGCGTCGAGGGCGCCGGTCACCGCTTCGATCGTGCCCGGGGCGACGTCGTGCCCCTGCTCGATCAGCTCGACCATCTCGTCGACGACCGTCGCCGCGGCGGCGACGTCGTCGGGCTCGCCCTCGAGGGTGAGGACGTTGCCGCGCAGGTGCAGGTCGGCGTCGAGGCGCCCGCGCAGGGCTCGGAGCACGCTGTCCTCCGAGCCGGCGAGCTCGGCCGCGACGTTGTTGTCGAGGGTCAGCTGCCTACGGGCCAAAGCTCAGGCACCCAACTTCGCTCGCACCGCGGCGCTGACCCGCTTGCCGTCGGCGCGGCCGCCGAGCTTCGGCATCAGCGCCGACATCACCTGCCCCATCTGCCGCTGCTCGCTGGCACCGGTCTCCTCGACCGCCTCACTGACCAACTGCTCCAGCTCCTCGTCGGAGAGCTGCTGCGGCAGGTAGCCCTCGATCAGCTCCGCCTCGAAGCGCTCGGCCGCGGCCTGCTCGGTGCGGCCGGCCTTTTCGTAGGCCTCTGCCGCCTCGACCCGCTTCTTGCGCTCCCGCTGTAGCACCGCGACCTCGTCGCCATCACCCAACTTGGCGTCCTTCTGGAGAACGTCGACGATCAGCCGCAGCGCACCGGCACGATCGCGATCGCGCGCTTTCATCGCCGTCTTGACGTCGTCTTGGACCTGTTCGAGAACGGGCATCGGCCTTAAGGGTAGACGGCGGCGTCCGGGGTTACGGCAAGGCCCTTGGACACGAGGTCGCGGACGTCGAGACTGACGAGCTGCCAGCCGTTGCGGCGAGCGGCGGCGACGTAGGCGGCGTCATAGGCAGTGAGACCGTGCTCCGAGACCACTTTCACGACTTCCTCCCCGAGCGCATGATCCATCCGAACCAATTCATCGCCGCAGGTACGGAGGAGGGCACGCGCGATCCTCTGAGCCTGATCGGACTGGCGGTACTGCCTTGCCACCGCGTTGACGACCTCATAGAGGGTCAAGTCGAGCGCGGCAACTGACACTCCCCCCCGCACCAGCGGGGAAGCGGTGCCGTGAGAGGGGTGGGTCGAGATGCCTGCCGCCACCCAAACGCTTGCGTCGAGCAGGAGCAATTCAGTGGGATTCCCGGTCTTCCCGGATCAACTGGACCACGTCCAACAGCTCGGGCTTGTCGGCCGGAACCTCGATCCGGACCTCGTCCCAGAGCCGATTGATCTCCTCCCGCCGACGCCGCTCGCCGGCCTCTACCTCACGCTCGACGAGGTGCTGAAGGAGGCCGCTACGGCTCTCCCCTGCCTCCTTGGCACGGAGGTCCAGGCGCTCCAAGAGCTTGTCGGGAATGGAGATCATCACCTTGGCCACGGGATGAGTATATACGGTATTGCCAGCGGTCAAAACGGGCATGGACGGGATCATGAGGGGTCGGGACGCAAATGTGGCGCGCAGAACGAGCCAATTCGGTTCCGACTTCCGCGCGGAACTCAGATTTCGACCTGCTCGACGTCTCCCAGCGGCATCTGCAGGAAGCGGGTGCCGATTGCGTGGAAGGCCTCGCAGTCGCCGGTGCAGAGGAAGTCGTAGCTGCCCTCGCCGCGGGCCTCGCGGGCGAGCCCCGAGCCCTCGAGGGTGCGCTGGACCGCGGCAGCGACCGCGTGGCCGCCGCTGACGAGGCGAACGTCGCGACCGAGGATCCGCTGCAGCATCGGCGCCACCAGCGGGTAGTGGGTGCAGCCGAGGATCAGGGTGTCGACTTCAGCTTCCTGCAGGGGGCGGCAGTAGGAGCGGGCCATCGTCATCGTCTCCTCGTCGAACAGCGACCCCTCCTGGATGAAGGGGGCGAGGTCGGGGGCGGCGACCTCGATCACGTCGAGACCTCGGCCGATCTCTTCCAACGCCCGCCGGTAGGCCCCGCTGTCGACCGTGTTCGGCGTCGCCAGCACCCCGACGCGGGCATTGGCCGTGATCGCCGCCGCGATCTCCGCCTGCGGCTCGACCACCGGCACAACCTCCACCCCGCGCGCCGCGGCGACCTCCCGGGTCACCTCCTCGCCGACCGAGGTCGCGGTGTTGCAGGCGATCACCAGCAGCTTGGCGCCGCGGTCGAGCAGCATCTCGGCGATCCGCCGGATCCGCTCCCGCAGCTGCTCGGGGTCCTTGTCCCCGTAGGGGAACATCGCCGTGTCGCCGAGATAGACGAAGTCCTCCTGCGGCAGCGAGACCAGGCACTCGTGGAGGACCGTGAGGCCGCCGACGCCCGAATCGAACATCGCGACCGGGAGGTCGATCACATGAACGGCTTGTACGACATGAAGAAGATCGTCACGACGACGATCAGGCCGGCGACTTTGCCGACGTTGCTGAGCCGCAGGGAGATCTCTTCGAATTCGGGGCTGAACTCCTCGCCCTTCTCCAGGTCCCGTTCGGCGAGCTCCTTGGCCTTCGCGGTCTGCGGCCGGAAGAAGGCGTGCTGGAGCCCGAAGAGGACGATGATCGCCAGGAAGCCGACAGTGACGAACGCATCGCCGCCACTCCAGGCGTCGTCGCTGGCGATCAGCAGGTAGATGCCGGCGAGGAGCAGGACGATCATCCCCGGGCCGACGAGGTAGCGATCGCAACGCTGGATTCCGGTCATGATCGCCGGAACGGCCCGTGGATACTGCGGCGCGGTCGAGAAGAAGAGCGCATAGCCGAAGGTCGGGCCGAAGGCGAGGACAACGGCAAGGATGTGCAGGAAGAGCGCGATCTTGTAGTCCGCGCTGACGATCGAGGCAAGTGGCATGCGCGGAACCCTATCCCTCAGCCCCGACGCAGCAACAACGCCGCCCAGTCCCCGTCCTTGCGGCGATCTACCTCACCCAACCCGCCAACACCAAATGCGTCAGCCACCCCGTCAACCTCACCCGGAAGCAACCCGGAGCAAACGACCGTCTCGGGACCAGGGGGAGGGGTCGCCGGACCCTCCCCGCTGTTGTCCGCCGACCCCTCCCCCTGGTCCCGCCAGAGCTCCCCCATCAATCCGGCCACGGCAAGCAAGATCGGCGCGGTCATGTTCGCCACCACGAGGGGCGCCGGCTCGGGCAGTTGTTCTCTCAGGTTGGCGCGCTCTAGGTGGAGGTCGACGTCGTTGGCCGCTGCGTTCGCCGAAGCAGCTTCCAGCGCAGCCGGCTCATGGTCATAGCCCCGAACCGGCCCCCATCCCAGCTTCGCAGCAGCGATCGCCAATACGCCGGAGCCGGTTCCCAGGTCTACGAGCTCGCCGCCGGGCTCCAGCTCGCAGAGGTAGGAGAGGCAGAGGCGGGTGGTCGGGTGGGCTCCGGTGCCGAAGGCCTGGCCGGGGTCGACGACGACGTCGACCGTCCCCTCCCGCGGCGGCTCCCAGGAGGGCCGCAGCCAGAGGCGGTCGGCGACCAGGAGCGGCTTGTGGAAGTCGCGCCAGCGGTCGGCCCAGTCGTCGGGGATCTCGGTGGCGCTGACCTCGACCCGGCCGCCGGCGATCGCGGCGTCGAGGTCGCCCAGCTCCGGCAGCTCTCCCTCGCCGCCGTAGATCGCGTACTCGACGTAGCCGGGCCCGCGCTCCTCCTCGACCCCGTTCGGCGCCAGCACCGTCAGCTCGGCAAGGACGAGGTCGGCCTGCTCGGGCTTGCAGCGGACCGCGAGGCGGATCAACCGAACGCCCGCCGCAGGCGGCTGAAGAGCCCCTCGCCGTGCTGCGGAGTGAGGTTCTCCTCCTCGAGGCTCTCGTCGAGGCGCTCGGCGATCTCGCGCTGCTCCTCGTTGAGGTTGGTCGGGACGAAGACCTCGAGCATCACCCGCTGGCTGCCGCGGCGGCTGCTGTTGAGGCGCGGAAGCCCAACCCCACGCAGCACCTTTTCGGTCCCCGGCTGCGTCCCCGGCTCGACCTCGATCTCCTCC
Organism: uncultured Actinomycetes bacterium; assembly: GCA_963696955.1. GTDB lineage: Bacteria > Actinomycetota > Thermoleophilia > Solirubrobacterales > 70-9 > VAYN01. Next base: position 569,686 of record CAVOMF010000001.1, on the reverse strand, counting down.
TCACCATCCAGCGTCGGCACCGCCACCGTCGTCCCCAGCATCGCCTCGGTCGCCGGGATCGAGACGACGCTGATCAGGTCGGAGCCGTCGCGCTCGAAGCGCTCGTCCGCGGCCACCCGCACCTCGACGTAGAGGTCGCCGGCCGGAGCGCCCGGCTCGCCCGCGTGCCCGGCGCCGGTGATCCGCATCCGCTGGCCGTCTTCGATCCCGGCCGGGACGTCGATCGCGCTGGTCCGGCTCTGGCGGGTGCGGCCGCTGCCGCTGCAGACCTCGCAGGGGGTCTGTGGGATTTTTCCGGCGCCGTCGCAGACGTCGCAGGCGGTGCTGCGGACCATCTGCCCGAACGGCGTCCGGGTCACCGCCCGCAGCTCGCCGCTGCCGCCGCAGCGCTCGCAGGTGGTGATCGGGGTGCCCGGCTCGGCGCCGTTGCCGTGGCAGTGCTCGCAGGCGGCGACGACGTCGTAGGTGACCTCGCGGCGGGCGCCGCTGGCCACCTCGGCCAGCTCGACCTCGACCGCGACCGCGATGTCGCCGCCGCCGGCCGGGCCGCGGCGACCGCCGAACCCGAAGCCGGCGCCGCCGAAGAATCGACTGGAAGAGGTCGTCGATGCTGCCGCCGAAGCCGGCGCCGGGGTCGAAGCCGCCCGAGCGCAGGCCCTCGTGCCCGTAGGCGTCGTAGGTGCGGCGGCGCTCGGCGTCGGAGAGGACCTCGTAGGCAGCAGCCGCCTCCTTGAACTTCTCCTCGGCCTCGGGGTCGTGGTCGTTGACGTCCGGGTGCAGCTCCCGCGCCAGGCGCCGGAACGCCTTCTTGATCTCGGTCTCGTCCGCCTCCCGGGAGACCCCGAGGACCTCGTAGTAGTCGCGGGGCATGGGTTAGCTGCCGTAGACCGACTCGAAGTAACGGGAGAGCTCGCGGGCGGCGTGGCGGACCGAGGTGATCGCCAGCGCGTAGTCCATCCGCAGCGGTCCGACAACGCCGACGGCGCCGAGGTTGCGATGGCCGAGCCCGTAGTTGGCGCCGATGACGCTGACCGAGCGCAGCTCCGGCTGCGGGTTCTCACCGCCGATCCAGAAGAAGACCGAGCGCTCATCGAGCGAGGAGCGCAGCATCTGCAGGACGTCGGCGCGGCGCTCCAGCGCCGTCATCAGCTCGTCGGTCCGGGGCAGGTCCGGCCGGTGGGCGTCGGAGAGCAGGCGCGAGGTCCCCTCGAGGTAGAGCTCGCCTCCCTGGTCGGCGACGAGGTCGGTGAAGGTAGCGCCGAGGGTGGCGATGAAGTCCGCCTCGACGCCGCTCAGCTCCGGGTCGCGGAGCCGGGTCGCGATCATCCGCGCGCCGACGCCGAGCCCGGAAAGGCGCTCGTTCAGGTAGCTCGAGGCCCAGTCGACGAGGCCGCTGTCGACCGGCCGGTCGAAGGCGAAGACGCGGCGGGTGACGTCGCCGGTCGAGGCGATCGCGATCACCACCACCTCGTTGGGGCGCAAGCGCAGCACCTCGACCCGGTGGATCGTCGCCGTCAGGCTCGACTGCGGCGCCGTCGCCATCGCCACCAGGTCGGTGACCTGGGCGAGAGCGGTCGTCGTCTCCCGCATCGCCTCGTCGACCTCGCGGCGCAGCCGCGAGAGCTCCAGCTCGACCCCGGGCCCGGCCGGGACCTGCCCGGATGCCAGCATCGAGTCGACGTAGCGGCGGTAGCCGGTGTCGGTGGGAACGCGGCCGGCGGAGGTGTGCGGGTGGGTCAGGTAGCCGGCGGCCTCCAGCGCCGCCAGCTCGGCGCGCACGGTCGAGGGCCCCCACTCGACCCCGGGCCGCTCGGCGACCTCCTTCGAAGGCACGGGCCGGCCGCACTCGAGGTAGCCCTCGACGACCAACCGCAAAATCAGCTCTTGGCGCTCAGAGAGCATCTCCACATCTTAGGAATCAACAAAGCGTGTCGTTGGAGGGGTCGGGGGGACCTCCTCCAGACACTCAACAGCGAGCCATAGCGAGATGTGTCTGGAGGGGGTCCCCCCGACCCCTCCCCCACACCGCTCAAACCTCGAGCTCAGCCTCGGCGTTCTTGATCAGCGCCGTCTCGCCCTGGGTGGCGACGGTGTCGACGACGACGCGGTTGCCGTCGCCGACTTGACCGTGCCGGTGACGACGATCTCCTGCTCGGGCACGCCCATCCCGCGCATCTGCACCGAGAGGCGCTTCAGCGCCCGCGGGTTGCCGTCGGCGACGCGCCGCGTTGGCTTTCGCCACCAGGCCCATCGAGTAGAGGCCGTGGAGGATGTTGCGCGGCAGCCCGACCATTTTCGCGAACTCGTCGTCGATGTGGATCGGGTTGAAGTCGCCCGAGGCACCGGCGTAGCGGTGCGGCAGGTACTTGTCGGGAGTGACCCGCAGCTCCGGGATCTGCGTCGCCCTCGTTCAAAGCCATTTCATACCCCCCTGACGATCAGCGTCCAGGTGCCGCGAGCGACCTGGGCGCCGTCCTGGTTGACGGAGTTGGTCTCGAACACGTAGAAGCCCTTGCCGTCCTTCTCCTCGATCGAGAGGCATTTGGACGACGTCGTGATCTCGTCGCCCGAGCAGGCGGGCTCGTCCCACTCGAAGTCCTGGCCGCCGTGGACCATCGCCGCGAAGTTCAGCTCCACCTCGGGGTCGAGGATCGCCGGCGCAACGGCCGGGCTGCTGTAGACGACGGCGAACATCGGCGGCGCGACGACGTCGCGGAAGCCGGCGGCGCGGGCCGCCTCGACGTCGTGGTGCACCGGGTTGTCGATGCCCAGCGCGTTCGCGTACTCCTTGATCTTCTCCCGGCCCACCTGGTAGGTGGTCCCGGGCCATTCCTTCCCAACTGCATCAGTCTTGATCGGCATGGGCGGGCACTCTAACTGGCCGCCTGGCCAGGCGCGGGCTACTCGTCGATCTCCAGCACCGCCAGGAACGCCTCCTGCGGCACTTCCACCCGGCCCACCGCCTTCATCCGTTTCTTGCCCGCTTTCTGCTTCTTCAGCAGCTTGTTCTTGCGGGTGACGTCGCCGCCGTAGAGCTTCGCGGTGACGTCCTTGCGCAGGGCCTTGACGGTCTCGCGGGCGAGGATGTTGGAGCCGACCGCGGCCTGGACCGGGACGTCGAAGAGCTGGCGCGGGATCGTCTTCCGCAGCCGGCCGACGAGGCGCTTGCCCTGGTCGTAGGCGAAGTCGCGGAAGACGATGATCGAGAGCGCGTCGACCTTCTCGCCGGCGAGCAGGATGTCGACTTTGACCAGGTCGGAGACGCGGTTGCCGATCGGCTCGTAGTCGAGCGAGGCGTAGCCGCGGGTGTTGGACTTGAGGAGGTCGAAGAAGTCGAGGACGATTTCGGCCAGCGGCAGGTCGTAGCGGATCTGCACCCGCTCGGGGCTGAGGAAGTGCATGTCGACGTGGGTGCCGCGGCGCTGCTGGCAGAGCTCCATCACGGCGCCGACCTGCTCTTTCGGGCAGATCAGCGTGGCGCGGATGTAGGGCTCTTCGATCGTCTCGATCGTGCCCGGGTCGGGCAGATCGGTCGGGCTGTGGACCTCCTTCGTCTCGCCGTTGGTGAGGTTGACCAGGTAGCGCACGTTCGGGGTCGTCGCCAGCAGGTCGAGGTCGTACTCGCGCTCCAGCCGCTCGCGCACGATCTCCATGTGGAGGAGGCCGAGGAAGCCGCAGCGGAAGCCGAAGCCGAGCGCCTCGGAGGTCTCCGGCTCCCAGGAGAGGGCGGCGTCGTTCAGCGAGAGCTTCTCGAGCGCGTCGCGGAGGTCTTCGTAGCGGTCGGTGTCGATCGGGAAGAGGCCGCAGAAGACCATCGGCCGCACCTCGCGGTAGCCCTCGAGCGGCTCGGCGGCTGGGTTCGCCTGCGCGGTGAGGGTGTCGCCGACCCGCAGCTTGGTCACGTCCTTGATCCCGGTGATCAGGTAGCCGACGTCGCCGGCGTCCATCCCCTTGACCCCGATCATCGTCGGCCGGAAGAAGCCGATGTCGTCGATGTCGGCTTCGGTCCCGTTCTGCATCGCCAGGATCCGCTCGCCCTTGCGGAAGGAGCCGTCGACCATCCGCACGTAGGCGATGACGCCGCGGTAGGGGTCGAACTCGGAGTCGAAGATGAGGGCGCGCGGCGGGCGCCTCCGGTTTGCCCTGCGGCGGCGGGATCCGCTCGACGATCGCCTCCAGCACCTCGAGCACCCCCTCGCCGGTCTTGGCCGAGATCGGCAGCGCTTCCTCGGGATCGCCGCCGAGCAGGTCGGCGATCTCGCCGGCGACGCGCTCGGGCTCGGCGCCGGGCAGGTCGACCTTGTTGATGACCGGGATCAGCTCGAGCCCGTTCTCGATCGCCAGGTAGGTGTTGGCGACGGTCTGCGCCTCGACGCCCTGGGCGGCGTCGACGACCAGCAGCGCGCCCTCGCAGGCGGCGAGGCTGCGCGAGACCTCGTAGGAGAAGTCGACGTGGCCGGGGGTGTCGATCAGGTGCAGGTGGTAGGTCTCGCCGTTGCGGGCCGTGTACTCGACCCGCACCGCCTGCGCCTTGATCGTGATCCCGCGCTCGCGCTCGAGGTCCATCGAGTCGAGCAGTTGAGCCTGCATTTTCTTCGGGTCGACGGCGCCGGTGAGCTCGAGGATGCGGTCGGCAAGCGTCGACTTGCCGTGGTCGATGTGGGCGATGATCGAGAAGTTGCGGATGTGGTCCATGGGCGGATGAGGAGTATGAGGGACGGCGCTCAGCGGCAGGCCGAAGGCTCAAGCGGGCCCTTCAACGCAAAGACCACCGTGGGCGCCTCCCGGAGCACGACTTTGACTCCGGGCCCTTCGGTCCACCTGACTTGCGGCGGGAAGGCCGGCTTGCCGGCCTTCATGCGGTCGCGCGTTGCGACCACGTAGTCGTAATCGCCTTCGTTGAGGAAACGGCGATAGGTGCGACAGGTCCTCGACGGCCTCGAAGCCCCCGTGGGGCTGCTCGATGCCGAGGTACTGGACGCGGTTGGAGAGGTCGGTGCCGAAGAGCGGGTACTGGCGGGTGCTGGTGGTGGCGATGCGGGCGCCGGAGACGTCGCGCGCCCAGGCGAAGGCGGCGTTGAGGCCCGGTGCCGAGGTGAAGGTCGGGTCCTTGTAGCGGCTCTGCAGGTAGTGGCGCTGGACGGGATAGCCGACCGCGATCGCGACAAGAAGGCCGGCCACGACAAGCGAGGGCCACTTCCACCCGCAACCGCCGCGGGGTGCTCCGGTCATTTGTTCCGCTATCCGGAACAAATGACCGGAGCACTCCCGAATCGGGGGAGTAATGAGGCGACCACGGGCGCCGTCGGCAGCAGCGCGAGGCCGAGGACGAGGGCCGGGGCGAGGTAGCGGAGGCCGGACTCGAACCCGCGCGGCATCCCCTCCGGCCCCGAGGCCGACGTCGGCGCGACCAGCCACGCCAGCGCCGTCGCGAGCCCGACGAGCCCCGCGATCCCCAGCGCCACGTCGTCCCGGGGCGCTTTTCTGTCCTCCTGGGACGCAAAAGCGCCCCGCACCTGGGCGGCGGCGCAGGACGAGGCCGACCACGGCTGCGAGAGCGAGGAGGGGCCAGAGGAACCACAGGCCGCTGTGGAGGCCGGGGAGGAACCAGTCCGACCAGACGTTGCCGTCGCCGAGGTAGCCGAGGACGGAGTGGGCTTCGCGGCCGCCGAGGGCCTGCTCGGGGGCGGGCAGGTCGATCGGGCCGAGGTGGTGGATCCAGGGCAGCGGGTTGCCGCTGTGGACGAGGTTGCGCAGGTACCAGTAGCCGCCGCCGGCCAGCGCGGCCAGCGCCGCGGCGCCAGACGCTCGACCTCTGCCGCCGCGGGGCGCGACGAGAGCCAGGCCGATCACCAGCACCGCCGCCGGCAGCAGGAAGTTGAGCTTCGTCCCAGCCGCCAGACCCGCAGCCAACCCCACGACGAGATAGGCACCGACGCCGGCGCCACCATCCTCCCTACCCAGCTTCTTTTCCGTCCCGCCATCCCCACCCCACGCATTCACCATCAGCGCCACGCTGCCAGCAGGAAGAAGATCCCGACGATGTCGTTCCTCGCCTCCCCCGCCTGGTCGGCCAGCGCCGGGACGCTCAACGCAACCGCGCCCAGCCCCAGCGACCAAGGCGCAACCCGGTACGGCCGGCCGATGCACCAGCAGGCCACCAGGCACCCCACGAACCACCCGACGTTGAGCAGCGGCGAAAGCACGTCCCGCCCGAAAGCCAGCATCCCGGCCGCATGGAAGATTTCCCCGTTCGCGGGATAGAACCAGGCCAGGAACTGCGGCGCGATGAAGTGCAGGTCCCACGTGTCGCCGCTCTGGAAGAACCCGGCCGCGAACGGCCCGTGGTACCAGGTGCTGTCGAACCCGGTCATCCCCGTCGACTAGCTTCCTCTTCGCTTCCAGAGCGAACTTCACGAGAGCGATCCCCGCAACGGCGAGCGCGATCAGCGTCGGGAGGGGGGTCGCTCCCACCCTTACCTGCCTGTGAGGGTGGGAGCGACCCCCCTCCCCCTCAGGCCGCGGCAAGAACTTCCAAAGAGCCGAGCCCCGCCGCGACCACGAGCGACCAGGTACGGCACCGGGTCCCACCAACCAACGTGCCGAGCAGCTCCGCCGCCCAGATCAGCAGCGCCAGCCCGACCACAGCGCTCGCCAGATACGCCGGCGCCCCCTCGAACCGCGGCAGCAGCCACCTGCGCACCGAGTCGCCGCCCAGCCAGGCGAACCCGACCAGGAGCAGGATCTCGACGACCCCAGCAGGTACCGCCCCGGCCCCAGCATCGAGCGCTAACGGCCCCGCCGCAGCAGCAAGCGGCTCATCTGCTCGAGCTCGGCGACCCGCAGCAGCTTCGCCACCGAGAGGTAGACGGCGAGGCCGGCGCCGAGGCCGGTCCCGAGCGAGATGATCTGCCCGGCGAGGCCGCGACCGAGCGCCTGGTCGAGAACGTCCCAGACCATGTAGCTGACCCCGGCCAGGGCGGCGGCCGCGATCGTGATCCGCGTCGCCGTCGAGATCAGCCGGCCGCAGCTCCAGGCCGCCGAAGCGGCGGCGCAGGATCACCGCCTGGGCGATCACCGCGACGCTCGTCCCGATCCCGGTCCCGGCGACGATGCCGCCGACCCCGAACGGTGGTAGAGCGCCAGCGCCGCCACGGCGGAGACGACGAGGTCGATCGTCGCCAGCGCCGTCGCCTGCCAGGGCTTCTGCAGGCTGAAGAAGGTCCGCGTCTGCAGCAGGTAGAGGCCGTTGGTCGGCAGCGAGAAGGCGAACCAGAAGAGCGCCGTGGCGACGACCACGGTTTCGTGGGCGTCGAAGGCGCCGCGCTGGTAGATCAGCCGGATCATCGGGTCCGAGAGCGCCAGGATCGCCGCCGCCGCCGGCACCAGGACGAAGAGGATCTGCCGCATCCCGTTCGCCATCGTCGCCCGCAGGTTCTCGATTTCGCCCGCGTTGGCGAAGCGCGCCAGGGTCGGGAACAGCACCGTCGCGATCGCCACCGAGAAGATCCCCTGCGGCAGCTGGTAGATGCGGAAGGCTTTGTCGATCGCCGCCGGCGCCTCGTCGGAGACGAGGCTGCCGAAGAAGCTGTTGATCAGCAGGTTGAAGTTGATCAGGCCGAGGCTGATCGTCACCGGCAGCATCAGCACCAGCACCCGCCGCACCTTCGGGCTGCGCCATTCGAAGCTCCAGCTGAAGCGGAAGGGGGTGTGGCGCAGGTCCCAGGCCGGGATCAGCAGCTGCACCAAGGTGCCGACGAGGATCCCGATCGCGTAGGCGTAGATCCGGTCCTGGCCGTGGAACATCGGCTCGAGGACGACGAGGACGAGGATGATCGTCAGGTTCCAGAACAGCGGCGAGATCGCAAAGGCGCCGAAGCGGTCGTAGCTGTTGAGGATGCCGACGACGATGCCGCTGATCCCGAGCAGGACCAGGATCGGGAACAGCACCTGCGAGAGGGAGACCGTGAGGTCGAGGATCTCCCCTTCGAAGCCCGGCGCGAAGAGCGGCATGATCACCGGCGCCAGGAGGACGAAGAGCGCGGTGATCGCCCCCAGCACCATCGTCACCAGCAGCAGCATCGTCGAGGCGAGCCGGAACGCCTCCTTGTAGGCCTTCTTGCCGAGCAGTTCGGTGAAGACGGGGACGAAGGCGGGCTGCAGGGCAGCGTCGGCGAACAGCGCCCGGATCAGGTTCGGGACCTGGAAGGCGATCGTGAAGGCCGAGACCGGGCCGCTGACCCCGTAGTAGCCGGCAGCGACGACTTCGCGGGCGAGGCCGGCGACGCGCGAGGCGGCGGTGGCGATCGAAAAGAAGGCGGTCGAGCGGGCGAGGCGACCGGCCGAGGGCTTCGGGACCGGTTCCTCCCCGGTTTCGAAGGCCTCCGCCTCCCAGACGCCGACGTCATCGTTTATCGCCCGCTCGTCGGGATTCGGGGTGTCATGCGCCCTGGGCGTCTCCAAGCTTCGTCTCAATCGCTATAGTCGGCGGCCGCCCGGAGCCGGCAAGGCGCCGGCTCGGGTACTTGACATGGCCAACATAGCCTCACAGAAGAAGCGGATACTGCGCAGCGAGCGGGAGCGGACGGAGAACCGTCTGCTGACCAGCACCGTGAAGACGCACTTCCGCCGCCTCGAAAGCGCGGTCGAGTCGGGCGACGCCGACACTGTCGCCGCCGAGCAGCGCGATCTCGTCTCGAAGATCGACAAGGCTGTTCAGAAGGGCGCCCTGCACAAGAACACCGGGGCCCGCAAGAAGGCGAAAGCCGCCCGCCTCGCCTCCGGCGCCGCCGCCTAACCACTCCGGCCGTTACGCAGCGCCGGTTGCTGCTCGTCTAAGAGCCAGCGTCAGCGCCAGCTCATCGCCGTAGTCGGCGCCGCCGCGACACCAGAGCTCGAGGTCGGCCAGCGCCTCAGTCGCCGTGCGCAGGCTGGCGAGGTCGGTGTCCTGCAGTCGCCGGACCAGCTGCTTGGCGGCATACGGATGCATCTTCAGGGAGGACGCGACCTGCTGGGCGGGGATTCCCTCCTCCAGCTGGGCGGCGGCCACGCAGGCGCTGCGCAGGCGCGAGGCGAGGCCGTAGATCAGGCCGGTGACATTCTCCCCCTGGCCGATCAGGCGCTCGCCGATCCGCAGCGCTGCCGCGGCGTCACCTTCGATCAGCGCGTCGGAGAGCGACCAGACAACCGCCTCGGAAGTGTCGGTCACCATCTCTTCGAGGTCATCGGCGCCGACGCTGCCCCCCTCGCCGGCCCAGAGGGCGAGGCGCTCGAGCTCGTTGCCCAGCCGCACCGGGTTGGCGCCCATGCGATCGACCAGCATCCGCGCTGCGGCGGGCTCGAGGCGCAGACCCATGCGCTGAGCCTCGGCAACGAGGACGCGGGGCATGTCGCGGGCCTTCGGCGCCTCGAATTCGTGCACCTCCCCGGCTGCCGCCTTGACCGCTTTCAGCAGTTTCGCCGCCGGCTTGTCGCGGCAGATCAGGACCAAGGTCAGATCCGGAGGCAGCTCGCCCAGCGCCGCCAGCACCGGCTCCAGCTGCTTGTCGCGCCAGCGCTCGATGCCGTCGGCGAGCAGGTAGCGGCGCGAGTCCATCAGCGACATCGCCGGGATCGCCGCCAGCAGCGCCTCGTGGTCGGGCATCCCTCTCCCCTCGCCGGGCTCGAAGACCTCGAGCGCCGCCGTGCCCCCCTCGCGTTCGGCCCGCGCCCGCAGCCGCGCCCGGGTAGCGTCGATTTTCGCCCCGTCGCTGCCGGCGATCAGGTAGAGCGGCTTCATCTCCTCGGCCATGGGCCGAGTCTAGATACAGAGGCGGCTCTGTCGCGAAGCGCTACTTCGCCTGCCCGAGGGCTTTGCCTTTGCCGTTCCCGGGACCGGAGCCTTCGGTGCTCGGCGAGCTGGAGCTGGTCACCGGCGGCGATGCAGTGGGCTTCGAGGAGGCTTCGATTCCCTGATCACTGGCGTGAGCCGCGGCGGCGCTCGACTGGGAATTGCCCGGGGCCGGTGAAGCCACCGGCGTCGGCGAGGCGGGCCGGGCCGGGGTCGGCGCGGGCTTGGGTTCCGGCTCACCGGCAGGGGTCGAGGTGCCCTCGGGGGCGGGGCTCGAAGTGGACCCGCCAGTCGACTGCGGGGCCGACTCGTTCGCCGACCCCGGGGCCACGCCCCCTTCGCTCGGCGCTGGCGCGGCGGGCGCGGGCGCCCCAGAGGCCGCGGGATCACCGCCGCTGGTGTCGGCCGCCCCACCGCTGTTGACCTCGTCACCGGCCGCTGCCTGGGCCACGTGCCGCTGCCTCACCGCAGGAATGTGCGCCGGGGGCTGATACAGCGGCACCGCCTCGGCGACCGTGCCTCCGCCGACGGGTTCGTCGGGCAGCGGCGCCGGCGAGAGGACGTGGAAGCTGAGCTGAGCGAAGATCGCCACCAGCGCCAGACCGGCGGCCGCAGTGAGGCCGAGGAAGGCGAAGGCGGTGGTGCGCATCCTTTCCGGCAGGCCGTCGCCGGCAAGACTGGGAAGGCTTAACGCCTTCGAGAGCTTGTTCTTGGAGATCGCCCGCACCAATTTGTGCATCGACAGCTGAGCCGACAATCGAAGCGATTGGATTGGGTTCCTCAAGTTTCGATTCGATCATCCGTCCAAGCGAAACGACCGCCGGTTCACATCGATCACGACAGTCCCGTCCTCGTCGGTTCGCAGCGTCGGAACCCGGTGCTGCCGCAGGGTCGCCAGCGTGCCCGCGGTCGGGTGCCCGTAGGGATTTCCAGCGCCGACCGAGATCACCGCCAGCCGCGGTTGCGACCGCTCGAGCAGCGAAGCGAGGCCGGCGTCGTCGCTGCCGTGGTGGGCGACCTTGAGGACGTCGATAGGACCCGGGTCGAGCGGAACCGCCTCCGCCTCGGCGTCCGCGGTCAGCAGCATCGAGAACTCCCGCCAGCGGGCCTCGATCACCAGGGCGAGCTGATTCGGGTCCGCAACCGGCTCGCCGAGCAGCTCCGGCGGCGGCCAGAGCACCTGCAGCCGCAGGCCGCCGCTGCGCAGCTCGGCGCCTGCCCCGATCCGTTGCGGCTCGACTCCAGCGGCGACCGCCCGGGCGAGAAGATCCCGATGAATACGGGCAAAGACCAGGCGCCCAACCGGCATCGACCCGAGCAGCTCTTCAACCCCGCCGGCGTGGTCGGACTGGTCGTGGGTGACGACCGCAGCCCCGAGGCGGTCGACCCCGGCGTCTTCGAGCTTGCCCCGCAGCCCGTCTCCCGGCGGCCCGCCGTCGACCAGCACGGCCGGAGCACCGGCCGGCTGCAGGAGGATCGCATCTCCTTGGCCGACGTCGAGCACCTCGACGCGCAGGCCATGACTGGGCGCCGCGGTCGCCCCCTCCCCGCCCGCGCCACCGGGCAGAGGCAACCAGACCGCAGCCGCGGTGAGGACGCAGGCGAGGGTCTGGCGCGGCCATCGCCGGCAGACGAGGATCGCCAGCCCGAGCAGCAGGTAGGCGACGAGCAAACCTCGGCCGTCGAGGTGGACCGGCAGCTCAGCCCAACTCGGGGCGGCGCACCAGGACGCGACCTGGGCGATGTAGGCGAGGAGCAGGGCGTCGAGGCCGTTGAGGGGCGCCAGCGGCAGGCCCGGCACCTGCGCGAGCCCGGCGCCGCACATCCCCAGCCACATTGCCGGCGCCACCGCCGGCAGGGCGAGGACGTTGGCGAGGAGTGCGGTGGTCGAGAACGTTTCGAAGTAGAAGGCGACGAGCGGCGCCGTCGCCAGCGTCGCCGCGACCGTCATCGCGATCCCCTCGGCAAGCGCTCGGCGCCAAGACCCCGAGCCGATGTGGGCCACGATTCTTCGCCGCAGCGGGTCTGCCAGGAGGAGGATGCCCAGCACCGCGGCGAAGCTGAGCTGCCAGCCGACGTCTTCGGCGATCGTGGGATCGATCGCCAGCGTCACTCCCGCCGCCACGGCCAGGGCGTAGAGCTTGGAGCTGCGGCGACCGGACAGGGTCGCCAACAGCCCGAGCGCTCCCATCACCCCAGCCCGCTGCACGGACGGCCCGGCGCCGGCGACCGGGACGTAGACGGCGATCAGGCCGAGGACCCAGAGCAGCCGCTGGCGCAGCGGAATCCCGAGTGCTCCCAGGAGCGGCATCGCCAAAAGCGCCAGCAGGGTGATGTTCTGACCCGAGACGGCGAGGAGGTGGCTGAGGCCGGCGCGCCTGAATTCTTCCTTGGTCCCCTCGTCGATCTCCTCGTCCTCGCCGAGCACGAACCCGCGCGCCAGCGCCGCCTCCCGCTGCGGCATCCCTCGCCCCAGCCCCGCCGCCGCGCGGGCGCGGATCTCATCGCTCTGCCCGATCGCGACAAGGACGAGCAGGGCGATCCCGAGCAGGATCGGCAGTGGTGGGCGTCCTCGGCGCACCACGGCCTCAGGGCTGCAACCGCGCCCGCAGCGACTCCATCGTCGCCGGGCCGATCCCGGGGACTTGGTCGAGCTGGTCGATCGAGGAGAGGCCACCGTGTTCGTCGCGGAACTCGATGATGTCCGCCGCCGTCACCGGCCCGATCCCCTCGATCTCTTCCAGTTGCTCGGCGGTCGCGGTGCCGAGGCTGATCGGCCCTTCTTCGTCGGTGCCGGGCGCTGCGAGGGTGCCGCCCGGGAGGCTCTCGGGGACCACCACCTGCTGGCCGTCGGCAAGCCTGGCGGCAAGGTTGATCGCTTCCAGCGAGGCCCGCGGTGCCGCGCCCCCGGCCCGCCGTACGGCATCGTCGACGCGGCTGCCGACAGGCATCCGGTAGACGCCCGGCCGTCGCACCGCCCCGGCGACGTGGACGACCAGATCGCCGCTCGATTCCTTAACCGAGAAGCTCGCGTCCCCGGATCCGCCAGAAGCGGCCGCGAACGAGGGTGCCGCCGCCTGCTCCCCGCGGATCGCCCGCGCCCCGACCAACATCAACGCCACGGCCACCGCCGCGTAAACAACCAATTGACTCCGACTCATCTCCGGCATGGCCGGGATGCTGGCTCGGAACTACGCACACGTGGCGCGCAGAATCAAAAAATTCTCAAACGAAAGTGGTTCTGAGGTGTGGAGAGCAAGCAGTTCAAGGACGCAGGGAGCGCCGCGTGCTCTGCACGCAAGCGACTGAGGACGCCGAAATGCGCCGCTCTCCGCGCCTCAGAACTCGTCGTCGTCGTCGTAGCCGGCTACCTCGGCGAGCTGGTCGCTGTAGAGCTCGGCAGCCGCGACGGGCGGCGACTGGATCGAGACGCAGGCCAGCTCGTCGGTGCCGTCGTTGCCGATCGAATGCTCGGTGGCGGGTGGGACCAGGATCAGGTCACCTTCGGCAACCTGCTGGGTGTCGCCGGCGACCGACATCGTGCCGCTGCCGCGGACGACGACATAGGCCTGCTCGGCCTCGCTGGAGGAGTGCAGCGTCTGCTCCACCCCGCCGGGAACGGTCACCCAGGTGACCGAGAGGTTCCGCGCTCCCATTTCGCCCGCGTCCATGAGTACGTGGGCGCTCAGCCGGTGCCATTCCTCGACCGCCGCATCATCCATTCGCCTGACCAGCATTCCGCGGCTTTCTAGCAGAAGGAAGGGCCGTCGCGGAGGGCGCTACCGGACCACCAGGTTGACCAGCTTGCCCGGAACTACAATTTCCTTGACTATTTGCTGGCCATCCAGATGCTTGGCGACCTTCTCGCTTTCCTTGGCCAATCGCAGCAGCTCCTCTTCCGGCGCCTCGGCCGGAGCCTCGATCCGGTCCCGCAGCTTGCCGTTGACCTGGACGACCAGGGTGACAGTGTCGCTGGTGAGCAGGTCGGGGTCGGCTTGCGGCCACGACTGCTCCCAGACCCGGTCGCCGGCCAGCCGCTCATACACCTCGCTGCCGAGGTGTGGCGCGAAGGGAAAGATCAGCGAGGCCGCGGTCGCAGTCGCAAAGCGAACTGCGGCGCTGCCCTCGGTGCTCCCGTAGAGCCCGTCCTTGAGCCGGTAGGTGTCGTTGACGAGCTCCATCACCGCCGAGATCGCGGTGTTGAACTGAAACCCGCGCTGGAAGTCCCGCGTCACCTTGTCGATCGCCCAGTGCGCCTTCGCCAGCAGCTCCCGCGCTTCTCCTTCGGCCACGGCGGGCTCCCCTGCCTGGGTCCGCTCCTCAACCTCCTCGCAGAGCCGCCAGAGCCGCGAGAGGAAGCGGTTGACGCCCTCGACCCCCTCGTCGGTCCAATCGCCGCCGCGCTCCGGCGGTCCCATGAAGCAAACGTACGTACGAGCGGTGTCGGCGCCGTAGCGCTCGACGTAGTCGCCGGGGCTGACCGTGTTGCCCTTCGACTTCGACATCTTCGCCCCGTCGCGGGTGATCATCCCCTGGGTGAAGAGGTTGGCGAACGGCTCCTGGACGCCGACGTGTCCGAGGTCCGCCAACGCCTTGGTGAAGAAGCGCGCGTACATCAGGTGCAGGATCGCGTGCTCGACGCCGCCGATGTACTGGTCGACCGGCATCCAGTAGTCGCTGGCGTCGCGGTCCCACGGTGCCTCGGAGTTTTGGGCGTCGAGGTAGCGGAGGAAGTACCAGGAGGAGTCGACGAAGGTGTCCATCGTGTCGGTCTCACGCCGGGCGGCGGCGCCGCAGCGCGGGCACTCGGTCGCCACCCAGTCCTCGGCCGCCGCCAGCGGGCTCTTCCCCTGCGGCGCGTAGTCCTCAATCTCCGGCAGCTCGACCGGCAGCTGCTCGGCGGGCACCGGCACGATCCCGCAGTCGGTGCAGTAGACGATCGGGATCGGTGCCCCCCAGTAGCGCTGGCGGGAGACGAGCCAGTCGCGCAGGCGGTAGTTGACCGCGGGCTTGCCGCGCTGGTCGGCCTCGAGCCAGGCGACGATCTCGTCGTAGGCCGCGCGGTTGTGCTTCCCGTCGAAGCGGCCGGAGTTGGTCATCTCGCCGTCGCCGGGGTAGGGCAGGCCGCGCCCGTTGCGGGCGGTCTCCGGATCTTCGCCCTCGATCACCCGCTTCACAGGCAGGTCGAAGCGCTGGGCGAATTCGTAGTCGCGGGAGTCGTGGCCGGGCACCGCCATGATCGCCCCGGTCCCGTACTCCATCAGCACGTAGTCGGCGACGAACATCGGGATCTCCTCGCCGTTGACGGGGTTGACGACCGAGCGCCCCAGCGGCACTCCGGTCTTCTCGCGGTCCTCCGCCCCGCGCTCCTCGGCCGACTCGCGGCCGATCCGGTTGACGTACTCGCGCACCTCCGCCTCGGCCGGCGTGCCGGCGACCAGCCGCTCCAGCTCGGGGTGCTCGGGCGCCAGCACGAAGAAGGTGGCGCCGAAGAGGGTGTCGGGACGGGTGGTGAAGACCGGGAAGTCGAGGTCGACCTCCGCGCAGCGGAAGACGACCTCGGCCCCCTCGGAGCGGCCGATCCAGTTGCGCTGCATCGTGATCACGTGCTCGGGCCAGGACTCGAGCAGCTCGAAATCCGAGAGCAGCCGGTCGGCGTACTCGGTGATGCGGAAGAACCACTGCTCGAGGTTTTTCTGGATCACCTCGGTCCCGCAGCGCTCGCAGCGGCCGTCGACGACCTGCTCGTTGGCCAGCACGGTGGCGTCTTTCGGGCACCACTGGACCGGCGCCTCGGTCCGGTAGGCGAGGCCGCGCTCGAACAGCTGCAGGAAGATCCACTGCGTCCAGCGGTAGTACTCGGGCGTATGGGTAGCGAGCTCGCGGCTCCAGTCGATCGAGATCCCCCACTCGCGGAACTGGCGCTGGAAGGAGGCGATCGAGCGCTCGGTCGCGACTCGCGGCGGCTCACCGGTTTTGATCGCGTTGTTCTCCGCCGGCAGGCCGAAGGAGTCGTAGCCCATCGGGTGGATCACCTGGAAGCCTTGGCGGCGGCGGAAGTGGGCGATCGCGTCGCCGACGGCGTAGCACTTGAGGTGGCCGACGTGGGGCTCGCCTGAGGGGTAGGGCAGCATCTCCAGCACGTAGGCCTTCGGCTTTCCCTCGTCGAAGCCGGGCTGCCCGGGGTTGGCGACCTCCCAGGTCTTCTCCCCGGCCCAGACCGCCTGCCACTTCTGCTCGATCGATTTCGGCTCGTAACCCGCCATGGAGGCGCGATCTTACGAGGCAGGCGCAGATGGGCGCCTTGGCGCCGGGCCTAGAAGGTGAGCTGCCGCAGGCCCGGCGAGAGGCTTTCGAGGATGTGAGGCCAGACGTAGACCTCGATCGTCGCCGCGATCACCAGCGCCGGGATCGCCAGCGCCACGGTGATGAAGGTGGCGGCGAGGAGCTGGTTCCACTCGCCCCGGCGGCTGGCGATCAGCCAGGCGGCGAGCGGCAGGAAGAGCGCGGTCAGCTCCAGCAGTGCGTGCGGGAGGACGCTGAGGATCAGCTCGAAGCGGGTGATCTGCAGCTGGTAGGCGATCGTCGAGCCCTGGAAGCCGAGATAGAGCGCCTGGGTCGAGAGCGAGAAGAGAGTGACGGCGCAGACGAAGAGGATCGCGAACTCACCCGCCTTGACGTGGATCCAGCGGCTGAGGCCGCTGCGCTGGGCGGCTGCGATCGGCATCGAAGCGCCGGCGATGAAACCGGCGATGCAGGCGGTGCCGTGGAGTGCCAGGACCAGCGAGTTGCGCCAGAGAATCGGCAGCAGGTCGTCGGGCCCGGAGGGATAGGTGAGGCCGGCGATGTGGACCGGGGTCAGATCCGGGACCAGCAGGCCGGAGACGACCCAGACCGCCGCCAGCAGGGCCAACGAGATCGCCAGGCTGAGCGCGACCCAGGCGCCGAGGACCCGGCCCGGGCGCTCGCTCCAAGACTCCAGGGTCGCGCGGGTATCCCGGAGGCCGTGGCTGAAAACGTGCTGGTTGGCCGCGCTCATCCCTAGCCCATCGGCAAATCGCAGGCGTCGTTTGAGCCTTTAGGTCAGCTTGCGCTCGAAATCCTCGGCCAGGGCCGCGAGCTGGGAAAGCTCCACCTTCAGGCCCCTAGCGATCCGGCGCACGTTGCCCCAGGTCGGGTTGATCCGCCCCGACTCGATGTGGGAGATCCAAGTCGGGTGGATGTCCGCTCGCTGGCCGAGCGTCTCCTGGCTCAGCTGACCCTCCGTGCGGAGCGCGCGGATCGCTTTCCCGAGTCCGATCTGTGGGTCGTCGCGCCGCGGCATTCAGCGGAGGCAATTGCCCGCTCGCCTGCACGTCCATAGAGTCAAACTCAAGCTCCGAACTCGATCGCGCGACTTGCGTATTTTGCTAAGCCCAAGTTTCGGCATTCCATCCTCTAGACCGAACGCCGGCGCGGACTTCTCACAGCTCCGGGGAGTTGTAAGAAATTTCGTAGCGGGCGCGGCTTACCTGGGTAGTTGCCGCCTTGATGAGCGAAGAGCGAAGCCAAACCGACCTCCGTGACGAGCGCTTCCTGCGTCGGGCGCGCGCGGCTCGATCCGCCGGTGACACGGCTGCCGAGCGCGAGGCGATCTCCCGCCTGCTCGAGCCCTACTGGTCGTGGGCGCGCTCGATCGCCTACGGCAAGATCGGCGGCGCCGACGATCCGGAAGCCGACGCCGAAGAGATCGCCGGCGACCTGCTGCGGCGGCTGGCGCGGCTGCTCGAGCGCAAGCTCGCCTTCGACACCTCCTTCCGGGTGATCGCCTTCGCCAACCTCAACTACGCGATCAAGGACTACCGGCGCCGGGTCGGCCGCACCGCCTCGACGGCCGTCGACCCCGAGGAGCTGACCGCGGTCGAGGCGCCGCAGGAAGCTCCCGGCGCCGAGGAGATGAGCGCGGCGCTCGAGCCCTACCTCGACGGGCTCAGCGAGCGTGAGCGCAAGCTCGCCCACGACCGCCTCGTCCTCGACCTCTCGCCGACCGAGATCGGCGAGCGCCACGGGATGAAACGGGGCGCGGTCGACACGGCGATGCACCGCATCTTCAAGAAGATGCGGAAAAACGCGCCGGCGGATGTAAGAAGCCGGGATCTGGGGACGGTGTAGGCGGTATGGCAGAGTTCGATCCGATCGAAGAGCGGGCGGTTGAAATGCTCGACGACGTCCAGCTGGAGGCCCTTCGCATCAAGACCGTCACCGCCAACGACGAGCGCTTCGAGTTCGTCCTCTGGAACCTCTGCCTGCGCGGCGTCGCGGTGATCGAGAAGGTCTGCCGAAGCCGCGGCGAAGCCTCCGGGCTGGACACCCAGGAGATCGAGCTGGCGATCGAGGACGCGGCGGCGCGGATGCTCCTGCGCCTCTCCCGGCTCGAGCCGCAGCCGCAGGTGCACGCCCTCGCGGCCGAGATCGCCGCCGCCTGCGTCGAACGCTCCTGGCCCTCGCAGAAGGGGGCGCCGCGGCTGACCTCCCGCAGCCCCAACCTGCGCCTGATCAGCGGCCTCGACGAGGCGATCGAAACCGGGAAAGTCCGCCCCAACGACTGGGAGAGCTCATGAGCGCCGCCGAGGATGCCTTCGAGCGAGCGTTCTGGCAGGCCGTCGACGACCTCAAGGAAGGCGAGGCAAAGCCGATCGAGGACTACCTGCGCCTGGTCCCGCGCGAGCAGCGGAACGAGCTGGGCCGGATGCTCGCCGACCTCCTCCTCGCCCGCGGCCCGGCGCCGGCCCCGGAGGGCGGCCAGAGCAGCGGCTACAAGCGCGCGGTGGCGATCGTCGACGAGGTCCTCGGGTCGCGCGGGGCCGCCGGGATCCTGCCGGGGACCCTGAAGGCGATGCGGAACGCGCGCGGGATCGAGCCCGACGCGGTGGTCGCGCAACTGGCGGCGGACCTCGGCGTCGAGGGGGAAGGCGGGCGCCGGGCGCTGGCCCGCAACTACCACCGGCTCGAGACGGGCAACCTCCTCGGCTCGAAGCTGAGCCGGCGCCTGCTCGCCTCGCTGGCCGCGGTCTTCGGCGTCGATGCCGCCGACGTCGCAGCCGCCGCGCGGCCTGCCGCGCAGGGACCGGGGCTGCGCAGCGCACCGGCGTTGGGGCGAAGCGGCGGCGCCCGTGGCCCTTCCTCATCGCCTCCCCCCTCCGGGCCGCCCGACCCGGAGGTCGAACTCGTCGAGCGGCTCTTCCATGGCGGCCCCGACGCCTAAGCCCGCCGCCGCTGCCCAGGAGCTTCTGCGCGACTTCGAGCGGCGCTACGACGCCTCCGAGGCGCCGCCGGTCCCGGTCGAGCGGATCGCCCGCTCGCTCCTCGGGCTCTTCGTCGACGAAGCCGACGACATCCGCGCCCTCCCCGGCGCCCCCGCCGACCAGGGCCGCCTCTCGGGGATGCTCGATCCGGCGGAGATGGTGATCTGGGTCGATCGCGGCGAGGCCGGCCGCAGCCCCGGCCGTCGCCGCTTCACGATCGCCCACGAGGTCGGCCACCTGCTCCTCCACGTCTCCACCTCCCGCGAGGCCTTCTATGACCGGCCCGCCGACATCCGGGAGGTCGACGATGGCGTGATGGGGGAGGCAGGTCCCCAGCTGCGCCGGCGCGAGCGCGAGGCGAACGTCTTCGCGCGCGAGCTGCTGATGCCGGAGACCCTGGTCAACGCACAGGCCCATGCGACCGGGTTCAACCTGCCGGCCCTCGCCGAGCGTTTCGAGGTCTCGGTTCCGGCGATGCGCCTGCGCCTGCGCCTCCTGAAGCTGCTACCACCTTTGGCGTGAAGATCGTCCACTTCTCAGATTCGCACCTGGGGCGACGCGAGCTGCACCGCACCGACGACAGCGGCCGCAACCTCCGCGAGCTCGACGGCTACGAGACGTTCGCGAGGGCGATCGAGACAGCGATCGAGCTGGAGCCGGCGCTCGTGGTTCATTCCGGGGACCTCTTCCACGGCTACCACCCCTCGGCGGCGGCCTTCGGCGTCGCGCTCGACCAGCTCGAGCGCCTGCGCGCGGCGGGGATCGGCTTCCTCGTTATCGCCGGCAACCACGAGACCCCGCGGGGGCGAGCGATCACCCACCCGTTCGAGCTGCTGGAGCGGTTCGGGACCGACGCCGTTCACGGGCAGCCGCGCCGGCTCCGCTTCGGCGACCTCAGCGTCACCGCAATCCCCCACAGCCACGACCACGAGGAGTTGGCCGGTTGGGTGGCAGGCGCCGAGCCGGACAGCGAGGCACAGTTCAACGTCCTCGCCGCCCACATCGGTCTCGCCGGCCTTGCCCGGGTCGGCGCCGGGGAGCCGGGGTCGCCGGAGCTGCCCGGAGAGGTGCTGGAGGCCGTCGCCGGCTTCGACTACATCGCCCTCGGGCACCTCCACCAGTTCGACCGGCCGCGCGTCAACGCGGTCTACGCAGGCTCGCCGGAACGGCTTAGCTGGGCCGATGCATCGACTCGGAAGGGAATCGTCGAGATCGACCTCGCCGCCCCGCCCCTCGACAAGGGCTTCGCCCGGCTGCACGAGATCGAGGGACGCCCTCGCAGGCGGCTGCCGCCGATCGATGGAGGGAAAACTGGCGACCTCACCAAACAGATCTGCCGGGCGGCGAAAGCCAAAGGCCTCGAGGGCGCGATCGTCAGGGTGCCGATCGCCAACGTCACCTACGAGCGCTTCGGCGCCATCGATCGCCGCAAGGTCGGCGAGGCGTTCGAACGCTGCCTGCACTTCGAGCTCGAACCGGAGTTCGTCGAGTCCGGCTCCGGCGCCCCCCAGCCGGCGGCGCCAGCGGAGCTGCGCGACTTCCTCTCCCGGCGGGTGCCTGCCGGAATCGAGCCCGACCTCTTCGTCAGTCGCGGCGAGCACTACATGACCCTCGCCGCCGAGGACATCGGTGCATGAGGCTCCTGCGCCTCGAGGCGAGGAACTTCCGCTCCTTCGCCGAGCTCGACCTCGACCTCAACGCCGACGGGGTCTTCTCGATCACCGGACCCAACGGCGCCGGCAAGAGCACGATCTTCGCGGCGATCGAGTGGGCCCTCTACGGCAGCAGCCGCGGCGCCTGGACCCAGGGCGTCGCCCGCCAGGGGGTCGAGCGCGAGGAATGCGTCGTCACCCTGGAATTTGAAGTTGGCGGCCAGGCCCTGCGGGTGACGAGGATCGACGGCAAGGACGCCTGGCTGACCGACGTCGCCAGCGAGGAGCGGCTGGCCCAGACGCTGACCGGGACCTCGCGCGAGGCGGCGGTCCGCCTCGGCCTCACCCGGGAGATGTTCCGCGGCACCTTCTACGCCCCCCAGAACGAGGTCGAGGCGCTCTCCTCCGACAACCCGCGGAAGCGGAAAGACCAGCTGGAGCGCCTGCTCGGGATCCGGCACCTGCGCCGGGCGGTCGAACTCGCCGAGGGCGACGCGCGCGAGCAGGAGCTGGCCCTGGAGGGACTGCGACGGGAGGCACCCGACCTCGGCGAACTGAAAGCCGAGGTCAAACGCCGCGAGAAGGAGGCGCGGGACGCCGCCCCTGCCGTCAAACGGCTGAAACGCGAGATCTCCGCGCTGGAGACGAAACTGAAAAACACGAACAAAGGGATCGACAAACTGGCGGCGCGGGTGGCCGAGCACGCCTCCGGGCAGCTCGAGGCCGAGCGGGCCGAGGGTGCCTTCAACCTGAAAAGGGAGGGGCTCGAGGGCAAGGAGGAACAGCTTCAAGCTGCGCTGGCGGCAAAGAGCGAGCAGGGCGAGATCGAGGTTGCCCTGCGCGGCAGCGAGGGCCTGGAGACCCGCGAGCGGGAGCTCGACCTGCTGCGGCAGAGCCATCAGCGCCGTCACTCGCTTCTGGAGAAGGAGCGAGTGACGCTGGAGGAGCTCGCCTCGTCCACTGATGCGCTGTCAGACCTCGGCGCCGGCGAGGACGGGGACCCGAGGGCGGAGCTGAGCGCCGCGCAGGAGAAGCTCAACGAGCTCGCCGGGCGGCTACGGGATGCGGCATCCGCCCGGCAAGAGGCAGAGGAGGGAGCCAAGCTCGTCCTCGCGCAGATGGATCGAGCCCAGCGCGGTGCGGAGATCGAGCGCCGGCTCGAAGAGCTGGCCACCGCCGAGGACCGTCTCGAGGAGGCGCGCGGTGGTCTGCGGGAGCTGCGCGACCAGCGCGCCGAAGTCAACGCCGAGATCGCCCACCAGGAGCGCCACCGCGACGCGTTGAGCGGCGGGGCAAAGACCTGCCCCACCTGCCACCAGGAGCTGGCGGGGACGACCGATGAGCTGGTCGCCGGCTTCGAGGCGGCGATGGCGGAGGCGCGCCGGCAGCACGAGGCGCTCGGCCGCGAAGTCGCGCGCCTGGAGAAGGCGACGGCAGCGCTGGAAGCAGACGCCCAGCGGGACACGCAGTTGCAGGCCGAGCTGGAGGCGCTGGGCGATCGCGGCGAGGAAGCCGCGCTTGCCGCCGACGCCGCCCGGGCGAAGGAGCTGCTGGAGAAGACGACGGCGACCGAGCGCGAGCTGGAAGCGGCGCATGCGGCACTGGAAAAAGAGATCCCGAAGCTGCGGGCGAGGTCCGAGGAGGCCGCGAGGGCGGAAGCGGGCCGCCGCGCGGTGCAGGAAAGGCTGCTAAAGGCCGAGCAGCAGGCCGGTCTTCTCGCCGAGCAGCTGGCGGAGATGCCCGAGGACGGATACGACCCGGAGGCGCACGCGACGGTCAAGGAGGCCCTCGAAAACCGCGAGGAGGTGCGGCGTCGACTGGCGGTCGTCCGCGACCAGGCGGCAACCGCCAAGCTGCTCGAAAAACAGGCGAAAGCGCAGCGCAAAGAGGTCGAGAAAGCCTCCAAAGCGGCCGAGAAACTGCGCCAAGCGGCGGACAGAGTCGCGCCCGAGCCGGGAGCCCAGGAGAAGCTGAGCGCCGAACGCGACCAGCTCGAAGCGACGCTGGACGAGGAGCGCGAGGCACTGGAGGAGGCGACCCGCAAAGCCTCAACCGAGTCCGAGGCGGTCGCCGCGGTCCGCAGCCGCCTCGAAGACGCCGGCAAGCTCGTGGCGAGGATCGACGAGGAGCGCGCTGAGTTCGAGTTCCGGGCGGCTCTGGCGGCGGCGCTCGAGGCCTACCGCGAAGAGTCCTCGCGCCGGGCGCGGCCGATGGTCGAAGCGGAAGCCTCGAAGCTGCTGCGGCGGATCACCGAAGCCACCTACCCCCAGATCAGGCTGACCGAGGGCTACTTCCTCGAGATCGCCGAGGGCAGTGCCTTCTACCTCAGCAGGCGCTTCTCCGGCGGCGAGCAGGATCTCGCCGCCCTCTGCCTCCGCCTCGCCCTGGCCGGCACCCTCGCCCATCAGCGGGGCACCGAACACAGCTTCATCATTCTCGACGAGGTCTTCGGCAGCCAGGACGTCGGCCGGCGCAAAACCCTGATGGAACAGCTGCTAGAGCTCTCCCGAGGCGAGTTCGAGCAGATCTTCGTGATCTCCCACACCGAGGACATCATCGAGCAATGCTCACTCCACATCAGCGTCACCCGCGAGCACGGAATCAGCAAGGCATCAGGTCCATGGAGCTAGCCGAAGACGCCTCCGCCGCGCCGGCGGGCACAGGCTCGCGTAGGGCCGACCTCTCCTCCGCACCAAGACTTCTGAACCAGCAGACGCCCGATCGAGGTAGTAGCCGAAGTGGTTGCGGAACTCATGGGCCCCGACCTCTTCGACGGAAGGCGCGGATTCGGTTTGAGAAGTGGAGCTGAGGGGATTCGAACCCCTGGCCTCTTCGCTGCCAGCGAAGCGCTCTGCCAGCTGAGCTACAGCCCCAGGCAACTCGTAATCGGCCGCCCAGTTTAGCGCGGCTCGCTGTCCATTTTTTGCCAGGGCAGTACGAAGCCATACATTCGACCGCCCCTCGAAGAGCTCAGGAGGCAACAGATAGTTGGTATTGAGATCGCCGCAATGAACGGCTACCAGATCTATCTCTGAGCAGTCATATTTCTTGACCACATAACCACGGGTTGGAGAATGGCGCGAGGTACTCAGGCGAACCTGGATCTTCTCGCCGACACGAGCGCCCCACTTGCACTGCACCCGATATAGCCGCCCGCTAATTCCCAGCACAAGATCGCATCGCCCGTGCTCGGTCAGCGGATGCCAGACCTCTAGGCCAAGGCGCGCCGCCTCGGCCGCTATCGCCAACTCTGCTGCATTCCCCTTGCGGTTTGAATCGTGCTTCATCGTGTCGCAGACAATAACCTGCGACTCAGACGGAAAGTTTCGGAGCTACGCGGCGCGCTGCTCGGGGCCCTGATCCTCGTCTACGTCGAGGATGAGGTTGTCCGGGGCGTTGTGGCGGACCTTGAAGTCGATGTTCGCGCGCTCTTCGAGTTCGCGCAGGAGGTCGACCGGCTCGTCGAGGTTCATCGAGAAGGTGGCGCGGCCCTCGGAGAAGCGCTGGACCGAGATATCTGAGGCGCCGAGCTGGCCGACGGCGTCCTCAAAGCCGACAAGTTGTGAGAAGTCGCTGAGGGGACCGATGTCGAGCTGGACGCGGCCGGCGTAGAGGGCCTCGTCGGCAGGCTCCGGGGCCGCTCCGTTCGGCTCGGCAGCATCGGCCTGCAAGGCCGGTTCGGCGTCGGTCAGCGCCTTCACCTTCTTGCTCACCTCGACCGCCTCGCGCAGCGCTTTCATCCGGATCCTGGTCGCCTGCCCGCGAGCCTGCGCATCCAGTTCCTCGAGCCGGGCGGTGATCGCGTCGAGTGAGGCGATGCTGCGGTCGTGGCACTCGTTTGCCTCGCGCAGGCGCTGGTCGAGCACGCGGATCTCGCGCTCCCGCTCCAGCACCATCCCGGAGAGCGTCGCCGTCTCCCCTTCGAGCTCGGTGAGCGACTCGCGCTGGGAGTCGGTCTTTATCTCCAGACCGAGGATGCGAGCATCCCGGACGGAGAGCGCGTCCTCTACTTCCGTGCGCCGGTAGCCCAGCAGCGCCCGCTTGAACCCATTCATGGACCGGCACCGTAGATAGGCGCTCGGACGTAATTCTGTTGCTGACTCTGTTGCGGGCTCTGTTGGTTGTTTATGCGCTGGCCGCTTCGGACGCCTCGGGGGCGTCGAGATCGAGCTCGAGCCGCGGCGCGTCGCGCCACAGATCCTCGAGTTCGTAGCGCTTGCGCGCC
The DNA here is from genome assembly GCA_963696955.1 of uncultured Actinomycetes bacterium. Lineage (GTDB taxonomy): Bacteria > Actinomycetota > Thermoleophilia > Solirubrobacterales > 70-9 > VAYN01. The sequence goes on along the minus strand of CAVOMF010000001.1, from coordinate 544,696 downwards.
TCCGGCGTGAAGACGTGGAGAACGCAGTCGAGGTAGTCGAAGATCGTCCACCCGGCGTCGCCGCCGCTGTCGACGCCGCCCGGCAGAAGACCTGCCTCGCGCTTCACCCGCAACCGCACCTCGTCGACGATCGCCCGCGCCTGGCGCTCGCTGCGGGCGGTGCAGATGACGAGGAAGTCGGTGTAGGCGACCAGCTCGCGCATGTCGAGGACGAGCAGGTCCTCGGCTTTTTTCGCATCGGCAATCGCCGCCAGGTTGCGCGCCAGATGCTCCGACTGTGCCTGGTTCACCGGTAGATCCCCCTCTCTTCGATCAGCTGCGCAATCGCGTCGGGAACGAGATAGCGAAGCGGCCGCCCCTGGTGGGCCCGTTCGCGAACCGAAGAGGAGGAGACCCCGAACTGCGGCATCTCAAGCATCGTCACCTGCTCCTCGCAGCCGAGGCTGCGCATCGTCGCCGTCACCTCGGCGTCGGGGACGCCGGCGCGCCGGGCGACCGCGAGGCTCGCCAGCTCGACGACCCGCTCCGGCCGCCGCCAGCTCTCCAGCCCGACCGCAGCGTCCGCCCCCATTACGAACACCAGCTCCGTGTCGGCCCATTCCTCTGCAAGCACCTCCAAGGTCTCATACGTGTAGGACGGTCCCTCGCGGTCGACCTCCAGCGAAGAGACCGAGAAGCGGTCGTCGTGGTCTGCGGCCAGATGCGTCATCTCCATCCGCGCCTCGCTGCCGGGGTCGCCGGCGATCCGCTTGTGCGGGGCGTGGCCGGTGGGGACGAAGATCACCTCGTCGAGCCCGAGCTGCCAGAGCGCCTCTTGGGCAAGCGCCAGGTGACCGAAATGCGGCGGGTTGAAGGCGGACCCCAGCACGCCGATCGCGCCGCCGGTTCCGTCATTCACGGATTTGGCCGTCGCCGTGGGCTACGTACTTGAAGGTCGTCAGCTCGCGCATCCCGATCGGCCCGCGCGCGTGCAGCTTCTGGGTCGAGTTGCCGATCTCCGCCCCCATCCCGTACTCGAACCCGTCGGTGAAGCGGGTCGAGGCGTTGACGTAGACGGCGGCGGCATCGACGCCGTTGACGAAGGCCTCGGCGGCCTCATCCGAGGAGGTGACGATCGCCTCGGAATGGCCGGTGCCGTGGCGGTTGACGTGGTCGACCGCGTCCTCGACGGAGTCGACGACGGCGACCGTCATCTTCAGGCCCAGGTACTCGCGGTCCCAGTCCTCGTCGGTCGCGGCGCCTACTTCGACCTCACCGGCGGCTGCACGCGCCCGCTCGTCGCCGACCAGTTCGACCCCGGCGGCGGCGAGGTCGGCGAGCACGGCCGGCGCGACGCGATCGGCGATCGCGGCGTCGATCAAGAGCGTCTCGGCGGCGTTGCAGACCCCCGGGCGCTGGACCTTGGCGTTGACCGCGATCCGGCGCGCCATCTCCGGGTCGGCGTCGGCGTGGACGTAGACGTGGCAGTTGCCGGCCGCCGCGTACATCACCGGCACCGTCGCCACCTTCTTGATCGCCGCCTTCAGCCCTTCGCCCCCGCGCGGGATCAGCAGGTCGACGAGGCCCTCCTGCGTCGCCAGCTCGGCCAGCTCCTCGTGGCCGCCGCCGCCGAGCGAAAGGACGGCATCCTCCGGCAACCCGGCCTCGGCCAGCGCCTCACGGACGACCGCCGCCAGCGCCGCGTTCGAGCGCTCGGCGTAGCTGGAACCGCGGAGGACGATCGCGTTGCCGCTCTTGATCGTCAGGGCGGCGCAATCGATCGTCACATTCGGGCGCGCCTCGTAGACGACAGCGACCACGCCGAGCGGCACCCGCACCTTGCGCAGGTCGAGGCCGCTGGCAAGCGTTTTCCGTTCCAGCTCCTCGCCGACCGGGTCATCGAGATCGGCGACGACGCGGACGCCTTCGGCCATCGCTTCAACCCGCTCAGAGGTCAGGCGGAGGCGGTCGCGCAGAGCTTCGGTGAGGCCGGCAGCGCGCTCGTCGGCCAGATCGCCGGCGTTCGCCTCGAGAATCTCGGCGCTGCGCTCTTCCAGCAACCGCGCAGTCGCCTCCAGTGCTGCGTTCTTCGCCTCGGTAGAGGCGGTCGCAAGCTGCCGAGAAGCACGCTTGGCAGCAGCGCAGCTCTCAGCGACGGTGGTCTCGGTTACAGCCATCAGGAAAGGGTACCCGCCCAGGTTTCGCCTGTTCCTTATCGGCCCGGAACAACGAAAAGGAACAGGCGAATCAGAGGAGGACGAAGCGATCGCGGTGGATGACCTCGTCGGACGCGTGCGGAAGCAGCTCGCGGACCTGAGCGGTCTTCATCCCCATCACGCGGCTCAGCTCGTGCGAGGAGTAATCGCTGATGCCCTTGCCGATTTCCCCTCCGCTTCCGACGACCGAAACGGCGTCACCTGCTTCGAAGGGCCCGCGCACGTCGGAAACCCCCACAGGCAAGAGACTGGAACCACTCTCGCGCAGAACGCGCGCGGCGCCGTCGTCGACCTTGATCGTGCCGCGGATCGGCTTCGCATATTTCAGCCAGAGCTTGAAGCTCGACTCTCTTCTCGCTTGGGCCAGGAAGTGCGTGCCACGTTGTCGGCCTTCTGCCGCATCGAGCAGAGCGCCGGCCTCAGTCCCGTTGCAGATCGTCGCCGGTATCCCGGACCCACTCGCCACCTTGGCCGCAGCGACCTTGCTGCTCATGCCGCCGGAGCCGAAAGCGGACGTGCGATCACCGATCGACAGCCCGTCGAGCTGGGAGAAATCAGCCACCTCGGTGATCATCTCCGGCTCGGGGTCGAGATCCGGGTCGCGGGCGTAGAGGCCGTCGACGTTGGTCAGCAGCACCAGCAGGCGGGCGTCGAGCAACACCGCCACCCGAGCGGCGAGGAAGTCGTTGTCGCCGAAGGTGATCTCGTCGGTGGCGGTGGTGTCGTTCTCGTTGACCACCGGCACCACCCCCCACTCGATAAGTCGGCGCAACGTCTGGCGGGCGTTCAAGTAGTTGGTGCGGGCGCCGATGTCCGCCGCCGTCAGCAACACCTGGGCGGCGCGGGTACCGTGCTTGGAGAGCCGACCCTCGTAAGCGCGGAAGAGGTCGCCCTGCCCGACCGCCGAGGCGGCCTGGAGCTCGTCGATTGCCCGCGGCCGCACTGGCAGCTCCAGCAGCCTCATCCCACGCGCGATCGCGCCGGAGGTGACCATCACCACCCGCTCTCCCCCCTGCTCGAGCCGCGCGACCTGCTCGCAGACGGAATCGAGGACGTCCGCCCGCAGCTCACCGTCGTCGGCGGCGACGATTGAGGATCCGAGCTTGACGACCAGGGTCATGGCCGGGAAAGTAGCCGAGATGGGGTCCGCAATCGGCTGGGGCGCGCTTGCCGCAAGCTCACTGGTCATCGGCGCCGCGCTCAGCTTCGCCCGCCGCTGGCCCGAGCGCCAGGTCGGATACGTGCTCTCCTTCGGGGCCGGAGCGCTGATCAGCGCCGTCAGCTTCGAGCTCGCCGCCGAGGGGATCGCGATCAGCGGCGCCGGCTACACCGGCGTCGGCCTCGCCGCGGGGGCGCTCGTCTACTACTTCCTCGACGGGCTGATCTCGCGCCGGATGGCGACCGGGCGCGGTCGCCAGGGACGGGCGGAAGGGAGCGGCAGCGGCACCGCGCTCGCCCTCGGCGCCTTCCTCGACGGCATCCCCGAGCAACTCGTCCTCGGGATCGGGATCGCCGGCGGCGCCGGGGTCGGCGTCTCGCTGCTGGTCGCGATCTTCGTCTCCAACCTTCCGGAGGCACTCGGCTCGGCCGACGACATGCGCAAGGCAGGCAGATCGCGAGAGGCGATCCTGCGCCTCTGGATGCTGGTGGCGGCGATCTGCGCCCTCGCCTCCGTAACCGGCTATCTGGCCGCCGATGCAGTCAGCGCCGACGCTCGCGCGGCAATCGACGGCTTCGCCGCCGGCGCCCTATTGGTGATGCTGATCGACTCGATGATCCCCGACGCCCGCAAAGACGCCGGCCGCGGCGCCGGCCTAGTCACCGTCCTCGGCTTCGCCGTCGCAGCCGGCCTCTCGAGCCTCGATTAGACAGTCAGACGGGGCAGGACCAGCGCAGGCCCGGAAAGCGCCCGAAGCCGCGGTCAGCGGTGATCAGCTCGCTCCCTGACTCGATTGCAAGGGCGGCGAGGTAGGCATCGGGAACGTCGTTTCCCCGCGCCCCGACCCCCGAGCAGAGATCGGTGAAGATCGCCCAGTGCCTTGCGCCAGGGCTCAAGTGGATCGCCCCGGGCTGCGCCCGCAGGTTCTCGACTGCTTCGAGAGCCACCTGCAGCGGAGTGGGCTGCTCAAAGATGCGGCCGTTGGTGACGATCCGCAGGAAACCCGTAAGGCTGGCATCGCAGAGGGCATAGCCCCGGCCCGATCCGATCTCCTCACCGAGCCAGGTGGAGTAGCGATCATGCTGAGGCAGGTCCTTCCGATGGGCGTAGACGAGGATGTTGACGTCAGCCAGGATCATTCCGAAAAGTCCTCGTCCATCAGATCCCTCGTGGCGCGGTTGTCGTCCAGATTCACTCCCGGCCGGACCCCGCCTTTCCCGTAGGTGGTGAGCTGAAAGGGCTCTACCCTCATCTTCTTCGGCCGCGCGGTCAGACGCTCGCGGAGCGATTCGTCGAGCAGCTGCGTGAACGTGATGCCCTGCGCTGCCGCGTGCATCTTCGCCTCCCTGAGGAGTGCGTCGTCAAGTCGTACCGTCGTTCTCATATGTCAAAGCATATCGATTAGACATATTGGTGTCAGATATGCAGCTCGAACTCGTGCTCGCCGACCCTGACGTCGTCTCCGGCCTCGAAGCCGGCGCGGTCGAGGGCGGCGAGGACACCCATCTCCTTGAGGCGTTGCTCGAGGTAGGCGAGCGCCTCCTCGTTTTTGGTGTCGTGGCGCTCGAACAGCATCTCGACGCCCCGGCCGAGGATGCGGAAGCCGCCGTCGTCCTCGCGCTCGACCCAGTAGCCGCCTTCGCCGGCGGGCCGGTAGACCCGGTGCTCGGCCTCGAATTCGTCGCTCGGCTCGGCGCCGGGCGCCGGAGCGGGCTCCAGCTCGGGTAGCGCGTCGAGGATCCGGCGACGTAGCTCGTCCAGCCCATCGCCGGTCGCCGAGGAGGCGGCGAGGACGCCGAGGGCGCGCTCGCCGACCCGCTCCTCCCACTCGGCGACCGCCGCCTCGACCTCCTCGGCCGGCAGCAGGTCGCGCTTGCTCAGCACGACCAGCTCCGGCAGCCGCTCGAGGCCGGCGCCGTGCGCGGCCAGCTCGGCCCGCACGGTCTCGTAGTTGGCGACGGGGTCGCCTTCGATCGGGGAGACGTCGACGAGGTGGACCAGCATCGAGCAGCGCTCGACGTGGGCGAGGAACTCGTGGCCGAGTCCGGCGCCCGTCGCCGCCCCTTCGATCAGGCCGGGGATGTCGGCGACGATCGCCTGGCGCTCGTCGCCTTCGATCGTTCCCAGGACCGGCGAGAGCGTCGTGAACGGGTAGTCGGCGACCTTCGGCGCCGCCCGCGTCAGCCGGCTCAGCAGCGACGACTTGCCGGCGTTGGGCAGGCCGACGAGGCCGACATCGGCCAGCAGTTTCAGCCGCAGCTCGATCCAGTCGGCCTCCGCCCCGGTCCCTTTCTCGGCGAAGCGCGGTGCCTGCCGCGTCGAGCTGGTGAAGCGCCGGTTCCCGTGCCCGCCGCGCCCGCCGCGCGCGACCACCGCGCGCTGACCAGCCGCGACCAGGTCGATCGCGCTGCCGTCCACCGCCATCGCCTGCGTCCCCGGCGGCACCGGAATCTCCAGGTCTTCCCCCCGCGCCCCGTGCCGGTTCGACCCTTCCCCATGCCGCCCCCGCTGCGCCCGAAAGTGCTTGCTCCCCCTCAGAGCACCAAGATCCCGCCGCGACGCATCGCAGACCAGCACCACGTCCCCTCCGTGCCCACCATCTCCACCATCAGGCCCACCCCGAGGAACATGCGCCTCGCGACGAAACGAGATAGAGCCATTCCCACCAGCCCCACCCTCAACCCAAATTTTCGCTTTGTCATACATCCACAACCGACCTTAAACCGAATTTTCCGGCGGCTCGCAGGGAGGGGCGGGTGCCCCTCTCAGGACACTCAACATGAGCCATAGGCGAGATGTGTCCGGAGAGGGGCACCCGCCCCTCCCCTACACCAACAACTACTCAGCCAGAACGCTGATAGTCCGCCCCTTACGAGACGGCTTGAACTCCACGACCCCTTCGCGGGTCGCAAAGATCGTGTGATCCCGGCCGAGGCCGACGCCGTCGCCGGGCCAGAAGCGGGTGCCGCGCTGGCGGACGATGATCTCGCCGCCGCTGACCCGCTGGCCGGCGAAGACCTTGACCCCGAGCATGTTCGGGTTCGATTCGCGGCCGTTGCGGCTGGAGCCGAGTCCTTTCTTGTGCGCCATGCCTAGGCCTCCTCTTTCTCAGCTTTTTTGGCTTTGGCTTTGGCGCCTTTCAGCGCCGTGACCTCGAGCCTGGTCAGCTCGGAGCGATGGCCGGCACGGCGGCGGTAGCCCTTCTTCGCCTTGTATTTGAAGACTTTGATCTTCGGCCCGCGCAGGTGCTCGGTGACCTTGGCCTCGATTTTGACCTTCTCCAGGTCTTTGCCGCCGGCGACGACATCGTCGCCGCGGAAGAGGACCGGTCGGAGGTTGACTTTGTCCCCCTCCTTGGCGTCCAGCCGATCGACGAGCAGGGACGTGCCCTCCTCGACTTTGTACTGCTTGCCGCCGCTCTCTATGACTGCGTAAGTGCTCATTCGTCCTTGCTGCCTTGTTTGGCGCGCGAACGCCCACGGCCGCCTCGGCGGCCACGGCTGCGTTTGCGCGAAGAGGCGGAGGATTCTAGCTGGGAGCCGTTCTCCTCGCCTCCTCCGGATCCGTTGGACGAATCTCCGCCCAGCAGCGAGGCGATCGCCGCCGAGCGCTCGACCTCGTCGATCCGCACCAGCTTGCGCTCGCCGACGAAGCGGCCACCGCCGGTGACGCTGACGATGTAGGAATCGATCCGGGCGACGGCGTCGTCGGCGTTGTACATGTGGGGCTCGTCGATCTTGACCAGCACCTCCTCGCCGACTTTGAACGGCAGCGCCCGCTCCTCGATCTCCATCCGGCTTCCCGACTCGACCAGATCGAAGGTGTCGATCGACAGCGCCTCGCCGCCCTCGAAGTGGAACCGCTTGCCGGTCTCGTCCTCGAGCTCGGTCAAACCGCTGTCGGGATCGGTCAGCTCGTGGGCGACTTTCGGGTTGACGCGGAGGAGGAAGGCCTCGGCCTCGCTCTTCTCGGCGGCGATGTCACGCAGTTTCGTCAGCCCTTCCAGCGCCACCGTCTCGGCAGAGAGGACGACGCCCTCGCCACCGCAGGTCGGGCACGGGGCGGTGAGGATCTCCCGCACTCCGTCGGTGACGTTCTGGCGCGTCATCTCGACCAGCCCCAGCGGCGACACCTCGACCACGTAGCTCTTCGACTTGTCGGCGTCGAGCGCTTTGCGCATCGTCTTCAGGACTTTGTCGCGGTTGCTGGCCCGCGCCATGTCGATGAAGTCGACGACGATGATGCCGCCGATGTCGCGCAGCCGCAGCTGCCGCACAGCCTCCTCGGCCGCCTCGGTATTGACCCTGGTGATCGTCTCCTCGAGGCCGCCTTTGCCGCGGCCGGTGAAGGAGCCACTGTTGACGTCGATCACGGTCAGCGCCTCGGCGTAGTCGATGATCAGGTAGCCGCCGGAGGGCAGATCGACGCGCCGGTTCAGCGTCGACTCGATCGCCTCGTTGACCTTCCATTTCTCGAACAGCGGCTTCGTGCCCTCGTAGAGCTCCACCCCGTCGACGAGCTCGGGGGCGGTGCGCTGGAAGAAGTTGGTCACCCGCTCGAACTGCTTCGGCGAGTCGATCACCGCCTTCTCGAACTCGTTGAGGAAGACGTCGCGGAGGACGCGGACCGAGAGGTCGGCCTCCTGGAAGACCAGGGCCGGGGCCTTGGTCTGCTCGGAGCGCCGCTCCAGCACCTCGTTCAGTTTCTGCAGGTACTTGATCTCGCGCACGAAGTCGGCTTTTTTGGCGCCGTGGGCGGCGGTGCGGACGATCAGCCCGCCCGGCCCTTTGTAGGTGCGGTCGACCATCTTGCGGAGGCGGTCGCGCTCTTTGTCGGAGAGCCTGCGACTGACCCCGACGCCGCTTCCATGGGGCGCGTAGACGAGGTAGCGGCCGGCGATCGAGAGGTTCATCGAGAGCCGGGCGCCCTTCGTCTTCAGCGGGTCCTTGACGACCGCGACGAGGATCTCCTGTCCGGGCTTGATCAGCTCGTTGATGCGGCGGCCGCTGCCGCGACCGCGCTTCGGCGCCGCTTCCCCGTTGGGAAGGACGATCTCGTCGACGTGGAGGAAACCGTTGCGCTCGAGGCCGATGTCGACGAAGGCGGCCTCCATGCCGGGCAGGACGTTGTCAACCTTGCCCTTGTAGATGTTGCCGACGATCGAACGCCGGCCGCGCCGCTCGATGTAGAGCTCGGCGACGTCTTTGCGGCCGCCTTTCTGCTTTGCCTCGAGGACGGCCACTCGGGTCTCGCCGCGCTCGGCGGAGACCAAAATCGTTTTTTTCATTTGTTGTTCAGCTCAGTTCGGTTAGGTACGCATCGCCGGATCTCTTTCCAGAGATCACCAGGCGAACCTTCCCTTCTGGCTGAGATGCGCTTGGACGTTGATGCTCTGAAGAACTCCGATCGCCAGGAAAGTAGCGAGCACGGAGGACCCTCCGTAACTCATCAACGGCAGGGGGATCCCGGTGATCGGCATGATCCCGAGGTTCATCCCCACGTTGACGAAGGTCTGGAACAGCAGCGCAACGGCGATGCCGCCCGCGACCAGGGTTCCGTATGAGTTCTTCGAGAGTGTCGTAATCCGCAGCGCCCGCCAGAAGAGCAGGGCGTAAAGGAATAGGACTAACGCGGCTCCCATGAACCCGTAGCGCTCACCGATCACCGCGAAGATGAAGTCGGTGTGCCGCTCGGGGACGAAGTCGAGTCGCGTTTGGGTGGCTTTGTCGCCCCGGCCGGTCATCTGACCGGCACCGATGGCGACTTTCGATTGGTTCTGCTGATACGCCGCGCCGGCTTCGTGCTCATGGGGATGGAGGAAGGACGTCAGCCGTTCCTCCTGGTACCCCTTGAGAATCGGAGTCCCGACCGCCGGAGCGACGACCAGGACCAGCGCGACCAAAGCAACGAGGCCGCCACCGATGACCGCGAAGTGCGTCCAGGGGACGCCTCCGAAGTACATGACGGCAAGGGTGGTGACCACGTACACCAGGGAGGTGCCGAGGTCGGGCTGCAGGAAGACAAGCGCAGCCGGTGCCAGGCCGAGACAGAGGTAACGGATGGTGCGCTGCACCTCCGAGCCCCGCCTGGCGCCATCGATCACGAACCCGGCAAGCGCCAGAACAAGCAGGAGCTTGCCCAGCTCCGATGGCTGGAAGCTGAAGAAGGGAAGTTCGAAGGAACGCCGCGAGCCGCGGGCGGCGAAGCCGAAGAAGAAGACGAGGGAGACGCTGGCGCAGAGGAAGGTGTAGATCCCGACCCGCAGCTCGCGGAAGCGCGAGTAGTCGATCCGCGTCAGCACGATCATCCCGACGATCCCGAGCAGGGCGTAGATCGCCTGCCGCTCGAGGAAGTAGTTGGGGTCGCCCGGGACGTCGTTCTGCGTCGCCTGGCCGAGCGTGAAGACGCTGAAGGCGATCAGGGAGACGGCGGCGATCGTCAGCGGCCAGTCCATGTGCGCGATTCCGAGCCGCTCGGCGATGCCGACGTGGACCGTGAACGGCTCCGGCCTGGCATTCCTGGTTCTGGTCGCGTACATCGTCATTCGGCGCCACCGGCGCTCGAGACCGCCGAAGCCTGTTTGTCGTAGATCGCTTCGAGGATGTCGAGGACGGCAGGAGCAGCAGATTCGGCTCCGAAGCCGCCTTCCTCGACGGTGGCAATAGTCACGATACGCGGGTTCGGGTACGGGGAGAGCGCCGCGAACCAGGATTGGTCGGCGTGCCCGGGTCGTTGCGCGGTCCCCGTCTTGCCGGCGATCTCGATCGGGAAGCCGCCGAAGACGCCCGCGGCGGTGCCTTCCCCTTCCTGCGCGGCGGCGTGCAGCCCTTCCAGGATCGCGGTGCGATAGCCGGGGTCGATGTGGATCTTGCGCTGGGGCTTGAAGTCGAATTCCTTCAGCACCCGCCCCGCCGCGTCCTCCACTTCCAGCCCCACGTGCGGGGTCGGGATCTTGCCGCCGGTGCCGAGGGCCGCGTAGGCGAGCGCCATCTGCAGCGGGTTGGTCTGCAGGTCCCCCTGGCCGGTAGCGAGCTGGATGTTGTCGCCCGCCGACCAGGGGCGGTCGGTGAGCTTTTCCTTGTAGAGCTGGTTGCGCCACTCCTTGCTCGGAAGCAGGGTTTCGCCTTCCTCGGGCAGGTCGAGCCCGGCCGGCCGGCCGATGCCGAGCTTGTGCGCCCATTCCTGCAGATCGTTGGTTTCCCACATGTCGAGGCCGAGCAGGTAGAAGTAGACGTCGGAGGAGACCTGGAGGGCGCGGCGCAATGCGACCGCTCCGTGGGCGACTTCGCCGGCGTTCTGGAACGGCTGTCCCCCGACTTCGATTTTGCCGTTGTCCTGAATCACCTCGTCGGGCGTGATCTCGCCGTTTTCCAGCGCCGCCAGCGCCGTGATGATCTTGAAGATCGAGCCCGTCGGATAGGCGCTTTCGGTCGCCCGGTTGACCAGCGGCGCCAGGACCGGGTCCCGGTACAGCTGGTCAACCTGCGCCTGGGACGGTTCAATCAATTCGGAAGGGTCAAAGGTCGGGTTCGAGCCCATCGCGAGGATTTCGCCGGTGTCGATGTTCATCGAGATGAAGGCACCGGGCAGGCCCATCGCCCCAAGCGCCCCTTCGCCCGCGGCCTGGACGTTGCCGTCGATCGTCAGCTTCAAGCTGTTGCCCGGCGTCGGTGCTTCGGAGACCAACTGCCCACCCGGCGTCGGCTCACCGAGCGCGTTGACCTGGATCCGGGTGTGGCCCGGATCGCCGCGGAGGAACTTGTCGTAGGTGTACTCGACTCCCGCTTTGCCAACCTCGTCGCCCGGTTCGAGGCCCTTGTACTCGGGTTCCTTCAGCTCTGCCTTGTCAATCTCTCCGACGCTGCCGAGGACGTGGGCGGCGCGGGTGCCGTCGGGGTAATGGCGGACGAAGACCCGCTGCACGGCGACGCCGGGGAATTCGTCCTGGTTTTCTTCGACGTAGGCGACCAGGTCAAAGCCGACGTCGCGGCGCAGCGTCACCGGGGCGCCGGGGGCGACTTCTTCCTCCTGCTTGATCGTGCGGCGAACCTGGCGCAGGGACATGTGCGCGAGCTCCCCCAGCCGCGCCAGCTCGGCCCGTTCTTCGGCCGGGTCATCGGGCAGTTTCGCCGTGTTCAGCTGCAGCGCCAGGCTGGTCCGGTTGTCGACCAGGACTTCGCCGTTGCGGTCGAGGATGTCGCCACGCGGGGCGATCACTTTGACTTCGCGGGTGCGGTTGTTCTGAGCCTCGGCCAGGTACTCGTCACCGGAGAGCACCTGCAGGTTCCAGAGGCGGAAGAAGAGGACCGCAAACAGGGCGACGCCGACGCCGCCGACCACCGCCACCCGCAGCGAGAGGCGGCTGCCCTGTGGTCGCTGATCGTTGCGCAGGTACACGTTCTTAGGTTCCCAGTGCCGTCGGGCGTCGGTTGCGTCGCACCGTCGGCTCCTCGACCAGAGCCGGGCGCAGCGCCCGTCGTACGCCGGCGTAGATCGCCCAGCCGCCGAAGAAGGCGAAGATGCTCTTCAAGAGCATGTCACGGACGACGAGCCCGCTTACCGGGGCGTCGATTCCCAGCATCAGCTCTACGGCGCCGAAGCCGAGCTCGGCGAACAGGGTCAGGCCCATGCAGAGCAGCGGCGGCACCAGGGCGCTGTGGATCTCGAAGCGCTCGCGGAAGGTCCCCGCCAGGTAGCCGGTCGCGAGCAGGACCAGCGAGCCGCCGCCGAGCGGGACGATCAGCAGGCAGTCGAGCAGGAACCCGGCCCAGAAGCCGCAGACGGCACCGGTCAGCGAGCCGCCGAGGAGGCCGAGGACGACGACAAGGGCCGGCAGCAGGTCCGGGCTGACGTGGAAGAGGGCGACCTTGGAGAAGAAGGTCAGCTGCAGGATCACGCCGCCGACGACGATCGCGACCAGACGGGCGAGGATGTTCGGGGTGAGAATCATCCGCGGGAGCCCCCGGTCAGCACGTCGACGAGGTCGAGGTTGCGGAGGTCCGCGTAGGGGCGGATGTGGACCTGCTGCTGGGCCTCCTGCTCCTGCAGCGGGGCTTCGTTGACTTCGCCGATCGGCAGGTTCGGTGGGTAGTCGGATTCGAACCCGATCGTGCGCCAGCCGGAGGTGACGACCGACTGGCCCTTGCCGATCAGCTTTTCGCTGTTGAGGAAGTCGAGGATGAGGTCTTCGGGGTCGCCGACCGAGGGCTTCATTACCCCCTGGACGCCGCTCGGAACCAGCTTCGCTCCGACGGCGCTGGAGTGGTCGACGATCAGGGTGACCCGGGCGGTGCTGCCGGTGACCGCGGTGACCTTGCCGACCAGGCCGTCGCCGTTGACGACCGGGTCATCGACCTCCACCCCGTCGCCAGAGCCGACGTCGATCGTCACGTCGGAGAACCAGACGGTCGGAGAGCGGGTGATCACCCGCCCGGTGACGGGGGTGTAGCCGCCGGGGATGGCACCGCTTTTCTCGAGCCCAAGCAGCTTTCGCAGCTGCTCGTTTTCGGCCAGCGCCGCCTTCGCGCCCACCGCCTGGCGGCGGGCGGTCTCCAGTTCCGCGTGGAGATCCTCGTTTTCGCCCTTCGCGTCGAAGGTCTCGTCGAACCAGTTGACGAGGTCGCGCGCCGGCTTCAGGGCGCGATCGGCGACCGAGGTGAGGGGGCTGAAGACGGCGCTGACGCCGCGTTGCATGCCGTCGGAGCCCTGCCGATAGGTCAGCGAGAGCAGGACGAAGGAGCCGACGATCAGCAGCGCCAGCACCGCCCTACGGCGGCGTACTTGCTTTCGATACACGTTGGGGGCCTAGTTCGTTCGCATCGCGGGTGGCTATCGCCGGGACCGCGCTCCGTTGTTCTTGCCGGCGCGGTGGATCGTCTCGACCTCCTCGAGCGAGATGCCCGAGCCGACCGCCACGCACGTCAACGGCGACTCTGCCAGTTGGCAGGGCATCTGGCACTCGTCACGCAGGCGCTGCTCCAGTCCTTGCAGGAGCGCTCCGCCTCCGGCCAGCGTTATGCCGCGATCCATGATGTCACCCGCGAGCTCCGGGGGCGTGCGATCGAGCGTCTCCTTGACCGCGGCGACGATGTGGCTGACCGGCTCCTCCATCGCCCCTCGCACCTCCTCGGAGGTCAGTTCGATCGTCTTCGGCAGCCCGGAGACGAGGTCGCGGCCGCGAATCTCGGTCCGCACCTCTTCCGGCAGCGGCGAGGCCGAGCCCGCCTCGAGCTTGACCTCCTCGGCGGTCTGGGTGCCGATCGCGAGTTTGTAGCGCTGCTTGCAGTGGTTGACGATCGCCTCGTCGAGCTCGTCGCCGCCGACCCGGATCGACTGCGAGACGACGATGCCGCCGAGGCTGATCACGGCGACCTCGGTGGTGCCACCGCCGATGTCGACGATCATCGAGCCGGTCGGCTCGCCCACCGGCAGCCCGGCGCCGATCGCCGCCGCCATCGGCTCCTCGATCAGGTAGGCCTGGCGGGCGCCGGCCGAGAGGCAGGCCTCCTCGACCGCCCGCTTCTCGACCCCGGTCACCCCGGAGGGAACGCAGACGACCACCCGCGGGTGGGCGAAGCGGTTGGAGTGCACGGAGGCGATGAAGTGGCGCAGCATCTGCTCGGTGACGTCGAAGTCGGCGATGACGCCGTCCTTGAGCGGCCGGATCGCGGTGATCGTCCCCGGGGTGCGCCCGAGCATTCGCTTCGCTTCGACGCCGACGGCGTGGACCTGGCCGCTGAGCGAGTCGATCGCCACCACAGAGGGCTCGGAGAGGACGATCCCGCGGCCGCGGACGTAGACGAGCGTGTTGGCGGTACCGAGGTCGACGGCCATGTCGCGGCCACCGAGTCCGATCTTGCCGAAGATGCCCATTTACAGGGCCGATGATGGCAAACGCGTCTTAGCGTTCTGTAAGCCTCGCCTAGGCGGGTTCGAACAACTCGGGCGCCAGCTCGGCAAGGAGCCCGACCGGCAGCCCGACCACGTTGGAGACGCTCCCCTCCAGCCGCTCGACCAGGGAGGAACCGAGCGTCTGGATCGCGTAGCCCCCGGATCGCCCTTCCCACTCCCCGAATCGAACGTACCGCTCCATTTCCTCGTCGCTGAGGTCCTTGAAGACCACCGTCGTCTTCTCGACCCCAACCCGCTCCTCGCCATCCACAACGACGACAAGCCCACTCAGAACCGTATGAGCCCGCCCACTCATCCGATCGAGGTACGCCCGAGCCTCGGCCTCATCCGTTGGCTTACCGAGCACGACGTCATCCAGGACAACGTCGGTGTCACACGCAATTACAACGCGGACCGATGGGGAGGGAGGCATACCGAGCACGTTGTTGGCGCGCGCAGGTATGCCTCCCTCCCTTAGCGGCCTGGACTTGCGGAGCGCGTTCTCGACAACAAGCTTTTCGGGATCGCCCTCAGTCAGCTCCTCGACGCCAGGAACCACAACCTCGAATTCGAGCCCCAACTTTTCGAGGATCTCCCGCCGCTGCGGAGACCCAGATGCAAGCGTGACCCTCAGGACAGCTCTGGGAACCAGATCCCGATCTCACGCTCGGCCGACTGATCCGAGTCGGAGCCGTGGACCATGTTGAAGGTCACCTCGAGAGCGAAATCGCCGCGGATCGAGCCGGGCGCGGCCTCGACCGGGTTGGTCGCGCCGATCAGCTGACGGGCCGCCTTGACCGCTTCGGGGCCCTCCAGGACCATCGCCACCAGGGTGCCGCCGGTGATGAAGGAGACGAGCTCGCCGAAGAACGGCTTCTCGCTGTGCTCGGCGTAGTGCTGGTTGGCGATCGCCTCGTCTGCCTGCATCGACTTCAGCGCTGCGATCCGCAGTCCCTTGCGCTCGAAGCGGGCGATCACCTCACCGGTGAGGGCGCGTTCGAAGGCGTCAGGCTTGACGAGGATCAGGGTCCGGCTCACGGCGGGGGCTCCTTTGCTCTTTGGTTGCTAGGTCGTCCCCTTGGTCAGCCTCCGGCGGCGCTTTACGGCGGCGCGGCGGTGCCTGGCGTTGCTGCTGTTGCTGAGCCTGGCGCTCGTCGGGGTCCCTACGTTTGCGGCGCGGCCTCTCGCTACCGCCGCCGAGGCTCGACTCGCAGAACGGGCAGAGGCCCCAGCGAGGGTCGACCGGCTTGCCGCAGCTCGGGCAAGGGTCCTTGAGCCGCTGCCGGCAGTTGGGGCAGCGCAAGTAGTTTTTCTCGACCGGGTAGTCGCAGTTGGGGCAGGTCTGATCGCGCAGCTGCCGCACCCGCAGCTCGGCCGCCTTGATCTCCAGCTCGCGCTCGTGCGCGTCCTCCAGGTACTCCGGCGGGCGGACGATCGCGTAGACGGCGGTGCCGATGAAGGGGAAGAAGGAGGCGACGGTCGCGCAGGCGACGAGGAAGGGGTCGGAGATGCGGCGGCGCGCGTCGAGGTGCGTGTAGACGATCAGCGCCAGCCAGAGCACGACCAGCATCAGCAGGAAGAGGGTGGCGACCAGGTTGAGGCCGTCGTTGGTGATGCCGAAGATCGCTAGGGGCATAAACAAGGGACAAAGAAAAAAGGGTTGCGGACGCTGCGGGGGCGGCAGTTTACTTCGCCGTTCCCGACGTCAAACCTGTTTCTAGAGGAAGAGCCGTCCGAACAGGTAGCCGACGCCGAAGAAGACGAGGATCACGATCGCGACCACGGCGGCAACCAGCCCCATCATCGAGAGCAGTTCGGAACCGGCGCTGCGCGGGCGATCCATGGCCGAATCCTCGCACAGTCAGGTGGCGAGGACCGCGCGGGCTGGGCCGATTGCATAGTGGGAGCCGGCGACGAGGAGGGCGCCTGCGGGCGGTTCGGCGGCGAGCGCCCTCCCCCGCTTGAGCGCAGCCGCAAAATCGGGTTCGGCCTCCGCCTGCAGGCCGATCGCCTCGCAGGCGGCGGCGAGCTCGGCGGCGGGACGCGAGCGGGCGCCGGGACGGCCGTGGCCTTCCAGGGCATTCGCCGGCAGCTCGGTGCAGACGGCACGATCGAGGACCGGCGCCAGCGCCGCGATCATCGCCGCCGCGTCCTTGTCGGCGAGGACGGCGAGGCAGAGCGACCACGCGCCTGCCGTCCGCGACCGCCGGCAGCGAGCTCGGCCAGCGCCGCGGCGCCGGCGGGGTTGTGGGCGGCGTCGATAAAGACTGCGGGGCGCTCGGCGATCTGCTCGAGCCGGCCCGGGACTGTGACCGCGGCGGCAGCGGCGGTGACCCGATCGCAGTCGAGCGGCTGCCCGAGGAACGCCTCGACGGCTGCGCAGGCGATGCGCGAAGTTGCGGCGCTGGAACTCGCCGGCTGCCCGCAGGTGCACCCCGGGGTCAAGGTCGACCGCGGCCCTGACCAGCCGCGCCCCCCGCTCCCGCGCGGTCTGCTCGGCGAGCTCGGCCACCTCCGCCGAGACCTCGCCGAGGACCAGCGTCGTCTGGTCCCGCAGGACCGCCAGCTTCTCGGCGGCGATCTCGACTTCGGTCTCACCCAGCCACTCGGTGTGATCGAGGCCGATCGAGGTGAGCACGGTGAGCCGCGAGGGGATCGTGTTGGTCGCGTCGAGCCGCCCCCCGAGGCCCGCCTCGACGACCGCCACCTCGACCCGCGCCGCCGCCAGGGCGACGAAGCTCGCCGCGGTCGCCGCCTCGAACTGGGTCACCGCCTCGCCCTCCTCGAGGCTGCGGTTGACCCCCTCGGCGGCCCGCGCAACCTGGTCGACCGCTGCCGTCCAAGCCGCCTCGTCGACCTCCTCGCCGGCGATCAGCGTCCGCTGCGCCCAGCGATCGGTGTGCGGCGAGACGACCGCGCCGGACCGCAGGCCGTGCGCCTCCAGCAGCGCCGCGGTCATCCGCGTCACCGAGGACTTGCCGTTGGTGCCGACGACGTGGATCGAGGCGAAGCGGTGCTGCGGCAGCCCCAGCGCCGTCGTCAGCTTGTGCATCCGCTCGAGCCCGAGCCGCCAGCCGACCGGTTCCAGCGAGTCGAGATAGGCGTCTGCGTCGAAGGTCAGTCGGCGGCGCGTCCGCGCCGCCTAGCTCAGCTCGGCAAGTTCGGCGCGGTAGCGCTCCAGCTTCCCCCGCTCCTCCTCGACCACCTCGGCCGGGGCCTTGGCGACGAAGCCCTCGTTGCCGAGCTTGCGCTCGCCGCGCTCGACCTCGGCCCGCAGCTCGGCGCGGCGCTTCTCGAGGCGCTCGGCGACGGCCCTGGCGTCGAGCGCCTCGGAGTCGAGCACGCGGACCGGACCGACCGAGGCGACCGGCTCGGCGCCGACGCCGTCGAACTCGAAGCGGGAGAGGCGGGCGACGAAGGCGGGTGGCTCGACGCCGTCGATCACCGCCGGCAGCCTCGCCCCGGCGGGGACGCCGGCGAGGTCGCGCCAGGCGCGCAGGCGTTGGGTCAGCCGGATCCCGCTCTCGACGTCGGCCTCGGCCGCTTCGTCGAAGAGGGACTCGTCGGCGGCGGGAAAGGAGTGGGCCGCGAGGTGTCCCCGCCGCCCCGGGTGGAAGCTCCAGATCTCCTCGGTCACGAACGGCATCGTCGGGTGCAGCAGGCCCAGCACCCGCTCCAGCGCGTAGAGCAGCGTCGCCGAGACCTCCTCCTCGCCGTCGTAGAGGCGCGGCTTGACGATCTCCAGGTACCAGTCGCAGAGGTCGCGCCAGAAGAACGAGTAGGCCTCCTGAACGGCGTGGGCGAAGTCGTAGGTCTCGAGTTTCTCGGTCACCGAGGCGATCGTCCGCTCCAGCCGCGAGAGGATCCAGCGGTCCTCGACGCAGGTCGGCCGCGGTGCCGGCTCGACCTCGGCGACGTTGAGGAGGATCAGCCGGCTGGCGTTCCAGAGCTTGTTGGCGAGGTCGCGCCCCTGCTCCACCTTGGCGTCGGAGAAGCGGACGTCCTGGGTCGAGGACATCGCCAGCAGGCCGAAGCGCAGCGCGTCGGCGCCGTGGACGTCGATTTCCTCCAGCGGGTCGATCCCGGTCCCCAGGCTCTTCGACATCCGCCGCCCGTCGCGTGCCTGGATCACCGAGTGGACGTAGACATCGCGGAAGGGAATCGCGCCGGGGAACTCGAGCCCGGTCATGATCATCCGCGCCACCCAGAGGAAGAGGATCTCCCGTGCCGTGGTCAGGAAGCTGGTCGGGTAGAAGGCGCGCAGCTCGGGGGTGTCGTCGGGCCAGCCGAGGGTGGCGAAGGGCCAGATCGCCGAGCTGAACCAGGTGTCGAGGACGTCCTCCTCCTGGCGCAGCTCGCCGCCGCAGGCGCCGCAGCGCTCCGGCTCGGCCTCGGCGACGATCGTCTCGTTGCAGGCGTCGCAGTACCAGACCGGGATCCGGTGCCCCCACCAGAGCTGCCGGGAGATGCACCAGGGGCGGATCTCGCTCATCCAGTCGAGGTAGACCCGCTTCCACTGCGCCGGGGTGATGTTGACCTCGTCGCGTTCGACGACCTCGATCGCCGGCCGCGCCAGCTCGTCCATGCGGCAGAACCACTGCAGCGAGATCAGCGGCTCGATCCGCTCGCCGGAGCGGTGCGAGAAGGGGACCGAGTGGAGATAGGGCTCCTCGGCCCGGAGGCGACCCTCCTTCTGCGCAGCGCCGCGACGACCGCCTTCTGCGCCTCGGCGGCGGTCAGGCCCTGCGAACTCGCCCGCCTCGGCGGTCATCCGCCCGTCGGGGCCGATCACGCCGATCTCCTCGAGGCCGTGCTTGCGGCCGATCTCGAAGTCGTTGGGGTCGTGCCCCGGGGTGATCTTCAGCGCCCCGGTGCCGAACTCGACGTCGACATGCTCGTCGGCGATCACCGGGATGCGGCGGCCGACCAGCGGCAGGATCACGTGCTTGCCGACGAGGTCGCCGTAGCGCTCGTCGCCGGGGTTCACGGCGACGGCGGTGTCGGCGAGCATCGTCTCCGGCCGCACCGTGGCGACGGTCAGCACCTGGTCGGAATCCTCGACCGGGTAGTCGATCGAGTAGAGGACGTCCTCGACCTCGCGGTTCTCGACCTCGAGGTCGGAGATCGCCGAGTGCGAACCCGGGTCCCAGTTGACCATGTAGTTGTCGCGGTAGATGTAGCCCTTGTCGAAGAGCTGCTTGAAGACGCGGTAGACCGCCTTTACATAGGCCTCGTCGAGGGTGAAGCGCTCGCGCTCGTAGTCGCAGGAAGCGCCGAGCCGCTTGTACTGCTCGACGATCCGCGAGCCGTACTCGGCTTTCCACTCCCAGACCCGCTCGACGAAAGCCTCGCGGCCGAGGTCCTGGCGGCTCTTCCCTTCTTTGCGCAGCTCTTTCTCGACCACGGCCTGGGTGGCGATGCCGGCATGGTCAGTCCCCAGGATCCAGAGCGTGTTCTTCCCCCGCATCCGGTTCATCCGCACCAGCGCGTCCTGCATCGACCCGTTCAGCGCATGCCCCATGTGCAGGGCCCCGGTCACGTTCGGCGGCGGGATCGCAACCGAGAAGTTCTCCTCCGCCGTCCCCTCCGCCTCAGGGTGGAAGTACCCCCCCTCGATCCACTCGGCGAAGATCCGCGCCTCAACCTCAGCCGGGTCGTACCGCGTCGTCTCCTCCAGCCGCTGTCGCTGCGCCTCGTCCACGCGGCGAGTCTAGATAGACGCTTCCGACTTTGTCCCCACTGGGGCGGGGAAAAAGTCGGAAGGGCTACGCAGTTTCTTCGGTCAGACCTTCGTCCGCCGGGCCGATGTCCTGCTGGACCGCCTCGGTGACCAGGGTCGGGCGGCGGTTCTCTGTGATCGTCTCCTTGGTAACGACGCACTTGGTGACGTCGCGGCGCGAGGGCAGCTCGAACTGGACGTCGAGCAGGGTCTCCTCGAGGATCGAGCGCAGGCCGCGGGCGCCGGTCTCGCGCTCCAGCGCCTTGTCGGCGATCGCCTCGAGGCTGTCCTCGGAGAAGACGAGCTCGATGTCGTCGAACTCGAAGAAGCGCTGGAACTGGCGGGTGAGAGCGTGGCGCGGCTCGGTGAGGATCGTGCAGAGGTCCTCGCGGCTGAGCTGGTGGATCGCGGTGATCACCGGCAGGCGGCCGATGAACTCGGGGATCAAGCCGTATTCAACGAGGTCCTCGGGCAGCACCTGCTCGAACCACTCGCCGGCGTCCTTTTTCTCGCGCGAGGAGATTTCGGCGCCGAAGCCGATCCCGCGGTCGCCGACCCGGCGCTCGATCACCTTGTCGAGTTCGGCGAAGGAGCCGCCGCAGACGAAGAGGATGTTGGTGGTGTCGATCGTCAGGAACTCCTGGTGGGGGTGCTTGCGCCCGCCCTGCGGCGGCACCGAGGCGGTGGTCCCCTCGAGGATCTTCAGCAGCGCCTGCTGGACGCCTTCGCCGGAGACGTCGCGGGTGATCGACGGGTTGTCGGCTTTGCGCGCGATCTTGTCGATCTCGTCGATGTAGATGATCCCCGTTTCGGCCTTCTTGACGTCGAAGTCGGCGGCCTGGATCAGCTTCAGGAGGATGTTCTCGACGTCCTCGCCGACATAGCCGGCCTCGGTCAGCGCGGTCGCGTCGGCGATCGCGAAGGGCACGTTGAGGATCCGGGCCAGGGTCTGCGCGAGCAGCGTCTTGCCGCACCCGGTCGGGCCCAGCATCATGATGTTCGACTTCTGCAGCTCGACCTCGGTCTCGTCGGACTGGGCGATCTGGACCCGCTTGTAATGGTTGTAGACGGCGACCGAGAGGGAGCGCTTGGCAGCGTCCTGGCCGACCACGTACTCCTGCAGGACATCGAAGATTTCCTGCGGTTTGGGCAGGTTCTCGAGCTCGAAGACCGGCGGCGCCGTCAGCTCCTCGTCGATGATCTCGTTACAGAGGTCGATGCACTCGTCGCAGATGTAGACGCCGGGGCCGGCGATCAGCTTTTTCACCTGGCGCTGCGACTTGCCGCAGAAGCTGCAGAGGAGCTGCTCGTTCGAATCTGAAGGACGTGCCAGCGGAATCCCCTCCTAACGGGACGATCTCTTGCCTCCGGCGGCGCCCCAAAGGTTAGAGGGGGACCCGCACCGGTTCGTGAGGGTCGTTTACGGCATCGACCCAGCGGTCCCTTCACATGAGCGCAGCCTTGCGTGGCGCTACCGTGGTGCGGTGCCATCCGAGCTGGAGATTTCGCCGGTTGCCGTCGAGGAGTTCGAGCGGCTGCTGCCGCTGATCGCCGCCTACCAGCGCTTCTACGAAGTCGAGGAGATCGACGAGGAGCGCAACCGCACCTTCTTCCGCCGCTTCCTGGCGCCGAGCGAGGATGGGCTGCTGCTCGTGGCGCGCCGGAAAGGGGAACTGGTCGGCTATGCCTGCCTCTACTGGCACTTCAGCTCGCTGGAGGCCTGCGAGTGCGTGCTGATGAACGACCTCTTCGTCAGCGAGAACGCCCGCGGCGAGGGCGTCGGCCGGGCGCTTATCGAAGCGACCGCTGAGGTCGCCCGCGAGCGCGGCGTCCCCTTCATCGAGTGGTCCACCGCGCCGGACAACCACACCGCCCAGCGCCTCTACGACTCCACCGACGCCGAGCGGACCGAGTGGTTCAGCTACGAACTGCGGGTCTGAGCTTCGTC
Organism: uncultured Actinomycetes bacterium; assembly: GCA_963696955.1. GTDB lineage: Bacteria > Actinomycetota > Thermoleophilia > Solirubrobacterales > 70-9 > VAYN01. Next base: position 522,785 of record CAVOMF010000001.1, on the reverse strand, counting down.
TTCAGGCAGATCGTTAGCGTCAGTTCGGTGACTTTCTCACTCGAGCCCGTCGACCGGGACGATCCGCGGGTCCGGGACCTCTACGCAGACTTCGTTCGCGAGGCCGACGGGCCGCTGGTCTACGACCGCGAAGAGGCTGGGATCGACCTTGACCAGGAGATCGCCGCTGGGCCGCCCGCCGACCTCGTGCCGCCGAACGGCCTCCTGCTGCTGGCGCGGGCCGACGGCGAGCCGGCGGGCTTGGGGGGCGTCCGCTACCTCGACACCGAGGTCGCCGAGGTCAAGAGCATGTACGTCGCCCCCGCCTTCCGCGGCACCGGCCTCGGGCGCCGCATCCTCGCCCGGCTCGACGAGATCGCCCTCGAACACGGCTGCCGCGCCGTCCGCCTCGACACCTCCGACTACCTCACCCCCGCGGTCGGCCTCTACCGCTCCGCCGGCTACCGCGAAGTCCCCGCCTATAAAAAGAACCCGAAAGCGGATCTCTGGTTCGAACGCTCGCTCGGCGAGGGCTAGCTGTAGCGGTCCCAGCGGCGCAGCTCCGCTTCCGGGTTGACTGCGACCCCGCGGACGTGGATCTCGAAATGGAGGTGGCAACCGGTGCCGGCGGCGTTGCCGGTTTCGCCGGCTCGGCCGACGGGCTCCCCCTCCCACACCTTCTCACCGCGGCGGACGGCCGCCGGTCGCGAGAGGTGCGCGTAGAAGTAGCTGCGCCTCTCACCTTCGCCGTGGATCAGGACGTAGTTGCCGTAGAGCACCGGATCGAACCCGCGCTGCAGGACCCGGCCGTTGCGCACCGCGACCAGCCTCGTCCCGCAGCCGGCGGTGACGTCGAAGCCTTCGTGGATGCGGCCGCCACTGCGCGGCGCGTGGTAGGTCCCGATCGCCCCCCGCACCCCGTGCGGGCCCTGGACCGGGAAGACGTGGCCGTAGTAGGCGACGCCGCCGTCCCGATCGGTGGCCTGGACCTGCGTCGGTACTGCGAGAACCGCAACCGCGGCGAGGAGAAGAAGGGCGCCGCGCCTCAGTGGTGCTCGATCACGCGGTCGACGATGTTGTACTCCTTCGCCTCCTCCGCGCTCATGAAGTAGTCGCGTTCGGTGTCTTTCGTGACCTTCTCGAAGGACTGGCCGGTGTGGTGGGCGATGATCTCGTCAAGACGGCGACGGACTTCGATGATCTCTTTGGCGTGGATCTCGATGTCGGTGGCCTGGCCCTGGAACCCGGCCGAGACCTGGTGAATGAGGATCTTCGAGTTCGGCAGCGCCATCCGCTTGCCGGCGGCGCCACCGCTCAGCAGCAACGCCCCCATGCTCATCGCGACGCCGACGCAGATCGTCTGCACGTCGGGCTTGATGAACTGCATCGTGTCGTAGATCGCGAGGCCGGCGTAAACGGAGCCGCCGGGCGAGTTGACGTAAAGGCTGACGTCCTTGTCCGGATCCTCCGACTCCAAGTGCAGGAGCTGGGCGACGATCAGGTTGGCGATGTCGTCCGTCACCGGCGTCCCGAGGAAGATGATCCGCTCCCCCAGCAGGCGCGAGTAGATGTCGAACGCACGCTCGCCGCGCGAGGTCTGCTCGACCACCATCGGGACCAGAGGACTCATGGCTCGCACTCTATAGAAGCGCTCCGGCGGCGCGGGGAGGGTGCCGGTGGGGTCCCTGGGAGCACCTCCGCCGAGTCGGATCGGGGACGGCTACGCCTCAGACCGCAACGCTCGGTCTCCGTGCCAAGTACCCAGGGACCCCCTAACGACACCCTCCAATCACCGAGCTCCGACGGACGCCTCGCGTTCCGTGGTTCCTTTTGCACGGGATAGGTGCAATAGGAACCACGGAAGCTGGAAGCGTGTTGATGAGGGGGCGTGGGTACCCCTTCTGGACACTTAGCACGAGGCGGGCTGGCAGCTCTCGGGGCGACAGCCGACAGAACGATCTCCCGCCGAGCTGCGTCCAGAAGGGGTACCCACGCCCCCTCCCTACCAACGACCTACTCGCCGCTCGGGGTCCAGAGCTCGCCGGCTTTGGCTTTGCCCTCTCCCTCTGGCGCCAGCAGTTTCTCCCGCGCGTCGGCTTTTTCCTGGCGGGCGTCGGCCTCTTCTTTCGGAATCGGCTTCGCCGCCTCGGCGACCAGGTCGATTGCCTTGCGGGCGCGGAGGTCCTCGCGGACCATCGCGTCACGGCCGCTCTGGCGCAGCCGCTCCAGCAGCTTCTCGGCGGTCGTCCGTTCGTGTTCGGCGCTGTGCTCCAGCGCCTCGACCATTTCCTCCTCGGAGACCTCGATCCCCTCGGCCTCGGCGATCGCGGTGACGACCGCCTCCCGCTTCAGCTCTTTTTCCGCATCGGGCTTCGTCTCCTCGATCAGCTCGTCGCGGGTTTTGCCCTGCATCTGCAGGAAGGCGTTGGGGTCCATGCCGCGCCCGGCGAGCTGGCGTTCCATCCGCTCCCAGCGTTCGCTCGCCCGCGCCGTCGCCAACTCCGGGGGGACGTCGACCGTGGCCTCCTCGACGGCGGCGTCGATTGCCGCCACCCGGAAGTCCTCCTCGGCGCGGCTGCCCATCGCCGTTCCGACTTTCTCGCGGATGTCGGCCCGCAGCTCCTCGAGGGTGTCGAACTCGGAGGCGTCGGAGGCGAACTCGTCGTCGAGCTCGGGCAAGACTTTCTCCCGCACCTCTTTGACCTTGACTTTGAAGACCGCGTCTTTTCCGGACAGGTGCTCGGCCTGGTAATCGTCGGGGAAGGTGACTTTCACCTCGCGCTCCTCACCGGCCTTGGCGCCGACGAGCCCCTCCTCGAACCCCGGGATCAGCTGCCCGGAACCGAGCGTGATGTTCTGCTCCTCGGCGGCGCCACCCTGGAACGGCGAGCCGTCGATGAAGCCCTCGAAGTCGACCACCAGCAGGTCGCCCTCGGCGGCCTCGCGCTCGACCGTCTCCAGTCGCGCGAAGCCCTCGCGGATCCGCTCGACCTCGGTGTCGACGATTTCGTCGGGGACCTCTTTCTCCTCTTTGCCGACCTCGAGGCCCTTGTAGTTGCCGAGCTTGGCTTCCGGCCGCACCCCGACCTCGAATTTGAACTTGAGGGGCTGGCCTTCCTCCTCCGGCGTGGAGACCATCTCGATGCTGGGATCGCCGATCGCCGCGACGCCGCTTTCGAGCAGCGCCTCTTCGTACCACTCCGGCAGCGTCTCGCGGATCGCCTCCGAGAGCACCGACCCGAAGCCGAGCCGCTGGATCACCAGCGACGGCGGCGCCTTGCCGGCACGGAAACCCGGCATCCGCAGTTCTTTTGCCATCGCGCGAGCGGCGCGCGAGGTCGCTTTCTCGACGTCGGCGGCGGGGACCTCCGCCTCGACCTCGACCCGGCTGTTCGGAAGCTCCTTGAGGGTGGTCTGCATGGGACGAGTGACCCTAGCGACGTTGGCTCAGCATCGTTCGCAGGGCGACCGCGAAGTCGATGCCGAAGGCCAGCCCGCGGCCGATCGGCCCGGTCACCAGCCAGGCCCGCAGGCGCTCGCCGACGCTACTCACGCTCGCCCTCGCCCCCGGCCCCGATCAGCTGCCGCTCGAGGCGCTCGGCCTGGCCGGCCGCGACCGCCCGCTGTGCCCGCGCCTCGTCAAGCTCGACTCCGCGCTCGGTCGCCAGGTCGAGCAGGCGCTGCTTCTCGATCCCTTCGCGCGAGACTTCGAAAAAGACCCAGGCCAGGAGCCCGAGCCCGAGGAAGGTCCCCTCGACCATCATCACCACCCCGGCGGTGCTCTGGTCGGCGAGGGGCGAGATCCCCCAGTAGGCCTCGCCGGCCGCGTACTTCGGGTAGAGCACCGTCCCAGACCACATCAGGACGTTGCCGAGGATCGCCCCGGCGAAGCGCACGGCGACGACGTAGCCCACCTTCCAGGCGGCGTTGAACCAGCTCGGCTTCGGCAGCGGCCCGAAGATCGGCATCCACATCAGGCAGCCGAAGAAGATGAAGCTGGTGTGCTCGACCACGTGCACGATCGCCCCGCCGTAGGCGGCGTCGTAGAGAGCGGGAATGTGCCAGAAGTAGAAGTTGAGCGCCCAGAGCGGGAAGGCAACGAGCGGGTGGGCGAGGATCCGCAGCCGGTCGAAGACACGGATCGCCAGGATCGGCTGCAGCAGCGGCCCGGTCAGCCCCAGGACCAGGAGCAGGGTCGCCAGGTCGCCCAGCATCAGGTGCTCGACCATGTGGGCGATCACCAACTCCTCGCCGACGTGCGCGACCGGGGAGACGAGGGCGACCGCGATCATCAAGAGGCCGCCGGCGAAGCAGAGCTGGCGCCAGAGCGGCACCGGCCGGCCGCGCTCGGCGAGGGTGATCGAGCGCTTCGCATAGAGGGCGGCCGCGAGCAGCAGCGGCAGCACCTCCAGCGGGGCGAAGGTGGCGCTGACGTGGGCGAGCGGGACGTTCATCCGGATTCAGCGTAGCCCGCTGGTAGCTTGGCTCGGCCGTGAGCTCCCAGAACCACAGGTTTCCCCCGATCGGGAGCTACGGCTTCCTCTCCGACTGCCACACCGCCGCCCTCGTCTCCTTCAGCGGCAGCGTCGAGTGGCTCTGCTGCCCTCGCTTCGATTCCCCCAGCGCCTTCGCCGCCCTGCTCGACCGCGGTGCCGGCCACATGAGCCTGCGGCCGCACGGGGTGGTGGTGCCGATCAGCCGGCGCTACGAGCCCGGGACGCTGGTGATCGAGACGACCTGGGTCACCGACACCGGCTGGGTGGTGGTCAAGGACGCGCTGACGATCGCCGACTGGGCCCCGGCCGACGGCGACGAGGAGAACCGCCGCGGCCGCCCGGAGACCGCGCACGAGTCCGACCGCTCGCTGCTGCGGACGATGACCTGCATCGACGGCACGGTCGAGATGGAGATGGAGTGCGCGCCGCGCTTCGACTACGCCCGCGAGGGCGCGAAATGGAGCGGCGGCGAGCTCGGCGAAGCGCTCGCCACCGCCGCCGACGGGACCGAGCTGCTGCTGACCAGCGACCTGCACTTGAAGCTGGACGGGGACGTCTGCCGGGGGAAAGTGACCCTGCACGAAGACCAGACCGCTTTCTGCGCGCTGACCTGGACCGACGGCGAGCTCGGCGGCCCGCGCAGCGCTCCCGAGGCGCTGGAGCGGATCGACTCGACCGAAGAGTTCTGGCGCGAATGGCTCCGCGACGGCAACTTCCCCGACCACCCCTGGCGGATCCACCTGCAGCGCTCCGCCCTCGTTCTCAAGGGCCTCACCTACGCCCCCACCGGGGCGATCGTCGCCGCCCCGACCACCTCGCTGCCGGAGACGCCGGGGGGCGAACGCAACTGGGACTACCGCTTCAGCTGGATCCGCGACTCCACCTTCACCCTCTGGGCCCTGCACACGCTCGGCTTCGACCACGAGGCGCGCGACTTCATGCGCTTCATCGTCGACGTCTGCCAGGACCACCCGGATCTCCAGATCATGTACGGGATCGGGCACGAGCGTGACCTCAGCGAGAAGACGCTCGACCACCTCGAGGGCTACGGCGGCGCCCGGCCGGTACGGATCGGCAACGGTGCCTACGACCAGCGCCAGAACGACGTCTGGGGCTCGCTGCTCGACTCGGTCTACGTCCACGAAAAGGCGCTCCGGGGCCGCGGCACCCAGGACACCCGCGAACTGATCCGCTACCAGGTGGAAGCGGCGATCGAGGCCTGGCCGCACCCCGACCAGGGGATCTGGGAGTCGCGCGGGGAGCCGCAGCACTACGTCTCCTCGAAGCTGATGATGTGGGTGGCGGTCGACCGGGGCGCCAGGCTCGCCCGGATCGGCGGCTTCGAGGAGCTCGCCGAGGAGTGGGAGGCGAGAGCGGAGGAGTTCAAGGCCGAGATCCTCGAGCGCGGGGTCCGCGACGGGGTCTTCCGCCAGCACTACGAGACCGACGCGCTCGACGCCTCTCTGCTGCTGATCCCGCTCTTCCGCTTCCTGCGGCCGGACGATCCCCGCGTCGGAGCCACCGTCCGGGCGATCGCCGACGACCTCACCGAGCATGGGCTGGTCTGTCGCTACAAGGTCGACGAGACCGACGACGGACTGCAGGGTCGCGAGGGGACCTTCCTGATCTGCTCCTTCTGGCTCGTCTCGGCGCTCTCGGAGATCGGCGAACCGCACCGGGCGCGGAAACTGTGCGAACGGTTGCTGGAGTCGGCCGGCTGGCTCGACCTCTTCGCCGAGGAGCTCGACGCCGAGTCGGGGCAGCACCTCGGCAACTTCCCGCAGGCGTTCACCCACCTCGCCCTGATCAACGCCGTCTCCCACGTGATCGCCGACGAGAAGCGCGCCGACGGCGGCTACACCGCCGTCTTCACCGAGATGGGCGGCGTCCACGAGGACGTCTGACGCGTTCGGCATTATTTTGTCGTAGACAAAAGACCTACAGACAAGATACTTCTTTGTGCCTTAAGTGAAACGGGAGGGGCTATGCAAGCTATTGAGGAGAACCAGACCACCTGGGCGGAAGACGAGAGCGTCGAAGCAGCGGTCATGCAGCAGCTGCTCGACCTCCACCCCACCCGCCTGACCCTGGCGGAGCTGATCCGCGAGCTGGGCGGCGAGCACGCCGGCTTCGCCGAACGCGACTCGGTCGAGCGGGCGGTGCGCAGCCTCCGGGCAACCGGGCTGCTGCACAAAGGCGGCGAGGACTTCCTCGCCCCGACGCGGGCGGCGCTGCGGTTCAGCGAGCTGCAGGACCGCTGACAACCCAGCGGAATTTCCCCCGCAGCCGCGAGCGCAGTTCGCTTGCGGCTGCGGCCACCGCATGGTCATCCGCGGAGCTCGAGCTGACGAGGATCACTTCCGTCGCAGCAAAGGTTCCGAGCTGGTCTTCGACGGCCTGGACGACGTCCTCGTCGCCGACCCGCGCCTCCGCCTCGATGCCGGCGGCCGCCAGCGAGGCGACGCTGATTACCAGGCGCCGCTGAGCATCCCGCCGCGCGGCCTCGACGTCGGAGGCCCAGCGGTCGAGGAAGCCGATCTTGGCGGGTGCGAGGACCATCACCTCGCCGGCGCGAGCGCCCCGGACCGCGGTGGCGACCTCCTCGATCGCGGCAGGGTCCTCGAGCGGGTCGCCGACGACGATCAGCACCCGGCGCGCATCAGTGCCCTCCTGCGCCCCGATCGCCCCTCGCGGGCGCTGCCTGACGGCAACCACGACAATTGCGACCGCCGCCAAGGCGCCCGCCGCGACCCCGACAGCAGGGCCGCCGAGTAGGAACAGGACGGCGATCGGGACGGCGATCGCCGTGACGACCAGCGGAATCTTCCAGGGAGTCACTCCCGGAAGCCTCGCAGGCGACCGCCGCCCCGAACAAATTCTTAGTAGCCCTTCGTAATCCCGGCGACCGGCACCACGCGCTCATCAGTCAAGAACCTCACGAGTCCACCTCCCCTCTCTCCCTCGAATCCCCAATAGCCGCGCCTCGCGGCCACCGCTCGAAAGCGATTGAGCATTAATACTGGAGATTTCTCCAGCATTCAAGGGAAGACCAGTAAAACTCGTCAATAATCGGAAAACGCGGGAACGTTGTGAAATTCCTGATTGACAAGGTGTAAAGTGTTGTTATCGGCCACAACCGTTTGGAAACAACCCGAGAAAAGGCCATGCCGAAGACCAAGAACAAAAAAGAGGGCGTAGAGCAGGTAGTAGCCAAAGCCTTCGCCCACCCCCTGCGGGTGCAGATCCTGATCATTTTGAATGAAAAGGTCGCGAGCCCGAACATGCTCTCGCAGCAACTCGACCAGAGCCTCAACCTCGTGGCCTACCACGTGCGGGTGCTCGAGAAATACGACTGCATCGAGCTCGTCGACACGAAACAGCGGCGCGGCGCCACCGAGCACTTCTACCGCGCCACCCGTCGTCAGTTCATGACCGACAACGAGTGGACGCGACTGCCGAAAAGCCTCCGCGGCGGACTGTCCGGTGCGGCGCTGAAACCAGCGCTCGACGACGTCGAGGAGGCCCTCGACAAACAGACCTTCGACGAGCTCGATGACCGGCACCTGAGCCGGACCCCGATGGCCGTCGACAAACAGGGTTGGGAGGATGCCGCCGAGGTGCTGGCGAACGCGCTCGACCGCCTGATCGAGATTCAAAGCGAAGCCACCACCCGGCTCGCCGAAAGCGGCGATGAGCCGATTTACTCTCGCGCCCTGATCCTGCACTTCAAGTCGCCGGGTCCAGCTTCCTCCTGACCCGCCCCTAACTTGGCGACGGCGCCGCTCCCGCCCGGGCGGCGTCGTCGGCATTGCCTGCCACCCCCAGATGGAAAGGGCGTGAGCCGGTATCGCTATGGTTGCCCCAGACGGTGGAGACACTCCACCGCGCTGCACGGCTTCGGACTGACGCTCTCAGGGCAGCGACGTTGAATAAGTATCGCCGCCTAATGGACGAATCCTGCTGTGAACAGCGACAAGACGCGTAACAAAGACCAGTCGAGTCCAGGCCCCGGGGAGGGTCTCACGAACGAGCGCATTCTCTGGGAGCGCTTCGTCAAAGATCGCGACCCGGCAATTCGCGAGGAGCTCGTCCGCCGCTACCTCCCGTTCGCGAAAAACCTCGCCCTCCGCTACCGCGGCGCCAGTGAGTCCTTCGACGACCTCCTGCAGGTGGCGAGCCTCGGCCTCGTCAACGCAATCGACCGCTTTGATCCCGAGCGCGGCGCGCCCTTCACTGCCTTTGCCTCGCCGACGATCCTCGGCGAGCTGAAGCGCCACTTCCGCGACCGCGTCTGGACCGTCCGCGTCCCCCGCGGCCTGCACGACCGGATGGCCGAAGTGGAGAAAGCGATCTCCGAGCTGACGGTCCAGCTGCAGCGTTCGCCCTCGGTCTCCGAGATTGCCGAGCGGCTCGAAGTCGACCCGACCGACGTGCTCGAGGTCCTGGAGGCAAACCACAACCGTCGCCCGCTCTCGCTCGACCGCCCGGTCGGCGGCGAAGACTCCGAAGAATCACCCGCCTCGGAGTGGGTCGGCGACGAGGACGCGGGCTTCGAGCTGGTCGAGGACAAACTCGCCCTCGAGGGCGCCCTCCCCCACCTCGACGAGCGCGAGCGCCTCGTCCTCCAGCTGCGCTTCGTCGAGGACCTGACGCAGTCGCAGATTGCCGAGCGAATCGGCCACTCGCAGATGCACGTCTCCCGCATCCTCCGGCGCACGCTGGAGCGGATCCGGGCTGAGGTGGCCGAGCAGAGCAGCGCGGCCACCGAGTCGGAGTAGGTCTCGGTTCTAGGGAGGGGGCGGGGGTGTCCCTTCTGGACGCAGCTCGGCGGAGATCGTTCTGCCGGCTGTCGCCCCGGGCGTCGCTCGCCCGCCTCGTGCTGAGTGTCCAGAAGGGACACCCCCGCCCCCTCTATGACACGTGATGTTGTCCGACTCAGTTCTTGGAGAGGGAGGAGATGCCGACGACTAGGTACTCGCCTTCGGCGCCTTCTTCGACGCGAAGCTCGTCGGTTAGCTTCTCCAGGGAGCCGCCCACCTCGGGGAGCTCGAAGCTCTCGCGGAGGCGCTCGGCGCCGCCGTGGGTCATCGGCCCGACCTTGAGCTCGATCCCCTCCGGCATCTCCTCGATGCTGAGGGAGACATGGCCGTCGGTAAAGCCTTGCGGGGCGCGGGCAGAGATTGCGTCGCTGAGGAGCATCGTGTCGGAGAGGCGGTCGACGCTGATGTCCTGGCGCGCTGCCAGCGCCGAGAGGGCACGGCTGAGGACCGGTCCGATGATCTCCGGCGGGCCGACGCGAATCCGAGTCGCTTCGTCGCTGGTGACGCTGAAGGTGGTCCCCGTCGTGGCGCCGTCCTCGCGGGCCTGCAGCGGCAGGTGCATGCGGATCTCGGTGCCTTTGTCGGCGCCACCCTTGATCTCAAAGCTGCTGGAGAGCGCGGCGATCAGGGTCAGCCCGATTCGCAGGCTTGGGCGCTCGACGTCCGGTCGGGGCCGAATTCCGGTCCCATGGTCGCGGATCACCACCGTGACCCCGTCGAGCTCGTTCTCGGCCTCAACCTCGAGCGGCCCGGGCTCGCTGCCGGCATAAGCGTGGACGACGACGTTCATGCAGGCCTCGGTGACAACCGTCTTCAGATCGGCGAGGGAAGCCTCGTCCATCCCCAGTCGTTCGGCCAGGCCGGCGAGGGCATGACGGACGACCGCGACGTTCTCGGCCCGTGCCGGGAGGGACATTTGCAGCCCCGAGCGATCATTGGTTGAGGTATTCAATGTTCCAGCCTGCCCCCAGGAACGTCGAGGCTCTTCATCGGAATCGCGAGCATAACCTTCTGCTTCGCATCACAGCCTGCTTACCCCGCCACGGGCACGCAAAACCGTGCGCGGCGTAGCTTTCCGCCTGCGCTACGCCTGCGGTAGCATCGTGCCGTGAATCCTGTCCCCTTTGAGGTAAAGGTCGGAGAGCTCGAACAGGGAGTGCGGACGATCTCGGTCCGTGGCGAGCTCGACCTCAGCACCGCCCCCGAACTCGAGGGCCCACTGGAGGAGACGCTCGATGGCGGCGAGGGCTCGGTCCTGATCGACCTCTCGCAGTGTGAGTTCATCGACTCCACCGGCATCGCCCTGATCGTGCGGGCGTGGCAGCGCCTCGACAGCGGCGAAAACGGCCGCGCGCTCGTCATCTGCAGCCACAACGAGCAGGTGCGCCGGGTGCTGGAGATCACCGGCCTTGAGCTCTCGATCCCGGTCCACGAGACCCGGGACGAGGCGCTGGCGGCGATCGCCTCCTAAGGGACTCCCGACACACTCGCATAGCCGCACCCCGCCTCGGGTAGCCGCTTGTTGATGTCCCCTGCTCCGCGTCGACGCCCGCGGCTCCCGAAAGAGCTTTTCGAGACCCGCAGTCATGCCTGGCACTCGCTCGGTCTCGGCGACGAGCTGGCGCCGCGATTCTCGAAACGGCAGTTCGGCGGATTGCTGGCGGCGCTATTGCTGATCGCCGGCACGCTCTTCGTCTATTACAACCGCCACGACATCGCCCCCGGCTACGGGCAGTGGATCCGCTACGGGACGGTCGCCGTCCTCGTCATCGTCGGCACGGCGGCGACCCACTGGTTGGTCCGCGGCCTCTCCCCTCCCCTCTACCGGCGCCTCGACCCGGCGACGGCGGGGACCGCCGGCTTCGTCGTCCGCCTGCTGGCGACGGCGGCGGTAGTGATCCTCGCCCTGCGAATCGCCGGGGTCAACGCCGGCACGCTCGCGGTCGGCGGCGCCTTTACCGCGGTCCTGTTGGGCTTGGCGGCGCAGCAGGCGATGAGCGGGATCTTCGCCGGCATCGTGCTCCAGAGCACGCGTCCCTTCCGGGTCGGGGAACGCGTCCGCCTGGTCGGCGGCGCCCTCGCCGGCTCGCTGGAGGGAACGGTCTCCTCGCTCGGGCTCTTCTACACGACCCTGAGCCAGGGAGCGGACCGCCTGATGGTCCCCAACAACGTCCTCCTCAGCCTTGTCATCGTGCCGCTGCGCGAGCCCGACAAAGTCGACGTCCGGGTCCGCTTCCCCGTCCACGCGAGCCCGAAGGAGATCGAGGACCGCCTCCTGCAGGCGATCACCGTCCCCACCCGCTACAAACCGAGCGTCTCGCTCGAGGAACTCGAAGGCGACGCCGTCGTCTTCCGCGTCAATGCAACGCCCCTGCGCCCCGAAGACGGCTCCCAGCTGGCCGAGGAGGTGCTGGAGGCGCTGCGGCGCTCAGAACCGGCGACGGCTGAAAACCGGCACGAGTAGCTCGGTGGAGTTGCGTGGACGGCTTCGGGCCGGGCCGGTGCAACCTCCACTTCGGCAGGTAGAGGTTGCACCGGCCCGGCTCAGGCGTGGTTCTTTCTTCTTTCTCTATCTATCTGCCCTCAGCAAGACTCGAAGATCAGAGGCGACCTCGTCCGGTTCGTCGTCGAGTTGGTTCCAGGTGAGGTGGGTGACGGTGTAGCCGTGGACGTGGAGGATGCGGTCCCGGGCGCGGTCTTCCCGGAAGGCGGTGCGGGACTTGTGGCCCTGCCAGCCGTCGAGCTCGACGATCTGGCGCAGCTCGGGCCAGTGGCAGTCGACCTGGAAGGTCTTATTCCCGACGGTGATCGGGTCGTTGAAGCGGGGCAGGGGCAGGTGGTGCTGGCGCAGGAACGGGGCGAAACGCTCCTCGAGGGGGCTCTTGCGCTCGCCGGAGGGTTCGTCCTTTATGCCTTCCAGGGCGGCTCTGACCTTGCGGATGCCCCTGCGGCCGGGATAGCGCTCGATGAGGTCCCAGAGCGAGAGCGAGCCCCAGAGCTCGCGGAATTCCATCTCCCGCAGGAGGGACTTGACGACGTCGAGCGGCTCGGTGGCGGCAAGGTCGAGGATCGTCCTCGGGACGGTGGTTACGGGGATTCCGTCCTCGACCGTCCGCTCGTCGGGAGGTAAATGCGAGACGTGGCGCCGGACCAGCTTCGAGGAGCGGGTGGGATGCGGGACGGTCAGATCGATCGTGGTGCGCGAGGTAGGCCGGAGCATCCAGAGCGCCGCCGCTGAGTAGTGACTCAGGACGGCATCAGGCCCTGAGGCGAGGACGGCAGCCAGCCAGCGACCTTGCCTTGGGATCACCTTGTGGCCGAGGGCGTAGACCCCTGCGTGAAGCCGATGCAGCCGTCCCGCCCGAATCCGCCGCCCGATCGCCCCTGACCGAAGGCCGAGCCGCAACAACTGCTCCCGCGAGACGACCCCATGCTGCCGTCTCGCCAGCTCCGCGAGTTCGCGATCGGTTTCGCGAGTCCGCGTCAGTGTCCGTATATCAGACCTTTTCGCGGACTCGGTGGGCACCCCCCGAGCCTGGCGGGTGCGGGATCACATTTGGTGCGCGGTTTGGGTCAGCTCTCGAGCGTCTGGGTGCCTGAGGTGTGACTTTCCGCTTGGGGAGAGGTTTTAGTCGCCGGCGAAGATCAGGATTGCGAGGTTGATCAGGATCGCGGCCGGGGTGATCACGAGGGCGATGCTGCGGAAGAATTTCGCGAAGCCGCCTCGGTAGCGGATGCTCTCGAAGATCCCGAGGCCGACGACGTGGGCGAGGTTGGCGAGGGCGACGCCGATCGCGATCAGGATCGCCACCGCTTCCCAGCCGGTCTCGTGGCCGTTGCCGGAGGCGATCGCGGCGGCGAGGATGGCGACGACGATCGTGCCGAGGATCCCGGCGACCATGCCGGCGAGGTCGGAGCGGGTCATCCCGGGGATGTAGGCACCCCCCGCGACTTCCTGGTCGGCGACGGGGTTGATCGTGCCGCGGCCGGTCTCCTCGACCTTGACGACGTGGTCGGGGTGCTGGTCGTCACCGGTCTCAACCACCACCACCCGCAGCGGCGGCTCGATCTCTCCTTGGGCCTTCTCCAGCAGCCCCTCCTCGTACCACTTCGACTGCTCATCGCAGTGCTCGAAGATCAGGACCTCGTCGGCGGGGGCTTTCAGCAACGCATCCTGGGCGGCCTGCACGAGATCGGGGTCGCCGACCTCGCCGCTGACCTCGATGCCGTTCTCGCGCAGCGCCTTCAGTGCCCGCTCCAACCGCTCCTCGGCTTCCTTCTTGGGCTCGTCGATGTCGCCCATCGTGTGGCGGAAGGCATTGGCCTCGATGGCCGGGACGACGACCCGCAGGTCGACCCCGTCCTGATCGGCGTTGGCGAGGATCTGCTCCACGGGCTCGGAGCCGTGCAGGTTGTCGGTGAGGATCGCGATCACTCGCCTCGACATAACGCCTCTCCGTCTCACTCGTCGTCGGGGATCTCTTGATCAGCTTCGCCGTAGACGGCGCCGCTCGGCTCCTCCGGCGGCGGGGCGTCACTGTCCGGGAAGCGTTTCTGGTCGCCATGCTCGGCGTTGTCGATCAGCTCCTCCTCGGCGAGCTCGAAGCCCTCGGCCTCTCCCTCGCCGCCCTCGACCAGCGGTCGCTGCGCCGGATCCTCGACTCCGTCGTCGGGCACCGGGCCGCCGATCCGCGCCGCTTCAGCAGCTGCGGCGTCGGCCTCTTCGTCGGCGATCGGATCGCGCTCGTTCTCTCCCATCATCACGCCTTCCTCTCTCCCCACATGCCGGTGTCGCCGCCGTGGGCCTCGTGCTGGGGCTGGCGCCCCGGTTGCTCTGGTGGGGGCAGCTTCTCATCCGCGCGGCGGCTGAGGCCGACATAGCCGAGGAAGGCGACGAATCCGATGACGAAGAAGATCAGGGCGAAGATCGGCGACCAGGCGACGGCGATCAGCGCCAAGAGGACGATGAGGACGATCGGTATCAGGTACATGCCGGCCGGTTACCCCTGCCGGCCAGGCACGAAACCGGAGCTTCGTTTTCCTCCTCGCCGTCCCGGGGTACCGGCAGGGAAAGGGAGTAACCGACTGCAAGGAGAGACACATGGGAACCCAGGAGGCCGGCAACGTCACCGGCACGAAGGACAAGGACTACAACGTCATCTGGTTCGTCGAGCAGTGCCTCAGCAACGTGCTTCGGCTCGAGAGCTACGTCGAAGATGCCGAGCGCGACGGGGACTCCGACCTCGCCGACTTCTTCCGCCGTGCGCAGGAGACGAGCCGCAAGGGGGCCGAGCAGGGCAAGGACATGCTGCGCTCGCGTCTCTCGTCCTGAGGGATGCCGAGGATCATCTGTCGGCCCGGTGTAAGCCGGGCCGGCGCTTTAGGAGCCGGTGCTGACCGAGGCGCCCTCGGCAGCCGAGCGGCCGGCGAGCCAGCCTGCGACGGCGCCGAGGGCGCCGCCGAGACCGAGCAAGGTCGCGGCGCGGAGCGGGTCCCGCTTCAGCTTCGAAGCGGTGCCGCGGGCGGTGTGCTTTGCGGTCGCCTTGACCGCCTTGCGAGCGAGGGTGTTCTTGATCGCTGACATGTCCGCCCACTACCCGCGCCTCAGGCACCTACACCCACCGCCGCGCCCGAGAGCCCGCGCCGCAGGGCGACCGCGTTGGGCGGGGCGAATTCCTCCCAGTCGTTGTTGAGGTAAGCGAAGACCTCTCGCCGCGCCCGCCAGGCGGCGATCCGCCGCCGCCACTGGTCGAGCTCGGTTGCCGAGTAGTTGCCGTTGCGGCCGCGGGCGCCGTGGTGGAGGCGCAGATAGGCAACCTCTCCCACCGGCGGCGCCTGCGGCAACGGGCGGCGGGCGTCGTGGGGGATCACCAGCGAGGCGCCGTGCGTCTCCAGCAAACGCATCACCGCCGGTGCGAACCAGCTCGGGTGGCGGAACTCGAAGCTGTGACGGGCGGGCCGGCGGCAGCTGCTCGAGGGCAGTAGCGAGGACGGCGTCATCGCGGTGGAAGCTCCCTGGCAGCTGCCAAAGGACCGGGCCCAGCTTGCCGCTCTCACGCAGAGGCTCCAGCGGCTCCCAGAAACGCTCGAGGCCCTGCTCGATGTCCTGCAGGCGGCGGATGTGGGTGAGATAGCGGCTGCCCTTGACGGCGAAGAGGAAGCCCGGGCGGCGTCCGCTCCACCCAGCCTTCGACCGTCGAGCGCTTGATCAGCCGGTAGAAGGTGGCGTTGACCTCGACCGTGTCGAAGAGCTCGGCGTAGCGCTCGAGCCAGCGCGCCTGCGGCACGCCCTCGTAGATGCCCTCGCGCCAGGAGGCGTAGACCCAGCCCGAACAGCCGATCCGCACGTCCTTCATCTTGGCTCCCGTTTACCCCGACTGCCGCCAGGGGTACCTGGATGCGCGTGTCTCTGAACGCGATCCTCGACGTCGACGGCACCCTCGTCGACACCAACTACCACCACGCGCTCGCCTGGCACCGCGCCCTCCACGCCCACGGCCATCAGGTTCAGATGTGGAAGGTCCACCGCCACATCGGCATGGGCGGCGACCAGATCCTCGAGGCCCTGATCGGCGCCGAGGCAGAGGCCGAACAGGGCGACGCGATCCGCGAGGCCGAGGCTGAGGCCTACAGGGAGCTGATCGGCGAAGTCGAGCCGATGGAGGGAGCGCGGGAGCTGATCGAGAGGCTGCGCGAGAAGGGGGCGGCGGTGATCCTCGCCAGCTCCGCCAAGGAGGAAGAGGTCGACCACTACCTCGACCTGCTCGACGCCCGCGAGCTCGTCACGACTGGACCACCTCGGCCGACGTCGAGAGCACCAAGCCCGACCCGGACCTCGTCCATGCGGCGATCGAGAAGGCGGGCAACGAGGATCCGGCGGTGATGGTCGGCGACTCGGTCTGGGACGTGAAGGCGGCGAGGGCGGCGGGCATCCCGACTCTGGCCGTCCTCACCGGTGGGTTCTCGGAGGCCGAGCTGCGGGACGCCGGCGCCACCCAGGTCGTCGAATCGATCGCCGACCTCGACTTCGAGCCGCTCCTCGACGAAGCGGCTCGAACCTGAGGCTTCAGGACTTCGATTCGCCCGAGCGCGCCTTTTCCTTGTTCACCGCGCGGGCGGCGATCTCCTCGGCCCGTTTGGTCGAGCGGCCCGCTTCCTTCTCGCTCTTTTTGATGTGTTTGTACTGGCGATCGCGTTTGCTGCCTTTTTTCACGCCGCGTGGTGGCATCGCTCTACCTCCTTCTCAGCCGACGTTGGATTTTTCGCGCTGGCCCTCGTGGACGCCCTCGGCGAACTCCTCGACGATCTTCGCGTTGAAGGCTTCGAGGTCGTCGGGTTTGCGGCTCGTCACCAGGCCCTGGTCGACGTGGACTTCCTCATCGACCCAGTTCGCTCCGGCGTTGCGGAGGTCGGTCTCGAGGCTCGGCCAAGAGGTCAGCGTCCGCCCCTCGGCGACGCCGGCATCGATCAGCGTCCAGGGTGCGTGGCAGATGGCGCCGACCGGCTTGCCGGCGGCGAAGAACCCGCGCACGAACTCGACTGCCTCGGGTTTCGTCCGCAGCTGGTCGGGATTGGCGACCCCGCCGGGCAGGACGAGCCCGTCGTACTCGCCCGGGTCGGCCTCGCCGACGGGACGGTCGACTTCGAAGGTGTCGGCCTTGTCGAGGTGGTTGAAGGCTTGGACCTCGCCGGCTTCCGGCGCCAATAGCTCGGCCTCGGCGCCGGCCTCGCGGACCGCGCGCAGCGGCTCCTCCAGCTCGACCTGCTCCACTCCCTCGTTGGCGGTCAGGAAGGCGATCTTCTTTCCCTGCAGGCGATCGGACATCGCAGCTCCCTCCTTTATCTCAGGTGGTTCGGGTCACCTCCCGGCTACCCTCCGTCTTGGGCGCCAAACGATCTACAACCTGCCCCTCCGGCCGCTGCCAACCGAGCTCGAAAATGAGAGGAACCTGGACTTTCTCTTTCGCGAGGCAGCGAGGGCACGCGGTCCATGATGAGGCCGCCTGCGCCGAGTATCCGCTGCCGCAGTTGTCGCACCTGAACATGAGCTTCTTCTTCTCCTATCCGTATAAACCCATCGCAGCCGCCACTACCCTCGGGCCAAGGCGGTAAACCGGGGTTTCCTCAAGCAGGGCAGGGAGTAGGAGGTCGGGGAAGGGGTAGCTTTGAAGCGGATGAGAGAGCCGCAGGAATTAGAGCTGCGGCGTTACCTGAAGAGCCAGCGCGAGCTGGCGGCTCGCCTTATCGAGGGCGAGTCGCTCGACCAGGTTGCGCCGCGTTTCCTCGAGATCGTCGCCGGGCTGCTGCGGTGGGAGGCCGGGGCGATGTGGGAAGTCCTCGGCGAAGAGGAGCCGCTGCGCCTGGTCACCGGCTGGAGCGCTCCCGAGCTCGATGCCCGGCCGCTCTGGCGCCGCAGCCGCGAACTCGAGTTCCGGCGGGGGACCGGGCTTCCGGGCGACGCTTGGGCGAGCGGCCAGATCGCCCTTGCCCCTGATTACAGCGAGTACCCGACCCCCACCCCGCGCTTTGAAACCTCGGCGGAACTGGGGCTGGAAGCGGCCCTGGCGATACCCGTCCCGATCGGGTCGCCGGAGAACGTGCTCGCGGTGGCCGAGTTCCACACCACCTCCTTCGAAGCCCAGTCCGAGGAGCTGATGGCCCTGCTGACCGGGTTCGCCGACCAGCTCGGCACCTTCATCGCCCGGCGCCGGGCCGAGGCGAAAAGCGCCGAAGCCGAGCGCTACCGCCAGCACCTCGCCGAGGTCGTCCGCGGAACGCACGACGCGGTCCTCAGCAAGGACCTGGACGGCCTCGTCACGACCTGGAACCCGGCGGCGACGCGGCTCTACGGGTACAGCGCCGAGGAAGCGATCGGGCGCCACATCTCCTTCCTCGTCCCCCTCGACCACAAAGACGAGGAGAAGGTGATCCTCGATCGGGTGAAGCGCGGCGAACGGCTCGAGACCTACGAGACCGAGCGGATCCGCAAGGACGGCACCCGCATCTTCGTCTCGCTCACGGTCTCGCCGATCCGCAGCCCGCTGCGCGGCCTGATCGGCGCCTCGGTCGTCGCCCGCGACATCACCGCCGAGGTGCGGCGGCGCCGCGCCCAGGAGTTCCTCGTCGCCGCCAGCCGCCTCCTCGACAGCTCGCTCGACCCGACCGAGACCGCGCGCACGATCGTCTCCACCGCCGTGCCGGAGCTGGCGGAGTTGTGCCTGATCGACTTCCGCCGCCCTGACGGCTGGCTCGGCGACAGCGTCGTCGCCGGCGCCAACCCGGAGATGGCGGCGCGCCTGGAAGCGATCCGGCGGGAAAAGCCCCTCGACCCCGGCGGCGAGCACCCGGTGGCGCAGGTCCTGCGACTGAACCAGCCGATGGTCTGGCGGGACCTGAAGGCGCCGGAGGTCGTCGACAAGGTCTCGCAGAGCGCTGAGCACCTACAGCTGATGCGCGACGCCGGCTACAACTCCGCCGCCGTCGTGCCGCTGATCGCGCGCGGCCGCACGATCGGGGCCCTCTCCTTCCTCCACGGCCACGGCGACCTGCGCTACGACCAGGGCGACCTCGAATTCCTCGCCGAGCTGGGCGAGCGGGCGGGGCTGGCGCTCGACAACGCGCGGCTCTACCGCGAGCGCGACCGCGTCGCCAAGAACCTGCAGCGGGGGCTGCGGCCGCCGCGGCCGGCGGAGATCGAGGGGCTCGAGATCTCGGTCGTCTTCGAGGCCGCCGGCGAGGGGATCGAAGTCGGCGGCGACCTCTACGACGTGATGCCGACCGATGACGGCTGCTGGATCCTGGTCGGCGACGTCGCCGGCAAGGGGAGCACGGCCGCCGGCGTCTCCGTCGCCGTCCGCCACTCGGTGCGGGGGCTGACCCGCGAGATCGCCGAGCCCGACGAGGTGCTGCGCCGGGTCAACGACCTGCTGCTGACCGGCGAAAGCCTGAACGATTTCGCGACCGCGATGCTGGCGCGGCTGCGCCGCGAGGAGGACGGGTGGGGCATCGTCCTCGCCTCGGCCGGACACCCCCCCGCGGTCCTCGCCACCGAGGCGGGGCCGCAGATGCTCGGCGGCGGCTCGGTCCTCGGGGCCTGGCGAGAGGCCAACGTCGAGCGGCACGAGCAGGCGCTGGCGCCCGGCGACACCTTTGCCCTCTGCACCGACGGCTGGCTCGAGGCGGGCCCGGTCAACGCCCACCAGGGCCCGGAGGCCTTCGCCGCGATGACGCAGGCACTTGCCGGGCTCGAGCTAGACGAGGTGACGGAGCGCCTGCGCGCCGATGCCATCGGCCGCAGCGCGGGCCAGTTGCGCGACGACCTCGTCGTGCTCGCCGTTCGCCCCCGGGCGACCTCGGACAGCGCCGAGGTGCCGCGGGAGCTCGCGGTGGGTGCTTAGCGTTTAGCGCCGGCGCGTTTTTTTGCCGACGATTTCGCCGGCCGTTTTTTGCTGCCGCTGGATTTTTTGGCGGCGGCTTTTTTGGGCCGTGCTTTTCTCGCCCCGCTGGTTTTTTTCCTCGCGGATTTTTTCGTTCTCGACGGAGCGGGTTTGCGCAGAGCCGAGGGGATGTCAGCCCGGGCGACGGCGCCGGTCAGGGACTTGATCTGGCCCTGGAGGAAGCCGGCCATCCGTTCCTCCTCGCGCCGAATCGCGCGGGCCAGCTTCACCGTCTCGGAGTCGCGCACTTTTTCCGCCAGCGTCTCGATCGCGAGGTAGGTGGCGATCTCCTCGTGCTCGTTGAAGTACTCGGTCTTGGCGTTCTTCAGCATCTTCTCCGCCTCGCTGTCGCCGCGGATCATGTGCAGCGGGCCCTTTGCCGCGGCGGTCAATTTGCCGACCGCCGTCTGCAGCGTCTGGCCGCCGCCGCCAAGTTGCTTGATCCGGCGCTCGACCTGTTTGGCGTGCGCTTTCGTCTCTTTGAGGTGCTGCTGCAGCCGTTTTTTGTACGGGCCTTTGACGGTCATCGCGATGTGAGCCTGCAGAGCAGTCTCCAGTTCGCGCTCCTTGCCATAGGCCTCGCTCAAGTACTGGACCAGCTTTGCGTCTCGCTCGTTCATCTCCGGCATCGGGATCTACGCCTCTCCTTAGTGCTCAGGGGTGGGTGACCCGTTTGAGCTACCCATCGCGCTTTCCGCGAAACTGAAGGCGATGCGACTAGCACTGCTGGCCCTGACGGCGGCCTTCCTGCACTCGGCACCTACCCCACCCCCGATCAAGGTCCGGCCGATCCCCTACGGCCACACGCGCAAGCACGAGATGGCCGCCTACTCGGAGCGCCACTACGGCGAACGGACCTGGCGACTGCGCCGCCCCCACGTGATCGTCGAGCACATGGCCCAGAGCAGCAGCGCCACCGCGGTCTTCAACACCTTCGCCGGCGACCGCCCCGACCCCGAGCTCCACGAGCTACCCAACGTCTGCTCCCACTTCGTCGTCGCCGACTCCGGCCGCATCCTCCGCCTGGTCAACCTCCGCACGCGCTGCCGCCACACCGTCGGCCTCAACTGGACCGCGATCGGCATCGAGCACGTCGGCTACGGCGACGGCGACGTCCTCGGCGACCGCCGCCAACTCCGCGCCTCCCTGCGACTGACCCAGTGGCTGCGCTGCCGCTTCGGGATCAAGATTCGCAACGTGATCGGCCACGCCGAGAGCCTCAGCTCCCCCTACCACCGCGAGCGCGTGCCGAGCTTGCGCCACCAGACCCACGGCGACTGGCGCCACTCCTCGATGCGCGTCTATCGCCAGAAGCTGCGGCGGCTCGGGCCTTGCCAGGGCAAATAGACTGCGGCCGATGAGCGACGACGCGATCGAGCACGGCTTCAAGGAGGGCGACAAGGTCTGGGTCCAGGACGGCGACGGCAACCGCCATCCGGGCATCTTCGTCGGCGACAACGAAGCCTCCGGCTGGTTCGGCGGCGGCCCCAGCGCCTACGTTGCCCACCCCGAGGCACATCAGGCCGAGGTCGTCTCGGTCTTCCGCATCACCCCGCGCGACGAGTAGTCGCGCTGTCGATTTCCCCGGGCCCCGTTCGTCGCTGAGGTAATAGGGCGGATCAGCCGCTCGTGACGAAGGAGGAGCGATGCGCTTCATGATGTTCATGTACCCGCAGATCGAGGACGAGGACTGGAATCCGACGCCAGAGGCGGTTGCAGAGATGGGCCGCTACAACGAGGAGCTGCAGAAGGCCGGGATGCTGCTGTCCCTGGACGGGTTGCGACCGCCCGGCGAGGGGGTGAGCGTCAGCTTCGACGGCGAGGGCAAGGCGACGGTCACCGACGGGCCGTTCACGGAGACGAAGGAGGTCGTCGGCGGCTACTGGCTGATCCAGGCGCGCTCGAAAGAGGAGGCCGTGGAGTGGGCGAACCGCGTGCCCGGCGAGGCCTGCCGGGTGGAAGTGCGGCAGATCTTCGAGATGGAGGACTTCCCGCAGGAGGTTCAGGACGCCTACGAGGGACCCTGAAGCCACGATGACCGAGGCCACGCGCGCGATCGAGGCGGTCTGGCGGATCGAGTCCGCCCGCCTGATCGCGGGCCTGGCGCGGATGTGCGGCGACGTCGGGTCGGCCGAGGACATGGCACAGGACGCGCTCGTCGCGGCGATGGAGAAATGGCCTGAGACCGGTGTGCCGGACAACCCCGGCGCCTGGCTGATGGCGACGGCGAAGAACCGGGCGATCGACCGGCTGCGGCGAGAGAAGACCTACGAGCGCAAGCGCGAAGAGATCGCCCACGACACCGGCGCCCTCTTCGCGCTCGAACGCTCCGACTTCGAGGCGGCCGCCGACGAGGAGATCGGCGACGACCTGCTGGCGCTGATCTTCACCTGCTGCCACCCCCTGCTCTCGCGCGAGGCGCGGGTGGCGCTGACGCTGCGTCTGCTCGGCGGCCTGACGACGGGCGAGATCGCCCGCGCCTTCCTCAGCTCCGAATCGACGGTGGCGCAACGGCTGGTGCGGGCAAAGCGGACGCTGCGCGACGCAAAGGTCCCGTTCGAGGTACCGCGGGGAGCCGAGCTGGAGGAGCGCCTGCCGTCGGTCCTGGAAGTGATCTATCTCGTCTTCAACGAGGGCTACGCGGCCAGCTCAGGCGAGGACTGGGTGCGCCGGGACCTCTGCGAGGAAGCACTGCGGCTGGGCCGGATCCTCGCCGGCCTGGCGCCGGCCGAGCCCGAGGTGCACGGACTGGTGGCGCTGTTGGAGATCCAGGCCTCGCGGCTCGGCGCCCGCCACGGCCCCGGCGGCGAGCCGGTGCTGCTGCTCGACCAGGACCGCAGCCGCTGGGACCCACTGCTGATCGTCCGCGGCCGTCGCGCTCTGGAGCAGGCCGAAGCGCTCCCCGGGCCGCTCGGCCCCTACGGCCTGCAGGCGGCGATCGCCGCCTGCCACGCCGCCGCCCTCCGCGCCGAGGCAACCGACTGGGTGAGGATCGCCGCCCTCTACGACGCCCTCTCCCAAATCCACCCCTCCCCCATCGTCGAGCTCAACCGCGCCGTCGCGCTCGGTATGGCCTTCGGCCCGGAGGCCGGCCTCGAACTACTCGACCAGATCAAGGACGAGAAGGAGCTCGCGACCTACCACCTCCTCCCCAGCGTCCGCGGCGACCTCCTCGAAAAAGCAGGCCGCCCCGAGGAAGCTGCAGCTCAATTCAAACGCGCCGCAAGCCTGACCAGCAATGACCGAGAGCGGGACCTCCTATTACGGCGAGCAGAGGGGGATGGGTGACCCTCCCCAGACACTCAACAGCGAGCCATAAGCGAGATGTGTCTGGAGAGGGTCACCCATCCCCCTCCCCCACCAACCCTCCAGCCAAAGCCCGAATCCCGTCACGCTCCAACCGCAGCATCCGCCAGTCCTCGAGCCGGCGCGCCCCCAGCTTCGCGTAGAAGTTGAGCGCCGGCTCGTTCCACTCCAGCGCGCACCATTCGAGGCGGGCGTAGTCGCGCTCCTCGGCGATCCTGGCGAGGTGCTCCATTACCGCCAGCCCGATGCCGCCGCGCCGGTGCTCGGGACGGACGTAGACGTCCTCGAGCCAGATCCCCGGACGGCACTCGAAGGTGGAGAAGTTGGTGAAGAAGATCGCGTAGCCGACCGCTTCGCCGTCGGCGGTCTCCAGCAGGAGCGCCTCGGCAACCTGGCGCTCGAACAGCGATCGTCGCAGCGTCTCCGCCGTCCCGGCGACGGAGTCGCCGAGTTTCTCGTAGGAGGCGAGCTCGAGGATCAGGTCGTAGAGGACCTGGTTGTCCGCTTCGGTCGCCGGGCGGATCTCGATGTCGTTGGCGGTGGCCATTTGCTCAGCGTGCGCCCTGGAGTTGTGGCAGCACCCTGTCCTTATATACGTCGATCGCGCCCATCGGGTCGGCGCCGGAGTTGTTCATCAGGGCGACGATCGTCGCCCCCATCTCCTCGACCTCGCGGATCCGTTCGACGTGGACTTCGGGATCGGCGGCGACGATCAGGCCTTCCTTCAGCTCCTCGTCGGAGACCTGGCGCTCGCCCTCCTCGAACATCGCCTGCGGGTCGTGCCACTCGTCGCGGTAGAACTCTTTCGGCTGCGAGCCCTTCCAGACCCGGCAGCCCTCGAGCGCGGCGTCGTCGTCGGCGGCCCAGGAGAAGGCGGCCTGGAGGACGATCTCCCCCGGCTCGCGGCCGGCGTCCTCGGCGGCGCCCTTGTAAGCGTCGACGATCTCCGGCACCGATTCGGGGTCGGCGAGGGTCCAGAGGCCGTCGCCGTGGCGCCCTGCCACCCGCGCCGCCTTCGGCCCGAAGGCGGAGACGTAGATCGGCGGGCGGCGGTTCTCCGGCCGCGAGTGGATGTAGGCGCGATCGGTCGAGAAGTGCTTGCCGGCGCCGCTCAGCCGCTGCCCGTCCCAGAGGGCGCGGATCATCTCCAGCGCCTCCTCCATCCGCTCGACCTTTTCGCCTGGCGAGGGCCAGTCCGCTCCCAGCGGCACCTCGTTCAGCGCCTCGCCCGAGCCGACGCCGAGGTAGGGGCGGCCGGGGAACATCAGCTCCATCGTCGCCCAGGCCTGGGCGATCAGGACCGGGTGGTAGCGCGGCCCCGGCGGCGTCACGGCGGTGCCGAAGCTGACCCGTTCCGTCGCCTGCGCGGCCGCCCCGAGCCAGACCCAGGCGTGGCCGGCCTCCCCCGGTTCCCACCACGGCTGCAGGTGGTCGCTGCAGCCGATCCCGGCGAACCCGGCGTCCTCGGCGGCGACCGCCTGGCGCAGCAGCTGCTCCGGCGGGAACTGCTCGTGGGCGCAGAGGTGGAGGTAGCGCATCGGTCGCGGCTGCCCGCTCTCGGCTACGCCTTGCCCTCGAACTCGTACTCGCGCAGGAAGCCCTCGAAGAGGCGCCGGTGCCCCTGCTCGTCGCGGAGGATCGCGACCACCATGTCCTGGGTCACCGGGTCGACCCCATCGGTCACCTCGACGAGCCGGGTGTAGTGCTCGATCGCCCCGGTCTCGGCCTCGATCACGCCGCGGATCACGTGGACGACGTCGACCTGGTGCTCGGGCGGCTGCAGGAAGCTCTGCTCGGCGTTGAAGCCTTCGGAGCCGGGGACGACGCCGTAGAGCTCCTTGATCCGGTCGGCGAACTGCCTCGCGTGCCCGAGCTCCTCTTCGATGTCTTCGGCGAGGGACTCGCGGATCTCCTGGGCGCGGACGCCGTCGAGGTTGGTGGAGGCGGCGAGGTAGCTCATCACCGTCTCGATCTCCATCCAGTAGGCCTTGGTCAGCAGGGCGACGATTTCTTCCCGGGTGCCGGAGGCATCGCCGCTGAAGATTCCCTTGTCGGGGGTGGTCGACTCCATCTCTAGTTCTTCTCCCTCGTGTCGTCTGGCAACTGGTCTTGAGCCTACGTCCGGCGGCTACCCCGGGTTTGGCGGGAGAAACGCTCATCTGTTCCTTTTCGTGCTCTGGCAACGAAAAGGAACAGGCGGTGGCTAGGCTGCCGCGCCATGGACACGATCGATTCCCTGCTCGAAAACAACAAGGAGTTCGCCGCCGGCCTCGCCGAGCGGCACCTGGACGTCGAACCACAGCGCCATCTGGCGATCGTCACCTGCATGGATTCGCGGCTTGACGTCTTCGCCGCCCTCGGCCTCGGGCCGGGCGAGGCGCACGTGCTGCGCAACGCCGGCGGCATCATCACCGACGACGTGATCCGCTCGCTGGCGCTATCCCAGCGCCGACTGGGTACCCGTGAGGTGATGTTGATCCACCACGACGACTGCGGCATGCAGAAGATCACCGAGGACGGCTTCCGGATGGAGCTGCAGGAGACGACCGGGATCGCCCCCTCGTTTGCGATCGAGGCGTTCAAGGACGTCGAGGAGGACGTGCGGCAATCGATCCGCCGCGTCCGCACCTCACCCTTCCTGCCCCACCGCGACGTCGTACGCGGCTTCGTCTACGACGTCGACAGCCACCGCCTGCGCGAGGTCGAGGTCTCCGAGTAGTGGCGACGGTCGCGCCCTACGGCTCCTGGGCCTCGCCGATCGAGGCGGCGACCGTGGCCCGGGCCGGGCGGCGGCTGGGCTTCCCCGTGATCGCCGCCGACGGCGCCGTCTGGTGGGCCGAGGGCCGACCGGAGGAGGGCGGCCGCGTCTGCCTGATGCGCCGGCCCGAGGGCGGCGAGCCCGAACGGGTGACGGCGGAGGGGATCAACGTGCGGACGCGGGTGCACGAGTACGGCGGCGGCGCCTGGTGCCTCGTCGGGCCCGACCTCGTCGTCTTCGTCGCTTTCGAGGACCAGCGGCTCTACCGCCAGCGACTGGGCGAGGAGCCGGTGGCGATCTCGCCGCCGCCGCCCGAGCCCGGGGCGCTGCGTTACGCCGACATGCGGCCGGCGCCGGACGGCGACGCGATCGTCTGCGTGCGCGAACGGGACGCCGAACCCGAACCCGTGAACGAGATCGTCTCGCTGCCGCTCGACGGCTCCGCCGAGCCGCAGGTGCTCGCGAGCGGCCGCGACTTCTACTCCTTCCCCCGCGTCAGCCCCGACGGCGCCTGGCTCGCCTGGACCTGCTGGGACCACCCGAACATGCCCTGGGACGGGACCGAGCTCTGGGTCGCGCCGCTCGGGGACACCGGCGAGGAGCGACTAATCGCCGGCGGCCAAGAGGAGTCGGTCTTCCAGCCCGAGTGGGGCCCCGAAGGCCGCCTCCATTTCGTCTCCGACCGCGACGGTTGGTGGAACCTCTACCGCGCCCGCGAGCCCGAGGCCGAGCTCAGCGGCGAGGAGGGAACGCTGGTCCAGATGACCGAGGAGCGGGCCGACCTCGCGCACCCGCAGTGGCTCTTCGGCGGCGCCACCTACGCCTTCCTCGCCGGCGGCGCGATCGTCTGTGTCCGCACCGAGGGCGCCGAGGAACGGCTCTTCCTGCTGCAGCCGGAGGGCTGGGAACCGGCCGACCTCGGGCTGCCGTTCACCTCCTTCGGTTATCCCGCCCTCTCGGCGCGAGGCGAGCGGGTCGCCTTCGCCGCCGCCAGCCCGGAAGCCGAGGCGGCCGTGGTGGTCCATGACTTCGGGAGCGGCGAGACCGAGGTGGCGCGGGCCTCCAGCGAGGACCCGGTCGATCCCGCCTACGTCTCCCGCCCGCGCGCAATCGAGTTTCCGACCGGCGGGGGCGAGGTCGCCTACGGCTTCTACTACCCGCCGACCAACCCGGAGTTCGAGGCGCCGGAGGGTGAATCGCCGCCGCTGATCGTCGAGAGCCACGGCGGCCCCACCTCCCACGCCACCCCGGCCCTGGACCGCGAGTTCCTCTACTGGACCAGCCGCGGGATCGGCGTCGTCGACGTCAACTACCGGGGCTCCAGCGGCTATGGGCGCGAGTACCGCAACAAGCTGCGGGGCACCTGGGGCGTCGTCGACAACGAGGACTGCCTGAACGCGGCGCTGTACCTGGCCGACGAGGGGCTGGCCGACCGCGACCGGCTGGCGATCCGCGGCGGCTCGGCGGGCGGCTACGCGACCCTCTGCGCCCTCACCTTCCACGACGGCTTCGCCGCCGGCGCGAGCTACTTCGGCGTCGCCGACGCCGAGGCGCTGGCGACCGACACGCACAAGTTCGAGTCGCGCTACCTCGACCTCCTGATCGGCCCCTATCCCGAGCAGGCCGAGCTTTACCGAGAGCGCTCGCCGATCCATCACGTCGAGAACCTCCGCTCGCCGGTGATCCTCTTCCAGGGGCTCGAGGACAAGATCGTCCCCCCAAACCAGGCGGAGACGATGGCGGCGGCGCTGAAGCGCAACGGCGTCCCCCACGCCTACCTCCCCTTCGAGGGCGAGCAGCACGGCTTCCGCAAGGCGGAGACGAACATCTGCTGCCTCGAAGCCGAGCTCTACTTCTACGGGCGGATCATGGGCTTCGAGCCCGCCGGGGACCCCGAGCCGGTCGAGATCGTCGGCCTTAGCTGACGACGCAGTTCTTCGAGCCGCCTTCGGTTTCGCCTTTTTCCGGGAAGGCGTGGGCGAGGGCGTTGGCGATCAGCTGCGCGCGGGCGGCGTAGCCGGGCGAGGTGAAGTGGATGCCGTCTTCGATGAACCAGTCGTCTTTGACGTCGGAGGCCCAGTCGTAGACGCGCATGTTCGAGTAGGTGGCGCAGGCGGCGACCAGTTCCTCGTCCCACTTCTCCATGTTTTCCTTCGAGTACGGGTCGCCGGCTTCGACCAAGGAGCGGACGTTGACCCAGAGCGCCGGTTCGTCGCCGATGATCGCCATCATTTTTTCGATCCGTTCGCGCTCGGTGATCGTCGAGCCGGCGGCGACGTTGGCCGCCTCGTTGGTCCCGAGGGCAAGCACCCAGCAGCCTTTGAAACCTTCGGCCTTCCAGGCGGCGGCGACTTCCTGGGCGTTGGGGTTGCCTTCGAAGCGCTCTTCGATCGAGGTCGCCCCCTGCACCTCCATGTGGACTTCTTTGGCGCCGACTTCGGCGTAGCGCGCCGGGATCCGCTGCGATTCGATCGGCAGGTATTCAGCGTTGTCGAGCCCCTCGGAGGTCGAGTCGCCGATGTGGACGACGGCTTTGCAAGAGGATTTGGTCGAGTCTTCGGCTTGCGACTTGGTCAGCGGCGGCGGCTTCGTCGTCCCCTCGGCCCGCGCCTGCTCGATCCGCACGTCGTTGCCTTCGGCCGAGCTCGAGTTGAGGCCGGCCATCCCGGCAGTGGCGACCACAAGGACGATGCCCATGCCAACGATCGCGACCCGCATTCCCGGCGCGAAGCCCTCCCATTTCCAGCCGACCGCGCGGCGGCGGGCGAAGAAACGGCCGATCGCGCCGTGGCGGATCGGCTCCTCGACGAAGCGCCAGGAGAGGGAGGCGATGGCGAAGATCGCCGCCACCTGGAGGAGGGCGCGGACGAGGCTATCGTCGTGGATGCCCTGGGGCGTGGTGAGGACGATCACCGGCGTCTGCCAGAGGTAGATCCCGTAGGAGCGGACGCCGACCCAGCGCAGCGGCCGCACTCCCAGCCAGGCGCCGAGGCGGCAGGCCGGGTGGGTCAGCGGCATCAGCGCCATCACCGTCGCCAGCGAGAGGATCACGAAGCCGCCGCGGTAGAGGAAGGGCGAGAGTTCGCCGACTTTCCAGATCATCAGGGCGATGATCAGGAGCCCGGCGACGCCCATCGCGTCGAGGGTGTTGCGGGCCTGCGGGGCGATTCGGCGGCTCAGTTTGCGGCTCGGCCAGACCATCGCCAGGGCTGCACCGAAGAGCAGCGCCGCGGCGCGGGTGTCGGTGCCGAAGTAGAGGCGCGAGGGGTCGAAGCTCGGCTTGTAGAGGACCGCCATCAGGATCGAGGAGGCGAGCGCACCGGCGATCGCCAGCAGCGCCAGCCGTGGGCGGACGCCGGAGGCCAGCGGGCGCTCGTGGACGAGCTTGACCCCGATCAGGAGCAGGAACGGCCAGAGGATGTAGAACTGCTCCTCGACCGAGAGCGACCAGAGGTGGTCGAGCGGGCCTTCGGCTTCGAAGCGGGCGAAGTAGGAGGCTTCGGCGAAGATCTGCTGCCAGTTGTTGACGTAGAAGATCGCCGAGACGACTCCCTCCCGGAACTCCTTTGGTTGTGCCGGGCCGAAGATCGTTACCCAGGCGACGACGATCGCCAGCATCAGGAAGAGCGCCGGCAGCAGGCGGCGGGCGCGGGCGAGCCAGAAGGCGGTGAGCTTGATCCGGCCGCGGGCGTTCAGCTGGTTCAGCAGGATGTCGGTGATCAGGTAGCCGCTGAGCGTGAAGAAGACGCCGACCCCGAGCATTCCGCCGGGCGCCCAGTCGAAGCCGAGGTGAAAGAGGATGACGGAGAGGACGGCTATCGCACGCAGCCCGTCCAGCCCAGGCATGTAGCGCTGGTTGCGCTTGACGGGTTCTGGCATCGGTGACCCGCATGCTAGGGATCGGCGCTGATAGCTTTCGCCGCCGTGGGTCCCGTCCTCCCCTCGCGTCGCCGCCTCTCCACCGCCTTCGCGGCGACGCTGATCGCCGTGCTGGCGCTGCTGTCACTCGGGGGCGGTTCGGCCGCCGCCGCGACCTGCCCCAACTTCAAGGTCCTGCACGACGATCGCATCGGCGCCGCGAGCCTGCCGGCGGGGAATTACGAAGTGACGGTCTCGGAGGGCCTGAGCTGCTCGGCCTCCTCGAAACTCTTCGCCCGCTTCCTCAGCGACTGGGATGGCAACTTGCCGAAACCGTGGCGGGTCACCGCTGAAGGCAGCGGCAAAGCGACGTTCAAGGGCGGCAGCCTCAGCTTCTCCGTCCGTCGTACGGAAGGCGGCGAAGGCGGCGGCGGGGGCAACAACGAACTCGGCAAGCTCTGCCCCGGCACCTTCACCGTCAACGCCGGTTCCGACGTCGGCCCCCTCTTCTTCGCCAAGGGCGAGTACCTCGTCTACATCCCGGCGAAATCGGCGATCACCTGCCGCCGCGCCTCGGTCCTCTTCACCAGGTTCCTGGCCGCGCCGGGCGGGACGCTGCCGTTCCCCTGGCGGGTGACGACCCAGACGGCGACCTTCTACAAGCCCGCGCATCCGCTGCGGTCCGCATTCCGGATCGAGCCGGAGGACGGGGTCTCTTAGGGGGTTTGGGTTGCGCGGGCGGGCTTTGGGCCGGCGGGGTCTTTCTTCTTCTTTATTTATCTATCCCAGAAAGACCCGAAGGTCAGAGGCAATCGCCTCCGGTTCGTCGTCCAGCTGGTTCCAAGTGAGGTGGATGACGGAGTAGCCGTGGACGTGGAGGATGCGATCACGGGCGCGGTCTTCTCTGAAGGCAGAGCGGCTCTTGTGGCCCTGCCAGCCGTCGAGCTCGACGATCTGATTGGTGCCAGGCCAGTGACAGTCGACCTGGAAGCGCTTTGAACCGATGGTGATCCATTGGTTGAAGGGAGGGATTGGTAGGTCGTGGGCTCGTAGGAACGGGACG
Source organism: uncultured Actinomycetes bacterium (assembly GCA_963696955.1). Taxonomy (GTDB): domain Bacteria; phylum Actinomycetota; class Thermoleophilia; order Solirubrobacterales; family 70-9; genus VAYN01. The sequence continues at coordinate 492,069 of CAVOMF010000001.1, read as the reverse complement.
AAGCGATCCTCCAAGGGGCTCTTGCGCTCACCGGCCGGTTCGTCCTTCAAGCCTTCGAGCACCGAGCGCACCTTGCGGATGCCGCGGCGGCCGGGATAGCGCTCGATCAGGTCCCAGAGCGAAAGCGAGTCCCAGAGCTCGCGGAATTCCATCTCGCGCACGAGCGCCTTCACCACCTCGATCGGCTCGGTGGCAGCAAGGTCGAAGATCGTCCGGGGCACGGAGGTGACCGGGATCCCTTCCTCAACCGTGACCTCGTCAGCGGGCAGCCCTTTGTGGTGGCGTCTGATTCCGTTCCAAGAGCGGCTCTTGCTCGGGCAGGTCACGTCGATGATCGAGCGCGAGTTGGGCCTGATCATCCAGAGCGCCGCCGCGGACCAGTGACTGAGGACGGCATCGGGACCTGAAGCGAGCACGGCAGCCATCCAGCGGCCATGTCGGGTCAGCAACTGGTGCCCTACCGAGTAGACGCCGTCATGCACGCGATGAAGACGTCCGGTCCGCAATCGTCCGTCGATCGCTTCTTCGCTCAAGCCTCCGTCGATCAACTGGGCCCTCCCCACCACCCCGTTCTGTCGCCGCGCTAGCTCCGCAATCGGCCGGTCGCCTCCGCGAGACCGCGTCAACCCTTCTTGAAGACGGGTTGACGCGGTCTCGGCGGGCATGCGCTGGGATAAGAGCGCGGGAGGTGCGGTTTCTCCCCCTTGGGCGCTTGGGTAGCTAGGCGGCATGTCGAGGGCTGCGGAATGACCAGGTGAGTGCGACCGCTACTGCCGCCCGCCGCGGGCGGTTGCGCCGGGCCGACTGTGGTGACCCCGGGATCAAGCGGGTGCGCCGCGGCCGCGGCTTCTCCTTCGTCGACTCCTCCGGCGAGTCGATCGCCGACGAGGAGACGCTGGGGCGGATCCGAGAGCTGGCCATCCCGCCCGCCTGGAAGGAGGTCTGGATCTGCACCGACCCCTTTGGCCACATCCAGGCCACCGGCTACGACGAAGCCGGGCGTAAGCAGTACCTCTACCACGAGCGCTGGCAGCAGCGGCAGGCGGAAAGGAAGTTCGAGCAGGTGCGCGAGTTCGCGACCAAGCTGCCGAAGCTGCGCCGCGCCGTCACTGCCGACCTGCGCCGCCAGGGGATGCCGCGGGAGCGGGCGCTGGCCTGTGCGATCCGGCTCCTCGACCTCGGCTTCTTCCGCGTCGGCAGCGAGGTCTACGCAGAGGAAAACGAGAGCTTCGGCCTCGCCACCGTGCGCCGCGAGCACGTCACGATCGCCAAGACCGAGGTCGTCTTCGACTTCCCCGCCAAGAGCGGCCAGCGCCGGGTGCAGTCGATCCGCGACGCCGCCGCCCGGCGGGCGCTCGAAACCATGTACCGGCGGCGCGGCGGCCCCGAGGACCTGCTCGCCTACCGAGCCGGCGGCGAATGGGTCGACGTCCGCTCCGACGAGATCAACGAGTACATCCACGCGAAGATCGGCGACGAGTACTCGGCCAAGGACTTCCGCACCTGGCACGGCACCGTGCTGGCGGCGGTGGCGGTGGCCGGCGAGGAGCCGCCGGGCTCCGAGGCGGCGGCGAAACGGGCGATCGTGCGGGCGGTGAAACAGGTCTCCGAGGCGCTCGGCAACACCCCTGCCGTCTGCCGCGCCTCCTACATCGACCCCCGCGTCCTCGACCGCTACCGCAACGGCGACACGATCCGCCCGACGGTGAGCGGCAACGACCGCCTCAGCGCCAAGCAGCGGCTGAAGATCGAGCGGGAAGTGCTCGCCCTCATCTCCTGAGCCGGGTGCGGGGTGACAACGCCTCCAACCCGTTTTGCACCAGCCGGGGTCGGGGACCAGTGAGGTAACCGATAGCCACCTAAGGAAGGAAGACAGCGATGAAGGCTGCGGTCTGGCACGGACCCCGCGACGTTCGCGTCGACGAGGTCGAGGACCCGAAGATCGAAGAGGCCACCGACGCGGTGATCAAGGTCACCTCGAGCGCGATCTGCGGCTCCGACCTGCACCTCTACGAGATCCTCTCGCCGTTCATGACCGAGGGGGACATCCTCGGCCACGAGCCGATGGGGATCGTCGAGGAGGTCGGCCCGGAGGTAGCCCACATCGCCCCCGGCGACCGCGTCGTCATCCCCTTCAACATCTCCTGCGGGCACTGCTGGATGTGCGACCGCGAGCTCTTTGCCCAGTGCGAGACGACCCAGAACCGGGAGGAAGAAAAAGGAGCCTCGCTCTTCGGCTACACGAAGATGTACGGCCAGGTGCCGGGCGGGCAGGCCGAGTACCTGCGGGTGCCGCAGGCCCACTTCGGGCCGATCAAGGTGCCCGAGGGGCCACCCGACGACCGCTTCCTCTACCTCTCCGACGTGCTGCCGACCTCCTGGCAGGCGGTCGACTACGCGGCGATCCCCGAGGGCGGCTCGGTCGCCGTCTTCGGCCTCGGCCCGATCGGCCAGATGACCGCCCGCATCGCCGCCCACAAAGGCGCGCGGGTGATCGGCGTCGACATCGTCCCCGAGCGGCTCGAGCTGGCGCGCAAGCACGGGATCGAGACGCTCGACCTCGAAGAGCACGACGACATCTCGGACACGATCCGCGAGATGACCGAGGGTCGCGGCACCGACGGCGCGATCGACGCGGTCGGGATGGAGGCGCACGGCGCCCCGGTCGGCGAGTTCGCCCAGAAAGCCGCCGGCCTGCTGCCCGACGCGGTCGCCGAGAAGCTGATCGAAAAGGCCGCGATCGACCGCATGTCGGCTCTCTACCAGTGCTTCGACACGGTCCGCCGCGGCGGCACCGTCTCGATCAGCGGCGTCTACGGCGGCATGGTCGACCCGATCCCGATGTTCCAGCTCTTCGACAAGGGCGTGCAGCTGCGGATGGGCCAAGCCCACGTGAAGAAATGGATCGACGAGATCCTGCCGCTGGTGAGCGACGACGCCGACCCGCTCGGGACCGAGGACCTCGCCTCCCACAAGATCGGGATCGACGAGGTCCCCGAGGCCTACGAAAAGTTCCAGAAGAAGGAAGACGGCGCGATCAAGTTCGTGATCCAGCCGTGACGAAAGGATTTCGATGCGCGTAGTCGTCACCGGAGCGAGCGGCAACGTCGGCACCAGCGTGCTCGAGGCGCTCGCGGAGGAGCCGGCGGTCGAGGAGATCGTCGGCATCGCCCGCCGGGTCCCCGAGGTCGAGATGCCGAAGGTGCGCTGGGTCGGCGCCGACGTCGTCACCGACGACCTGGTGCCGATCTTCTCCGGCGCCGAGGCCGTCGTCCACCTCGCCTGGGCGATCCAGCCGGGCCGCGACGAGCGGGTGACCGAGCGGATCAACGTCGAGGGAAGCCGCCGGGTCTTCGACGCGGCGGCCCGGGCCGGGGTCGAGGCCGTGGTCCACGCCTCCTCGGTTGGCGCCTACGGCCCCGGCCCAAAGGAACGGCGGGTCGACGAGTCCTGGCCGGTCGACGGCATCCCCACCTCCTTCTACTCCCGCCACAAGGCGGCGGTGGAAACCCTGCTCGACGCCTTCGAACGACGTGAGCCCGAGATCCGGATCGTCCGCCTGCGCCCGGGCCTGATCTTCAAGTCCGAGGCCGCGAGCGAGATCCGTCGCCTCTTCGCCGGGCCCTTCCTCCCCGGCTTCCTCGTCCGCAAGCGGCTGGTGCCCCTGATCCCGCGGGTGCCGCGGCTGCGCTTCCAGGCGGTGCACTCGCGCGACGTCGGCGAGGCCTACCGGCAGGCGGTCGTCCGCGACGTCCACGGCGCCTTCAACATCGCCGCCGAGCCGGAGATCGGCGTCGAGGAGCTCTGCCAGCTCTTCGGGGCCCGCAGCTTCCCGCTGCCGGCGCGGGCGCTCCGCACCGCCGCCGACCTCAGCTGGCGGCTGCGGCTGCAGCCCTCTCCCCCGGCTGGATCGACCTCGCCCTCGGGGTGCCGACGATGGACACGACCCGCGCCCGCGAGCAGCTCGGCTGGAAACCGAAGGTGAGCTCGCTGGAGGCGCTCGACGATCTCCTGCGGGGGATGCGGAACGCCGAGGGGGCGCCGACCCCGCCCCTGGACCCGACCGCCGGGGGACCGCTGCGGGCCCGCGAGATCGCCACCGGAGTGGGCCGAAAACAGGGCGTCTGAACGCCCTTCGGAATTTTCCGAATTTCGGGGATGAGTCTCGGTTTCTGCGTCGAAATGCAGGGGTACCGAGGACCCATGGCGCGCTCCGAACTAAAAATCCTTCCTAAACCTGGCGAGGTCTGGCTCAGCTGTCCGCCATATCTGATGATGGCCCGGATCGTCGATGTTGATCTCTGTGCGGAGCCGCCCGTGGTCAGCTATGAGCTCCACGACGACGACGGCTCGCTCCTACAGGCAGTCGAGCACGCCACACTCGACTACGGCTGGTGGCGCACCTTCCAGCGCCTCGAACCCCGCTTCGGCTGAGGTCGCTCTTCGGCGTCTAAGCCGCCGGCTGGCCGAGCGCGGCCATCGCCTCGTCGGCGCTGTCGAAGACGAGCCCGTTGCCGGTCAGGCCGGTCATCGAGAGCACGCGGAGGACCTGGGCGGTCGGCCCGTAGACCGCGAGCCGCTTGCCCTCGCCCTCCATGCGGCTGTGGGCGCGCAGGATCACGGCGATACCGGAGGAGTCGATGAACTCGCAGCGCTCGAGCCCGACCAGGACGCGGTTGCACTCGGCGATCGCCTTGGCCAGGGCCTCGTCCAGCCGCTCGGCGACCGCAAGGTCGAGCTCGCCCTCGACCTGGATGTTCCTGCAGTCGGAGTCGAGGTCTCGCTCGATGACTTTGAAGCGCTGCATCACGTAATCGTAACTTTCGGAAAAAGTCATGAGTAGAACCTTCTGCGAATTGTTCTCGTATCGGCCCGTAGTTCGACTTGTCCCTGGCCGAACCCCGTGCCTTGTTATTTCCCACAACGCCCCGGCGTGCAGCTCCGCGGCATCCACCCGATCCTAACTTAAGCTCGCCGCCGTGTCCCGCCGTCGCGCACTGCCCACGCCCGCGGAGGTCGTCGCAGCGATCATCGACTGCGCCGACGACGGCTTCTGCCGGCGAGGCGATCTCGAGTCGCGGTTCCCCCGGCTCGGCTCCCAGGATCTGCGGCGAGCGCTGCGGCGAGCGGTCGCGCAGGGGTTCGTGATCGAGCGCCGCGGCCCCGAGGGCGCCATCCACCTCGCGGTCAGCAGCGAGGGTTGGGATCTCCACCGCAGCGGGTAGCGATTGAGGGTGAGCCCATCCCTAGAGGACGCGCCGGCGGCCCTCGCCGGCTACGCCGAGCCGGAGAAGCGGCCGCCGTTCGGCCCCTACCTAGCCTTCATGAGCATCTTCGGCGCCCTCGTCAGCGCCGCCCTCCTGATCGCCAGACGGCAGGGGCGCGAGCTGCCGGAGAAGGTCTCGGCCGGCGACCTCGCCCTGGTCGGCACCGCCGCCCACAAAGCCAGCCGCCTCCTCTCCAAGGACAAGGTGACGAGCCCGCTGCGGGCGCCGTTCACCGAACTCGAAGGCAAGGGCGGCCCTGCGGAGCTCGAGGAGAGCTCGCGCGGTACCGGCGTGCAGAAAGCGATCGGCGAACTCCTGATCTGCCCCTACTGCCTCGGGCTCTGGGTCGTCGCGGCGTTCTCGATCGGGCTCGTCTTCGCCCCTCGCGTCACCCGCTTCGTCGCCTCGCTCTTCTCGGCGCTGACGATCTCGGACTTCTTCCAGATCGCCTACAAAGCCGCCGAGGACAAGGGGCTCGGCTAGACATCGTGCCGCGCTCGCTGGAGGAAGCGGTGGTGGCGATCACCGGCGCCTCGAGCGGGATCGGCCGGGCGGCGGCGCTGCGGTTGGCCCGGCGCGGTGCGGCGCTGGCGCTCTGCGCGCGCTCGGAGGGGCCGCTGGCCGAGGTCGCCGGCAAGTGCGAAGCGGCGGGGGCGCAGGTCCTCTACCGGGCCCTCGACGTCTCCGACGAGGAGGCGGTGGAGGCCTTCGCCGCCGCGACCGAGGAGCGCTTCGGCCGCCTCGACGTCTGGGTCAACAACGCCGGCACGATCGCCTACGGCCCCTTCGAGGAGATCCCCTCCGAGGTCTTCCGCCAGATCATCGAGACCAACCTGATGGGCCAGGTGCACGGGGCGCGGACGGCCCTGCGGCGGTTCCGCCGCCAGGGCTCCGGCGTCCTGATCAACATGTCCTCGGTCTGGGGCCGGGTCAGCACGCCGCAGGTCACCCCCTACATCGTCAGCAAGAACGCCGTCCGCGCCTTCTCCGAATGCCTCGCGGGCGAGCTAGTCGATGAGGAGGAGATCCACGTGGCGACGATGGTGCCGCAGGCGGTCGACACGCCGATCTTCGAGCACGCCGGCAACTACACCGGCCGCCAGGTGCGGCCAATCCCGCCGGTCCTCGACGTCGAAGCGGTGGCGCGGGGGGTCGAGCTCTGCGCCGAGAACCCGAAGCGCGAAGTCAACTACGGGCAGTCCGGCCGGGCGCTGGAGATCCTCTACGCGACCGTGCCGCCGCTCTACCGCCGGCTCGCCCACGGCGCCTTCGTCCGCGGCTCGTTCGGAAGCGTCGCCGCCGCCCCGGCCCCCGGCAACGTGCTCCAAAGCCGCGAGCCCCACTCCACCGAAGGCGGCTGGCACGCGGAGCGGCAGCGGACCCTGTGGCGCGCCTTCCTCGCCGCCGCCGGCGCCGGGATCCGCGGGCTTTTCAGCAGGAGATCCTGAGGTGCGGGTCCGCCGCCGGTGATCGCAGTCATCGCCGACACCCACATGCCGAAGGGGCGCCGGGCACTGCCGGAGGTGTGCGTGGAGAGGATCCGCGAGGCCGAGGCGCTGCTCCACGCGGGTGACTTCTCCGCCGCCTCGGTGCTGGCGGAGCTGCGGGGGCTCTGCCCCGTTGTGCTCGGCGTCCACGGCAACGTCGACGACGCCGAGCTGCGGAGCGAGCTGCCGGAGTCGCTGGAGGTCGAGATCGGTGGCCGCACCGTCGCCGTCCTCCACGACGCCGGCCCAGCCAAGGGCCGCCTATCCCGCATGCGCGCTCGCTTTCCGGACGCCGACGCGGTCGTCTTCGGCCACAGCCACCTGCCCCTGCACGAAGAGGAGGGCGGCTTCCAGATCTTCAACCCCGGCAGCCCGACCGAGCGTCGCCGGGCGCCCCGCCTCTCGATGGGCCTCCTCCACCCCGACCCCGCGGGGCTGCGCTTCGAACACCTCTGGCTCGGGTAGGAAAACCGCAACTGCCAACCCCAACCAGAAGGAGGACATCGATGGCTGAGTTGACGACTCTGGAGGAGAAGCTCGCGGAGGTCCTCGGGCTCGCCCAGGCCGCGCAGAAAGCGACCGAGAAGGTCGAGGGCCTCGTCGACGACGACAGCGTGGCCTCGAAACTGCAGCAGATGCGGACCGAGGCCGAGGAGACCGAGCGCCGCTGCACCGAGGTCGCCGAGAACCGCAACGGCAAGAAGACGGCGATCCTCGAAAAGGCGCAGGAAACCAAAGGCGAGGCCACCGAGATGATGGACACGTACCTCGGCGACGACGCCGACGGACTCGACGGCTTCGAGTTCATGACCATGGCCGAGGCGGGCGAGGTCGGCCACTGGGCGGTGCTACGAAAGCTGAACGAGCAGGCCGGCGAGGAGCCGATCTCCGACCTGACCGAGTGGGCACTGCCGATCCAGGAACGCCACTTCAGCGACACCAAGGAGTGCGCGCTGCAGCTGGCCGGGGCAAAGGACCCCTACGAGGAGGCCTAGCCGCAGCGATGGCCGCGAGCGCTGATCACGGTCGCTACCTGGCCATCTACCTGAACGACCACCTGGCGGGGGCCGCGCTCGGCGTCGAGCTGGCCCGCCGCCTGCGGTCGAGCAACTCCGGCGACCCCGAGTTCGGCCGGCCGCTGGCCCGGATCTGCACCGAAATCGAGGCCGACCGGGAGACGCTGATCCGGCTGACCGACCGGCTCGAGATCAAGCGCGACTCGCTCAAACCCGTGCTGGCGAAAGTGGCCGAGCGACTCGGCCGCCTGAAGCCGAACGGCCACCTGCGCAGCTACTCGCCGCTCAGCCGCGTCCTCGAGCTCGAGATCCTCGCCTCGGGAATCGGCGGCAAGATGCAGCTCTGGAACGCGCTCGAGGAGAGCTTCGGCGACTCCCTCGACGGCTTCGACTTCCACGCCCTGGCCGAGCGTGCCGACCGCCAGGGGCAGGAGGTCGAGGACCTGCACCTAGCGGCGATCAAGCGGACGCTGCCGCAGCGCTCCTAGGCGACGCTCATCGAGACCGTCCACTGGTCGGCGACCGATTTCGCGGCCGCCTTCTCCTCGGCGAGGATCGACTCGGCGAGCGCGACGGTCTCCTGGTCGCCGGCGCGGCGAGCGACGCGGAGCAGTAGCTCGTAGGCGGCGACCTCGAGGTTCTCGACCGCGTAGGCGAAGCCGGCGAGCTTGGCCGGCGTGTCCGGCTGGGCGGCGAAGAAGACACCCCAGTTGAGGGCGCCGAGGCGCAGCGCGGCGTCCTTCAGCGCCGAGGGGGTGGCGCCGCGATCGTCGAGCCGGCGCTCGATCTTCTCCAGGTGCCCTTCGGTCTCGGTCAGGTGGTGGTCGAGGGCGCTGCGGAGCGCCTCCGGCACGTCCAACTCCCGACCTTTCTCCAGCAGCTTCTTCGACTGTCCCTCGAGCGCGTGGACGTCGGCCAGGTAGGTGTTCAGCTGCTCGCCGAGATCGTCGGGGTCGACCGCGGCGAGCGCCTGCTCGACGGCATCGTCCCAGCGCTCGGCGATCCGCCCCGCCATCTCGCGCTCCTCGTCGGCGATCGTCGCCGCCATCGCCGCGGTCGCCTCGTCGCCGGCTTCGCGGGCGGCGATCCCGAGCAGCTCGTAGGCGGCCACCTCCATGTGCTCGTAGGAGAAGGCGTGCATCGCCAGCTTGCCGGGCGTGTCGGGCTGCGAGCGGGCGAAGAGGACCATCCCGAAGCCACCCGCCTGCCCGGCGACGTCCTTCAGCTTCGAGGGGAGGCGTCGTGCGCCTCTAGGCGCTCGCGGACGCGCTGCTCCTGGGATTCGGTCTCGGCGAGGTGGCGTTGGAAGGCGTCGGCGAGCGGCCCCTCGACCAGATCGGGGGCGCGGCGCATCTGCACGGCGGCCTGTTCCTCGATCGAGTGGACGTCGGTCAGGTACTTGACGAGCTGGGTCTGCGGATCGTTGTTCGTCATGGTCCACCGGGTACCCGCGCCGGGCCGTGCTCACGCCTTAAGCGCAGGCGCAGACACCCTCGTGCGCCTGCACGTGCAGGCGCACCGTGGTCCCGCCCTCCCCGGAGCGGATCTGGACCAGGTCGCAGAGCTGGTTGGTGAGCCAGAGGCCCCGGCCTCCCTCCTGGGAGATGCCAGGGCGCAGCCGCCCGACCAGGGGTTCGTCGATCCGACCCCGGTCCTCGACCTCGGCCAGGAGGTTGCCGCCTTCCTGCCAGAGGCGCAGGGTGCCGCTGCCGCCACCGTGGACGACGCTGTTGGCGGCCAGCTCGCTGGCGGCGGTGACGAGGTCGGCGATGCCGAGGGGGTCCAAGCCCGCCCGCTCCGCCGCCGCAGCGACCCGCCGGCGCACCTCCCCCAGCCCGGCCAAGTCGAAGGCGAGGCTCTCGCTCGGCGCCGCCGGCGGTGGCAGCTCCCCGGCGAAGCAGTCGCCGGCGGGGTCGAAGGAGGAGCTCTCCTCGACGCGGCCCTCGCAGTGGACGTGGGTGTGCGAGCAGGCGACCCTCTCCAGCACCTCGTCGTCCAGCGCGCCGGCGTCGTAGGGACAGAGCAGAGACCAGGCCGGCTGAGGGGCGAAGGCGACGTTGAGAAGCGACTCGTGCCGCTGGCACTCGTCGAGGGCGGCCAGGCTGCGAGCCGCCCAGACGGGTTCGCCGATGCCCCGCACCGATCGCCCGCCGCTCTCGTCGACGAAGTCCCGCCAGAAGGGGATGATCCAGGCCGGGTTGCGACCCAGCTCCTCGACGTCGACGAAGCGGACGTGTCCGCCGTCCTCGCCCAGCTCGGCTTCGAGCAGCTCCGTCTGCGGCTTGCCGACCGCGACCAGCGCGGGCTGGCCCGCCTCGATCGCGTCGCGGAGGAAGGGCACGGTCCCGGCCAAGTACTCGTCGGCCCCGTCGTAGATCAGAGCCTCGTGTTGAAAACCGGTGTGTTCCATTGCTCTGGTCTCCTGCACCACCGTCTTTCCCGCTTGACTGCGGCATCAAACGAGGGTTTCGTCACACAGGCACGGGGTAATCGACATTCGGCACAACGGTCACAGCGCTGTTTGTGTCGGGAGGTAAACCGCTCACTTCTCACGGCGGATGGGCACGGAGATCGGGAGAGGCATTCGGAACACCCAACCTTTTCCAAAGCCGGAGGAGCCATGAACGCCTCGCCAGGACCCCTCAGTAGCAGACGTCACCACGACCCGGGACGAGATCCGCGAAGCCCGAGATCGGCCCCGCCCTCAAGCGCGACAGGCTGCTGCAGCGCGTACGCGCAGCGCGGAAACGACTCGCGCCGAATCCCAGCGCGGTGGCGCGGCCGGGCTAGCGGCTTCTTTGCCGGCGCCGCAGCTGCCGCTCAGAGTGGGCGGCGAGCGGGATCACCGAGTCGCCGTAGCGGACGCCGCCGAAGCGCAGGCGCTGCGAGAACGGCCAGCCAGGCGCAGACGGCGCGCTCGAGCACCCAGAGCGGCGCCAGCAGCGAGGAGGTGGCGGGAAAGACGGCGGCACCGCCGCCGCGCCGCCGCCCCACGCTCGGCGAGCGCCGATCGCTAGTGCGGCCGCCACGGGGACCAGCCGGCGAGGCTGGGCGACTTTGTCAGCCACTGGTTGACTAAAGCGCCCTGTGACCGCGAGGAGCGGCACGAGCGACAGCCAGAGCGCCATCCGCACGGCGATCGCGAAGTCGTCGTAGGCCTGGCGCGTCCGCTGGCCCCAGAAGTGTGCCGGCCGAGGGCGGCACGCGGGCGACGTAGAGGTCGAGCGGGGCGACCGTGCTGCCGCCGTGGGCGCGCACCGTCCGGATCAGCTCCAGGTTCTCGAAGAGGACGTCGCCGTCGTAGAGCCCCATCGCCAGCATCCGCGAGCGCCGCACCGCCAGCGTCCCCGGGTAGTCGCGGCCGAGGCTGCGGTTGAGCAGGGTCCGCGCCGTGTCCCAGCGCGCGTGCCAGGGCAGCCGGCTGAAGTAGTTCTGCGGCCGCACCAGGTCGTGGCTCGTCGAGCAGTCGGCGCAGCCCGCCGCAGCGCCTCGAGGTCGTAGCGGACGTCGTCGTCGGCGATCACCACGCGCTCGCAGGAGGCCAGGCGCACCCCCGTGCGGACCCCGGAGACTTTCCCCATCAGCCAGCGCTCGTCCGCGGTCGGGCGGCACGTGGGTCACCAGCTCGCCCCAGGCGGCGGCGTTGGCGGCGAAGACCTCGGGCGTCGGAGCCGTCGACGACGATCACCTCGGCGCAGTCGGGCGCGATCGCCGCCAGGTAGGCGGCCAGCTCGTCGCCGCTGCTCGCCGTCGTGCCAGCGGATCGGCACGAGGTAGGAGAGCTCGCAGGCGGCTCGCTCACGCCGGGACGGGGACGACGGGAGCGCGCAGCGACGTCTCCCCTCCCTCCCAGGCGTCCATCAGGTGGCTCGCCCAGCGCGCCTCGACCTGCAGCAGCGCCCGGGCGCCGAAGAGAATGTCGGCGGCCACCTCGGGCTCGTCGGCCGCCAGGCCGCCGGCCAGGTCCCAGGCGGCGATGTTCTCGTGGACGGCGTCGGCCTCGACGTGCTCGTCGTAGAAGTGGGTCACCTCGGGGCCGCAGCCGAGCCGGCGCAGGGCGTTGCCGTAGCGGCGGTTGGGGATCGAGGAGGTCATCTCGAAGGCGGCGAGGTGGCCGACGGCGGCGCCGCGGCGGCGGCGGTGCAGGCCGAAGCCGGTGAGCAGGTTGACGGTCGCCAGCGTCACCGCCGGGCCAGCGGTCGAGGTAGGCGCCGTACTCCGGGTCGAGGCCCAGCGCCGCCATCGTCTTCGCGAAGAGGACCGAGTGCATGCGCTCGGCGCTGCCGCCCCCGTACTCGTCGAACTGGACCTCGAGCATCGCCGCCTTGGGTCGCGGCGAGAGGCGCGGGATCGCCCAGGAGTGCGGGTCGGCCTCCTTCAGCTGGTAGGCGGAGCGGTGGACGACGTGCTCGAGCATCTGCTCCCGCGTCCCCTGCGTCTCCAGGTAGCGAGAGAGCGGCGGGCCGGCGTCCTCGGCGATGATCCGCTGCAGGGCCGCGCCGACCGACTCGAGCTCCGTCGCTTCGGCCGGCGGCACCAGCTCCGCCACCGCTTCTTCGAAGCGGCCGCTCGAGGGCGGCGCGGAAGGAGAGCAGCGAGGGGGACCACTCCCAGCGCTCGTCGACGCCCCGGATCGCCGTGTAGTGGAGCTCGTAGGCGACGTAGAGGGCGAGCTGGAGGTCCTCGTCGGCGATCGGGTCGGCGCTGTCGACCGGCCCAGGTGCGGCGAGCCGGCTCCTCCGCCGGGCCCGCGAGCGCCTCGAAGAGCTGCTCGCTCAGCGGCCCTCGCGGCGGCGGCAGCTCGATCAGTCGCCCGGCCATGGCTCCGGCGCGCTCGGCGCTTTGAATCCGACCAGCTTGTGGGTGCCGTCGCAGAAGGGCGGATGCGGGACTTGCCGCAGCGGCAGAGGGCGATCGTCCGCCGCTCGGTCGCCAGCTCGTTGCCGTCCTGGTCGGTGACGACGAAGTCGCCTCGCACCAGGTAGGGGCCGTCGGGGTAAGGGGTGATCGTCACCACCGGGGGTGGTGGACTGGTTGGTGGCCATCCCGCTTCTCCTACCCGCGCGCCTTGTCGGATTAAATCGGGTGAGCGGACGGGTAGAGGCAGGCTATGGCAGACGAGCCGCAGGGCACCGCCGTCAGCGCCGACGGCAGCCATCACGAGTCGATCCGGGCGGAGATCTCCCGCGAGATGGTCCGCCTCTACAAAGAGCTCTTCGGGCGCGGGCCGACCAAGGTGCGGACCGAATTCGCCGGCTCGGACATCGTCATCTGCTCGCTCGAGAACACCTTCACCCCGGCCGAGCGCAGCCTCGTCGAGATGGGCGAGCACCAGCGCCTGCGCGACACCAGGCTGTACTTCCAGGCGGCCACGCACGACAGATTCACCGAGATCATCGAACGACTGACCGGGCGCAAGGTCCGCGCCTTCATCAGCGGCCTCGACGCCGAACACGACGTCTGCGCCGAGGTCTTCTACCTCGAGGGTTAGACCCCGGCGCGTTTTCACCTAGCTGCCGTCCCCGTCCTTGCGCTCCTGCTTCGCCGTCTCGGCGGCTTTCGCGAGCCGCTCGGCCTCGCGCTCGGTCGCCGCCGCCTCCTCCTTGGCCTCGATGCTCTCTTCCTTGGCCTCGAGCTTCTCGAGCTGGGCCGTCTTCTCGGCTTTGGTGTTGGCGCGTTTCGCTTTGGCGGCCGCCTTCGCCGCTTTCTGCTTTTTCTTCTCTTCGGCTTTCTTGGCCCGGGCCTCGCGTTCGCGACGGCGCTTGTCCGCCTGGCGCTTCTCCCGCTCGGCTTTGCGGCGAGCCTCGGCGGCCGCTTTCTCGGCTGCCTCGCTGACTTCGGCCTGCCGCTCGCTCGCCTCGTGCTCGGTCACCTCGGCGCGGCTCGCGCAACCGGGTCGCCCGCTCGCGCTCTTTCGTCGCCAGCAGCGACGTTGCGGCCCTCTTCCTTCAGCTCCGCGTCGGCGAAGAGGACGCCGGTGGCGCTACGAGCCCTGCCTCGGCGCGGTCGAGCAGATGCTTGGCCGTCGAGTCGGAGCCGCCCATCGCGCCCAGCGCGATGTCGAAGGGCGCTCGCGCCAGCTTCAGCGACGAGTTGAAGATCGTCTTCGGAGATCGTCGGCATCGCCATCTCTACTTCCCCTCCTTGGGATCGATCGCGGCGGCGGCCTCTTCGGCCCGGGCGGCTTCGCGCTTCAGCTCATTGGCCTCGCGTTTCGCGGCGCCCTTCTTGGCCGCGGCCTGCTTGCGTTTCGCCTCGGCGCGGTCCTCGCCGGCCAGCCGCTCACGCTCGGCGGCCGCCTTCTCGACCTGCGCGCGTTTGGCTGCCTCGCGCTCCTCCTCGGCACGCCGGCGCTCGGCCTGCTCCTCGGCCTCGATCTCGGCCGCCTCGCGCTCGACCTCGTGACGCTCGGCCTCGGTCTCGAGCCCGCTCGGCCTCGATCTCGGCCTCCTGCTCCTTGCGCTCGGCCTCCGCGGCCTTCGCCGCGGCCTCGGCCTCGGTGTCGGCCTGAACCTCCTGCAACTGCCCCTCGCGGTGAAGCTCTTCGCGCCCCAGCGCCGCTCCGGCCAGTTGCTTCGCCCTTCCGACTACCTTGCCCAATGGGCCTCCAGCGACCCGCTCTTGCACACTCAACCCGTTCTCCTTTGTCTCTCGCTCTCTGCTTTCTCTCCCCCGTGTACCCCGGGGTGAGATGCCGAACCGGAGACCGGTCACACTCGGGCTCAGTAGCGGAGGATCGCGGCGACCCCTTCGGCCTCGGCGAGCGATTCGGCGAGGCCGTCGCGGACCACGGTGACGCGGGCGCTGCTGGCGAGAGCGGCGCGGATCATCGTCTCGGCGTCCTCGCCCAGCGAGGGGTCGAGGACGAGGTGGTCGACCCGCCCTTCGGCCAACGCCTCCCTCGTCTCCTGCAAGCCGACGGCGCCGCGGCTGCCGCCCTTCGCCTCCTCCAGGGCCCGCTCGACCAGCTCCCGCTCGCGCTCTCCTTCGAGGCGCTCGACGACCTCGGCGAAGACCTCGCTCAGCTTCCCCTTCGGGGTCGAGATCAAGTCGGTATCGCCGCCGATGGTCAGCTTGGCTCCCGGCGCGTTGAAGCCGGCCTCGAAGCTCTCGAGGTCCCGCGACGGGCCGAAGACGATGATCTCGCCGAAGCCGTCCTGCTCGAGCCGGCGGGCGGCCAGGCCGCCGCACTCGGTGAGGAAGCGCTGGCGGTTGTGGTCGAGCCGCTCGCCGAACTGGTCATGGCCGGAGGAGCTCACCCCCTGGCCGCGAGCGGGGTTGCCGGAAGGCGATTTGCGCTCGCGCCAGTCGAGACTGAAGATGCTGAGCTTCCACTCCTCGACTTCCTCCAGCGCCCCTTCCGCGCAGGAGAACAGCCGCACCCGCTCGGAGGAGAGCAGCGCCACCGCGCGGCCAGCGCCGCGACCGCAGAGGTCGAGCAGCGGCACCACCGCCGGGTCGACCCCGAACTCGACGCAGGTGCCGGCCGCGGGGGCGACCCCGGTCCCGAACCAGTGCTCGGCGCCCTCCTTCTCGGCAACCTCGACGAAGCCCGCTTCCCCGCGCGGCGGGGGCCGCAGGTCGCCGTCTTCGAAGCGCTCGGTGAGCCGTTTGGCGGTCGCCCGCAGAGCGACGCGGCGGTCGTGCTCGGCCTCCTTATTTGCGTCGAGCACCTGGTCGAGGGCGTTGCGCAGCTCGGTCCTCCAAGAAGCGCCGCGGTCGGCGGGATCGAAGCCGAGGTAGACGGAAAGCACTCCCAGGGGCGGATGCCATTCGCTCAGCTCGCGGGCGTCCTCCACGGTCGGTTGCGTCATCGACTGGTCTCCTCCTCGTCGGGTCCGCTCAGGCTACCCCGTGGGCAGAGCCGGGAAAACGGGTCGGTCAGTCGGCGGCGCCGGAGTAGCGCAGCGAGCCCGGCGTGTCGAGGTCCTCGCCGGTCTCCAGTAGCGTCTTCAGGCCGGAGAGGATCATCGGCCAGCCGCCGTAGAGTTCGTTGTTGGCGCTCTCGCCGAGTTGATCGTGGGTGACCCGCAAGCGGCATGAGGTGCCGACGGGCTCGATCTCCCAGGTCACCCGCGAGGTCCCCTCCCGCTGGACGTCCTCGCTCCAGAGCGCGGTGAAGCTCTGCACCAGCCGCCGCGGCGGCTCGACCTCGAGGTTCTCGCCGCGGCGATGTCGATCACACCCGGGACCGACGCCTTGTACTCCGAGCCCTGGGTCCAGTCGGAGACGGTCCCGACCCCGAAGCTGTAGCGCTTGCGCATCTGCTCGCTGGTGATCGCCTCCCAGAGGCGCTCCGGCGTCGTCTTGATGTAGATCTCGAACACGGTCATGCTGCCGCGCCCGCCGACCACTGCGTAGGCCTGCTCGTCGTTCATCGTTCGTCTTCCTCGTTCTGGCTTTTCTCGATTTCCTGCTTCAGCTCGCTGAGCGCCGAGGCCCACGGCTCCGCGTACTTGCCGACCCAGCGGTCGTAGATCAGCCGGATCGGGACGGGGTTGAGGAAGTGCAGCTTCTCGCGGCCACGCTTCTGCGTCGTCACCAGGCCTGCCCCCTCCAGCACCTTCAGGTGCTTCATGACGCCGAAGCGGGTCATCGGCAACCGCTCCTCCAGGGCGCTCAGGCTCTGCCCGTCCCGCTCGAAGAGCCGATCGAGCAGCTCGCGGCGGGTCGGGTCCGCCAGCGCCTTGAAGACCTCGTCCATGAGACGGAGAATAGGTGACTAGATAGTCACATGTCAAGCCGGGGTGACAAATACCACAAATCCGGGAAATCGAGACGTACCCGAGTTGACACGAGCGTGTCTGTCGGTCTAGGTTCCTTGAACGTTTAAGAGAGCTTTCGCAGGGAGAGCTCTTCGTCCATCACCCGAAGGGGGAGAAATTGATGCAAGCGATCAAACGCTTGGCGCTGCTCGTCTGCGCTCTCGCGCTGTTCGCCGTCCCGGCGACCGCGAACGCGACGATCACGACCAAAACGATCGACTACGGCCCGTACACGATCCCGGCCGGCAACGGTGACCCGCACGACCACGAGAACGCGGGGATGATCACCAACCAGATCGTCAGCAACATCGCCAAGCCGTGCACCGGCTGCACGATCATCGGCGTCACGCCTGACCTCGTCTACACCAGTGGGGCCAAAGCGACGATCACAGAAGGGCCGATGCTCCACCACGCGATGTTCGCCGCCCAGTCGAGCGGCAAGTCCGACGTCACCTGCGCCGGCAAAGGCCCGGGCCTGCTCGGCGAACGCTTCTTCGCCTCAGGCGACGAGCGCACCCCGGTCGACCTGACCGCTCTGCCCTACGGCTACAAGGTCAACAGCACCGAGACCTGGAACATGGTCTTCGACCTGATGAACTGGGAAACGACCAGCAAAACGGTGAAAATCCGGATGACCTGGAAGTACGCGACCGGTAGCGACGCGACCAGCCGCGCGCCGCTGCGCCCGGTCTGGATGGACGCCAACCAGTGCTCGCTGAACTCCTACATCGAAGTTCCGATCGGACTCAGCGACACCCACTACGACTGGAACGCGACCTTCGGCGGCAAACTGATCGCCGCCGCCGGTCACATCCACGACCACGGCGTCAACATCGAATTGACCAACAAATCCGCCGGGGAATCGCTGCTCTGCAACTCGGTGGCGACCTACGGCGCCCCCGGCTACGTAACCCACCCGGACGGCCGTAAACACATCTCCGGGATGAACGTCTGCACGGGCAACCCGATCGCGACGATCACGAAAGGACAGACGATCCGCCTGCACGGCATCTACAACGTGCCGGAAGGGCATCACCTGATCGACGACGCGATGGCGATCGCGATCATGTACATCGGCTAGCGAGCTCCGCTCGTAGCCCCGGTTTGGAAGAGCGCCCGTCCCGAGGACGGGCGCTCTTCTCTTACGGGCGCTTCGGCCTAGCGCTCGCAGCCTCGGACCGAGTCGGCCCCGGCGCCGCCGCGGCAGCGGTCAGTGCCACGACCGCCGCGCAGGCGATCGGCTCCGCCGCCGCCCTTGATCACATCGTTGCCGGCCGAGCCCTTGAGCAGGTCGGGCCCGCCGCGACCGAGCAGGCGGTCCGGCCCCGCTCCGGCGAAGACGCGATCGGCGGCCGTGCCCGCGCCGACGGTGTCGGCTCCGGCGCCGGCGCAGATCAGATCGCGACCGGCCCTCGAGACGATGCTGTCGCTGCCGCCGAATCCGACGATCACGTCCGGTCCCGGGGTCCCGAGGAGCACGTCGTCCCCGGCCGTCCCGGTCACGGTCGCTGCGACACCGCGGCAGGTGGCCGCGCCGAGGACGCGGGTCGAGGCGGTCGCTTTGTTGTTGCCGTTGACCGGGTCTTTCTGGTCGCCCTTGACCGTGGCGGTGTTGCGGATCGTGCCGGCCTCGCGGGGGACGACGACGATCGTCACCGTCACCTGGGCACCGCCGTAGTTGACCCCGACCGGGTCAAGGCTGCCGACGTTGCAGGTGACCTTCCCTCCCTGCACCCCGCAGGCCCCGGAGGGACCGGTCGCGGAGACCAGGTCGACGCCTTTCGGCAGGTTGTCGGTCACGGCCACCCCGGTCGCCGGCGACGGGCCGAGGTTTTCGACGCCGATCGCGTAGGTGAGGCTCGAGCCCACCCGCACCGGATCAGGGCTGTCGGACTTGGTGATCTTCAGGTTCGCCGAGCCGGAGGGAGCCGCTGACCCTGCGTTCGCGAAGACGGAGGCGAGCAGTAGGGCAGCGATCGGCAAGACGATCAGGAGCCTTCTCATTTCGGTCTTCCTTTCAGTAGCTCTCGTCACCTTGGAACGTGGCGGAGCGCCCTCCGTCAGGCCCGGGTTGATACCCCAGGGGGGTATATGTTAGAATGGCTCCCATGGCAACTGACAATCAAAACCTCAACGCCCTCGCCTTCTCGGCCACCGTCCACTGCCTCACCGGCTGCGCGATCGGCGAGGTCGCCGGGATGGCGATCGGGACCGCGCTCGGCCTCTCCAACCTGGCGACGATCGTGCTCGCCGTGGTCCTCGCCTTCTTCTTCGGCTACGGGCTGACCAGCCTGCCGCTGCTGCGCTCAGGGATGGCCCTGGGGGCCGTGATCCCGATCGCCTTCGCCTCCGACACCCTCAGCATCGCGACGATGGAGGTGGTCGACAACCTGATCATCCTGACGATCCCGGGGGCGATGGACGCCGGCCTCGACAGCCTCCGCTTCTGGGGCAGCCTCGCCTTCGCGCTGGTGATCGCGGGCGCGGTCGCCCTACCGGTCAACCGCTGGCTGATCGCCCGCGGCCGCGGCCACGCCGTCGTCCACCGGACCGGCGTCCACGGCTGACGCCGAAACCGCGAACGAGGTCGAATATCGACCTCTACTGCGGTTTCGCGGTGCCGGCGATCACCGTCTCGGTGCGGCCGCTGATCCAGATCTCGCCGTCGGCCTCGCTGACGTAGATGCGGCCTTCGCGGCCAATCGCCGTCCCCTGGTGGGCGAGGTAGGGAGCTTGGAGGCGACCGTCGGCGAGCAACCACTGGGCGACCGAGGCGTTGAGACTGCCGGTGACCGGGTCCTCGACCGCCTGGCCGTTGACGGGAGCCCAGGCGCGGAGCTCGATCGCCGCCTCGGAGCCGGGCGAATAGAGGGCGACGGCGCCGAGGTCGAAGTCGAGCGGCCCGGGTCGCAGCTCCAGCAGCTGCTCCGGGCTCGCGAGGAGGGCGGTGATCCAACCCGGGCCGTTGTCGACCCACTCGACCGCGAGCATCTCCCCCGGAGCGAGGTCGAGCGCCCTCGCGACTTTCTCTCGGTCCTGCTCCGAGGCCGGTCCGGAGCGCACCAGCGGCGGCGCCGCGAAGGCGAGCCGACCGCCATCGCGGCGGATCCGCACCAGGCCCGCCTCGCACTCCTGGACGATCTCCTCACCCCCGGGCCCTCCCCCGGCCTCGAGCCAGGCGTGGCAAGTGCCGAGCGTCGGATGGCCGGCAAAGGGCAGCTCCAGGACCGGGGTGAAGATGCGGACGCGGTAGTCGGCCCCGGCCCGGGTCGGCGGCAGCACGAAGGTGGTCTCGGCGAGGTTCGTCCAGCGCGCGAAGCGCTGCATCTCCTCCTCCCCCAGCCCCTCGGCCTCGAGCACGACGGCGACCGGATTCCCCGAGCAGGGGCCGTCGCCGAAGACGTCGACCTGGGCGAAGCGGCTGCTCATCCCGGCGAGGCTACCGGCCGACGTGCAGCTCGAGGGCGTGGATCTGGTCCTGGCCGTAGGAGCCGGTCTGCACCGGCCCGGCAGCGCTGATCAGGTCTCCCGGCCCCGGCAACGGGTGCGGGCGCAGGCCGACCCGGACGTCGATCGCGGTCAGTCCCGGCAGCGTGATCCCCTGCGGGTCGCGGATCACGAAGTGAGCGTCCCCATCCCCGTCCGCATCCACCCGCTCCACATAGACGATCCGCCCCACCGTTTCCCGGCAGGCGGGATGACCGGCCGGGCAATGCGAGGGCGCCACGGTTTGCGAGTCTGCGCTCATTCGCGAGACCGCGAGAACCCTTGTTGTGGACGGGTTGATGCGGCCTCGGCGATGCCGGCGCGGTCGCCGTGGTGTCTTCGGAGCTGGATCCGCAGCCGGCGATGGCCGCAGCGGTCACCGCGAGGCCTAATAGGGCTCGCAGCCGGTGCCGTCGGAGTCGGAATCGAGGCCGTAGTGGTCTTCGCCGACCACCGTCACGGTTCCGGTGTAGGCGGGCCCGTTGCCGCTGCCGCCTTCGCAGTCGTAGTCGGAGGCGTAGGGGTCGAGGCAGGCACCGGAGTAGTTGGGGTCGCATTCGCTGGCTTCTTCTTTGGCGGCGGCTTCTTCGGCTTCAGCTGCTTCGGTGGCCCGGGCTTCGGCTTCGGCTTCTTCAGCCGCTTCGGCCGCCCGGCGTTCGGCTTCTTCAGCCCTCACCTGGGCACGGTGGTGGCGGGCAACGAGTTGGCGATGATGGCGCCTCGCGGCTGCCTGTGCCTGCTGCCGCGCCTTCGCGCGACGAATCGCAGCCCGATGGCGCTCCGCCTGCCGTTCCAGGCCGGCCACTTCGCTTCCGCGCCCCGCCGGTTCGCTGGAGGTGTCAGCTTCGCCGCATCCCGCGAACAGGACCAGCACAACACTGAGGACGAGGACGAACTTGCTCACTCGAGCCGAGCATATGTCCCGACTAATGAACTCGCTTGTAGCGGCTTACATCCGGTAGACGGGGGCCGAGGCCTCGGCGAGCGGGGCGTCGGCGCAGGCGTCTAGGGCGAGGGCGAGGGCGTGACGGGTGTCGCGGGGGTCGATGACGCCGTCGTCCCAGAGGCGGGCGGTCGAGTAGAGGGGGCGGCCCTGCTCTTCGTATTGGTCGTGAAGTTCCTCGGCGGTCTCCGGTTGGCCGACCTCTTTCATCACCGCGGCGGCCATGTCGCCGCCCATCACCGAGATGCGGGCGTTCGGCCACATGAAGAGGAAGCGGGGCGAGTAGGCGCGGCCGCACATGCCGTAGTTGCCGGCGCCGAAGGAGCCGCCGACGATCACGGTGAGCTTGGGGACGCGGGCGGTGGAGACGGCGGCGACGAGCTTGGCGCCGTCCTTGGCGATGCCGCCGGCCTCGTACTTGGCGCCGACCATGAAGCCGTTGACGTTCTGGACGAAGACGAGGGGGATGCGGCGCTGGTCGCAGAGCTCGACGAAGTGGGCGCCCTTGAGCGCGCTCTCGGAGAAGAGGATGCCGTTGTTGGCGACGATCCCGACCGGGTGGCCGTCGACGTGGGCGAAGGCGCAGACCAGGGTTTTGCCGTACTTCTCCTTGAACTCGCGCAGCTCGGAGCCGTCGACGACGCGGCGCAGGACCTCGCGGACGTCCCAGGGCGCCCGCGAGCCGATCGGGACGACGTCGAGGATCTCCTCCGGGTCGGCGGCCGGCGGCCGCGACTCGATCCGCCGCCAGGGGGCCGGCGGCGCCGGCGGCAGGGTGGCGACGATTTCGCGCAGGATCTGGAGCGCCTCGGCGTCGTCGGCGGCGAGGTGGTCGGCGACCCCGGACTTGCGAGCGTGGACGTCGCCGCCGCCGAGCTCCTCCGCGCTTACCTCCTCCCCGGTCGCCGCTTTCACCAGCGGCGGGCCGCCGAGGAAGATCGTCCCCTGATGGCGGACGATCACGGTCTCGTCACTCATCGCCGGCACGTAGGCGCCGCCGGCCGTGCAGGAGCCCATCACCGCCGCCAGCTGCGGAATCTCCTGGGCCGACATCGTCGCCTGGTTGAAGAAGATGCGGCCGAAGTGCTCGCGGTCGGGGAAGACTTCGTCCTGCAGCGGCAAAAAGGCGCCGCCGGAGTCGACCAGGTAGATGCACGGCAGCCGGTTCTGCAGCGCCACCTCCTGCGCCCGCAGGTGCTTCTTCACCGTCACCGGGTAGTAGGTGCCGCCTTTGACGGTGGCGTCGTTGGCGACGACGACGCAGCGGCGGCCGCTGACCGTGCCGACGCCGGTGACGATCCCCGCCCCCGGGGCGGCGTCGTCGTACATCCCGTGCGCGGCCAGCGGTGAGAGCTCGAGGAACGGGGTGCCGGGGTCGCAGAGCGCCTCGACCCGTTCGCGCGCGGTCAGCTTGCCGCGGCCGCGGTGGCGCTCGACCGCCTTCTCGCCGCCGCCGGCGTGGACACGCTTCAGCTCGGCCTCGAGCGCGGCGATCAGCTCCAGGTGCTTCTCCCGCGACCCCTCGACGGCGGTGCTCATCGCGGCGGGTTCTCCTTGAAGGGGTCGCGCTCGGCGTGCCACTCGACCGGGCCGGCGACGAGGGTGTGGGAGCCGAGCGGGCGGCCGAGCACCTCCTGGGCGGCGCGCGCGGCGTCGAGCAGCGCGGCGAGGTCGACGCCGGTCTCGATCCCCATCTCGTGGAGCATCGAGACCAGGTCCTCGCTAGCGACGTTGCCGGTGGCGCCGGGCGGGACCGGGCAGCCGCCGAGCTCGCCGAAGCTCGACTCGAAGGAGTCGACCCCGACCTCGAGCGCCGCCAGCACGTTGGCGAGCGCCTGGCCGCGGGTGTCGTGGAAGTGGGCGGTCCGTTCGACCTCACCCACCTCCTCGGCGGCGCGGCGGAAGAACTCGCCGACCTGGACCGGGTTGGCCATCCCGGTGGTGTCGCCGAAGCCGATCTCGACGGCGCCGGCGGCGGAGAGCCGGCGGGCGATCTCGAAGACGCGCTCGACCGGCACGTAGCCCTCGTAGGGACAGCCGAAGCTGGTGCTGATGACGCCCTCGCAGCGCAGTCCCTCCTCGGTCGCCCGCGCCAGCACGTGCTCCAGCCCGCTCAGCGACTCCTCGACCGAGCGGTTGACGTTGCGGCGGTTATGGGTCTCCGAGGCGGAGAGGAAGACGTTGACCTCGTCGATCTTCTCGCGCACCTCGAGCGCCGCCTCGAGCCCGCGCATGTTCGGGACCAGGACCGAGACCGAAACCCCGTCGGGGACGTCGGCGCGCTCCAGCACCTCGCGGCCGTCGGCGAGCTGCGGGACGACGTCGGCGCGGACGAAGCTCGTCACCTCCAGCCGCTTCAAGCCGGTGCGGGCGAGCATCTCGACCAGCCGCACCTTGTCGGCGGTGGCGATCGTCTCCGGCTCGTTCTGGAAGCCGTCACGTGGCCCGACCTCGCGGATGCGGACGGCTCGCGGGATCAAGGGACTAAGCCCCCAAGGCGCGGGCGATGACCATCTGCTGGACCTCGTCGGTACCCTCGCCGATCGTCAGGATCTTGGCGTCGCGGTAGAAGCGGCAGACGGGGTACTCCTCGATGTAGCCGTAGCCGCCGTGGATCTGCACCGCCTCCTCGCAGCAGCGGACCGCGAGGCGGCCGCTCTTCAGCTTCGCCTGGGCGGCGGTGAGGCTGAAGTTTTCGCCCCGGTCCTTCATCCGCGCGGCTTTGTAGACGAGCAGCCGGGTCGCCTCGATCTCGGTCGACATGTCGGCGAGCTTGGCCTGGATCGTCTGGAAGCGGGAGATCGACTGGCCGAAGGCCTGGCGCTCTTTCGCGTAGGCGAGCGCCTCGTCGAGCGCCCCCTGGGCGAGGCCGACGCCCATCGCGGCGACGCCGATGCGGCCGATATCCAGCACCTGGAGGAACTGGCGGAAGCCCATCCCCCGCGGGCCGAGCAGGTTCTGCTCGGGGACGCGGCAATCGGTGAAGGTCAGCGGCCGGGTGTCGGAGGCGTTCCAGCCCATCTTCCGGTAGGGCTCGCCCTGCTCGTAGCCGGGGGTGCCGTTGGCGACGATCAGGTTGGAGATCTCGTCGGTGCCGGTGCGGGCGGTGATCGAGACGAGGCCGGAGATCTCGGTGCCGGCGTTGGTGATGAACTGCTTGGCGCCGTCGATCACCCATTCGCCGCCGTCGAGGCGGGCCTTGGTGCGGACGTTGCCGGCGTCGGAGCCGGCCTCGGGCTCGGTCAGGCCGAAGGCGCCGAGGATCTCGCCGGCGCAGAGCCGCGGCATCCACTGTTCTTTCTGCTCCTCTGAGCCAAAGAGATAGATGGGTTGCGTGCCGAGCGAGGTGTGGGCGCAGAGGGTTATCGCCACCGATGAATCAATCCGGGTCAGCTCCTCGACGGCGAGCGCGTAGGCGAGCGAGTCGCCACCGCCGCCGCCGTACTCCTGCGGGAACGGGATCCCCATCAGGTTGAGGTCGGCGAGCTTGGCGACGATCTCGTAGGGGAAGCGGTGCTCGCGGTCGAGCTCCTCCGCGATCGGCGCCACCTCCTGGGTGGCGAAGTCGCGGACGGTGCTCTGGATCAGGCGATGCTCGTCGCCGAGGTCGAAGTCCATCTTTCGACACAATACCGAATCAGCGTTCGGTATTTCGCTACCCTCGGCCGATGCCCGTTCCCTCCCCGCCGACCCGCCCGGCGCTGCGCGCCCGCTACGACGCCCGTCGCCGCGAAGTGGTCGCGACGGCGGCGAAGCTGTTCGCCGAACGCGGCTACGACGGGACCTCGATGAGCGAGCTGACCGAGGCGACGGGGTTGGCGGCCGGCGGTCTCTACCACTACATCGAGGGCAAGGACGACCTCCTGATCGCAATCTGCGACGAGCTCCTGGAGCCACTGCTGGAGCGGGCACGGGAGATCGTCGCCACGGAGACGCAGCCGGTCGAGCAGCTGCGCGAGCTGCTCGGCGCCTGGGTCGCCCACGTCGTCGAGCACCGCCACCACATGCTCGTCTTCACCCAGGAGCGGCAGGCGATCGAGCGCGAGAGCCGCTGGCGCCGCGTCCGCTCCCAGCGCCAGGCCTTCGAGCGGATCCTCGACGAAGTCCTCGAGCGCGGCGAGGCCGACGGCTCGATGACCTTCGCCGACCGCCGCCTCTCCCTCTTGGCGCTGCTGGGGATGGTCAACTACACGCCGCAATGGGTGCGGCCGACCGGCCGCCTCTCCGCCGCCGAGATCGCCGCGGGCTACTACGCGATCGTGCTGGGCGAGGCTTAAGCCTGGAAGCCGGTGCCGGAAGCGACCAGCAGGGCGATCACGACGGCGATCAGCAGGGTGAGCACAGCCGTCTTGAACGGTGCGGGTGGAGCTGAACGGATCATGCTTCGAAGGTACGAGATCAAGGGCGATTCACCTGTGCGAAGTTGCACAGCTTGACGTTTGTCACATTGAGGGCCTCGCGAATTAACACATCGCAAAGCGTGCGCAGCTCGATTTGCCGCTCGGAGTCGTAGGAGGAGGTGGGGACCGGCCCGGCGGCGGGGTGGCAGCCGATCTCGGTCCAGCCTGGCGGCAGCGCTTCGATCAACGCGCTCAGGCGCTCGACTGAGATCGCCTCCGGCGCCGGAGCGCCGTCTTCGCTGCGGCCGTAGAAGCCACCCTCGTAGGGGATGGCCCGGTTGCGCAGCGGGACCCCCAATTCGGCGGCGATCGCCTCGGCGACGGCGCGCACCGGTTCGGCTTCGTGCACGTGCTTGTGCGAATCGACGTGCGTCGGATCGGCTCCGATCAGCTCGCGGAAGCGCTCGAGCTGGTGCCGGCACTCCTCCCCTGCCGGACCGTGCGGGTCGAGGTGCAGGCCGACTGCCAGCTCTGGGTGTTGAGCGAGGGCCGCGGCTGCCGCCGGAGCGGCGGGCCGGTCCACCATCAGGCTGGCGCTGGTGACTATCCCTCGCTCGTGGGCGTCGAAGATGCCGGCGTCGACGGCGGCGGCGAGGCCGAGGTCATCGGCATTGACGATGAGGTGAGGAGTACCGCATCCGCGATCGGTCATCGGCGAAGCATCGCGGGTCCTCGCCCCGCTCAGCCGACGGCCGTGGCGGTGCCGATCGCGTTCGGGCCGTCGGGGGCCTGGTCCGCTGCATACCGATCCGCCATGCGATCGATCAGGCCGCAGACCCGATCGTGCTGGAGGGGGGTCATTTCGAAGCCGTAGTAGCCGGTGGAGAGCGTTTCCGAGAGCCCCTCGAAGCGAGCGCAGGCGCTGTACGCTTCGGCGAACTGCTCGCTCCAGGCGACCGAGTAGAGGATGCCCGTCCGAGGCTGGTCGAAGAGGACCTGGGCGATCCGATAGAAGGTCTGCGGGACGAAGCCGCTCCCCGGCACCCGCCGCCAGCGCAGGTCCCACATGTAGCTCTCGAAGACGTGGCCCATCTCATGGGCCACGGTCTCGCTGTCCAGGCCCCCGGCCTGAGGGTTGAGCCAGACCGTGTCCATATGAGGACTGGCGCTGTGGCAGCCCTGGGCGGTGGGATCACCGGGGCAGGGCTCGACCCGGACCCGCACCGCTCGCGGCAGCGGCGAGACGAAGAAGGCCGAGATCGTCGAGCGCACCTGCTCCGGCCCGAGGATCGGGTTGCCACCCGCGGCGCTGCCGGAGGCCGGCGAGGCGAGTGAGAGAACGAGGGCCGCGGCCCCTCCCGCGCAGGCGAGAGACTTTCGGAGATGACGAAGACGTAGCACCTACGGGCAATCGGCAATCCCCTCCGAGGCTTAAGTCCCGTCAAGCCGACTCAACTGATGTTTCTGAAGGCCTCAACTTATGTACGAGTCGGATTCAACACTTTTGGGTATGGGGAATCACGAGAAGCGGCGGGAATCACCGCTATATGCACATTAATCGGCATTGTGATGCGGCCATTCGCCACCTATCGTGACGAGCCCGACATCGGCAGGGAAGGAAAAGAAAATGTTCGGTTCACCGGTCCGAAAGCTTTATCTGGTTTGTGCACTCGCTCTGAGTTGCCTGCTCCCCACGGCCTCGAGCGCGGTGGCATTGACCGCACAGGAAAGCGCTTGTCGCACGGCAGTCGCCCAAGCCTTCAAAGTCAGCAAGGCCAAAGCGCGAGGTAAAGCGCTGAAGCTGCTCTGCTCCAACAAACAGGCGGCCGCCGGGCCGGAGGGCAAAGCCGGCGCCAACGGCGCCGCCGGAGCGCCCGGCCAGACTGGAGCCACCGGACCGAAGGGCGAGACCGGCCCCCAGGGGCCGACCGGTCCTTCCACCGGCGTGACCGGGGGCACCGGCCCGACTGGGCCCACCGGCCCGCAGGGACCGATCGGCCTTCAGGGCCCGACTGGCGCCACCGGCGCTACCGGCGCCCGACCGGTGCCACGCGGGGCGCGAGGCGCTACCGGCGAGCAAGGTCCGACGGGCGCCACAGGGTCCGACTGGTGAGACCGGCGCCACCGGTGAGCGGGGCGCTACCGGCGAGACGGGAGCGACCGGGGCGCAGGGCGCCACCGGCGAGCAGGGCGCGACTGGCGAGACGGGAGCGACCGGGGCACAGGGTGCCACCGGCGCCCAGGGCGAGACGGGAGCCACCGGCGAGCAAGGCCCGACCGGGCCGCAAGGTCCGACCGGGCCGCAAGGTCCGACCGGCGAACAAGGCGCGACCGGAGCCCAAGGCGCTACCGGTGAGACCGGCGCCACTGGTGCCCAAGGTGCCACCGGAGAGCAGGGCGCGACCGGCGCCCAGGGTCCGACCGGCGAGACCGGCGCCACCGGCGCGCAGGGCGAGACGGGAGCCACGGGCGAGCACGGCGCCCGGGTCCTACCGGCGAGCAAGGCGCTACCGGCGAGACCGGAGCCAGGGTGCCACCGGTGAGCAGGCCCGACCGGCGCCCAAGGCCCCACCGGTGAGACCGGCGCGACCGGGCCGACCGGGATCCAGGGGCCGATAGGCCCGACCGGCGCAACCGGACCGACGGGCGCTACCGGCTCTACGGGAGCTACCGGCTCCACGGGTCCGACCGGGCCGACCGGCCTGGCCGCGAGCCAGATCGTCACCGGCACGGCAACCCAGACCGGCAACGCGCCGCCGCTGGGCACCCAGGTCAGTTCGACCGCGACCTGTCCGGCGGGGAAAACCCTGCTCGGCGGGGGCGGCCGGGTGACCACCGCCGGTTCCGGCACCCCGGCCAACGCCGCGGTGCTCTCGGAGAGCTACCCGAGCGCTGCCAACAGCTGGAAAGTCGTCGGCACCGTCGGGGCGACCCTCACGGGCAGCCAGAAGATCTCGGCCGAAGCCTACGTCGTCTGCAGCGCCTGATCTGAAAGTGGTCATTCGCCCGGGGCGGGTATGCCAACGCCCCGGGCGGAGACGCTAGAACTGCGCGATGAGCAAACCCGAGGAGAAGAGTCGGCCGGAGTCGCCGGCCGCAACAGGCAGGGGCAAGGGCGGTACCGAGGGCATCAGGACCGGCGCCGTCCTCGCGGTCGCACTTGCGGTCGCGCTGCTCGTCTGGCTCCTCTTCCTCAAGGGCAACGGCGACGACGACTCCGAGCCCGCCGCGACCTCCGGGACGACCAGCAAGAGCGTCTCTCTGGTCACCGAGCCCGGCCTGCTGAAGGCGCTCGAAGGCGTCGGCTATCCCGTCTACTGGGCCGGGCCCCGGCTGGGGGTCAAATACGAAGTGCTGCGCCTGCCCGAGGGGCGCACCTACGTGCGCTACCTCCCCGAAGGCGAAGAGGTCGAAAGCGAGCGTCCCTTCCTGACCGTCGGCAGCTATGAACAGCTGGGCGCCTTGAAGAGCATCCGCAACCTCGGCGGCAAGCCGGGTGCGATCCTCGTCTCCGTCGCGGGAGGCGGCTTTGCCTACGCCGAAGGGACCGACGCCACCAGCGCCTACATGGCCTTCCCCGGCGTCGACACCCAGATCGAGGTCTTCGACCCGCAGGGCGGCAAAGCCCTGCGCCTGATCAGGTCCGGGGCGATCGTCCCAGTGGGCTAGCGCCCTCCAGCGAGTCCGAACGATGCTCGCCGCCTGGCTCGTATTCCCCCTCCTCCTGCTCGCCCTCTCGATGGGGTGTGGGCTGTTGGTCATTCACCTGACCGGGCGGGAGGTTCCAGCCCCCCTGATCCCTCCGGTCGGCTTCACGGTCGTCCTCCTGATCGGCGAGCTGGCTTCGATCAGTTCGGCGACCGCCTCGCTTGCCGCCCCCCTCGCGATCGCCGGCGCGGTCGCCGGGCTCGTCCTCGACCGCCCCTTCCGCCGTGCCCGCTTCGAGCCCTTCGCCCTCCTCGCGGGGCTCGGCGTCTTCCTCGTCTACGCGCTGCCGGTCCTCGCCTCCGGCGAGCCGACCTTCACCGGCTACATCAAACTCGACGACACCGCCACCTGGCTGGCGCTGACCGACCGGATCGCCGGGCACGGGCGCGATCTCTCCGGCCTCGGCCCCTCCACCTACGAGGCTACCCTGGCGCTCAACCTCGGCAGCGGCTACCCGATCGGCGCCTTCACGCCCCTTGCCATCGGCTCGTCGATCGTCGGGCAGGACCCCGCCTGGACCTTTCAGCCCTACCTGGCGACGATGGCCCTGCTGCTCACCCTCTGCCTCTACCAGCTCGGCTCGGGTTTGATCGACAACCGCCGGCTGCGGGCGGCGGCGGCCTTCCTCGCCGCGCAGCCGGCGCTGCTCTTCGGCTACTACCTCTGGGGCGGGATCAAGGAGATCGCCTCGGTGATGCTGCTGGCGCTGCTCGCGGCACTGCTTCCGGCGCTGCTGGAGCCCGGCTCCCGCGGCGCCAGGGTCGCGATCCCGGCGGCACTTGCGGCGGCATCGATCTTTGCCGTGCTGACCGCCCCGGGGGCCGCGTTGTGGCTGTTGCCGATGCTGGCCGTGGCAGTGATCGCCTCGTTGCGCGGCGCCGGACCGGCCGTGACCGCGCGGCGTCTCGCCGTAGTCGGCGGGCTGACCCTGCTGGTCTCGCTGCCGTGGCTTCTCGATGCCGGCCTGCTGCCGCGGGACTCCGGCGCCCTTACCAGCCCGCAGGAGCTGGGCAACCTGATCGGGCCGCTCAACGGCTGGCAACTCGTCGGAATCTGGCCCGCGGGAGACTTCCGCCTCGACCCCTCGGACACGGTCGCCACCATCGCCCTGATCGCGATCGCGCTGCTGGCCGCCGCGATCGGGCTCTCGCGGCTTTGGGACCAGCGGGCGCTCGGACCGACGGTTTTCGTCGCCGGCCTCCTCCTCGGAGCGGCCGCGCTGGCGCTGATCGGCTCCCCCTGGGTCGGCGGCAAGGCACTGGCGACGGGCTCGGCGGCCGTGCTCTTCCTCGCCTGCGTCGGCGCCGCGGCCCTTTGGGAAGGAAGCAGGCGGGTCGAGGGGGCGATTCTGCTCGGGCTGATCGCGGTCGGCGTCCTCTGGTCGAACGCCCTCGCCTACCGGGACGCGTTCGTAGCCCCCCACGCGAGCCTCACCGA
The DNA here is from genome assembly GCA_963696955.1 of uncultured Actinomycetes bacterium. Lineage (GTDB taxonomy): Bacteria > Actinomycetota > Thermoleophilia > Solirubrobacterales > 70-9 > VAYN01. The sequence continues at coordinate 461,620 of CAVOMF010000001.1, read as the reverse complement.
GCTGGAGACGATCGGCGACGAGATCGCCGGCGAGGGACCGACGCTGATGACCGAGTACGAACCGTACGGCGCGCGCCACTTCCTCCGCGACGCCGAACCCGAGGGCGCGAGCGAGCTTCGGCGCCGGCAGGTGGCCCTTCGCTCCGGCGGCACCCTGGAGAGCGGCGCGACCGCCGACATCGATGAATTCGCCCTCGAAGCCCTTCTCCCCTACCGGACGCTGGTCTTGCGCCGCTCGCCGCTGGCGAGCAGGCCGCCGCTCCCGCTCCGCCTCACCGACCAGACGGACACCTACGAGGTCTGGCAGAAGGACGGCACGCCGGCGCCACTCGAACACCTGGCGCTGCAGGGCCCCGGAGAATTTCCGCTCGCTCGCGCCTCCTGCGGCGCGATCGAAGAGCTTGCCGAACGCCCCGGCGTCGCCCACCTCGCTGCCTCGGTCCGCTCGGCGCCGATCGTGATCCCGTTCGGCGATCTCAGCCTCTCGGAGGGCTGGCAGCTCGACGCCGGGGGCGTCTACGCGACCCCGACCGAAGCGGCAGCGGCGGCGGGGCAGTTCACGGTGCCGCGCGAGGGTGACTATGAAATCTGGCTCGGGGGCTCCTCACGGGGCACGGTGAAGATCATGGTCGACGGCAAGCTCGTCGCCGACCACGGGCCGGAGCTACAGCACGGCGCCGGATACCGGGCGCTCGGGCACGCCCGGCTCGGGGCCGGGCGCCACCGCGTGGACCTGTACTACGAAGAGCAGAGCCCCCTCGCCCCGGGTCGCGGCGGCGAAGCTTTCGCGCTCGGCCCCCTCGTCTTCTCGACCGACAGCGCGGCCTCGGCGCGGATCGAGGTCGTCGACCCCTCCGAAGCGGGCTCGCTTTGCGGCCGACAGCTCGACTGGGTCGAGACCCTGCCCTATTAAGGGCTGCTCAGGGTCTCGCGCCTACGCCATCGCCCTGGCAATAACCACCCGCTGGATCTCGTTCGTGCCCTCGTAGATCTGGGTGATCTTGGCGTCGCGCATCATTCGCTCGACCGGGTACTCGTTGACGTAGCCGTAGCCGCCGAGGACCTGGATCGCCTCGACGGTCACCTTCATCGCGTTGTCAGAGGCGAAGAGCTTCGCCATCGAGGTCCACTTGCCGAGGTCGGCGGGACGCTGGGGCTTGTCGGCCATCGAGCAGGCTTTGTAAAGGAGCTCGCGGGCGGCGGCGGTGCCGGTCTCCATGTCGGCAAGCTTGAACTGGATCGCCTGCAGCTGGTTGATCGGCTTGCCGAAGGCGATCCGCTCGGCGGCGTAGGAGTTGGCGAAGTCGGTGGCGCCCTGGGCGATCCCAACCGCCTGGGCGGCGGCGCCGAGGCGGGTGCGCTCGAGCGTGCCGAGGGCGACGGCGAGGCCCTTGCCCTCCTCGCCGATCAGGTTCTCGTGCGGGACGCGGACGTCGGTGAAGCTGGGTGACCCGGTCGGCGAGCCTTTGATCCCGAGCTTGTGCTCGAGCTTGCCGGGGTCGAAGCCGGGCGCGTCCTTCTCGACGACGAAGGCCGAGGTGCGGCGGTTCTCGCGGTCGGTGGTGGCGAAGACGACGTAGAAGTCGGCTACGCCTGCGTTGCTGATCCAGGCCTTCTGGCCGTTGATCACCCACTCGTCGCCGTCGCGGACGGCGCTCGTCCGCATCGCCGCCGGGTCCGAGCCCGCCTCCGGCTCAGAGAGTGCGAAGGCCGGCGACCACTCGCCGCTCGCGCACTTCGGCAGCCAGCGCTGTTTCTGCTCCTCGGTGCCGAAGAGCTGGATCGGCAGCGTCCCCAGCTCCTGCACCATCAGCATCAGCGCCGAGGAGGCGCAAGCCTTGGCGATCTCCTCGACCGCCATCTGCAGGACCAGCGTCCCGGTGCCAGTGCCGCCATGCTCGGCGGCGAAGGGCAGCCCAAGGACGTCATGGGAGGCGAGCAGCTCCCGCACATCCCACGCGTATTCGCTCTTGCGGTCGATCTCGCCCGCCCGCGGCGCGATCTTCTCCTGGGCAAGCCGGCGGACCATGTCGCGCAGGTCGAGCGCCTCCTGGGAGATCTCGTAGGCGGGGGTGACGGTGTCGACGCTCATTCGTTCCTCTCGTTCGTACCTCGGTGGCCGGAACTTACCTGCTCGCTATCGACTTGAACGCGGCGACGCCGCTGAACGGGCGTCCTCCATCGAGAGGATGGAAACTCGGTCGGAAGCGTCGTCGTACCGATAGAGCAGGAGCATCCATGACCAGGGCCCCAGCACGAATCGGGTGGGCGCCCACCGCCCCTGCAGTTCCGGGCCCGCGAGGGGGAAGGATTCGAGGACACGCAGCGAGCGCACGATCCGGCTCCAGGTGTCGCTGGGAAGGCCGAGCCGCGGGATGGCCTCGTCGATGTCCCGCGCTGCTCGCGGGGTGACGATGACCTGTGCCACTCAACTCAACTGGTCGAGCGGAGTACCTTCTCCGCGAAGCGACTGGGCGAGTCCCTCCTGGGTGCGCTCCCAAGCCCCGGGGATAGCGTCGAGGACCTCCGTGATGCGGCCGGCATCCGGGTCTGCATCGTCTAAGGCGGTCGCGAGGAGGGAACGGGCGAGCGTTCCCTCTTGGATGTGGGTCCGCTCCGCGAGCCTCGTGAGCTTGCGGGCGTGGGCTTCGTCCAAGGTGACGTTTATGCGCTTGGGATTAGCAGCCAGATGAAAAGTGTTGCACAGATCTACACGTCCCGTGTCAGAACACCGGTGACTCGGTGTAGGTGCCGAAGACCTCCTGCATCGCCGCGATCATCTCGCCCTCGGTGGCCTGGGTGCGGGCGGCCTCGATGATCGGGGGCATCAGGTTGCCGTCGCCGGCGGCGACGCGCTTCAGCTCGGCGAGGGCGGCGGAGACGGCGACGCCGTCACGGGCGGCGCGGGTCGCGGCGAGGCGGTCGCGCTGCTTGCCTTCCAGCGCCGGATCGATCTTCAGGATGGGCATCGCCTCTTCGTCGTCTTCGGTGAAGTCGTTGACGCCGACGACGATGCGGCGACGTTCGTTCAGCTCCTGCTGGTAGGTGAAGGAAGCGTCGGCGATCTCGCGCTGGGGGAAGTTGCGGCGGATCGCCTCGACCATCCCCCCCAGCTCGTCGATGCGGGCGAAGTAGCCGTAGGCCGCCTCCTCCATCTCGTCGGTCAGCTGCTCGACAAAATAGGAGCCGCCGAGCGGGTCCGCGGTGTTCGGCACCCCGGTCTCGGTGGCGATGATCTGCTGCGTGCGCAGCGCCACCCGCACCGCCTCCTCGGTCGGCAGCGCCAGCGCCTCGTCGAAGGAGTTGGTGTGCAGGGACTGGGTCCCGCCCATTACCGCGGCCAGCGCCTCCAGAGCGGTGCGGACGATGTTGTTGAGCGGCTGCTGCGCGGTCAGGCTGACGCCGGCGGTCTGGGTGTGGAAGCGCAGCCGCATCGACTCCTCTCGGGTCGCCCCGTACGTCTCTTTCATCTCCCGCGCCCAGATCCGGCGGGCCGCCCGGTACTTGGCGATCTCCTCGAAGAAGTCGATATGCGAGTTGAAGAAGAAGGAGAGCCGCGGCGCGAAGTCGTCGACATCGAGGCCGCGCTCGATCGCCCGCTCCACATAAGTGAAGCCGTCCTTGAGGGTGAAGGCGAGCTCCTGCTGGGCGGTCGATCCGGCCTCGCGGATGTGGTACCCGGAGATCGAGACCGGGTGCCAGCGCGGCATGTTCTCGGTGCACCACTCGATCATGTCGGTGACCAGCCGCATCGCCGGCTCGATCGGGAAGCACCACTCTTTCTGGGCGATGTACTCCTTGAGGATGTCGGTCTGGATCGTGCCGCCGAGCTGGGCGGCCGGGACACCCTGCTTCTCGCCGACTAAGACGTAGAAGGCGAGCAGGATCGCCGCCGGCGCGTTGATCGTCATCGAGGTGGTGACGCCGCCGAGCGGGATCCCCTCGAAGAGGCGCTCCATGTCGGCGAGGGTGTCGACGGCGACGCCCTCGCGACCGACCTCGCCGAGGCTGCGCTCGTGGTCGGAGTCGTAGCCCATCAGGGTCGGCATGTCGAAGGCGGTCGAGAGCCCCGTCTGGCCGTGGTCGAGCAGGTAGTGGAAGCGCTCGTTGGTCTCCTCGACGGTGCCGAAACCGGCGAACTGGCGCATCGTCCACAGCCGCCCCCGGTACATCGAGGGATACGGCCCGCGGGTGAAGGGATAGGAGCCCGGCTCCCCGACCCGCTCCTCGAGATCGCGCGCCTGGTCGGCCTCCGTGTAGAGCGGCTTGATCTCCTGCCCGGAGATCGTCGAGAACTCGGCCTCGCGTTCGAGCCGCCGCTTGTCGTCGGAGATCTGGCTCACCGGCCAGTCAGTCTGACAGGGGGTGGTGCCGTCAGGCGCTTTTGCCCGCCACGGCACGCAGTCTGCGGCGCCCAGACTTCGTCGAGGAACTCGCTCAGCTCCTCGTTCAGGCGCTCGGGATCGAGGCGCCACTCGAGGATCGAGTTCGCTTCCACGAGCCGCGCGTTCGGCAGCTCTTCCAGCAGCATCCCCGAGTCGCTGAAGGGGTGGAGCGGGTCGCGCGGGTGGCCGACGATCAGGGTCGGGTGCTCGATCTTCACCCGGTCCTCGCGATGGGGCGCCGTCTCGCCGAGCAGCAACCCCTCGAAGACAGCCTGCGAGGGCCCGGGCCGTTGCCGCACCCAATCGAGCCCGATGTCGACCAGGTGATGGGTCCGCGGGATCGCCCTCGTCGCCAGCGAAAGGCCCTCGAAGAGGGGCCGCCCGAACTTCAAGCCCAGCAGCACCGGCGCGAAGAGACCGGCGACGGCGGAGAGCGCGTTGTCCAGCACCGGCATCTCGATGAAAAGCCCCCGTGCCCGGTCTGGGTAGCGGACCGCCAGCTCGAGGGCGATGTTGGATCCCAGCGAGGTGCCGCCCACCACCGCGTCCTCCGCTTCCAGGTGGTCGAGCAGCGCCACCACCTGGCGGGCGAAGAGCGGCATCGAGTAGAGCCGCAGATCCTCCGGGCGGTCGGAGCGGCCGTGCCCGAGCATGTCGACGGTGACGACGCGGTTGCCCCGCTCCGCCAGCTCCGGCCCCAGCCGGTCGAACATGTGGCGGTTCATCAGCAGGCCGTGGACGAGGACGACGAGCCGCTCGCCCTCGCCGTAGACGTCGTAAGAGATGCGGTGGCCCTCGTAGCGGAACTCTCCCATGGCCTAATGCTACGCGGAACGTCTGACCATCAGCAAGCTTCGATCGCGCGCGCGCCGATCGGCGCCCTCAGGACAACACACACATTCAGGTACTTCATCAGGAGTACTTTCAGCCCATGTTTATTCGATACGAGGTACACAGCTCAGAGGGCGCGACGGCGCTGGAACACTACGCAAACGCCGTCGCGGTGATGAAGTCTCGGCCGGTCGAGCAAACGGACAGCTGGCTGTACCAGGCGGGCATCCATGGCTCGACCGCACCGCCTCACAAACTCTGGAATCAGTGCGAACACCTGAGCTGGTACTTCCTGCCCTGGCACCGGATGTACCTGTACTACTTCGAGCGGATCGTCAGGAAAGCGGTCGTCGAAGCCGGCGGTCCCGCCGACTGGGCCCTTCCTTACTGGAACTACAGTCTCGGCGGTAACAACGCAAGCCTTCCGGAGCCCTTCCGCGAACCCGCGGACCCGAACACCAACCCGCTGTTCGTCGAAGAGCGGGTGCAGCGCTACAACAACGGCGACCCGCTCCCGGACAGGGTCATCGACCAGACCAAAGCCCTCGAACGGCCGAACTACATCGGCAACGCCGAATTCGGCGGCCACGAAGCCGAACCGGGGCAGGGCTTCTGGGGCCTGCAGGGACGGATCGAGGAAACCCCGCACAACAACGTCCACAGCACCCTCGGGGGCCTGATGGGGAACCCGAAGACGGCCGCGCAGGACCCGATCTTCTGGCTCCACCACTCGAACATCGACCGGATCTGGGCGGTGTGGAACGAGAGCGAACACCGCCACGACCCGACCGAGGAAACGTGGCTGACGCAGAGATGGCACTTCTTTGACGAGAGCGGTGGGGAACCGTCTAAAACGAGCGCTGAAGTCCTCAAAACGATTCCCGATCTCGACTACACCTACGACCCCCCGCCGGCGGGTATCGTCGAAGAACTCGTGCCGCCGCCGCCACCTCCCCCGCCCCCGGACGCTCCTCCGCCTCCGGAAGAGCCGAAGTTCGTCGGCGCCACCGAGGAGACGGTACCGCTGGAAGGAAAGCCGATCGAAGTCCCCCTCGAAATCCACCCCCAGGCCAGGGAAGAGGTGCTCGAAGCGGCCGACCCGGAGGACCCTCGCCACCTCTACCTCAACGTCGAGGACATCACCGGCCAGACCAACCCGGCCATCGTCTACGGCATCTACGGGGACCTTCCGAAAGACCCGAACCAGGAGGAGTTCGACCGCCACTACCTCGGCAACCTCTCCTTCTTCGGGATCGAGGAGGCATCGGCGCCAACCGACGACAGCCACCCGCACGGGATGCGGGTCAGCGTCGAGGCCGGCAACCTGATCCGGACCCTGCGGGACGAGAGCGACTGGGACCGGGAAAAACTGCGGGTCTGCTTCTGGCCCGTCACCCCACCGCCGACCGAGACCGGCGAGCGCTACGAACAGCACGACCCGGTCCGGATCGGCCGGGTGAGCCTCTCGATCGACGCCTGAGGCTCGCGGTGGCGGCCCTGCGCCGAATCGGACGCCGGCCGACGCTCTGGGTCGAGTTCGGGGTTGCCGCCGCCTGGATCGCGCTCGTCCTCGACTCGGCCCTGGCGCGGGGCAAGGGCGGCAGTGGCGGCTCGGGCTGGGCCGGCGGGCCGCTCTGGATCTGCGAATTCGGCGCGGGCGGCGGTGGCGGCCACGCGGGCCACGCCGCCGCCATCGGCAGCGGCTCGCCTCTCGCCGGGCTACCGATGTGGGGGCTGATGGCGGCGGCGATGATGGTCCCGACGGCGATGCCGGCGATCCACCACGTCGGCGGCAAGAGCCTCTACTGGCGACGGCGGCGCGCCACCGTGGAGTTCGTCGCCGTCTTCCTCGGGATCTGGATCGCCTTCGCCGCCGTCGTCCAGGGCAGCCTCGGCTCCTGGGGTCCGGCCGGCTCGCCCTATGCCCTGGCGGCGGCGCTGGCGCTCGCCGCCCTCTGGCAGCTGACGCCGTTGAAGCTGAGGGCGATGCGTGCCTGCCACCGCAGCCGACCGCTGCCCCCGCGCGGCTGGCGGGCGAGCGCCGGCGTCGCCGACTTCGCCCTTCACAACGGGAGCGCCTGCGTCGCTTCCTGCTGGGCGATGATGGCCGCCGCCGCGCTTGCCCGCCCCGGCTCGGTGTTGTGGATGGGAGTAATGACCGGGGCGATGGCGGCGGAGAAGCTGGCCGAAAAGCCCCGCCGGATCGCCCGCCGGATCGCGGGCCTGCTGGCAGCCGCGGCAATCGGGGTGGCGCTGGCGACGACGTTCTAGGTCGTTTCCACCCTTTTCCACACTCTGACGAGGAAAAGGGTGGAAACGAGCATTACGCGGGCGTGATCAGGGCGACCGGGACCGAGAGGCCGGCGCTGCGGCGCAGGGTCGCGATCCGGCGGCCGGGCTGGACCGCGTCCCGAATCTCGCCCACGCGGTCGCCGAGGCAGGCGACCGCTTTCTCCAGGTCCGGAGCGACAAGGGCGAGGCCCCAGAAGAAGGCCGGGCGATCGCCCCCCGCCCGCGCCATCGCCTCGGCGGGCTCCTGCACGACCTCGAGGATCGGTGCACCGAGGCGGAAGAAGGCTTGCCGCGGCGCCCCGGCCGGCGTCGGCTCATCGCGGATCCGGCGCAGGTCGAGCCCAGCCGCCTCCAGCGCCGCCACCGTGCGGTCGAGGTCGGAGGAGATGGCGACGACGTGGTCGAGGCCGGTGATCCCGTTCGGGTGCGTCGGCATTTCGACCGGCGGCTGTCGATCGCCCATCGTGGTCGGCAGGCCGTCGAGGTCGGTGGACGGGATTCCGCGCAGGGTCCAGCCGACGATCCCGCGCTCGCCTTCCCGCGCCTCTAGGCGGATGCGGACCTCGCCGATGGCGCACTCCTCCCCCACCACCTCGAAGCCGCAATCGCGCCAGGCCTGCGGCGCATCGGCCACCGTCAGCTCGTCAAGGGTCACCGCCATGGCGGAATATTCTCAGCATGGACTACGACCTTCAGCGTTTTCTCGACGCCCAAAATCGTGGCGGCACCTACCAGCGGGCACTGGCGGAGCTGCGGGCCGGGCGCAAGAGCAGCCACTGGATGTGGTTCGTCTTCCCCCAGCGAGCGGGCCTCGGGCTCAGCGAGATGTCACGCGCCTATGCGATCGCCTCCCCTGCGGAAGCTCGCTCCTACGTCGAGCACCCGGTCCTCGGCCCGCGGCTGGTCGAGTGCGCGGCGGCGCTGCTCGGCCACGAGGGGCGCTCGGCGCCGGAGATCATGGGTGAGATCGACGCCGTCAAGCTGCGCTCCTCGATGACGCTGTTCGCCCGCGCCGCCCCCGAGCAGCCCGTCTTCGAGCAGGTGCTGCGGCGCTACTTCGACGGCAACGCGGACCCGGCGGGCTGGTTCGACACCGGCGCCTCGTAGCGCTCGAGCGCCGGCACGACTTTCTCGGCGAAGGTCTTGACCAGCTCGGGATCGAACTGGGTGCCGGCGCCGCGGGTCAGCTCCTCGACCGCTTCGTCGCTCGTCATCGGCTGTCGGTACGGCCGGCCTTCGGTCATCGCGTTGTAGGCGTCGCAGATGAGGATCGCGCGGGCGCCGACCGGAATCTCGCGACCGGTGAGCTGGTCCGGGTAGCCCTTGCCGTCCCAGCGCTCGTGGGTCGAGCGGACGAGCTTCGCCACCGGGCCCAGGGCCGGCGCCGCCTCCAGCACCCGCTCGCCGATCTTCGGGTGCTTGCGCATCAGGTCCCACTCCTCCTCGCTCAGCTCGCCGTTCTTGTGGAGGATCTCGTCGGGAATCGCGATCTTGCCGATGTCGTGCAGCTCGGCGGCGCGAACGAGGACGTCGATCTCCTCGGCGTCGAGGTTGATCTGGCGGCCGAAGACCGAGACCAGCCTGGAGACCCCGTCGAGGTGGCGCTCGAGCTCCGGCTCGCGCTCGTGCAGGACCCGCAGGAGGACGCCGCGGGTCTGGCTGCGGGCGGAGTCGGCGCGGCGGCCCTTTTTCGCGTACATGCGGCGGTCGGCGAGGCGCAGCGCGTCGGTCGGGGTGACGACCTCGACCGGGATCAGGACTTTGCCCCAGGAAGCGCCGATCGAGAAGCCGCTGCCGCGGTCGGAGAGTGCCTCCTCGGCCGCTTCGCAAGTCGCTTCGGCCGGCAGTGTCCGGGTCGGGGCGAGAATGCAGAACTCGTCGCCGCCGAGGCGGTAGCCGCGGCCGTGTGGCGCCACCGAGGCCGCCAGTTGCTTGCCGAGGCGCCGCAAAAGGTCGTCGCCGGCGGGGTGGCCGAAGGTGTCGTTGTAGGCCTTGAAGCCGTCGAGGTCATAGAGCGCGAGGACCATCGGCTCGGGCGGAGTGGCGGCGGCGACCCGCTCGAGGTCGGCCATCAGGGCGCGGCGATTGGCGAGGCCGGTGAGGTCGTCGGTCAGTGCCTCCTCTTCGCTCGCCTCCAGCATGCCGGTGTTCTGGTTGAAGGTGAAGAGGAGGCGGGCGAGGACGGCGACGAGACAGGCGGCGCTGAGGGCGACGGCGCTGACGTCGATCGCGGTGAAGCTGCCGACGACGAGCAGGGAGATCCCGATCACAGCCATGGCCAACGGGACGACGATGCGGCGCTGGCCGCCGGCCGCGGGCGTCGCCTCGGCCTCGGTGGCAGGTAACCAGGAGGCGAGCGCGAGGAGGAGGAAGGCGAGCGGCCAGCCGACGCTTGCCGCGTTGAGGCCGGTGGTCGACTGCCCGGCGGCGGAGAGATAGACGACGTCGCAGACGCCGAACAGCAGCAGGGCGACGGCGATGCAGAGCATCGTCCCGGCCGAGCGCCAGCGCGAGAGGACAAGCGCGGCGCTCAACAGACCGAGCAGGACGAGGTCCATGCAGGGGTAGGCGAGGCTGACGGCGACCCCGAGCGGGCTGCCGCCGAGCGCTCCGGAGACCGTCGGGAAGATCAGCGCCGCGGCGACCGCGGCGACGGCCAGGGCGCCGATCAGCGCGTCGACCCAGGCGAGCGGGTCGAGGCCGGCGACGCGGGCGCGTAGCAGCAGGGCAAGGGCGAGGAAGCTGGCCGGGTAGAAGGCGAGGAAGAGGGCATCGGAGGGCGAGGGGAACGGCGCCGGTTCGGCGTAGTAGAGGACGACCGAGTAGTAGGTCTGCCCCAGCGCCCAGAGCAGCAGGCCGATTCCCAGCGCCAGCCAGGCCCGCCGCTCGGCCGGCATCCGCAGCGCCCGCCAGAGGACGATCGCCGCCGCCCCGAGGACGATCGCGTCGTAGACCCAGCGGCCGGCGGCCGCCTGCAGCCCTTCGCCTTCCAGTTCTCCGACCACGACGGCGGCGTAGAAGACGAGCAGCGCGCCGAGCAGGCCGAGGAGGACGAAGGCGATCGTCCGCGAGCGATCAGATTTAGTAGACGATTTGTCCACCACCGATACATCGGCGGTTTTTTCCGGTGACTTGAGCCCTACGATGCGCCGCCATGCCGTTTGTCTTCTTCGCCGCGATCGCCCTGATCGGCGCCACTGTCCACCTCCACCGCGACAAGCAGCCCCGCAGCCGTGCCCGCACGCTGGAAATCTTCCTCGTCTGGTGGATGGTGGTCGCGGTCGGCGTCGCCGCGATCTTCGGCGGCATGTTCCGCCCCGCTGGTCGCGATCGGGCTCTACGCCGCTAGCCGGACCCCGGCTGCGCGAACTCGTCCTTCCGCTTGATCAGCAGCCACTGCGGCTTGGTGCCGGGGCGGGTGCGCTGCAGGGCAAAGCCACCCTCGAGCTTCGCCCCGTGGAGGACGAAGACGGCGTGGCCGCGCTCCAGCGCCTGCGGCCACGCCACCCGCCCGCCCTGCTCGTAGCTGCCGCGATCCCAGATCTCCACCCGGCCGCCGTCGACCTCCCCCTCGAAATCGTTGTAGGCGAGCGAGTGGTCCTCGACCTCGATCGCCAGCCGCTTCACCGTCGGGTCCATCGAGGGGCCCTTCGGCACCGCCCATGAACGCATCACCCCGCCTACCTCCAGCCGCAGGTCGAAGTGGTGGGCGGTCGCCCAGTGCTCCTGGACGACAAAGACGCCGGCGCTGACGCCGCGGACCGCGAACTGCTCGTGCCCCTCGACCTTGGTCGGCCCGATCTCCACCGCTTCGACCTGGGCGCCGGGCGGTCCCTTCTCCAGGAACTCGAGAAGCCGGTCAACCGCCTCCTCGGGCCCCTCCGCATGGACCGAAACAGTGCCGTCGCCGGCGTTCCGAACCCAGCCGAGGGCGCCCGTTTCGTCCGCCTTGCGGACCGTCGCTTCGCGGAAGCCGACGCCCTGCACGCGGCCTCGAACAGTCGCCCGAACCGCTTTGTTCGCGTTATTCACAAGCGCAGGGTGTCATTCTGATCACCGGCAGGATCGGGAGGTGCTCAATTTTGCGCGCGCGCCGGTTGATGGAGTGATGCTCAGGGATCGAAGAGCGGTTTCGAATCCTTGAGGCAGGGGGATCAACCCATTACGTGACCGACGCAATCCATAACTCCTGATGGCAGACGACCGCAGCTACGTCTTCGACGGCGTCTACGCGGAGGCGGGGCGATGAAGATCGTCTTCTGCGGACTCTCGATCACCTCCTCGTGGGGGAACGGCCACGCGGCCAACTATCGGGCGCTGGTCCGCGAGCTCACCGCCCGCGGCCACGAGGTCATCTTCTGCGAGCGTGAGGTTCCCTGGTACGCGGACCACCGCGACCTCGCCGATCCACCCTGGGGGCGCACCTCGCTCTACGCCTCGCTCGAGGAGCTGAAGGCGTGGCACAGCGGTGACGTCGCCACAGCCGACCTGGTCATCGTCGGCTCCTACGTTCCCGAGGGCCTCGCGGTCTGCGAATGGGTCCTGGGGAACGCCGGCGGCGCCACCGCCTTCTATGACATCGACACCCCGGTCACCATTGAGAAGCTGCGCGCCGGCGACCGCGAATACCTCTCCCCCGAGCTCGTCGACCGCTTCGACATCTACCTCTCCTTCACCGGCGGCCCCATCGTCGAGGTGCTCGAAGAGGAGTTCGGAGCCCGCCACGCAGTCGTCTTCCACTGCCTCGTCGATCCCGATGCCTACCGGCCCGTCGAGGTGGAGGCGCGTTGGGAGCTCGGTTACCTCGGCACCTACCGCGACGATCGCCAGCCGGCCCTCGAGCGCCTGCTGCTGGAGCCGGCGGAGCTACTGCCAGAGGAGCGGTTTGCCGTCGCCGGCCCCGAGTACCCCGAGGGGATCCGCTGGCCGTCAAACGTCGATCGGGCAGAGCACGTCGCCCCCGCCGAGCACGCCACCTTCTACGGGGCGCAGCGCTTCACCCTCAACGTCACCCGGGCGCAGATGCGCCAGGCGGGCTGGTCGCCGAGCGTGCGCCTGTTCGAGGCCGCCGCCTGCGGAGTGCCGGTGATCAGCGACCGCTGGGACGGCCTCGACCAGCTCTTCGAGCCGGATAAGGAGATCCTCGTCGCCGACTGCGCCGAGGACGTCGTCGACTTCCTGCGGGAGGTCGACGAGAGCGAACGGCGGGCGGTCGGCGAGCGGGCCCGCCGGCGTGTCCTCGCCGAGCACACCGCCACCCGCCGCTGCGAACAGCTCGAGCAGGAGGTCTCGCAGGTGATGGTCGGGTGACGATCACTCGCGGGACCTGCGGACCATGGAGCTGCGGGCCGCGACGCGGCTGAGAAGTTTGTAGGGGTCGCGAAAGTCTTCGAGTACTCGGCGAGTTGTCCCCTGTAGATAGTGGCGCCCGTTAATCGACAGGGGTTGGAGGAGATGCGAAAGATCGTTTGCGCGCTTGCTTTGCTTGCGCTTTGCCTGGTGGGGGCCTCATCGGCCATGGCCTTCGAGGGCGGAGGGCGGAGCCCGAGCACGGCACCGACCCTTACCGTCGGCCAGCACTACTCCGGCCAGCTCAACAACCACCGCAACGACGCCAACTACAGCGGCTTCGCCGAGGTCGCCTTCTGGCGCCTGCCACCCCTCTCGACCCGCGACGTGGTCACGGTCGACTGGCACGGCGCCCCGTTCACCAGCTCTCCCGGAGAATTCCCGATCTGCATGATCCTCGCCCAGGGGATTGACGACTTCAACTGGGGAAGCGTGTTTGAACAGCGGGGATATTGCGGCAGCGAAGGCTCGCCCTACGAACTCTCGGGCAGCGGCAGCGCCCACAACGAAATCGTCGTCCAGGAATCCACCACGAACTCCAGCTACCTCGAGTTCTACGCCTACGCCAACGAAACCAACCCGGCCGAGTACGAAACCTTCCCCTACGACTTCACCCTCGGGCCGATCCTCCACTATCTCGCCGTCGCGCTGAAACCGGTGCAGCGGGTCAGCGCCACCGGCATCATCCGGGCGACGGCGAACCTGGCGACCGGCCAGCCGGTGCCCGACGGGCTCCCCTTCAACCTCACCGTGAGCTGGGCCGACGGCGGCGTCGCCCCCTACTCGGGCACCAGCGGCGGCGGCACGGTCGGCTTCCAGCTGGCGTTGCCGGAAACCGCGTACGGCAAGACCGCCAACTTCGTCGTCACCCACCCGGCCGACGGCACCTATCAGGGCATCGAAAGCGAGAAGCTGCGGGTGAAAATCGCGAGGCCGAAGCCGCCTCCCCCCTCGCCCTGCGAGCTCGCCGAAACCCGGGCCCTGGTGCTGAAGCGGCAGTACAAGCGCCTGAAGAGGAACGCCCGCTTCGCGACCGGGACGAGGAAGCGACACCTGAGCCGGCGGGCGAAACGGGTCAAACGTAAGCTGGTTGCGGCTCGCCGCGAAGTCCAGGCGCTCTGCGTCTGACGAAGCTTCACGAGCCCGCGAGCCGACGGAACTGGAGGCCGCAGCCAGCCTGCGCACCCGTGCGAGGATGACGGCGTGGCGGAGCCAATCGAAACGCTGTCCGGAGACCCGACGCTGGAGCTGCCCGAGTTCGATGACCCGCCCGCCAACCCGCTGCCGCTGCTCGGGCGCTGGCTGGCGCGGGCCGACGAGCGCGGCGTGCGCGAGCCGCGGGCGCTGGCGCTGGCCACCGCCGACGCGGCGGGGCGACCGTCGAGCCGCATCCTGCTCCTCAAGCAGGCCTCCCCCGCCCTCGTCTTCGCCGGCAGCTACGAGAGCCGCAAGGGGCGCGAGCTCGCCGCCAACCCGCGCGCCGCCGGCACGCTCTACTGGCGCGAGACGCTGCAGCAGGTGACCGTCGAGGGGCCGGTGCGGAAGCTGAGCGAGGCGGAGTCCGACGCGATCTTCGGCGAGCGGCCGGCCGGCGCGCAGGCAACCACCGTCGCCTCCCGCCAGGGTGAGCCGCTCGAGGACCCGGCGGCACTGCGGCAGGAGGCGGACGCGGCCGCGAAGGAGCCTCTGCACCGCCCCGGCCGCTGGGGCGGCTGGAGCCTCGACCCCGACCTGGTCGAGTTCTGGCACGGCAGCCCCGATCGCCTCCATCGCCGCCTGCTCTACATAAAGGGCGAGGGCGGCTGGGAGTACAAGCGCGTCCAGCCCTAGGCGTGTCGACTTATGTGCCCATATGGACGCATAAGTCGACACTCACCCCCGCGTCCCGCCACCGCTCCCATCCGGCGACCAGCCGGGGCCGCGGAAGAGGTAGCCGAGGCGGTGGCGCCAGCTCTTCGCCTGGCGCACGTCGTGGGCGATGGCGACGAACTCGTGGAAGGCGACGCGGGTCGGCTTGAAGCTGCGGATGTTCTGCGTCAGCCCGTAGCGGACGCGCTCGGTCTCGCCCTGGAAGCTGCCGAAGAGGCGGTCCCAGATGATCAGGATGCCACCGTAGTTGCGGTCGAGGTAGACCTCGTTGGAGCCGTGATGGACGCGGTGGTGCGAGGGCGTGTTGAAGACGAACTCGAACCAGGCCGGCATCTTCTTCACCCGCTCGGTGTGGATCCAGAACTGGTAGATGAGGCTGATCGCCTGCTGGGTGAGGATCATCCAGGGCGCGAACCCGAGCAGCGCCAGCGGCGCCCAGAACGGCAGCGCCGTCATCGGCGTCCAGGTCTGGCGCAGCGCGGTCGAGAGGTTGTAGTGCTCGGAGGAGTGGTGGACGACGTGGCTCGCCCAGAAGATCCGCATCTCGTGGTGGATGCGGTGAAACCAGTAGTAGGCGAAGTCGTCGGCGAGGAAGAGGAGGACGTAGGTCCACCACACGTCAGCCGGCATCCGCAGCGGCGTCAGCTCGTAGAGGCCGGCGTAGATCGCGACCACGACGAGCTTCCAAACGGCGTTGATGGCGACGTTGCCGCCGCCCATCGTCAGGCTGGTGCGCGTGTCCCGCGCCTCGTAGCCGACGAGATCCTCGTCGCGCGCGTACTTGAACGAGAGCAGCTCAACTGCGAGCAGCAGCACGAACGCGGGAATCGCGTAGAGGATCAGCTCCGCCACGCGAGGAAGCGTAGACGGCTAGAGGTAGCCGAGGGGGTCGGTGGGGGCGCCGTTGATCCGCACCTCGAAGTGGAGATGGGGGCCGGTGCTGTGGCCGGTGTTGCCGCTGAGGCCGATCACGTCGCCCTGGTTGACGCCGGCGCCGACCGAGGTCGCGAAGCTCGACTGGTGGGCGTAGCAGGTGGAGAGCCCGCCGCCGTGGTCGATGCAGGTGTAGTTGCCGTAGCCGCCGCTTTCGTACTCGGACTGCATCAGGATCACGGTGCCGTCGGCGGCGGCGCGGATCGGCGTCCCTTCCGGCACCGAGATGTCGATCCCCTCGTGCATCCGCCCCCAGCGGTAGCCGAAGCCCGAGGTCAGGGTGCCTTCGACCGGCCAGATGAAGCCGGCGGCGCTCGGCGAGGGCAGCGGCCCGGCCGGCAGCGCCACCCCGCCGGTCGCTTCGGCGATTTCCTGGGCGATCTGGGCCCGCAGGTCGGCGGCGATTTCCTCGTGCTCGTTGCGGTCGCCTTCGATCCCCTTCAGGGTCTGGCGCCGCTCCGCCCGCGCCGAGAGCAGCGCTCCCTCGCGCGACTCCAGCGAGGAGCGGGTCGATTCCAGCCGCTGCTCCTTGGCGGCGATCGCGTCACGGGCGTCTTCGATCGTCAGCTTCGAGATCTTCCGCTGTCGGACCAGCTTCTTCGCTTCGTCGCGCAGGCTGCGCACCCGCTCGGCCAAGTTCTCGTCACTTTCCTCGATCGCCTCGAAGTAAGTGGCCTGGGCGACCATGTCGCCGTAGTCCTCGGAGCTGAGGATGACCGAGGTGATGTCGGTCGAGCCATAGGTGTAGATCGCGACCAGGCGCTCGCGCAGGTTGACCAGCGCCCGTTTCAACCGGCCGCGCAGGGTATCCAGGCGTTCCAGCGCTTCGTGCAGTTCGTCTTCGGCCTGCTCGAGTTCGGCCTGCCTGGCGGCCAGCTGTTCTTCGGCCGCCGCCTCCTGCGTGCGCAGCGCCGCTACCTCGCCTTCGAGGCTGGAGATCTTGTCCCCGATCGCGGCGATGTCGGAGGTGAGGACGCCTTCGCGTTCTTCGGCGGCGCCGATCTTCTCTTCGACCGCTTCCAGCTTCTCCGAGTTCGACTTCGCGGGCGCACTTGCCACCGCCACCAGGCAGGAGGCGAGCAGGACGAGGGCCATCGCCGTAAGCGACGAGAGCCAGCGCCGGCGCGGTTTTGCGGTCGGAATCGGCATAGAACAATGAGAAAGCCGGCATAGGCGCCGGCTCTTCCATAAACCGTAGGTGTGCGAAAAGGCTCGCGCGGCCCGGGGAGCCGGGCTGCAACCTCAGTTGCGCCAGTACTCGCAGTGGCCGGCGCGATCGCCGGCGTTCCCGCCGATGCAGCGATCGGCCCCACCGCGGCCGTCGAGCAGGTCGCTGCCGCCGCGGCCGAGAAGCACATTGGCGCGTGCCGAACCGATAAGACGATCCGGCCCCGTCGACCCCTCGATCTTCTCGATGTCGCGGGCGATCCGGCCGGGCGCGCAGCCGGCGAGCTCCGGGTCCTCCACCTCGCCGCCGATCCGGGCTTCGACGCTGATGCCTTCGTTTCGCACCCGGGCGAAGGAGGCGCTGTCGTTGGCGCCGGGGCCGCCGCGGAAACGATCGCCCTCGCAGGGCTGGCCACCGATCAGGAGGTCGTCGCCGGGGCCCCCGAGCATCGTCGCCGCGCCGCTGCCGTGGCGCGGGTGGAGGATGTTCACGCCGAAGAGAGCGTCATCACCGCCGCCGCCTGCGATCACGTCGGGGTCGCCGTCGTCGCCGGCGTAAAGGGTGTCGCCGCCCGGACCGCCGCGCAGCTGGTCGCTTCCCGGTCCGGCGTCGACGGTCACCGCGACCCCGGGCGGCAGCGAGGACGCAAGCGCGAGGCGGTCGTCGCCGGGGCCGAGGGAGACGAGGATCGAGCTGACGCGGCCGCCGCCGAGCTGTACCGGGTTCTCCCCCGCCGCGCGGACGAGATAGCGACCCCCACGAAGGCCCACCCGGACGTCGTTGGCGCCCGCGTCGCCGGCGATCGCCAGGGTGGCGGCGCCGGTCAGGCTCTCGTAGCGCTCCACCTGGGTGCCCGTGCCGCCGGCGGCGCCGCAGGACTCGGTCACCATGAAGGAGCCGAAGCACTGGTCGCTGCCGGGGCCGCCGAAGGCTTCGTCTTCGGCCTGGGAGCCGAGCAGGCTGTCGTCCCCCGGCCCGCCCTCGACCCGATTGGCGGTGGCCTGCGAGGTGGCGAGGAGGTCGTCGCCCGCTCCCCCGACCACGTCCTCGACCCCGACCAGCCGCTCGTTCTCGGCGCCGCTGACCGTCCCGCTCCCGAGGTCGACCTCGACCGGCCCACCCGCGCTGCGGTAGGAGGCGATGTCGTGCGCTCCCGGCCCGCCGTCGATGCGGTCGCCGCCGATCCCGCCGGTGACGGTGTCGAAGCCGCCGGGGCCGCCGTCGACGTCGTCGTCCCCCAGCCCGCCCTCGACGTCGTCGCGGCCGCCGTTGCCGCGGACCGTGTCGTTGCCGCTTTCGCCGCGGACCCGGTCGGCGCCGGGGCCGCCGGCCACCACGTCGGAGCCGCGGCCGCCGAGGACGAAGTCGGCGCTCGCCTTGCCGTCGATTGTGTCCTTGCCGCGGCCGCCGTCGACGTGGTCGCGCCCGCGGCCGCCGCAGATGGTGTCGTTGCCGCGGCCGCCGAAGATCTGGTTCGGCCCGCGGCCGGCGAGGATTACGTCGGGGCCGCGGGTGCCGTGGATCACCCGGTCGTTGGAGGTGATCGTCACCTTCCGTCCCCCGCACAGCGGTCGCAGCGCCTCCGGGGCATCGGCGAAGACGAGCATGAAGGCGAAGGAGACGACGACGATGGCGGCCAGGATGAGGCCTGAGCGCCGACCACCCACAGCTGCTCGCAGCATGCCGACCCCTCCCGTCCGTCCGCCTGAGAAAACCCTTCTGTTGTCTTCCTACCCGCTCTGCCGCACCGCAAGCTCGGCGGCCGGATCCTCGTAGGCGAAGGTGCTGTAGCCGAGCCAGTCGGGGAAGCTGCGGACGAGGTGCTCGGGGCCGGTGAGGCGGATCCGCTTCGAGCGCATCGCCGCCCCTAACTCCAGTTGGCCGAGCCAGACTTCGGCCATCGCCCGCGCCTCGGCGTCGACCTGGAGGTCGATCCCGATGCCGGGGTCGGTGAAGCAGATTTCGGCCTCGGCGGGCTCGGCGACCAGCCACCAGGCGCGTTTTCCCTCCTCGGCGTCGCGGTAGCGGAAGAAGACGACGACCTGGTCGGCGGGCAGCCGGTCGAGCTTGACGCTGCGCCGCATGTCCCACATCAACAGCGCCGGGTCGGCCTCCTCCTCGCTGATCTCCCGGTTCAGCCACTCGCGGCTCCAGTTGCCGAGCTGGACGACCAGCGGCCCCAGCGCTTCCCCCGCCGGAGTCAGCCGGTAGGCGTGGCCGCGCTCCCCCTGCAGCGGCTCGCGCGTGATCAGCCCCGAGCGCTCCATCTCCCGCAGCCGTTTGCTGAGCAGCGAGGAGGACATCCGCGGCACCCCGCGCTGCAGCTCGTTGAAGCGGGTGCTGCCCATCAGCAGCTCGCGCAGGACCAGCAGGGTCCAGCGCTCGGTCAAGACCTCCGCCGCCTGGGCGACCGGGCAGAACTGTCCGTAACTCTCCGGCATCTCCCTCTGCAGGCGAGTGTACGCGCCCCGAGCCCGCCTAACTGCAGATCTTGAAGTTGATCGCTTGATCGGCCCGGCGTAGAAAAGAGGTCATCAAAAGGATCGCCAAGCAATCCAAAAAGGAGCCTCGACAGTGACCCCCAGCACCGATACCCCAAGGCCCAGCCCCGAGCTGAGGCAGAAACACCGGAAGATGTGGGCCTCCGGCGACTACCCCTCGATGGTCGAGACCTTCCTCCTGCCGCTCGGCCCGCGCCTCGTCGAGGCCTGCGGGATCGGCCCCGGCGACCGCGTCCTCGACGTCGCCGCCGGCACCGGCAACGCGGCGATCGTCGCCGCCAAGGCTGGAGCCGAGGTGATCGCCAGCGACCTCACCCCGGAGCTCTTCGACGCCGGCCGCGCCCGCGCCGAGGCCGAGGGGGTCGACCTCGAGTGGGTCGAGGCCGACGCCCACGACCTCCCCTTCGAGGACGAGAGCTTCGACGTCGTCATCTCCTCGATCGGCGTGATGTTTGCGCCCTTCCACGAGCGGGCGGCCGCCGAGCTGGTCCGCGTCTGCAAGCCCGGCGGCAGGATCGGCCTCCTCAGCTGGACGCCCGAGGGGATGATCGGGGCCCTCTTCCGCGCCATGGGCCAGTTCATGCCGCCACCACCCGAGGGCGCGCAGCCGCCGCCGCTGTGGGGTGGCGAGGAGCACCTCCGCGGCCTGCTCGGCGAGCGGGTCGAGCTGGAGCGGATCGAAAAAGGCGTCCTCGAGGTGACCGCGTTCGCCCGCCCCGACGACTACGGCGAGCACTTCAAGCAGCGCTACGGGCCGACGATCGCCGCCCGCGCCAATGCCGAGAAAGAGGGCCGGGCCGAGGAGTTCGACCGGACGCTGAGCGAGTTCTGCGCCGAGTGGAACCAGGGCAGCTCCGAGCAGGCGCACTTCGGCATGGAGTACCTGCTGACGGTCGGGCGCAGGCGAGCCTGATCGCGATGGCCCGGACGAGCTACGACGCGGTCATCGTCGGCGCTCGGACCTCAGCGGCCGCGGATCGACCAGGTCCTGCGCTCCCTGAAGTACTTGTCTGAATTTCGGAAGATGCCGAAGAATTCCGACAAATGCGGGATCTCGTGGCTGGCGCTCCCCAGGAATCCCAACTCGCCGAGCAGCGAGCCGACGAATCGCGCCAGCTGCAACACGTACATCCTCTCCCAGCGACGAGCGAATTCGGTTTCTGCGGTTCGCATGAACGCGGCAGCCAAAGAGTTGATCGGGGTCCCGTCCTCGGTAAAAAACCGAACCACCATGTGAGGGGCGGCAATCTCATCGATGGCGGCTGCTCGCGCGAGGTGCCCCCGCTCCGCCCGCTCGGTGTAATGACGCTCGAGCACCGGCTGGGTTACCAGCCGGATCCATTCGACGATCGGATCTTCCCGCTCCATCACTCCGGGCGCGCCAGTCAGCACATCGAGGTTGTAATACCGGGTGACGTTGGTCGCGAAATTGGAGAGGGTGGTGATGATCCCCTCGTGGATCGGAGTCTGCGGCAGGCGCTCATCCTCAGGTAGGTGAAGTCGCGCTGCGACAGCGTCGGCCGCATCCAAGAGCTGCGACAAGTCATGCCCAAAGCGCCTCACTGCCCTTTCATTGGGAAAGTCTCCGTGCACGAGTGCGTGGTCGAGGACCAGGATCAGCTTGCAAGAACGCTCAAAGCCCACGGACAGAGCAAAGAAGCTCTGCGAGTAGTAACCCCGCTCCGCGTAGTTCGCCCGGCCCAAGGCGGTCGCCCCTACCGCGAGCCTGCTCAGCCGCGATCTCCGACTCGTTCGCCAGGGCCTGCCAAATCTCGTTCATCAGACCATTATTCGACTAGACGATTAAACGTTTAATCGTCTAGACGCAGAATCGTCTAACGCTTCGGCTTGAACCCCCGCAGCCGCAGCGAGTTGGTGACGACGAAGACGCTGGAGAAGGCCATCGCGGCGCCGGCGATGATCGGGTTGAGGAGGCCGGCGGCGGCTAGGGGTAGGGCGGCGACGTTGTAGGCGAAGGCCCAGAAGAGGTTGCCCTTGATCGTCGTCAGGGTGCGGCGCGAGAGGCGGATCGCGTCGGCGATGGCGCGGGGGTCGCCGGAGATCAGGGTGATGTCGGAGGCCTCGATCGCGACGTCGGTGCCGGTCCCGATCGCGAGGCCGAGGTCGGCCTGGGCGAGCGCCGGCGCGTCGTTGACGCCGTCGCCGACCATCGCCACCGTCCTCCCCTCCCCCTGCAGGCGCTGGATCACCGCTGCCTTGTCGGCGGGCAGCACTTCGGCGATCACCTCGTCGATCCCGAGCTCCCCGGCGACCGCCCGTGCGGTGGCCTCGTTGTCGCCGGTCAGCAGCACCGGCCGCAGTCCCAGCTCTCCGAGGGACGCGATCGCCTCAGCGCTCGTCGGCTTGACCGAGTCGGCGACGACGATCAGCCCACGCTCGACGCCATCCCAGCTCACTGCGATCTCGGTCCCGGCGTGTCGACTTTGTTCGGACATGCCGAACAAACTCGACACGCCCGCGCGGCCCACCACGACTGAGCGGCCGCCGACCACGCCACGAACCCCCACCCCCGCCTCGCTCTCGAACTCGTGCACCACCGGCAGCAACGTGAACTCCTCCCTCGCTCGCGCCGCGATCGCCTGCGCGATCGGGTGCTCGGAGGCGTCCTCGACCGCGCCGGCCAGGCGCAGCACCTCGGCCTCGTCCTCGCCGGGAGCGGCGTGGACCGCAACCACCGCCATCTCGCCGCTGGTCACGGTCCCGGTCTTGTCGAGGACGACGGTGTCGATCTCCCGCGTCGACTCCAGCACCTCCGGCCCCTTGATCAGCAAGCCGAGCTGGGCGCCGCGGCCGGTCCCGACCAGCAGCGCCGTCGGCGTCGCCAACCCGAGCGCGCAGGGGCAGGCGATGATCAGGACCGCGACCGCGGCGGTGAAGGCGTAGGTGGCGCCGGCGTCGTTGCCGAGCCAGAACCCGAGGGTCGCCACCGCCAGGGCGATGACGATCGGGACGAAGACGGCGCTGACCTGGTCGGCGAGGCGCTGGACCGGTGCCTTGCCGCTCTGCGCCTCGGTGACGAGGCGGGCGATCTGGGCCAGAGCGGTTTCCTCGCCGACCCGGGTGGCGCGGACGACAAGGCGGCCGCCGACGTTGATCGTCGCGCCGACCACCTCGTCGCCGGGCCCGACTTCGACCGGCACCAACTCGCCGGTGACCAGCGACTGGTCGACTGCCGAGGAACCGCTCTCGACGACGCCATCGGTCGCGACCTTCTCGCCGGGGCGGACGACGAAGCGCTCGCCGGCGACCAGCTGCTCGACCGGCGCCCGCCGCTCGTTGCCGTCGGCGTCGAGGATCGCGACATCCTTGGCGCCGAGGTCGAGCAGCGCCTCCAGCGCCGCACCGGCCCGCCGCTTCGCCCGCGCCTCGAAGTAGCGGCCGGCGAGGATAAGGGTGATGACGACCGAGGCCACCTCGAGGTAAATCTCGTCGCTGCCGCCGCCGCGTTCGGGGACGAGGTCGAACGGCATCTTCATCCCGTTGATCCCGGCGTCGCCGAAGAAGAGGGCGTAAAGCGACCAGCCGAGGGCGGCCAGGGTCCCGATCGAAATCAGGGTGTCCATCGTCACCGCGCCGTGGCGGAGGTTCTGCCAGGCGGCTTTATGGAAGGGCCAGCCCGCCCAGAGGACGACCGGGACCGCCAGTTGCAACGACAGCCACTGCCAGTTTTCGAACTGCAGCGGCTCGATCATCGAGAGCAGCAGGACCGGCAGCGATAGGACCGCGGAGACGATCAGCCGTCGGCGCAGGTCTGCGGTCGGATCGGGTTCGTGCTCGTTCTCGGCGCGCTCCCCGCCGGCGGGCGCCGGCAGCGAGGCCGAATAGCCGACGCTCTCCACCGCCCCGACCAACGCTTCCGGCGCGACCTGCTCGGGATCGAAGCTGACCGTGGCCCGCTCGGTCGCGAAGTTGACCGTCGCCTCGACCCCGTCGAGCCCGTTGAGACTCTTCTCGACCCGGCCGGCGCAGGAGGAGCAGGTCATGCCCTCGATCGGCAGCTCCAGCCGCTCCTCTTTCGGTTTGACCGCCTCGCTCATCACGACACCTCGACCGTGTACTCGACCGTCCGCACGGCGCCTTCGTGCTTGAACTGCAGGTATAGGCGATAGCGGCCGGCGGTGGGGAAGGTGGCGTCGAAGACGATCTCGTTCGGCGCGCTCTCTCCCTCCTCGGGATGGACGTGGAGGAAGGCCAGGTCGCCTTCGCGCAGGGCCACCAGGTGCCCCTTGGCTCCCAGGTAGGGCGCGAGGTCGTCGACCGGACGGCCGTCGCGAGTGACTGCGAAGCTGAGCTCCGAGTGCTCGCCGGCGCGCGGTTCGCCCGCCGCGAGGCGCACCTCGTAGCCGCCGGTCGAATCAACCGGCCGCGGCGCCGGGAACGGCCGCGCCTCGAACTCGCCGCCGGAGACGAAGAGGTCGGCGGCGAGCGTCTCCTGCTCCCCGTTGGCGGAGAAGTCCGCGAAGGCGCGGTAGACGCCGGGCTGGTCGAAGCTGACCGGCACCGTCCAGGTCCCGGTCTCGTCGATCTCAGGGTGCAGGTGGCGGAACTCGGCGCCGTCGCGGCGGACGACGATCAGGTGCATACGACGCGCGTGCAGCTCGTCGAACTCGGTCACCGGCTTCCCGTCGGCGTCCTCGATCGTGAAGCGCAGCTGCCCCGCCTGCCCCCGCTCGAATTGGGTGGCGCCGAGGGGCAAGGTGCGTCCCTCGGCCGAGATCCCGAGCCCGGCCGGCTCCTCCGTCGCCGCGTCTGAAGTGTGGGTCTCCATCGCATGAGCCTCCATCGTTTCCTCCGATCCGCTGCTTCCCCCGTCGGCGGGGTCGAAGGCCGATCCGACCGCCACCGAGGCGACGAAGATCGCGGCCAAGCCGAGGAAGAACAGAGCAACCTTCATATAGGGGCGGGGGGTATTCATGGATCGACTGTAGCACATACCTGTAGGGGGTATACTCCAATGCGGCGTTCGTCCTTGGTACCGGCATAGGGGCACTAAGGACGAACGCCGCCCATCCCCCGGCTTGAAAGGAACGAAGATGGCGGAAACCCACACCAACCCCGGCTACATCGAGAACAAGGAGAAGGTCAAGAACCGCCTGCGCCGGATCAGCGGCCAGATCGGCGGCATCGAACGGATGGTCGAGGAGGAGCGCTACTGCATCGACATCCTCACCCAGATCTCCGCCGCCCAGGCCGCGATCGACAAGGTTGCCCTCGCCCTCCTCGACGAACACACGCGCCACTGCGTCGTCGGCGCCGAGAGCCCCGAGGCACGCGAGGAGAAGACCGAGGAGATGATGGAGGCGGTCGGGCGGTTGCTCAAGAGCCGGTAATCGAGCTAATCAGGTGCCTTTTTAGCTCGTTTCTGCGATTTGTAGCTCTATTTGGAGCCCGTCGTAGGAATCTCGGACGCGGCTCTCTCGCGATTTTGTGGGACTCTTCGGCGTCGTGAGCGATACCCCTGGCAAGCGCTTCGGCGCTGCCGTCCGGCGGTTCAACCGCGACCCGCGGCTGGTCGAGCTTTTGCGGCGATCGCGCGAGCGGGCGCTGGGGGACGACGACCGCATCGACCATCTCTCCACCGCCCGCGGGCGCCCCTCCGACCTTGCCGCCCGGCAGTTGGTCTCGCTGCGGGGAGATCGGCCGGGCTTCGCCGGCGAGCTCGGGTTGACGGCGCTGCAGGCGTGGCAGCGGCTGGCCGAGAAACAGGACCGCGGTCGCGGCAAGGTCGACGTCGCGATCCTCTTCACCGACCTCGTCGGTTTCTCCGAGCTGGGCGCTGGAGGCCGGCGACGCGGCGGCGGTGCGGCTGCTGCGCGAGTTCGGCGAGGCGATCGAGCCGCCTGTGACCGAGCGGCAGGGAGAGGTGGTGAAGCGGCTCGGCGACGGCTTGATGGCTGCCTTCTGGGGCGCCCCCGACGCGGTCGAGGCCGCCTTCGAGGCAACGGAGCGGACCGGGTCGATCGAGGTCGACGGCTACCGCCCACGGCTGCGCACCGGCATCCACCTCGGCCGCCCCCGCAGGCTCGGCGGCGACTACTTCGGCGTCGACGTCAACATCGCCGCCCGCCTCGCCGAGGCGGCGAAACCGGGCGAGATCCTCGTCTCCGGCCGCACGCTGGAGATGCTCCCACCAGACGCAGCCGAGGCGAAGAAGCGCCGCTTCAGCGCCAAGGGCGCGCCGAAGGACCTCGACGCCTACGCCGTCCGCCCCTCCCAGACTCCGCGGTCGACCGAGTAGACGACGACCGCCTCGCCCTGCAGATCGTCCTCTCGTAGCGGCGCCATCCTGAGGCGCTCGGCGACGGCGATCGAGGCGGCGTTGTCGGGGCGGACCATCGCCGTGACGTAAGGGAAGTCGAACCCTTCGAAGCCCCAGTCGAGAAGCGCCTGGCCGGCCTCGGTCGCATACCCCCTCCCCCGCGCCTCCGGCCGCAGCACCCAACCCAGCTCGGTCTCCCCGAACTGGGGCCAGTATTTGAGTCCGGTGCGGCCGAGGAAGCGGCCGCTCACCGCTTCGGCCACGACGACGAACCCGTAGCCGCGCTCGGACCATTCCTCGAGGCTCGCCTCGACCCGCCACTCGTACCACTCGCGATCCCGCGCGCCCAGGTACTCAGCGACCAGCGGGTCGTCGTGGAGGCGGACGAGGTCCTCGACGTCGTCCTTGGCCGCCGCCCGTAGGCGCAGCCGCTCAGTCGCGATCGAGAAGGTCGATGGCATCGGGTAGCTCGTCGTGGCTGTCGAGGACGTGGTCGGCCTCGGGGCCGGAGTCGGCGTCGCCCTCGTCGTTCATGCCGCGGTAGCGGACCGTCCGCATCCCGAGCGCGGAGGCGCCGGCGACGTCGGTGCGGCGCAGGTCGCCGACGTGCATCGCCTCCCCCGGCTGGGCCTCCAGCGCGCCGAGCGCCGCTTCGAAGATCTGCGGCGCGGGCTTGTAGTGGCCGACCTCGTCGGAGAAGCCCCAGCCCGAGAAGTGGGCGAGCAGGCCCTCGGCCTCGAGCAGCTCCCGCAGCAGCTCGCCGCCGCCGAAGCCGACGTCGCAGACGATGCCGAGCCGCAGCCCCCGCTCCCGCAGCGCCTCAAGACAGGCCCCGATCCCCGGCGCGAACTCCAGCTCGACTTCGCGGCCGGCGCCGAGGAAGGCCTCGGCGACCATCTCCCGCGCCGCCGCCTCGACCCCCAGCGCCCGCACCAGCGTCGCCGCCGCCTCGTGCGGATGCAGGTGCCGGCCTTCGGCCCACGAGCGCTCCCAGTCAAGCCCCACCCGCTCGAGGCTCTCCAGCAGCAGGTCCGCCTCGACCTCGACGTCGTGGCTGGCACAGGCGGCAGCGACCGCGCGCTCCCGCGCCGCCGACATCGCCCCGGGCGGCACCGTCGCGATCGTGTTCCAGAAGTCGAAGGTGACTGCGTCGATCACCGGCTGGATTCTGGCAACCGCGCCCGCGCGCTCGGTTAGCCGCCTGCGGCGCGGGGTAGCCGCAGGCGATGAGCTACGTCGCCGCCCGCGACCGCTACGAGGGGAAGATGCGCTACCGGCGCTGCGGCCGCTCCGGTCTCGACCTGCCGCTGCTCTCGCTCGGCTACTGGCACAACTTCGGCGACGAGCGGCCCTTCGAGGTGCAGCGGGCGATCGCCCGGCGCGCCTTCGACCTCGGCATCACCCACCACGACCTCGCCAACAACTACGGCCCGCCCTACGGCTCCGCCGAGCTCAACTTCGGCCGCCTGATGCGCGAGGACTTCCGCCCCTACCGCGACGAGATGGTGATCTCGACCAAGGCCGGCTGGGACATGTGGCCCGGCCCCTACGGCCAGGGCGGCGGCTCCCGCAAGTACATGCTCGCCTCGCTGGACCAGTCGCTGGCGCGGATGGGGCTCGACTACGTCGACGTCTTCTACAGCCACCGGCTCGACGGCTCGACCCCGCTGGAGGAGACGATGGGCGCGCTCGACACGGCGGTGCGGCAGGGCAAGGCCCTCTACGTCGGCATCTCCTCCTACGACGCCGAGCGGACCCGGGAGGCGGCGGCGATCCTCCGCGACCTCGGCACGCCGCTGCTGATCCACCAGCCCTCGTACTCGATGATCAACCGCTGGATCGAGGACGAGGGGCTGCTCGACACCGTCGCGGAGCTGGGGGTCGGCGTGATCGGCTTCACGGCCCTCGCCCAGGGCCTGCTCACCGACCGCTACCTCGACGGGGTCCCCGAGGGCTCGCGGGCGGCGCGCGGCGAAACCTTCGAGCGCGAGTGGCTGAACGAGGAGACGATCGGACGGCTGCGGGAGCTGAACGAGCTCGCCTCGCGGCGCGGGCAGACGCTCGCCCAGCTGGCTCTCGCCTGGGCGCTGCGCGACGAGCGCGTCACCAGCCTCGTAGTCGGCGCCTCCTCGGTCGAGCAGCTGGAGCAGAACGTCGACGCCCTCGACAACCTCGACCTCTCCGCCGAGGAGCTGGCGGAGATCGACCGGCTCACCGGTACCGCCGACGGCGAGATCGACCTCTGGGCGAAGGCCCGCCACGGCGAGTGGTGAATTACCGGGCCGCTCCTTAAGAACTCAGGGGTTTTTGCTTTTCCTCCCGGTCGGCGCGAGACTCGCCAGGCGATGGCGAAAACGACCGATCACGTCAGCGCCGACACCACCCCGCTCTACGACGAACCGACCGGCAGGAAGCACTCGATCTACCTCCTCTGGGGGGACCAGGTCGAAGTCCTCGGCAAATCGGGCGACCGGGTCCAGGTGCGGGCGCGGGGACGCAACACGAAAGGCTGGGTCGAGAAAGCGGCCCTCGGCGGCGAGCCCCTGCTCGAGCTCTACTTCATCGACGTCGAACAGGGCGACGGCATCCTCGTCAAGACGCCGAACGGGCGCCATCTGATGATCGACGGCGGCCTCCGCCGCTCGAAACAGAACACCGGCAAGAGCGCCGCCGACTTCGTCGACTGGAAGTTCTTCAAGGACTATGCCGAGGACCGGATCGTCCTCGACGCGATCATCGCCAGCCACTGCGACGCCGACCACTACGGCGGCCTCACCGACCTGCTCGAAGTCGACAGGACCAACGAGCTCGACTGCGACGAGGTGCGGGTGAAAGCCCTCTACCACGCCGGGGTCGGCTGGTGGAAGAAGGGGACCAAAGGCCGCACCCTCGGTCCCTACGAGAAAGTCGGCAAAGAGAGCTTCTTCACCCAGCTGGTCGGCGACCGCGACGAAGTCGCCGCCGCCCTCGAGCCCGGCGCCGACCCCGCCCTGAGCGGCGACTGGAGCGAGTTCATGGAAGCGGCCGTCGCCAGCCGCTGGACCAACAACCGCCCGACCGCGATCCGCCGTCTCTCGAGCGAGGACAAATACCTGCCCGGCTTCGAGCCCGGTAGCGACGGCGAGCCCGAGATCAAGGTCCTCGCTCCGGTGCGCTTCGAGGTCGGCGGCAAGCCCGCGGTCCGCCGCTTCGACTCCGCCGACTCGAAGAACACCAACGGCAACAGCCTGCTGCTGGCGCTCAAGTACGGCGCCTGCCGCGTCCTCCTCACCGGCGACCTCAACCGCCTCAGCCAGGAAGCCCTCCTCGCCGACTACGCCGGCAGCCGCGACGCCTTCCTCTGCGACGTCGGCAAGGCCTGCCACCACGGCAGCCAGGACGTCTCCTTCGCCTTCCTCAAAGCGATGAGCCCGGCGGTGACGGTCTTCTCCTCCGGCGACAACGAGGGCTACGACCACCCGCGCCCGGCGATCATCGCCGCCGCCGCGATCAGCGGTTACCAGGAGATCGCCGACGACGAACTCCTCTCGCCGCTGATCTTCTCGACTGAGCTCTCCCGCAGCGTCAAGATCGAGACCACGGGCGGTGTCAGGAAGGTCGCGGGCCTCGTCTACGGCCTCGTCAACGTCCGTACTGACGGCCGCAAGATCCTCTGCGCGACCCGCGACGAGCAGACGCTCGGCTGGCGGATCGACGTCACGCAGTCGCGCTTTTAGAAGGCGCATTTCGAAACCAGGGGTTCGAAAAAGCGCCTCGACGCGAATTGCCCGCGGGTGTACCTTCGTACGATGTCGCACAAGGCTGCAGATCGGATCCGAAACGTCGCTCTGATCGGCCATCGCGGCAGCGGCAAGACCAGCCTTCACGAGGCGATGCTCTACGAGGCCGGGGCGATCAACCGGCTCGGCAGCGTCGACAACGGCTCCACCGTCTCCGACCACGAGCCCGACGAGCAGCGGCGCGGCCTCTCGATCAACGCCTGCGTCTCCTGCTTCGGGCACGCCGACCGCGAGATCAATCTGATCGACACGCCCGGCGACCCGAGCTTCGTCGCCGACGTGGCGGCGGCGCTGCGGGCGGCCGACTCGGCGGTGGTCGTCGTCAACGGCGTCGCCGGGGTTGAGGTGCAGACCGAACGGCTCTGGCGGCGGGCCGACGAGGAGGGGCTGGCACGGCTCGTCTTCGTCAACATGCTCGACCGTGAGCGGGCCGACTTCTTCGCCGCGCTCGACTCGCTGAAGGCCGCCTTTGGCCCCCACGCTGTAGCCACCGAGATCCCGATCGGCAGCGAGCGCGAGGTGCGCGGCGTCGTCGACCTGATCGACATGGAGGCTTTCGTCTACCCGAGCGCCGAGCGCGGCAGCGCCGAACAGGTGCCGATTCCCGAGGAGCTTCTCCCCCAGGCCGAGGAGTACCGCGAAAAGCTGATGGACGAGGTCGCCGAGAACTCCGACGAGCTGATGGAGCGCTACCTGGAAGGCGAGGAGATCGCGCACGACGAGATCGTCACCGCGCTCAAGCGCGGGGTCACCGAGGGGCACCTCTTCCCTGTCACCTGCGGGGTCGCGACCAAGAACCTGGGGACGAACCGGCTGCTGGATGCGCTGGTCGAGGACCTGCCCTCGCCGGCGATGCGGGGGCCGCTGGCGGCGCTCGACGGCGACGGCGAGGCGGTCGAGGTCGCTCCCGACGAGAGCGGCCCGCTGGTCGCCTACGTCTTCAAGACGACCGCTGACCCCTACGCCGGCCGCATCAACATCTTCCGCGTCTACAGCGGCACCCTCCACGCCGACACGCAGGCGGTCAACGTCAGCCGCCACCAGAAGGAGAGGATCGGGCCGATCGGCCAGCCGCTGGGAAAAGACCTGAAGCCGGTCCCCGAGCTGGGGGCCGGCGACATCGGCGCGGTGGCGAAGCTGAAGGAGACGCGGGCCGGCGACGTCCTCTGCGACGAGCAGCGTGAGCTCGCGGTCCGCCCGCTCGACCTGCCGGCGCCGGTGATGGCGTTCTCGTATGAGGCGAAGACGAAGGGGGACGAGGACAAGGCGGCGACGGCGGTGCGGCGGCTGAGCGAGGAGGACCCGACCCTCGACGTCCACCGCGACCAGCAGACCGGCGAGCAGATCATCGCCGGCCTCACCCAGGTCCACGTCGAGGTCCTGGTCGAGCGGATGCGGGAGCGCTTCGGGGCGGAGATCGAGCTGCACCCGCCGCGGGTCCCCTACCAGGAGACGATCCGCCAGCCCGCCTCCGCCCACGCCCGCTACAAGAAGCAGACCGGCGGCAAAGGCCAGTTCGCCGACTGCACGATCGAGATCGAGCCGGGAGAGGACGGCGGCGGCCTCGAGTTCGTCAACAAGATCAAGGGCGCGGCGATCCCCGGCGGCTTCATCCCCGCGGTCGAGAAAGGCGTCGCCGAAGCGATGCAGCACGGCACCGTCGCCGGCTACCCGGTCAAGGACGTCCGCGTCCGCCTCGTCGACGGCAAGCACCACGACACCGACTCCTCCGAGCTGGCCTTCAAACTGGCCGCCTCGATGGCCTTCAAGGAGGCGATGGCCGAAGCCGCCCCGGCCCTCCTCGAGCCGATCGTCAAGCTCACCATCAGCTGCCCCGACGAGGTCGTCGGCGATGTCATCGGCGACCTCAACTCCCGCCGGGGCAGGCCTCTCGGGATGGAGGCCAAAGGCACGATCACCGAGGTCCGCGCCGAGGTCCCGATGGCCGAAGTCCTCGACTTCGCCCCCGACCTCCGCTCGATCAGCGGCGGCCGCGCCGACTACACCCTTGAGTTCGAGCGCTACGAGGAAGTCCCGGCGCACCTGGCCGAGAAGGTGGTTGCGGCAGCGGGCGGCGCGGCAGTCAGCGCCTAAATAGCCGTGATGGCTGCTGCTCCGTCGCCAGATGATGACTTCGCCCGAGATATCGAAGCCGCCCGCGAAGACATGGGCGCCCCGGAAGAGCCCGCGACCAAGTGGTGCCGATCTAATCCCGCTTACGCCGGTTCCTTTTCCACTCGAATATGTCCTCGAGGTTGTAGAGGTAGGCGATAGGAACATCGAGGGCCTTGGCCAGGCTCTCGATCGTGTTGCGGGTGGGGTTGTCACTCGCTGGATGCGCTCATTTACCGCTTTCATGCGAAGTGATCTGCGCAGCAATCGAAGCAGACCCGCAGCCGACTTTCACCACACTCCGCTGTGTTCAAAGTCGGCTGCGGCGTCTGCTCTGGGTCAGTTGGCTACTGGGCGGTCTGGCTTGCTCCCGGCGAGGCATCCCAGAAGTCTTCGACCTTCTCCGAGTCGGACTCCTCGATCTTCCGCGAGACCGCCCAGAGCTCGACCGGCTCGTCGCTGAGGTTGCGGTGCGAGCGGACCGTCTCCGGCGGGACGCGGACGACCGAGCCGGCCGAGAGCTCGCGCACCTCGTCGCCGAAGCGCATCGTCAGTGTGCCGCGGCCGACGATGTAGAGCTCCTCCTGCTGCTCGTGGCGGTGGCCGCTGCCCTGCTCGAAATCGGAGTGCGGCGGCACCCGGATCAGGGTCACCGCCACCTGCTCGGTTCCCAGCGCCTCGCTCAGCGCCCGGAACTCGCCCGGCACGTCGCCGTCGGCGTAGGCGTCGTCGACCTCGTCGACGTTGACGATCGTGAAGTCGCTCATGCGGTCCCCCTACCCGGTCCGTGCGCAAACTCACGGTTGCGGCCAGAATCAAGGGCATAGGTTGGAATCGGAACCCGAGCGAGGAGGCTGCATTGAGGTCACGTTCCGCCCTTCCCCCCGGCCCGTCGCTGCCGTCGGCGCTACAGATGATGGGCTTCTGGACCAGGCCCCTCGCCTTCCTCGAACGCTGCCGCGACCGCTACGGCAAGCGCTTCACGGTGAAGCTGCCGGCAACGCCGCCCTTCGTGATGGTGACCGACCCCGACGAGGTGAAACAGGTCTTCACCGCCCCACCCGACGTCCTCCGCCCCGGCCAGGGCGCCCAGGTCCTCGAACCACTCGTCGGCCGCAACTCGGTCCTGCTGCTCGACGAAGCCGCCCACATGGAGCAGCGCAAGCTGATGCTGCCCGCCTTCCACGGCGAGCGGATGGAGCGGCTGACCGGGCTGATGGAGGAGGTGACCGCGGAGGAGGTGACCGCGGAGGAGGTGGCGGCGATCCCGCGCGGCGTCCCCCTCGCGCTGCACCCCTACACCCAGGACCTGACCCTGAAGATCATCCTCCGCGCCGTCTTCGGCCTCGACCCGGGCCCCCGCTTCGATGCGCTGCGGCAGCGGCTACAGGCGATGCTCGAGTTCGGCGACAAACCGATCAGCCTCCTCCCGCCGCAGCCCGACAGCCTGCTGGCGCGGGTGGGCGAACGGGTCGGCCCCTTCGCCAAGTTCGTGCGGATGCAGGAAGAAGTAGATGAGCTGGTCTACGCCCTTATCGACGAGCGGCGGGCAGGCGAAGAGGAGCGCGACGACGTCCTCGCGATGCTGCTGGAAGCGACCCACGAGGACGACGGCTCGCCGATGAGCCGGGACGAGATCCGCGACGAGCTGATGACCCTGCTGATCGCCGGCCACGAGACCACCGCCTCGACCCTCGCCTGGGCCTTCGAGCGCCTGGTCCGCGAGCCCCGGGTGCTCGCCCGCCTGGTCGAAGCGGTCGACGGCGACGACGACGCCTACCTGACGGCGACGATCCAGGAGACCCTGCGCGACCGCCCCGTCCTCCCCAACGTCGCCCCCCGCTTCGTCGCCAAGGAGATCACGGTCGGCGACTGGACGTATGAGCCCGGATGCGCCCTCGTCGCCAACGGCTACCTGATCCACCACGACCCGGACCTCTACCCCGACCCCCACACCTTCCGGCCCGAGCGCTTCCTCGACGAGCCGCCCGGCACCTACACCTGGATCCCCTTCGGCGGCGGCCGCCGCCGCTGCCTCGGCGCCAGCTTCGCGATGCTGGAGATGAAGGTCGTGATCAAAGCGCTGCTCGGCGGCTGCGAGCTGCGCGCCACCGGCGAGGGCGTCGAGGTCGCCCAGCGCCGCAACATCACCGTGCGGCCGATCCGGGGAGCCCGCGTCGTGCTCGGCGAGCGCGAGCGGGTCCCCGCCTAGACCACGTCCTGCGGCGGTTTCGAGACCCCCCTGTCGACAATGTCGCTCAGGATGTTGCGGGAGCCATCCTCAGGTTGGGGCTGATGTCTGAGGAACGTTTCGAGAACGAGGCGGCCCATGTCGTGCTTGAACCTCTCTTTCTCTTCCTCATTCGCAATCTGCTCGCTGTAAGCAAACATGGTGCCAAGCGCAACTGAGAGGTCGCGGTTGCGTTGGCGGTCGCGATCTCGACTTCGTGCCCTCGCCAAGAGAACACCGGCAACGGCAGCAAGCGCGAGGGTTGCTCCCAGGTGGGCAGAAACGTCACTTTGCCCCTCTAATTTGTGGCTCTCGCTGAGGTAGTTGAGAACCACCGGCAGGAACGCCGCTATCGCAGCGGCCGCCAGCACGAGAACCCCGAAGAGCCATAGCCGCCGGCTTTCGGCTTCGTACTTGGTTGCCTGCTCGTCGAAATGGGACTGAGACGACGCATTCGTCAAGTTGTCGAGCAGCTGAGTGAGGGTGCTCTCTCTAGTTCTGAAGCCTTCTCGCGCGGCGTCGACCTCAGCCTTTGACTCTTCAATCGCTTTGACAGCCGCATCACGCTGCGCACTGACAGTTCGCAGGGCGTCGCTCAACTCGGACATCCGTCCCCGAACCTCATCAGAGTCGGGTGGCCAACCCTCCCACCCGGCAGCGGCACGCAAGAGTTCGAGACCCCTCTGCTCTTCACCTTGATTAAAGATTTCGATAGCTCGACCAAGTGGGTCGTTAGCGACAAACCCACTCGTCGGACTCGCACGCACCATCTCGATGACGGCAGGCCGACCGTCTGGCTGATCGACCAACTGGCCGAAGAAGTTGGAGAGAATCCATTGGTTGCCGAGATGTGCGGCCTTTTTGGCGTACTCGAGGGCCCCCGCCGGATCCCCATTCTGTTGGAGCCACCAGCAGATCAACAGGAGTGCGGCAGCGTCTCCTTCGTCGGCCAGCGGTCGCAGGACGCCGATCGCAGCCTGAGGATCGCCATCGTTGGAAAGGCGAAGCGCTTTAGTAATTTCTTCGTCTGCAGAAGCCACCGACGGGGTACCTTATCCCGACCCCTCGCCGGAGACTGCCAGGCCTCAAGCGTAGAGACCCTCGATCTCGGCTTCGTACTTGCGCTCGATCGGGCGGCGTTTCAGCTTCATCGTCGGCGTCAGCTCGTCGCCGCCGGGCGTCCACTCCCCCGGCACCAGCTCGAACCGCTTCACCTGCTCGACCCGCGAGAGGCTGGCGTTGCCGCGCTCGACCGCGGCCTCGATCTCGGCCCGGATCGCCGGCTCTTCGGCCAGCTTCTCCAGCGAGGCCTCCTCGATCCCCTGCTGCTGGGCGAAGACCGGGGCGAAGTCGGGGTCGAGGACGATCAGGGCGACGTTGTAGGGACGGTTGTCGCCGACGGCGCAGACCTGGCCGATCAGCGGGCTCGCCGCCTTGATCTGCGACTCGATGTTGGCCGGCGACATGTTTTTGCCGGCGGCGTTGATGATCAGCTCCTTCTTGCGGTCGACAATCCGCAGGTAGCCGTCGGCGTCGAACTCGCCGACGTCGCCGGTGTGCAGCCAGCCCTCGGAGTCGATCGCCTCGGCGGTCTTCTCGGGGTCGTTGCGGTAGCCGGACATCACCGTGCCGCCGCGCATCAGCACCTCGCCGTCGTCGGCCAGCTTCAGCTCCACGCCGGGCGCCGCCGGCCCGACGGTGCCGAGCCGGATCGCCCCGGGGAGGTTGCAGGCGCCGACGCCGGTCGTCTCCGAGAGTCCCCAGAGCTCGGCCAGCGGCACCCCCATCGCGAGGAAGAACTCGATCGTCTCGCGCGGGGTCGGGGCGGCGCCGACGTTGGCGATCAGCAGCTGGTCGAGGCCGACCCGCTGGCGCAGCTCGGAGAGAACCCGCTCCTCGGCAAGGGCGTGCTGCGCGGCGAGGTCCTCGGGCAGCTCGCCTCCCGACTGCTCGGCCTCGACCTTGCGCCGGCCCAGCTCCAGCGCCTGGTCGACCGCCTTCTGGCGCTCGGCGTCAGGGTCGGCGGCGATCCCAATCTCCAGCGCCGCCTTCAGTTTTTCCCAGACCCGCGGCACGGCGAAGAACCAATGCGGCCGCACTTCGGTCAGGTAGGCGACGACCTGGCGCGGGTCGGGGCAGCAGGTGACGCCGGCGCCGAAGGCGATCGGCGCGTAGTGGGTGGCGTTGCGCTCGGCGATGTGGGCCATCGGCAGCCAGGAGACCAGGCGCGAGTCGGCCGAGAGCCGCAGCACCTCGTCGAAGGACTGGAACGCCGCCATCACGTTGGCGTGGGTCAGCTGCACGCCCTTCGGCGGCCCGGTCGTGCCGGAGGTGTAGATCAGGGTCGCGAGGTCGTCGGGCTCGACCGCCCGCCAGGCGGCCTCGAAGTCGAAGCCCTCCGCCTCCATCCCTTCCAGCTCGTCGAGGGAGATCGTCCCCTCCCCCCTGCCGTCGTCGACGACGACCACGTGCTCGAGCGCGTCGACCGCCTCGCGCACCGCCAGGACTTTGTCGAGGAAGGCCTGCTCGGTGAAGACGACGCGGCAGCCGGCGTCGGCGATGAGGAACTCGATTTGCTCGGAGGTGAGGGTGTTGTAGACGGAGAAGGGCGTCGCGCCGAGGTGCATCGCGCCGGTGTCGGCGAGGTGGAACTCGGGTCGGTTGGTGAGCATGATCCCGACGGTGTCGCCGCGCCCGACCCCGAGCGCCGCCAGCCCGGCGGCGACGGCCCGCACCCGCTCGGCGTACTCGCCCCAGCTGATCGTGATCTCGTCGCCCTTGGTGCGGATCGCGTTGGCGCCGGCGTTCTCGGCCGCGGTCACCTGGAATGCCGCGGCGACGGTCGGCGCCTCGAGCGCCTGCGGCCTGGTCCCGCGATCTGCTGCTGCTTCGAGCGCCATCTTCTCCTCCTCGATCGTTCCCCGATCACTATCCCACGGGACCCACCGCGGCGCAGTCCGTCGCCCAAAACAGGGAGGATGCGCGGATGCCGCAACCGCGCCGCCAGGCCAAACGCAAAGAACCCCAGGACTTCGGCTGGGTGATCTCCTTCGGCTGCAAGACGACCGGCACCCTTCGCCGCCTCAAGGTCGACACCGACCCCTCCTCGGACACGAGCCCGATCGAGGTGCCCTGTCCCTGCGGCGAAACCCACCGCGTCACGGTCTCGCCCTACCGCCGCCGGCGGGCGGCCGACGAGCCTTTCGACCTCGAGGTCAAGAACCTCGACGAGCTGCGCTGAGGGCGCTCAGCCCTCGGCGGCTACTTCTTCGGCTTCTTCTTCTTGAAGACGATGTGGATCGTGTGGGAGCTAGTGGCGACCCCGACCAGGCCGTCGCTTCTGATTTTGATCTTCACTACCGCGGCCGCCGCTCGTACCCTCATGATCCCTCCCTAATGCGACGTTGGGGATTGATCGCAAGCGGGATCGCGACGCTGCTGTTGCTCTGGGCGATGTCGCCGATGGAGGACCGCATGCAGGCGAACGGGTCGGGCATGGTGACGTTCGAGCTGAGCGGCGGCGAAGCGAGGGCGGAGGAGATCCTCGCGGAATGGGGTGAGGACGGGCGCGACGCGGCCCGCGAACAGCTCTGGATCGACTACGGGTTCATGCTGGCCTATGGCACCTTCCTCGGCCTGGCCGCCGCCGCGGTGCGCGACCTCTGCCGCCACCGCCATCGGCGGCGACTCGCCGCGGTCGGCAACGCGGCGATCTGGTTCGGCCCCGTCGCCGCGGCCTTCGACGCCCTGGAGAACGCCTGCCTCCTCCTCACGGTCGGCGGCTCCGGTGCTCCCTTCCCGACCCTGGCGACGACCTTCGCAAGCGTCAAGTTCGCACTCCTGGCTGCGGCGATCGCCTACCTCCTCGCCGGCATCGTGGGATCGCTGGGAAGCCGGGCCCCCGCGGTCTCGCCGTAGGGCAGCCTGCACATAGGACAATGGCGCGATGGCTGGAGCGGCGCTAGGAGTACCCGAGCTCAGCGCCGCGCAGGCACGGCGGCTAGCCCTCGCCGCCCAGGGATTCGGCCGCCCGCGGCCGACCGGTCGGGTCGATGCCAGGCACCTGCGGCGGGTAATCGATGACGTCGGCCTCCTCCAGCTCGACTCGGTGAACATCTTCTGCCGCTCCCACTACATGCCGGTCTTCTCGCGGCTCGGCCCGTATCCGCAGCAGGCCCTGGACCGGCTGGCCTGGCACGAGGAGGGCAAGGGGAAGACCCGGCGAGCACGGCGCCGGGACCTGTTCGAGTACTGGGGGCACGAGGCATCGCTGCTGCCGGTCGACCTGCAGCCGATGCTGCGCTGGCGGATGGCCCGGGCGGACAAGCTGGCGTGGAAAAGCGTGGCGCGGGTCGCCGCGGAGCAACCGCGGCTACTCGAGTTCGTGCTCGGCGAGGTGCGGGAGCGAGGGCCGATTCGCGCCTCGGACCTGGCACCGAAAGGGCGCCGGCGGAAACCGGGAGAGATGTGGAGCTGGAGCGAAGAGAAGACCGCGCTCGAGTACCTGTTCTTCTCGGGGCGGGTGTGTGCGGCGCGGCGGATCAACTTCGAGCGGCTCTACGACCTGCCCGAGCGGGTGCTTCCGCGACAGGTGCTCGAGGCGCCGACGCCGCCGCAGGATGAGGCGCAGCGGCAGCTGATCCTGCTCGCCGCGAAGCGCCTGGGAGTGGCGACCGAGGCCGACCTGGGCGACTACTTCCGCCTCCCCCGCGCCGAGTCGAAGGCCCGCGTCGCCGAGCTCTCCGAGGATGGCGGCCTCGTCCCGGTCCGGGTCGAGGGGTGGCGCGAGCCCGCCTTCATCTCGACTGAGCGGCCCGCGGGCCTGCGCCGGGCCGCGAACGCCCGGGCGTTACTGACCCCGTTCGACTCCCTCGTCTGGGCACGCCAGCGGGCCGAACGGCTCTTCGGCTTCCGCTACCGGATCGAGATCTACGTGCCGGCGCCGAAACGCGTCCACGGCTACTACGTCCTCCCGTTTCTGCTCGGCGACCGCCTCGTCGCCCGCGTCGACCTGAAAAGCGACCGGCAGGCCGGCGTGCTCCGGGTGCGCAGCGCCTTCGCCGAGCCGCATGCCGACCCCGCCCGCGTCGCCGCGGAGCTGGCCGAGGAGCTGCGGCTGCTCAGCAGCTGGCTCGACCTCGGCGGCGTCTCGGTGGCGCGCAAAGGCGACCTCGCCGCACCGCTCCGCCGCGCGCTTGCCGAGAAGCCGACTTAGGCAGGTCGTCGTCCCAGCGACTCCGAACTTTGGGTCCCTATAGGGCACCAAATCTCGGAGCCGCTGTCCGCCCAGCTACGAAAACTCGATCACACTGCGGATGCCGTCCTGGGCCTCCATCAGCTCGAAGCCGCGGTTGACTTCGTCGAGGCTGAGGCGGCGGGAGACGAAGGGGTCGAGGTCGATCTCCCCGGCCAGGTAGCGATCGACGAGGGCCGGGACCTGGTCGCGGCCCTTGACGCCGCCGAAGGAGGAGCCGGCGATGCGGCGGCCGGTGATCAGCAGGCGGGGGACGACGTCAAGGGTCTCGCCGCGGCCGGCGACCCCGGCGACGGTGCAGAGGCCCCAGCCCATCCGCGCCGCTTCGACCGCTTCGCGCATCACGGCGACGTTGCCGGTCGCCTCGAAGGTGTAGTCGGCGCCGAAGCCGCCGGTCATCTCGAGGATCCGCTCGACCGCCCCCTCCCCGCCCTCGAGCAGGTCGGTCGCCCCCTGGCCGCGGGCCAGCTCCAGCCGCTGCGGCGAGAGGTCGACGCAGATGACGCGCTCGGCGCCCTGCAGGCGGCAGCCGGCGACCGCGCCGAGCCCGACCATGCCGGCGCCGAAGACGGCGCAGGTGCTGCCGGGCTGCACCGCGGCGGTGTTGATCGCGGCGCCGAGCCCGGTCGAGAGCCCGCAGGCAAACAGGCAGGCGTGCTCGAACGGGGCCTCCGGGCTCACCTTCGCCAGCGCGATCTCCGGCATCACCGTGTACTCGGCGAAGGTCGAGCAGCCCATGAAGCTGCGGATCTCCTCGCCGTCGCGGGAGATCCGCGTCGTCCCGTCGGGCAGGTGCCCCTTGTTCTGCTCCTCGCGGATCGCCAGGCACAAGTTGGTGCGCTCGTCCCGGCAGTGGACGCACTCGCGGCACTGGGGCGAGAAGAGGGTGACGACGTGGTCGCCCGGCGCCAGCGAGCCGACGTCCGGCCCGACCGCCTCGACGACGCCAGCGCCCTCATGGCCGAGCACGGTCGGCGCGTAGCCGGACGGGTCGGCGCCGGAGGCGGTGTAGAGATCGGTGTGGCAGACGCCGCAGGCGTGCAGGCGAACCAGCACCTCGCCGGCCCGCGGCTCGGCCAGCTCGACCTCCTGCACCGCGAGCGGCTCCCCGAAGCTCTCCAGGACAGCCGCGCGCATCCTCATCCGGCCAGGCTCCTGCCACAGTCGACGATCGTCTCCTCGACCGGGCGCGGCTCCCAGCCCAGGGCCCGCGCCTTCGCGTTGGAGAGCTCGACCCGCTTGCCGAGCTGGCCGACGACCGAGCGCGCCGCCGGGTCGAACCGCGCCATCGCCCGGACCACGAGGTTGGGGACAGAGCGCTTCGGCACCTTCGCCGCCTCCGGCCCGAGCCGCTCGCGGAGGACCGCGGCGACGTCGGCCATCCACTGGAAGCGGGCGACCGCCAGGTAGCGCTCGCCGCCTGCCTCGGGGGCGGTCATCGCGAGGATGTGCAGATCGGCGACGTCGCGCACGTCGACGACGCTGAACCCGATCCGCGGGGTTCCCGGCATCCCCTTCAGCAGCCGCTCGACCATCTGCAGCGAGGTGGAGTACTCCCCACCGAGAACCGGGCCGAGGATCGCACCGGGGTTGACCACCGCCAGCCGCTCCTCCTCCCCCCGCTCGCGCACCAGGTCCCAGGCGGCCCGCTCCGCGATCGTCTTCGAGCGGGCATAAGGAGTGAGCGCGGTGTCGTCGGGGTCCGACCAGTCCGCCTCGGTC
Source organism: uncultured Actinomycetes bacterium (assembly GCA_963696955.1). Classification (GTDB taxonomy): domain Bacteria; phylum Actinomycetota; class Thermoleophilia; order Solirubrobacterales; family 70-9; genus VAYN01. The sequence goes on along the minus strand of CAVOMF010000001.1, from coordinate 420,915 downwards.
ATCGGCGCCGGAGCAGAATCAACGCTGCCGCGCACCGCCGCCACCGAGGAGGTGACGACGACCCGGCGCACCCCGGCATCGAGAGCGGCCCGCAGCACCCGCAGCGTCCCCTCCCGCGCCGGCACGATCAGCTCGTCGGGATCCTTCGGCTGCGCCGCCGGAAAGGGCGAGGCGACGTGAAGGACGTAATCGCAGCCAGCAACCGCCTCTGCCCAGCCGTCGTCGAAGCGCAGGTCCGCCTCCAGCACCGCGAGCCTGTCGCCGGCATCCACCTCCGACCCGACCCGCGCCCGCACTTCCGCCTCCTTGCCGAGATCGCGCACGGTCGTCCGCACCGCATAGCCGCGACGCAGCAGCTCGACCACGCACCGGCCCCCGAGGAAGCCCGACCCACCGCTGACCAGGACCGTCTCCATTACGGCCACCCTAGCCCGTATCGCTCAGGGCGTTGCCGGCTGATTCACCAAAGCTTCGTAGCCACGGCACGGCTCGCCCCGCAGGCCCGGGCAGGGAGGCAGGCCGGTCGGCACGCCGACTCCGGGGACGACGGGCAAGAGGAGGTTCGACGGGGTGCTCCCGCCGTAGGCGATCGCGACCTGGGCGGTGCCTTCCGGCTCGGTCTGGTCGAAGGCCCAGATTGGCTGGGTGCCGTTCGGGGCGGCGATCGTCACCCGGATCCGCGAGCCGGCGCGATAGGCATGGCCCTCGTAGTAGAGCGGGATCGTGACCGGCACGAACTGATCGGGCGGCAGCGGCGCGACGTCGGCTTCGCGCAGGCTCAGCACCGGCTCCAGCGCGGTGCTCTTCGCGGCGTCGAGCTTGCGCTCGCTGCCCCGCACCCAGCCGTTCTGGACGAAGGTCTCCTTGCCGTCGGGCCTGACCTCGCTGATCGTCGCCTGGAGGTCGACGTCGGGGGTCGAGGAGCGGACCCAGACGTTGACGGCCCCGGCTCCGAGGACCGCCGTGTTGGCGCCCAGAGGAGCGGTCAGGTAGGAGACGGCGCTCCCCGGCGGGCTCTGCGCCCAGTGGTATTCGGGCGTGGCGGTCCAGAGGCCGCCTTCGCCGGAGGCGGTGTCGCCGCTGAAATCGGTCCTCGGCAGGGCGCCAGCGTCCCAGGTGAATTCGTCTGCACCGCCGCTCGCGGGCGGGCTACCGCCGAGGCTGCCCCCGGGCGAGAGGTACCAAGCCTTGGCCTGCGTGCCGGGAACCGGGAAGTCGTCGAAGGACTTCTCGAAGCCGGGGTAGGGCCTGCCCGGCGAGAGCCCGCCGGCGCCGCTGTCGAAGAGGACCCGGACCGGCTTCTGGCTTTCGAAAGCCGACAGCGCCAGCCCATAGGTCGGCAGCAGCTGGATCGGGTCCGCCGGCAGCGTCACCCCGGGTATCCCCATCGCTTCCTGGAAGATCAGCGGGGCGGCGGCTTTGATCGCTGCCGAGGCGAGGATCGGCGGCCGCTTGGCGACGTAGAGCTGGAGGAAGTCGTACCAGCGGTTGAACGTCTCCGGGTCCAGCGAGTCGATGTGGGTGCCGTTGGTGAACGTGAACCACTTCTTTTTCGTACCGGTGAAGTGGCGGACGAGGGCCGGACAGTGGCCGCCGGTCTGCTCGTCGGTCCACTGGCAGGCCATGAAGGTCGGCACGTCGATCTTGTCGACGAAGGTGATCGGCGAGAGCGGGTCGGCGACCTCGGGTTTGTAGTGGTCGTTTTCTTCGACCTTTTTCAGCAGGTCGACCGCCTCGGGGTGCAGGGCCTGGTTGGCCGCGCAGGTCTGGTCGCCTTCTTGGACGCGTTTGTAGGCCCACGCCTGCCCCGAGCTCGGCCCGGCCGCTTCGGCATCGTGGACCCGCTCTTCGGCCCAGGCGAGCGCGAAGCCGTTGTTGAGGATGCCGCCCGGATACAGCGTCGTCTGGGTGTTGTCGATCACCGACAGCGGCGAGATCGCAGACAGGTGCGGCGGCTGGGTGGCGGCGGTGAAGAGCTGGCTGATGCCGCCGTAGGAGATCCCCATCATCCCGACTTCGTGGTGCAGGGCCCAGGGCTGGTTGGCGATCGTCTCGACGACGTCGTAGCCGTCGAGGTTCTGCAGCGGCTCGAAGAAGTCGAAGGCGCCGCCCGAGCAACCGGTGCCGCGCATGTTGACGTCGACCACCGTGAACCCCATCAGGTTGGCGATGATCGAGATCCCGCTCTGCGGCCCGGCCGGATCGGCGTACCCGTAGCCGGAGTACTCGATCAGGGTCGGCGTCGGACCGCTCGGAATCGGCGGCAGCTCGACCCCGGGAAGGACGTGCGTGACGTCCTGCGGCGGGTGGACGTCGATCGCCAGCTTGGTCCCGTCGCGGGTGGTCAGGTACCCGTATCCGCTCGCCGGGATCGACTGGCCGTAGAGGGCGGTGCTGGGCGGTGCCGACTGGGTCGTCAGAACCTGCAGGGGGTCCGACCGCGGCCCGCCGGCGGTCAGGCCGACGGTGTAGCCGGAACCGGGCGCGACGTTGCGGAAGAGAACCCCGCCGAGCTGGTTCGCTTCCCGCGTTGCGACCTCAACATTCCCGCTGTCATAGAGCGAGACCTGGGCGCCTGGGGCGAGGCCGGTCGCATAGACCTGTTCGGCGCTCCCATGCGCATCGATCGCCGAGTCCGCGGCGGCAGATCCTGGGGCGAGCAGCAGCGCCAGCAAGGCACAACCAAGCGCCACCCTTGCCGGCGCCCCACGCCGGCCCCGCCGGCAGTCGACCTCTCCGCCTCTACTCAAGATTGGGTACTTGTACCACGCAACACAGATTTTCCAAACATCCCGATTCGATCCCTCCGTCAGACCTCGACCAGCGATCCCATGATCACCGTGCGCTCGCGCGGGAGGGCGAAGTAGTCGGCGGCGTCGGCGCTGACGTGGGAGCTGGCGAGGAAGAGGCGCTTGCGCCATCGCGCCATCCCCGGCCCCTCGCCGGGCCGCAGCTCGACCGTCGAGAGGAAGTAGGAGGCCTCGTCGGGGTCCAGCGGCAGGGCGAGGGCAACGGCGGCTTCGCGCAGCGCGGCGGGGACGTCGGGTTGCTCCAGGTAGCCGAAGCGGGCGGTGAGGTGGCTGATGCCGTCGTCGCTGTAGCCGAGGTCGTCGACCGCGAAGCGCTCCTCGCCGGCGACGGCGGGCACCGGCAGCGTCTCGACCGAGAGGATGACCGCGTGCTCGTGGAGGATCCGGTTGTGCTCGACGTTGGCGCGCATCGCCAGCGGCGTCGTCGCCTTGTTGCGGTTGAGAAAGACGGCAGTGCCGGGGGAGCGGCGCAGCGGCGGTTGCTGGCAGTGCAGCTCCTCGACGAAGGTCCGCAGGCAGCCTTCCTGCTGCCGGCGCCGCTCGGAGACCAGCCGGCGCCCCCGCTGCCAGGTGGTCAGCACGGTGAAGATCGCCAGCCCCATCAGCAGCGGAAACCAGGCACCGTGGGCGAGCTTGGTCAGGTTGGCGGAGAGGAAGAGCAGGTCGACGGTGAGGAAGGCGCCCGCCCCGGCGGTCACCAGCCAGAGCGGCTTCCCCCACTTGCGGCGGACGATGTAGAAGAAGAGCAGGGTGGTGATCGTGATCGTCCCGGTGACCGCCGTGCCGTAGGCGAAGGCCAGGGCGCCGGAGGTGCGGAAGGCGAAGACCAGCGCCAGGACCGCGGCCATCAGCAGCCAGTTGATCCAGGGCACGTAGATCTGCCCCATCGTCTTCGCCGAGGTGTAGATGACCCGCAGGCGCGGCAGGTAGCCGAGCTGCACCGCCTGGTGGGCGACCGAGTAGGCGCCGGTGATCACCGCCTGGGAGGCGATCACCGTGGCGACGGTGGCGAGCAGGACCATCGGCACCCGCCCCCACTCCGGGACCAGGAGGAAGAAGGTGCCGCTGACGTTGCCCCCGGACTGATCGAGGAGGAGCGCCCCCTGTCCCATGTAATTGAGGATCAGCGCCGGGAAGACCACCAGCAGCCAGGCGGTGGTGATCGGCAGCCGGCCGAAATGGCCGAGGTCGGCGTAGAGGGCCTCGGCGCCGGTGATCACGAGGACGACCGCGGCGAGGGCGAAGAAGGCGGTGCCGAAGTTGCCGACCAGGAACCCGAGCGCGTAGGTGGGCGAGAGCGCCGCGAGGACCTGCGGGTGGGCGGCGATGCCGGAGACCCCGCAGGCGGCGATGACCGCGAACCAGACGACCATCACCGGGCCGAAGAGGCGCCCGACCGCCGCCGTCCCGAAGCGCTGGGAGGCGAAGAGGACGACGACGATCGCCGCCGTCAGGGGGACGACCAGGCTCCCGAGCGAGGGCTCGACCACCTTCAGGCCTTCGACCGCGGAGAGGACCGAGATCGCCGGGGTGATCATGCTGTCGCCGAAGAAGAGCGAGGCGCCGAAGATGCCGAGCGCCGCGAGGACCGCCGTCGTCCGCCGTCCGCCCGGCAGGCCGCCGCGCCGGATCAGCGTGATCAGGGCCATGATCCCGCCCTCGCCCTCGTTGTCGGCGCGCATCACCAGCAGCACGTACTTGAGCGTGACGACGATCGTCACCGCCCAGAAGATCAGCGAGACGACGCCGTAGACGTTCGCCCGCGTCTCCGCCACCGGGTGGGGATCGGCGGGGTTGAAGACCGCCTGCACCGCGTACAGCGGGCTGGTGCCGATGTCGCCGAAGACGACGCCGAGGGCACCGAGGGCCAGCGCCGCTTGGGCCTTGGTGCGGCCGGGAGCGCGCCGCGCGGCGCGGCCGCCCAGCAGGCCCGCGGAGCCGAAGCGCTCCTTGACGGTGGAGACGGACACATGCCGATCATGCGCCCGCCCCCGTCAAGCCCGCGTGAAGAGGGGGCACCCGCGTATACAGATCTTGTGAAGGCGCCTTTGCGTCCTCCAGGGACGGAAAAGCGCCTTGCTACGCCGCGAAGCGGTAACCCACGCCGGGGTCCGTGCGGATGAAGCGCGGGCCGTCGGGGGGCTCGATCTTGCGACGGAGGTTGGCGATGTGGGCGCGGAGCACCTGCAGGTCGTCTTCGTACTCCACCCCCCAGACCTCGACCAGCAGCGCCCGGTGGGTCATCAGGCGGCCGCGGTTGCGGACGAGGACGCGGAGGAGCTCGAACTCGGTCGGCGTCAGGTGGACCTCCTCGCCGTCGCGTCGCACCAGGCGGCCGGCGAGGTCGACCTCGAGCCCCTCGACCTCGATCGCCGGCTCCCCGCTCTCCGGCCGGGCCCGGCGCAGGGCCGCTTCCAGCCGCGCCACCAGCTCGCGCGGCCCGAACGGCTTGGTCACGTAGTCGTCGGCGCCGGCGGCCAGCGCCTCGACCTTCTTGTCCTCGTCGCCGATCGCCGAGAGGACGATGATCGGCATCTCGCTCCACTCGCGAATCCGCCGCGTCACCTCCACCCCGTCGAGGTCGGGCAGCATCAGGTCGACGACCGCCGCCTCGGGCGGGCGCACCGCCACCAGGTCGAGCGCCTCCTCGCCGCTGGCGGCGGGCACCGCCTCGAAGCCGGCGTCGCGGAGGATCACCCGCAGCGCCCGGACGATCTGCGGCTCGTCGTCGCAGACGAGGATGCGGGGCTGGTCGTTCACCGCTCCTCCCCGAGCGGGAACGAGACAACGAAGGTGCTGCCCTGGCCGGGCACGCCCTCGACCGCGATCTCGCCACCGCTGGCCTCGACGAAGCCCCTGGCGATCGAGAGGCCGAGGCCGGAGCCGCCGCCATCACCGCGGCGGTAGAAGGGTTCGAAGATCCGCTCCCGGTCCGGCTCCGGGATTCCCGGGCCGCGGTCGACGATCCGGACGACGAGGCGGCCGCCGACCTCGCGGGAGCGCACCAGCACCGGCTGGCCGGCGCCGTGGCGGACCGCGTTGGCGAGGAGGTTGGCGAAGGCGCGCTCGAGCTGGACCGGGTCGGCGGTCAGGGCGGGGATCTCGGCGTCGATCCCGAGCTTGACCGCGGCGGCGTCCTCGCCGAGGGACTCCCGCGCCGCCTCCAGGACACCGGCCAGGTCGACCGGCTCCAGCCGCGGTTCCGCCAGGCCGGACTGCAGCCGCGAGACGTCGAGCAGGTTCTCGACCAGGCGCGAGAGCCTCCCCCCTTCGGCGACGACCGCCTCGCTCAGCTGATGGCGCTCCTCCTCGGTCAGGGTGGGAGAGTCGAGCGCCGTCCCGGCGGCGATGATCGAGGTCAGCGGCGTCCGCAGATCATGAGAGACCGAGCGCAGCAGAGCGGTCTTCAGCTCGTCGCTGCGACGCAAGGCGCCGGCCTCGATCGCCTCCCCTTCCATCCGGTCCCGCTCCTCGGCCAGCTCCCGCAACCGCGCCAGCACCTGCTCGGTCTCCTCCCGCCGCCGCTCCGCCTCCCCGGCCCGAGCCCGAGCGACCTCCGCCAGCGAGCTACTAGCCAAAGCCACGATCACGAAAACGACCAAAGCAACCGCATCCTTATCAGCAGCGATCCCAAACTCCCCCGTCGGCGGCAGGTGGAACCAGTTGAAGGCCAAGGCGCTCGCCACCGCCGCCACCAACCCCAACCGCCACCCCCACCAGCTAGAGACCAGCAGCACCCCAGGGATGTAGACGACCCCCAGCGACACCGCCGGCGCCACCGACTTCAGCGGATAGATCAAAGCCGTCGACCCGGCAACAACCCCCACCACCGCCACCCACCCCCAAGGAGAGGCAGGCCGCTCGGCACTTATCCCCGGCAAGTTGATCGGCACGGGCTCAGCGTATTCCGCTCGTCAGGCGCGGACTAGAAAAATGGAATCTCGTCCAGCGGCAGCTTCACGCGACGACCAGAAGCGGTGGTTCAGTCGCCGGCAAGTGACTCGTAGCGGGCGATTTCGCGCTCGTGCAACGCGATTCTGGCCTCGATCTCCTCCGGAAAGGAGCCGTAATAGCGGACTGCGGTCCGCACCTGGGAGTCGGTGAGATTGAGAAGCTCGGCAGTGGCGGAGATCGCCTCCTCTCCACGCGCCTGGCCGCTCTTGAGCGTGAATATGAGCTCCCAAATGTCCGGGCCGCCGGCCAGGGCAGCGCGCCGTCCGGTGGGTCCGTCGCGGAAGACGATGCCGGGATGGTCGTCCATGCGGGTGCCCTCGTCCACATAGCGCTCGGCGAGGCGGGACTTGTTGGTCCCCGCCACTTCGCTGCGTTGCTTCAAGCGGTCGAGCACGTCAGTACCCCATCGGGCGGAGAAGGTCTGCGTGACGCGGTCTGCCATTTGTAATACAGCGTAATACAGGGGCAAGGGGCACCGAAAGGGGCGCCCATTTCCAGCAACTTCAAGAGGGGGTGCCAGACGGGATTCGAACCCGCGACCGCCGGCACCACAATTAGGCGCCCGTTAGTCAAGAAAGCCTGGAAACCGCATCAGCAAGCGGTTTACTTGCCGCCGCTAGATATAGAAAAAAACCTCGATATGCAGAGTCAGCTCGCCGCCGATCCGGGACCCAACCGGCCGGGCCGGACGTCGCCGCCGATCTCGGCTGAGGGTGACAGTGAGCGATATTCGGCGGTTGTCGGGGTGTACTGGCAGAAATGCGGATTTCTGCCTGATCGGGCATACCCCCGGTTTAAAGGGGTGACTGACCGGATTTGAGCCGCCGATCAGATCTGAAAGAGGAGGGGTTAGGGTAATGCTGTGCTGAGCGCAATAGAGATCGAGGAAGCCCTTGCTCTAGACCGCGAGTCCCGCTGGCTTGAGGTGAAGGGGCCAGGGTCGCGCAGTGACAACCACATGGTGGCGAAGGTGGCTCACGCGGCACTCGGACTCGGGAATTTGCGCGACGGCGGTCACCTCGTGATCGGGATCAACGATACGGCGATTGCGAGCCTTCTTCCCGGCCTCACCGATGAGCAACTAGCCTCATGGGTCACCCACGACGACCTTGCACGCAAGCTTGCCAACTACGCAGATCCACCGCTGCAGTTCAGCGTTGCGCCGGTCGAACTATCAACGGGCGTCAAGGTCGCGGTAATCGAGGTCTTCGAGTTCGCCGATATCCCCCATTTCTGCGCCAGGGACTATGGCGAGGTACTTGAGAAGGGTGCGCTCTACACGCGGCCACGCAAACTTCCGGAGACCTCGATGGTCTCATCGGCGGTGGAGATGCGTGAGGTCGTCGAGCTAGCAGTCGAGAAGCGCCTGCGCGCCTACGTCGAGACGGCAGAGCGTGCGAACGTGGTTATCAGTTCAGAGCGACCCCCAACCACCCCCTCTGACGATGAAAAATACGACGCCGAAGCAGCCGAGGCGTGGGATGAGTGACGTTACCGAGAGGATCCGTTCCCGTGGATACTGGGAGGTAGCGATTAGACCTCAGCCACTTGAGGCCGAGCGAGTTGACTACGGAGACTTACTGGCAATTATTGAGACCGCCGCAGTCCGAATGCGCGGGTGGCCAGTGCCGTTCATCGACCGGCGCGAGCCACCGATCCGCACTGAGAGCTGGGTCGGACAAGACGTGGATGCGGAAATGGTCGGCCACTACGAGGCCTGGCGCTTCTTCATGAGTGGCCAGTTCAACCATCTCCGGGCAATCTCGGCCGACTGGCGGGATGACGAAAAACGGTTCGTTCCCGAGGGATTTGAGAGCGTAATTCAGGTTTGGGAGGTGCTCTTCTATCTGACCGAGGTATTCGAGCTGGCCTCGCGGCTCGCACTAGGACCGCCAGGCGACGACACGATGGAAATCCAAGTCCGCCTCCACAACTTGGAGAATCGCGGCTTGATCGTGGGCCAGAACAATCGATCAGAGTTCTTCCAGCCCTACCGCTTTCAATCGAACTCGATTCAGCGTGAGGTCAAACTCCCACGCGAGGAGCTGGTGGCCAACCCACGAGAGCATGCGGTGACGATGTCACGCGAGATCTTTCTGCGCTTCGGCTGGGAGCCGAGCACCGAGCAGCTACGAGAACATCAGCAAGAGCTGACTGAGCGCAACTAGCAAAGTGCGTAGGTCGGTCATCCCTCGCGCCGCTCGCAACACAAGGGGCACATAGGCCAATGCATTTATCACTACAAGATCCGCCTCAAGGTCCCGAACCGCGGAACTCGTCGCTAACTTAAGAAGCAGCCTTAAGCGTCGCCTTTCCCACGCGCTCGCTCCAAATCCTCCGTTGGTACGAGGCGATCCTGCGAAGAAAGCTCGATCCGGACGAAGTCCCTCACATCGAATCGTTCCGGCAGGTCGTTGACTGCCACCACGATCTGAAGCTGATCCGCCATCTCCTCATGCAGCCTGAGGAGTTCCGCCCAGATGTTTTCGATCCGCTCGGCGTCATAGTCAGCGCGACCGATATTCGCCGTCATGCCATCGATTAAGAGGATGCCAGGAAGGGGAACGTTCCTCGCTGGGGCGGCTACGTGGTGCGCAAGCAGATGGGCAACGTTCACTAAGACTCGCGTCCCGGCGCTGAGACCGTCGATCTTTCGACCATTGACGATCGGCTGGTAGTCATTGTGATCAATCGCCGACCGAGGATCGCCATCAAACCGCGGCACCTCGATTCCCTCAACAAAAGACCCGAACTGCTCCTCAAGAGCCGCAAGATGATCTACGAGGCTGTTATCGCGTGCTTCCGCTTGCTCAAGAGCCGTTTCGATTTCGTCTCGCTCCGCCACCGCGGTGGTAAGACGCTGCCGGAGCTGATCAAGTCGCTCAAACAAGCCCAGGTAGTTCCGCAGATGACCGGCATCAGCCGCGAGCCGCGATATCTCGGCAGCCCGCTGAGTCGCAGCCTCAGCCCTGTCCGAAACGAACCCCGCGGTGGCCTCATTCAACCGCTCCCCGATGGCTCGCCTGTTGAGAGATCGCTCCTCGATCGCATCTTGCAGCTCCGCTGCTGCGCCTTTGTGGCCAGCGACGAGTTCCTCGGTCTCCGTGATTTGGGCGGCGAGCCTGGCCTGCTCTCGCACTAGATCCTCTCGCTGCTGCACCGGTGGCTCGGGCTGAGTGCAGAGGTAGCAATGATCCCCTGCGGCTCGGTCTTTCGCCACTTGATTCCCGCAGCGCGGACAGACCAGAAAGTCGAAATCGAAAAACGCCTCACCTGCCACGATCGAGCGCGTCAACCGTGCAGATTGCGTCTCGAGCTGATTTCGCAGCTCCGTCAGCTCCTCGGCCGCTCCCTTCTCGCTGTCGTAGGAAACCCTGAGACGAGCTAGCTCTGCGTCAAGGCGAGCGGCTAATTCCTGAAGCTCTTGGCTTTGACTACTGGTCGCTGCTTCCTCGGCCTCCGTAGCTGACTCGACTAGGAGCGCCTCCCTTTGAGCCTCGATCTCCGCGAGCCGTTGGTCCACGGCCGCCCGATTCTCAAGGCTGGTTCCCTCAAGAAATAGATCAGCGGCAACCTCACTCGCTTCCAGTCGACGTATCTCCGAACCGAGTTCTCGAAGGCTCTGCTGGAGCCGAGCCACGTCGGTGTCATATGAGCCATAGAGAATCCGAAAGACAACCCGACGCTTGTAATCGGTGGGCCAGCTGGACGAGCCCAATACGTCGGTATCGATCTGCTCTTGGGTAAGTCGGCAGTACCTTAGGTAGTCGCTGATCGACACCTTGACAGGCTCCGATTCATCAGGCCGGGTCGGCGCCGAAGGAACACGCAGTACTGGAAGCTCCAACTTACTGACGAGCCAGTCGCCGTAGCTGATCTGCGCCGACCCACCAGCCATTGCCGGCAAAGAAATCGCCTCGTCGTCCCCACCGGCTATTTCCACCGAAGCAGTGGGAGTCGTGACCAGTGGTCGGCGGATCGAGAATTCCTGGTCACCCAGAGTCAGATGACCCGCTAAATCGGAAACGGTCGCTTTGACCTCCGGCATCTTCTTGGGGGTATAACTGCCTCCTAAGAACACGCGCATTAGTTGCATGAGCGAAGACTTGCCGGTGGAGATAGGTCCAAGAACGACGTTCAGCCCTGGCTCAAGCTCGACCTCACGAGAGGTTCCAACGAGGGCCAGATGGTTGATCCTCAGCCTCAAAGTTGCTCTCCCCAAGTCGCCTGCGAAACCTCAGGGAAGTGCTCGTAGATGAACTTCATGATGGTGGTCCCGGTCGTGGTGCTGAATGCAGCCCTCAATTTCTTGGCGTGCTGGGCGGTCAGCTCCCACGCAGGAGCCTCAGACAGGGATGCGGCCACCTGCTGACCAACCGCCGTCGTCCTCAGGCCCGTATAGCGCCCCTCCGGAACCGTCTCAATCAACCCTCGCCCGAGCAGACTACCCAGGAGCGCGTAGTAGGCCGGATCCCAAGGTCCGTACCGATAGCGGATCATCCTGCCCTCGATGTTGTTCTCGGATTCGTCTCCCTCCTCTTTGATTTTCCGGCCTTTCGCCCGCAGAGCCCGCCGGTAAAACTGCGGGTATCGGAGGAGGAAATCAAGCTTGGCCAGCTTCACACGCCCCTGTAGCGAAAGGTTCGCTTGGGTGAAGGCATCGATAAGAAGGAGGAGCCGTGCCTCACTCTCCTTGCTCGCTCGCAACGGGCTCGCGTCCACCTACTCAGCTCCCCAGCCGAAGCGACATCGATCTGAAAGCTCACAGACCCGTCCGAACAGGAGCATCCCGTCCTGCCCAAGCAGCCCACTCGGATCCACATCTGCCGGGCTTTCTAGAAGTTGGTCGAGCAACGCCTTGAAGACTTCTGGGCCCGGCGGAGCGGCCGTTGCGACACCGGCCGTAGCACTCGCGACAGTAAGCGCCCGAACATCTAGGTCGGCGAACTTGGCGTCCGGGTCGGAGAGGCCGGAACTCTGTTCATACGCTCGCCGACTGGCGTTCGCACGCAGAATCTTGGCCTGATGTCGCGACTCCTCTGCAACACCGGCAGCCAGGAGCTTCCGGTCCAGCTCAGAAGCGGCGAGCTGGTCAGGGTCGGTGATCTGCTCAAGGACTGCCGCATCTCCCCCTGCCAAAGGCTGGAACATCTCGGCAACGGAAGCAGTCTCTAGACGCTTGCCAGCGATCTTCGCGGCGAGCGCTTCGCCAACTCCTTCCGGCTGCATGATGCATTGAGGGAACTCGTCTTGCAAGAGTTCCGCTCGCATCGCTTTCTCCACAAGATCGATGACGTTTTCGTAGACCGCCTCAGTGGTTGCGACGGGAACAGCCGGGTTGTACCGCTGTAGGTTTCGGATGTTGGAGTCGCGAATCAGGTTGCGTGGCGGAAGCGGCGCTCGGACGTAGCAACGATTGAGCATCGTCTCGGCAAAGGACTCCTCCACTTTGAGTCGCTTCGCGCACTGCTCGACCATCTCGCCATCGGGTCCGCGCCACTCCTGGACAAGCAAGCGCTCGATCGGGTTGGAGCTCCTCGCTCCAAGCTCCAACCAGATCTCGTACCGGATGTCCCGTCCGTCATTGAAGTCCTGGATCGCCTCGTGGGTTCTAGCGACACTTCGCAAGGCACCCTTTTCTGCGAGAAGGTCGGCAAAGGTGAAGGCGCCGAGACCGGGATCCCGAGTCTTGATCTGAACAAATCGCCACCGATCTGCTTGCTCGATCAGCAGATCCTCGATCCTCTCTGGAGTGATCGACAGCACAGTTCGGATCAGCGCGAGGTCGAGACAGGACATAAATGCTGCCTCCGCCTGATACCGGAACCGCTTGTACGTATCTGATCCGGAGTCGTCCGGATCTGGTATCTCATCGATACCGAGATCAATAACCACTTTTCCCCCTCGTCAAGCTCTCTCCTGGCGGAGCCTAACCGCGCGAAGCGTTTACGTGCATTCAACTAGCGACTAGCAAGCCCCAAAATTCAGAGCCCACAAGGAACGGGTCACGCGAGAACCGAACTTCTCGGCATGGGTCTCCGGGACTTCGAACCCCTCGAGGCGACACGGATCGAAATCCGCACCAATCGCCGAATATCCCCGCCTATCCAGCGCCGATCAGGCAATTTCTGCCTGATCGGGCGCGAAATTTGGGTCCGGTTTAAACGGATCCGGCTGGCCCCGACATGCCGATTTGCAGGGGATTCGATTAGGGGTGGCAGACGGGATTCGAACCCGCGACCGCCGGCACCACAAGCCGGAGCTCTACCAACTGAGCTACTGCCACCGCGATGGACCCAATTTAGCTTGCGGAGCCCTCCGGAGGCGCGTAGCGATGATGGATGGCCAGGGCGTTGCCGTCGGGATCGTTGAAGAAGGCCTGGTGGCAGACGCCGGAATCGAGGGTGTCGCCTTTGAACTCGATGCCGCGGGATTCCAGCTCGGCCTTGGCGGCCTCGAAGTCGTCGACGTGGAACTCGATCGGGAGGTTGTTGGGGCGGAACTCGATGTTGAAGGCGTCCACTTGCATCAGGGCGATCGTCAGGTTCCCCGTCTCGAACTCGCCCGCGGGCATGCTCCCCCACCGCTTCGAGAACTCGAGGCCCAGCGTCTCGCCATAGAACTCGGCGGCCCGCTCGTAATCCTGCGTCGCCACGGTGATGAAGTCGGTGCCGCTTATGAGCTTGGTCTGAGTCGCCATCTGGCTCCCTTCGTCGTTGTTCCCGGTTGCTCGTCTCGTTCGCACTGCGCCCACCAGGGCCACGCCTGCGGCCGCCAAGGCGAGTATGGCGATGATCAGAGCCGCGATGGCGAGGCCATCGCCGCCGCCGCCGGAATCCTCCCCGGCAGGCGCTTCTTCGCTCGCCTCGGCGCCCTGCCCCTCAGCCGCGGCGGTGACGAAGACCTGTGGCGCCGGCTCCTGCGCGCCGGGGCCTCCGACCCAGCGCACCACCTCCCCGTCCTCGTAGGTCTGCAGCGCCTTGAACGTCAGCGTCTCGCCCACCCGCCCCGGAATCTGCACCGCGATCGGGAAGTCCTCGAACTGTCCCGGCTGGATCGCCGCCGCACGATCCCGAGCGGTCCAGACAACCCGGTCGACACGTGCGGGGACCGTCTGCCCGGTGATCGTCGACTTGGCGGCTTTCGTCGTCCTCACGTCCACCGACCAACCCGCGACCGACTGGGAGAGGGCGTAGCCGAAGCCCGGCGGGAACCTGACTTCGACCCTGGTCGTCGCCAGTTCGGCGCTCTCGTTCGGGACATTCACGCGGAGCACGGTGTAGGCGCCCGCCGCCGCTTCCTCGGGTTGCACCCTGATATGCGCCCCGGCGCCGGCGGGAGCCACGAGAGCAAGAAGGCCGAGTAGCGAAATCAAGATGCGGGCAGCCATGCACCTCGAAGGCTATATGGGTCGGAGGAATTTGCTTAATCAGTGAACGCGCGGGTTTCGGACTAATGGAGACGTCGCCTGCTGCCGATAGGGCGGGCGTGCAGGTGGCTGGCGAGGCATTTGGCCAAGGAACCCATCGGGTCGTCGATCCCGTGGATCAGCCGCGGGACCTGAGCGGCTGGGCCTGGTGCGTCTACGTGAGCCTGGGGCTGCTGTGCATTGCGCTGGTGGCCCGGCTGGTGACGGCGATGGACCTCCACTCGGCGGTCACCGGCGGTGGCGACATCGTCGCCAAGTACCGCGACTACAACCGCTGGGTCGGCATCCACGCACTCCTGCTCCTGCTCAGCGCCGTCGTCTTCATCGGCTGGTTCTTCCAGGCCTACAAGAACCTCCGCCGGCTCGGCCTCCAGAACCTGCGCCACGGCAACGGCTGGGCGATCGGAGCTTGGCTCGTCCCCATCCTCAGCCTGGTCCGCCCAAAGCAGATGACCAACGACATCTGGCGCGGCAGCGAGCGCGGCGCCGAGGTCTCCAACGGCTGGAGGCTGGTGCCGGTCCCGAGCCTGCTGCACTGGTGGTGGGGCCTGTTCCTGCTCCAGGGCTTCCTCCTCTACTTCGGCCAGACGATGACCCAGGGCGGCTACGACAAGCTCGCCCGGTTCGGCGAACTCAGCAGCGGCTTCTCCCAGATCAAGAGCGGGACGGTGGCCGACGTGATCGGTGACCTCGCCGGAATCGCCGCCGCCGTATTGGCGATCCTCGTCGTCTCGACTATCACCGAGCGCGAGAACGAGATCCGCAGCGAGGCGATCGCGAACGCCCCGCAGGTGCCCGTGTACGCCCCGCCGGCACCGCCGGCCCAGTACACGGTGCCGCCGCAACAGCCGGCACCCGCGCAGACCCAGTATCCGCCGGCTCCGCCGGAGCACTACCCGCAGTCGCAGCCTCCTCCTCCCCCGCCGCCCGTGGCTCCCCGATACGCCGCTCCACCGCCGCCAGCCCCTCTGACCGAGCAGCTGATCCAGTGCCCGGAATGCGCCGAGTGGATCCAGGCGCAGGCGAACGTCTGCCGGTACTGCGGGCACCGGTTGCGGCCGCTCGGCCAGTGAAGCTGCTCCTCGCAGACAACCTCGAGCGCAGCCGCGGGGCCGTCTTCTTCCGCCTCATCTTCGCCCTGCCGTTCCTGATCTGGCTCGCGGTCTGGGGGATCGCCGCCGTCTTCGTCGCCTTCGTCACCTGGATCGCCACCCTCTTCGAGGGCCGCCCGCCCGCCCCGCTGCACGAATTCCTCTCCCGCTTCATCCGCTTCGCCACCCACACCTACGCCTACCTCAACCTCGCCGCCGAGCCGCTCCCCACCTTCGACGGCAAGCCCGGCTACCCGGTCGACCTCGAGGTCGAGCCGCCGGTCCCGCAGAGCCGCTGGAGCGTCTTCTTCCGGCTCGTCCTCGCCCTGCCGGCGTTGCTCCTGCTCGCCGTCCTCTTCGGCTCCGGCAGCGTCGGCGACTTCTTCTTCAGCAGCAGCCGCGCCGGCCTCGGCGGCCTCGTCGGCACCGCCGCCCTGCTCGCCTGGTTCTACGCGCTGGTGCGGGGGCGGGCGGACCGCGGCCTCCGCGACCTCGTCGCCTACGTCATCTCCTACGGCGCCCAGGCCTGGGGCTACCTGCTGCTGGTCAGCGACGAGTACCCCGACAGCGACCCGCTGACCGTGATCGGCCCGCTGCCGACCCGCTCGGACCCGATCCGGATGGAGGTGAGCGACGGGCTGCGCCGCAGCCGCCTCACCGTCTTCTTCCGCTTCGCGCTCGCCTTTCCCCACCTGGTCTGGCTGACCCTGTGGGCGATCCTCGCTCTCTTCGCCGCCTTCTTCAACTGGTGCGCGGTCGTCTTCACCGGCGGCCCGACCCGGGGGCTGCACCGCTTCCTCGCCGCCTACCTCCGCTACCAGACCCACGTCTTCGCCTTCCTCTACCTCGTCGCCAACCCCTTCCCGGGCTTCGTCGGCGCCGCCGGCTCCTATCCCGTCGAACTGCACATCGCCGACCCCGTCCCGCAGAACAAATGGAAGGGCTTCTTCCGGCTCGTCCTCGCGTTCCCGGCGCTCTTGCTCGCCGGCGCCTTCTCCCAGGTGCTGCTTGTCGTCGCCGTGCTCGGCTGGTTCGCCTCCCTCTTCACCGGCCAGATGCCGGGCGGCCTCCGCAACCTCGGCGCCTTCGCCCTCCGCTACATGGGCCAGACCTACGGCTACCTCTTCCTGCTGACCGAGGCCTACCCCTACAGCGGTCCCTGCCATGAAGTCGAGCCGCCGGCCCCGGTCATGTCGCCATCACCTCCGCCTCTCGTCGCCACCCCCGCGCAATGACCCGCTCCCGGGTTCCGGCGCTGGCCGCGCTCCTCCTCCTCGCCGTGGCCTGGGTCTGGGGAGCGCTCGCGCTATGGCACGCGACCGAGGTGCCCTCGATCGATCTCCCCCACCTCGACCCCCACGACTACTTCAGCGACTCCTTCCTCGACCGCGCCGCCACCTTCGAGCGCTTCCAGACGATCCTCGCCCTGCTCGGAACTACCACCCTGGTCGCCGTCCTCGTCGTCTACGCCCGCCGCGGCGCGAGCCTGGCGCGTGAGTCGGCCGCCGGCCGCGTCGGCACCGGCCTGCTGCTGGCGATGCTCGGCTTCGCGATCGTCTGGCTCGCCCTGGTTCCGTTCGAACTAGCCGAGCTCTGGTGGCAGCGGCGCTACGACGTCTCCCACCAGGGCTACCTCCCCCACCTCCTCAACAGCTTCCTCTCGCTCGGCTCGGAGTTCGTCTTCCTCTGCCTCAGCTTCGCGGTGATGATGGGCTTCGCCGGGATCTTCCGGCGCTGGTGGTGGCTCGCCGCGGTTCCCTGCTTCGCCGCCCTGGCGCTGGTCTTCACCTTCCTCACCCCCTACCTGATCCCGGGCACCGACCCGGTCACCAGCCCCCGTCTCGTCGCCGAAGCGAGGGCGTTGGAGCGGATCGAGGGCGCGCCGGAAGCGCGCCTCCGCGTCCAGGAAGTGCACGAGTTCACGGACGCTCCGAACGCGATGTCGGCCGGCCTCGGCCCGAGCCGGACCATCGTCCTCTGGGACACGCTTCTGAACGATGACTTCAGCCCCGCCGAGGTTCGCGTCGTCCTTGCCCACGAGGTCGCCCACCTCGCCCATGACGACCCCCTCAAGGGAGTCGGCTGGTTGGCCATCTTCCTGATCCCCGCGCTCGGCCTGCTGGCCCTGCTGACCCGCCACCGCGGTGGCCTTGCCCGGCCCGAGGCGGTGCCGCTCGCGCTCCTCGTCCTGGTGGTCGTGCAGCTGGTGGCGACGCCGTTTCTCAACACCGCCTCCCGCCGCCAGGAGGCCGCCGCCGACTGGGCGGCGCTGGAAGCGACGCGCGAACCCGAAACCGACCGCGAGCTGAAACAGAATCTGGCGGAAAAAAGCCTCAGCGACCCCGACCCGCCCGCCTGGGTCTACGGGTGGTTCGGCGACCACCCGACGATCATGCAGCGGATCGCTCTAGCGGACGCGTGGGAACAGCGGCAGCGGGACCGCGCGAGAAACTGATCTCGTCGTCGATCGGGCCGCGCTTGAAGAGGCGGAGGTCGCGGGCGTAGTTCTGGTGCAGGCGCCAGGGGTGGGTCTTGCCCTGCTTCGGCAGCTGGTCGATCGCCCGCAGGACGTAGCCGGACTTGAGGTCGATGAACGGTTCGCGGGCCGTCTGCGGCCCGGGCTCACGCGGCGTCGCCACCTTGTAGCCGTGCGCGTCCATGTGGTTGAGCAGGCGGCAGACGTACTGAGAGACGAGGTCGCACTTGAGGGTGAAGGAGGCGTTGGTGTAGCCGAGGGCGATCGCCAGGTTGGGGACGCCGCCGAACATCGCGCCCTTGTAGCCGACGAGATCGGAGAACTGCTTGCGCTCGCCGTCGACCTTGACCTCGATCCCGCCCATCACCAGCAGGTTGAGCCCGGTCGCGGTGACGATGACGTCGGCCTCGAGCTCGCGCCCGGAGGCGAGCTTGATCCCCTTCTCGGTGAAGGTCTCGATCGTGTCGGTGACGACGTCGGCCTTGCCGGAGCGCAGGGCCGTAAAGAGGTCGCCGCCGGGGACCAGGCAGACGCGCTCGTCCCAAGGGTTGTAGCGCGGTTCGAAGTCGCGGTCGACGTCGTAGCCGGCCGGCAGCTGCCGCTCCACCCCGCGCCGGATCAATTTGCGGGTGAAGCGCGGCGCTCGGCGTGAGAGCTGGTAGAAGGCCATCTGGGTGAGGACGTTCTTCCAGCGGACCACGGCGTAGCGGGCCTTGTCGGGCAGCACCCGGCGCAGCGCCTTCGCAACCGGGTCCTGACCGGGCAGGGTGACGACGTAGCCGGGTGAGCGCTGCAGCATCGTGATCTGCTCGGTCTCCGGCGCCATCGCCGGGATCAGCGTCACCGCGGTCGCGCCGCTGCCGACGACGACGACGCGCTTGCCGCGGTAGTCGAGGTCCTCGGGCCAGTGCTGCGGGTGGATGATCTGCCCCCCGAAGCGCTCGCTGCCGGGGAACTCCGGCGTGAAGCCCTCGTCGTAGCGGTAGTAGCCGGTGCAGCCGTAAAAGAAGTTGCAGGTCAGCTCGACCGTCTCGCCCCCGTGCTCGGCGCGCACGGTCCACAGCGCCTCGTCGCTCGACCACTCGGCGGAGAGGACCTTGTGGCCGAAGCGGATGTGGTCCTCGACCCGGTACTCGCGCGCGGTCTCCCGGATGTAGTTGCGGATTTTCTCGCCGGCAGCGATCGAGTCTTCGTCGGTCCAGGGCTTGAACGAGTAGCCAAGCGTGTACATGTCCGAGTCGGAGCGGATGCCGGGGTAGCGGAAGAGGTCCCAGGTGCCGCCGATCGCCTCGCGGGACTCGAGGATCGCGTAGCTCTTGCCGGGGCAGTTGCGCTGCAGGTGGGCACCGGCGCCGATGCCGGAGAGGCCGGCGCCGACGATGAGGACGTCGACGTGCTCGCGGTGGTCAGTCCGGTGTGCAGTCATTAAGGAGCTCCTGCCTATCTGGTCAGGCGAGCGATCAGGTCGCTCGTCATCGGGGTTGACTCGAACTGGCCGCGCTTGGCGCCGGCGCGCATCTGGCGGCGGATCGCCCGCTCGACCAGGCCTTTGGGGAGAAGACGCAGGGCGGCATAGGCGCGGGCTCCGCGCTTGGTGGTGGCGAGGTCGCGGACGGGCTTGCCGTAGATCGCGCGGACGATCGTGGCGACGGCGGCGCCGAGGGGCTCGGCCGGGACCATGCCCTCGAGGCCGACGCCGGCGTTGCGGCTGGCGTCGTGGATCGGGGTGCGGATGTAGCCGGGGTAGACGGTGGTGACTGTGATCTCGTCGCCGACCTCGGCGCGGAGCTGCTCGGAGTAGCCGACGACGCCGCGCTTGCTGGCGCCGTAAGCGGTGGCGAAGGGGACCGCAATGTGGGCGAGCCCAGAAGAAATGTTGACGACGCGGCCGTGGGAGGCGCGCAGGGCCGGCAGCGCCGAGGCGGTGACCCGCCAGGTGCCGAGGAGGTTGACGTCGATGACTCGGAGCGCGTCGGGGCCGGGGGTCTCGGTGGCGCTCTGGGGAAGGCCGATGCCGGCGCAGTTGACGAGCGCATCGAGCCCGCCGCCAAGCCGCTTCACGGCCTGGGCGATTGCGCAGTCGATCGATTCCTGGTCGGTGACGTCGCAGGCGATCAGGTCCTCGCTGCCGTTGGGCTTCAGATCGAGTCCGGCGACCTGCGCCCCGCGCTCACGGAGCGCCTCGGCGGTTGCCTCACCGATGCCGCTGGCGGCGCCGGTGATGATTACGCGTTTGCTCATCGGCGCAAGGTTATCAACACCGTGTCGAGTAAGTCAACAACTTGTCGAATCAGTCGACGCGCTGTAAGGTGAAGGCCATGGAGGCAGCCGCGAAATCCCAGTCGGGCGCCAACGGCCGCGGCCGCCGCGCCACCCGCGTCAGCGGCGACGATCGCGAGCGGGCGATCCTGGAGACGGCCGAACGCCTGCTGGAGGAGAAGCCGCTGAGCGAGATCTCGGTCGACGACCTCGCCAAAGGCGCCGGCATCTCCCGCCCCACCTTCTACTTCTACTTCCCCTCCAAGGACGCGGTGGTGATGACGATCGTCGAACGGCTGGTCGAGGAGGCGACCGGCAGCCGCGACGAGGTCCTCGCCGCGCTCGCCGAGTCCGGGCCGCGGGCCGGTTTGGAGAAAGCGCTGGAGAACCTCTACGCCGCCTTCCGCTCCCGCCCCGGCGTCGTCCGGGCCGGGGCCGACCTGCGTGCGACCAACCACCAGGAGGCCCGCGACCTCTGGACGCAGGTGATGGGGGGATGGGTCGACGACGTCACCGCGATGATCGAGTTCGAGCGCGAGCGCGGCGCCGCCCCCGCGGGCCAGCCGGCCCGCGAGCTGGCGATCGTCCTCGTGCAGATGAACGAGCGGGTCCAGTACGCGACGCTCCTCGACGAGTCCCCCTCGCTCGAGGTCGACCGCGTCCTCGACGTCCTCATCGACGTCTGGCTGCGGGCGATCTACGGCAAGCCCGAATAGCGAAACCGCAAAATTCATTCTTGAAGAGGGATTTTTGCGGTCTCGCGATTAACCGGCGAGCGCCGGGGCGATCTCCCGGCCCATCAGCGCGACCGCGTCGAGATCGCGGTGGAGCAGGTGCTGGCCCATGATCCGGGTCAGGCCCGCCTCCTGCAGCTCACGCAGCTGCTCGATCGCTTCCTCGGTCGTGCCGAGGATCGTGCTCGGGCGCAGGCCGGCGATGAAGGCCTCGCCGTCGCCGTCCTCGCCTTTCCAGCGGGAGAGGCGCGAGGCGCGGTCGAGCAGTTCGTCCCGGTCGGCGCCGACCAGCCAGCCGGTCATCATCGAGAGCGGCAGCGTCGCCGGGTCCCGCCCCTCCTTTTCACAGGCCTCGTCGAGGCGCTTGCGGATCTCGGCGATCTCCTCCGCCGTCGCCATCACCGTGTTGTACTCACCAGCCCAGCGAGCGCCGATCCGCAGGCTGCGCCGCCCGCCTTTGGCGCCGAGAATCAGCGGCAGCGGCTGCTGAACCGGCTTCGGCCGCGCGTCGAGTTCATGGGCGCGGTAGTGGGCGCCGTCGAAACTGAAGGGCCCCTCGCCCCAGTGGCCGCGGATGACCTGCATCTGCTCTTCAAGCGCCTCCATCCGCGGCCCGACCGGCGGCAGGTCGAAGCCGTAGAGCTCGTGCTCGCGCTCCCACCAGCCGGCGCCGACCCCGACTTCGACCCGGCCGCCGGAGACGTGGTCGGCGGTCACCGCCGCCTTCGCCAGCACGGCCGGGTGGCGAAAGGTCGCCGGCGAGACCATCGTCCCCAGCCGCAGCTTCTCGGTGACGGCGCCGAGCGCGGTGATCGTCCCCCAGGCGTCGAGCGAACCGCGCTCGCGGCGGTCGTCGACCGAGAGGTAGTGGTCGGAGCGGAACATCGTCCCGACCCCGTGCTCTTCGCAGGCCCCTGCCAGCGCCCGCCAGTCATCCCAGGTCACGTCCTCCTGGCCCTCGATCATCAGGCAGACCTCCATCGGCACTCCCTCTACCCGGCGGCGACGATTTCAGCGAAGGCCTCGAAGCCCGGCGCCGTGCGCGCGACCAGGTCCGCCTCCAGCTCGGCAGCCCGCTCCGGCAGCTCGTGCTCGCCCGCGTCGCCGAGCGCCGCCACCGCCTCCTCGATCATCTTCGGGACGGCGAGCCAGGCCTCGACCAGGGCGAGGTCGGCCTCGGGGTGGAAGAGGACGCCCCAGGCGTTGCCGGCGCGAAAGGCCTGGCAGGCGGTGCGCTCCGAGGAGGCCAGCTGCGTAGCGCCCTCGGGCAGATCAAAAACGTCCCCATGCCAGTGGAGGACCTCGGCGCGCGGCGCGAGACCGCCCAATACCGGGTCACCAGGATCGCTGACCTCGACCTGGGCGAAGCCGATCTCCGGCGCCTCGCCGGGACGCACCTCTGCCCCCAGCGCCCGCGCCAGCAGCTGCGCACCGAGGCAGATGCCGAGCACCGGCATCCCCCGCTCCACCGCCTCGGCCAGCCACTCGCGCTCGGCGGCCAGACCCGGGAACCGCTCGACCTCATCGACGTTCATCGGCCCTCCCATGACGACGGCCCCGGCGACCTCCCCGTGCGCGGGCAGCGGCTGGCCGGCAAGCGGTTTCACCGTCCGCACCCGGAGGTCTCGACAGGCGTCGAGGAAACGGTGCGGCCCCTCCCAGGGCACGTGCTGGATCGCCAGCAGGGTCGGACGCTCGTCCAGGCTCATCGGAGAGTCAGGCTAGCCTCAGCGACATGAAGCTCGCGACCCCCTCCCGCGCCGCCGCCGCGCGCCCGGCCCAGGCCCGCGGCGCGCTCGCGATCGGCGCCCTCGCCGTCGGCGCGGCGGCAATCGGCGGCTTCGCCATCGGCCGCCTCAGCGTCGGCCGCCTGGCGATCGGCAAGGCATCGTTCGGCCGCCTATCGGTCAAGCGCCTCGAGATCGAGGAGCTCGAGATCGGCCGGATGACGGTGCGTGAGCGCCCAGAACAGACCGCCGGGTGAAGCCGCGAATCATCAGCCGTGTTCCTTTTCCTCGTATAGCGGTGAAAAGGAACACGGCTGCGTTCCTGAGCCTCTTGGGCTCGACTGGAACGCTTGGCGCGCTCGTCCTCGTCGCCTCATCCGCCTCAGCCGTCGGTCCCTACCCCGCCCTCTCGCCCTGCCCGGTCTTTCCGGACCCGCCCGCCTCGCTCTCTCCGCGCGCGCCGTCCCTTCCCACCGAGGCCGCCTGGAACCAGGACATCTCGGAGGCGCCTCGCGACCCGCGCTCGAACGCCTACATCTCCTACATCGACTCCCACGGCGGCGATCACCTCCACCCCGACTTCGGCTCGCCGCGCGCCTACGGCTTCCCTTACTCGGTCGTCGGCGCCGGGCAGCCGCGGCTCCCGGTCCACTACACCGCCTACGGAGACGAGAGCGACCCCGGGCCGTTCCCGCTCCCGGCGAAGGCCCCGGTCGAGGGCAGCAACGGCGGCGATGGCGACCGCCACGTCCTCGTCGTCGACCGCGGCGGCTGCAAGCTCTACGAGCTCTACCGCGCCTTCTACGTCGCCCAACTTCATCCCCACTGGAACGCCGATTCGGGGACCGAATGGGACCTGCGCTCCGCCGCCCGCCGACCTGAGGGCTGGACTTCCGCCGACGCCGCCGGCCTGCCGATCTTCCCCGGGCTCGTCCGCTACGACGAGGTTGCCTCCGGGCACCTCGACCACGCGATCCGCGTCACCTTCGAGAGCACCCGCGACGGCTGGATCCACCCCGCCTCCCACTGCGCGGGCGACACCTCGGACCCGAGCGCGCCGCCAATGGGTCTGCGCCTGCGGCTGAAGGCCGGCTACGGCCTCGGCCGTTTCAGCGGCCCCGCGCGCACGATCGCCCTGGCGATGAAGCGCTACGGGCTGATCGTCGCCGACAACGGCTCCAACTGGTTCTTCTCCGGCAGCAGCGACCGCCGCTGGGACGACGAGAGCCTCAATCAGCTAAAGCAGATCCCCGGCCGCGCCTTCGAGGTGGTGAAGAGTCGGGCAAGCGTCCATTCATGCTGATTTGCAGCTATTGGATTGGGTACTTGAGCCAATAGGGAACCCCCTGAGGAGAGAGGAAAATGGCTCAGACCAAAACCAAATCGACCGCGAAATCAAAATCGCCGTCGTCAAAAACCGCCAAACCGGCGTCGAAATCGAAACCGAAATCGTCGTCGAAACCAAAAGCTAAATCGGCTTCGAAATCGAGAGCAAAATCGGCCTCGAAACCGAAAGCCTCGAAAGCCAAACCGAAATCGAGCAGCAAACCGCGTAGCTCGAGCAACGGCGCTTCGCGCTCGAACGGGTCGTCGAGCAAACACTCGAACGTCGATGCGGTTCGCAACGCCGTCGGAGACATCGGCGGCAAAGCCAAAGGCGCCGGCAAGACCGTCGGCAAAGCCGCGAGCAAAGCCAAAGTCCCGCTGGTCGCGGGCGGCGCGGCGATTGCCGGAGCCGCCGGGGGGATGGCCCTCGCCGCCTCCAAGAAAGGCAGGAAAGGCGGGATCGGCAAGGCGCTTGCGAGCGGCAGCAAAGCGATCCCTCGCAAGCCGAAGATCAAGGCGCCCAAGGTCAGCTCCAAGGACGTCGCCAAGGCTGCCAAGGGCATAGGGGACTTCAGCGCGCAGGTCAGCGAGATCGCCGCCGGCGTCGACAGCGCTGCTTCGGGGAGGAATGGCAAGCACCGCTCCCCGGTAGAGGTCGTTCTACAGGGACTCACCGCGAGGCGCTAGCGCCGGGCTGGCCCTGAGGACATGGCTGCGACCGCGCGTACGGGACGCGCGGTCGCCAGCCTCAACTCCCGTCAGTCCGCCTCCGCTCCGCCGGCTTCACGCCTTCCGCGCTCCTCCACTTCCCGTGCCACGTCCTCGGCCCCGAAGTCCTCGTCTTCGGCCGGGTGGACGACCCACTGCTCGACCGCCCAGTTGACCTTGACGTCGCGGTAGGTGACGCCCTCCTCCGGCTCCTCCGGGATGTTCTCCCGTTCGACGTCGACCTCGGTCTCGTGGCCGGGCTCGCCGTAATAGGTGACCTTCCTGCGCTTCGGCACCTTGCCGAACTTCACCTCCTTGGCCTTGACCGAGGTGAAGAACTCGAGGTCGGGGCGGCGACCGCTCACGCGGCCGCCGCCTTCTCGACGTCGTGGACGGTGACCCGACCTTCGGCGCCGGTGCCTTCGACGTCGTCGATGTCGACGCCGTGCTCCTCGGCCTTGCGCAGCGCTGCCGCGGTGGCGTTGTGCTTCTCGGCCCGCCGCCGGCGCCGGCGCTCGCCCAGCTCCATCGCCTTGTGGGTCGCCGCCAACCCGAGGTCCTTCGCCTCGTCGCTCGCAGCTGAGCCGAGTTCTTTGGCGACGACCTTGGCGATCGCTTTCGCGAGCTGGCCGCCGGAGGGACCTTCGCCGCCGTTGCCGCCGCCGCCGTTGCCGCCACCATTGCCTCCGCCGCCCCCGCCGCCGGAGCCGCCGCCCGCAAGCCCTGCGAGACCACCGAGCCCGCCGAGCGCATCGCCGGCGCCTTCGCCGAGACCGCCGACGGCCTGGCCGGCTCCTTCGCCGACGTCACCGACCGCCTGGCCCGCGCCTTCGCCGATCTGGCCGACGGCTTTGTTGGCGCCCTCGCCGACTTCTTCGACCGCGCCGCCCGCCCCTTTGCCGACGTCTTTGACGGCACCGCCGGCGCCCTCGCCGACGTCCTCGACGGCGCTGCCGGCCCCTTCGCCGATCTCCCCGACGGCTTTGTTCGCCCCTTCGCCGACTTCGCCGACCGCCTTGCCGGCGCCCTCGGTCACGGGTTTGAGCGACTTCGCGATCTCTTTCAGCACGTCGGGATTGCGGTCGAGCGTGGTGAGAACGCGGTCGATGATCGCGGTCACGTGGTCGAGCCGCGCCCGCATCAGCGCCTGCGCTTCGACGCCTTTGATGTTGAGTTCGACCTTGCCGAGCTCGACGTGGACGCCGACGCTCAGTTTCACCAGGTCGAGAACTTCCGCGTGCAGGGAGACCCGCGCCATCAGGTCGTCGAGCTCGAAGTGGATCTCGTCGACCTTGACGACCGGAACGTCGACGATGACGTCCGGCTCGTCGGTGTCGCTGATTTCGACCGGATCGATCACCGTATAGTCTTCGTACATCCGCTCGGGCACGGTCTTGTCGCCGCCCTGATTGCGGATCTGGCTCTGACGCTCGCCGTCGACCGAGCCTTTTTTCTGCCTATCTTTCTTCAGCGGGCTTTTGTTGCGTCCGCTGCCTTCGCTGCCCGGGTTGACGTCTTTACGGCGTTTGCTGCGTGAAGCTTTCGGTTTCGAGCGTTTGCTCTTGGTCTGCTGCGCCATCACACCTCTCCTCGGTTGGTTCCTCTTCCCTTAAGGAAGTTTTTCCCGTTGCGAGAGGCCGCAAACGACCTTTTGACAGTCTTCAAGGGCAATGGGTCCGACGGCAGCAGTCCTGCAGGTGACGATCGCCCTGATCGGGGTGAGCGGCGGCAACCACGCGGTCAGCGCGGTCGGCGACAGCCTCGCCCTGGTCGAAGCCCGGCGGCAGGTCGAAGCGCGCCCCGCAGCGGCGCCCCCGCGCGAGCAGGCGAAGCTGCCGAGCGCCGAGGAAATCGCCGCCGACCCGACGTTGCTGCCGCCGGCCTCCGCCGGCAGCAACGGCACCCACGTCCCCCACGCCTCGAACCTCAGCCGCGCCGAGATCTTCGCCCACCGGCGCGGCGGCGGCGAAGGCTCAGCGATCCTCCTCACCGGGGTCGCGCTCGCGCCCCCGGACGCACCCGAAGCGGTGCAGGGGGCGATCAACGCCGCCAACACGATCGTCGGCCGCCCCTACGTCTGGGGCGGCGGCCACGCCTCCTTCTACGACGACTCCTACGACTGCTCGGGCTCGGTCAGCTTCGCCCTCTTCGGCGGCGGCCTCATCCCCCGCCCCCTAACCTCAGGCGACCTGATGCGCTGGGGAGAGCCGGGGGCAGGCAAGTGGATCACCGTCTACGCCAACCCCGGCCACACCTTCGTCGAGATCGCCGGCCTGCGCTTCGACACGGTCGGCGACGAACAGGGCACCGGCCCGCGCTGGCACCTCGCCACCGCCGACACCAGCGGCTACGTCGCCCGCCACCCGCCGGGGCTCTAGCTCGCGCCTTAGGCGGTCAGCGGGAAGCGCATCCGCACCTCGGTGCCATCGCCTTCCTGGACGATCCGCAGGTCGCCGGCGAGGCGGGCGATGATCGTCAGGCCGAGCCCGAGGCCGTCGACCGAGCCCCTGCCGAAGCCCTCGCCGCGGTCCCGCACCGTCACCTCGAGCCACTCGTCTTCGCGGCAGGCGGCGATCTCGACCACACCCTCGCCGCCGGCGCCGGCGTACTTGACCGCGTTGGTGACCGCCTCGGAGACGGCCAGGGCGACGTCGGCGATGAGCTCGGAGCCGAGCCCGTGTTCCTTCGCGTATCCCGCGATCCGGTGGCGGAGCTTGGGGACCGATGCCGGCTCGGCCGGAAGCACGAGTTTCATACCGGAAGGTACCTCCGCGTCATACAAAGTCCTTCGGCCGCTGGACTGACCAGCATGAGCCTGGGGATGAATCAGGCTGGCGGGTTGCACCGCCGATCGGGGCCCTACTTGAAGCGGAAGCTGGCGAGGTCCTGGTTGAAGGTCGGGTTGTAGACGACTTCGTCGAGGTCGATCGCCGAGGAGACGAAGGTCGGGATCGTGCCGGTGCCGTAGGGCGCCCAGGGGGCGAGGCGCATGAATTCCTTGTCGAGCGCCGCGTATTCTCCTTCCACCTCAGGGGTGAGCGGCTGTTCGGCAAGGCTGGTGATCTTCGCGCTCAGCTTCGGCTCGGCGATCCGCGAGAGGTTCGAGGTGTTGGTCGGGAAGATGCTTTCTTCGGAGAGCAGCGACTGGAAGAAGTCGTTCGGATGCGGGTAGTCCTGGAACCAGCTGGCCCAGCCGGTGTCGAGGTTCGGGGTCGAAGCGTTACCGATGACCGTGAAGTAGTTGTCCGCGTTCAGGACCTGCAGCTTGACGTCGAAGCCGATGTCTTCGAGGACCGCCGCGTAGTAGGTCCCGGCTTCTTCCTGGGTGCGTTCGTTGTCGGTCCAGACGGTGATCTGGCGATCGGCGGGGTCGGCTTCGTCGATCATCGCCTTCGCCTTTTCCAGGTCGTAGGGGTAGAGCTGGTAGCGCTCGTACCCTGGCATCCCCGGCGGCAGGATCTGCTGGGTCCCGACCAGCAGGCCGGCGTAGATGCGTTCCAGCGCCCGCGGATCGACCGCGTAGTTGACGGCGCGGCGGACCCGGACGTCGTCGAAGGGCGGCTCGGTCACGTTCATCCAGAAGAAGTAGGTGCTCTCGGTCTCCTCCTCGCGGAACTGGGTCCCCTCGTACTTCTCCTTCACCGCCGCGTACTGGTCGGGCGGCGGCGGGTTCTCCATCCAGTCGAAGCGGCCGGCTTCGACGTCGGCGACCTGGGTGGTGGGATTGCGCAGCACCGTCACCTCGATCTTGTTGACGTGGCCGCTGGGGATCTGCGGCAGCCGCTCCGCGTTGGCCTTCTCCCAGAACGGGTTGCGCTCATACGACCAGCCTTTGCCCGGCCGCGAGGAGGCGATCTCGTAGGGGCCGGAGGCGGGCGGCGGGTCGGCGGTGAGGTCCTCATCCGGCGTATCAGCCGGGAGCGGGGCGGCAAATGGGAGCGCCAGCTCCTGCAGGAACGTGCCGCGCGGGCGGACGAGGCGGATCGTGATCTTCCCGGTCTTGTCGTCGGTGACGATGCCGGGGATGCCTCCTTCCTTGCTCTTCGCGAACTCGACAGCGCCGACGATGTCGGTGTAGAAGGGCGAGCCGCTGGAGTTGAGGAGGAAGACGCGTTCCATCGCCCGGGTGAAGTCGGAGGCCTTGACCGCCGAGCCATCCGAGTACCGCAGCCCGCTTCGCAGCTGCAGCCGGTAGGTCTTGCCGTTGGCGCTGATCTGCGGCAGCGAGCGGGCCAAGGCAGGGATCACCTCGCTCCCTTCTTTGCCCGAGGCGTGCTTGTAGGTGAGCAGCGGGATGTAGGTGTCGTAGATCGCCGTCCACCCTTCCTCGGAATGGGAAAGTGCCGGGTCGAGGTAGTCGGGGAAGGAGCTGAAGGTCGCCCGCAGGGTGCCGCCTTCGCGTCCGTCGGAGCTCGACCCGCAGGCGGTCAAGGTCAACGCCGCGGCAGCGACGAGCATCAGGGCGAGCGCGGCTCTCCGGGAACCCGCTCTTTTAATTCGATCGCGACGCACCGCGGCCCCCTTCGGCAGATCCGGGCTCGAACTTGAGCGCCGCAGGACCAATGCCGTGGTCGAAAGCCACAAATCGCCCTGAACAAAAGGTATTTAGCCCGAACCTAAGGTTTCTGGACAGATTGTCGATATGTGGGCATCCGGAGCGTCCAACGCTCGTCCATTTGACATCGGAGAAGGATCGCCATGAAGCGCATAGCCAGCAAAAAAACTCTCGTAGCCGTCAGCTGCATCGCCGTTCTCGCCATCGCCGCCGTCGCCTACGCGTACTTCACCAGCACCGGCTCAGGCACCGCCACCGCCAAAGTCGGCACCAGCTCCGCGGTCACCCTGAAAGGGACCGTCGCCGGCAACCTCTACCCGGGTGCCTCCTCGCAGGTCACCTTCACCGTCGACAACCCCTCGAGCGGCGCCCAGCGGGTCGGCACGATCACCCTGACGGGGATCACCGTCGACGCCGGCCACTCCACCTGCAGCGTCGTGATCACCGGCGGCACCCCGGACTTCACGATGGCTCCGGTCCCCGTCAACGCCACCTTCCCGTCCGGGAACGGCCAGGCGGTGACGCCGAAAGGCACGCTGACGATGAACGACACCGGCGTCAACCAGAACGCCTGCCAGGGCGCTGAACTGACGCTGGCCCTGTCGAGCAACTAGGGATTGGGCGAGCCTGGGTTCCAGGCAGATGTTTGGGCGAAGCGGCACCGGACGCTTCCGCGCGGCCAGGGCGATAATCGCTCTGGCCGTCGCAGTCGCCTGCCTCGGCGGCGTCGCCTTTGCCGCCACCCGCTCGGAGCGCCCACACGGGAAGAAGAAGGGCCACCCCGCACGAAAGCAGGCGCAGCGCCCACCACGGCCGCGTTTCATCGAAATCCCCCCGGCAGCGGGAGTCGGCGCCGGCTTCCAGTTCCGCTTCCACGTGCCACCCTCCTCGGCGCCCGCCGGCGGAACGAGCCCGGCGAAGCCGACGCAGCCGGGAAAGCGCTGGCGCCAGTTCGAATGCCGGCTCGACGGCAGCGACTGGGAGAGCCTGCTCCTCCCCCTTCGTCCTCCCTGGCCTCGAGCCGGGAGAACACTCCTTCGCGGTGCGGGCCCTGAGCCCGCGTCAGCGCAACGGCCCCGCCGCGCACTACAAGTGGACCCAGCTGGAGCCGAAGGAGTTCACGATCGACCCCCTCTTCAGCTCCCTCGAGGAGCTGATGCCGGGAGCGCCGCCCCAGCAGCTGCCGGTCCGGATCGAGAACCCGAACCCGGTGCCGATCGAAGTCACCGGCCTCCGCGTCACCGTCAGCCCCGATCGGCCCGGTTGCGCCGCCGACCCGAACTTCGCCGTCGTTCCCTCGAGCGTGACGCCGACGGCGCCCTTGAGCGTCCCGGCCGGGGGATGGGCGACGCTGCCGAGCGCGGAAGCGACGGCGCCGACGCTTGAGCTGCGCGAACTGCCGATCGACCAGAACGCCTGCCAGGGCGCCATCCTGAACCTCAGCTTCAGCGGCGAGGCACGGGGATGAAGCGCCTGCGCCTCACCGGGGTCGCCGGCTGCCTCATCGCAGCCGCGACCGTGGCGCTGGCCGGAACCGCGATCGCCTACTTCACGACCAACGGCGCCGGCAACGCCGCCGCCGCGGTCTCGAAACTGAATGCCCCGACCATCTCCGCCGCCACCCCGGCCGCGGGCGGCGCGGTCACCCTCACCTGGAGCGCGGTGACGCCGCCCGGCGAAGGCAGCGTCGGCTATTACGTCGAGCGCGACGGCGGCGTCCCGGCCGGCAACTGCCCGAGCCAGTCCTCGCCCACCGCGGTCACCACCTGCAAAGACGGCTCCGTCCCGGTCGGCGAACACACCTACGAAGTGACCGCGGTCTGGCACACCTGGGAAGCGACGAGCAGCGGCAAAACGGCGAAAATCACGGTCGGAGAAGTGACCAACTTCACGCTCTCGGCCAGTGCCACCTCGATCACCGCCGGAGGTTCCAGCAACCTGACGATCACCGCCAAGGACGAAAAAGGCAACACGGTCACCACCTACACCGGCTCCCACAGCCTTGTCTTCTCGGGGGCGAATGCCGCCCCCGGAGGAACCAAACCGACCGTCGCCAACAGCTCCGGCACGGCGACCAACTTCGGCACCGCGACCGCGATCAGCTTCACCAACGGCGTCGCCACCGTCACCTCGACCAAAAACGGCGTCGTCAAGCTCTACCAGTCGGGGACCGCCAACATCGCCGCCACGGAAGGCTCGATCACGACCCCGAACCCGGTAGCGATCACCGTCACCTCGGCGGCGGCGTCCAAATTCGTCCTCTCCGCAGCTTCGGCGACCCCCACCGCCGGCGCCCTTGACGAGCTGACGACGACGGCGCAGGACACCTACGGCAACACCGCCACTTCCTACACCGGTCTGCACACCCTCGTCTTCTCCGGCGCCGGCGCCAGCCCGGGTGGCAACACCCCGACCGTGAGCGATGCGACCGGCGCCGACGTCGCCTTCGGAGGGGCGACCAGCGTCGACTTCACCGCCGGCGTCGCCAAAGCGAGCGAAGCCGATGGCGGCGGGATGAAGCTCTACAAGAGCGGCTCGACCAGCGTCAAAGCAACCGAAGGGGCGATCACCACCCCGACCGCGGTCACCGTGACCGTGGCCCCCAGCACGGCAACGAAACTCGTCCTCACTTCTTCGACCCTGACGCCAGTGGCGGCGACCGGCTTCAACCTCACGACCACCGCCCAGGATGCCTACGGCAACACCGCGACCGGCTACACGGGCTCGAAGAGCATCACCTTCGCCGGAGCCACGGCGAGCCCCAGCGGCGCCCTGCCGACCGTAGTCAGCAGCGCCGGCACCACCACCAACTTCGGCACCGCAACCGCGCTCACCTTCACCAACGGCGTCGCCACGCCGGCATCCTCGAAAAACGGCTACACGAAACTGAACAAGGCCGAGGCGGCGGCGATCACGGCAAGCGACGGCACCATCTCCACCCCGGCCTCCCTGGCCCTAACCGTCTCCACCGGCGCCGCCTCTCGCCTCGGCTGGTCCGGCCTGACCACGAGCGCCGGAGCAATCGGCTCCCCTTGCCTCTTCACCTGCACGATCACCACCCTCGGCAACTCCGGCACCGTCAAAGCCAAGGTGGCGGTGACCGACAGCGTCGGCAACACCGTCTCCAACCTCGCCGCCAAAACCATCACCGTCACGGCCACCGCCGGCAGCACCGTCACCGGCTCCCCGCTGACGACCCCCGAAACCGGCCCCGCCATCTCCGCAACGGAATTCACCTACACCGCCCCGGCAAGCGGCTCCTTCACCCACACCATCACCGCCGCTTCCACCGGTCTCACCAGCGCTACCGCGACGGCCAGCAAATAACTCTGCGAGCACGCTCAATAGGGCCACTCGACCGAGTCCAGCTGCTCGAGCACCTCACGCGCTTCATCGGGCCGCACAACGTTCAGCGCATACACATGGCCATAGATGAACTCCTTGTAACCCGTGGCCTCGATTCCCCGATGTCTCAAGTGCTCGTCCACGCCGTAACGACAGAGGTAGTGGACCTCTTGACGAATCCACCTGCGGCTCGGCCTTGGCCAGTTTGGACCGTCGTTCACAACGATGCCGGTCACACTTTGACGCTGCCCGGGCGATAGGTATCGTGCCTTCGC
This sequence comes from uncultured Actinomycetes bacterium, assembly GCA_963696955.1. Taxonomy (GTDB): domain Bacteria; phylum Actinomycetota; class Thermoleophilia; order Solirubrobacterales; family 70-9; genus VAYN01. The sequence goes on along the minus strand of CAVOMF010000001.1, from coordinate 388,226 downwards.
CTCATTTGGCGTGAATCCCTCCTTCCTCACGATGCTCTCAATCGTGCGTTTGACTTTCCTCTGGGTCACGGCAGGACCGGAAAACGTCAGATCATCCGCGTATCGCGTGTAGGCAATGCCCCGTTTACGGCAAAACCCTCCAAGTCGTAAGTCCATTCGGAACGCTGCCGCATTTGCGAGACCAGGGCTCGTCGATGCCCCCTGTGGTAACCGTGCCCCCAAAGTACAGAGCCCAGCCAGCAGATTGGCCACGGTCTTCGAGTACCCAAAGCGCCGAAAGAGTCGATAGACCGACCGCCTCTCCACGCTTTCGAAGAAGTCAACGAGATCGAGCTTCAGGATCACCCGCGCCCTCGCATGAGGGGAGGCATTCGTCGCGATCGACCTGCCTTTCACGAAGCCGTGACACGACTCCACATGCTCGATCTGACTCGTGATGTGTCGATGAATCCACCGTTGCGCCGTTGCCAATGCAGGGAGAGGCGCCGCGATCCGCCTCGAGCCGCCCAACCTCTTCGGCACCCGAAAGACTGAGTAGAAGGCCGAAGGCCTCTCCGCGATTGCCCCGAGCACATTCGCATGGACTCCACTCGTCCACGCCAAGTGACTGACGTCGAAAATGACTGGAAAGCCGTTCTGCATCAGAGTGCGGGCGTAGTCAGCGGCCTCATCGCGAACGACAGGGGGTGCCCGGTGCAGCCCCTCTCGAATTCGATCTAAGTATTTCGCTTGCTCGACAGACAGATCTCGTTGGGTGAACACGCCCGGCCCCTCAGCTACTCAGAAAGCAAATTCCGGCGAAGCCGGAATTGCGCACTTCTCCATGCTGTTCGTACCGGACCAGGTGTCCGGTACGGAGTGAGGCACATTGCTCACGGCATGGCGACTCGCCACACCGGTCCCACTTCGTGGGTGTCATTGCTAGCCGAATTGGTTGGGCCGGGCGGTTCACGCTCAATCTGGATACCACCGCTTTGGAACGTATTCGAGGTATCCTCGCGGCCGGTTTCGAGCCTTTTGGTCGAACTCCTTCACTCCGCGGTCCATTTCTTGGCCAATCAGCTCTCCTGATGGACTGAGGGGAAAGTTCTCCTCGGGCCTGACGAGAAAAGCATCGGCCGCTTGTTTTAGATAGGCGTCAAGCTGCTGATCGGTTGCCCTCAATAGCCGACACACCCCACGCCGCCTCTCTTGACCCTCGCGATCGCGGTTCCTCCAAAGCGCCCAGCACAACGTCTCAAGGCGATACGACCTACTGGCGGGACGCAATTACACGCTCCAGCGTGAGCTCAGTCACCTTCCGGTCAACGTACTCCTCGATCGCAAGGGCAACCGAGCAGGAGGTCAAATCCTCACCGGAGAACTGGGCAATAAAGGACGGGTCGAAATCACTGGAGTCGAAGTCCAGCCAATCCCCAGCCCAAAGCGCCCGGTCCTTGCCTGCATCTGCGAAACGGTTCAGCCGGTCGATCTCGCCCGCGCGGCGCACGATACACACGACGATCGCATCGCTGGCCATCAACGAAGCAAGCCGCTGGTCGAACTCCGCTTCACGCTGATTCTCCGTTACAGGAAGGTCGTTGAAGATCAAGATCTGCAGTCCCTTCGGGGCGAGATCTTGGTAGATCTCGTGGAGCTTACGAGCCACGCGACTGGACGTCGACGGCGGATAGTTCTGCAAGTGCGCCGAACCAACGACCAAGACCACTGGCTGCGGAAACAGCTGCCCCACGCCCTGGTCATCCGGGTACTCGCGTAGGGCAGTGCACCTGCCGCGGTCACGCCGCCCCCGCGAAAACGAGGGCGCCTAGACCGAGCGAGCCATCGCTCAATATCGCGTGCTGCGGTATCGGCAAGGCCTTGTGGCGAGGAAAAATATCTCTGATCGACGGTCAACTCTCCTTCGACGGAATCCTTGAAGTTTCGTTGGCGCTCCTTGTCATCGTCGGACTGGTCGACCTCGTCAACCAGCCGGTCGAAGTCCTCCACGACATAGGCAAAGACTCGAATCCCAGCCGTCCGCGCGTACTCGTACTCCGCCTCGGTGTACGAGATATCCGACGCCGCCACTCGGGACCCATAGCGCGGTCCCAGGATCAGGATTGACGCGTAGCACGTCTGGAGCGCTTCTAGGCAGGTCTCGATCGGGGGAAGCCCGGAACTGCCGAAGTCCTCCATTCCGACAATCGAATGCTCAGCCTCAAAGCGTTGCGCCACTGCTTGCCGCTCATCCTCTAGGCCGGAGTACGGCGAGCTGATGAATAGGTCCACTACCAAGGATATTTCGCTCAGTCAGGGTTCTTTCCTGCGAACTCAGATTTCAGGTAGATCGTTCTAGCCAGCGCCCCCGGCTGGATTCGAACCAGCGACCGTCGGATTAGAAGTTCAGCCGGAAGATGTCCAGCAGGGCGAATCTGGCCTGATAAAGCCGATCACGTCCAAGGAGTTCGGCTGAGCTCGCTGGAGTTGGGGGACCAATTTCGGGACCAAGTTTTCCGAGGGCGATTCAGGTCCCAAGGCAAGCTCCTATGGCAACTTGCCGTGGAGCCGCCGATGCGCAATCTCGTAGACGGTTTGCGCGTTGGACTCGCGAGGGTGATGGCGAACGCCGAAAGCGAGGTAGCGAAGCGCGAGTCCTTCGCTCTCGCGGACGAATCGGAAGACCATTCCGAACTTGCCGTTGGAAACTGGCAGGTAGACCTTGAAGCAGGCTGGGAGCTTCGTGCCGTCGCGTCCTTCGGGATCGCAGCGACGCAGCGTCTTGATCTCGACACCCTCTTGCTCGAACTGGCCCCGAGCCTCCCGCAGCGCGTCGGCTCCGGCGCGGCCACTTCGCATCGTGTCCTCGGCAAACGCACCCTCGTTGAAGAGGACGCGGGCATGGCCCCGCCGGATGGGCAAGGACTACCCCTCGCCGTCTGCGGGCTGAAACGGTCCATGCTCTGCCTCTAGGGCGGCGATCTCCTCCTCGGTGGCATCGTGCTCGTCTTTGCCAAGCATCGCCTGCCAGGAAGTGTCGCGCGTAATCACGAACTCGTTGGCATTGCGCTCCTCGGTGATGATGAACTCACCCTCGAGAGCGCCGCTGACCTTGATGTGCGCGGGCTGCTCCATCGCCAGAAATCATCGCAGACCGAGCGGCGAAGGGCGCTAATCGGCACAACAACACTGCGGCTCCCGCCCCGGCCGCCCTTAAGCATCCGAGGCGTGGCCGAAATCCCGACCCACACCGGGAAGCCCGGCTCCTGCGGGTGGTTTACCAACTCCCCGTGCATAGTCCCGATCGGCCCGCTCGATCACAAAATCTTGCAGGCCGGAATAGGGACGATCCGGAGCGTCAGGTGCATAGAGAGGACGGAGGGTCTCAAATGCAAGGACTTCATTTAGCCCAAGACCAATCGTGGCGTAACCCTCTTCTAAGCGATACACAGGCCACAACTGCTCGCGCACCCGCTCGCTAACCAGATTCACGGCGCGAGTGAGCTCGATGGCGAGATCCGCCGCGAGGTCTTGGTAGTACTCCGATCGCCGCTCAAGGAATCGCCGCTGTTCCTTACCTGCCCGCATTCCTTCGAGTTCCTTGTGGACCCTGTCAATCAAGACATCCCCTCCGCGCTCAGTACTAAATCTCGTTACTACGGCGTCGAGATCTTCCGCAACCATTCGGAAATTCAAGAGGGCATCCTCCAGCCGCGGCAACGTTCGCGGCCACACCCGCCTCAGAAGCCAATCATTGAGAGTTCGCAGATCCTCCAAGACGTTCTTCCGCATGGCTCCACTGGCGGTCACTCTTGAAACTTGCCCATCCCATTGGTCAATCTGAATGCGTCGCGCCCACTCATCAACAATTGCGGCATAGCGAACTTCGATCACGTTCTCGTTTCGTTGCTCAGGCGATAGGCGTTGCTCAATCTCCTGTTCGTGGGCCTGCTTCATCTCAACAAGGCGGCCGACTGGATGGCTGGCAACATCTCGATCGATGACCTTGTGATGGATGCCGCAGAGCAGGATCAGATTCTGATAGCCGTCCCGATTATCGATTTGCGACTGCCACTGACTCTGCTCATCTTCCGTAAGCGACTTTGGAGCACGGGGGCCGCTCTCGCCTTGAGCGACGATGTGGCACTCCTCGCCAACAACCACCTCTTCCAAATCGGCTTCAACGGGAACAAGCAGCCGCTGCGCGCATCCGGGATATGAGCAGTGTTTGCCCGCGTTCGACCAGAGCCTTTTCCGCGTCGCAAGAGCAAGGTCAGCCACGATCTAAGTCCCGTCGCCGGTAGGACGCCATCGAAATGAGTCTACGGAGCACTACGCCCCCGGCTGGATTCGAACCAGCGACCGTCGGATTAGAAGTCCGATGCTCTATCCGGCTGAGCTACGGGGGCGGGAGGTCAAGGTTAGGCGTTGAATGGGCGGCTCGCTTAGGATCCGGCGATGCCGAAAGCTGAGGTTGCGGGGCGGGAGTTTCATTACGAGCGCGGTGGCTCGGGGGAGCCGCTGCTGCTGATCCAGGGGATGAGCGGGACTCATGTCTCTTGGGGGGAGCCGTTCAAAGGTGCATTGGAGAAGAGCTTCGACGTCGTTGCCTTCGACAATCGGGGCATCGGGTTGTCGGGTCCTGTCGACGGGCCGTTCACGATCGTCGAGATGGCCGAAGACGCTGCCGCCCTGCTTGGGGAGCTCGGGCTCGAGAGCGCCCACGTGGTCGGCATCTCGATGGGCGGGATGATCGCCCAGGAGTTGGCGCTGGCCGAGCCTGCGCTGCTGCGCTCGCTGACCCTCGGCTGCACCTACTGCGGCGGCCCCGGCTCGCAGCTGATGCCGGAGGAGAACCTGCAGAAGCTGGTCGCCGGGATGGCCTCTGGCGATCGCGACAAGGCGATTCGGGCCGGCTACGAAGTCAACCTCTCCCCCGCCTTCCGCGCTGAGGAGTCCACCTACGCCCCCTTCCACGAGATGGCAACCTCGGTGCCCGCCGCGAAAGCGACGATCGAACTGCAGGCGCAGGCGATCTTCGGCCACGACACCAGCGGTCGGCTCGGTGAGATCTCCGTGCCGACGCTGATCGTCCACGGCACCGAGGACGGCGTCCTCCCCTTCCCCAACGGCGAGCTGATCGCTTCGCTGATGCCCGGCGCCCGCTTCGAGGTCCTCGAGGACGTCGGCCACATGTTCTGGTGGGAGCAGCCCCAGCGCTCGGCTGCGTTGATTCGCGAGCACGCCCTCACGGCGAGCCGGCAATAACCCTTCCATATGAACGGAAAGTGCCGGCTCGGTTGAAGCGGCGTTATTCGATCGCTTCTTCGCCCACTACCTCGGGGCGTTTTTCGGGCTTGCAGGCGCTCGGGTCCAGCTTGCCTTCGACCTTGAAGACGTAGTCGGGCTGCGGTGAGGCTTTGAAGTCTTTGACGACCAGCTTCACCGCCGGGTCGTTCTTCACCCAGGCGAAGACAGGGAACTGGTACGGGTTGGGGACGCCAGAGTTGTAGGGCCCCGTGTCCTGCGTGTACTGGCTCAGCACCAGGTATTCGTAGCCACCTTCGTTGATCAGGCCGCGCAGCCGCTTGCAGGTGGTCGGCAGGCGGTTGGCCCCGTGTGGGCCTTTGACGCCGATGAACTCGACGTGGTTGGAGGCGTCGTTCCCATAGAAGCCGTACTGGCCGAAGATGATCTGGCTCGAGCCGATGATCCCGATCTTCTTGTCTTGCAGCTTCTGGGTGTAGACGTAAGCGTCCTTCGGCCCGCCTTCGCCGAGGAAGGGATCGGGATTGACGTAGTGCTGATCGGCGTACTGGACCTGCTGCGCGCGCCCGAGCACCACCGCCAGCAGCACCAGCACCGCCGCCCCCACCGCGACCGCGGCACGGCTGACGCTCCAGCGCGTCCGCCCCAACGAGAGCGCCGCCGGCGCCCAGACCAGGCAGAGGGTGAGGAAGACCGTGCCGGCGATGTAGGAGGTGAACCAGCGCGGCGTCGTCAGCACCGTGATCGCGAAGACCCCGGTGAGGAAGAGCAGCGTCTGCCAGGCGCGCCGGTCGGGCGCCCGGATCGGCCGCGCCAGCGGCAGCATCGCCATCGCCAGCACCAGCCCCGGCACGAGGTAGCGCGTATTGGTGAAGAACCCCGTCGGCGAGCCCTCCTGCCCGGCCGCCGTCAACGGCGTGAAGACATAGACGACCGCGGTCAGCAACGAGGCGACGGCGATCACCCGGAGGACCTTGTTGCGCGATTTCCAGGCGATGTAGACGGCGGCGCTGACGGCCATGATCAGGATCAGCGGCCAGAGCGGCCCGAAGGCGTTGTCGAGCTCGGGGAAGAACCAGCGGCGGTAGATCGTCGGGTTGGTGATGTAGTCGATGACGGCGAAGCGCGGCCGCGGGTCGAGCGGCATCTGGTCGGGCTTCGGCAGATTGAGCGGCCCGAATTTGGTGATCGGGATCGGGTTCCCCCCGGTCTTCACCGCCGCCCGCAGGTACCAGTAGCCGCCGACGACGAGCATCGGCAGCCCCATCACCCAGGCGGTCGTCCACCGCCGCCCCCGGCCGCTGAAGATGACGACGCCGAGCGTGATCGCCACCACCGGGACGAGGAACGTCGTCTTCACCGAGGCGGCGAGGCCGGCGGCGATCCCAGCCATGATCAGCGGGCCCTTGTCGAGCAGCGGCGCGTCGCGCTCGGGCGCGTCCTGGACGGCACCCGAGGTCGGGGCTCTTCGCTGGTGCCCGTTGATCAGGAAGGCGGCGAAGGCGAGCAGGAAGGCCAGGCCCATGATGTCGTTGCGTGCCTCGCCGGGCTGCGTTTCGATCATCACCCCCGCGTCGAGGACGATCGCCGCGGCGACCAGCGTCGCCGGCCCGACCTTGTACGGCCGCCCCATACACCAGGCGGCGAGCAGCCCGATCGGCAGCCAGATGAGGTTCTGCAGCGGCGCCAGCCAGTCGCTCTTGAAGATGACGATCGTCGCTGCGTTGACGAGCTCGGTCGAGGCCGGGTAGAACCAGGCGGCCAGCCGCAGCGGGTCCGTGTAGTGGAGGTGGACCGTCGAGTGTTCCTGGGCGATGAAGGCCGAGAAAGGCATGTGGTACCAGGTGGTGTCGCCTCCGAACATCCCGAAGTCGAGGCTCGACTGGGCCGGGAAGGTCCACTCGGCGACGGTCCAGGAGGCGACCCCGAGGGCGATCAGCAGGGCGATGTCCTGCACCCTCGGCGCCGCCACCTCGCGCCCGTGGCCGCCCGCCTTCGAGCGCCCGAGCCAGGCGGCGCCGAGGCCGACGCCGATACAGAGGACGACGATCCAGCCGAAATACAGGAGGCTGAGCGAGCCGAGGATCTCAAGGCAGACGACCAGCATCGCCACGGCCAGCGTCGCGTCGGCGAGCCGGGCCAGGGCGCCGGTGAATTCCGGCACGATCCAGCGCCGCAGCCAGTAGGCGCCGAAGCCGAGGGCGGCGACGATCCCGATCAGGGCCAGGCAGCCGGCGATGTAGGAGCCGAAGGAGGGTGCCACGAAGGCGGGGATGCTATTCGGCGCGCCCCCCGGGCACCGCCGCGGGGTCTAAGCCGCGGCGGCGGGGATGGTGCAGGCGACCCCGGTCCCTTTCAGGCCGCAGTAGCCGTTCGGCACCTTGTGCAGGTACTGCTGGTGGTAGTCCTCGGCGTAGTAGAAGGGCCCGGCGGGCTCGACCTCGGTCGTCACCGGCTCCTTGCCGGCTTCGCGGAGCGCCTTGTCGTAGGCCTCCACCGCCATCTCCGCCGTCGCCACCTGGGCGTCGCTGGTCGTGAAGATGCCGGACCGATACTGGGTGCCGACGTCGTTGCCCTGGCGCATCCCCTGGGTCGGGTCGTGCTCCTCGAAGAAGACCTTCAGCAGGTCGGCGTAGGAGACGATCTTCGGGTCGAAGGCGACCAGCACCGCCTCCGCGTGCCCGGTCCTCGCCGTGCAGACCTCCTCGTAGGTCGGGTTCGGCGTGGTCCCGTTCTGGTAGCCGACCGCCGTCGTGTAGACGCCGTCCAGCTCCCAGAACAACCGCTCCGCCCCCCAGAAGCAGCCGAGGGCGAAGTAGGCGACCTCGATCCCCTCCGGGAACGGCGGCTCCAGCGGCGTCCCGAGGACGGCGTGCGTCTTCGGCACCTCGTAGGAGCGCTCGCTGCGCCCCGGCAGCGCCTCCTCAGGCGAAACCATCTCGGTCTTCCCCGCGTGCATCATCGTCATCAGCTTTCCGAGTCTGTTCATTCGAGCCTGTTCCTCGTGTTGGCCTCCTGCGGAGACGGTAGCGTGCGCGCATGGCCTGCCTGGTCGTCCTGCTCGCCTTCATCTCGCCGCGGCTGGCGCTGTTCGCGATCTTCCTCTTCTCGGACCTGCTCAGCGACGCCTTCGACAGCTGGTTCGTACCCCTGCTCGGGTTCTTCCTGCTGCCGTGGACGACGCTCGCCTACGCGGTGATGTGGGCCTCGAGCACCAACGAGGTCAGCGGCTTCGAGTGGTTCATCGTCATCCTCGCCTTCCTCGTCGACCTCGGCTCCTACGCGAACCGCGGCCGCATTCGGCGGGACTGACGGCGGCTACTACTGCTCGACCGGGTAGGCGACCCGGATCTGGCGCTTGGAGAGGACGAGGAAGGGAACCTCGGTGACCGAGCCGTCTTTCAGCGTGGTCAGCTTGGCGTTGGTCAGCGGCACAAAGTCGAACTCTCCCCGGTTGAGGGAATCCGAGAAGCGGCTCTGGTAGCCGGCCGGCGGCAGCGTCAGGTCGCCCTCGATCAGCTGCCGGTCAGTTTCGAAAACAGCCCGCTCGACCCGGCGCCGCTCACGCGTACCGGCCGGATCCTCCACCTGGCTTCCAAATAGTTGCTCCATCGCGCTCTCTCCGTTCTTTTCGGCGGGAAGGGGGAGAACTTGACGCCTCTGAGCCCTTGGGCAGGGGAACCCGCAACGCCATCTAGACTTTCCGACCGAATGGACGTTAAAATGACCATATGGCTAGAACTATGACTGCAACCGCTGCCAAGACCAACTTCCTCCGCCTGCTGGACGAGGCGGCCTCCGGTGAGGAGATCGAGATCACCCGCCACGGGCGGCCGGTCGCCCGGCTCGTCCCCCCTAGTGGGATTCGCACCTTGAAGGGGATGTTCCAAGGGCGGGCCGTGACGGCGGTCGACGAGGAGGAACTCCTTTCCACCGGCGAGATGTGGGACCCCTCGCTCCCCGAATGAGCGCCCTTCTGCTCGATACCCACGCCGTACATTGGTGGTCGGCGGAACCAAGTCGGCTCAGCCGCACCGCGCAACGGGCATTGGAGGCCGTCGAGGAGGTGCTGGTCGCGGCGATCACCTGGCATGAGCTGGCCTGGCTCGCGCGGCATGAGCGAATCGTCCTCGATATCCCCATCCGCTCCTGGCTGGAGGAGCTCAGCGCCAACGTGCGAACCGTCGGCCTGACGCCGGCGATCGCGGACACCGCAGTGTCCCTGCCGTCCTCGTTCCCGCGCGATCCCGCCGACCGGCTGATCTACGCCAGCGCGATCGAGAGGGGCGCGAAGCTCGTGACGAAAGACCGCTCGATCGCCGAGCACGACGCTCCGCGATCCCTGGTCCTCTGGTAGCCCCGCTACTGCGAGTGCTGCGCCGCCTTCTCGCGCGCTTCGGCCTTCTCCTCCAGCGTCATCGCACCGGGATGGCCGTCGCCGGGCCACGGTGAGAGGACCACCAGCAGTCGCGTGTCCGAGCGGGCGACGATCGTCCGCCGCTCCCCGGGGTCGAACTCGAACAGGTGCCCGGCGCCGGCGTTGACGGAGTCCCCGCCGTTCTCGGTGCTGACGTCGATCTCGCCGTCGACCACGAACACCCGCGACCGCTCGTGCACCTCGTGCTCCTGCAGCTCCTCCCCCGCCGGCAGCAGCAGCAGGATCGAACGCGCGTCGTCCGCCGAGGCGAGGATCCGCGGTTGGCGCGGCTCCACCTCCACCGTCTTCAAGTCCCAACTCTCCATCTAAAGCTCCTTCCCGTGGACGTCTGCGGCTTCCTCTACCCGCTGAAGAGAGGATCACCCGCGGAAGCTCGCGTCAAGAGCTGAGTCGGGGCGCCCGGATTCGAACCGGGGACCTCCGCCACCCAAAGGCGGCGCGCTACCAGGCTGCGCCACGCCCCGACTGAGGCAAGTGTAGGTTCTGAGGCGATGGCGGAGGTGCTCCCGTTCAACGCGTTGCACTACGACCTCGGGAAGGTCGGCTCGCTGGATGCCGTCGCGGCGCCGCCCTATGACGTGATCGACGCCGCGCAGCGGAAGGCGCTGCTGGAGCGCTCGCCCTACAACGCGGTCGCGGTCGACCTGCCGAAACCGTTCGACCCGGCCGATCCCGACAGCGATCCCAGCGGCGACCCCTACGCCGAGGCGGCGGCGCGGATCGAGAGCTGGAAGGCGGACGGGGCGCTGGTCCAGGACGAGGCGCCCTCGCTCTGGGCCCTGACCCAGGCCTACGTCGCTCCCGACGGCAACAGCTACAGCCGCCACGGGATCCTCGCCCGGGTCCGCGTCGAGGACTACGAGAGCGGCACCGTCCGCCCGCACGAGCGCACCCACCCGGGGCCGTTGCTCGACCGCCTCGAGCTGACCCGCGCCGGCGGCTACAACCTCTCGCCGATCTTCTCGCTTTCGACCGAGGACGCCTGGCCGCTGGTCGAGCCGGCGCTCGCCGATGAGCCCTGGGGAGAGGCGCGCGACGAAGACGGCACCGTCAACCGGCTCTGGAAGGTCGACGACCCGGCCGTCCACGCCGCCGTCAGCGAGTGCCTCGCCGGCGCCCAGCTGCTGATCGCCGACGGCCACCACCGCTACGAGACCGCGCGCGCGTTCCGCGACGAGGTCGGCGGCGAGGGCCCGCACAACTACACGCTGATGTCGCTGACCGGGCTCGACGACCCCGGCCTCCTCGTCTTCCCCACCCACCGCCTCCTTTCGGGCTTCGCCGACAACCCCGAGCGCCAGCAGGCCCTCGGAAATGGCCTGCGGGAGCTGTTCGACGTCACCGAGGTCCCGCGTGAGGAGATCGACCCCGCGGGCGAGGAGGGGGTCGGCGTCTTCGGCCTCTACGACTCCTTCCACAAGAAAGCCTTTCGCCTCCGGCTCAAGGACCCCGCCGAGGTCGACCGCCGGCTCGAGGGCATGCCGGAGGCCTACCGCCGCCTCGACTCGGCGATCCTCGAGACGCTCGTGCTCAAGGGCCTGGCCGGGATGAGCGACCACGACATCGACGAGCGCAACGGCCTCGAATACGCGAAGAGCGTCGATGCCGCCGTCGACCTGGTCGACGGCGGCGACTACGACGTCGCCTTCATCCAGCGCGGGGTCCCGGTCGAGCAGGTGAAGGCGATCTGCAACACCGACTCGGTGATGCCGCCGAAGTCCACCTTCTTCTACCCCAAGGTGATGACCGGCTTCGCCTTCAACCCGGTGCGCTGAACGTGGTCAAGATCTACACCAAGAAGGGCGACGACGGGACCACCTCGCTCTGGTACGGCGGCCGCGTCCCCAAGCACCACGGCCGCACCGACGCCTACGGCACCCTCGATGAGGCCTGCTCGCAGCTCGGCGTCGCCCGCGCCCTCTGTGGCCCCGAGCAGGCGGAGCTCGCCGCCGACATCCTCCGCCTCCAGGACGACATCTTCGTCGCCGGCGCCGAGCTGGCGACCGCACCGGAGGCCGCCGGGCGGCTCGAGGACGGGGTCAGCCGCACGACCGAGGAGATGGTGAGCGAGCTCGAGGAGCTGATCGACCGCTACATGGCGCGGGTCGAGCTGCCACCGAAGTTCGTCATCCCCGGCGGCAACCAGCTCTCCGCCCAGCTCGACGTCGCCCGGACGACGGTCCGCCGGGCCGAGCGGCGGATCTCGCAACTGAACGAGGAAGGCGAGATCGCGAGCGAGACCGTGATCCACTTCGTCAACCGCGCCTCCGACGCCGTCTACGCGATGGCCCGCTTCGCCGACGTCGACGACCCCGCCCTGTTCGAGGGCCGCGGCAAGGACTGAGCGTGCGGATCGTCGCCCGCCGGGTCGAGGGCTATGCCCACGACGTCGAGCTCGACGGTAGCCACCATCTGCGGGTCGACGAGCCCGCCGAACAGGGCGGCACCGACACCGGCCCGCGCCCTACCGAGCTGCTCGGCGCCAGCCTCGCCGGCTGCATCGCGATCACGGTCGAGATGTACGCCGAGCGCAAAGGCTGGGACGTCGGCGAGCTCGAGGTCGACGTCGAGATGGGCTACGAGGGACTGGTACCGAACAGCTTCGAGGTCGGGGTGAAGCTGCCGGGGCATCTCGACGACGAGCAGCGCCGGCGCCTGCTCGTGATCGCCACGAAATGCCCCGTCCACAAGGTGCTTGCAGGCGAGGGTCACGTCCGCGTCGTCGAGCGCCTGGAGGAAGGCGGCTGATGGACCTCGGCCTGGCCGGGCGGGGCTGCGTCGTCACCGGCGCCAGCAGCGGCATCGGTCGCGAGACCGCGCTGCAGCTCTGCGCCGAGGGCGCGAAGGTGCTGCTGGTGGCGCGCAGCGAGGACCGGCTGGCGGCGGCGACCGAAGAGGCGGCGCGGATGGCGGAGCCGGCCGGCGGCGCAGCCGCGGCGCTCGCCCTCGACATCACCGCCGAGGACGCCGGAGCACGGATGCTGGCCGCCTGCGAGGAGCACTTCGGCGCCCTCGACGTCCTCGTCAACAATGCCGGAGCGGCGAAATGGCGCGACCTCGACGACGTCCCCGACGAGGACTGGCGCGCCCAGTACGAGCTCAACGTGATGGCGCCGCTGCGGGCGATGCGGGCGGCGATCCCGCCGATGGTCGAACGCGGCTGGGGCCGCGTCGTCAACGTCTGCTCGACCGCCGGCAAGCGCCCCTCGGCGGCGATGGCCGAGTACTCGGTCGCCAAGGCCGCCGAGCTCTCGCTCTCGCGCCTCTTCGCCGACCGCTACGCGAAGAGCGGTGTCCTCGTCAACGCCGTCGCCCCCGGCCCGGTCGAAGCCGAGATGTGGATGGAGCCGGGCGGGCTGCTCGACCAGTCGTTACAGGTCTCCGGCGCCGAAAATCGGGCCGACGCTCTGGCCGAAGCCGGCTCAAAGCGACCGATCGGCCGCCTCGCCCAGGCCGAGGAGATCGCCTCGGCGATCGTCTTCCTCTGCAGCGAGCGCGCCTCCTACGTCGCCGGCGCCGCCTGGTCGGTCGACGGCGGCACCGTCCAGGTGATCATTTGATCGGCCGCTCGGTAGAGGCGGCCGTCCTCCTGCCGCTCTACGGGTGGCCCGATGACCCGGGCCTCGTCTTCACCGAGCGCCGAGCCGACCTCCGCCGCCACGCCGGCGAGATCTCTTTCCCGGGCGGGAGGCGCGACGAGGCCGACACCGACCTGCAAGCGACGGCGCTGCGGGAGGCCGAAGAGGAGATCGGGCTCGACCCAGCCCAGGTGGAGATCGGCGAGGCGCTGCCGCCGACCAGGACCTTCGTCACCAACTACGTCGTCCACCCCTTCGTCGGCTACGTCCCGCACCCGGGGAAGCTCGACCTGCAGCCGAACCCGACCGAGGTAGAGACGGTCCTCACCTTCTCGCTCGAGCTGCTGCGCGAGGGCTACGAGATGCGCCGCCTGGTCCGCCGCGGCGTCCCCATCCACACCCCGACCTATGAGGTCGAAGGGCACCTGATCTGGGGAGCCACCGCGCGGATCCTGGCGGATTTTCTCGACCGGGTCTAAGACGGCGTAACCAAGCCTGGCAAGGACGCAGGGAGCGTGGCGTGCTCCGCACGCGAGCGACCGAGGACGCCGCCAGGCGCCGGTTACGGCGCCTTAGACGGTTGCGGGACGATTCGGATGTATGGCTTCGGCGACTCCCAGCCGTCGGGCCAGAGTTCTTTCGCCTCGTCCTCTTTGACCGAGCCGGAGATGATCACGTCATCGCCCTGCTGCCACTGCGCCGGGGTCGCGACTTTGTGGTTGGCGGTCAGCTGCAGCGAGTCGATCACCCGCAGCACCTCGTCGAAGTTGCGCCCGGTCGTCATCGGATAGACGAGGATGAGTTTGATTTTCTTGTCCGGGCCGATGACGAAGACGTTGCGCACGGTCTGGTTGTCAGCCGGGGTGCGGTCGCCGGGGTCGCCGGAGACGTCGCCGGCCAGCATCCCGTAGGCCTTCGAGATCTCGAAGGTCGGGTCGCCGATCAGCGGATACTCGGGGCGAGAGCCCTGCGTCTCCTCGATGTCGTTCGCCCACTCCTCGTGTTTGTCGGTCGGGTCGACGGAGAGGCCGATGATTTTGACGCCGCGTTTCTCGAACTCCGGCTCGATCCGCGCCATGTAGCCGAGCTCGGTCGTGCAGACGGGCGTGAAGTCCTTCGGGTGGGAGAACAGCACGGCCCACGACCCGTCGATCCAATCGTGGAACTTGATCCGGCCTTGGGTGGTGTCAGCCTCGAAATCCGGTGCTACGTCACCGAGCTGCAGAGCCATTCAAACGCTCCTCTCGCGTCTTTTCTCTAATTACCTGAATCCTTATCGGAGTTTAGCTCTTTACCTTCACCGGCCCGCGAGGAGCGCCTTCACTTCAACCGCGAGTCTGTCCATGGCCTCCGTATAGGGGGACTGAGACAGACTCGGCGCGATCACGGCCGGGATCCGCCAGGTTCGGTTCGCGGCTTCGACCACCTCGGCGCCCGTCTCGGTGCCCTCGTAGAGGACGCCGCGAACCGGCGTTTCGACCAGGTGTTCCAACAGCCGCTCGAGGCGCGGGCCGTGGATCGCCGCCCGCTCCTCCTCGCTGCCGCTGGCGTTGCCAAGCAGGAGGACGAGCACGGCGACGTCGTCGACCAGCTCGAGGATCGACCCTGGACGGTCGGGGTCGGCGAGCGCCGGCTCGATCCCCGCCGCCTCGATCGCCCCCAAACCCTCCTCGCGGCGGCTCGACCCTCGCACCGCCCAGCCGTCCTCCAGCAACCGCTCGCCAAGCTGCCGGCCACGGCAGCCGCAGCCGACGATCAGCGCCCGCGCCACAAGCGTCCCGACATCTAACCTGCCTCGAAGGGACCGCGGCCGCGCAACCGCATCTGCTCGTCCTCGGCGACGCTTCGGTGCAGTTCCTCCTCGGTCATCTCGGGAACGCCGCGGCGGCGTCGCATTTCGTTCTGCGCCTCCATCATCTGGCGCACGTCGTCGATCTCGTTCTGCGCCTCGACCTCGGGCGAGCGGGTCGGGACCCAGTCGACGAGGCCGGCGGAGCTGCCGGGGTAGAAGTGCCCGACGACCAGCAGCACGCCGATCATGAAGGCCAGAATTCCCAGGGTCCCCAGAATGAAGAGCACACGGGAAGGATACGGTTCGCACCCATGCCAGACGCCTACATAGTCGAGACCGCGCGGACGCCGATGGGCGCCTACCGCGGCGCCCTCTCCGGGGTCCGCCCCGACGACATGGCCGCGCACGTGATTCGCGCCACCGTCGAGCGCAGCGGCGTCGACCCCGAGCGGATCGCCGACGTCTACTTCGGCGCCGCCAATCAGTCCGGCGAGGACAACCGCGACGTCGCCCGGATGGCGGCGCTGCTGGCAGGGCTGCCGCAGAGCGTCCCCGGCGCCACCGTCAACCGCCTCTGCGCCTCCGGCCTCGAGGCGCTGAACGGCGCCGCCCGGGCGGTCAAGGTCGGCGAGGGCGACTTTTACCTCGCCGGCGGGGTCGAGTCGATGAGCCGCGCCCCCTGGGTGGTCGAGAAGCCCGAGCGCGGCCTCCCCCGCGGCCCGCAGACGATGCACGACACGACCCTCGGCTGGCGGATGATCAACCCGCGGATGGCCGAGCTCGGGGTCTCGACCGAAGCGATGGGCGAGACCGGCGAGAACGTCGCCGAACGGTTCAACGTCAGCCGCGAGGACCAGGACGCCTTCGCCCTGCGCAGCCACCAGCGCGCCGTCGCCGCCACCGAGGCGGGGAAGCTCGCCGAGGAGATCGCCCCGATCGAGGCCCGGCGGGGGCGCGAGACGGTGCTGGTTGAGACCGACGAGGGGCCGCGGCCCGATGCCTCCTTGGAGAAGCTCTCAGGACTGCGTCCTGTCTTCCGCGAAGGCGGAACCGTCACCGCCGGCAACGCCTCGACCCTCAACGACGGCGCCGCCTGCCTCCTCGTCACTTCCGAGAAGGGCGCGGAAGAGCTCGGCGCCGAGCCGCTGGCCCGCGTCGTCGCCACCGGGGTCGCCGGCGTCGACCCCGCCTACATGGGCATCGGCCCGGTCAAAGCCGTCCCCAACGCCCTTCGCAACGCCGGCCTGACGATCGACCAGATCGACCTCGTCGAGCTGAACGAGGCCTTCGCCTCCCAAGTCCTCGCCAGCGCCCGTGAGCTCGGCATCGACGAGGAGCGCCTCAACGTCAACGGCGGCGCAATCGCCCTCGGCCACCCGCTCGGCTGCTCGGGCGCCCGCCTCGCCGGCACGCTCGTCCGTGAGCTGCGCCGCCGGGGCGGCAAGTACGGCGTCGCCACCCTCTGCGTCGGCGTCGGCCAGGGTCTTGCCACCGTCTTCGAAGCTGTCTAATCAATAGGCTGGTGAGCGTGAGGCTGCTGACCCCGGCAATCGTCGCTCTGGCGCTGCTGCTGCCTGCCACCGCTGTGGCCGAACCGACTGCGCACGCCTCGATCATCAACGGGCACGGGGCAACCGTCGAGGAATTCCCCGCGCTCACCTACATCGAAGCGCGCGAGGGCAAAACCGGCTTCTCCTGCACCGGCACCGTGGTGGCGCCGCGGGTCGTACTCACCGCCGCCCACTGCATCGAGGACCTAGAGCGGGGCGGCATCACCCCGGCCAAGGCATACGCGGTCGCTACCGGCACCACCACCCCCTCGAAAGCGCTGCGCGAGAACGTCTTCCGGATCACCGAAACCCACGTCTTCCCCGGCTTCGATCCCGGCGCCCTGCACGGCGATGCCGGCATCCTCGTCCTCGACCGCCCCACCGCCGCGCCCGCGATCGCGATGGCCGGAGCTGCCGATGCCGCGCTCTACGAAGGCGGCGCCGAAGTGCAGTTGGCCGGTTGGGGAGTGACCGGCGCAAACGCCAAGAACGCGCCCGAAAGCCTGCGGGCGACCTCGATGGTCGTCCAGACGCCCTCGGCCTGCAAGCAGAAGACCCGGGTCGACCGGCCGAACTACTCGCCGGTGCTGCAGATGTGCACCCTCGACGCGGCGAAGAAGAGCGGTGGCTGCTTCGGCGACAGCGGCGGCCCGGCGATCGGCGTGCGCGCTGACGGCACCCCGGTCGAGCTCGGCGTGGTCAGCACCGGCGGCGCCTTCTGCAGCACCAAGCGCCCCAACGTCCTCACCCGCGTCGACGTCATCTCCACCTGGGTCTCGGAATGGATCGCCGCCACCGAAAGCGGCGGCCCCCGGCCGATCGTCGACCCGAAGACGCCGTTCCCGCAGATGACCAAGCCGGTTGCCGAAGAATTCACCGTCCTCACCCTGCAGAGCCACTTCGGGCGCCAATTCAGCGGCCGTGTCTACGGCAGCTGCCGCCGCGCCAGCCGCACCCGCTTCCGCTGCCAGGTCAGCTGGCGCTCGGGCCCCAACATCTACGGCGGCACCGTCTCCCCCTTCTACCTGCGCCAGCAGGACGCGGTGATCTGGAAGAGCCACTTCCGGATCGAATGGGCGAAGCTGAGCTGCCTGCGCAGCAACGCTCCCCACTGCCCGATCCACGTCCGCAACGGGTAGGACGATCGCTGCATCGGAGATCGGCCCCAGCGGGGTGGGGCAAATGTCCGATGCGTCTCAGGTAGCCTCGGCCGCCGTGAGCAACGGCTTCGAAGAGCTGGCGAGCGTCAACGGGACGATCACCCCGACGGCCGAGGCGACGGTCGGCCTCAAGGACGACGGGCTCTACCGCGGCGACGGCGCCTTCGAGGTGATCCGGCTCTACCAGGGCAAGCCCTTCGCCCTCGTCGATCACCTCGACCGCCTCGAGCGCTCGAGCGCGGCGATCGAGCTCAGCTTCGACCGCGGCGCGCTGGAGCGCGAGATCGAGGCGCTGCTCGGCCAGGCCGGACCGGTCGAAGGCCAGATGCGCCTGATCGTCACCCGCGGCGGCTGCCGCATCGCCGCCACCGAGCCGATCCCGCCCCACCCCGAGACGGTCAGCCTGCAGTCGGTCACCTACTGCCCGACGGTGATCCTCAACGGCGTCAAGTCGATCTCCTACGCGGCCAACATGCAGGCGACGCGGATCGCCAAAGGGCAGGGCGCCGACGAGGCGGTCCTGATCCGGCCCGACGGCACCGTCCTGGAGCCCCCCACCTCCTCGGTCTTCTGGGTCTCACCGGAAGGCGAGCTGCGAACGCCGGCGCTCACCGACGGCGTCCTCGAGTCGATCACCCGCGACCGGATGATCAAGGCGCTGCACGTCGAAGAGGGCAGCTGGCACGTCGACGACCTGCGCGGCGCCCACGAGGCCTTCCTCGCCTCGACCACGCGGGAGATCCAGGCGGTCTTCTCGGTCGACGGCAGGGTCTTCCCCGCTGCCCCCGGCCCGCGCACGACCGAAGCGCAGGGGGCCTTCGCCGAGACCCTGGGCAAAGAGCTGAAGGAGCTTTAGAGATGGACTTCACCTACAGCGACGAGCAGAAGCTGATCCGCGAGACGGCGCGCGAATTCGCCGAGCGCGAGATCCTCCCCAACGTCAAGGAGAACGACCGCGAGTGCCGCTTCGACCGCGAGCTGGCGCGCAAGCTCGGCGAGGTCGGCTTCCTCGGCGCCCCGGTCGCCGAAGCCTACGGCGGCCGCAGCCTCGACTACGTCAGCTACGGCCTGATCGCCGAGGAGATCGGCCGCGCCGACTCCTCCGCCCGCACCGTCATCTCGGTCATCACCTCGCTGGTCGCCGGGCCGATCGAGAAGTGGGGCACGGAGGAGCAGAAGCAGAAGTGGCTGCCGGGGCTCTGCTCGGGCGAGGGTCTCGGCTGCTTCGGTCTGACCGAGCCCGACACCGGCTCCGACGCCGCCAACCTCCGCACCCGCGCGACCAAGACCGATAGCGGCTGGTCGATCAGCGGCCAGAAGATGTGGATCAGCCTCGGCAACCACTCCGAGTTCGCGCTGATCTTCGCCCAGACCGACCCGGCGCTGAAGTACCGCGGCCTCGCCGCCTTCATCGTCCCCACCGACAGCGACGGCTTCACGACCCAGGAGATCCACGGCAAGCTCGGGCTGCGCGCCTCCGACACCGCCGAAATCTCGCTCGACGAGGTCGAGGTCGGCGACGAGGCCCTGCTGGGCGAGGTCGGCGACGGCTTCAAGGTGGCGATGAGCGCCCTCGAAAACGGCCGCTACAGCGTCGCCGCCGGCTGCGTCGGGATCTGTGAAGGCTGCGTCCAGTCCTCGGTCGAGTACGCGAAGGAACGCAAGCAGTTCGGCGTCCCCCTCGCCCGCTTCCAGCTGGTCCAGGAGATGATCACCGAAATGATCTTGAAGCGCGACGCCAGCCGGATGCTGGTCCTCCGCGCCGGGCTCTTGAAGGACGAAAAGAAGCCGAACGCGACCGAGACCTCGGTGGCGAAGCTGTATGCGACGGAGTCGGCGGTCGAGTGCGCGAACATCGCGATCCAGGTCCACGGTGGCTCCGGCTACGTCGACGACTACCCGGTCGAGCGCTACCTGCGCGACGCCCGCGTCACCACCCTTTACGAGGGCACCTCGCAGATCCAGAAGCTGATCATCGGCCGCGCCGCGACGGGGATCAACGCGATGCTGCCGCTGCAGGAGTCCTGACCTTGGCCCTGGTCGAGGTCTCACTCGACGAATTCCACGTCGCCCTGCTGCGACTGAACCGGCCCGAGGCCCGCAACGCCCTCTCGCCGGAGATGCGGGAGGAAATCGCAACCAGCCTCGAGCGCCTCGACGCCGACCCCGAGGTGCGCTGCATCGTCATCGCCGGCACCGACGACTTCTTCGCCGCCGGCGCCGACATCCGGGCGATGGCCGAGCGGCCGGTGGACGCGGCGCCCGACCCGAAGGGAATGGAGTTCTGGACCCGCCTGACCTCGATCGGGACGCCGACGATCGCCGCCGTCTCCGGCTACGCCTTCGGCGGCGGCTGCGAGTTGGCGCTGGCCTGCGACATGATCGTCTGCGACGAGAAGGCCCGCTTCGGCCAGCCCGAGATCACCCTCGGGATCATCCCCGGCGGTGGCGGTACCCAGCGCCTCGCCCGCGCGATCGGCAAGCAGCGGGCGATGGAGTACGTGCTGACGGGCCGCCGCTGGGACGCGAAGACCGCCGCCCGCTGGGGCCTCGTCAACAAGGTCGTCGGCCAGGGCCTCTGGCTGACCGAGGCGATCGAGCTCGCCCGGGTCGTCGCGGAGCGGCCGCCGCTGGCGCTGCGGCTGGCGAAAAAGGCGGTCCTTGAAGCCGACGAGACGAACCTCGCCGAGGGCCTGCAAGCGGAGCGAGCGCTGTTCGACGAGGCGATGGCGACCGAGGACCGCGTCGAGGGGATGAACGCCTTCCTCGAGAAGCGCGAGCCCCGCTTCCAAGGCCGGTGAAGGTCACCCGGGTCGGCGTCATCGGCGCCGGCACGATGGGGCGCGGGATCGCCCAGCTGGCGGCGCTGGGCGGCTACGAGACTGTCCTCTACGACGTCTCCCTGGACCTCGCCGAGGGCGGCGCCGCGGCGCTGAACGAAGCGCTCGACAAGGGCGCGGCACGGGGGCGCTGGAGCGCGGACGAGGCGCGCGCCGCCTCGAGCCGGGTCGAGCCCGCGGCGGAGCTGGAGGCGATGGCGGGCTGCGAGCTGGTGGTCGAGGCGGCGCCCGAGAAGCTGGAACTGAAGCGGCGGATCTTCGGCGACCTCGCCGCCGTCCTGGCGCCGGACGCGGTCTTCGCCAGCAACACCTCCTCGCTGCGGGTCTCCGAGATTGCCGAGGGAGTCCCCCACCCCGAGCGCGTGGTCGGCATGCACTTCTTCAACCCGCCGCCGCTGATGAAGCTGGTCGAGATCGTCGCCGCCGAGCACTCCTCAGAGGAGGCGCTGGCACGAACCATCGAGGTCGCCGAGCGGATGGGCCGGACCCCGATCCGGGCCAAGGACAGCCCCGGTTTCGTCGCCAACCGCCTCGCCCGCCCCTTCTCGCTGGAGTCGCTGCGGATGCTCGGCGACGGCGTCGCCGATGTGGCGACGATCGACCGCACGGTCCGCCTCGGCGGCGGCTTCCGGATGGGCCCGTTCGAGCTGCTCGACCTGATCGGGCTCGACGTCAACCTCGAAATCGCCCGCTCCTTCTTCGCCCAGGGCGGCGAACCGGAGCGCTGGCGGCCGAGCCCGATCCAGGAACGCCTGGTCGCCGAGGGCCGCTTCGGCCGCAAGAGCGGCCACGGCTACTACGACTACGACGAGGAGCGTGCGCCGGACCCCCACCTCGGCATCGCCGCTCCCACCCTGGACCCCGCCGAGCTCGCCAAGATCGACCCGGCTGCCGAGCAGATCCTCAGCCGCCTCTTCGCCCAGATCGCCAACGAGGCCGCCTTCGCCCTCGAAGAGGAGGTCGCCTCACCAGGGGACATGGAGACGGCGATGAAGCTCGGCTTCAACTGGCCGCTAGGGCCGCTCGGCTTCGCCGAGCTGATCAGCCCCGACCGCGCCGCCGACCTGCTCGAAGCGCTGGAGGCCGAGAAGGGCGAGGCCTACGCGCCGGCGCCGAAACTGCGGGCCATAGGCGGATCCACCCCTTAGAAGCCGTGACTGTCGTGACCACTTCGCCCGGCCCCTTGCCGAGTTCGGCGCCCCCCGCGTAACCGACATTCGACCCACCCTGGTGTGTTCGAAGTCGGATGCGCCCGGACTCGAAGCTGCCCAGCCCGGACAGCGCAGCACGGCCACGCAAAAGCGCCGCAATAACCTCTAGGGAGTCGAGCGAGTCAATCCGGACGTCTCTGCCACCAGCGCAAGATACGACGCGATGCCTATTCGCTACTGAGGCGCATCATCACCTCGTCGACGTAGCACCAGCTCCAGTCTTCGCCGGGCTCGGCCGAGCGGATGATCGGGTGCCCGGTGTCCTGGTGATGGGCCGTCGCATGCTTACCGATCGAGTTGTCGCAGCAGCCGATGTGGCCACAGGTCTGGCACATCCGCAGGTGAACCCACGTCATCCCCATCGCCAGGCACTCCTCGCAGCCCTCGACGTCGTTGGGCAGACCGAGGTAGGTGACCGAGTCCAGATGGGAACAAGATGAAGGAGTCACTGGGGGCAAGATATACGCGCCCCATTACCCGCTCAGTTAAGAAGGATTCTTAATCCAAGAAGTGGGGATTACCCACCGGTGGCAATCTCGGCCGGCTCGCCGCCCGGCATCCAGTGCGCCTCGACCGGGACGTCGGCGTCGCGCAGGTAGCGCTCGGCGTCGAGCGCGCCCATGCAGCCGGTGCCGGCCGCGGTCACGGCCTGGCGGTAGGTGTGGTCGACGACGTCGCCGACGGCAAAGACGCCCGCGATCTTGGTTCGGGTCGAGCCGGGCTCGGTGACGATGTAGCCGTCCTCGTCGGTCTCGACCTGGTCCTTGACGATCTCTGATTTCGGCACGTGGCCGATCGCGATGAAGGCGCCGTCGGCCTCGAGCTCCTCCTCCTCGCCGGTCTCGGCGTTGCGGAGGCGGACCTTCTCGAGTTTGCCGCTCTCGCCGGCGACGAACTCCTCGGCGACGAACGGGGTCTTGAGGTCGATGTTCTCCTTCTCGCGCGCCCGCTCGAACATGATCTTCGAGGCGCGGAACTCGTCGCGGCGGTTGACGATCGTCAGCTGGCCGGCGAACTTCGAGATGAAGATCGAGTCCTCCATCGCCGAGTCGCCGCCGCCGATCACGATCACCTTCTGGTCTTTGAAGAAAGCCCCGTCGCAGACGCCGCAGGTGGAAACGCCGCGGCCGCCGAGCTCCATCTCGCCGAGGACGCCGAGCCGTTTCGGCTCCGCCCCCATCGCCAGGATCACGGTCTTGGCCCGGTGCTCCTCGTCGCCGAGGAAGACCTTATGGATGCCGCCGTCGGAGAGCTCGACCCGGTCGACGTCGTCGGTGACGAAGCGGGTCCCGAAGCGCTCGGCCTGGGCACGGAACTGGGCCATCATCTCCGGGCCCATGATCCCGTCGGGGTAGCCCGGGTAGTTCTCGACGTCGGTCGTGTTCTGCAGCTGGCCGCCCCACTGGAAGCCCTCGAAGACGAGCGGCTCGAGGTTGGCGCGCGCGGTGTAAAGCGCTGCGGTGTAGCCGGCGGGGCCACCGCCGACAATGATCACGTTCTCAACTTTTTTCTGCTCGTTCTGCTCTGCCATATCTGCCGCCTGAAGTCTATTACTTTACTTTTTATAGTAGCTCTCTCGCCCCTCGAAGGCAATCGCCGCCTCGACCTCCACAGGCGTCAGCGGGCCGCCGTCGCGGTCGACCGGCAGCCCCTCCTCTTCCCACTGATGAACGGTGTGGCGAAGCTGGAAGAAGGCGAAGATCCCCGGCGGGATCGGCATCCAGAAGGAGACGAGGCGGAAGATCAGGATCGCCGGGAAGACGGTCTCCTCGTCGAGCCCGAAGAGGACGAAGGCGCCGATCATGCCGGCGTCGACCGCCCCCACCCCGGCCGGGGCCAGCGGGAAGAGGTTGGCGACCATGCCGAGGAAGAAGCCCTGGACGACGACCGCCAGCGGCACGTGGACACCAAAGGCGTGGAACGAGGCCCAGAGGACGCCGATGCTGAAGGCCCAGAAGCCGGCGGCGCCGATCACCGCGAGGCCGCCGCGACGGGGATGGGCGAAGAGGCCGAGGGCGAAGCGGAACCCTTCCCCCAGCGTGGCCGGGACTTTGCCGGCGTTCTGCAGCCAGTGGCGCGAGCGCTCGCTGTGGGCGAAGCGGGCGAGGCGCCGCTCGGCGTCGGGCGGGATCATGGTGACGAGGACGCCGAGGATCAGCATCAGACCGGCGACGCCGGCGGGGACGATCGTCAGCTCGACCGAGCTCTTGCCGTTGAGGACCCCGGTCCGCAGCAGGACCCCGAAGACGATCAGGGCGATCGGATAGAAGGCGTAGTGGAGGGTGACGAAGGCGACCATCCGCCGGGCGACGTCGCGGCGCGGCATCCCGGCTTTGCGCAGCGCCCAGTAGGTGACGGCGATGCCACCGGCGCCGCCAGCTGAAAACAGCAGCGTGCCCGCAACCCCGGCCATGTTGATCTCGTAGGTCTCCTTCCAGGTCAGGCGCAGCGCGTCGCCGCCGACCACCGCCTTGAAGAGGGCGATGTAGGTCGCATAGGCGAGGACGTTGAACCCGATCGCGATCGCGATCCAGAGCGGATCAGCGTCGTCGAGCTTGCCGAGAGCGTCGCTGAGGCCGATCAGCTTCGGGAAGAGGAAGTAGATCCCGCCGAGCAGGAGGAAGACGACGACGACGGTCTGGATCAACCGACGCGTCGTAAATATCGGCATTTCGGCGAAGCGGTTGCTGCCGTCCTCGTTCGCGTTCCCGTTCGCCGACTCTTGCGGAGACACCTTGAGGAAATTACCCGTTGGCGATCCTCTCCAGACGCTGCAGAGCCCCGTTTACCCCGCGTACGAGGGGTTCTGCCAGCGGCTCGCCCTTGCGCACGGCGGCCACCAGCGCCGCCCCGGCGAGCAGATCGGTGACGTAATGCTCCCCCAGATAGACGAGGGCGAAGCCGAGCGTGCCGGCGTATCCCCAGGCAAGCCGACCCTCG
This sequence comes from uncultured Actinomycetes bacterium, assembly GCA_963696955.1. Taxonomy (GTDB): domain Bacteria; phylum Actinomycetota; class Thermoleophilia; order Solirubrobacterales; family 70-9; genus VAYN01. The sequence goes on along the minus strand of CAVOMF010000001.1, from coordinate 363,470 downwards.
AGCTTGCCGGCTTCGGAGAGCGAGAGCGCCGCCTGCAGCGAGGTGGCGAAATGAAGCGAGGGCATCGCCGCCCAGGGGTTGCCGCCGAGGGCGTCGTAGAGCCGCTCCCAGGCCCGGCCCCAGGTCGGTTCCCCGACCTCGACCATGATCCGCCGCACCTCTTCCCCGGTCAGCCCCTGCTCGGCCGCCCACCACGGCGGCGCCGTCGGGACCGCGAAGTAGACGGCGCAGCCGAGGTCGAAGACTGCCGCCATCTGCCGCGCCGAGCGCGGAAAGCGCTCGTTGTGGCGGACGAGGATCAGGGCGAGCGAGAGGTAGGGCTCGATGAACCAGAGCCAGTGGGTCCAGGTGAGGGCCTGGTTGACCACCCGCACCCCCGGCAGCCGGGCGAGGCCGCGCTGGAGGCGGGCGTTGGGGAGACGGCCGGCGCCGATCAGCTTGTCCGTGCGGATCGGGTAGCCGGTGCGCAGCCGGGCCCGCAGGCGCTCGGGGTCGTCGTAGGGAAGCTCGTGGGCGACGGTGAAGGCCCACATCTGCAGGGCGAAGAGGGCGACGTCGCGCCGCTTCGAGCGCGGATAGAGCACCGCCAGCGCCAGCGGGGCCGCGGCGACGCTGCCGACCGTGATCGGGGCCGGAACCCGCAGCCGACGGCGCAGGACCGGGACCGCGAAAGCCGCGCCGATCGCACCGACGGCGCCGGCGCGGACTGCGAGGCGGAGCGCGTTCGATGGCCGGGAGCGCCTCCTCATGCAGAGCGCGAGTATAGGTCCGGGCCATCATTTACCTGTTCCTTTCCGTTGCAGGGCACCGAAAAGGAACAGACGAACAGTCTGAGGGCGCGGCGCCGCCGCTCGTGAATAGAATGGCCGCGCTTTGGCGCCTCACTCCCCTGGCACTGACCAGATCGACACCCTGCTCTGGATCGGCTTCTTCGCCGCCGCGATCCTGATGATCGCGATCACCGGCGCGCTCCTCTACGTCGCCCGCCGCTACCGCAGCGAGCGCGGGGCCGAGCCGCGCCAGCTCCTCTCCGGGCGCCGGCTGCAGTTCCGGGTCGCCGGCGTCCTCACGATCTTCGCGGCGCTGCTCTTCGTCCTCGGCGTCGTCTTCACCGACAACGCCCGCGAAGAGCCCTCGACCGGCGAGGCCGGGCTCGCCTCGCTGAAGTCCGAACCGCTGAAGATCAAGGCGACCGGCCAGCAGTGGCTGTGGCGCTACGACTACCCGAACGGGGCCTTCTCCTACTACAAGCTGGTGGTGCCCTCCGACACCGCGGTCGAGCTGGAACTGCTCTCCACCGACGTCGTCCACACCTGGAACGTCGAAGAACTTGCCCGCAAGGCCGACGCGGTGCCGGGGAAGACCAACAAGGTCCTCTTCAGCGTCAGCGCCGACGACGCCGGCAGCTACGAGGGCGACTCCGCCACCCTCTCCGGCCAGGCCTACGCCTCGATGCGGACCGAGGTCGAAGTCGTCTCGCCCGAGGAATACGAAGGCTTCATCGAAGCCCAGAAAGAAGAAATCGATGCCGCCCAGGAACGGGTCGTCGGTCTGATCGAAGAAGGAAAAACGCCATGAGCCCCAGCCAGCGTCCCGAGCTCGTCGCCGACGGCTACCCCGCTCGCCGCCCGCGCTGGGCGCAGCTGGCGACCAGCGCCGACCACAAGGACATCGGCCAGATCCTCATCTGCGGCGCCCTCGGCTTCCTCTTCATCGCCCTCGTCGAGCTGGTGTTGATGCGGATTCAGCTGCTGGTCCCGGAGAACACCTTCCTCTCCCCCGTCGGCTTCAACCGCATGCTGTCGCTCTACGGCGCCAGCGCGATCTTCCTCTTCGCGCTGCCGCTGGCGGTCGGGCTCTTCTACTACGTGGCGCCGCTGCAGGTCGGCGCCCGCGGCACGGCGCTGCCGCGGCTCGGGCAGGTCGGCCTCGCCCTCTGGGTCGCCGGCGCCGTCGCCCAGTACGCGACCTTCGTCTTCACCCCGACCGAGGCCGGGGTCAACCCGCTGGCGCCGCTGAGCGAGGTCGCCTTCCTCTCCAACAACGGCGTCGACGCCTGGGCTACCTCGACCGGGCTCGCCACCCTCGGCTTCGTCCTCCTCGCGGTCAACCTCGTCGCCACCCTGCGGGTGATGCGAGCGCCGGGGATGGCCTGGCGGCGGCTGCCGGTCTTCGCCTGGGCGGCGGCCGTCTGCTCCTGGCTGCTGGTCGTGATCGGGCCGATCCTGCTGGCGGCGCTGACGATGCTGATGATCGACCGCAACTACGACGGCATCTTCTTCGCCGACGGCTCCGGCGGCGCGCCGCTGCTGTGGCAGCACCTGAGCTGGATCTTCTACACCGGCACCTACATGCTGATCCTGATCTTCGCCTTCGGCGCGATCGCCGAAATCGCCGCCACCTTCGCCCGCAAACCGCTCTTCAACCGCAACGTGGTGATGGCAGCGCTGGCCGCGATCGCCGTCCTCGGCACCCTCGCCTGGATGCAGAACATGCTCACCGCCCCGATCGGGATCGGCTGGATGTACTTCGCGATGCTCGTCTCGCTGGCGCTGATCGTCCCCTTCGGCCTCGTCTTCTTCAACCTGATCTCGACCCTGGCCGGCGGCGCCCTGCGTATGCGGGCGCCGCTGCTGTTCGCGTTCGGCGCCCTCTTCGCGATCGGGATCGGGCTCGCCGCCGAGCTCTGCCACTCGCTGGTCGCCGCCGCCTGGCAGCTGAAGAACACCACCGACGCGACCGCGGCGACGCACTTCGCGCTGATCGGCGGCTCTGTCTTCGGCGGCTTCGCCGCGCTGCACTTCTGGTTCCCGAAGATGACCGGCCGGACGATGGGCGAGAGCCTCGCCCGGATCTCCTTCTGGACGATCCTCGCCGGCCTCCTGCTCGGCTTCGTGCCGCTCTTCTTCGCCGGCGCCGGCGAGGGCCAGGTCGTCGACGCCTACAAGTACTTCGACAACACCGGCGTCACCGCCTACAACGTGATCGCCTCGATCGGCGTCTTCGTCCTCTTCGTCGGCATCCTGCTGACGATCCTCAACGCGATCTTCAGTCGCACCAACGGCCCCGAGGCCGGCCACGACCCGTGGGGTGGCGACACCCTCGAGTGGTTCACGCTCTCGCCGCCGGAGCCGCACAACTTCGACGTCCTCCCTGACGTCCGCAGCCCCCGTCCGCTGCGCGACATCCGCGAGGCGATCGGCCATCGCACCCGCCGCAGCCAGGAGGCGGCGGCGCGCGAATCGCAGCCGGTAGCCTGAGCCCCATGCAATCCGGCGCCGGCGCGCAGACCGCGCCCAACCCGACGGCTGCCACCCGCTCGGTCCTGCCCACCGTCGTTCGCGATTACCTGACGCTGACCAAGCCGAAGGTGCAGTCGCTGTTGCTCTTCACGACGGTGACGACGATGTACGTGGCCGGCGACCCCTCGCTGGGCCTGATTCTCCTCACCTGCCTCGGCGGCGCCCTCTCCGCCGGCGGCGCCGGCGCGATCAACCACGTCGTCGACCGCGACATCGACCGGACAATGGCCCGCACCGCCGACCGCCCGATCGCCGCCGGCCGGATCTCGCCGCGGGCGGGGACGATCTTCGGGCTCACCCTCGCGGCCTCTTCCTTCCTGCTGATGTCGCTGACGATCAACCCGCTGGCGGCCTCGCTCTCGCTCAGCGGCTTCGTCGGCTACGTCGGCGTCTACACGCTCTGGCTGAAGCGGCGGACGCCGCAGAACATCGTCATCGGCGGGGCAGCCGGCGCCGTCCCGCCCCTGGTCGCCTGGGCCGCTGTCACCGGCGAGCTCAGCGGCATGGCCTTCTACATGTTCGCGATCGTCTTCTTCTGGACCCCGCCCCACTTCTGGGCCCTCTCGCTGCTGATGAAGGACGAGTACGCGAAGGCCGGCATCCCGATGCTGCCGGTGGTCCGCGGCGAGCAGGAGACGCGCCGCCAGATCCTCCTCTACACCGTCCTCCTCTACGCCGTCACCCAACTCCCCTTCTGCGCCGGCGGCCTCGGCGTCGTCTACGTCGTCCCCTCGATCCTCCTCGGCGCCGGCTTCATCTACTTCGCCTTCCGCCTCCTCCGCAGTGCTGATCGTCGTTGGGCGCTTCGTACGTATCTCTTCTCCCTCGCCTACCTGGCGCTGCTGTTCCTCTCGATGGCCGTCGCGGCCAACGTCTAGCGGCGGCACCGGACCGGCGCATATCGGCGTCCTTAGTCGGTCGTGTGCGGAGCACACACTTCCCTCCCTGCGTCCTTGATCTGCTTGGTCCGGCACTCGCCGGGGCGGACTGATAGAACTCCGTCCTCATGGACCGCGAGACCGCACGTCGGCAGCTGAAAGCGGGGCTGGTCGCAGGTGGCATCGCCGCCGGCATTTTCGCCCTTAGCTTCGTCGCCGCCTTCCTCTACATCGCCCAGTAGAACGATGGCCGAGCACCGACCCATCCCCGAGCCCGGCGAGACGATCTACGCACCGCGTCCCTCCTGGGCACCGGCCTTCTTCGCCCTCGGGGCGCTGGGGCTGATCTGCGGCACCTTCGCCTCCGGGTTCATCTTCTCGCCCAAGATCTGGGCGCTCGTCGGCGCGATCTTCCTGCTCGCCGCCTTCCGCAGCATCGTCCGCGGTTCAGCCCGCGACTACTACCGCCTCCCGCGCCGTCAGGAGACGCGTGGAGCGGCATTGCCGGTAGAAACCATCTCCGGTCCGCCTCAGCCCTGACGAGCTGAGACCAAGCAGTTCAAGGACAGGGAGGGAAGTGTGCTCTCCGCACACGACCGACCGAGGACGCAGAAATGCGCCGGTCTCAGCCCGTCAGGGGCATTTCTGAGGTTGCCCCGTCCGACGTCCAGCACCTGACGATGTCTCGCATCGAGAGGACGCCGATCGGGTCGCCGCCGTCGAAGACGACGAGGTGGCGGACGTTGCGGCGCGACATCTCCGCCGCCGCCCGCTCGAGGCTCCAGTCGGGGGCGGCGCTGAGCACGCCCTCGCTCATGTGGTCGGCGACCCGCTCCATCGCCGGGTCCTGGCCGCGGGCGACCGAGATCAGCAGATCCCGCTCGGTGACGATCGAGGGGGCCGGCAGCTCGGCATCGATTACCAGGGCCGCTCCGGTGCCTTTCTCGACCATCTTCTCGGCCGCCTCGCGCAGCGTGTGAGACGGGCCCACGGTCAGCGTGACCTCCGACATCCCGTCCTTCACCTGCATCTGCGGCCTCCCATCGCTCTGGTCTTCATGTTAGTGCGGATCGACTCAAGAGTATCCAACGGAGCCGCCTCCGCGTGACGCTTCCCGGCGGCGCCGACATATAGACTTCCGCCCGCATTGCACCCCATGGCTCGCCCTCGGAAACTCATCACCCCGCTGCTCGCCCTCGTGGCCCTGATCGCCCTTGCGGTGGTCTCTTCGGGCTGCGGAACCTCGAGCCCAGACCCCCAGCGCGGCCGCACCCTCTTCGTCCAGAAATGCAGCGAATGCCATGCGCTCGCGCAGGCCGGCGCCAGCGGCGCGATCGGGCCGAACCTCGACCACGCGTTCGCCGCGGCCCGCGAAGAAGGGAACGACTCGGACACGATCGAGGGGGTCGTCAAGGCGCAGGTCGAGTACCCACGCGAGAGCAACGGCAATCCCGCCGTCTCGATGCCTGCTGACATCGTCACCGGCCAGGATCTCGACGACGTCGCCGCCTACGTCGGCGAATGGGCCGGCGTCCCCGGCGCCGCCCCGCCGAAGGTTGCCGGCGGCCCCGGTGCTCAGGTCTTCGCCAACAACGGATGCGGCGGCTGCCACACCTTCGCCGCCGCTGAATCCGGCGGCGTCACCGGTCCGAACCTCGATGAAGTGCTCCCGGGCGAGGACCAGGCCCACGTCGAAGAAATGATCAAGGACCCGAATGCGGAAATCGTCAAGGGCTATCCGCCGAACGTGATGCCGCAGGAACTACGAGCAGCTGCTCTCCGCGAAAGAAATCGAAGACCTCGCGAAATACCTGCTCGAAAATGCCGGCGGCGGTGCCGGCAAATCCAAAGGCTGAGCCGGAGGCGGCCCGGCGGCCGCTGCCATCATGGGCGCTAGATGCGGGACCGCTTGAAGAGCCGCCTCGAGATCTCCCCCGAGCGCTACGCGCAGGTGACCATGGTCGCGCTCGCGGCCCTCTCGCTGATCGTCCTCACCGGCGCCGGAGTGCGGCTGACCGGCTCCGGCCTCGGCTGCCCGGACTGGCCGAAATGCTACGGGGGGTCGACGCCGCCGCTCGAATCCCACGCGGTGATCGAGTACGGCAACCGGCTGCTCACCGGCTTCGTCGGCTTCGCCGTGATCGCCGCCAGCGTCCTCGCCTTCTTCCGCCGTCCCTACCGCTGGCACCTCGCCGCTCTTCGGCGCCCTCCTCCCCCTCGGCGTCATCGGCCAGGCCATCCTCGGCGCCCTGGTGGTCAAGTACCACCTCGCCCCGGGGCTGGTGATGTCCCACTTCATCCTCTCGATGATGCTGCTGGACGCGGCTTTTGCGCTCGCCTGGTGCTCCCGCTACGAACCGTGGGAGCGGCGGCGCTCCGCCGACCGGCTCAGCGTCTGGGCGGTGCGGGCGCTGATCCCGATGGGGCAGCTGACGATCCTGGCGGGGACGATCGCAACGGCCTCCGGGCCCCACGCCGGGGCGCACGAAGGGCAGCTGGTCCACCGCTTCGACTTCGAGGGGGCCGGGACCCTGGAATGGGTGGTCCAGCGCCACGCCACGATCGCCGCGATCTACGGGCTTGCCGCCATCGGCGTCTGGTTCCTCCTACGCCGCCCGGGCGCCGACGGGCGGGCACTGAGGCCGCTGACCCTGGTGATCGCCCTCCTCGCCCTCCAGGGCGCGATCGGGGGGATTCAGTGGGCGCTGGAACTGCCCGCGGGGATCGTCTGGGTCCACGTCGCCGTCGCCACCGGCAACTGGCTGGCGATGCTCTGGACGGTGGCCGCGGCAGGCCGCCTCGAGCCCCGCCATCAGCCCGCTGGCACCGGCCCCGAGGAGTCAGAGAGGCCAGCCGCGGCGGCCGCGGCCTCTCCCTAGGGCTTGCTTCCCTTCTGGCTCTCGATCGGAGTCCTCAGCCTCGTCCAGGCTGTCCTTGTCGCGGCCCCGCGTCGGCCCTTCCTCACCCTCCTGCGCCGGCTGCAGAGCCGCTGGTGGGCGCTGGTCCTGCCGCTCTCGATCGTCGTCGTCATCTCCGGCATAGCGCTGGAATCCGCCAGCGCCCGCTTCCTCACCTACCTGGCGCTGGTGGCGGTACCGCCGCTGGCCGCTGCGGCGCTGGCCTGGCTGATGCGCGGCGCTCGGCCGCTCCTGGCATTGGCCGTCATCCCCCTCTTCGCGATCGCCTGGGCTCGCCAGGACGCGCTCAGCGGCGAGACCGCGGCCCTGGCGCTCTCCGCTCTCTCCTGCGTCAGCTCTCGGCTGGCTGACGGCCTGCGTCGTCCCATCCAGGTGGCTGAAGCTGGGGATCTACGCGATGGCGGCAATCGACGCCTGGCTGGTCTTCTCCGACCTCCTCCAGGGCCCCAACGCCGTCCTCAACGCCGCCGCCCCCGTCGCCGACCTCCCTCGCCTCCAGCTCGCCTCCTTCGGCTCCGCCGTGATGGGCTTCGGCGACCTCTTCATCGCCGTCGTCCTCGGCGCCCTCCTCGCCTCCGACCGGCGGCTGCAACTGCAGGGCGCTGCCCTCGCAGCCGTCATCTGCCCGGCCTGGGACCTGCTCTTCTTCTTCGTCGACCAAACGCCGGCAACGGTCCCGATCGCCCTGACGCTGGCGACGCTGGAGCTTTCACGCCGCGCTAGATCTGGGTGACCAGGGCGGCGAAGCCCGCCATGAAGGCAGAGGAGAGGGCGAGCACCGCGAACACCATCATGCGGTTCTGTGAGAGGTACCGATCGGTTGCCTCCTGCTGCACGGTTTCGATTCGGCCATCGATCTTCTTGAGATGGACTTCTAGCTTGTCGAAGCGTTTGTCGACCTGATCGAATTCTTCCTTCGACTCTCGCCGCACCGCATCGATGCGTTCATCGGTGCGATTGAAACGTTCATCCACGTGATCGAAACGTTCATCCATCCGCCTCCCGAACTCGTCGAGGCGCTCGTCCGTCCAGTTCTCCCTGGGCATGGTCTGCATGCTTCCAGACTACAGAGGAAAGTGCAACATTTTGTCTACGAAGGTAAATCCTTCGTGCCAACTTCGCGCCACTTCTGCGCCATCCACCGATATCCGCGGATACAGGCGGCGATGACGAGCACCAGTCCCAGCAGCGCCCCAACCAACGGCCGCGTCAGCAACGTCACCGCAATCACCGCAGCGGCCGCGATTCCGACGATCACGACCCATTTGAAGACCGCTGCCTCGTTCAGCTTCATCGGCCCACGAGGCTGATTTGCAGCCGCTTCAGCTAGAGGATGTAGACGGTGACGTAGACGATGATCCACATGATGTCGACGAAGTGCCAGTAGATCCCTGGCACCTCGACGCCAAGGTGGTCCTTCTCGGCGGGGCCGAAGTGGCCGCGGAAGGCGCGGATCGTCGCGAACGAGAGCAGCATCAGGCCGACGAAGACGTGGGCTCCGTGGAGGCCGGTGAGGCTGTAGAAGATCGAGCCGAACGAGAGGTCACGGGCGCTGAAGCCGAGGTGCACGTACTCGTTGATCTGGATGAAGAGGAAGGTCGCTCCCAGCAGCCAGGTCGCGACGAGACCCAGTTTGAGGCCGGTGCGGTTGCCGCGCCGGATCGACTCGAGGGCGTAGTGGATCGTGAAGCTCGAGGAAACGAGGATCGCCGTGTTCATCCCCGCCACCGCGACCGGCAGCTCGTAGGGGTGCGGCGGCCAGCTCGCCGGGTCGACGACGACGCGGAGGAAGAAGTAGGAGGCGAAGAAGGCCCCGAACAGCATCACCTCGGAGACGATGAAGAGGAGGATGCCGAGCGTCTGGCGGTCGATCCGCGAGCTCTGGTTGGCCTCGGGCGGGCCGTGGTGGTGATCGGCGTGGCCGTGACCGACGGATACGGTGGCGCTCTCCATCAGCTTGCCTCCCCCTCGGCGACAGCGGCGGCGACGACGCCTGCAGGCCGGCCGACCTCGATGTGCTCGACGGACTTGTCGGTGATCTCGCGGACCCGGCCGATCAGGTCCTCCTCCAGCCATTGCGAGCGCTCGCCCGCAAAGGTGGAGATGAGGATGTCGTCGATCCGGTAGTGCTCGATTCCGTTCTTGACGGCGTAGAAGGGGTCGGGGCTCATCGGCTGGCCGGTGGCGTCGATGTCGGCGCGGTAGAGCTCCGCCAGCGTCGAAGCGAGGTCGCGGACGACCTGCCCCTCGCTCACGTCCTCCGCCCGCGGGCAGATGATCGTGAAGCGGTGCGGCCGGATCCCAGCGCGCTCCTTCATCCGGTTGATCAGGTCGGGGGCGGCGACGGTCTTGGTCGCGACCACCAGGGTGTGGTTGAGGTCCCAGCGGACGGCGTCGTCTTCGATCCGGACCGGGATGTGGGTCAGCTTCACCTCTGGTTCGACACGCTCGCGCACCCACTCGACGAGGTCGCGGCGCATGAAGCCGAAGCGGCTGTCCGAGAGACACGAGAGGAGCACCTCGCCGGGCCGGTGCGCCCGGACAGCGTCGTCGAGGGCCAGCGACGGCTCCGGGTCCATCACCTCGCCCACCGACTCGATCCCGAACTCGCTCAGCAGCGCCATCGTCACCTCGACGCGGGCGCGAGCGGCCTCGCGGATCTCGCTGGAGTCGATCAGCTGACCGACCGAAGGCTGGTTCTGCGGGGCGGTGACGACGACGCCGGACACCTGGTCCTGGCGCTCCCGCACCGCCTGCAGCAGCTTGCGCCCGCCGGCCACCTCGTTGAGGAAGACCAGCAGCGGCTTACGCTCGTCAGCCACCTCAGGGCTCATGAGCCGGTACCCACCGCGCTTTTCTCACCGGCGGGCACCTCGGCGCCCTCAGCCCCTTCGCCGGCCATGATCGCGTGTTTGGCGCCCGGAATCCCGTACTCGTAGGGGCCGCCGACGACCCGCGGGATCTCGGTGAAGTTGAAGATCGGCGGCGGCGAGGAGACCTGCCACTCGATCGAGTTGGCGCGCCAGGGGTTGGCGCCGGCCTTCGGGCCGTAGCGCCAGCTGACGACCATGTTGTAGACGAAGACGAGCTGGATGGCGCCGAGCATGAAGGCGAAGGCGCTGATCATCAGGTTCCAGTTGCCGAACTGGTCGGCGTAGTCGGCGACGCGCCGCGGCATCCCGTCCATCCCCACCCAGTGCATCGGGATGAAGGTGCCCCAGGTGCCGACCAGGGTGCCCCAGAAGTGGACCCGCCCCAAGTTTCTCGTCGTACATCCGGCCCGTCATCTTCGGGAACCAGTGGTAGACGCCGGCGAAGATCGTGAAGACCGAGCCGCCGAAGAGGACGAAGTGGATGTGGGCGACGATGAAGTAGGTGTCGGAGACGTGGATGTCGATCGGCACCATGCCGAGCATGACCCCGGAGATGCCACCGATCGTGAAGGTGACGATGAAGGCGAGCGCGAACAGCATCGCGGTCGAGTAGGTGTGGATTTTCCCGAAGTAGAGCGTGCCCAGCCAGGAAAAGATCTTGATCCCGGTCGGCACTGCGATCAGCAGGGTGGTGATCATCATCGGCACCCGCAGCCAGGAGAACATCCCGGCAACGAACATGTGGTGCGCCCAGACCGAGTAGCTGAGAACGACGATCCCGATCAACGCCAGCGCCATCAGGCGGTAGCCGAAGATCGGCTTGCGGGCGTGGGTCGAGATCACCTCGGAGACGATCCCGAACCCGGGCAGCATCATGATGTAGACCGCCGGGTGGGAGTAGAACCAGAAGATGTGCTGGTAGCTGATGACGTCGCCGCCGGCGCCGAAGTCGAAGAAGTTGGTGTGCAGGGCGCGGTCGAAGAGGACCATGAACTGGACGCCGGCGATGAACGGGGTCGCGGCGACGACCAGCAGCGAAGTCGAGAGGTTCGCCCAGACCAGCAGCGGCATCCGCCAGAAGGTCATTCCGGGCGCACGCATGGTGATGATCGTGACCAGGAAGTTGAGCGCCGTGGCGATCGAGGAGGCGCCCGCGAACTGGACGCCCAGGTTGAAGAAGGACTGCCCCAGCGGTGCCCCGGTGGAGAGCGGCGCGTAGCCGGTCCAGCCGGCGTCGAAGGCGCCGCCCGGGGCGAGGAAGCTGCCGATGAAAAGGAGACCGGCCAGCGGCAGCATCCAGAAGCTGAGCGCGTTGAGGCGCGGGAAGGCCATGTCCGGAGCGCCGATCATCAGCGGCAGGACGTAGTTCGCAAGCCCGGCGAAGACCGGGATCACGAAGACGAAGATCATCAGCACCGCGTGCGTGGAGAAGAGGCTGTTGTAGGTCGCCGCTTCGACGATCTGGGTGCCCGGCTGGGCGAGCTCGGCCCGGATCAGCATCGCCATCAGGCCGCCGAGGAAGAAGAAGATGAAGGTGGTGACGACGTACTGGACGCCGATCACCTTGTGGTCGGTGTTGAAGCGGAAGTAGTCCTTCCAGCTCTTGGCCCCGTGCTGGGAGTGATCGTCGGGGATCGTCGGCATCCCCGCTGCCCAGCGCAGCCAGTAGTCGAAGCAGCCGAAGCCCCAGAGGAAGCCGAGCGGGGCGGTGATCGCGGGCACGATCACGTGCGGGTAGCCGGTCTGTTCGGTCTGGTAGAGCGGCAGGTCGGAGATCGCCCGCAGGGCGATGACCAGGCCGAAGCCGAAGGCTCCGAAGGCGATGGCTCCGAAGAGCCCGCGCCACCAGCCGGGGTTCTTGATCGCGGCGACCATCAGCTCAATTATGCCCCTCCGGCACCCAGGGCCGGCGGGTTCTCGGTAGTCGTGTCTTCAAGCACTTTTTTCATCGCTTCGGGAAGTTTCTGGTCGAGCCCTTCGACCCATTCGTTGAATTTAGCGGGCGACTCGACGACCACTTTCGCGCGCATCGTCGAGTGGCCGAAGCCGCAGAGCTCGGTGCAGACCAGCTGGTAGGTGCCTTCCTTGTCGGGGGTGACGATCGCCTTCGTCGTGATCCCCGGGACGTTGTCTTTCTTGATCCGCCACTCGGGCACCCAAAAGGAGTGGATCACGTCCAGCGCGTGCATCTTGAAGACGATCTGCCTGTCGACGGGGACGTGCAGCTCGCCTTCGCTCCAGGCATATTCTTTGCCCGGGTAGGCGAAGCTCCAGGCGTACTGCTGGGAGAAGACCGAGACCGTGAGGGCGCCGTCCTTCTGGTTCTTCGATCTCGTCGAGCACCTTCCAGCTGTAGCCACCGGCGAAGAGGACGATGATCGTCGGGATCAGGGTCCAGGCGATCTCCAGGCGCGTGTTGCCGTGAATCGGCTCGCCATCGGACTCGTCGCCGGGCTTGGCTTTGAATTTCCAGAGGGCGTAGAAGAGCATCACCATGACCAACGAGAAGACGAACGACGAGAGGACGATCATCACGTTGAGCAGATGATCGATCTTCGGAGCAGCCGTGGAAGCCTGCTGGCCGTCCCAGTTGATCTGGACCATCACCACCGAGATGACCACCGTCGAGGCGATCGTCACCAGCAGCATCTTGACTATGGGCAGGCGGCCGTACATTGGGGCGGCGGGCATTCTATTGAAGCGGCGGCGGGAGGCTTTGCCGCCCCCGGGTGACGCCTGGCACTAGGCCTCCGGGCGGGCTAGATCCTCGAGCTCGCCCGCGGCGGCGGCGAGCACCCCACGGGCGACGCCTTCCCAGCTCCAGAGCCGCGCGACCGTGCCGACCAGGCGCCGGCGAGCCTCCTCCCGCTCGGCCTCCGGCAGCGCCAGCCAGGCGTTCAGGCGGGCCGCGATCCCCTCGATCGCGCCTTCCGTAACCGGGAAGGAAGTCAGCTCCCCCACCTCCTCCGGCAGGTCCGCCTGCAACTGCCGCGAGACCTCGAGCATCCCCGAGTGCCCAGCGGAGACCGGCAGCGTGCCACAGGCGGCGGCCTCGACCGCGACCATGCCGAAGGCCTCGGGGAAGGTGCTGGGCATGACCATCGCCTGCGCCCGCGGGAAGAAGGAGGCGACCTCGCTGTGCTCGAGCCGGCCGACGAACTCGACCGAACCGGCGGCCTCGCGCGCTCGCTCGGCGTAGCCGGCCGGCGGGTCGGCGAGGAAAGCCGAGAGGATCGGAAGCGGCCTCTCCTCTCCCCCCTCGAGCGCCCAGCCGCGGCGGGCCACCTCGCGGGCGTCGTCGAGGTCGCCGCGCTCCAGCGCCGCCAGCAAGCGGCGCAGTCCCTCCTCATACGCGCCGAACCCGGCAAGCTCGAGCCGCGCCCGCCGGTGCTCGGCCCGGACCAGCGGCCAGGCGGCCAGCAGCAGGTCGACCCCCTTGGAGACGATCAGCTTGCCGACGAAGGCAACGAGGTCCTCGCGCTCTGCGCGCGGGCTGAACTCCTCGACGTCGACTCCCGGCGGCCCCAGCCGCGTCTTCTCCGGCAGGTCGGGAAGGTCGGCGAGCGTCGCCCAGAGCGATTCGGCGGTGTGGGCGGAACCGATCAGGACCCCCTGGGCCGTCTCCATCCCCTCGCGGGCATACGGGAGAAAGCGTGGGTGGGGTTTGACCGTGTACTCGAGCGCCGAGCCGTGGATCTTCGCCGCGAAGGGAGCGACGCCGGCGCGGGCGAGAATCGCCGGGCCCATCACCAGGTGGTTGGCGAGGGCGGCATCGATTCCCCCCGCCCGCTCGGCCACCTCGCGCACCGCGGCGACGTTGGCCTCGATGTAGCGGTCGAGCTCGGTCTCGGTCAGCTCGGGGAAGGTCTTCACCTCGAACCCCTCATAAGGGTCCTTGACGTAGACGGGCAGGAGGCCGCCGATCTCGGGGTTGTGGATCTCAACGCCCTCGATCCGGACCTCGCGGTCCTGGCAGAGCAGGTGCACCTCGTGCCCCAGCCGGACCAGCGCCCGCGCCAGGTTGACGTTGTAGATGTTGCTGCCGGTGCCGCGCAGCATGTAGCCGTGGAAGACGAGGACGCGCATCGGAGCCGCCCAAGGTATAGATGACTGCTCCCCGGCTGGGACACGCCCGGATGAAGCCCCCGGCGCGTCGCATCTCTGCGTCCTCGGACTTGCCTTTGCCGCCGGCAAAGGCTGCGTCCTGCGTCCTTGATCTGCTCGGCCGGGCGCTCCCCCGGTCGCACCCCAGCCGGGAACCAATCATCTAGTCTTCCCGGCGATGAACGAGAAGCAGCTCTACCGCATGCGCGCCACGGCCTCCGGCCGCGAGGCGATCGCCCCCGCCGAGCCCGGTCAGGTCTACGTCGACCGCGAGACCGGCGAGGAGATGGAGCCGGTGGCCAAGGTCCTCCCCCTCGCCCCCTCGGCATCCTCGCTGCCGCGCAGCCCCGAGAACCTCCGCGCCTGCCGCCGCTGCGACCAGCTGATCGGCTTGGACGTCAGCGACTGCCCGTACTGCGGGCTCCGCCAAGAAGCGCTTTAGCCCTTCTATTGCCTCGCTGCCGGAAGTAGCGGCTCGCTTCCTGAAACGCATAAAGCAAGAGAAGCGGTAGGTACACGAGTTCGCTGACCGTGTCCATGCTGATTGCCTGCTCTTTGTGCCGGGGGAAAACGCAGACCCCGACCATTCCACCTAGAACCCCTCCCGCCCCTGCAACGGTGAAGATGTCCTCCAGACCGATCTTCTCCGGAATCGGGCTTTCCACTTCCGGAAGACCCAAGGCCTGTCCAAGGAGGAGTGCGATCAGGAGCACCTCGCCGATGCTGGCGAGCAAAAGCGCACGCGTGGCGCGCAGAATGAAAATCCTCTGCTCCTAAATTGCTACGGCTTCTTGACTAGCGTCGCCGTGTAGAGCAGGCGCGCTTCGGAGTAGTAGCAGCCGTAGGTCTTGGTTTTGCCGACGCCCTGCTGGGGGTGTCCGCCCTGGACGTCTTCCCGCGAGATGCAGTGTTCGGGGAGGCGGCTGCCGCGCCAGGTGTTTTCAGGCGAGAGGTTGAGGGCGAACATCGGCGCCCAGGTGGGGATCGTCAGCGCCACGACCTGGCCCTTGAGGACGGTCAGCGGGTGGTCGAGGGCAAAGACCGGGGTGCTGCCGAAGTAGGGGTTGAGCGATCTCGATCGGGCTCTGGCGCACGAGGGTGTATTTCGGCGGCTTCGAGTCCTCGACCGGGCGCAGGATGCCGATCCGGGCCTGCGAGGGAGTGCCGAGGAAGTCGTTGAAGAAGCCCACCTCGTCGGTGGTCGTTTTCGTTTCCTTGGTCGAGGGCTTGGCCAGGGTGATCGACCAGGCGACGATTTTGCCTTCGAACGGCGCCTCGAAGGGGCGCGGCACGCCGTCGGCGATCGACTGGAAGCCGGTGATGTGGCCCTCGACCCGGCAGGGCGTGAGCTCGACGTTGTTGACGATTTTGCCCGGGCACGAAGGCGCCGGCGTTTCCGGGGTCTGGCCGAGGACGACGACCCGCAGCGGCGCCGAGTCGGCGGCGCCGGGAGCGGCGGCCGCGACGAGGCCGGCCAGCAGGCAGGCAGCGCCGATCAGCGCCCAGTGGCGCCGGAGATTGGTTTTGGCTTTTGCGAACGGCATCGATCAAGGCAACACGGCCCTAGGGACCCAGTTGCGGCGCCAATCTTGCCGTCCGCGCCCGTCGGATGCGCCGTCAGTGACCCTTCTGCACGATCCCGGCCAAGGACCGAGATAGGGTTGGCGGCGCCCGATGGACCCCGAGACGAGCCAAGACTTCATCCCCGCCGGCCTCGCCGCGCTCGGAATCGAGGCCGACGAGATCGAGCTGGCGGTGATGGGGGCAGCCCACCAGCTGTTCTGGCCGCCGATCCTCGAGCTGCTCTCGCTCGACACCAGCGCGATCCCGGTGGAGCGCAATCCAGATCTCTCGCAGGCGCCGCCGAGCCGATGAGCGAGGCGCTCGACCTCCCACTGCGCGAGCAGGCGGCGGCGATCGCCGCCGGCGAAGCCGACGCGGCGGAGCTGCTGGAGGCGACGCTGGCGCGGATCGAGGAGCGGAACCCGGCCCTGAACGCGGTCGTCGAGACCTTCCCGGAGCGCTCGCGGGAGATGCTGGACGCGGCGCCTCCGGGCCCGCTCCACGGCGTCCCGATCGTGATCAAGGACGAGTGGCCGCTGCCCTGGCGGGCGCAGCGGTTCGGGGCGGCGGACATGATCGCCGAGATCGAGCCGGGCGAGTCCGCGCCCTACCGTGCCCTCCGCGACGCCGGCGCGGTCATCGTCGGCGTCGGCAACATGCACGAGCTCGGCGCCAGCAGCACCGGCAACGTCTCCGTCTACGGGCCCGCCCGCAACCCCTGGAACCCCGAGCGCTGCCCGGGCGGCTCCTCCAGCGGCCCCGCCTCGGCGGTCGCGGCGCGGCTGGTCGCCGGCGCCGTCGGCGCCGACGGGATCGGCTCGATCCGCTACCCCGCCGCCTACTGCGGCCTCACCGGCCTCAAGCCCACCTTCGGCCGCTCGGCGATGGCCGGCCACCACATGGCCGAGATCTCGACGACGATCGTCTCCGGCGCCCTCTGCGCCGACGCCGCCGACTGCCGCCTGCTCGACTCGGTCCTCTTCGGTGAAGAGCTCGCGGCCGGCCGGCCGCCGGCGCTGCGGATCGGCGTCATCCGCGACGAGGTCTCCGAGGACGTAGCGCCCGCCGTGCGCGATGCCTGCGAGGCGGCGATCGAGGGCCTGCGCGGGGCGACGGGCGGCGAGGTGAGGGAGATCGAGCTGCCCGAACTGGCGGCGGCGACCCTGGCGACGGTGCTGATCGCCAACAGTGAGAGCCTCGGCGGCATCACCCCCCAGCGCCTCAACGAACTCGACCCGGAGCTGAGCCCGCTGGGGCGTGGCCTGCTCAAGTACCGCGTCCTGCTGCCGGCGGTGGCGACGATCAAGGCCGGACAGTTGCGGACGCTGGCCCGCCACACCCTCGCCGCGCTCTTCGAGCAGGTCGACGTGATCGCCTGGCCGACCGTGCCCGCGGTGGCGCCCCCGCTGGAGGCGCCGATCGTCGAGCTGCCCTCCGGGACCCTGACCGCCGACGAAGCCAACGTCCGCGGCGGCGCCCTCGCCAACCTCACCGGGATCCCGGCGATCAGCGTCCCGGTCGGCTCCTCCGAGGGGCTGCCGATCGGCCTGCAGCTGCAGGCCGCCTGGGGGCGCGACGAGCTGCTGCTCGACGCCGCCGAGGCGCTAGAGCAGGCCAACGAGCGCCGCTGGGTCGAGGCGGCGCCGCCGCCCGCGCGCGGCGCCGAGTCCCTGGAGGCCTGATGGGGTTGATTATCTAGTGCCGGCGATCGTTGTCGCCGGCCTGGAGCGCGCCTTCGGCGAGTTCCGGGCGGTGCAGGGAATCGACCTCGCGGTCGAGGAGGGCGAGATTTACGGCTTCCTCGGCCCTAACGGGGCCGGGAAGACGACGACCGTGCGGATGCTGACGACGTTGCTGCTGCCGACCGGCGGCCGGGCGAGCGTCGCCGGGCACGACGTCGTCGGCGAAGCGCGGCAGGTCCGCGCCTCGATCGGGGTCGCCCTGCAGGAAGCGGCGCTCGACCCGCTGATGACGGGACGGGAGCTGATCCGGCTGCAGGCGACGCTGCAGGGACTGCCGCCGGTCGAGGGGCGCAGGCGGGCCGACTCCCTGCTCGAACGGGTCGACCTCACCGCCGCCGCCGACCGCCGCGTCGGCACCTACTCGGGCGGGATGAAGCGCCGCCTCGATCTCGCCGCCGCGCTCGTCCACGAACCGAGCGTCCTCTTCCTCGACGAGCCGACGACCGGCCTCGATCCGGTCAGCCGGAAAACGATCTGGGAGGAGGTGCGGGCGCTGAACGACGACGGCACCACCGTCTTCCTCACCACCCAGTACCTGGAGGAGGCCGACCAGCTGGCCGACAACGTCGGCATCATCGACAACGGCCGGATCGTCGCCGAGGGGACGCCGGCAGAGCTGAAAGCCGAGGTCGGCAACCCCCACATCGAGCTGCTCGTCGGCGAGGGCGCGGTAGCCGAGGCCGAGCGGGTCCTGGTCGAGATCGGCAAGCTGCTGCCGCCGAAGGACGGCAAGCGGGTGCTGGTCGAGGTCGAGCATGGCAGCGCCGAAATCCCCCGGGTCGTCCGCGCCCTCGACGAGGCCGGGATCGAGGTCGAGTCGTTGGAGCTGGTGCGGCCGACCCTCGACGACGTCTTCGTCGACAAGACCGGCTACCACCTCGAAGAGGAGGAGGCAGGCGAGGAGAGCGGGGAGCGCTCGCCGGCATGAGCGACCTCACCGCCACCGCGCGGGTGGTGCGGGCGCTCGGCGCGCGCTCGATCCGCCAGACCTTCCGCCGGCCGCAGCTGATCAGCCCGATCGTCGTCTTCCCCACCCTGCTGCTGGCGGTCCAGACGGGTGGGGCCGGCGCCGGGATCGAACTCCCCGGCTTCCCGCCGGTCCAGAGCTTCCTCCAGTTCATGCTCGCCGGCTCGATGATGCAGTCGATGATGCTGGCCGGCAACAGCGGCGGCATCGCCTTCGCGGTCGACATCGAGATGGGCTTCACCGACCGCCTCTTCGCCGCCCCGATCCCCCGCTTCGCGATCGTCCTCGGCCGGCTGGCGGGGACGGCGGCGCTGGGCCTCTTCGCCTCGATCTGGTTCCTCGCGATCGGCCTGATTTTTGGAGCCGAGATCGAGGGCGGCGTCCCGGGGGCGCTGCTGGCGATGGCGCTGATCACCGCCTCGGCGCTTGCGGTCGGCGGCATCGGCGCCGCGATCGCCCTCCAGACCGGCAGCGCCAGCGTCGTCCAGGGCCTGTTTCCGCTGGTCCTCGTCGTCCTCTTCCTCTCCTCGGCCTTCTTCCCGCAGGCGCTGATGGTCGAGCCGGCGCGGACGATCGCCGAATACAACCCCTTCAGCTTCATCGTCGAAGGTGTGCGGGGGCCGATCATCGCCGGCATCGACCTGACGCAGACGCTGGAGGCGGTGGCGGCGATCGCCGGGATCATCGCCCTCGGCCTCGTGCTCAGCGCCCGCGCCCTCAAGCACCGGCTGCGGGTCGGCTGATGGAAGCGGCGGCGGCATCCTCCTGGCGGGCCGACCTGGCGACGATCGCCGCCCTGATGGCGCGGGCCAAGAACGAGCTGATCCGGGTGCCGGGGGCGGCGATCCCCGGCGTCCTGGCGCCGACGATCTTCTTCCTCGGCCTCAACGGCGTCTTCGGCGCCCTCACCCAGCTGCGCGGCTTCGAAACGGGCTCGTACGAGAGCTTCATCGTCCCCGTCAGCATGCTGCAGGGAGCCGGCTTCACCGGCGCCGCGGCGGGGGTGAACCTGGCGCGCGACTACGAAGCGGGCTGGGTCGACCGCCTCCTCGTCTCCCCCGCCCCCCGCTGGGTGCTGCTCTCGGGCAACGTGCTGGCGGCGAGCGTGCGGGCGCTGGTGCCGGCGACCTTCGTGCTGTCGATCGGCTTCGCGATCGGGGTGCAGTGGCCCGGGCTCGACGGCCTGCTGATCTGTTACCTGATGGTCGTGGCGACGGCCGCGGTCGCCGCCTGCTGGGGGTCGATGCTGGCCCTCCACTTCAAGAGCCAGTCGGCGGCACCGCTGATGCAGGCCGGGACGATGGGCCTGATCCTGCTGACGCCCGCCTACGCGCCGCTGGCGCTGCTGCAGCCCTGGCTCGAGAGCGTCGCCGAGGTCAACCCGCTGACCAATGTCCTCGAAGCGGCGCGGCAAGGCTTCGTCGGCTCGGTCACCTGGGCGGAAACCTGGCCCGGCCTGGTGGCGCTGGCCGGGCTCCTGGTCGTGCTCGGCGGCCTGGCACTGCGGGAGATGCGCCGCACGAATGTCTGAAAACGCCGCCTACGGCGGCAGGGTCCTCGCCGAGGCCGAGCGGGTACTGCGGCAGAACTGGGTCGTCGGCCGCAGCGGCGACGTCGACTTCAGCTACACCGAGCCGAGCCCCGGCCGCTACCCCTGGCAGTGGTACTGGGACTCCTGCTTCGCGGCGATCGTTTGGCGGCGCTTCGAGCCGGCGCGGGCGCGGGCGGAGCTGGAGAGCCTGCTGTCCGCGCAGCGAGCCGACGGGTTCATCGGCCACACGATCTTCTGGCGCAGCCACGTCTCCTGGCTGCGGCTGCTCTTCTACAACGTCGCCAACCGCAAGGCACAGCAGACCGAGTCGATCCAGCCGCCGCTGCTCGCCTGGGCCTGGCGGATCGCCGTCGGCGACCCTGCCGAGGAGCCGCGGATCGGGCGGCAGGTGGAGTGGCTGCGGGCCAACCGCGACCTCGAGGGCGACGGGCTGCTGTGGATCGTCCAGCCCGACGAGTCCGGGCTCGACGCCTCGCCGAAGTTCGAAGAGGTCTGGGGAGCGAGCGCCAACGGCCGCTTCGGCTTCCCCCTGCTCGTCCACCGCAACCGCCGGCTGGGCTGGGACGCGCGGCGTGTCCGCGAGGCCGGCCATCCCGTCCTCTGCGAGACGCTCGTCAACACGCTCTGGTCGCTCTCGCTGCAGGCGCTCGGGCAGCCCTCGGCGACCCCAGCTCTGGTCGACCGGCTCTGGGACGAGCGGCGGGGCCTGTTCGTCGACGAGGCGCAGCCCGGCGGGGTGCGGCCGCGGGCCGTCACCTGGGCCTCGCTGGCGCCCTTGGCGCTGCCCGACCTGCCGGAGGCGATCGGCCGGCGGCTGGTCGAGGAGCACCTGCTGGACGAGGGCGAGTTCTGGACGGCGGTGGCACCGCCCTCGGTCGCGGTCGGCGAGCGCGGCTATGAACCTGGCGGCGGCCACGGCCCGATCCGCCGCTACTGGCGCGGGCCGACCTGGGTCAACTCGGCCTGGATGGTCTGGCTCGGCCTGCGGCGGCTCGGCTACGAGGCCGAGGCGGAGCGGCTGGCAAGCGGCGTCATCGGCGCCGTCGCCCGCGAAGGCCTGCGCGAGTACTACGACCCGAGGGACGGCAAGGGACTGGGAGCGAAGGACTTCGCCTGGTCAGCGCTGATAGCCGAGATGGCGGACCCGCCGCCGGCGGACTATTTGTACCTGTAGGTAATGCGACCTCTGTCGAGGTCGTAAGGCGAAAGCTCGATCTTCACGCGGTCGCCCGGGAGGATGCGGATGTAGTGGCGGCGCATCTTTCCGGAGATGTGGCCGAGCACGTCGTGCCCGTTGTCCAGTTTGACCCGGAACATCGTGTTGGGGAGAGCCTCGGTGATCTCCCCCTCCATTTCGATCTTTTCCTCTTTAGCCATGCGGGGCGGAGCGTATCTAACGGCGCAGGTGTTGGAGCGCTCCCGCCCTATCCGTCACTTCGCCTGCATATTGGGCGGCCTCCAACTCGGCGAGAGCGGAGCCGAGCTCCGGCCCCGGCTCGATGCCGAGCTCGGCCGAGATCTCGTCGCCCCGCAAGAGCGGCGCAGGCGGGCCGTCGCGGCGCCAGTCGAGCGCGGCGGCGATCATCTCCCGGGCCAGCTGCAGGTGGGCGGCGACCATCTCGGGAGAGGCGATCGGCCCCTTGCCGCGAGCGGAGAGGCGGTCGGCGACGGTCAGCAGAGTGACGTCGACCGCGACCGGTTCGGTGGCGCGCAGGTAGGCGTGGACGCGCCGCGGCGGCAGCGGCATCTCGGGAATCAGGAAGCCGAGCCGGAGGTGGTGCAGCGCCAGCCCCTGCAGGTGCTGGGTGAGGCGCCGGCTGCCGCGCAGCCGCTTGCAGATCTCCGCGATCACCTCTGCGCCCACCTGGTCGTGGCCGCGGAAGCCGACGAAGCCGTCCCGCTGGGCCTTCGTCGCCGGCTTGGCAATGTCGTGGAAGAGGGCACCGAAGCGCAGCGCCGTGCGGCGGGTCATCTCGTCGGCGAGCGGTTCGTCGAGCAGCGCCTCGACCTCGGTGGCGCGCTCGCCTGCGAACCGCGCGAGGTCGCCCTCCACCTCGAGCGTGTGCTCGAGCACGGCGATCGTGTGGTCGTAGACGTCGAGGTGGTGGTTCGGCCCCTGCTCAACCCCCCGCAGCGTCTCGACCTCGGGGAGGACGACGGCGGTGACGCTGAGGTCGCCGAGCAGCCGCAGGCCGCGGAGGGGGTCGGGACCGCCCATCAGCTGGCGGAGCTCGGCCAGCTGCCGCTCCCCCGCCGGCTCGGCTGCCTGAGAGGCGGCGGCGCGGGCAAGGGCGACCGTGCGCTCGTCGATCTCGAGGTCGAGCTGTGCCGCCAGGCGCGGCGCCCGCAGCAGGCGCAGGGGGTCGGCGGTGAAGCTGCCCTCGCCGACCGCCCGCAGGCGCCTCTCGGCTAGATCGGTGAGGCCGGCGTAGGGATCGACCAGCTCGCCGCCGGCAAGTGGGACCGCCACCGCCCCGATCGTGAAGTCGCGCTCCGCCAGGTCGGCCTCGATCGAGTCCCCGCGCAACGAGGTGACGTCGATCTGCCAGCCATGGTCGCGGGAGACGACGCGCCAGGTCCCGAACTCGGCGGACAGCTCGAAGGCGTGCTCGCGCAGCGCCGCGCCGATCCTCTTGGCGACGACGCCGGGGTCGCCGGCAACGGCGAGATCGAGATCGTCCACATCGCGACCAAGGGCGGCATCGCGAACCGCACCCCCGACGATCCAGACGCCCTCCGCGTCATCCAAGGCGCCACGAACCGCGGCAACAATCTCTTCGGAGGCGAGCCGCTGGGCGCTTTTGTCAACCATGGGGATACAAAAGCGCCCCGATCACGCCGCTCGCCTCGGCACCCGCGGCGAGATCGCGCAGGTGACCTCGTAGTTGATCGTCTGCAGGCGGCGCGCCACCTCCTCGGCGAGGATCGTCTCCTCGCCCTGCGTCCCGATCAGGACCGCCTCCTCGCCGGGCGCGATCTCGGTCTCCGGACCGAGGTCGATCGTGATGTTGTCCATTGAAACGGTGCCGACGAGCGGGTGGCGGCAGCCGCCGACGAGGACCTCGGCGTTGTTGCTGAGGGCGCGGCGGACGCCGTCGCCGTAGCCGAGCGGGACGACGCCGACCCAGGTATCCACCGCAGCCTTCCATTTGCGTCCGTAGCCGGCGCTGGCACCGGCGGGAAAGCGCTTGACGTCGGCGACGTGGGAGCACAGGGAGAGCGCCGGCCGCAGCCCCTGCTCGGCGGGGTCGCGCTGGAACGGGTCGAGGCCGTAGATGGCGACGCCGCAGCGGGCCATCTCGAAGTGGGAGCGGCGGTCGCGGAGGACGGCGGCGCTGTTGGCGGCGTGGACGGTGACCTCGGGATGCTCGGCCTTGACAGCGGCGGCGACCTCCTCGAAGCGGTCGAGCTGCTCGTTGAAGTAGTCCGAGTCGAGTTCGTCGGCGGTGGCGAAGTGGGTCCAGATGCCCGCCAGCTCCAGGTCCGGGTCATCGGCGCAGGCGCGGACCAGGGCGAGCACCTCAGCGGGATCTGCGTTCCCCAGCCTCCCCATGCCGCTGTCGTGCTTGACGTGGACGCGGGCACGGTGCCCGTGCGCCCGGGCCCGGGCCGCGATCACGCGGCGGAAGTCCTCGCGCCAGACGGCTAGTTCCGATCCGGCCGAGATCACCGCGTCGACCTCCTCGACGGTCAGAGCTCCCATCGTCAGTAGCGGCAGGTGCTGGAAGCGGCGTCCGATCTGCTCTGCCTCGCCCGCCGTCGCCACCGCCAGCCGCGTCGCCCCGCCGTCGATCGCCGCCGTGGCGCAGCCGTCGGCCCCGTGCCCGTAGCCGTCGGCCTTGACGACCGCGCAGAGCTCGGCCCCCTCCGCCAGCTCGGACTTCAACCGTTCGCAGTTGGCGCGAACGGCGCCGAAGTCGATCCGGGCGACCGCCCGCTCCATGGCTAGTCGGAGTCGGCGACCAGGGCGGCGAGCGCGTCGGCCCTGGTGACCATGCCGGCGAGGTGGCCGTCGGCGTCGACCACCGGCAGGTGGTTGTGGTGCTCGTCGGCGATCTTCTTCGCCACCCGGTCGGCCGCCTCGTAGTCGTGGGCAACGATCGGGTCGGCGCTCATCAGCTCGGAGACCTTGGTCGCGAAGGCTTTCTCGAGCCGCTCCTCGAACCCCTTCATCGAGCCGACGAAGACGATGCCGCCCATGATGTTGAGGTAGTGCGGCAGGTGGAGGTCGGACTCCTCCTCGCTGAGGATCAGGTCGGACTCGCTGACGATGCCGACGACCTTATTGTCGCCGTCGACCACCGGGATCGCACCGAGGTCGGACTTGGCGAGCAGGTCGATCGCGGCGCGGGCGTCGTCGTCGGGGGTGACGGTGGGGACGTCGCGGTCCATAATTTCGCCAGCGGTCTTCATGAGCGCGAGGTTATTCGACCGGCCCGTCGGGGCGTATCCCGGCGGCGACCGAGTCGATCACGTCGGTGGCGATCACCGACTCGGCCGCGCCGACTCTGGCCGCGGCGTCGAGGCCGGCGCGAGCGTGGCCGACGACTGCCGCGCAGACGGCGGCGAAGGGGTCCACGAGGCGGGCGAGGAAGGCGGCGGTCATCCCAGAGAGAACGTCGCCACTGCCGGCGGTGGCGAGTGCTGGGGCGGAGATCGCGTTGACGGCGGTGCGAGAGCCGTCGGTGACGATCGTGTCATCCCCCTTGAGGACGACGATCGCGCCGGCGGCCGCGGCTGCCTCCTTGGCGCTGGCGAGGCGATGGGCGTCGACCTCCTCCGAGTTGCGATCGAGCAGCCGACCCAGCTCTCCGGCGTGCGGGGTGAGGACGGTCGGGTGCTCGCGAGAGGCCAAATCCCCGAGCCGCCCGGCAAAGGCGTTGAGGCCGTCGGCGTCGAGGACGAGCGGCGCCTCGATCCTGGCGACGACCTCGCGCGCCAACTCGAAGGAGCCGGGGTCCTTGCCGAGGCCGGGCCCGACGATGCCGGCCGCAGCGCGCTCGAAGGTCCGCAGCACCGCCTTCTCCGAAGCCGGCACCAGGCAGCCGTCGCCGCCTGGGCAGGCGACCGACATCACCTCGGGCTGGGCGATCTCGAAGACGAGGTTGAGATCGGCGGGCACGGCGACGGTCGCGTAGCCGGCCCCAGCCCGGATCGCCGCCAGCGAGGCCATCTGCACCGCCCCGGTCAGCCCGCGCGAGCCGCCGGCAATTGCCACCTGCCCGGAGCTGAACTTGGTCGAGTGCGGCCCGCGGCGAGGGGCCAAATGGAGGACCGCCAGGTCGATCTCACCAGCCACCGCCTCGCCAGGGGCGCCGGCCGGAATTCCGATCGGCGCCAGCCGCAGCTCGCCCGTGTGCCACTTCCCGGGCGCGACCCGCTGCCCGATCTTGGCGGCGTGGAAGCTGACGGTGACCTCAGCGTGGACCGCCTCCCCCGCAACCTCGCCGGTGGAGGCATCGACCCCGGAGGCGATGTCGCAAGCGACTACCGGCGCCCCGCGCTCGTTGATCGCTCTGATCGCTGCGGCAGCGGGCTCCCGCGGAGCCCCCTCGAAGCCGGTACCGAAGATCGCGTCGACAATCGCGCCGGAGCCGGCAAGACGGGCAGCGAAGTCCCCCTCGACCAACTCCCCCCCGCAGCGCTCGAAATTGACAGCCGCATCCCCCCGCAGCTCCTCCCCCGGCCAAAGCAACAGCACCTCAACCTCAAACCCCATCTCCCGCAACAACCGACCAGCAACGAATCCGTCCCCACCGTTGTTCCCCTTCCCACAAACAACCCGCACCGGCCCCTCGGGAGCCAACCCGGCAACAGCCTCGGCCACTGCCCGCCCCGCAGCCTCCATCAACTCCAGCGAAGGAACCTTCCGCTCCTCAATCGCCCACCGATCAACCCCCCGCATCCCGTCGGCGCCATAAAGCGGCTTCAGCCAACTCTCCATGCGGTCAGCCTACGGGCTCATTCGGTAGCGAGGGTCCGGTCACCCTCCGCGTGAATTAGTCGCGCCCCTATGTCGGGGCTGCTCCCCGAGATGCTGCCCGCCTATGGCGGGCAATAACCAGATTGCATGTCGCCGCTTCGCGCACATTCCCGCGGAGAGCGACCGGACCCTCTTCCAACACGCTTCCAGGGAGTATCTCCGCGAGTCCGCGAAAACCCGCGCTATACAAGGGTTTTCGCGGACTCGGTGAAACACGAGCTGCCAGCGCTCGCTCGCCGGGAGGGTGTTGGTGGGGGTCCTGGGTACTTGGCATGGAGCAGCGCCGATGTCGCCCGTGGCGAAAGCCAATCCCCGCCTAACGCTGCGGAGGTGCTCCCAGGGACCCCCACCAACACCCTCCCCTCCAAACGCGCTCCGAATCGAAGCGCTACTTGACGCCGACGATCAGCTTCGCCTTGGCGAGGTCATCAGATGCTTCGGACCCGATCGCCAGGTAGCTGATCTTCTGCAGGTACTGCTCGGCTTCTTCGAATTCTTCTGCTTCTTCGCCAGCCGGCATCAGCGCCTTGGCGAGGTTGAGCGCCATCGGGCCGTCGACAAACATTGCCACCGGGGTGCTGCCGAGGGCGTCGACGGCTTCCTTGTAGGAGGCCGAGTCGGCGAGGGTCTTGTCCGATTCCTGGAAGCTCGCCAGGGTCGGGGCGAGGCCGTAGCCGATCGCGATCCGGCTGCCCTTGGCGACGACGACCACCGGCTGGCGGCCGAGTTCGGGGCTGCGGATCGAGAAGCCGCTGGCGCCTTCGGTGATTTTGGTGATCCCGGGGGTGCCGGTTTTGCGGAGGAAGAGGCCGATGTTGGAGACCGTGTTCGTCGCCTGCGTCTCGCCTTCTGCTTCGAGGATGAGAGCGCCGCCGAGGGTCCTCTCGCTGTTGCCGGTGACGTAGCCGCCGACGTCGCCGATCGAGGAGGCGATCGCTTCGAGGTCGATGCCCGCCTGCTTCAGCGATCTTCTTCAGCTGGTTCGGCGGCACCTCGCCGGGAATCCCCTGCTTCGTCGATCTGATCGATGCCTTCGTTGAAGCGCTTGCCGAATTCGGGCGAGGCGAAGGCGGCGACCGAGGTGGCCGGCAGTGATTCGAGCAGCTCGGAGGCATCGCCCGAGGGCGGGTTTTCGCCGCTGAGGTCGGTGCTGAGGTCGATCTCGACCTGATCAGAGCCCGGGACGAGGCTGGCGACCGCGGTCGCTTCGTCGGGTTCGATCCCGACCGTGTCGAGGAAGGTCTGGGCTTCGGAGTCGATCTCGCCGCCGGCTTCTTCGATCAAGCCGCCGATGTCGACGAAGACGTCGGCGGCGCTGCTGTCGGGAGCGCCGGAGATCGCGCTGGTGTAGTCCTCGTCGCCGGCCAGGTTCTCGCCTTCGGAGGCATCGACCATTTCTTTGAAGGTCGCTTCGTCTTCGGCGAAGACGACGAGCCCATCGAAGACGCCGATCGTCGTTTCGTCTTCCTGGACCTTGAAGTCGACTCCGTTGTAGGAGCCGTCCGTCGGCGGCTTCGTCGCCGTTTTCGACCTGCTTGTTGACGAAATCCTGGGCGGCGCCTTCGTCACTGGCCTGGATCGCGGCTCCGTAGCTTTCGAAGTCTTCTTCTTCGTAGCTCCTGGAGGAAGATGCCGCCCTCGTCACCGAGCCAGGGCTCGATTTCCTTTTCGTAGTCGAAGCCCTCGCCTTCGCTCGCCGCCGAGCTTTCGAGTTCTTCGACGATCAGGTCGCCGAGGTTGTCGACGCCGGCGATCGTCTTGCGCCAGCGCCTCGATGTTTTCCTTCGTTTCGCCTTCCGGGCGGACGGTGAAGCCGATGAAGACGGGGGCTTTCGACCGGGGCGACGCTCGCCGGGTCGGTGCCACTGCCGCCGCTGCGTCACTGCCGCCGCAGCCGGCGACGAGCAGGGCGGCGATGGCCGCGAGAAGGACTGGTAGGACGAGACGAAGCTTCACGGAGGCGGGCACTCTAGCGAGCGCTTTGGACGACTTCAGCCGACCAGCCGCGGCCTGGACGGATTGTCACTCGACCGTGACGGTCTTGGCGAGGTTGCGCGGCTGATCGACGTTGAGCCCGCGATCGCGGGCGATGTCGTAGGCGAGCAGCTGCAGCGGCAGGATCGCGACGATCGGCTGCAGGATCCAGTCGGTCGCCGCCACCTCGATCGTCTCCTCGGCCACCTCGGCGACCCGCTCGTCGCCGGCGGTCGCGATCCCGATCGTCTGGGCGCCGCGGGCGCGGACCTCCTCGACGTTGGAGAGGACCTTCTCCAGGACCGGGCTCTCGGTGGCGATGCAGATCACCGGCGTCGACTCATCCAGCAGCGCGATCGGGCCGTGCTTCATCTCGCCGGCGGCATAGGCGTCGGTCGGGATGTAGCTGATCTCCTTCAGCTTCAGCGCCCCCTCGAGGCAGACCGGCAGGCCGATGTGGCGCCCCAGGTAGAGGAAGAACTCCTTGTCCCCGTGCGCCTCGGCGATCGCCCGGGCCGGCTCCGCGGCCGCGGCCAGCGTCTCCTCCATCCGCGAGGGCAGGCGCTTCATCTCGGCGACGAGCTCGGTCAACCGCTCGCGGCGGCAGCGTCCCCCGCAGCTCCGCGATCCGCAGCCCCAGCAGGTACATCGCCGCCACCTGGGCGACGAAGGTCTTGGTCGCGGCGACCCCGATCTCGAGCCCGGCGCGGGTGTAGAGGACGGCGTCGGCGTCGCGGGTCGCCTGGCTGCCCATGATGTTGGTGACCGCCAGCACGGTGGCGCCGGCGTCACGCGCCAGCCGCATCGCCGCCAGGGTGTCGGCGGTCTCCCCCGACTGGGTGATCCCGATCACCAGGTCCCCCGCCCCCACGACCGGGTTGCGGTAGCGGTACTCGGAGGCGATGTCCATCTCCACCGGCACCCGCGCCCACTCCTCGATCGCGTAGCGGCCGACGAGACCGGCGTGGTAGGAGGTGCCGCAGGCGACGATCACGATCCGCCGCGCCTCGCGCAGGAAGTCGTCGTCGAGGGCGACATCGGAGAGGTCGACGCCGTCGGCCTCGGGCAGGCGGTCGGTGATCGTCTCGGCGACGGCATCCGCCTGTTCGTGGATCTCCTTCAGCATGAAGGTCTCGTAGCCGCCCTTCTCGGCGGCGTCGGCGTCCCAGGTCACCTCTTCGGTATCGCGCTCGACCGGGTTGCCCTCGGCGTCGGTGAGGCGGATCGAGCCGGCTTCGATTTCGACGATCTCGCCGTTTTCGATCGGCATCGCGGTGCGGGTGTCGGCGAGGAAGGCGGGGATTGCCGAGGCGAGGAAGGTCTCCCCCTCGCCGACGCCGGCGACCAGCGGGCACTCCTTGCGGGCGCCGAGGAGCCGTTGCGGCTCGTCCGCGTGCATGGCGACGAAGGCGTAGTGGCCGCGTAGCTCGGCGTAGGCGGCGCGGACGGCGGCGGCGAGGTCGCCGTCGTAGTGGGCGGCGATCAGGTGGGCGACGACCTCGGCGTCGGTCTCGGAGGTGAAGACCTGGCCTTCCCCCTGGAGGCGGCGGCGCAGCTCCGAGTGGTTCTCGACGATCCCGTTGAGGACGATGTGGACGCGGCCGGAGCTGTCGTCGTGCGGGTGCGCGTTCTCCTCGGTGACCCGGCCGTGGGTGGCCCAGCGGGTGTGGGCGATCCCGGTCGCCGACGGCGGCAGCTCGCCGGCGCCGTTGCTGGCCCGCGCCTCGACCGCCGCCCGCAGGTTGGCGAGGTTGCCGACGGCGTGAACGCTCTCGACCTCGCCGTCGGCGAGCACGGAGAGGCCGGCCGAGTCATAGCCGCGGTATTCGAGCTTTTCCAGCCCCGAGAGCAGCAGCTCCTCGCAGGGCCGGCTGCCCACGTATCCGACGATGCCGCACATGAAGGCGAGTAAGGGTAGAGGGCGGGGCCGCGGAAGCTCGCCTAGGCGAGCTCTTGGCGCACGAGACCGGCCAGTCGCTCGCGACCGCCTCGGCCTCGTCGGCGGTCGGCGCCTCGACCATCACCCGGACCAGGGGCTCGGTCCCGGAGGGGCGCAGGAGGACGCGGCCGCGGCCGCTCGAGCGCCTCGTTCTCCTGCTCGACCGCCTCCCAGACCGCGGTCGCGTCCCGTGATCGCCTCGCGATCGGCGACCTTGACGTTGACGAGGACCTGCGGCAGCTTCTCCATCGGCACCGCGTCGCTCGAGGCGGGCCTCGCCGAGCTCCCGCATCGTCATCAGCGCCGCCGCGATCCCGTCGCCGGTGGCGACGAAGTCGGAGGCGATGATGTGGCCGGACTGCTCGCCACCCAGCGGCCAGCCGCGCCGCTGCATCTCGTCGATCACGTAGCGGTCGCCGACCTGGGTGACCGCGACCTCGATCCCGGCCTCCTCCATCGCCTGGTGGAAGCCGTAGTTGCTCATCACGGTGACGACGACGCCGCCGTCGAGCTCGCCCCGCGCCGCCATCCCCCGCGCCGCCAGGGCGATCAGCTCGTCGCCGTCGTGGACGCGCCCGGCGCCGTCGACGGCGAGGACGCGGTCGCCGTCGCCGTCGAAGGCGAAGCCGATCTCGGCCTCGGAGGCGGCGACGCGCTCGGCCAGCGCCTCGACGTGGGTGGAGCCGCAGCCGGCGTTGATGTTGCGGCCGTCGGGCTCGACGCCGATCGTCTCGACCTCGGCGCCGAGGCGCTCGAAGATCGCCGGCGCGGCGCGGAAGGTGGCGCCGTTGGCGCAGTCGAGGACGACCTTGCGACCGGAGAGGTCGAGCGGGAAGGCCGCCTCGAGCTCGCGCAGGTAGTCGTCGAGGCCGCCGTTCAGCTCGCGCACGTGGCCCGGCTGCTCGGCCGCCGGCGCCTGGTCGATCAAGGCCTCGATCTGCGCCTCGACCTCGTCGGCGAGCTTGACCCCGCGACCGTCGAAGAACTTGATCCCGTTGTCGTGGAAGGGGTTGTGGGAGGCGGAGACGACGGCGGCGAGGTCGAGACCGAGGCGGCGGACGAGGATCGCCGCGGCCGGCGTCGGCAGGACGCCGGCCGAGCAGCGCGTCGCCACCGGCGGCGGCGATCCCCGCGGCCAGCGCCGACTCCAGCATCGGGCCCGACTCGCGGGTGTCGCGGACGATCAGGACCTGCGGGCGCTGTGCCTCCAGCGAGGCGGTCGTCGCCCGGCCCAGCGCGGTCGCCAGCTCGGCGGTGAGGAAGGTGCCGGCCTCCCCTCGGACGCCGTCGGTTCCGAAGAGCTTGCGCGCGGTCGTCAAGCCGCCCTCGTCAGCGCTTGCTGAACTGAGGCCGCTTGCGAGCCTTCTTCAGACCCGGCCTTGCGGCGCTCCTTGACGCGCGCGTCGCGGGTGAGGAAGCCGCGGCGCTTGAGGTCGCCGCGAAGCTCGGAGTCGATCTCGGTCAGCGCCCGGGCGACGCCGTGGCGGACCGCCCCGGCCTGGCCGCTGATGCCGCCGCCGTGGACGCGGACGCGGACGTCGACGTTGCCCTCGTAGCCGGAGACCGCGAGCGGCTGCTTGACCATCGTCTGGTGCAGGGGCCGCGGGAAGAACTCCTCGAGGCTGCGCTTGTTGATCGTGATCTCGCCGTTGCCGGGCAGCACGGTGACGCGGGCGATCGCGCTCTTGCGCTTGCCGGTGGCGAGGAAGCGGGCGCCTTTCTCCATTTTCGCCGGGGCGCGGCTCGCGGTGGCGGTGTCGTCCTCCTCGGCCGCCGCCAGCTCGGCTTCGCGCCGCGCTTTCTCTTCTTCCTCGGCTTCGAGGCGGGCTTGCTCCTCGGCGCTCAGCTCGGGTTTCTCCGGCTCGACCAGGATCGGCTCCAGGTCGGCGCCAGGGATGACGTCTTTTTTCTTCTCCTCGGCCTTGGGTTTCTCAGCCTCGGGCTCCGGGGGAGCCTCCTCGGTCTGCTCCTCGACGACGGGCTCCTCAGCAACCTCCTCGGACGGCTCAACCTCTCCACCCTCCTCGGACGGCTGCTCCTCAGCGGCGTCTGCCGTGGGTGGCGACGATGGCGAATTCTCCGGCTGCTTCCGGAGAATCGCTATCGGAGACAGGACCCGCGGCCCCAGCGCCCTCGTCCTGAGTGCTTTCGTCCTGCGGCGTCTCGTCTTTTTTCTGCTCGTCGTCCATCAAGTTCAGTTCGTCTCCATCGGTTTCGGCTGCTGCGCCGCGTGCGGGTGGTCCGGCCCGGCGTACACCTTCAGCTTCGTCAGCTGCTGGCGGGCGAGGCGGTTGCGCGGCAGCATCCCCTTGACGGCCTTGCGGATCACTTCCTCCGGCTTGCGCTCGAGCATCTCGCCGAGCGTCCGGGACTTGATCCCGCCGGGGTAGCCGCTGTGGCGGTAGTAGGTCTTCTGCGCCAGCTTGTCGCCGGTGACGCGGATTTTCTCCGCGTTGACGACGACGACGAAGTCGCCGGTGTCGATGTGCGGCGTGTACTCCGGCTTGCGCTTGCCGCGCAGCGTGTCGGCGATCTGCGTCGCCAGCCGGCCCAGGGTCTTGCCCTCGGCGTCGACGACGTACCAGTCTCGCTGGCGGTTGGCTGGCGTGGCAACAAAGGTCTTCATCGCGCAAAAACCGCGCGGTCCTTCCCACGCGGCCGGGGGATGATAGCCATCTCGCGGCCTCCGGGGTCTCCGGACGGTCACCTATACTGCCGCCCGAGCAATGCCGAATCCCGCGCGGGCCACCGTTCGGGAGCGGAGGAACCGAAGAGGCCTTTGCAGGTCTCAGGGGCGAATCGGACGAAAACGTCCGTAGCGCAGCTCTTTCAGCGCGAGCCCGTCAGCTAACTCCGCAGGCGATGGAAAGAGAGGGCTAGCGGTTTGAACAGAGGGTTCGTCCGGCCGAGCGCGGCCGGCCAGATATGCGTAATGGGCGTAGCCGCCCTGCTCGCGCTGCTCGCCTGCCTTGTCGGCACGGCCGCGGCGACCACCGGCGGGGCCGGCGCTCCCGGGGCGGCGCCGACGGCCAAAGGCAGCCCCTCGGGCGCTCCCGCCTCCTCCCCCAGCGCCGGCGCGATCACGCTCACCGCGGGCAAGACCACGCCCCGCAAATCCTTTTACTTCGGCTACCGCTACCCCAGCCTCAGCTACACGATCGGCAGCGACCAGCCCGAAAACGACCTCCAGATCGACGTCGTCAACTCGGCCGGGGAAGTCGTCAAGACCTTCTACCGGGAAAACGTCGCCCCCGACGTGGCAGGCAAAGTGCGCTGGGACGGAGCGACGAACGAAGGGCGCCCGGCACGGAATGGCCGCTACAGCTTCCGGATCAGCCCCCAGTCGGAGACCGCGACGGCCCCCGCCGCCCGCAAGTCTTCAAGCTCGACCGCGATCAGCCTCGGCTTCGCCTTCTACGGCTATGCCTTCCCGATCCTCGGCAGTCACGAATACGGGATGAGCGCCGGCCGCTTCGGCGCCGCCCGCAGCGGCCACACCCACCAGGGACAGGACGTGATGGCCGCCTGCGGCACCCCGCTCGTCGCCGCCCGCGGCGGCAAAGTCCAGATGTCCACCTGGGACGACGCGGCCGGCAACTACCTCGTGATCGACGGCAAGCGGCACCGGCAACGACTTCATGTACGCGCACCTGGCGGAACCCTCGCCGCTGAAGGTCGGCGAAAGCGTCCGCACCGGGCAGCCGATCGGAGTGGTCGGCGAGACCGGCGACGCCCAGGGCTGCCACCTCCACTTCGAGATGTGGGGCGCGCCCGGCTGGTATGAGGGCGGGTCTCCGTTCGATCCGCTCCCTTACCTGCAGAAGTGGGACGCGTACTCCTGAGCGCCGGTCCCTTCAGCCGAACGCTCCATTAGACAGACTCACCAGTAAACGCTCCTTTTCTAAAAACGGGGTGTTCTGGATTAGGCCAGCTGAATGGTCTATACATACTTACTGTATGACGAACGCCGCCGTACCCATCCCTCTCACCCCAAGGAGCCGATCATGAAGGAGCCCCTCCCCGACGCCATCGATCAACGGCTGGTCCGATCCCTCGCCCACCCGCTGCGGATCCAGATCCTCGAGCTCCTCACCGATCACGTGGCGAGCCCGGCCACGCTCGCCAACCAACTCGACGCCGCGCTCGGCGACGTCGCCTACCACACCCGCGCGCTCGACGGCTACGGAGCGCTCGAACTCGTCGACACCGCCCAGAAGCGCGGCGCAACCGAGCATTTCTACAAGGCCACCCCGGGCGCCTTCGTCGGCGGCCCCCCCTGGCGCAAAGTGCCGAAATCAATTCGGGGCGGGATCTCAGCTGCCACTCTGCAGACCTTCCTCGACAAGGCGATCGCCGCTCTTGAGGCAGGGACCCTCGACGGGCGCGACGACACCGTCTTCCGCTGGATGCCCCTCTTCCTCGACGAGAAGGGCTGGAAAGAGGTCGTCGCAATCATGGAAGAGGCGACGAAACTGATGCTTGCCTCCCACCTGCGCAGCCAGGACCGGCTTAGCGAGAGCGGCGGCAAGGGGGCTGTGTCGACGGTGGTCGGGCAGGCGGCTTTCGAGACTGCGGGGTCGGTCGAAGCGGCTTAGTTGGGGGAGGCGCATGCGGTAGAGGGTCCGGTCGCCCTCCGCGTGAATTAGTCGCGCCCCTTTGTCGGGGCTGCTCCCGATGATGCTGCCCGCCTATGGCGGGCAGAGAATCAGATTGCATTTCGCCGCTTCGCGCACATTCCCGCGGAGGGCGACCGGACCCTCTTCCAACACGCCTTCAGGGACGGCCAGCTCGCGAGTCCGCGAAAAACATCCCTGGGGAATGGTTTTCGCGGACTCGGTGAATTCGGGAGCTGGCAGAGCTCGCTCGCTAGGAGGGTGTCGGTGGGGGTCCCTGGGTACTTGGCACGGAGACCGAGCGTTGCGGCTTGATGCGACAGCTGTCCCCGATCCGACTCGGCGGAGGTGCTCCCAGGGACCCCCACCGGCACCCTCCCCACCTACAGCCTTACTCCCACTCGATCGTCGCCGGTGGCTTTGAAGAAATGTCTAGGGCTACTCGGTTGACGTCGCGGATCTCGTTGATGATCCGGTTGGAGACTCGCTCGAGGAGGTCGTAGGGGAGGCGGGCCCAGTCGGCGGTCATCGCGTCGTCGGAGGTGACGGCGCGGATCACGATCGGGTAGGCGTAGGTGCGGCCGTCGCCCTGGACGCCGACCGAACGGACGACGGGGAGGACACAGAAGGACTGCCAGAGCTGGCGGTAGAGCTCTGCCGCGCGGATCTCCTCTTGGAGGATCGCGTCGGCGGCGCGGAGGATGTCCAGCCGCTCTTTGTTGACCTCACCGCCGACGATCCGGATTCCCAGGCCGGGACCGGGGAACGGCTGGCGCCAGACCATCCGCTCGGGTAGGCCGAGCTCGGCGCCGACCGCGCGCACCTCGTCCTTGAACAGCATCCGCAGCGGCTCGACCAACTCGAACTCGAGGTCCTCGGGGAGGCCGCCGACGTTGTGGTGGGACTTGATCGTCGCCGCGTGGTCGGAGCCGCCGGACTCGATCACGTCGGAGTAAAGGGTTCCCTGGACGAGGTAGCTGACGTCCTCGAGCTTCGCCGCCTCCTCCTCGAAGACGCGGATGAACTCGGTGCCGATGATCTTCCGCTTCGTCTCCGGGTCCTCGACCCCCGCCAGCTTGGCGAGAAAGCGCTCTTCGGCGTCGACGTGGACGAGCGGGATGCCGAACTGGCCGAAGGCCTCGACCACCTGCTCGGCCTCGTTCATCCGCATCAGGCCGTGGTCGACGAAGACGCAGGTCAGCTTGTCGCCGACCGCCTTGTGGACGAGCAGGGCGGCGACCGAGGAGTCGACCCCGCCGGAGAGGCCGCAGATCACCTTGCCGTCCCCCACCTGGCCCTGGATCTTCTCGACCTGCTCGGCGATCACCGACTGCGGCGACCACTGCTCGGTGCAGCCGGCGACGTCGCGGAGGAAGCGGGTGAGGATCTCGGTGCCGTAGGGCGTGTGGACGACCTCGGGGTGGAACTGGATCCCGTAGAGGCCGCGGTCGGGCAGCTCGAGCGCCGCGACCGGCGAGCTCGGGCTCGAGGCCAGCGGCGTGAACCCCGCCGGCGCCTCGAAGACGGCGTCGCGGTGGCTCATCCAGCAGCTCTGCTCCTCGGGCAGGCCGCCGAGCAGGCGACCGCCGCCGTCGCGGAGGACGAGGTCGGTACGGCCGAACTCACCCGTCTCCGCCGACTCGACCCGGCCGCCGAGGGCGAGGACCATCGCCTGCATCCCGTAACAGATGCCCAGCATCGGGATCTCGAGGTCGAGCAGCTGGGTCGGGAACTTCGGCGCCCCCGGCTCGTAGACCGAAGCCGGCCCGCCCGACAGCACCAGCCCTTTCGGCTTGCGCTTCTTGATGGCCTCGATCGGAGTACTCGCCGGCAGCATCTCCGCGAAGACCCCACATTCGCGGATCCGGCGGGCTATCAACTGCGAATACTGCCCCCCGAAATCAAGGACGAGTACCTCCTCAACCGCTTGCCCGGTGGGTGGCGTCGTAGGGGGGACCCCCTCCTGCTCTGCAGGTGGGGGTGGGTCCCCTACGGCGACAGGACCCACCGGCCGAGCGGCATCGAGCTCAGTCATCCGAAACGGCGACCCCAGTCGACACAGCCGCTCGACCGTTCGAACCCATCCCGACGTGCTGCTCGTTCTGCAGCTTCTTGCCCTCGCTCATCAGCGCCGGCGCGACCATCACCTCGGCCCGCTGGAAGCTGCGGATGTCCTCGTAGCCGCAGGTGGCCATCGAGGTTTTCAGCGCCCCCATCAGGTTGAAGGTGCCGTCGTTCTCTTTGGCCGGGCCGAGGAGGATCTCCTCCATCGTCCCGTCCTGCTTGGTCGAGACGCGGGTGCCGCGGGGCAGCGACGGGTGGAAGGTCGCCATTCCCCAGTGGAAGCCGCGCCCCGGCGCCTCCTTGGCCCGGGCCAGCGGCGAGCCGATCATCACCGAGTCGGCACCGCAGGCGATCGCCTTGGAGACGTCGCCGCCGGTCCGCATGCCGCCGTCGGCGATCACGTTCACGTACTCGCCGGTCTCCAACATGTGCTGGGAGCGGGCGGCCGCCACGTCGGCAATCGCCGTCGCCTGCGGAACGCCGATCCCGAGGACGCCGCGGGTCGTGCAGGCGGCGCCGGGGCCGACGCCGACGAGGACGCCGACGGCGCCGGTCCGCATCAGGTGCAGCCCGGTCGAGTAGGAGGCGCAGCCGCCGACCACGGTCGGGACCGGGACTTCGGCGATGAACTGCTTCAGGTTCAGCGGCTCGACAGTGGTCGAGACGTGTTCGGCGGAGATCACCGTGCCCTGGATGACGAGGATGTCGAGGCCGGCCTCAACCGCCACCTCGTAGTACTCGCGCACTTTCTGCGGCGTCAGCGAGCCGCAGACGACGGCGCCGCGGGACTTGATTTCCTCAACCCGCTTGGCGATCAGCTCGGCCTTCACCGGCTCGGTGTAGATCTGCTGCATCAGCCGCGTCGCCTCGTGCTTGGGCGCGGCGGCGATCGCCTCCAGTTTCTCCTCGGCATCCTCGAAGCGGGACCAGATCCCCTCCAGGTTGAGGACCCCGAGCCCACCGAGCTCGTTGGTGAGCACGGCGGTGTCGGGCGAGACGACGCCGTCCATCGCCGAGGCGACGAGGGGAATCTCGAAGCGGTAGGGACCTAGGGTCCAGCTGACGTCGATGTCGTCGGGATCGCGAGTCCGGCGGGAAGGAACGATGGCGATGTCGTCGAATCCATAAGCCCGGCGCCCCTTCTTGCCGCGGCCGATTTCGATTTCCAAGTTAATCCTCCAAGGCGTGGCGTTGAACCACTGAGCCTACACTTCGGCGGGGACCTCCAGATCGTGCACCGAGACCTCGCCGAGCAGGCGCTCGACCTGGTTGCGATCGACGGTGCCGGCGCCGAAGTGCTGGGTCGACTCCGCCCCACAGGC
Organism: uncultured Actinomycetes bacterium; assembly: GCA_963696955.1. Lineage (GTDB taxonomy): Bacteria > Actinomycetota > Thermoleophilia > Solirubrobacterales > 70-9 > VAYN01. The sequence goes on along the minus strand of CAVOMF010000001.1, from coordinate 325,676 downwards.
GACTCCGTAGGCGAGGCAGTCCTCGGGCGAGCGGTCTTCATAGCGGGCGGCGACGTAGCCGGCGACGAAGGCGTCGCCGGAGCCGACCGAGGAGACCGGCTCCAGCGGCTCGGTGTGGATCTCGAGCAGGCGCCGCGAGCTACCTTCGCCGACGGCGGCGACGCAGCCGTCAGGGCGGGTGATCGCGGCCTCTGTCGCCCCCAGGCGGACCAGTTCGAGCAGGCCCTGTGCGAGGTCGGAGCGCTCGGGGAACTCCTGCCCCACCAACTCCTCGGCCTCGGTCTCGTTCGGCGTCACCATCGAGGCGCCGGCCCGCACCCCCGCCAGCATCGCCTCCCCCTCGGCGTCGAGGACGACGGGGACCCCGCGGCGGCCGAGGTCGTCGACCAGGCGCGCGTAGAGATCGTCGCCGGCTCCCGGTGGCAGCGAGCCGGCGAGGACGCAGATCTTCGCCCCGCTCGCCAGGTAGCCGATCCGGTCGAAGAGCCGCTTCACCTCCTCGGCGCTGACCGCCGGCCCGCGCTCGTTGATCTCGGTCTGTTCGCCGGAGGTGGGATCGATCACCGCCAGGTTGATCCGGGTCTCGGAGGCGATCCGGGTGAAGTCGGTGAGGACGGATTCGTCGTGCAGCTGTTCGAGCACCCGGGTGCCGCTGGGACCGCCGACGAACCCGGTCGCGATCACCGGGCGGCCGAGCAGGTTGAGGGCGCGGGCGACGTTGATCCCCTTGCCGCCGGCGACGGTGCGGCTCTCGACGGCGCGATGGCGGCGGCCGAGGCGGAAGTTCGGCACCGCCACGGTGCGGTCGATTGCCGCGTTCAAGGTCACGGTGAGGATCACTTGGCCTTCACCCGATTCTGCTCCTGGAGTCGTTTGCCGCGGGCGCGCAGGCGCAGCACCAGCGCGACCATGAGTATCACGAAGAGCGCAATCGCGATAGGGATCGAGTTGTCGGCGACGAAACCCCGCGCCCGGTCGAAGGCGCTTGCCTCGGCGACGGCGCGACCGGCGCGCAGGGGGACCGATCCGACCCTGCGGCCGGCGACGAAGACGCTGACCTGGCCGAGGCGGGCGCCGCGCCGGATCGGCCCCTCGACCTCCTGCGGCGCGCGCACCCGCACGTCGATGATCTGGCCCCGGCGGACCCCCACCTGCAGGGAGCGCGCCGCCCGCAGCGGCACCTCACCGCCGGAGTAGCGGATCTCGGGGTCGGCGAAGTCCTGGCCACGGCGGACCGGCAGCCGCCGCTGGTATTGCGAGAACCCCCATTCGAGCAGGGCGAGGCTGTCGGCGAAGCGTTCTTCGTCGGTCCAGGTGCCGACCACGGCCGAGATCAAGCTGACCCCGTCGCGGCTGCCGGAGCCGACGAGGACGTACTGGGCGCCGAAGGTGTGGCCGGTCTTCACTCCGGTCACCCAGGGCGCCATCAGCAGCAGTTCGTTGATCGTCGCGATCCGCCGCGGTGGGCGGACGGTGCGCAGCTTGGCGGTGCGCGAGTCGGCGATCTTGGCGAAGGCCGGCTCATCCAGCAGCCGCCGGGTCAGCGTCATCAGGTCGAAGGCGCTGGAGTAATTGCCTTTCTCGTCGAGCCCGATCGGGTTGGCGTAGTGCGTGTGGGAGAGCCCGAGCGCGGCCGCGTAGCGGTTCATCTCGGCGACGAAGCGCGCTTCGGAGCCGGCGGTGGCGATCGCCAGCGTGTGGGCGGCGTCGTTGCCGCTGCGCAGGATCAGGCCGTAGATGAGGTCGCGAACGCTGATCCGCTCCCCCGTCCGCAGCCCCATCAGCGACTCGCCGTATTCGGCCTCGTATGGCTGGGCGCGGACGATCTTGTCGAGCGGCAGCTCCCGCATCGCCACGTAAGCGGTCATCAGCTTCGTCGTGCTGGCGATCGGCAGCTCCCGGTTGCCGGCGTGGGAGGTGAGAACGTCGCCGGTGCGAGCGTCGATCACCCCCCAGGAGCGCGCCGCCAGCTGCGGCCCGGGCTGCTCGGCGACTTGGGCCTTCTGGGGCTCCTGCTGCTGTTGCGGTTGCGCCGGCGCGCCCGCGGGCAGCAGCAGGCAAGCCAGCGCCGCGAGCAGCGGCAGGGCGCCTCGGCGGCGGTCGCTCACCTGAGCTTCAGCGTCTGGCCGGCGATCAGGATCTGCGGATCCACTTCAGGGTTCAAGGCGAGGATCTCGGCGACCGGTACCCCGGTTTTGTGCGCAATCGCGGTCAGGGTGTCTCCCGATTCGACCGTGTAGGTCTTTGCCTTGGTGCGGTGCTTGGTCTGCTGCTTGGCCTGATGGTCCTTTTTATGGTGCGAGGAGGAAGGGCTGTCGTCCATCGCCGTGGTGACGACACCGATGACAAGGACGACCGCGGCCACCAGGGCGAGGGCGGCGGCGATGCGGGCGACGGCGCTGGAGCGTTTTTCCATGGGACCGGGGTGAAGGGATGGGTTGGAGCGGCCTGATCGTAGTCGCGATCGCCGTTCTCAGGCGGTGGATATCTCCCAGACCGACTGCCGCAGCCGCTCGGCTGCCGCCGCCGGGTCGGGGTCGGCGGCGATCCCGCGCGAGGCAGCAACCAGCCCGGCGGCGCGGCCGGCCGAAAACGCCGCCCCCAGCAGCTCCGGCTTGCCGCCCTGGGCGCCGACGCCGGGGATGAGGAAGATCGCGCGCGGCATCAGCTCGCGCATGCGGGCGAAGTGCTGGGGCTCGGTGGCGCCGACGACCGCGCCCATGCCGCTGAGGCCGGATTCACCCAGCAGCCGCTCGGAGAGCTCGTCGACGATCCCGGCGAGGCGCTCGTGCAGCGGCGCCTCCGGGGCCGGCAGGTCCTGCAGGTCGGCGGCGCCGGGGTTGCTGGTGCGGACCAGCGCGAAGATCCCCGCCCCCGCCTCGGCCGCAGCGGCGAGGAGCGGCTCCAGCGCGTCGCGCCCGAGCAGCGGGTTGGCGGTGAAGGCGTCGGCACCGAGGCCCTGCACCGGGCCCCAGGGGGTCGGCGTCTCCCCGACCAGCGCTTGCCCGTAGGCGGCGGCGGTGACGGGGACGTCGCCGCGCTTGCCGTCGGCGACCACCAGCAGGCCCGCTTCCTGGGCCGCCGTGCAGGTCTCTTCCAGTGCCTGCCAACCGGGCGCGCCGAGGCGCTCGAAGCAGGCGAGCTGGGGCTTGACGGCGACGCAGGCAGGACCGGCGCGCTCGATCAGGTCACGACAGTGTTCGGCGACCGCGGCGGCTGCCAGCTCGGCGGCCGGCGCCTCGGGGTCGCCCGTGCCCGCCCCGGTCCCGGCAAGTTTCGCCGGGTCGGGGTCGAGGCCGAGACAGATCTGGCTGCGGCGCTCCTCAACGAGCGCCGCGAGCCGATCGGAAAAGCCAGTCAGCGGATTCAGCCGCCCTTGACTTTGGTCTTCAGGGCCGAGCCGGCGGAGAAGCGCGGAACTTTGCCGCCCGGGATGGTGATCCTTTCGCCGGTGCGCGGGTTGACGCCCTGACGGGGGCCGCGCTCGGCGACATGGAATTTGCCGAAGCCGGTGAAGGCGACCTCCTCGCCCTTGCTCAGAGCACCGGTGATGGCATCGAGAACGGCGTCCACAGCATCGCTGGCTGCTTTTTTGCTGCCAAGCCGGTCATCGTTGGCAAGTTGGTCAAGAAACTCAGCCTTGGTCACGTCGTAAATCCTCCTCGGGGTTTGAAGACCGGCGCAATCTAACAGTGCCCACGGCGTAAGAAATTCGCGCTCTAGAGCCGGATGTCACGAACCGCTGATCGCCATCTCGGCGACCAGCAGCGGCGGCGTACTGACCGAGCCCCCAAATGGAACCCAGCGAGCCTCGGCGCCGGCGGCGCTGACGGCGCTCAACATCGCCACCAGCTCGCCCGCGATCGTGAACTCGCGCACCGGCTCGGCCAGCGCTCCGTCGCGGATGATCCGGCCCGAGGCGCCGACCGAGAAGACGCCGGTGACGGGGTTGACGCCGGAGTGGAGGCCGGCGACGTCGGTGACGTAGACCCCCTCCCCCGCCTCGGCCAGCAGCTGCTCGAGGCTGAGGCTGCCGGGGGCGACGACGAGGTTCGAGGTCGCGACCGAGGGCAGCGAGCGGTAGCCCTGGCGCGAGGCCGAGCCGGTCGAGGAGGTGCCCTCGCGGTTGGCCGTGTAGGTGTCGAAGAGGTAGGAGCGGAGGCGGCCGCCCTCGATCAGCGCGGTGCGGCGGCGCGGCATCCCCTCGGCGTCGAAGGGCGCGGAGGCCGGGCCTTCCGGGTCGCGGCCGTCGTCGAAGAGGGCGAAGGCCTCGCTTGCCACCTCCTCTTCGAGGCGGTCGGCGAAGGGCGAGCGGCCGCGCTGGACGGCTTTGGCGCTGAGGCCGCCGCCGATCAGGCCGGCGAAGCTGGCGGCGACGGTCTCGTCGAGGACGACCGGACAGGAGCGCGAGGCGGGCTTGCCGGCGCCGATCATCGCCAGCGCCCGCTGGGCGCCCTCGTCGCCGATCGCCTCCGGATCGAGGCCACGGGGGCCGCGGGCGAGGCCGAACCCGAGTCCGGTCTCCCGCGCCCCCTCCCCCTCGGCGAGCGCCGAGAGGTAGGCGTAGGCGCTGGAGGCCTCGTACTCACCGGCGACGCCGGCCGAGGAGGCGATCGCCACCTGCTCGTCGGCGTCGGCGTAGACGGCGACCTCGACCCCGACCAGGCGGGGGTCGGACTCGAGCGCCGTCCGCTCCACGGTCAAGGCCAGGTCGGCGATCCGGGCGGAGTCCCATTCGGCGATCGAGGGGTCGCTGAGGCCCGGCAGCGCCTCGACCTCGGCCGGCTGCGGCGGCGCCGCGAACTCGTCCTCGTCGGCTGCCGCGGCCGCTTCGGAGGCGCGGCCGGCGAGCTCCCTCACCCCCGCGTCGGAGAGGTCGGTGCCATAGGCGTAGCCGACCCGGTGCCCGCGCCAGGCGCGGACGCCGACTCCCGTCTGGGTCGCCGCCTCGAGGCTCTCGACCTCGCCGGCATGGACCCTGACGGTGCGGCCGCCCTCGCGGGAGACGTAGGCCTCGGCGTCGCTTGCTCCGGCGGCGGTGGTCTCCTCGACGGCACGCCGCGCGACCGCGCTCAAGTCAGACATCCCACCCTCGGCTCTGCCTCACCGCTCGGTCCCCCCGACCGTCATCGTGCCGACGCGGACGTGCCCCTGGCCCGTCCCTACCGGCACTTTCTGGCCGCCCTTGCCGCAGATCCCGGTCTTCATGAAGAAGTCATCGCCGACCGCGTCGATCGCCGCCAGGGCGTCGAGGCAGTTGCCGATCAGGGTGGCGCCGCGGCAGGGGCGGGTCACCTTGCCGCCCTCGATCAGGTAGCCCTCGGAGACGCCGAAGACGAAGTCGCCGGTCGCCGGGTCGACCTGGCCGCCGCCGAAGGAGACGGCGTAGAAGCCGCGCTCGACCTCGGCGATCATCTCCTCCGGAGTCGAGTCGCCGGGGGCGATGTAGGTGTTGGTCATCCGCGGGATCGGCAGGCTGGCGGAAGCTCTCGCGGCGGCCGTTGCCGGTCGAGGCGACGCCGTCGCGCTCCGCCGTCAGGTGGTCGTAGAGATAAGAGGTGAGGCGGCCTTCCTCGATCACCTGCGTCTTCTGGGTCGGCTGGCCCTCGTCGTCGATCGCGTCGCTGCCCCATTCGTGCGGGAGGCGGCCGTCGTCGTAGGCGTTCAGCAGCGGCTGGGCGACCTGCTCGCCGAGCTTGCCGACGTAGACGCTGGCGCCCTTCTGGATGTGGTCGGCCTCGAGCCCGTGGCCGGTCATCTCGTGGAAGAGGACGCCGCCGAAGCCGCCGCCGACGACGACCGGCATCGAGCCGGAGGGCGCCGGGACGGCGTCGAGCAGGGTCAGCGACTTGGCCGCCGCCTGCTCGGCGATCTGGCCCGGATCGTCTTCGAGCAGCTCGAAGCCGCGGTGGGCGCCGAGGGTCTCGGCGCCGGTCTCGACGGTGCCGTCGCGGCGGGCGACCGTCTGCACGGCGATCCGGGTGCGGGTGCGGTCGTCGCCGCTGAAGAGGCCGTCGGAGTTGGCGACCGTGACCTGGCGCCGGGCCTCGGCGTAGACGGCGGTGACCTGGGCGATCTCGGCCCCCTTGCCGCGTGCCCGCTCGTCGAGCTCGCGCAGCAGCTCCGCCTTGCGCTCGGCCGGCACGTCTTCGGGCCGGCGCTCGATTGCGATCGGCGCCACCTCCTGAGCCTGCAGCGGCTGCGGCGCCCGCCGCTCGGCCCGCAGCGCTGCCGCGGCTTCCTCGGCGGCGCGCTCGAGGTCGTTCGGGTCGAGGCCGTCGACGTGAGCGAAGTAGGTGGTGTTGCCGTCGACGACGCGGACGCCCGCCCCCTCCTCGGCGCCCGACTGCACCGCCTCGATCCGGCGCTCGTCGATCGACATCGACTGGCCGCGGCGGCGTTCGGCGAAGACCTCGGCGAAGCGGCCACCATGGGCGAGCGCCCGGGAAAGGACCCGCTCGGCAAGGCCCCGGTCGATCAGCTCCGTCATCCCTTCTCCTTCTTGCCGGCGACCTCGATCAGGCGCCCGGCGGCGACGAAGAGCTCGGCGCCGCTGCGCGAGTCCTGGGCATGGTCGGCGCTGCGGCCGTGGGGGTAGTAGAGGCGGGCGAAAGGACGGCGCGCGACCCGCCGGCGACGCATGAAGGCCGCCGCCTCGTCGGCGTAGACCGAGACGCGGTCGAGGAGAACACGGTGCGGCTTGGGGGGGGTCATCCGCCACTCCGAGATTTGGGCCCCTCTGGGGGACCGAAGTTCGGAGAGGCGAGCTGCCGCAGCGTCGAGCGCATGTCGAAGAGCATCAGCGAGGCGAGGGCGAAGCGGTCGGTGACGGTGACGGCGGCGAGGCCGGCGTTGCGGATCGCGAAGACCTCGCCCTGCTCGGTGGCGATGTGAACCTGCTCCACGGAGGTTCCCTCGGCGCCGTCAGCGGCGGCGAAGAGCGCGGCGGCGTCCTCGCGCCAGCGCTCCGACTCCTCCCCCGTTGCCGCCAGGACCTCGCCCTCCGGGCCGAGGATCGCCGCCCCGCGCAGGTCCGGCGACATCTCGGTCAGGAAGGCGAGCGCCGCCTCCGCGGACTCCTGGTCGGGAGCGGCAGCTGCGGCGGCGTCAGGCATGTCGGCGAAGATACCGGGCGTGACCCTCGCCCGAGCCTCCTGGATCATCACCGTCGTCGTCTGCGCGATCGCCGCGGTCCTCTTCGCGATCAGCGGCTACACCGGCTACGCGATCACCCTGGTCGCGATCGGCCTGGCGGCGAGCGTCAACCTGCTGCCGCCTGCATAGGCGTGTCGACTTATGCGTCCATATGGACGCATAAGTCGACACTGCCTCAGCCCGAGCGGTAGGGGCCGCTTTCGCGCTCGCGGTAGGAGGTCTCGGGCTCGGCGTGGATCAGGACCTCGGCCTGGGGGATCTCGGCCTCGATCGAGTCGCGCATCTCGTGGGCGAGCTCGTGGGCGCGCTCCAGCGTGGTCCCGGAGCGGTACTGGACGTGGAAGTCGATGTGGCGGCGGCGGCCGGCGCGGCGGGCGCGGAGCTTGTGGTAGCCGGCGACCTCGGGGGTGCGGGCGGTGGCGATCGCCTGCTCGATCCGGTCCATCTCCGCGTCGGGCAGGGTCTCGTCGACAAGCACCCCTGAGGAGCGGCGGATGATGCTGATTCCGGCCGAGACGATCGCCGCGGCGACGATCAGGGCGGTGATCGAGTCGAAGGCGTCGATGCCGGTGAGCTGGACCAGGCCGAGGCCGAGGAGGACACCGGCGGAGGTCAGCGCATCGGTGCGCAGGTGGGCGGCGTCGCCCTCCAGCGCCGGGGATTCGTGGGCCCGCGCCTGGCGGTAGAGGACGCCGGAGACGGCGAGGTTGGCGAGGACGGAGAACCCCATCACGGCGATGCCGACGCCGAGGCTTTCGACCGAGGCGCCGACGGCGAGGCGGTGGGTTGCCTCGTAGACGATCACCGCGGCGCCGACGAGGATCAGGATCCCCTCGATCGTCGCCGCCAGGTTCTCGACCTTCTCGTGGCCGTAGGGGTGCTCCTCGTCGGCGGGCTCGTCGGCTTTGCGGACCGAGACGAAGGCGATCACCGAGGCGACGAGGTCGATCAGCGAGTGGACCGCCTCGGTGATGATCGCGATCGAGCCGGTGATCGCCCCGGCGGCGAGCTTGAGCGCAATCAGGATCGAGTTGGAGGCGATCGAGAGCGCCGCGGCGCCGCTTTTGGTCTTGATCATCGTCCCGCCTAGGTCGCCAGGCCGAGGTGCCGCGCCAGCATCCGCACCGCCTTGCCACGGTGGCTGATCGCGTTCTTCTCGTCGGGGGGGAGCTCGGCCATCGTGCGCTGGTCGTTGTGCCCGGTCTCGTCGGGGACGAAGGCCGGGTCGTAGCCGAAGCCGCCGTCGCCGCGCCCTTCGGAGAGCAGAGTCCCCTCGCAGCGGGCCTCGAAAACGTACTCGTGGCCCTCGGCGTCGATCAGGGCGATCGCGCAGACGTAGGCGCCGTGGCGGCCGCCCCCGGCCGCATCGAGTTCCCGTAGCAGCTTCTCCAGGTTCGCCTCGTCGCTCGCCCCCTCGCCGGCGTAGCGGGCGGAGTAGATCCCGGGGGCGCCGCCGAGGGCGGCGGCTTCGATCCCGGAGTCGTCGGCGATCGTCACCTCGCCGGTGGCGGCGTGGGCCGAGCGGGCCTTGATCAGCGCGTTGGCCTCGAAGCTGTCGCCGGTCTCCGGCGGCGAGGGAACGTCGTCCGACAGCGGCCGCAACTCGACGCCGGGGAGCAACTCGGCCATCTCCCGCACCTTGTGCTGGTTGCGGGTGGCCAGGATCATGCGACCCGCTCCTGCACCTCCCGCAGGCGGCCGATCCCCATCTCGGCGAGCCCCAGCAGCTCGTCGAGCGAGGCCCGCGAGAGCGGCGTCCGCTCCGCCGTCGCCTGCACCTCGACGAGGCCGCCGTCGCCGGTCATCACCACGTTGGCGTCGACTTCGGCGTTGGAGTCCTCGCCGTAGTCGAGGTCGCAGAGGGCGCGACCGTTGACCATGCCGACGCTGACCGCGGCGATCGAGCCGTTCAGCGGCAGCGCGTCGAGCGCTTTCTTGTCGACCAGCTTCTGGAAAGCCTGACGCAATGCGACGAAGCCGCCGGTAATCGCCGCGCAGCGGGTACCGCCGTCGGCTTCGAGCACGTCGCAATCGACGTAGACGCTGCGTTCGCCCATCGCCTTGAAGTCGACGACGACTCGCAGCGAGCGCCCGATCAGGCGCTGGATCTCGACCCCGCGGCCGTCCTGTTTTCCCTTCGAGATGTCTCGTTGCTTGCGGTCGCCGGTCGAGGCGGGCAACATCGCGTACTCGGCCGTCACCCAGCCTTTCCCCTTGCCCGTCATCCAGCGCGGCACCTGCTCCTGGATCGAGGCGGTGCAGATGACCCGCGTCCGCCCGATCGAGATCAACGCCGAGCCGTCGGCACTGCCGACGAACCCGGCGTCGATCGTCACCGGCCGGATGTCAGCCGGCGCCCTGTCGTAACTGCGTGAAGCTGGCATCGCGCGAGTCTCTCATGCAGCGCCGATCGAGGGCCCGGCGATCTATTTGAACGCGACCTTGTCCACCGCCTCCTTGATCTTGTTGACGATCACGTCGGCGAGCTCGGTCCCCTGCTTGCCATTCAGTCTCTAACGTAAGGGGGGCACCCCAATGAAGCTCGATGGCTATATCCGCGTTTCGCGTGTAGGAGGCCGCTCCGGCGATGCTTTCATCTCGCCCGGCGAGCAAAAGGAGCGTGTCAGAGCCTGGGCCAAGTCGCAAGGCCACCGGATTGCCAAGTGGCACGAAGATCTCGACCAGCCGGGCTCGAAGGCTGACCGGCCCGGGCTGAACGCAGCGATGGAGAGGATCGAGACCGGCGCCACCGGAGGCCTTGTCGTCGCCCGCCTCGATCGCTTCGGGCGCTCGGTTCAAGACTCGGCCAACCTGCTGGCGCGCATCCGCGCCGCCGATGGCGTCCTGTGCACGGTGGCCGAGGGGATTGACACCTCCGGCTACATGGGGAAGTTCCTCGCCGACCTATTCGCCGCGCTGGGCGAGCTGGAGCTGGCCCGCATCCGCGAGAACTGGGACACCGCCCGCAAGTCGGCAGTGGCGCGCGGCATCCACGTTTCCGGCAAGGTGCCGACCGGCTACCGGCGCAATGAGGACCGCGTGCTTGAACCGGACCCCAGGGTTGGGCCTGTTATCCACGAGCTGTTCCGCCGTCGCGCCGCCGGCGTCTCCTGGACCCAGCTCGCCCGGTTCCTTGAGGAGAAAGGGGTCGTAACGCCCTGGGACAACAATCACTGGACCGTCGCCAGCGTTGGCACGATCGTTCGCAACCGGGTCTACCTCGGTGAGGCGCGGGCCGGGAAAATCGTCAACCCCGACGCGCACGAGCCGATCGTGACTCTTGCCGAGTGGCAGGCCGCGAACAAGGCCCGCGGCGTCCACCCCGGCCGCTCCGGCAAGGGAACGGGCCTGCTCTCAGGGGTCCTTCGCTGCGGTGGATGCAGCTATGCGATGAAGCCGAAGATGGGGAAAACGCGCCACGGCAAAGACTTCCTCGAATACGGCTGCAAGCCCGACAAGGCCGGGGGTTGGTGTCCGGCGCCGGCCTCGGTAAAGGCCAGGGTAATCGAGCCATTCGTCCTCTCTCACCTGTTTGCCTTCGCCAAGAACGCCACGGCTCACACCCAAGAAGAGGACGGGTCGAACCTCGACGTCGAACTCGCCGCTGCCGAAGCCGAGCGAGACGCCGCCCTTGACGAGCGCCTTGCCGAAGCCTTGGGCGGTTCGGACTCCGATGTCTACCTGCGTACCGTCGAAAGCCGCCAGGCGCGGGTCGACGCGCTACTCGAAGAGCGAGCCGAGCGCGACCAGGAACGTGAGCCCGCTCAGATTGAGGCCGACCTCGAGCAGGTCTGGGGCGACCTCACCCTCGAAGACCAGCGCCGCGTCCTCCACTCAGTCTTCGATTCGGTTTTCGTCTGGCGGAGTGGGCGCAACGGCAAGCTGCCGATCGCCGAGCGAGCGCGCCTATTCCTCGCCGGAGAAGGACCGCCCGTCCCGATACGAGGCCAACGGGGAACGATCCGCACCCTTCGGCTCGAGGACCACGCTGCCCCGACCGGAGCCTAGCCCGGCATGATTACCTCCTGCACCCCCGAAGGTGAGCGGAATCTCGCGCGATCCCTCGCCAGCACTAACGGACCAGCCTTCAAGCTGGGACTACCGCGAGTAGAGTGCGACGAGTAATCGTCGGTTGGGAGGCCGATTTGTCAGCAGCAGCGAGTCCGATCAGTTCGAGGTCACTTTCGGGGTTTCACGGGAAGCGAAGTCGTTCGCACGCCCTGAGGTCGGACCGTCTTCTGCTGGGTTTCACTGTCGGTAGGTTGGCCCTGATACCGGTCGTGGTCGCGAGCTTCCTCGTCTCGCCAGCCATAACTACCGCTTTCTTACTCCTCTTCATCGCCGCCGATGTCTTTGACGGAGTGCTCGCCCGACGCTTCGAAGCCGACGGTCCCTCTCGGCGGGCTCTGGACTCGATCGTCGATCGGATCGCGATCGACGCCTGCCTGGTCGCTGCCTGGGTGAGCGGGGCAATGCCCCTACTGATCCTCTGTGGGCTGCTTGCCCGTGACGTCTACCTGGCGGTCCTGTGTCGGAAGATGGTGAGGGAGAGGGGGGTCGCGATCAAGGCGGACTGGCTCTACAGGTCGTTGAACCTCGGAGTTGCAGCGTGGGCGCTTCTGGCTCCCTTTATCTCCCAGGGAGCCCGTACGGTACTGGCGGCCGCTCTACTGGGCTTCTCCTTGATCGTCGCCCGCGACCTCAAGAACTCGATCTCCAAGATCCTCCAGGCCTCCCCTGAGCTACGAAACGTTGTTGTTGGTGCGGATGTGCTCCGCGGGACATCCGACCTTTCGTCCCTCCGGCCCATCGATCACAACTAGCTCGCCAGAGCTGATCGGCGGGGAACCGGTGTCACAGCCAGAAGACGTGCAGCAATCGCGGCGATCTCGGTTTTTTGCCTGGATCGAAGAGCAGTTCCGGAAGGAGCGGAAGGAGCAGTTCGACCGCGAGGTCCAACTCACCATGGTGTGGATGGGCCATGCCTTGATCGTGTTCGGCGTCGGCCTGATCCTGGCTTTTCTTTTCGGAAACGAGTCGGTCGGCTCCGCCATTCACTTCTTCTGGGCCATCGAGGTGGCGATCATCGTGCTCTCGTTCGTTACGGCCAACACCAGCTCAAAACCAATCGTCAACGCTCTCAAGGATCTGATTACGGGCGTTGACAAGTTCGAAAAATGGATGGAGCGGCACGGCGACACGGCGCGGAGGCGCATTCAGGAGGCCACGCTGCTCTCGGTCTACACCCTGCAACTGGCATCAATGACCGCCCTCCTGGTGGCGACCGGGGGGCCAATCGATAGTCCCTTCGCGCCGATGACGTTGGCGATCGCCGTCTTCTCGCCCTTCATCGTCAACAAGTGGTGGACTGTCGGCCTGATCATCATCTCGACGATGGTCTTCTACTCGGTGTTCGTGGGGATTGCCGGCTTCGACAAGGAGCCAACGCGTCCTGAACGCGGTGCTTACATCGCCGTTAACCTTTTCATCCTCCTGCTCGCGTCCCTGATGACTTGGAAACGTCGGGAGAGGATGGTCTTCACGCTCAGGCGCACGATCGACGCCCCGCGGGACAAAGTCTGGGAGGCATGGACGGAGCGAGACGAAGTGGTGCGGTGGTTCGGGTCGGATGCAAGCAACGGGTCTGATGTAGAGATGGATGTCCAACCCCAAGGGAAGTGGAAGGCATCCCTGGTGCGTCAGAACGGGACTTCCGGTTTCCCCTGGTCGGGGGTCTATCGCGAGGTTGAACCGCCGAAGCGACTCGTCTTCACGATCACCGGCCGCGCCGGCCGTGGGGAGGAGGTCGTGGAAGTCGAACTCGAGGAAAAGAAGGGCAAGACCTCGATGGCCGTCAAACTGAAGGACGACGGGCGGCATCTGGGTCTAAAAGAAGGTTGGTCCTCGTTCTTCGACCGCATGGAGCAGTTCCTTGTTGACCGTGACGACTAAGAATGGGCATGACTCGATCTACTGTCGACCGGAGACGAGGGGGAACAATCTCCGCCATCCCACTCGACGGCCCAGCGACCGCCGAAACGCCCCGAAAGAACGTCGGCAAAGGTGCGGGCGAATCTCTCACGCGCCTCGGGGGTGCCGCCGCCCGGTCGCACAGCGCGGCGTCGTTTCGCCCCCTTACCTCCAATTGGTTTTGCGCTTGGGTTGAGCGCAACTGACCTTCGTTTCCTCGGCGGCGATGAAGGCAAAGGACTCACACCCTCCTAAGTCTGAGCCAGGGAAACCTCTCCCCCGCCTTCGTCGCTCGGAGTCCGCAAGTCGCGGTCAAAGCCTGGCCTTTCCTGCCGCTGACCGCTCCCACTCCACAAGCTTCTCGCTGCCGCAGAAGTGGCAGCGAAAGGCAACGTCGCGGCGCCGCCCCCCCTCGTAGCTCGCACGATCAGGATCGGGATAGGCGACCTCCTCGCAGGAGCGGCAGAGCCGGAGCGACCTGCAGTCGATCTCCTCGAGGAAGTCCTCCGGCCCGCTGTGAAGGCGCGTGAAGAGGCGCTGAGACTTCCAGCGATACAGGGCCCTCTCTTCGCGGGAGGAGAGATAAGCGGATCGCAGCCGCTCCTGCTCTTTAAGGGACCGCCCGTCATCTTCCGCCGCCAGGCGCAGCCGGGAGAGGTCGGCAACCGCCAGCATCTCGCCGTCCTTGATGCGGCCGCGAGCTTTCCGCAGCGCCGGCCCCTCCCCCACCCGATCGGCCAGCTCCTCGATCTCTTCGAGCTGGCGCGCCCGCTGATGCTCGACGAGCTCGGCGAGGACGGGTTGCCGCTCAGCGGTCGGCTCGCCCTCGGCAAGTTGGAGGTGGAGCGGATCGGCGAACATCTCCCCGAGCGCCAGCAGCGCCCGGCCCTCGGCCTCGGCCAGCTCCTCTTCCCGCTCGATGGTCATCTCCAACGCCTTGCCTGCGTCACCGCCAAGACGCTGGGCGCCCCAATCGCGGTGACTCCACTTCCGCAGGTGCTCGCGGAGCGCCGCGGGATCAGAGCGCAGCCGTTCGCGCTCGGCGTCTCGCTCGCGCTGCTCTTCCTCCTCCTGCTTCAGGACTTCCTCGTAGGGGCGGCGGGCGCCGCGGAGGACCGCGAGGAGATCGACGCCCTCCTTCTCTCCCGTCAGCCACTCCCGCGCCACCAGTGAGTGGCCTATGTCCCGCGCAAGAGCGGTAGCGGCGACGAGCATCCGGCTACGGTCAACCGTGCGCCTGCAGATGGCCAGGAACGAGCGGGCCCGCTTCTCCGAGGTGGTGAGGAACAGAAGCGGCGGGCAGTAGCTGTTGCGCTGGCGCCAGCCTTCGCACTCCACGTATTCGCCGTAGCCCTCGGCCTTCGCCTTCAGCTGGCGGGTCGACATCGTCCCTAGGTCCAGCTCGACCAAGGCGACGAGGACGCGCCCGTCTGCCTCGGCGATCTGGATGCAGGCATCCGGCGCCACGGCGTACTCCTTGCCGTCAAAGCCCCGGAACGCCTCCCGCGCTTCAGCCTCGCGCTCGAAGCCGGTCAGCTTCACGCCCTCCGGCAGCCCTGTCTTCAGTGCCACGTACAGCTCGCTGATCGCAGCGGCATGGGTGAGGAAGAGCGGGTTCGGCTCACGCCGCTCGCCCCCTCGTGGCGGCGGTCCCCCTTCGGCAATCGCCTCGCCCTTCCGCGTCGGCCAAAGATGGTGCGGCGCCGATCCAAGTTCCCGATAAGGGCGAGTGCGCCCGATCAGGCCGAGCTTGGCGAGGCGGGCGGTTCGATAGCGAAGCGTTCGTGGCGGGATCTCGGGCGACAGCAAACTGGCGAGCTGGGTCTGGGTCAGGACCCGGAGGAAGGAGAGGAGATGGAGAATCCGGCGGTCGAGGTCAGAGAGCGGGGCGCTGGCCGCGAGAGAGCGAGCGCGGGTGGGGCGAGTGCCACGAGGAGGAGGAGGAGAGCTACCGGCCATCACCGATCTCCGACTTGGGTGGTAGAGACTCGGGCGCGGCTGACCAGGACCCATTCCGCGCCCTGATGCCGAATCCGCAGGATCGGGCCTTGCCAATCGGGGTGTGGGCGATCGGCAAGGCCGGCAGGCAGCACCAGCCGCCCTCGAAAGGGCTCGGCGTCGTCTCGGCTCTCGACGGAGAAAGGCATCTATCCCTCCGTCGAACGAGAGGGCCAAACCCGGTCAAATCTTTAGAAAACTTCTTCGGGGCCTCCACACTCAAACAGGGGCAGACAGCCCGAAACTGGCCCCCTCCTTTCTTCTGGATTGCCTTTTGCGCCATCCACTTCAACAGGGAGGCGAGCCGGAAAAATGGGCCGGGGAAACTTCGTCACACAGTCGTCACACAGGGCAGGGGCAGCGTTGTGGCCCCTGCCCTCTTTGGAGCGAAGCTAGATATCGCCTCGTTGACGCGGGAACGCCGACCGCAGCCGAGCCCTGGCCCGCCGCCACAGGCGCACCGGCCGGTCGGAGCCCGCGAGAGCTTCCAGCACGTCCCGGTCTTCCTCCATGCGGCGACGGAGACGCTCAGTGAACTCCTTGTCCCTTCGCCGCTCGCCAATATGCTTGTCGATCTGGGCCCTCTCCTCCTTGGTGGGCCAGCCGCTCCCCGGCATCAGGCCCAGGCCGACCAGCGCCCACTCCGACCCCATCAGCAATTCGCTCGCCTCGTAGCGAGGGCCTGCCGGGCGCCACGGCCACAACTCTTCGGAGACCTCGAGGGCGCCGAGGATCTCCAGTTCATCGGTGTGATCGCGGATCGTGGAGCGCAGCCCGTCCATCGACTCCGCCAGCTCGTCCAGGCTGACCGGCCGCTGCGCGAGTACGCAACGGCGGAGCAGCTCCCGGCTGAACGGGTTGCGGATCGAAGTGCTGAGGGCGAAGGGCAAGCGCTGCTGTCGTCTTCGCATCACTAGCCCTCGATCCCGAGGTCTTTGAGCACGTCGCGGTCTTCCTGCTGGACCTTCCGCAAGCGCTCTTTGAGTTTCTCGTCAGAGCAACGGGCGGTGATGTGGTTCTCGATTCCTTCGCGGAGGACCTCCGAGACCGAGATGCCTTCGGCGCGGGCGATGGCGCCGAGTTGCTTTGCCATCGACTCGGGGAGTCGGAGAGTGGAGACCTTCATGTTCATGCCGCCCTCCTGACCGCGAAGCTCCCCTGAGCGGGAGGACCGGGCGGCAGCCACTCGATCCCCTCCACCAGCGCTTCCAGCCGGACTTCAAGAACGCCGGCGAGCTTCATCAGCGTGTCGATCCGGGGCAACCGCTCGCCCTTCTCCACCATTCCGACCTCGGTGCGATGAAGGCAGGCAAGGCTGCCGAGTTCTTCCTGGGAGTAGCCCGCGCGGCGGCGGGCTCTCCACAGATTCTTTCCGAGCCGCCGCGCAGCTTCTCTGTCTACGTGCCGCCCGTCCATCAGGCGTCGAGGACGGCGTGGCAGAGGACAGCGGCCCTGGTCGGCAGGACGAGGTCGCCGACGAGGTGGAGCAGGCCACCCGCGATCAGGTCGCGGACTCCTCGCTCGATGCGATCGCGCTCCTGGAAGTCGGTCGAGTCGAACGTCATTTCACGCATCAGCTCTGCGAGCGTCAGCGCATCGGGGTGGAGGTCGAGGATTTGCCGGAGGACGGCCGCCTGGTCGCGGTAGTCCTGCTGGGAGGTGGTCGTGGCGCGCTCATGGCCAGCGCCACTAGGCTTGTCTTGCATGGGAGCTAATCCCTCCTGTGCCATGCCCCCGGCTGTTAGCGCAGCGCGGGGGCGCTTTTCTTATGAAGCGCAAACGTAGCGTAACTACAACTAAATCACAAGTCCCTCTGTTAAAGACAAGATTGCCGCGCCTCGATCTGAAACCGTTGTCGTCGTAATGCGCCGCTCAAGCAATCCGCAGCCGGCGCTCGGCGCCGCTATCCGGGAGCTGCGGAGCAAGACGGGAATGACGCAGGAAGCCGTCGCCCACAAGGCCGGGGTCACGGTCGCGCACCTGTCAGGCATTGAGCGCGGTCATGCCAACCCCTCCTGGGCCGCCGTGATGGCGATTGCTGCTGCCCTCGACGTTTCCATCGTTGAGATCGCTAGGCGCGTTGAGAGGCCGGGATAACAGATTCGGCCCGGCATAAGATTCGCCCTGGTAGAACGCTCGTAGGCGATTGCGGAGCCTGCTGCTGGACGCATCGGCTTCTATCCTGCAGGTCTCTGGCGCAAACCGACATCCCCTGTCACCGCTAGATTTTCCACTTAGGATGTCAAGCTGGCGCCCAACGGCCGGCGGCGCGCAGGCCTGCGGAGGGAGTCGATGACGGCGATCGATCTCAAGGCAGTTATCGGGCGTCTCGGCTACGACGATGACGACCTCGTACAGCGCGGGGACAGCGTCGGCAGCCTGCCCCCAGCACGTCGCCATGCCTGGAATGCGGCAAGTAGATACGTCGGGGTCCACGCGGCCTATTTCGAGGGACGAGTCCCGCTGGTGTACTTCGCAGGGCTCGGGATTCCGGATGATGCCGAGGTTGAGCGGGCCATAGCTGCACTTCACCAGCGGACCTGGAATGAGTCGCGTGCCCAGCTAGTAGTGGTCGTCTTGCCTACGGAGATACGGATCCTCGACGGCACGTCTCCTCCCGCTGCCGGGGCAGCGCCGGTTATCGCAAGCAGCCCTGATGATGAGATCCTTGAGCCGTTCACGCGCTCGGGCCTGCTCCGTGGCCGCGCCCGTGATGTCCTGCCGGGCGGAGGGGGGCCTCGCTCCGTCATCGTTCAATTAAGAGAGGATCTGCGGCCTGCCCGAGCCACCCTGCTAGCTCAGGACCTGTCCCCCGGGGCCGCTGACCAACTGCTTGCGCGATCGCTCTTCGCACAGTATCTGGATGCTCGCGGTCTCATTCCGAATGGCGGGCACGATCCCCAGCCTCGGTTCATCGACCTGCTGTATGGGTCGGTAGAGGAGACTTATGAGCTTTTCGATTCGCTGCGCCAACGTTTCAACGGCGACACCTTCGTTGTCACGAACGAAGAGCGCCAACAGGTACATCTGAGTCACCTACACGTAGTCGCCGACTTGCTATCCGGCGTGGCAGGCACTGGCCAGCTCACGCTGATCGAACGTTACGACTTCCGCGTAATTCCCGCGGAGGTGCTCGGCGGCGTCTACGAGGAGTTCGTCAGGGCAGAGCAGCATGCAAACGCGGCGTTCTACACCCCGGGTCACCTAGTGGATGCTGCCCTAGACGAGGCGATGCCGCAAACGGCCGAACTTAGTCAAGCGCGTGTCCTCGACCCTGCGTGCGGAAGCGGTCTCTTTCTTGCGCGAGCGTATGAGCGACTTCTTGACCACCTAGAGGAGTCGGCGGGGCGCGCATTAAGCGCCGCCGAGATGGCGGATGCGCTTGCCAACCAAATCTTTGGCTGTGACTTAATGGACGATGCACTTCGGGTCGCCGCTTTGAGCTGCTACCTCGTGCTTCTGGAACGCCTGGGGGACGAAGAATCCGAGGACGGATGGCGATTCCCCAAGCTGGTCGGTACCAATCTTCGGCAAGGAGACTTTTTCAATGTCGCGGGTTCATTTGAAGGCACCTTCGAGGTGATCGCGAGTAACCCCCCCTGGAAACGTGCTTCTGAGGCCGCACAGCGCTATCTCGCATCGACGGATCGACCGGGCGGCTCCATTCTGACCCTTGCGCAAGCCTTCTTCTGGATATCGCTCGACCACCTTGCCGAAGATGGCTGCATGGCCATGCTGATGCCTGCCCGCAGCTTGTACAACCAGCGTTCTAGCGAGCGAGCATTTCAAGTAGAGGCTCTTGCTAACACGAACCTAGACCTGATCGTCGACTTTTCGGCCTTCCGCAGGAACCTGTTCTCTGATGCCATTGCTCCTTGCGCTCTCTACGTCGTTCGTGGGGCAACTGAAGCAGCACGGGACTACGTCACGTTCGCGGCCCCCAAGCCGGGACCAGTCAGTCTTGCAACCGGGCGCATCGCCATTGACGCCGATCAGATCACTCGCATTCCGCGGCGCCTACTCAAGGCACGCCCGGACTTGTTGAGGCGTTTGGTCTTTGGCGACATGCGCGACGTGCAGTTGGTCGATCGACTGACGCTGGACGCACCCACCGTTGACAGTCTTCGTCACAGCGCCAGTGCTCAAAACTGGACGATCGGCGTCGGTTACCAAGCCAAAGGTGGAGACCACAATGACCTTCCGCTACTGCGCGAAATCCCTTCGATCGGGACCAGCGACATCCGGCCGTTCACTGTGGAGACCAGCCTGCCCGTCACGTACGAGTGGTTCCACCGCCCACGCAACCCAGCTCTTTATCGCGGACCACGAGTACTACTCGGGCGCAGCCTCGACAATATGGGCCGCTTGCGCGCCACGTTCTATGCGGACCCGGCCGCCTTTAGTGAGTCCGTCCTTGCTCTCGTTCCTCCGTCAGACGGAGAAGGTGAAGCTCTCGCCCTCGCCCTGTGTGCATTTCTGAATTCAAGCCTGGCTCGCTATCTGCTGCTCATGACGGCATCATCCTGGGGAATCGAGCGGCCGGAGATAAAGCAGCAAGACGTCGCAATGCTTCCCGTGACGTTCCTCGATGACAAAGCGGCCGTCGCTGCACTTGCCAGCCTCGCGCAGATTGGACTGGAGGGCGACGTCGATCGGGCCGTAGAGAGGATCGACACCTTCCTAGCGAAGTTCTATGGACTCACGCCGGATGAGCTAGCCATCATCGAAGACCGGCTAGAAGTTCGGCTCCCCGCCTTCTACGACAGCACCAGTCCGCGGGCCTACGGCGAGCCGGCAAACAACGAGATCGAGTCATACCGGCGTACGCTTGAACGAACTCTTCAGACCGAGATCGACGGAAAGACCGCTGTGCGAGCTGATCGCAAGAGGGATGACGTCGTAGTCGGCGTCGGGCTTAGCGGAACGTCGCCGCCAGAGCTTGTTGAGGACCCGTTACAGGAGCTTGTAGTTCCTGACGGCACCCTGCTGATCCGCCGTCCTCAGCGCATCTACCGACGTAGCTCAGTAGAGATCCGAAAGCCAGCCGAGAGGAAGCAGATGACTGCGGCGGCCGCGCTTCACGACTCTGACGAAATTGTTGCCGAGATTCTTCGCGCGGCCGTGCGAAACGAGCGTGGGAAGTCTGCCGCGTGATCGACGACCACGCGGCCGTGGAAGCAGCGGTGCTTGAACCGGCGTTCCTCGCCTCGGTCCTCGAGCGACATCGAGCTGAGGCGCATCTCCTCCTCGCGACAGCAGCCGAGGAATGGATGGCTGCTGGCTGCTTCCGCTTTAGCGACCAAGAGGTCGCCTGCACTGCGGGTGTCGCTGGGTGCCTTAAGCGGAACCTTCAACAACGGCGCACTACCGGCCTCCAGATCCTTGCCTTCTTGGAGACGGGAGGATGGACAGACGCGCACTTCAACGGCATCGCCGATCCGGCAAAAGTTCCCAGACCTGACCTAGCCCTCTATCTCGGGCTACATCACGACGTGCAAATGACGATCGAGTGCAAGCGCCTCCTGAACCCGTCGGCAACTGCCCGCCACTACGTAACGGATGGCCTGTTTCGCTTCCTCGATGGTCGATACCCGACCGACTCGGGTTGCGCCACGATGATTGGCTTCCTGCTCGACCGCGATCCTACGCAAGCCGAAAACCAAATTAATGCTGTGATTGAAGAGCTTCTAGACGAGGATCAAATTCTTCACCTCGCGTCGCCGCTCGGAAAACTTGAATCGATCTATCGCTCTGAGCATTCGGCCAAAGAAATCGACGCAGTCCACCTCTTGCTCGACATGCGCAAGAGACAGCCTCCGGTTGGCGGGAGTTAGTCCGCGGAACTTCCGAGCCTACCCCGCCCGAGCTCTTCCAATTTCGGCGGGGAAGGACACGGCGCGGGAAAAGCGGAGGTCGATGTGGCGTCGAGCAGTCGAGCGGATCATCGATTTCCGAACGCGCTCCAATTGCATGGTCGGCGCCCCAGTCTGCTCGCGGCCACCGGGCTATGTGGACCTTTGTGCCCCACCTCATCGCTCAGATCCTGCACCCAGCGTCAGCGGCCCTCGCACCAGAATTGGAGTCGCCAGCGGGAAGCTCGGAGACTGACTTGGGCCAGAATCGATCATCGGGGGTTCGACAACCGACTACCAGAGGTCAGTCGGCGAGCCCGAAGAACTTGCCCTGCAACCGGACCTCTCCGTCGAAGGACATGGTCAGCGTCGTCGGATAGACCAGGCCCTCCATTCCACCAGCACCATTGACAAGCACCGGCACTCCGGGCTCAAGGAAGCGCTCCGTCAGATCTGCAAGACCCTGAAAAGGACGCGCTTCCAGGCCCATGCCCAGGTCCATTCTCCGCATTTCGAGTCTGGTCAGCTCGGACTCCATGATCACGACCTCGATCGTCGTGGCGATAAGCGTGATCAGCTCATCGACTTCTTCGAAGCTCCGCAGATACTCCAAGACCCTGTCCTCGCATGAGCTGATTATCTCCGCGAGCACGGCCCGCCTGTATTGATAGTTCGCCATCATCAGTTCACCGGACTCAGCATCGACCACCTCCTCCGCGGTTCGTGCCCGAAAATCCCGGTTCAGGTCGCTCAGACGCTGTCTATCGTCCGGATCGAGAGCCGCCGACGCCGCGGTGAACCGCTGCCAGGAAGGTCGATCATTTGCCTGCCTGGCCAACTGGGTGAGCAGGCCACCGATCCCACCGGGCGCCTCGAACAGACCGTCCAATTGGTGGCCGTCTTTCTGCTGTATGCCGATCCGAGCCAGCTCCCGCTCCCAAGGGAAGTGGTGGAAGAGCAGGTAGTTGGTCTCGATCAAGTAGGGCGATCCCTTAGCCCGGTGGGGGACCTTGAGGATCGGATAGCCCGGTAGCCGCGAGCGCAGAAACTCGATCATCAGCTGGAATGCGGTCCCTATTTTCAGCGCATCGTCGAACCAGCCCTCATCCTCCGTGCTCTTGATCAGACCTTCTGCCCACTGTGCGTGATGCTGGAGCCGGACCGCTATAAGGAGCGGCGCGCTCCGTAGAAGGGAGATCTGAACCGAGAGTTCTTGCAGTCGCTGCGCCAGATCCTCGTCGGGATCAAAGGCGCGCTTGAACGTCTTCATCTCTGGAGACTCGGCAATTCTCCCACCGAGTTCTTCAGCCGTACCGAGCAGCTCGCGCATCACTCGAACCTCGGAATTAGGCAGCTGAGTGCTTCCTTCAAAGACTGGTGAGCCGCCTCCGCCGGGGTCTCGTGAAGATAGGCCTCGGCGACCATCCTTCCCGACAATGCGTCAACGTCGGGGGTGGCCGAGTCTGGGATCGGAATGACCGTCGGGGTCTCCCACACCTGGTTGTAGAGCAGTTCGTGCTCGCTGATGCTCCCCTGGCCTGGTATCAGGCCAGGCAGTTCGCGCGGCGGCGTCAACCAACCCCTGATCCCCAGAGGGCCGATCTCCTCGGCCAGTCGCTGCTTCATCGATGGGAGCAGTTCGCCGATCAGCGCGGAAGTCAGCTCGATCCGTGAGCGGCTGGCGTCCGCGAGCTGACGTGCCAGCTCGACTTGATCGGCGCTGGCCACCAGCGGATAACTCGGATCGGACGACGCGAGAGCGATCCTTACCGCGCCCAACCAGAGATCTACCGCCAGCGAGAAGGATGAGACCGGTGCCCTGCCGACCACACTCAACATCACGATCGGCTTCTCGCAATCCCCGCCGGGGCGAAGGAGCTCGGCCGCGCCACCGTCTGCAGTGAGCCTGAGATCAAGCGACTTGAAGGTCGCTCGCAACTCAGCTCCGAGAGTAGGCATGAGCCGCTCCCAGATCTCACCGACCATGCGCACGTCGACGCCCTCCGCGACCATCGCGTCGGCGGCTCGCCCTGCGGCGATCGGAGACTCTCCGAGGTCGATCAGTTGCGCGCGGCTGAGGGCGTCCATTTCGACGAGGAAGAGGACGGCTTCCTCCAGCTCTTCGGGGACCGGAGTCGGGAGGGTGGCCAGGTGTTTTCGGATCGCCCCGGCGCAGAACCAGTCGGCGAAGAGGTCATGCAAGAGGGCGAGGTCGGTCCCCTGGCCAAGCCGCCGCACGATCCCCACCCCGACCAGTCCCTCCAATAGCTCGGCGGCCGATGCGGCGTCTCCGGAAATCAGACCACGCTTGATCTGCCTCTCGCGCTCCGCGGCAATCGTCTCCAACCACCACCATTCCTCGGCGTTGTAGAGGCCAGCGATACGGAGCTCGAAGCAACATTTCTCAAGGACCGATAGCTCTTGGGCGGAGAGCTTCCCGCCCTCGGGCCTGCTCTGGAGGCGCTCGACGAACTGGGCGAAGAGGTCTGCCCGTGAACTTGCCTCGATGCCCTTCAGGCGGAGACCTAACGCCAGCCTGAAGAGCAAGGGGCTCTCCAGAACCGATTCCAACTCGGCTTCGATACGTTCGCACTCGATCACGCCTCTCTGAGCGTCGGTGGCCTCCGCGATCCCTCGCCGGGCATCGCGATCCAGTCCCTGAACTGAGAACTCACTGAGGCCTAGCTCGGTCAGCGCCGGGGCGTGGCGAGCCGCAAAGATCATCCTTACGCCATCAGGGTGACTGGCCCGGAGGGCCTCGACGTCGGCGATCAGCGAGCTCCGCTGCTCGGGGCTGAGCTCTCCGGCGCCGTCGATCAGCACCAACGTCGTCTCGCGCGAGAGCAGGAGCTCGACAGATCCGGTGGCGATCGGCGTTTTCACCCTTCGCTCGATCGAGCGGCGGAGCAGCTGGCTCAACGATCCCGTCGCATAACTGGCGACAAAGACCTTGATTGGCAATGGATCCTTCTCCGCGGCCTCGACCGCCAGCTGACCGAGCGTCGTCGACTTGCCGGCTCCGGCGGGTCCACTGAGTTGCGCCCAACCACCGTGATCGAGGAGTCGTACGGCAGGCATCTCCATCGAGATCCCAGCTTCTGATGCCGACGCGATCCGGGTCGGTGCCAGCGCAGCCTCCTCTCCGAGGAGTTCCAGCATGGTGAGAGTCGGATCCGGCGGCTCGGAGAGAAGATTGGCGCGATAGCGCTGCTCGAGCTCGGGGCTCCAGGTGCTCGCAGTGTCGATAGCCCTAAGTGACACGCCAACCCGATCGGCGATCTCGGCCCGGGTCAGCCTGCGCTGCGCGCGATCCTGATTTCCGGAATCGAGGATCAGCTCGCCAAACAGGGATTTGACCAGGTCCCGGGCCTCGCCGGCGGTCACCGCCTTGTCGTGCTCGCGAAGCTCCATCAGCCGCAGCGTCTCCTGCTCCAGCAGATCACGGGCCTGCGGAAGACCGCTATGGACGTTGATTCGGGCGAGGGCCTCATCTCCGGTGTCTATGTCGAACTCGGCCAGATAGGCCAACTCTCCCTCGGACGCGATTCCTCCCCGCAGGTGGATGAGAGCCGGGACAAGCTTTTCGGCGACGCCCTCGCCTAGGTGCCCGTCAGTGACGAAGTCGAGGCTCTCATCCGCGCTCCGTTCGCCGCCAATCCAGGCCTTGATCACGGACGCGATTGCGCCCGGGCGCCAGACGTAGGGCTCCAGCTTGGACTTCGCTTGAACCGAGCGAAGAACCGTTTGATCGGCGTCCTCTAGCGCCGCGTCGACGATGTCAGAGTCGCCCTCAACCTGGAGCAACTCTGCTTTACCTTCAAGGACATCGAAGGCCAGCCGTACCGCGTACGCGGTCTGAAAAGAACATCCACGGAACGTGTCGTGACCCGCCAAGCCGCAATTATCCCGACCAGCGCCGTACCCAAGGTTGCGAAGTCTCTAGAGATCCACCTTCGGCAAGGATCTGGCGCGGCTTCGCTGAATCGCGGGCCTCTCGCAGAGGAGCTAGGACAGCGGGCCTCCCTCCACCGCGCCGAGATCGGGGTTGCTTGAGCACGGCCAGCGAGTCGCACGGATCGACACCGTGGTCAAGCTCGCGGCGAATGGCGATCGAACCGCATGAACTTCTCAACGGCATCCATTTGGACGCCTCGGAACAAGGTCGGCGGCGGATTCAATTTCAGCGCCGCCATTTCGCGGCTTGGATGGTCGTGGGGCAGCGGAAAAAGGACGGGCCTAAGCGAGCGCCACGGTGACCGAGGCGATGATGCCGGCCACCCCAACAAGCGCCGTTACTTTGTCGCCGGGCCGCAGTTCACTCCAACTGGTGAACCGCTTCTCCTCAAGTCTTCGCCGCAGCGGCCTGTGCGCCCGTTCCAGCGCTTCTTTGGAGTCGGTCATCAGTCGCTCGATTTCCTCCCTGGCCTTGGCATCGAGATCACCCCGAAACTCCTTGGGTCGCATTAGTTCCCGCAGGTGAATGAAGCCGCCCAGGGTTTCCTTGAACAGTTCGTTGACCCACTCCAGCTCATCCTCGGAGCCCCTGCCAGCGACCTTGCGGGACTGCCTGGGGGCAAGGAACGACGCGATATCCGCCAGCTTCCTACGAGCAAGGAATCCAGTTCTCTCGGCCACATGCTCGAGATGCCGCTGCGCGGCTGCCTGATCGTTTCGGGCCTGCTGGAGGCGCGCATCAAGCTCGTCCAAGTCTTCCCGCACCTTCTGATTGGGGTTGTCTGGGTAGACGAGGTCGTGGATCTTCGCATTCAGAATTTCGCCCGCGATGCGCGACGTGCTCCGGTCTCCTTCCTTCTCGGCCTTGATCGCGACCTCCCGGCCCCTAGCGACCGCATCGAAGTTTGCGAGGGTCCAGCGCCACGCGTGCCAGAGGGAGGCATCGCCTTCCAGGGGGTCGTACTGGCCGGGATGGGGAGCGTCGGAGTCGTCGGCGTCCGGCTCGATCTCGACTAGCTCGTTCCTGATTGCGACCAACCGGCGCGTGAGGTTTGCGTCCTGCTCCTCGTAGTCCTTCGCCGCCCCGTCTACTTCCTTCGTGAGCCTCTTGACCGCACGCTTAATGGGGCCGCGATCCAAGAGATACAGGTAGTCGCTCAGAAGCCAGAAGAACCGGACCCCATCCGGCGCTTCCATCGCTTCCGCATAGGCGTTTTCCAGCCGCTCAAGCGGAGTCCCCATAGCTGGCAGATTACTTGGACCGACGGACCAGGTAGCCTGTCTTACTAAAGGATCTATTGAAGCCCTTCATCGCCGCCACCATCCCCACCATCAGCAGCGAGACGAGCAGGATCAGGCCGACGTACTCGACCGTCCCCTGGCCCCCCTCCCCCGCCAGCCGGCGCAGCTCGCTCCAGCGGCGCGAGACGGTCGCGTGCAGGTACCCCATCAGCTCGTAGAACATCGGTGCCTCCCTTCGTTTGCTTGGAGGTCGGATGCTCAGAGGCGGCGACGCACAGAACAAGACGCGATCGCGCCGAGAGTGAGCCGCTTTTGGAAAAACTCTGTGATCTAGCGGTTGCCCTGAGTAGGTCTCACCGACCTCCTGGCTCAGGCCTTCTGGATTTCCTCACGCTCGAGTGCCTTGACGACCGCCTCGGTGCGGGTCCGTGCCTCCAGCTTGGCCATCGCGTTGCGGATGTGGGTGCGCACGGTCTCTGGTGAGAGGACAAGGCACTGGGCGATCTCCTCGCCGGTGCGACCGCGGGCCAGCATCGCCAGGACCTCCGCCTCGCGTTCGCTCAGCGTTTTGGCCTCCGCCTCGTCCTCGCCGTCGCGTCCTTTGGCGAAGCGGGGGTCGAAGTAGCGGCCGCCGCGCCAGACCTCGCGCAGGGCTTCGACCAGGACCGAGAGACCGGCGGGCTTCGCGACCAGGCCGCGGGCGCCGCTGCGGAACGCCGCCCCGAGCAGATCCGGGTCGCGGAGCCCCGTGTAGATGACGAACTTGGTCCCGTTCGTCCTCCCGTTGAGGCGCCGGACGAGCTCGGTCCCGCGCTCATCGGGGAGGTCGACGCCGACCACGGCGAGGTCCGGGTGCCGCTCGGCGATCACCTCCTCGCCGGTCGCGGCGGTGGTGGCGCAGCCGAGGACCGAGAACCCCCTCCGTTCGAGCAGGACGGCCAGCCCGTCCCGCAGGGCCTCGTGCTGCTCGACCAGCACCAACGACGGACCGCTCCCGCTCGCCTCCATCTGCTCCTCCCCCTTCGCTGCCCGTTGGCAACTCGCGGACGGTCAAATACCCAAGGAGCAATGGAGGGAAACAGCAGTTTTCTCAGCGGAACGCCTGGATGCCGGTGACGGCGCCGCCGATCACCAGCGCGTGGACGTCAGCGGTCCCCTCATAGGTGACCACGGACTCGAGGTTGTTCATGTGGCGGATCACCGGATACTCGAGGGTGACGCCGTTGGCGCCGAGGACCTGGCGGGCATTGCGGGCGACCTCGAGGGCAGCGTTGACGTTGCCGAGCTTGCCGAGGCTGACGTGCTCGGGACGCAGGGTGCCGCCGTCCTTCATCCGCCCCAGGTGGATCGCCAGCAGCGTCGCCCGGTTCACCTCGAGGACCATCTGCGCCAGCTTCTGCTGCTGGATCTGGAAGGAGGCGATCGGGCGGTCGAACTGGGTCCGCTCGAGTGCGTACTCGAGCGCCGATTCGTAGCAGGCACGGGCGGCACCGGCCGCCCCCCAGACAATCCCGTAGCGAGCCTCGTTGAGGCAGGAGAGGGGGCCTTTCAGCGAGCTCACCTCGGGCAGCACGGCGTCGGCCGGGAGCCGCACGTCGTCGAGCAGCAGCTCCGAGGTGACCGAGGCGCGCAGCGAGAGCTTGCGGTGGATGTCCTGGGTGGTGAAGCCCTTGGTCCCCTGCGGGACGAGAAACCCTCGCACGCCCTCGTCGGTGTGCGCCCAGACCACCGCGACCTCCGAGACCGAGCCGTTGGTGATCCACATCTTCTGGCCGTGGAGGATCCAGTCGGAGCCGTCGCGGCGCGCCCGCGTCCGCATCGAGCCCGGGTCCGAGCCGGCGTCGGGCTCGGTCAGGCCGAAGCAGCCGATCGCCTCGCCCGCCGCCATCCGCGGCAGCCACTGCTGCTTCTGCTCCTCCGAGCCCCAGCGCCAGATCGCGTACATCGCCAGCGAGCCCTGGACCGAGACGAGGCTGCGGATGCCGCTGTCACCGGCCTCCAGCTCCATGCAGGCGAGCCCGTAGGCGGTGGCGCTTGCCCCGGCGCAGCCGTAGCCGTCGAGGTGCATGCCGAGGACGCCGAGCCTGCCGAGCGCGGGCGCCAGCTCGGCGAGCGGCACCGTCGCCTCCTCGAACCACTCCCCCACGTTCGGGACGATCTCCTTGCGGACGAAGGCGCGGACGGTGTCGCGGATGTCGCGCTCCTCGTCGGAGAGGAGAGCATCCAGCGCGAGGTAGTCGGCGGGGCGAATCGGCGGCGCAGCGGTAGTGGATGACATCGGCGTCCTCGAAGTCGGTGGCGGGTTTCTGGGATCGTGACCGAATGAGCGACTCGGCGCTAGGGCGGCTGCGGATCCTCGACTTCTCACGGGTGCTCGCCGGCCCCTTGGCGACGATGATCCTGGCCGACCTCGGCGCCGAGGTGACCAAGGTCGAGCGACCGGGAAGCGGCGACGACACCCGCGCCTGGGGGCCGCCCCACGACAGCGGCGGCGAGGCGACCTACTTCCAGGCGGTCAACCGCAACAAGACAAGCGTCGCCCTCGACCTCGGCGACGCCGGCGACCTCGCCGAGGCGCGCCGCCTGGCGCTGGCGAGCGACGTCGTCGTCGAGAACTTCCGCCCCGGGGTGATGGCGAAGCTCGGCCTCGACTACGAGCGCCTCGCGGCCGAGCGCCCCGGCCTTATCTACTGCTCGATCACCGGCTTCGGTGGAACCGGGCCGGGAGCCGAGCTGCCGGGATACGACCTCCTCATTCAGGCGCTCGGCGGGCTGATGAGCATCACCGGCGAGCCCGAGGGGGAGCCGCTGAAGGTCGGCGTCGCCCTCGTCGACGTGATCGCCGGCCTCTACGCAGCCGTCGGCATCCTCGCCGCGCTCGAGCACCGGCGCGAGAGCGGCGAAGGGCAGCTGGTCGAGGTCGACCTCCTCTCTGCCCTGCTCGCCGGCCTCGTCAACCAGAGCTCCGCCTTCACGGCGGCGGGGGTGGTTCCCGGGCGAATGGGGAACCGCCATCCGAGCATCGCCCCCTACGAACTCCTTCACTGCCGCGAGGACGAGATCGTCATCGCGGTCGGCAACGACCGTCAGTTTCGCGACCTCTGCGAGGTGCTGGGCACGGCGGGGCTGGCCGACGAGGGCCGCTTCGCCACCAACCCGGCACGCGTCGAGCACCGCGACGAGCTGCGGCCGCTGCTCGAGGCTGCCCTCGCCACCCGGCCCGCCGCCGAGTGGGTTGACCTCCTGCGCGCCCGCCGCGTCCCCGCCGGCGTCGTCAACGACATCGGCGCTGCATTCGACTTCGCGGCGCAGATCGGCCTCGACCCGATCGTCGAGATCCCCCGCGACGACGGCCCTCCGCTCCGCCTCCCCCGCAGCCCGATCAAGCTCTCGAAGACGCCGGCGACCTACCGCCTGCCCCCGCCGCGGTTACCCTGACGCCGGTGCGGGTCCTTGTCGTCACCAACTTCATGCCGGACGCCGGTGCGCCGCAGCGGGGCCGCTGGGTGCGGGACCAGGTGGACGAGACGCGCAGGCGCGGGATCGACGTCGACCTCTTCGAATTCGCCCGCGGCCGCAACGAGTACATCCCGGCGACGAGGCGGCTGCGGGCGCTGTTGCGGCGTGAGCGCTTCGATCTCGTCCACGCCCACTACGGCCTCGCCGGCTGGGTGGCGCGGCTGGCCGGGGCGGCGCCGCTGGTCGTCACCTTCCACGGCACCGATGTCCGCCACCACCTCGTCGGCCATCTATCGCGCCGGCTGGCCTGGCGCTGCGACCTGGTGGCGGGGGTCTCGCGGGCGCTGTTCGAGCCAGAGGACGGCCGCCCTGGGCTCCCCGCCGTCCCCGGCTCCGCCGTCCTCCCCTGCGGGCCCGACCTGGCACGGTTCGGCCCGCTGCCGCGGGCCGAGGCGCGGCAAGCGCTCGGCCTCGACCCCGCGGGCAGCTACCTCTTCTTCCCCGCCAACCCGGCGCGGCCGGAGAAGCGGCACGATCGCGCCGCCGAGGTCGCGGCGGCCTGCGAGGCCGACCTCCTCACCGGCGGCTCGATCGAGCCCGAGCAGATGCCGCTCTGGCTCAATGCCGCCAACGCCGTCCTAATCACCTCCGACTACGAGGGCTTTGGGATGGCGGCGATCGAGGCCCTCGCCTGCGACGTGCCCGTTCTCTCCACTCCGGTCGGTATCGCCCCCTACGCCCTCGGTGGCGTCGAGGGTTGCCATTGCGCGCCGTTTGACGCCGCGGCCTGGGCGGCCATCGCTCGGCGCCATCTCGCCGCCGCGGACCCGCGGGTCGAAGGCGGCGCGCGCGCCGCCGGCCTCGCCGCCGGGCCGATGGCGGAGCGGGTGATCGAGGCCTACCGCTCGGTGGTTGCCGACGTGACCGCCGGAGCGGTAATAGATTGACCCGATGAGCGCCGAAGCCAGTCCTGCAGGAGACAGCCTCGAGGAGCAGGTCCGCGAGGCCGAGCGCCGGCTGGAGGAGGCGGCGACGCTGGCGGCCGAGGCCGAGAAGCGGGCCGAAGAGGAGATCAAGGCGCTGGAAGCTGACCTCGAGCGCGAGCGCGAGGAGAAGGAGAAGGCGCTGGCGGCGGCCGAGGAGCGCCTCGGCGAGATCGAGGCCCAGGTCGAGACGGCCGAGCAGCGGGTCGAAGCGGCCGAGCGCCGCGCCGCCACCGCCGAGGAGACGATCGCCGACGAGCTTGCCCGGGCCCGCGAGGGGGCGGCGAGCTGGCTTCAGGGACAGCTCGACTCCCTGCGCCGGGAGGCCGAGGGCCGATAGCCGTGCCCGGCGGTGAGTTCGACGTCGCCGTCGTCGGCGGCGGCGCCGCCGGCCTCTGGAGCGCCTTGCGGGCGGCCGAGCTCGGCGCCCAGGTCTGCGTCATCTCCCGCACCCCCCTCCCGCAGAGCGCCAGCTACTGGGCCCAGGGCGGCCTCGCGGCGGCGCTCGAGCCCGACGACTCCCCCGACCTCCACGCCGCCGACACGATCGCCGCCGGCCGCGGGCTCTGCCGCAGCTCGGCCGTCCGGGTCCTGGTCGAGGAAGCGCCGGCGCTTGTCCGCGACCTGATCGCCCGCGGCGTCGTCTTCGACCTCGACCACGAGGGCCGGCTCGCCCTGGCCCTGGAGGGCGGCCACACCCGCCGCCGCATCGTCCACTCGGGGGGCAGTCAGACCGGCGCCGAGATCACCTCAAAGCTGGCGGCGATGGTGGCCGCGCAGGAGCGAATCGAGGTGATGGAGCGGACCTCGGCGCTGGCGCTCTGGAGCGACGGCGAGCGCTGCCACGGCGTTATCACCGAGGACGGCGCGGTCGGGGCGCCGGCGACGATCGTCGCCACCGGCGGCGCCGCGGCGCTCTGGCGGCGGACGACCAACCCGCGCGGTGCGATCGGCGCCGGCATGGTCCTCGCCTCGGTGGCGGGGGCCGACCTCGCCGACCTCGAGTTCTGCCAGTTCCACCCGACCGCGCTGGCGATGCCGGGTACGCCCTTCGACGGCCGCCTGATCACCGAGGCGATCCGCGGCGAGGGGGCAAAGCTGCTCGGCGCCGACGGCGAGCGCTTTACCGACGAGCTGGCGCCGCGCGACGCGGTGACGGCGGCGATCCTCGAGAAGATGCGGGTCGACGGGGTGCCGCACGTCGGCCTCGACCTGTGCGAGATCGACCCCGCCCGCTTTCCCAACGTCTTCGCCTCGCTCGCCGAGGCGGGCCTCGACCCGCACTCAAAGCCGGTCCCGGTCACCCCCGCCGCCCACTACACGATGGGCGGGGTCGCGGTCGACGTCGATGGCCGCTCCTCGCTGCCCGGCCTCTTCGCGGTCGGCGAGGCCTCCTGCACCGGCCTCCACGGCGCCAATCGGCTCGCCTCCAACTCGCTCAGCGAGTGCTTCGTCTTCGGCGGCCGCGCCGGCGCCGCCGCGGTCGAAGAGGAAAGGGCACCAAGCCGGCCCGAGCCACCACAGTGGCGCTTCGAGCCGCCGAGCGACGAGACCCGCGAGGCGGTCTGGCGCTACGCCGGGCCGATGCGCAACCCCGACGACCTCGCGCGGCTGGTCTCCAACCCATATCCGCTGGCGCGGGCGCTCGCCGCCAGCGCCCTCGACCGGCGCGAGTCCCGCGGCGGCCACCTGCGCCGCGATGCCCCGGAGACCGACCACGCGCTCGACGGCATCCACGTCGTCGTCCACCCGGACGGCAGCGTCAGTGAGGAAAGTTGGCTCTAAGGCAGTCTTAGTAGCGTCGACACATGCTTCTTGGAGTTGACGTCGGCGGAACGTTCACGGACGCCGTCCTGCTCGACGGCGGCGCCGTCCATACCGCCAAGGTGCCGACGACGCCGCGGGAAGAGTCGGCCGGGGTGATGCGGGCGGTGGCGGCGGTGCTGGAGCGGGCGGGCGCCGAGCCGGGCGCGGTCGAGGTCTTCGCCCACGGGATGACCGTCGGCACCAACGCCCTGCTCGAGGAACGGGGGGCGCGGACGGCGCTCGTCGCCACCGCCGGCTTCGCCGACCTGCTCGAGATCGGCCGTCAGGACCGCCCCGAGCTCTACCGGCTCTGCGCCCCGAAGCCGGCGCCGCTGGTGGAGCGGGAGCTGCGCTTCGAGGCGGCGGAGCGGGTCGGGCCGGGCGGCGTCGTCGAGCCGCTCGCCGATGAGGAGCCCGAGCGGCTGGCGGCGGCGATCGAGGCGAGCGGCGCCGAGTCGGTCGCCATCTGCCTCCTCTTCTCTTATCTAGACCCCGGGCACGAGGAGCGGATCGCCACCCACCTGCGGAAAAGTCTCCCCGGGGTCCACGTTTCCGCCTCGCACGAGGTCCTGCCGCGCTTCCGCGAGTTCGAGCGCTGCTCGACCACCGTGGTCGACGCCTACCTGAGCCCGCTTCTGGGCGAATACCTGGGGCGCCTCGGCGAAGCCGCTGGCCAGGCGGGGCTCCCGCAGCCGCAGGTGATGCGCTCCTCCGGCGGCGTCGCCCCGGCCGCGGAGGCGGCACGCGCCGGCGCCTGGAGCGTCCTCTCCGGCCCGGCCGGGGGCGCCGTCGGGGCCGGGCTTCTGGCGGGGCTGAGCGGCGACGGCAACGCCCTCGGCTTCGACATGGGTGGCACCTCCTGCGACGTCTGCGTGGTCGAAGCAGGCGAGGTGCGCCGCACCGACTCCCGCGAGATCGACGGGCGGCCGATCCAGCTGCCGATGGTCGACGTCCACACCGTCGGCGCCGGTGGCGGCTCGATCGGCTGGATCGACAGCGGTGGTGCCCTGCGGGTCGGCCCCCGCAGTGCCGGCGCCGACCCCGGGCCCGCCTGTTACGGCCGCGGCGGCACCGAGCCGACGGTCACCGACGCCAACCTCCTCCTCGGCCGCCTCGCCGGCGACTCAGAGCTGGCCGGCGGCGTCGCCCTCGACGCCGATGCGGCAGAGCGCGCGGTCGCCGGGCTCGGCCACCCGCTCGGGCTCGACCCCCTCGAGACCGCCGCCGGCATCGTCCGCGTCGCCAACCAGGAGATGGTGCGGGCGCTGCGCGTCGTCACCGTTGAGCGCGGCGTCGACCCGCGCGGCTTCGCGCTGCTGCCGTTCGGCGGCGCCGGGCCGCTGCACGCGGCGGCGATCGCCGAGGAGCTCGGGATCGAAACGATCCTCTGCCCCCGCGCCGGCGGCGTCCTCTCCGCCCTCGGCCTCTGCGCCTCCGAGCGCCGCCGCGACACCGCCCGCACGGTCATGCTCAGCGGCGACGAGCTGACCGCGGAGCGGCTTGCCGCCGAGGTGGCGGCGATGGTCGCCGAGACCGGCGCCGGCATGGAGGAGGGCGCCGAGCCGCAGGTCACCTACAAGCTGCGCTACGCCGGCCAGGCCTTCGAGCTGCCGGTTCCGGGGCCGGTCGATCCCGACCCGGCGCAGCTGGTCGAGGGGTTCGAGAACCTGCACGAGGAGCGCTACGGGCACCGCGACCCCGACGGCGAGGTGGTCCTCGTCGACATCGAGCTTGCCCTCGTGGTGCCGGGACCGGAGCCCCGACCGATCGCCGCCGATGAGGGTGCCGTCGCCGAAACGACCCGCCGCGTCCACGTCGGAGGCGAGTGGTTCGAAACGCCGGTCCTACGCGGCGAGCCCGCCACTGGCTACGAGGCCAAGGGCCCGGTGGTCTTCGAGCTGCCCGAGGCGACCTTCGTCGTCCCCCCCGGCTGGAGCACGCGCGTCGACGAGCACGGCACGATCATCGCCCTGTTCCTTTCCGGTGCCAGACAACGAAAAGGAACAGGCGAATGAGTCGGCTGGACCCGATTGCGCTCCAGGTGCTCGTCGGCGGCCTGCGCGCCGCCTGCGATGAGATGGGGGCGACGCTGATCCGCTCCGCCTACTCGGCCAACATCAAGGAGCGGCACGACTGCTCGACGGCGATCTTCGACGCCGCCGGGGAGCTGGTGATGCAGGCCGAGCACATCCCCGTCCACCTCGGCTCGATGCCCGACGCGGTCGCGGCCGTTCTCGACCAGGAGCAGCGGCCGGGCCGCAGCTGGATCCTCAATGATCCCTACCGCGGCGGCACCCATCTGCCGGACATCACCCTCGTCTCGCCGGTCTTTGCCGCGGGCGGGCTACTCGGGTTCGCCGCCAGCCGCGCCCACCACGCCGACGTCGGCGGGCCGACGCCCGGGTCGATGCCCGCCTTCTCGCACGAGCTCGGCGAAGAGGGCGTAGTGATCCCGCCGACGGTCGCCGACAAGGGCACCCTCGCCGCCCTGGCCAACCAGATGCGAGCGCCCGACCAGCGGCTCGCCGATCTGCGCGCGCAACGGGCTGCCAACCGGATCGGTGAGCTCCGCCTCGGCGAGCTCTGCGATCGCCTCGGCAGCGAGGAGTTGCGCGCCGGGATGGCAGAGATCCTCGCCTACAGCGAGCGCCGCACCCGCGCCGCGATCGCCGAGCTGCCCGACGGCAGCTACCGGGCCGAGGACGTGCTCGAGGGGGACTGGAACGGCGCCGAGCGGGACCTGCGGCTGGCGCTGCAGGCAACCGTCAGCGGCGAGGAGCTGCGGCTCGACTTCGGCGGCAGCGAGGAACAGGTCGAGGGCAACCTCAACTGCCCGCTCTCGGTGACGAAATCCGCGGCCTTCTTCGCCGTCCGCGTCCTCACCGACCCCGAGGGGCCGCCCTCGGCCGGTGCCCACCGGCCGATCGAGGTCGTCGCACCCGAAGGCTCGATCCTCAACGCCCGCCCCCCGGCCGCGGTCGCCGCCGGCAACGTCGAGACCTCGAGCCGGGTCGCCGACCTCGTCCTCGCCGCGCTCTCGCAGGCGCGGCCGGGGCCCGCGCAGGGCCAGGGGACGATGAACAACCTGACGCTCGCCGGCGAGAGCTTCACCTATTACGAGACCCTCGGTGGCGGCCAAGGCGCCTGCCCCGACGCCGACGGCCCGAGCGCGATCCACGTCGCGATGTCGAACACGCTCAACACCCCGACCGAGGCGCTGGAGGCCGAATTTCCGCTGCGGGTGCGCGAGCTCTCCGTGCGCAGAGAGAGCGGCGGGGACGGCGCCCAACGGGGCGGCGACGGGCTGGTGCGGGAGATCGAAGCCCTCGCGCCGATGGGGTTCACCCTGATTACCGAGCGCCGCCGCCACCCGCCCCGGGGCCACGGCAAAGGCGAAGACGGAGCCCCCGGAGTCAACCTCCTCAACGGGGATCCGCTGCCGAGCAAGGCGGCGGGCGATCTGCGCCCAGGAGACCGCCTGCGGGTCGAAACTCCGGGCGGCGGCGGGTGGACGTAAGTCACATTTCCCAAATTTCCCGCTTTTTTAGTTGAGATTTCGCTGCACTCCTCTAGAATGCGCGCCTCCGGGCGGGCGTAAACAGCCTGTACAGGCCTCGTAGTCACGGCCCGACCCCCAGAGAATTTACGAACTGACTTCCTGCTGGATTACTTCCAATGCCGATCGCTCTCAAGGAATGGGCTGTAACGGTCCGCGCTCTCGCGGAGGGCGAGCAGCTGCTCACTCTGCGTAAGGGCGGGATCCGCGAGGAGAACAAGCACTTCGAGCTCGAGCACGAGCGGTTCTTCCTCTACCCGACCTTCGACCACCAGCGGAACAACCTGGTCCGCGAATCCCACCACCCGGAGCTGCGCCGCGCGCTCGAGGAGGGTGTCTGGCCCGACGAGGAGCCGCCGCCGAAAGCGCTGCTCCAGGACGGCGGCATCCCCCAGCCCGACCGCGTCCGCCTGCGCGCCTGGGCCGAGGTCGTCGACCACGTGACGATCAACGATCGCCGCAGCCTCGACGCTCTTTCCCCGTATTACATCTGGACGCCCGACTACGCCGAAAAGCGGCTCGCCTGGAAGCGGCGCCATCCGCTCCACGTTCTGCTGCTGCGGGTCCACCGGATCCCGCGCCCGGTCACGGTCCGCGTCCGCGACGAGTACCACGGCTGCCGCTCCTGGGTCGAGATCGACCGCGAACTGCCCTTCGAGGGCACGCCGGTGATGGCCGACGAAGAGTTCGACCGCGCCCGCGAAGAGATTCGTAGCCGTGCCGGTGCAGCAGAACCCGCGTTGGTCTAAGGCCGCGGTACCAAGCAGACCAAGGACGCAGGGAGCGAAGCATGCTCTGCACGTGAGCGACCGAGGACGCCGGTATGCGCCGGTAACGTGGCCTTAGATGAGCTGGGTCGAGACCGAGTCCCTGTCGTTTACCGCCAGGCACGACTCCGGGGACTCCGCCTTTGCGGAGCGGACCCTGGACCGGCTCGAGCACCTGCGGCTGCGGCTCGAAGACCGCTTCGAGAAGGTGCCGGAGGAGGTGACGCTCGTCGTCCACACCAACCCGCTCTGGCTGACGGCGGCGCACCCGTTTCTCCCCCTCGCCCGCTGGTCGGCGGCCCCCGCAGGCCGCCGCTACCTCGCCGGCTGGCCGATGTCGACTGAGCTCCACGTCCTCAACGACCCCCACATGGAACGGCGCGCCGCCGGCGACGACTCCTACGAAGCCCTGCGCGGCACCGCCGAGCGCCTCTACGCGCAGATGGTGGTCGCCGTCAACAACACTGCCCTCCCCCCCTCCTGGACGCCGCGCCGCTTCCTCCGCTATCTACGCTGGGCCTGGCTGGTCGAAGGCGGCGCCCAGTACTTCTCCCGCCAGGTCGGCCTCTACCGGGCGGCGACGATCCGCCGCCTGCGCGAGAGCGCCCGCCCCTCCTTCCCGCCCTCGCGCCGCGACGCCGTCATCCTCGGCGGCACGATCTTCGACCTGCTGGAGAACGAGCGCGGCCCCGAGGCCTGCGAGCGCCTCGTCGCCAAACTTCTCCCCCAGGGCCCGCAGGTGCAGCTCGAAGACGCCTTCGACGCCCGCTTTCGCGAGATCGAGGACGCCTGGCGCGACTACCTGCGCGAGATGGTCCGCGGCCCGGTCGCGGTCTGAGTTGGATCAGAGAACGCGGAAAAGGATCCAGATTCCGGAGACGATCGCCATCGTCCCGATGCCGACGGCGACGGTCCTGACGAGGGCCCCGATCAGCCCGTAGTTGTGCCGAGCGAGGTAGCCCTGGCCTTCTTCGAGGTAGCGGACGTTGACCGGTTCCGGCGCTTCCTGCTCGCCCTCCGCCAGCGCTTCGGCCAGCACCGCGCGCGCCTCCTCAACCCGGTGCGCGTGGACCATCACCTTCCGCGAGCCTCCTGGAGTCAGAGCCGCGGTGGCAAGCTGCCGGCCGCTGGGGCCAACCTGCTGCTGCAGGCTGGGGATTTCATGCTGCTCGAGCAGCGCCTGGATCATCGCCGCCTCGACCTCGTCGCCGACGAAGGCCACTTCGACCAGCTCGCCCTCCCTGGCTCCCATCAGGTGGCTTGGTAGAGCAGCCAGACCAGAATGAAGCCGCCGATCACAGCGGCGAGCAGCCAGAAGGCGAGGCGCCCGGGCGAAGTCGGGCCGGTTTCGCCGCGGGCGAGGCGCCGTTCGCCTTCGAGCTCGGCCACCTCGTCAGCTTCGTCCTCGATCAGGACGTCGGCGAGCACCTGGCGGGCGCGCTCGGCGGCGCCGGCGTTGACCATCACGTCGCGGGGGCCGCTGGGGAGGAAGTCGGGGTTGTCGAAGCCGATGCTGCGCTTGAGGATGCTGGGGATGCCGGCCTCGGTCAGCAGGCCCTGCAGCATTTCCCCTTCGACCTGGTTGCGCGCAAACGCGACCTTGACCAGGTCGCCGCCGCCTCCACCGCCACCGCCACCGCCCTCGTCGCCACCGCCCGAGTCCCCGCCGCCGTGGGCGCCGCGCTGGTGGCCGCTCGGCGGCGACTTATGCGACGTCGAGCTCGACATCGGCGATCTTCAGGTCGGCCAGGTCGTAGGCCTTCACGTCCGGCGCCTCTTCGTTCTCCAGCGAGACGATCACATAGGCCTGTTCGGGCCACATCCGCGCCTCGTTGACGTCGGTCTGCGAGGGATAGGCGGCGCTGCGGGTGTGGGAGTGGTAGATCCCGATCAGCTCTTCGCCCGCGTCTTCGATCGCCTTCAGGGCGTCGTACTGCCCCTGCGGGTCCATCTCGTAGCGCAGCGGGCTGGCGGCGGCGTTCTCGACCCGCACCACCCGGCTCGCCACCGCGTCGCGGCCGCCGATCATCCCGCAGCACTCGTTCGGCAGATCCTCGCGCGCGTGCGCGACCATCTCGTCAATTAGTTGTTGAGAAATCTTCATCGGGTAGGGCGTGCGTGGCCAAGCAGGTCAAGGACGCAGGGAGGGAAGTGTGCTCTGCACACGACCGACCGAGGACGCAGAGATGCGCAGTGCCACGCGCGTCCTACCACCAGACGGTGGAGTCCAGGTTCTGGATCTCCTCGATCGGCTTCGTGTATACGCCGGAGGAGAGGTACTTCCAGCCGTCGTCGGGGATCAGGAAGACGACGTTGCCGGAGTCGAGCTCGCCGGCGATGCGGGCGGCGATCGCGGCGATCGCGCCGCCGGAGACGCCGGCGAAGACGCCCTCCTCGTCGAGCAGCTTCTTGGTCCAGACGATCGCGTCGCGGTTGTCGACCATGATCTTGCGGTCGAACAGGGAGATGTCGATGATCGGCGGGATAAAGCCGTCGTCGAGCGAGCGCAGGCCCTGCACCAGTTCCCCCTGTTTCGGCTCGGCGGCGACGATCAGCGTCTCCGGGTTGGCCTCCTTGAGGCGGCGGCCG
This sequence comes from uncultured Actinomycetes bacterium, assembly GCA_963696955.1. Lineage (GTDB taxonomy): Bacteria > Actinomycetota > Thermoleophilia > Solirubrobacterales > 70-9 > VAYN01. Next base: position 286,345 of record CAVOMF010000001.1, on the reverse strand, counting down.
TTGCCCATCAGGGTGCCGCCGGTGCCGAGGCCGCCGACGAAGGCGGTCACCTCGTCGAGCTCTTCGAGGATCTCGACCGCGGTGCCGTTGTAGTGGGCGAGCGGGTTGGCCTCGTTGCCGTACTGATAGGGCATGTAGTAGCCGGAGTCCTCGGCCATCTCCAGCGCCACCTCGACCGCCCCGTTGGAGCCCTTGGCGCCCTCTGAGTAGACGATCTCCGCCCCGTACATGCGCAGCAGCTGGGTCCGCTCCTCGGTGACGTTGTCGGGCATCACCACCTTCAGCGGGTAGCCCTTGCGGCGGCAGATCATCGCCAGGGCGATGCCGGTGTTGCCGGAGGTCGGTTCGAGGATCGTGTGGCCGGGCTCGATCGCGCCCTCGGCCTCGGCGGCCTCGATCATCGACTTGGCGACCCGGTCCTTGACCGAGCCGGTCGGGTTGTGCCCCTCCAGCTTCGCGTAGATGCGGACCTCGGGCTTCGGCGTCAGCCGCGGCAGCTCGACCAGCGGCGTGTTGCCGATCGACTCGACGATGTTGCCGAAGCGGCCCCCACAGGGTTTGTTTAGTAGTTGCTCTCGCGCCATTCGTCCGCCCTTACTTCAGAAAGTGTAGCGAGGGATGGAATACCCGCCGAAGAGGATTCGGAAGCGAATCCGTTGGGCATGTAACAGCGCAGCTTGTAGGTTGAGCAGACAGGTAACCCTGGATCGGAGGAAACGAATGAGAAAGACCCGGTTGACCGCGTTCCTGGCGGTCCTACTGCTTGCACTTGCCTCGGCCGTGGCAGTCGGATGCGGCGGTGGCAGCGACACCACCGGCACCAGCGGCGGTGGCGGCGAAGGTGGCGGAGAGCCCTTGAGCGTCGGCTCGGACATCCCCTATCCCCCGTTCGAGCAGGGGAAATCAGGCGAATACACCGGCTTCGACATCGAACTGATGGAAGCGATCGGGGAAAAGATCGGCCGCACGCCTGAATTCCAGGACACCTCGTTCGAAACGATCTTCCGCGACGTCGCCCAGGGCAAGTTCGAAGCGGTGATCTCGGCGGCGACGATCACCGAAGAACGCGAAAAAGAAGTCGCCTTCTCCGACCCGTACTACCTCTCCGAACAGGCGATCCTGGTCCAGGAAGGCAGCGACGTCGGCGGCATCGAAGACCTGGAAGGAAAGACCGTCGGCGCCCAGCAGGGAACCACGGGGCTCGAACTCGGCAAGGAAAAAGCCAACGCCGGCGAACTCCGCCCCTATCCCGAAGGGCCTGACGCGATCAACGCCCTCAAGGCAGGCACCGTCGAAGCCGTGATCATCGACCAGCCGGTGGCGCAGAACGCAGTCGAAGAAGAAGGCGGAGTCGAAATCTCCGAAAGCGTGCCGACCGAAGAAACCTATGGAATCGCGCTTGCCAAGGACAACACCGAGCTGCTGAAAGAAATCAACAAGGGCCTCGGCGAAGTGATCTCCGACGGCACCTACAAGACGATCTACGAAAAGTGGTTCCACAAAGAACCGCCGAAACAGTTCCTCGGCTAATTCGATCTGAGCAAGGGGGCGCCGGCGACGGCGCCCCCGTTACGTCTCCGAACCCGACCAGGACAACGCAATGAGTCAGTTCTTCAACCAGTACTTCAACTTCGACGTGATGCGGGAACACTTCGGGGAAGTACTCGTCGGCTTTCTCCAGAACCTCCTCGTCTTCGCCGTGGCGGCCGTGCTGGCGCTCGCCCTGGGGCTGTTTCTGGCGCTGCTGCGACAGCTGCCGGGAAAGAAGCTGATGCCGATCCGGTTCCTGACCATCGCCTACATCGACTTCTTCCGCGCGGTCCCGATCCTGATCATCATCCTGATGATCTCCGGCGGCGTGCCCTTCCTCAGCTTTCTTCCCCAGGAAGTCCGGATCCCGCACTGGTTCGGCCGGCCCGACCCCTTCTGGTACGGCGTCGCCGCCCTGGTGATCGTCTACGGAGCCTTCTCTGCGGAGGTCTACCGGGCCGGCATCGAAGCGGTGCCCCGCGGCCAGATGGAGGCAGCCCGCTCGCTCGGCATGAGCCACTTCCAGGCGATGCGCTACGTCGTCGTGCCCCAGGGTGTGACCAAGATCCCGGCGCCGATGCTGAACGAACTCATCTCCCTGCTCAAGGACACGACCCTGGTCAGCGTGATCGCCCTGAGCGAGTCGGTGCTGGTCAGTCGCGAAGTGCTCTCCGAACGGCTGAACAGCTCCTCGCTGACGCTGACGGCGATCTTCTTCGTGATCATCATCCTGCCCCTGGCCCGGGTGGTCGACAAACTGATCGCCCGCCAGCAGCTAAAAGTCACCCGCGGCTCCCACATCGAGGTCGCCTGAGCTGTGGCCGAGCCGGTGCTGAAGCTGCGCGGCGTCTGCAAGCGCTTCGGAGCGCTCGAGGTCCTGAAGGGGATCGACCTCGACGTGCAGAAAGGCGAAGTCGTCTGCATCCTCGGCCCGAGCGGCTCCGGCAAGAGCACGCTGCTGCGCTGCGTCAACCTGCTCGAGCCGCCGGAGGAGGGCGAGATCCTGCTCGAGGCGCAGGATATCTGCAAAGGGCCGGGGTCGGGCACCGGCGAGCAGAGCTGGAACCTCGACTTCGTCCGCCAGCGGGTCGGCATGGTCTTCCAGCAGTTCAACCTCTTCCCTCACAAGACCGTGCTCGAGAACGTGACGATGGCGCCGGAAAGAGTGCTGGGCCGGTCGAAGGGCGAGGCCCGGGAGAAGGGCACGGCGCTGCTCGAACGCGTCGGCCTCGGCGACAAACTCGCCCAGTATCCGGAACGGCTCTCAGGCGGTCAGCAGCAGCGGGTGGCAATTGCCCGGGCATTGGCGATGGAGCCACACGTAATGCTCTTCGACGAGGTCACCAGCGCCCTCGACCCCGAGCTGGTCAAGGAGGTTCTCGACACGATGCGCGAACTCGCCTCGGAAGGAATGACGATGCTCGTCGTCACCCACGAGATCGGCTTCGCCAAGGAAGTCGGCGACCAGGTCGTCTTCATGGACAACGGCGTGATCGTCGAGGAGGGTCCCCCCGCAGAGGTGCTGGAGAACCCCAAAGAGGAGCGAACTAAGCAGTTCTTGGGTTTGGTCTTAGACCGCTGAGACGCTGAAAATCAAGCATGCCAAGGACGCAGGGAGCGTGGCGTGCTCTGCACGCGAGCGACCGAGGACGCCGGCAGGCGCCGATTTGCAGGCGTCTCAGCCGCCGGCCATGGCGGGGAGGATGACGACGGTGTCGCCGTCCTTGACCGCGGTGCCGAGCCCGTCCAGGACCCGCACGTCCTCGTCGTTCAGGTAGACGTTGACGTAGCGGTTGAGCTCGCCGTCCTCGCCGAAGAGCTGGGCCTGAGTGTCGGGGAACTCGCCGGTCAGCGAGCGCAGGACCTCGCCGACGTCGCCGCCGCCGGCCTCGACCTCGGCCTGCCCACCCGTTTTCGGGCGCAGCACCGGTGGGATGCGAACGGTCGCCATGGAGCGGTGATCCTAGAGGAGCGGAGGCCGCTTAGCGGTCTCCGCCCGCCCCCGCGCAGAACTGCTCGTAGTCCGGGAACTTGCCCATCTCGGACTCCGGGATCTCCTCGGCGTGCTCGCCGCAGATCGGGCAGTCGGGATCGCGGCGGACCTTCAACTCGGTGAAGCGGGTGCCGAGAGCCTCGTAGAGGAGCAGGCGGCCGACCAGCGGCTCGCCCTTGCTGAGGATCAGCTTGATCACCTCGTTGGCCTGCAGGGTGCCCATCGTCCCGGCCATCACGCCGAGGACGCCGTTGGCGGAGCAGCTCGGCGCCAGCTCGGCCGGCGGCGGGGTCGGGTAGAGGCAGCGGTAGCAGGGCCCCTCGTAGGGGACGAAGGTCGAGATCTGGCCGTCGAAGCCGAGGATCGAGGCGGAGACGACCGGCTTGCGCAGTCGCACCGAGGCGTCGTTCAGCAGGTAGCGGGTGGGGAAGTTGTCGGCGCCGTCGACGACGATGTCGTACTCGGAGATCACGTCGAGGATGTTGCTGGCGTCGAGGCGGCCGTTGTGCTCGACCACCTTGACGTCGGGGTTCAGCCCTTCGATGAAGAGGCGGGCCGAAGTCGTCTTCGGCATTCCGATCCGTTCGGTGTTGTGGATCACCTGGCGCTGCAGGTTGGAGGCGTCGACGACGTCGTCGTCGACGAGGCCGATCGTCCCGACGCCGGCGGCGGCGAGGTAGAGCGCGGTCGGCGCGCCGAGGCCGCCGGCGCCGAGCAGCAGCACCTTCGCGTTCAGCAGCTTCACCTGGCCGTCGACCCCGACCTCCGGCAGCAGCGTGTGGCGCGAGTAGCGCTCGCGTTGCTCGGGGGTCATCCCCGACGGGGAGACGACCGGCAGTCCCTGCTCCTGCCACTCGAGGATGCCGCCGCTCATCGAGGCGACGTTCTCGTAACCGAGCTGCTGCAGCTGCGCGGCGGCAAGGGCCGAGCGGTTGCCGGAGCGGCAGTAAAGGATCGTCCGCGCCGACTTGTCGGGCGCGGCGGTGGCGATTTCGTCGGCCAGCAAGCCCGGGGGCACCAGCTTGCCACCGTCGAGGTGGGCCTCCTGGTACTCGTGCGGCTCACGCGTGTCGATCAGGACGACGTCGCCGCCGTTGATCTCCTCGGCAGCCTCGAAGGGTTCGATCTCCTCGATCGTCTGAACGCGCTCGGTGTCGATGGCCATTTCTGAAATCCCCTAATCCGGATCAGCTTTTACTTCAAAAAGTATAGCGGGACTTCGCCATATGTCTTTGAGCAAAGAAAAAGCGACCCCGGGTGAAGGGACCCGGGGTCGCTTTCTTCTTCCCGAGAAGCTGCTCGCTTTTCTTACGAGAAGCTGGGGCGCATCTGGCGCAAACGGCGGACCCGCTCCTCGATCGGCGGGTGGGTCGAGAAGAGGCCGGCGATGCCCTTGCCCTTGAAGGGCTTGACGATGTAGAGCGGCTCGGCCGCCTGGTTGACCTGCATCGGCATCGCTTCGGCGCCCTGCTCGAGCCGCAGCAGCGCGCTGGCCAGCGACTCCGGGTTGCCGCAGATTTCGGCGCCACCGGCGTCGGCCGCGTACTCGCGCTGGCGCGAGATCGAGAGCTGGATGATGCTGGCCGCGATCGGGGCGAGGATGACCATCGCCAGCGCCGAGACGAGGCTCAGCGGCGAGTTGTCGTCGTTGCCGAACCACATCAGCATGTAGGCGAGGTAGGTGATCGCCGCGCCGATCGCCGAGGCGACCGACTGGATGAGGATGTCGCGGTTGCGGATGTGGGTGAGCTCGTGGGCGAGGACGCCGCGCAGCTCGTCCTCGGAGAGCAGCTTGGTGATCCCGCGGGTGACCGCCACGGCAGAGTGCTTCGGGTTGCGGCCGGTGGCGAAGGCGTTCGGCTGGTCCTGGGGGATCACGTAGAGGCGCGGCATTGGCAGGCCGGCGCGGGTCGTCAGTTCGCGGACGATCTGGTAGAGCCGCGGCGCCTCGGACTCCTCGATCGGCTGCGCCCGGCTCATTTTCAGCGCCATTTTGTCGCTGAAGAAGTAGGCGAAGAAGTTGATCGCCAGGGCCATGAGGAGGAAGAGGCCCGCGGTGCTCGCACCGCCGATCAGGGCGCCGATCACGACGAGCAGGCCGCCGAGCGAGGCCATCAGGATCGTGGTCCGCAGCGTCGCGCCCCAGGTGGATTGCTTGGTGGTCTTCATCGAGTAGTCGCTCCTGAGAGTCGGGGTGTCCCGAGAAGTATGCAGCGAAATCGCAAGATCTCCTATAGGGGCCAGCCCCCAAAACACTACGGAACGTCCCCTATCCATTCGCCTGTTCCTTTTCGTTGGTATGGGCCGAAAAGGAACAGGCGAATGGGTGCTTCTAGGCTGCATGGATGACTCTGACCGTAATCGGGCTCTGCCTGGTGGTCGTGGCGCTGATGCTGGCCTTGACCCGGGAGCGGCGGCGACTGCGGCCGCTCGAGGACCTGGTCGAGGCGATGGAGAAGGTCGACCTCTCCTCCCCGCGCCTCCACCTCCCGCCCTCGATCGACGGCGTCGGCGAGACCGAGGAGGTGGAGCGGATCGAGCTCGCCTTCCTGCGGATGATGCGGCGGCTGGAGGCCGAGCGGCGGCGGGCCGGCTCAGCGGCGCTACACGCCCAGGAGGAGGAGCGGGCGCGGGTCGCCCGCGACCTCCACGACGAGGTCAACCAGTCGCTGACCGGGTTGCTGCTGCGGCTGGAGGCGGCGCGCGAGGCGGCGCCGCCGGAGATGGCAGGCGAAATCGCCGAGACGAAAGCACTCGCCAACCAGGCGATGACCGAGCTCCTCTCGCTGGCCCGCCAGCTGCGGCCGACGGCGCTCGACGACCTCGGCCTGGCGGCGGCGATCGGCGGTCAGGTCGAGCAGCTCGGCCGCGGCGAGATCAAGGCGTCGCTGGTGACCGAGGGCGATTTCTCCGACCTCGGTGACGACGCCCAGCTCGTCGTCTACCGGGTCGCCCAGGAGGCGCTCAACAACGCCGCCCGCCACAGTGGCGCCGGCGAGGTCGAGGTGTTGCTGCGCCGCGCCGGGGACGGCGGCGTCGCCCTCGAGGTGAGCGACGACGGCCGCGGCTTCGCCTTCGACGATTCCGAGCGCGGCCTCGGAATCGGCGGCATGCGCGAGCGCGCCCTTCTCGTCGGCGGCGAGCTGACGATCGAGTCCCGCCCCGGTCATGGCACCACCGTCCGCTTGAACGTCCCCGCCTGAACCCTTCTCCGCCGACGGGACGAAAAGCGGTTATACGGACCGCTTTTCGTCCCGTCGGCGATAGTTGTGGCCTATGCGCGTGCTGATCGCCGACGACCACGGGATCGTCCGCTCCGGCCTGCGGCTGCTGCTGGAGCGCCAGCCGGACATCGAGGTCGTCGCCGAGGCCGGCGACGGCGCCGAGGCTCGCGACCTGGCGGTGCGGGAGCGGCCGGACCTGGCGATCCTCGACGTGAAAATGCCGAAGCTGACGGGGCTGCAGGCGACGCGGGAGATCAAGAAGCAGGCGCCCGAGGTCTCAGTGCTGATCCTCTCGATGCACGACGACGAGCGCTACCTCTTCGAGGCGCTGAAAGCGGGCGCCTCCGGCTACGTGCTGAAGGCGCAGGCGGATACCGATCTGCTGGCGGCGATCCGGGCGGTCGAGCGCGGCGAGCCCTTCCTCACCCCGGAGGCGCAGCGGACGCTGATCAAGGACGTACTCGAGCGCGGCTCCAGCGGCGAGGAGGAGCTGACCCCGCGCGAGGAGGAGATCGTCAAGCTCGTCGCCGAGGCCCACACGACGAAGCAGATCGCCGAGGTCCTCCACCTCTCCGAGAAGACGGTCGAGAACCACCGCGCCAACGCGATGCGCAAGCTCGGGATGCGCGACCGGGTCGAGCTCGTCCGCTATGCGATCCGCCGCGGCCTGATCGAGCCCTGACACAACGAGTCTGTCTCAAACCCCGTATACGGAGGACTGAGACAGACTCGGCATAACCGACCTCTTCAGTAGGATTTGAAGCGATGCTGTTTTCGACCAAAGCCGAGTACGGAGTTCGCCTGATGGTCGAGCTGGGCCGCCAGCCCGGCTCGCAGCCTGTCTCCCTGGCCTCCGTCGCCGACGCGGAGAACCTGCCGCTCTCCTACCTGGAGCACCTGGTGGCGAAACTGCGCAAGGCCGGCCTCGTGACCTCCACCCGCGGCGCCCACGGCGGCTACCGCCTGGCGATGCCGGCCGAGGAGATCACGATGGACGCGGTGGTCGAGGCGCTGGAAGGGCAGATCGCGCCGATGGAGTGCTTCAACGACACGCCCGAAGGCAAAGTCCTCTGCTCGCACGAGTCCGACGGCGACCAGGCCTGTTCGACGAAGCTGCTGTGGATGCGAGTCCAGGGCGGCGTCACCAAGGCGCTGGCGGGGACCACCCTGGCCGAGCTGGTCGATTTCTCCGACCAGAGCGCGTCGAAGCGCGTGGCCGCCATCGGCAGCGTCGCCTGAGCATCACGACAACTTCGAATCAACCCCAGGAACGGAGCGAAATTGGCTGAGCTGGAGATACGCAACCTGCACGTGGAGGTCGAGGACAAGAAGATCCTCAAAGGCCTCGACCTCGACGTCGAGAAGGGGAAAGTGCACGCGCTGATGGGCCCGAACGGGTCCGGCAAGTCGACGCTCGCCAACGTGATCATGGGCCACCCGGCACTCGAGGTGACCGAGGGGACGATCACCTTCAAGGGCGAGGACATCACCGAGGCCGCCCCCGAGGACCGCTCGCAGGCCGGCCTCTTCATGGCCTTCCAGTACCCCGTCGCGATCCCCGGCGTCTCGGTCAGCAAGTACCTGCGGATGATCATCAACGCCCAGCGCGAGACCCGCGGCGAAGACCAGATCAAGATCAAAGACTTCGCCCGCGTCGCCCAGGAGGCGATGGAGCTGGCGAACATCCCCAAAGACTTCTCCAGCCGCTACCTCAACGACGGCTTCTCCGGCGGCGAGAAGAAGCGGATGGAGCTGCTGCAGCTGGCGCTGCTGCAGCCCGAGATCGCGGTCCTCGACGAGACCGACTCCGGGCTCGACATCGACGCCCTGCGCACCGTCGCCGAGGGCGTCAACAAGTTCGCCGGGCCGGACATGGGCGTTCTCATCATCACCCACTACCAGCGCATCCTCCACATGGTCAAACCCGACGCCGTCCACGTCATGTACCAGGGCCGGATCGTCAAAGAAGGCGGGCCGGAGCTGGTCGGCGTGCTGGAGGAGAAGGGCTACGGCTGGATCAAAGAGGAGGTCGCTGCGAGCCCGGAGGGCGAAGCATTGACCAGGGGCGCGGCCGCCTGAGCTCGGCATGGAGCCGGTGAGCGCCAAGAGCCCCGCTGCGGCGACGCCGTTCGACATCGAGAAGGTGCGCGCCGCCTTCCCCGCGCTGGAGCGCGAGGTCCACGGGCAGCCGGTCGCCTACCTCGACAGCGGCGCCAGCGCCCAGCGGGTCCTGGCCTCGATCCAGGCGGTCGACCGCTACGAGCGGCGCCACCACTCCAACGTCCACCGCGGCTCCCACACCCTCTCGGCCGAGGCGACCGAAGCCTACGAGGGGGCGCGGGCCACGGTCGCCGACCACATAGGCGCCGGCGACCGCCGCGAGGTTGTCTTCGTCCGCAACGCGACCGAGGCGATCAACCTCGTCGCCCGCGCCTGGGGCGACGCCAACGTCGGCCCCGGCGACCGCCTGCTGCTGACCGAGATGGAGCACCACTCCAACATCGTCCCCTGGCAGCAGCTGGCCGAGCGGGCCGGCGCCGAGGTCGACTGGGCGCCGATCGACGAGGACGGCCGACTCGACATGGACGCCTTCGCGGCGCTGCTGGAGCGCGGCCCGAAGCTCGTTGCCGTCGCCCACGTCTCCAATGTCCTCGGGACCGAGAACCCGATCGCCGAGATCGCGCGGCTCAGCCACGACGCCGGCGCCAAGGTCTTGGTCGACGGTGCCCAATCGGCGCCGAAGATGCCGCTCGACATGGCCGAGCTCGGGGTCGACTTCTACGCGATCACCGGCCACAAGCTCTACGCCCCCACCGGGATCGGCGCGCTCTGGACCAGGCTCGACCTGCTGCGCGGGATTCCGCCCTTCCTCGGCGGCGGCTCGATGATCCGCAAGGTCACCACAGCGGGGACGACCTACGCCGACCCGCCCGCGCGCTTCGAGGCGGGGACGCCGGCGATCGCCCAGGCGATCGGGATGGCCTCGGCCTTCCGCTGGCTCGACATGGTCGGGATGGAGAAGGTGCGCGAGCACGAGGAACAGATCGCCGACTACGCGCTCGAGCGCGTCGCCGAGGTCCCCGGCCTGCGCGTCTTCGGCCCGCCCCGCGGCGCCGGCCGCCTCGGCCCCATCTCCTTCGAGATCGAGGGCATCCACGCCCACGACGTCTCCGAGATCCTCGACCGCCACGGCGTCGCCGTCCGCGCCGGCCACCACTGCGCGCAGCCGCTGATGGACCGGCTGCAGATCGCCGCCACGGCGCGCGCCAGCTTCGGCGTCTATACGACGCCGGCGGAGATCGACCGCCTGGTCGAGGGCCTCGAAGACGCGCGCCGCGTCTTCGGGCTCTGAGCCTCCCGGCTCAGTCGATGTTCAGGACCTGCGATTTGTCGCTCTTGCACTTGCCGCGCTTGGCGACGGTCGCAAAGTAGGAGCCCGAGCGGAGGTTTTTCCCGACCGGGATCTTCCACTTGCCCTTGTTGTTGCTGGTGTCACGGCCGAGCAGCTTCCTGTTGCCGTCGTGGGCGCGGTACATCGTCACCGTGCGGCTGCCGAGGCAGGCCTTGCGGGAGGAGCTGAGGCTGCCGTGGAAGGCGGGGAATTTGAGGCTGACGATGATCGTCGTCGAGTTCCTCCCGGCTGCCATGCCGAGGCTCGGCAGCGCCAGCACCGCAGCAAGGGCGACGACGGCGAGCGCGGCGATCGAGGTACGGCGGCGACTGGTGGACATCTTTCCCTCCCTGTTTGAAGTGCTTCGAGCACTCTAAATGCCTTGGGAAACCGCTGCGGTAGCCTCGATAGACACATGGACGAGCTCTATCGCGACCAGATCCTCGAGCACTACAAGCGCCCGCACAACTTCGGCCACCTCGACGAGCCCGACCTCGAGTTCGAGGACACCAACCCGTTCTGCGGCGACGAGCAGCACGTGACGATCAAGCTCGGCGCCGACGACCGGGTCGAGGCGATCGCCTTCGAGGGCAAAGGCTGCGCGATCTCCACCGCCGCCACCTCGCTGCTGACCGACGAGCTGGTCGGCAAGAGCCGCGAGGAACTGCTGAAGCTGCCGAAAGAGTTCGTCCTCGAGCTGCTCGGGATCGACATCTCGGCGACCCGGATGAAGTGCGCGATGCTCGGGCTCAAGATCGTCAAGAGCGCCTCCCTCGGCCAGTCCGCCGAATGGGAGGACGAGGGCGAGACCGGCGACCCCTCAGAAGCGGTCGCCGACCTCGGCCAGCCGTAGAGCCCCGCGAGAAAAAAGAAGGCCCGGTAGGAACCGGGCCTTCGAAGCTAGGGGAAAGAGGCCTTGTAGACATATGCCTTGTAGGCGTCAGTCCCCTTCAAGAACGTGGAAATAGAGTAGCAGTGATGGCCAGGGGAGATGACTTCGCGGAAGCTGTGAGCAGCAGGCTGGCCGAGTTCTTCGATCCCGCTGTCCGATGGCAGAGAGCGCTCTGGAACTCCGGTCTGACGCTCTCCTTGAAGGAAATCATAGAGGCGAGCGACGCCGTGAGCGAAGGGGCCCTGCATCCAGCCGCCCTGAAGTGGCTAGCGAACAGTGTCCACGGAATGATCTCCGCCGACCCCGGCTCTGGAACCGAAAACGAGCGGAAAGCCCTAGGCATTGTCCTGACCCGAGATCTGTCAAGCGGAGGGGTTGGCTACTTCGAGCTGGGGCACTGGGCCCACTCCGTTGAGAATTCCTACCTCTCTCGCTGGGCGGAGTTGGTGGCCCAGGAGCAGCGGTCTAGCCGAGAGCAGACGGCAAGAGCGCTTGCAAGCCATTTGCTCGATCTCGGTTTCTCTCCTAAATGGCTCCGCCATTGGCTTTCAGAACTCAAGGTCAAAGATGCCGCCGAGATTTTCGAAGCTGCGAAAGAGATCGTTGATCAGGGCAAGTCCCCCTTCGAGCTCATGCTGCTTTTCGAGCGTCCTCCCCCGGAACGGGTAACCAAGCCACAGGAGTGGCGAGACGCAAGAGAAGTCAGCAAATGGCTTCAGCAAAACCAGCACGAGCCGGAGCGCCAGCACGGAGGACTCCTGCTTGACCTCGAAGCCTGGGACTCGGGCGACGCCGCCGACCAAGCTGCTGACGTTGTTGATCGTCTGCTCGCGCGCGTCCGCGTAGGAACTCGGGAGAGCATCGAGGTAAGGCGGCACGCTCATCTCGGAGGCAACTCGGGAGTCGTACTCGATCTTCGGAGGACGAGGAGGGCAGAGGTACGAGCGCTCGAGCGGGAGGAGCGTCTTCTCGACCTTCACCGAACGGGACCAGTAGACGATGCGCTTGAGCTTCTCTCGCACTTGATCGACGCCCCCGCCCCTGTCGCAGTGGCAGGCGGATGGTCGGCCGTTGAGAGCCTGCTCTCGGGACCCGGTGACGGGACCAAAGGGATCGCAGCCGAAAGGCTTGGCTACTTGGTTGCCTGCTCGTGGCCTCGCGCCGAGCTGACTACCCTGGCTTGGATACGCCAGAGAGACTCGGTCAACGATGACCTCACCCGACGTCTGACCTCATGCTCCACCAACCGGGATCGCGCGCAGCTGCTCCTTAGCCAGATACCGAGAGGGGAGGAACTGAATTTCGATAGCCCGCAAGATCAGATGGCCCTGCGGAGAATTGAGAAATTGACCAATACTCCACGCCCCCGACTCGAGGCCGTCCAACGAAGCGCAGAAGCCTCGCTTCGGCGGCTTTACCGACAGCGCAACCTCGTCGTGCACGGGGGGCAGGTGCACGGAATCGCTTTATCCGCAGCTCTCCGAACCGCCTCCCCGCTCGTAGGCGCAGGACTTGATCGCATCACCCATGCATTCCTCACCCGAGGAGTCTCCCCGCTCCAGTTGGCCGCCCAAGCCCAGATGGAGGTAGCCCGCACCGGCAGTTCAGGCGCCCCAACGCTCACGGCAATGCTCGAGTGACGAGGGCGAGACCGGCGACCCGAGCGAAGCGGTCGCCCACCTCGGCCAGCTGTAGCGAGACCGCAAAAACCCTTCCTCAAGAAGGAATTTTGCGGTCTCGGCGTCAGGGCACCTGAACGTCGTCGGCGAACTTGACGACGGCGAAGGCCGCGCCCGCGGGATCGGTCGAGCATCGCGAAGCGGCCGACCGGGATGTCGATCGGGCCGAACTGGACGGCGCCGCCACCCGCCTCGGTCTTCTCGATCGCGCCCTCGGGGCTCTCGACGACGAAGTAGGTCATCCAGTGCGCCGGGACCTCGTCGGGCATGCGGCCGGAGATGTCGGCCATCCCGGCGACTCGGTTCTCGCCGACGTGGGCGACGTTGTAGTCCATCCCGCCCGGCGCGTCCTCGTCGACGGAACTCCCAGCCGAAGACGCGGCCATAGAACTCCTTCGCCGCGCTCGGGGTCGCGGGTCTCGAGCTCGTTCCAGGAGAAGGCGCCGGGCTCGTTGACCAGCTCGGCCCCGGCGAAGTCGGCCGGCTCCCAGATCCCGAAGAAAGCGCCCTCGGGGTCGGTGAAGATCGCCAGCCGCCCGTAGGTCGCCACGGCCATCGGCTCGGCGACCATCGTGCCGCCGTTTTCCTGGATCGCCGCGGGCGATCGCGTCGGCGTCGTCGACCGAGATGTAGGTGCTCCAGGCCGGCGGCTGGCCCTCCTGCATCAGCGGCATCGCCCCGGCGACGTCGCGGCCGCCCAGTTTGGCCCGCCGGTAGCCGCCCATCTCGGCCGAGTTCGGCAGCTCCGGGATCTCCCAGCCGAACAGCTCGCGGTAGAAGCTTCTCGGCAGCCTCCAAGTCCGGGCGTCGCCAGGTCCACCCAGCAGGGCGTCCCGGGTGCGTAACTGGTCCTCTCGCTCATCCTCAGAATCCTTTCGTCGCAGGGGTCGTGTAGATAAGACCAGACCCAGGGTCCGAACTCATCGCCCTGGTGTGATTGCCCGCCGGGGCGTCCCGCTAAAATCCGACCGTAGAAGTAGGATTAAGTCTCGATCCGCACTAGGCCGCGATTGCGGCCCGACTGGAGCGCCACCCTCTTGACCGACACCGCTGGAACCAAGATCCCCGTCTGCCCGGCAGCCGAGCTGCCAGCCTGGCGACATGCGCCTGGTCGAGCACGACGGGAAGAAGATCGGCGTCTTCAACTGCGACGGCACCCTGTACGCGATCGAGGACCGCTGCTCGCACGACAACGGGCCGCTGGCCGAGGGCGAGTTCGACGCAGCCGCCTGCACCGTCGAGTGCCCGCGCCACGGCTCCCTCTTCGACCTCAGCACCGGTAGGCCGAAGACGCTCCCAGCTTTCCAGCCGGTGCAAACGTTCCCGGTAGAGATCGAGGACGACACCATCACTCTGGAGGTCGACTGACATGGCAACGCCCGAGGTACTCGCCGAGAAACGCGAGCTGGCCGGCATCAACGCCGACTACAAAGAGAAGTTCGGCTTCCACGACTCGGAGTCCGGCTACGCCTACAAAGCGCCCAAGGGGCTGACCCGCGAGGTCGTCGAAACGATCTCCGACTTCAAGGAAGAGCCGAAGTGGATGCGGGACTTCCGGCTGAAGGCGCTGGAGCACTTCGAAAGCCGCCCGACGCCGAAATGGGGCGGCGACCTCGACCAGATCGACTTCGACGACATCCATTACTTCGTCCGCGCCTCGGAGAAGAACAGCCGCGACTGGAGCGAGGTCCCGGACGACATCAAAAACACCTTCGACCGGCTGGGGATCCCCGAGGCCGAGCGCAAATTCCTCGCCGGCGTCGGCGCCCAGTACGAGTCCGAGGTCGTCTACCACCAGGTGAACGAGAAGCTCGAGGCCCAGGGCGTGATCTTCACCGACATGGACACCGCCCTGCGCGAGCACGAGGACCTGGTCCGCGAGCACTGGGCGACGATCATCCCGCCCAACGACAACAAACTGGCGGCGCTGAACAGCGCCGTCTGGTCGGGCGGGTCGTTCGTCTACGTCCCCGCCGGGGTCAAGGTCGAGATGCCGCTGCAGGCCTACTTCCGGATCAACACCGAGAACATGGGCCAGTTCGAGCGGACGCTGATCATCTGCGAGGAGGGCGCCGACGTCCACTACATCGAGGGCTGCACGGCGCCGGTCTACTCCAGCGACTCGCTGCACTCGGCCGTCGTCGAGATCGTCGCCAAGAAGAGCAGCCGGGTCCGCTACACGACCGTCCAGAACTGGTCGCAGAACGTCTTCAACCTCGTCACCAAGCGCGCCGTCGCGCACGAGAAGGCGACGATGGAGTGGGTCGACTGCAACCTCGGCTCGAAACTGACGATGAAGTACCCGTCGATCTACCTGATGGGCCCGGAAGCCCACGGCGAGATCCTCTCGATCGCCTTCGCCGGCGAGGGCCAGCACCAGGACGCCGGCGGCAAGATCATCCACGCGGCGCCGCAAGACCTCGTCCTCGATCTTCTCCAAGTCGATCTCCAAGGACGGCGGCCGGGCGACCTACCGCGGCCTGCTCGAAGTCGCCGACGGGGCGAGCGAATCCCGCTCCAAGGTCGTCTGCGACGCGCTGCTCCTCGACGAGGACTCGCGCTCGGACACCTACCCGACGATCCGGATCGACGAGAACGACGCCGACATCGGCCACGAGGCGACCGTCTCCAAAATCGGCGACGAGCAGCTCTTCTACCTGCAGAGCCGCGGCCTCGACGAGGAGGAGGCCTCGAAGATGATCGTCAACGGCTTCATCGAGCCGGTGACCAAGGAGCTGCCGATGGAGTACGCGGTCGAGCTCAACCGGCTCATCGAGCTCCAGATGGAGGGTTCCATTGGCTGAGGTCGCGACGCAGCCGGCCTGGCTCGAGGAGAGGCGCCAAAGGGGCGCCTCTCTTGCGCGAGAGCCTCCCCCTCCCCGACCAGAAGGCGAAGGGCTGGGAATTCACCGACCTCTCCGGGCTCGACCTCGACGCCTACGCGGAGATCGACGCGGCGCCGGTCATCTCCGGCGCCGAGGGCGCGATCGTGCTGCCGCTGAGCGAGGCGCTCGGCAGCCACGGCGGACCTGCTGCACGAGCGGCTCGGCTCGCTCGTCCCGGTCGAGGACCCGTTCGTCGCCCGCAACGAGGCGAGCTGGCGCGACGGCGTCCTCGTCTACGTCCCCAGCGGCGTCGCGCTGAGCGAGCCGATCCAGATCGAGCTGCCGGTCGAGGCGAGCGGCGCGCGCGATCAACTGGCGGACGCTGATCGTGCTCGAGGAGGGCGCCGAAGCGGAGGTCTGGGAGCACTGGTCCTCGCCGGCCGACGACGTCGACGCGGTGCTGAACTCGGTGGTCGAGCTGGCCGTCGGCCAGGCCGCGACCCTGCGCTACGTCAACACCCAGGACATCTCCGAGAAGGCCTGGATCTTCGCCACCCAGCGCGCCGAGGTCCAGCGCGACGGCCGCCTCGACTGGGCCGCCCTCGGCTTCGGCTCGGCCCGCGGCAAGGTGCGGATGGAGACCAAGCTCGCCGGCCCGGGCTCCGAGGCGCGCGTCACCGGCGGCTACGCCGGCGGCCCCGGGCAGCACCTCGACTTCGACACGCTGCAGGAGCACGCGGCGCCGAACACCAACTCCGACCTCGCCTTCCGCGGCGTCCTCGCCGCCGGCGCCACCGCCGTCTGGCGCGGGATGATCAAGGTCGACCCCGGCGCCCAGCAGACCGACGCCTTCCAGGAGAGCCGCAACCTGCTGCTCTCGCCCGAGGCCCACGCCGACGCGATCCCCGGCCTCGAGATCCTCGCCGACGACGTCCGCTGCACCCACGCCGCCGCGATCGCCCAGGTCGACAAGGAGCAGCTCTTCTACCTCACCTCCCGCGGCCTCGACGACGAGGCAGCCAAGGCGCTGATCATCGAAGGCTTCCTCGAGTCCCTGGTCGAACGCCTGGCCGAGGGCCCGGTCCGCGACAGCATCTCCGAGGCGCTCGAGACGCGCCTCGCCGAGATCCTCTAGCCGCAAGGAGTGGTTCAGCTCAGCTCGGACGGCGCGAAAATCTTGGCTTGAGCTAACTTAGATGCCTGGAACGTCGGCGGCAGGTCGCATGCAACCTACCGCCGACGGTGCTCACCAGGCCCTGACCGGACTCGGGGAACACCCCCGACCAGACGTCAGCAGCTATTAGTCGCGTGATTCGCGCCTTCCAAGTTCATTTCGGCCCCCCCTTTGGTCCGTAAAACCGCTGCCTGGGGCGGGCAATCCGACCGGCCTCTGCGGCGGCGTACGGCTCTCCGGTCCTCCTGGTCTTCCCGCCGCACCGCGATCGCGCTGCGGAGGATCGCGACGACGACGACGAGGACCGGCAGCGCGTAGAGCACCCAGAGGGCGTAGTGGCCGGCGTGGGCTAGCGGCAGCACTCCCCTCCCCTACCCGTTGGAGACCGAGAGCAGGTAGAGACCGAAGCAGGTGAAGGCGACCATCACCGCCAGCATCCAGTACTGGGAGGCGGTCGCCTTGCGGTAGTCGGGCCAGTAGACGAGGGCGCGGTCGTGGGCCAGCATCAGCCCGAGCACGTGGCCGACGATCAGGGCGCCGACCTGGACGTACCAGATCGTGTTGGCGGTGAGGAGGCGGTAGTCGACCCCGGAGGCGGCGGTGCCGAAGAGGTCGGTCGTCCCGGTCCCGAGCGGGTCGGAGAGCAGGTAGGTGAACTGGGCCTGCTCCTGGAAGACGAAGAAGCTGAAGTAGTGGGCGACGAGGTAGGCGAGCGCGATCGGGATCAGGGTGTGGGCGAAGCCGACACGCAGCTTCGCCAGCGAGGGCGCGCCGGGGACGGTCCGCATCCCCCGCACCCCGAGCAGGTAGACGAGGGAGACGCCGGCGAAGGTGAGCAGGAGGAAGATCGTGTCGGTGAGGCGGATCGAGGCGGTGAGGCCGAGACCAGTGCCTTCGAGCCAGCCGATCACCTTTTCGATCGCGTCCGCGAAGGCGCCCTCGGAGGCGCCGTCGTAGCTGGTGGTGGCGATCGAGGCGAGGACGAGGCCGACCGAGCCCGGCACCGTCGCCCAGTTGGTCGCGGCCGAGAAGGGGCGGCGGCGCTCGAGCCTGCCGTCGCGGCTGCCGAAGATCCCCAGCCGGCCGAACATCCCGAAGTAGACTCGAGAAGAACTCGCCTCGCGCGCACCACTCCTCGACCCCGAAGACAGCCATCATCACCAGGGCGTAGACGGTGTAGACGCCGGCGGCGACGGCTGCCGTTTCGGGTTCGAGGGTCGACGCCGCCGCTGCCGTAGACGACCTCGAGCCAGACGAAGGCCAGCAGGCCGACGACCGCGGGCCAGCGGCCGAGCCGCTCGGGATAGGTGGCGTGGGCGGCCCGCTGCCCGGCGATCGCCTTGAAGCCGGCGCCGACGGCGCGGCCGATCGCCCGCCAGGGGTTGAAGGGCCGGAAGAGGTCGCCGAAGATCGCCGAGAAGAAGGGGAAGCCGAGCCAGCAGGTGACGAAGAGGAAGGTGAGGGCGAAGTTGCGGTCGGGGGCGACCGTGCCCTTGAAGCCGGCGTAGATCGCGAAGCCGAAGAGGAAGACGCCGATGCAGCCGCAGAGGATCTGCACCGGCGGGGAGAGGAGCGCGCGGGAGAGCCCCGCCCCGAACGGCCGCGAGTGCGGTCGCTCGAAGCGGGGCGTCCGCCAACCTGCCGAGAGCGCAAAGAAGGAGACGATCAGGACGATCGACGCCCCCCAGGCGAAGAGCCAGGCGGGGACCGGGAGGTCCTGCCTGGAGGCCAGGGCGTGCGCCAGCGGCAGCCAGCTCATGGCTCGACCTTCAGCTCCAAGATCTGTTCGCCGCGACCCTCGAGCTCGGCCTCGAAGACCCCTTCGAGTTCAGCGGGGAGGTCGTAGGTGACGGTGCCGCCGCCCTTCGGAACCTCCTTCATCACGTCATAGCCGTGGAGATGGATCTCTTCTTCGAACGGGACTTCGACCTTGAAGTGGATCTGGTCGCCCTTCTTGTAGGTGAGGTCGGCAATGCCGCCTACCGGTTCTCCCTGATTGTTGACGACGATGGTCGGCACCTTGCCGGCATCGGCGCTGGTGCTCGAGTTGCTGTTGCTGTTGCTGTTGCTGTCGCCGCCGAGGACGACGAAGAGGACGACGGCGACGACGACCAGGCCGACGCCGATTACTGCAGTTCGTGCGTTCATGCTCACTCCTTCCGCGCGGAGGGCCGCGCGTCTTCATCGCGTGGTTCCTTTTGCACGACATAGGTGCGAAAGGAACCGCGGAACTCGCCAGATTCAGGTCAGGCGGGGAGTGGCGGCGGGCGCTGGGCGAGCCCGAGGGCGATCAGGAGGCCGCCGGCGGGCGCGGAGGCGCGCGGTGGCTTCGGCAGGGCGGGGCGGCGATCCGCGTCGCGGGTGCGGCGGGGGCCGGCGATCCGCTCGGAGAGGCGGACGATCGCCTCGCAGCCGGGGTAGTGGCCGAGCAGCAACGCCAGCAGCAATCCCAGCAGCGGCAGTGCCGGCAGCAGGAATGTGACGAGCGCGGTCACTCGGGCCAGGATACTGTCCCGCCTCAACCCTCCCTAAATGCGCCCTGGACGCGACAACATCGCCGCCCCCGACCTGCCGAGCGGCCTCGCCTGGATCGGGACCGAACCGGAGTCGATGCCGGCGCTGACCGCTGGCGGGCCGGCGCTCGTCCACTTCGTCGAATACGCGCAGCTGAACAGCGTCCGCACGCTCCCTTACCTGGCCGAGTGGCAGCGCCGCTACCGCGAGGCGGGCCTGAGCGTGATCGGGGTGCAGGCGCCGCGGTTCCCCTTCGCCGCCGAGCCCGAGAACGTCGCGGCGGGGCTGCAAGCGATCGGGGTCGAGTTCCCGGTCGCGATCGACGCCGAGCACGAGCTCTGGGGCGCCTACGGCTGCGAAGGCTGGCCCAGCCTCTTCCTCTGGAGCCTCGGCGGCTCACTCGCCTGGGCCCATTTCGGCGAGGGCGAATACCGGGCGACCGAGGAAGCGATCCAGGCCGAGCTGCGGGAGATCGACGCGCTGCAGGGATCTGCCGGAGCCGATGGCGCCGCTGCGGCCCACCGACGGGCCGGGCGCCCGCGTCATCGCCCCGACGCCCGAGCAGTTCCCGGGCGGCAGCTGGGAGCGGCCCTGGGTCGCGGGAGAGGACGGCGAGGACCTGGCGCTCGACTACCAGGCGGGCGGCGCCTACGCGACGGTCGAGGGCGAGGGCGAGCTGCAGGTCGAGATCGACGGCGAGTGGACCACCCTGCCACCCGATCCAGCCCCCGGCCTCCGCACCCTCGCCGAGCACCCGAGCCACGAGGCCCACAGCCTCATCCTCCGCCCCGCCCCAGGCACCAAGGTCTGGTCGCTCAGCTTCGCCGCGGGCGTACCCTGACCCTCTCCCCGCCCCACCCCAAGGAGGAAGCGATGATCACCAAGACCGACTTCATCGGCATCCCGTCGACCGACGCCGAGCGCTCGCGCGCCTTCTACGTCGACACCCTCGGCCTGCGCCCCGACGAGAAAAGCCGCTTCGAGTGCTGGGCGGGAGACACCTGCTTCGGCATCTGGGAACCGGCGAAAATGGGATTCGAGTTCGCACCTCAGAAAAACGCGCACCCGGCCCTGCATGTCGATGACGTTGCCGCCGCCCGAGCGGAACTCGAAGCCAAGGGCGTCGAGTTCAAAGGCGACACCTTCGACACCGGCGTCTGCCACATGGCGCTCTTCACTGACCCCGACGGCAACGACCTGATGCTGCACTGCCGCTACGCGCCGTACGAGTGAGCGATTGATGAGTTGTGGGGGCTATAGCGCCCATAACTCATCAATCGTCAGGCCCGAGCGGCGACCTCGTCACGGATCTCCTTCGGGAGCATGAAGCGGACGTCCTCGTGGACGGTCCGCAGCTCGGAGACGTCGTCGGCGCCGCGGTCGCGGAAGAAGGTGACGAGGCTCTCGACCAGCTCCTCGGGAGCCGAGGCGCCGGAGGTTATGCCGACCGTCTCCACTCCCTGCAGCCACTCCTCCTGCACCTGGGAGTGGTTGTCGATCAGGTGGGAGGCGGCGCCGTGTTCGCGCGCGACCTCGACCAGGCGGTTGGAGTTGGAGGAGTTGGTCGAGCCGATGACGAGGACGAGGTCGCACTCGCGGGCCAGCTGCTTGACGGCGATCTGGCGGTTGGTGGTCGCGTAACAGATGTCGTCGGACTTGCTGGCGACGATGCCGGGGAACTTGGCCCGCAGGGCGGCGATCACCTCGGCGGTCTCGTCGACCGAGAGCGTGGTCTGGGTGATGAAGGCGACTTTGACCGGGTCCGGGACCTCAAGGCTCTCGACTTCGTCGGCGGTTTCGATCAGGACGATGCTGCCGGGGGCCTCGCCGGTCGTCCCTTCGACCTCCTCGTGGCCCTCGTGGCCGATCATGATGATCGTGTAGCCCTGGGCGGCGAAGCGGCGGGCGGAGACGTGGACCTTGGTCACCAGCGGGCAGGTGGCGTCGATCGTCCGCAGGCTGCCGGGCCTCGGCGTTCTCGTGCACGCTCGGCGCCACCCCGTGGGCGGAGAAGACGACCATCGCCCCCTCCGGCACCTCGGTCTCCTCCTCGACGAAGATCGCGCCGCGCTTGGCGAGCTCCTCGACGACGTGTTTGTTGTGGACGATCTCCTTGCGCACGTAGACGGGGGCGCCGTAGAGCTCGAGCGCGCGCTCGACCGTCTGCACGGCGCGGTCGACGCCGGCGCAGTAGCCGCGCGGCGCAGCGAGGAGCACCCGCTTTGGGCCGGTGAGGGTGGCAGGCATGTCTTCAGGGTACCGAGGGGCGTGTCTGAGTTTGACCGTCACATATGACGGGGAAGCTCAAACACGGTGGCGAGATTGCGAATAATCGAGCGGGGAAGCTCCGATTTTCCGGCCTAAGTAGCCTTGCGTGATGGCAACCTCCGGACGCCACCTCGATCGCCTCACCGCCGTCGATGCCTCGTTCCTGACCAACGAGCACTCGAACAGCCACATGCACGTGGGCGCGATCCTGATCTTCGAGGGACCGCCGCCGAAGTACACCGAGCTGGTCGAGCACGTCCGCAGCCGCCTGCCGCTGGTCCCGCGCTTCCGCCAGAAGCTCGTCGTGCCTCCGCTGGAGGCCGGCCGGCCGCTCTGGGCCGACGACGTCAACTTCAACCTCACCTACCACATCCGCCACACCGCACTGCCCGAACCGGGCGGCGAGGAGGAGCTGAAAAAACTGGCCGGGCGGATCTTCTCCCAGCAGCTCGACCGCTCGAAGCCGCTCTGGGAGCTGTGGCTGGCGCAGAACCTCGAACGCAACCGCTTCGCGATCCTGACCAAGACCCACCACGCGATGGTCGACGGGATCTCCGGCGTCGACATCGGCACCGTCCTCTTCGACCTCGAGCGCGAGGCCAAACCGATGGAGCTGGAGGACAACTGGGTGCCGCAGCCCGAACCGGGGACGACCGAGCTGGTCGCCCGCGGCATCGCCGACGTGGTGGCAGCGCCGGTGAAGCTGGCCGAGCGCGCGGTCGACGTCGTCCGCAACCCGGAGACGACGGCGAAGAAGCTGGTCGAGGGGCTCGAGGGCGTCGGCGAGATCGTCAGCGCCTTCGCCGACCCAGCCCCCGACGTGCCGCTGAACGAGGGGACCGGTCCCCACCGCCGCTACGTCTGGGCGCGCTCGGACCTCTCCACCTTCAAAGGGATCAAGGACACCTTCGGCGGCACCGTCAACGACGTCGTCCTCGCCGTCGTCACCGGCGCCCTGCGCAACTGGCTGCACGGTCGCCGCGTGCGGACCGAGGGGCTGGAGCTGCGGGCTCTGGTCCCGGTCTCGATCCGCAGCCAGGACGAGCGCGGTGACCTCGGCAACCGGATCGCCCTGATGCGGGGGCCGCTGCCCGTCTACATCGAGGACCCGGTGCGGCGGCTGCGGACGATCAGCGACGCGATGGCGGGCCTGAAGCGCTCCAAACAGGCGCTGGGGGCGGAAGTGATCTCCCGCTTCAACGACTTCGCGCCGCCGACGATCCTCGCCCAGGCCTCGCGGATCAACTTCTCGACCCGCCTCTTCAACCTCATCGTCACCAACGTGCCCGGGCCGCAGATGCCGCTCTACGTCCTCGGCAGGGAAATGGAGGAGGTCTTCCCGGTCGCCTTCCTGCCGCAGAACCACTGCCTCGCGATCGCGATCATGAGCTACCACGGCAAAGTCGGATTCGGCCTGCTCGCCGACTACGACTGCATGGAGGACGTCGAAGTCGTCAGCCGCGGCCTCGACGAATCGCTGGCCGAGCTGCAGAAGGCGGCGGGCAAGAAGGTCAAGGCGGCGTAGCTGTCGAGTTTGTCTCCTCACGGGGACAAAGTCGACACTCCCTAGTCTTTCCCTATGCCCCTCCTTCTCGTTCTGCTGTTCATCGTCGTCCCGATCGCGGAGCTCTACGTGATCATCCAAGTCGGCCAGTGGATCGGCGTCGTCCCGACCCTGATCCTGCTGCTCGCCGACGCGATCCTCGGCTCGATGCTGCTGAAACGCCAGGGTCGCGGGGCCTGGCGGCGCTTCAACGAGGCGCTAGCGGCGCGGCGCTTCCCCGGCCGCGAGGTCGCCGACGGCGTCCTCATCGTCATCGGCGGGACCCTGCTGCTGACCCCCGGCTTCATCACCGACATCTTCGGCATCTTCCTGCTGGTTCCGCCGACGCGGGCGATCGCGCGGCGGCTGCTGAAACGGCTGACCATCGGCCGCTTCGCCGTCGTCAGTGTCGGCGGGGGAGGCTTCGGCGCGCCACCGCGGGGCTCCGAGCCGGGACAACGCCCCAGCCGCGACTACGACTTCGAGGGCACCGCCGAAGAGGTGCCGCCGAACGGCGAGCCGCGCCTGCCCCGCACCGACCAGGGCTGAGGCGATGGACGGGGAGCGGCAGACCGAGCGGCTCTGCCTCCGCCGGCCGAGCCCCGACGACCGCGCCCTCTACCACGCCCACTTCACCCACCCGGCGATCGAGCGGTGGCTCCGTCCCTCCCCCCTGCCGCCGTTCAGCGCCGGAGCCCTCGACGAGTTGGTCGAGGGCGACCGCGCCCATTGGTCCGACCACGGCTTCGGCCCCTGGGTCCTGATCGACCGCGAGAGCGGCGCCTTCGCCGGCCGCGGCGGCCTCCACTGGACCGTGGTCGAGGAAACGGCGACGGTCGAGCTCGCCTGGAGCATCGAGCCGCACCTGCACGGGAGCGGCTACGCGACCGAGATGGCGAACGCCGCCGTTGCCTGGGCGGGCGAGCTGCAAATCGAGGAGCTGGTGGCGCTGGTCCTGCCGGCGAACACCCCTTCGCGCCGAGTTGCCGAGAAGGTCGGCTGCGAGCCGGCCGGCGAAGTCGAGCACGCCGGGATGCCGCACCTGCTGTTCCGGCTTAGCGTCGGTTCGGTCCCCGCCCTTCAAACTGGCCAGCCAGCCAGTTAGTATCTCGGCAGCGTGGCGGACCAGAGAGAGATCGCGGCCGGAGAAGGGAAGATCGAGGACGCGCTGGTGCTCGAGCGCGAGCACTGGGAGAACGGGCCGCCGATCGAGCTGTTCAAGCGGATGCGGAGCGAGTGCCCCGTCCACTGGACCTCGGAAGTGACCGAGCTGCCACAAGCGAAGGGCTTCTGGTCGGTCACCCGGGCCGACGACGTCCACGCGGTCAGCCGCGACTGGGAGACCTACTCCTCCGAACGCGGCGGGGTGGTCGTCATCGACGAGGTCTTCCCGATCGAGCTGGCGCGGGCGATGTTCATCGGCATGGACCCGCCCAAGCACGACCGGCTGAAGGCGCTCTTCCAGGCAGGGTTCACGCCACGGCGGATCGCCGCGCACGAGGAGGCGATTCGGGAGATCGTCACCAAGACCCTCGACCGGCTTGAGGGACAGGAGAGCTGCGACCTCGTCACCGCGGTCGCCCAGCCCGCCGTCTCCCGCGTGATCGGCAGCTTCATGGGCATCCCGGAGGAGGACGACGCCGCCTGGGCCGAGCTGATGAACATGGCCCTGGCCGCCAACGACCCCGACTACAGCCCCGACGTCGAGAACGTCGAAGCGACGATCCAGGCGGCAATCGGGCAGATCTTCGAGCGCTGCGGCACGATGATCGCCGAGCGCCGCGAGAACCCGACCGACGACCTCACCAGCGTCCTCGTCCATGCCGAGGTCGAAGGGCAGCGGCTGGAGGAGCACGAGATCGTGATGGGCTTCTTCCTCCTCGTCGCCGCCGGCAACGACAGCACCAAGGCGACCTACTCGAGCGCGATGCGGGCGCTGATGGAAAACCCCGAGCAGCGCCGGATGCTGGTCGAGGACCCCTCGCTGATTCCCGGCGCCGTCGAGGAGGCGCTGCGGATGTTCCCCGCCTTCGCCCACTTCCGCCGCACCGCCACCAAGGACTGCGAGCTCGGCGGCCAGCAGATCAAAGAGGGCGACAAGGTGGTCATGTGGTACGCCTCCTCCAACCGCGACGAAACGCGCTTCGAGGACCCCGACCGCTTCGACGTCCACCGCAACCCCGACCACCAGGCCTTCGGCGCCGGCGGCCGCCACTTCTGCCTCGGCGCCGCCCTGGCCCGCCTCGAGCTGAACATCCTCCTCGAGGAGACGCTGGCGCGCTACCCGGAGATGGAGATGACCGGCGATCCAATCTACGTCGAGTCCGGCTTCCTCAACCAGCTGAAATCGCTGCCGGTCAAGCTCGCCTAGCGGCGCTCAGAACCCGAGCGCGAACTTCGCCTCCTCGGACATCATTTCCGGACTCCAGGCGGGGTCGAAGACCATCTTCGGGTGGACGGCGCTGACGCCGGGGAGGTCGCCGACGAACTCACGCATCTGCTCGGACACCTGGGGGCCGATCGGGCAGGCGGGGGTCGTCAGGGTGAAGGTGACGTAGACGTCTGAGCCCTCGATGTTGACGTCGTAGACGAGGCCGAGGTTGACGAAGTCGAGGCCGAGCTCGGGGTCGATGACCTCCTCGAGAACCTCGTACACGTCCTCCTCGGTGAGGGTTTCGTCGGTCGTGGCGTCGGGCGTTGCGGGGTTATCGCTCATGGCTGCATGGTAGCCAGCGGCTCAGCGCGGCTCCGGCGGCGGGCCCTCGCCCGCGGGCGCCAGCTCGAGCTGGTACCAGCCGACGTCGCGCCAGGCGCCTTCCTTGAAGCCGATCTCGCGGTTGATCCCTACCTGCTCGAATCCGAGACTTTCGTGCAGCCCCTCGCTGGCCTCGTTCGGCAGCGTGATCCCCGCACAGGCCATGCGGAAGCCACGCTCGCGCAGGCGCTCGAAGAGGGCTTCGTAAAGCGCGCGGCCGAGGCCTTCGCCGCGGGCGTTCTCAGCGATGTAAACGGAGACGTAGGCGCTCCAGCGATAGGCAGGCCGCTCGTTGAAGGCGGTCGCGTAGGCGTAGCCGACCACCTCCCCCTCGCGCTCGACGACCAGCCAGGCGTGGCTGGCGCCGTAGCGCTCGATCCGCGCCGCCATCTCCCCCGCGTCCGGCGCCCCTTCCTCGAAGGAGACGGGACTGCCTTCGACGTGCGGGGCGTAGATCGCCGCGCAGGCGGCCGCGTCGCGGGCGGAGTCGGCGTCTCGAATCGTCAGCTCGAACATGCGACGGCAATCTAAGCCAGGCGGGGCGCGGTAGAGCTTTTACCCCCTATAGGGCGCATAACCTCTGCCGCGGGTCCCGGGCTACTAGGCTGCCGGGCATGAGCGAGCAGGGACAGGTCGTGCGGCGGTCGATCGGGATCGTCTTCTCCGACGGCGGGCTGCTCGCGCTCACCGCAAATCTCCCCAGCGGGGGGCGGGCGCACGGCGAGGAGGAGGTCGCGGCGGTGCTCTGCGACCCCGACGGCGCCCCCCTGCAGTTCGAGGAAGCGCTGCTCTCGACCGAGTACGGCTCCGACCGCGTGCAGCGGCGGGCAACGCTGGAGCTCTGGCCGGACACCGAGGAGATGCGGCCGCTGCGCGGCGCCGGCACCCTGATCAGCTCGGTCTCGGTCCGCCGCGACAACCTCGACTCGGAGATCGCCTTCTTCCGCTGGTCGGTCGAGGGGCGCGAGGGGCTCGGCACCTACGAGGTCGCCCGTGCCGCCGCCGATGGCTGAGCCGCCGATGACCAACATCACCACCGTCATCTCCGACTTCGGCGGCGTTCTCACGACTCCCCTTCTCGCTGCCTTCGCCGCCTTCCAGGACGACAGCGGGATCTCGCCCGAAAAGCTCGGGCTGGCGATGCGCGAAGGTCTCGCCGAGGGCGAGGAGATCCCGCTCTTCAAGCTGGAGCGCGGGGAAATCAGCGAGGACGCGTTCATCGAGCGGCTCGAAGAAGGTCTGGAGTCGGTCCTCGGACACCGCCCCCACCTCCACCACTTCCGCCAAAAGTTCTGGGGCGCGCTGCACCCGAACGAAGAGATGATCGCGCTGATGCACGAGCTGAAGGCGAGCGGGCTGAAGATGGCGATGCTGACCAACAACGTGCGCGAGTGGGAGCCGCTCTGGCGCTCGATGCTGCCGGTCGACGAGATCTTCGAGGAGATCGTCGACTCCGCCTTCGTCGGCTGCCGCAAGCCGGAACCCCGGATCTACGAGCTGACCCTGGAGCGGATCGGCGTTCCGGCCGAGTCCTGCCTCTTCATCGACGACCTCGAGGTCAACTGCGAGGGCGCCGAAGCCGCCGGGATGAGCGCGGTTCACTTTCGCGAGAACGAGCAGGCGATCGGCGAGATCCACGCCGCGCTCGGCCAGCCGAAGGCCGACTAGACCCGCTCGCGCTCGACCGGGGCGCCGTTGCCGCCCTGGTTCGGCGCCTCCCGCCAGCGGCGGGCGAAGGGCAGGCGCCAGCTGTGCGGGGCGATCAGGGCGCCGATCTCCGAGGGACCCCCAGGAGCCCTGCGGGTACGGTTTCACCGGCGGCGGGTCCTGCAGCAGCGGTTCGGAGACTTCCCAGAGCCGCTCGATCCCTTTCGCCGTCGTGAACAGGGTGCGGTCGCCGATCATCGCGTCGCGGATCAGCCGCTCGTAGGCCTCGACCGCCTCACCGCCATAGTCGGTTTCCTC
Organism: uncultured Actinomycetes bacterium; assembly: GCA_963696955.1. Lineage (GTDB taxonomy): Bacteria > Actinomycetota > Thermoleophilia > Solirubrobacterales > 70-9 > VAYN01. The sequence goes on along the minus strand of CAVOMF010000001.1, from coordinate 258,592 downwards.
GAGCGAGAACTGCATGCTCGCCTTGTCCAGCACCATCCCCATCCCGGGCCGCTTGCCGTAGAAGGAGAGCGAGACGCGCGAGGACTCGTCGAGGTCGAAGGTGAGGTGATCGGGGCCGTAGCGGCCGACCCGCGAGTGCTCGGGGAACATCGCCTGCGGGGGCTCGCGGAAGGCGATCGAGATGATGCGGGCGCTTTCCCCCATCCGCTTGCCGGTCCGCAGGTAGAACGGCACCCCGTTCCAGCGCCAGTTGTCGAGTTCGCAGCGCAGGGCGACGAAGGTCTCGGTGCGGGAATCGGGGTCGACCCCCTCCTCTTCGCGGTAGCCGTCGTACTGGCCGCGCACCACCTGCGTGGGGTCGACCGGCTGCAGGCTGCGGAAGACCTTGTTCTTCTCGTCGGTGATCGGTTCCGGCGCCAGCGCCGTCGGCGGCTCCATCGCGACGAAGGCGAGGATCTGGAAGAGGTGGGTGACGACCATGTCGCGGAAGGCGCCGGTCTTCTCGTAGAAGGCGGCGCGGGAGCCGACCCCGATCGTCTCCGGGACGTCGATCTGGATGTGGTCGATGTGGCTGCGGTTCCAGATCGGCTCGAAGAGGCCGTTGGCGAAGCGCAGCGCGAGGATGTTCTGCGCTGCCTCTTTGCCGAGGAAGTGGTCGATGCGGAAGACCTGCTCCTCGTCGAGGACTTCGTGGACCATCTCGTTGAGCTTGCGGGCGCTGGCGAGGTCGGTCCCGAACGGCTTCTCCATAATCACCCGCGAGCGCTCCGAGAGCCCGCAGGTCTTCAGCATCTGGATGACGTCGGGGGCGGCCGTCGGCGGCACGCTGAGGTAGTGGAGCAGCCGCATCTCCGGCCCCAGCTCCCCTTCGGCCCTGTCGACGGCTTCCTTCAGCGCCTCCGGCGCCTGCGCGTGCGGGACGTAGGAGAGCCGGTTGGAGAACTCATGCCACTCCTCGCCGCCGAAGGCGTGGCGGGCGAACTCCCGGCAGGCGCTTTCGGCGATCGCCCGAAAGCGAGCGTCGTTGATCTCCTCCATCGAGACGCCGATGATCCGGAACTCCGGCATCAACCCGGCCTGGTAGAGCCGCAGCAGCCCGGGCAGCAGCTTCCGCCGGGCCAGGTCGCCGGTAGCGCCAAAGATGACTATCGCTTGCGGGGGAACGTCCACCACAACGAGATTAGCCCCGGCGGGAGCTGGCTAAACAAAGGTGTTGAGGCGGAGCGCAACTTGTTGTCGTCTTCACTACCCTGCCGATACGGAGAGCAGAGGCCGCGAGGCGCGGCGAACGCCTGATAAGCGTGAGGTCGGTCTAATCAACCGACAGGGGTTCGAATCCCCCGCTCTCCGCAACAGATTGACCTGCCAAGCGGAAGTCGGTTGAAACGCGTGCCCGCTGATACGATCAATGGGCTTATCAGGCGTTTGTGGGCTGATTACCCACCTCGCAACTAGACCCGCACAGGCGGGTCTTTTTGTTGCCTTGGCGACGCGCCAACCTGCGCCGCGTCCGACTCCCGAGGAAGTCGCGCTCTATTACTAATTGTCCGACCCGGCTCTATCCCAGACGTAGAGCTCGAGCGCCTCGGCGGCGAGTTGCATCAGGCGCGGGGGGCCGAGGAGGCCTAGGACCAGCTCCAGGGCATCCTCCTCGGTGACGCCGGAGTCGACGGCCTCCTCGCCGCGGAAGCCGGCGGCTAGCTTGAGGGCCTCGCGGCGGTTCTCGCCGAGGGAGCCGAAGGCGGCCATCAGGAAGTCGCGGTTGGGGACCGGCTGACCGGACTCCAGGGAGCCGTGCCAGGCGGCCAGCATCGAGAGGTCGTGCTCGTCGAGCTCGGCGATCGCCTTTGCGTAGTGGACCTCGAGCTCGGACTCGGGGATCTCGTCGACCCAGGCGCGGACCGCCTCGCCCAGGAGTTGGCGGCGCGCCTCGCGGCCGACGGAGTCGGCGATGGCGCGAATTGCGTCGGCGGGGTCTACGAAACAGAGGGACATCGGCTGCGGAAAAGGTAGAGGCGCCCGATGACGCCAAAAGATGCCCGCTAATCCCCCAGTTTGCGGCGTCGTGCCGGACGCCCGGCGCTCGACGCCGGAGCCGTCCGTAGGCTCGGCCGCGTGCCGCTGAAACTGATCCACGGCCCGCCCAATTCGGGCAAGCGCGGTGAGGTGCTGCGCGAGCTTCGGGGGGTTCTTGACCGCGATGCGATCCTCGTCGTCCCCAATCAGGACGACGTCTTCGACTTCGAGCGCGAGCTCTGCACCAGCGGCTCGCTGCTCGGCGGCTCCGTTCTTACGTTCGGCGCCCTCTTCCGCACCGTCGCCGCCGCGGCCGGAGCGCCCCCGGGCGACGAGCTCTCGGGGCCGCAGCGCCTGCGGGCGATCGCGGTGGCGATCAAAGGGCGCCGCGACCGACTCGGGCCGCTGCGCCGCTCCACCGCCCGCCCGCGCTTTGCCGGCCCCTTCGAGCGCCTGCTCGACGAGCTGCAGGCGGCGGGAGTCGAGCCGGCGCAGGTCGAGGCGAGCGCCGCAACGCTCGAAGGCTCCGCCTACCTCAGCGACATCGCCACCCTCTACAGCGGCTACGAGGAGGTGCGGCGGCGGAGCGGGCGCACGGACGCCCACGGCATCGCCCGCGAGGCGATCGCCGAGCTGCGCCGTGACGGCTCCTTCTGGGGCGAGCGGCCGGTCCTTCTCTACGGCTTCGACGACCTGACCGAGAACCAGCTCGAGCTGATCGCGGCCCTGGCCGAGCGGACCGAGGTGACGGTCGCGCTGCCTTATGAGGAAGGCAACCTGGCGCTCGCGGCTCGCGGCAGGCTTCTGGGCCGCCTCCGGGAGCGGATCGGTGTGGCGAGCGAAATATCGCTGCCGGCCGAGCCCGGCAACACGCTCAGCCCGTTTCTCTTCCACCTGACGATCTCCTTCGGCGCATCCACTCCCAAGCGGGCCGAACCGGACGGCAGCCTCACCTTGCTGCGCTCGGCAGGCACCCGCGCCGAGGCAGAGGCGATCGCCGCCCACGTCTCCCGCCTCCTCCAGGGCGGCGCCGAGGCGGCCGAGATCGCGATCGCCCTGCGCGACCCATCCCGGCGCGGACCCGAGATCCAGGCGGCGCTGGAGGCAAACGAGATCGCAACCGCGCTGGAGGCGGAGTTGCCGGTGGCGCGGACCAGCGTCGGCGGCACCCTGATCGCGCTGCTGGAGGCGGAGTTCGGGACCGGGCGGGCCGCCGACTTCCTCCGCTACCTGCGCGGCGCCTCCGGCTTCTCGCTCGGTCGGGTCGACTGGTTCGAGCGGCGGCTACGCCGCGGCCGGGTGCGCGACGCCGAGACGGCGCTGCTGCTCTGGCAGGGAGACGAGGGAGAGCCGCCACGCGACCTCCTGCGCCTGCGCGACGCTGCCGAGCGCTCGCCGGCCGAGCTGGTGGCGGCGGTCGCGGCGCTGGCGGCGACGATGGCGCAGCGGCCGCTGCGCGAGGCCGAAGACGGACCGGCGCTGCAGCGGGGCGACGGGGTCGAGCTGCGCGCCGCCGCGGCGATCTCCAGCGCCCTCGCCGACCTCGCCGAATTGGGCGACCTTGCCCCGGGGGCGAGCGAGCTGGCGCAGGTCGTCGAGGAGCTCAGCTTCCGCGTCTGGTCGGGACCGGTGGAGCAGCGCGTCCGCATCGCCGATCCCTACCGCCTGCGCGCCGCCCGCTTCGACCACGTTGTCGTCGGCTCCCTGCAGGACGGCGAGTTCCCGCGCCGGGACCGCGGCGCCGACCCCTTCCTCTCCGAGTCCCAGCGGGAGACGCTCGGGCTCGACCCGCGCCGCGACACCGAGGCCGAGGAGCGCTACCTCTTCCACGCCTGCCTCGCCCTCCCCCGCCGCAGCCTCGTCCTCTCCTACCGCGACAGCGACGAGGATGGTGCCGCGACCAACCGCTCGCCGCTGCTCGACGACGTCCGGGCGCTGCTGGCGCCGGCTCCCAACGCGAGCGACCCCGACCTGGCCGAGGAGGAGATCACCGTCACCCGCGACCTCGCCCAGGTCGTCGCGCCGCTGGCCGAGGCACCCTCGGAGGACGAGTTGGCGCGAGCGCTCGCCGCCCACGGGCCAGCCGCGGACGCGCCGGCCCTGCTGGCCCGGATCGGGGTCGAAGCCGAGCTGGCGGGGCAGATCGCCGCCCGGGTCGCCGACGCCCACCACGCCGAGGCCGCCTCGCGCGCGCCCGGCCCGCTGAGCAACCCGGCGGCGCTCGAATCGCTTGCCTCGGTCGCCGCCTACGGCGGCACCACCCTGGAGGAGTTCGACCTCTGTTCCTACCGCTGGTTCGCCGGCCATGAGCTCGACCCGCAGCTGCTCGACCCGGTCCCCGACCCCCTCGTCCAGGGCGGGCTGATGCACGAGGCGCTCGACCGCCTCTTCAGCGAGCGGCCGGGCGGCGACCCCCTCCCCCGGCCGGGGACGCTCGCCGCCTGGAGCGAGCGCGGCCGCGAGCTGCTGGCGGCGATCGTCGCCGAGCGCGAGCTCGGCGACCACCCGGCCGAGCGGGCGATGGTGCGGCGGGTCGAGCGGCTGCTGGACCGCTTCCTCGCCGAGGAGGCCGAGCGCGACCCGGGCGGCTTCGAGCCCTGGCTGCTGGAGGCGCGCTTCGGCGAGCACCCCGATGCCGAGCGGCCGGTCCTGGACCTCGGCGGCTGGGGCCTGCACGGCGCCGTCGACCGGGTCGACCGCGCGGGCGACGGCCGCGCCGTCGTCATCGACTATAAGCTCGCCTCCCAGGTCACCCCACTGGACAAGTTCGAGGAGCGGGCGAAGCTGCAGCTGCCGCTCTACCTGCTGGCGGTCGCCGAGCACTGGGGCGGGAAGCCGGCCGGGGCGCTCTACCACCCGCTGCGCGGCACTTCCTCCCGCCGCCCGCGCGGGGTCGTCTCCACCGCGGCTGCCGAGGCGCTGGCCGGGTACGGGCTCTACGACAACGACGTCGTCGAGCCCGAGGAGCTGGAGGAGCTGCTGGAGGAGTCGCGGCGCCGCGGTAGCGAGATCGTCGCCCGGATGCGGACCGGCGACATCCGCCGCGACCCCGGCCCGCGCCAGGGCCTGCGCGGCCACGACGTCTGCCCCGCCTACTGCACCTTCGCGCCGATCTGCCGCCGCGACCGGGCGCCGCGCTGGGAGCAGGACGAGGGGGACGAGGAAAGGTGAGCGCAGAGGAGGCGACGGTGGCACCACCACGCGAGCCGACCCCCGAGCAGGCCGCGGCGATCGCCGTCCGCGGTCGCGACGTGCTGCTCGAGGCCGGCGCCGGGACCGGGAAGACGGGCGTGATGGTCGAGCGCTACTGCCGCCTGGTCTGCGACTCCGGCCTCTCCCCCGACTCGATCCTCGCCTTCACCTTCACCGACAAGGCCGCGGCCGAGCTGCGGCAGCGAATCCGGACCGAGCTGGCGCGGCGGGCCGAGCGCGGCTCCGAGCGCGCGGCGGCGGCGCTGGCCGGGCTCGGCGGCGCCTGGATCACGACGATCCACGGCTTCTGCAACCGCGTCCTCGCCGCCCACCCGGTCGCCGCCGGGGTCGACCCGGGCTTCCGCGTGCTCGACGCGCCGGAGACCGGGCGCGCCGCCCGCGAAGCCTTCGACGACGCCGTCGTCGAGTTCCTAAAAACGGGCCGGCCCGCCCAGGGCGATTCGGCCGGCGGCGACCGCGCCCGCGAGGAGACCGTCGCCGCCTACGACCTCGAAGGGCTGCGGGCGATGATCGCCGCCGTCCACTGCGAGCTCCGCAGCCGCGGCATCGCCGACCCGAAGCTTCCCGAGCCGCCGCATCCCGACCCCGAGGCGGCAATTGCCCGTGCCGCCGCGGCGGCCGGCGAGTGCCTCGAGGAGCTGCGGGAGAAGAACGGGAAGCGCAGCGAGGCCGACCGCGAGCTGCTGGAACGGGCGCTGGCCCGGCTCTCGGACCCGGCGGCGCCGCCCGGCCTCGACGAGCTACTGGCGCTCGCAACCAAGAGCAAGGCCAAAGCGCTCGCTCCATATAAGGAGGCGGTCGACGCCGCGGTCGCGCGGGTCGCCGAGGCGGGCGAGGGCGGTGTCGTCTACGGCCACCTGGCGCAGCTGCTGGAGCTGTTCTCCGCCCGCTTCGGGGAGGCGAAGGAACGGCGGGCGGGGATCGACTTCGAGGACCTGCAGGTGCTCGCCGCCCGCCTGCTCGAGCGGGCCGAGATCGGCGAGCACTACCGCTCACGCTTCCGCCAGATCCTCGTCGACGAGTTCCAGGACACCAACCGGCTGCAGCTGCGGCTGATCGAGGCGCTGCGCGGCCCCCGCACCGAGCTGGTCGTGGTCGGCGACGAGCTGCAGTCGATCTACGGCTTCCGCCATGCCGACCTCGAGGTCTTCCGCCGCCGGCGCGAGGAGATCGACCGCCGCGCCGACGCCGACCTGATGCAGCTGAGCGGCAACTTCCGCTCCCGGCCGGAGGTGATCGGGGCGATCAACCTCTTCGGCGAGACGCTGCTCGGCGAGGCCTACACGCCGCTGCGGGTGGGCGCAGCCCCCCTTTCGCGGTTCCTTTCGGACGCTGACCGACCGAAAGGAACCGCGGAACCAGCGGTCGAGATGCTGCTAACCGCCCGTGACGGCTGGGACGCCGAGGGGATCGACCTCGAACCGGCGATCGACGGCTCGACCCCGCTCAACTGCCTCGCCGAGGCGCGCTCGGTCGCGGAGCGGCTGCGCGAGCTGGCCGACGCCGGCGTGCCGCGGGGCGAGATGGTCGTGCTGCTGCGCGCCTTCACCCACCTGGACGCCTACGAGGACTCGCTCGAACGCGCCGGCCTGCGCCCCTACGTGGTCGGCGGCCGCGGCTACTGGTCCCAGCAGCAGGTCGCCGACGTCTGCGCGCTGCTGGCGGTCGTCGCCAACCCGCTCGACGACCACGCCCTCTTCGGCGCCCTCGCCTCCCCCGCCTGCGCGGTCGCCCCGGACACGCTCTGGCTGCTGCGACGGGCAGCCGGCAAGCGCCGCCACGTCTGGCCGGCGGTCGAGCGCGCGGCCGGGGCCGGCGAGGCCGAGCTGGCCGAGCCGGAGCGCCTGGAGGGGATTCCGGAGGACGAGCGCCAGCTGCTGGCGCGCTTCGTCACCACGATCGCGGCGCTGCGGGAGCGCGCCCCGCGGCTGGCGCTGCCGGCGCTGGTCGAGGCGCTCGTCACCGAGACCGGTTACGACCTGGCTGTGCTCTCGCGGCCGGCCGGCGAGGCCCGCTTCGCCAACGTCCGCAAGATGGCCCGCCTGGCGGCCGAGTTCGAGTCCCGCGAGGGGCGCGACCTGCGCGGCTTCCTCGACTTCCTCGCCGCCCGGGCGGAGGGCGAAGCCGAGGCCCAAGCCGCGACCGCCGCCGAGGGCCATGACGGGGTCCGGATCATGACCGTCCACAACGCCAAGGGCCTCGAGTTCGGCGTCGTCGCCGTCCCCGACCTCTCGCGCCGGCTGCTGAACGGCAACCGGGCGCCGCTGCTGGCGATCGGCCGCGAGGAGCAGCCGCGGGTCGGCTTGCGCCTGCTGCGGCTCGGCAGCCCCAAGGTCGACCTCTACGACTACGGCGCCCTCTGCGAGGAGTCAGCCGAGCGCGAAGCCGAAGAGGAGCTGCGCCTCTTCCACGTCGCCGTCACCCGCGCCCGCGAGCACCTCGTCCTCAGCGGCGTCGTCAACCCGAACGACGGGCGGGAGACGAAGGGCCGGCCTGTAATCGAGCGGCTGGTCGAAGCGTTGGCGATCCCGCGCGATGCTGCCGCGACCGTGCCGGTGGCGCCGCCGGAGCCACGACCCGGGCTGGAGGCCGAGTTTGAGCCCTCGGAGATCCAGGTGCGGGTCAACCTCCCCTCCCCGGAGCGGGCCGCCGAGCTGCGGCAGCTGCGCCGCGAGGACGCGGGCGAGCGCCCCCTCGGCGAGGGACCGCCGCCGCTGGTCGAGCGCAAGCCGCCGATCGTCCCCAGCCGCCCCCTCTCCTACACCGCAATCTCCGCCTACGAGGAATGCGGCTACCGCTTCTACATGGAGCGGGTGCTGGGGCTCACCCGCAGCGATTCGCAACAGCAGGGTGACGGCGAGCCTTCGGCGCGGGAAGAACGGACTGCTCGCGGGGCGGCTGTGCATGCCTTGCTCGAGTGGAGCCAGGCGAACGGATGGCAGGTTCCCTCGGAGGAGTTGGCACTTCGCCATGCGGGCGCTGCGGGGGTGGGGACGGGGACCCCCCCTCCGGACACATCTCGCCAATGGCTCGATGTTGAGTGTCCTGAGGGGGGGTCCCCGTCCCCACGGCTAGCGGTGGAGTTGCTCGCTCCAGTGCGGCAGTGGATTAGCTCCCCGCTGCGGGAGCGGATCACGGCCGAAGCGGCGAGGGTTCGGGCGGAGGTGCCACTTCTGCTTGGTGTTGGTGGCACGGTGCTGCGTGGGTCGATTGATCTGCTGGTTGAGCGGGAGGGCAAGGCGCCTTTGGTGATCGATTACAAGACTGATCGCCTGGGCGACGCCGATCCCAAGGACCGCGCCCAGAATTACGAGACCCAGCGCACGATCTATGCGCTTGCGGTTGCCGAGGCGCTTGGCGCGGAAGAGGTCGAAGTCGCCTATGTCTTCCTCGAGCGCCCCGACGAGCCCGCGGTCACCAGGCTCGACGCGGCCGCGATGGTGACTGCCCGCGAGAAGCTCGAAGAGACGATTACTCGGATCGGTCGCGGCGAGTTCCCGGTGGCGGCGCCGGAGGAACGGGATTGGTCGCTTTGCCGGGGGTGCCCGGCGCTACGGGGTCTCTGCTCCGGCCCCGGAAGCGTCGAGGCGGACGGCGAGATCGTCGAGGCGTAGCTCCTTCAGGCCCTCGCCGACCTCGTCGAGCTCGCCGGCGCAGTAGTTGACCAGCTCCTTGCCCTCCTTGCAGAGCTCGAGCGTCTCGCGCAGGCCGGCCTGGCCGGAGTCGAGCCGGTCGATGATCTCCTCCAGCCGCTCGACCGCGGCCTCATAGGTTTCAGGCTGCGCCGTCACGCTCGGGTCTCGCTCGGACTCGTCCATCGCTGAAGCGAAGGCTAATGCGCTCGGCGGCGCTGGCCTTCGCGGCGCTCGTCAGCGGCTCGCCCCCCTCGCCCTCGACGAGGGCGTATCCGCGCTCCAGGGTGCGCTCGGGTTCATGGGCGCGCAGGGTCACCGTCGCCTGCCGCAGCGCCTCGCGCCGTTTCTCCATGTCGGCGCCGACCGCGCGCCGCCGCGCCCGCTCCAGGACCACCGTCCCGATCCGGCGCTGCGAGGCGGTCCGGTCGGCGAGGCCGCGTTGGGAGGCGGCGCGGATCTCGCGGATTTTCTGGTTGAGGAAGGAGCGCTGACGCTGCAGCGCCCGCGCCGGCCCCCGCGCCAGCTGCCCGAGGTGGCGGGAGCGGCTGCCGATCGCCCCCTCCCCCGACCGCCGCAGCGCCAGCGCGCAGCGCTCGAGGCTCTCGCGCGCCGCCAGGCAGTCGAGCGGCACCGCCGCCTCCGCCGCGTGGGTCGGGGTCGAGCAGGCGACGGCGGCGACGTCATCGATCAGGGTGCTGTCGCGCTCGTGGCCGACGGCGCTGACCACCGGCACCCGCAGCATTGCCACGGTGCGGCAGAGGGTCTCGTCGCAGAAGGCCCAGAGGTCGGCGAGGCTGCCGCCGCCGCGGGTGACGACGATCGCCTCGACCTCCGGCCGCGCCGCCAGGTCCTGGATCGCCATCGCGATCGCCGGCGCCGCCCGCCGGTCTTGGACCGGGGCGAAGGCCCAGATCACGGTCCCCTCCCAGCCGCGCCGCGCCAGCCCCGCAACGAGGTCGCGCCGCGCCGCGCCGCTCTCCGCCGTGACGACGCCGATCGTCTTCGGCAGTCGCGGCCGCCGCAGCTGCTTCTGCAGCTCGAACAGGCCCTCGGAGCGCAGTTGCTTGCGCAGCGCCTCCAGCCGCGCGATCAGGTCCCCCTCACCCGCCAGGCGGACCTCGGTGGCGCGGAAGCTGAAGCTGGGCGAGGCCTGGCCGCCGCCCGGGTAGTAATCGGGGCCGCCGGCGATCACGACTTCGGCGCCGTCGCGCAACACCCCCTCGGTCAACCCGGCCTTTTCGAGGTCGTTGAGCCAGATCGCGCAGGGGACGGCGCCGTCGCCGTCGCGCAGCTCGAAGTAGGCCTGGACCTTGCTGCGCCCGACCCCGGTCACCTCGCCGATCAGCTGCACCCGCGCCCGCTTGCGCATCTCCTCCTGGAGCTTTCGCGCGTAGGCGCCGACGGCAAATGGACCGGGAAGGCTCATAGGGCTAAGGCTAGAGAGCAGCCCGGGTGGGTCAGATGAGCTGCTGCCAACGTTTGGCCCAGGACTTCAACTCGCGCAGCGCGGGATCAAGTTCCTGCCCGACCACCGTCAGCGAATAAGTGACCCGCACGGGCGTCCCGGCTTCGACCTGCCGCTCGACCAACCCTTCTTCCTCCAACTCCCGCAAACGCTGCGAAAGCAACCGATCCGACAACCCCGGAATAGCCTTCCCAAGCTCCGCATACCGCATCCCACCGTCGGTAAGAGCAAAAACAATCGCCCCCGTCCACCGCTTCCCAATCAGCTCAATCGCACGATGAAAGTGCGGACAAACCGCCCCGGACCTCTCCCCCTCACTCTGCGTAACACCAACCTGCTCCATAACTTTTCGGAGCTTACAGAACGTAAGTGACGGGCCTCACAGGACGCTGGTAGTGGGGTCGGGGGTCCCTCCCCAGACACTCAACAGCGAGCCATAAGCGAGATGTGTCTGGGGTGGGACCCCCGACCCCACCCTCACCTACCCCGTGCAAGGCCCAGTGTCGACTTCCTCGCTCGTATGCCCCAAAGCCTGCCGAACCTGCTCAGCCGGAATAGCGAAACCCCCCGAAGGCCCACTGGTAGTAGCGGCGAAAACCGTCCCGACCACCTCGCCCCGCGGATCGACCAGCGGTCCACCGGAATTGCCGCTGCGCACCGTCCCGCTCATCGCCGTGATCGTCCGCTCCACCGGCCCGTTGCCGTAGGAGTCCTCGCTGATCGTCGCCCTGGTCTCGCCGAGCCGCGCCGGCGCCAGCGCGTAGGGCCCGTTCTCGGGATAGCCGAGGACCGCCGTGTCCTCCCCCACCCGGCGCTTGTCGCTGATCGGCAGCACCGGCAGCGCCGCCCCGATCCGCAGCAGTGCCAGGTCCTGCCGCGGTTCGTAGTAGATCGCCGTCGCGTCGAGCTCGGCCCCGTCCTGGGTGGTGACGGTGGTGTCGTCGGCGCCGGCGACGACGTGGGCGTTGGTGGCGACGACGCCCGGGGCCGCCGCCCAGCCCGAGCCCTCGATCCCCAGCCCGCAGGCGGTGCTGAGGACGCGGACGACCGAGTCGCCGGCGTGGAGGACGTCGGGGTCGGAGGCGATCTTGGCGTTCGGGCGGGCCACCGGGGCGGCCGGCCCGAGCACGGTCGGCGCCGGGTCGACTCGGTCGAGCGCGTTCAGCAGCGGCCCGCTCGGCGGCAGCACGTCGTTGAGGCTGCGGAGGATCAGCGACTGCTGGATGTCGGCGCGCAGCTGCGTGGTCGAGGGCGCGTGCAGGAGCACGGCGCCGAAGACCCAGGCGAGGCCGAGGGCGACCGAGGCGATCAGGGCGGCGCCGCCGGCCCCGTCGGCCGCCTGCAGGTAGGGACGGCTGACGAGTTTTTCCCGCAGCCCGAGGGCGAAGCTCTCGACCGTCACCGCCATCAGCGCCCCCACCAGCAGCGCTCCCAGGGCGGCGCAGAGCGGCGCGTAGGGCGAATGGGAGCCCTTGGTTAGGAGCAGCGGCGCCACCCTGCTGCCGGCGAAAGCGCCGATCCCGAAGCCGACCAGGGTGAGAGCGCCGACGATCAACCCCTGCCTATATCCCCAGAGGGCGAGGGCGATGGTGAAAGCCAAAATTGCCCAATCCAAAACCGTCACCCGGTGAATAGAAGCATGCCGCCAACCCCTCCTTTACCTTTCGCCGGTGAGTTCATTGCCCACCGAGGCGGAGCGCCGCCGACGCCTCCTCACCCGGACGGTGCCGCTGGCGCTCGTCGCCCTGGTCGCGTTCATCGTCGGCGTCACTGCCGGTTCAAGCGGGTCACCGGAGAAGGAAGCCGCGCAGCGCTTCGCCAAGGCCTGGGAGGCGAAGAACTTCAAGGCGATGTACGGGGAGCTGAACGAAGCCTCGCGGGCGCGGGTCAGCCGCAGGGAATTCGAAGAGGCCTACCGCGACGCCCAGGAGGTGGCGACGACCCGCGCGATCGATGCGGGCTCGGCCGGCGACGCCGAGGACGGCAGCACCGGCAAGGTCGTGCCGGTGGAGGTCACGGTCGGCACCGTCGCCTTCGGCCAAATCGAAGGCGAAGTCGAGCTCGCCTACGCCGACGGCGGCATCGAATGGAGCCCCGACCTCGTCTTCCTCGGCCTTGAGAAGGGCGAGGAACTGGCCGCCGACGTCGAACTGGCCGAACGGGCGCCGATCCTCGCCCGCGACGGCACCGCCCTCGCCGAAGGGCCGGCCGAAGAACGGGAACACCCGATCGGGAGCGCCGCGATCGACGTCACCGGCGAAGTCGGCGAAGCTCCCGAAGAAGACCTGGCGAAGCTCTCTCGCCACGGCTTCCCGCCGGAAACGCCGGTCGGGATCAGCGGCCTCGAGCGCGCCTTCAACACCCGCCTCGCCGGCAAGCCCGGCGGCTCGCTGCTGGCGGTCGCCGAAGACGGCTCCTCGGTCCGCACGCTGGCGAAGTCGAAACCGAAGCCGGGGGCGCCGGTGAAAACGACGATCGACCCTGACCTGCAGGAGACCGCGGTCTCGGCGCTGGCGGGGCGGGTCGGCGGCGTCGCCGTCCTGGACGCGCGCAAGGGCGACGTCCGGGCGCTCGCCGGCCAGGCCTTCTCCGCCCCCCAGCCGCCCGGCTCGACCTTCAAGGTCATCACCACCACGGCGGCGCTCGAAGCCGGCGCGGTCAGCCTCGACGATGAATTCGAAATCAGCAACGGCGTCAACGTCGGCGGCCGCTTCCTCAACAACGCCAACGGCGAGTACTGCGGCGGCACCTTCCGCGAATCGTTCGCCGAGTCGTGCAACGCGGTCTTCGCCCCGCTCGGCCCCGCGGTCGGCAACGACAAGCTGGTCGAAACGGCCGAAGGGTTCGGCTTCAACTCGCCGCCGACGCTGTACGCGCCGGGGATTACCCAGGAAGTCGACCCTGAAGAATCGACGATCCCGACCGAGATCGGCGAAGAAATCGACCTCGGCGTCTCGGCGATCGGACAGGGTGAAGTGCTGGCAACGCCGCTGGAGATGGCGAGCGTCTCGCAGACCGTCGCCAACGACGGCGTCCGCCTGCCGAACTCGATCGTCCTCAACCCGAAGCTGCGGCCGGACGCCGAGCCGGTGCGGGTGATGTCCGAGCAGACGGCGAAGGAACTGACCGAACTGATGATCGGCGTCGTCGTCGAAGGGACCGGCACCGCCGGCGCGATCCCCGAGGCCCAGGTCGCCGGCAAGACCGGCACCGCCGAGCTGGGGCCGAAGCCGGGAGAAGAGAACTCCGACAACCCGGTCCAGATCAAGGACGCCTGGTTCACCGCCTTCGCGCCGGCCGAAAAGCCGCGGCTGGCGGTCGGGGTGCTGCTGATCGAAGCCGAAGCGGCGGGCGGCGAAGTCGCGGCCCCGATCGCCTCGGAAATCCTTTCGGCCGGGCTCTAGAGGTCCAGCGTCACTTCGGCGCCCTCTTCGTCCCCTGCGCCGGGGATGTGGAGGGTGAGCGGCCGGTTCTCCGAGGCGGATTCCGGCAGCAGGAAGAGCGCCAGCGAGCCCTCGATCGCGCCCAACTGGGCGGTGGTATCGAGTTTCGGCACCTGTTCTTCGGCTTCGACTTCGCCGTCGAATTCGAGGGCGTAGATGCTTTCGCTCGGCAGCACCTCGAACTCGTTCTCGTCGGCGTCGGTGATCGTCAGCGTCGAGGGCAGCACCTGCGCCTCGTCGCTTTCGTTCTGGACTTCGAAGAAGACGCCGAAGTAGGTTTCGCCCTTGGGCGGTTCGGGCTGGCCGACCAGGTAGGCCTCGTCCTCGCTGTCGTTTGGATTGAGGTACCGCGAGAAGGTGACGTTGTACTTGAGCTCACCGAGCTCGACCGACTGTCCCTCGTCGACCTCCTTCGAGGTGCTCTCGTAGCCGCAGGCGGAGACGCCGACGGCGAGCAGGAGCAGCGCCAAGAGGGCGAGCAGCGGCAACAGTGGGCGGCGGTGCTGGGACATTCGGCGGCGCGGAGTCTATATAGGACTAGGGGATGCCGGTCGCGTAACGGTTGCCGCCGGCGACGGCGATCCGCTCGGGAGCGCCTTGGTCGGACTCGAGCTCGTCGCGGAGGCGGCGCAGCGCCTGCTTCCAGCCGCGGTCCTGCCAGACCGAGCCGGCGCTGAGCAGCTCGAGGACGCGGTCGAGCGGGCCCGGCTCCGTCCAGTGCGAGACCCGCACCACGGTGAGGCCACCCGGCGCCTCCTTCAGCTCCCAGACGGTGTGGTTGCGGATGCGGTTGCCGCGGCCCGCCTCGCCTTCCTCGACGATCCGGAACGGCTCCTCCAGGGCGGTGATGCAGGTGTCCATCCAGACGCTGCGCAGCGGGCCCTTGGCGCGGAAACGCGCCCCGGCGCCGACCCCGGCTGACTCGATCCGGGTGAGGTGGAAGCCGGTGAGGAAGTGATCGGTAAACGAGGGCCGCGTCGCCAGGTCCGCCAGCACCGCGAAAGCGCGCTCGCGGGAGACGTCGATTTCGATTTCGGCGCTGATCGGGCCCATCAGGGCGCCGATTCTATGTCTCCGGGTCGCGGGGCCGACCGCGTCAACCAATTTGAGTGACAGGGGTCGGGGGCCCGAGTAGTATCGAACAACCGTTTAGGAAGGAGAGGTTTCCCATTTTCAACAGCGCCGGCACCAGCCCTGCCGGCGAGGCCCATGCCACCGGTACCGTGCCCGGAGAGGGCACTTGGTTCTGCCTCGTCTGCGGCACCCAACTCTCGTTGCGCGAGCCCGAGCCGCTGCCCACCTGCCCGCGCTGCGGCGCCTCCCGCTTCCGTCGCGACTCGATCTTCTCGGCCCTGCAGGAGCACGGCTCGCCGACCGTCGAATTCGCGATCAACCCCACGCACGAGCCGCCGCTCTGGCTCGACGACGCGCGGGAGAAGCTGACCGAGCCGGGCCTCTACCTGGTGGCCAGGGAGCGGGGCGAGACCACCAGCTTCCACCTCGAGGAAGGCTGGTCCCGGGTCGGCCGCTGCCCCACCGCCGAGGTCTGCCTAGACGATCCCAGCGTCTCCCGCCGCCACGCGATGATCGCGCTCGAAGCGGGCAAGCCACCGAGGATCCTCGACGACCGCAGCCTCAACGGGGTCCTCATCAACGGCCGCAAGGCTGACATAGCGGAGCTTGACCCCGGCGACGAGCTAACCATAGGCCGCTACCGCCTCTACCTCCTGCAGATCTAAGCGCCGAATCTGTCTCAGGCCCCCTATACGGAGGCCTTAGACAGATTCGCGAACGCGAGACCGCAAAAACGGCTCTTGGGGAGTCGTTTTTGCGGTCTCGGCGTCTTCCCCCCTTTTCCGGCCACCCCCGCGCCTACGATGCGCTCGGTGAGCACCATGCCCCCGGATGATCCTGGCCGTCCCGACGGCGAGGAGGCGATCTCCGCCTCCGCCGAGCGCGCCCGCGCCGAGCTCCACGCCGAGATCGAGCGCGTCCGCCGCGGCGTCGAGCAGATGCTCGACGACCAGAACGCGCCCCTCAACAGCGACCTCCGCCGCGAGCTCGACACGATGCAGGAGGACCTCCGCCGCTACGTCAAGACCCGCATCCGCAAATCCCAAAAGCGCACCGACCGCCGCGTAACCCACCTGGAGGACCGCACCGAGGTCCTAGAAAAGCGCCTAGACAGCATCGACGCCGAGCGCCGCCTAGCCGAATGGCGCATCCACTCCGACACCGAGCGAATGCTCGACGGGTTGCTCCAGGAGGTACGGGGGATCGCGGACCGGCTTGAGGGGAAACCCCCTCCGCCAGCCTTTTAGGATTTTCTGGTGCGTGGCTGGCGGTGTCAGACCAAGCGGGGCTAGGACGCAGGAAGGCCGAATAGCAGCGCTATTTGGCCGACCGAGGACACCGCCCCGCGCAGCGTCTGACGCCGCCAGGCGCGTGTCAGATCACTCGGTGGAGATGCTCGGGTCGGCCTGGACCTTGAGCGGGACGATCATCAGGAAGTTGCTGGTGGCGTCGGCGGCCAGGTTGAGGACGCGGTCGGCCTCTTCGTCCTGGCCGGTGGCCTTGAGCTCCTTCGTGTAGCCGTCGAGGAGGTCGTCGATGTCGATCAGGGCCTCGGCATCTAGGTCCTTGAGTTCGACTTTGGCGCCTTTGCCGAGGCGGCGTTCTATGGCGGAGCGGTCGATGCCGAAGGCGTTCTGGCGGACGTAGACGCGGCCGCCGGTCATGCCTGCACAGGCCCAGGGGCCGATGTCGCCGAGGACGATCGCTCGCCCACTGGTCATGTACTCGAAGGCAAAGCCCTTGGCGTTGGCGCGGTCGGCGAGCGCTCCGCGGCTGTCGTCGATCGGGTCCTCCGGCTCGCCCGCCAGCACGACGTCCGCCCCGGAGAGGCGGATGCAGAAGCGGGAGTCGGCGCTTCCTTGGACGTGGAGCTTGCCTCGCTGCGCCCCGTAGGCGAAGGACTTGCCGACCGAGCCGTTGAGGCGTCGGCCCTTGGCCCCCTTGCCCTTGAGGATCGAGATCGAGCCACCCAGCATCGTCTTGCCGACGCCGTCCTGGGCGCCGCCCTCGACGCGGATGTTGACGCCGTAGGAGTTGAAGGCGCCGAGCCCCTGGCCGGCGACCGAGCCGCCGTTGAACTCGAGGCTCGCAAGTTCGTCGCCTTCGGCCCCGGCCGGGCCGTTGTCGAAGATCCGCCAGCGCGCCAGCGCCCCCGCCAGCTCGGTCCCGAGCACACGGTCGTTGGCGTCGGTCGCCCGCGGGAACTGGCTGCGGACGCTGTGGCCGCCGCAGACTTCGGGCGCCAGGGCAGCGATCTGGCTCGAAGCCTCCTTCGCCTCCATCCGGATCGGCCGCGCCATCACCAGGCCGGCTTCGGCCCGCGCCTCGTTCTCCTCTGCCACCGGCAGGTCGAGCGGTTCGAGATCGAGGTGCTCCTCCAGCGGTTCGATCAGCGGCGTCAGGTCGATCGAGTCCTTGTTCGCGACCTGCTCGAGCAGGTCGTAGCGGCCGACCAGGTCCTGCGCCCTTTCGTAGCCCAGCGAGGCCACCACCTGCTTGACCTCCTCACCCATCGAGGAGAAGAAGCGGGCGCAGCTTTCGGCGGCGCGGTCGACCTCCTGCGGGGTGAACTTCTTCAGCCCGTGGGCCTGCGCTTCCTCCGGCGTCTCGATCTGGGTCGCGATGCCGACGTGGCAGGTGTCGAGCTGGCAGCCGCGGCAGATCGTGCAGCCGAGGCTGACCATCGCCAGGGTGCCGAAGCCGACGCGGTTGGCGCCGAGGCAGTGCAATTTGACGATGTCGTGGCCGGTCCGGTAGCCGCCGTCCGCCCAGATCTCGACCCGGTTGCGGAGCCCGGCCTCCATCAGCGCCCGGTGCACGGCGCGGGTGCCGATGTCGCTCGGCAGCCCGACGTGCCGCAGCGCATGCTGGCGCGCCGCGCCGGTGCCGCCCTCGAAGCCCGAGAGGGTGATGATGTCCGCCCCGGCCTTGGCGATCCCGAGCCCGATCGTGCCGATGTTCGGCACCACCGGCACCTTGACCGAGACCCGGACGTCCGGGTTGACGGTCTTCAGCTCGTCGATCAGCTCGGCCAGGTCCTCGATCGAGTAGAGGTCATGGTTGTTCGAGGGCGAGATCAGGTCCGTCCCCGGCGCCGCGTTACGCGCGGCGGCGACCTTCTCGGAGACCTTCTTCCCGGGCAGGTGGCCGCCCTCGCCGGGCTTGGCGCCCTGGCCGATCTTGATCTCGGCGACGTAGGAGCTGTTCAGCATCTCCGCCGAGACGCCGAAGCGGCCCGAGGCGACCTGCTGGCCGCGCCATTTGCGGTACTGCCCGTACATGTCGCGAATCTCGCCACCCTCGCCGTTCATGCAGAGGATGTTGGTCGCCTTCGCCGCGTCCGCGTAGGCGCGGAAGGCCGACTCCGACTGCGAGCCGAAGCTCATCGAGGAGATCACGATCGGGTAGTCGTGGTGGCCGACGCCGGCGTCTACGTCGGCCGGGTCGACGGCCGGGCGGTCGCCCTTCAGGCCCATGATGTGGCGCATCGAGATCGGGCTCTGCTTCTCCAGCTCGCGGACTTTCTCCGAGTAGTCCTCGTAGGTCCCGGTCCCGTTGGCGGTCGCGATCGCCGCCTTGTAGACCTTCGGGTAGAAGCGGAACGTCTTCGCCGGTTTCGCCGCCGAGTCGTCGCCGCTGAGCGCGTGGGCACGGGCGTTGGTGTCCTCGTCGAGGTCGGCGAAGCCGGTCCCCGCCTTCTCGGAGGCGGCGTAGAACTCGGTCTGGAAGATCTCCACCAGCTCCGGCTTGATCCCGATCGAGCTGAACTGGCGCGCGTAGCCGCGGACCTCGTGGATGCCGATCGTCGAGATCACTTTCTCGATCCCTTTGCGCAGGGCCGCGCAGAGGTTGGAGACGTCGGACTCGTAGTCCTCGACGCAGATCACCTCGACCATCGTGTACGGGCAGACGCCGTTGGCGCCGAGCCCGAGGGCGAGCATCACGTCGTGGACGTTGCGGATCGCCGCCGAGCGCAGGACGAGGCCGCAACGCCGGCGCAGGTTGACTTCGCCGGGCTCGACTTTGAACTGCTTCAGCGCCTGGTCGACCGCCGAGGTCGCCAGGTGGGGGTCGAGGTAGCGGCGCTCGGCGTCGTAGACGGTGCGGTCGGTGAGGACCACCAGCTCGCAACCGTTGCGGACCTTCTTCACGGCCTCCTGCTTGATCCGCTCGATCGCTCCGCGGGTCGTCTCGGACTCCAGCAGGGAAATGTCGACGGCGGCGGCGCGGCCGCGGAACTCCTCCCAGAGGTCCTCGAGCAGGTAGGTGTCGTGGTCGCGGGCGATCTTCCGGTAGGCCTTGTCCGCCAGCGGCGCCAGCTCGTGGTGGCCGCCAAGGATCACCGGGAACCCGGTTTCGACGCTACCGCTGTCCTCGCCGGCGTTGTCGGGCGAGGGCCGGCGCCCGAAGAGGGCGCGGGTCGAGAAGTGCTCGAGCTCTCGTTCGCGGTCGAGCGCCGGGTTGGTGACGACGGCGACCGTCTCCTTGAAGTAATCGGCGAGGTTCTGGCGCTCGGGCGAGAGCGCTGCCAGCGGCCCGTCGTAGCCGAGCGAGCCGACCGGCTCGGCCCCGTTGGAGGCCATCTGCTGGACGAGTTTGACGTCGTCGCGCTGCCAGCCGAAGCCGGCGAGGACCCGGTCGGAGACCTTGACCGGCTCCTCGGGACCGGCGTCGGAGTAGCCGGGGACGTCCTGGCCCTCGAGCGGGCCGCCGGTCTCCAGCGCCCGCTCGTAGCCGGCGACGGCCTCGGCGCCGTTCCGCGCCAGCCAGCGGTCGCGGACGATCCGCAGCATCTCGTCGTGGGCGTGCAGGGTCGAGCTGCGGGCGCCGCGGTCGATCAGCACCATCGCTTTCTCGCCCGGGGCAAGCGGCTTCGGCTCGGAGACCATCTTGGCGACCGAGACGACGCCCGGCTCGGAGCTGAAGACGAAGTCGTTCTCGCTCTCGACCTGCCAGAGCGGGCGCAGGCCCATCGCGTCGGCGGAGAAGACGCACTCGTCGGACTGGCGCGCGATCAGCGCCACCGGGCCCTGCGCGAACGGGCCCATCGTCTGGTGCAGGTACATGTAGAAGGCGTGCAGGTCCTCGGGGAGGCCGCGGATCTCCTCGGTAATCGGCGGCACCACCATCTCCATCGCCTCAGCGAGGCTGAAGCCCTCGCGGCTGACCAGGGTGTCGATCGTCCGGTTCAGGTCCTGGGAGTCCGAGGAGCCAGGCTGGATCGGCACCGCCAGCATCTTCGCCTCCTGGCGCAGCTGCTGGATCGTGTTGATCTCGCCGTTGTGGCCGAGGACCGAGAACGGCTGCACCCGCTTGAACGAGGGCCAGGTGTTGGTCGAGTAGCGGTTGTGGCCGAAGCAGCCGATCGTCTCGAAGCGCGGGTCGCGGAGGTCCGGGTAGTACTCGCCGAGGACGTTCGGCGCGCCCATCACCTTGTAGACGCAGGTGGTGGCGGAGAAGGAGGGGACGTGGACGTCGAGCTCTTTCTCCAGCGCGATCATCAGGTCGAAGAGGACGGCATCGCGGCACTCGGCGTCGGGGACGAGGCCGGCGAGCTGCCAGAAGATCGGCTCCTCCTCGCGCGCGGTCGGGCCGAGGGCGGGCGAGTTGACGACGCCGATGCGCTCGGCGAGGATCCGGAAGCCGCCCGAGGCGAGCAGCTCGCGGGCGTCGTGCTTGATCCGCTCGGCGTCCTGGGAGCGCTCGATGAAGACGTGGGCGACGGCGAAGGCGTCGTCGGTCGCCAGCGAGGGATCGTGGCCGCCGGAGCGGACCTCCTCGGCCCAGATCTTGCGCGGGATGTCGAGCAGGAGGCCGCAGCCGTCGCCCTCGCCGTCGACGTTGCCGGCGCGGTGGAGCATCTTCTGCAGGGCTGGAATCGCCAGCTCGATCGGTTCGTGGCTCGGCGTCGCGTCCTTGCGGACCGAGGCGTAGATGGCACAGGCGTCCTTGTCCTCGACGCTGGGCGGCGAAACAAGGGGCCGGTAGGGGCGCTCTGGCGAGTAGCGCTCGACCTGAGCGCTGCGATCGGACTGGGTCTTCAATTTGACCTCCCGGGTTCCACGCCTTCTTCGAGCGGGCGCGCGACGGGGTTAACGAGTTACGGGATTATAGGGGCCGGTCAAGCCCACGACATCGGTTCGTAGCCGCCGTCGGGCTCGACCCCGATCAGCATCGCCGTCACCGTGCCCTCGGAGCGGTTGAGGATGGCCCGCGTCGCCGGCGGCTCGATCGAGGCGAAAGTCCCGGCCGGTGCCGGGTGCTCCTCCCCGTCGAGCCGCATCACCGCCTCGCCCTCGAGGATCACGTAGAGCTCGACCTGTCCGCTCTGCGCCTCGTCGTGCTCGGGAATCTGGCCGCCGGGCGCGAGCTCGACCAGGTTGTAGCCGAAGGCGGTCGTCCCACAGGCCTTGCGGGCGAGCAGCCAGGTCGCGTCGCCGGACCCCTCCATCCGCTCGAATTCGTCGCGGTGCTTGATCGTGTAGTTCGCAGGCATTACGTTCGACCCTATCTCCCGATGACCAGTCAGAGCAAGGACTCCCCCGAGGCGCTGCGGCAGGCGATCGAGCGCTACAACGAGGCGTGGAACGACCACGACCTCGACGCGATCATGGCGATGCACGCGCCGGACATGATCTTCGACAACCACACTGCGGGCGAGTCGGCCGAGGGCGAGGCGGTCCGCGCCCACATCGGCTCGATCTTCGCGACCTGGCCCGACATCGAGTTCAAGACCAGGCGGCTCTACGTGCGGCAGGCGCTGGTCGTCCAGGAATGGACCGCCGTCGCCACCCACGCAAAGACGATGCGCCGCGGCGACCTCGTCGCCGAGCCGACCGGGGAGCGGGTCGAATGGGACGGCCTCGACGTGATCCCCTTCGAGGACGGCCTCGTCAAGCGCAAGGACGTCTACTCAGACAGCGTCTCGATCCTGCGCCAGGTGGGCCTGCTCGATTAGGCGTGTCGAGTTATGCGCCCATATGGACGCATAACTCGACACTCAGCGGCTCCAGCTCGGTTCGAACGCTTCCTTGACCAGCGTCTTCGGCTTGCCTCCGGCGTACGGGACGGTTTGCACTTTGTGGTTCTTGAGGCCCGGGTCGAAACCGCCGTTGAAGCCGAGGACGAGCGTCCCGTCGCTGGAGAGGTCGGTGCCGACGAAGCCGGTCTCCCCCGTGCCGGCGACCGGCCGCTGAGCGCCCGTCTTCGGGTTGACCGTGACGGCGTAGCTCGTGTCCTGGCCCGAGAACTCGGTCAGCAGCCGGGCGCCGTTGGCCGACCAGTCGGTCGGGAACAGGCCCTGCAGCAGCGGCGGCACCTTGGTGTGGGTGAGGCGCTTGACGCCCTTGCCCTGCGGGCTCATCAGGTAGAGCTCGTTCTTGCCGCCGTAGCGCCGCTTCTGGCCTTCCACGGTCTTGACGAAGACGATCTTCTGCGGGCCCCAGAGCGGCTGCGAGGAGCGATGGTCTTTCGTCAGGCGAACCGCTTCCGGCGCCCGCACGTTGACCACCCCCGGAATCGGGACCGGGAAGCGGAAGACGTCGCTGCGCGGCGGGAACTTTTCGCTCGTCGCCACCGAGTAGGCGATTTCGGTGCCGTCGGGCGAGAAGCTGTAGCCGCTGAAGAAGCCGGTCGCGATCACGCTCTGGGTGCCGGTGGCGAGATC
The DNA here is from genome assembly GCA_963696955.1 of uncultured Actinomycetes bacterium. GTDB lineage: Bacteria > Actinomycetota > Thermoleophilia > Solirubrobacterales > 70-9 > VAYN01. The sequence continues at coordinate 236,080 of CAVOMF010000001.1, read as the reverse complement.
GATCACGACCAGCTTGCGCTTGCCGAGTTCGGGGCCGCGCAGCGCCGCGATCGTCTTCGAGTCGGGCGACCAGGCGAGGTAGAAGGCTTCGCGGAAGTTCTTCATCAGCGTCGTCCCCGCGCCCCCGGAAGCCGGCGCCAGCTTCAGTTCCTGGGCGAACTTCGGCCCTTCGTGCAGGTAGGCGACCCAGAGGCCGTCCGGGGAGACGTGCGGGCTGTGCCCCTTGCCGACCTTGTGGGCGCCCGAGCCGTCGTCGTCGGCGACGTAGACCGTCGCGTTGAACGGGTTCTTGACGTAGGCCAGCGTCGCGCCGGCGAGGGCCGGAAAGGCGAGCAGCGCGGCGAGGACGAGGGCGGGCAGGAGCAGCTTGAGCTTCGGTGGGGTCGACATGGCGCGATCCTAAACGCGCCCTCGGCGTTCGTCCTTTGTCGCCCCACGGGCTACAAAGGACGAACGCCGCTCAGGGGCCGACGATCGCAGCGATGACGAGTCCGCCGCTGACGCCGAGGAAGGAGACGACGGCGAGCGCTCGGTACCAGGTGCGCTGATCCACCTCTGGATCGAAGGCGAGCGGGACGAAGAGAAGGGGATTGACGAAGGTGCCGAAGACGAGCGCCGCGGCGACCGCGGTCGGCAGGTCGGGCACCGCCAAGCCGACGCCGATCAGGATCAGGCCCATCATCACGTAGTCGAGATGGACCTGCCGGATCCGCTGTGGGGCGACGACGCCGATCCGCCGCAGCCACTCCGGCTTCTCGCCGCGGATCACCATCGCCCAGCCCAGCAGGCCGCCGAGCGCCAACTCAATAAGCCCGATCCGGACGACCCAGTCCATCGGCTAGAGCTCGGGGACGTCGGCGCCGAGCGGGTCGAACGGTAGGCGCCTGACCTCGGCCCAGCCGCCGCAGCGCTCCTCCAGCGCCGTGGCGACGTTGCCGGCGTCCTGCCAGGTGGTCCAGACGAGGACGGTGGGTCCGGCGCCGGAGATCGTCGCCCCCAGAGCGCCCAGCTCCCGCGCTGAGTCGACGATCTCCATCGAGCGTGGATAGAGGTCGCGGCGGCGGTCCTGGTGGATGCTGTCGTGGAGGCCGCGGGAGAGCAGGTCGAGGTCGGCGCTGCGCAGCCCCAGCACCAGCATCGCCGCGGCGGAGACGTTGGCGACGGCGTCGGCGAGCGGCAGCTCGGCCGGGATCGCCTCCCGCGCCCGCTCGGTCGAGACCTCCTCGGGCGGGATCACGACGATCCCCTCTAGGCCCTCCGGCGGGTCGAAGCGCGCCGCGGTCGGACCCTCCTCCCCGCTCCCGCAGACGACGAAGCCGCCGTAGATCGCCGCGGCGACGTTGTCGGGGTGCCCCTCGATGGCGGTCGCCCGCGCCAGCATCTGCTCCTTGCCCAGCGCTAGCTCGTAGAGGTGGTCAGCGGCGTAGAGGCCGGCGACGATCGCCGCCGCGCTCGATCCCAGCCCCCGCGCCAGCGGAATCTCGCTGCGCAGCCGGAAGGCGATCCCGTCCGCCGCCCGCAGGCTCTCGAAGGCACGGACGATCAGGTTGTCGCGGCCGGTCGAGACCTCGAGCCCACCCGGGTCGAAAGAGAACTCGCCGCTCTCCTCGACCTCCAGCTCAAGATGCAGGGCCATCGCCGCCGCCATCGCGTCGTAGCCGGGGCCGAGATTGGCCGAGGAGGCGGGAACGCGGACGAGCCGGTGGCGCGCGGTCATCGGTACGAAATCCAGTACTGGCCAGTATTGAATTTCATACCGCTAGTCGAACACGGCGCGCTCGACGGCGCTGAGGTCGTTGTCGCAGTTGATCACCGCGGGCGCTTTCGAGAGGGCGGTGTCGGGGTCCTTGAGGCCGTGGCCGGTGAGGACGCAGACGACAGACTCGGGGCGGGCGCTGCCCTCGACCACCGGGAGGCCGTGGGCGAGGAGGCCGGCGACCGAGGCGGCGCTGGCGGGCTCACAGAAGACGCCTTCGTTGTCGGCGAGCCAGCGGTAGGCGTTCAAGATCTGCTCGTCGGAGACGGCGGCGACGCGGCCGCGGGAGGCGGTGAAAGCCGCCATCGCCTCCTCCCATCGCGCCGGGTTGCCGATCCGGATCGCCGAGGCGACGGTCTCCGGATTCGCGACCGGCTCGCCGCGGACCAGCGGCGCCGCGCCCTCGGCCTGGAAGCCGTAGAGGATCGGCGCCGCGTCCATCTCGGCGAAGCCGCGCTGGTAGGCGGTGACGTTGCCGGCGTTGCCGACCGGGATCGCCAGCGCGCCCGGGCTCCCGCCCAGGTCCTCGACGACCTCGAAGGCGGCCGTCTTCTGGCCTTCGATCCGGTGCGGGTTGACCGAGTTGACGAGCTCGATCGGGTGCTTCTGGGAGAGCTCGCGGACGATCCGCAGGGCGTCGTCGAAGTTCCCCTGCAGGGCGACCACCCGCGCCCCGTGCATCAGCGCCTGCGCGAGCTTGCCGATCGCGATCTTCCCCTCGGGGACGATCACCGCCCCGCGCATCCCGGCGCGCGCCGCGTAGGCGGCGCAGCTGGCGGCGGTGTTGCCGGTCGAGGCGCAGATGATCGCCTCCGCCCCCCGCCCCTTCGCCCGCGAGACCGCCACCGTCATCCCCCGGTCCTTGAAGGAGCCGGTCGGGTTCAGCCCCTCGAACTTGAAGTAGGCCCTCGCTTCGATCCGCTCGGAGAGCCGCGGCGCCTCGATCAGCGGCGTCGAGCCCTCGTTCAGGGTGACGACGGGGTCGCCCGGCTCCAGCGAGAGCCGCTCGCGGTAGCGATCGATCAGCCCCAAGCTCATGCCGAATACTCCTCCTCGACGACGCGGATCGAGCGCGGCGGCGAGCGCAGGTCGTCGAGACGCCCGAGCTCCTCGAGGGCGGCGGCGAAGCGGGACTCGAGGCACTCGTGGATCACCATCACCAGCCGCGCGTCCTCCCCGCTCCCCCGCTGGACGACGCTCTTGACCGAGACCTCGTGCTCGCCGAGAACCGCCGCGACCCGGGCCAGGACGCCGGGCTGGTCGGCGACCTCGAGGTGGAGGTAGAAGGAGGAGCTGACGTCGGTGACGATCGGCAGCTCGACCCGCGTCTCGTGCACCGGCGCGTCGCCGGCGAGGATCGAGACGACGTCGCCGAGCACCGCCGAGGCGGTCTGCACGCCGCCCGCCCCCGGCCCCGACATCGTCACCTCGCTGATCGCCGGCGCCTCGACCATGACCGCGTTGAAGGCGCCTTCGATCGGCGCCAGCGGGTGGCCCGGGTAGAGGAAGCAGGGAAAGACACGGACGCTGATGCCGCCGTCGCGCCGTTCGGCGACCCCGAGCAGCTTCAACGAGAGGCCGAGCTCCTTCGCGTAGGCGAGGTCGTCGGGCTGGATCGCCTCGATCCCCTCGAAGGAGACCTCGGAGAGGGTCACCGGGGTGTGGAAGGCAAGCCGCGCGAGGATCGCCATCTTCGCCGCCGCGTCGGCCCCGGTGACGTCATCGGTTGGATCGGCCTCGGCGTAGCCGAGCTCCTGCGCCCGCGCCAGCACCTCGTCGTAGCCGGCGCCGCTCGCCGCCATCTCGGTGAGGATGAAGTTGGTGGTGCCGTTGACGATCCCGAAGACCCGGGAGATCTCGGTGACGCCGAAGCTCTCCTGGATCGTCCGCACGATCGGGATCACCGCCGCCACCGCGGCCTCGAAGCGCAGCTGCACCCCGGCCTCGCGGGCGACCGCGAAGAGCTCGTCGCCGTGCTGGGCGAGCAGCTGCTTGTTGGCGGTGACGACCGGCTTGCCCGCCCGCAGCGCCCGCAGCACGTACTCGCGGGCAGGCTCGGTCCCGCCCATCAGCTCGACGACGAGGTCGGAGCCCTCGAGGATCTCCTCGACGTCCCCCTCGCTGCGGGTCAGCGCCCCGCAGATCTGCGGCCGCCGCCCGGTCGCCGCCTCGACCGCATCGGCGCGCGCGGCGAGCAGATCGGCGAAGGCGGCGCCGACCGTGCCGCGTCCCAGCAGCCCGATGCGAACCGGTTTGGAGCCCTCGGCGTTCACGCGCTAGACGTCCCTCGCCGTCAGGTCCTCGTAGGTCTCGCGCCGCACCACCACGCGCGACTCTCCGTCGCGGCAGAAGACGACCGGTGGCCGCGGCACCCCGTTGTAGTTGTTCGCCATCGCGTAGCCATAGGCGCCGGTCGCCGGCGTCACCAGGACGTCGCCGACGGCGGGCTCGGCCAGCATCGCGTCGCGGACGATCACGTCGCCGGACTCGCAGTGCATGCCGGCGATCGTCACCAGCGTCTCCGGCGCGGCGGCGGCGCGGTCGGCGACGAGCGCCTCGTAGGTGGAGCCATAGAGCATCGGCCGCAGGTTGTCCGACATGCCGCCGTCGACGGCGACGTAGGTGCGGACGCCGGGGATCTGCTTCACCGTGCCGACGCGGTAGGCGGTGAGGCCGGCGTTGGCGACCAGCGAGCGCCCCGGCTCGACCAGGATCCGAACGTCGGGGCCGAAGACCTCGGCGACGCCCTTGACCTTGACCTCGACGTAGGCGTCGATCGAGGGCGGCTCGTCCTCGGCCGTGTAGGCGACCCCGAGGCCGCCGCCGACGTTGACGACGCGGCACCACTCGCCGGCGAGCTCGCCGAGCGCCCGGATCGCCAGCTTGTAGGGCTCGAGCTCGAAGATCTGCGAGCCGATGTGGGCGTGCAGCCCGACCAGCTCCAGCTTCTCGGAGGCCAGCACCCGCTCGATCGCCTTCGTCGCCAGCCCGTCCTCCAACCCGAAGCCGAACTTGGAGTCGAGCTGGCCGGTGGTGATGTAGTCGTGGGTCGAGGGCTTGATCCCCGGGGTGACCCGGATCAGGACCCGCTGCGGTTCGTCGAGCAGCCGCTCGCAGCGCTCGATCTCGTCGAAGGAATCGAGGATCAGGTGGCGGATCCCGGAGCGGGCGGCGAAGAGGATCTCCTCGTCGGACTTGTTGTTGCCGTGCATGTGGATGCGGCCGGGATCGAAGCCGGCGGTGAGGGCCATGTGCAGCTCGCCGCCGGAAGCGACGTCGACCGAGAGCCCCTCCTCGGCGAAGAGCCGGTAGGCGGCCGTGCAGGGCAGCGACTTGCTGGCGAAGAGGATCTCGTAGTCGGCGCCGCGGCTCTCGAAGGCCTCGCGGTAGGCGCGGGCGCGGGCGCGCATGTCGTCCTCGCCGTAGAAGTAAGCGGGGGTGCCGTGCTCTTCGGCTAGCGCGACGACGTCGCAGCCGGCGACCTCGAGGTGCCCCTCCTCGTTGACACGACTGCCCTGCGGGAGGACCGCCGAACCCACAATCGGATCGCTCGCTACCGAGCCCGCCTGTCCTCGCTCCGCCATAGGACGGGCATTTTGACGATTAGGCGGTGAGCAGGGGCAGTCCCCGTCTCGTGGTTCCTTTTGCACGGTATGCGTGCGGAAGGAACCACGCGATTGCCTATTTGGGTTTGAGAACGCCGTCGACGGTCTTCACGGTCCCGTCAACGACCTGGCCGACGGTCGATTCGGGGCCGGCGACGCCGTTGACGACTTCTTCGGTCGTCTGGGTGACACCGGTGTCTTCGAGGGTGCCGCCGGTCACCGTCTGGTCGACCTGGTTGACGGTTTCGTTGACGGTGCTGGTGACTTTGCCGGAAGTCGAGGTGGTAGTCGTGCTGCCGCCTTCTTCAGCGCCACCGCCGCCGGAGCCGCCGCCGCCGCTTCGGGTTGCCGGTCCGCCGCCGCCCGAACCGCCCGTCGCGGTGGTCGAACCGCCGGAACCGCCGGTCGTTTCGCCGCCGCCTCCACCTCCGGTGCCGGGGACTGCTGGCCCCCGCCTTCGACGCCTTGGGCGCCGCCGTTGCCGCCCGCGCCGCCACCTTTGGCCGTGCCGCCACCGCCCGCACCTTGGCCTCCCGCTTTCGCGCCTACCGGAGCAGCCGTCGCTGCGGCCACGGCCGTGCCTGATGCGGCGGGCTTGGCGTTCGAGACCGAGGCGTCGCCGCCGCCGGTGAAGCCGACGACGGGGAGGTCCTCGAAGACAAGAGCAGAGACGAGGAGAACGAAGGCGACGACCGCAGCGGCGATCAGCCCTGCGCCGGACATCGCTCCCACCAGATAGCTCTTTGCCTGCCTGACCATTCGATCTCGCCCTACCCAGGCTAAGACGAGTCACACCGGTCGTGTCGAGGAACTACTAAAATTAAGTAGACGTAAGCACGAGGGGTCAGCTCGGGCCGACGTTTTCGACGTGCAGGAGCTCCTGGGAAGCCTCCTCCTCCATCTGCAGCGTCGTGTGCTCGATCCCGAAGCGCTCCTGCAGGGTCAGCTCGAGGCGACGGCGGATCAGGTCGCGATCGGCTCCCTGGGCGACGACCACGTGGGCGGCGATCGCGCCGAAGCCGGAGGTGACGGTCCAGACGTGGAGGTCGTGGACCGAGCGCACCCCCTCCTCGCCGCAGATCTCCTTCCCCACCCCTTCGACGTCGACCCCGGCCGGCGCCGCCTCCATCAGGACGTCGACCGGCTCCTTGATCAGGCGCCAGGAGGAGGCGAGGATCAGGGCCGCGATCAGGAGGCCGACGATCGGGTCGATCACCGGCGAGCCACCGAGGAGGACGAAGGCACCGGCGGCGACGACGCCGACCGAGCCAAGGGCGTCGGCGGCCGAGTGGCGCAGCACTCCCTCGAGGTTGATGTCCTCGCGCTGGCCGCGGGCGAGGACGAGGGTGGCGGCGAGGTTGCCGGCGAGGCCGAAGACGCCGAGGGCGAGGACGCCCCAACCGTCGATCTGCGGCGGGTCGGAAAAACGGCCGATCGCGGCGACCGCGACGGCAATGCTGACGACGACGAGCAGGACCCCGTTGACGAGGGCGGCCAGCACCTCCGAGCGCTGGTAGCCGAAGGTGCGGCGCCCAGCCGCCGGCAGCGCCGCCAACCGCGCCGCGATCAGGGCGAGGACGATCGAGCCCGCGTCGGAGACGAGGTGGCCGGCATCGGCCAGCACCGCCAGCGAGCCGGTGAGGATGCCGCCGACCGCCTCCGCCAGCAGCAGGCCGACGTTGATCGCCAGCGCCCACCACATCCGCCGCCGGCTGTCCCCCCGCCGCGCGTCGAGCGCGTGGCTATGGCTATGACCGTGGGGGCCGTGCACACCCTCGAGGATACGGTCGCCGACGGGACGAAAGGCGGTTAGGTGGACCGCTTTTCGTCCCGTCGGCGGGGAGCTAGGCGGCGACGGGCTCTTTCTTCGCGGCCTGCTCGGCGACTTCGGCGGCGTAGCCGAGGCGCTCGGCGTATTCGCGCGCTTGCATCCGCGAGATCACCATCCGCTGAATCTCCGCCGTGCCCTCGAACAGCTGGTAGATCTTGGCGTCGCGGAACCACTTCTCGAGCGGGCACTCGGTGCTCTGCGAGTAGGGGCCGACGAGGTCCATCAGCGTCGTCGTCGCCCACATCGTCACGTCGCCGGCCTTGAGCTTCGACATCGAGCCCTGGCCGCCGGTCATCGGGACCCCGTTGCGGCCCATCCAGGCGGCCCGCTGGACCAGCAACCGCGCCGCTTCGATCTCGGTTGCGACGTCGGCCAGCGTCTGCTGGATCCGCTGGGCCTGCAGCATCGGCACGCCTTCGTAGGACTGGCCGTCGAGGTATTCGAGCGTCCACTCGTAGGCGGCCTGGGCGATCCCCAGCGCCGAGGCGCCGACCAGCGGCCGGGTCACCTCGAAGGTCGCAAGGGCGTCGGCGCCGCGCGATTTCTTCCCTTCGCGGCCGCGCTGCAGCTTCTTCTCCAGCTTCTCGTCGCCGCCGAGCAGGCAGTCGCCCGGAATGTGGCAGTCCTCGAGCACGATCTCCGCCGTGTGCGAGGCGCGGATCCCGAGCTTCGACTCCTTCTTGCCCTGGGAGAGGCCCGGGGTGTCCTTGGGGACGACGAACGAGGCCTGGCCGCGGGTGCCGAGCGCCGGGTCGACGGTGGCGACGACGACGTGGACGTCGGCGATGCCGCCGTTGGTGATGAAGACCTTGGTCCCGTCGAGGACCCACTCGTCGCCGTCGCGCTTGGCGGTCGTCTTCAGGCTCTTGACGTCGGAGCCGGCCTGCGGCTCGGTGACGGCGTAGGCACCGAGTTTGATCTCCTCCGCAGTCCCGAAGCACTCGGGAACCCAGCGCATGATCTGCTCGGGGGTGCCGGAGGAGGCGATGCCCGCGGCGGCGAGACCGGAGCCGGAGATCGCCAGCGCGGTGCCGGCGCAGCCCCAGTGGAACTCTTCGGCCGAGATCACCTGGAACTGGCCCTCGGGATCGGCGGCGGAGCGCTGGATCGACTCGAGCGTGCCGAAGCCCTGCTTACGCGCCTCTTTGATCACCTCCCAGGGGATGCTCTCCTCCTGGTCGTGCTTGCGCGCCGCCGGCCGGATCACCTCGCGGGCGAACTTCCGGCACCGCTCCTTGAACTCTTTCTGCTCGTCGTTGAGTGCGAAGTCCATCTCTTCCTCTCTCTGCCGCCGCCTACCTGATCGACTGATTGACTGGTCAGTCAGCCAGTCGGAACTCTACTCCTCCCGGCGGTAGGCACTCGGTTACGGTGCGGGGCGTGATCCCGAAGCGGCCGATCAACGCCGACGTCCCCGCAGAGCAGGAGAAGGACGCGAAAGAGGCGCCGGAGACGCCCGAGGAGCCGAAGGCGGAGAAGCAGTCCGGCGGCGGCGTTCGTCCTTCGGACGGACATACCGGTCCAAGGACGAACGCCAAGCGGGGTCCCGGCGCGCCAAGGGCTTTGATCGCGCTCGTCGTGCTCGCGCTCGTCTTCATCGGCGTCGCGGTCGTCTGGGGGACGAGCAGCGACGACAGCGGCAACGAGGCGAGGGCGCCCGCTCCTGCTCCGGCGAGCAAGGGCAGCGACAAGGCCGCCTCTTCGACTGAGACCACCGAAGCGCTCGGCTATCCCGGCTTCGCGACCAACAACACGACCCGGATCGGCGGCTCGGACCCCGCCGCGAACGCCGCCGGGGCTGCGCTTGCCGCCTTCCCCTCGACCACGCCCGAGCAGCGGCCCGCGGCGGTGAGCGTGGTCAATGAGGAAGACTGGGCGGGGGCGATCGCCGCCGCGGTGCTGATGGCGCCGCCGGTGCGGGCGCCGATCCTCTTCTCGACCACGGACGAGCTCCCCGAGGTCAGCGAAGAAGCGTTCGATGCCCTCGACCCGCAGGGCGGCCCCGAGACCGGCGAAGCGCCCCTCTTCGCGATCGGCTCCGTCGTCTATCCCGGCCGGGCGGCGCCGGTCGCCGCCGGCGAACCCGCACTCACCGCCGCCCGGATCGCCGACCTTCGCGACCGCCTCTTCGGCGCGGCGCCGAAGCACATCGTCATCGCCTCCAGCTCCCGCCCCGACTTCGCGATGCCGGCCGCCGCCTGGGCGGCCCGCTCCGGCGACCCGATCCTCTACGCGGACGCCGACAAGCTCCCCGCGGCGACCAAAGCCACCTTGAAGAAACACGCCAAGGTCCCGGTCTACGTGCTCGGCCCCTCCTCGGCGATCTCCTCGCAGGTGGTCCGCGAAATCGCCAAGGTCTCCGCGAAGGTGAAGCGCGTCTCCGGCGAGGACCCGGTCGCCAATGCGCTGGCGCTCGCCCGCTACCACGACGGCAGCTTCGGCTGGAACGTCAACGACCCCGGCCACGGCTTCGTCCTCGCCCGCAGCGACTCGCCGGCGGACGCCGCCGCGGCGGCGCCGCTCTCGGCCTCGGGCACCTGGGGGCCGCTCCTCCTCACCGACGACGCCACGGCGCTCCCGGAGGCGGTTCGCAGCTACCTCCTCGACGTCAAGCCCGGCTACACCACCGACCCCACCCGCGCCTTCTACAACCACGTCTGGATCGTCGGCGACCAGAACGCGATCGGCGTCGAGCAACAGGCGGAAGTCGACGAACTGGCCGAGCTTGCGAAGATCGGGGGCGGAGAATGAGCGAAGCCGAGAACCCCCAACTGCTTGGCGGCGAAAAGGAGATCACGCCCGAGGACATCCGCGCCCTCGCCGGCCCCGTCACCCCCCACTTCGCCCTCCAGGTCCGCAACCGGATCCGCCGCCTGATCGAGCCGCTGCCCGACGGCCACCCGGCCCGGGTCGAAGGCAAGCGCCAGATCGCCCGCCTCGAAGAGCTCTCCCGCCACAGCGGCGAGCCCCGCGACGGGCTCGGGATCTCGCATTGAAGTACCTCGCCCCCGGCGTCTGGCGACTGCGGGAAGTCCCCCGCCCGGTGATCAACGTCTACCTCGCCGAGGACGTCCTCATCGACGCCGGGCGCCGCTGGGACAAGCGCCGGATCTTCGCCGAGCTCGAGGGCCGCGAGATCTCGATGCTGGCGCTGACCCACGTCCACCCAGACCACCAGGGCTGCGCGAAGGCGATCTGCGAGGCGCGCAACGTCCCGCTCGCCTGCCACGCCGACGACGTCGACGCGATGGAGGGCCGGCGCCCGGTGGCGGCCAGCCCCAAGCCCGCGGCCCAGCTCTTCGGCAAGCTCTGGACGGGGCCGCCCCACAAGGTCGACAGGGTCCTCCACGAGGGCGACGAGGTCGCCGGCTTCCGCGTCGTCCACGCCCCCGGCCACGCGCCCGGCGAGGTGATCTTCTTCCGCGACTCCGACCGGGTCGCGATCTGCGGCGACGTTGTCCGCAACATCACCTACGTCACCCTGCGGACCAAGCTCGCCGAGCCGCCCGCCGACCTCACCCCCGACCCGGCCGAGAACCGGCGCTCGATCCGCAAGCTCGCCGAGCTCAACCCCTCGCTGATCCTCCCCGGCCACGGCCCCGCCGTCGCCGACATCGCCGCCTTCGAGCGCTTCGCTTCCTCGCTTCCCGGGTAAGGCCTCACCCACAGGACCTACCGCAGCGACTCGCCTCCAGGCGGGTTACTTGATCTCGGGTACTCGGCCACAACTGGAAGGGAGTCCAGGATGAAACAGCTTTTGAACAGGCGTCCGTCGCCGGCGATGGTCGTCGCGGTGATCGCCCTGGTCGTCGCCTTGGCGGGGACCGCCTACGCGGCACAGACGATCAACGGCGGCTCGATCAAGAAGCAGACGATCGGCGGCGGGAAGCTGAAGAAGAAGACGCTGACGGGGTTCCAGATCAACACCAACAAGCTCGGCACGGTGCCGTTCGCGAAGGTCGCGACGCACACCTTCTGGGCCGTCGTCGACAACCCGGCGAACCCAGGCAACGCGGCACTGGCCCGGTCCAGCGGTCCCGACATCACCGCCACCGAGGGCGGCGGGGCGGTCACCGTCACCTTCCCGTTCAACGTCTCCGCCTGCGCCAACGTCGCCGGCCGCAACAACGCCGGTACCTCGGTGCCGAATTCCGGCTACGCGCAGACCAACAGCTCGGCGGCGAACCCGAATGCGATCGAGGTCCGCACCCGCGGCAAAGACGGCAACAACGAGGACGCCGACTTCCAGCTGATCGTCATCTGCCCATAACCGAGGGGCGCCGCTCGTCGCGAGTCCGCGAAAACCCTCCTTCAGGGATGGTTTTCGCGGACTCGGCGTTCACGCCTCCGGGCCGAAGGCGTCGATGATGCGGTTCTGGAACTCGCTCAGCTCCTCGGGGGAGATGAAGTAGGTCGGCGGGGTGAGGAAGAGGCCGTCGGCGCGCTCGGCGGTCGCTTCGACGCGGGCGCGGACCTTGTCGATCGGGCCGGCGGCGCAGTAGGCCTCGACCATCTCGTCGCTGATCGCGGCGGGGACCGCGGCAAGGTCGCCGCGGCGGAAGGCTTCGCCGGCCTCCACCGCGTTGTCGGCGAAACCGTGCATCTCCCAGAGCGGCATGTAGGTCTTGACGGTCGCGTAAAAGGAGATCGTGCGGCGGGCCATCTCGATCGCCCGCCCCTCGTCCTCGTCGATCGCGCAGCAGACGGTCGGCAGGTAGTCGAATTCGGAGCGCTCGCGGCCGGAGCGCCGCAACCCCTCCTCGAAGGCCGGGACGATCACCTCGTCGATCCACCGGAGGCTCTGGATCGGGTGGCCGATCAGCCCGTCGGCGACGTCGCCGGCCATCCGCCCCATCCCCGCCTGCACGGCGGCGGTGTAGATCGGCACCGCCTCGCGCGGCGCCGGGTGCGGACGCACCCAGCCCTTGATGTCGATGTCGTAGTACTCGCCCTCGTAGCGGATCGGCTCGCCGGCACTCGCCTGGCGCATGATCAGCCGCGTCGCCTCGATCGCCTCGCGCAGGTGCGGCGCCGGCCGGCCGTAGTCGGCGTTGTGCCAGGTCTCGTTGAGCCGTTTGACCCCTGCCCCCATCCCGAGACGGAAGCGGCCGCCCGACATCTCGTCGACGTCGAGGGCGCTGATCGCGTGGATGAAGGGACTGCGGGTGAAGGCCCAGACGATCCCGGTGGCGACGCCGATCCGCTCGGTCTTCGCCGCCAGGTAGGTGGCCTGGGTGACGGCGCTGCGGAAGAGCTCCGGCGCCCAGACGCACTCGATGCCGGCCGCCTCGGCCCGCAGCGTCTCCGCCTCGAGGTCGGCGACCGAGGTGCCGATCGCGGCCACCGAGATGCGATCGAGCGCGCCCATCGTTGCCACGCCGCTCAGGCGCTCGCGGGCGCGGTCTCGCCGGCGAGGACGGCATCGGCGACCCGCTCGCGGTGCCACTTGGCGTCGCCGAGCATCGCCGCGTCGGCGCGGCCGCGCTTGAGGAAGAAGTGGAGGTCATGCTCCCAGGTGAAGCCGATCCCGCCGTGGACCTGGATCGCCATGTCGGGGACCCGCCAGCCGGCGTCGGAGGCGTAAGCCTTCGCCATCGAGGCGGCCAGCGGCAGCGACTCGGGCTCGGCGTCGGCGGCCCAAGCGGCCCCGTAGACGGCCGAGCGCGAGTTCTCCGTCTCCAGCAGCATCTGCGCGCAGCGGTGGGAGACCGCCTGGTAGGCGCCGATCGGGCGGCCGAACTGCTGGCGGTCTTTGGCGTAGGCGACCGACATCTCGAGCGCCCGCTGCGCGACGCCGGTGGACTCGGCGGCGATCGCGACGCAGGCGCGGTGGAAGACGGGCATGTAGTCCTCGCCGCTGCCGGAAAGGGTCGCCGCCGGGCGGACGCCGTCGAAGCGAACGGTGAAGAGCCGCCGGGTGAGGTCGATTCCCTCCTCCGCGGTGACAGTGACGCCGTCAGCCCCCTGCTCGACTATGTGGCGAGCGCCGTCGGCGGTGGCGACGAGGAAGAAGTCGGCGCTGCCGGCGTCCATCACCAGCGTCTTTTCGCCCGAAAGGGTGTCGCCGGCCGCCATCGAGAACTTCATCGGCTCGGCCGGCCCGTCGACGTCGATCAGCGCCGGCGTCCCCCGCAGCTCACCTTCGGCAAGCGGCCGCAGCCAGCGCTCTTTCTGCTCACCGGAGCCGCCGACCGAAAGTGCCAGGCCGGCAATCGTGTTCGAGAGCAGCGGCGAGGGCGCGAGCGCGTAGCCCATCTCCTCGAAGAGGACGGCGAGGTCGACGGTGCCGAGGCCCTGCCCGCCCCACTCCTCCGGCAGCGCCAGCCCGGCCCAGCCGAGCTCGGCCATCTCCTTCCAGCCGCTCTCGTCGAAGCCGCTCTCGCTGCCGGCGATCTCGCGGATCCGCTCCGATTTGAAGCGGGAGGCGAGGAAGTCGTGGGCGGTCGATTTGATCGCCTGCTGCTCGTCGGTGAGGTCGAAGTACATGGAGGGGGTCTCAGATCCCTAGCGCAGCCGCGGCAGGCCCAGGACCCGCTCGGCGATGATGTTTCTGAGGATGTCGGTGGTCCCGCCCTCGATCGAGTTGGCACGGGAGCGGAGGAAGCTGTACTGCCAGGCGCCGCCGGCGACGGCGTGCTCGGAGCCGCGCATCAGCACCGAGTAGGCGCCCTCGATCTCCAGCGCCAGCTCGGTCAGGTCCTGGTTGATGTCGGCCCACTGCCACTTGCCGAGCGATCCCTCGGGGCCGGGGATGCCGGACTGCATCGTCTTCGTCAGGCCACGGTAGGCGTTGAGGCGCATCGTCTCGACCTCGATGTGGAGCTGGGCGATGCGCTGCCGGAAGTAGGGATCGGCGGCGGCGGTGCCCCCGTTCGAAGGCGTTTCGCGGGCCAGCTTCGAGAGCCGGCCGAGGCTGTTCTGGATCTGCGAGATCGCCCCGAAGGCGAGCCCGGCTCGCTCGTTCATCAGCGTCGTGATCGCCACCGCCCAGCCGTTGCCGACGCCGCCGACGACGTTGGCGTCGGGCACTCGCGCCTCCTCGAAGAAGACCTCGTTGAACTCGCCCTCGCCGGTGATCTGGATCAACGGTCGCGTCTGCACTCCCTCCTGCTCCATGTCCATCAGGAAGTAGGTCAGCCCCTGGTGTTTAGGCGCGTCGGGGTCGGTGCGGGCGACGAGCATGCACCACTTCGCGTACTGGGCGAACGTCGTCCAGACCTTCTGCCCCGTGACCACCCATTCGTCGCCGTCCTTGACCGCGCGGGTCTTCAGCGAGGCGAGGTCAGAGCCCGACTCGGGCTCGGAGAAGCCCTGGCACCAGATCTCCTCGCCGGTCAGGATCGGCTCCAGGTAGCGGGCCTTCTGCTCGTCGGTCCCATGGGCGATCACCACCGGGCCGCCCATCGCCAGCCCGAGGACGTTTGCCGGCGCCGGCGCTTCCTGGCGCGAAGCCTCGGCGGCGAAGATCGCCTGCTCGATCATCGTCGCGCCGCGGCCGCCGTACTCCTTCGGCCAGGAGATCCCGGCCCAGCCGGCCGCGTGCAGCTTCAGCTGCCACTCGCCCCGGAAGGCCATTACCTCGTCGAGCCCGGCCTCCGGCTCGGGGCCGGGATGGTTCGCCTGCAGCCAGGCGCGAACCTCGTCGCGGAACTCCTCCTCCGATGGCGACAGCGTCAGGTCCATCGAGGAGGCAGCATATACGGGCGACCTGGCCGGCTAGCCAGGCGACCGACTATTCAGATATCGGACAGTTCTCCATCCCGTAGGCGAGCGCCAGCTTGTGGGCCGCGCCGAAATGTTCGTTGCCCCAGCGGTAGTCGTCACCCGAGACGTAGGTCTCCGGTTCGCTCTTCGCTTCGTCGATCGCCCCTTCGGTCAGCTTCAGCATCTGTTCGATCGGCGCCGCATTGCCGGGGGGCGTACCGAGAGCCTTCACCTGCGCCACCTCGTGTTCGAGGGCGGGAATGACCGCGGTTTCGACGAGCTTGTATTCGAAGTCTTCGCGAGCCTTCGGATCATCGGCCAGCTTGCGGATCTGCCCGACGTTTTTCTGGATGATTTCGTTCCTCGCCTTCGTGCAGATGGCATCCGCCTGGCGGACGAACTCCGCTTTGCTCAGCGCTCCGTCGGTTTCCCCCGTCGCGGCCTCGTCCCCGCATCCCGGCAAAATCAACGCCAGGAGGATGCAGGTCGCGGCAAGAATCCCTCTCCCTTTCATAAACGATCGGCTCCTCATTCAGGTATTCCTGAGTGATTCTAACGGAGAAGCCGCCGACAGGCACGGCAAGCGGCCGCAGCCGGGGATTCACCGGCTGCGGCCGACACGCTGCTGTTCGACCTAGACGATCGCGCAGTCGAGGCCGTAGTCCTCTGCTTCCTTTTCGAAGCGGCTGAAGAATTTGTAGTCGCCCGCCACAGCGGCTCCGCGTTCTTCGATCTCTTCAAGGTTCCGAGCGAGGCTCTGCAGCATCTGGTCGACAGTCGCCTGATCTGCCTCGGGCGGTGCGAGGTCTTCGAGGGCCTTCAGCTCCTTTTGCAGCAGCGGCAGGAGAGATTCCTCGAGGAGCGCTTCAAGAGCAGCTTCTTCATTCCCCTTGCTGGGTTTCTTGTAGAAACGAGCAAGAACAGCTTCCCGTTCTTTCCGGTTCTCGGCGCAGACGGCGTGCGCCTGCTTCGTGAATTCAGCCTTGCTCGAGGTCGCGGTCGCCTCGGCGGTGTCTTCGCCGCCACCGCATCCCGCGACCACTACCGTACCTATAACCACCAGCGCCACCAACGCCAGCGCCCCACTGATTCGCCCGTACAACACAGTTCCCCCTCTAATTAGTTTGATCACTGGGGAACCTTTTAGGCCAGCTAGACCTCACAAGTCAATGATTCGCAAATTTGCGAACGCGAGCCGGCGGTTTCACTGTGTGCAACCGCCGGCTTTTACTCATTCTTCGCCGCAGACCTTGAAGCCGTAGGCCTTGGCCATCTTGCTCGGCGCTTTCAGCACCTCGCCATCGAAGACCGAGCCCGGCTCGTCTTCGATTTCGTCTGCTGCACCTTCGAGCGAGACGATGATCGCTTCGACCTGCTCCTCGTCGCCTTCCGGCGCCCCGAGCGCGTCGAGTTCCTCGGCTTGCTGGTTCAGGCTCGGGACCAGGACCTCGGAGACGGCTTCTTCGAGCTGCTCTTTGCTCGCCTTTTCAAGCGTAAAGTCGTTGTCCTCGGCGAATTCTTCGGCTTCCTTTTCGCTCTGGTCGTTGCCCTTTTTGCAGATCGCGTCGCCCTGCTTGATGAACTCCGTCTTGGTCAGGGTCACGGTCTCGTCGGTGGTCTCATCGCCGCCGCCGCAGCCGGCGACCAGCGCAGCGAGAGCCACCAGCGCGGCAAGCGCCGCAAGCAATGCCTTATTCAAGTTGTCTCCTAGCTAGAGATAGGGGTGGACGAGGCAGGGAAGCTACCCCCCGCCCCGGTCCCTACGCCGGAGTCCCTAGACCCGCTGGATCAGGGTCCCGGTACCGAGCCCGCCGCCGCAGCACATCGTCACCAGGCCCATCTCCTTGTCGGAGCGCTCCATCTCGTGCAGCAGGGTGGTGATCAGGCGGGCGCCGGTCGAGCCCAGCGGGTGGCCGAGGGCGATCGCGCCGCCGTTGACATTGACCCGGTCCATGTCCGGTTCGAGCTCGCGCCGCCAGGCGCCGACCACAGAGGCGAAGGCCTCGTTGATCTCGACCAGGTCGATGTCGTCCATCTTCATCCCGTTGCGCTCGAGCAGCTTCCGGGTCGCCGGGATCGGGCCGGTCAGCATGATCACCGGGTCGACCCCGACCGTGGTCTGGTCGAAGATCCGCGCCCGCGGATTGAGGCCGAGCTCGTCGGCCCTTTCGCGGCTCATAAGCAGCACCGCGGCGGCGCCGTCTGAGACCTGCGAGGAGTTGCCGGCGGTGATCTTGCCGTCCTCCTTGAAGGCCGGCTTCAGGTTCGAGAGGCCCTCGAGGGTGGTCTCGCGCAGGCCCTGGTCGGTGGCGTAGGTGTCGCCGTTCACCTGCATCGGCACGATCTCGCGCTCGAAGCGGCCCTCCTCGGTTGCCTGCTGCGCGAGCTGCTGGGAGCGGACGCCGAACTCGTCGAGCTCGGAGCGGCTGATCTCCCATTTGTCGGCGATCATCTCCGCCGAGAGGCCCTGCGGGATCAGGTCGTATTTCTCCATCAGCTCGGGCGAGAACGCCAACCCGTGCTCCTCCATCACCTTGTAGGAGTCGGCGAAGGAGATGTGGCCCATGTGCTCGACCCCGCCGCCGATCGCGACGTCGTGGACTCCGGCGGCGACCAGCGCGGCGGCGAAGTTGACCGCCTGCTGGGCGGAGCCGCACTGGCGGTCGACGGTGGTGGCGGGAACCTCCTGCGGCAGGCCGGCCTCGAGCCAGGCGTTGCGGCCGATGTTCAGTCCCTGCTCGCCGAACTGCTGCACGCAGCCGGCGATCACGTCGCCGACCTCGTTCGGGTCGATGCCGGCGCGGTCGATCAGCTCCTTGTAGGTGCGAGCGAGGAGGTTGGACGGATGAAGGTCCTTGTAGTAGCCCTTCTCCGGGTGGCCGCGGCCGATCGGGGTCCGCACCGCCTCGACGATGACGACTTCCTGTCCACCGAACCTGCCCTTGCCGTTGTCCATCGCAGCCTCCGTTCTCCTGAAGATCTCCGGGCGCGCGCCGCGCGGCCCTACTCAGAGGGTAGCCGATTGACTGGTCAGTCAGCCAAGGTTGGCGGCTCCCCGAACCCGCGCGTCATCGCGGTGATGATGCGTGATAGAAGCCCCGGCCAATGAGCGCTAATCAGGGTTATACGAGTCCGGGGATCGCGGGCAGCGGGGCGATAGCCACCGGCCTTGCCGCGGTCTCGACCACGACCGCAGACACGATCCTGCTCGCCCGCAGCGAGGCCTCGGCCTGGCGCGCGGAGGAGAAAGTGGTCGCGGCCTGCGCCAAGATCGAGGGCGGCGAGCCCTCGCGGCTGCGGGTCACCACCGACCCCAAGGACCTCGCCGACTGCGACGTCATCGTCGAGGCGATCGTCGAGGAGGTGGAGCCGAAGGGCGAGCTGCTGCGGACGATCGCCGAGGCCTGCCCGAACGCCGACCTCGCGACCACGACCTCCTCGCTCAGCATCGCCGAGATTGCCCAAGCGGCCGGCACGCCGAAGCTCTACGGCTTCCACGTCTTCAACCCCGTCCCGCGGATGAAGCTGGTCGAGGTCTGCATCCCCGATGGCGCCGCTGAGGCCCGCGAGAAGGCCCTCGCCTGGTGCGCCGCGCTCGGCAAGACCGCGGTCGAGGTGCCCGACGAAGCCGGCTTCGTCGTCAACCGCCTCCTCTTCCCCTACCTCTTCGACGCGGCCCGGATGGTCGAAAGAACCGGCATGGAGCCGGGCGCCGTCGACACCTGCATGAAGCTGGGCGCCGGCCACCCGATGGGCCCGCTGGCCCTCCTCGACTTCGTCGGCATGGACGTCTCAAAAGCGATCGGCGACGCCCTCTACGCCGAATCCAACGAGCCGACCCACAACCCCCCGCCGATCATCGCCAAGATGGTGGAAGAAGAAAAGCTGGGCCGGAAGTCCGGGGCCGGGTTCTACAGCTACGACTGAGGTCGGTTTGCTTTAGGGCGTGTCGGTGGGGGGTTCCTGGGAGCACCTCCGCCGCGTGAACTGCTTGCTTTTCGGCTGACGCCTCGGGCGGTTTTGGCGCGGCTCCATGCCAAGTACCCAGGGACCCCCCACCGACACGCCCATCCATTGCGCTCTCGCAGACGCCGCAGGGCCGGGCAGCTTCAAAGAAGAGAAAAGCTGTCGTGACCTCGGCCGCCCCGGTGCTTCGCCGTCCCCCCATTGCGTGTGGCTTGAGGGTCCGGGCGCCCTCCGCGGGAATGTGCGCGAAGCGGCGAAATGCAATCTGATTCTTTGCCCGCCATAGGCGGGCAGCATCTGAAGGGAGCAGGCCCCGATAGGGGCGCGACTAATTCGCCGAGAGGGTTACCGGACCCCCTACCTCTCCACGCTTACGCAGCTTTGGATTTACCGCTGATGTCCCAAATGACGTCGGCCTCCGAGATTCCTTGGCGACGGGCGACGGTCTCTACCTCGCCCCAGGGGAGCTCGGCCTCGGGGAGCTCGTCCCAGCGGGCGAGGTCGAGGGCCTCGACGGCGCCTTTGAGGGCTGGGCCGAGGTGTTCCTCGGAGCGCAGCAACGCCCTCAGGACCTCGAGCTGCTTGTCGGTCAGGCGAACAACCCACATGCGGTACCTCCAAGTTTCGAGCGGGGGGTGCGGGTTGCCCGATGAAGTTAGGCGGGGGTGCGGACGGAATCGCCGCTGCCGCCGCTGATCCGGACCGCCTCGATGCGGTTCTCCCGCACCGCCTCGACCCGGATCGTGTAGCCGTTGGTGACGATCGAGTCGCCGCGTTTCGGCAGCCGCCCGAGCTCGCCGAAGACGTAGCCGCCGACCGAGTTGTAGGCGTCGGTGTCGACCGGAAGCTCGATGCCGGCGTCGGAGAGGTCGCCGAGGGAGACATGGCCGCGGACGAACCAGTCGCCGTTGGTGAGCCTGCGCACGGCGGCGGCGCGGGGGTCGGTCTCGTCCTCGATCTCCCCCACCACCTCCTCGAGGATGTCCTCGACGGTGACGATTCCGACCGTCCGCCCGTACTCGTCGACGACCACCGAGAGCGAGGTGCGCTGCACCTGCAGGTCGTGGAGGAGGTCGTCGAGGGGCCGCGTCTCGGGGACGATCAGGGCGTCGCGAGTGACCGTGTCCAGCGGAGCATCGGGCCCGTCGCTCATGTAGAGCCGGGCGAGGCTGTTGTTGTGGACGACGCCTTTGACGCGATCGGGGTTCTCGTCCTCGATCACGACCAGGCGGGTGTGGCCGGAGGTGACGCAGCGCCGCAGCGCCGCCTCGACCGACTCCGAGGCGTCGACCGTGACGACAGCCGGGATCGGCGTCATCACCTCACGCGCCTCCTGCTCGTGCAGGTGGAAGACGCCGCCGAGCATGCCGGCCTCGCCGGGGTCCAGGTGGCCCCCCATCCGCGAGCTGTCGATGATCTGTTTCAGGTCCTCGGAGGTGTGGTGTTCTTCGAGGTCGGTGGGATCGACGCCGAAGAGCCGCACGACGCCGTTCGAGACCAAGCTCAAGGCTTTCGTGATCGGCGTCGTCGCCAGCGCGAACCAGCCGAGCGGTCGCGAGACCCGCCGCGCGGTCCGGTCTGGTTTGGAGATCGCCAGCATCTTCGGCACCTGCTCGCCGATCGAGATGTGCAGCGCGGTGACGAAGGCGAAGGAGATCGCCAGCGCGATCCCGGCGGATGCCGCGTGGGAGAGGCCACCGAAGAGCGGCTCCAGAAGCTTCGCCAGCGAGGGCTCGCCGAGGAAGCCGATCCCGATCGAGGCCATCGTGATCCCGATCTGGCAGGCAGAGAGCGACACGTCGATGTGGTCGAGCTGCTCGACCACCGCCTCGGCCCCCGCCTCGCCCTCCTCGGCGGCCTGTTCGATTTTGCCGCGCCGGGTGCGGACCAAGGCGAACTCGGCCGCAACGAAGAAGCCGTTGATCGCGATCAACAGCGCTAGAAGGACGAGCAGCAGGACGCTCATCGGCTATGCGGCCCGGTACTTCGGGCTGGGACGTCCTCGGCCATTCGGCACCGGGAATATAGCTACCCGTTTCGGCGGTTTCGCTCCCGGGCCACAGAGCAACTGCGATATTGAGCGGACGATGAGGGTCGCAACGCTCAGCGAGATGCTCGAAGAGATCGTGCGGCTGGGCGAGGCGACGGGGATGGAAGAGCACGCCCACGAGCTGCGCGGCGAGCTCGAGGGACGCCTGGCGAGCGTCCGCGCGGCGCTGGCCGGAACCGGCGCCCCGCGGGTGGTGGCCCTGCAGCGACTCGACCCGCCGCGGGTCGGCGGCTTCTGGATCCCGGAGATGATCTCGATCGCGGGCGGCGAGGACGTCGCCGGCGACCCGGGCCTGAACCCGCCGGCAGTCGGCTGGGGGGAGCTCGAGAGCCTGCGGGCCGACGTCATCGTGGTGATGCCCGAGGTCGCGCTGGAGAACGCGCAGGCGCAGGCGATGGAGCTCTGGGAGAAGCTGGCGGCGCTCGGGGCCACCCGCCTATACGCCGTCGACGGAACGACGTTCGCCGACCCCGGCCCGCGCCTGGTCGACGGCGTCGAGCTGCTCGGCCACATCCTCCATCCCGACCTCATCGACCCGCCCGGGAACATCGGCTTCGCGGCGCTGCGGGCGCCGACCTCGCGACCGGCGCCGCGCTCCTCCCACTAGGCGACGGCGAGCGCGCCGAGCACCGAGACGACGCCGACAGCGACCATCGCCGCAAGCTCGACCGGCAGCCGGTTGCGACCGAAGAAGCCTTTCTCGCCGGCGACGATGACGAGGGCGCAGATGACGCCGCCGACGAGCCCGCCGATGTGGCCGCCGACACTGATCCTGGGCGAGATGAAGCTGAAGATCAGGTTGAAGACGATCAAGAACCCGATCTCCCCCGCGAGCGCGTCCATGCCGCGGCCGCGAGCGATCACGAAGACAGCGCCGGCGAGCCCGAAGACGGCGCCCGAAGCGCCGATCGTGAGGCCGTTCGGCTCCACCACGAGCGCCCCGAGGGAGCCGGCGAGGAGCGAGGCGAAATAGAGAACGACGAAGCGCGGCGTCCCCAGCGCCGGCTCCAGCAGCCGGCCGAGGATCAGCAGCAGGAACATGTTGAAGCCGATGTGGATGATGCTGGCGTGGAGGAAGCCGCTGGTGACGAGGCGGTACCACTCGCCTTCGGCGACCGAGGGGCCGAAGAGGGCGAAGTCGGCGGTGAACCGGCTGACCTGGTTGCTGAACAGGCCCCCGGAGCCGCTGGCGATCTGGACGAGGTAGACGATCACGTTGATCGCAATCAGGACATAGGTCGCCGGCGCCGCCTCGAACCCCGGCGTCCCGGTCGGGTTCCGCACCACTTTGGTCCGCTGGCTCGCGCACTCGGGGCAGCGCATCCCGACCGGGGTCGGGGTCATGCAGTCGGGGCAGATCGGCCGCCCGCAGGAGGAGCAGGAGACGCGGGTCTCGCGGTCGGGGTGGCGGTAACAGGTCTCGGCCATCGGGCAAGGCAGCCTACAATCGCGGCCGATGGAGGCCCCCAGCCCCGCCCGTCTCTTCGCCCCGGTGGCCGGCGCCGCGCTGCTCCTGCTCGGCGTCCTCGGCTTCTTCTACACCGCCTCCTTCGAAGGACTCGGCGACTACGAGGATGCGCTCGGAGGGCTACAGATGAACGGCTGGCTCAACCTCTTCTACGTCGTCGTCGGCGCAGTTGGGCTGCTCGTGGCGGGTGTCTCTTCCCGCACCTACTCCCTGCTGGTCGGACTGCTGTTCACGGTCCTGGCGATCGTCGGCTGGGGGACCGGGTGGCTGAACGTCGCGCTCGCGGTGCTGGGTCTGGCAGCTGCGCTGGGAACGACTAACCCGAGCCGCCAGCCGCGGTCAAAGCCGCGAGCGAAGCCCGCTCGCCAGCGCCCTTAGCCCGCTCTGGCTCTGCTGGCGACTGCGCCGCCGCAGCTCCAGCAGCACCAACGCCCCGGTGGCGACACCGCCGGCGCCGACTGCGACCACCGGCCGCACCCAGTTGCGCGGATCGCGCAGCGCCCGCAGCTCGGCCTCGGAGAGCTCGTCGGCCCAGTCGGAGAGCTCCTCGGCGGCCGCCTGGGTGACCGCGGCGAGGGTGTCCTCGACCCGGCTCGAGAGCCGCTCGGGCGGCTCGATCGGGCGCAGGGCGTCGCTCAGCAGCGCCTCGACGTCCCAGCTCCCGGTCAGCCGCTCACTCGGCTCCGTCATCTTCCATTTCCTCCTGCAGCTGTTTGATCGCACGGTGGATCAGCACCTTGGTGGCGCCGTCCGAGCGCCCCATCGCGCGGGCGATCTCCCGGTTGTCCATGCCGAGGGCGAAACGCATGATCAGCGCCTCGCGCCGGTCCTCGGGGAGCCGGTCGAGGTGCTCGATCACCTGCCGCAGCTCCTCGCGGCCCTCGGCGATCGCCTCGGTGTCGTGGCGGGTCGCGATCGGATCGGCGTTTTCCAGCGGCGTCTGCGGCCGCCGCGAGCGGTCGCGGTAGTAGTTCGAGGCGAGGTTGTGGGCGATCCGGATCACCCACGGGCGCAGCGGCCGCCCATCGGACTCGCGCCGAGCCCGGTCGAAGTGCCGGTAGGCCTGAAGGAAGGCCTGCTCGGTCAGGTCCTCGGCGTCGTGATGATTCCCGATCCGGTAGTAGGCGTAGGAATAGACGTCGCGCAGGTGCGCCCGGTAGAAGTCCTCGAAGGCGCGGTCGAGCTCCGCCTTCGCCGCCGGAGCAAGCTCGGCCGGCTCGACGTTCTGCTCGGAGCCACTCACCGGCCAAGCCTACCCCCGCGCTCATCAGGCGGCCCGCCGCTCGCGCTCGACTCGACGCAGATTCGCAATCCACTCCTCGACGTCGCAATCGCCGCGGATCAGGGAGGCCAGGGCCGCCAGGGCGTCGGCTTCGACGCCGGAGGAGGCGACCGCCTCGGCGAGGATCGGGACCGTGTCGAGGCCCTCCGATGCCTGGCCGATCTTGCCGGGGATCTCGGCGGCCGGGGTGCCGGTGCCGAGCAACTCGCCGGCGCGGCGGTTGCGGCCCGAGGGGGCCATCATCGTCGCGGTCAGGTCGCCCACCCCGGCGAGGCCGGCGAAGGTGTCGGGGTCGGCGCCGCGGGCGACGGCGTGGTCGATGCACTCGCGCCAGATCGCCGCCACCGCGATCCCGGCGGCGTTGAGGCCATGGGGCTCGGCGGCCGCGGCGGCGAGGGCGGCGGCGTTCTTGGCCGCGCCCGCCATCTCGACGCCGGTGACGTCGCGGGAGCGCTCGCAGACGAGGCCGGCGCGGTCGAAGACTTCGCCGATCTGGACCCGCAGCTCCTCGTCGGCGGAGCCGAGCACCAGGGCGGCGGAGCCGGAGACGGCCTCCCTGGCGTGGGCGGGGCCGCCGAGGCAGGCGATCGCCCGCGCCCGCACCCGTTCGCCGACGTAGTCGGAGGGGAGCTGGCCCTGCGGGCTGATCAGCCCCTTGGTCAGCATCAGCACGGCGCTGCGGGAGCTGACCCGGTCGGCGATCGCGCCGACCGCCTGCGGCAGCTGCTTGGAGGGGATCGCGAGGCAGATCAGGTCGAGGCCGGCGAGCTCGATCGCCGAGGCCGGCCGCACGTCGATCTGCTCCGGCAGCGGAACCCCGGGCAGGTAGCGGCGGTTCTCGCCATCCTCGATCAGCTCCTCGACCCGCTCCGGCGTCCGCGCCCCGAGCTGCACCTCGAGGCCGCCGCGGGCGAGCAGGACGGCGACCGCGGTCCCCCAGCTGCCGGCGCCGATCACCGCGGCGCGGCGCATCGGCGGCAGCCCGCCGAGGTCTTCCCACTGCAGGAGGACGTTGGGCCAGATCCGCGCCGTCACCGTTTCCGCCAGCGCCGGCGAGGGCTCCTCGGCGCGCGGGAAGATCATCGGCGGCCCCAGCCGCACCTTGCACTTGCGCGGCCGGATGCGCCAGCCGCGGCGCACGTGTTCGGTGCCCAGGACCGCGGTCGGGATCACCACGGCGCCGGTCTGCAACGCCAGCCGCCCGACTCCGCGCTTCGGGTTGGCAAGGGTGCCGCGGCGGATCCGCGTCCCCTCGGGAAAGAGGCAGACAGCGCCGCCGCGTTCGGCGATCATCCGCGCGGTCAGCATCGATTCCTCGTCCGACTCGCCACGCCGGACCGGGAAGGCGCCGAGCCGCGAGAGCACCCAGCCCTGCCAGCGCCGCTCGAAGAGCTCGCGCTTGGCCATGTAGTTCATCGGCCGCCGCCAAGGCAGGCAGGCACCGGCCACGAAGGGATCGAGGAAGCTGCGGTGGTTGGCGGCGACGATCACACCCCCCTTCGCCTTCCCGTACTCCCGCCCCCGCCGCTCGAGTCGGAAGTAGACGAGGAAGAACGGCAGCAGGAACGCCCGCGCGACGCAGTACATCGGCCAGTTGACGCTGTGCTTGCGCGTATAGGCGTGGTAGGAGGCGAGCCGCTCCGGGCTCAGACGTTCAGGTTCCACGCGTAGCGCTACACGCCGCCGAAGTCACGGTTACGCATACCCACCGAGTCCGCGAAAACGTCCGATATACGGACACTGACGCGGACTCGCGAAACCGGTCGCTACCAGGCTCGGTGCACCAGCCGGTCGAGGTCCTCCCAAGTTACCGCCGGCCTCGGGACCCGTTCCAGCTCCGGCCGCCGCAGCATCGCGTCGAGGGCTTCGTCGAGCTTGGCGGGGTCACCGCCGAGGTCGCCGAGGCGTTGGGGGCGGCCGAGCGCTTCCACTCTCGGGGCGAGGTCGACGAGGTTCGGTCGGAGGGCGGTGGCCAGCCGCCCATACGGCTCCGGCGCCCGCTCCGCCAGGAATGCCAGCGCATGCGGCAGCACCGCGGCGTTCGTCTCGGCGTGCGGCGTCCCGCAGATCCGCACCAGAGTCTGGCAGACGACGTGGTGCAGGCCGAGACCGGCGGAGTCGATCGCGTAGCCGCAGAGGATCGCGCCGAGGGCGAGGCCGGCACGGTCGCGACCCTCCCGCTCTTCGTCGAGCGCCCGCCCGATCAGCTCTGCCCCGCGCAGGGCGGTCATCTCCGAGACCGGGTTCGAGTTCGGCGAGTAGAGCGTGTCCGCTCCGTGCGCCAAGGCGTTCATCGCGCTCGCCCGCAGCTCCTCCTCGGCCTGCCCCGTCATCGCCTCCGGATCGGCGATCACCAACGATGGCCGCACCATCCCCCGCACCCGTTCCTCCGCTCCTTCAGGCAGACGGTGGATCGCGGTCATCGGCGCCCCCGAGAGCGTCGTCGGGATCGCCACCACCTCCGCCCCACTCACCGAGGCCACTGCCTTCGCCACATCAATCACCCGGCCGCCGCCAAACGCCACGAGCGGACGCGCTCGCACCCCCTCCTCAGCATGTGAAGGGGGTGCGAGCGCGTCCGTCAATGGCGTCGCGGCGGCCGGTACCGGACCCGGAGCCACAAAATGGACGCAGCCGGCGGCCTCGGCTAACCCAACCTCCCCATCCCCCACCGCCCGCTCGGTGCTCAGCAGCTCGAACTCCTCGACCCCGTTCTCACGCAGCAGCTCAACCGCGTGCGCCACGCCGCCCCGCCGGAAGACGACGGTGCGGCCGGCGTCGCGCCAGCTGAAGTCCGCGGTCAACCCTGGGCTTTGACGCGCGGGTTGACGACCGGGCGCAGCCGCGGTTCGACCTCCTCGCGCAGGTGCTCGAAGTCCGGCGGCAGCGAGAGCTTTTCGCCGAGGCTCTCGACCGGCTCGTCGACGGTGAAGCCGGGGCCGAGCGTGGCGATCTCGAAGAGGACGCCGCTGGGCTCGCGGAAGTAGATCGAGCGGAAATAGAAGCGGTCGATCTCCGGGGTCGGCTGAGCACCGCCGGCGACGGCCTTCTCGCGCCAGTCGAGCAGCTCCTCCGGGGTCGAGGCCCAGGCGACGTGGTGGACGCTGCCGGCGCCCTGGATCCCCCGCTCGGGCGGCGACTCGTCGTAGAGGTAGAGGCCACCGCGCTGCTCGCCCCGCGCTTCCCAGCCGCCGTCGACCCGCTCGAACTCGAGCGCCTCCAGCAGTCCCTCGCTCGCCCCCGGCGCGGCGGCGTAGGCACGCACCGCGTGGAAGCCCTGCAGCGCCATCTCCCCCGGCACCTCCGAGTGGTCGGCGATCAACGGCTGATCCGGCACCTCGGTAACGAGCAGCTCGTGCTCGAGCCCCTCCGGGTCGGAGAAGACGAGGCTGCCGCCGTCGCGCTCGGACTCGGTGTCGTTGGCGCGCAGGCGCTCGGCCCAGAAGTCCAGCGCCGCCTCGGAGGCGACCCGCCAGACGATCCGATGCACCATCCCCGCACCCGGCCGGCCCTGCGCCGCCCCCGGGTACTCGAAGAAGGTCAGGTCGGAGCCGGCATCCCCCGCCTCGTCGGCGAAAAAGAGGTGGTAAACGGTGGGGTTGTCCTGGTTGACGGTTTTCTTGACCAGCCGCAAACCCATCACGCCGGCGTAGAAGTCGACGTTGCGCTGGGCGTTCTCGGTGATCGCGGTGATGTGGTGAATCCCCTCTAGCTTCATGGTTCACGTATACCATCCGCCAATGAGTCGCGGACGCCGTCGGGTGGTGAGAGGTCTCGTCATCCTTGGTTCCGTCCTCGCCTTCCTCAGCGTTTTCGCGATCTGGACCGAGCGCCAGGCGCTCAATACGGACGATTGGGTCAACACCAGCGGACGCCTGCTCCAGAACGACGAGATCCGCGGAACGCTCGCCGACTACCTCGTCGACCAGCTCTACGAAAACGTCGACGTCCGCAAGGAACTCGAAGAAATCCTCCCGGGCGACACCAAGGATCTCGCCGGCCCCGCCGCCGGCGGCCTCCGCCAGGTCGCCGGCCAGGGCGCCGAAAAGGCGCTCGAAACCTCGACCGCCCAGGAACTGTGGGAAGAGGCGAACCGGACCACCCACGAACAGCTCCTCGCCGTCCTCGAAAACAAGAAAGAGGCGGTCGAAACCGAAGAAGGGAACGTCAAACTCAACCTCGGCAGCCTGCTGACCAACCTCGCCGCAGCAGGTCGGGATCGGCGAAAGCCTGGCCGAAAAACTGCCGCCCGACGCCGCCCAGGTCGAGATCCTCAAGTCCGACCAGCTGAAGACCGCGCAGGACATCGCGGTCGCGATCAAGGGCCTGGCGCTGCTGCTCTCGATCCTCACCTTCCTCGCCTTCGGCGCCGCCATCTACCTGGCCCGCGACGAACGCTGGGTCACCGTCCTGCTCAGCGGCATCGGCCTCGTCGCGGCCGGGTTCGCGGTCATCGTCGTCCGCCACATCGCCGGCGGCATCGTCACCGACCAGCTGGTCAAGGAAGAGAGCGTGAAGCCGGCGGCGGAAGCGGCCTGGTCGATCGGGACCTCGCTGATGACCAGCATCGCCACCACCGTGATCGTCGTCGGCATCCTCTTCCTGGTCGCCGGCTGGCTCGCCTCGCCGACCAACGGCGCCCGCGCCACCCGCCGCCTCCTGGCGCCGGTGTTGCGCCTGCACGTCGCCTACGTCTACGGGGCCCTGGCGCTCGTCGTCTGCTTCTACTTCCTCAGCGGCCCCACCCACGGGCTGCGCGCCTTCCTCACCACCCTGATCGTCGCCGGCATGGCCGCATTCGGGATCCACGAGCTGCGCAAGCTGACCGAAGAGGAGTACCCCGACGCGACCTACGACGAGGTCTTCGGCGGCACCAGGGACAAAGTGGTCACGGCGGTCAAGGACTCCAACATCACCGAGAAAGTCGGCGAACAGGCCTCGAAGCTGCGCTTGCCCGAGGTGCGGCGCCCCGGCTCCGGCGAGGACGAAGCCGCCGAAGCGCCGACGAAGGCGATGCCGGTCAGCGAGGAGGACTCGCGGATCGAGCGCCTGGAGCGCCTCGGCACCTTGCGCGAGAAAGGCATCCTCACCGAGGAGGAGTTCGCCGCCGAGAAGGCGCGCCTGCTCGGGGGCGACTCCACCGTTTAATGCGGTTCAGCGTTTCGCGTAGTCGCCGATCTCGCCGAAGTCGACCATCACGCACGGCTCCGTTCCCGGTACCTCTGCGTCATGACCGGGTGGGATCGCAACCACGTCGCCCGGGTTGACCTCGATCTCCTGGCCGTCATCCATGTAGATGCGCATGCTCCCGGAGAGGACGTAGCCGAAGTGGGCGACCTGGCAGGAATCGGTGCCGGCGATCGGCTTCACGTTCTCCGACCATCTCCAGCCGGGCTCGAAGGTGCCGTACCCGACGGTATGCCCCGCCAGCTGCACCACTTTTGCGCTGCCCTTGCCCTCGAACACTCGGGTCTCGTCGGGCGAGTCGAAATTCTTGACTTCCGCGGCCATATGAACCCTCTTTCCTTCGCTGAGTCCCCGCCCATACCGACCCTACATCCGCTCCTGAGGAGAGTCGACCCCT
Organism: uncultured Actinomycetes bacterium; assembly: GCA_963696955.1. Taxonomy (GTDB): domain Bacteria; phylum Actinomycetota; class Thermoleophilia; order Solirubrobacterales; family 70-9; genus VAYN01. Next base: position 206,834 of record CAVOMF010000001.1, on the reverse strand, counting down.
AGGTCGGCATTGTCGAGCCGGGAGCCAAATCAGCCCCGGCTCGACCCGCTGCCTGCCTACTTACCGACGGTGATCCGCACCTTCGCGCCGGGCGCGAGGACTTTGCCCGCTTTCGGGGCCTGCTTGAGGACCTTGCCCTCTTTCTTGCCCGTTACCTCGACCTTCTTCACGTGGCCGAGCTTGCAGCCGCCCCGCCTCAGCAGCGTTTTCGCCTTCTTCAGGCCTTTGCCTTTGATCGCCGGGACGACGCAGGCCCGGTAGGTGAAGTCGTCGAACCGGGTGTCCGGGTTCGACCCCGCCAGCGTGGTCACAGAGACGTCGACCTTGCCGGGACGAGCGCTCTTCGGGGCCGTGGCGGTGATCTTCGTGTCGGATTCGACGCTGAAGGCCGTCGCCGGCACGGAGCCGAAGGTGACGGCGGTCGTTCCGTTGAGGTTCTTGCCGCTGATAACCACCTCGGTGTTAGCCGTCGCCGGACCGGACGCCGGGCTGACGGTGGTGATTTCCGGCGCGGGCTGGATTTCCGCACTGAGAGAAATCTCCTTGCCGTCGAACGTTTCACTCGGCGCGTGGACCGAACCGTCGAACGGCGTCGGGAAGATCGACGCGTAGCTGGCACCGGCGACGGTGGTGAACCCGATTTCGTCGGTGTCGTGTGAGGGATCGATCCCGATCAGGTCACCCGCCTGCACCTTCAGGTTGGTCGAGAAGGTTTCGAGGCCGGTTCCAGTCGGCGTCGCCCCCTGGCTGGTCGCCGTCGCTTCGTAGCCGCCTTTCCCATCCGGGTGGAGTACCCGGAGGAAGAACGGGCCGCCTTTGGCGCCCTGTACTCGCCAGCGGACGATCGCGCCGTTGACCGGGGAGGCGAGCGTCGCGCCCGACTCCGGCAGTGCCGTGTTGAAGAGCGTCTGCACCCGTTTGAAGGGTTCAGAAGTCGCGCCTTCCGGCAACACGCTGCCGATGCTCAGGACCGACGCCTGCGCCGCGCCCGCCGCCGCTAGAGCCCAGGCGCTGACCGCGCAAACCGCCGCGATCGCCCAAAGACGCAAACGGCCTCGCTCTCCCCCGCTGACCGTTACCCCTACCTGCTGCCGCATCTTCACTGCCTCCTCGTTTTGGTTTAGGTGCCTTTTCTGTAGGGACACCGTCTGCGCTAAACGGGAAGGCAGAAAGAAGTTGCGGAAAGCCCGCCGTCGGAATCGAACCGACAACCTCCTCATTACAAATGAGGCGCTCTCCCAGGTTGAGCTAGGCGGGCGTGGTGGCGATGATGTACGTAATGGACGTGATGTTCAGGTTCTTGGGGCCAGGCGAGGGTACCGTGCTGACGGGCGCGATCGAGGCTGCTTATGGTCAAACTTATGACGTGCGGTGGGTCTACGACCCGGACGAGGTCAGCGCCCGGATCGGCGCCGGCACCTACGTCGCCTGCATCGCCGAAAGCCCTGCAGGCGAGCTTCTATGTCACATCGGGATGAGCTTGGCGGCGGCGGGCGACGCGGTCGGTCACTCCGGCCAGGCGGTGACCCTGCCGGCGGCCCGCGGCCAGCACCTCTTCACCCGCACCAAGCGCTACCTGATGGACTGGGCGCAGGAGCGCGGACTGGCCGGCATGTACAGCGAGGCCACCGCGGCCCACCCCTACAGCCAGAAGGCGAATATCGACCTCGGAGCGCACGAGACCGGTTTCCTGCTCGGCTGGATCCCGGCCTCGGTCGCAAACGACGCCGCCGCGGGGAGGGCGGGCCGGCAGTCGGCGGCGCTCTTCTACACGAAGCTGAACGACGGCCTGGAGCGCGAGGTCTACGCGCCGGAGCGCCATCGGGGGATTGTCAACCAGACGATCGAGCTCTGCCAATTACGCGGCCGCGTCGCCGAGCCGGCCGCGGAGTGCGAGCTGCCGCCGTGCAGCGAGCTCCACGTCGAGCTCGATCGCGACCACAACCTCGCCCTGATCACGGTCCTGCAACCGGGGGCTGACCTCGAGGAGGCGATCGGCGGCGAGCGCCACCACCTCTTCCACCGCGAGAAGCTCGACGCCGTCTACATCGACCTGCCGCTGGAGCGACCCGCGACCGCCCTTGTCGCGGACCACCTGGAGCGGCTCGGCGTCTCCTATGCCGGCGTCTTTCCCAACCACCGCACCGACGGCGACGTCCTCCGCATGCAGTCGCTGCACCGGGTCCGAGTCAAGGCCGACGACGTTGCCGTCGCCTCGGACCACGGGCAGGAACTGCTGGATTACGTCCTGGCCGACCTGCCGGAGAGCGGTTAGACCGCCACCTCGCGCGAGGCAAGATGGACGCCGACCTTGCGCTTGACCCGCTGCAGGGCGTTGTCAACCGTCTTCGTGTCGCACTCCAGGCGCTCGGCGATCACCTCGTAGGAGTGGCCGTCGAGGTAGAGCGAGAGCACCCGGCTCTCCAGATCCGAGAGCACCCCGGAGACGCCGGAGAGGCAGGAGACGAGGCTCTCCAGCTCTTCGGTCGCGATCACCTGGTTGACCGGGTCGTGGACGCTGGGCCCCGGGAGGATCTCGTCGAGGGTGGTTTCCGAATCGCCGGCCGCGGCGGGCGTCTGGCTGAAGGAGACGTACTGGTTGAGCGGCGTGTGCTTGTTGCGGGTCGCCGTCTTTACCGCGGTGATGATTTGGCGGGTGATGCAGAGCTCGGCGAAGTTGCGGAAGCTCGACTCGCGGTCGGTCCGGTAATCGCGGATCGCCTTGTAGAGGCCGAGAAGGCCCTCCTGGATCAAGTCGTCGGACTCGCCTCCGAGGAGGAAGTACGAAGAGGCCTTGAGGCGGACGAAGCCGCGGTAGCGACGGACGATCGTGTCGTAGGCGTCGGCGCGACCCTCCTTGGCGAGGGCGACCAGGTAGTGATCATCAAGTTCAACTTGAGGGTTAGGGTTGGCGGCCCGAGCGGTGCGCTGAGCGACCGGGAGCGGCAGTTCCTGCGTAGGCGACGATAGTGCCACAGATCCTTCTCCTTGCTGAAGGGTCGTGGCGCCACTTACCTCCCCCGAGGCGCCCTATTCACCAGGCTCACCTCAACCTGAGGTTCACCCTTATTGCGGCGGTAGTCTTACCGCACTGCGGTGTTCTGTCAACCCCAAAGTGCGAGTTTTTGCAACCGCCGTTGCATTTGCAGGTGGTTGTGGAGGCGGGGTCGGGGGGTCCCTCCCCAGACACATCTCGCTTATGGCTCGCTGTTGAGTGTCTGGGGAGGGACCCCCCGACCCCGCTATGACAGCTTTAGGAAATGCGTTGGCGGGTTGCCTCTGAGAGAAGAGATGAGGCGGCAGCGGAGACGTTCAATGACTCGATGCGTCCTAGCTGCGGTAGCGCTAGGAGGGCGTCGCAGGCGCTGGCCACTCTTGGGCGGAGGCCCTTTCCCTCTCCTCCTAGGACGAGGACGGTGGGGCCGGTCAGGTCGGTTTGCCAGGGGGTTTGCTCTGCCTCGGCGTCGGCTCCCCAGATCCAGAAGCCTGCTTGCTTCGCCTCGACGAGCCAGTCGGCGAGGTTGCGGACGTGGGCTACTTCGATGTGCTCGACCGCGCCCGCGGAGGTCTTGCAGACGACCGGGGTGACGGCGGCTGAGCGGCGCTCGGGGATGACGACGCCGGCGGCACCGGCGAACTCGGCCGAGCGACAGACGGCGCCGAGGTTGCGCGGGTCCTGAACCTGATCCAGCACGACCAGCAGCGCCCCCTCCTTCCGCAGCATCCCGACCGGGTCGCCGTAGGGATAGGGATCGACCTCGGCCACCACACCCTGGTGATCTGGCGAGCCGCAGAGCCGCTCCAGCTCCCCCGCCGACGTCTCAGGCGCGCGCCAGACCCGATGCACCCGCCGCCGTCCCCGCTCCGCCTCGGCAACCGGGTTAACGCCGTAGATGAACTGGTTCGCCATCAGGCGCAGTCAATCATCAAGTCTTCGGCACCAAGCTCGGCCCATCAGCCGAATCCCGCACCGTCCACCCCATCTCGGCCAGCTGATCCCGAAGCTCATCAGCCCGAGCAAACTCCTTAGCTGCCCGAGCTTCCTCTCGTTCCACCATCAGCTCCTGAGCCCGCTCGTCGCCCTCAGCACCCTTCTCCGGCTGGGTAAGGGTGCTGAGACCAACGAGCTCAAGCATCTCCGCAACCGCTTCAGCTGCCGGACCCTTGGGGATCTCACCTCGATTGGCTTCTCCAACGAGCTCGAACACCTCAGCGAGAGCCTTGGGGGTATTGAAGTCATCAGCCAGCGCGTCCCTGAACGCGGCTAGTCGGGAGGCGACGGGGGTGCCCGACGAACCCTCCCCAAATTGTGAGGAGGGTACCCCCGTCGCCTCCCCCCCATCAGCCCCACGAAAGAAGTTCCGAAGGCGCTCGACCCGAGCAACCGCTTCCTCCATCTGCTCCTCGCCGAAAGCCAACGGCTGCCGGTAGTGACCCGAAATCAAGTAGGCGACCACAGCCTCACGCCCATAAGTGTCGAGCGCCGTCGACAGCTGAAAGATGTTGCCTTCCGATTTCGACATCTTCTCCGTGCCCGTCTCGATCATCCCGTTGTGCATCCAGAGCTTGGCGAAGGGGCGGCCGGCGCCCTCGGACTGGGCGATCTCGTTCTCGTGGTGGGGGAAGACGAGGTCGGAGCCGCCGCCGTGGATCGCGAAGGTCGCGCCCAGCTCCTGCTCGGCCATCACCGAGCACTCGATGTGCCAGGCGGGGCGGCCGGGCCCCCACGGGGAGTCCCAGCTCGTGTCCTCGTCTGGCTTGCGCGCCTTCCAGAGGGCGAAGTCGAGGCGGTCCTCCTTCAGCGAGGCCGAGCCCGCGTCCTCGCCCTGGTCCATGTCCTCGGGGCGGCGGTTGGAGAGCTTGCCGTAGTCGTCGAAACTGCGGACGCGGAAGTAGACGTCGCCGCCGGACTCATAGGCGTGGCCGCCCTCGACCAGCTCCGCGATCAGCGAGACGATCCCCGCCACGGTCTCGCTAGCCAGCGGCTCGGCATCAGGGCGGCCAAGGCCGAGCCGCTCGGTGTCCTCGAAGTAGGCCTCCTTCATCTCCTCGGCGAACTCCGCCGAGCCCTTCCCGGCCTCGCGGGCGGCGACGTAGATCTTGTCGTTGATGTCGGTGACGTTGACGACCAGCTTCGGCCGGTAGCCCTCTGAGCGGAGGAACCCCGCGAACAGCGAGAAGACGACGTAGGGGCGCGCGTTGCCGATGTGGATGCGGCTGTAGACCGTCGGCCCGCAGGCGTAGATCCCGACCTCCGAGCCGGGTTCGAGCGAGCGCACCTTGCCGCTGAGCGTGTCCCTGATCCTCACCTCGCGCATTGCGCAGGCGAGGTTAGATCAAAAAGTGCGGTAACCGGCGGTCGATGCTTTGGACTCGTTGCCGCGAAGCCATGCCGGGGCGATCTCGTCCGCTGCCGCCTGCGCCTCCCGGCGGGCTTTGCCGACGCTGGCCTTGATCTCGTCCTCGGTCGCCTCGCGCACGCGCTCCTCGCGCTTCTGAGCCTGGATGCGGATCCTGTCGGCCTCGACCCGGAGCTGGTCCTCGGCTCGGAGCCGAGCTGCCTCCTCGGCCTCGCGTTCGACCTTCTCGAGCATCTGCCGAATGCTCTCCTCGGCTTCGCGACGAACGTCCTCGGTGCCCGCCATGACCCGCTTCTCGATTTCGGTCTCCAGCCGGACGGCGGCCTCGTGGGACTCGGTCGCCGCGGCCTCCGCTTCTGCGGCGCGCTGCTCGGCGGCGGCGATCCGGCGATCGGCCTCGGCCTCGACCTGCTGGCGGGCCTCCTCGAGCTTGGCGGTAAATTCCTCTTCGGCCTCCTTCTTGGCCGTCGCCGTCGCGTTCTCAACCTCCAGCCGCGCCTCGGCGATCGCGCTCTCGGCCTCGGCCTTCGCCTCAGCCATGGCCTGCTCAGCCGCCGAGCGCGCCTTGGACGTGTGAGCGACGATCTCCTCGCGCTCGACCTGCGCGCGCTGCTGCAGCTCCTCGAAGTTCTTCTCGGCCCGGTCGCGAGCGGCCTCAGCGGCACTCGCCCGCCGCTCAGCCTCGGTCCGGGTCCTGCGCTCGGCGGCAATCCGCTCCCGCGCCTCCGCGGTCACCTTCCGCATCGCCAGCAGAGCCTTCTCCTTCAGCTCGCCCCTCAGCGCGTCGGTGCGCGCTTCAGCCTCGGCGACCCGGCCCTCGCTGACCTTCACCCACTCCAGCGCCTGGTCGGCGACGCCACGCACAGCACGCGTCGCCTCACCAACCTGCTGCAACTGCTCCAAGGGTTGACCCATCCCGCGCAACCTACTACGAGCCCCGGAAGCCACCCCACCCACCTGCAACCGAAGAGGCCGCAATTTACGACGGGCCTCATCCCGGATCACAGGAGGGGCGGGCATGCCCTCTCCAGACACTCAACAGCGAGCCATAAGCGAGATGTGTCTGGAGAGGGTGTGCCCGCCCCTCCCCTCACCCGCCTTTAAGCCGAAGTCTCTTTATCCCGCGCCCGGAGGTCCTTCTTCAAAACCTTCCCAGTCGCATTCCGAGGCAGTTCTTCAAGAAACTCGATCTCGCGCGGGCTCTTATAAGAGGCGAGGTTCGCCTTCACGTGCGCGGTCAGGTCCCCGGCGGAGACTTCGATTCCGCTCCGCACCACGACGAACGCCTTCAGGCGCTGGCCGAACTCCTGGTCCTCGACCCCGATCACGGCGACCTCCTCCACCGCCTCGTGGTCGGCGAGCAGGTCCTCGACCTCGCGCGGGAAGACGTTCTCGCCGCCGGAGACGATCATCTCGTCGTCGCGGCCGTCGATGAAGAGACGCCCCTCGGGGTCGATGTGGCCGACGTCGCCACTCGAGTAGAGGCCGTCGATCATCTCCTTGCCGCCGCCGCCGGTGTAGCCCTCCATCGCCATTTCGTTGCCGACGAAGATGCGTCCGACCTGGCCCTGCGGCACCTCCTTGCCGTCCTCGTCGTAGAGGCAGATCTTGGTCCCGCGCGGCGGCTTGCCGGCGGTCCCGGGCGCGGCGCGCAGGTCCTGCGGCGTGGCGACAGTCGCGTAGGCGACCTCGGTCGAGCCGTAGAGGTTGTAGACGTTGTCGCCGAAGCGGTCCATCCACTCGATCGCCAGCTCCCCCGGCAGCGCCGAGCCCGAGAGCGAGGTGATCTTCAGCGAGGGCAGGCTGTAGCGGTCGAGGACCTCGTCGGGCAGGGTGAGGATGCGCTGGATCATCACCGGCACCGCGGCGAGGACGTCGGCGCGGCTCTGCTCAACCGCCCGCAGCGTCTCCTCCGGGTCGAACTTGCGCCGTAGCACCATCGTCGAGCCGGTCGGCAGGCTCATCACGAAATGGAAGAAGCCCCAGGAGTGGAAGAGCGGGGCGGCGATCATCATCGTCATCCGGCTGCGAAAGGGGATCTTGTCGATCAGCGAGGCGACCGCCATCAGCCCGTCGGGGCTGGAGCGTTGCGCGCCCTTCGGCGTGCCGGTGGTCCCGGAGGTGAGGATGACGAATTTGGGCTTGTCCGGCGGCGGCTTGTGGTCGGACTCGTCGCCCCCCTGAATCAGGCTCTCGAGCGTCGGCTCGGAGACCTCGCCGTCGCACCAACCGACGATCCGGGTGACGCCGTCGTCGACGCCCGCGAGCAGGTCGCCGAACTCCTCGTCGTAGATGAGGGCCTTCGGGCCCTCGCGCTTCATCACCTCGGTCAGCTGCGGACCGGCGAACATCGTGTTCAGGTAGAGGGCGCTGGCGCCGAGCTTGGCCGCGGCCAGCGTCGACTCGACGAAGCCGCGGTGGTTGCGGCACATGATCCCGACCCCGTCGCCGGGGCCGACCCCCATCTCGGCGAGGGAGTGGGCGAGGGCGTTGGTGCGCCGGTGCAGCCGCTCCCAGCTGAGGGCGCCGCGTTCGTCGACGATCGCCAGCTCGTGCGGGTGGTGGATCGCCGCGGTGGTGACACCGAGGGCCGGGGAGGCGCCCCAGCGGATGAAGGCACTACCGATCTTCAGCGCCTTGTCCGGGCGCATCGGCTCGAGGATGCCGGCCTCGCGCAGCACCTTGACCTCGAAGATCGAGTCAGAGACCGAGGCCCGCAGCCCCGCCGCGCTCAGTTTCGCGTCCGCCATCCCAGCCGGAAGACTATTCGCTCTCGACGCTCGCGACCGCGATGCAGGCGATCCCCTCGCCGCGGCCGACGAACCCCATGCCCTCGTTGCTGGTCGCCTTGACGCTGACCCGGGCCGAGGTGGCCTCGGCCAGTGTCCGCTCCATCTCCGCCTTGTAGGGACCGAGGCGTGGCTGCTCACAGACCAGGGTGGCGTCGATGTTGACGATCGGGCCGGCGATCGTCCCCACCACCGTGCGCAGGAGGTCGATCGAGTCGGCGTCCTTCCAGGCCGGGTCGTCGTCGGGGAACATCGTCCCGATGTCGCCGCCACCGGCGGCGCCCAGCAGGGCGTCGATCACCGCGTGGGTGAGGACGTCGGCGTCAGAGTGGCCGTCGAGCCCCTGGTCGTGCTCGATCTCGACGCCGCCGAGGACGAGGCGCCGGCCGGGCGCGAAGCGGTGGCTGTCGTAGCCGAGCCCGACCATGCTCAGCCGACGCGACTGCCCAAAGGCGCCAAGCTCCGCTGGCGCTGCTCGAAGACGCATATCTCTTCTATCCCCAGTTCCTCCAAGAACTGCACCGCGCGGCCGTATTCGAAGCCGACCTGCTCGGGGAGATGGGCGTCGGAGGAGAGGGCGAAGGCGGCGCCTGCCTCGATGCACATCTCGGCGAACTGGCGCGAGGGGTAGAGCTCGCCGACGGGCTTGCGCAGGCCCGCCGTCGAGATCTCGACGGCGATCCCGCTCTCGGCGATCGCTTCCACCGCCGGCTCGTAGAAGGCGCGCAGGTCACGATCTGGCAGCGGTCGCGAGCGGCCCCAGACCTTGACCAGGTCGGGGTGGGCGAGGATGTCGTAGAGGCCGGAGCGGGCGCAGGCGGCGAGCGCCTCGAAGTAACGGCGCCAGATCTCGTCGGCGTCGCCGTCCCCCTCCCAGACGTCGAAGCCGTCGTGGTCGACGGCGGCGTCGCCCTCGCCGACGAAGTGGACCGAGCCGACGACGTAGTCGAAGTCGCGCGGCTCCAGCAGGGCGGCGATCCGCTCCTCGGCGCCAGGCACGTAGTCGCACTCGACCCCGAGCCGCAGCGGCGTCCCGCGGACGAACTCGCAGTAGGCGTCGATGTCATCAACGGCGTTTTCGATCCAGAGCGGGTGGCGCCAGAGGTCGAGTGCCTGGCGGAAGCGGTAGACGTGCTCGGAGACGCCGAGCTCCTCGATCCCGGCGGCCTCGGCCGCGGCAAGGTAGCGGTCGACGTTCTCGGCGGTGAAGTAGCGCTCGAATGTGGTCCCGTCCTCGTCCGGGCGCAGATGCAGGTGGTAGTCGGTCAGCATGCGGGGCCGAGCATAGACTTCGCGCCGAATGGTCCGTCAGCTCCTTCTCCTCCTCCTGGCGCTGGCCGCGGGCACGGCCCTGGCGCTGCTGGTCGGGGCGAAGAACTTCGGCACCGCGCTGGCGATCGGCCAGATCTGCTTCACGGCGACGCTCGTCTACGTGCTGATGCGGGACTAAGCGCCGGCGGCGCCCCGAGCGCGCTCGGCCAGCAGCAGCTCGGCGACGCGCAGGTCGAGCGGCGTCGTCACCTTCAGGTTCTGCTGGGCGACCGGGTGGATCAGGACACTCCCCCCGCTCCACTCGACCAGCATCGCCTCGTCCGTCGCCTCCTCTGGCCGCCCGGCAGCGGCCAGCGCGGCGCGCAACGCCTCGGTCCGGAACACCTGAGGCGTCTGCGCCGCCCACAGCTCGGCACGATCCTCGGTCGCCACGATCTTCAGCTGTTCCTTATCGTTGCTATCCGCCAATAAGGAACAGGCGGTTGCCCGCTTGATCGTGTCGGTAACTGGCGCCGCGGCGATCACGCCGGCCGCCTCGGGTGCCGCGTCGAGGTCGGCGACCAGCGCTTCGACCAGCTCCGGCGTCAGCAGGGGACGGGCGGCGTCGTGGATCGCGACGTACTCCGTCCCGACCGCCTCGAGGGCGTTGGCGACCGACTGCGCCCGCGTCTCGCCGCCGGCGACGACGCCGAGGTCGTGGCCGCCGAGGTCGCCGATGTGGCCCGGCGGCGCCGCGACGACGATCGAGCGCACCGAACCGCAGCCCCGGAAGGCCTCGATCGACCACTCGACCATCGGCCTCCCCCCGATTGGGGCGAAGGCCTTCGGACCGCCGGCTCCGAGTCGCTCCCCGGAGCCGGCGGCCGCGATGACGGCCGTTACAGCTGGCGCGCTAGGCGGTCGCAGTGGCGGCGAACCGCTCCTCGAGGAGGCCGTCGAGGTATTCCTCGGCGCCGTCCTCGTCCTTGTCGAGCGCGTACATGAACTCGGAGGCGAGGATCTTCTTCGCCCGCGTGTACATCTGCTTCTCCCCGGTGGAGAGGCCCTTTTCCATCTCGCGGATTGCGAGGTTGCGGACGACCTCGGCCAGCTCGAAGACGTCGCCGGTCTTGATCTTCTCGCGGTTGTACTTGAAGCGCCGGTTCCAGTTCTTCGGCATCTCCGAGACGTCGTCGGTGAGGACGGTTGTGACCTTCTTGATTTCGTCCTCGTCGATAATCCGCCGCAAGCCCGCCTTGCCGGCGTTTTCGCAGGGGACCATTACAGTCAATTCGTTGTGGAGGATCTTGATCGTCAGGTACTCGCGCTTCTCCCCCATCAGCTCGCGCGTCTCTTTGGCCATCACCAGGCCGGCGCCGTGATGCGGGTAAACGACCTTGTCGCCTATCTCGAAGTCGCAGACATATTCCACGTCCTCGAAGACGGCCTCCACAGTGGCCTCGTCTAGCTCGGAAATCGGTGACTCCTTTCGTTGTTCGACGGCGGTGGCGCCGTCAGCTCTGCAAGTACCGGTCGACCAGATCAACCTCTTGGAGCCTGCGCAGGCCCTCGCGGATGTCCTTGGCCCGCGCTGGCCCGACTCCGTCGACGCCGGCGAGCTCCTCATCGGAGGCCGCGAGGACCTCGCCGAGCCCGCCCAGCTCGTGGGTGATCTTCTGGACGACAAGCTTGGGGATCCGCGGGACCCGGCCCAACACCCGGTATCCGCGCGGCGCAACGGGGAAGTCCAGGGTGTTGACCTTGCGGTCGTAGCCGAGCAGCTCGGCCAGCCGACCGAAGTCGAGCACGTCCTGGTGCGGCATCCGGCCGAGTGACTGCAGCACCGCGGTCAGGTTCCCCTCGGAGTCTTCGACGCTGTAGTCGCGGATCAGCGCCGTCTTGTCAGCGGCGACGCCGACCATCGTCTCCTCCAGCTGCATCTCGATCAGACGGCCCTCGGTGCCGAGCTCGACGATGTAGCGCTCTACCTCGACCGCCATCCGCGTCACCAGCTCGGCGCGCTGCAGGGCTGAGAGCGCATCATGGAGGACGACGCCGCCGTCGAACTCGAGCTGGGTCAGCCGCGCCGAGACCTGGTCGAGGCGCTGGCGATACTTCTCGAGCGTCGCCAGGCCCTGGTTCGCTTTCGCCAGCACGGCCGGGATGTCCTGGAGGATGTACTTCGTCCCCTCGACGTAGAGGGAGACGACGTCGCGGCGCTGCGAGATCGCGATCACCAGCGCCGTGGTCTGTTTGGAGACGCGCTCGGCGGTGCGGTGGCGGGTGCCGGTCTCCGAGCTGAGGATCGTCGGGTCCGGCATCAGCTGGACGTTGGCCCAGGCGATCTTCGTCGCCTCGCCGTTGAGGACGATCGCCCCGTCCATCTTTGCCACCTGGTAGAGCATCGCCGGGCTGTAGTCGACGTCGAGCTTGATTCCGCCCGAGAGCAGGTGGGAGATGTCGTCGAGGTCGCCCACGACCAACAGGCCGCCCGTCCGCGAGTGGACGATGTTGTCGATGCCCTCCCGCAGCGCGCCACCGGGGGCGACCACGTCGAGAGCTCTTAGAAGTCGGGGATCCTGGCGTTCAGACAACTCTTGAAGCTCATCCCCAGACAAATCAGGCATCGCTTGAGAGGATGGCAGAAAGGGCTCTGGAATGCGGTTAGCCCGATTCCGAGTGGACAGGTCGGATATGGCTTTGTCAAGCGGGCTTAAAGATGGAAGCGCCTGTGGTGCATGTGGTGGCGCAGCTCGCCGGGTGACGATCCGTGCTCACCGTGTCCGGGGTCGCAAACGAACTTCCAGGTGAGGGCGGTGCCGACCGCGCAGAGGACGACGGCGACCCAGGTCGAGCCGGCGACGGCGGCGGCGAAGGAGTGGCCGTCGCCGAGCAGGGCGTGGAAGGCGGCGCCGGTGGCGGCGAGGGCGACGGCGCCGGCGAGGACGCGGTCCATCGCCAGCACGCCGGAGGCGATCCCGACTTTGTCCCCCGGCATCGCCGCCATCGCCGCGGTCGACATCGGCGCGTAGACGAGACCGAGGGCGATCCCGAAGAGGAGGTAGCCGACGAGGAGGAGGCCGTAACGGCTGGTGGCATCGATCTGCGTCAGCACCAAGAGCCCCAGCGTTCCGAAGAGCATCCCCGTGGTCATCAGGCGGCGGGCGCCGGAGCGGGCGATCAGCCGGCCGGAGAAGGGCGAGACGAAGATCATCGGCACGGTCACCGGCAGGATCATCAGGCCGCTGAGGATCGGCGAGTGATCGCGGACGTCCTGCAGGTACTGCGGCTGGAAGAACATCACCGCCCAGTAGCAGCCGACCAGCGCGAAGGCGGCGGCGCTGGCGCCGAAGTAGGGGCGGTTGCGGAAGAGGGCGAATTCGACGATCGGCTCCCGCACCCGGTGCTCGACCCGCCAGAAGGCCGCGAGGAGAATCACGGCGGCGAGCGCCAGCGCGACGATCGCCTCCTCGCCCCAGGCCTGCGATTGCACGAGCGCGAGGACGCCGGCGGTGACGCCGGTGCTGAGGAGGGCGAGGCCGAGCCAGTCGATGCGGGTGCCGGCGGCAGGGTCGGTCGACTCCGGCGCCGCCGCCGTGGTGATCGCGAAGCCGAGCGCGAGGATCGGCAAGTTCATCCAGAAGATCACCCGCCAGTCGAGTTCGATCAGGAGGCCGCCGGCGAGGGGCCCGATCGCCAGCGCGATGGCCGAGACCGCGGCCCAGATGCCCAGCGCCCGCGGCTGCTCCTCGCTCGGGAAGACGTTGCAGACGAGGGCCAGCGAGAGCGAGAGCATCGGCGCCGCCCCGGCGCCCTGCAGCACCCGTCCGAGGATCAGCATGTCCTGGTCGGAGGCGGCGCCGGAGACGACCGAGCCGACCGCGAAGAGCACGAGGCCGGCGAGGAAGACCCGCTTGCGCCCGAACATGTCCCCGAGCCGGCCGGCGGTGACGACCAGCACCGCGATCGTCAGCAGGTAGGCGTTCATCACCCACTGCAGCCCCTCGGCGGAGGCATCGACGTCCTTGCGGATCGAGGGCAGCGCAAGGGCGACCACGGTCGAGTCCAGCATCAGGATGAAGAGCCCGGCGCAGGCGCCGGCAAGGGTCCACCACTTGCGATCCACGGCGCGAAGCTATCGGCGGGTCCGGCCAGATAAGGCTCTGCCGCCGAACTCGCTCCCACGTGAGTGGCTGCCTTGAAGCTCGTTTTTGCTCCCGCTGGCTGGTGTCTTTTGGGTACGGTCCATTGCCAACAAGGCGGAAGGGAGAGACGAGATGCCACAAAAGCACGGGCTAGGCGGCGGAAACGGGCGTATCGTCGAGCGGAAAGTTGCTGACGAGGAAGTTCAATGTCCTCGGTAACGGCACTCTCCTCGGCACCGCCGAGGTCAATCACGGCACGGCCGAGGTGATTGAAAACTGGTTCAGGTCTCACCCCCTCTTTGGGACCAACGCCACCCCATCTACCCCTGCAGCCGGGGCCTCTCCCAGTGTCGCTGACGAGATAGCCAAACTTGGACAATTGCGGTCTCAGGGGTTGTTGACTGAGACTGAGTTCGAGGCTCAAAAGGCGCGACTACTGGGCTGCGCTTACGCCGCTAGAGCGGGACCACGCAGCGCAACCGATTTTGACCACACCCCAATGGGGCAGATGTCGGTTGCGGTTCCCCTCGTGGTTCAGTGGGTGGCGACGAGGTCGCGCTTGGGGTCGATGCCCCAGCGGTCACCGACGGCGGTGAGGTCCTCGCTCAGCGGCCAGCGGTCGGGGCGCTCCTCCCCCTCGTGTTCGGGACTGGCGCCCTTCAGGGTCATGCAGCCGGCGTTGTCGCCGATCGCGCGGATCTCCTCGACGTCTTCGGGGCTGAGGCGCCGCTCGGCCGGCAGGTGGGCGAGTTCGACCCGCTTCGCCTCGATCGGGCAAGCCTCGGGACCGATCTCCTGGATCAGCGTCGGGGCGACCGAGGCGACGGCGGGGTGGGCGAGGTTCCATTGGCAGGCGAGCTGGATCGGCGTCAGCTTCGCCCGTTCGGCGATCGGCATCAGCCGCTCGATCTTCTCCACCCCCGCCTCTATCCAGCCCTCGGGCCGGAAGGAGCGATGGTCGAATTTGGCCAGTTCCATCCCCGGCCGCAGGTCGCCCCAGAAGAGGCCGCCGTAGTCGACAACCCGGGTCAGCACCTTGACGTCGTGCCGCGCGGCGGCGTCGAGGCAGAGCCCGCCGGGCCAGGGCTCGAGCGGGTTGAGGATGATCATCGCCCAGTCGATCAGCTCGCCAAAGCGCTCGAGGCAGGAGATCAGGTCGAGCGTGAACCCGTTCGCCGGCCCCGGCGCGACCCCGATCTGAGCCGTCAGCCCCGCCTCGCGCAGCGCCGCCATCCCCTCCCAGACGACCTCGCTCGAGTAGCCGACCCGGTCGGGGTTGTGAAGCAGCAGCAGGTCGAAGGAATCGGCGCCGATCCGCTCCAGGCTCTTCTCGGTTGCCATCCGCAGATACCCGGCGTACTCCTCGGGCCCCCGCAGCCGCGGATCGGTGAAGCGCGGAAACCCCTTCGGTCCTTCCCGCTCCCCCTCATAGAAGTCGTGCCCGACGGCGCCGATCAGGCAGAAGTCCTCGCGGGCCACGCCCTCCAGCGCCCGCCCGAGAACCTGATCCGCCTCACCCTGCCCGTAGGCATCGGCGGTGAGAACGGTCTCGATCCCGCCCCCCGGCCGCAGCAGCGCCGCCAACCGATCCTCCTCGATCGCCTCGCCGAAGTGGAGGAACCGCCCTCCGCTCCAGGTGCCGATCGCGGCCCGGCCCGGCTCTCTCACAACTGCGCCTCGCTCAGGACTCGATGTCGGCAGCGCCGTCGGAGCCCTCGTCCTCGGGGGCCTCGCCGCCGTCACCGTCCTTCTTGGCGCCGACGCCGACTTTCTCGCGCTCGGGCTTCTCGACCGCTTTCGCCTTCGGCTTCTTCGGGGCGATGATCTCGAGCTCGAGCGGTTTGTCCTCCTCGTCGCCCGCGGCGTTGCGGGAGACCATCACCGTCGAACCCGGGGTCATCTCGCCCTGGCGCAGGACTTCGTCGGCCAGCGGGTCCTCGACGTAGCGCTGGATCGCGCGGCGCAGCGGGCGGGCGCCCATCGAGGGGTCCCAGCCCTTGTCGACCAGCAGTTCCTTCGCCTCGTCGGTCAGCTCCAGCTGCAGTTCGTGCTCGGCGACCTGGACGCGGACGCGGTTGATCATCAGGTCGATGATCTCTTTGACCTCGTCCTTGGCGAGCTTGTGGAAGACGATGACCTCGTCGATCCGGTTGAGGAACTCCGGCCGGAAGACTTTCTTCAGGTCGCTCATGATCCGGTTCTTCATGTCGCCGTAGGACATCCCGGTCTCGTCGGCGACGGTGAACCCGATCGAGGTGTTTTTCGAGATCTCCGAGGCACCGATGTTCGAGGTCATGATCACGATCGCGTTGCGGAAGTCCACGGTGCGGCCCTGGGCGTCGGTGAGGCGCCCGTCCTCGAGGATCTGCAGGAGGATGTTGAAGACGTCCGGGTGCGCCTTCTCGATCTCGTCGAGCAGCAGCACCGAGTAGGGCTTGCGGCGCACGGCCTCGGTCAGCTGGCCACCCTCGTCGTAGCCGATGTATCCGGGAGGCGAGCCGACCAGACGGCTGACGGCGTGCTTCTCCATGTACTCGGACATGTCGATCCGGATCATCGCCTCCTCGTCGCCGAAGAGGAAATCGGCGAGGGTGCGGGCGAGCTCGGTCTTGCCGACCCCGGAGGGGCCGAGGAAGATGAACGAGCCGGCCGGCCGCTTTGGGTCCTTGATCCCGGCGCGGGAGCGGCGGATCGCTTTCGAGACGGCGGTGATCGCGACCTCCTGGCCGATCACGCGCTTGTGGAGTTCCTCCTCCATCCGGATCAGCTTCTTGGTCTCGGCCTCGGTCAGTTTGAAGACGGGGATGCCGGTCCACATCGAGACGATGTCGGCGATCTCCTCCTCGCCCACCTCGGGGCGACCCTCGCCGTTCTCGCCCTCCGCCCACTCGTCTTCGAGCTGGCGCTTGCGGGTGGTCAGCTGGCGCTCGGTGTCGCGCAGGTTGGCGGCCTTTTCAAACTCCTGGGCCTCGATCGCGGACTCCTTTTCGCGCCGCGTCTTCTCGATTTCCTCCTCGAGGTCGCGGTAGACCGGCGGCGTGCTCATACTCTTGATGCGCATCCGCGAGCCGGCCTCGTCAATCAGGTCGATCGCCTTGTCAGGCAGGAAGCGGTCGGAGATGTAGCGGTCGGCGAGCTCGGCGGCGGCTTCGAGAGCGTCGTCGCGGATCGTCACCCGGTGGTGCTGTTCGTAGCGCTCGCGCAGCCCCTCGAGGATCTTCACCGTGTCCTCGGGCGAGGGCTGGTCGACCTTGATCTGGGCGAAGCGACGCTCCAGCGCCGAGTCGCGCTCGAGGTACTTGCGGTACTCGTCGAGCGTGGTCGCGCCGATCGTCTGCAGCTCGCCGCGGGCCAGGGCCGGCTTCAGGATCGAGGCCGCGTCGATCGCGCCCTCGGCGGCGCCGGCGCCGACCAGGTTGTGGAGCTCGTCGATGAAGAGGATGATGTCGCCGCGCTGGGTGATCTCTTTCATCACCTTCTTGAGGCGCTCCTCGAACTCACCGCGGTACTTGGAGCCGGCGACGAGGGCAGCCAGGTCGAGGGTGTAGATCTGCTTGTTCTTCAGCAGCTCCGGCACCTCGCCTTTGTTGATGCGGGCAGCGAGGCCCTCGACGACGGCGGTCTTGCCGACGCCGGGCTCGCCCAGCAGCACCGGGTTGTTCTTGGTCCGGCGCGAGAGGATCTGCATGATCCGCTCGATCTCGGTTTCGCGCCCGATCACCGGGTCGAGCTTGCCCTCCTCGGCGAGACGGGTGAGGTTGCGGCCGAACTGGTCGAGCAGTTTCGAAGACTTTTTGCCCTCGCCGGCGCCACCGCCGCCACCGCCGCCCTGGCGACGGCCACCGGGGCCGGAGAGCATGCGGATGACCTCGTTGCGGATCTTGTCCGAGTCGGCGTCGAAGTCGAGCAGGATGCGAGCCGCGACGCCCTCGTTCTCACGCACGAGGCCCAGCAGGATGTGCTCGGTGCCGATGTAGTTGTGGCCGAGCGAGAGCGCCTCGCGCAGCGCCAGCTCCAGGACCTTCTTGGCGCGCGGCGTAAACGGGATCTGGCCGGAGGTGACCTCCTCGCCGGAGCCGACGATCCGGACCACCTGAGAACGCACCCTTTCGACGGTGATGTCGAGGGACTCGAGGACGCGGGCGGCGAGCCCCTCCTCCTCGCGAAGCAACCCGAGCAGGATGTGCTCAGTCCCGATGTAGTTGTGCTTGAGCGTCCGGGCCTCCTCCTGCGCTAGGACGACGACCTGGCGAGCCCTCTCAGTGAATCGCTCGAACAAATGAAGACCTCTTCCTGGTTCTCAAACCCGGCATACCCGGGTTAGTACCGCCGGACGCCTTGCTCCCTTTATCGGGAGGCATCCATCTGCCCCTTAACTCTACCGGGGTCGGATGTCCGGCTTCTGAGCGCTTGAACACGCTAAGAGCGGAGTTTCACGCGCGAGATGTCGCGTTTACGTGCGCATTGCGGGAAAGAGCAGCACTTCCCGCAACGTTTTCGCGCCGGTGAACATCATCACCAGGCGGTCGATGCCGAGGCCGACGCCGCCGGTCGGCGGCATTCCCTGTTCGAGCGCTTCGACGAAGGCCTCGTCGAACGGCTGCGCCTCCTCGTCGCCGCGGGCGACCTCGGCGGCCTGCTGTTCGAAGCGGCGACGCTGCTCGTCGGGGTCGTTCAGCTCGGTGAAGGAGTTGGCGATCTCGACGCCGCCGACGAAGGCCTCCCAGCGCTCGACGACCCCCTCCTCGGAGCGGTGC
Organism: uncultured Actinomycetes bacterium; assembly: GCA_963696955.1. Classification (GTDB taxonomy): domain Bacteria; phylum Actinomycetota; class Thermoleophilia; order Solirubrobacterales; family 70-9; genus VAYN01. The sequence continues at coordinate 188,532 of CAVOMF010000001.1, read as the reverse complement.
GCCTTGGCGAAGGGCGAGAGCTCGACCGGGTAGTCGAAGATGAAGGTCGGCTGGATCAGGCCGGGCTCGACCTCCTTCGAGAGCAGCCCGTCGACGAGCTTCCCCCAACCCTCCTTCGGGTCGGGCTCGGTCCCCATCGCCTTCGCCAGCGCCTCCCGGGTCGGGTGCTCGGCGATGTCGATCCCGGCCCGCTCGAGGATCGCCTCGCGCAGGGTGATCCGGCGCCAGGGCGGCGCGAAGTCGATCTCGACGTCGCCGCGCGGCACCTTCGTCGTCCCCAGCACCCGCTCGGCGACCTCGGCGACCACCATCTCGAGGTCGTGGGCGGTCTTCTCGTAGTCGGCGTAGGCCTCGTACCACTCCAGCATCGTGAACTCGGGATTGTGCTTGTGGGAGACGCCCTCGTTGCGGAAGTCCTTGCCGAGCTCGTAGACGCGGTCGATGCCGCCGACGACGAGGCGCTTGAGGTAGAGCTCGGTCGCGATCCGCAGATAGAAGTCGCGGTCGAGCGCGTTGTGGTGGGTGGTGAAGGGCCGCGCCAGGGCGCCGCCGTAGAGCGGCTGCAGGACCGGCGTCTCGACCTCGACGAAGTCGTGCTCGTCGAACCAGCGGCGGATCTCGGAGATCGTGCGGGCGCGGGTGCGGAAGATCGCCCGGCTCTCCTCGTTGGCGATCAGGTCGAGCTCGCGGCGACGAAAGCGGGTTTCGACGTCCTCGAGGCCGTGGAACTTGTCGGGCGGCGGTCGCAGGCTCTTCGCCAGCAGGCGCCAGTGGTCGATCGCCAGTGAAAGCTCGCCGCCGCGGCGGGTCGCCATCGCCGTGCCCTCGGCGCCGACGATGTCGCCGAGGTCGAGGTCGACGAGCAGCTCGTAGGCCTCCTCGCCGAGGACGTCCTTGCGGGCGTGCAGCTGGATCTGGCCGCTGCCGTCGCGGACGTCGATGAAGCAGGCCTTGCCGTGGCCGCGGCGGGCGACGATGCGGCCGGCGACCCTGTGTCGCGACTCGGTTTCCATCCCCGCCACCAGCCCCTCGTGGGCGGCCCGCACCTCGGCGATGTCCTCGCGGCCGGTGAACTCGTGCGGGAACGGCTCGATCCCGGCCTCGCGGATCCGCTCCAGCTTCCGGCGCCGGTCCTCGAGGACCTGCGAGAGATCCTGCTGCTCCTCCTGCGGTTTGGGCTCGCTCATCGGGGCGCGAGCCTAACGGTCCCTAGCGAGCTTTCTCGATCTTGGTGATTTTGAGTTTTTTCTTCGGCCCGCGCGGGACCTCGACCGTGACGATGTCGTTGCGCTTTTTCCCCAGCAGCGCTTTGCCGATCGGCGACTCGTTCGAGAGCTTGTGTTCCATCGGGTTCGCCTCGGTCGAACCGACAATCTGGAATTTCTGCGAATCGCCGGTTTTCTGGTCTTTGACGTGGACGATCGAGCCGAAGCTGACCTCGTCGCTGCTGATCGCCTTCTCGTCGATCACCTGGGCGCGGCGCAGCTTCTCCTCCAGTTGGGCGATCCGCGCCTCGAGCAGGGCCTGTTCGTTCTTGGCGTCGTCGTATTCGGCGTTCTCGGAGATGTCGCCGAATTCGCGCGCCTCCTTGATCCGGGCCGCGACCTCCCGCCGTTTGGTCGTCGAGAGGAACTCGATCTCCTCTTTAAGTTTTTCCAGCCCCTCGGGGGTGATGACGGCCTGACGCACTGGCGGACCTCGCTTTGAATTGGAAAAGGGAGCCTGTCCGGTCTCCCAGACCTAAAAAAACGCCCCGATGCGGCCACCAGCGGCAGCGACACCCAGGCACGGAGCGCGCGATTATAGCGAGGGTGGCCGGCCGGCCAAAGAGGGCTGCGGACGCCCGGTTCAGGCGACGGGCGCGGGCGCCGAAAGGCTCGCGATCAACTCTCTCGCGCGCGCCAGATCGGCGCTGCGCTGGAGCTCGTCGGCGACCTCCTTCGGCGCTTCCAGGCGCTCGACGTACCAGGGGTGGAATTTGCGCAGATAGCGCTGCGCCCGCTCGCCGCCCATGTGCTCCTCGGCGCGCTCAGTCACCCAGAGCCACTCGACGACGATCTCCTCCCGGCTCGGCGGCCCTGCCCGGCGCCCGGTCAGTTCCTCGAACACCCAAGGGTTTCCAAGCGAGCCGCGGGCGATCATCACCGCGTCGGCCCCGGATTCCTCGTAGGCGCGGCGGGCCGCCGTGGCGCTGGAGAGGCCGCCGGAGACGATCACCGGCACCTCAAGGCGCTCGACCAGTTCGCGGGTCAGCTCGTAGTCGGGCTTGCCCTTGTGGCCTTTGGTCGCAGCGCGTGGGTGAAAGGCGATCGCCGCCACCCCGGCCTCCTCGGCGAGGCGGATCGCCAGCTCAAAGCCGGAGCGGTCGCCCGCCTCGATCCCCGAACGCAGCTTCACCGTCACCGGCAGGCCGCTGCCCTCGGCGGCGGCGCGGGCCAGCGCCAGGGCGAGGTCGGGGTCGCGCAGCAGCTGTGCCCCGGCCCCCGTCTTCCGCACCTTCGGCACCGGACAGCCCATGTTGACGTCGATCAGGTCGGCGCCGGCCCCGGCGGCGATCTCGGCTCCCGAGCGCATCACCTCCGGGTCGTGGCCGAAGAGCTGCATCGAGACCGGGTGCTCGTCGGGGTGGATCCGCATCAGCTCCCGCAGGGTGCGCTCGTTGCGGTAATGCAGGGCGAAGCTGGAGACCATCTCCGAGACGGCCAGGCCGGCGCCGTGGCGTTTGGCCTGCAGGCGGACGAACCAGTTGCCGATCCCCGCCAGCGGCGCCAGCAGGACCCGGTTGGCGATCGCCACACCGCCGATCTCGAAGGGATCGGTCAGCGCCGGGCGGCGCCTTGCCATGTCATCGGTTGCGCTCATGGATCAGTCGCAGTCCCTTCAAGGTCAGCAGATCGTCGACCTCGTCGATCGTCTCGGTGAAGGGAACCACGGCGGCGGCGTAGCCGCCGGTGGCGAGCACCCGGGTGTTGGGGAGTTCGTCTTCGATCCGCCCGACGATGCCGTCGATCAACCCGGCGAAGCCGAAGATGAAGCCTGAGTTGATCGCCGCCCGGGTCGAGCGGCCGATCGCCTCCTTCGGCTCTTCGAGGTCCATCCGGGTGATCCGGGCGGCGCGTTCGATCAGGGCGCTGAGCGAGGGCGCGAGGCCGGGGCCGATCGCACCGCCGAGGTACTCGCCCGCGGCGGAGACGACGTCGATGTTGATCCCGGTGCCGAAGTCGACGGAGACGCAGGCCCCCTGGATGCGGTCATAGGCGGCGATCGCGTTGACGAGCCGGTCGGCGCCGACCTCGAGCGGGTTCTCGATCCGGATCGGCATCCCGGTCTTCACCCCGGGCCCGATCGTCAGGCATTCGGCGCCGAGGTAGCGGCGCGTCAGCTCCTCGAACTGGCTGCCGAGCGGCGGCACCACCGATGAGACGCAAACTGCGTCGACGTCATCGAAGGACATCTTTGAGAGCGAGAAGAGACCGGCGATCCGCTCGGCCAGCTCGTCCCCCGTCGCCCCCGAACGGGTCTGGAAGCGCCAGTGCTCGACCAGGCTCTCGCCATCGAAGGCCCCCAGGTGGGTCTGCGTGTTGCCGACGTCGACCGCGAGCAGCATCGGGGGATTATCCCCGGCGCCGACTGGCTGGGTAGCCAAACGGGGCGAGTTCCGCTTAGGATCGCCCGATGAACGCTCGCCTATACGTCATTCCGGCCTCGCACCCGAGCATCGCGATCGAGCTGATGCTGAAACACAAGGGCATCGCCTACAAGCGCACCGACCTGCTGCCCGTGATCTCCAAGGGCGTCCTGCGCGCCGTCGGGTTCCCCGGCGTCACCGTGCCGGCGCTGAAGATCGACGGCAGCAAGGTCCAGGGCTCACGGCCGATCGCCCGCGAGCTCGATCGCCTGCAGCCGGAGCCGCCGCTGCTCCCGGCCGAGCCGGAGAAGCGCGCCGCGGTCGAAGAGGCCGAGCGCTTCGGCGACGAGGAGCTGCAGCACCCCATCCGCCAGATCCTCTGGTGGGGGATGAAGAAGGACCACTCCCCCCTGCGCGGCTACTCGGAGGGGGCCCGGATCGGGATGCCGATCGGCCTCGCGGTGAAGACCGCGGCGCCGATCGTCGCCCTCTCGGCCCGCTTCAACGAAGCCAGCGACGAGAACGCCCGCCGAGCCCTGGAGAAGCTGCCGGCGCTGCTCGACAAGGTCGACTCGCTGGTCGAGAGCGGCGTCGTCAACGGCGAGCGCCCGAACGCGGCCGACTTCCAGATCGCCCCCAGCATCGGCCTGGCGATGACCCTTGATGACCTCCGGCCGATGATCGAGAACCGGCCCGCCGGCGCTCTGGCCCGGCGCTTCGTCCCCGACTACCCGGGCAAGATGCCGCCGATCCTGCCGCCCGAGTGGCTGGCGCCGCTACGCGGCGAACCGGCCGCGGCTTAGCTCGGGCCGCGCTCCAGGCCAAACCGGTCTTCAGCGCGGTCGGCCAGGAGCATCGACGCCAGCGCCGCGCCGGCGATCATCGCGGTGGCGATCGCGAAGCTGAGGCAGAGCTCGAGCGTCTCGGTGTTTTCCCAGCCGGCCGCGATCACGAAGACGAACTGGAAGAGGAACCCGCCGAGGGCACCGGCGAGGAAGCCGCGAACGGTGCGGCGCGGCCGCCAGAGGTAGCCGACGAGGGAGCCGAGGACACCGCCTGCAACCGCCAAGCCCAGCAGGTCGGCGGTCGACCTCGCATCGAAGGAGGCATTCGGGTCGGGCAGGTAGAGGGCGAGGCCGAGGATCAAGCCGCCGAGCAAGCCCGCCAGGCCGCCGGTGAGCAGGCCGCGGACCAGATTTCGCAGCGGGTCGGTCCCCCAGAGCCGGCGGGCCAGCCAGAAGGCGAGAACTGCGCCGACCAGCGCCAGGGTCTCGGCGCGCCGGAGGACGAGGGTGCCGATGTTGGCGGCGATTTCGCCGTCGGATTCGCCGTTCATGCCCTTGCCGGCGGGGAGCAGCTCCCCCAGCAGCCGCGCCGGAAAGGCGGCCAGGGCCGCCACCGCCATCCCTTCCAGGACCATGCGCCAGCCGAGCGGAATCGTTTCGTTCGGCGGAGGTGACGGCGGAGGCCGCTGAGGCCGCCGCGCCGCTCGGGGTGGGCTCGCATCCCGCTCCGGGCTCGCTGCCTCCTCGACGGGAGGGGTTTCTGCCAGGAGCCCCTCGAGCGTCTCCATCAGGCGGCCGACGTCGTAGCTCCAGCGCCCGTCGCTGAGCTCGATCGCGTTGCGGCGGGCGATCGCCCGGATCTCTTCCGGCAGGTCCTCCCGCCGCGGCATCCGGGCGCCGCTGACCAGGACCGGGATCGGCGTCACTTCCGGCCTGCCGAGGCCGGTTTCGACCTCGAGCCGGACGAAGTCCGATGGATTGTCGATGCGCCGGCCGCCATCTTCCTCGGTCGTCTCCGCCCAGTTCGGCCCCATCACGATGATCAGGACGACGCAGCCGGAGACGACTTCGGTGATCCGCTGCACGAAGTCGATTCCCGGGGCCATCTCGACGTCCATGAAGACGTTGTCCTCACCGAAGCGGGCGACCATCGTGTCGTAGAGGCGCCCCGCGTAGGCCGGCGTCTCCTTGCGGCGATAGCTGATGAAGACCTTCTGGGCGCCGGCGGCGACCGCCGGGCTGGTCTCGACGCTCATCGCCCACCCGCCGGTTTCTGGGTGGCGTCCTCGCGGTGGGCGGCCCAGGCGGCGTGCTCCTGCGAGACCAACCCCTCGACCCTTTCGGCGAGCAGAGTGTCCGGATCAGCTGCCGTCGCGTAGGACCCGGCCCGCGAGAGGTAGAGGAACTTCTCGTGCTTGAGCCGCTCGCAGGTGGCCCGGTAGGTGATCCAGTTCTGCTGGTACTGCTGCAGCTGCTGCACGCTCTCGAGAACGACGATCAGGGCGCCGGCCGCACCGATGATCCAGTCGGGTACCGAGCCGGTGGCGGCGACGGGAATCGCCGCGGCAGCAACGATCTGGCAGGTCTTCAGCGCTTTGAACCAGCGCTGGTTGTACCGGCTTTTGCGGTCATACCAGCCGATCTGGTCGCGGACCCGTTCCAGCGCAGGCGACTCCGTCGAGTCAACCGCTCGCGGCCCGCTCACCTGCTCATCAGTTGCCGTACCCACATCGATCGCCCGGCGTTCGGTCTAACCGCCGGTTGAAGATGTGTCAAGAACAGCTGAGTACTTAAGGCTCAATCCGGCGCTGTCACGGCCCGCTCGTTAGGCTCCGCTCGCCTCCGCAGGGGAGGCCGCAAAGTTGAGCGGAAAAGCAGGAGGCGGAATGCACTTTGCCTACATGGACGAGGCCGGTAATACGGGGCGGCGATGCGACGACCCCAAGCAGCCCATCCACTTGATCCTCAGCCTGGTCATCGATGAGACGAAGATCACTGCCGCGCACGAGCACGTGCGCGAAGTGGGTCGCCAGTACTGCCCTGCTATCTGCCAAGAAGACACGTTCGAGTTCCACGGCGCCGATCTCTTCGCAGCACGCGGGCCTTTCGCGAACATTGCCCCCGACCGTCGGATCGAGATCTTCGACAAGGTGCTCCGTGGTATAGAGCTGGCCGAAGCCGACGTCGTTATCCGCGGAGTGGAGAAGGCGGGATTGGAACGGCGATACGCGAGCCCCTACCACCCCCACGACATCGCCTTGATGTTCAGCATCGAGTCGATCGAGAGGCTGGCTCGCAAGCGTGAATGTCGAGTCCTCCTCGTCGCGGACGAGGCAAAAGAGATAGAGGACACCGCTCTTCGCGACCTCGCTAATTTCCAGGAGTTCGGCACCTCATGGGGCTGGAAGACGGCGCAGATCGACCAGATCGTCGACACCATTCATTTTGTCCCCTCGCACAGCAACGGCGGCATTCAGCTTGCCGATTGCGCGACCTACATTGCGTCCCGAGTCAGGAAGATCCGGGCAGGGATCGTGCCCGCGGATCGCTCCGCTGAGGCAGTCGAACGGCTATGGGAGACGAGGATCGAGCCATACATCCACTTGGATGAAGTCTGGCATCCGCGCTGAACCGCTGGACAAAAAAGGCCCCGCCGAAGCGGGGCCTTGAAGACGTGCCGACCAAGGGCCGAAGCCTGAAGCTCGCTCGTGCGAACCTGCTCTCAGCCAGCTATTCGAAGATAGCAGTGGCCGAGGATGCGCTCTAGCCGCGAGGCGGAAATGGGTCGCGCCCGTAGCTATCGCGCTGGCGGATACGGCCATCTCGCCCGTGGACAATGTGCTCGGAGCGATTTCCCTGGGCCAGCTGTCGGCCGGCTTGGATTGCTTCCCGCTGGGTCGGGAAGTGGGCGGACGGCCGCCGTCCCTCGATCTTGACATCCCAGCCACCGTCACTTGGCACTACGTGAATGTTGTTCTTCATCGCTGGCAATGGTTACAGCGACGCAAGACGGCCTTTCTGCTCGACCCGCTGGCCTGGGCCGAGGCCGGCGAGCGCCGCGGCGAGACGAGTTCCGTCGGGGAGGGTCAGATCCGGATCGAGCTCCAGCAAGGGCGCGAGGACGAAGCGGCGGGTGGTCACCTCACGATGCGGGAGCGTCAGGCGGTCGGTGCTGAGTTCGAGGTCGCCGAGCAGGAGCAGGTCGACGTCTAGGGGACGGGGGCTGTGGCGGGGCGCGTCGAAGGAGCGGCCGCGCTCGGCCTCGACGCGCTTGCAGGCATCGAGCAGCTCTTCGGGCTCGAGCTCGGTGCGGATGCGGATGGCGGCATTGAGGAAGTCCGGCTGGTCGAGGATCTCGCCGACCGGCTCGGTGACGTAGGTGGAGGAGACGGCGTCGATCTCGATCCCCTTGGCTTCGAGCAGCTCCAGCGCCGCCCGCAGGTGGGCGGCGGGGTCGCCGACGTTGGAGCCGAGGCCGAGGTAGCCGCTCCGCCGCTCGCCAGGCAAGCGCTAGTCCTCGGCTTCGCCGTCTTCTGCGACCGTCCGCTCCTGCGTCACCTCGACCGCCACCTCCTGGATCGACAGCGGCAGCGGTGGCTCCGGCTTCGCGGCTCTCACCCGGACCGATTCGCAGCCGTAGCGCTCCATCAGCCGGGTCCCCACCACCTGCGCCAAGCGCTCCAGGGTCTTGTAGCTGCGCTCGGTGGCGGCGAGGGTGACGATGTCGCAGACGGCGCTGTAGTCGACCGTGTCCTCGAGCCGGTCGGTCAACACCGCGTCGCAGTCGGGAACGTCGAAGGAGATGTCGAACTCGAGCCGCTGCCCGACCTCCTGCTCGGCTTCGGAGACGCCGTGGTGGGTGTAGATAGAGAGCCCGCGCAGCTCGATTTCCGCGCTCGAATCGATGCCGTTGTCGTGGCTCTCCATGGCTGGAAGCTACCCGAGTATCGCCGCGGCCACGGCCAGTGCCTGGCGCACCTCGGCGACGTCGTGGACGCGCAGCACCTCGGCGCCCTCGGCGGCGGCGAGGACCGAGGAGGCGATCGTGCCGCCGAGGCGCTCGCCGGAGGCGGAGCCGTCGACCTTGCCGATGAAGCTCTTGCGCGAGGTCCCGATCACCAGCGGCCGGCCGAGCTCGCGCAGCTCGCCGAGCCGCCGCAGCAGCTCCATGTTGTGGGCCGCGGTCTTGCCGAAGCCGATCCCGGGGTCGAGCCAGACCCGCTCCGCGGCGACGCCGGCCCCGATTGCCGCCCGCAGCCGCTCGGCGAGGAACGACTTCACCTCGACGACGACGTCTCCATAGCGGGGATCCTCCTGCATCGTCCGCGGCTCGCCGAGCATGTGCATGAGGACGACCGTGGCTCCGCGCTCAGCGCAGAGGGGCGCCATCGCCGGGTCGCCGCGCAGAGCGGTGACGTCGTTGACGATCGTCGCGCCGGCGTCGAGAGCGGCCTCGGCGACCGCGGCCTTCGAGGTGTCGACGGAGAGATCGCAGTCGAGATCGTTCAGGCCCCGGATAACCGGAACGACCCGCCGCAGCTCCTCCTCGGCCGACACCGGCTCGGCGCCGGGTCGGGTCGATTCGCCGCCGACGTCGAGGATCTCGGCCCCGGCGGCCACCAGCTCACGCCCGTGCGCAACCGCCGCCGCGGGGTCGAGAAACAGGCCGCCGTCGGAGAAGGAGTCGGGGGTGACGTTGACGACCCCCATCAAAGTGGGACTGGGGTTCACTGACCAAGCATGGCAAGGACGCAGGGAGCGAAGTGTGCTCTGCACACGAGCGACCGAGGACGCCGCCAGGCGCCGGTCAGGGGACGCCAGTCAGGAGGCGTCGCCGCCGGCGAAGCCTGGCTTCGGGCGAGGCATGGGCCGACTGCCCTCACGGGCCGCCTTTTCGGGCTCCGGCGCGGGCTCGGCCGGCGCCGCGGGGTGCTCGTCGTCGTCGACGAACACTTCCTCTGCCGATTTGCCTTCGAGCAGGGCGACGAACTCCTTGGCGTCGATCGTCTCCCGCTCGAGCAGCAGCTTCGAGACCCGCTCGAGGTCGTCGCGGCGCTCGTTCAGCAGGCTCTTCGCGCTCTGGTGGGCGCTCTCGACGATGCGGCGGATCTCGTCGTCGATCTCGCGCGCGATCTCGTCGGAGTAGTCGGGCTCGGAGGAGAACTCGCGGCCGAGGAAGGGTTGGCCGCGATCGTGGCCGAAGACGCGGGGGCCGAGGCGCTCGGACATCCCGAACCGCATCACCATCTGCTTCGCCGTCGCCGTCACCTTTTCGAGGTCATTCGACGCCCCGGTGGTGATCTCGCCGAAGACGATCTCCTCGGCGGCGCGACCGCCGAGGGTCATCGCCATCGTGTCGGTCAGCTCCGCGCGCGTAGTCAGGAACTTGTCCTCGGTGGGAAGGCTGATCGTGTAGCCGAGCGCCTGGCCGCGGCTGATGATCGAGATCTTGTGGACCGGGTCGGTGTTCTCGAGCAGCTGGCCGACGATCGCGTGGCCGACCTCGTGGTAGGCGGTAACCAGGCGCTCTTTCTCGCTCATCACCCGGGTCTTCTTCTCGGGGCCGGCGATCACCCGCATGATCCCCTCCTCGAGCTCCTTCATCGTGATCTCGCGCTTGCCCGAGCGGGCGGTCAGCAGGGCCGCCTCGTTGATCAGGTTGGCGAGGTCGGCGCCGGTGAAGCCGGGGGTCTGGCCGGCGAGCGTGTCGAGCTCGATCTCGCGCCCCAGCGGCTTGCCGCGGGTGTGGACCTCGAGGATCTTCTTGCGGCCCTTGCGGTCGGGGCGGTCGACGACCACCTGGCGGTCGAAGCGCCCCGGCCGCAGTAGCGCCGGGTCGAGGATGTCGGGACGATTGGTGGCGGCGATCAGGATGATGTTGTCCTTCATCTCGAAGCCGTCCATCTCGACCAGCAGCTGGTTCAGGGTCTGCTCGCGCTCGTCGTGACCGCCGCCCATGCCGGCGCCGCGGTGGCGGCCGACGGCGTCGATCTCGTCCATGAAGATGATGCAGGGCGAGTTCTGTTTCGCCTGCTCGAAGAGGTCGCGGACGCGGCTGGCGCCGACGCCGACGAACATCTCGACGAAGTCCGAGCCGGAGATCGAGAAGAACGGGACGCCCGCCTCGCCGGCGACGGCGCGGGCGAGCAGGGTCTTGCCGGTCCCGGGCGGTCCATATAGAAGGACGCCCTTGGGGATCCGGGCGCCGAGCGCCTGGAACTTCTTCGGGTTCTCGAGGAATTCCTTAATCTCCTCGAGCTCCTGCACCGCCTCGTCAACGCCGGCGACGTCGCGGAAGGTGATTTTCGGGGCGTCCACCGACATCCGCTTGGCTTTCGATTTGCCGAAGTTCATCACCCGGCTGCCGCCACCCTGCATCTGGTTCATGAGGAAGATCCAGAAGCCGAAGAAGAGGACGAAGGGCAGGATCAGGGTCAGCAGCGAGAGCAGGCTCGAGCTGCCGGAGCCGTGAACGTCGGTCTTGACTTCGTAATCGCGAAGGAGGTTGACCAATTGCCGTTCGCCGTCGGGCGGGTAGCCGGTGGAGAAGGTTTCGCCGTTGGAGCGCTTGACGTCGAGGGTGTTGTCCTTCGTGTTGACGTCGACTTCTTCGATCTGCCCCTTGGCGATCAGACCCGATACGGGCTTGATCAGTTCGTTGTAGCCGGGCGACTCCTTGCCGTCGCCGCCGCTGATCATTTTCGAGGCGATGAACGCCAGGATTACGACCAGCAGGATCGGGAACGCCGCGCTTTTGAAAAACCGCCTCACGAGGAGAAATCAGCGTACCAGGGCGGATTTTGCGGGCTACTCGGCAAGCGCGGCGACGAAATCCAGGTTTCGGTACTTCTGCGCATGGTCAAGGCCGTAGCCGATCGCGAACCGGTTCGGGATCTCGAAGCCGACATAACGTGGCGAGAGGTCGACCCGCAGCCGCTCCGGCTTGGTCAGCAGCGCGCAGGCCTGCAGGGAAGCGGGATTGCGGGCGTTGAGGTTGCGCATCAGGTACTGCAGGGTGAGGCCGGAATCGATGATGTCCTCGACGATGAGGACGTCGCGGCCTTCGATCGGCGCGTCGAGATCCTTGAGGATGCGGACGACGCCGGAGGAATCGGTTTGCGAGCCGTAGCTGGAGACGGCCATGAAATCGATCTCGCAGGGGACGTCGAGGTGGCGCATCAGGTCGGCGAGGAAGAGAACGGCGCCCTTCAGCACCCCGACCAGGACCAGCTCCCGGCCGGCGTAATCACGGCTGATCTCCGCCCCCAGCTCGGCAATGCGCCGCTGCAGGTCGTCTCTGGCGACGAGGGTTTCGCCGATCGCGGGATCCGACACGGCGCGCAGTCTAGATATATGCGCCCCAACCCGCCGACGGGACGAAAAGCGGTTACACAGACCGCTTTTCGTCCCGTCGGCGCTATCCCTGCTCGGCGCGGAGGGTGCCGCCCTCGAGGATGGCGCGGATGCCGCTGCCGAGGTCAAGGCTGGAGCCGCCGCGGCTGAGGCTCGCGACCTGCTCGGCGAAGCGGGCGGCGCCGGCGACCGGGCGGCCGGCGGCCTCGTCGGCGAGGCGCTGGAGGACGAGCCGGCGCAGTGCGGGGTGCAGCTCGGCGAAGCGCTTCTGGGAGATCGTTCCCTGCCCCGCCGCCAGCTCGGCGTCGACCAGCGAGTCGAGCAGCTCGGCCTCCTCGCGCAGCAGCGCCGCCGTCCGCAGGACGTTCTCCTTCGCGGCCGGGTGGATACGTTCGAGCTCCGGGATCAGATCCCGCCGGATCAAGTTGCGCTTGTAGTCGGCCTCGTCGTTGGTGGGGTCGTCGCGCCAGGAGAGCCCCCGCTCTTCGCAGTAGGCGGTGACCTCGGCCCGGGTCGTCCCGAGCAGCGGCCGGACCAGGCGGCCGTCGCGGGGGCGCATGCCGAGCAGCGCCCGGCGGCTGGGCGAAGAGGCGAGCCGATAGAGGATCGTCTCGACCTGATCGTCGGCGGTGTGGCCGGTGGCGATCGCGGCGTCCCGCGGCTCCGCCAGGCGCGCGGCGGCGGCGTAGCGCTCCTCCCGCGCCCAGGCCTGGAGGTTGCCGCTGTCCTGAGGGCGCGACGGCCGCTCGACCTCCAGCTCGACCCCGAGCCCCGCGCAAAGCTGCGCGCAGTAGTCCTCGTCCTCGCCGGCCTCGGGTCGCAGCCCATAGTTGACGTGCAGCGCGCTCACCGCCTCCGCTCCCCGCACCCGCACCGCGAGGTCGAGCATGCAGACCGAGTCCCGCCCGCCGGAGACCATCACCACCACCGGCGCCGGGCCGGCGGCCAGCCCACCTTCGTCGATCCGGGCGAGGAGCTCGTCGCCGCTCATGCGCCGCGGACGACAAAGAGCTCGGTCGGGGTCGGGAACCCCTTCAGGCTGACCTCGCCGATCGGCTCGAACTCGAGATGGTCATGGCCGGCGATCGCGCCGCAGACCGCGTCGGTAACCAGCACCTCACCGGCGAGCGCCCGGTTGACCACCCGGTGGACGAGGTTGACCTGGCTGCCGAAGTAGTCGCCGTCGCGGTAGACGGCATCGCCGTAATGGATCCCGACCCGCGGCTGCGGCCGCTGCGGGAAGCGGGAGAGGAACCCGACCGCCCACTCGGTCAGCGAGCCGGGGTCCGGGGAGACGACCATCACCTCGTCGCCGATCGTCTTCACGATCGTCGCGTCCCGCGGCAGCGTCGATTCGACCGTGGCGACGAAGTTCTCGACCACGTCGAGCGCCTCGATGTCCCCCTCCTCCTCGGTGTAGCGGGTGAACCCGGTGAGGTCGATGAAGCAGAGGGTGACGTTGACGTGGCCGAGCTCGATTTCAGCCGTGTCCATCGCCGTGTCGGCCTCCATGTGGCCGACGACGTCCTGCTCGACGAAGAAGCGCAGGTAGCGCTCGTGCAGGTATTCGGTCAGCGGCGCGGTCAGCGGCAGGACGTCGGCGGCGAGCTCCCCCATCTCCTCGGCCATTTCCAGCTCGGGGACGGCGTCGCGGATCAGCGGCTCGTGGACGTAGAGGTGGAAGAGGCGCACCTCAGCATCGGCGATCCGTCGCATCGAGAGCGCGTAGACACGGACCAGCTGCAGGAAAGCGACGAGGGGGAAGCCGGCGGCGAGGACGCGGGCGCAGTGCCGCATCGCCGCCAGGTCCTCTTTGTCGAGCTCGCGCCGTCCGGCGGGGGTGCCGAGGATCACCAGGATGCGCTCGACCAGTTCCGGCTCGAGCCCCGTCTCGGCCGCCGCCTCCTCGATCGAAAACGTCTCCTGCGAGCCCGAGAAGAGCTCCTCGGTGAAGCCGAAGGCAAGCCGCCCCTCCTTGCCCGCGCTCCTCAAATCCTCCAGCGAGTACCCGCGTTCCCGCATCCGCGCCACCACCCGCGCCTGCGCCGCCGCCGCCGCAGTCCACCGACCTTTACGGACAGGAACGATCTTCTCCGCGGCCCACCGTTTTAGCGTGGAGGAGGGGACGCCGGAGCGCCGAGCAGCCTCCGAGAGCGAAATCCTCTGATCAGGCACAAAATGAGGCTAACCCGTGTCGCAGGCGGGGGTGGGTGTCCGTCTCCAGACACTCAACAGCGAGCCATAAGCGAGATGTGTCTGGAGATGGACACCCACCCCCGCCCCCACAACAACAAACGGGGCGGCCCGGAGGCCGCCCCGCTGGCTCTTGTTCTGGGGGAATGTCGGAGTTAAGTAGGGATCTCCGACTCCTCGTGCAGTTGGAGCACGGACTGGCCGTCCTCCCCGGTGCGGATGCGAATCGCCTCCTCCACCGGCAGCACGAAGATCTTGCCGTCGCCGACCTCGCCGGTACGGGCGTGCCTGAGGATGGCCTCGACGACTATGTCCTTGTCTTTGTCCTCGACCACGACCTCCAGCTTGATCTTCGGCCGGACGTTGACGGTGAGGGTCGAGCCGCGGTAGCGCTCGACGATGCCCTTCTGGCGGCCCGAGCCCTTGGCCTCGATGATCGACAGGGACGGGAATCCCTTGTCGAGCAACTCGGCCCGGATCGGCTCGAACGCCTCGTGGCGGATGTACGCCTCTATCTTTTTCATGCGTTCACGCCTCCTAGGACTCGCTGGTCATTGCGGTCGCGCCGGCCGGCCTCGGGGCCGCTGGGGCCGTCGAGGTACCGCCTAGCTGTGCACCCGTCGAGTACTCGGGCTGGGGGATGAACTGCTCCGGGTACCCGTACATCCCGTGCTCGGAGATGTCGAGACCCGCATCCTCCTCCTCCGCCGTCACCCGCAGCCCGATCGTCTTCTTGATCACGAAGAAGATCGCGTAGGAGGCGACGAACACACAGGCGAAGGCGACAGCCACACCCAACGCCTGGGCGCCGAGCTGGTGGAAGGAGCCGCTGTACCAGAGGCCCGGATCGCCGACTTCGTTGAATTCGGCCAGCCGCGGCGAGGTGAAGATGCCGCAGGAGAGGGTCCCCCAGATACCGGCGAGACCGTGCGCCGAGAGAGCGCCGACCGGGTCGTCGATCAGCTTCTCGATCGCGAGGACGCCGTAGACGACGACCACGCCGGCGACCGCGCCGATGATCGGTGCGGCCCAGTACTCGACGTAACCGGACGGGGCGGTGATCGCAACCAGGCCCGCGATCGCGCCGTTACCGGCCATGCCGATGTCGATCGTCTTCGTCTTCAGGTACATGAGCGCGACCGCGGCGACGACGCCGGCCGCGGCGGCGAGGTTGGTGACGACGACGACTTCCGCGAAGCGGCCGCCGATCGCGCCCAGGGTCGAGCCCGGGTTGAACCCGAACCAGCCGAGCCAGAGGATCAGCACGCCGAGGCCGACCAGGGGCATCGAGTGCCCGGGGATCGCCCGCGGTTTGCCGTCTTTCGTGTACTTGCCGATCCGCGGGCCGAGCAACAGCAGCGCCGCGAAGGCACCGGTCGCACCGATCAGGTGGACAACCGTGGAGCCGGCGAAGTCCTGCATTCCGACGTTCACCTGCAGCCAGCCGCCGCCGAAGATCCAGTGACTGAGGATCGGATACAGCACGGCGCTGAAGATGATCGCGTAGATGATGTAGGCGCCGAATTTGATCCGCTCGAGGGTCGCGCCCCAGACGATCGCCAGCGAGACCGCGCAGAACACAAACTGGAAGAACATGAACGCGGCCGGACTGATCGAATACGTTTCGACGAAGGGGATGCTCTTTCCGGCTTCTTCGATCGAGGAGCCGACGTTGAGGAAGAACCCATGGGTCCCGGCGATCTCACCGAGCCCCCCGAACGCCAGCGCGAAGCCGACCGCCCAGTAACAGAGCGAGGCGATCGAGAAGTTCACCAATACCTTCGCCACGCCGGCGCCCGCGTTCTTGGCCCGGGAGAACCCGACCTCCAAGAGCAGGAACCCGGCCTGCATGAACATCACCAGACAAGCGGCGACGATCACCCACATCGCGTTGATGCTGGCCTCAGGCGTTTCCAAGATCGGCGTCTCAGCACCGAAGGCCAAACCCGGCAGCACCAGCGAGGCGATCGTGGCCACCGGAGCGGCGATCATCAACCTCCTTTTCATTCCATTCCTCCTAGCCCGCCGGGGTTCACAGCCCCGCCGGTCGCGTTGGGATTTACTCGGCTCCCAAGCTATGAAGGGCTGGGCCGGGGGTCTTTGGACGGCTGGAGCAAATTCGGCTGCCCCCGTTTCTCCCCGATGTCGGAGCCGTGCCTAGGCCAATCCCTCCTAGTAGGGCGGGTCGTGATCTAGATTCGGCGGCGCCGATGCCCGCCCGCCTCCGTCCCTCCGCCCCGATCGCCGCCAACGCGATCCTCGTCGGCGATCCCGGCCGGGCGCTGATGCTGGCCCAGGAGCTGCTGGTGCAGCCGAAGATGAGCAACCACGCCCGCGGCCTCTGGGGGTACACGGGAGTGACGCACGCGGGGGACGAGCTGACGATCCAATCGACCGGGATGGGCGGCCCCAGCGCCGCCGTCGTCCTGGCGGACCTGGCGGAGCTTGGCGTCAAGCGCGCGATCCGCATCGGCACCTGCGCCTCGTTAGGCGAGCTGGAACTCGGCGACCTCCTGATCGTCTCGCAGGCCGGCCTCGCGTTCACCTGTTCCTTATCCGTCTCCAACACCGAAAAGGAACAGGGGAATGCTTCGGCGCGGCCGGATGGGGGGCTGTCGGCAGGGCTTCGTCGCGCGCTTCCCGATGCCCGCCACGGGGTTGCGATCAGCCTCGACACCCTCTATCGGCCTGAGCGGGGTCAGCCCTCGACCCTCGCCGAGGCGGCCGACATGCAGACGGCAAGTCTGCTCGCCGCTGCCGCCGAGCACGACGTCGCCGTCGCAGCCCTCCTGATCGTCACCGAGAAGAGCGGCTCCGGTCAGTTGCAGGACGAGGTGCTGGAGGAGAATGCAAAGCGGGCAGGATCGGCCGCGGCGGCCATACTCTCACCCTAAGGTTGAGAGTTAGACTTCTCTTTTTTCGGCGCCTTTTTTGCGTTTTCGCGCCGCAGCGCACCAAGCTCCCGGCTGAGGTCGTCGATCGCCTCCTCGACGTCCTCGAGGCGCTGCGAAAAGGAGCGCAGCCGCCGCTCCAGCCGTTCGACGTCGGTCGCCGAGGGCAGGTTGAGGGCACTCATCGCCGCCTGTTGGGCCTCGAGCGCCTTCTCCCGCGCCCCCAGGGCCGCAGTGACCGCGTCGTGCAGCGTCGGATTGTCGATCAGTGCCTGCGCCAGCTCGCCCAGAGCCTGCTCTGCCCGGGCGCGCAGCCCGTCGCCGTCCTGCTCGTACTCCTCGTAGGTCAAGCCGCCTGCCCTTTCCGCTCGCGTTGACAGCAGCTTAACGAGCGCATCCGGCTGAGTTGAAAATCTCCGTTACAGCGATGTTTCAGACCTTGATTAAGGCCTTGTTGGGGGCGCGTATCTCCGTTGCGGACGCTCGTACTAGTGGGTAGCGTCCAGCCACTGCCCAGGGAGGGGTATCCGAGCGTGGGCAGGGACGCTTTTGGGATGAGAACCAAGTTCGCACTTCTACTCGCCTTCGCCGCCTTCCTGGCGGTCACTGCGCTGGGCACGGCTTTCGCCGGTGCCGAGCCGCTCTCGGAAAGCTCCGCGGTCGACCCGACGACGACCACCGCCGTCCCCTCCCTCCAGGCACCTGCCTGCGCCAACGGGCTCGACGACGACGGCGACGCGCTCGTCGACGAAGAAGACCCCGACTGCGAAACGCCGGAGGACACGAACGAGGCGCCCTCCGCCCCAGCCCCCAGTGAAGAGGAAGCGACGCCGATCCCGGCCCCCGGCCCTGAATCCAGCCGGCCCCTGAAGCGGGCAGCAGAGGTGGCATCCAGGAAGGAACGGGAATCGACGGCAGCACCGCCGGCAAGGGCGGGGTCTCCCGCAACGACGTCCTCGGCGACGCCAGCGGCGGTGGCAGCACCGGCGCCGTCACCGCCCCGAGCGCCAACGGCGGCGGCGACCAGCCGGCGCCGAAGGGCCCGAACGGCGGCTCCCCCTACAACGCCGGTGGCACCCCCACGGTCGCCAACCCGACGACGACGATCGCCCCCTTCGGCCCCGCCCCCATCGGCGTCCCCAACTTCGTCATCGACAGCTTCGAAATCCCGCCCTTCCTGCTGCCGATCTACCAGGCCTGCGGCACCGAATACGGGATCCCCTGGGAGGTGCTCGCCTCGATCAACAAAATCGAGACCGCCTTCGGCACCAACACCAACGTCTCCAGCGCCGGCGCCGTCGGCTGGATGCAGTTCCTGCCCTCGAGCTGGGAAGCCTTCGGCCTCGACGCCAACGGCGACGGCCGCAAAGACCCCTACAACCCGGTCGACGCGATCTGCGCCGCCGCCCACTACCTGAAGCTGGCCGGCGGCAACGACGATCTCTACCAGGCGATCTTCGCCTACAACCACGCCGACTGGTACGTGCAGGAGGTGCTGCTCTACGCCCGCGCCTACGGCCGCCTCCCCTCCGACCTGGTCGGCTCGCTGACCGGCCTCACCGAGGGCGCCCACTTCCCGATCGCCGCCGACGCCCGCTACGCCGACGACGTCGCCGCCCGGGCGGCGCTGAAGAACGGCGAGAGCCCCGAATACGGCAACGCCGCCGAAGTCATCTCCTCCTCCCCCACCCCGCGCGGGATCAACATCTTCAGCAACGAGGGGGCGCCGGTCGTCGCCGTCAACGACGGGGTGATCCGCAAGCTCGGCCACTCCGACACGCTCGGCAACTTCGTCGTCCTCGAAGACACCTACGGCAACCGCTACACCTACGCCGAGCTCGGCCACCTGGTCCGCAACCGGCGCCTGGTCGTGATGCCGACCGGCGAGGAGCGGCGGGTCCCGGTCGAAAGCCAGAACCTGCGCCCGCGCCTGCGCGCCCTTCCCGAGCGCACCGGCAGCGAGCGCCAGACCACCAACGACGCGGTCGAAGCCGCGGTCGCCGCCAGCGGCAAGGGCTCGCTCAAGGTCGGCTCGAAGGTGATCGCCGGCACCGTCCTCGCCCGCGTCGGCGGTGAAGGCGAAGGCATCGATCCCCACATCAACTTCTCGATCCGCCCGGCCGGCAAAGGGGCGCCGCGGATCGACCCGAAGCCGATCCTCGACGGCTGGAAGCTGCTCGAGGCAACGGCGATATACCGCGCCAAAGGCAAGAGCCCGTTCGCCAAGCTGAGCGGCGCCGGCGTCCTCCTGCTCTCCAAGGAGGCGCTGCAGAAGCGGGTCCTCGGCGACAAAGACCTCGACATCTACAGCTGCGGCCGCGAAGACATCGCCGCCGGCCGGATCGACCGCCGCATCCTGGCGATGCTCGAGTACCTGAGCACCAACGGCTACAAGCTGACGATCACCTCGCTTATGTGCGGCCACGGGCTCCTCACCACCTCCGGCAACGTCTCCGAGCACAGCACCGGCGACGCAGTCGACATCGCCGTCATCAACGGAATCCCGGTGACCGGCAACCAGGGACCGGGCACCGAGACCGACGACCTGATCCACGCCGTCCTGCGCCTGCAGGGGACGATGCACCCGCACCAGGTGATCTCACTCGAGGACCTGCCGGGAGAAACCAGCTTCGCTCTCCCCGACCACTACGACCACGTCCACGTCGGCTACCACGCCACCAGCGGCCTCGGCGAAGCGCAGTTCGCCGCCCTGCTCAAACCCGACCAGTGGCAGCGCCTGATCAACCGTCTCGGCCAGATCGAAAACCCGAGCGTGCCGGTGCGCCCGTCCAAGTACGCGGTGCCGGACACCCCCAACGGCGGCCTCGCCGCCGGCAGCGGCGACTGACGCTGTTCGGCCTCGTCCAACTCGATTTTGCCGGCGCTCTGCCGCTGGCTGACGGTCGCTACCTCGTCCGCTCGCCCGAGCCGGCCGCCGAGGAGAGCGTCCTCGTCGTCCAGCGCCTCGGCGCTCCCCCCGCCCAGTGCGCCGCCGGCGGCGCGTCCGTCAGCTCGAAGGCGCCGAGCCCGAGCCGGTGAACCTGACCCGGATCACCGCAATCCGGGCGTTCGCGAAGTTCGATGGCGAAGAGGAGGCGGCCCGCTGGCTCGACGAGGCATGCGAGGCCGAGGACACCGTCGACGTCCTCGTCGCCGAAGCGATGGCGCTGCTGAACCGGGCCCTCCACGCTCAGGCGGTCGCCACCGCCAACCCGAGCTCGCGGAGCGAACTTGGCCGCCGAGGAGGCCGAGCGGGTCGCGATCGGCTACGGCAGCGGCGAGGAGACCGCCGCGGGTCGCTTCCGCGACGCCCGCAAAGTCGACGTCCGCGCCGGCTCCTCCAAACGGCGGCGACGTGAGGAGGAGCTGCGGCCCCAGGAACGGGTCGCGGGCGTCCTCACCGGCCGCGAACAGCTCAACGCCTGCGAGACGCTGCTGCTGCGCGCCCGCGCCGACCTCGATGCCGGCCGTGACCGCGAGGCCGCCCTGCAGCTGCGGGTCGGGCTGGAGGCACTCCTGATCGAGATGAAGGACGCCGTCGCCGATCCCGGGCACGACGAGGACATGGGCACCCTGAGCGCGCGCAAAAGCGAGGTCGGCAATGCGGCCAACGCAGCCCTGGCCGGGGAGCTCTCAGGGGAGCAGCGACAGGGGGTGGAGGAGATTCTGGAGATCTCCGAGCGCATTCTACGCCGCCGACGCGTCCTTCGCGGCTAGTGCTGTTCCTTTTCGGTCTCTGACAACGAAAAGGAACAGGTCAAGACTCACCTTCAGGTTTAGGGTGAGACTTTGAGGTGGTGCATGACCACCTCGTCGAGCAGGGTCCCGGCGATGTGATGCGCCTCCTCCAGCGCGATCCCCTCGATCGAGGGGACGCCGATGACCGTCAGGCCGGCGGCTCGCGCGGCAGCCACCCCGGTCGGCGAGTCCTCCAGCGCCACGACGGAGGGTCCCGGCTCCACTCCAAGGCGCCGGCAGGCCTCCAGATAAGGGTCGGGCGCCGGCTTCGGCGCCGCCACCTCATGGGCGCTGAGGATGACGTCGAAGTGGTGCCCGAGGCCGACGATCTCGATCGAGCGCTGGACGAAGCGCAGCGGCGAGTTCGAGACCAGCCCCAGGGGGGTGCCGCGCTCGTGCAGCCGCTCCAGCAGCTCGCGGGCGCCGACCATCGCCTCCACCCCGTGCTCGAGCTCGGCGACGACGAGGGCGTTCAGCTCCTCGATCAGCTCCGCCGCCCGCCCTGGCTCGCCGAGCCGGCGCTCGAGGATGCCGCCGGCGATCTCCGCCGAGGTGCCGACGAGCTGGCGCTTGTCGGCGGGAGTGAACGCGAGGCCGCGCCGTTCGAAGAGGTCTTCCTCGGCCCGGGTCCAGACCGACTCGGTGTCGAGCAGGAGGCCGTCGTTGTCGAAGACGACCGCGTCGGGCAGCGTTGCCATCAGCCGAGCGCCGCCAGCAGCGCGTCGAGCTCCCCGTCGACCTCGCCCTCGAGCTTCAGCTCGGCGTCGCCGTCATAGGGAGTCGGACCCTTGGTGAGGATCGCCAGCTTGCCGCCGCGATCGAGGGTGATCCGCGGCAGCCCGGCGACCGGGTAGACCGCCAGCGAGGAGCCGACGCAGAGGATCAGGTCGGCCCGCTCCGCCAGTTCGGTCGCCCGCGCCATCGCGCTCTCCGGCAGCAGCTCGCCGAAGAGGACGACGTCGGGTTTGACGGCGCCGCGGCAGACGGAGCAGAGAGCGACGCCGCGCTGGTCGAAGAGCTCGTCCATCTGCTCGAGCTCGAAAGACGCGGCGCAGGTCACGCACGAAGAGGTCTCGATCGAGCCGTGCACCTCGATCACGTTCTCCGAGCCGGCCGCCCGGTGGAGGCGGTCGACGTTCTGCGTGATCACGCCCTCGATCAGGCCCCGGCGCTCGAGCTCGGCCAGCACCTGGTGGGCGCGGTTCGGTTCTTTGTCCCCGAGGGACTGGAAGCGCGGCCGGTAGTAGGACCAGAACCGCTCCGGCTCGCGCTCGAAGACGTCGATGTGGGCGACCTCCATCGGGTCGACGTTCTCCCACAACCCCGTCCCCGGGCTGCGGAAGTCGGGTATCCCCGACGGCACCGAGACGCCGGCGCCCGTCAGTGCCACCGCCGACGAAGCCGCTTCGAGCAACTCCGCCAGCCGGTTAACCGCCGACGGGCCGAAAAGCGGTCTACCTAACCGCTTTTCGGCCCGTCGGCGTTGAGGGGTGGCTACCTGCCGCTCCACTTCGGGGTGCGCTTTCCAAGGAAGGCGCTGATGCCCTCTTTCGCGTCCTCGCTGCCGAAGGCGGCGGCGAAGCCGCCCTTCTCAGCCTCGATCCCGGCGTCGATGTCGCCGTTGCCGGACACGGACTTGATCTGCTCGACCGCGACCGGCGCCTGGGCGGCAAGCTTGCGGCCCCACATCAGCGCCGTCTCGAACAGCTCGTGGTCGGGAACGACCCGGTTGACCAGCCCCAGCTCGAGCGCCTCGTCGGCGAGGATCGCGTCGCCGACCAGGTTCAGCTCCAAGGCCTTGTTCGGGCCGACCAGCCGCGGCAACCGCTGGGTGCCGCCGAAGCCGGGGATGATCCCCAGCTTCACCTCGGGCTGGCCGAAGACGGCGGCCTCGGCGGCGATCCGCACGTCGCAGGCCATCGCCAGCTCGCAGCCGCCGCCGAAGGCGATCGAGTTGACCGACGCGATCGTGACGACGCGGGCCTGGCCGAAATCGCGGAAGAGCGCGTGGGCGCGGTTGATCAGGTCCGCACCGCTCGCCTCGTCGAGGGTCGTGAACGCCTTGATGTCGGCGCCGGCGGAGAAGACGACCGGGACCGAGGAGGCGACGACCATCGCCCCGACCTCACCGCCCTCCTTGACCCGGTTCCAGACCGTCTCCAGGTCGGCGACGACCTGCGGCGAGAGCGAGTTCATCGGCAGGTTGGCGAGCCAGGCGATGGCGACGTTGCCGCGCGTCTCCAGCTTCACAGTCTCGGTCTGCTCGCCCTCGTCGGCCTGCGGGTAGGGGTAGAAGCCCTGCCCGGTCGAGAGCCCGTGGCGGCCCTGCGCGACCAAGCGCTTCAGGGTGATCGGCGGGCTGAAGCGCTCGCCGTATTTCTCCTCCAGGTTCTCCATCGTCTCCAGCGCCTTGTCGAGGCCGGTGACGTCGGCTTTCCAGAACGGCGGCAGCAGGCCTTTGCGCGGGTCGAGCCCGGCCCCGGCCATCATCCCGAGGTCGATGTCGCGGACCGAGCAGACGCCCTCCTCGACCAGCAGGCAGGCCTCGATCAGGGCGCGGCTGGAGAACATCGCCACCAGCTCCTCGGCGTCGGGCTCGGCGTCGCCGGGGACGTTCTGCTCGCCGTCCTTGAAGAATCCCTCGCCGCCGGTCTTGGCGCCGAGCTTGCCTTCGCCGACCAGCCCCCGCAGCCCCTCGTGGACGTAGAAACTCTCGCCGTAGGACTCGTGCAGGTGCTCGGCGACGTGGAAGACGGTGTCGAGGCCGAGCAGGTCGGTGAGGAAGAACGGGCCCATCGGCGCCAGCTGGGCACCGGCGATCGCCTCGTCGATCGCCTTCAGCGACAGCCCTTTCTCCTCCTGGGCGCGCCAGATCTCCCCCATCGTCGCCATCAGGATGCGGTTGACGACGAAGCCGGGGACCTCGCCGCAGACGATCGGCTGCTTCTTGATCGCCTGGGCGAAGTTGTAGGCGGCGGTCGCCGTTTCCAGCGAGCTGTCGTCGCCACCGATCACCTCGACCAGGGGCATGATCGAAGCCGGGTAGAAGAAGTGGAAGCCGACGACCTTGTCGGGCCGCAGCGTCGCTTCCCCGATCTCGGTGATCGAGAGTGAGGAGGTGTTGGAGGAGAGGATCGCGTGGCCCGGGGTCGCCGCGTCGAGCTCGCGGAAGACGGACTGCTTGATCTCCATCTTCTCCGGCACCGCCTCGATCACGAAGTCGACGTCGCCGAACTCCTCGTAGGTGGTGGTGCCGATGACGTTGCCCATCACCTCGGCGAGCCGGGCGTCGGCCTGCTCCTGGGTCAGCTTCTCCTTCTTGACGAGGCGGGCGAGCTGACCCTCGGTGACGCCGCGGGCTTTCTCGACGGCCGCATCGACGAACTTCTGGTCGATGTCCTTGACGACGACGGGGATGTCTGCGGCGGCGATCGCCTGCGCGATCTCGCCGCCCATGGTGCCGCCGCCGACGACGGCGGCCTTCGAGACGAACATTAAGAGGCTTCCTCCACTTTTTGGCTTTGCAGGGCGGCGGGGCCGCGGGAACCGCAGGCTACACAGATGCCCGCGGCTCCCGCTCGTCGGCCTACGCGAACTCTTCCTCGAACGCTTCTTCGGCCTCTTCCTCCTTGCTGGGCTTGAACTGCTGGTAGGCGAAGGCGCCGGCCAACAACAGCAGCCCGAGACCGATGAAGGAGATCGCGCGGGCAATGTCCTCGAGCTCGGAGAGGTCGTAGGTCCAAACCTTGACGATCGTGATCGCCAGCAGGGCGAGGCCGCCGAGGCGGACGCTCGGCGCCCGCCGCACCATCCCCCAGACGATCGCCCCGAGCCCGGTCGCGGCCCAGAAAGCCGACATCCAGGCCTGGCCGACCTCGCCCGCATTGCCGGCGTCGCTGACGCCGATCGTGTCGATGATCGCGACCGAGCCGAGGTAGACGACCGCGGCCCCGCCGAGGAAGCCGACCACCGTCGCCGTCTTCGGTTCGACCCAGCGGCCGAAGCGATTGCAGGCGATAGCAGCACCGGCGAAACTGGCGATCGCGACCAGCGAGCTGCCGAGATCGTCGACACCTTCGGCGATCGCCGTCGGCGGCGCCTCGACGGCGAGCACGTGTAGGCCGGCGAGGGTGAGGAAGCCCACCGCCAGCAACCAGAGCCGCTCGGCGTTGGAGAGGGCCGGCGAGGGCGAGTCGTCGACCCGCGTCGCTAGGAAGGCGAGCGCGGCGGAGATCGCGGCCCAGGCGGCGACCAGGACGGGCCCATCGAAGGCGTTGGCGACGCCAAAACTCGCGAGCCCGATCCCGCCTCCGGTCAAGAGTGAGCCGATTTCGCGGTGGATGCCGGAGCGCCTGGCGATCTCACCGAGCAGCAGGTGGGCCCCGGCGAAGCCGAAGATCCAGGCGTTGAGGGCGAGCGAGGACTCGGTGTCGAGGACGACGCAGCCGGCGCCGACCACGAGCACGCTGCTGCTGAGGAGCAGCAGCCAGGAAGAGACCGGCAGCTTCTCTTCGCTGCGACTACGTAGCTCGTAGCCGAATGCGGCGGCGGCGTAGAGAACCCAGAACCCGAACAGGACTCCAAGCACGAGGAGGATGGGTTCGGTCGGGTCGCTTCCTCCCTCGAAGGTGATGAAGCCGCTGTCGGCGATCCAGGCGATTAGCTGGGGGGCGGAGACGAGGAACGCGCCCAGCGCCAGCCAGTTCCACCGCTGCCAGAGGAGGACCCCGACGCTGGCGGCGAGGGCCATCGCGACGAAGGCGATCGAGCTGTTTTCGGTTGCCGTGCCGACCATCATCGGCGCTGCCAGGGCCCCGAGCATGCCGACGCTGCCGACCAGCGTCGAGGACCAGCGCACGGCGAGAAAGACGCCGACGACGCCGATCGCCGCTGCCGCCTCTAGCCCGAGCAGGGGCGAGATCAGGTCATAGGCCTGGGTGGCGACGACGGTCGTCGCAAACAAGCCCGGGATCGCCGCGGCGACCAAGGCCCGAGCGACCTCCAGATGGCCCCGGCGTTCGTGCAGCCAGACGCCGAAGGCGAGTAGGAGGAAGGAGCCGATCGCCCCCATGAATACGCGCACCTCCTCCGTGAACCAGCTGCTGTCCACGGCGGAGCGAAGGAAGAAGACGACGCCGAGGAGGATCGCGAGCCCGCCCATCCAGGCGAAGACGCGGCCGCCGAAGAGGCGCTCGAACTCGATCCTGGAGATCGGGTTCGCCGACCGCGGGGATGGTGGCGGCGACTGATGCCCTGGCGGGGGTTCGCTGGGCGGGGGTTCGGAGCGGTGGCGGAATGCGGGCGGGACGTAGTCGTCGTTCATGGCTTCTCCTTAGGTTGCTTATTGACCGATGGTCAACACCGTAGCAATCTTGTCAACCATCGGTCAATAAGCCGCTACACTTCCGACACATGAGTGAGCCCGCCTACCGCCGGATGGACGTCGACGAGCGCCGCGCGCAGCTGCTCGTGAAAGGCGCGGAGCTCTTCACCAGCCATACCTACGACGAGCTCTCGATGAACAAGATCGCCACCGAGGTGGGTATCTCGAAGGCGCTGCTGTACCACTATTTCCCCAGCAAGCAGGCGTTTTTCGAGGAGACGCTGAGCGCCTGGGCCGAGCGACTGCGGGTACAGACCGAACCCGACCCCGACCTCTCCCCCCTCGAGCAGCTGACCGCCAGCCTCGACGCCTTCCTGGCGCTGGTCGAGGAGAACTCGGGCGCCTACCGGAACCTGATCCGCAGCGCCACCGCGGTCTCCGAGATCCGCGAGCTGGTCGAAGAGGTACGGCGGGCGACGGCGCAGCGGATCCTCGACGGGCTCTACCCCGACGGGGCGCCGCCGAAGGCCCGCACCGCGGTCAGCGGCTGGCTCTGGTTCATGGACGGCGCCTGCCTCAACTGGATCGAGCACCGCGACATCGAGCGCGAGGAGCTGCGGGACCTCCTGCTAGGCGTCCTGATGGGATCGCTGATCGCCGCCGGCTCGCCGCCGGACCCGGCTCAAGTCTCCTGACATAGCAGTCGATAAATCACCTTCATGCGAAGGTGGGGGAAGCTTTCTGTGATCGTCTGCGCGCTGCTCTGCGGCGGCGTTCTGCTCGGCGCCGCGCCGGCCTCGGCCGCGGTGCCGCAGGCGAAGCTGGTGGGTGACGGTCGCGCAGTTGCCCCGCCCTCGGCCCCGCCGGCGGTGAAGGCGATGATCGAAGCCGCCAACCGGATTCGCCACCGGCCCTACGTCTGGGGCGGCGGCCACCGCCACTGGAACTCGCGCGGGTATGACTGCTCGGGCTCGGTCAGCTACGTGATGCACGCCGCCGGCCTTCTCGAATGGCCGCTCGATTCGACCGGCTTCATGCGCTGGGGCGGCGGCGGAGGCGGCAGCTGGGTCCGCATCTACGCCAGCAAGGAACACGTCTTCGCGATCATCGCCGGCCTGCGCTGGGACACTTCCTACAGCGAAGACGGCGACCGCACCGGCCCTGGCTGAAGCGAACAGATGCGCCCCACCGGCGGCTTCCGGATGCGCCACCCGCTCGGGCTGCTACAGGCGACCCCCCTCCAGTAGCCGCATCCGACTTTCGACACACCAGGGTGTGGTCAAATTCGGCTGCGGCGACAGCGGGGATAAGTCTCGCCTCTCAAGCTTTGTACGGCGGTACAAAAGCGCGATCGGGATGCCCCTATTAGGCTCTGTGTCGCTCTTTTCAAGGGACTGAGACTTTCAATCAATCGCGCCCGGCCACTGGGCGCGCGCCTAGTGGGGGAGAACCCGAACCGATGACCCGCATTCGCCAGCAAAACGTGACCGCAGCCCAGTGGAGCTCCAACGGTGGAGCCCTCGGCGCGCAGGACCTGACCCTGCCGGAGAACAACCCCTTCGGCCAGAACGTCTTCTCCGCCGCCGTCCAGAAGGACCGGCTGCCGAAGGACGTCTTCGAGAAGCTGCAGACCACGCTCGAAGGCGGCGAGGCGCTCGACCCGAGCCTCGCCGATGCGGTCGCGGAGGCGATGAAGGAGTGGGCGCTGGAAAACGGTGCCACCCACTACACCCACATGTTCCAGCCGCTGACCGGCTCCACCGCGGAGAAGCACGACTCCTTCTTCGAGCCGAGCGGTGAAGGGCAGGCCCTTGCCGGCTTCTCCGGCAAGGAGCTGATCCAGGGCGAGCCCGACGCCTCCTCCTTCCCCACCGGCGGCGTCCGCGCCACCTTCGAGGCCCGCGGCTACACCGCCTGGGACCCGACCAGCCCCGCCTTCATCCTCGAGAACCCGAACGGGGCGCTGCTCTGCATCCCGACCGCGTTCGCTTCCTGGACCGGCGAGGCGCTCGACGCGAAGATCCCGCTGCTGCGCTCGATGGACGCGCTCTCGCGCTCGGCGATCAAGGCGCTGAGGCTGCTCGGCGACGAGCAGAGCCAGCGCGTCTTCACCACCGTCGGGCCCGAGCAGGAGTACTTCCTGATCGACGAGCAGTACTTCTTCGAGCGGCCCGACCTGATCGCGACGGGTCGCACCCTCTTCGGCGCCAAGCCGCCGAAGGGCCACGAGCTCGACGACCACTACTTCGGCTCGATCCCGGAGCGGGTGCTCGCCTTCATGCTCGAGTCCGAGCTGGAGATGCGCAAGCTCGGGATCCCGGTCAAGACCCGCCACAACGAGGTCGCGCCGGCCCAGTACGAGATCGCGCCGATCTTCGAGAACTCCAACGTCGGCTCCGACCACCAGCAGCTGCTGATGCAGACGCTGGAGAGCGTCGCTCGCCGCTACGGCCTCGTCTGCCTCCTGCACGAGAAGCCGTTCGCCGGCGTCAACGGCTCCGGCAAGCACAACAACTGGTCGATGGGGACCGACACCGGCTTCAACCTGCTCGACCCGGGCGAGACGCCGGCCGACAACATCCACTTCCTCTTCTTCTGCACCGCGGTGATCCAGGCGGTCAACAAGCACCAGGGGCTACTGCGCGCCTCGGTCGCCAACATCGGCCAGGACCACCGCCTGGGAGCGAACGAGGCGCCGCCGGCGATCATCTCGATCTTCCTCGGCGGCGAGCTGGAAAAAGTGTTCGAGGCGATCTCCACCGGGCTCGGCGACCCCAACACGCCGGCCTCCTACCTCGACCTTGGGGCAACGGTGCTGCCGCCGCTGCCGATGCACGGCGGCGACCGCAACCGGACCTCTCCGTTTGCCTTCACCGGCAACAAATTCGAGTTCCGGGCGCTGGGGTCGAGCATGTCGCTCGGCTTCCCGAACACCGTCCTCAACACGATCGCCGCCGAGGCAATCGATGAGCTCGCCGGCAAGCTGGAGGCGAAGCTGGACGGCGGCGAGCAGATGCCGCAGGCGGTGATCGAGATCGTCAAGGACAGCTACCTCGCCAACAAGCAGGTCTGCTTCAACGGCGACAACTACTCCGAGGAGTGGCACCAGGAGGCCGAGCAGCGCGGGCTGAAGAACCTGCGCACGACGCCGGACGCGCTGCCGGAGGTGCTCGCCGACAGCACGGTCGAGGCATTCGAGAAATACCAGGTGCTTTCGAAGGCGGAGCTCGAGTCCCGCTACGAGGTCTGGGTCGAGCAGTACTGGCTGCGCGCCAACATCGAGGCGGAGACGGCCTTCTCGATCGCCAAGACGATGATCCTGCCGGCCGCCCTGCGCTACCTCGCCCTGATCGGCGAGTCCGGCGTCTCGGCGATCGAGGGCGAGGTCCGCGGCCTCGTCGACGAGCTGATCGCCGGCCTCGGCGACCTCGAAGCGGCGAACGCCGACCCCGGCCTCGAGGGCCTGGAGATGGCAAAGCACGCCCGCGACAAGCAGCTGGCGGCGATGGACAGCGTCCGCGACGCCGCCGACAAGCTCGAGGCCGTCGTCGCCAACGAGCTCTGGCCGCTGCCGAAATACGAGGAGATGCTGTTCATCAAGTAGGGCGTTGGGGCGAGGGGTGGGTGACCCCCTCCAGACACATCTCGCTATGGCTCGATGTTGAGTGTCTGGAGGAGGTCACCCACCCCTCGCCTTGTGGAGTGTTAGCGGGTGGACTGGAGCAGGGCTATGCGCTTTTTGATGGCTAGGGGAAGCTGGCCTTCTTCGGTGTAGGTGAGCTGGAGGGTCAGCTGCGCCCGGCCTTTGCTGCGTAGACGAGCTCGGATTTTGTTGCCGAAGCGGGTCTTTCCCGGCCAGAGCTTGAGGCGCCAGTTGAAGGAGCCGCCGCGGTAGGGCGGCGGTTCCGGGCCCTTGTTCACCCTCCAGCCGATCCCGGGGGCGCTGACGACGAGGTCGCCCCGTTCGGGGACGCTGATGTGGAGGACGGCACTTCCGTCCTTGCGGCTGTGGGAGACCTTCCCGATGTGGAAGGGCCGCGACGGCAGGGGGAGCGGCGGCGGCGAGGGACGAGCATCGACCGCGACACTCGTTGCGTTGAACTTCTGCGTCGGGATCCAGGACTTGTTCACGTCGCTGCCGTCGACGCCGGCGCGACCGATGGTCGAGTAGTGCATCCCTTCCGGCGTGTTCATCCAGTAGAGGTGCCCGGAGTTGACGGCGATCGTGCCGACGTGGTCCAAGCCGGTGATGAAGTCGAGATCGACTCCGGTGCCATCGGCGAGACGGGCGCGCCCAATCGCGCCGTCACCGCTCCAGTAGAGATAGGTCGAATCAGCGGCCAAGCCGGGACCGGCCGGGATGGTTTCGACAAATGCCTTCTTGACTCCGGTTCCATCGAGGCGGGCGCGGCCGATTTCGTTGAAAGTGACCCAGTACAGGTAGCGATCGTCGACGGCCACCTCGGAAGGTTCGCTCATGCCGGAGATGAAGTTGTCTTCGCGCACCGACCCGTCAAGCGCCGCCCGGCCGATCGAGCCGCCTCCGCGGTTCGCCCAGTAGACGTGGCTTCCGTCGACGGCGATCCCACCCGGGCTGTTGAGGCCAGAGACGATCTGGGTGGGAACAGCCGGTCCTTCCAGATTGACCCTCCAGAGCCCGAACCATTCGCACCAGTAGAGGTAGGTAGCGGTCACCGCGACGTCGCAGGTCGGCCCGCTCATGCCCCGGAACAGGAGGTATTTCGAGTTCGGGTTGCTGCCGTCAAGATTGGCGGCGCCGAGGGTCCCGGGTTCGTCCCAGTAGACAGCGGCGGGGGCGGCAGGCACGACCAACAGCGCAATCGTCGCCAGCAGCCCGATCACATAGAGGGCGCTTCTTCCCATGGCTCTACTACGAGCCCCCTGCCACTTCGTCACATGGAGAAGAATCGCAGAGAACTCAGGGGCGCGGCGAGACACGCATCCTCAGCCCGCCCTTCGGCGAGAGCGTCGGCATCTGTCGAATCGTCATCGTCCGGCCCGGGAGGGCGTCGATCCGGAGGCGCTGCTGCAGCTTCGTCGCCACCAGCTTCACCTCGGTCTGGCCGAAGCGCTTGCCGATGCAGATGCGGGAGCCGCCGCCGAAGGGGACGTAGGCCCCGCGGGGCAGCGCCGCCTTGCGCTCGCGGGTGAAGCGCTCGGGGATGAAGGCCTCGGGCTCGGGGAAGACCTCGGGCAGGCGGTGGCTGGCCCAGGAGCAGTAGTTGACGTAGGCGCCGCGGGGGACCGTGTAGCCGCCGAACTCGAACTCGCGGACGGCCCGCCGCGGCCCGATCCAGGCCGGCGGGTAGAGGCGGAGGACCTCGTCGAGGACCATGTCGAGGTAGGGCATCTCCTTTTCCAGCTGCAGCGCGGTCGGGCTCTCGCCCTGCAGCACCCGCTCCTGCTCCTCCTGCAGGCGCCGCGTCACCTCGGGGTGGCGGGCGAGCTCGTGGAGCATGAAGGTGAGGGTCGAGGTCGAGGTGTCGTGGCCGGCGAACATCAGCGTCATCACCTGGTCGCGGATCTCACGGTCGCTGAATTCCTCGCCGCCGGCCCCGCGGGCGCCGGTGAGGAGGCTGAGGATGTCGCGGCGGTCTGGATCGGGGTGGGCCCGGCAGCGAGAGATCTCGGCGAAGACAATCTCGTCGAGGACCTCGCGCGATTGGTTCATCTTGCGCCAGGGCGATCCGGGGCCGCGCAGCAGGCGCATATGGAAGTCGATCCCGTAGTAGCTGAGCGCGCGCTCGAAGTGCTCGGCGGCGGCCGCTCCCTTGCCGGCCTCGTCGGGATCGAGGCCGAGCAGCGCCCGCATCGCGATTCGCATCGCCAGGTTGCGCATCCACTCGTAGATGTCGACCACCTCGCCGACCGGGAGCGCGTCGATCGCCTCGTCGGCCTCGCTCGTCATCGCCTCGGTCGCGGCGACGATCTGCTCGCGGTGGAAGGCGGGCATCATGATCGCCCGGGCGCGGTCGTGGTAGTCCTCGTCGACCGTCAGCAGGCCGTCGCCGAGCAGCGGGATCAGGTCGCCGAAGCTCGACTCGCGCCAGTGGAAGTTCTCCGGGTGGCCGACGGTGACGAAGTGGTTGGCCTCGGGGCCGAGCATGAAGACGGTCCGCGTGTGCAGAAGCCGCAGGCTGAAGATCGGGCCGTAGCGTTCGTAGGCGTCGAGCAGGATCGGCAGCGGGTCGTGGGCGATCCGCAGCGTCCGCCTGCGGTTGAGGTCGGTGTCGCCGGGCGGGAACTTCCCCCTCTCCCGCCACTCGCCGGCGAGATCGTCCGCCAGCCGCCGCAGCGGGTTGGCGGACATCTCAGGAGGACGCGGGACAGGCGTCGTCGTGTCGACCGTGGCCATGTCCGGCATCGTAACTGGCTGACTGGCCAGTTTGGTCTTCAGGCGGCGTTGGCGGCGAGCTGGCCGCAGGCGGCGTCGATGTCGCGGCCGCGGGTGAGGCGGACGGTGGCGGTCACCCGGTGCTCGGCGAGGATCGCCCGGAAGCGCTCGATCCGCTCCGGCGAGGAGCCGTCGTAGGCGCCGGTCGGGTTGTAGGGAATCAGGTTGACCTTGTAGAGGCGCGAGTCCAGCAGGGCAGCCAGTTCGCGAGCGTGCTCGGGGTGGTCGTTGACCCCGTCGAGCATCACGTACTCGACGAAGACCTTGCGGCGGCGGGCGGCACGGTAGCGCTCGCAGGCGGCCAGCACCTCGGCGATCGGGTAGCGCTCGTTCACCGGCATGATCTGCGAGCGCAGGCCGTCGTTCGGCGCGTGCAGGGAGAGGGCGAGGCTGATCGGCATCTCGCACTCGGCGAGGCGGTCGATCCCCGGCACCCAGCCGACGGTCGAGATCGCCGTGCGCCGGTGGGTGACGCCGAGGTCGGGCAGCCGCTCACAGGCGGCGAGGACGTTGTCGATGTTCATCGTCGGCTCCCCCATCCCCATGAAGACGACGTGGTCGATGTCTTCGGTGCGGCGGAAGTGGAGCGCCTGGTCGAGGATCTCGTCGGCGCTGAGGTTGCGGCCGAACTTCATCTGCCCGGTGGCGCAGAAGGTGCAGGTCAGCGGGCAGCCCGACTGCGAGGAGAGACAGACCGAGCGGCGCCCGTCCCGGTAGCGCATCAGCACCGCCTCGATCGGCCGGCCCTCGGCGGTGTGGAAGAGCGCCTTGACGGTGCCGTCGTCGGACTTCGCCTCGGCGGCAAGGGACAGGGTCGAGAGCGGCACCGTCGCGGCGAGCCGCTGGCGCAGCGCCGCCGGCAGGTTCGTCATCTCCTCGTAGGAGCCCGCCCCTCGCGCGACCCACTCCCACACCTGCGCGGCGCGGTAGGAGGGCTCGCCGGTCTCGGCAAAGGTCGTCTGTAGCAGCTCGCGGTCCACGGGACGAGTGTACGGAGCACCGAGTCCGCGAAAAGCGTCGCTATACGACGGTTTTCGCGGACTCGATGATCTAGCCGTGGATCTTCTCGCCGCGTTCCAGCATGGCGACGAATTTCCGCAGTCGCCGCTCCCGGGTCTCCGGCTTCTTCGCCTCGTCCAGGCGGTAGAGGATCGCGTAGCGGTTGGCGCCGTCGAGGGAGGTGAAGAACTCGGCCGCGGCGGGGTTGGCATCGAGCTCGCGCTGCAGGTCCGGCGGCACCTCGGCCGACTTCTGGCCCTCGTATGCGGCCTCCCAGCGACCGTCGGCGCGGGCTGCTTCTACCTCGGCGAGGCCGGTCGGGCGCATCCGCCCGGCGGCGATCAGCGCCTCGGCCTTCTCGCGGTTGATCCTCGACCAGCGGCCGCGCGGCCGGCGTGGCGTGAAGCGCTGGAGGAAGTGGGTCTCGTCGAGGCCGCGCTTCTGGCTGTCGATCCAGCCGAAGCAGAGCGCCACCTCCAGCGCCTCGGCATAGGTGACGCTGGGCTCGGGCGCGCCTTTCTTCGCGATCTGCAGCCAGACGCCCTCCGCCTCATCGTTCTCCTCCAGCCACGCCTCCAGCGCGGACGCATCGGCGAAGAGGTGAACCGGGAGCTCGTCAGGCGGCTTCGCCAAGGGCCTTACAACCCTGCCGAGTCGGCGATGAAGTTGGCGACGTCCTCGCCGAGCCAGGCGTAGTAATGGGTCAGGTAGGCCTTGGCGTCCTCCTCGGCGTTATCGCCGAGAGAGAAGTAGGCGAGGGCGGCGTTTTCGGGCTTCTCCTGGCGACCCGCGTCGTTCCAGGCGGCCTCGAAGCCCTCCCGCCACTCGGCGAACTGGGCCGGCGGGGCGCCGGCGGCAATCCAACCGTCGCCGAAGCGGGCGGCGCGCTTGAACGAAGCCTCGACCGAGCCGCCGACGAGGATCCGCGGGTCGACGGGGTGTTCGGGCCCCATCTCCTCCCCCTTCCAGACCTCCCTGATCCGCTCGAGCATCGCGTCGAGGTCGCGGCCACGCGTGCTCGTGTCGACGCCGGCGATCTCGTAGTCGTCCTCGCGGCCGCCGAGCCCGATTCCCAGCGTCATCCGCCCGCCGGAGATCACGTGGAGGCTGTAGACCTGCTTGGCGAGGGCGACCGGGTTGACCCGCAGCGGCCCCAGCAGGACCGTGGTGGCGAGCCCGATCCGCTCGGTCACCGCCGCCGCTGCGGCCAGGGCGGTGAGCGGCTCGAGGTTCGGATAGGCGATGCGGTCGATCGTGCCGAGGCTTGAGAAACCCCGCGCCTCGGCTCGGCGGGCCCACTCGGTCAGCTGCTCTCCGCTGGTTCCGGGCACGGCGTTGGGAAGGCCGATCGCGACGTCCATCTGGGGCTCCTTCCGGCGAGGTTCGGGGGTTCGGAAACCGTAGCTACCCGTTTTCGTCGGGCAGCTCCGCCAGCAGGTGGTCGATCGCTTCGCGGGCGTAGTCGAAGACGGCGTCGCTGCCGCTGAGCCGATAGCGCGAGTTCGCCCCCATGACCAGGGAGAAGAGCTCGAAGGCGAAGCGCTCGGGCTGCTCGACCCCGGCGAGCCGGGCCTGGCGCTCGAGCTCCCCAGTCCAAGCGTCGAGCGCGGCGGCGATCGCGTCACGGACCGGGCCGGGTCGGTCGTCGTACTCGGCCGAGGTGGCGGCCCAGAAGCAGCCGCCGGAGTAGTCCTGGAGGCGCTCGAGGTAGCGCTCGCTCATCGCCCGCAGGCGCGGGGCGCCGTCCGGCAGCTCCAGGGCCGGGTCGATGACGGCGGCGCGGAAGCGCTCGGCGGCGGCGCCGACCGTCGCCAGCTGCAGCTCCTGCTTGGAGCCGAAATGGGCGAAGAGCCCGCTCTTGCTCATCTGCAACTCCGCCGCGAGCCGGCCGATCGTCAGGCCCTCCAGGCCCTCCGCCGAGGCGAGGTCGACGGCGCGGTCGAGGATCGTCGCCCTGGTCTCCGAGCCCTTCTGGGTGACGGGAGTCACAGACGCAGGGTACAAAAAAGCACGAACGTTCGTTTCAAGGCGGCAGCGGCCGCGAGAGCGATGAGAGGAGAGCGATGAGCGAGTACACGGTGAAGAAGATCGACGACATGGAGGCCGTCTTCCTCGGCGCCTTCAAACGCGCCCGGGCCGAGCTCGGGGTCGAGTCGTTCGGGCTGCAGGTGATCGACATGCCCCCGAACTACGACAACTACCCCGAACACGACCACGGCGAAGACGGCCAGGAGGAGGTCTTCCTGGCGATCCGCGGCGGCGGCGAGATCGAGATCGCGGGCGAGCGCTTCCCACTCGACCCTGAGCACATGGCTCGCGTCGCCCCGGGAACGATGCGCAAGGTCTGGCCGGGGCCGGAAGGAATCCGGATGGTGATCGTCGGCGGGGTGCCGGGCGGCGTCTACGAGGCGCCGGACGTCAGCAAGCTCGGGCAGCCCGACCCGATGCGGAGCTGAGCCATCGCGGTTAGGCTGGGGGCGTGATCCGGCGCGTCTCGTCCCTGGCCGTCCTCATCGTCCTCGGCGCTCTCGCAGTGCCGGCGGTGGCGCCCGCAGCGCGGACCGCCGCCGATGACGGCGACGCGATCGTCGTCATCTCCGGCGACGTCACCGTGCCGCGCGGCGAAGAAGTCGACGGGATCGTCGTCGCCAGCGGCGACGTGCGGCTGGCGGGCCATTCCGATGGCGACGTCGTCCTCTTCTCGGGCGATGCGACCGTCAGCGGCACGATCGACGGCGACCTCGTCACCTTCGGCGGCCAGGCGCGGCTGTTGCCGAGCGCCCACGTCAGCGGCGACGTCCGCTACGGCGACGAACGCCCGGTGGTCGCCGGAGCGGCAATCGTCCGCGGCGACGTCACCAAGGAGGACTGGCCCGATTCCTGGGACTTCGTCCCCTTCGTCGGCGCCTTCATCCTCTGGCTGGCGATTACCGTCTCGATGGCGCTCCTCGGCCTCCTCATGCTCATGATCGCCCCGCGGGCAGCCGAGGCGATTCAGGCCCGCTCGCGCGAGCGGGTCGGGCCGCTGATCGCGATCGGGTTCGCAGTTGCGAT
Organism: uncultured Actinomycetes bacterium; assembly: GCA_963696955.1. Classification (GTDB taxonomy): domain Bacteria; phylum Actinomycetota; class Thermoleophilia; order Solirubrobacterales; family 70-9; genus VAYN01. The sequence goes on along the minus strand of CAVOMF010000001.1, from coordinate 152,153 downwards.
TGCGCTGCCGATCGCCGGCGGGATCGCCGCGGTGACCCTGGTCGGGCTGCCACTGGCCTTCCTCGTCCTCCTCGCCCTGCTGCCGCTGGCGGCGCTCGCCTACGTCGCCTCCGCCTACGTCCTCGGCCGCCGCCTCGTCAAGGAGCCGAAAGGCCGCATCTGGGCCTTCCTCGCCGGCCTCGCGGTACTGCGGGTGATCGCCCTCGTGCCGATCCTCGGCTTCCTCGTCGGCCTGGCGGCGGCGATTTTCGGCCTCGGCCTGATCGGGGCGGCTATCGGGGCTGCTCGCGATCGGGAGCAGACTGCAGCCCGCTCCCAGCCCGGACAGCTGAGGACAGGCAGCCGCGGATAGCGCGGGTAGGCCGGGTCTTCGCGCGAGCGCTCACAGAGCGAGAAGACCGAGCCCCGGGTGTTGGGAACGAGCTGCTGGTGGCGACAGCTGTCGCAGAGTCCGGCGGCGGGGCGTGCCATCGCCCGAACCTAGAACATCTGCTCCGCGCAAACTGCGACCTCGGGGAGGGCGAGTCCCGCCTTCCAGGGGCCTAGCCTAAGTAGCGATGAGATCGGCAACCCTTTTCGACGCCGGCGCGGCCTCCTACGGCGGCACGGTCGAGGTCCTCGGCGTCATCTACAAGGCCGACGACGACGGCTACGCGGTCCTCGAGGTCCAGGAGACCGATTCCGGCGAAGGATTCGCGCTGGTCGGCCCGGTGGCCCACCTCGACGTCGGCGACCGGGCTGAAGTCAGTGGCGAGTGGCAGACCCACAGCCGCTACGGACGCCAGCTGCGCGCGCAGGGGGCGCTACCGCTCGACCCCGCCGACCGCGACGGCCAGATCGCCTACTTGAGCTCGCTGCGCCACATCGGCGTCAAACGCGCGGAGCGGCTCTGCGACGAGTATGGCGAGGGCGTACTACAGGCGATCGCCGCCGACCCGCAGCGGGTCTTCGGCTCCCTGCGCGGGGTCAGCGCCGACCAGGCCGCGGCGGCAACCCAGTCTTGGTTCGCGAGCCGGGCGATCCGCGACCTCCACGTCCAGCTGGCGCCCCACGGCCTCGCCCACCTGGCGGCGCCGATCCATGCCCGCTACGGCGAGCACTCGATGACGATCCTCCACGAGGACCCCTACCGGCTGACCGAGGTCCCCGGGGTCGGCTTCGCCCGCGCCGACAAAATCGCCCTGGCGGCCGAGATGGCGCCGGAGTCGGACAAGCGGGCGCAGGCGGCGGCGCTCTACGCGCTGATCGAGGCCGAGCAGCAGGGCAACAGCTACCTGCCGCTGGAGGAGCTCGGCCGGCGCACGGCGCGGCTGATCGGGCTCGTCCCCGACCCCGACGTGCTGGTCCAGGCGCGAGGAGTGGTCGAGGACGAAGGGCGGATCTACCGCGAAGGCACCCATGCCAGCGAGCTGGCAGTGGCGGCGACCCTGGCCGCCCGCGCCGCCGCTCCTCCCCACCTCGACCACGACCCGGGCGAAGAGCCCCGCGACGAGCTCACCGACGAGCAGTGGGCGGCGGTCCGCGGCGCCTTCGCCTCCCGCCTCTCGGTCCTCACCGGCGGCCCCGGGGTCGGGAAGACGAAGGCCACCAAAGAGATCGTTGCCGAGGCCGAAGCAGCGAACGCGACGATCGCCCTCTGCGCCCCGACCGGCCGGGCGGCGCGCCGGCTCGAGGAAGCGACCGGGCACGAGGCGAAGACGATCCACCGCCTGCTCGAGTGGATGCCGGGGCGCGAACCCGCCTTCCGGCCCGGCCGGCCGCTGGCCGCCGACCTGGTGATCGTCGACGAGTCCTCGATGCTGAACCTGCGGCTCTGCGAGGTCTTGCTCGGCGGCCTCGCCGAGAGCACCCACATCGTCTTCGTCGGCGACGCCGACCAACTGCCGCCGATCGGGGCCGGGAAGCCGTTCGAGGACCTGATCGCCTCCGGGGCGGCGCCGGTCGTGCGGCTGACGCAGATCTTCCGCCAGGCGGCGCGCTCGATGATCACCACCGCCGCCCACGAGATCAACCAGGGCCGCCCGCCCCACCTCGAGCCGGGGAACGAGCAGGACCACGACTTCTTCTTCATCGAGCGGGGGACGCCGGAGCGGGCGCTGGAGACGGTGGTCGAGGTGGTGACCGAGCGGGCGCCGGCCAAATTCGGGGTCGACCCGATCCGCGAGGTCCAGGTGCTGGCGCCGATGTATCGGGGGGCAGTCGGGATCGACGCCCTCAACGAGCGCCTGCAGGCGGAGCTCAACCCCGACGGCAAACGCGCCCTCTCCGACCGCTTCCGGATCGGCGACCGCCTGATCCAGACCCGCAACTCGCACGAGCTCGGGCTGATGAACGGCTCGATCGTCTTCCTCCGCGCCGACGACCCCGACGAAGAAACGATCCGCGTCGACACCGACGACGGCGGCAGCCTCCTCATCCCCTACGGGGAGACCGGGACGCTGCGCCTCGCCTACGCGATCTCCGTCCACAAGGCGCAGGGGTGCGAGGTGCCGGTGGTCGTCGGCGTCTGCCACCGCTCGCACTCGCGCATGCTCAACCGCCCGCTGCTCTACACGGCGATCACCCGCGCCCGCAACAGCTGCGTCCTGATCGGCGACCAGGCCTCTCTAGCCGGGGCGGTGCGCCGCGACGACAGCGGCGGCCGCCACTCGGGTCTGGCCGAGCGGCTGAGCTCAGCTCGCTGAGCGGCATCTAGCCTAGGTCGATGGAGACGAGGCGCCTGCCGCTGGCGGAGATCGCGGTCACCCTCGCCGGGATCGCGGTAATGGCGGCGATCGTGGTCGCGGTCGATCCGCTGCGCGAATCGGTCAGCGCTCTGGTCCAGGGCGACCACGACAAGGTGCGGGAGGAAATCGACACGCTCGGGATCGCCGGGCCGCTGCTGATCCTCGCCCTCGCCCTCCTCCACAGCGTCGTCTTCTACCCGGCCGAGATCGTCGACGCGGCGGCGGGCTTCGCCTACGGCTTCTTCCCCGCCCTCGCCCTGATGATGTTCGGCTGGCTCCTCAACGGGCTCGTCTGCTGGGCGATCGGGCAGTCGGTCGCGCGGCCCCTGTTCGACCGCTGGTTCGGGGAGGAGCGCTTCGAGCGGGTCGAGCGGGCGATCGAGCGCGGCGGGCCGACGCTGCTGCTGGCGATGCGGCTGATCCCGATCCTCCCCTTCAGCATCGTCTCCTACGCGGCCGGGGCCGCCCGGGTGCCGCTCTGGCGCTTCGTCTGGACGACGCTGCTCGGCTACCTGCCGATCACCGCGATCTCGGTCTACTTCGGGACCCGGCTGGAAGGCCTCTCGCTGACCGACCCGCTCGTCCTCCTCAGCGCCCTCGCCCTGCTGGCGCTGCTGGGGGCCGGGCACTGGGCGGCGCGGCGGCAGACCCGCCGCACCTCCGCCTGAAGAAGGCGTTCCCGGGGCTCAGGCGACGGCGACGACGCGAAAGCGGAAGACGGCGGGGCTCGGATCGAGCAGGCCGGTGCCTCCGCGCGCCTTGACCTTGACGACGTGGGGGCCGAGCCCGAAGCGACGATCGAGCTTCGGGCCGCAGAAGGCGAACGGCGCCCTGTCGACCTTGCAGAGGAAGGTTGCGCCCGGCTGATCGGAGTGGAAGCGGAAGTACGCCCTGACGCTGCGCCCCCGCGTCCTCAGGGTGGCCCGTGGGTGCTTGGCGAAGGAGGTCGCGGGTGGACGGGTTTCCGGCTGTGGCTGGGGAGCGGGCGGCGGGACCGGAGGGGTCGGCGGTCCGACCGGCGGCGCCGGGGGGCTTTCCGATCCCCAGTTGCCGGGCGCGACGAAGACTGCGCCCGAGGGATCCGGCGGTTCGCAGGTAACCGGCGGCGGGAACGGGGTTCCCTCGATCGCTTCCAGCGCCCCCGTCGTTTCGACCAGGCCCCCGCCGACGGCGCAGGGGTCGAAGGACCCGACGGGAACGGCGGAGGCGGCGAGAGCCTCGCGCACTTCCGCGGGCGAGGCGGCCGGTTCGTCCTCGAGCAGCAGGGCCGCCGCGCCGGCGGCGTGGGGAGCCGCGGCGGAGGTTCCGCAGAAGCGCCAGACGCCCGGTTCGAATTTCGGCTGCCAGGCGAAGAAGGTGGTGGCGCCGCAATCGGTAGCCGCGATCTCCGGCTTGGAGAGCACCTCGGGCACAGGCAGTTCGCCCGCGGGCCCGGCGCCTTCGACCGGGCCGAAGTAGTGGGTCGCCGGCCCGCGCGAGGAGTAAGGCTCCGGTTCGCTGCTGTCGTCGAAGGGGACGGCGGCGACCGCGATCACGCCGGCGGCGCCCGCATGGCCGAAGAGACTCGGGCCGACCACGTCCCCCCCACCGGACCTGGGGTACTCGGTGCCGCTGACCCCGCCTCCGTTCTGCAGGAAGACGAACTTGAGGCGCGGGCTGGCGGCGCCGGCGAAGCGGTTGATCACCAGCTGCACGGTCTGCTCGGAGGAGCTTCCGTTTTCCCACTGGACGATCTCCACCGGCTGCTGGGTGTTGCCGACGTTGTCTTCCGTGGAGCCGGTGAGCGCTTCTCCGGCGGCGTCGAGCAGGACCGCGTCGAGATCGGTCGCGACTCCTTCCCATGGTTCTGACCACTGCAGGTCGACGGTGAGGACTTCCCCGGGTTCGACCTTGATCCCGAAGGTGCGATCGGTCGCCGCGCCGGGATTGAAGTCCATGCAGTGACCGCCGTTAAATTCCGGGAGTCGGGCGACGGCGGGCGGGCAGGCGCCCGAGTCCCGGTATTCCGGCGCTTCCCAGGAGGCGATTTCGTTGCCTTCGGCGTCGAAGAGGTTGTCGTTTCCGGCCGCCGAGAGGTAGGAGGCGCCTTCTTCGACGACCCGGTTGGCAGCGGCGGCCACCGGCCCGTCCTGGAAGAAGGGCTCTTCGAAATAGCCGACGTCGTCGACGATCACCTGGGCGCCGGCGCCCCCTTCGATCACCGGCTTCGCGAGGTCTTCTATCCCCTGTGCGAAGGCCAGTTCGCCGTTGAAGGCGCTGTTGAACGCGAGTTCGGCCCGCGGAGCCATGTCGTGGACGATCTGGAGCATCGCCCGGCCCTCGTCGAAGGGGTCTTCTTCGCCCGGGCCGGGTTCGTAGTCCCTGAGGTCTTCGACCGCGGTGGATTGGCCGGGACAGGTGTTCCTTTTGCCCGGCAGGTCCATGGAGAGGACGTCCTGCGGCTGTTTGGTGGCGATCGGGCCGCCCGAAACAGCTTCCTTCGCCTGGTTGAGGGAGTCGGAGAGAACCCCGACGGTGATGCCTTCCCCTTCGACCGCGAACGCTCCCCGCGCGCTCTGGGCGTTCAACTGGCTAACCCCCTCGGAGACGACGTCGCCGCCTTCGCAGGGGGTGAAGGCCCTGAGGACCGGCGCCCGGACGGGGGTCACGGCGGCGACCCGCGGCACGGTGGTGAGATCGGCGAGACCGTCCTGGGGCACAGCGGCGGTTACCCGCTGATATCGGCGGCTCGCGGCGACGACCCCGGCCCCGGCGTCGCGGAGCTCAGGCAGCGCCGCGAGCGCACCACGCTCGAAGCGGATGTCCACCAGCACCCGGTTCCCGCGGCGGATCAAGCCGCCCGGCCCGGTGGCGGCGACTCCCGCCATCCTGGCCTGGTCAGCGGCCGGCAGCGAGCGGACCGCGGGCTTCGCCAGGGTCTCCAGGATCGGCGAGAGGGGGCCGTCTCCCTTCTTCGGGGCGGCAGCGGCGAGGGCTTCACCAGGGGAGCAGGCGAGGGCGAAGAACAAGAGAATCAGCGCAGCGCAGCCGCGCAGGGAAATTCGGGTGTGGGGCATTCTCGATCCTTATCGGCGCTTCGAGCAAGCAACCTAACCCCTGAGGCAGCGGCGCACCGAGCGCGCTTTTGGCGCTGTGAGGGGGGCCGATCCTGCTACGGTCCTCTCCGTTAAGGCCGGTGGAACCGGCGAAAGTTGTGCGTAGCGCTCGCAGTCGTTGCTTTTGCATTGTCCGCGTTCGCAGCACATGAAGTGGAGGCAATGCATGCCGACTGGAACTGTCAAGTGGTTCAGCGACGACAAGGGCTACGGGTTCATCACGCCCGACGACGGCTCGAAGGACGTCTTCGTCCATCACACCGCGATCATGGGTGAGGGCTTCAAGTCCCTGACCGAGGGCGCGAAAGTGAGCTACGAGTCCGAAGAAGGCCCGAAAGGCCCGGCGGCCGCGAGCGTTCAGCAGCAGTAGTTTCGCCGCAAGCGCTTTAATGACGGGACTCGTTTACGCGGGTCCCGTTTTTTTGTGCCTGTGGGCTTTTCGGTGGTTCAGGGCCGAGCAGTCCAAGGACACAGGAGCGATTGTGCTCTGCACATGAGCGACGAGGACGCAGGAATGCGAAGGCCATGAATCTCCGAAAAGACCTCAGGAACGTTGCGATCATCGCCCATGTTGACCATGGGAAGACGACCCTGGTCGACGCGATGCTGTGGCAGACCGGCACCTTCCGCAAGGGCCAGGATGTTGCCGAGCGGGTGATGGATTCGATGGACCTCGAGCGCGAGAAGGGGATCACGATCCTCGCCAAGAACACCGCCGTCACCCGCGACGGCGTCAAGTTCAACATCGTCGACACGCCGGGGCACGCCGACTTCGGCGGCGAGGTGGAGCGGGCGCTGACGATGGTCGACGGGGCGCTGCTCCTGGTCGACGCCTCCGAGGGACCGCTGCCGCAGACCCGCTTCGTCCTCCGCAAGGCGCTGGAGCGCAAGCTGCCGATCGTCCTCGTCGTCAACAAGGTCGACCGGCCCGACGCGCGCATTGCGGAGGTGGTGGACGAGGTCTACGAGCTCTTCATCGACCTCGACGCCGACTCCGAGCAGATCGACTTCCCGATCGTCTACACGAACGCGAAGGACGGCTGGGCCTCACTCGAGGAGGGGGTCGAGGGCGAGAACCTGACGCCGCTGCTCGACCTGATGCTGGAGAAGATCCCGGCGCCGACCTACGACGAGGGGACGCCGCTGCAGGCCCACGTCACCAACCTCGACGCCTCCCCCTACGTCGGGCGGCTGGCGATCTGCCGCGTCCATCAGGGAACGATCCGCTCCGGGCAGCAGATCGCCTGGTGTCGCGCCGACGGCAGCGTCCAGCGAGCGGCGGTCTCAGAGCTCTATGTCACCCAGGGGCTGGAGCGGGTCGCCGCCGAGGAGGCGGGGCCGGGCGAAATCATCGCCGTCGCCGGGATCGAAGAGGTGACGATCGGCGAGACGCTGGCCGACCCCGAGGACCCGCGGCCGCTGCCGGTGATCACGGTCGACGAGCCCTCGCTCTCGGTCGTGATCGGGATCAACACCTCGCCCCTGGCAGGCACCCAGGGCGGGAACAAGCTGACCGCACGGCAGATCCTCGCCCGCCTCGACGCTGAGCTCGTCGGCAACGTCTCGCTGCGGGTTAAAGACACCGACCGTCCCGACGCCTGGGAGGTGCAGGGGCGCGGCGAGCTGCAGCCTGGTCGTGCTGCTGGAGATCATGCGGCGCGAGGGCTACGAGCTGACCGCCGGGCAGCCGCAGGTGGTGACCCGGGAGATCGAAGGACAGATCCACGAGCCGGTCGAGCGGCTGGCGATCGACGTGCCCGAGGAGCACGTCGGCGACATCACCCAGATGCTCGCCGCCCGCAAGGGGCGGCTCGAGCAGATGGTCAACCACTCGACGGGATGGGTGCGGATGGAGTACCTGGTGCCGGCGCGAGGGCTGATCGGGTTCCGCACCGAGTTCCTAACCGTCACCCGCGGCAGCGGCCTGCTGCACCACGTCTTCGACCGCTGGGAGCCCTGGGCGGGCGAGCTGCGGACGCGGCAGACCGGCTCGCTGGTGGCGGACCGTCGCGGCCAGAGCGCCGGCTATTCGCTGATGAGCCTGCAGGACCGCGGCCGGCTCTTCGTCGGCTCCGGCGAGGAGGTCTACGAAGGGATGATCGTCGGCGAGAACTCCCGCTCCGACGACCTCGACGTCAACCCGACGAAGGCCAAACAGCAGACCAACATGCGCGCCGCCAGCGCCGACGTCCTGGTCCGGCTGGCGCCGGCGACCCGCCTCTCGCTCGAAGGCTCGCTGGAGTTCGTGCGCGAGGACGAGTGCGTCGAAATCACCCCCGAAGCGATCCGCCTGCGCAAGGTCGAGCTCGACAAAAACGCGCGGCTCAAGGCCTCGAAGCGCCGCGACACGGCGCCGGCCCGCTAGCGGCGTGTCGAGTTATGCGTCCATATGGGCGCATAACTCGCCATGGCGCCCCGGTGGCACAAAAAAGCCGCCGGCCCTGGGCCGGCGGCTTTCTGTTGCGGCTTGTCTTGCTTAGACCGTTGCGGCGGCCTGCTCGGACTGGCTCTGCTCGGAGGCCTGGGCCTTGGCGTCGGGGGCCGGGGTGCTTTCCTGGCGCGGGAGCAGGACTTCTTTGGCGATCACGAGGCGCTGGATCTGGCTGGTGCCCTCGTAAAGCTGCATGATCTTCGAGTCCCTCATCAGTTTCTCGACCGGATACTCCTTGATGAAGCCGTAGCCGCCGTAGACCTGGACGGCGTCGGTGGTGACCTCCATCGCCGAGTCGGCGGCGAAGCGCTTGGCCATCGAGGAGACCTTCGAGTTGCGAACGCCCTGGTCGAGCAGGAAGGCCGAGTTCCAGGTCAGCAGGCGGGCCGCCTCGACCTTGGTCGCCATGTCGGCGATCATGAACTGGATCGCCTGGTGCATCGCGATCGGGACGCCGAACTGGACCCGTTCTTTCGAGTAGTCCGTGGCGAATTCGAGCGCGGCGCGGGCGATGCCGACGGCCATCGCCGAGACGCCGGGACGGGTCCGGTCGAGGGTCATCATCGCCAGTTTGAAGCCCTTGTTTTCCTCGCCCAGCAGGTTCTCGGCCGGGACCTCGACTTCGTCGAAGGAGATGGTCGCGGTGTTGGACGCCCGCTGACCCATCTTGTCCTCCTTCTTGTCGACCGAGACCCCGGCGAGGTCGGCGTCGACGACGAAGGCGCTGATGCCGCGATGACCGGCCTCAGGGTCGGTCTTGGCGAAAACGGTGAAGTAGTCGGCGTAGGTGCCGTTGGTGATGAAGCACTTGGAGCCGGAGAGGATGAACTTGTCGCCCTTCCTCACCGCCTTGGTCTTCATCCCGGAGACGTCGGAGCCGGCGTCCGGCTCGGTGAGGCCGAAGGAGCAGAGCTTGGGGGCTTCGGACAGCATCCCCAGGTATTTCTTCTTCGTCTCCTCGGAGCCGCCGAGGGTGATCGGGGCCGAGGCGAGGCCGTTGGCCGCCAGCGAGGTGCCGATGCCGGAGCAGCCCCAGCCGAACTCCTCCTCGATCAGGCAACCGGAGAGGTAGTCGAGGCCGGGACCGCCGTAGGCCTCGGGGATGTGGGTGTTCATCAACCCGACCTCCCAGGCCTTCTCGATCACGTCCTGCGGCCAGGTGCCGTCCTTGTCGTACTCCCATGCGACCTTGCGCATGTCTTTGTCGGCGAAGCTGTGAGCCAGCTCGCGCAGGTCCTTCTGCTCGTCAGTGAGGGTGAAGTCGACCACCGGTCGGTGCTCCTTTTTCTTCGCGGTTCTTGGAAGTCTGCGGGAGCGCCGGCAGGAGCCTGACGTTCCACCGATTGACTGGTCAGTCAACCGGCCCTCAAGGTTAGCGGACAGGGGCGGATATGAGGAGGGGGCGCGCTGACAAACCGGTTCGAGGTGCGGCCTCTACCCTTGGAGCGATGGACCTCCCCCTCGCTCTCTCGGCGCTGCAGAAAGGCGCCGTGCTGCTCGCCTTCACCGGTCTTGCCGCGCCGCTGATCGGCCTGCTGCTGAAGCGGGTCGGCGGCGGCTGGGAGAGAATGGGCGGCGGCCCGTTCGCGATCCTCAACGAGCGCCCACGGAAGCCTGCTGCCGGAGAGCAGCGGATCGATCCCGCGATCCAGGCCGCCGAGGTGCGACAGATGCTGGAGGCGAAATCGGAGCGCCGCCGCCGGCGCGGCGAGGCCCCGCTCGACGTCGAGGCGGAGACCGCGCGCCTGCTTGCCGCCGCCGAGCAACCGCGCGGCCAGGACGCGATCGACGCCGAGCTGCAGGCCGAGGTGCGGCAGCTGGTCGTCGCCCGCAACGAACGGCGGATGCGGGAAGGACTGGAGCCGCTCGACGTAGAGACCGAGACTGAAAGGCAACTGGCCGATCTCGTAGGATCGAATTGATGCCTCCGACCGAGGAGAACGTCTACGAGGTTGAGGAGATGCTCAACCAGCCGGGTACCTACTTCAACCCGCAGACCGAGGTTGTCGTGGTCGTCGACGACTCCGCCTCGATCGACCAGGAGGTCTTCAACAACCTCGAGGGGCTGGAAGGCGCCGAGTGGGTCCGCGTCTCCGACGACGTCCCGGTGGACGAAGACGGACGCGACCGCGCCCTGGAGGCGTTCGAGACCACCAATCAAGGTGGCACCGCGATCGCCGCGAGCGACCTCGAAGAGAGCGACGACGACCTCGAAGAAGAAGAGGAACGGCCCGAACCGGACCCGGACCCCGAGGAGGAGTAGGTGCTCTCCGAGGGGGACAAAGCACCGAGCTTCACGTTGCCCGACCAGGACGGGGAGAAGGTCAAACTGTCCGACCTGAAGGGGCAGACCGTCGTCCTCTACTTCTATCCCAAGGCGAATACCTCCGGCTGTACGACGCAGGCCTGCGGAGTCCGTGATCGCAAAGCCGACTACGCGGCCGCGGGCGCCAGGGTGATCGGGATCTCACCCGACGAGGTCAAGGACGTCGACAAGTTCGCCGGCAAATACGACCTCGACTTCACCCTCCTCGCCGACGCCGACCACGCGGTAGCCGAGAAGTACGGCACCTGGGTCGAGAAGTCGATGTACGGGCGTAGATACATGGGTGTCGCCCGCGCCACCTTCATCATCGACCCGAAGGGCAAGATCGCCAAGGTCTTTCCCAAGGTGCAGCCGAAAAAGCACGACGAACTCGTGCTGAAGGCGCTGGACGAGCTCGCAGCCGCCTGATTACGCGCTGACGATCACGGCGACTATGAACGCCGTATAGAGCGCGAACCAGCCGATCACTGCCGGCAGTTTGAAGCGGCGGGCCAGGTGCAGGCTCTCGTAGGCGAGCAGGCCGCCGGCGAGGCCGAGGCCGATCGAGAGGATCGCGGTCCCGCTGAGGTCCCAGTCGGTGAAGACGAGGCCGATCCCGACCGGGATCATCGACTGGAAGACCATCGCGCCGGTGATGTTGCCGAGCGCCAGCGCGTCCTTCGCTTCCCGCACCCAGAAGAAGCTGTTCACCTTCTCCGGCAGCTCGGTCGCCAGCGGCGCCAGGATCAGCGCCAGGACCAGTGGCTCGACGCCGATGCTCTCGGCGATGTGGAGCAACTCCTCGACGAAGAGGTGGGCCCCGCCGACCATCGCCCCAAGCCCGACCAGGAGCTGGATGACGCAGAGGGCCATGGCCGGGTCTTCACGGCGTTCGGCACGCCGCTCGAAGATCAGCGGGTTGAGGGACTCTTCGCTCTGCACCTCTCCCCCGCCCTTCAGCGTCAGCCGGATGTAGAAGACGTAGGCGAGGATGAAGGCGACCCCGACCGGGATCCGGACCTCCGGCGGCGGTCCCCAGGCGAGCAGGCCGCCGATCGTGAAGAGCGAGAGGAAGAAGACGAGGTCGCGCTCCAGCGTCGGCCGGTGGACGTTGAGCTGGACCCCTTGGTCGCGTTTGTCGCGGTAGAGGTAGGCGAAGAGGCCGACCAGTCCCATCGCCAGCGTCGCGAGGAGGAAGGGGGCGCCGACGATCGCCCCGATCGCGACGTCTTCAGAACCCTCGCTGACGTCGACCAGGGCGACGATCGCGATCAGCGTCTCGGGCATCGCCGTGCCGACGGCCGCAAGGATGCTCCCCACCGCGCCGACCCCGACCTCGAGCTTGTGGCCGATCCACTCGACTGCGTTGGTGAAGATCAGCGCGCCGGTAAGGACGACGGCGAAGCTGACCAGGAGGAGGACGACTTCCATCGGAGCAGGCTATCTACCCGGCTCCGGCGATTCGGATCAGGCGAAGTAGAAAGCCAAACCGAAGACGAAGTACACCGCGAGCAGCTGCACGCCCTCGAACCAGGTCGACTCGCCGTCGGTGGTGACGTGGTTGCCGACCAGGATCGCCAGCAGGATCGCCCCCAGCTCGAAGCCGTTGAAGACGAGCGCCAGCGGATAGGGGCCGATGAAGAAAGAGGCGATCACCAGCACCGGGGCGACGAAGAGGGCGATCTGGGCGCTGGAACCGACGGCGATGTTGACCGCGAGGTCCATCTTGTCCTTCATCGCGACGAGAACCGCGACCCAGTGCTCGGCGGCGTTGCCGACGATCGCGACGACAATCACGCCGATGAAGAACTCCGAGAGCCCGACCGACTCCGAGGCCTCGGTGATCGAGCCGACCAGCACCTCGGACATCACCCCGACGAGGACGCCGGCGATCGCCAGCGCGATCACCGAGGTCCGCGTCGACCAACCCCAGGTGTCTTCCTCCTCGTACTCGGGGTTGAAGAGGTCGCGGTGCGTCTTCAGCGAGAAGAAGAGGCCGATCACGTAGGTGACCATGAGGACGATCGCCACCGCCAGCGAGAGGTGCTCGACGGTACCGCCATAGTGGATCGACTCCGCCCCGGGAGCCGGCAGGCCCTTGCCCTCGACCAGCTCGAAGATCGCCGGCATGATCAGCGCCGCCCCCGCCAGCATCAGCATCGTCGTCTGGATGCTGGCGCTGGTGCGGCTGAAGTGCTGTTTTTCGCGCCCGATGCCACCGGCGAGCATCGCCGCCCCGAGGACGAGCAGCATGTTGCCGATGATCGAGCCGACGATCGAGGCCTTGACCACCTCCTGCAGGCCCTGCTGCAGAGCGAAGAGGGCGATGATCAGCTCCGGTGCGTTGCCGAAGGTGACGTTGAGGAGGCCGCCGATCCCCGGCCCCGAGCGCGCCGCCAGCTCCTCCGTCGCCCGCCCCATCAGCGCTGCCGTGGGAATGATCCCCAGCGCCGAGGTGGCGAAGACGACCGTCGCCGGCGCGCCCAGGACCTCGAGCAGGACCGCGACCGGGATCAGCGGCGTGAGCAGATAGGGCCAGCCCATCGGCGTCCTCAAGAAGGACGCGTCCAGGCGTGGCCCCCGCTCGTTCACGACTGCGCGTCTACCCGGTTATTCGAGCAGGCTCGCGCACTTCTGCAGGTCAGCAGGCGATTCGGATTCCTGCAGGCATTCCACGTATTCCTTCTGGGCTGCCGCCGAAGAGGCACCGTCGGCTGACGAGCCGCCCGAGGACGAGCCGCCGCCCGAGGACGTTCCCGGGACCGAGCCGCCCATCAGCCCTTCCAGCAGCCCTTCGATCCCTTCTTCTTGGCCCGCTTCCAGCAGTTCGAGCGGGTTGACGTCGAGCTGTTTGAAGAGGCCTTCCAGCGGCTTCGCGTTGGACGGTTCCTCGAAGCTCTGCTCTTCGTTGACGCCGGAAAGGGTCAGTTCCAGTTCCAGTTCGACTTTTTCGTCTTCGGCGCCGGGAGGAGCGACGGTCAGTTCCGCGTCGATCTTGCGGACGATGTCGTCGTCGCCGACGTAGAGGTCGACGTGGGCCTGCTTGATGGCCTTGCTCAGTTCGCCCTTGGCTTCTTCCAGTTCGTCCAGCGGCAGCGGCCCGGCGGCTTCCAGCTGCGAGCTGCAGGCCGGGTCTTCGGTCAATTCGATCAGGGCGTCCACCCCGCCGGAGACACTGAGGTTGCCGCTGATCTTCGTCGTCGAGGTGCCGTCGACATCGGCGCTGCCTTCGTTCGTCAGCTGATCGGCGAACTGGCTGAACCTGATCCCTTCGGCGGCTTCCTGGCAAGCGGTGATGTCGCCGGCGCTTTCGTTTTCGGACTGCTGCGACCGTTCGATGGCCGACTTGAGGAAGCCGAAGGTGGTCGGGTCGACTTCGTAGTCGTCGCCTTTGTAGTTGATGAAGGCGCGGTCGGTGAGGAGGGTGAGGCCGCCTTCGAAGTTGAGGTCTTCGCCGGCGGCGGAGCCGTTCGCTTCGGCGTTCAGTTCCAGCTGCGGCAGTTCGCCTTTGGCGCCGGCTTCGAACGGGCCGGAGAGGCTGACTTCGACCTCGCCGCCTTCATCGCCTTCGGCAGTGGCGTTGAGCGACATCTCCAGCTCGCCGCTTTTGACGCCTTCGAGGCTGGCGTTTTCAAGGACCTTCTGCGGGTCTTCACCGCTGCGGTCGGTGCTGTCGCTGCCGCCGCCACAGGCGGCGAGCAGGCCGGTGAGGGCGGCCAGGGTCGCGAACAGCGCAAGAATTCGGAAACGACTCAAGAGATGGGGCTCCTCATGTGATCGGAGAACAGGACCGGCGGGGATTCTACGGCGGGGGCGGTGGCTCCTGCCCGCAGCGCCTCATCCCCGCTTCGATTTCCTCGATTACGAGGCGCATCACCTCGACCCGGGCGAAGCGCTTCGACTCCGCCGGGACCACCCGCCAGCGGGCGTGCGGGAGGTCGGTCCGCTCCAGCATCTCCTCCACCGCCTCGGCGTACTGGGGCAGCTTCTCGCGGTTACGCCAGTCCTCGTCGGTCAGCTTCCACGATTTCAGCGGGTCTTCGGCCCGGGCTTCGAAGCGTCTCAGCTGCTCGTCGGCCGAGATCTGCAACCAGAGCTTGACGATGATCGAGCCCTCGTCGGCGAGGCTGCGCTCGAACGAGTTGATCTCCTCGTAGGCGCGGCCCCACTCCTCCTCGCCGGCGAACCCCTCGACCCGCTCGACCATCACCCGGCCGTACCAGGAGCGGTCGAAGACGGTCATCCCGCCCCAGCCCGGCAGCGCCGGCCAGAAGCGGCCGAGGAAGTGGTGGCGCTTCTCAGTCTCACTCGGCGCCGCGAACTGGGCGACGCGGACGTGGCGCGGGTCCAGCGACGCCACCAGCCGCTTGATCGCCCCGCCCTTGCCGGAGGCGTCCCAGCCCTCGAAGACGACGACCAACGGCGGTCCCAGCCGTTTCTCGCCGATCAGCCCGCCCAGCGTCAGCCGCAGCTGCGCCAGCCGCTCACCGAGCTCCTTGAGGCCGCGTTCTTCCTCCTCACGGCTCAGCTTCAGCGAGAGGTCGGCTTCGTCAAGGCGTCCCACGGCTTCAACCTACCCCGGCGTTCGTCCTTTTACCGGCATATCCGTCCCAAGGACGAACGCCGGCTATTCGCCGCTGTCGCCGCGGGATTCCTCGATCGGCGGCGGCCGGTCTTCGGTGGTGACGTTGGCGAGGAGCGGGAAGAGGAGGGCGCCGAGGAAGATCAGGATGACGCCGGCGGCGACCAGCCAGCGGGCCCGCGTCAGGTGGCCGAGGATGCCGATCACGAAGCCGGCCAGCATCAGGGTGATGTAGGGGGTGGGGCTGTGCGGGAGCAGCGCCGCAGGGAGCGCGAAGAGGTCGAACACTGCCCGGGATTATCATCGCGGCGATGGCACAAGGCTCAGTCGCAGAGGTGAAGCAGTCTTTGGCCGAGGTCGGCTACCTCGCCGACGAGCCCGCGGCGCTGGTCTCCTTCCTCGCCCAGCAGCTCGGCAAGCCGGTCCTGGTCGAGGGCCCGGCGGGGGTCGGCAAGACCGAGCTGGCGAAGGCGCTCTCCCGCTCCACCGGCCGCGAGCTGGTGCGCCTGCAGTGCTACGAGGGCCTCGACGAGGCGAAGGCAATGTACGAGTGGAACTACCGCAAGCAGCTACTGCGGATCCAGGCCGGCGGCGAGGCGGGGTGGAGCGACGTCCAGGAGGACATCTTCAGCGAGGAGTTCCTGCTCGAGCGGCCGCTGATGCAGGCGATCGCCAGTCCCGAGCCGGTGGTGCTGCTGATCGACGAGATCGACAAGACCGACCAGGAGTTCGAGGCGATGCTGCTCGAGCTCCTCTCCGACTTCCAGATCACGATCCCCGAGCTGGGCCGGATCGAGGCGAAGACGATGCCGATCGTCGTCCTCACCTCGAACGACTCGCGCGAGCTGACCGAGGCGCTGAAGCGGCGCTGCCTCTACCTCTGGCTCGACTACCCCGACCTCGAGCGGGAGATGGAGATTGTCCGCCTCCACACCCCCGACCTCTCCGAGGAGATCACGCGGAAGCTGGTCGAGGTGATCAGGATGGTCCGCGGCCTCGACCTGAAGAAGCCGCCCTCGATCGCCGAGTCGATCGACTGGGCGCGGACCCTGCTGCTGATGGGAGCCGAGGACATCGACCGCGAGACCTTCACCCAGTCGATGTCGATCATCGTCAAGCACCGCACCGACATCGACCTGGTCGCCGAGCGGGTCGGGGTGAAACTTGCCGACCCCTTACGGACCGAAGGCTGACGCCGGGCCGCCGGGGCTGGCGGCGAAGCTGCTCGGCTTCTGCGAGGAGCTGCGCGGCGAGGGGGTCGCGGTCGGGACCTCGGAGCTGCTCGACGCCTTTGCCGCGCTCGAACACGTCGACTGGACCTCGCGCGCGAACTTCCGCGAGGCGCTGGCGACGACGATCGCCAAGTCCCAGGACGACCGCCGCGTCTTCGAGCTGCTCTTCGACCGCTACTTCTTCCGCACCGCCGAGGCCGAGGCGGTGCAGCGGGGCGTCACCGAGCACGCCGAGGGCAGCCCGCCGGCCGGCGACGGCGAGCGCTTCGACATGGATGAGCTCTCGGAGGCGATCCGCGAGGCGATCGCGGCCGGCGACGAGGACGCGATGCGCGACCTGGCTCAGCTGGCGATCTCCGCCTTCGGCCGCGGCGAGGGCTCGGGCGT
Source organism: uncultured Actinomycetes bacterium (assembly GCA_963696955.1). Taxonomy (GTDB): domain Bacteria; phylum Actinomycetota; class Thermoleophilia; order Solirubrobacterales; family 70-9; genus VAYN01. Next base: position 135,395 of record CAVOMF010000001.1, on the reverse strand, counting down.
GGTCGGGGTCGACGTGCAGCGGATCCGCCGCACCCTCGGCCTCACCGCGGGCAACCAACCGCCGGCGCCCGACGGCAGCGAGCGGCCGCCGATCGACCGCGACCAGCTGACCGGCTTCGAGCGCCACCTGCGGCGCGAGCTCGAGCGCGACCTGATCGAGCGCACCGAGACCCTGCCTCCCTCCCGCCCCCTGGCCGAGCTCGACCGCGCCCTGCCGACCAGCCCGACCCAGGACCTCGCCGCCGTCCACCGCGCCGTCTCGCAGATGAAGCGGCGGCTGGCGACCCTTGGCCACGAGCAGCGCGGCCGCCGCAAGGGCCGGACGGTCGACGTGCGGCGGACGATGCGGGCCTCGCTGGAGACCGGCGGCGTGCCACTGCGCCTGCGCTACAGGCCGAAGCGCCCGCGGCGGCCTGAGATCTACGTCCTCTGCGACGTCTCCACCTCGGTCACCTCGGCCAGCGTCTTCTTCCTCTCCGTCCTCCACGCCCTCCACGACTCCTTCCGCAAGCTGCGCAGCTTCGTCTTCATCGAGCGGATCTCGGAGGTGACCGACGTCTTCGAGCACGAGCGCGACTTCGCCGTGATCGCCCAGAAGATCTCCAGCGAGGGCGGCGTCGCCGACGTCTCCGGCTACACCGACTACGGCCGTGTCTGGCTCGAGTTCCTCACCGAGATCTCCGAAGACCTCGACCCGCGCTCGACCGTGATCGTCCTCGGCGACGCCCGCACCAACGGCCGCGAGCCCCACGCCGAGGTCTTCGCCCAAGTCGCCGAGAAGGCCGGGCGCCTCTTCTGGCTCAACCCGGAGCCGAAGCTCTACTGGAACTACGGCGACTCGGTGATGGCCGCCTACGAGCGCTACTGCGACGGCGCCTTCGAGTGCTGGACGACCAAACACCTGGAGAACTTCGTCAACGTCGTCGCCGGCGCCGCCCCCGCCGCCGAATGAGGGCGCTCTTCCTCCGCCACGGCGAGTCGGTCCACAACGCCGACCGCAGCGGCGAGCCGGCCGCGCACTCTGACCGCGACCGCCTGACCGAGAAGGGGATCGAGCAGGCGCACGCCGCCGGCGAGGGCTTGCGCGAGCTCGGCGTCACCCGGCTCCTCAGCAGCCCGCTGCGACGGGCGCGCGAAACGGCGGCGGCAGTCGGCGAGGCGCTCGGGCTCGAGGCCGTGGAGATCGACTACACCGGCGAGCTGACCTCGGGGGAGACCTTCGAGCAGGCGGTCGCCCGGGTGCGCCGGCTGAAGGCCGAGCTGGAGTCGGGCGCCGACGGCGAGCTGCCGCTGCTCGTCAGCCACGGGATCTTCACCCGCTTCTTCCTCCTCGACTCGGTCCTCGGCGACGCCTTCGAGGCGCCGATGGCGACCGGCCTCTGGAACCTCGGCTCGCACAACTGCGGCCTCTCGGTCTTCGCCCACGGCGAGAGCCGCGACCCACTCGGCAACCCGATCGCCGGCTGGACCTGCCTTACCTGGATGGAGCGGCCGTGGAGTCGGCCTTGACGATCCGCACCGGATCGTCGGGGGAGACCTGCCACTGCTCGTTGACGATCGCCCCCTCGGGCGGTGCCACCGGACCCTCCAGCAGCGGGTCGTCGGTCTCCCGCATCCAGGCCTCCAGCCGCTCCCGCAGCTCGACGATGACGTCGCCCCTGGCGGCGTCGCCGGCCAGGTTGTTCCCCTCCTGCGGGTCGAGCACCAGGTCGTAGAGCTGCTCCTCGGGGACCTCCTGCTCCCCCACCCGGCGGCGACCAGCAGCTCCTTGGTATCGCTGTCGTCGCAGTTAGCGAGCACCGGATGCGGGTATTCGTCAAACCTCCTTATGTACTTCCAACGCTCGGTCCGGATCGCCCGGTGAGGCTGGTAGGCAGCGTGGTAGGTCGTCTCGGTGAAGATCGCGTCATGGAGGCTCTCGACCTCTCCCCGCACCAGCGGCAGCAGCGAGGTGCCCTGCAGCCAGTCCGGGTGCTCGGCGCCGGAGACGTCGCAGAGGGTCGGGTAGACGTTGAGGTGGCTGACCGGCGCGTCGATCACCTTTCCCGGCGGGAAGCCGGGCCCGCGGACGATCATCATCACCCCGATGCCGCGGTCGAAGAGGGTCGCCTTGGCGCCGGGGAAGGCGATGCCGTGGTCGGTCGTGCAGATGACGATCGTGTTCTCGACCAGGCCGAAGTCGTGCAGGGCGTGGAGGACTGCGCCGATCCCCTGGTCGAGCGAGCGGGCGCTGGCCTTGAACTCGGCCATGTCGCGGCGCGTCACCTGCGTGTCCGGCAGGTTCGAGGGCGGCAGCGAGTAGAGGGTGTCGCGGACCGAGGTCGGGGCGGAGAATTCGCGGTGGGTCTCGAAGAAGCCGACCGACATGAACCAGGGCTGCGCCGGCGCCTCGCGCAGCGTCTTGATCGTCAGCGGGGCGACGAACTGGGCGTGGTTCTGGTCGACCGGGACGACCTCGTCGTAGCCGATCACCCCGGGGTCGAGCGAGATGTGCTGCTCGCCGATCAGGATCGAGCGGTAGCCGGCGGTGCGCAGCGTGTGGACCCAGTGCTGCTTGTAGTCGTTCAGCTTCCAGCCGCGGTGGGCGAGGCCGAACATGCCGTTGTTGTGGCAGTAGAGCCCGGTGAGCAGGCTGGCGCGACTGCCGGAGCAGGTCGGCGCGGCGCAGAAGGCCTCCCGGAAGAGCACCCCCTGGTCGGCCAGCATCTGGATGTTCGGCGTCGGCACCTGGAAGCCGTAGGGCTGGACGAAGCGGCCGGTGTCGTGCGAGTGGATGTAGAGGATGTTGGGTTGCGACATGGGGGCTACCTAAATTAGATGAAACCCGATCGCTCGTATCTCGTCTGCGCCACCCCCCGCAGCGGCAGCACCCTCGTCTGCCACGCGCTGGAGGAAACCGGCGTCGCCGGTCGCCCCGAGGAGTACTTCGAGGCGCTGCGGCACAGTGGCCGGCCGCGGCGCCCGGAGGAATACTTCCTCGGCGTCGAGGACCAGTCGATCCGCGACCACCTCGGCGAGCGCAGCGTCGGCTCCGATCCCCAGCCCCGCTCCCCCCTCTGGAGCCGCGCCGCCTACGACCGCTACCTCGAGTGGGCGTTCGAGACCGGCACCACCGCCAACGGCGTCTTCGGCGCCAAGCTGATGTGGGGCTACTTCAACGAGTTCGTCAGCCTCCTGCGCAACATCCCCGCCTACCGCGACGTGCCGCTGGCGGAGCTGCTGCCGACCGTCTTCCCCGACCTCACCTTCGTCCGCGTCGTCCGCGCCAACAAGGTGAGGCAGGCGGTCTCGCTCTGGAAGGCCGTCCAGACCGCGACCTGGCGCGAGGACCAGGCCAGCGCCGGCACCGTCTCAGTCGAGGAAGACGGCTCTCCCCCCTACCGCAGCTTCATCGAGGAGCACCGGCCGCAGCTGCGCTTCCACTACAAGGCGATCGACCACCTGCTCCAACAGCTGCTCGTCGAAGAGGCCTCCTGGGACGCCTTCTTCGAGCACGCGGGGATCAAGCCGATCCTCGTCCTCTACGAGAACTTCGCCGCCGACTACGAGGCCAGCACCCTCAACCTCCTAGAGCGCCTAGACCTCTCCTGCGCCGAGGACTTCGAGTTCGAGCCACGGATGAAGCGCCAGTCAGACCGCATCAACGACGACTGGACCAAGCGCTACAGTGAGCTCCGGCTGGGCACGGATTTCGATTTGGTGCCGGTCCCGGTCGAGAAGAGCGCCCGCCAATCGGGCTCATAACCCGAAGGTCGCAGGTTCGAATCCTGCCCCCGCTATTTCCTAAAGGCCCGCATATGCGGGCCTTTTAGTTTTGTTGTCTTACAGACAACAGGATGCAGAATCGGCCGTGGGGCAACGTCTGGGGCAACATGAGCTTCGCGAGAGCTCGATTTGGGTCTTGGCTGGCGAGCGCTGACCGCAGCCGCCGCTACGATCAAAGGCAGTAGAAACCAGAGTTCCGAAGGAAGGCTCAGATCAAGACTCGCGCGGAACAGAACGCCCAATTGGGGGCAGACGATCCCAGGCTTGCACGCGCCATCTTCACGCTGCGCGAGACCGCTGGATATCTCGACGTGCCAAAGTCGAACATTCAGCGCTGGGCCCGGCCTCCGGAAGCCAAGCACCCGCTGATCACCTGCTTTCCGCCACACGGCCGGGAGGCGACGGTGCCGTTCATCGGTTTCGCTGAGGCCTTCGTGCTGTCGAGCTTTAGGCGGGCTGGGGTGCCGCTGCAGCGCATTCGACCCGCCGTGGAGGTTCTGGAAAAGGAGATCGGCGTTGATCACGCGCTTGCTTCCAAGCGCCTCTACACCGACGGGGCCGAGGTTCTTTTCGACTACGCAAACAAGCGTGGTGAGCGCGAGGTGATGGATTTGGTCGTTGTACGGACCCAGCAGCGCCAGTTTTCCGGCGTCGTCAAGGACTACCTGAAGCGAATCCAATACGGAGGCGACGGCTGGGCCGATTCGGTGCGGCTGCCGACCTACGGCAACGCCGAGGTGGTCGTCGACCCGAGGGTCGCATTTGGTCTCCCGATCGTCGCCCACGGCGGCGCTCGCGTAGAGGATCTCGTCGACCGCTTCCAGGCAGGCGACTCCGTGGCCGAGATCGCAACGGACTTCAGCGTCCCTCCCGATGAGGTCGAGGATGTGATCCGGCTCGCAACCCGGACGGCAGCCTGATCGGGTGAGACAGGGACGCTGCGTCAGGTAGGTCGCAGCGATGACCCGCACGAAGGAGAGCCCCGAGTTCTTTGTCGATCGCAGCCTTGGCAAGAGCATCGTCGAGGCCCTTCGCGACGCCGGCCTCGCGGTCCATTCGATGGCCGACATCTACGGCGAGAAGCGTGCCCAGCTTCTAGTCGACGAGGTGTGGTTGCGAGACGCGGGCAAGCACGACTGGATCGTCCTCACCAAGGACGACGCGATCCGCCGCCGCCCAGCCGAGCGCGATGCGCTTACCGAAGCGGCAGTCCGTGTCTTCTGCCTGACTAACCGCAATCTGCGTGGTGCAGAGCAGACTGAGCGATTCGTTTCAAACCGCCACCGAATCCTCCGCCAAGCCCGGAGGCCAGGCCCGTACATCTACGCCGTCTATGCGGAGGGCATCAGGCGTCTCTGGCCTTAATTCCACGGCGATCCCGATCAACTCGCGCCATTGGCCGCGCAGTGCGGTAGCCCGCATTGGTGGGGAAAGCGAAGTTTGTAGACCAAGCGATACCTTTACGACACCGTACACAGACCAGTTCAACCGAGCACGGGAGGTATCAGCTATGTCACAACAAGTGACCTGCATCAATAAGCGCGGCAACCACTACGACCCCCACCAACGGATAAGCCATATTGGCGGCAGCGGCTGGAGGGTCACCCAGGCCGAAGGCATCGCCAACGTCAAGGCTGACCCGACCGCCTACTACGTCTCCTCCTCCGCTGGCACCGTCTACCTGATCGTCCGCCAGCACAATGGCAACGACTACCTGACCACTGAAGCCGACGGCTCGACTCAGAACAACCTCCTCTCCCTGCCCGAGTGCTAGCTCGGCTCACCTGTCCTGGACGCTGAGAGTTGGCACGCAAGCCCCGGCGCGAAAAGCTCACCGTTTCCCTGCTGAAAGAAGAGTTGGGGCGCGACGACACCTTGCGGGATCGGGATGCCTTGACCGGCTACCGGGTCCCCGAAATCGACAAACGCCGCCACAGCCTCTTTGCAGCATCAAAGCCACCGCACCCGCCGCCTTGGGCGAAATACCTCTCCCCCCATGTCAGCGGTGATCTTGCTGGGCTGAACACCTCATCCGCCGCTGCGGTTCTTCTTCTCGAAGCCGCCGGGCGGATCTTCGCCATCACTTTCGGCGGCGGCCGTCACCTCATCGAACCCGATTCCTACGTGCAGGACTTCGGCCTCAAGGTCGTCCTCAACACGGTTGCCCCAGATCAGCTGAAGAGTGTCGACGCGAAGACGATCGACGAAACTACTGTCCACTCACGCCTCGACCTCAGCCATGAGTCTTCTTTCGGTGCCTTCGGCCTCGACGTGAGCCGCGACCTGCTCCGGGCGGTGACCGGCAAGCCAAAAGACGAGACCCTGGCCCACCGCTTGACTGGCGCCGACTCGCTCGGAATCCACACCCGTGACCAAGTGCCCGACTTGCCGGCGCTCTGCGAGCGTCTGTTCGGCGCTTACGAAGATGACGCCTACAAGGAGAACTTCGACTTCATCGATCACCTGCGCCCGGTCAAGAGCAAGGCGCGCAAGGAAGAATTAAATGAGCTGCTGGTCGAGGCACTCGAAGATCGCGAGATAGACGACGTCCACTTGGCGGCGCCCGAAACGCTTGATTGGCAGGACATCGATGGTTTCCGCTTCAGTCGCAGCGATCCAGAGGCCGAGCTCTATGCCGACCCGCGCATCTCGGCATACCTCGACGCCTGCGAGGACGAGGAGATCGACCTGCAGTTGCTCAAGGACGACCGCCTGATCGCGATTCGCGCCTCTGACGGCGCACGGGCGAACGATTGGCCGATTCGCAGTCCGCCTCGTCTACCAAGTTGAGCTTCAGGATGGCCTCTATGTTCTCTCGACCGGAGACTGGTTCCGGGTCGAGAACGACTACCGCAAGAGAGTCGAAGCTGAAGTCGAAAAGTTACCCCGCTTCAAGGGCCTGCCCGATGCCGACGCTGGCACTGATGAGGACGACTACAACCTGAAGGCAGCGAAGGCCATTGGCGGTCTCTGCTTGGACAAGAAGTTCGTTTTCGAGCGGGGGCACGACAAGATGGAGGTCTGCGATGTCCTCACTGCCGATGGCGGCCTGATCCACGTCAAGCAACGTGGCAGCTCTTCGACCCTCAGCCATCTCTTCACTCAAGGGGTCAACAGCGCCGAGCGCCTACTGCTCGACGATGAGTTCCGGGACCAGGCCCGCAAGGTTGTTAGAAAAGTCGACATCAACTGGGTAGGCAAGTTGCCGGCTACTGGCGCGGACGCTCGCGATCACGAGATCACGTTCGCCGTGATCACCCGCAGCGATCGCAAGACGCCGCTCACTCTGCCCTTCTTCAGCGTGATCGGCCTCAGGGCCGCCGCTGAGCGTCTTCGGGCCTTTGGCTTCGCGGTCTCAGTCGCCGAGGTTCACGAGAGCTAGAGCTTAACCGTGACGCGTCGATCGGTCACCTAATGGCCTACTGGCTGAAGATCGGTTACTTCACCGACTCCCAGCCAGCAAGCCGCAGGTGACCTACGAACTTTCGCCGTTGCGGCGGATCGCTTCCTCGCGAGCTTTCCTGACCCTCTCGAGATCCCTCGCATACGGTCGGCCAACACTTATGGAGTAGTCGATGCGATTGCAGAGGCGGTGCGCAAGGATGGCGTTGTCCACGTCTCGGTGGCCACCCTCTCTGTTGGAGCGAGGGAAGTGCTCGTGGGTGGGTATCCAGTCGCTCAATTCTTCGTTGACCGGGTCGAAGTAGCACGCGCCTCCAAGCTCCTCGGGGCAGAAGCACTCCGGCATCTTGCATGCGAGCTGCGTGATGTACCCCTGCTCGGCTGCCTTGATGAGGATTCCCTTGACGCCGAGCGCCTTCAACTTAGCTGCAGCGGCTCGGCCGCGTTCAGGATCCCGCTCAACCCTCGGCATGCCCCAACCTTACGTGCTCGGGACTAAAACTATGCGCGAGATCCGGCAGGCATCGGCGCGTCTAGATGTCAAAGTAGGCAGGGTCCGCTGGGGCAACAAATGGGGCAACATACCCACGGATTCCAGCCGATCTCCACGTAGCTCGATCTCAAAGAAACCGCTCTAGACCGCGCTCCACATAGTCCCGCTGATCGCGAGGCCGATGCTCGTAACCCGAAGGTCGCGGGTTCGAATCCCGCCCCGCTATTAGCGGGTTCAGGTGGGGCCGGCGGAGCGGCCGAACCTCCCTCGTCCTAGGTCGAGTAACCCTCAGATTCCCAGGCCGGGCATCGTTTCCCACCGGGGCTGCATATTAGGCTGGTGATGTGGAGCAGCCGACTACTCAGCAGGTCTATGACCTCTTCAACGGGCGCGTTCAGTTCCAGGTGCCTGTGTACCAGCGCGCTTACGTTTGGAACGAGGAGAAGAACTGGGCTGTGCTCTGGGACGACGTCGCTGACACTGCCGACCGGTACCTCGACGACCCCGAGACTCATGTGCGGCATCGGCACTTCCTGGGTCCCATCGTCCTGAGCCAGGAGCACTCCCCGGTCGGGACCGTCGATCCTCGGCTTGTCATCGACGGCCAGCAGCGGCTGACCACGCTCCAGATCATCCTCTCGGCGGCCGTCGCGGTGGCCCGCCAGCGCGACGCCGACGCCGTTGCAGACGATCTTCAGGAGCTGACGGAGAACCGAGGACGCAACGTCGAGGGACAGATGCGCTTCAAGGTTTGGCCCTCGCGCCGGGATCGCGACGACTTTCTGGCGACGCTCGAGAGCGGTGCCGCTGAGGGCACCTCGGGCGGAATTCCAGGCGCCTGGCGATTCTTCCACGACCGCATCGACGAATGGGCGACCGACGAGGGAGAGGCAGACGCGGCGGCGCAGACCGAGCGGCTCGGCGCCCTCCAGATCTGCCTGGAAAAGCTCCTCTACGTCGTCTCGATCAACCTTGACGAGAGCGACAACGCTCAGGTCATCTTCGAGACGCTGAACGCCAGAGGCACGGGGCTGGGCGCGCTGGATCTCGTCAAGAACGCGGTCTTCCTGCAGGCCGAGCGGGAGAGCGCCCCCGCCGAAGATCTCCATGACCGCGAGTGGGAGCCGACTTTCGAGAGCGACGACTACTGGCTGGAAGAAGTGCGCCAGGGGCGGGAGAAGCGCGCTCGGGCCGACTGGTTCCTCATGCACTGGCTGGCGATGGAACTCGGGGAGGTGGTTCGCGCCGACAAGCTGTTCGACACCTTCCGGAAAGACGCGCTGCACAACCCAGGCAGCTCTCCCACGTCGGAGTTGATCCCCCGCCTCTGCGAGGACGCAAGGATCATGCGCTCCTTCGACAGCTTCGACCCGGGGTCGCCGGAGGGGCTCTTCTTTTCCCGAATGGAAGCCATGGACACCACGACCATGTTGCCGGTAGCGCTCTTTCTCTTCCGCACCTCTGGGCTCGAGCCGGACCGGCGCCGGCGCGCTCTCGCGGCGCTGGAGAGCTGGCTGGTGCGCCGCGCGATCCTGCGACTCACCGGGAAAAGCTACAACCGGTCCCTGGCCAGTCTCCTCAACGCGATCAGAGAGAACACCGCCTGCGCGGACGAGGCGATCGTTCGCGAGTTGCGCTCCTCGCAAGCCGCCACCGCGGTGTGGCCGTCCGATGGCGACATCCGGGGCCGCCTGCAGCAAGGCGATCTCTACGGATTCGTCGGACAGCCCCGCGTCCGGATGCTTCTCGAAGCTTGCGAGCTCGACATGCGGGACCCGGCCAAGACCGAGGCGATCGCCCTGCCACCCGGCCTCTCCATTGAGCACGCCCTGCCCAGGAGCTGGCAGCAGCACTGGCCCGTCGACGGTGCCGACGATCCGGAGCTTGCGGCCGACGATCCGGAGCTTGCGGCCGAGATTCGAGAGGCGCACGTGAACCGCCTCGGGAACCTGACGTTGGTGACGCAGCCGCTCAACTCGGCCCTCTCCAACGCGCCGTGGCAGGCAGAGGGGGAGGCAGGCAGCAAGCGAGAGGAGCTCTCGAGACGAAGCCTCCTTCTGATCAACCAGTCGCTCTGTCAGAGCGAAGAGTGGAACGAGGGGCTGATCGATGCCCGCGGCGCCGATCTCACCGAGCGGATACTTCGAACCTGGCCTGGCCCGCAAGCTCCCGGCTGGCCGGATTCCCAACCAGATCGGTGAACGCCGCCACTAAAAGGGACAGCTCACAGAAGAAGACGGGCGGCTGGATGGATGAGGTATCTGCTTCCGGCGGAGTCCATCCAGGCCCAGTCGATCAGGTCGTGGTGCTCCAGCTCCGCTAGGAGGGCATCGGGGTAGGTCAGAAGCTGCTCTGAGCGGCTCTCGTTCAAGCAGCGGTGTGCTGCGTCCTTTAGCGCGGTGAATGCTAGGGCGGATGCCGCTCTTTGAGCTTGTCTATCGACTAGCCAGCGATAGCCGTTCAGGAAGGCGTCGACGGTCGTGAAGCTGCTCGTTGGAGGGGTGGCATCGCGAAGGCGATGAAGCAGGGCGACGATCGATCTTAAGAATTCTGCGGGAGCATCCGTCTCGGTTGCAAGACGCCCTGAGTAGGGACCGTTCGTCACCAGGAAGTGCGATCGGTCGAGGAGGACGGGAGCTGAGCCCAGGACTGAGCTTGTTTCGGTCCCCACGGTCATCCAGTACTCCATGGAGCGCTCGGTCAGGTCGAAATAGGACCAATCGAACAGATTCCTCTCGACCCTCCAGAGGATGGAGGCAAGATCACCATTCTCTCCAGGCAGGAGGACCATGATCTGCGGTGGGATGGCTTGAGCGAACGACTGGAACAGGACGTCGTACGGGATCAGGCGACAGTTGGGGGGCAAGTCGCCAGTAATCTGTTTCTCGTAGAGCTCAGTGCCGAGCTTGCCAGCCAACTCTTCGCTCAGTCCCATGATCACGAAGATGTGCGCTTGGTTTCCGAGCACCAGGGTGGGCGTCTCCGTTTGGAGGGCACGCATCTTGTCCCGGTAACGCACACCTTGCCCGACGGCCGTCAGGGCCGTGCGGCTGAGTTCCGAGCTGACCCTTTCGAGGCTCTACGAGGATTTGGGAGCCAGGGCGCTTCAGCTCGACGAGCCCGTACTCGCCGGCCATGCCGCTCGAGGGGTAGGCGAGAAAATCGGGCTCGCTCTTGCCCGGACGCGCTAGGGGGCGAATATCGCTCGGCTCGAGTCTCAGCGGCAGGGTGAGGGAAAGGATCTCCGGGCACTTGCTGAAGAGCCTTTGGAACTCAGCCTCGCGAGAGCTGTTCGCCAGCAGGCGCTCGAACTGCTTTAGGGCCTGCCGAGAGTTTCATCGCTGGGAGCGCGATTCTACCTTCGTGCCTCTGTTTCTTTCGGCCCTCGCGGCGATCGCCATCCTGCAGCTTGCGCCCTACTGAGCCAGCCCCGCTTCGATCTTGTCGAAGGAGAGACCCAGCACGCGCACCATGCGCGCGGCGGCACGATCAGCATCGCCATCCTCCTCGGTCGGCCGGAGGACGGCGCTCCGGCCCTTGATCAGCTCCCGACCTGGCCAGCGCCGGAGGGTGGGTCTCGCTTCCGGACTTCTGGCCTTTGGCGGCTTCGCAGAGGGCAAAGAACCTGAAGAGAAATCCGACCATCAGGCACGCCATGCTGGGCGCCAGTGGGTTGGGCCCGGTGGTAAGTCGCTTGATGGCATAGGCATCGGCCTCGAGCTCGAGGTGCTGTTGGCGGGTGTATTCGATGGTGGCTTGCGCTCCTGGCGCCATCGAACGTCCCTGCCGCTGTAGGTGGCCCTCGCGAAGGTGCCCGTACTCATGCAGGACGATGAAGATCTCCCCGATCCGGGTGAACTGGGTCGCCATGTGCTGAGGGTCGACGATGCTGAGTGTTTTCCGATGCGGAGCCAGGCACTCGAAGTCCCCGGTGAATACGAACTCGGTAAGGCTGATCAGGGCAGTGCCGTAGGACTCTTGCGGGGAGTCTCGACAGTAGGGATTGCTGTCGTGCCAGGTCATATGGGCGAGCGAAGCCTTGATGGCCAGTTGCAGGACACCCAGAACACCGAGGTTGAGCACGATCGCCGCTTCGCCTCTTGGCGACAGGAGAGCAATCGCATTGAGACTATGGGTGGGACAGGCAACCACCGCGACCGGCTCCAGCAGATCTCTGTCTTCTCCCGTCTGCGAAAGCGCCAACTGGCGGAGCTCCTGGATGAACAGTCCGTCGAAGAGCGCTCGCGTGGAGCCCATTTCCGGGGCCATCGCCTGGGCCGCCTCCCGATCGACGCGAGGTTGACTCTCCGAGCGCAGCGCTTGGAGCGCCCTCTCGAAGTCATACGACCGGGCGGTCAGCTCGTGATTTCTCTTGAATCGCTCCGAGCTGAATCGCTCGAAGATCGAGTCCAAGAACTCCTTGGTGGGTGGCTTGAACGTTGGCTCGGCGGTAGTCATGTCGTAGGTCCGCCGTCGCTCGCCGGGATCAGCCGCCGAGCGCCTTCATCCCGAGGGCGGCGATGATTCCCCCGAGAGCGTTGGTCATGACTTCGCGAGCAGCAGGGGGAGTCTGATCCCCCGCCTAGCCGAGTCAGCTCGGGGACACCGTAGGCTGGTGACAGCAGCGCTTGGTCGATCTCCCTGCTGAGCCGCTCCACCACCTCGGGCAGCGAGACGGACACCGTGCCGGTGAGGACGTCGGTCAAGCTGCCGCTGACCGTCGTCGCCCAGTCCACCGCTGGTTCGGCGTCAGACCCCAGCCATGCGGAGGCGAGCACCAAGTCGGTCGTCCCCGAATACTGCCAGCGGCCTTCCGACAGGCGCTCTACGTCATCCCGGAAAAGGTCGAAGTCCTGGGGATGGAAGAACCAGTCGGCCAGGAACTTGCGCCTACGGGCTGAGCGCCGAAATCCCGCTCAGCGTCCCCGTTGGAGGCGCGGTAATAGCCCGGGAAAAAGAGGTCCCATCTCTCGCCAGTTCGGTGGTCGAAGTACTCACCCCGCGCATCCAGGGCGGCGATGGCGTTCGCGTCCGGGTGCGCGAACAGGAGCGCCAGGACGGTCGGGCCACCGGTCCACTTTGCGGCTGCTTCGTCGGCCACCCTGCTCAAGCTCGACGCGGCCGACATCATCTGCACGCTGGCCAACCGCTCGTCCAAGCGGCGTTGCGCGGCGCGCGCTTCTGCGAGCCGCCGATCGCGGCGCTCTCGGAGCCTCCCCATCACCGTCCAGCCGCGCGCTTTGTGGCCTTCCCAGTCGTTGTCGTCCCAAGCGGTTGCCGCCCACATTCCCGTAAAACTAGCCAGAGGCTATGAGTCGAGTCGATCCGCAGGTGGCCTCCGGCTACCACCGCATGCACGGGCCGACGACCCTGAAGATGCTCGGGGACGACGCGGAGGTGGCCGAAATGGTGACCTGGCATGAGATCGCCCACGCCGGGCTCAACGCCACGACCACGTACGGGCTCCTGCTGCAGCGGGTTGGGTGGGACTCGCACCTCGATCCGACGCCGGCGAACCGCGAGCGCCTCGCCGCGCTGGTCGGCGCAGCGCGGCGGACGCACGAGGTGTACGCCACGAGCCTCGGGGCGTGGGCGGTAGCGGTCGACGTCGATCGGGATCGCCTTCTTGCGGACTATCCAGGCTACTGGGGCTTCTCGGACGATGCCAAGGGCCTGTATGCCGGGTTTCGTGAAGGAAGCCTGGCGAGCTACGCGATCGTCGAAGGGGTTGCGCTGGCCGCGATGAACGTGTCGCTGGGCGACGATCTGCAAGCCGAGGAGGTCGGCGCGACGTTCTCGGTCGACCAACTTGGACCGGAGGGGACCCCGGACGCGAGGTTCGCGAAGCTGGTCGCGGCCGGCCCGCCGCGAATCGAGATGCTTGACGAGGCCCCGACTTGGCAGCGCCGGCTGCGCGACCTCGACGAGCCGCTCGACGCGACGCAGCGGCTCCTGCGCACGGGCGTCGAAGCCGTCTTCGGCTGGGCGGCTGAGGTGCTTGCCGACCAGGGCCAGCCGACGGTCGCTTATGACGGTCATCTTTCCGCCGCTCAGAAGGCCGAGCTGGAGGCGACCGGGTTCGCCCAGCGGTTCGCCAAGTATCTGGGAGATCAGCGGGTGGTCGTTCGCGAGGGGCGAGAGCCTCTTCTCGTCGACGTGCTCGACGGCGCTCCCGACGGCCTGCCTGAGCGACCGGCCTTTGTGGTTGTCCTGAGGCAAACCGAGCACCTTCTCGAGGACTATGAAGTCGATGCCGCCGGCCGCGCCGCAATCCTCGAGGCGAGCGATCACGGCCTTAGCGCCGGCCTCCGTTGGCGACAGCCCTCCGCGTCCGGCCAGAACCTCAGGCTCGGGTTGCTGGACAGCCCCGACGCCCTCGGTCGCCTGGCCCGGGACCTGGCGGCAGTCGGCCAGCCAGTCGTCAGCTCGGCAGCCCTGACGTCGACCTCGGGAGCCTCCGATCTTGCCGCCCGCTGGCACCCAGCTCTTCTGAGGTTCACCTACACGACCTTCTTGCTCGACCTCGATCCGATCCAGGCGAGCGACCTGATGAGCGAGCTTGGCCCACACAGTCCGGGAGCCTGGGCGGATTGCCTCAGCTGCATCCAGCTCGGGAGGAGGCAGGAGGGACTGTCGATCGCCTACCTCCGGTTTCTTCCGGCCCGGGAGCGTCCGCTTGGAAGGCCGGGTTGGCCGACCTACGGCGAGATGGCCTTCGTGGCGCTCGGCTCCGACGTCGCCGCTCGGGCGGTGCACGCTCACTGGTGCAGTGACGACAGCTTCGGCGCCGAGGATCGGCCCTTCGCCGATTGGCCGCCATTCCACGAGCTGCTCGTTAGGTTGAGCCAGGACGAGCCGCGAGCGGGATTCGCCCGCTCCCACCCCACCTCTGCAATCCGCCTCGACCCATAGATTTCGGGTCATGTCCGTCGCTGAGCATCGAAGAGTTGCGTCGTTCTTTGAGCAGCTGTCCTCGCTAGCAGTCGCCTCCAAAGGCAAGCACCTCGCCGAGATCGCCGAGACCCTGAACCGCAGGAATGTCCTCCCGGGCCCACGGGACGAACCGATGGACCGCCGCGATGGTGCGCAAGGCCTACGTGTCCTAGGTCGGCCGTGGAAAGACTGCTGCTTCGCGCGACACCCGGCTGTCTTCGGTGCGCTTAGGCTTCGAAGCGAGTCGTGCCTGCTGGGGCAACAAATGGGGCAACATGCCCCACAGATTCCAGCCGATCCCCACGTAGGTCGATCTCGTGAATTCGGCTTGAAACCTAGCTCCACGTGGTCCAGCCGAGTCACCACCTCAATCTCATAACCCGAAGGTCCCAGGTTCGAATCCTGCCCCCGCTATAGGGAAGCCGCTGCATGATCTTGAAGACAAAAAGTTGAGTCCGAGGTCAAGACTAATGTCGCGACAATGGGCAACCAGCCGAGAGCCTGGGTCGTGTATTTCGACAGCGATGCGGTTATCGACTTCGAGGACGTGAAGTCGCGCGGAGATCGCAAGGCGGTCTTCAACGTCGTGCAGAAGCTGAAGGATCTTGGGCCGGATTTGCCGTCGCCGCATATGAAGTCGTTGAAGGGCGAGGCGAATCTCTTCGAGCTGCGGCCGAAGCAGGGGGCCTGTGAGGCTCGGCCGATCTATGCGCGGTTCGGCAGTCGATTCGTGGTTCTGGCGATAGCCGCGAAGAAGAAGGACTTCGATCGAGTGGTTGTGGAAGCACGTGATCGTCTAGAGCGCCACTGTTGATTTTGATAATAGATTTATTATCATGAGAGAACGATGACGAGATCAGACAAGACCTTCGATGCCCTCTTGGCCGAGGAGCAGCTGGCCGATCCGAGCTTTCGGGCGGAGTGGCAGAGGCTCGCTCCTGCGCGGGAGTTTGCGGCAACGCTGCTGCGTTATCGGGCTGAGCACAAATTGAGCCAGAGAGCACTGGCGAAGAAGCTGGGCGTTTCGCAGCCGCGTGTCGTCAAGCTCGAGTCCGGGGAGCACAACCCGGAGGTCGACACGATCATCAACGCTGTCAGGCAGCCTGGGGATCGAGTTCGTGCTCGACATTGCGCCCGCGAGCCGCAAGCCGGCGTTGGTGACGGCACGAGCTCAAAAAGGCGGGGCGATAGCCCACGACGATGTCTCCGTTGTTGCAGCTTCTTCCGCCTAGATGCCGCTACGCGCTGCGGTCGTTTGGCCGTCCGTCGCCATTATGACCCGGGTGAACGAGGCTGCGCTGATCCCTGCTGGGGCAACAAATGGGGCATAACCCGAAGGTCGCAGGCTATCGATCTGATAATCTGATTTTATGAAACAGCTTAGTGCGACCGATGCGTCTCGCCGGTTCTCAGAGGTCTTGGACGATGTGGAGCGTGGCGGGGAGTCCTACGTGGTGGTCCGCCACGGTCGCGCCGTGGCGACCATCGGTCCCGCGAACGGGGGCACGGGGAGAGCCCTCAAGGAGGCGCTTCGCGCGAACCGGCCTGACGATGCTTGGGCGGGTGAGCTGCGTGAGCTGCGCGATGGCATGGAGCCGGTGACGAACCCCTGGCACGACTGATCCTCGACACGACGGTTTTAGTCGACGCCGAGCGCGGCGGCGACTCGCTGGAGGAAGTAATTGACGACGGCGATGACGTCGCGGTCGCAGCGATCACCGTGGCGGAGTTGCGAGTTGGTGTCCAGATGGCGAAAGGCCGCAGGCAGGAGAAGCGGGCGCACTTCGTAGAAGCGGTTCTCGATGCAGTCTCGATTGAGCCCTATGACCTCAACGTTGCCGAAGCTCACGCTGATCTGCTGGCGCACGTTAGGCGGGCGGGAACGCCACGTGGCGCCCACGACCTCATCATCGCCGCGACGGCACGAGCCCAGGAGCGGCAGGTCGTGAGCCTGGACCAAAGTGGCTTTGCCGACCTCCCGGGTGTCTCGACTGCTGAGAAGCCCGGCTAGGCCCGCGCAGAGCGACGGCTAGCGCGCGACCCAGGCGTCTTTGGTGGAGGTGAGCTCCCCCACGACGCTTGGGAGTTCGCCGGAGACGAGGTCGGCGAGGGTGACCTCCTCGAGGACGCTGCGGAGGCTGGCGCGGACGGCGATCCAGACTGCTTGCAGGTGCTCGGAGTTGCCGCGGTACTCGATGTCCTCGGGCGGGGTCGACTGGACGTGGGCGATCGGGCCCTCGACGGCGCGGACGATCTCGGCGATCGTCACCTCGTCGGCGGGCCGGGCAAGCCAGTAGCCGCCCTTGGCGCCGCGGCGGGCGCGGACGATGCCGTGGTGCTTTAGCTCGAGCAGGATGTGCTCGAGGAACTGCAGGGGGATGTCCTGCGCGTCGGCCAGGCGCTCGCCCTTGACCGGAGCCTCCTCCGCCTGGGCGGCGGCAAGCTCGGCAGCGGCCCGCACCGCGTAGTCGGCCTTCGCGGAAACTCGCATGTATTTAGTTAATCAGTCGGCGGGCAGCGTGCGGCTGAGCGCCCCTGCCTGATCAAGCTCTTGCCCGCGCTCCTGCTCCTCCGCTTCCAGGCGCTGGGCCTCGCGGCGGCGGTTGAGCCAGTGCGGCGCGTAGAGGACCAGGCCGAGCCCGATCGCGGCGATGCCGGCGGCGATCGGCCAGACCGAGGGGTCGCCCTTCTGGATCGTCACCACCCCGGAGCCGACGAGGACCACGCCGAGGGCGGTGCGAATGAAGCCCTGGGGCGCCCGGTCAGACAGCGCCGCCCCGATCACCACTCCCGGGACCGAGCCGAGAAGGATGTTGCCGGCGAGGACGAAGTCGACGTTGCCGCCGATCCAGTGGGCGATCCCGGCCGCCCAGAGCAGGATCGCGGCGTGGAAGACGTTGGTGCCGACGACCTTCTTCGGCGCCAGCCGGTAGACGGCGATCAGCAGGATCGCGATCACCGTGCCCGAGCCGGCGGAGGTGACCCCGATCACGAAGCCGGTGGTGCCGCCGATCACGATCGCCGCAACCTTGTGCCGCCGCTCGACCTCGAAGCGGTCGCGCTCGTCGATCAGGTTGCGAAGGATCAGCGCCCGGGTCAGGGTGATGATCCCGACCATCAGCAGGGTGCCGCCGAGGACCGCGTAGACGAGTTCGTCGAGCCGGTCTTCGCCAACCTGCGTCTGCAGCCAGGAGACGAGAGCGACGCCGGCGACGGCCGAGGGGACGCTGCCGATCGCCAGCCATTTGACCAGCTCCATGTTCACCGTCTTCATCCGGAAGTGGCGCCAGCCACCGACGGTCTTGGTCACCGCCGAGTAGAAGATGTTGGTGCCGATCGCGGTCGTCGGCTGGATCCCGAAGATCAGGATCAGCAGCGGCGTCATCAGCGACCCTCCGCCCATGCCGGTCATACCGACGAGTACGCCGATGCCCAATCCGAAAAGGACGATTGCCGGGTCCATAATTAGTTCCTGGGGGTCCGCACAGTGCTGATTTCGACTTTCCTGACCTCCTTGGTCAGGAGTGCGGAGTGCGTCAGGATACCAGGGTGAAGCTCGAAATTGCGGGGGTAACGCACTCCTACGGCGACATGCGCACCCTTGATTCGTTGGCCCTGGCGGGGGAGGCAAATGAGGTGATCGGGCTCGTCGGGCCATCCGGTTGCGGCAAGTCCACTCTCCTGGAGCTGATCTGCGGCCTCCAGGAACCGACCGGTGGCACGATCTCCGTCGAAGGTGGCTCCACCTCGGAGGAGCGGCTCGAGCGCTGCGCCTTCATGCCCCAGCGCGACCTCCTCCTCCCTTGGTACTCAGCGATCGACAACGCCGCCCTGGCGCTGCGCAACCGGGGGATGAAGCGGGCCGAGGCGCGCGCCTCGGCGGCGGAGCTGTTCGACCGCTTCGGGCTCGCCGGCTTCGAGCGCTCGCGACCGGGCGAGCTCTCGGGCGGGATGCGTCAGCGGGTCGCCTTCCTCCGCACCCTGATCGCCGGCAAGCCGGTGCTGGCGCTCGACGAGCCCTTCGCCTCGCTCGACGCGATCACCCGCGCCGAGATGCAGGAGTGGCTGGCGGCGGCGCTGCGCACCGACCCCCGCACCGCCGTCCTCGTCACCCACGACGTCGAGGAGGCCCTCTACCTCTGCGACCGGGTGGCGGTGATGTCGGCCCGCCCGGCCCGGATCGTCGCCGAGCTCAGCGCCCCCCACCCCCGCGCCGAGGACCGCGACGCCGCCGTCACCGACCCCGAATTCGTCGCCGCCCGCGAGGCGGCGCTGCACGCTCTGCGAGAGGGCTCGCGATGAGGCGCCGGCTGCTCCCTATGGCGTTGATCGCCCTGCTGCTCGGCCTCTGGCAGCTGGCCTGCTCGCTGGGGGTGATCGCCGACGCGCTCAGCCTCGAAGACTTTCTCGTCCCTTCGCCGACCGAAATCGCCAGCTCGATCTGGGAGAACCGCGGCCTGCTCGCCGAAAACGCCTGGGTGACCTTGCGGGAGATCCTGCTCGGGATCGCCGCCGCGCTCGTCGTCGGGGTCGCCTTCGCGGTCCTCATGCACCGCTGGCGCGTCCTCCGGGACGCCGCCTATCCGCTCGTCGTCGCCTCGCAGACGATCCCGGTCGTCGTCATCGCGCCGATCCTCGTCGTCTGGTTCGGCTACGGGATCACGGCGAAGGTCGTGATCGTGGCGCTGGTCTGCTTCTTCCCGATCACCGTCAACACGCTCGACGGCCTGCGCTCGGTCGACCCCGAGGCGGTGAAGATGATGCGCAGCCTCGGCGCATCCCGCTGGCAGCAGTTCCGCCGCGTCGAAGCGCCGGCCGCCCTGCCGAGCCTCTTCACGGGGATCAAGATCGCGGTTGTCTTCGCGCCGATCGGCGCCGTCTTCGCCGAGTGGGCGGGCTCGAGCTCCGGACTTGGCCACCTGATCCAGTCCGATACCGCCTACTACCTGGTCGATCGGCAGTTCGCCTCGGTCGCGGTTCTCTCGGCTCTGGCGCTCGCCTTGATCGGCCTTACCTCCCTCGCAGAGCGGCGCGTCGTCACTTGGCGATAGAACTCAGGCGATGACTCGCCTCCGGATCCCGTGGTTCGCCCTCGCCGTCCTCCTCCTGGCCCTGACCCTCGCCGCCTGCGGCGAGAAGTCGGAGGACACGACCGGCGACCGCGAGAGCTTCGGCCTCACCCTCGACTTCTACCCCAATCCCGACCACGCCGGGATCTACATGGCGCAGAAGCTCGGCTACTTCGAAGAAGCGGGGCTAGACCTCAGCATCGAGACGCCGTCCGAACCGGCGGCGCCGCTGAAGCAGCTCGCCGCCGGGCGCACCGACCTGGCGATCTCATACGAGCCGGAGGTGGCGCTGGCGCGCGAACAGGGCCTCGACGTGGTCGCGATCGCCGCCCTCGTCAACCGGCCGCTGACCTCGATGATCTGGCTGCAGAAATCGGGGGTCAAAGGCGTCGGTGACCTCAAAGGCAAGACCGTCGCCACCGCCGGCATCCCCTATCAGGACGCCTTCCTGAAGACGATCCTCGCGCGGGTGAAGCTGACGCCGGACGACGTCAAGGCGGTCAACGTCGGCTTCGGCCTCCTCCCCGCCCTCCTTGGCGGCTCCGCCCAGGCGATGCTCGGCGGCTTCAGCAACGTCGAGGGAATCGACCTGCGCGAACGCGGCAAAGCCCCCGTCGTGACGCCGGTCGATCAGCTCGGGGTGCCGACCTACGACGAGCTCGTGCTGGTCGCCCGGCCGCAGAGCCTGGAAGCAAACCCGGAGAAGTTCCGCCTCTTCCTCGCCGCGCTCGAGCGCGGCACCGACGCCGCGGCCGCGCAGCCGGGCGCCGCGACCAAGGCGATCACCGAAGCGAACCCGGACCTGGAACCGAAACTGGCCGCCGCCGAGGTGAAAGCGACGCTGCCGCTGCTCGCGGCCCGCGTCGAGGGACAGCCCTACGGCTACATGGACCCGAAGGAGTGGGCGACCTTCGCCGGCTGGATGCGGGACAACGGCCTGATCGAGACGCTGCCGGAGACGGGCGAACTGCTCGACAACGGCTACCTGCCCTCGGGCGAAATCCCCGAATAGCCGAGCGCGCCTTCGGCGATCAGCCGGCTTACCTCGCGCTCCGGCATCGCGGCGTGGAAGAGGTGCCCTTGAGCGTAGTCGCAGCCGAGCCGCTGCAGCTCGGCCAGCTGCACCTCGCTCTCGACGCCCTCGGCGATCACCTCGAGCGAGAGCGCCCGGGCCATGCCGATGATCGCCTCGACGATCGCCGTCGCCTCCTGCTCGATCCCGAGCGCGTCGACGAAGGAGCGGTCGATCTTCAGCGCGTGGAAGGGGAAGCGGTTGAGATAGGCAAGCGAGGAGTAACCGGTGCCGAAGTCGTCGAGGACCAGGCGCACGCCGAGCTCGTTCAGCGCCTGCAGCGAGGAGATCGCCGCCGCCGACTCCTCGACGAGGACGCTCTCGGTGATCTCGAGGCGCAGGTGGACCGGGTCGAGCCCGGTGCGGGCGATGATCTCCTCGACCGTGGAGGGCAGGTCGCGGTGGGCGACCTGGCGGGCCGAGAGGTTGACGGCGACATCGAGGGGTCGAGAGTCGGGGCGCAGCTGGTGCCACTCGAGCGCCTGCCGGCAGGCCCGCTCCTGCACCCAGCGGCCGATCGGCTCGATCAGGCCGCTGTCCTCGGCGATCGAGACGAACTCCGCCGGGTCTAGGGTGCCGCGCTCGGGATGGCGCCAGCGGACCAGCGCCTCGAGCTCGTCGATCCCCCCGGTGCGGAGGTTGACGACCGGCTGGTAGTGCAGCGTCAGCTCGTCGCGGTCGAGGGCGTGGCGGAGCTCCCGTTCGACCTCGAGGCGGCGCATCGCGCTGGCCCGCATCTCGGCGTCGAAGAGGACGCAGCGGGCGCGGCCGCCCTCCTTCGCCCGGTACATCGCCGCGTCGGCGTCGCGGATCAGCAGCTCGGCGTTGACGGTGCGCTCTTCGGAGGCGCGGGCGACGGCGACGCCGATGCTGGCGCTGACGAAGTGGTCGACCCCGTCGATCGTGAAGGGCTGGGTGAAGGCGGCGGCGACGCGGTCGGCGATCGCCACCGCCTCGCCTTCGTCGGCGAGCCGGTCGATCAGGATCCCGAACTCGTCGCCGCCGAAGCGGGCGACGACGTCGCCGGGGCGCAGGTGCGAGCGCAGCCGCGGCGCCACCGCCCGCAGGAGGGCGTCCCCGGCGTGGTGGCCGAGGCTGTCGTTGATGAGCTTGAAGTGGTCGAGGTCGAGGAAGAGGATGCCCACCGGCGAACCCGAGACCGCCGCCTTGCTGAGCGAGTCGCCGAGCGCGTCGACGAAGCTGAGGCGGTTGGGGAGCCCGGTGAGGGAGTCGTGGAGGACGCGGTAGCGGAGCGCCTGGTCGGCGGCGTGGCGCTCGATCGCGTCGGCGAGAACGTTGGCGGCGGCCTGGACGAAGGGGACGTCCTTGGCGCTGAAGCGGTGGGGCTCGGTCGAGTGGACGTCGAGGACGCCGAAGGGACGGGTCTTGCCGTCGATCACCACGGCGAGGCTGCTGGCGGCGCCGAAGACGCGGAGGACGGGCGGCATCGTGTGGCGGGTCTCCTGGTCCCACTCGCCGACGATCGCGTGGGTCCCCGAGTCCAGGGCGGCGCCGGCGTGGGAGTCGCGGGCGGCCGAGACCCGGCGCCCCGCCCCGACGACCGACTCCTCGAGGCCGGCGCGGAGGTTGAGGCGGCGCCCGTCGCGGCCGAGCTCCCAGATGCAAGCGCTGTGGACGCCGTCGACACGGCCGATCAGCTCGGCCGCGACCGCCATCAGCTCCTGGGGGTCGCTGTTCTGCATCGCCCGCTCGCCCAGCCGGGCGACGACCGCCTGCTGGGAGAGGGCGCGCTGCAGCTCCTCCTCGGTCACCTTGCGCTCGCTGACGTCGTAGATGACGCCGTGCCAGACCGGCACCCCGTCCTCGTCGGCTTCCAGCACCGCCTCGTCGTGGATCCAGACGATCTTGCCGTCGTGGCGGTGGACCCGGTATTCGATCGGGGCGGTGTCGCGTTTGCCGAGGTGCTCCTCGCTCTCGACGGCAAGCGCCCGCTGGCGGTCCTCCGGGTGGAGGATGCTCGCCCAGAGGCCGGGGTCGCGGATGAAGTCCTCCTGCCGATAGCCGAGGATCTCCTCGACCTGAGGGCTGACGTAGCGCCAGCGCCCCCGCTCGCCGAGCTCGGCAGTGTAGATGATCACCGGCAGCCGCTCGACCAGCCGCCGGAAGTCGTGCCCGCCCGTGGCCAGCTGGTCGAGAAAGCGCTCGACCTCGTGCTCAGACCAGTTCCTATCGACAGGCTCAGGCATCCACCCCGCTCATCGGCGAGGCACGCGGTGGGCTTGAGAGACGCCGGGTGCCAGCCGGTTCAAGCGGCGAGGCGCATCGGCGGGCCCTGCGAGACCAGCCGGTGCATCCCGGAAAGGGTGAGGGCGGCGACGAGGCCGCGATACGGCTCGTACGGCGCGTAGAACTCTTCCACCTCGGGGACCGTCGCCCGCCGGCCGCCGCCGTTCAGGCGCCCGACCAGCTTGATGTAGCCGAGGTCGCCGGCGGGGAGGGAGTCGAGGTCGTTGCGGCCGAAGAGGCCGAGGCACTGGACCGTCCAGGGCCCGATCTGCGGCATCGCCAGCAGGCGGGCGTCGCCGTCGGCGCTCTCGATCCGGCAGCGGCCGGCGGCGACGTCGCGGGCGAGCCGTCGCAGCGCCAGCGCCCGTTTGCCGACCAGGTCCAGCTGCTCGATTTCGGCCGGGGCGCGTCCGGCGATCGCCGCCGGCCCGGGAACGTCGCGCAGGGCGCCGCGGCCCTCGCCGAGGGACGGGCCCCAGCGGCCGGCGATCCGGCGCTCGATCAGCGCCGCCCTGTCGGCCTCGATCAACTGGCCGACGACCGCCGCCGCCAATGCCTCCCAGGGCCACGGCCGCCCCTTCGGGCGAAAAGCCGGCAGGCGGCGGATCAGCGGCCCGACCAGCCGGTCGCGGCGGAAGCGGCGGTAGAAGTCGGAGAGGTCGACGTCGACCCAGAGGGCACGCCGCATGCAGGCGATCGCCTCCTCGAGCTGCTCGCGGCCCGCAGGCCCGGGGCACGGCGGCATCGAAATCCGTGGTCGCGCCACCAGTGCCGGGTCGACCGCCTCGGCTCGCAGGCGGACCCGGTCGCGAGCCGGCTGCCAGGCCCGCACCAGGACCGGGCAGCCGCCAACGTGGAGGAGCCGGGTGGCGACGCCGCCGCGGACCCGCAGAGTCCGGTCCGAGCTGCCGCGCGGCATCCGGAACGGCGAAGGCGGCCGGACGTCGGCTTCAGCGACTGAGCAGGTGGACATCGACCAGGAACGAGCGGCTGGCGACGACGTTCTGGCGCTCGCGACGACGGCGGCTGAGCCGGCGCGGCGCCTTCGCCTTGGTGGCGGCGGCGGTCACCGCCCGCACGGCGGCGACGGTCGCGGCCCCGGCGAGCACCCCGCCGGCGGCGGCAAGCGCGGCGGACTTGACCTCGGGCCGCAGCACCGGCAGCGATGAGCCCTTGTCGGGCTGATAGCTGGAGGGAAGCGGGCGAACGGGGTCGGTGGACTCGGCCGGGCCGGCGTCTTCCTCGGCCACGACCTCGGCGTCTACGTGGAGCTCACTCACCCCGGCGACTCTAGCGCGGCGAGGGGTCGCCTCCGGCCAGCGATCGCTCGTAAAGACGGTACTTCTTGACGATCTTGCCGCCCATCCCCTCCATCGCCCGGTTCATCGGCTTGTTCGTCTCCAGGATCCAGCCCATCTCGCCCCACTTGATCTTGTCGGGCTGGGCCGCCATCTTGATGTGCTCGAGGTAGAGGCCGGCGGCGACGCCGCTGTGGCGGTAGTCGTGCTTGACCCCGAGGGCGAAGACCCGCAGGCGGTCGATCTTGCGCTTCCCGAGCAGGAACTTGGCCCAGCCGAAGGGCAGCAGCCGCCCGTCCAGCTTCGCCATCACCTGGTTGATGTCCGGCAGGGTGAGGGCCGCGCCGACCACCTCGCCGTCCTTTTCGGCCATGAAGGTCCACTCCTCGTCGAGCACCTGCTTCAGGTTCTTGGCCTGGAACTCGACCTCGGCGTCGGTGATCGGGACGAAGCCCCAGTTATCCCCCCAGGCCTCGTTGTAGACGTCCATGAAGCGCCGCACCTCGCCCGCCATGTCGCTCTTGCGCATGTTGCGGATCGTGATCCCTTCGTCGTGCAGCGCTTTCTCCGCCGCCCCGTGGATCGAGGGGTCGAACTTCTCGCCCTCTTTCAGCTCCCCCATCCGCAGCTCCCACATCAACACGTCCATCGCCTTGGCGAAGCCTTCGGCCTCGATCAGCCGCTGGTAGTAGGGCGGGTGCCAGGGCTCGAGGATCATCGGCTGGCGCTCGAAGCCCTCGATCAGGATCCCGATCTCGTCGTTGGTGGTGAAGTCCATCGGCCCGAGGATGCGCTCACGCCCCTCGCCGGCGGTCCACTCGGTGGCGGCGTCGAAGAGCGCCCGCGCCACCTCGGGGTCCTCGGCCGTCTCGAAGAAACCGAACATCGCGTCCTTGCCGCCCTGGAACTCATCCCAGCGGCGGTCCAGGTGGGCGCTGATCCGCCCGACCGGCTCGCCGTCGCGTTCGGCGAGGAAGAACTCCGCCTCCCCGTGTTCGAACCACGGGTTCTTCTTGCGGTCGAGGAACTGCATCCGCTCGAAGACCAGCGGCGGCACCCACTGCTCGCTCTGCCGGTGGAGGCGGAAGGGGACCTTGACGAAGCGCTTCAGCTCGCGCCGGTTGCGCACCGGCCTGATCGTGACGCTGGCCATCGAGAGCGCAACCTACACTCTGGGGAGATGAGCGAGACCGCGAAGGCTCCGGTCGACGTCTTCGAGAAGGCGCGAAGCCACGACCGCCTCGAGCAACTCGAAGCCGCCAAGGAGCACGACCTCCTCCCCTACTTCCGCCTGCTGACCTCGCAGGCCGGCCCCGTCGTCGAGATGGAGGGCAGGGAGACGATCATGCTCGGCTCCAACAACTACCTCGGCCTGACCGGGGACGAACGGGTCAAGGACGCGGCGCGGGAGGCGCTGGAGGCCTACGGGACCGGCGTCACCGGCTCGCGCCTACTGAACGGGACGACCCCCCTGCACCTCGACCTCGAGCGCGAGCTGGCCGAGTGGATGCGGACCGAGGACGCGATCGTCTACACCACCGGCTACCAGTCGAACGTCGGCTGCATCGGCACCATCCTCGGCCCCGCCGACACCGTTGTCTGCGACTCCGGCGACCACGCCTCGATCCTCGACGGCTGCCGCCTCGCCGGCGCCAAGCTGCGCCCCTTCCGCCACAACCGCATGGACAAGCTGGAGAAGATGCTGGAGCGCGCCGCCGGCGACGGCGGCGGCGTCCTCGTCATCGTCGACGGCGTCTTCTCGATGGAGGGGGACGTCTGCAACCTGCCGCGGATCGTCGAGCTCTGCCAGGCCTACGGCGCCCGCTTGATGGTCGACGAGGCCCATGGCGCCGGTGTCCTCGGCGCCCGCGGCGCCGGCGCCTGCGAGCTCTTCGGGCTCGAGGACGAGGTCGACCTGCGGATGGGCACCTTCTCCAAGAGCCTCGCCTCCTGCGGCGGCTTCATCGCCGGCCCGGCCGACGTGATCGAGTACCTGCGCATCTCCTCGCGCTCCTTCATCTTCAGCGCCTCGGCCGTCCCGGCCGCCGTCGGCGCGGCGCTGGCGGCGCTGCGGGTGATCCGCTCCGACGGACCGGAGCTCTTCGCCCGACTGCTCTCGAACGCCGAGTACCTGCGCGAGGGCCTGCGCCACCTCGGCCTCAAGGTGATCGAGCCGGGGACGCTGCCCGACGGCAGCGTCGCCACCACCCCGGTGGTGCCGGTCATGGTCGGCGACGACTGGCAGGCGGTGCTGCTCTGGAAGCGCCTCTTCGAGGCCGGCGTCTACACCAACGTCGCCATCCACCCGGCGGTTCCCCCCGGCGGGGCGCTGTTGCGGACGAGCCTGATGGCGACCCATGAGCGCGAGCATCTCGACGGCGCCCTCGGCACGATCGCCAGGGTGATCGAGGACTTCCCGGACCTTCCTCGCACTTAATTTTTTGGTCACAACAATTTGACATCCCCCGAGGGGGTGAGTTTCGGGCTTGTCCAGATTTGGACAAGGCGGAGGATGTGTCGAAATTGTTGCTCTTAGCGAATGGGTCGGACGGAACTTTGGCATCGGTGGGTTGACGCCCGGTACCCGGAAGACGTAGCTTCACCCCCTGGCCGAAACGACCCAGGGTGGGTCTTCGGGAATGAGAGAGATTCGGCGCAAGGTCAGCCCGGCAATCTGGTCGCGCGCCGGACGAATACCCCCAGTTAATTTCGATTCCTTGAAGGGAGGAGTCCAGTGGAAGCTGCCTCAACGGCAACCCCGACGACTATCGCCGCCTCATCAGAGGCGCCTCAGCACATGAGGGCGCTGGAAAGAGCCAACATGGTGCGACTGGCCCGTGCGGAGCTGAAGCGCTCGATCGCCCGGGGTGATGTCGATGCCGCGGAGGTGGTTCGCGACTGCCCGTGGGAGACCGAGAGCATGACCATCGCCGAGCTCCTGACCAGCCAGCGCCGCTGGGGCCGGACCCGGGCCCGCAAGTTCCTCATGCCCCTCTCCCTGAACGAGAACAAGCAGCTGGGGACGCTGACCTCCCGCCAGCGCCGCGTTCTCGCCAACGAGCTGATGACCCGAGTCGGGGGGAGCGAACCCCTCTCGGTCTAGTTACTTCCGCGGCTCAGCCGCGCATTCCGCCGACCCGGTAGCTGAGGCCACCGGAAGCGCGCTGGAATGCGCGGCGGGCGAGGAAGAAGACGGTGAGGAAGACCACCGCGCCGATCGCCAGCGCCACCGCCAGGATCTGATCGGCCGCGTAGAAGACGAGGCCGGTGGTGAGGACGAACGCCGCCCCTGCCAGCATCGTCGTGTGGGAGCGATAGCCGGCGAAGTGCTCGCGGATCGCCACCTCAAGGCCGCCGAGCCCGGCGAGGGCGACGCCGACGGCGATCGCGGTCGGGTGGCCGCCGATCACCCCGACCGCCAGGGCGATGATGCCGGCGAGAATCACCAGCTCGGCAAGCGGCGCCGACCCCCAGGGGGCGGGCGGGCGCTCGTCCGGTTCAGCTACCCGCTTCGCCGCGGGCTTCGGCTTCGTGCTCAACGGCCGCAAGCCGCCCGGCTAAGGGACATCCAGATGAGACCTTGACCCGCCACCAGCCCATCAGCATCCCGATCGGGCCGAGACGGGGGCGCGAATGCCAGTGGCCACAGCCCGGGAGGCCAAGCTCTTCCCTGGAGATGCGGACCCACTTGAAGTCCTGTGGGGCGGCGAGCATCTGCTCGACCAGAGCCTGCATCTCCTCCTCGGCCCGCCGGCGCTCGACCAACGCCTGCCGCGCCTCGGCAACGCGGTCGGCGAGCTCATCGCGGAGCGCCTCCAGCTCGCCGAGGTCGAGCAGCCGCGGTTGGGCACTGATCGCCTCGACGCGGTACGGCACCTCGGTGTGGCCGAAAGCCTCACCGAAGAGGCCGGCGAGCTCCGCCTCGAGGCGAGCGATCTGCTGGCGCAGCTGCCGGCGC
This sequence comes from uncultured Actinomycetes bacterium, assembly GCA_963696955.1. Classification (GTDB taxonomy): domain Bacteria; phylum Actinomycetota; class Thermoleophilia; order Solirubrobacterales; family 70-9; genus VAYN01. The sequence goes on along the minus strand of CAVOMF010000001.1, from coordinate 107,158 downwards.
GCCCGACGCTCGTCGACGGCAACCCCGAGCCCACCAAAATCCTCTTGTCTGAGCAGAGCAGGCATCCCTAAAAGTGTAGTCACGCTGCCTCCAGGGTCGCCGCGGCCATCCACAGCGCCTCCTCAACGGCGATCTGCGGGACTCCCTTGACCTGGACGGCGGCGACCGCGATCCGCCGCGTCCCGCGCTCGACCTCGAACCCCGCGGCGCTGGCGCCGAAGAGGAGACCGAGCGGCCGGGTCTCGTCGGCGATCGTCAGCGTTCCCTTCTCCAGCTCACCCGGGGCGCCGGGCAGCGCCTCGCCGGGGGCCGAATCGCGGATGCAGAGGCGGCCCTCGATCGCCTCGGCGTCGAAGGCACGGAGGGCGACGCCGGTCTCGACGATCGCGATGTTGAGTGCGTCCGCCGGCAGCCCGTGGGTGCGAAAGCCGCCGTCTTCGAGCCGCTCCAGCGTCAGCTGCTCGATCGCGGTGCGGGTGCGATCAGGGTCGAGCCCGATCTGGCGGTAGAAGACGCGGTAGGCCCAGGGGATCGGCCGTTCTCGCAGACGGATCGCCTGGGCGCCGTAGGTGCGGTCGGAGAGGTCGCGGAGGCGGCGACGGACGGGGTCGGGGCTGCGGCCGGGCTTGGCGTCGACCTCGACCCAGGCGATCCCGAGGCCGGGAAACTCGGAGGCGATGTGGGGGGCGACCCAGCCCTGCCGCGGCGCCGGCACCCAGCCCATCCGGTTGGCGGGGTCGGCGCTCACCTCATCCCCTTTCCGCGGCTGCGGTGGCGACCAGAAGATGGTCGACCCGGCGGCTCAGCTGCGCCGTCGTCAGTTCGCCGATGCTGGCGCTCTCCAGCGTCCCCCCGGGGAAGACGTAGGCAAAGGTGGGACAGAGGCCGACGCCGTAGAGACTGGCGACGGCGCCGTCGCGGTCGAAGCCGACCGGCATCGTCCAGCGCCGCTGCCGGATCAGGTCGCGGAGGGAGTCGCGGTCGTCGCGGATGTCCAGCGAGAGGAAACCCACCCGTCCACGGTAGCGCCGGAAGGCCTCGTCGACCAGGTCCTGCTGCTCGACGCAGCCGCCGCTTTTGGTGAACCAGAACGAGATCACCAGCGGCCGCTCGAAGAGGTCGCAGACGCGGATTGATTCGGCCGTGTCGATCTCGCAAGCCGGGGTCCGCTGAGATCCAACGGGGCAAGGGATCGCCGCGGTTTCGCAGTCGTCCTGGGCGATGTTGGCATCGCCTTCCAGCTCGCCCGCCCCTTCGGGCACTGCGAACTCCGGCAGCGGCCAGCGCGGCGGCAGCTTGTCGAGGCCGAGGGTCTTGCTGCCGTTCCCTCCCTCGATCGTGTTGACGGTGGCGACGATGATCACCGCGAGGAAGAGCAGCCCGACGACGATCGAGTAGCGGTCCCTCATCGCCGTTCCGCCAGCAGCAGGGTCGCCGGCAGGACCAGGAGCACGCCGACCAGAGCCGCAGCCAGGTCGACGACGGTGACGAGGCCGAAGTCGCGGAGCATCTGCACGTCGCTGGCGACGAGCACGGCAAAGCCGGCGATCGCGGTGGCGCCGGAGGCGACGACAGCGGCACCGGTGCGAGAGTAGGCACGGGTGAGCGCCTCCTCGACGTCCACCCCACCCCGGCGCTCCTCGTGGAAGCGCCCGACGAGGAGGACCCCGAACTCGGTCGCGATCGCGATCGTCAGGGCACCGAGCGCGGCGGACATCGGGTTGAGCGGAATGCCCGTGATCCAAAGCAGCAAGGAGGCCCAACCCGTCGCCAGCACGGTCGGGACGAGCGGGACCACCGCGCGCCGCCAGGACCGGTAGATCAAGAGCAGCGCGAGGCCGACCAGAGCGATCCCCGCAAGCGTCAACCAGTACCTGCTGCTGGAAAGGTCGCCGGCGGATTCAGCCGCGATCACCGAAAGGCCCGCCAACTGCACCTCCACCCCCTCCGGGGGGTCGCCGATCTCGCCCCGGACCCGATCGACCAGCTTCTGCTGGTCCTCCAGCGACTGGGCCCGGATCCCGAAGGAGATCAGCGCCTGGTGCCCGACTTCGCCGGTCTCCGGGTCGACCGGCGCCACCTGCCGTAGGGCATACGGCGAAAGCGCCGAGAGCGTCGCGTCGATCCGTTCCGCGGTCGGTTCTTCTTCGCCCTTGAGGAGGAAGTCCGAGAGGGCAGGCCCCGGACAGATGTCGGCCTTCAAGCAGCTCGGGCTTTCCCCGCCGAAGCCGTTCGCCTCGAGCACCCGCCGCTTGAACCCCGCCATCCACTCGACCACCTCGGGATCGGTTAGGTCATCGGCTTCGATGCTCACGTCGAGCTCGCCGGAAACCCCGGTCGTGTCCTGCAGCTCATTCAGCCCTTCAACCGCCCTGATGCTCTGAGGAGCCAGCTCGCGGATGTCGGAGACGGTGTCCACCCGGGTCCCGGCGATCCACCCACAGACCGCCAGGGCCACGCCGATAGCCAGCACAGCCACCGGCTCCCTGCGAGCAAGGGACAGGAGGAGCTCCGGCGGGCGGGTCCTGTCGCCGGGGTGGGGCTCTCGTCCTCGCAAGCTGCGGGCGAGAACCCCACCCCGCGCCACCCGCCCGAGGAGCGTCAGCGTCCCCAGTCCCAGAGTCAGCGCCAGCACGAAGGCCACGGCAACGCCGACGATCAAGAGCCAGCCGAACCCGCGGACCATCGGTATCGGCGAGAGCTGCAGCGCCAGGAATCCGGTAGCCGTCGCGATACACGCCGCGGCAATCGTCGGGCCGCCTCGCGATCCCGCCATCTCCGCAGATCCGACCTCGTCGAACCGCGCCTGGAACTGGATCGCGTAATCCACCCCGAGCCCGATCAGTATCGGAAGCGCCGCGATCGACGCCATCGTCAAAGACCCTCCGACCAAGGCAAGGAGTCCGAAGGTGATCCCTGCCGCAATCAGGGCAACGAGCAATGGCAGCAGAGGCCAGCGCGACCTGAAGACGAGGAAGAGCACCAGCGCCATCACCGCCACCGCAACCGCGAAGAGGACCAGCAGGGCGTTCTTCAGCGCTCGCGAGACGCCGTCGATGACGACCGGGGCGCCGGAGACGACGTAGCTGCCGTTTTCGAGCTTGAAGCAAGGGGCAGGTTTGCCACCGTCCTTGCACGCCTTCCGCGGCGTCGTGTCTTCGACCGCCGCTTCGATCAGGCGAATTGCGTGGTGCCGTTCGCTCTCGCTCAAGTCCGGCTTCAGCCGGATGACGATCTGGGCCGACTTTGCGTTCGGGAAGAGGTAGGAGAGACGGGCCTTCGGCGTCCCCCGCGGCCGCGCGAAGTCGAAGACGACGGTGGCGACGAACTGTTCGTTGGTGATGCTGGGGGCGCTGGTGATCCCGTATTTCGTCGCCACCGCCAGCAGGTATTCGCGAAAGCGGTCGGCGGGGACGTTTTCGGCCAGGCGGCGCAGCTGGTTGTCGATCTGCACCACCGACTCGTTGAGGAAAGTCGCGGGACCGGTGAGGAACTCGACCGCACCGGATTCGGCCAGTTCCGCACAGGGCCCGGGGATCGGCTCAGCTCCCTTCGGCACCTTCCCCGAGAGGCATCCCTCGAGGCGCAGGAGGCGGAAGAGGTCTTCGGTGAGGAGCAGTTCGGGCAGTTCGCCCTTGACGAGGACGACGACAGGTTCTTCGCCGAAGTCCTGGCGGACGCGTTCGGTCGCCTCGACCGTCGGCGAGGAGGAGTCGGCGAGGGTGTCGACGCCGGCGTCGGTCGGCAGCTGCGTCGCCGCAACGGCGGCGGCGACCGCGACAACGGCGGTGATGGCGACGAGCGGACGAGCGTGCCGCGCCGCCCACGCCGCGACGCGCCCGAACAGAGCTCCGGCGTCCAACCTCAGTCCATCGAGAGCGGCCCGGTGACGTCAGCGTTGAGGAACTGGCTGACGAACGGGTTGCTGGAGTCGAACAGCTCCTCTTTGGGGCCGGACTCGACGATCTTGCCGCTCCACAGCACCGCGATGAAGTCGGCGATGCGGCGGGCGGTGCCGAGGTCGTGGCTGATCACCAGGTAGCAGCCGCCGTTCTCGGCGTGGACCTCGCGGATCAGCTCGCAGAGCAGCGCCGTCCGCACCGGGTCGAGGCCGGAGTCGGGCTCGTCGAACATCACGATCGCCGGTTCCAGGACCAGCGCCCGGGCGAAGCCGGCGCGCTTGCGCATGCCGCCGGAGAGCTCGTTCGGCATCTTGTAGGTCGCCTCGCTGAGCCCGACCTCCTTCAGCCTCCGGTTGACGATCTCGCCGATCTCCTCCTCGCCTTTGTTGGTGTGCTGCCGCAGCGGGAAGGCGACGTTGTCGTAGATGTTCATCGAGCCGAACAGCGCCCCGTCCTGGAACAGCAGGCCGAACTTTTTCCGCACGTCGAAGAGCTCGTCGTCGGTCATGTTCGGGATCGACTCCCCGTGGACGAGAACGTCGCCCGAGTCCGGGTAGAGCAGGCCGACGATGTGCTTGATCAGCACGCTCTTGCCGGTCCCCGAAGGGCCGAGCACCATCGAGACCTGATCCTCCGGCAGCCCCAGGTTGAGGCCGTTGAGGATGCGGGCGCGGCCGAACTGCTTGACCAGGTCGATGATCTCGATCGCGTCCTCGCCGCCGTGGTCGCGCTTGCGGCCGGTGTGGAATTTGTAGGGGTCGTGCTCGCGCGGGTTGACGCCGGGGATGACGAAGTCGCGCCCCATCGTGGCGCCGTCCTCGCTGACGTAGGGCCCCTCATCGGTGGCGCTTTCGGGATGGCCGGGCGTCCCGTCGTTGGTGACGACCTCCGGCGGCGCTTCCGCGCTCGAAGTGGCCTCGTCCTGCAGCGCCTCTTCTTCGCGGCGGTCCTCCTCCTCGGAGAAGCGGTTCTCTTCGTCGATCGACACCTCAGCCTCCTATTGGCGCACGTGGGTTGGCACCCCAGAAGACCAGGGTCCCGAGCATCCCGATGATGTGGACTAAGACGATGTTGAGGACCATCGATTTCGCCGTCGCGGTCCCCACCCCGACGGGCCCGCCGCCGGCGGTGTACCCGTAGTAACAGCCGACCAGCACGATCGCGGTCGCCATCACCATGCCCTTGATCAAGCTGAAGATCAGGTCGGGCGGGTTCTGGAACATCCAGAAGATCAGGAAGTAGCCACCGGAGGAGACGTCGCCGATCTGCTCGACGACGGCGAGGTAGCTGGCCAGGTACATGATCCCGATCCCGACCAGGTACATGAACGGGAAGGAGATCCAGGCGGCCAGCAGGCGGGTGGCGCAGAGGAAGGTCACGGGCGGCACGCCCATCACCTCGAGGGCGTCGATCTCGTCGGAGATCCGCATCGCCCCGAGCTCGGCGACGATCCCGGTCCCGACCTTGGCCGCGAGCATGTAGCCGAAGGCGTAGGGCATGATCTCGCGCAGGTCGCACCAGGCCGAGAAGACGCCGGCGTAGGCGGGCGCGCCCTGGGCACGCAGCAGGTAGGCGCCCTCGATCCCGCACTGGAGGCCGAGGGTGAAGACGAGGCCCCAGATGATCAGCGCCGAGCCGAGGATGAGGATGCCGGCCTGGCGCAGGCTCTCGCCGAAGAAGCGGAGGACGCGGCCCGAATAAACGAGACCGGCGACGCGGGCGGCGAAGCGGGCGATCTCCCCCGCCGAGTCGAGCCAGCCGCGCGGGACTTCGAGCCAGGCGTTCATCGGATCGTCTGCAGCTCCGGGTTGGTCGCCAGCAGGGTCTGGGTGAAGACGTAGTTGAAGGCGAAGACGCCCATGAAGGAGATGACGACGGCCTCGTTGACGGCACGGCCGACGCCGGCAGCGCCGCCGGATGCGGTCATCCCTTTGTAGGAGCAGACGACCGCGATCAGGGCGCCGAAGAGGGTGCACTTGAGGACCGAGCCCCAGAGGTTGGTGATCGAGGCGTTGGAGAAGAGGGTGGCGAAGAAGCCGCCGAGCGGCTGGTTGTAGAGCATCTCCGTGAGGATGCCGCCGCTGATCCCGAAGACCAGCGCGTAGATGTCCAGCAGGCCGGTGATCAGCATCAGCGAGAGGAAGCGGGGCACGACCAGGTTCTTGATCGGGTCGACGCCGAGCACCTGGAGGGCGTCGAGCTCCTCGCGGATCTTCCGGGCTCCCAGATCGGCGGTGATCGCGGTGCCGGCGACGCCGGCGACGACCACCGCGGTGACGAAGGGTGCGAACTCGCGGATCGAGGCGAGGACGAAGAAACCGCCGAGGCGGTCGAGGGCGCCGAAGAGCGAGAGGAAGTTGGCGGCCTGCAGGCCTGGAGCCCCGAATCCGAAGGCCACGGTCGAGACCAGCAGCGGGAACCAGCAGAGCTGCAGGGCGAAGAGGAACTGGCCGATGAACTCCTCGCCATAGGGGTAGGGCGGCTTGACCGCGGAGACAATGGTGCGCGCGGTGAGGATCATCATCTCCCCCACCTGTTCAAACAGGGACTTGGCGGGCAGGAATGCCCTGTTAACCGCGGATCCGACCATCAGCTCCTCCATCCGGGCCGGCGCCGCAGGTACGCGACACCCCACCCGGTGGGCAGGAGTCTAGGGGATGGGAAACCGTCAACCGTTAGTGGCGTGTTGAGATCCGGCTAACCCCTCGGCGACGCCGGAAATGCCTGCGAAAGCGGCCAAACCCCGTGCTATGTTCGGGCCGCTTTGCGGGGGACCGGAAGACATTCCCGGCAGACCCGCCTCCAAGCCATCGCCGCCGGGTTCGCGGCGCTGGCGGTGGCGGCGTCTCTGGCTGCCTGCGGTGGCGGCGACTCCTCGAGCACTCCCGAGGAAGCGAGCGGGAAGTTCAAGGTCAAGGTGACCGAAGCGGAATTCCCAACCGTGCAGCGCCTGGGTCAGACCTCGCAGCTACGGATCGGCATCCGCAACGCCGGCGACCGCACCGTCCCCGGCCTCACCGTCAGCTTCACGATCAAGGGCCAGCAGGGCGAAGACTCGGCGCTGCCGTTCGGGGTCAGCGACCCCGGGCCGGAAATCGCCCAGCCCGACCGCCCGGTCTGGGTGTTGGCGGCGACCTACCCGCACCTCAACGGGTCCGGCGAGCCGGGCGGCGCCTCAACCTCGAGCCCGAAGACCTTCGCCCTGGGGCCGCTGAAGCCCGGCGAGACCGCGACCGCAATCTGGAAGCTGAGCGCGGTGCGACCCGGCAAGTACACCCTGCTCTACGACGTCGGCGCCGGGCTCGGCGGCAGCGCGAAGGCGGAAACCGACGGCGGCGTCTCCCCCGGCGGCTCCTTCTCTACCGAGGTGACGGAACGGCTGCCGGAAACCGAAGTCACCGACGACGGCCAAATCGTTGAAGTCAAGAAGGGCAAGTAGGGCCTCCACAGCCGCGGTTGCCGTGGCGGTGCTGCTCGCGCTTCTTCTCCCTGCCTGCGGGTCGGCTAATGACCAGGGTCGGTCCGAAGCAACCTTCCCGCGGGCCAAGGGCAGCGGCGTCGCCCTGAAGAAGATCGGCTCCTTCGACAGCCCGGTCTACGTCACGGGAGCGCCCGGCTTCCCGAAGCTCCTCTTCGTGGTCGAGCAGCCCGGCCGGATCGTCGTCTTGAAGGGCGGCCGCCGGGCCGGCACCTTCCTCGACATCCGCGACCTCGTCAACTACGGCGGCGAGCGCGGCCTGCTCTCGGTCGCCTTCCCGCCCGACTACGCCCGCAGCAAGCGCTTCTACGTCTATTACACGGACGCCGCCGGCTCGATCCAGGTGGACGAGTTCCACCGCCGCAGCGCCACCCGCGCGGCGGCCGGGTCGCGGCGGTTGGTGATCACCATCCCCCACCCGGTCAACTCCAACCACAACGGCGGCCAGCTGCAGTTCCTCGGCGACCTCCTCTACTTCGGGACGGGCGACGGCGGCTCCGGCGGCGACCCTCCCGACAACGCCCAGAACAAGGACGTGCTGCTGGGCAAGCTGCTGCGGATTGACCCTCGGGCTTCGAGGGGCAAGCCCTACTCGGTGCCGGCCAGCAACCCGTTCGTCGGCAAGGCGGGCCGCGACGAGATCTACAGCTACGGCCTCCGCAACCCCTTCCGCTTCTCCTTCGACACGATCCATGGGCAGCCGCGGATCGCGATCGGCGACGTCGGCCAGAACGAGTTCGAGGAGCTCGACTACACGACCGTCGGCCGCGCCGGCGGCGCCAACTTCGGCTGGGACGCCTTCGAGGGGCTCTCCAAATACACGGACGAAAACAGCGGCACCCCCGATCCCGGCGGCACCGTCAAACCAATCCTCGCCTACCCCCACACCCGCGGCGGCAGTTGCTCGATCATCGGCGGCTACGTCGTTCGCGACCCGCGCCTGCGCGGCCTGCGCGGCCGCTACGTCTACGCCGACCTCTGCGAGGGGGAGCTGCGCTCGCTCGTCCCCCACCTGAAGCGGGCGAGCGACGACCGCAGGCTCGGCCTCCAGGTCAACAGCCCCAGCTCCTTCGGCGAAGACCAGCGCCACCGCCTCTACGTGGTCTCGCTGGAAGGACCGGTCTTCCGGCTCGTCCCGCGCTGAAGTCCCAAAGGTTTTTCATTTTCGCGCGCCACCTGTAGCAACTTGTTGTCTACACTTGCTTTCATGCACGTTATGGCTCCGAGAGAGAACTGGACCGACGAGCGCCTCGACGACCTCAAGGAGCACATGGACGAGGGCTTCCGCGAAGTGCGGGCCGAGCTCCGTCAGCAGCGAGGCGAGATCGCCCAGATGGCCAGACAGAAGGACATGGACGCCAAATTCGGGGCCCAGCAGAAACAAATGGAAGCCAGGTTCAGCGACCTCACCCGAACCATCCAGATCGTGTTCGCCGTTCTCGGCGCTGTGCTCACTGCTAATACGGTCATGCTGGTAGGCCTCATCGGCTGGGTCCTCACCCAGAGCTGATTCGCCGCTACAGTTGGCTGACCAGCCAAACGGGCGAAGGGAGCTGTGGTGGAGAGCGGAACGGCAGCGAGGAGTACCGAGACGAACGGAGCGTCGGCTGCGGCTGACGTGATCGAGGTCCACAACCCGGCTACGGGGAGGCTGATCAAGAGCATCCCCGTCGATTCGCCCGAGACCGTCGCCGCGACCGTCGCCCGGGTCCGCGGCAATCAGCCCGAGTGGGAGGCGATGGGGATCGAGGGCCGCTACCACTGGCTCGGCAAGCTGCGCGACTGGCTGCTCGACAACGAAGAGCGGGTCCTCGACACGATGCAGGCGGAGACCGGCAAGGTCCGCGCCGACGCCGGCAACGAGCCCGGCTACCTTGCCGACCTGATCAACTTCTACGGCACCCGCGCGGCGAGCTTCATCGGCGAGGAGAGCGTCCGCCCCCACACTCCCCTGCTGGCGGCGAAGAAGCTGCGGATCCAGTACCGGCCCCACCCCGTCGTCGGCATCATCAGCCCCTGGAACTTCCCGCTGATCCTCGCGCTCGGAGACGCGATCCCCGCCCTGCAGGCCGGTGCCGCCGTCGTCATCAAGCCATCGGAGTTCACCCCGCTCGGCCTCGCCGAAGTCGTCGAGGCCTGGAAGAACGAGATCGGCGGCCCCGACGTCTTCGACTGCGTCAACGGGGTCGGCGAGACCGGCGGCGCCCTGGTCGACGCGGTCGACTTCATCCAGTTCACCGGCTCCGACCGCACCGGCCGCAAGGTGATGGCGCGCGCGGCGGAGACGCTGACCCCGGTCAGCCTCGAGCTCGGCGGCAAGGACCCGATGATCGTCCTCGCCGACGCCGACCTCGACCGCGCCGCCAACGCTGCGGCCTGGGGCGGGATGATGAACTCCGGCCAGATCTGCATGTCGGTCGAGCGGATCTACGTCGAGGAGCCGGTCTACGACCAGTTCCTCAACAAGCTGACCGCCGAGGTCGGCCGCCTCCGACAGGGCTCCGACGACGCGCGCAACCCCAAGGACGTCGGCGCGATGACCTCGCCGAACCAGACGGCGATCGTCGAGGATCACGTCGGCGACGCCCTCTCTTCCGGCGCCCGGGCGCTGACCGGCGGCAAGCACGTCGAGGGCCCCGGTGACTACTTCGAGCCGACCGTCCTCGTCGACGTCGACCACTCGATGAAGGTGATGCGCGACGAGACCTTCGGTCCGGTGGTCGGGGTGATGAAGGTGCGCGACGCCGAGGAGGCGATCCGCCTTGCCAACGACAGCCCCTACGGCCTCTCCGGCTCGGTCTTCGGCGAGCGCGACCATGCCGAGCAGGTCGCCCGCCGGGTCGAGTGCGGCGCGATCAACGTCAACGACGTGCTCGTCAACTACTTCGCGATGGACGTGCCGATGGGCGGTTGGAAGCAATCCGGGATCGGCAGCCGCCACGGGGAACCGGGGATCAAGAAGTACTGCCGCAGCGAGTCGCTGGTGATCACCCGCTTCGGCGGCAAGCGCGAGCCGACCTGGTACCCCTACACCAAGACCCGCCGCCGCCTCCTCGCCCCGATCTCCCGCTTCTTCGGCGCCCGCGACTGGCGCAGGAAACTCGGCCTTCGTCGGTAGGGCGGGGAGTCGGGGGAGGGTCCCTGGGAGCACCTCCGCCGAGTCGGATCGGGAACAGCTGGCGCCTCAAGCCGCAACGCTCGGTCTCCGTGCCAAGTACCCAGGGACCCTCCCCCGACTCCCCTTCGATCGCGCTCCCGTGGACGCTTCGAGTTCCGTGGACACCGGCCCCGGCTCTTCCTTTTCGGTCCCTGACACCGAAAAGGAACAGCGGAAGGGTGGGGGCACCGGACGTAACCGGATGCTCATGTGCCTCGCTATAGCGGACAAAGGAGCCACGGAACTTCATTGCGTGTTGAAGAGGGGGCGGGGGTGCCCCTTCTGGACACTCAGCATGAGGCGGACGAAAAGCGACCGGGCGACAGCGGCAGAACGACTCTCCGCCGAGCTGCGTCCAGAAGGGACACCCCCGCCCCCTCCACCAGCACCCCGGTAGCCTCTTTAAGTTCATGGCTGAGCGTGACTACATAGCTGCTACTCGTGAGCGGATCGTCGTCTTCGACGGCGGTATGGGCGCGACGCTGGAGCAGTTCGAGCTCACTCAGGAGGACTACGGCGGGCTCGCGGGCAAGTGCCACGAGGCGCTGGTGCTGAATCGGCCCGACGTGATCGAGGGGGTACATGCCTCGATGCTGGAGGCCGGGGCCGAGGTGGTCGAGACCGACAGCTTCCAGGGTTCGCGCCTGAAGCTCGAAGAGTGGGGACTCGGCGAGCACACGCTTGAGATCAACACCAAGGCCGCCGAAATCGCCCGTCGCGCCGCCGGCGAGGAACGCTTCGTCGCCGGCTCGATCGGGCCGACCGGCTTCCTGCCCGCTTCCACCGACCCCACCCTCGGCGACATCTCTTTCGGCCGCCTGGCCGAGGTCTTTGCCGAGCAGGCGCAGGGGTTGGTCGAAGGCGGCGCCGACCTGATCATGATCGAGACCGCGCAGGACATCCTCGAGGTCAAGGCGGCGATTTTCGGCGCCCGCGAGGCCTTCGCCGAGACCGGCCGGGCGCTGCCGATCCAGTGCAGCGTCTCGCTACTGCCGAACGGCGGCAAGATGCTCCTCGGCACCGACATCCGCTCGGTGCTGACGACGCTGGCCGCGCTCGACGTCGACGTGATCGGCCTCAACTGCTCAACCGGGCCGGAGGACATGCGCGACGCGATCCGCTTCCTCGGCGAGAACTCCCCCCTGCCGGTCCACTGCATCCCCAACGCCGGCCTGCCGTTGCAGGGCCCCGACGGCGAGACGATCTTTCCCGAAAAGCCCGAGCCCCTGGCGGCGACGCTGGGCGAGTTCGTCGAGCGCTACGGCGTCGGCATCGTCGGCGGCTGCTGCGGGACCACTCCCGAGCACGTGGCTGCGATCCGCGAGCGGGTCGACGGCCGCACGCCCGGAGAGCGACCCGCCCCCGGCCCGATCGAGGTCTCCTCGATGATGACCTCCACCCCCCTCGTGCAGGAGCCGCGCCCGACCCTGGTCGGCGAGCGGGTCAACTCGCAGGGCTCGAAAAAGGCCAAGGAACTGCTCCTCGCAGACGACTACGACGGCCTGGTCCAGGTCGCCGAAGACCAGGTCGAAGGCGGCGCCCACGTGCTCGACACCTGCGTCGCCCTGACCGAGCGCCAGGACGAGGACGAGCAGATGAGCGCGGTGGTGAAGCGGATCTCCCTCACCCAGCCGGCGCCGATCCAGGTCGACTCGACCGAGCCCGAGGTGATCAAGGCGGCACTGGAGACGATCCCCGGGCGGGCGATCGTCAACTCGATCAACCTCGAGGCCGGCCGCGACAAGGCCGACGTCGTGATCCCGCTGGCGAAGGCCCACGGCGCCGCCCTGATCGCGCTGACGATCGACGAGGTCGGGATGGCGAAGACGGCCGACCGCAAGGTCGAGATCGCCGAACGGATCCGTGACATCGCCTGTGGCGAGCACGGGCTCGACCCCGAGGCGCTGATCTTCGACCTGCTGACGTTCACCCTCACCACCGGCGACGAGGAGTGGCGTCCTTCCGCGGTGGAGACGATCGAGGGCATCCGCCGGGTGAAGGCGGAGATCCCCGGGGTGAAGACCTCGCTCGGCGTCTCCAACGTCTCCTTCGGCGTCTCGCCTCGCCCGCGCGCGGTGCTCAACTCGGTCTTCCTCCACCACTGCGTCGAGGCGGGTCTCGATCTGGCGATGGTCAACCCGAACCACATCACCCCCTACGGCGAGATCCCCGAGGACGAGCGGGAGCTGACCGACGACCTGGTCTTCAACCGCCGCGAGGACGCGCTCGAGCGCTTCATCTCCCACTTCGAGTCCAAGGGCGAGGAGGCCGATGCCGAGGTCGCCGACCCGACCGCCGGCATGGAGCCCGAGGAGGCCCTGCACTGGCACATCCTCCGCCGCAAGAAGGACGGCGTCGAGGACCAGATCGAGCGCTCGGTCGAGAAGATCGGCGCCGTCCCGACCCTGAACGAGGTGCTGCTGCCGGCGATGAAGGAGGTCGGCGACAAATTCGGCGCCGGCGAATTGATCCTGCCCTTCGTCCTGCAGTCGGCCGAAGTGATGAAGCGCGCCGTGGCGCAGCTGGAGAACCACCTCGACCGGATCGAGGGCCACACCAAGGGCAAGGTCGTGATCGCGACCGTCTTCGGCGACGTCCACGACATCGGCAAGTCGCTCGTCAACACGATCCTCACCAACAACGGCTACACGGTGATCGACCTCGGCAAGCAGGTCCCGGTTGACACGATCATCGAGGCCGCGGTCGAGAACGACGCCGACGCGATCGGCCTCTCCGCCCTGCTGGTCTCGACCTCGAAGCAGATGCCGACCTGCATCGCCGAGCTGCACCAGCGCGGGCTCGAGTTCCCGGTCTTGATCGGCGGCGCGGCGATCAACCGCGACTTCGGCCGCCGCACCCTCTACCCGAAGGGGAAAGAGTCAGACGAGGTCTACGAGCCCGGCGTCTTCTACTGCAAGGACGCCTTCCAGGGGCTCGACACGATGGATGCCTTGGTCGACGAGGACGCCCGCGGCGCCCTGGTCGAACGGATCAAGGGCGAGGCCAAGCAGCTGCGCGAGAAGCCGGTCGTGGTCGATGATGCGCCGCCGACCACCGACGCCGGCGTCCGCTCAGACGCACGGACCGACGTACAAATCCCGGAGCCGCCCTTCTGGGGAGCTCGCGAGCTCGATGTCGATCTCGAGGACGTCTTCCCGTACCTGGACCGCCACGTCCTCTTCAAGCTGCACTGGGGCGGCCGCGGGGTCAAGGGCGAGGCCTGGCGCGAGCTGGTCGAGGGAACCGCCGTGGAGGAGGGCTTCGCGCCCCGCCTGGAGCGGATGTGGCAGCAGCAGGACTACCTGCACCCGCGGGCCAGGCTCGGCTACTTCCCCTGCAACGCCGAGGGGAACGATCTGATCGTCTTCGACCCCGAGGACCCCGATCGCGAGCTCGAGCGCCTCGTCTTCCCGCGCCAGCCGAAGCACGACCGCATCTGCCTCGCCGACTTCTACCGCCCGCTCTCCTCGGGCGAACGCGACGTCGTCGCCCTGCAGGGAGTGACGGTCGGCCCCGAGGTGACCGAGCTGATCGAACGGCTCGAGCGCGAAGGCGAGTTCGCCGAGCAGCTCTACGTCCACGGGCTCGGGGTCCAGTCGGCCGAGGGATTGGCGGAGTGGCTCCACTCCGACATCCGCCGCCAGCTGGGAATCGAGCTCGACCAGGGCCGGCGCTATTCCTGGGGCTACCCGGCCTGCCCGGACCAGTCAGAGCACGAGAAAGTCTGGCGCCTGCTCGACCTGGAAGCGATCGGGATGACGCTCTCCGGCGGCTACGCGGTGATGCCCGAGCAGTCGACGGTCGCGATCGTCGCCCACCACCCGCAGGCGGTCTACTTCGGGATGAAGTCGGGCTTCATCCCCGAGCAAAAGGCGCCCGACGAGCTGATCGCCGGCACCGCTCGCGGCGGTGAGCTGCCGCCGGAGTCCGATCCGGACCCCGGCGACGAGGGCGAGGGCTCCGAAGCGGCCCCCGCCCCCGAGCTCAGCCGCTGAACCTGTCTGGCACCTGGGCCGGGTGCAGCGCCGGCCGTTGCCAGTTACGACCTTCGTAGGCCTCTTCGAACCCTGCCTTGCGCAGGTTGCGGGTGACCGCCGACCAGGAACCAAGATCGCATTCACCGACCTCGATGAAGACGGTGTGACAGCCAGCGCGGTGCGCGTCGAGCAACCGCTGGTGCAGCAGCGCCCCGTTGCAGCCGTGACCGCGAGCTTCGGGCAGCGTCGTTCCCGCCCCCAGCTGTGCCACCCCGTCGACGATCAGCATCGATCCGGTGGCGACCGGAACCTCTTCCGGTCCCAGGGCGGCGGTGTAGCAGTGCCACCCGTTCTGCTGCGGCAGCGAGAAGAACAGGGTGCCCGCCACCAGCGGTATCTCGAGGGCTTCAGCAGCGATCGTGCTCAGCCCTTCCCCTTCGGCTTCGTCGAGCCCGAGCCTGTAGATGACGATATCCGGATCGACGTGGAAGTCGGGCGGCGAGCCGTCGCGGACCAGTTTTACCCAGCCCCCGCCGCGCTCGTACCCGCGCACGCCGAGCCAGGCCTCCGCCTCGGCCGCCCCTGGGCGGCCGGCCGCTACCGGAATCCGGTAATCGACTTCCCGGGCTCGCATCCATTCGACCGCGGCGGCAAGATGGCCGTCCTCGATCGCACCAGGCTCCGCCGCACCCTGAATCTGCTGCAGTAGGTGCACCTCCGGCAGGTCGCCGAACGCGGTTGCCTGCACTGGCCCGAACCTCTCTACTTCAACCCCTGATTCGGAAATTGCTTCCGGAACTACTGAATCCCACATGTCGCGTCGGAAGCGCTGCGCGACCCTCTCCAAAACTGCTGAGTCGTATCTCACGGCTCACTTTCCCCCAGTTCGCGTGAGTAATTGGCCGATTGCTCGACTCTATGCACATTAGTGCAGACCCGTCAAGGAACCTTGTCGATCCAGCTAAGAAGTGAAAGCCCGAGAAGGCGGGGCGGCGGCCTGCTGGATGGAACGGCGCCTGCCGCGCCTCCCCGGGTTGCCAGGAGTGCCGGCCTGGGAATGGTGGCGGCACGCCTCCGCTCTCCATCATAGAGAAATACAGCGAGTTTTCTTTATCGCTAAAGGAAAGCTTAAAGAGCGGCTACGGCTGCGGCTGACCGGCGCGGGCGCGGGGCTTCGGCTCCAGTCGCACCGGTGCGGCCGAGACCGCCTGTACTCGCAGATCGCTCCAGGTGAGGCCCTCCCGGACCAGAGCCGGGAGGCCCAGGGCCACAGCGGTCGCAATCTCGACCGCCTGCAGGATCACGCCGTAGGCGAGAGCGTCGGCGGTGCTGACGCCGAACCCCGTGTGCAGGACGCTGATCACTGCGAGTTGGAAAACCCCGATGTTCGAGGGGGTAGCCGGGACCACGGCAGTGACGTTGACGGCGAAGAGGACGGCTGCCGCGGCGCCGATCCCCGCCTTGCCGTCGAGGCCCAGCGCGTAGAGCAGCGCCCAGCAAGCCGCCAGCTGGATCGCCCAGGCGGCAAGCTGGGCCGCGGCCGCCGCCGAGCCGTGTCGAGGGTCCCGGAAGACGGCGAGCCCGGCCCGAACCTGGATCAAGGCTTTGTGGACCGCCGCGCCCGCCCGCGCCATGCGGCCGTTGCCGTTGCGCCGCATCAGCAGCGGCGCGACGAGGACGACGATCAGGACGAGCAGCGGGACGAGGCTGAAAACAAAGAGTTTCTTGGTCCCCGAGTGGAACAGCGGCGTGGTCGAGACGATGACCACCCCGAGCAGCACCAGAGCGACCAGGTTCAGCATCGTCTGCGAGACGAGCGTACCGAGGAGTACCGGGAAGGTTTCCCGCATGCGGCCGCTGCGCCGCGCAAGAGTGAGCGCGCGGGCCGGCTCGCCCAGGCGCGCCGGCAGCGTCGCCGACATCAGCACGCCGATCATCGTCGCCGAGGTGACGTCGCGGCGGCGGATCGGCCGGTTCGGCAAGGCGGCGCGCGCGATCCAGTACCAGGAAGCGGCACGGAAGAAGAGGGAGCTCGCCATCAGCGCGCAGGCGACCAGGACCCAGGTCAGGTTCGAGCGGACGATGCTTTCGACGACGTTGTCGATGCCGATCTTCTGGGCGGCGAGCAGGGTCAGGCCTACTCCCATGATCCCCGCCACCGCGAGCCCGATCCGCCGCGCCACGACCCGCCCCTTCTTGCCCGCCTGGGCCGGTGGCGGATCGAGCGAGGGCAGGCGCTCGGCGGGCCGCTTGGGGCCGCCGTCGGCGGGCCGCAGCCCAGCCCAGTGGGCGACTCGCTCGCCGGCGGTGACCGGCTTCGGGACCTCGATCGCCCGCTCGTAGACGGCAGTCACCTGGTCGGCGACCCGCGGCCAGGCGTAGCGCTCGGCGCTGCGGCGGGCGGCTTCGCCCATCGCCTGCAGCCGCTCCGGCTCGAAGTGGACGCGCTGCAGCTCCTCGGCCAGGCGCTGCGGATCGCCCGGCGGGACGAGAAGGCCGTCGACGCCGTCGCTGACCACGTCGTTGTAGCCGGCGATGGCGGAGGCGATCACCGGCGTACCCGCCGCGAAGGCCTCGGTCAGGACCATGCCGAAGCTCTCGCCGGAGAGGGAAGGGGCGCAGAGGACATCGGCTTCGTGCAGCTCCGTCCAGAGATCCTCGCGGGAAACGCGACCGCGGATGTCGATCCAGCTGAGGAGGTCGGGGTCGGCGACGTAGCGGAGGACGTCCTCGCGCTCGGCTCCGATCACGGTCAGCCGGCAGGGGACGTGCTCGACCAGGGCGTTGAAGGCCGTGAGGAGGATCGGCAGCCCCTTGCGCTCCTCGGGGCGGCCGACGAAGAGGATCCGCAGGTCGCTGCCAGCCGGCTTCGGTCTCTGCGGCGCCGCCTCGGTGTCTACCCCGTTGGGGATGATCGTGTACTCGCCGCCGAACCAGCGCCGACCGGTCCAGGCAGCCGCCTCGGAGACGGCGATCCGGGCCGAGAGGCGGTTGAAGACCCGGCGGGCGCCGAGCCCGTTGGCAATGTAGTTCGGCAGGGCCTTGGTCGCGTAGGCGTGAAAGGTGCCGATGACGGGGTCGCGGGCCCCCAGGGTCGCGTTCCAGCCGACGAGCGGGACCAGCGGCTCGTGGACGTGGATGACGTCGAATTCGCCGCTGCGGACGAGCCGTCTCGGCGCGACGACCCCGCCCGCCGGGAAGGGCGCGAGGTTGGAGACCGAGCCGTTGGCGCCGAAGCCCATCGTCCGGCCCAGCGGCATCAGGTACTCCGGCAGCTCCCTGCGTTCTGCCGACGCCCGGTGCAGGGCGCGGCTGAGCCGACCCGGGGGGTCGACGGGAGCGAGGACGCGGACATCGTGGCCTCGCCGCAGGAACTCCTCGGCGAGCGCCTCAACGTGCCGGTTCACGCCTCCCTGGTAGGACCAGGAATATGGCGAGACGAGACCTATGCGCACGGACAATCAAGGTTAGATCATCGCCCGGCAGGCACCTGAACCCAGGAGCGCCGCTTCCGGCTTCAGAGCTGGGTCCCGATCAGGCCGAGCATGCCGACGATGAGCGTGCCGATCAGGCCGCCGCCGATCTGCATCATCGTCCGCTTCAGGCTCGCAATCTCGCCCCGAACGTGGCGGAATTCCGACGTCATCTCGCCACGCAGGCTATGCACCTCTGCGCGCACTCCCTCGACCCGCTCGTCCAACCCACCAACCCGATTATTGAGATCGTCCAAACGAGAGTCGGTCCAAGTAGAGCGCATCCGTCTCATTGCCTCCAAGCTAAAGGATCAAGTCATACGTGTGGCGCACGTAATTGTAACTTTTCGTCTGAGGCTACGCTTTCTCCCGAATTTGGGGGACCCTCGGCCCAGGCGAAGCCGGTGAAGACCAGCAGATAAGCGGTGCCGATCTCGAGCAGGAGGGCACCGGAGTCGTTGGCCAAGGTGCCGACGACGGTTGCCGCCAAGGCACCGAGAAGACCGGCGCGCATGGCCGGGACCTCGGCCACCCAGGCGCTCAGGCGATCCCGGCGCAGGTAGGCAAAGGTGGCGACCAGGGCGACGATCGGCAGGAAGGCGAGCAGCACCGGCCGGGCAAAGCTGTGGGCCGAGAGCTGGAGCCGGCGCTGGGCGACGTCGGCGAGATCGCCGAGCCCACCGGCATCGAGAACCGAGCGAGTGAGATGCGCGTTGGCGCCGCTGAGGAGATCGACGATGGCGAGCAGCGCGAGGACGGCGAGAGGCGCTGCGATCAGAGCGAGGGCGAGCGACCTGCGGCCGCGCTCGGCGATCGCTGCGATCGCTACACCGGCCCCGACCGGGAAGACGATTGCGGCACCGACATCCGCCCCGAAGCGGCCGGCGGCGAAGACGAAGGCTGCGAGCAGGCCCGCGGCACCGAAGGCGAGGGCGCAGCTCCGCCGCGACGTCCGCGGCCCAAAGCCCGCCAGGGCGGCCCCCGCCCCCGCCGTGACCAGGACCGCCAGCAGCGCCTCGAGCTCGTTGCCGATCCCGTAGAAGCGGACGCCGAGACCCGGGTTCGGCCCCAGCAGCGAAAGCGAGGTGAGGGGCGAGCCGGCAATCACGTCGATTGCATAGGCGAGGACGGTCGCCGCCGAGGCGAGGGCGAGGGCGCGATACCCCCGAAGAAGCAGAAGCGTCGCCGCCCCCAGCAGCGGTGCCAGCAGAAGGACGAGAAGCCGTTCGGCGGTCTCACTCGGTTCAAGCGCCGCCCCTAGGAGGAGAACGAGCGGCAAGTAGATGATCGCCAGCCCGGCCAGTCGCAGCGCCGGGCGCGCCAACCGCCCGCGGCTGAGCAGGACGACGAGCAACAGCGCCGCCGGCCAGATGACGACGGCGAGGCCGACGACCGGGCCGCGGCGGGAGGAGATCACCGCCATCCGCGCCCCCAGCGATTCGATCGCGGCGACGTCGACGGCGCCATCGGTCTCGATTGGCTGTCCCGACATCTGCGGGGGGATTTCAAACCCGAAGCGCCGCAAGATCGTCGGCGCCACGTCGGTCGAGAGGACATAGCCGTCCATCCGGGTGCTGCTCGAGGTGAGATTGCCGTCGAAGCCGCGGCCGGCGATCCCGATCGGGACGGGATCGTCAGAGCGCCCCGTCGGCCGGGCGATCGCGATCAGCAGCTCTTCCCCACGAGGGGACGCTCCGGCCAATCTCGCCGGACGGATCTCGAAGCTTGCGGCCGGCAGCCCTTCCTTTCGCAACGTCGCAGTGAGGAGACCCGGGAGGATGTCGGCAGGCGCAGATTCGGCCCGCTTCACCACCGCCCGCCACCAGCTCCGGCGGTCGCCCGTCAGCGGCGGCAGGTTTTCGTCGTAGAGGGAGTCGAAGACGCGGTTGCCCTGACCGATGTCGAGGTAGGTCTGCTGCGGGGGGACGGTCCCGAGGCCGGCGCTCATCAGGCCCGGGGAAAACCCCGCCTCGGCCAGCTCCTCGACCGTCGTCCCCGAAGGCAGCAGCACCACCCGGACCGCGGGCGCCTCCCGCGCACCCGCCGCCGGTGCCGGAGCCAGGAGCAGGACGAGCGCTATCGTGGCCCCGATGGCCGATCGCACGTTCGCCAAGTTCACGTTTTTCAAGATCGATCCAGCCTGGCGTCGTCGGGACCCGGAGCTCCGCGCCGCCGACAAGGAGGAGTTCCTCGCCGCTTGCGAGGACTTCGCCGTCGACCGCTCACTGCGCGCCTACTCAACCATAGGCACGCGTGGCGACGTCGACCTGGTGCTGCTGAGCCAGAGCCCGAACCTCGACGACATCCACACTTTCCACGTCGTCCTCGGCCAGAGCGGACTGGCGAAATGGACGGAGACGCCGCACTCCTTCCTCTCGATGACCAAACGCTCGCCCTACTCCGAGGAGGACGCGCGGCCCGAGATCTGCACCTCGGAGCGCAAGTACCTCTTCCTCTACCCCATGGTCAAGCAGCGCCGCTGGTACGGGCTGCCGCCGGAGGAGCGCGGCCGGATCATGAAAAGCCATATCGAAGTCGGCCGGCGCTACCCCGAGATCACGATCAATAC
This sequence comes from uncultured Actinomycetes bacterium, assembly GCA_963696955.1. GTDB lineage: Bacteria > Actinomycetota > Thermoleophilia > Solirubrobacterales > 70-9 > VAYN01. The sequence continues at coordinate 86,602 of CAVOMF010000001.1, read as the reverse complement.
CAGCTACTCCTTCGGGCTCGACGACCAGGAGTTCGTCGTCGCCTTCGAGGGCGACGACCCGGGCATGTTCCTGGACCTCGTCAACGAGCTGCGGCCGACCGAGTCGAGCGAGTACACCGAGCGGGAGACGCCGATCTTCACCTGCGTCGCGATGTCGGTCCGCAAGGCGCTCGACGCGCTCGACGGCACCCCGAGCGCCGTCGCCACCGGCGCCTCGGCGCTCGGCTGAAGCGCCGAGTTCCCTATTCTTTCGCGCTCCCATGAGCAAGATCGGAACCGAAGACACCCCCCTGCGCGTCGCCATCGTCGGCGCCGGCCCCTCCGGCTTCTACGCCGCTGAGCACATCCTCAAGGACGGCGACCTGCACGCCCAGGTCGACCTCTTCGACCGCTTGCCGACTCCGTTCGGGCTGGTCCGCGGCGGCGTCGCCCCCGACCATCCGAAGATCAAGTCGGTGATCCGGGTCTATGAAAAAACCGCCGCCCGCGACGGCTTCCGCTTCTTCGGCAACGTCAAGATCGGCCACGACATCGAGGTCGAGGAGCTGGAAAAGCTCTACCACGCGATTGTCTTCACGGTCGGCTGCGAGACCGACCGCCAGCTCGGCATCCCGGGTGAGGATCTGCCCGGCAGCCACGCCGCCACGGCTTTCGTCGGCTGGTACAACGCCCACCCCGACTACGCGAACCGCGAGTTCGACCTCTCCTGCGAGCGCGCCGTGGTGATCGGCAACGGCAACGTGGCGATGGACGTCGCCCGGATGCTCGCCCTCACCGACCACGAGCTGCGCCAGACCGACACCGCCGACCACGCGATCGAGGCGCTCGACGCCAAGCAGATCCGCGAGATCGTCGTCCTCGGCCGCCGTGGCCCGGTCCAGGCCGCCTTCACCAACCCGGAGATCAAGGAGCTCGGGGAGATGGAGGACGCCGACGTCGTCGTCGACCCGCAGGAGGTCGAGCTCGACCCCGCCAGCCAGGCGTTCCTCGAGTCCGACGAGGTCGACAAGACCACCCGCGTCAACGTCGAGACTCTGAAGGAGTTCTCCGAGCGCCAGCCGGAGGGCAAGAAGCAGCGCATCGTCCTCCGCTTCCTCGCTTCGCCGGTCGAGATCAAGGGCGACGGCAAGGTCGAATCGATCGTCATCGGCCGCAACGAACTCGTCGAAGAAGGCGGCACCCTGCGGGCCAAGGACACCGGCGAGCGCGAAGAGCTCGAGTGCGGGCTCGTCCTCCGCTCGGTCGGTTACACCGGCATTCCGATCGAGGGCGTGCCCTTTGACGAGAGCCGCGGCCTGATCCTCAACGAGGGCGGCCGCATCCTCGACTCCCACGACGCCGGCCACAAGACCGGCCACTACACCGCCGGTTGGATCAAGCGCGGTCCCTCGGGCGTGATCGGGACGAACAAGAAAGACGCGCTGGAGACGGTCCAGCACCTCCTCGCCGACGTCGAGGCCGAGCAGCTGCTGAGCCCGGAGACCCCCGACCCGGTGGCGGTCGAGGACCTGCTGCGCGAGAAGGGCGTCCGCTACGTCAGCTTCGAGGACTGGCAGGCGATCGACCAGGCCGAGGTCGGCCGCGGCGAGCCCCACGGCCGTCCCCGGGTCAAGTTCGTCCGGGTCGAGGAGATGCTCGAGACCGTCGGCGAGCGCCTCGCCGGCTAGCCGTGGCCGCCGACCTCGCCGAGCTAACGCAGATGATCGAGGCGGCCCTACCGGGCGCCGAGGTCGAGGTGATCGACGAAACCGGCACCGGCGACCACCTGCGGGCAACGGTCGCCGCCCCCCAGTTCGACGGCCTTTCCCGGATCGACCAGCACCGCCTGGTCAAGGCCGCGGTCAAAGAGCGCTTCGACGACGGCACGATCCACGCGCTGTCGGTCAAAACCAGCGTCCCCGCTTAGTCCGCAAAACGCGGACAAAGAGTTACACTTCCGTGCGCCACGTGTATGACTTTTCCTTCTACGCTGGAGGCATGGAGGCGATGCGATCCACCTGGAGCGATTCTCGACTCGACGATCTCAACGGTCGCGTCGGAGACGTCAGCAAAAAAGTCGGTGAGATGGATGCACGCCTCACCAGTCGAATCGACTCCCTCCAGCACGCGATGACCCACGGTTTCATCGTGATCGCAGCCGCCATCCTCACTGGATTCCTGGGCTTAGCGGCCGCGATCATCACCAAGCTCTAGCCGAGAACCTCGCCTCCCTACAATGCCCTCCATGGCCGACCCAGAGCTGAAGTCGAAAATCGAAGAGTTGATCGCCGCCAACCCGGTCCTGCTGTTTATGAAAGGGACCCCGGACATGCCGCGCTGCGGCTTCTCGATGCGCGTGGTCCAGGTGCTCGACCAGGTCGACGTCGACTACGGCGCGATCGACGTTCTCCCCGCCTTGCAGCCGCTGCGCGAGGTGACGGCGGAGATCTCCGACTGGCAGACCTTCCCGCAGCTCTACGTCAACGGCGAGCTGCTCGGCGGCTGCGACATCGTCGAGGAGATGTTCGAGTCCGGCGAGCTGGCCGAGGCCCTCGGCGTCGAACAGCCCGCGGACGCCCAGGTTCCCCAGGCGCAGCAGAGCGCGCCGCAGCAGTCACCGCCGCTCCAGATCGAATAGGTCGGGCGAGCGACGGGCGCCGCCCGGCTCTCACCGCTCCGGCGGGTTGCGTTCGAGGTAGCTCTTTCCGTAGAAGGTCTCGCTGTACTTGATCATGCGTACCACGTTGCCGGTCACCAGCGGCGATGAGTCGACCTCACGGAGGACGACATCAGCCACGTCCTCCGGGGTGACGTAGTTGGCGTGGTCGCCCCCAGGCTTCGCCTCCATCACTTTGGGCGTCAGAACCGTCGGCAGCGCAACGGTACTGGTGGCGAGCCCATGCTCCGAGTACTCGTTTGCCAAGCACCGCATGAACGTCTCGATGGCGGCCTTGGCAGCGGTGAACGGGGCGAGATGCGGATACGAGTAGGTCACCGAGTTGCAGCTGAAGGCGACTATCCGGCTGGCCCGCGCCCTGAGCAGCAAGGGAAGGAGACTGACGACGCTCTCTGCAAGCGTCGAGTAGTGGGAGAGCATGGTGTCGCGCACAGTCTCCGGCGTCAGCTCGTGAAGTTCCCTGTGACGCCAGAAGTCGCCGATGCAGTGGATCATCGCCACGTCGTGCTGTCCAGGCCGCGCGCTGCCGAGGAACTCGTCGACAGCCTCGCGCAGCCGAGTCTGACCTTGCGGGGTGAGGAGGTCAACCCCGTCGGCGATTTGAGGGTCGCCGGTGACCTCGCCGGCAGCGCGCGACCGGGAAACGAGCAGGGCTGGATATCCCGCATCGATGACACGGCTCGCGACAACTGAGCCGATGTCCGAGTTCGCGCCCAGGAGGACGACGAACTTGGAGGCGGTGCTCATGACGACTGCCTGCCGCCTTTTCGCGGCGTTCGGTTGAATGCCGCCAATCCGCTGAAGACCGGCGCCTCCTCGCTGACCAGCTGATTGAAGTCACCGGAGATTCGCAGGGGCCGGCCGCGGCGTCCCTTCTTGACGGCCCGCAAGACCTCATAACCCCGCGCCCGCGCCGGAAATCCACCCGCCCCGCTGTAAGTCACCTCATACGCGTACGCGATGGCGGGAGTGCCGTTCTCCACGACGATGTCGCAGACCAGGGACCGCCACTGGGCGAAGACCTTGGCTTCGGTCGGCTCTATCGTCACCCCCAGACAGTCCTGCTTGATGCGGACTTCGTGCGCGGCCGCATCGGGGAGTGGGCCCTCCCCGCCAAGCCACCGCTTCTTGTAGTCGGTGGCCCCGTACCAGCGTCCGTGGAAGTCCAGGTGCGGCTTCTCGAAACGCCACAGCCACTTTCGGATAGCCAGCTCCCCGGCGACGAGCAGCGCCACGAGAACGATGTGGTGATTCAAGAGGTTCGAAAGTGCGAGGGCCAATCCGGGTGCGTCATCTTCGACCAAACTCGTGTGCACCCGATCGAGGGCGAACGTCGCAACGACGAGCAGCCCGGCCAAGCCGAACAGCCGTTTGGCGTAGTAGCGACGCAACTCATCCACGAGACGCGCTCAGCCCCTCCGCGCTGACGATGAAAAACACATCACTGCACCGAATGGTCCCATCTTTTACAGCGGGCTTCCCGGTGGAAGCTAGACCGAAGCTGATGCCGCAGCGTCCTCTTTCACCTGGAAAGAGGAGCCGCAGCCGCAGGCCGCAACCACGTTCGGGTTGTTGACCTGGAAGCCGGCGCCCTGGAGGCCTTCGACGTAGTCGACCTCCGAGCCGAAGACGAACTGCATGCTGACCTTGTCGACGATGACGGCGACGCCGTCGACCTCGAAGACGTTGTCGTCCTCCTTGGCCTTGTCGAAGGCGAGCGCGTACTGGAAGCCGGAGCAGCCACCGCCGCGGACCGCAACGCGCAGCGCCTGCTCGGCACCGTCCGGCTGCGAGCCGAGCAGACTCGCCGATCTTCTCGGCGGCCTTCTCGGTGAGGGTGATCGCGGCTTGAGGCGTATCGGTCACTTCACAAAGTGTAGCGGTCGTCGGTGATGGCGATGTTGGTCTTCGCGTCTAGAATCGCGCTGTGAGTCCGCCTGCCGAGACTGCGGTCGTCTGCGACACGACCTGCTACCTCCCGTCCGACGTGGTGGCCGAGCGGGGAATCAAGGAGATCAGCCTCTACGTCGCCGCCGACGGGGAGCTGGAAAAGGAGTCGGAGATCAACGACTTCGACGACTTCTACGAGCGGCTCCGGGCATCGGAAAGCGGCGCGACTACCTCGCAGCCCTCGATCGGCGACTTTCTCGAGGTCTACGAACCGCTGCTCGACGAAGGCAAGGAAGTCGTCTCGATCCACATCTCGGCCGGCATCTCCGGCACCTTCGAGGCCGCCGGGCAGGCGCGCGAGCGGCTGATCGAGGAAGACAAGGGAGGAGAGCGCCTGCACCTGCTGGACTCGCGCTCGGCCGCCGGAGGGATGGGTCTCTGCGCCCTCGGCGCGTCCTCGGCTGCGGCTGCAGGGGCCGACGCGACGGGGGTGATCGCCCAGGCGGAGGAGACCCGCGACGACCTGAAGATGTGGTTCGCGATCGATACCCTCGAGTACCTGCGCCGCGGCGGCCGCATCGGCGGCGCCCGCGCCTGGATCGGCAGCGCCCTGAAGATCAAGCCGATCCTCACCCTCGAGGAGGAGATCACCCCGGTCGAGCGGGTCCGCACCCGCGCCCGCTCGCTCGAGCGGCTGCGTGGCTACGCCCGCCAGCGCCACGAATCCGGCCGCGATGGCTGGGTCGTCCAGTACATCCAGGACAAAGAGACGGCCGACGCGCTGATCGAAGACTGCTACGAGATCTTCGGCTGCGAGCCGGCCTTCATCTCTGAGGTCGGCCCCGTCCTCGGCGCCCACGTCGGCCCCGGCCTGCTCGGCGTCGGCAGCGTTCGCTCCGACCTGATTGCTTAGTCGGCGCTAGCGGTTGCGCCTGCGGCGGAGCATCGCCCGTGCTCCGACCAGAAACCCGGCGGCCGCGGCGCCGATTATCAGCTGCTGTTTGTGCTCCTCGACCTGGCGGCGCCAATCGGTCAGCTCGTTGACCTTGCCGCGCAGGGCCTCGACCGAGGTTCCCAGCTGCCGGCGCTTGACGTCGATGTCGCGGCGGATCTCCGCCGGGGAACGGCCTGGGGCACCGGTGCTCACGAGGTCTCCTTTTCGAGCATCTCCTTGGTCAGCTTCGCCTCCTCGATCGCCTGCTCGGGCACCGGCGGCGCCCCCGCTTTGAGCGCTTTCGAGGCGATCCAGCCGGCGAGCGCGGCGAGCAGGAGGAAGATCGCGGCGGTGACAAAGTACCCGGCCCAGATGTTGCCGCTGAAGAGTTCTTCGCCGAGCAGCCAGGCGATCCCGTGCAGGATCATGATCAGCGCCAGGAAAGCGAAGGCGCCGGCCGCCGCGCCGACGGCGGAGCCGCGGAGGATCTTCGAGACTTTCTCGGAGACCTCAGCCTTCGCCAGCTCGATCTCCTCGCGGATCAGCGTCGAGGCGTTTTCGGAGACGTCGACGACGAGGTCGGCGAGGCTCCTGTCCTCGGACGTCAGTGGCGGCCCCGGGGGCGGGATCGGCGGCGGGTTCTGCGGCTCCTGCATCGCTGCCTCCTACTCCGGGGGGTCCTCGTCGTAGAGGCGGCGGTAGGCGAGCGCCGCGGCCTTCGACGCAGCGATGCTCGCCAGGGCACCGGCGGCGGCCAGGAGGCCGCTCCAGACAAGGCGCTTGACCAACTCGTTATCCACTAGCTCGAACCTTTCCCCATGCGGACTCGGCAGTAAACCCTATCCGCGCGGCTCGAGGCCGTCGCAGATCGTCGTGACAAGGAGATCCCGCGCCTGGTCGAAGTCTGTATCGGTGGCGGGGATCGTCCCGAAGATCCAGCCCGAGAGCAACTGCTCGATCGCGCCGTAGAAGGACATCGAGGCGAACATCGGTGCCACATCGCCGCGGAAGTCGCCGCTCGCCTGGCCGTCAGCGACGATCTTGGCGATCGACTCGTACGCGCGCTGGATTTCCTCGAGGTGGGTCTTGCCGAAGGAGTTGGCCGCCCGCGTCACCTCGACGATGATCACCTTCATCAGCTCCGGGTCGTGGCGGTAGGAGTCGAAGATGAAGGTCGCCACCGCTCCCAGCTTCTGGCGCGGGCTCGCCGCGGTCTTGTCCGCCTCCTCGATCGCCACCAGCAGCAGCGACCAGCGCTCGATGAAGAGTTCGTTCAGGACCTCGTCCTTGGATTTGAAGTAGTGGTAGACGAGGCCGTAGGCGACCCCCGCCTCGTCGGCGATGTCGGAGACGCGGGTCGCGTGGAAGCCCTGGCGGGCAAAGACGCGGACGGCGGCGTCGAGGATGAGCCGGCGTTTGTCGGCGGGCGGTGCCTGCGCCATCAGTCCTGGCCCTCCTTCGGCTGCGGCCAGATGTAGGCGCCCGGCCGGCGGTTGGCGAGCGAGGGCAGCGAGGCGCGCACGCGCTCCTGCGCGGCGAGGTCGAGCTCGGCGGCGACGAAGCACTCCTCGTCGGGGGCGGTGGCGAGGACGACGCCCCAGGGGTCGACGATCATCGAGCGGCCGAAGGAGCTGTAGTGCGGCGGCGCCTCGCCGACCTGGTTGGGCGCGACGACGAAGAGCTGGTTCTCGATCGCCCGCGCCCGCAGCAGCACTTCCCAGTGGTCGCGGCCGGTGGCGAGCGTGAAGGCCGAGGGGACCGTGATCAGCCTGGCGCCGCGGAGGGCGAGAATCCGGAAGAGCTCGGGAAAGCGGAGGTCGTAACAGACGGTGAGGCCGGCGGTCAGGTCTCCGAGCGGTGCGACCACCGGTTCTGAGCCCGGCCTCTCGAACTCGGACTCGCGGTAGGAGACGCCGCCGGCGTCGACGTCGAACATGTGGATCTTGCGGTAGACGGCGACGTCCTCGCCGCCGCGGCCGATCAGGACTGAGGTGTTCGAAGGCTTCTCCCCTGCCTCCCCACGCTCGGAGATGCTGCCGGCGAGCAGGTGGATGCCGAGGTCGCGGGCCCAGCCCCGCGCCGCGGTCAGGCTCTGGCCGTCGAGCGGCTCGGCGCCGGCGACCAGTTCCTCGCCGCCGCCCAGCAGGTTCCACTTCTCGGGCAGGGCGACGAATTCGGCGCCGTCAGCCGCGGCGGCGCGGACCAGGCGCTCGGCCGCAGCCAGGTTCCTGTTCTTGTCCCCGTTCGAGTTGAGCTGTACCGCCGCTACGCGCAAGCCGTTCCTTCGGTTGATTGACCAGTCAATCGACCGCAGTATATGAACGCTTCGGGCGGTTGGCGGGCTAGAGATTCAGCTGGCGGGCGACGATGCGGTCGAAGACCGCGGTCGGGATCAGCGGTTTGATCCGCGCCTGCACCTTGGCGTCGAGGCCGACCAGGTAGCGGCTCTTCGGCCGCGACGACTCCAGCGCGTGGGAGATCGCCTTGGCGACCTTCTCTGGTGGAATTCCCCGTTCGGCGGTGTCCTCGATCACCTGTTTGAACTTGTCCAGGGCGGCGCCGTAGAGAAGGTTCGTGCGCGGCGACTTCGCTTCGATCTCCTCGCCTTTGCGCTGGCCCCGCTCCCAGATCGGGGTGTCGATCGAGCCGGGCTCGATGATCGCGACCTTGATCCCCCACGGCCGCAGCTCCTGGCGGAAGACGTCGCCGATCGCCTCGGTCGCGAACTTGGAGGCGTGGTAAGGGCCGCCGAAGGGAAACGCGATCCGTCCCCCGATCGACGCGAGGAAGACGATCCGTCCTTCGGCGCGGCGGATCTGCGGCAGCATCGCCTGGGTCACCGCCACGTAGGCGACGAGGTTGACCTCGAGCTGATGGCGGAGGTCGTCGAGCGGAACCGTCTCCAGCGGTCCCGGGACCGCGACGCCGGCGTTGTTGACGAGGCCGTCGAGCCCGCCCTCGGACTCGCGCTCGACCAACTCCGCCGCGGCGGCGATCTGCTCGGGCTCGGTGACGTCGAGGGTGACCGAAACCAGCCGCTCGGAGGCCGCCTGCCGCAGGCTCTCGCCGTCGGCCGGGTTGCGGATACCGGCGAACACCCGCCAGCCGTCGGCGTCGAGGCGCAGGGCGGTGGCGCGGCCGATGCCGGTGGAGGCGCCAGTGACGAGAACAGATCGCATCCGGTGAGGCTACATATGAGCGGCAGCGGGCCGACGACGTTCTGGAAAATGCGGTTCCCGCAACTCACCCGGGGGGAGAGATCGGCGCTTCCGATTCTTGACACAGCAGAGTGAGGCAAGAATCGGATACGCGAAGCAACCGAGCGTGGAAGCTCGCGGCGAGGCAGCACGGCATCGTCACCCGCCGGCAGTTGCTGGCGCTGGGCTTCGGACGGAGGTCGATCGAGCATCGAGTGGCGCGTGGGCGCCTCTTTCCCGTGAGCCCCGGCATCTACGCGGTCGGCTGGCCGGCGCTCAGCCAGAAGAGGCGGTGGATGGCGGCGGTACTGGCGGGTGGGGAGGGCGCGGCTCTGAGCCATCGCAGCGCGGCGGCGCTGTGGGAGATCGGCGAGGAGGGCGGTTGGATCGACATCAGCGTTCGGCGACGCTGCGAACTGCGGAGACCCGGGGTACGGTTCCGCGGCCGGCCGAGCTTGACGCCCGATGACCTCGTGCTCCGGGACGATGTCCCTGTCACCTCGCCGGTGCAGACGCTTGTCGACCTCGCAACCGAAGTCGACCCCGTCGCACTCGAGCGAGCGGTGAACAACGCAGACAAGCGCGACCTGATCGACCCCGAAGCGTTGCGGGAAGGCCTCACGCGCTTTGGCGGCGACCCTGGGATCCGTCCCCTGCGTCACCTGCTGGACAGGCTCTTCTTCCGGCTCTCAGACTCGGACCTGGAGATCTACTTCCGCCGCATCGTCAAGGCAGCGAAGCTCCCGATTCCACTCACCAAACAACGCGTGAACAGGTTCGAGGTCGACTTCTTCTGGCCTGATCTCGGGCTGGTCGTGGAGACGGACGGCTTCCGCTACCACCGCACGCCCTCGGCGCAGCTTCGGGACGCCCGCCGCGACCGGGCCCACGTGATGGCGGGGATGACCCCGCTGCGCTTCACGCATTACGAGGTCCGCTACGAACCCAGCCGCGTCCGCGCCGAGCTCGCCAAGACGATCGCAATGCTTCGGAAGCGCATCCGATTTTGACCACAGCCCGCTGGGGCAAGAATCCGATGGGACGCTTGATCACCGTGGCGGGGGCGTAACCTTTGTGGCGTCGTGCACGAACTCGCCAAGGACGATGCCGAGCGCAAGCAGGTCACGGTCCTGTTCGCCGACGTCAGCGGCTCAATGGACCTGGCCGAGCAGGAGGACCCCGAGGAGTGGCGGGAGATCATGCAGCGCTTCTTCTCCACCCTCGCCGACACGGTGACCCGGTTCGAGGGCACGGTCGACAAGTTCACCGGCGACGGGATCATGGCCGTCTTCGGCGCCCCGATCGCCCACGAGGATCACGCCAGCCGCGCCTGCTACGCGGCCCTGCAGATGCTCGACGAGGTCGCCGAGTACGCCGGTGAGCTGCGGCGCGAGAAGGGGCTCAACTTCTCGACCCGGATCGGGATCAACTCCGGCGAGGTCGTCGCCGGCGCGATCGACGGTGGTGGCGGCTCGGCATACACCGCGATCGGCCACACGGTCGGGCTGGCGCAGCGGATGGAGGCCCTGGCCGAGCCCGGCAAGGCCTACCTGACGGAGAGCACCGCCGAGCTCGCCCGCGGCTACCTCGACCTCCGCGACCTCGGCGAGTTCGAGATCAAGGGCGCGAGCCGCCCGGTCCAGGTCTTCGAGCTGGCCGGGGTCGGCGAGGCGCGCTCCCGTCTCGACCTCGCCCGCGAGCGCGGCTTCTCCAGCTTCGTCGGCCGCCAGCGGGAGCTCGGCCAACTCGAGGAGGCGCTCGCCCGTGCCAAGGGCGGCGAGGCCGCTGCGGTCGGCGTCGTCGCCGAACCGGGGATCGGCAAGAGCCGCCTCTATCACGAGTTCGCCCAGCGCTGCCGCACCGAAGGCCTGGAGATCTTCGAGGCGCAGGCGCAGGCCCACGGCAAGTCGATCCCCTTCATGCCGATCCTGCAGATGCTGCGGTCCTTCTACGGGATCACCAACCAGGACCCCGAGCAGCTGGCGCGGGAGAAGATCGCCGGCCGCTCACTGCTGCTCGACCCCGCCTTCGCCACTGACCTGCCGCTGATCTTCGACTTCCTCGGCGTCCCCGACCCCGAGCGGCCGGTTCCGCGGATGGACCCCGAGGGCCGCCAGCGCGCCCTCGGCGACTTCCTCTGCCGCCTGGTCAGCAACCCCGCCCGCAAGAAGATCCTGGTTCTGGTGGTCGAGGACCTGCACTGGATGGACGCGGCCAGCCAGGCGATGCTGAACGGCCTGGTCGAGGGCATGGAGGGGACGCCGACGCTGGTCCTCGTCAACTACCGCCCCGAGTATGCGCCGGCCTGGCAGGGCTCGCCGCGATACGAAGCGATCGAGCTGCAGCCGCTCGACCGCACCGATACGGCGAAGCTGCTGCGCGACCTCGCCGGCGAGGACCCCTCCCTGGACGGGATCGACGAGCCGATCCACGAACGGACCGGCGGCAATCCCTTCTTCATCGAGGAGATCGTCCGCGAGCTGGCCGAGTCCGGGTACCTGCATGGAGAGCGGGGCGCCTACCGTCTCTCCAAGCCGATCGAGGACGCGGGCGTCCCGGTTACCGTCCAGGCGGTCCTCGCAGCCCGCATCGACCGCCTCGACCCCGCCGCCAAGCATCTGCTGCAGGTCGCCTCGGTGGTCGGCAAGGAGGTCAGCGTCGAGGCGCTCTCGATGACCGCCGGCCACGACTCCGAGACGATGGAGCGCGCCCTCGGCGCGCTGATCGACGGCGGTTTTCTCTACGAAGCCGAGATCTACCCGGAGCGGCTGCTCGCCTTCCGCCACCCGCTGACCCGCGAGGTCGCCTACGGCACCCAGCTGAGCGAACAGCGGGCGGCAACGCATGCGGCGGCGGCGCGGGCGCTGATCGAGCTGGAAGCGCCGGAACGCTACGACGAGCTCTCGGCCCTGATCGCCGACCACCTTCGGCAGGGGGCCGAGCGCCTGGAAGCGGCCCGCTGGTCGGCCCGAGCCGCCTACTGGGCGGGCCACAGCCGCCCCCGCGACGCCCTCCGCCTCTGGCGCGACGTGATGGAGCTGACCACCGAGCTCGGGGACGAGGAGGACACGGAGGTCGCAGCGCTGGCGATCCACTCGCGGCTGCTGCAGCTGCAGTACGCCTGGCGGGTGGGGATGAGCCGCTCCGAAGAAGTACGGCTCGCCACCGAAGCCGAGGAGATCGCGCAGCGGGAGGACGACCTGCACTCGCTGGTGCTGCTGAAGGTCGCGACCGCGGTGCGGCCGGGCCTCCCACACCACGGGCCGGCCTGGATCGAGGCCGTCCAGGAGACGATCGAGCTTGCCGACCGCTCCGGCGACCGGCACCTGCGGGTGGCGGTCAGGGGAGCGGGCGCCTACGCCTACCTCTGCGTCGCCGACTTCGCCGGCTTCGAGCGGCTCCTCGACGAGATGCTGGAGATCGTCGGTGACGACGGCTCGGTCGGTGCCAACATCGTCCTCGGCAGCCCGATCGCCTGGGGCCTGATGGGCAAAGGGATGGTGCGGCGCGAGCGGCTCGAATTCGAGCAGGCCGAGGAGCTCTTCGAGCGAGCGCTGGAGGCGGCGCTGGAAGCGGACGACCCGGAGACCGCGAGCTGGATCCGCAGCAACCAGGCCAGCCTGGTGATCCGCAGGGACCCGGAGGCGGCGCTGGCGATCGCCCGGCGCAACTGCGAGTTGACCGACCGCCTCGGCGACGTCTTCTCCCGCAGCCTGGCGCTCTCCAACCTCGCCTGGGCGCATCTGATCGCCGAGGAATACGAGGAGGCGCTGGAGGCGATCGAAGAGAGCGAGCGGCTCTACCGGGAGGCGATGGACAACGGCGGCGAGATGGAGGGCTGGCGCGGCCAGCTCCGGGCCCGCGCCCTGGTCCTCGTCGGCCGGACGGACGAGGGGCTCGAGTTGGCGGAGGAGGCGGCCCGGATCGCCCGCGAGCGGGGGATGATGTGGTCCTACCCGGTGGCGATGCTGACGCTGGCGCGGGCGCGGGCGGCCGCCGGCGCGGAGGGAGTGAACGAGGCCTTCGAGGAGGCTGAGCGGGTGGCGCGCGAGACGGGCGCGACGACGCTGCTGATGGACATCGCGGTCGAGCGCGAACAGCTCAAGAGCGCCGGCACCGCCTACTAGCTGCGGCGCTCGAGCTCGGCGACCATCAGCTTCGTGTGCAGGGCCGCGATCAGGTCCTTGAGGGGCTGGGCGCCGGCTTCGAGCATCTCCACCACGCGCTCCGGCGGGACCTCGCCGGCCAGCCGTTCCATCACCACGTCGACCTCCTGGCGGACCAGCTCTTCCAGAGCGGCTTTGTAGCGCAGGGTGTCGTAGACGGTGAAGCCGATCTGCTCGTCGTAGCCGCCGGCGCGGAAGCGGCTGATCGCCTCGATGATCGTCACGTCGGAGGGCGAGTAGCCGCGGCTGTTCGGGGTCAGGACCTCGAGCTCCGCGAGGCGGTCGAGGACCTCCTTGGGGACGCCGTAGCGCTTGCGGACCTCGGCGGCGCTGGTCCGGGAGCGCTCCATGCTGTCGAGCACGTCCTTGATCGCCTTCAGCGGCAGGAAGCGCTCCTCCTGCAGGCGCTTGATCAGCTTGATCCGGTCGACGAACTCGGGCGGGTAGTAGGCCATGTTGCGGCTGGTCTTGACCGGCTCCGGCAGCAGGCCCTCGCGCAGGTAGTGCTTGATCGTCGGCGCCGGGACGCCGGAGGCCTCGGCCAGCTCGCGCATCCGCAAGAGGCCGTTTTCACTTGCGGCGGTGCCGTTGGCGCTCATGCCCGGAACTCCTGCTGCGCCTCGGCGGCCGGTCCGGCGGCGGCGCCGTCGGCTTTCATCGCCGCGATCTCCTCGGCCGAGTAGCCGACCTCGGCCAGGACCTCGTCGGTGTGCTCGCCGAAGGCGGGCGCAGGCCGGGTCGGGTCGGCAGGGGTGCGGCTCAGCTTCACCGGGTGGCCGAGCTGGCGCACCGTCCCCAGCTCGGGTTGCTCGACCTCGACGACCATCTCGCGCGAGCGCACCAGCTCGGAGTCGAGCGCCTCGTCGAGGCCGAGGACCGGCTCGATACAGCAGTCGCGCTCGTCGTTGAAGGCTTTCCATTCGGCCCGCGTGCGCGAGCGGAAGACGGCGGCAACCTCCTGCCAGGCCTCGGAGCCCGGCGCTTCGAACTGCTTCTCGACCAGGTCGGGACGCTCGACGCCACCGCAGAAGGCGGCCCAGAACTTCGGCTCCAGCGCCCCGCAGCTGACCCAGCCGTCGGCGGCCTCGTAGGGCAGGTAACAGACGAGGCCACCGGCGAGCTGCTGCTCGCCGCGGCGCGGCACCTCTTCGTCGCAGAAGTAGCGGCCGGCGACCATCGCCAGCCAGGAGAGGGCGCCGTCGGCCATCGAGACGTCCACCATCTGGCCCTCGCCCGAGCGCTCGCGCTCGTGCAGCGCCGCCATCACCCCGAAGGCGGCCATCAGGGCACCGCCGCCGAGGTCGGCGATCTGGCCCGCCGACTGCACGGGCGGCCCGTCCTTTGCGCCGGTCAGCCCCAGCAGGCCAACGAGGCCGAGGTAGTTCATGTCGTGGCCCGCCCGCTGCGCATAGGGCCCGTCTTGGCCGTAGCCGGTGATCGCGCAGTAGACGACGCCGGGGTTGGCCTCGCGCAGGCGCTCGTAGCCGACGCCGAGCTTGTCGAGGACGCCAGGGCGGAAGCCGTCGAGGACGACGTCATGCTCGGCGACGAGACGCAGCAGCGCTTCCTTGCCCTTCTCGTTCTTGAGGTCGAGCCGGACCGAGCGCTTGCCCCGGTTGAGCGAGAGATAGAGCGAGGAGCGGGTGCCGAGCGCCTGCTGCTCCTCGCTGCCGTAGTAGGGCGGCGCCCAGCGGATGTAGTCGCCCATGCCGGTGTCCTCGACCTTCAGCACCTCGGCGCCGAGGTCGGCGAGCAGCAGCGAGCAGAAGCCGCCCGGCAGCAGCCGGGTCAGGTCGAGGACCTTGACGTCGCTAAGCGGAAGAACGCTCACGCCTGGGGACCCCCAGCAGCCCTCGCGCCTCGGCGACGCTGGCCGGGCGGCGGCCGATGTCTTCGGCCATCTGCCGCGCCTTCGCGATCAGATCGCCGTTGGACTTACACATCTCGCCGTTCGGCAGGTAGAGATTGTCCTCGACCCCGGCGCGGACGTTGCCGCCGAGGATCAGCGATGAGGCGAGCAGCTTCCACTGGTCGCGAGAGATTCCGATCACCTGCCACTGGTTGGGGCCTTCCGGCCCTCCCGGGATCTGGTCGGACATCAGGGTGACGTTGCGCGGGGTCGGGCGGATGCCGCCGGTGACCCCCATCACCAGCGAGATCTGCAGCGGCGGCTCCAGCAGCCCCATGTCGATCAGCGGGTCGAGGTTGGCGACGTGGCCGGAGTCGAAGCACTCGTGCTCGGGCTTGATCCCCATCTCTTTCATCGCCGTGAGGAACTCGATGATCGTGTCGAAGCTGTTCTCGAAGACGGCCTTGAAGACGAAGTCCTTGCGCCGGCGCGAGTACTTCGCATAGTTCATCGAGCTCATGTTGAGAGCGGCGACGTCGGGGCGGCAGGCGCGCAGGTACTCGAGTCGCTTCTCGATCGGGATCCCGATCGCGCCGGTCGAGTAGTTGACGATCACGTCGCCGACCTCGGCCAGGATCGCCTCGGTGATCGCCTGGAAGTCCTCGACCTCGTAGGAGGGGGTGCCGTCGGGTTTGCGGGCGTGGATGTGGATCTGCGAGGCGCCCTCATCGACGGCGCGCCGCGCCTCCGCCGCGTACTCCTCCGGCGTGTAGGGGATCGCCGGGCACTGGTCGCGGTTAGCGATCACGCCGCTGATCGAGCAGCTGATGATCACCGGATCGTCGAATGAGCTCACGGCGTCTCCTTCAGTTGTTCCTTTTCGGGGATTAGCAACGAAAAGGAACAGACGAACGTCATACCGGCATCACGCCGTGGCGTTTGCGCGGCTTCTCGACGTGCTTCGTGCGCGCCATCTTCAGCGCTTTGGCGATCGTCGGGCGCGTCTCCCGCGGGTCGATGATGTCGTCGATGACGGCGTTGCCGGCGGCGATGTAGGGATCGATCTGCTGGCGGACCGCGTTCAGCATCGTCTCCCGCGTCCCCTCCGGGTCGTCGGAGGCCTCGATCATCGAGCGGCCGATGATTTCGACCGCGCCCTCGGCCCCCATCACCGAGATCTCGGCACCGGGCCAGGCGACGATCAGGTCGGGCTCGTACGCCTTCCCGCACATCACGTAGTAGCCGGCGCCGTAGGCCTTGCGGACGACGACCGTCACCTTCGGGACCGTGGCGCGGCTGACCGCGTAGAGCATCTTCGCCCCGTGGCGGATGATCCCGGCGTGCTCGACTTTCGAGCCGACCATGAAGCCGGGGACGTCCTGGAGGAAGACGAGCGGGATGTTGAAGGCGTCGCAGAGGTTGATGAAGCGGGCGGCCTTGTCGGCGGAGTCGTTGTCGAGGATGCCCGCCAGCTGCTTGGGCTGGTTGGCGACGATCCCCGCCGGCTGGCCGCCGAAGCGGGCGAAGCAGGTGATCACGTTCTTGGCGAACTTCGGCTTCAGGTCGAACCAGTCGCCGTCGTCGACGATCTCGCGGATCACGTCGTACATGTCGTACGGCTGCCGCGGGGACTCCGGCACGATCTCCATCAGCTTCTCGGCTTTGCGCTCGATCGGGTCGGAGACGTCAACCACGGGCGGCCGCTCCTCGCAGTTGCCCGGGAAGTAGGAGAGGTACTTGCGGACCGAGGCGATGCACTCCTCGTCGTCGGCCACCTCGAGGTCCCCCACCCCCGACTTGCGGCAGTGGACCTTGGCGCCGCCGAGGTCCTCCATCGAGATCTCCTCGCCGGTGACGGCTTTGGTCAGATGCGGGCCGGCGAGCGCCATCGCGCCCTGGCCGGAGACCATCGGGACGAAGTCCGAGAGCGCCGGGATGTAGGCGGTGCCGGCGGCGCAGGGGCCCATCATCGCCGCCACCATCGGGATCACGCCCGACATTTCGACCTCCTCGCGGAAGAGGTGGCCGGAGCCGGCGAAGAGCGAGCCCGCCGCCTCCTGGATGCGGGCGCCGGCGCTGTCCAGCAGCCAGACGAACGGCATCCGCTTCTGCAGCGCCATCTCGCGCAGGCGGGTGACCTTGAGCTCCCCGGTCATCCCCATCGAGCCGGCCATCACGGTGAAGTCGTAGGCGGCGATGCAGGTGGCGCGGCCGTCGACGTCGCCCCAGCCGGTGACGACGCCGTCGGCAGGCGCCTCGACCCCGTCCATCGCCCGCTGGGCGAAGTGCGGTCGGCCGTGGATCCCCAGCTCGACGAAGGTGCCCTCGTCGACCAGGAGGTCGATCCGCTCCCGCGCGGTCAGCTTGCCGCGATCGTGCTGCTTGGCGATCTTCTCCTCGCCGCCGCCGAGCTTGGCCTTGGCGCGGCGCTCGTGCAGTTGCGCGGTCAGGTCGGCCAGCGGGGCCGTGCCCGGCAGCAGGTTCGGGGATTTCTCCTCGGTCGCCATCGGCGTCTCAGCGTCCTTTCCACTGCGGGTCGCGTTTCTCGAAGAAGGCGGTGACCCCCTCGACGATGTCCTCGGTCGTGAAGGTGAGCGAGAGCTGGGAGCGGAGGAACTCGAGCGCGTCGTCGAGCGCCATGTCCTGCTGGCGATACATCGCGTCGTGGCCGAGCCGCATCAGCACCGGGCTCTTCGAGGCGAGCTTGCCCGCCCACTCGGCGACCGCGTCCTCGAACTCCGCCGCCGGGACGACCTTGTTGGCGAGCCCGTACTCCACCGCCTGCTCGGCCGGGAGCCGCTCGCCCAGCAGCATCATCTCGTTGACCTTCTTCCGCGGGACGTTGCGGTAGATGATCGACATGATCATGTAGGGAAAGGCGCCGACGTTGATCTCGGGGGTGCCGAAGGTGGCGCCCTCCTTGGCGATCACAAGGTCGCAGGAGAGCGCTAGCCCCATCCCCCCCGCCAGCACGTGGCCGTTGGCGGCGCAGAGCGAAGGCTTGCCGAGCCGCGGCATCAGCCGGAAATATTCAAGGAAAAGATCAGTTGCAAAGTGTTTGTGGACGAGCGGAATGTCAGCGGCGAAGCCACCGAGGTCTGCACCTGAGCAGAATGCCTTGTCGCCCGAGCCGGTGAGCACGACCGCCCGCACCTCCTCGGAGGCTTTGGCGAGCTTCATCGCCTCGACCAGCTCGCTCAGCATCTGACCGGAGAGCATGTTGCGCTTCTCCGGGTCGTTCAGCGTCACCGTGGCGACGCCGTCGGCCACCTCGTAGGCGACCTTCTCTCCGCTCCACTGATCTCCCTGGGGCATCCGGCCCGGACCATAGCAAGCTGAAAGTGGGAAGTGCTACTGTCCACTTCGCATTCGGGGCCGTGGGTGTCCCGGCGAACCCAGGAGGAGAGAGACCAGTGGCGACCGCGACCAACGGCTCCAGCGTCATCAAGCCCGACCACGCAGCAGGGCGCAAGCACTTCATCTTCAGCCAGGAGCACGAAGACCTGCGCGAGTCGATGGAGTCGTGGGTGAAAAAGGAGATGTGGCCTCACCGCAACGAATGGGAGGACACCTACTGGCCGAGCGAGAAGATGAAGCGCGCCGGCGACCTCGGCTTCCTCGGCCTCTGCTTCCCGGAGGAGTACGGCGGCCAGGGCGGCGACTACTTCTACTCGCTGGTCCGCGCCGAGTGCATGAGCTACTCGGGCTCCGGCGGCACCAACATGGGCTTCGCGGTCCAGACCGACATGGTCCTCCCCCCGATCCACCTGCTCGGCACCGAGGAGCAGAAGAAGAAGTACCTCGAACCGGGGTTGAAAGGCGAAAAGATCGGCGCCCTCGGGATCACCGAGCCGGGCGCCGGCTCCGACGTCGCCGGGATTCGCACCACCGCGATCCGCGACGGCGACGAATACGTGATCAACGGCTCCAAGACCTTCATCACCAACGGGCCGCGGGCCGACTTCATCGTCCTCGTCTGCAAGACCGACCCGAACGAGCGCCACGCCGGCATCACCCTCTTCGTCGTCGACCTCCGTGACGAGAACGGCGAGAAGGTCCCGGGCTTCACCGTTTCCGCCGAGCTGGAGAAGATGGGTATGCACGCCTCCGACACCGGCGAACTCGCCTTCGAAGACGTCCGGGTTCCGGCCGACGCCGTGCTCGGCGAGGTCGGCAAGGGCTTCTACCACATCGCCTGGGAGCTCCAGGGCGAGCGGCTGGTCGCCGCTGCCGGCTCCCACGCGGGCTGTGAACGGATGATCGAGAAGACCCTCGAGTACGCGAAGGAGCGGGAAGCCTTCGGCCGCTCGATCGGCAAGTTCCAGGCGATTCGCCACAAGTTCGCCGAGATGGCGACCAAGACCGAGGCGGCGAAGCAGTTCACCTACGCGACCGCCTGGCGCTTCGGCAACGGCGAGTACCCGGTGCGCGAGATCACGATGGCGAAGCTCTTCTCCTCGCGCATCGCCTGCGAGGTCGCCGACGACTGCATCCAGATCCTCGGCGGCTACGGCTACATGAAGGAGTACGAGATCGAGCGCGCCTATCGCGACGTCCGCCTCAACCGCATCGGCGCCGGCACCGACGAGGTGATGCTCGACGTGATCGGGCGGAGCTACGGCCTGTAGAGCAGCGATGCTCTTCGCCTGTTCCTTTTCGGTGGGTAGCAACGAAAAGGAACAGGCGAATGCGAGATGCGCACGATGACCGGGACTGAGCGCGTCCGCGCCTACTACGAGGACCTGAACGGCGGCGACGCTGCGGCGGTGTCGTCGCACTTCACCGATGATGCCGTTCACTACTACACGCGCCTCGGGCCACACGAGGGGGCGAAGGCGATCGGCGACCTCGCCGCCCTCGGAGTCTCGACAATCGACGCCCAGTGGTACATCGAGAACCTGATCGAGGCGGGCGACCAGGTGGCGATCGAGTGGACGATGACCTGGCGGGACCCGAAGAGCGGCGAGAAACGACTCGACCGCGGCACCGAGTGGTTCCTCGTCCGCGACGGCAAGATCGCCGAGGTCCGCGCCTACCACCACGGCGGCAGGAAGAACCCGCAGGGCGACCTGCTCGGCTTCGACCACGAGGGCCGCGGCTACCGGATACTCGCCGACTGGGAAGCGCCCGCGGTCGAGGACGGCGTCACCGACGAGGAAGCGGGATGACCGTCGTCAAGGACAGCGGCGCCCGCGCCACCCTGCCGCCGTTCGGCGAGGAGCACGAGGAGCTGCGGGAGACCGTCTCCCGCTTCGTCCAGAAGGAGATCGCGCCGAACGTCGACGAGTGGGAGGCGGCGCGGGAATTCCCGCGGGAGCTCTATTCCCGCTGCGCCGAGCTCGGTTTCCTCGGGCTGAAGTTCCCGGAGGAGCTGGGCGGCCAGGGCGGCACTCACCTGCACGACGCGGTCTGGGTCGAGGAGCTGGCCCGCTCCGGCGGCTCCGGCGGCGTCGCCGCCGGGCTCAACGCCCACACCTCGATCGCGATGCCGCCGATCTTCAAGTTCGGCACCGAGGAGCAGAAGCAGCGCTGGCTGCCGGCCGGGATCGCCGGCGAGAAGATCGGCGCCCTCGGGATCACCGAGCCCGGCGCCGGCTCCGACGTCGCCTCCCTCGCCACCACCGCGGTGCGCCACGGCGACACCTACGTCGTCAACGGCGCCAAGACCTTCATCACCAACGGCGTCCGCGCCGACTTCCTCGTCTGCGCCTGCAAGACCAGCGAGGAGGGCGGCCACGGCGGGATCTCCTTCCTCGTCCTCGAGCGCGAGATGCCCGGCTACGAGGTCAGCCGCAAGCTGGAGAAGATGGGCTGGCACTCCTCGGACACCGGCGAAATCTCCTTCACCGACGTCGAGGTACCGGTCGAGAACCTGCTCGGCGAGGAGAACGGCGGCTTCAAATTGATTATGGCCAACTTCGCCTGGGAGCGGCTGCTTATGGCGATCGGCGCCGTCGGCGCCATGCAGCGCCTGATCGAGACCACCGTCGCCTACGCCTCGGAGCGCGAAGCCTTCGGGCGGCCGATCGGCAAGTTCCAGGCGATCCGCCACCACGTCGCCGAGATGGCCACCAAGGCCGAGGCCTCCCGCGCCCTCACCTACAACGCCCTCCGCCTCTTCCACGAAGGCCACAACCCCATCCAGGAGGTCTCGATGGCCAAGCTCCTGACCCAGCGAGCCGTCCTCGAAATCGCCGATCAATCCCTGCAGATCCACGGCGGCTACGGCTACATGCGCGAGTACGGCATCGAGCGAGCAGTCCGCGACGCCCGCCTAGGCCCGATCGGCGGCGGCACCGACGAGATCATGAAAGAGATCATCGGCAAGACGATGGGGTTGTAGCCCCCTCCGGTCTCGGGTCCTGGTATTCCTTCGGTATGAGGCGATAGCCTCACGCTTTCCGTGCCTGAGCAACCGTCGCTTCCGAAGTACAGCCAGCTGCTCTGGACGACCCTGTGCGCGGTCAAGGAACTCGGTCACTCCGCCCGTCTGGACGAGATCGACGAACGGGTGATCGAGCGCGAGGGATTCTCGGACGACCAGTTGGCAATCCTCCATAACGAAGGGCCGAGGAGCGAGATCGAGTACCGCCTTGCGTGGGCTCGCACCTATCTCAAGGGGATGGGCGCTCTCTCGAGCGGCGGCCGCGGTATCTGGGAGACGACCTCCTTGGGGAGGGAGATGACCGAGGACGAGATCGAGCCGAGATGGCGGGCCTTTGTCGTGGAGCGGAGAGAACGACGACAAGCGAAGACCGGCATCGAAGGGTCGGAGAGCCAAGAAGGCGGCGAAGAGGCGGAGGAAGAGGGCTGGAAGGAGCAACTTCTACGACAGATGCTGGAGGTGTCCCCCGCCGGCTTCGAGCGCCTCGCGGAGCGGTTGCTGAAAAAGGCCGGCTTCGTAAATACGACTGTCATGGGCCGGAGCGGTGATGGTGGAATCGACGGGGCGGGCGTCTACAGGGTCTCGCTGGTCAGCTTTCCGGTGTTCTTCCAATGCAAGCGCTACAAGGGCTCCGTCGGTGCCGACAAGGTCCGCGATTTCCGCGGAGCGATGGCAGGACGAGGTGACAAGGGACTACTGATCACCACCGGCACGTCCACGAGGGAAGCCCGGGTGGAGGCGACGCGCGACGGCGCCCCGCCGATCGACCTGATCGACGGAGATCGTCTCTGCGATCTACTCAAGGAGCTCCAGCTGGGGGTTCGCACCACCGAGAGGCGGATCGAGGAGGTCGAGGTGGTCGATTCGTTCTTCGAGGAGCTGCGCTACTAGGAGGGATTGGCGAAAGCATTGGTGAAACGCTCGCTTTTTCGCCCTGAGCGCCCATAGGTTCGCCCGGTCCAAATCAAAAGTGGCCGGGCGACTGCCGAAACAGCCCCCGGCCGTGACAAAGGAGTGTGACCTCCCTTGCACGACCAGACTACGCCAGCCCCGCCCAGGGACGGCTACTACGAGGAAGCGGTTCTGCAACACGTACTCGCCGAGCAGCCGACGATTCTGCGGCTCTGCGACCTGATCCGCGAACTCGCCATCGACCCCCGCAAGTCCGCCCACCGCGACGGCGTCGAGCGAGCCGTACGCGACCTGACGAAGGTCGGCTTGCTGCACCGCCAAGGCGAATGCATCCTTCCGACCCCGGCAGCCGTCTACGTGCAGGGGTGGGAGCTTTGAGGGGCGAGGAGGAGGCGGTCAGCAAGCAGTTCGGCCGCAACCTCGCTGAGGCTCGGGGTTGGGAGGGGCTGACGCAGAGTCAACTCGCCCATCGCGCCGGGGTGCATCTGCGCGACGTTGCCCGCTTTGAGTACGCGGAGCGCTGTCCCCGGCTCGACAAAGTGATCCGGCTCGCCGATGCGGTCGGCGTACAGGTCCGGGACTTGCTCTACGGGATCGAGTGATTGCGGGAGAGAGGCGCGAGGGGATGGCCCTCGCGCCTATATCCCGTCAGGAGTTGCAGTTCCCGTTGGCCTCCTTGGCCTTGCATTGGTCGCAAAGCTGGCCTACCGGGCGCACGGTGGTTGCGCCCTGCGGGTTGCTCGGGTAGTCCGAGCAGTTGGTGCACCAGTGGTAGATGTTCGTCACCCCTGGGGCATGCACGTAAGTCGCCATCTTCCCTCCCTTCCTGCGTTGCGGACGTTGACCGGCGCAGGCTATCGGAACGATTAAGAGCATTCCAAGGAACATTGGAGGTATCACCCGGTGCCACTGAAGACCCCACGTGAAATCGCAGAGGGAGCCGCCAATCGGCTCTGCGCTTACGACGCTGTGGCGGCTCCGGGCGATAGCAGTTCAACCCAGGCGCGGATCGCCGAGTTTCTGAGTGAGTTCGTCCTCGTCATCACCCCTCGCCTTGAGGCAGTGGCGAAGCAGCGAGATCTGGAGTTCGAGTTCGAGAGCGGAGGCGAGCACTCGACAGGGCGCAAGCCAACTTCGTCAAGACCGTCAGGTCGGCGTGCACTCGAACACGATCAAGGCCACGGACCCGCAGGGGCTTCAATCCCCACTGGTTCTTGAGTCGGCCGAACTCGCGCTCGACTGCCGCCCGCTTGCGGTAGCCCGCCTTCCAGCGCTTCGTCTCGCGCGGGATCAGCGGGTGCAGGCGGTCGGCGGCAATCCACGTCGAAGCGGGCTTGCACTCGCCGGTCGGACACCGCCACTTGGTCGCGCCCCGCTTGCGGTCGGCACCCGCGAAGGTCCAGACGCCGTGCTGGCATTCGGGCGGGAGATGATCCCCGCGCTTCACGTCCGGCGTCCGCTTCAACGGAATCAGCGGCAGGCAGTCGCGCTCCATGCACTCGGTATGGATGCGCTCGATGTCATAGCCCTTGTCGAGCGCCGCCGTTGCAGCCATCGCACCCCGACGCTTGGCGGTGTCGAGCAAGTCGGCGACGAACCGCGTTTCGTGTGCTTTCGCGGTCTCCACGGTCCACGCGACTGGAAGGTCGGTCGCGGTGCATACCGCAGCGTGAAGGCGGTAGCCGAAGAAGCCGCCGCCGCGGCGGGTGCTGACCGCCGACCGGTGACCCCAACTCGCGTCGGGGTCGGTGTGCCAGTTGCGTTCGACCTCGCTGTCCTTGCTGACGAACCGCTGGCCGTTCGCGTAGGCGGGCATATCGCTCGCGTCGATGGCGAGGTCGCGCCCGTAGGTCGGCACCTTGGCTTTCAGCCCCTCGACCACGGCGTCGATGCAGCGCTCCAGCTTGTCGCCGTTGTCGCGCAGCTTTTCGGCGAAGCGGTACGCGGCCCACTTGCTCGGCGGGTCACCCTCGCAACCAAGGACGCGCTGGAGTTTCCAGTGCTCGGCGACCAGATCAACCACCTTCGTCCAAGTCGGCAAGGCGTAGATGCTCTTGACCAGCGCCAGCCCGATCATCGTCCGAACCGGGTACCCCGGCCGACCCGTCCAGCGAGTCGCCTCCAAGTCCGCGATCAACCGCCCAATCTCGGGCGAATCGAGAAGATTTGCGACCGCCTCAACAGCGGGTCGCGGTGCTAACTTGGGTACTGCCATGCGAGCTACACCTCGTTTGGCCTGACCCCCGGAAGCTCCAACTTCGCGGGGGTCTTCTTTGTCGGAACCTGAGCCGCAATCTACCGCTCGGATCGGACAGCAAATCCGCTCGGAGAGCCAAAAATGGCCTTTCCGACTCCTTTATTTTCGAGGAAGTTCGGTCGCAGGAGAACTGGACAGAACGCCGAAAATTGCGACAGTTCATTAACCGCCGACGCGGGTAGACGAATAAAGTTGCACAAGCCCCCACCCGGATTCGAACCGGGACATGGCGCTTCGAAAAGGCGCTGCTCTGTGGCCTGTGGGCCGTTTTTCCATTGAGCTATGGGGGCGGATAAAGGGCGAGGAACGGAACGGGCAAACGCTCCGCCCTCGCCGTTGGAGTGGCGGGCCGGGTCTCTTTCAACGGGGAAGCCGGCCCGCACTCTTACCTCCTGGACATCACCCTCTCCTTTCTCGGCATGGCCCGACAGTCGGCCATGCGCGAAAAGGGGATCGGAAGCGCGACAGCCCGCCCTTTCGGGCAGGCGTCAGCGCGGCCCTCTGAGGGGCCGGAAGATTGGGGGCGTGGGGGGTGAGCTACTCCACGGGCAGTTTCGACGCTGCTGCGGTGCATTTTCGGTGTCCAGTCAGGGGGTGATTGCGGGTACTGGCGATGCTCATTTTTTCTCCCTCAGTTGCGATGCCCTTGCGGGTCTTCTCTGGCTGGCGGCATCCTCGCAGCCGGTGGTGACAGAAAAACTGCGCGCTAAAAGGAAACGGCCCTCGGGGAACCCGAGAGCCGTTTCGCAGCGTCTTGCCAGAGAACGCAGAACAACTGGACAACGACCAAGCTACCAGCGCCTCTCCCGGCAAAGTTGAGCCTTTGCAACAAACCGCCGCATCGACACTGGCAGCGTTCGGAACGCTGCCCAACGCGTTAGGTAGCGCTCATCGACTGGGGTAGCCCACCACCGAAAGCGAGGTATCGCCGATGAACCCGACTTCCCTATCCCGCACTACTACTGGGTTGGCGAGTTTCGCCAATCCCTCCTAGTGGAGCTGTAGAGGCCGTGATGCCGCACTGGGCGCACACCGTTCGGTACGTCGATCCTCACAGGCGCCGTGGCTTCCTCTACCGGGCATGGGCGCACTCGGTGGCAACGCCGTTCGGGTTCTGGCTCTCCCGCCACATCGCCTGGAAGGTGGATCCCTACCTGCTGCGGCTGACCCGAGGGCGGATCGGCTCTGCGCTGATCATTCCCACCCTGCTGCTCGAAACGGTGGGCGCACGATCTGGAGAGCCACGGCGGAACGGTGTTATCTACTTCCACGACGGCGACAAGGTGATCCTTGTCGCCTCGAACGCCGGGGCGCCCAGGCACCCCTCCTGGTTCTTCAACCTCCGGGCGAATCCTGACATCAAGCTGAACGGGCAGCCGTACCACGCCGAGGTGGTTGAAGACGAGGCGGAGAGGGCGCGGCTGTGGGAGCTGGGCGACCAGGTCTTCCCGCCATTCGCGTCATACCGAGCGCTTGCGGCACAGAGCAATCGAATCATTCCGCTGCTCCGACTTCTTCCGTGCCGGGTGAGCTGTGAGAGGCTCCTGCCATGAGCGGAGACAGATCACCCAAGCCTTCAGTCGCCTACGGCTCGCTCTATCTCGACAGAGGCGAGCGGATGAAGGTGGTGAAAGATCAGATCAAAGGATTGGCACGCGAGTGCCCTGGTTCCCCGTTTTTCTTCGATGTGATCTATGGACCAGGACAGGAGGAGCTTGCCCACGAGTACTCCGAGCGCGTCCGGAAATATGCGGAGCGCTTTTCCTTCGCTGAGATAAGCGTAGGAACTAGCTTCGCCGAGACGCCAGAGGATGATCCCCGTCATTCGAACGAAGGCTCATAGCCTCCGCTTGCTCGCCGGTTCCGAGCAGTCTCAGCGCCGTGGGCCGGCGTTGCAGTTGTGCGACTTGCCCCAGCCCCGCTGGCCGTTGCAGTAGTCGTAGCCGGGGCCGCCGTAGAGCTGGTCGGGCTGGGGGCCTCCGTAGAGGCGGTCGTTGCCGGGGCCGCCGTGGCAGCCGTCCATGCCCGGTCCCATGATGCAGATGTCTCGCCCGCGGCCGCCCCAGCAGCCGTCGCTGCCGGTGCCGTGGCGGCAGAAGTCGTTGCCGCCGCCGCCGACGCAGTCGGAGTTGCGGGGGCCGGTGATGCAGACGTCGTTGTTGCCGCGGCCGACGCAGCGGTTACGGCGGGCGCCGCCGGGGAAGCAGATGTCCCGCTCAGCGTTGCCGACGAACTTGTCCGAGCCGGGGCCGAGGTAGACGACGACGGGCATCGGCATTTTGTCGGAGATGCGGACCAGGTCCCCCCTCCGCCCCATCTTGATTTCGATCACGCGTTTGTGCCGCGCCCGGCAAACGGCGACGTGGTGGCCGTGCCGGAAGTGGCAGCCGCGCGGGCGCCGGTGCGCCATTCTGCCCCTGACGATGATCTTGCCGTGCTTCTTGTGCAGGGTCAGGGTCGAGCCCTTGTTGGACCCGTAGATAACGATCTTGCCGGCGGTGGTCGCGCTGCCGGGCAACGCGAGGACGGCGACCGCCACCAGGGCAACCGCCACGAGCACGCCGGCCACCGACTTGCGGCTGGGGGGCAAAAGCATCCGCGGCATCATAGACATGTGTATCGGCTAATAAATCGCCAACTTAATCCCTATACGCGGATTCTTGCCGCATTGGAGGGAGAAATTGATCTTTTACCGCGGCCCGGGGACGCCAAAGACGGCAAGCAAAACGGCCAGGCGTCCCCCCTGGTGACCGGGGCTTAGGTGGGGACGGCGACGAGCTCGGAGGCGATCTGTTTCGCCCAGTCGCGGATCTCGCCCCAGTCGCGGCGGTCGCAGTACTCCTTCGGGACCCCCTGGACCATCGCCTTCTCCATGAAGCCCTTCGGTTCGCTCGGCAGGCAGCCGCCGAAGACGGCATGGCCCCTGCCCCCCATCTCCTTGACCTTCTCGACGATCTTCGGGGGCTCCGTCCACTCGGGGTCGTCCGTCGCGGGGTCCCCGACGGGGCCGGAGCTGAAGACCCAGAAGGGAACCTGCCGCAGGGCCTTGCGGTGCTTCTTAAGGAAGTCGCGCGCGTCCCCGCGCCAGCGCTTCATGTAGACAGCGCTTCCAAGCACGACGGCGTCGTAGCCCTCCAGGCTCCGCACGTCCTCGCAGCGCTCGAGGCAAACGCCGAACCCCTCGCGACGCAGCGTCGCAGCCACGGTTTCGGCGATCTCCGCGGTCGAGCCGCGTTTGGAGGCGTAAGCGACGAGAACTGTCATCGGTCTTGATTCTGCCGACATTTGGACACCTTGTCATCGTCAATTCGCCACAGAAGAAATGCGCAGATGTGCGGAGAACCCCCCAGGTGCTCCAAGCGGCGCTACGGTGCGAACCGATGAAGCAGCGCGTCAGCCTGATCACGCTTGGCACCCCCGACCTGCAGCGCTCCCGCCGCTTCTACGAAGCCATGGGCTGGGAAACGAAAGCGTCCCCAGATGATGACGTCGTCTTCTTCCAGGCCGGGGACATGGTCCTCGCGCTCTGGGACCGCGCGCGCCTGGCGGAGGACAGCTGCGTCGGCGACAGCGGCGGTTGGGGCGGGGTGACCCCGGCCCTGAACCTGGGCAGCCCGGCCGAGGTCGACGAGGTGATCGAGGAGGCGCGCGCTGCCGGAGCGACGATCGGCCGCGAGCCGGCGGAAACCTTCTGGGGCGGCTACAGCGGCGTCTTCATCGACCCCGCCGGCCATCCCTGGGAGATCGCCCACAACCCGAGCTGGACGATCACCGAGGACGGCGGTACCCGCCTCAACTAGGCCTCCCCGGCGACCGACTGGCCGGTCAACCAGGATCGCTTCAATCCCGATAGCCTCCCGAGCCGACTTTTCATCGAGCGAAGGAGAAACGGAGTAATGGGACTTCTGGACGGGAAAGCCGCGATCGTCACCGGATCGGCGCGCGGCATCGGGCGGGCTACCGCCGAGCTGTTCGTCAGCGAGGGCGCCAAGGTGCTGATCAACGACCTCGACCCCGACGTCGCGCAGCAGACGGCGGACGAGATCAACGGCGAGACCGCCGTCTTCGCCGGCGACCTGACCAAGGAGGGCGCCGCCGACGACCTCGTCAAGGCCGCCACCGACGCCTTCGGCACGGTCGACATCGCGATCAACAACGCCGGCTACACCTGGGACGGCGTCGCCCACAAGATGAGCGACGAGCAGTTCCAGGCGATGCTGGACATCCACACGATCGTCCCCTTCCGGGTCGCCCGGGCCCTCGCCCCGGCCTGGCGCGAGGCGGCGAAGGCGGAGCGCAACGAGGGCAAAGAGGTCTTCCGCAAGATCGTCAACGTCTCCTCGACCTCGGGGATGATGGGCAACGCCGGCCAGGTCAACTACTCGGCTGCGAAGATGGGCGTCGTCGGCCTGACGAAAACCCTGGCCAAGGAGTGGGGCCAGTTCAAGATCAACGTCAACGCCGTCGCCTTCGGCTTCGTCGAAACCCGCCTCACCGCCGCCAAAGAGGCGGGCGAAGAGATGACCTCGCCGACCGGCGAGAAGATCGAGCTCGGCATCCCCGAGCAGATGCGGGCGATGGCCTCGGCGATCATCCCGCTCGGCCGCCCGGCCACCCCGGAGGAGGCTTCGGGCCCGGTCCTCTTCCTCTCCTCGCCGCTCGCCAACTACATGCACGGCCAGGTCCTCAACGTGACCGGCGGCATGTTCGGGGGGATGTACACCTGAGGACGCTGCAAACCGGCGCCTGGCGGCGTCCTCGGGAGGCCGGGTCGGGTCACGCACAAACTGGTGCGCTCCCCTCCCCGGCCTCCCTGCGTCCTGGCCAGGCTTGGTTTTCGCGCCCTCCCTCGCCATGAACTACCTCGACATAGCCGACCACGTCTGGCCCCTCACGCGCCGCTTCATGGGCGCCCACACGTTCCTCTACAAGAGGACGGGTGGGCGCCTCGGCCACACCATCCCCGGCGTCCCCGGCAAGATGCTGCTGCTCGACCACGTCGGCGCCAAGAGCGGGACGAAGCGGACCTCGCCGTTGCTCTACGTCCGCGACGGCGAGGACCTGGTCATCGTCGCCTCCAAAGGCGGCTTCCCCAAGCACCCGGCCTGGTACCACAACCTGATGGCCAATCCCGACACCACCGTGCAGGTGAAGGGCAAGCACGTCCCGGTCCACGCTCGGGTCGCGAAGCCGGAGGAGCGCGAGCGTCTGTGGGCGCTCGCCGTCGAGGGGTACCGCGGTTACGACGACTACGCCGCCCGCAGCCAGGGCCGCGAGATCCCGCTTGTAGTGCTCGAGCCTCGGTAACGATAGGTCTCGGGATAGGAGGAGGGTGCCGGTGGGGGTCCCTGGGAGCACCTCCGCCGAGTCGGAACGGGGACGGCTGTCGCATCAAGCCGCAACGCTCGGTCTCCGTGCCAAGTACCCAGGGACCCCCACCGGCACCCTCCCGACGAGCGAGCTCTCAAGCTCCCGATTCACCGAGACCGCGAGAGACGTCGAATAGCGACGGTTCTCGCGGTCTCGCGATCTAGCTGTCCCTGAAAACGTGTGGCGAGAGGGTCCGGTGACCCTTCCGGCGAATGTGCGCGAAGCGGCGAAATGCAATCTGGTTCTTTGCCCGCCATAGGCGGGCAGCATCATCGGGAGCAGCCCCGCCAAAGGGGCGCGACTAATTCGTCGGAAGGGTCACCGGACCCTCCTACCGACTTACTTCGGCCGCCGCTCCTCTGCCACCGGGTCGCCGCTCTCGGTGGCGATCGCCTGCGGCGGCCACGGTCCCGCCCAGTTGTCGCGGGCGCCGTCGAGGGTGATCGTCGTCCCCGAGAAGAAGTCTCCGGCGGGCGAGGCGAGGTAGGCGACGAGCCAGGCCATCTCCTCGGGCCGGCCGGCGCGGCCGATCGGGATCGAGCGCTCGAGGTTGTCGACGACGACCTGCGGATACTTGGTCAGCAGCGTCTCGGTCGCGAACTGCCCGGCGGCAAGGGCGCAGGTCTTGATCCCGAAGCGCGCCCACTCGACGGCCAGCGTCCGCATCATGTTCTCGACCGCGGCGCGGGCGGCGCCGGAGTGGACCATCCCGGGCATCCCGTTGTGAGGAGAGAGGGTGACGCTGAACACCTTGCCCTCGCCCTGCGGGATGAACGCCTTCGTCGCCGCCGCGTGCGTCATCAGCCAGGTCCCGAGGACGTTGAGGTCGATCACCGTCTTGAACCCTTTCGGGCTGATCGCCTCGGCCGGGCTGAGGAACTGGCCGCCGGCGTTGTTGACGAGGACGTCGAGGCGGCCGTGGCGCTCGAGCAGGCCGTCGAAGAAGCGGCCGACCGGCTCCTCCTCGCGGATGTCGAGGCACTCGTGCTCGAAGCTGCCGGGGAGGTCGGCGGCCAGCTCCGCCGTCTCGGCCAGCGGCTCCTCGCGCCGCCCGCAGGCGACGACGGTGGCGCCGAGGCGCAGCCATCTCCAGCGCCGTCTCCCGCCCGAGGCCGCTGCCGGCGCCGGAGACGACGCAGACCTGCCCGTCGAGCAAGACCGTCTCTGAAGATCCGCGAACGGTCGCTTTCAGCCATCGACGGCGCAGCCTATAGACAAGCCGAGCCGCGTAGATTGCCTTGTTCATGGGCATCAGCGTCGAACCGCACCCCCTGCACGAGCCGCTCGCCGGCGGCACCCGCGGTGCCACGGTCACGGTCGAGCCGCTGATCGCCGGCCACGTCGACTTCCCCCGCGAGATGATGGTCAAGCCCCGGCGGCCGCTTCATCACCGCGAAGCTGCTGCAAGGCCCTGCGTCCTCGGCTCGAAGGAAAACGTGATCCCGGTCCCGGCCTTCCTCGTCCGCCACCCGAGCGCCGGCGCGATCCTCGTCGACACCGGCCTCCACCCCTCGATCGCCACCGACCCGAAGGAGAACTTCGGCTCGCTCGCCACCCGCTCCGGCAAGCCGACCCTGAACGCCGGCGAAGACGTCCCCTCGCAGCTGCGCAAGCGCGGCCTCGAACCAGGCGAGATCCCGATCGTGGTGATGACCCACCTCCACATCGACCACACCTCGGCGATCTCCGAGTTCCCGAACTCGACCTTCGTCGTCAGCGAGACCGAGTGGCAGGCGGCCGCGCACGGCTCGCAACCGCTGCTGAACGGCTACCGCCGCGCCCACTTCGACTACGCCTTCGAGTACCGCACGGTCGACTTCGACCGCGGCAACATCGACTCCTACGCCAGCTTCGGCCGCACCTTCGACCTCTTCGGCGACGGCTCGATCCACCTCGCCTTCACCCCCGGCCACAGCGCCGGCCACATGTCGGTGATCTGCCCGCCTGAAGGAGCACGACTTCGTAATCGGCGGCGACGCGATGTACGTGACGGGACAGCTCGACGGCTCAGAGCCGCCGCCCGCCGCGCCCCGACGACGCCCACAACCTCCGCCGCTCCCTGCAGGAGCTGCGTCTCTTCCGCCGCCAGTTCCCCGACGCCGTGATCACCCCGGGGCACGATCCCGACTTCTACGCCCGGCCTCGAGCAGCGCTACGAGTAGTCAGCGGTCGCGAGCCTTCAGGCCCTCGTACAGCGCCCGCACCTGGGCGAAGACCTCGGTCGCGACCTCGAGCTGGCGCTCGCGGCTCGGCGTCGCCTCGACCGGGTAGGTGAGCGGCTCGCCGAACTGGACCGTCGTCTTCGGGAAGCGAAGCTTCTTCCACTGCCGCGCCCGCTCGGAGCCGTAGATCGCCACCGGGACGATCGGCGCCCCGGTTTCCAGGGCGATCCGCCCGATGCCCGGTTTCGGCTTGCCCCAGATCTGCGAGCGGGAGCGGCCGCCCTCGGCGTAGACGAGGAGCATCTCCCCCTGCTCGACGAGGATGCGGGCGGTCTCCATCGCTTCCTCGTCGTGGTGGCCGCGGCGGATCGGGAAGACGCCGCCGTGCTTGTAGATGTAGGTGAGGAGCGGCGGGCCGAAGAGCTGGGATTTGGCCATGAAGCGGATCTTCCGCCGCAGGTAGACGCCGACGAAGAAGTGGTCCATCTGGCTGAAGTGGTTGGGGGCGAGGACCAGCGGGCCGTCCTTCGGCACGTTCTCGACCCCGATCGCGCGCACCCGCCAGAGCAGCAGCGTCGGCAGGGTCAGGACGATGCGGGCGAAGGTGTAGGTCCAGCCGACCCCCTTGCGGGCCGCCTGCGTGGAACTGCTGGAAGTACTCGGCCGGTCGCGGGTCCTTATAGACCTGCGGCTTCATCTCGCCCATGCGCGGGAACGCTCCACAGCTCGCTTCCAGTCGGCCAGCAACTCCTCGCGCCGGGCCGCCGTCCATCCGCGGCTCGTAGCGGTCGGCCTCACGCCACATCTGCCCCACCTGCTCGGCGATCCAGACGCCGGTCGCGATTCCCGGCCAGGTAGGCGGCCCCGAGGGCGGTCGTCTCGGCGATCTCCGGCACGGACACAGGTACACCGAGGACGTCGGCCTGGAACTGCATCAGCCAGCGGTTGACGGTGGCGCCGCCGTCGGCCCGCAGCAGCTCCAGCCGCTCGCCGGCCGCCGCCTCCTGCGCCCGCACCGCGTCGACGGTCTCATAGGCGATCGCCTCCAGCGCCGCCCGCGCGAGGTGGGCGCGGCCGCTGCCGCGGGTGAGGCCGACGATCGTCCCGCGCGCGTAGGGGTCCCAGTGCGGCGAGCCGAGCCCGGTCAGGGCGGGGACGAAGTAGACGCCGTCGTTGGAGTCGAGCGAGGCGGCCAGCGCCTCGCTCTCCGCCGCCTCCTCGATGATCCCGAGGCCGTCGCGCAGCCACTGCACGGCGGCGCCGGTGACGAAGATCGAGGCCTCGAGCGCGTAGTGGACCTCCTCCCCCACGCCCGCCGCGACCGTCGCCAGCAGCCCGTCGGGGCGCCGGCGGCGGCTCGGCCCCGCGTGTTGAGGAGGACGAAGCTGCCGGTCCCGTAGGTGTTCTTCGCCATCCCCGGGTGGTGGCAGGCCTGGCCGAAGAGCGCCGCCTGCTGGTCCCCGGCGACGCCCGCCACCGGCACCTCGCCGCCGAACTCGGTGGTGGTGCCGAAGACCGAGGACGAGGACTGCGGCTGGGGCAGCCGCGCCGGGTCGACCCCGAGCAGGGCGCAGAGCTCCTCGTCCCATGCCAGCCGGTGGATGTCGAACAGCAACGTCCGCGAAGCGTTCGTGTAGTCGGTCAGGTGGGCGCCGGTGAGCTTGAAGAGGAGCCAGGAGTCGATCGTCCCGAAGACCGCCCGCTCCGCTCCCTCGACATTCCGCAGCAGCCACTCGATCTTCGTCCCGGAGAAGTAGGGGTCGATCGTGAGCCCGGTCCGCTCCCGCACCAGCGCCTCGTGCCCGGCCGCCTTCAGCTCGTCGCAGCGGGACGCCGTGCGCCGGTCCTGCCAGACGAGCGCCCGGTGGATCGGCTTGCCGCTGTCGGGGTCCCAGGCGACGACCGTCTCGCGCTGGTTGGTGATCCCGATCGCCGTCCAGGCTCGGCTCCGTCGACCCCGGCGTCGGCGAGCGCCTCGCGGGCGACCCGCCGCGTCACCTCCCAGATTTCCTCGGCGTCGTGCTCGACCCAGCCCGGCTGCGGGAAGTGCTGCTCGAACTCGGAGTAGGCGCGCCCGGCGACCGTCCCCTCGGCGTCGAAGACGAGGCAGGTGGTTCCCGTCGTCCCCTGGTCGATCGCCAGGATCAAGCTCGGACCTGGCAGGTGCGGATCAAGGTGGAGGCGAGCTTACGTCCGTCGGCGAAGGTCATCCCGACCCGCACGAACGAGAACACCCCGATCCGGTGAGCCCGCCGGCGCCCCGCAGGCCGCCGTCAGATAGCTGTGCTTCTTGCCCTGGTAGATGAAGTCGCGCCGCAGGTTGAGGACGATCCGCTTCAGGTAGCCGTTGCGGTTGATCGCCTTCGGCAGGGCGGCGGTGAGGACGGTCCCGATAGGTGCCCTGGGACTTGCGGATGTGGAAGACGAAGATGCGGCTGTTCGGGTAAGGCTTATTGCCGTAGATGTGGGCGAGGATCGCCCGCTGTCCGTCGATGCGGGCGTTGAAGGCGAGAATCCGCCCCTGCAGCGGGAAGGTCTCCTGTTCGGGGAAGGAGACGCCGGCCTTGTAGCGGCCGCTGCCGACCAGCGCATCTCCGCAGGTCTGCAGCGCCCGGGCCGAGGTCGAAGCCTCGATCTGCGAGCGCCGGCAGAGCGGCAGCCCCTTGGTGTCGATCCGGCCGCCGCGGTTGATCGCGATCGAGATGAAGCGCAGCGCCGGCGGCCTCTCCCCGGAGAGCGTCCTCACCGTGCCGTCGACGCGGACCGTGATCGGGGCGTGGTTCGTGCCGGGGCAGCAAGGTCGGGGCGATGCCGCCGCTGAACTTGACGAAGAGGTTGCCTCGCTCGACCAGCTCCGCGTGCGCCAGGGAGGCGCCGAAGACGAGCGCGGTGACGAGTGCCGCGAGCACCGCGAGTTTCTTCTTCTCTTTCCGCATCCTCATCCTCACGAGCTTTGGGCCCGCCTCTTCCGTGACCAGTAAACACGAGCGAAATCCCGCAGTTGTCGCGCCCGGTGGACGAAGCCGGCGAAACTCTTCCCCGTCGCCCGGTGCTCGAGGTCGAGCTCGTACTCGCGCAATCTATAGCCCGCCCGGACCGCGTCGACGGTCATCCCGATCTCCATCCCGTAGCCACGGGCGAACGGCAACGCCGCCCGCAGGGCCTCGACCCGCAGCGCCCGCTGGCCGGAGATCGGCGCCCCGGTCTCGAGGCCGCAGAGCCGCCGGATCGCCCAGCGGGCGAAGCCGAGAGCGAGCGCCGAAGCCGCCGCCGACCCGGCGGCTGAAGGCCGCCACCGCGAGGTCGCACTCGCCCGCTTCCACCGCCTCGCACGAGCGGCACGAGCCGCTGCGGCCGAGGCGCCGAGGTCGCCGTCGCAGAGGAGCACGAGGCGCGGCGGCGGCGCGACGCTGAGGGCGGCCGCGGCCGCGGCGGAGACGTTGGCGCCCTTGCCGTGGGGACGGCCGCGGCTGACCACCTCCGCCCCCGCCGCCAGCGCCACCTCCGCGGTTCCGTCCTCGGAGGCGTCGTCGGCGACCCACACCCGCGCCCCCGGCAACGCCCCCCGCAGCGCCCGCACCGTCTCCCCGACGCGGTCGGCCTCGTTGCGCGCAGCGACGATCACCGCCAGCCCGTTCGTATCGCCCTCGCCCCGCTGCGGTCCCATCGTCGGGTTATTGTCCCCGGCCATGGCAGACATCGAGGCACACATCACCGGCAACGTCTGGAAAATCGAGGTCGCCGTCGGCGACGAGGTATCCGACGGCGACACCGTCGTCATCCTCGAGTCGATGAAGATGGAGATCCCGGTCGAGGCCGAAGACGACGGCGTCGTCAAGGAGATCCGCTGCCAGGAGGGGCAGTCGGTCAGCGAAGGCGACGTCCTGGTCGTGCTGGAGTAGCGCCGTGGGCGAGCGGCTCGCGGCCGGCAAGCTCCTGCTCGACAGGCCGGCGGAGGCAGTCGCCCGGCTGACGATCTCCAACCCCGAGCGGCGCAACGCGCTCGACCACGAGATCCTCGACGCGATCGCCGAAATCCTGCCGCAGCTGGATCACGGGATCGAGACCCGCTGCGTCGTCCTCACCGGCGCCCCACCGCTCTTCTCGGCCGGCTACGACATCGCCGGCATCCCCGACCAGACCTTCGAGCGCGACGCCGAGGCGCTCGTCGCCCATCCCTTCCACGCGGCGATGGAGGCGATCGCCAAGCACCCCTGGCCGACGATCGCAGCGATCAACGGCCACTGCCTCGGCGGCGGGCTGGAGCTGGCGATCACCTGCGACCTGCGGGTCTGCGTCGCCGGCGCCAAGCTGGGGATGCCGCCGGCGAAACTGGGCCTGATCTACGGCCACACCGGGCTGCGTAAGTTCCTCGACACGATCGGGCTCCCCCACACGAAGGAGCTCTTCCTCACCGGCCGCAACCTCGAGGCCGAGCGGGCGGAGCGGATCGGCCTCGTCAACCAGGTCGTCGCCGACGCCGAGATCGAGGACGACCGCGGTCGCCCTGGCGGCGGCGATCGCCGAGAACGCGCCGCTTTCGATGCGCGGCAACAAGCACGCGATCGATCTGCTCAACGCGAACCCGGAGCTGAGCGAGCAGCAGGAGGCCGGGCTCGTCGCCCTGCGCGAATCCTGCTTCTCCTCGGAGGACTTCCGCGAGGGCATCCGCGCCTTCGCCGAGAAGCGCCGCCCCCGCTGGACGGGTCGTTGAGCGCGAAAGCGCGCAAAGCCCTCGCCGCCGCCGACCCGACGATGGCGGCGCTGATCGAGCGGGTCGGGAAGATCGGCATCGCCACGCGGATGAAACGCCGCAAAGAGGAGCGTCCCGAGGATCCCTACGGGGCACTGTTGCGGGCGATCATCGGCCAGCAGCTCTCGACGAAAGCGGCGCGGACGATCTACCTGCGGGTCGTCGACCTCTTCGGCGGCACCACGCCGACGCCGGAGCAGTTGCTCGAAGCCAAAGAGGAGGACCTGCGTGACTGCGGCCTCTCCGGCCGCAAGACCGAATACGTCCGCGACCTCGCCAACCACGTCGTCAGCGGCGAGCTCGAGCTGGACCGGCTCGACCAGCTCTCCGACGAAGAGGTAATCGAGGAGATCGTCGCCGTGCGCGGCCTCGGGCAGCTGGACGGCGGAGATGTTCCTGCTCTTCCACCTGCAGCGGCCCGACATCCTCTCCGGCGGCGACCTCGGAATCCGCAAAGCGATCCAGATCGAGTACGGGCTCGAGGAGATGCCGCCGCCCAAGCGGGTGATCGAGATCGGCGAGCCCTGGCGCCCCCACCGCAGCCTCGCCTCGCTCTACCTATGGGAGTCCTTGGCGGCGGTGCCCTCGTGAGGAGGAGGTTCTGGCTCGGGATCGCGGCGGTGACCCTGGTCGCGATCGGCTCGGTGGCCGCGGCGGCGCTCGTCTACTCCAACGACCGCGACGACTTCGAGGGGACGCAGCGCGAGGACGCGGCGCGGGCGGCGCACCAGATGGAAGCGGTGGCAACGCTCTCGGTCGACCAGCTGAACAGCGCGGCGGCGTTCTTTACGGCTGAGGACGATCTCAGCCGCCACGAGTTTCAGGTCTACGGGCGCTCACTGATCGGCCAGGGGGCGCTTTCCGGGACCGCCTACCTCCCCCGGGTGCCGGATTCGAAGCGAGCTCGCTACGAGCAGATGCACGGTTTCCCGATCCTCGAAAGGGTCTCGGCGTTCAGCTTCCGGCCCTCGCGAAGCCGGGACGTCTACTTCCCGATCACCTACGTCGCCTCCGACCGCGAACAGGAGCGGCGGCGCGCCATCGGCTACGACCTCGGTCAGGACCCAGGCCGCAGGCCCTTCCTGGAACGAGCTGCCGCAGCCGGGACGCCCGTCTCCAGCCCGGTGATCCCGCTGCTGATCGGCGGCGACGGGATCAACGTCTTCCACGCCGTCTACCGCGACGGAGCGCCAATGGCGACGCCGGCGCAGCGGCGCCGGGCGCTGGTCGGCTTCGCCGCCGGCAGCTTCCGCCTCGGCGATCTTGCCGGCGCCGCGACCGACGCCGTCGAGCGCGACGCGCAGGTGCAGCTGCGGATCGGATGGCGTGGCCGTCTTTGGTCCCGAGGAGGGCCTCGACGACGGGGCCTCGGTGCCGCTGCGGATCGCCGATCGCACCTGGGTGCTGACCGTCAAGGACCCAGGCGGGCCGGGCCTCAGCCTGCCCCTCACCCTCGCCGTGCTGGGCGTCTCGCTCGCCCTTCTGCTCTACGCGCTGGTCCTCAGCCTGGGGGCGGAACGAACGGATCCGGGAGCTGGAGCGGCAGGCGAGCCAGGACTCCCTCACCGGCCTCAACAATCGGCGCCGCTTCGAGGAGGACCTGGGGGCGGCGATGGCGCGGAGCCGCCGCGACCGCTCGACCGGGCGCCCTGCTGATGCTCGACATCGACGGCTTCAAGCGGGTCAACGACTCGCGCGGCCATCCCGCCGGCGACCGCCTGATCCAGGAAGTTGCCGAGGTCCTGCGCAAGCGCACCCGCGAGAGCGACACCCTCGCCCGCCTCGGCGGCGACGAGTTCGCGGTGATCCTGCCGCGCTGCAGCCAGGGCGAGGCGCAGCTGGCCGCCGAGGCGATCGCCGAGGAGATCCGCAGCCATCGCTCCAACCCGACCGGGGACGGGGTCACCGTCAGCATCGGGATCGCGCTGTTCGGCGAAGACCGGCGCACCAGCGTCGCAAGCGTCGTCTCCGAGGCGGACACGGCGATGTACGCGGCCAAGGACGAGGGGCGCGATGCAGTCCGGGTCTTCGACCCGCTCTGGGTGCGGGAGAACGTCTCCGACTGAGGGCGGGCTAGCGGAAGCCGGCGCGGAGTTCCAGCACGCGTTCGGCGGCCTGCTCGAATTCGGAGCGGTCGAGGCGGCCGGCGCGGAGCCCGCCGACCAATGCCTTCCATGCCTTCTCAGCGGGGCCGAGGCGCGCGAAGAGGAGCAGGTCGTCGCCGGCGCGGGCGCCGGAGAGGGCGACCCTCGCGGTGCTGCCGAAGTGTTCGACGGCGGGCGTTTCCAGCGCGTCGGTGATCGTCACGCCCTCGAAGCCGAGGCGATCGCGCAGCTCACCGGTGGCGATCGCGCGGGTGAAGGCGGCCGGCTGGCCGGAGAAGGCGGGGTAGATCGCGGTGCTCAGCATCACCAGCTTGCCGCCCGCCGCGGCGAAGGCCCCGTAGGGCTTCTCGTCGATCGCCCGCAGCTCCCGCTTGGAGAGCTCGACGCGTTCGACCGCGAAGTCGGTGTTTTCGCGCGCCGCCCCGAAGCCGGGGAAGTGCTTGCCGGTCGCGGCGACGCCGCCGGCCTGCAGGGCCTTGGCGAAGGGGATCGCGGTCGCCTCGACGCGGGCGGCGGTGGCGCCGAAGCTCCTTTCGGTTTCGGCGATGACGCCGCCGGGTCGGCCGACGTCGAGGACCGGGGCGAGGTCGACGTTGATGCCGAGGTCGCGGAGGTTGGAAGCGGTGCGGCGGCCCTGTCCGGAGCTGAAGGCGGCACCGCGGGCGCCCATCTGCCGAGCCGAGGCGGTCGGGGCACCGCTGAGGCGCTTGACCAGCCCTCCCTCCTGGTCGGTCATCACCAGCAGCGGGTCGCGCAGCTTCGCCGGCCGCCGGATCGCCTGCAGGCGGGAGACCAGGCGCCGGCCGGCGGCGCGGCTGGGGATGTTTTCGGAGAAGAGGACGACGCCGGCGACCCGCCCCTCGGCGATCGCCTCTCGCAGGCCCGGCGAGATCGAGGTGCCGCGCAGCCCGGTGACGATCCGCTGTCCCGCCAGCTGCTTCGGCGGCAGCGTCTCGGCAACGCTCGGCTGCGGCGCCCCGCCCGTGTCTCCCAGCGTCGCCCCGCAGGCAAAGGCGCCGACCGCAAGGCAGGCAAGGACGCCCAAAGCCACCCCTCGCCGCATCTGCACAGCCCGCGCCATGGCCCGATGCTAGGGGTGTCTGAGTTTTCCCGCCATATATGGGGGTCAAGCTCAGATACCCCCTCTCATGAGGCGTCCGGGGCGATTTTTAGGGTGCATGCCGATGCCCCCCCTGATCAGCCCCGAGGAGGCCCGCGCCTACGGCCGCCTCAGCGAGCACGCCGAGATCGAAGCGCTGGTCGAACGCGCCTGGGAGGTGCGGGTCGAGAACTTCGGCGACTCAACCGACATGTGCTCGCTGGTCAACGCCAAGTCCGGCGGCTGCGCCGAGGACTGCGGCTTCTGCGCCCAGTCGCGCTACGCCGAGGCCGACACGCCGATGCACGCGATGATGGAGCCGGAGCAGATCCTCGAACACGCCGAAGCGGCCGAGGCGGCCGGTGCCCACCGCTTCTGCATGGTCACCCAAGGCCAGGGCCTCTCGAAGCGGGACTTCCAGAAGATCCTCGAGGGGACGAAGCTGGTCGCCGAGAAGACCAACCTCAAGCGCTGCGCCTCGATCGGCCATATGTCGACGGAGCGGGCGAAGGCGCTGAAGGAGGCGGGGGTCCAGCGCGTCCACCACAACGTCGAGTCGGCCCGCTCCTACTACCCCGAGGTCTCGACCACGGTCCGCTACGAGGGCCGCCTGCGGACGATCCAGGCGGTCAAAGAGGCCGGCCTGGAGACCTGCGTCGGCGGCATCCTCAACCTCGGCGAGACCGAGGAGCAGCGGGTCGAGATGGCCTTCGAGCTCTCCGAGATCAACCCGACCTCGATCCCGATCAACCTCCTGATCCCGAAGGACGGGACCAAGTTCGGCGACCGCTCGGTGATGGACCCGTGGGAGGTCGTGAAGTGGATCGCGATCTTCCGCCTGATCATCCCCGGCGCCCTCTTCCGCCTCTGCGGTGGCCGGGTCGAGAACCTCGGCTCGCTCCACAAGCTCGCCGTCAAGGCCGGCCTCAACGGGGTGATGATGGGCAACTTCCTGAC
The DNA here is from genome assembly GCA_963696955.1 of uncultured Actinomycetes bacterium. Taxonomy (GTDB): domain Bacteria; phylum Actinomycetota; class Thermoleophilia; order Solirubrobacterales; family 70-9; genus VAYN01. The sequence continues at coordinate 45,910 of CAVOMF010000001.1, read as the reverse complement.
CACGCTCGGCGCCGAACCGGCCGAGGACCGGGCGATGTTCGAAGAGCTGGGCCTGAACGTCGCCCGCCAGCCCGACAACGGCGCCAACCCGCGGCCCGACAACCGCTCCGGCTGGCTCGAAGGCGAGAGCCCGGAGACGCCGATCGACGAGCTGATCGACAGCCAGCAGGAGGCCAACTTCTGGGATCCCTCCACCCAGCTGCGCGTCGTCAAGAAGGCGAAGAAGCCGCCTTCCTACCCACGGGCGGCGTGAGCGACGTCGCCGAGCGGCTCGAGCGAGCTCCGCGAGCGCGGGCTCTACCGGCGACTGCGCCTGATCGAAGGCCCCCAGGGACCGACCGTTACCCTCGACGGGCGCCAGGTCCTCCTCCTCTGCTCCAACAACTACCTCGGGCTTGCCGACCGCGCCGACGTCCGCGAGGCGGCCGCCGAGGCGGCGCTGAGGTGGGGCGCCGGCTCAGGCGCCTCGCGGCTGATCTCCGGCAACATGGAGCCGCACCGGCAGCTCGAGCAACGGCTCGCCGCCTTCAAGGGCTACGAGCGGGCCCTCCTCTTCGGCTCCGGCTACCTCGCCAACAGCGGCGTCATCGCCGCCCTCGCCGAGCGCGGCGAGGTCGTCTTCTCCGACGAGCTCAACCACGCCAGCATCGTCGACGGCTGCCGGCTCTCGCGGGCCGAGACCTTCGTCTACCGCCACGGCGACGTCGAGCACCTCGCCTGGGGCCTGCGGCGGGCGGGCGGGCGGGCCTCGCTGATCGTCACCGACGGCGTCTTCTCGATGGACGGCGACGTCGCCCCCCTGCCGCAGCTGCTGGAGCTGGCGCGGCGCCACGGCGCCCGGCTGATGGTCGACGAGGCGCACGCGACCGGCGCGACCGGCCCGGGTGGCCGTGGCTCGGTCTCGGCGGCCGGCCTCAGCGGCGAGGTCGACGTCGTCGTCGGCACCCTCGGCAAGGCGCTCGGCTCCTACGGCGCCTACGTCTGCGCCGAGGCCGAGCTGGTCGAGTTCCTCGTCAACCGCGCCCGCTCCTTCATCTTCTCGACGGCGCCGCCGCCCTCGGCCGCTGCCGCCGCGATGGCGGCGCTGGACGTCCTCGAAGCCGAGCCGGAGCTGGTCGAGCGACTGCAGGGGAACGCGAAGATCCTCCGCCGCTCGCTCGCCGCCGAGGGGCTCGACCCCGGCGCCTCGGCAAGCCAGGTGGTCCCGGTCCACGTCGGCGAGGCGGAGGCAACGATGGAACTCTGCGAGCTGGCGCTGGAGAAGGGCGTCTTCGCCCAAGGAATCCGACCGCCGACGGTCCCCGACGGCTCCTGCCGGCTGCGGATGACGGCGATGGCCACCCACCGCAGAGAGGACCTCGTCGCCGCCGCCCACATGGTCGGCGTCGCGGCGCGGGAAGCCGGCCTCGTCGAAGCGCAGCCGCTGGCTGCCTGAAAGCGATGACCAGCGGCCTCTTCGTCACCGGGACGAGCACCGAGGTCGGCAAGACCGTGGTCGCGGCGATGATCGCCCACACCCTCGCCGGCGAAGGTAAGCGGGTCGCCGTCTTCAAGCCGGCGGTGACCGGGCTCGACGAAGGAGTCGAGACCGACCACGAGCTGCTGCGCCGCGCTTCCGGCTCGAGCCAGAGTGACGAGGAGATCGCCCCCTACCGCTACGGCCCGCCGGCCTCGCCACACCTCGCCGCGGCGCTCGCGGGTGAGGAGATCGACCCTGGGCGGCTGCGATCAGCCGCGGCCGCCGCGGCGCAGGGAGCCGACGCGATCGTCTGCGAGGGCGTCGGCGGCCTCCTCGTCCCCCTCTCCCCCACCTACCTCGTCCGCGACATCGCGGTCGACCTCGGCTACCCGCTGGTGGTCGTCGCTGCTCCCGGACTGGGGACGATCAACCACACCCTGCTGACGATCGAGGCGGCCCGCGCCGCCGGCCTCGAGGTCGCGGCCCTCGTCCTCAACCCGTGGCCGGCCGAGCCCTCCGAGATCGAGGGCGACAATCGCGAGACGATCGCCGCCCTCGCCGGCGTCGAAGTCCACACCCTCCCCCGGGTCGACCTCACCCACCCGGAGTCCTGGCCCACCCTCCATCCGCCGACGGGACGAAAAGCGGTTACGTAGACCGCTTTTCGTCCCGTCGGCGGGGGAGTCAGACGATTACGTCGAGGCTGCCTTCGTTGAGCTCGACCGTGAGACCGGCGGCCTCGGTGATCGCGGCCACGCTCTCGGGGTCCTTCGGCGCTTTCTTCGCCGAGAGCAGCGCCCGGGCGACGTCGCCGCGGCTTGCCTTCGCCATGTGTGAGACCGCCTTGCGCTCACCGTCGCGCTCACTGAAGGCGCGGACCGGCAGCACCGTCGCCCGCTTCGGCTTCCAGAAGGAGGTGTAGGCGCCGGATCGCATGTCGACGACCAACTCACCCTCCGTATCGGGCAGCGCGTCGCTCAACGCCGGGCGCCAGTAGGCGGCCGGCGTCCCGATCCTCTTCAGCTTCGTCTTCGGCGGCAGCTTGTAATACGGGGATGCGGTCATCAGGCCGGACCACGCCCCAGAGAGCGCTGAAGATCAGCACCTGCCGCCGCGCCTTCGCCGGCAGCCCGCGCCAACTCCAGCCGTTTGAAGAGGACGCCGGTGTAGACCTCGGCGGCCGGCGCCGCCGGCGCCTCCCGCAGCGCCGGGTCGAAAGCGTCGAGCACCGCCTCGCGGCGCCCGTCCAGCTCCGCGGCGAAGGCGAGCGCGTCGAGGTCGACCGGCCCGCCCGCCTCGGGCACGGCCTTCCCTTCAGACGGCGGCAGCAGGACCAGCATCGGGCGGCAGCCTATGCCTCCGCCATCGCCACCTGGGAGCTGGCCGACGTCTTCGCCTTCGAGCGGATCGCCGTCGCTCCGATCAGGGCGCCCGCCAGGGCGACGAAGCCGGAGACGGTCATCGCGTGGCTGAGCGCGTAGACGAAGGCATCGTTGCCGGCCGAGGCCACTTCGCTCACCTGCGCCTGGTCCAGCCCCGGCACGTGCGGCACGGTGCCGCCGCCGAGCTGGTCGGAGATCGACTGGCGCTGCGCCTCGTCGATCCCCGTACCGCCCAGCAGCGTGTCGAGCCGCGAGCTGACGAGGCCCTGGAAGATCGCCCCGGTAACGGCGACGCCGAGGCTGCCGCCGACCATCCGGAACATCGAGAGCACCCCGGAGGCGATGCCGGCTTTCTGCACCGGCACGGCGTTCATCGCCGCGCTCGTCATCGGCGACATCGTCAACGCGATGCCGATGCCGAGCAGCATGAACCCGGGAAGCAGGTCGAGGTAGGTCGAGTCGACCGCGATGCGGCTGAAGCTGAAGAGCGAGGCGGCGACGATGACGAGGCCGCCGGCGATCAGCCAGCGCGGCCCGAAGCGGTCCGAGAGCCGGCCCGCGACCGGCGCCACGCCGACGATCATCAGGGTCGAAGGCAGGAACCTCACCCCCGCCTCCAGCGGCGAGTAGCCGAGGATGTCCTGCATGTAGAGGGCGAGGAAGAAGAAGACGCCCAGCATCGCAAAGCTGATGATCATCGCCACCACGACCGCGCCGAGGAAGTTGCGGTCGCTGAGCAGGTCGAACTGGACCATCGGCGCCCTGACCCGGTTCTCGACGAAGACGAAGAGCGGCAGCGCCACCGCGGCCCCGGCCAGCAGAGCGATGATTTTCGGCGAGTCCCAGCCCCAGGCGTTGCCCTCGACGAGGGCGAGGACGAGCGCCGTCAGGCCCGCGGTGAGGACCGCGACGCCCGCGTAGTCGACCTCGCGGCCGACCGAGGTGTCGCGGGACTCGCGCACCGCGAACAGGGTCGCGAGGACGGCGCCGATCGCGACCGGGATGTTGATGTAGAAGATCGCCCGCCAGCTGACGTGCTCGGTGAGGAAGCCACCGAGCACGGGCCCGACCGCGAGCGCCAGCGCCGAGACCCCGGCCCAGGTCCCCATCGCCTTGCCGCGCTCGTGCGCCGGAAAGGCGTCGGTGATGATCGAGAGCGTCCCCGGCATCATCAGCGCCGCGCCGACGCCCTGGACCACTCGGCTCAGCACCAGCGCGGTCTCGTCGGGGGCGAAGCCCGCGGTCGCCGAGGAGAGAGCGAAGATGACGACGCCGGCGAGGAACATCCGCCGCCGGCCGAAGATGTCGCCGAGGCGCCCACCGGTCGCCAGCAGCACCGCGAAGGAGAGCGTGTAGCCGTTGATCGTCCACTCGAGGCCACTGATCGAGGCCCCCAGGTCCTGCTGGATCGAGGGCAGAGCGACGTTCACGACCGTGTTGTCGAGCATGATCATGAACAGCGCGAAGCACATCGCTCCGAGCGTCCACCACTTGCGGTTGTCTTCGGTGATCAGGTGGCGGTAACGGGTCAAGCGCGCTCACTTCCTTTCAGAGCCTCGTAAGTCTGGGCGAGATCCTCGCGCTCCATCAGCGACTCGACGGCGGCGTCGAGCTTGCGCCGCTGCGCCGCGGTGAGGGTGTTCACGAAGGCCTCGATCCCGGTCAGGCGAACGGTGACGATCCTGGCGACGAGCTCCTTGCCCTTGGCGGTGATCTTCACCCGGCGCACCCGGCGGTCGTCTGGGTCCTCGACCCGCGTCGCCAGCTTCGCCTTGACCAAGGCGTCGACCGCGCGGCTCATCGAGGGCACGGAGACGCCGAAGAGCTCGGCGAGGTCGGAGACCTGCCAGGCCCGCTCGTCGCCGCCGAGGCCGCCGAGCTCGAGCAGCGCCTTGCACTGGGTCATCGAGAGCCCCGTCTCCTCGATCACCCGCAGCTGGTTGCCGCGGTCATACAAGAAGACGTGGTGCAGGAGGGCCGCTATCCGAGCGGTGGTGTCAGTCGCCTCTATCGTCGTGTTCATCACGACAATAGTTGCACCTACGCAACCTTTTCAAAAGGGCAATATTTGTTCGTGTGACCGATATCACGTGCAGCCTGCCGCCGCCCGCGGAGCTAAGTTCAACCTATGCCCGACTTCGCGCAGCTTGACCGCGAACACGTCTGGCACCCGTTCACCCAGCAGCAGGGGTGGAGCGAGGAAGAGCCGCTGGTGATCGAGCGCGGTGAGGGCTCCTACCTGTTCGACAGCGAGGGACGGCGCTACCTGGACGGGACGGCGGCGCTCTGGTGCAACGTCCACGGTCACCGCCACCCGACGATTGACGCGGCCGTGCGAGAGCAGCTCGACCGCGTCGCCCACACGACGATGCTCGGGCTCTCACACCCGGGCGCGACGGAGCTGGCGGCACGGCTGGTCGAGATCGCCCCGGAGGGGCTCAACCGCGTCTTCTACTCGGACTCGGGCTCGACCGCGGCCGAGATCGCGCTGAAGATCGCCTTCCAGTACCAGCAGCAGCGCGGCGGCGTGCATGTCCGCCGGACCAAGTTCGTGCGCCTGCGCGAGGCCTACCACGGCGACACGATCGGCTCGGTCTCGGTCGGCGGCATCGACCTCTTTCACTCCACCTACCGCCCCCTCCTCTTCGAGACCCACGTCGCCGAGCCGGGCGACGCCGCCGACCTCGAGCGGATGCTGGCGGCGCACGGCGACGAGGTCGCCGCGGTGGTCGTCGAGCCGCTGGTCCAGGGCGCGGCCGGGATCCTCGTCCAGCCCGAGGGCTACCTGCGGGCGGCGCGCGAGCTCTGCGACCGCTTCGGCGTCCTCCTCGTCTGCGACGAGGTCGCGACCGGATTCGGACGCACCGGGACGATGTTCGCCTCCGAGCAGGAGGGCGTAGCGCCGGACCTGATGTGCCTGGCAAAGGGGATCAGCGGCGGCTACCTGCCGCTGGCGGCGACGCTGGCGAGCGAGCAGATCTACGAAGGCTTCCTCGGCAGCTACGAGGAGTTCAAGACCTTCTTCCACGGCCACACCTACACCGGCAACCCGCTCGCCTGCGCGGCGGCGCTGGCCAACCTCGACGTCTTCGAGCAGGAGCGGACGCTGGAACGGCTGCAGCCGAAGATTGCCCTCCTCGAAGGGCTGCTGGCCGAGGTGGCGGCGATGCCCGAGGTGGCGGAGGTGCGGCAGAAGGGCTTCATGGTCGGCATCGACCTCGGCCCCCACGATGCCGCCCTGCGGATGGGTCACCGGGTCACGGTCGAGGCGCGCACCCGAGGCGCCTTCATCCGCCCGCTCGGCAACACCATCGTCCTCATGCCCCCACTCTCGATCAGCGAGGAAGAGCTGCGCGAGCTCGTCGCGATCGCAAGAAGTGCGATTGAGGCGGCAGTGACTACGGCTCCGGGCCAAGAACTACCGCAAGCCGCCTGACGTTCGGTGAAAAAGGGGGCTTATAGCCCCCACAACTCACCAATCGATCGATACTCGACGTGATGGATCCGGATTCCGGCCGTAGTAGGGGCATGGAGCAGGCACTTATGGCGGAGGCAAAAGAGGCGCCGCGGGCAGGCGATCTTGCCTTCGAGCGGCTCTACCGCTGTAGCCGCGACGACGTCTACGCCTACGTCGCCAGCCTCCTGCGCGACGCGCCGGCGGCCGAGGAAGTCACCGCCGCCGCCTTCGAGCGCGCCTACCGCAAGCGCAACCGCTTCGACCCCGATCGGGGCGAGCCGCGCGCATGGCTGTTCGGCATCGCCCGCAACGCCGCCCTCGACGAGCTGCGGCGCCGCGGACGCCAGGCGGAGCTGAGCGCCGAGCCCGCCGACCTGCACAGCTTCGGAGCCGCAGAGGGCGCTGAGCGCAGCGAGCGCCGGCTCGCGGTCTCGGCGGCCCTGGAGCGACTCGAGCCACGCGAGCGCGAGCTGATCGCGCTGAAGTTCTTCGCCGGCCTGGAAAACCGGGAGATCGCCCGGGTCCTCGACATCAGCGAGTCGAATGCCGGCACCAAGCTGCACCGAGCGATGACCAAGCTGAGGGAGGCCTGCGATGGAAACGCCTAGGGACGAGCAACTCGCCGCCGATCTACTGGCGCTGCGGCCGACCCCGCGGCCCCAGTTCGCAGCCGAGCTCGACGAGCGCGCCGCCGCGGGCTTCCCGCGGCGCTCGCGCCTCCCACTGAAAAGTCCGCCGGACCTTTTCACCGCTATGCGGAACAAAGGACCGGCACACTGGCGACGGCTGCTGATTCCAGCGGGGGGAGTGGCTGTGATCGCGATCGCAGTTGCCACCGCGGTGATCGTCGGCTCCGAATCGGGAGGCCCCTCTAGCTCCGAGGCTCCGCGCAGGCTCTTCGACCAGGCGGAGACGGCGAAGCCGCAGGACGCGCCGCAGCCGCGCGCTTCCACGGCCGGTTCCGCCGAGTCAGCCGCACCCGCGACCGCCGAAGCCGAATCCTCGGTCGCAGCCGGCGACTCCGGGCAGTCGAGCGGTGAAGTGATGCGGTCAGGCGAACTTCCGGTGCAGCCCGGCGCGCAGATAAACAATCAGTCGAGAAGCGTCAAGCCCGGCGTCCAAAACCGCGCCGTCGAACGCAACGCCGAGCTCGTCCTCGGCGCCGACCCAGCCGACGTCGGCGACGACTCCTCCGCGGTCTTCGAAGCAGTCCACGCTCACGACGGCATCGTCCTGCGCTCCTCCACCCGCGAGGGTGAACCAGGTGTCGCCGGGGCTCGCTTCGAGCTGCTGATCCCGAGCGGCAAGCTCGGCGATGCGCTCGCCGCCCTCTCAGGCATCGACGAGGTGCGCTCGCGCCACGAGGCGACCAACGACATCACCGCCCCGACCGTCACCACCGGCGAGCTGCTGCAGGACTCGAAGGCCCGCGTCGACAGCCTCCTCGACCAGCTCGCCGGCGCCGAAACCGAATCCGAGCGCGAAGCGGTCGAAGCCGAGCTGGCGCAGGAGCGCCGCCACCGCGCCCGCCTCCGCGTCCAGCTCCAGCACCTTGAGCGGCGTGCCGACTACTCCCGCGTCCTCGTCCGCATCGAGACCGGCGACTCCGCCCAGTCCCCTGACGAAGGCAGCCTGGGGCATCGGCGACGCCATCGACGACGCCGGCCAGATCCTCGCCGTCGCCGCCGCGGTCACCGTCGTCGCCCTCGCGATCCTCGGCCCGATCGCCCTCGTCGCGCTCCTCGCCTGGCTCGCCCACCGCGCCTGGGTCCGCCGCGAGCGCCGCCGCGTCCTCAGCTGAGAGTTACGCTGCTCCGATGGAGGAGCGGCGACGGGGACCTGCGGAGATGCCCAACTTCGGGCCGCCCTCGACGCCGCGGCCCGCCGCCTCGGTCGTGCTACTGCGACGCGGCGGCAAGCACTCGCAGCGGGCGCTCGAGGTGCTGATGCTGCGGCGCAGCGAGGAGGCGAAGTTCATGCCCGGCGTCTGGGTCTTCCCCGGCGGCTCGCTCGACGAAGCCGACGGCGCCGAGGAAGCCGGCCTGCGCGCCTGCGCGCTGCGGGAGCTGGCCGAGGAGGCCGGGATCGAGCTCGACGCCGGCGAGGAGCTGGTGCCCTTCACCCGCTGGATCACGCCCGAGGTGATCGCGACCCGCTTCGACGCCTGGTTCTTCCTCGCCCTCGCCCCCGCCCACACGCCGCCGCAGCCGGACGGGGTCGAGACGACCGAGGCGCGCTGGTTCCAGCCCGCCGCCGCCCTCGAGGCCCACGGAGGCGGGCGAGCTCGTCCTCTCCTTCCCGACCCAGACGCAGCTGCGCTGGCTGGCCGAGTTCCGCACCTCCGACGAGGCGATGGCCGCCTACCGCGAGCGCACCGTTGAGCCGATCCTCCCGGTGGTGATCGCCGACGACGGCGCCGAACCCCGCGTCGTCCTCCCGGGCGACCCGGACTATCCCGCCTGAGCTTCAGCCGGGAACGGCTCCAGGCCCGCGTGCCAGGGGCCGGGCGGATAGGTGTGGATACCGCTCTCGTCCATCTCGCCCTGCAGCCGCCGGAACAGCTGGCCGGCGTTCTTCAGCGCCGCCTTCAGTTCCGCCTCGCTGCGCTCGCCGAGCCGCCAGAGGAACCAGAGCTGGCGGTCGTTGACGCCGAAGTCGATCTCACCCTGGATCGTCGTCACCCAGCCGAGGAAGCCGGGGCTGAACAGCTCCCGCAGCGCGACCGGGTCGTACTCGCTCGGCACCGTCGCCAGGAAGCGCTTGTTGAAGTCGATCGACTCGAACTCGACCTTGCGCTGGAAGCGCTGCGTCACCACCTCGTGCCCCTCGATCGACTCGACGTTGAAGGCGGGCACCACCTGCGCCAGGTCCGGCATGTGGGCCTTGGCGAGGACCGCAGTCGGCACCACCGCCTTGCTGAAGAAGCCGCCGACCTCCTTTTCGTCGGCGTCGCAGCTGGCCCCCCAGAAGCCCTCGTCGAGCTGCCCGGTCAGCCGGTTGACGCCGCCGACGCAGAGCGCCACCGGGCCGTCTTTCGGGTTGATCCCGCCGACCGGCTCGTAGGTGAGCCCGTTGCGCTCGCCGTAACGGCGCACGATCTCGGCCCATTCCTGCGCTTCTGCCTTCGCGCCCACGCCGCGATCCTACGCATCAGCGTCCAGCGTTCGTCCTCTTCCGGGCATATGTCCGGAAAAGGACGAACGCCGACGGATAGGATGGCCCCAAGCCCGGTTCGACCACAGGAGCCTCAATGACCATCGTCATCATCGTCGTCGTCGCGATTCTCATCCTCGCGGTCCTCTACTACATCGCGAAGCGCAACTCGATCATCGCCTCGCGCAACCGGGTGGACGAGTCCTGGAGCGGGATCGACGTGCAGCTGAAACGGCGCCACGACCTCGTCCCCAACCTCGTCGAAACGGTCAAGGGCTACGCCGAGCACGAGAGCGCGACCTTCGAGAAAACGACCCAGGCGCGGGCCGCGGCGATGCAGGCCCAGGGCGTCGAGGAGACCGCCAAAGCCGAGCAGCAGCTGACCCAGGCCCTGGCCGACGTCAAAGCCGTCGCCGAGAACTACCCGACCCTGCGGGCGACCGAGAACTTCCAGCAGCTGAGCCGCAACCTCTCCGAGCTCGAGGACGAAATCCAGGCCTCGCGCCGGATCTACAACTCCAACGTCCAGTCCTACAACACGGACATCCAGCAGTTCCCGGGCTCGATCATCGCCAACCAGGGCGGCTTCACCGCCCGCGAGTACTTCGAGATCGAGGACGCCTCCGAGCGCGACGCGCCGCAGGTCAGCTTCGGCAAATAGTCCCGCCGCGGGTCTGCCAACATCTAGGCCATGAGCACCACCGAGACCAAAGACGCGACCCTCTGGATCTGCGACAGCTGCGGGTTCATCTACGACCCCGCGATCGGCGATCCGGACGGCGGCATCCCGCCGGGAACCGCCTTCGAGGACATCCCCAAGGACTGGTTCTGCCCGGTCTGCGGCGCCCGCACCACCGACTTCCGCCCGCTCGAGCCCGGCGAGGCCTAGGGCGCCGAGCGGTGACCCCGGGGCGATGAGCCAGTACGACTACGACTACATCGTTGTCGGCTCCGGGTTCGGGGGGTCGGTCTCTGCCCTGCGCCTGGCCGAAAAGGGCTACAAGGTCGCCGTCCTGGAGTGCGGCAAGCGCTTCACCGACAAGGACTTCCCGAAGTCGACCTGGGACATCCGCCGCTACTTCTGGGCGCCGCGGCTCGGCCTGCGCGGGATCTTCCGCCTCTCCACCTTCAAGGACGTCTCGGTCGTCAGCGGCTCCGGCGTCGGCGGCGGCAGCCTCGGCTACGCCAACACGCTCTACGTCCCGCCCTCGAAGTTCTTCAAGGACCCGCAGTGGGGCGACCTCGCCGACTGGGAGTCGGAGCTGGCGCCCCACTACGCCGAAGCGCAGCGGATGCTCGGCGTCGTCGACGTCGCAGACCGACGACGCCGCCGACGACCTCCTGCGCGAGTACGGCGAGCAGATCGGCGTCGGCGACACCTACCAGAAGACCCCGGTCGGGATCTACTTCGGCGAGCGCGGCAAGACCGTCGCCGACCCGTTCTTCGGCGGCGAGGGCCCCGACCGCACCGGCTGCACCCTCTGCGGGCGCTGCATGGTCGGCTGCCCGGTCGGCGCCAAGAACACCCTCGTCAAGAACTACCTCTACCTGGCCGAACAGCGCGGCGTCGAGGTGATCCCCGACCGCACCGTGACCGAGATCCGCCCGCTCGGCGCCGCCGACGGCAGCGACGGCTACACCGTCGCCAGCGAGCGCTCCGGGATCATCCCCGGCCGCGCCAGGCGCACCCTCAAGCGCCCGCGGCGTCGATCGTCGCCGCCGGTGCCCTCGGCACCAACAAGCTGCTGCAGCGCTGCCGCCTCGGCGGCGCCCTCCCCCGCATCTCCCAACGCGCCTCGGCGAGCTGGTGCGGACCAACAGCGAGATGATCCTCGCCGTCACCGTCCCCGAGGACTACCCCGACGACCTGACCAAGCGGGTGGCGATCAGCGGCAGCATCTACCCCGACGCCGACACCCACATCGAGACCGTCAGCTACGGCAAGGCGGGCGACTCGATGAGCCTCCTCTACACGCTGCTGGTCGGCGACGGCACCCGCGTCACCCGGCCGCTGAAGCTGCTCGGGCAGATGCTCCGCCACCCGGTCCGCTTCGCCAAGGTGCTCTACCCGAAGAACTGGTCGCGGCGCACGATCATCCTCCTGGTGATGCAGACGCTCGACAACGCGATCGCCCTGCGCCCGACGCTGAAACGCTCAGGCAACGTCTGGCTGCAGACCGAACAGGACCCGGAGAAACCGAACCCGACCTTCATCCCGGTCGCCAACGACGCCGCGGAATGGCTCGCCAAGCGCACCGGCGGCGTCGCCCAGAGCTCGATGACCGAGGCGCTGCTGAACGTGCCGACCACCGCCCACATCCTCGGCGGGGCGGTGATCGGGCACGGACCCGAGGACGGCGTCGTCGACGCCCGCCAGCGGGTCTTCGGCTACGAGAACCTGCTCGTCTGCGACGGCTCGGCGGTGCCGGCGAACGTCGGCGTCAACCCCAGCCTGACGATCACCGCACTGGCCGAGCACGCGATGGACCAGATTCCCGCAGCCTCAGAGCCAGAGCTACGAGGCGAACCTCTCCGCGACGTAGTCCCAGTTGACGACGTTCCAGAAGGCGTCGAGGTATTCCGGGCGCTTGTTCTGGTACTTCAGGTAGTAGGCGTGCTCCCAGACGTCGGCGCCGAGCAGCGGCGTGGTGCCGTCGGAGATCGGCGAGTCCTGGTTCGGGGTCGAGACCACGGCGAGGCCGGACGAGTCTTTGACCAGCCAGGCCCAGCCGGAGCCGAAGCGGGCGATGCCGGCGTTTTTGAACTCCTCCTTGAAGGAGTCGAAGGAGCCGAAGGTCTCGGCGATCGCCGAGCCCAGCTCGCCGCTCGGCTCGCCGCCGCCGTCGGGGCTCATCATCTGCCAGAAGAGGCGTGTGGTTGTAGTGGCCGCCGGCGTTGTTGCGGACCGCGGCCTGCTTGTCGCCCGGCAGCGCCGAGAGGTTGCGGAGGACGTCCTCGACGTCGCGGTCGGCCCACTCGGTGCCCTCGAGGGCGGCGTTGGCTTTGTCGACGTACGCCTGGTGGTGCTTGTCGTGGTGGATGCGCATCGTTTCCTCGTCGATGTGAGGCTCGAGCGCGTCGTAGGCGTACGGCAGGTCGGGTACGGAGAAAGCCATCGAAACTGCTCCTTTGCTCGTTTTGAAGTCCGAGCGGAGCCTAGCTATTCCGCCTCCGCAGCCCCTTCTTCGCCCGCGGCGGCGTCTACGCTTCCTCTTCGCGTTCGCCCTCGCGCTGCCGATCCGCGGCACGATCGTCGGGTCGCCGCCGGTCCATTCGTTGAACCGGTACCAGGCGGGCTTCGCTTCCCGCTTCGCCGTCAGCAGGCCGGCCGAGTGGCAGAAGACGCAGCTGCCGCCTTCGTCTGACCAGGTGAACCACCAGACGCCGCGCACCTTCCAGCGCACGCGGTTGGCGGAGAGCATCGCGAAGGCCTTGGAGAGCTGGTTTGCCTGGCCCCAGAGGCCGCGCTGCCAGCGCGTCGGGCCGGCTGTCCGAGCCCCAGCCGAGCTCGGTCACGTAGAGCGGCGTGGCGCCGTCGTGGTGGCGGCGCATGATCCGGCGCAGGTTCGCCAGCTGCGCCGCCCATCGCCCGCGCGTCGGCGACGTAGGGGTGCAGGGCGACGCCGTCGAAGTACGGCTTCACCCGCCGGGCCCGGTAGAGGCGGGAGAGGAAGTCGCCGGAGGCGATGTTCGGCGGGATCTGCAGCGGCCGCCCGAAGAGGCCGCCGACGATCACCTTCGCGCCCGGGGCTTCGCGGTGGATGACCCGGCCGGCGATCCGGATCAGGACCGCGAAGCGCTTCGGTTCCGGGTCGGCGTCGAAGGTGACGATGTTCTCCTCGTTCCAGATCTCCCAGCGGCCGATCGGCACGTAGGGCAGGTCATCTTCTTCGCGCCAGAAGGCGCCTTCCGGCGCCGTAGCGGCGGACCGCCGCGCGCACGAACGAGGCCCAGGCGCGCCGCTGCCAGGCGGTGGCGACCGGCAGGTCGATCCCCCGCCGCGCGACCCATTCGGGCGAGTTGACGATGAACGGGAAGATCTCCGATCCCGGCCCGCGCCGCCAGCCGCACCTCGTGGTCGAAGGCGTCCCAGTGCCGTTCGGAGAAGGCCGGGTTCTCCGGCTCGACCTGCGGCCCAGCTGAGCGGCTGGCGGACGCTCTAGATGCCCGCTTCCCGCATCAGCTCGTAGTCCTTGGCGGTACCGCCGCTCTGCGGCGAGATCCCGACGAAGCCCGGCGGCAGGTAGGCCTCGAGCCGCCGCCGGCATCGCCGCCAGCAGCACCACAAGCGAGGATCGGGATCAGCCTGCGCGCCATCTACATCGAAAGGAACCGCTTCCCCGTCCAAAGTAGCGCTGTGCCCCTCCCCGCGCCCCACCCGCCGCTCTGAGATAATCACCCCTCTCGGGGCGTGGCGCAGCCTGGTAGCGCGCACCGTTCGGGTCGGTGAGGTCCCCGGTTCAAATCCGGGCGCCCCGATGTAGACAATACCTTCCGGCCGATCTGTCATGCTGCTCGGCATGGCAGATCGCGAAGGCGAAGGACGCCGGCACTCGAATCGATCGCAGACGCCCGGCAATCGAAAGGCGAATCTTCGTTATCCGCGACGCGGCAGGTGATGCTCGACGAAGATCTTGCGGATCTCTATGGCGTTGAGACCAAGCGCCTGGTTGAGCAGGTCAAACGGAACCTCGAACGCTTCCCCGATGACTTCATGTTCCAGCTCGACGATCAGGATGAGGCCGCGGCTTTGAGGTCGCAGATTGCGACCTCAAACGCAGGGCGCGGTGGACGTCGCTATGCCCCCTACGTCTTCACTGAGCAGGGAGTGGCGATGTTGTCATCGGTATTGCGGAGCAAGAGGGCCATCGCCGTCAACATCGAGATCATGCGCACGTTCGTCGAGTTGCACCGCACGGCTACCTCCTACGCGGCAATCGAGGAACGACTGGCGCAGATCGAACGAAAGAATCGAGAAACACGACGAGCAACTCGGGCAGATCTTTACCGCGCTCCGTCAGCTGATTGCTCCCCCGCCGAAGTCAGAACATCCGGTCGGCTTCAGAATCCAAGAGCCGGACCCGGGCGGATAGCCTCCCAGTCGATGGATTTCGTCGCCCGTTACCAGTCCGCCTCCGAAGCCGGTGACATCGCCGGGCTGATGGAGACGATGGTGCCGGATGTCGAGCTGGTTTCGCCGATCTCCGGGCGGATGACCTTCAAGGGCGAGAAGGACGTCGAGCTGCTGCTGCGCGCCGTCTACGGCAGCTTGAAGGGCCTGCGTTGGAAGCAGGCCTATGGCGAGGGCGAGCACCGCGTCATCTACGGCGAAGCACGCCTGCTGGGGGTGCGGCTGACCGACGCGATGGTCTTCGAGCTGGCTGAGGATGGTCGCATCCGCAGGATCAGCCCGCACCTGCGCCCCTGGCTGGCGCTAACGCTCTTCGCGGTGGTGCTCGGTCCCAAGGTCGGGATCAGGCCCGGGGTCGTCTCGCGGGCGCTGCGCAACGGCGCGAGGTAGCCGCCGTGTGGCTGCAGCGCCGGATCCAGCTGGAGGCGAGACCGCGGGGGTTCCACCTGGTTACCGGTGAGGTGACGGAGGCTCTTCCCGAGCTGTCGCAAGTCCGGGTCGGTCTGCTGCACCTGCTGATCCAGCACACCTCCGCCTCGCTGGCGCTAAACGAGGATGCCTCGGGGGACGTGCGGCGTGACTTCGAGAGCTGGTTCAACCAGGCTGTGCCCGAAGGTGCCCCCTATTGGACTCACACGCTCGAGGGCTCCGACGACATGCCCGCCCACGTCAAGGCCGCTCTGCTGGGCCCGTCGCTGACACTGCCGATCAACGATGGACGCCTCGCGCTCGGCACCTGGCAGGGCATCTATCTCTGCGAGCACCGCGACCGCGGCGGCTCGCGGTCGCTGGTCGCCACGGTCTCGGGCGAAGCCGGCGGCGACTAGATCCGCCGCGGCTTACCCACCGGCGGCGTAGGCGCTGTTCTTGATTCCCGCCGCGAAGGCTTCGATCGCGCTCTGGGAGGTCTCGAGCGGCCAATCCATCCCGTTTTCGTATTTGTCGAACCAGACGAGGCCACGGACCTTCGGGTAGTCGACGGGAAGGTCGCGCAGCATCTCGCTGATCCACTGCGCCTTCGAACCGCCCTGCTCGGAGGAGGCGACCTCACCGAGGATCATCGGCTTGGCCGGGGCGATCTGCGTGACGATCTCTTCGTAGCTGTGGCGATAGAGCTGGTCGAAGCTGCGCCAGCGGTCGTGTTTGGCCGGGTTGGTGCCGGAGTTGTAGCCGTCGAGACAGGTCCACTCGACGTACCCGTTGCCGGGGTAGAGCGAGCGCAGGTCCCGGAACTTGTCTTCGAAGTCGACGTTCGGGCACCAGACCCAGATCGGGTTGGTGGCGCCGACCTCGCCGAAGATGTCGTGAACGTGGCGCCAGGCGCGGACGAACTCCCCCGGTCGGTTGCCGTTGGCGTCCTCGGCCCAGGGGAACCAGTCGCCGTTCATCTCCCAGTTGAAACGGAGGAAGAAGGGGTGCCCCCAGCGCTTTGCGTCTTGCGCCCAGTCGCGGATGATAGCCGTCGTAGCGGCCAGAGATCACGTCGCTCAACTGGTAGTCGGGCTGGACCTCGGTCGAGGGGATCGCCTGCGAGCTCCAGCTGAAGAAGGGGATCGCACCATGGCTGCGGATCGTCTGCATCTCCTCGTCGGGGAAGCGGTAGTAGCCACAGCCCGCCGAAGAGCAGTGGGCGAACGGCGCCATGAAGTGGAGCAGCGACATCCGCTTGCCCAGCATCGCCTCCAGCTGCCGCGGGCCGCCCATGTCCCAGGGTGCCTGGTGGCCAGTGATCTGGTCGCCGACGAAAGCGCCCCAGTAGATCGGCCGCCGCCCGGCCGTCCGCTTCTCGGTCTTGCCGAGGCTGCGCTGGAAGGCGACGTGCGCCCGGAGCTTGCCGCCCTTCGCCAGGGCGGCGCCAGGCGCACACGTCAAAACGGCAAGAAGCAGCAACAGCGCAGGGAAGAGCGACCGAATTCGGACCAGGTCCATGACAAAGGCATCGGAAATGGGCGGTACCTGCCTTTAGCGTCCGCGCCCCCGCTAGTGTCTTCGCATGCCACCCTCCCCGGCCTTCGAGGTCCACGAGGCGAACCTGCACGGGCATCGAGCCGTCTACCGGACCATCGGCAGCGGCCCCACCGTGGTCCTGATCCACGGGATGATCAACTCCTCCCGGCATTGGGAGGCGGTGGCGCAGCGGCTGGCAGGGTCCTACCGGGTGATCGCTCCCGACTTGATCGGGCACGGGGATGCGGCGACCCCGCGGGGGGATTACTCGCTGGGGGCGCACGCAGCGAGCATCCGCGACCTGCTGACGACGATCGGGGTCGAGCGGGCGACGATCGTCGGCCACTCGCTCGGCGGCGGCGTCGCGATGCAGTTCTTCTACCAATTCCCCCAGCGCACCGAGCGCCTGGTCCTGATCTCCAGCGGCGGCCTCGGCCACGAGGTCAGCCCACTCCTGCGCGGCGCCGCCCTGCCGGGCTCGGCGGCGCTGCTGCGGCTGGCGACGCGGCCGCGCCTCGTCGGCGCCCTCGCGGCGTCCGGGGCAAAGCTGCGCGAGCGCGGCAACTCCACCGGCGTCTACCTGCAGGCCGTCGCCCGCGCCCTCGGGCCGCTGCAGGAGCCCGGCTCCCGCCGCGCCTTCCTGCAGACGCTGCGCTCGGTGATCGACGTCCAGGGCCAGAAGGTCAGCGCCAGCGACCGCCTTTACCTACTGAAGGAGATGCCGACGCTGATCGTCTGGGGCGAGCGCGACCGCACGATCCCGCTCGAGCACGGGCTCGAAGCCGAGCGCTCGATCCCCAACTGCCGTTTCGAGACGCTTCCCAAGGCCGCCCACTTCCCGAACCTGGAAGACCCCGAGGGGCTGGCCACGATCCTCGACGACTTCCTCGCCACCACCTCCCCCGCCCACATCGTCGACTCCGAGTGGCGGGACGTGATCGCACCGCGGGCGCGCCTGCGCCGCGTCGCGTAGCCGACTTTCGACACAGCCGGCTGTGGTGAAAGTCGGATGCGCTAGTCGACTTCGGCGATCGCCGCTTCGACCTCGGCGAGCGAGGGGCCTTCCTGCAGGGTCACGGTGCCGTGCGGGCCGGTGATCACCATTCCCTGGCCGGTGCGGATTTCGAGGTCGCGCCCGAGCTTCTCGTAGCTTTCCAGCCGCTGCTCGATCGGGCCGCCCTTCTGGCCGTTCTCTTCCAGGTCACCGTTCCATTCCTCGATGTCGAGTTCCTCCGCTCCGCCGGCGATCGAAGCGAGGTACTCGTCGTCGATCCCGACCCGTTCGGCTTCGTCCTGGTTGCGGAAGAAGAGATAGATGTACTGCCAGCCGTAGTTCTGTTCGGCGGCCGCCTCGGCGCCGTAGAACCCGAGCTGCTCGGGGTTGACGCTGTTCGAGTAGTGGCGCCAGAGGAGCTTCACGTCGCCCGGCCGCGCGTAGCGTTCGGTCAGCTGCGGAATCGTCTCGAGGAAGTCGTCGCGGCAGTCGTCGCACTGGATGTCGTTGAAGACCTGGATCGTCACCGGGGCGTCGTCGGAGCCGAGCCGGTCGCCTTCCTGAGGGACGCCGCCGAAGAGCCGCTGGGCGTCTTCGATTCCGTCGAGGTGGACGACGGGATCGCCCGGCTCCTGGGTCGACATCTCGACGATCGTGTAGCCGAGCGCGGTCAACCCCAGCGCCAGCAGCAGGATCACCCAGATCCTGCCCCGCCGGGGCAGGGGCTTGACGGCTACTTCGGGGGACATTTCAGAGGCCAAGGGAGACATTTTCCCAGTTGACGGCGTCCGGCCGCAGCGCTAGATATGGAGCTACCCAATTTCACCGACCTGGAGGTCATCCATGGCGCACCACCTGACGCCCGCCGAGCTCGCCGACCAGATGCAGATGGAGCGAGGGGAGGTAATCGGCAAATGCGTGCAGATGGGCGTGCCGATCTACCACGGCCGGATCGACAGGACGCTGTTCGAAAGCTCGCTGCGTAGCGTCACCGGCTCCAAATCGGCGTACAGATCGCCCCAGAGCCGGCGCTGAATTAGACTCCCCGGCAGATGCCGGGGAGAGGTACGCACTCGCAGACGATCGCCGACCTGCTGCCGAAGGCAGCGGAGCTCTACGGGTCCAAAATCGCCGTCCGCTACAAGGAGGGCGAGAAGTGGATCAGCAAGAGCTTCGAGGAGGTCCGCGAGATCGTCCGGCCGCTGGCCTTCGGCCTCGTCACCCTCGGGGTTGAGAAAGGCGACCGGGTCTCGATCCTCGGCAACACCCGCCCCGAGTGGACCTACTTCGACTACGCGGCGCTCTCGATCGGCGCCACCGTCGTTCCGATCTACCAGACCAACTCGCCCGAGGAGTGCCGCTACGTCCTCGAGAACTCCGACTCCAAGGTCGTCGTCGTCGAGGACACCGAACAGCTGGAGAAGGTGCGCGCGGTCCGCGACCAGCTGCCGAAGCTCGAGCAGATCGTGATGATGACCGGCAGCGCCGAGGACGCGATCTCGATGGAGGACCTGGCGGCCAAAGGCGGCGGTGGCGACGCCGCGACCTGGGAGGCCCTCTACAACGCGGTCACCCCGCAGGACATCTGCACCTTCATCTACACCTCCGGCACGACCGGGCCGCCGAAGGGCTGCGTCATCAGCCACGGTAACTACCGCTCGATGCTCGACATGGTCAACGACGTCAGCGTCATCGAAGACGAGGACCTCGCCTACCTCTACCTGCCCCTCGCCCACTCCTTCGCCCTGCTGATCCAGTTCGGCACCTTCGATCTCGGCACCACCCTCGCCTACTGGGAGCGGGATCCGCTGAAGATCCTGCCGAACCTGGCCGAACTGAAACCGACCTACTTCCCCTCGGTGCCGCGGATCTTCGAGAAGATCTACACCGCCGCGACCAGCGCGATCGAGAAAGAGGGCGGGGCCAAAAAGGCGATCTTCAACTGGGCGATCAAGGTCGGCGAGAAGATGCGGGCGGCCGAACGCGCCGGCCGCAAGCCCGGCTTCCTGCTGCAGCGCCAGTACGACTTCGCTGACAAGAAGGTCCTCTCGAAAATCCGCGGCCTCTTCGGCGGTCGCATCCGCCTCGCCGTCTCCGGCGCGGCGCCGATCAACCCGGAGATCCTCCGCTTCTTCGACGCCGCCGGCGTCCTCGTGCTCGAGGGCTGGGGGATGACCGAGACCTCGACCGCGGCGACGATCTCGACGCCGGACGACTTCAAGGTGGGGACGATCGGCAAACCGTTCCCCGGCTGCGAGGTGAAGATCGCCGACGACGGCGAGATCCTCGTCAAGGGCCCCAACGTCTTCCAGGGCTACCACAAGAACCCGGAGGCGACGAACGAGACGATCGTCGACGGCTGGCTCCACACCGGCGACATCGGCGAGGTCGACCCCGACGGCTTCATCAAGATCACCGGCCGCAAAAAGGACATCATCATCACCGCGGGCGGCAAGAACATCACCCCCGCCAACCTCGAGGCCGAAATCAAGCAGCACCCGCTCGTTTCCCAGTGCGTAGTCGTCGGCGACCGCCGGCCCTACCTGGTGGCGCTGGTCACCCTCGACCCCGAAGAGGCGGTCAAATACGCCCAGGAGAACAACCTGCCCGAGGACCCGGCCGAGCTGGCCGCCAACCCCGACGTCAAAGCGGCGATCGAAGCCCACGTCGAGAAGATCAACCAGAACTTCGCCCGCGTCGAGCAGGTGAAGAAGATCTCGATCCTCCCCCACGACCTCTCCCAGGAGTCAGGCGAGCTGACGCCGACCCTGAAGGTCAAGCGCGCCATCGTGGCTCAGAAGCACGAAGACGCGATCGAACAGCTCTACGCTGCCTAGCCCTGGTTTGCGTTCTCCGGCGGTTCGGCCTTCGCAGGAGCAGGAGCTGCAGGAGCCGGGGTTGGCGCTGCGGCCGCCTCGATCAGGAGTTGAGTGTTTTCCACGTGTGGTTCCAACTCCGTCGTGACGGCCTTCGACGCCGCCTTTGCCAGTTCATCGAGTACGGCTGGGATCTGGCCCGCCTGCACGCCCGCACCCTGCAGCGTCTGCTCCATAGCGGAACTGGGAGCGGTAATTCCCGCTTCGACTGCATTGGGCACAGCCTCGACCATGCTCGCCACGCCTTTGCTGGCCGTGTCCACGGCAGCGGCTTTTTCGGCGTTGGCCTTGCCCGCTTCGATCTGACCCAACGCCCGTGACTGCATGGACTGCAAGATGGCCGCTCCTGCGGTGCCCACCAACAGCGAAAAGGCAACCAGCTTGATCAGGTCGTAAGACCTTTCCACGAATTCCCCAGCCTCGTTCTTCACTTCGGTGATCGGTGGAAAGAAATAGAGAACGGCGACCGCCGCGATGCCACCGAGCACCACAGAAGCGAGGACCGACAGAAAACCGAGTTTAGGTGGAGTGCCGCCATCCTGCGCTTCCTTCTGGCCTTTCTTCCATTCGAGAAATGCCGCACCCACCCCACCAAGCATCCCCACCCCGAAAGCAACCAGAAGCATGACCACCGTGTTACCGGTGGTGTCAAGATCAATCATCATTTTCCCGTCTGTGGATCACACCTTCCGCGGACGTGAGTATCCAGCAGCCAGTGACTGACTACAAGGGTGATATTGAGTAGTTGGTGCTGAGTACTGTGGTGTTCAGGAGGCCTCGCCGGACTGGCGAAGCAGGACTGACGTCGTCTGCTCTAGCACTCGGCGCCAGGCTGAGGTCTGCTCGGGCTCCTCCTCGGAGGCCTTTGCGACGACGTTGCGGACGCGGCGCTCGGAGATTTCGAGGCCGTGGCGCTCGGCGATCTCGGCGTAGCGGTCGTAGTCCTGGGCGAGGGTGGCGGTAACGGATTCGAAGCCGTGGCGGGCTATCCGCAGGCGCCGCGAGTAATCCATGATCGGGGTGCCGAACATCAGCTCGTCGTTCGGCTCCGGCTCGAGCAGGATGATGTCGACGCCCGGGTATTTCTCCTGCCACATCCCGACTGCCTGGTGTAGCCGTTGATGGGCGATCAGGCGGAAGGTCTGGTTGGCGATCGCCGGCAGCCCCATGTCGGAGACACGGCGGACCCGGCGGCCGAAGACGGTCGGGATCGTCTTCTCGAAGTCGTTGACGTAGGGGACCAGCGGGTTGACGACGACGATGAATTTTGCGCCCTTCTCGACCGCGATGTCGACGTTGGTCGTCGAGCGGATGCCGCCGTCGACGAACTGGCGCCCCTTCAGGTCGACCGGCTTGTAGACGATCGGCAGGCAGGTCGAGCACTCGACCGCTTTCGAGATCGGGACGTCGGACCAGCCCTCCTCGCCGAAGACGATCCGCTCGCAGGTGTCGAGGTCGGTGGCGGTGAGGTAGAGCTCGGGATCGAGGAGGCGGAAGTCGTTGACGCGGCCGTCGCCGGTCAGCACGTCGCCGACGTAGTCGTTGAGCCCGGAGCCGGAGTAGAGCCCGGTCGGCAGCGCCTCGGCCAGGCCGACGCCGATGTCGATCGCCGAGAGCTCGCCGATCCGCGCCAGCGAGCGCAGCAGCTGCGCCGTGCGCAGGGGCAGCGCCGCAGCTTTGCTGAGGAAGCCGAGGTAGTTCGGTTTAAGCACCCGGTCGAGGTCGAGGTCTTCAAGCG
Organism: uncultured Actinomycetes bacterium; assembly: GCA_963696955.1. Taxonomy (GTDB): domain Bacteria; phylum Actinomycetota; class Thermoleophilia; order Solirubrobacterales; family 70-9; genus VAYN01. Next base: position 23,773 of record CAVOMF010000001.1, on the reverse strand, counting down.
CCGAATCCTCCTGCGCGTTCAACACGTGCATCATCTCGTCGGGGCTGACCCCGTTGGCCAGCATCGAGGCGACGAAGGAGCCGGCGCTGGTGCCGACGTAGACGTCGAAGTTGTTGACGGTGCTGTTGACCGCGAGCAGGTCGAGGGCCCGCAGGGCGCCGATCTCATAGACGCCGCCGGTAAAGCCACCGCCGCCGAGCACCAGCGCGGTCTTCGAAGGCTTTTTGCGCCGGGCCTGCCGTTTACGCGGTTTGGACTCGATGTCTACGACTTCACCCATACGTGCAGTATTCCAGGGCTGGAGGTCATCCTCGACCGCTACCTTCCACGTCTCTCGTGTTGGGAAACCCAGTGAAACGCATCCTGCTGCCCTTTTTGGTCGCCTCAGCAGGCCTTTTCCTGCTCCTGGCCGGTGCCGCGCAGGCGAGCCAGACCTGCGACCGAATGCGCGCCTGGCTGCACCAGGGAGGCGGTTCGGCAAGTGGACTGCTCGTCGTCGACGCCGAATCCGAGCAGGTCCTCTGCGCCAGCGCCCCCGGCCGGGCCCGGCCTCTGGCCTCGAATATGAAGCTGTTCACGACCTCCACCGCGCTCTCGAAGCTGGGGCCGGAGTACCGGATCCCGACCAAAGTCTTCCGCGACGGCCGGGTCGACGCCCAAGGCGTCCTCCACGGCAGCCTCTACCTGCAGGGGGGTGGCGACCCCGCCCTCGGCACCCCCGGCTTCTACAGCAGCTACCTGGGCGGCCTCGGCACCAACCTCTTCTCGCTGACCCCGCAGGTGAAGGCCGCCGGGATCACCTCGATCACCGGCCGCCTCTACGCCGACGACACGATCTTCGACCGCCGGCGCGGCGTCGCCGATTCCGGCTACGGGACCAGCCCCTACATCGGCCCCCTCTCGGGGCTCGCCTTCAACTCTGGCTTCAGCGGCTCGACCAGCGCCAGCAGCTTCTCCTCGGACCCGGCGAAGCTGGCGGCGACGAAGCTCGTCGGCTCGCTGCGCAAGGCGGGGGTGCGGGTTCCCACCCAGATCGCCCTCCGCCCCACCCCGCCGAACGCCGAACGGGTGGCGATGCTCCGCTCTCCCACGCTCGACCGCATCGTCAACCTCACCGACGTCTATTCGGACAACTACTTCGCCGAGACCCTGATCAAGCTGCTCGGGGCCGAGTTCGGCGGCGCCGGCACGACCGCGGCGGGCGCCAACGTGGTCGAGGCCTTCGCGCGGGCGCACGGCTCCGGTGTGCAGGCGGTCGACGGCTCCGGCCTCACCCGCACGAACCGCGCCAGCCCGCGCGAGGTGGTCGAGCTGCTGCTGGGGATGCAGGAAGACGAAGCCGGGGAAGAGTTCATCCAGGACCTGGCGCTGGCCGGCCAGGAGGGCACCGTCGCCGGCCGCATGGAGGGCACCGCCGCCTACGGCCGCTGCCGGACCAAGACGGGGACGATCAGCGGCGTCAGCAACCTCTCCGGCTACTGCTTCAACCGCAGCGGCCGGGTGATCGCCTTCTCGGTCCTGATGGCGGGCGTCGGCAACCTCACGCTCGCCCACCTGAACCAGGACCGGATCGCCGGCGCCGCCGCGGGCTACTGAGCGCCGCTAGCTGCCGACGAGGTCGCGCAGGGCCGCCTCGCCGAGGATCTCGGTGCCGAATTTCTCCGCTTTCGCGAGCTTCGAGCCCGGGTTGTCGCCGGCGACGACGTAGTCGGTTTTCTTCGAGACCGAGCTCGTTACCTTGCCGCCGGCCGACTTCACCAGCGCCGCCGCCTCCTCGCGGGTCAGCTCCGGCAGGGTGCCGGTGAGGACGACGGTCTTGCCCTTCAGCGGGCCGTCCGCCTGGCGGCGTTCGGAGGCGTCGGCTTCGAGGCGCAGCCCTTTCTCGCGCAGCTTCTCCACCAGCGCCCAGGTGGCCTCGTCGGCAAGTGACTCGTTGATCTGGACCGCCATGATCGGGCCCACCCCCTCGACCTCCTCGATCGCCTCCGGGTCAGCCTCGTGGAGGGCGTCGATCGAGCCGAAGTGGTCGGCCAGCGCCTCCGCCGTCACATAGCCCACCCCGGGCAGGCCGAGGGCATAGAGCACCCTTTTGAAGGGCCGCTGCTTCGAGCCCTCGATCGAGGCGACCAGGTTACGGGCCGAGGTCTCGCCGAAGCGGTCGAGCTCGATCAGCTGGGTCTCACTGAGGTCGTAGATGTCGGCGACGTCGGCGATCAGGCCTTCCTGGAGGAAGCGCAACGCCTGCTTTTCCCCCAGCCCGTCGATGTCCATCGCCCCCTTGCTGACGAAGTGCTTGACGTGCTGGAAGGACTGGCCGGGGCAGCCAGAGCGATTGGGGCAGATCGTGAAGACCGAGTCCTCGGGTTTGATCGTCTCGGTTCCGCAGGCCGGGCACTTCTTCGGCGGCTTCTCCCTGCGGGCGGCCTTGTGCTTGCGCGGCAGCTTCGGCGAGACGACCTGCGGGATCACGTCGCCCGCCCGCATCACCACCACCTCGTCGCCCTTGCGGACGTCCTTGCGAGCGAGGTCCTCCTCGTTGTGGAGGGTCGCGGTGGTGACGGTGACGCCGCCGACGTGGACCGGCTCCAGCATCGCGAAGGGGACCAGGTGGCCGGTGCGCCCGACGTTCCAGACGACCTTCTTCAGCGTCGTCGTCGCCGTCGTCGGTGGGAACTTCCAGGCGATCGCCCAGCGCGGCTCGCGCCCGACCACGCCGAGCTCGCGCCAGAGCGCCTTCTCGTCGACCTTGACGACGACACCGTCGATCTCGTAGTCGAGCTCCTCGCGCCGCTCCTCCCACCAGTGACAGCGCTTGACGACCCCCTCGACACCCTTGTGGTGATCGGTGTCGGGGTTGACCTTGAAACCCGCATCCTGCAGCCATTCGACCTCGGCCATGTGGGTCGGCAGGTCGAGCCCCCGCACCGCCCCGATCCCGTACATCCAGGTCGAGAGCGGCCGTTCGGCGGCCAGCGAGGGGTCGAGCTGGCGGATCGAGCCGGCGGCCGAGTTACGCGGGTTGGCGAAGGTCGGCTCGCCGGCCTCAGCGCGGCGTTCGTTGAGGGCTTTGAAGGCGGCGATCGGCAGGTAGACCTCGCCCCGCACTTCGATCAGCGCCGGCGCCTTCCCCTTGATCCGCAGCGGCACCGAGCGGATCGTGCGCAGGTTCTGGGTCACGTCCTCGCCGATCCGGCCGTCGCCGCGGGTGGCGCCGCGGACGAAAACCCCGTCCTCATAGGTGAGGGTGACGGCGAGGCCGTCGATCTTCGGCTCGGTCGTGTAGCTGAACTCCGAGGCGGTGATGTCGAGTCGCTTCAGGTAGTTGGCGATCCGGTTCTCCCAGCCGCGCAGCTCCTCCTCGTTGCGGGCGTTGCCGAGCGAGAGCATCTGCTCCGCGTGCTCGACCGGCTCGAAGCGCTCCAGCGGCGGCGCTCCCACCCGCTGCGTCGGCGAGTCGGGAGTCCGCAGCTCCGGGTTCTGCTCCTCCAGCGTGCGCAGCTCGTTCAGCCACGCGTCGTACTCGTCGTCACCGACCTCCGGGTCGTCGAGGACGTAGTAGAGGTGGTTGTGGTGGGAGAGGAGCTCGCGCAGCTCCTCGACGCGCTGCTCGACCCCGCCGCTCACGCCGTCGCGGCGCTCGCCGCCAGCATCTCCTCGAAGCCCCAGCCCGATAGCCGCTCGAGCCCGCCATGGTCGGTGAGGTCGAAGTGGATCGGGGTGACGGCGATCCGCCCCTCCGCGACCGCGTTGAGGTCGGTGCCCTCGATCTCCTCGTAGCCGGGCTGCCAGCCGTAGATCTCGTAGTGGCGGCGGCCGTCGCTCTCCTTGACGAGCTTCAGCTCGTCGTTGTAGATCCGTTTGCCGAGCTTCGTCACCTCGACCCCGGTCGGCTCGGTGCAGGGGCAGTTGACGTTGATCAGGGTCGCCTCGGGCATCGTCTCCCGTCGCAGCCGCGAGACCAGCTGGGCGGTGAAGGGCGCGGCGACGCCGAAGTCGAATTTCCCGCTGACGTAGCCGAGGCCGCCGGCGGAGGACTGCTGGGAGACGGCGATCGCCGGGATCCCGAGGACGATCCCCTCAAGGGCCGCGGCGACGGTGCCCGAGTAGGTGATGTCGTCGCCGAGGTTGGCACCGTGGTTGATCCCGGAGACGATCAGGTCGGGGCGGCCGCCGACCAGGCCGAGCTCGGCGAAGCGGACGCAGTCGACCGGGGTGCCGTCGGTGGCATAACCGATGCGGCCGTCTTCGAAGGTGACCTCCTCGACGGTGAGCGGGGAGCGCGTCGTGATCCCGCGTCCGATCGCGCTGCGGTTGGAGTCGGGGGCAATGACGTCGATCTCGACGTCGTCGAGCTCGACAAGCGCCCGGCGGGCGGCCTGCAGCCCCGGCGCGGAGATGCCGTCGTCGTTGGTGAGGAGGATGCGCACGGACTCGATTCTAGGTGGGGGGCGCGACGAGCCGAGGGTCGGGGATACTGCCGCCGTGCCCACGGTGAAGCTGGAGATCGAATACGACGGCGCCGGCTTCCGCGGCTGGGCGCGGCAACCGGGCCAGCGCACCGTCCAGGGCGAGCTGGAGACGGCCCTGGCGACCGTCCTGCGCGAGCCGGTAGGGCTGACGGTCGCCGGGCGCACCGACACCGGCGTCCACGCGCTCGGGCAGGTGGCAAGCTTCGAGACCACCGAGGAGCCGCCGGCGGACCTGGCGCGCCGCCTCAACGGGGTCGGGCCGGCCGACATCGCCGTCACCGCCGCGGAAGTGACCAGGGACGGCTTCAGCGCCCGCCACGACGCCAAGGCTCGCAGCTACCGCTACCGCCTCCTCACCCGCTCGGCACCGAGCCCCTTCGAGCTCGGCAAGGCGCTCTGGTGGCCCCATCGCATCGACCTTAAGGCGCTCGAGGACTGCGCCGCCGCCCTCCCCGGCACCCACGACTTCATCGCCTTCACCCCCACCCAGACCGACCACGTCCGCTTCGAGCGCGACATCCTCGCCGCCTCATGGATCGGGGAAGGCGACATCCTCAGCTTCCGCATCACCGCCGACGCCTTCATGCGCAACATGGTCCGCGTCCTCGTCGGCACCCAGCTGGAGGTCGCCTCCGGCCGCCGACCCGTCGAGAGCTTCGTTCAGCTCTTAAAGGGAGCACCGAGAACCGCAGCAGGAGACACCGCGCCCCCGCACGGCCTCTACCTGGAGTCGGTCAGCTACTAGACGAGCTCGAGGTAGACCATCTCGGTCGAGTCGGACTTCCTCGGACCGAGCTTGACGATGCGGGTGTAGCCGCCGGGGCGCTCCAGGTAACGGGGCGCCACCTCGTCGAACAGCTTGTGGACGATGAACTTGTCGTTGTGGAGAGTGGCCAGCGCCTGGCGCCGCGCGTGCAGGCTGCCGCGCTTGGCGAGGGTGATCAGCTTCTCGACTTCGGGCTTGACCGCCTTGGCCTTGGCCTGGCTGGTTTCGATCCGCTCGTGCTCGATCAGCTGCTTCGAGAGGTTCGAGAGCAGCGCCTCGCGGTGGGCGGAGTCACGGCTGAGCTTGTTCCGCTTCTTTTTGTGCCGCATCTGCTTCTCCGCCCCTGCCCCGGTGTCCTAGTCGGCCTGCAGGTCCAGGCCGCGGGAGTGCAGGGTCTCGATTACTTCCTCGATCGACTTCTGACCGAAGTTCGGGATCGCGTTCAGTTCCGCGCGCGACTTGCGCACGAGGTCGCCGACGGTCTGGACGCCGGCGCGCTTGAGGCAGTTGTAGGAGCGGACACCGAGTTCGAGCTCCTCGATCAGGATCTCGTCGAGGCCGTTGGCGGCGGCACCACCGTCGCCTCCGGGGGCCGAGAAGCCGTCGCTGGGGACGGCCGGGGCCGGCTCGCGGGCGGTCAGCTCTTCGACCCGGTCGGCGTCGGTGAAGATCGCCAGGCTCTTGATCAGGATCTCCGAGGCCTCCCGGAGGGCGGCACCGGGCTCGATCGAGCCGTCGGTTTCGAGGTCGAGGGTGAGTTTGTCGAAGTCGGTCCGCTGGCCGACGCGGGCGCTGGCGACCGCGTAGGAGGCGCGGCGGATCGGCGAGAAGATCGAGTCGATCGGGATCACGCCGATCGGCTGGTCGTCCGACTTGTTCTCTTCGGCCGGCGAGTAGCCGCGGCCGCGGCCAATCGTCAGGTAGACCTCGAGTTTGGTTTTTTTCTCGAGCGTCGCGATTGGAGCGTCGGGGTTGAGGATCTCGACGCCGGAGGGAAGGTCGATGTCCTTCGCCTTCACCTCGCCAGGGCCGGTGGCGACCAGCGGCGCCTCGACCTCGTCGGCATCGGTGTGCATGCGGACGACGAGGTCCTTGAGGTTGAGGATGATGTCGGTGACGTCCTCTTTGACGCCGGACACAGTCGAGAACTCGTGCGCGACCCCCTCGATGCGGACGCTGGTGATGGCGGCGCCGCCAAGCGAGGAGAGGAGGACGCGACGCAGGCTGTTGCCGAAGGTGTAGCCGAAGCCCTTGTCCAGCGGCTCGATCATGAAAGTGCCGCGGCGGTCATCGACTTTCTCGGAGGTGATGCGGGGGACCTGGAAATCGGTGGTCATGAGTTCCTTGCTCTGGGGTGTTTCGGAAGTTCGCTTGCGGACTACTTGGAGTACAGCTCGACGATCAGCTGCTCCTGGACCGGCGCCGAGATCTCGGAGCGCTCGGGGTAGCGCAGGACTTTGGCCGTCAGCGCGTCGTGATCGGCCTGCAGCCAGGCGGGAACCGTCGAGACGAGTTCGGTCGCCCGGCGGATCGTGTCGCCGGCTTTCGAGCCGTCCTTGATCGAGATCACGTCTTCGGGCCGCACCTGGTAGCTGGGGATGTTCACCCGGCGGCCGTTGATCTGCCAGTGGCCGTGGGTGATCAGCTGACGCGCCTGGCGCCGCGAGGCGGCGAAGCCGAGGCGGACGAGGACGTTGTCGAAGCGCGACTCGAGCAGGCGCAGCAGGTTCTCGCCGGTGACGCCGTCCTGGCGCGAAGCCTTGTCGTAATAGGCGCGGAACTGTTTCTCCAGCACCTGGTAGTAGCGGCGGGTCTTCTGCTTCTCGCGCAGCTGCACCCGGTACTCGCTCTGGCGCAGGCGGCCGCGGCCGTGATCGCCCGGCGGGTAGGAGCGGCGCTCGACGCCGCACTTGTCGGTGAAGCAGCGCTCGCCCTTGAGGAAGAGTTTCTGCCCCTCGCGGCGGCACTGCTTGCACTGCGGCGAGGTATCGCGAGCCATTAGACGCGCCTCCGCTTCTTCGGCCGGCAGCCATTGTGGGCCTGCGGGGAAACGTCCTTGACGGTGGTGACGTCGAGGCCGGCAGCCTGCAGCGAGCGGATCGCCGTCTCGCGGCCGGAGCCGGCGCCCTTGGCGAAGACTTCGACCCGCTCGAGCCCGTGTTCCATGCCCTTTTTGGCCGCCGCATCGGCGGTCACCTGAGCGGCGAACGGGGTCGACTTACGCGAGCCTTTGAACCCGGCCGAGCCGGCCGACTCCCAGGCGATCACGTTGCCGTCGGTGTCGGTGAGGGTGACGATGGTGTTGTTGAAGGAAGTCTTGATGTGCGCCTGCCCGTAGGTGACGTTCTTCTTGACCCGGCGGCGCGTGCGCCCTTTCGAGGGTTTTTTCTCAGCCATGCCTCTCTACCTAAACCTTGCGCTTGCCTGCGACGCTGAGGCGTCGCGGTCCCTTGCGGCCGCGGGCGTTGGTCTTCGTCCGCTGGCCCCGGACCGGGAGGCCGCGCCGGTGACGGAGGCCGCGGTAGGAGCCGATCTCCATCAGCCGTTTGACGTTCTGCGAGCGCTCACGGCGAAGGTCGCCCTCGACGTCGCGGTTCTCGACCGCCTCGCGAAGTTTCATCACCTCGTCCTCGGTCAGGTCCTTGACCTGCGTGTTCGGATCGACTTTGGCCTCGGCGAGGATCTGCTTTGCCGTCGACTGCCCGATCCCGAAGATATAGGTGAGCCCGATTTCAACCCGTTTGTTGACGGGGATGTTGATGCCTGCGATTCGCGCCACGGCTAGCCCTGCCTCTGCTTATGGCGCGGGTTCTGGCAGATCACCAGGACCGCCCCATTTCGGCGGATTACCTTGCACTTCTCGCACATCGGCTTAACGGAAGCTCGAACCTTCATTGCTCCGGATCTCGTATCGACAACAGGATTCCCGTCCGCCCCATGAATCGGACGGCAGGACGAACCAACCGGCCAACAAGGCCGACGGAGAAAGATAGCAGGGGAGCGGCCTCGGCGAGGCCCGGTCAGACGGGCTCGACAAGGGCAATCAGGAAGCCGTCGTAACCCTTGACCCCGACCGTCTGAATAGTAGTGGCGCTGACCCTGGAATCTCCGCTCAGCATCTCGTGCAGGCGGCGCTGGGCCCGGGTCGCGTCCTCAGCGGAAGCGGCGTCGGCGAGGGAACCGTCACGGACGACGTTGTCGGCGATGATCAGGCCGCCGGATCGGGTGCGATCAAGCGCCCAGGCGAAGTAGTTGGGCGTGTTGACCTTGTCGGCGTCGATGAAGACGAGGTCGAACGGCCCCGCGCCCTCCTCCTCCAGCCCCGGCAGCGCCCCCAGGGCCGGGCCGACCCGGATCTCGACCTTCTCCCCCACCCCGGCCGCATCGATGCTCCGCCGCGCCACCTCCGCGTACCCGGGCTGCGCCTCCAAAGTGATCAGCCGCCCGTCGGCCGGCAGCGCCCGAGCCATCAGGATCGCGCTGTACCCCCCAAGCGTCCCAAACTCGAGAATCCGCTTCGCCCCGACCAGCCGCACGAGCAGCTGCAAGAGCTTCCCCTGCGGAGGCGAAACCTGAATTGAAGGCAGCCCTGCCGCCTCGGCGGCTGCGAGGACGCCTCGCAGCCCCTCGTCCTCCGCGACGATCGTCTCGCCGATGAACCGGTCGACTGCTGAGAAGGTCTTCTGATCCATCAACTGCCTTTGTCATCGCGCGGCGGCAGGCGGTCCAGCAACCGCAAAAGAGCCTCCCGGTGGGCGCGACCTTCGGACCGCATTTCTGCAAAGCCCTTCTTATGCTCCTCCTGGATTTCGCGAGCGATGTTGACCTGGAAGACGGTCATGGTGTCCATTTTCCGCAGCAGGCCGTCGTTGTAGTGGCGGTGTTCCTCCATGGCCGTCATCTCGCGGCCCTCGAGCTCTTCCCACTCCCGCTTGCGCGCCCGCTCGTCCTCTTCCCAGCGGCGTTCAGCCTCTTCCATGCGCTCCATGATCTCGGCAAAACCTCGGGCCAGGCGCTCGTCCATCTCGCAGATCCTTTGCTTGATCTCCATGCTCAGATCGTCCCAGGCCACCACGCACAAAACTACACCTCAGACAAAATGTTCTGAATCAACTTCCATACAGGACGGTGAATTCGGGCCTCAGCGCCCGAGCCTCTGAGTAGGCGTCACCACCTGCTGGAAGGTCGGCCGGTTCTGGAACGGGAACGGGGGCATCGAGACGCCCCCGGTCACCTGCGGCCGGTTCTGGTCGAAGCAAGACGGCTGCGGATTGGAAGCGCAGGCACCGTCGCCGCCGCCGTAGAGCTGCTGCGGGGTCACCTTGAGCGCCGCCCGCAGGGTCCGCTGCAGCATCGCCCGGCATTTCTTCTTCGAGCCGCCGCCGCAGTAGACGCGGTTCCAGGGTGCCTTCGGCTTCGGCCCGTAGAGGTCGCGCAGGTCCTTGGAGACGTAGCTCCACCAGCCGTCGGAGAAGTCGGGTTCGGTCGGCGAGCCGCCGGTGTATGAGCCGGTCCGCACCATCCCCTCCAACTGCTCGTAGGCCCTGCCGCCGATCACCGGCTTGAACTCGCCTTCGAGCAGCTTCGGCCACCAGGCGTCCATCAGTTCGACCGCGTCGTTTTCCTCGTAGACGCCGTCGCGATCGAGGTCGCGGCGGTGGGCGCCGTGTTCGTGCCAGGTGCGCAGGGTCACGAACGCCTGGCGCAGCGGCTTTGCTTTCGGTTCGCCGATCGCCTTGAAGAGCGTCGGTAGCAGCCGGTAGCCGCGCAGGTCCTGCGTCGCCGGCTCCTCCATCGCCTGGACCAGCTGGGTGATCGTGATCTTCTTCGGCCCCTTGATCGCCGCCTTCACCTTGTCTTCGATCATCTGCGAGCGGAACAGCGATCCGTAGCTGTACTTGTCGTCGGCGGCCGCCCACTTCGGCGCCTGCTTGTTGTTCCAGGAGACGAGGAAGGGCGGATCGACCGCCTGCGGGTGCTTGGCGAACGGCAGCCAGCTCGCCTGCCGGGTCGAGGGTTTGTACCCCTTCCAGTCGAACTCGCCGGTGCCGAGGATCGGGAAGTCGGGCGAGGTTCCTTTCGCCCGCTGCGGCATCCAGCCCGAAAGCGCGTAGGCGATGTGTTCGGAGTCGACGTAGGACCAGTTGAAGAGGAAGTTGATGTTGGAGACGGCCTTCTTGAAGCCCTCCGGCCCCGTCATCACTCCCGGTTCGTTCAGCTGGCCGAACCCGATCACCGAGTCGGCCTCGTGGAAGTAGGTGCTGCGCTGGCGGGCGAAGGCGACCTTCTTGCCGCCCACCTTGCCGCGGGCGTAGACGATCCCGTGCACGGTGCGGTAGGAGACCAGCGTCTGCGAGCCCGAAGGGGTGCTGTCGGCCGCGTTCGGGGTCCAGCTCTCGCTCTTTTCGAGCTTTTCCATCGCCAGGCACTTGCCGCGGTAGCGGTAGTGGAAGTTGTCCTTGCAGAGGACCTCGGCGAAGGTGTCGACGTTGTCGGAGGTGGCGGTCGTCGCGCTCCAGGCGTAGTCGCGCCCGTGGCCGAGCTCGACGTAGAGATTGACGCCGGGGAAGGCAGCGCCGCGGGCGTCGATCCCGGGCCCGTGCAGGTCCTCCTCCATCAGGATCTGGGGAGCGAAGTAGCCGACCTGCGGGCCCATCACCGCCACCGGATGGCCGCTCGCCGACTCTTTCGCCGAGACCAGCTCCCAGTTGGAGGCGTGACCGGCGGCTTCCAGCGCCGCCTGCAGGCGGGCGCCGACGGTGGCAAGACCGCTCGCAGGCTGCGGCGCCGCGCTCGAGGCGCTTGCCGCGGTCTCGGTGAAGCGGACGCTGTTGCGATCGGGGAGGGCGAGGCCGCGCTTGGCGAAGGCGCTGCGGGTCTCGTACGGGAAGGCTTTGGAGACCGTCGTCGGCGCCTCGGGGTCGTTCTTGGAGCGGAAGCCGAGCCAGGCCTTGCGACCCGCCTTCTTGCCCATCCGCTTGACGAAGGCCTGCATCGTCAGCGCCGAGTTCAGCTCATTGCCGCCGCCCTGGCCGAAGATGCCACCGACCAGAGAGGCGATCGCGATCACGTCGGTCGGCTTCCACGGTTCCATCTGCTTCCCGAGCAGCGTGTACTCGCCCGGCTTCAGGTGCGGGTTGAGGTTGGCGGCGGCGATGTAGGCATTGATCCCTTCGACATAGGCACTGACGTCGTCGACCGCTTGCTGCCCCACCTGCCCGAACTGTTCGGGCGCCTGGGCCAGCTGTTTTTCGAGGTCGGCTTCGGTGTAGGGAGCAAAGCTCCACTGGCTGGCATCGGCCCCGGCGTTGGCGCCGCCGAGGAAGGCGGCGAGTTCGGCGCGGCCGGTGTGGCGCAGGACGTCCATCAGGAAGAGGCGGTCGGCGGCACCGGCGTAGCCGGCGCCGAACATCGTGTCGGCGCGGGTGGTGCCATAGACGTGAGGGATGCCGAAGGCTTTGTCGCGGACGATCGTCACGCCGGGCCGCGGTTCAATCGTCGATTCGACTTCGCCGGCGGGCACGCCGAAGGTGGCGTCCTTGAAGTAGTTCGGAATCTGGTCTTCGCTCAGCGTCGGGCTCGCATAGAGGAGGTTTTCGTAGAGCGGCTGCTGGTCGGCAAAGTGCGGCGGCAGGAGGTGAGCCGACCCGCGCGAGGCGAGGACTTCGGCGAAATCGGCGGTCCCGTTCTCTCCCGGCGGCAGCACGTTGCGAAAGCCGCCAGCGTCGTTGGCGCCATACGGTTCAGGGGTGGCGGCCGTGGCGGCCGGGACGATGATCGCGAAGAGCGCAAGCACAGCGATCAGCGGCGCAGAGGCGAGGCGAGACAGGACTCGATGACGCAAAGAACCACTCCTTCCCGTTGCGGCGCCCCACCGCAAGGCACAGACTACCCGGCCGGCAGTCCGGCTAGTAGTCCCTCAGTCGGATTCGTGCCAAGGAGTGAGGATTCGCGGTCCTTCAGGGGTCACCGCGACGGTGAACTCGAAGTGGGCGGCCAGCGAGCCGTCTTCGGAGAAGACCGACCAGCCGTCCTCGCCCATCCGCACCAGCGGGCCGCCGACGTTGACCATCGGCTCGATCGCCAGCACCATCCCCACCTCCAGCTCGGGGCCCTTGCCGGGCTCGCCGAAGTTCGGCACCTGCGGTTCCTCGTGCATCTCCTTGCCGATGCCATGGCCGACCAGGGTGCGGATGATCGAGAGGCCCTCGGTCTCGACCGCCCGCTGGATCGCGCTGGAAACGTCGCCGAGGTGGTTCCCCGGCCGCATCTGCTCGACCCCGGCGAAGAGCGATGATTTCGTCACCTCGAGGAGCTTCTGAGCCTCCGGGCTGACCGGGCCGATCGGCAGCGTCATCGCCGCGTCGGAGACCCAGCCGTCCTTGATCACGCCAACGTCGATCGAGATCACGTCGCCGCGCTTCAGCTCGTAATCGCCCGGGATCCCGTGGACGACCATCGAGTTGGGCGAGGCGCAGATCGACCCCGGGAAGCCACGGTAGCCCTTGAATGCCGGCTCGGCGCCCTGCGAGCGGATGAACTTCTCCGCCGCGGCGTCAAGTTCGCCGGTGGTGATCCCAGCCCGGGCCTTCGCGGCGAGCATCTTCAGGCAGCGGACGAGGACGGCGCCGGAGGCGGCCATCTTCTCGACCTCATCCGGGGTCTTTTTAATGATCATCTGATACACGCTAATGGTCGGCGCTCGCGCGGCGACGAAGCCGCGTTAGACAGTCTCGTCCTGCTCCATCCGCATCGTCGCCAGGGTGCGGCGGACCTGCTCGGCCACCGCGTCCGGCGCCGCCTCGCCGGCGATCCGGCGCAGGACGCTGCGGTTGTCGTAGTAGGAGACGAGCGGCTCGGTCTTCTCGTGGTAGGTCTCGAGTCGCTTGCGGATCACCTCGGGCTTGTCGTCGTCGCGGACGATCAGCGGCGAGCCGTCGATGTCGCAGACGCCTTCCTGCTCGGGCGGTTCGAACTCGACGTGGAAGACGTGCCCGTTCTCCTCGCAGGTGCGCCGGCCGCCGAGTCGCCGCACGACCTCGTCGTCGGAGACGTCGATCAGGAGCACCGCGGTTACCGCCCGGCCCAACTCGCCCAGCTTCGCGTCGAGCGCCTCGGCCTGCGGGGTGGTGCGGGGAAAGCCGTCGAGGATGAAACCGTCGCGGGCCTCGCCGGAATCGATCCGATCCGCAATGACGCCGACGATCACCTCGTCGGGAACCAGGTCACCCTGGTCCATGTACTCCTTCGCTTCGCGCCCCAGCTCGGTTTCGTCCCGCACGGCACCGCGAAGGATGTCCCCGGTCGCGTAGTAAGGCAGCCGCAGATCTTCATTAAGCCGCTCCCCCTGGGTCCCCTTGCCAGACCCGGGAGGGCCTAAAAGTACAAGATTGAGCTCAGCCATTTGGACGAATCACCCGTTTCTCAAATAGGAATGAGGAGCCGAAAAGCAAGCAGGTCGGGGGACGCAGGGAAGTCGACGAGGGGAGCGCACTTTAGTGCGTGACCCGAGGAGACGACCGAAGACCCCGAGATGCGCAGCTTTGCAGGCTCCTCAGCCTATTTGAGGAAGCCCTCGTAATTGCGCATCATCAGCTGCGCCTCCAGCTGCTTGACCGTATCGAGGGCGACGCCGATCACGATCAGGATGGAGGTACCGCCGAAGTAGAAGTTCGCCGCGGTCTGGCTGATCAGGATCGTCGGCAAGGCGGCGACGGCACCGAGGTAGAGCGCGCCCGGGAAGGTCAGGCGGGAGAGAATCCGGTCCAGGTACTCGGCGGTCGGGCGCCCGGGACGAACGCCGGGGATGAAGCCGCCGTATTTCTTCAGGTTGTCGGCCTGGTCGACCGGGTTGAAGGTGACCGCCGTATAGAAGTAGGTGAAGACGATGATGAAGAAGACCTCGCCGACCACGTAAGCCCAGCTGTTGGGGCTGAAGAAGGCGGCGAAGTCGAGCGCGGTCGGGGTATTCAGCATCTGACCGATCGTCGCCGGGAAGGCCATGATCGAGGCGGCGAAGATGACCGGGATGACGCCGGCCATGTTGACCCGCAACGGCAAGTAGGTGGAGCCGCCCGAGGTCATTTTGCGGCCGACGACGCGTTTCGCGTACTGGACCGGGATCCGGCGCTGGCCCTCCTGGACGAAGACGATGGCGACGATCACGGCGAGGGCGATGAACGGCATCATCACCACGAAGACCTGATCGGGGTTGTTCCACCACTTCGAGAGCCCGGGGATGATGCTGGAGGCGATCGAGGCGAAGATCATCAGCGAGATCCCATTGCCGATCCCCCGCTGGGTGATCAGCTCGCCCAGCCACATCAGCAAGGTGCAGCCGGCGGTCAGGCAGATGACGATGAGGAAGAGCCGCGGGAAGGTGAGCTGGCCGACCACGTCGGTCCCGGCGCTGTTGCCGAAGGAGCGGAAGAGGAAGACGTAGCCGATCGACTGGGCGAAGGCGAGGCCGACGGTCAGGTAGCGCGTGTACTGGGTGATCTTCTGCTGCCCGACTTCGCCCTCTTTCTGCAGGCGCTCGAGCGAGGGCACAACCACGGTCAGCAGCTGCAAGATGATCGAGGCCGTGATGTAGGGCATGATCCCCAGCGCGAAGAGGCTGAGCCGCGAGAGGCCGCCGCCGGAGAAGAGGTTGAGGAAGCCGAGGACGCCGGAGCCGCCGAAGTTGTCCTGGATTTCCTTCACGGCCTGCGTGTCGACCCCGGGAGCCGGGATGTAGGCGCCGAGCCGGTACAGCGCCAGCATCGCTGCCGTGAACGCAAGCTTCTTACGAATGTCGGCAACGCTGAACGCGTTGAGAATCGTTTTGAGCATTACGGCTCCAGAGTGTGACAGGAACCGCCGGCCGCTTCTATCTGCTCCTTAGCGGCCGCGCTAAACGCATGCGCGTGGACCTCGAGCTTCTTCTTGATCTCACCCCGAGCGAGGATCTTCACCGGGTCCTTGCGGGTCGCCAGGCCCTTCTCCTTCAGGCTCGCGGGGGTGACTTCAGCGCCGCTGTCGAAGCGCTCCTCGAGGTCGGAGAGGTTGACGGGCTGGGTCTTGGTGCGGAAGTTCTCGAACGGCATCGACTGCTTTTTGTGCGGGCCGCGGAGCTTTCGCATCCGCATGTGGATCGGGTTCTGCCCGCCCTCGTAGCCGGCCTTGCGCTTGCGGCCCGAACGCGAGCCGGCGCCCTTGTGACCGCGGCCGGAGGTCTTGCCCAAACCGCTGCCCTCGCCGCGGCCGATCCGCTTGCGTGGCTTCCTCGAGCCGGGCTTCGGCTTCAGGTTATGAAGGCCGATCTCCTCGGCGCGCGGAGTCTCTTTAGATGCTTTTGACGAGGATTTCTCAGCCACCGTCGACCTCCACGAGGTGCGAGACAACCCGCAGCTGACCCTGCAGCTGCTCGGAGTCCTTCAACTCGGCCGACTTGCCGATCCGCCCCAGCTTCAGCGCCTTCAGGGTCGCTTTCTGGTTCGGGTTGGTCTTCGCGGCAGAACGAACCTGCCGGACCTTCACCTTGCTCACGACGACTCCTCGGCGGTCTCAGCTGCGGGACTCTGCTCCTCCTCAGCCGCTTCCTCAGCGGCTGCCGGAGCGGCGTCTGCCGTGGGTGGCGACGATGAGGGATCCTCGCCAGTTGGCGAGGAGGTCTCATCGGAGACAGGACCCGCGGCCCCACCGTCCTCGTCGGCGGACAAAGTCTCAACGGCTCCGTTGCCGTTGCCGTTGCCGTCCAGCCCAAGCACCTGGCTGATCGTCAACCCGCGCAGCTCCGCGACCTCCTCGGGCCGACGCAGACGGACCAGGCCGTCCATCGTCGCCTTGACGAGGTTGATCGGGTTCTGCGTTCCGATGCTCTTGGTCAGCACGTCGCGGACGCCGCCGAGCTCGAGCACGGCGCGGACGCCACCGCCGGCGATGACCCCGGTACCGGGGCTGGCCGGGCGGAGGACGACGTGACCGGCGCCGAAGCGACCGATGATGCGGTGGGTGATGGTGTTCCCGTATTTGGGCACCCGGATCAAGTTCTTGCGGGCGTCCTCGACGCCCTTCTGGATCGCCAGCGGGACCTCGCGGGCCTTGCCGTAGCCGATCCCGACGACGCCCTCCTCGTCACCAACGGCAACGAGAGCGGTGAAGGAGAAGCGACGGCCGCCCTTGACCACCTTGGCGACGCGGTTGATCTCGATCACGCGCTCCTGCAGGTCCAGCCCTCGGGGACTGACCGTTTCCACGTTTTTTACGTCCATGCCCTTCATAAGCAGCGGCCCACCGTAGCGAAACTACGGTTCTAGAAAGCCAGACCCCCCTCTCGCGCGCCATCGGCGAGCGCCTTGACGCGACCGTGGTACTGATAGCCGCCGCGGTCGAAGACGCAGGTTTCTACGCCGGCGCTCTTCGCCCGCTCGGCCAGCAGTTCGCCGGCCTTCTTCGCCTGCTCGGAGGCGGTGAGCTTGCGCAGATCCGGCTCGATCCAGTTGACCGCGGCCACGGTGTGGCCTTTGGTGTCGTCGATGAGCTGGGCGAAGACGCCCTTGTTCGAGCGGTAGACGGAAAGCCGCGGCCGCTCGGCAGTGCCTTTGACGCGGGCGCGAACCCGGCGGCGGCGTTTGAGCCGGCGCTGGCGCTTGGTGAGGACGGTCATGCGCGCTTACCCACCTTCCGCAGGACCTGCTCGTCCTTGTAGCGGATGCCCTTGCCCTTGTAGGGCTCCGGCGGGCGGCGCTTGCGGATGTCCGCGGCGACCTGGCCGACGAGCTGCTTGTCGATGCCTTTGATGATGATCTCGGTCGGCTGCGGGACTTCGAAGTCGATCCCCTCCGGCGCGTCGATCGCAACCGGGTGCGAGTAGCCGAGCGCGAGCTCCAGTTTCTTCCCTTTCAGGGCGGCGCGGTAGCCGACGCCCTGGATCTCCAGCCGCTTCTCGAAGCCGTTGGTGACGCCCTCGACCATGTTCGCGATCAGGCTGCGGGTGAGGCCGTGCAGGGCGCGGTGCTCGCCGCGGTCGGTGGGACGGGCGACGGTGACGGCGCCGTCCTCCTCAGCGACCTTCATCTCCGGCGAGAGATCCTGCCGCAGCTCCCCCTTCGGGCCTTTGACGGCGATGTTGCCCTCGCCGATCTCGACCGTGACGGCGTCGGGAACGGGAACGGGCTTTCTTCCGATTCGGCTCACTCAGCTCACCCTCACCAGACGTAGGCGACAACCTCGCCGCCGACGCCCTTGTTCCGGGCTTCGTGGCCGGTCATCACGCCGGTCGAGGTGCTGACGATCGCGGTGCCGGTCCCGCCGTCGACCCGGGGAACGTTTTCGTGGTTGACGTAGCGGCGCCGGCCCGGGCGCGAGACCCTTTCGATCCCGAGGATCACCGGCTGGCGGTCCTGGGTGTACTTGAGCTCGACGTTGATCAGCTCGCCGACCCGAGCGGGCTTGCGGCTGAAGTCCTTGATGTAGCCCTGCTCCTTGAGGATCCGGGACATCTCGAGCTTGAGGCCGGAGAACGGGATCTCCACCTCGTCGTGGCCGGCCCGGATTCCGTTGCGGATGCGGGTCAGGTAATCGGCGATCGGGTCGGTCTGCATCTTCCCTACCAGCTCGACTTGGTCATTCCGGGGATGTACCCCTCGTGGGCAGCGTCGCGCAGGCAGATCCGGCAGAGGCCGAATTTGCGGTAGTAGGCGCGGGGGCGACCGCAGCGACGGCAGCGGTTGTACTGCCGAGTCTTGAACTTCGGCTTCCGTCCCTGCTTCACCTTCATCGAAGTCTTAGCCATTCTCAGAACTCTCCTCGGCCGTGTCTGCGGCCTCATCGTCTCCGCCCTCGGCGGCACCCTCGTCCTCGCCTTCGGGCTTGGCGTAGGCCTCCGGGTTCTCCTCTTTCAGCTGCTCGAGGGCCGCCTGCTCGACTTCAGCCTTCTGGCGGGCCTCCTCTTTGCGCTGCTCCTCTTCGGCTTCCTGTTTTTTTGCTTCCCGCTCGGCCTGACCGGGCCGGCCCTCCTGGGCGAAGGGCATGCCCAATCCGAGCAGCAGCTCGAAAGCCTCGAGGTCAGTTTTAGCGGAAGTCGTGATCGTCACGTCCAGACCCCGGACGACGTCGACCGAGTCGTAGTCGATTTCGGGGAAGATCAGCTGCTCTTTGACGCCCATCGAGTAGTTGCCGCGGCCGTCGAAGGAGCGCGGGTTGAGGCCGCGGAAGTCGCGGATCCGCGGCACCGCGATCGAGACGAGGCGGTCGAGGAACTCCCACATGCGGGCGCGGCGCAGCGTCACCGAGACGCCGACCGGCATCCCCTCGCGCAGCTTGAAGGAGGCGACCGACTTGCGGGCGCGGCGCACGTTCGGGTACTGGCCGGCGATGATCGCCAGCTGTTCCTGGGCGGCTTCGAAGGAGCGTTTGTCCTGTTTCTCGGTCCCGAGGCCCATGTTGAGCGTGATCTTCTCCAGGTGCGGCGCCTCCATCGGCGTCGAGTAGCCGAATTTCTGCGTCAGCGCCGGCAGCACGTCCTGCTCGTATTTGTCGCGCAGGCGCGGCGGCGGCGCGGCCTGCGAGGTGGATGCCACGGTCGCCTCCATCAGCCGATCTCGTTTCCGGACCGCTTCGCGTAGCGGACGCGCTTGCCGCCTTTGTCGACGCGGACGCCGATGCGGGTCGGTTTGTTGTCTTTGGGATCGAGCAGCATCACGTTGGAGACGTCGATCGGCCCCTCCTTCTCGACGATCCCGCCGGCCTGCGCGTTTTTCAGGTCGCCCTGGGAGCGCGGCCGTTCGTGGCGCTTGATGATGTTGAGGTTCTCGACGTAGACGCGGCGCTTTTTCGGGTCGGTGCGGACGACGCGGCCTTTCTTGCCGGCGTCCTTGCCGCCGATGATCAGCACCTGGTCGTCGGTGCGGATGCGCATGGACTTGGCCATCGCTAGAGCACCTCCGGGGCGAGCGAGATGATTTTCATGAAGTTGCGATCGCGGAGTTCGCGCGCCACAGGGCCGAAGATGCGGGTTCCGCGCGGGTTGTTGCTGGCCGGGTCGATCAGCACCGCGGCGTTCTCGTCGAAGGAGATGTAGGTGCCGTCGGGGCGGCTAAGCGGCTTGCGGGTGCGGACGACGACCGCCTGCACGACCTCGCCCTTGCGGACGCCGCCCTGCGGGCTGGCCGATTTGACGGTTGCGGTGATGACGTCGCCGACGCTGGCGTAGCGCCGGTGCGAGCCGCCTTTGACGCGGATGCAGAGGATCTCGCGCGCGCCCGAGTTGTCGGCGACCTTGAGCCTGGACTCCTGCTGGATCATCGCCCTACCTCGCCTTCTCCACCACGTCGACCAGGCGCCAGCGCTTGGTCTTGGAGAGCGGCCGGGTCTCGATCACGCGGACCACGTCGCCCTCGCCGGCCTCGTTCTTCTCGTCGTGGGCGTGCAGCTTGGTCGAGCTGCGGACGATCTTCTCGTAAGTGCGGTGACGGCGAGCGATGTCGATGCGGACGGTGATCGATTTGTCGCCTTTGCTGGAGACGACGATCCCCTGGCGCACCTTCGCCGCGTTCGCCTCGCGCTCGGCCGGCGGCGTGCCGGTGCCGGCCGTATGCGCGGCCTTCGCAGCAGCGCGCTGTTTGCGGCGCAGGGTCGCCCTGCGCTTACGGCCCTCGGCTCGCAGCGCTTTGCGCTCCTCGGCGTCGGAGGGAAGGGCCTTCCTGACCGGCCGGCGCGATTTCGCCAGGCGGCGCCGCTCCTTCCAGGGCAGATCGTCCTCGGGATTCGGCTCGGCGGGAGTCTCCTCAGCGGGAGCCTCGGCGGCCGGCGCCTCATCCTCAGCGGCGTCTGCGGCGGGTGCCTCCTCGGCAGGTGCCTCTTCAGCCGCAGGCGCCTCCTCGGCAGCCTCGGCCGCGGGGGCCTCCTCAGCTGCGGGAGTCTCCTCCTGCGGCGCCTCGGCCTGGGGCTCCTCGGTCGTCTCGTCTTTTTTCTGCTCGTCGTCGCTCATATCCGTCGGGTCTCTTTCTCCACATCGATGCCGCGCTGCCGCGCGACCGTCAAAAGCCTTGCGATGTCCCTCTTCGCCTGTCCGAGGCGGGCGGTGTTCTCGAGCTCGCCGGTGGCGTTGCGGAAGCGCAGGGCGAACGCCTCCTGCTTGGCGTCGATCAGTTTCGCCACCAGCTCGTCGTCTTTCAGGTTATGCACCTCGGCCGCCTTCATCACTCGCCGGCCCCTTCGCGCATGACGAATTTGGTTTTCACGGGAAGCTTGTGGCCGGCGAGGCGCAGCGCTTCTCGCGCCAGCTCCTCGGGGACGCCCGCCAGCTCGAACATCACCTTGCCGGGCTTGACGACGGCGACCCAGCCCTCCGGATTGCCCTTGCCGGAGCCCATCCGGGTCTCGGCCGGCTTCTTCGTGTAGGGCTTGTCCGGGAAGACGTTGATCCAGACCTTGCCGCCACGTTTGATCTTGCGGGTCATCGCCACACGGGCGGCCTCGATCTGGCGGTTGGTGATCCAGCCGCGCTCGACGGCCTTGATCCCGTACTCGCCGAAGGCGACGGAGCTGCCGCCCTTGGTGTTGCCGCGCATGCGTCCGCGGAACTGTTTGCGGTGCTTGACCCGTTTCGGCATCAACATCAGCGACCACCTCCACGCTGTCCACCGCGGCCGCCACGATCGCCGCCGGGCCCACGCCCGCCGCCGCGCCCGCCGCGATCTCCGCCGGGGCCGCGTCCGCCGCGGTCGCGACCACGCCCGCCGCCGCCACGAT
This sequence comes from uncultured Actinomycetes bacterium, assembly GCA_963696955.1. GTDB lineage: Bacteria > Actinomycetota > Thermoleophilia > Solirubrobacterales > 70-9 > VAYN01. The sequence goes on along the minus strand of CAVOMF010000001.1, from coordinate 2,803 downwards.
CGTCACGCCGGCCACCGCCGCGGCCCGCCTGCGGGGCCTCGTCGGCGGAGACGAGGTCGGAGCGGAAGCCCTCGGGCATGACTTCGCCCTTGTTGATCCAGCATTTGACGCCGATCCGGCCGGTCGTCGTGCGAGCCTCGAAGAAGCCGTAGTCGATGTCGGCACGCAGCGTGTGCAGCGGCACGCGGCCGTCGGAATACTGTTCGGTCCGCGCCATCTCGGCGCCGCCGAGGCGGCCGGAGACCTGGACCTTGACGCCCTTGGCGCCGGAACGCATCGCCGAGGTGAGAGCGCGTTTCATCGCCCGGCGGAAAGCAACCCGGTTCTGCAGCTGCTCGGCGATCGACTGGGCGACCAGTTTGGCGTCGAGCTCGGGGCGCTTGACCTCGCGGATGTTCACTTTCACCGGGCTGCCGGTGAGCTTGTGCAGCTCTTTGCGCAGGGCGTCGACTTCGCTGCCGGACTTGCCGATGACGATGCCCGGGCGGGCCGTGTGGATGTCGACGGCAACCTCGCCGCGACGCTCGATCGTGATGCTCGAGAGGCCCGCGTGCGAAAGCTTGTTTTCGATGTGATCCCGGATCTGCAGGTCTTCCTGGAGGACGTCGGCGAAGTTTTTGTCCTCGTACCAGTTCGACTTCCAGTCGTGGATGTAGCCGACCCGGAAACCCTCGGGGTGGATCTTCTGTCCCATGCCTTAGTCCTCCACCGGGGTTAGAGCCACAGCGATGTGGCTGGTTCGCTTGTTGATCGGGGTAGCCCGGCCCATCGCCCGGGGGCGGAAGCGGCGCAGGGTCGGCCCCTCGTCGACGGTGATCGAGGAAACGCGCATCTCGTCACCGATCAGGTCGTGATTGTTTTCCGCGTTGGCGGCGGCGGAGTTGATCAGCTTGTGGATCGGGTGGGCGGCGCCGCGGGGCGAGAACTCCAGCAGCGCCCGGGCCTGCTCGATGTGCATGCCGCGCACCTGGTCGGCGATCAGCCGCGCCTTGCGGGGGGCGATCCGCACGTAGCGCGCCTTCGCTTTGACGACCGGAGGAGCGGCAGGTTTTTTAGCTTTTTTCGGAGCGGCTTTTTTGGCCGGCTCTTTTTTGGCTTTCGAAGCTTTTTTGGGTTTGCCCTCGGCTTTTTTCTCTTTGCCTTTGGCTTTCGAGTCTTTTTTGGCTTTCGACTCTTTTTTCGCAGGCGCTTTTTTCGCCGCTTTGGCGTCGTCTTTTTTCGCCGCTTTTTTCGCCTCGGCTTTTTTGCCCGAGGCTTTGGCCGCGTCGGCTTTTTTGGTCGTCTTTTTTTGCTCGTCAGCCATCGCTATTCCTTACCGCCGTGCGAGCGGAAGGTCCGGGTCGGCGCGAACTCGCCGAGCTTGTGCCCGACCATCGACTCGGAGATGAAGACCGGGACGTGTTTTTTGCCGTCGTGGACGGCGATCGTGTGACCGACCATCTCCGGGAAGATCGTCGAGGTCCGCGACCAGGTTTTCAGCATCTGTTTGTTGTTGGCCTCGTTCAGCGCCGTGATCCGCCCCATCAGGCGCTCCTCGACCCACGGGCCCTTTTTCGTCGAACGTCCCATCTCTAACGGCCCTTCTTCTTGCCGCGGCGTCGGCCGCGGACGATGTAGCGGTCGGACTGCTTGCCCTTCTTGCGGGTCCGGTAGCCGAGGGTCGGCTTGCCCCATGGGGTGACCGGGTGGCCGCCGGGCGTGTGGTGCGCCTCGCCGCCGCCGTGCGGGTGGTCGACGGGGTTCATCGCGACGCCGCGGGTCTGCGGGCGCTTGCCCTTGTGGCGGCTGCGGCCGGCCTTACCGACCTTCATATTCTGGTGCTCGGCGTTGGAGAGGACCCCGATGCTGGCGCGGCAGTTGGCGCGGACCATCCTCATCTCCGAAGAGGGCAGGCGAAGGGTGACCATCTCCCCCTCCTTCGCGACCAACTGGATCGAGGTGCCGGCGGAGCGGCCGAGCTTGCCGCCCTGACCGGGAATCATCTCGACGTTATGGACGATCGTGCCGGTCGGCATCTGGCCCAGCTCCATCGCGTGGCCGGGTTTGATGTCTGCCTCGGGACCCGATTTGACGACGTCGCCGACTGAGAGCTGCGCCGGAGCAAGGATGTAGTCCTTGTGCCCGTCGGCGTAGTACAGAAGGGCGATGTAGCAAGTGCGGTTGGGGTCGTACTCGATCGAGGCGACCTTGGCGGGAACGCCGTCCTTGAGCCGCTTGAAGTCGATCTTGCGGTAGCGCCGCTTGGCGCCGCCGCCGCGGTGGCGGGCGGTGACACGGCCGTTGGCGTTGCGGCCACCGGACTTTTTTAGCCCTTCGGTCAGCTTCCGCTCCGGCTCGGTAGCGGTCAGCTGCTCGCGCAGCGGGTAGGTCGCGAAGCGGCGTCCCGGGCTGGTCGGTTTGGTTTTGCGGTTCGGCATCTCTCAGTCTCCCTAGGCGGTCTCGGCGCCCTCGAACAGCTCGATTCGTTCGCCCGGCGCCGAGCTGGACGATCGCCTTCTTCCAGGCGCGGGTCTTGCCTTTGGTGAGGCCACGGCGCTTCGGCTTCGAGCGCACCTTCGCCGTCCGCACCGCGGCGACGTCGACTCCGAAGACCTCTTCGACCGCCTGCGCGATCTGGGTCTTGTGGGCGCGATCGTCGACCCGGAAGGTGTACTTGCCCTCGGCGATCAATGCGTAGCTCTTCTCCGAGATCACCGGGCGGATGAGGATCGTGCGCGCGTCCATCAGCCGAGCCTCTCCTTCAGGGTCTCGAGGGCGGTTTCGGAGATGACGACCGCGGCGGCGCCGATCACGTCGGCGACGC